>CAZYYE010000001.1:0-272823 GCA_964651535.1 uncultured Cryobacterium sp.
GTCGGGGCCGCGGCCGGCGGGGTCGGCTGCGCGGCCGGCGAGGTCGGCTGCACCGGTGACGGAGTCGGCTGCACCGGTGGGGTGGTCGGCTGCACCGGCGGCGTTACCGGCGGCGGCGAAGGCGACTCTTCTGACGGGGTGGGCTTGGGCGGAAAGTTTGCCGCGAGCCACGCGTCGAGTCCGTCGTCCTCCGGCCCCTCATCGCCCCCGTTGTTCCGGTCGTCGCTCACGAGTCGAGCCCCAGATCACGTAGTCCCAGCGCTGCGAAATAAGGATATCCGGCAGCTTCGATTGCTTCCCGTGCGCCCGTGTCGCGATCCACCACGACGGCGACGGCGGCTATGACGGCACCCACCTTCTCGAGCGCGGAAATCGCCGCCATGGGCGAGCCACCCGTCGTCGACGTGTCCTCCACGACGATCACACGTTTGCCCGCCAGATCCGGACCCTCCACCTGGCGGCCCCGACCGTGATCCTTCGGTTCCTTGCGCACCACGAAGGCGTCATAGCTCCGGCCCCTCGCGGCACCCTGGTGAAGAATGGCGGCGGCAATCGGGTCGGCACCCATCGTCAATCCGCCGACTGCGGAAACGTCGGGGACGTCCTTGATCAGATCGAGCATGACGGCCCCGATGAGCGGTGCAACACGGTGG
Source organism: uncultured Cryobacterium sp. (assembly GCA_964651535.1). GTDB lineage: Bacteria > Actinomycetota > Actinomycetes > Actinomycetales > Microbacteriaceae > Terrimesophilobacter. The sequence goes on from CAZYYE010000001.1 coordinate 654, forward strand.
TCCAGGCTCACCCGGCGAAGGTCGACGTAAAAGCTCGCCTTCTTCCCGCTCGACAGGGTGAAGTCGCCACGGAACACCGCATCCGAAACGATGTAGTCGATGAGTTGGCGCCGCGCGTCGTTCACGCACACAACTCTATTCATCATTCAGGAGGTGGTGTGACTCGGAGCCGGTACCGTTGGACTATGCGCGTCGCCACCTGGAACGTCAACTCGATCCGCACCCGGGCAGGTCGAGTCGTCGACTGGCTCGTCCGGGAAGACGTCGACGTTCTCGGCATGCAGGAGATCAAATGCCGGCCAGACCAGTTCCCTCTCGAGCCGTTCGAGGAGGCCGGCTACGACATTGTCGCCCACGGGCTCAATCAGTGGAATGGCGTCGCGTTCGCCAGCCGCCTTCCCATGACGGATGTCGAAACGAGCTTCGCCGGGCAGCCCGGGTTCCTGAAGGGCGCGGAAGGCCCCGACCAACCGCTCGAGGCCCGTGCCCTCGGTGTCACCGTCGACGGCATCCGCCTGTGGAGTCTGTACGTCCCCAACGGACGCGGCCTGGACGACCCGCACTACGCCTATAAGCTCGACTGGCTCGCTCGCTTGAAAGAGCATGCTGCGGCCTGGCTCGCCGAGCACCCGGACACGCCGCTCGCACTCCTGGGCGACTGGAACATCGCGCCAACCGACGACGACATGGGCGACCCGAGCTTCATTCCCGGGTTGTCGACACACATTTCAGCACCGGAACGGTCCGCGTTCTCAGCCTTCCTCGACGGGGGGTTCGTCGACGTGGTCCGACCGTTCGTGCCGAACGGGTACACCTACTGGGACTACAAGCAACTGCGATTCCCGCGAAACGAGGGCATGCGCATCGACTTCATCCTGGGCTCGCAGGGCTTCGCGGATCTCGTGATTGCGGCCGAAATCCACCGCGACGAACGCAAGGGCGACGGCCCGAGCGACCATGTGCCCGTGATCGTCGACCTGGCGATGGACCATATCGAGGACCTCGACAGACCGATGATCTTCTGACTCGCAGGTACGTCACTCCCGTATCATTGTTCCGATGGCCGAGTCCGATCGTGAAGACACCCTCGCTGCCAAGCCCACTGTTGCCGGAATTGCGACGAGCAAAGTTGTCACACGGGTGTTCGAGGAAGTTCTTGAGGCGATCCATCAGGGAACACTTCTCCCAGGAGAGCGGATCAACGACACTGCGCTCGCCGCGAAGTACGGAGTTTCGCGGACCCCCGTTCGCGAAGCGCTTCAGCGCCTGAGGGAGATCGGCGTCGTCGAAGCATCGGCCAATCGGTTTACGAGAGTCGCGGTGGTGAGTCCTCGGACGACCGCGGAGGCGCTGGTGGTGTGGAGTGCGCTGTTCGGTGCGCTCCTGGACGAGACGATCCCCGGCGCGGGACCCGATGTTCTCGCGGAAATGAGCAAGGACCACGCCGATTTCAAAGCCGCAGCCGTCGGTCCCGATATGCAAGCCCTCGCGACTCACAACTTCTCCTTTTTCAGCCGACTCACCCTGCGGACGGAGAACGAGTTGCTGCGGCGCGCAATCACCTCGGTCGTCCACCTGGTGAGACTGGGCGGTCTTCACCTGCCGGAGGACATCGACTACCAAGCGCTTTACGACGCGCAGTCGACCCTCCTGGATGCGGTGCGAACTCGCGACGTCGCTCTCGCGCACCAGGCGATCGCGGCGATCAAGGGCATCCGCATCCCCCTGGAACCCGACAGATCCTGACCGCGCAGCCCTGCACGCGTCACGTAACCGGCGCGCCGGCACCTGGCGCGCAGTTATTCGCAGAAAACCACAACCAATCGTCTCGATTGGCCCGATACGCTTTAACCTCAGGCACTTTCACATCGACAGCGGCGGGAGGTTGAACCATGTCATCACTCACAAACGAGAAGACCATCATTGGCGAACCCGAGGTCGTTGAGGATGTGGCCGGCGTTGCAACGAACCCCTCCTGGCTCGCCCTGAAAGACGCGGTATCGAGTCTCCGCCCGCTTCAAGTGCAGGACGGCAGCATACCGAAATCATCCGACCACGCGAAAGCACGCAAGCTCGTTGCCGCAATCAACCAGGAAGTCGCGAAACTCGCCCCGCTCTTCCCGCACGACGAGGAGTACCTCGCGGCCCTCGTCGCCGACTTCGAGCGTTGGGCGAAAGAGGGATTCGGCGTTCCGGACTTCTACGACTCACTCGTCGCGTTCCGGCCGGAGAAGAACCGGGTCGACGGTCTGCGCCACTTGGTCGTGTTCCCGATGTACACGCAGAACGGAAGCACCGACCGACTCGTCGAGGCAGTGCTCATCGAAGTCATTTGGCCGGGGTTCGTCGCTGAACTGGAGGCGGGCGAATACTCGAACAAGATGTTCGTGCCGATCCGGTTCCTCGACTTCACCGCCGGTTACGACACGAACTCGGCTGTGCTCTTCCCCGAGACGGTCGCCGTCCGCGAGACGCCGAAGTTCACCTGGGGGGCGATATTCGCCGACCGCGAGGCCGCACGCTTCCGCCGCGTCGTGAAAGCGGCAGCCGAGATCACGGGGCTCGACCTGCCGGAGGACGCCATCGAGCTTCTCGAGGATCAAAAGCTCACGGAGGAGACCTTCGTGATGTGGGACCTCATCCACGACCGAACACACATGCGCGGCGATCTGCCATTCGATCCGTTCATGATCAAACAACGGATGCCGTACTTCCTCTACTCGCTCGAGGAGTTGCGCTGCGACCTCACGGCGTTCCGCGAGAGCGTGAAGCTCGTGCGCGCGGACGACACGGACCCGGTGACCCGCAAGCACGCGCAGCTCGTGCAATACACGGTCATTTTCGACCGAATCTTCCGGTTCGCCCTCACGGGAAGCCGCGTGCGCAACTACGACGGCCTCGGCGGGCAGTTGCTCTTCGCGTGGATGCACCAACACCACGTGCTGCACTGGACGGACACGACGCTCAGCATCGACTGGGACGACGTTCCGGATGTCGTGAATGCGCTCGGCGACGCGATCGGCGACCTGTACTGGCGCTCCATCGATCGGCCGAAGGTGGCGCACTGGCTCGCGGCGTACGACCTGGTGTCGTCGACGCTCACCCCGCATCCGGCATCGAAGTGGGCGACGCGGGACCTGCCGCTCGCAGGATTGCCGAAGGATCTCACGAACGCGGTGCTTGACGACGAGTTCCCGCTGTCCATGTTCTACGAAGCGCTCTCCCGCAAGATGACCGAAGTCATCGAGTCGACTTCCGGCATCACGGGCAGCGACTGACCGCGCCCGCGTGCCGTACGCTGGCGCGTCCCACTCAGGAGAGTGGGAGCTTGCGGTATCGCCACGGGTTTAGGGTGGTTGGGTGCTTGAGCTAGTCAACGTCAATCGGTCGTTCGGGGGCACGCGGGTTCTCCGCGACGTCACCTTCTCCATCGCACCTGGCCGGATGACCGGTTTCGTCGGCGCGAACGGCGCGGGCAAGACCACGACGATGCGCATCATCCTGGGCGTGCTGTCCGCCGACTCCGGAACGGTGACCCGCGACGGACGCCCCCTGGAGACGGCCGACCGCCGCCGTTTCGGGTACATGCCGGAGGAGCGCGGGCTGTACCCGAAGATGAAGGTCGCGGAGCAGATCGTCTACCTGGCCAGACTCCACGGCCTAACTGCTGCCGCCGCGCAGCGAAACACGGCCACCCTGCTCGACCAACTGGGGCTCGGCGAGCGCGCGGACACGACCGTCGAAAGCCTCTCGCTCGGCAACCAACAGCGCGCACAGATCGCCGCGGCGCTTGTGCACGAGCCGGAGATCCTCGTTCTCGACGAACCCTTTTCGGGGCTCGACCCGATCGCCGTCGAGACGGTGCAGGGCGTCCTTACGGAGCGTGCGGCTCGCGGCGTGCCGGTGCTGTTCTCCTCCCATCAACTCGACATCGTCGAACGGTTGTGCGACGACCTCGTCGTCATCGCGGACGGTGCGATCCGCGCTTCGGGGTCGCGCGAGAAGCTGAGAGCGGAGTTCGGCGAAGCCCGCTACGAACTCGTCGCCACCTCGGATATCGCGTGGGCTCGCGGCGCTCCCGGGATCCAGGTCGAAGCTCTCGACGGCGCAACCGTGTCATTCCGCGCCGACAGTGCGGATGCCGCACAAAACCTTCTCCGCGCCGCTCTCGAACGAGGTGGCGTTGCGCGGTTCACACCGCAGGAACCGTCACTCGCGCAGATCTTCCATGAGGTGATCCAATGACCGATTATCGGGAACCCAGCTTTGCGAACAGCGTCAACCTGGTCGCGGCGCGGGAGATTCGGATGAAGCTTCGCAGCAAGGCGTTTCTCATCTCCACCGGAATCCTCATGCTCGCCGTGCTCGCGTCGGTGCTGGTCGGCGGACTCCTGAGCGCGACGACGTCGAAGACGGACGTCGCGGCAACGGGAGCTGCCGTGAAGATCGCGGACGCGGTCCCGAACCTCAACGTCACCACGGTCGATTCGGTCGAAAAAGCGAAAGCGCTCGTGCGCGACGGCACAGTCGAGGCGGCAATCATCCCCTCGGCGGATCATGCTCTCGGTGTCTCGGTCATCGCGCTCGACTCCATACCTCAGTCGTTGGTCGCACAACTGAGCACGTCGCCGACGGTGGAGCTTCTCGATCCCAATGCCATCAACCCGGTGCTCGCGTACTTCGCCGCCATCGCCTTCGGGATCGTGTTCTTCATGTCCGCCATGACGTTCGGCACGACTATCGCCCAAAGCGTCGTCGAGGAGAAGCAAACCAGGATCGTGGAGATTCTCATGTCCACGATTCCGGTGCGCGCCCTCATGGCCGGCAAGGTGATCGGCAACAGCATTCTCGCGTTCGCGCAGATCGCGGTGATCGCGGGGCTCGCGGCGATCGGACTCACTCTCACCGGCCAGTCTGATCTGCTTGCCAGTTTCGGCCCGTCCATCGCCTGGTTCGTGGTGTTCTTCGTATTCGGGTTCGTCATGATCGCCGCACTCTACGCCGCGACGGCATCTCTCGTCTCGAGGCAGGAGGACGTCGGGAGCGCCACGTCGCCGGTGATGATTCTCGTCATGCTCCCGTACATCCTCGTGATCGCGTTCAACGACAACCCGCTCGTGCTCGCAATCATGTCCTACGTGCCGTTCTCCGCACCGGTCGGGATGCCCATGCGCATCTTTCTCGGCGAAGCCTCGTGGTGGGAACCGTTGCTATCGCTCGCTGTCCTGCTCGTCACGACGGCCGCCGTCATCGTGCTCGGCTCGCGAATCTACTCGAACGCGCTGCTGCGGACGGGCGCCCGCGTGAAACTCTCCGAGGCGCTCTCCCGCTGATCGACGTCCGGTCCTGGTGAGAGGATGGACGGGTGACTCAACTTCATGACCCTGAGCTTCGCGGATTCGCGAGCGACAACTACGCCGGCATCCACCCTGAGGTTCTCGCTGCGATCGGCGAGGCGAATGGCGGCCATCAGGTCGCGTACGGCGGCGACGTCTACACCGAGCGGCTGGAAGCCGTCATCCGGCAGCACTTCGGCGAACAGGCGGAGGTGTTTCCCGTGTTCAACGGCACCGGAGCCAACGTCACCGCGCTCACGGCCATGCTGCCGAGGTGGGGCGCCGTCATCTCCTCGAAGACCGCTCACATCAACACGGATGAGAATGGCGCACCTGAGCGCGTAAGCGGACTGAAGCTGCTCACTGTCGACACGCCGGACGGCAAGCTCACCCCCGAACTCATCGATCGCGAAGCCTGGGGCTGGGGAGATGAGCATCGTGCGCAGCCTTTGGCCGTGAGCATCACGCAAACGACCGAGCTTGGCACCCTGTACTCCATCGCCGAGCTCAAGGACATCACCGATCACGCGCACTCGAAGGGCATGACAGTGCACATGGACGGCGCGCGGATCGCGAATGCGGCCGCGGCGCTGGGCACCGGACTTCGCGAGTTCACGACGGATGCGGGAATCGACACGCTCAGTTTCGGCGGAACCAAGAACGGGATGCTGTTCGGCGAGGCGATCGTCGCCATCAATCCGGATACCGCGCCGGGGTTGATCTACCTGCGAAAGCTCAACATGCAGCTCGCATCGAAGATGCGGTTCCTGTCCGCCCAGTTCCTTGCGCTCTTCGAAGGCGATTTGTGGCTGACATCGGCGAGTCACGCCAATGCCATGGCGGCGCACTTGCGCCGGTCGCTCGACGACCGCATCGCGGACGGATCCATCACCGGATTGTCCTTCTCCCAGGAAACTCAGTCGAACGCGGTATTCGCCGTCCTGCCGGCAGGGGCCGCCGACAGGCTTCGCACAGCATTTCGGTTCTACGACTGGGATGCCGCGGCACGCGAGGTGCGCTGGATGTGCTCCTTCGACACCACGGAGGCGGACATCGACGCGTTCGTCGCGGCGATCGCGAAGGAACTCGCCTAGTTGTTCGTGACGCTGAGCTCTTCGCCGCTGTCTGCGAGGTCGACGAGCACAGTGTCGCCGTCGCGCACCGTCCCTGCCAGGAGCGCGGTCGCGAGACGGTCATCGATCTCCTGCTGCATGAGCCGACGCAGCGGCCGCGCACCGTAGATCGGGTCGTACCCGCGCTCGGCGAGCCATGCCCTCGCGTTGGGGGTTACGGCAAGGCCCAACCGGCGCTCCGCGAGCCGTTTCTCCAGGCGATCCACGTACAGTTCCACGATCTGCCCCAGGTCGTCCATGGACAAGGGGGAGAAGATCACGATGTCGTCGAGGCGGTTCACGAACTCCGGCTTGAAGGCCTGCCTCACCATGGCATTCACGGCCTCTTCCTTCTGCTCCCAACTGAGATCCATGTCCACCAGGAACTGGCTCCCCAGATTCGACGTGAGGATCAGGATGACGTTGCGGAAATCCACCGTTCTGCCCTGACCGTCTGTGAGCCGACCGTCGTCGAGCACCTGCAGGAGAGTGTCGAACACATCCGGATGCGCTTTCTCGACCTCGTCCATGAGCACGACCGAGTAGGGCCTCCTGCGCACGGCTTCCGTGAGCTGGCCGCCCTGCTCGAAACCGATGTAGCCGGGAGGGGCACCGAGCAGTCGCGCGACCGAGTGCCGTTCGCCGTACTCGCTCATGTCGATGCGGATCATCGCTTTCTCGTCGTCGAACAGGAACTCCGCGAGCGCTTTCGCGAGCTCCGTCTTGCCGACACCCGTCGGCCCGAGAAACAGGAACGATCCGGTGGGGCGCGCGGGATCCGCGATGCCGGCCCTGCTGCGGCGCACCGCGTCCGCAACCGCCTTCACGGCGGTCTTCTGACCGACGAGGCGTTTGGCCAGCTCCGTCTCCAGGTGCAGCAGCTTTTCCGTTTCACCCTGCAGCAAACGGCCAACCGGGATACCGGTCCACGCGGCAATCACCGCGGCAATGTCCTCAGCGGTCACCTGGTCATTGACCATGAGCGGAGTTTCTTCCTCGGATTTCTCCGCAACCGCGACTTCGCGCTCGATCACCGGGATTTCACCGTAGAGGAGCCGGGAGGCCAGCTCGAGGTTTCCCTCGCGTTGTGCCCGGTCGGCTTGCATGCGCAGCGCATCCAGCTTCTCCTTCAGTTCGCCGACGCGGTTGAGGGACGCGCGCTCGTGCTCCCAGCGGGCCTGAAGGTCCTCGAGAACTGAACTCTTCTCCTTCAGGTCGTCGCGAAGCTTCTGCAGCCGCGCCTTGCTCGCGTCGTCCTTCTCCTTCTTGAGCGCGAGTTCCTCGAGCTTGAGACGGTCGACGCTTCGCCGGAGTTCATCGATCTCGACCGGTGCAGAGTCGATCTCCATTCGGAGCCGGCTCGCGGCCTCATCGATGAGGTCGATGGCTTTGTCGGGGAGTTGGCGACCAGAAATGTAGCGATTGCTGAGCGAGGCGGCAGCAACGAGCGCGGTGTCGGCGATCGCCACCTTGTGGTGCGCTTCATAGCGTTCCTTCAATCCGCGAAGGATCGCGATCGTGTCCTCCACGCTCGGCTCGCCCACATACACCTGCTGGAATCGGCGCTCAAGAGCGGCATCCTTCTCGATGAACTCCCGGTACTCGTCGAGAGTCGTCGCGCCGATCAGGCGGAGCTCACCGCGTGCGAGCATGGGCTTGAGCATGTTCGCCGCCGCGACCGAACCTTCGCCGCCTCCGGCGCCCATGAGGGTGTGCAGTTCGTCGACGAACGTGATGATCTGGCCGTCGGCGTCGTTGATCTCCTTGAGCACCGCTTTGAGACGTTCCTCGAATTCGCCGCGATACTTTGCCCCCGCGACGAGCGCAGCAAGATCGAGTGCGACGAGCCGTTTGCCTTTGAGTGAATCGGCGACATCTCCCGCGATGATGCGTTGCGCGAGACCTTCGACTACGGCGGTCTTTCCAACTCCAGGCTCCCCAATCAGGACGGGGTTGTTTTTCGTGCGTCGCGTCAGCACCTGGCTGACCCTTCGGATTTCGGCGTCTCGGCCGATTACCGGGTCCAGCTTGCCGGTTCCCGCGATCGCCGTGAGATCAACTCCGTACTGTTCGAGAGCAGTCTTCTGCTCGCCGTCGCTTGCTGGTGCGCCCTGCATGTTTGCCATCGTCTTTACCTCTGTGATTCTTCTGCGGTGGTGCCGCCACCCGGTGACGCTGCAAACGACGGGCGGAATGCGTGCGCCATCCACCACCACGCCAGCCATCCGATGACCGCCGTCGTCGCGATTCCCAGGATCATCCCGAAGCCGCCCAACGCCGCCAGCGCCGCAAAGCCATCAGACCCTCCTTGCGGGAACAGTCCGGAGGCGAACTGGACGACCACGCCGGGAATCCAGCCCACGACCCAGGATGCGACAATGGCGATTCCCGCTCCCGCCCACGTCACCGCCCATGCGCGGTGGACGCCGTGCGAGCGGAGAATTGCTTTGCTGGCGAACAAAGCTCCCGTCATGATGGCAAGCCCCGCGAGGAACACGACGACTCCGATGACCACCACGATGCCGAAGTCGATGGACGCGAAGAGTCCGCGCACGGCAAGGTATCCGGTTCCGAGGTAGTCGGAGTTGCGCTCGACCTGAGTGAACAGGAACGAGAAGAACGCACCGACGATGGCGGCCAGGATGGGGAGCACGACCAGTCCGAATCCGATCGTGAGCACGTTGAATCCGACGGCTCCGCCCCAGAACGCGCCCTTCTTCGCCCGCTTCGTCAACGGCGGCCGCGCCGGTGTTGCGTAGCCGGCGGAGGGCGAGCCGTACGGGCCGGCGATGTGTGGCTGCGTCGGCGTCGGTGTTTCACTGGTCATGTCAGTTGTTCTTTCTGGTCGATTGCGGCAGTGCCTCAGTGGTTGAATGGTCGCCATACGACGACCTGGTTGTTTCGCTGCGCCCTGGTTCCCGTTCTCAGCGACACGACATCGCCGGACTCTCCCGCAGCGAATACCCTGCGGCCGGGCTTTGTGAGGAGCTCGTCGGCGAGCGCGCTTTCGAGTTCGCGAACGCGAACCTGCAGCTGGGCTACCTGGTTCTCCAGGTCCAGCACGCGCCGGATGCCTTCGAGGCTCACACCCTCGGCGCCCAGCCGCGCGATCTCGCGCAGTTGCGCGACATCGCGCATGGAGTATCTGCGGGACTTTCCGACGGTGCGCCGCGGGCTCACGAGTCCCATCCGGTCGTACTGCCGCAACGTCTGCGGATGCATTCCGCTGAGCTCCGCCGCCATCGCGATGGCGAAGACCGGTGAGTTCTCGTCCAATGTCATCACCCCTTCGCCCTCGCGAGGAGTTCGGCGCGGGGGTTTTCGGCCGGCATCGCCTTGGCGAATTTCTCCAGGTAGTCTTTCGCGTCTGCGGTGAGGTGGCTCGGCACGGCAACGACGACCTCTGCGAGCAGGTCGCCGACGCCTTTCGCCGTGGCGACACCGCGACCTTTGACCCTCAGGACGCGTCCGCTCGGCGTGCCGGGCGCTATTCGCAGTTTCACCGGATCACCGTCGAGCGTGGGCACTTCGATTGTCGCCCCGAGCGTTGCCTCAGTGAAAGTCACGGGCACATCGAGCCGAAGGTTCAGTCCGTCGCGCTCGAAAACCGGATGCTTGCGCACGGTAACCGTGAGGGTGAGGTCTCCGGGTGCGCCGCCGTCGGGGCTCGGCTCGCCCCTGCCCTTGAGCCGAATCTTCTGTCCATCCGCGACGCCGGCCGGGATTCGCACGCTGATCGGCTTGCCTCCCGCCGACTGCAGGCGAGCAGTGTCGCCCTTGATGGCGGTGACGAAGTCAAGCGTCGTGGTCGCGGTGATGTCCCGGCCTTTCGTCGGTCCGCCCGCGCCTCGGAAACCGCCAGTCGACTGGCCGAACATACTGCCGAAGATGTCCTCGAACCCGCCGCTCTGGTACGTCGCGCGCTGGCCGCCCCCCCCGAACATTCCACCGAAGACATCCTCGAAGCCGCCGCTCTGGCCGCCCGCCGTAAACCGGGGCATCCCGGACCCGAGCGCGCGCATCTGGTCGTATTCCTTGCGCGATTCGGGGTCCGAGAGCACCGCATTGGCTTCGCTGATCTCCTTGAACTTCGCCTCCGCCTTCACGTCCCCCGGGTTGGAGTCCGGGTGGTGCTTTCGCGCGAGCTTCCGATAAGCCTTCTTCAGGTCAGCCTGGGATACGTCCTTGGAGACGCCAAGCACCTTGTAGAAATCCTTGTCGAACCAGTCCTGGCTGGCCATGGTCAGGCCTCGGGGACGAACACGGCGACCTTTGCCGGTCGAAGCAATCGCTCCCCCAACCGGTAGCCCGGCTGCACGACATCGGCGATGGTCTCCTCCGAGGCTTCCGCGCTCGGCAGCTGGGCGATCGCTTCGTGGAGTTTCGGATCGAACGGCTCGCCGACCGCGCCGACCTGAACGAGGCCGTAGCGGCCGAAGATGGTTCGGATCTTCTGTGCCACGAGCTCGAGCGGACTTCCTTCGAGGTCTCCATGAGCGTGCGCGAGGTCGAGATCGTCCAGCACCGGCAGGACGCTCGTGATCACTTCCGCCACGGCGAGTTCGCGCGCGACGTGACGGTCCCGGTCCACCCGCTTGCGGTAATTCGCGTACTCGGCCTGCACCCGTTTGAGGTCGTCGAGATGCTCGGATGCCGTGCCGTCCTCCGCGTGCTCGACGGCGCCTTCGAGAAGTTTCGCAAGATCCTCCTCGGTCAGCGTTTCTTCGACTTCGTCGTTGATCTCGCGCGCTTCTCCCGTTTCCGGGTCGATGCGGCGCTTGTCGCGGACGACGGGCTCCGTGGATTCGTTGTCGTGCTCTGACCTCGCGGCGGGGTCGCGCTTCTTCTTGTCCTTATCGGCGGCCATTGCTATTTCTTGCCGCCTTCAGGCTCATCTTCGACCACTTCAGCGTCGACGATGTCCTCGTCGTCTGCTGAAGCAGGTTCGCCCGTCTCCGACTCGGCTGCAGTCGCTTCGGCGGTCTGGCTCTGCTGATACAGTGCCTCGCCGATCTTCTGCTGGCTCTCGTTGAGTTTGTCAAACGCCTTGCTCACTGCGTCGTCATCCTCCCCGGCAAGCGCGGTCTTGAGCGAATCGACATCCTCCTGGATTTCCGTCTTGATGTCCTCCGGGAGCTTCTCCTCGTTCTCCTTCATGATGTTCTCCGTGGAGAAGACGAGCTGCTCCGCGGTGTTGCGCATCTCGGCGGTTTCGCGACGCGCCTTGTCCTCTGCGGCGTGCTCTTCCGCTTCGCGGATCATCCGGTCGATGTCTTCCTTCGCGAGCGAGGATCCGCCCGTGATCGTCATCGACTGCTCCTTGCCCGTGCCCTTGTCCTTTGCGGACACGTGCACGATGCCGTTCGCGTCGATGTCGAAGGTCACTTCGACCTGAGGAACTCCGCGAGGAGCCGGCGCGATGCCGGTCAGTTCGAAAGTGCCGAGCGGCTTGTTGTCCTTCGTGAATTCGCGCTCGCCCTGGAACACCTGGATCGCTACGGACGGCTGGTTGTCGTCTGCAGTCGTGAACGTTTCGCTGCGCTTCGTCGGGATGGCGGTATTGCGCTCGATGAGCTTCGTCATGATGCCGCCCTTCGTCTCGATTCCGAGACTCAGCGGAGTCACGTCGATGAGAAGCACATCCTTGCGCTCGCCCTTGAGAACGCCGGCCTGGAGGGCGGCGCCGACGGCAACGACCTCATCCGGGTTCACGCCCTTGTTCGGTTCCTTGCCGCCCGTCTCCTTCTTGATGAGATCGACGACGGCGGGCATGCGGGTGGAGCCACCCACGAGGACGACGTGCGCGACGTCGGCGACATTGATGCCCGCCTCCTTGATGACGTCGGCGAAGGGCTTCTTCGTGCGATCCAGCAGGTCGCTCGTCATCTTCTCGAACTGGGCGCGCGTGAGCGTCTCGTCGAGGTTCGCGGGACCGCTGTCCGTGAGGGAGAGGTACGGAAGCTGAATGCTCGTGCTCGTGGACGAGCTCAGTTCCTTCTTGGCCTGCTCCGCAGCTTCCTTGAGACGTTGCTTCGCGATCTTGTCCTTGGAGACATCCACGCCGGTCGTCGCCTTGAACTGCTTGATCAGGTGATCGACGATGCGCTGATCCCAGTCGTCACCGCCGAGGCGGTTGTCGCCGGAGGTGGAGCGCACCTGAATGGTCGAGAAGTCGTCGTCCTTGCCCACTTCGAGCAGCGACACATCGAACGTTCCGCCACCGAGGTCGAAAACGAGGATGAGCTCGTCTTCCTTGCCCTTGTCGAGCCCGTAGGCGAGGGCAGCGGCGGTGGGCTCGTTGATGATGCGCAGCACGTTGAGGCCGGCGATCTCACCGGCTTCCTTCGTGGCCTGGCGCTCGGCGTCGTTGAAGTAGGCAGGCACTGTGATGACGGCATCCGTCACCGGTTCGCCCAGGTACTGCTCGGCATCGCGCTTCAGTTTTCCGAGGATGCGTGCCGAAATCTCCTGCGGAGTGTACGTCTTGCCGTCGATCTCGGTCGTCCAGTCGGTCCCCATATGGCGCTTGACGCTCGCGATGGTGCGATCGACGTTCGTGACAGCCTGCCGCTTCGCGGTTTCGCCGACGAGAACTTCGCCGTCCTTCGTGAAGGCCACGACGGATGGCGTCGTGCGAAAGCCTTCGGCGTTGGCGATGACGGTGGGTTCCCCACCTTCCAGTACGGACACGACAGAGTTGGTCGTTCCGAGGTCAATTCCTACTGCTCGAGCCATGCGCTCTTTACTCCTTTTGTGAAAGTCCATTGATCGGGACTTGAGTCCCATTCACTCAAGTTTCGCGCCTGTGGATAACTATGTCAAGTTTTCGCGCTGAAAGTTGAGTGTGAGTGGCTCAAGTATTCTTCCGCCACCGGAGCGCTGATCACCAGTAGCCTGACTGCATGACGAATGAGACACCCGACAACGACGTCGCTGCCGCCACACCGAGGAAAGTCCCGCCAACCGCCAACACCGGCGCGATCGCTGCAATGGGCCTCGACTTGCAGGAGGGCAAGACCATCCCCCGCAAGCAGGTGTTCTCCTGGGCGCTCTGGGACTGGGCGACGCAGCCGTTCAACACCGTACTGCTGACGTTCGTCTGGGTGCCCAGCTTCCTCACTTCGCACTTCTTTCTCGCCGAGGATGTGGCGGCGGCCGGACGCAATCCGGACGGCTCGTACATCAATTGCGACTCATCCGCGCTGGGCAACGCGTATTGCGACGGACTCGGGCAACTCGCCGCCAACCTCGGCTGGGCGATCACGGCCGCCGGCATCCTGATTGCGCTTCTCGCCCCCGTGATGGGCCAGCGGGCGGATGCGGCCGGAAGGCAGAAACTGCAACTCGCCATCTTCACGGGGCTGCTCGTCCTCTCCCAGTTCGGGTTGTTCTTCGTCGACGAGGGCCAGCAATGGTTCCTGCTTGGCGTTTCCCTCATCGCTATCGGCAGCGTCGTCGGAGAGATCGCCGGAGTGAATTACAACGCGCTCCTCGTCTCCGTCTCCACGAAGCGGACCGTCGGCAAAGTGTCCGGCCTCGGCTGGGGTTTCGGATACCTCGGGGGCATCATCGCGCTCGCCATCGTCGTCGGCGCCATTCTCGGCGGCTTGCTCAACGGGGACAGCGCGTGGACTTTCCGCATCGTCGCCCTCGGTGCGACGATCTGGACGATCGTGTTCGCCATCCCGATTCTGCTCAACGTGCCGGAACCGCCCAGTATCGGCGTCGTGAAGAAGGTCAACTTCTTCCGCAGCTATGTCGAACTGGTCAAGAGCGTCCTGCGGCTCTGGAAGGACACCCGCCCCACCTTCTGGTTCCTGCTCGCAAGCGCCGTCTACCGCGACGGGCTCGCCGCCGTGTTCACGTTCGGTTCGGTCATTGCGGGGGCGGTGTTCGGTTTCGGATTCACCGACCTCGTCATTTTCGGCATCGTCCTCAATCTCGTCGCGGGTATTTCCACGATCCTCTCCGGGCGGCTTGACGACCGTGTCGGACCCAAACCGGTGATCCTGTTCTCCATCGGCGGACTCATCGTGTGCACCCTGACGGTCTTCTTCGCCGCGGAGCTGGGAAAGCCCCTGTTCTGGGTGGTCGGCATCATTCTGGCCATGTTCGTCGGGCCGGCGCAGGCATCGTCGAGGTCGTTCCTCGCGCGGGTAACCCCCGCCGGACGCGAGGGCGAGATCTTCGGTCTCTACGCCACGACGGGGCGGGCAGCGAGCTGGCTCGCCTCGCTCCTGTGGGGCGTGTTCATCGCGGCGGCGGCCAACCAGATCCTGTACGGGATTCTCGGAATCACGCTCGTTCTCGCCGTAGGCTTCGTACTGCTCATGTTCGTGCGCGCCCCCGAGCGGCTGCGGTCCTGAAGCGAAGCCCGTAGCCACGAGCGATCCGCGGGCACGCGATCACGCAATCGCGAGCGGGTAGGGTTCACATATGGTTGCTGAGCCGGAACTCGTGGTCCTCGTCGACGAGGACGGCGTGCCGACGGGATCATTCGAGAAGTTCGCGGTGCACACCGCGGACACGCCTTTGCATCTCGCCTTTTCCTGCCACGTCTACAACGAGGCCGGCCAGGTGCTCGTCACACGGCGGGCGCTCGGGAAACTCACGTGGCCGGGGGTGTGGACGAACTCGTTCTGCGGTCATCCTGCGCCCGGCGAATCCCTCGAGGACGCTCTGGCGCGGCGTGCCCAGCTTGAGCTGGGAATCACGATCTCGGGCGTCACTCCGATCCTTCCGGACTTCCGCTACCGGGCGGTGGATGCGAGCGGCATCGTCGAAAACGAGATTTGCCCCGTCTTTCGGGCCACGACGGCGGACGCGGTCGCCGCGAATCCGGACGAGGTCGCGGAGTGGGCATGGACCGACCCGGAATCCCTCGCGCGCGCGGTCGCTGCCACACCTTTCACGTTCAGCCCGTGGCTCGTGCTGCAGCAGGCCGAGCTTTCCCGCTGATCGGCTGTCTCGGGACGCCGTCGAGGAGTTCGGGGTCCGCGCCGGCAGCGATGAGTCGATCGCGCACGGCCGCTTCGGCGTACTCGTACGCGCTGTCATTGCCGTGCAGCAGCGAGCTGCGATTGGCGGCATCCAAGAGAGCGATCAGTTCGAACGCGAGAAGTTGGGGATTGCGCAGCGCAGGCAGACCCTCTGCTGCGAGCGTGACGCAACGTTCGACGAACGCAATCCACTCCTCATCGACGACGACGAGGGCGTCCCGGATCGGGCCGGGTTTGGAATCCGCCTCCGCCGCAGCGGCGCGGAAGAAACAGCCCCCGTCGAATGCGCGGCTTCGCGAGTAGTCGAGCCAAGTTCGGCACAGAGCCCATAGTCTCGTAACTCCGCGTGGCGCCCTCAGCGTCGGTTCCACGACGCGCTGGAGAAAGACTTCGCGCGCTGCCTGGATGGTCGCCAACTGGAGGTCCAGCTTGCTTCCGAACAGCGCGACGACGCCGCTCTTGCTGCTTCCCGTCGTTTCCGCCAGTGCGCCGATCGATAGGCCGTCGAGACCGTGAATGGAGGCGAGGTTTACGGCGTCGCTCAGGATGGCCCGGCGGGACTCGTCGCCCCTTCGCCGGCGTCCATCACGAATCTTCGAAACCATTGCCACCTCGCATACTTAATTGTACGATCGTTCGTATTGTTTTTCAATCACTCTCCCGCGCTTTGGAGGTTACGGTGTCCGTCCTGTTGAAATCGCTGCCGGCGCTGGAACGTGTCTCGCCCTCGCTCGCCACGGAATTCGTCTGGCGGGCGTGGGGCACTCCCCGCAAACCGCGGTCGGTCCCGGCGGTCGCGGCACCAGTCATGGAACTCGCCCGGAGATCGAGGGAGACTCTTGGCGGCCACACGATTGCCCTCTACCGGTGGGGCTACGGTCCGCGAACCATTCTGCTCGTGCATGGCTGGGAGGGACGGGCATCCGATTTCGCGCCGATCGTGCGGGAATTGCGCTCGCGAGAACGCACGATCATCGCGCTGGATGCCCCCGGGCATGGAAACTCGTCCGGCCGGCGCACGAACTTTATCCAGTACGGCGCCGTCCTCGCCGAACTGGCCGCCCGCTACGGTCGCTTCGAAGCCGTCGTGTCCCACTCTCTCGGAACTCCGTCCGTCGCCGCCGCGGCGGTGCACGGTCTGGCTGCGGACCGGTTTGTCTCGATCAGCGGTGTCGCAGACCTGGCAAATCTCGTGCCGAAATACTGCGAGATTCTGGGATTGGGTGCTTCAACGATGGCGCGAGTGCGGACCCGGATCGAGGACCGCTACTTCGACGGCGATCGCGGAGTGTGGCACGAATACTCGGCCGCGAATCACCCGCTTCCCGCACCCTCGCCACTTCTCATCATCCACGATCGCTCGGACCGGATGGTGGGTTTCGCGGATGCCGCCGAGCTCGCCGACGCCCACGGTCCGGACACTCGAACGCTGGCGACCGACGGACTCGGACACTACAAGATCTTGAGCGCCGACGTCGTGCTCGACGAGATCCTCGAGTTCCTCGACACCCGGGTGCAGCAGGTTCGCTCGCGCGAGCCGTTGCTCGTGTGAGCCCTGGCTACCGCTGTGTGCTGACCCGGTGGAAGTTCTGGAACGAGCGGCTCGCCGTGGGCCCGCGTTGCCCTTGATAACGGGAACTGTATTCGCTCGATCCGTACGGCTTCTCCGCAGGCGAGGAGAGCCGGAAGAAGCACAGTTGCCCGATCTTCATTCCCGGCCAGAGCTTGATCGGCAGGGTGGCGACGTTGCTGAGTTCGAGCGTCACGTGCCCCGTGAATCCCGGGTCGATGAACCCGGCGGTGGAGTGGGTGAGCAGGCCGAGCCGGCCGAGGGAACTTTTGCCCTCAAGGCGGGCGGCAACGTCATCCGGTAGCGTCACCTGCTCGAATGTCGAGGCAAGCGCGAACTCGCCGGGGTGCAGGATGAACGGCTGATCGTCCTCCGTCTCGACGAGCTGCGTGAGTTCCGGCTGATCTTCGGCCGGGTCGATGAATGGGTATTTGTGGTTGTCGAACAGGCGGAAGAACCGGTCGAGTCGGACGTCGATGCTGGAGGGTTGAATCATCGAGAGGTCGAGCGGGTCGAGGCCCACGCGTCCTGCGTCGAGTTCGGCCTTGATGTCACGGTCGGAGAGCAGCATGAAAAGAGACTAGCCGAGCCGGGTTGCTAGTATTGCTGCCGAACCTGTTCGCTGCGCCTGTCGAAGCGGGCGGATTCGCGAGTGTAGTTCAATGGTAGAACTCCAGCTTCCCAAGCTGGTAGCGCGGGTTCGATTCCCGTCACTCGCTCCACGCGCAACCGACAGCTACGCCGGGCATCCGACGCAACCCGGCTCGCGCCGACAGGCTTCCTGCACAAAGCGGGAACGAAGACCCGACGCGACGTCGGCGAGCGAACCCATCAGCCGCGCGCCGAGGGTGGGCCCAGGCACCGCGCGCTCGCGCTGAATCCGGATCCGTTCGGCATCTCGGTTGAGGGCTTCCTCCTTCGCTGCGCGAAGGTGAGGGAAGAATTCCTCTGACTAGAACATGATTCTCCATGGGTGCGTGATGTCGGAGATGACCGTCCCACAATGCATCGACGCTCATCGATATAGAAAATTCTGGCACCTTATATCGACCGCAGTCAATATGATTTATCGAATTGCAACATCTCTTGCCGTCGTTCGGAAATTTGCACTCACGCCTCGTCAGCTGGCTCGTCCAGACTTGCCTGAAATCGTGCCCGCTCTGCGGCCGCCGGCCCGTGAGCACCGAGACTCTCCAGCGCGCGAACGAGCGCGCTGTGCGCCCGCTCATCGTACGCGTCGATATCCAGAATGCTGCGCGCCAACTCGGCCGTGCGCACGTGCGAAGTCGCCGTGTCAATGAGTGCGTGAAGCAACGCCACGTGCATCGCGCGGCAGTCGTCCCTGAGCGGCGCCGCCCAGTCTGAGTAAAGGTCATCGGGGAATGCCTCGCCCCCACAGCTGCTGATCGCTGCCGAAAGCTCCGCCTCCGAACGGGGAATCGAAACCAAGGCTGCGCTCGCCGCCGCAAGGAACTCCTCTGCGTCGATCGACAGGTTCGCCGCGCGGATCCACACCGTCTCTCGCGTGTTTGCGACGAACTCCTCCCGATCAAACTGATCGAACGGGTCAAGCGACGACCGTGCGGCAGAGATTGCAACGGCAAGCCGATTGCGCAGTCTGGAAGGCGGCTCGCCTGGCCACAAATACTCCATGAGCCTCTCGCGAGACACGGGCCGTCCGCGATGCGCAATGAGGATTCGCAATACCTGGCTCGCTTTCCGTGACGTCCACGACTCCAGGCCGCCACGAACATTCACCACTTCAAATCGGCCAAGGATGTTGACGCGCGGCCTCTGAAGGACGACCCCGTCGGTGGGAAGAGCCGGTGGGCTCTCCGACATCGACGACTCGACGCCAAGGTCGCGCAGCTTCCGCTCTAGTTCGCTCGCTCGACCATGCAGCGCAGGGTAATTGAGACGTCGAACTGCCGCGATGCCCTCGCGCGCGTTTCGCGCGGCCTCTGACACTCGGTCCGGTCCAGATTGGCGCGATTCCAGGGGATCGGTCGCGGCATAGTCCGGGTCGAGGAGCAGTTCCGCGAGATCGAGCTGGCTGCGGGCAAGCCACGGGTGGGCACCCGCGGCAGCACTCAGAGCGATCTTGGCGGCGAAATGTTCCGCGGCATCCTCGAACCTGCCCAGGAAGCGGGCAAGAAGACCGAGCGGGCGGTCCACGCCTCCCCAACACCCGGATCCGTTGCCGATGAGAACGATGCGTTTCGAATAGGGACGGAGAACTTGGTACACCTCGTGAGCGAGCGGGCGGTCGTCGAGCAGAATGCTCAGCTCTGCAAGCAACGACAACGCCCATAGCCAGTCGCGATCGCGAGGCAGCGCAGCTATCGGGCCGACCACGCCGATCGAACCTCGTGCGGCCGCGATTCTGCCTTGCTGCGCCCACAGCCACGCGAGCATGATCACGAAGACCGGACGGGGATCTTCGCGGCGCGCGTCGAGATAGAGCGGCTCCAGCTCATCGAACCGGCCCTGGAAGCACCGGATGACGGTAAGCGGACCGAGGCTCGGCGAATGGGAGTCCGAGCCGCCAAGGAGTGCTTCGGCCTGATCGGGGTCACCATCGATCACCGCTCGCAGCCCGCGGAACCAGGCGAGAACTTGCCGTGAAGCGACCGCGTGATCGTGAACGCAATACGCGCGAAGGTCCCCGAGCGTCGCATCGATCTCAGCGACGCGCTCCGCCTCCAGGAGGGTCACGAGGAACAGCCGCCAGGCGTCTGCCACGAGTTGATCGTCGGACGTCTGCCGCGCGCGAGCCAGGAGCGACCGGGCCGCCGCGACGCGCTCGACGAGGGTATCCGGATCGGTTTGCTCCCAGAACTCGTCGACGCGCCTCCGCGTCTCTGCGGTCCTGCTGGCCCCCGTGATCATGGTCCTGGCCGAAGTCGTGTTTCCATGTTCCTTCCGATGATAGCCAGCGATTTGGGCCTAGCGGCCCGCGCCCGCGGCGGGAATCGGAACGCGCTCGCGCACGGGCTCTAACGGAACTCGCACGCTTCTCGCATTTCCATTCCTAGGCTCAGTTCAACCACGCCAAAACTGCAAAAAAGGGGAATACTTTGGCATCACCCATTACGTCATCGTTGCGGCAACGCACAGCAGCACGCTCGGCCGCAATCGCGCTCGCGCTGAGCCTCGGATTCGCGCTCGCCGGATGTGCGCCCGGTCCCGACGCGGGTCCCCCGCCCGGCGCCTCCCAGAGTGGCCCAGGGGCAAGCGAGCCGAACTCTCCGCAGGATCAATCCACGGCGGCCATTCCAGCCGGCTGGCCGGACGCGATTAGCGTCGTTCCGGGCCCGATCGTCGAAGGAGCCAATATCGACGACACCATGTGGATTGTCACGGTTGCTGTGAACGGGGACGGACGTGCGATCTTCGACGAAGGCGTTGCGCTCCTGGAAAGCGCGGGCCACTCGATGGTGTTTCTGCTCGACGATAACGACGACAATCTGACCGGCCAGTGGCAAGGCTCTGGCTACTTTGTTCTGTTCGAGGTTTCGCACACCGATGGCACCAAGTACGCGAACTACACGGTGATCGTGGACTCGTAGACCTGCGACCGGTTGCGGCCACCTATCGCCCTTGCGGCACCACCGTCAGCACGCGGGTGATGTGCTCGAGGAAGGACTCCATGTAGCCGCGAAGGAAGTCGGCCGTCCCGATTCCGCCCGTAGAACCGCCGATCACCGCAGAGGGCTTGTCGGTGAACGAGTTCGTGCCCCATGGCCGACTCGCCCAGTCGATCGCGTTCTTGAGGGCACCGGGGATGCCCCGGTTGTACTCGGGCGTGACGAACAGCACGGCGTCGACCGATTCGATGGCCTGCTTGAGAGCACGGCCGGCCGGCGGGTAATCGGGGTCGTAATCGTAGTTGTAGAGCGGAAGATCCTTGATCGGGATCTCGGTGAACGCCAGCTCGGCGGGCGCGAGCTTGATGAGGGCCAGAGCGAGCTTCCGATTGATGGACGCGGCGGAAAGACTGCCGACGAAGTATCCGACGGTATAGGGCGGTTCGTGATGCTGGATGGTGGCCATAATGGTCCCTCTCGTCACCCAACGTTACGACGACGGCCAACCGATCCGGCGAGTTCACTCGGAACTCTCTGCAAGGCGGTGCGTCCTGATCGCCGCCGCCATTGACGTATACCCCCTAGGGGTATAACGTAAACGTCATGGCCAACCACCACGAGCACACCGCAGCCCCCGATCATGCCGAGCACGCGCACGAGATGCCCGACCACGACTCACACGCGAGCCACGATTCGCACGGGGGTCACGGCGACCACGGCGATCATGTAGGGCAGTTCCGCAGGCTGTTCTGGATCATGCTCGTACTCGCAGTTCCCGTCGTCGCGTTCAACCACATGTTCTCGATGCTGCTCGGTTACTCGCTCCCTGAGATCCTTCTGGTCTCGTGGATCTCGCCGGTGCTCGGAACCGTTATCTACTTCTGGGGCGGAAAGCCCTTCCTCATCGGCGCGGTGTCGGAGATTCGCGCGCGCAAGCCGGGAATGATGCTTCTCATCGCGCTCGCCATCACGGTCGCGTTTCTCGCTTCGTGGGGTTCGACGATTGGCCTCCTCGGCCGCGAACTCGACTTCTGGTGGGAGCTCGCGCTGCTCGTCGTCATCATGCTGCTGGGACACTGGATCGAAATGCGCTCCCTCGCGCAGACGACATCCGCCCTCGAATCACTCGCCGCTCTGCTGCCCGACGAGGCAGAACGCATCGAGGACGGTATTACCACCACCGTCGCGCCGGCAGACCTTCGCGTGGATGATCTGGTGATCATTCGCCCCGGCGGCCGGGTTCCCGCCGACGGCGTGATCACTGAAGGCACCGCGGATGTCGACGAGTCGATGATCACGGGAGAGTCGCGCCCGGTGACCCGCGGTCCGGGCGACCACGTTGTTGCCGGAACCGTCGCCACCGATACCGCCATTCGCGTGCAAGTGACGGCCGTGGGCGACGACACCGCGCTTGCCGGCATTCAGAAGCTCGTCTCCGACGCGCAGAATTCGTCGTCGCCTGCGCAGCGGATTGCTGACACGGCGGCGGGCTGGCTGTTCTGGTTCGCGCTCGGCGCCGCCGTCATCACGGCGATCGTCTGGACGATATTCGGGAACCCGAACGACGCGATCGTGCGCACGATCACCGTGCTGGTCATCGCGTGCCCTCACGCTCTCGGCCTCGCAATCCCCCTGGTCGTCGCGATCTCGACGGAAAAGGCGGCCAAGGCGGGCGTGCTCATCAAGGACAGGCTGGCCCTCGAGAGCATGCGCACGATCGACACGGTTCTCTTCGACAAGACAGGAACACTCACCAAGGGTGAGCACGTCGTCTCGCACACGGCAGTCGTCGAGGGCAACGACGAGTCCGAAGTGATCGGCTGGGCTGCAGCGGCAGAGAGCGACAGCGAGCATCCGGTCGCGAAGGCGATCGTGCGCGCTGCGAAGGATCGGGGCATTGCGATTCCGAAGGCGTCCGATTTTCAGGCAACCGCGGGAATCGGCGTGACCGCGACGGTCGACGGCCGCATGATCACCGTGGGCGGCCCTTCTCTCCTGAAACGAAACAATGCGAAGCCGATGGCTGAGGCCGAACAGTGGGCCAAGACAGGTGCAACCATCCTTCACGTGCTCGCCGACGGCGAAGTCGTCTGCGCGCTCGGGCTCACCGATGAGGTCCGCGAGGAATCCCGCGACGCCATCGACGCACTTCACGAGCTGGGCATCCAGGTCGTCATGATCACGGGTGACGCCGAAGAGGTGGCGCAGTCCGTCGCCGAAGAACTCGGCATCGATCGGGTATTCGCGGGCGTCCAGCCGGAAGACAAGGCCGCAAAGGTCGCAGAGTTACAACACGAAGGACGGCGTGTCGCGATGGTCGGCGACGGCGTCAATGACGCCCCCGCGCTCGCACAGGCCGACGTGGGCATCGCCATCGGGGCAGGAACCGACGTCGCGATCGCGTCAGCCGGCGTGATCCTCGCGAGCGACGACCCCCGATCCGTGCTCTCGGTGATCGAACTGTCCACGCAGAGCTACCGGAAGATGACGCAGAATCTCTGGTGGGCCGCCGGTTACAACCTGCTCGCCGTCCCGCTGGCGGCAGGCGTGCTCGCGCCGGTCGGCTTCATCCTCCCCATGGAGGTCGGGGCGATCCTGATGTCCGCTTCCACGGTCGTCGTCGCGCTGAACGCGCAATTGCTTCGCCGGCTCGACTTGCGGCCCGAGGAGCTCACACCAGAACGCTAGTCGCTCCGTTCGTACGTTTCGACGTCAGGTGGGCCTTCGAGGAGGTCGCGCCAGCGCTCAAGGAAGTCGCGCATCCGCACGTCGTTCTCCACTCGGAGCTGATCGCGATCGTGCGCGGCCTGGTCGGCGTACTCGATCACTTCGACGAAGCGCTCGGAGTCGGTAACGTCCCACAACACGCGGACGCGGATGCCGCCCGGAGATTCGTAGAACCCAATCGCCTCAGCGAGAAACTCCTCGAAGTCAAGGCGCCGACCGGCGGCGACCCGACCACGCAAGTGCAGTTCGATCACGTTCGCGAACCTGTCAGGACCCGCCGCACAAGTGCTCCCAGACGCCGCCGGCCCCCGTGGTTCCCCACTGCAGCTTGTCCACGACATCCGCACCCGCGTAGCCCGAGATTCCGAACGCATACTCGGAATCGCTGTCGGGGTCGCCCACCCGGATTCGCGTCACGGGCGCCTCACCGACGGGCGTCGAGATGTCGACGACCGCTTCCGGATAGGCGGCGAGCACTTCGGCTCTCGTACTTCCCACCCCGACCCCTTCAGCATTTCGGGGGAACGGCCCAGTGGCATCGTTGCGGAGGAAGAAGGTGTAGAAAATCGTCACGCCGCTGGAAATCTCGTGATCCCACGAAGCCATCGTGACGACATCGCCGCTTGTCTCCAGCGGTCCGTAGGGGTAGTAGCACGCAAGCTCGGGCCCCACGGCGTGGCCGAGAGCGCTGCTCATCTGATCCCACCCGTCCCCGAGTTGCGCGCCGTGAAAGAACGTGAATCCGAAATCCGGTTCAGCGGCGGTATCCGGTGACGGAGAGCCGGTCGGCGCGGACGTCACGGTTGGCGTCGGACCCGGAGTCGGGGAGCCGGCGCCAGACGGCGCACCCCCCGGTGTGCATCCGACAAGAATGAGCGCGGTGAAGGCGACGCCGACAAGCGCGAGTGATGGTTTGTTCATGATCCCTCCGACGTGACTTAGTCTGCAGTCACTTTTTTGAGGACGACGAGACTGCTACGCCACACGGTTTATGGAACTAGTTGCACACCAAGATAGCCCTGTGTCGGCACGATGAGAAGTGCTCGAAAACGTACCTCTCACGTGTACTGGTGCGACCTACGGCGTCACGACGGCACAGGCTCCGCAAAGTCGCCCGCATCTCGCCGGAATCGCGCGAGAATCGCCACCAGGTTCTCCTGATCGGTCGGGTCCATGCCCACGTCGGCGAAGAAGTCCCGGTTGATAGCCGCGGTCGCGGAATCCACGACCTCCCGGCCCGCCGGAGTGATCCAGATGAGCGTCGCGCGCCCGTCGGTCGGATGTGCGGAGCGCCTGATGAGGCCCGCGCCCTCGAGCCGGTCCGTCGTATTCGTCACGCTCGTCGGGTGGACTTGAAGCCGTGCGCTCGCGCTCGCCATGGGCATCGCGCCGTCCCGCGTGAAGCTCAGCAGCCGCAGCAGTTCGTAACGCGCAAAGGTGAGCTTGAAGGGGCGGAGCAGCGCCTCTACGCGCGCGAGCATGATCTGCTGGGCTCGCATGATGGAGGTGACCGCCGCCATCCCGTCGGCCTCGGCGTCCCAGCCGTGCAGCTTCCATTGGCGATGCGCCTCGGCGATCGGATCCCACGGCAGCGCCTTCTTGTGCGGCATCGGGCCTCCGTTTCCACTTCACTGCGTGACTTCAGATTACCGTCGGTTAGAACCACCGGTTCTGGGGAGGCACCACGAGCTTGCGCACTCGCGCCTTGCTGGGGAGAACTTCCGCGCACGCCGCGAGCGCCGGGTCGAGCTCCCACCATTCGCCGATCACCATCCACCGGCCGTCCGGATACGTGAGGCGTCTCGCGCGATACCGAACCTCGCCCGCTACGTCGATCTCATCCACGTAGCCGACCACCTGACCGTCGACCTTGACCTGCCAGAACCGCTGATCCAGTGCGGTGACATCCACCCGTTCCTCCTCGGCGATATCCGATGCATGATGACTGCCGGCCCTGTCTGGCGATTCTAGGCAGCCGCTACCGACATCCGGGCCTCGCCACGCACACCGGGTTGAGCAACAATGGTGTGACCATGACACGCAACGACTACCTCACGCGCGACCCGGAGATCCGCGCATCTCTCGCTCTCGCGAGCGAGGGCACGGCGTACTTCGATCGAACGCTTGCCCAATTGCCGGATGTGGAGCTGGATGGTTCTTCACTGCTGCCGGGATGGTCGCGCCGCCACGTCATCGCCCACGTCTGCTACAACGCGCTCGGGCTGTTGCGTCTCGTGCACTGGGCCTCAACGGGGATCGAAACTCCCATGTATCCCTCCTCGGAGGCGCGGGACGCCGAGATCGAAGAGGGTGCTGCGCTGCCGCCGGGAGAGCTCCGCGCGCTCGTCGTGCGCACCTCGAACGAACTGGACGGAGGTTGGCGCGGACTCACCGACGAGGCGTGGCATGCCAGAGTGCGAATGAGTCAAGGGCCTGATTTCCCGGCTACCACGACGATCTGGTTGCGTACGCGGGAGGTGTGGCTTCACGCGGTCGACTTGAACAGCGGCGCAACGTGCGACGACTTTCCGCCGGCCCTCATCGATCGCCTGCTGTCGAATGTTCTTTCCGCCTGGCGCGGCAGGGCTGCGGAGGAGAACATCCCGAACATCGTGCTCTCGCCCATCGACCGCGGCGTGCCGAAGGGCATCGGGGATGCCGATGACCCCGCTGCCATCGTGCTGCGGGGAACGGCGGTCGACCTCGCCCGTTGGGCGACGGGCCGCGGCGTGCTCGGGATCACTGCGGCCAACGGAAAACCAGTGCCCGTGGCACCCCGCTGGATCTGATTCCGCCCGGCTGTTTTCCGACTATTTCGAAACATCCCACAAGTGATGCGTCGGGTCGTGCGCGAGGTATCGAGCCATCGTCGCCACCGTGAACTCGGCGCCGTCGCCGCGACGGCCCCTCCGCTCCCACGCCGCGTCAGGTATCGCCTCGAACGCGGTTGCGAGTGCTTCTCCGGCGGCGACAAGCTCGCTTGCGACCACGGCAGGGTCCTGCGCGTAGTACTTTTCGGTCACGGCAGTCTCGTCCTGATCCCAGTTGGGGAATGTCGGGTTCTCCCGAGTGAGCATGAGTTCGAGCCGGTGCGCGAAAATCCGGAACACGTCGCGCACGTGGGCCGCGTACTCGAGCGCGGACCAAATGTGTTCCTCCGGGCGCTCGCGTGAATTCTTACGCTCCAGAATCGCCGGCCACTCCAACGCATTCGCTCGCAGCAGGGCAGCCACATCCAACTCGGAGAGCGTTGACGCGTCGAACCCGCACTCGGGGCAACGGCGCTCCAAGACCCACGTCCAGTCTTTCGTGTCCGGTGTAATAGGCATGCTCCATGTTCTCGTATCAGCCTGTGCCGGTACCGTAGATTTCATGACAATCTTCCAGCCCTCCGTCGTCGCCGCAGTCCTCGAACACATGAACACCGATCACTCCGACGACAACCTGCTCATCGCCCGGGCGTTCGGCGACCCGGATGCCGAGGCGGCGACCATGGTCGGGCTCGACGAACACGCGGGGTTCTGGTCGTACTCTGTGGCGTCAGACCTCCACGACCTGCGGGTGCCCTGGTCGAAGGAGATCAGCGAGAGAGCCCAGATTCGGCGCGAAGTCGTCGTCGTGTACGACGCGGCTTGCGCCAGGCTCGGTGAGACGCCGCGCGCACACGACTGACTCCCATTCCGGATACCGGTCCAGTCAGGTAAGCTTAGGCTGACCTAACCAACGATCGAAGTGAGCCGACGTGTCCGTAACTCCGTTCTCCGTCGCCCTGCGCGAACGCACCTCGACGAGTCACGACCGCACAGAGGGCGCAACCTTCATGCACGACCTCATGAGCGGCAAAGGCACGCGCGACGACTACATCGCCCTCGTGGCCCAGCACTACTTCATGTACGAAGCACTCGAGTCGGTCGCCGATGCCATGGCGGCCGACGACGTGGCGAGCCGTTTCGTCACCCCACAGCTCACGCGGCTGCCCGCGCTCGTCGCGGACCTTGAGTTCCTGGTCGGCACCGAGTGGAAGTCGGAGATTTCGCCGTTGTCGTCAACCGTTCGCTACGTCGACCGAATCCACGAAGTCTCGGGCTGGTCCGGCGGGTTCATCGCCCACCATTACACCCGTTACCTCGGCGACCTGTCCGGTGGTCAGCACATTTACAAGGTCATGCAGAAGCGTTTCGGCTTCGACACGAATGGGGTCGGGTTCTACCTTTTCGACCAGATTGCCGACCCGAACGAGTTCAAGAACACGTACCGCGAGCAGCTCGACGCCGTCCAGTGGGATGAAGCGGAGCGCGAGCGCGTCATCGACGAGGTCATCACCGCGTACCGCCTGAACACCGAGGTCTTTCAGGACCTCAGCGCCGCCAAGCTCGCCGCTGCCTAGGACGCGTCGATGCCGGGAATCCGCGTCACATTCGACATGAAGCGCTGCACGTTCTCGTCGACGATGATGTCGGATGGCCGCAGCGGCCTCGTGAGATAGAGGCCATCCAGGTCGGTGATGCGGCTGAGCGCGACATAGGTTTGCCCCGGCGCGAAGGAACGCTGCCCGAGATCCACGATCGCGCGATCGTACGTCTTGCCTTGCGACTTGTGAATCGTGACCGCCCACGCGAGCCGCAGCGGGAACTGGGTGAATTCGGCGACGATGTCGCGCGTCAGTTGCTTGGTCGCGGCAGAGTACGAGTACTTGTACTTTTCCCACACCGCAGGGTCCACTTCGTGCGTTTCGCCGTCGACTTCCACGAACACGGTGGAAGTGATTCTGCGCACGGTGCCGACGGTGCCGTTCACCCACCGCTGATCGCTGTCGTTGCGCAAAAACATGACACGCGCACCCACTTTCAACTCGAGTGTTTCGTCGGCGGGGAACGCTCGCCCGCCGAAGTCCCCACTGATCTCCGCGCGCGCGGTAAGTGCTCGTCCAGGCAGTTTCGCCAGCTCCGTCGCGTTGATGCGGTTGACGGTGTCGTTGCGGGTGGCGAGAGTGATCGCGTCTTCGGTGGGCGCCGGACGGGCCCCCACTTCGTTCAGCCGGGCGGCGATTTCGGCCGTCACCGTGCCGTGGCGCACCGCGGTCAGCATGGTTTTGAACTCTTCTTCGTGCTGGCGGTGGATCGTGGTGAGTTCGAAGATGCGAAGGTCGGTTTCATCCCACACTTTGGCGTCGAAGAACCACATCGACCGGTATTGGTCCTCGAAGTAGGCGCGTTCGTCCGCGTCGCCGGGCACGGGCGCGAGTTGGTACGGGTCGCCGAACAACACGACCTGGACCCCGCCGAACGCTTCGAGCGGACGCTGCCTCGCCTGGCGAAGGCTCCGGTCCACCGCGTCGAGCAGGTCGGCGTTCACCATGGACACTTCGTCGATGACGAGAGTGTCGATCGTGTTGAGGAGTTTGCGAAGGTCGGCGTTTTGCTCGATGTCGTGGTCGGCGATCACGCCGATCGGGAGACGGAACAGCGAGTGGATGGTCTGTCCGCCGACGTTGAGTGCTGCGACCCCGGTGGGGGCGGCGATCACGAGTTGCTTGGACGTGTTCCAGGAGAGGTGGTTCAGCAGAGTCGACTTGCCGGTTCCGGCCCGACCCGTGACGAAAATGTTCTCCCTGGTGTTCTCAATTGTCGCGAAAACGGCTTCCTGCTCGCCGGATAGCTCGTGCGCGCTCACGGTGTTCCTTTGCGTTTCGGATGCCGGCCGAGGCTGAGGTGTGAAGTGTCCAATCTATCGCCCTGCGCCCGCCCCGCCCGTTCGGCGCCCGCACCGTGCGAGCCTAGGATTGTGGCATGGTGCCGCCCTCGGAGGAGTCCGCTCACAATTCCCTCCAGCACATCATCATTGTCTGGACGGCCCTGCTTGGCGTCCTCATCGGCGCTCTCGCGGTGTCGGTCATGATCCTGAACGCCACGGTTTTCAGCGCGAGCGGGTTCGTGAGATCCTATGTGGCTGCGCTCGAACGCCACGATCTTGCGGAGGCGCTCAGTACCCCCGGCGTGCTCGGCACGGCGAACGCGAGCCGAGAACTGTTGACCCCTGCGGCGCTCGGCGACATCGAGGACGTGAGCATCGTGTCCGACGTGGACCTTGGCGGCGGCGTCCACGACGTCACCTACTCCGCTACCGTGAGGACGGCCGACCTGGGGGCGACGACCGCCACCGGCACGTTTCAGGTTCAGCAGGAGGAGAGCCGTTTCGGCGTGTTCTCCTCGTGGTCGTTCCTCCGCAGCCCCATGAGTGTCCTCCGCATCACTCCGTTGAACAATGCCTCGTTCTCGGTGAACGGCGTCGCGCTCGTCGCCCCGGGTGGGCCGAGTGTCGGTGCTGCCTACCAGGTGCTCGCGCCCGGATTCTTCACGGTGAGCCACGAGTCCGATTATTTGACCGCAGACCCGGTGGGGACCGCAGTGTCGAGCCCGGGGAGCGTCGTACCCGTCACTGTGGACATCCGCGCTTCGGAGTTTTTCGTTTCCGAGATCCAGAAGCAGGTGAATTCATTCCTAGACGCGTGCACCACCCAGCAGGTTCTGTTTCCGACGGGTTGCCCGTTCGGGCAGGAATTGTCGAACCGCGTCGAGAGCGTCCCGAAGTGGTCGATGTCTACGTACCCGGACATCACGATCGAACCGGGCAACGATCTCGGCACCTGGGTGGTCCCCGAGACGCAGGCTGCAGCGCACCTCGTCGTGGATGTGCGGTCGCTGTTCGATGGGACGCTCTCGACGTTCGACGAGGACGTTCCGTTCGGCCTCAGCTGGGTGATGACCATCAGAGGCGACACGGTCGACGTGCGCCAGCAGTAGCCCGTTCAGCGCTGTTTCTGCAGTTTCGTGAGCATGTCGTTGTACTCGGTCAAGTCCGCGTCGCCATCTCTGTCCGCCTTGCGGTCCAGCCGTTTCGCCAGGCTCGAGTCGCTTCGCGCCCACAGAACGACGACCGCGAGCGCGAGCGCGAGCGTGGGGAGTTCGCCGATGCTCCACGCGATCCCGCCGCCGATCTGCTGGTCGACGATCGCGCTCGGACCCCACGGCCGACCCATCGCTCCGTACCAGTCGGCGGCGAGAAGCCCGGTTCCGGTCATGAGCGTGAGGCCGAAGAAAGCGTGGAACGCCATCGTGCCGAGCAGCACGATGAGCCTCATCGGATACGGTGCGCGGTAGGGCATCGGGTCGGTGCCGATGAGGGTTTGAACGAACAGGTATCCGCTCACGAGGAAGTGCACGACCATGAACGTGTGCCCGATGTGGTCTTCGACTGCGAAACGGAACAGCGGCGAATAATAGAACACCCACAGTGAACCCGCGAAGAATACGGCCGCGACCACCGGTCGGGAAAAGATCCCGGCGATTCGGGAGTGGACGGCGAGAAGAATCCACTCACGCGGCCCTCGGCTACCATCCGTCCTCTTTCGGATCGCACGCAGCGCGAGCGTCACGGGTGCGCCAGGCACAAGAAACACGGGGATTGCCATCCCGAGCGCCATGTGAGCGAGCATGTGCACACTGAACAGGTACTTGTGGTACTCGTTCACCCCGCCGTTGGTGATGTAGAACAGGCCGGCTAGCCCGATCAGGAAGGAGACCGTGCGCAGCGCGGGCCAGCGATCGCCGCGGCGGTGCAGCCGCCACACGCCTGCGAGGTAGAAGAACGCGACAAAGCCGATGATGACGATCCACAGGATGTCGAACTTCCACTCGGTGATGAACCGGATCGGCGTGAGTTCCGGCGGGAGCGGATCGCCCGTGAGGATCGTGGCCGGGGTGGTTGATACGGGAACTTGCGGAATGGGAGTCCTCGTGCGCGCGAGGGCCGCGGCGATCCCCGAGGCAAGCCCCATGAAGGCCAGCTCCGCGGCCACGAGCCACCAGAAGTAGCCCTTCCCGCCGTTCTCCTTCACTTGCATGCGCGAGATCAGGAACCGGCGCTGCACGGCCCCGAACACGCCGAGCGCAGCGAGAGCCAGCACTTTGACGATCACGAGGATCCCGTACGGCGTCATCAGGTTCTCGAGAGTGCCTACCCTGAGGTCGGCGTTCACGATTCCGGATGCGGCGACGATGACGAAACTCATGAGGGCAAGCGAGGAGTATCGGCTCAACACGGGCCCGATTCTTCCGCCCTCGAGCGTGCGTCGCGTGAACACTATTGTGAGGAGGCCGCCGAGCCAGACCGCGGCGAACACAACGTGGAGACCGAAACTGCTCACCGCCTGGTCGTGGGCGGCCGCCCCGGCCGCGTGGCCCTGGAGGGCCATCGGCACGAGCCCCGCACCGGCGAGGATGGTGACGAAGACGAGGGCGGTGCGATTCCGGACGGCGAAGCACAGCACGGTCACGACGGCGGGGATGAGCGTACTGACGAGAGCCGCTTGACCGATGGGAATGCTCGTGAGGTAGCTGCCGAAGAGCTGCGTGAAGTTTTCGTCGAACGTCACGGGTTGCAGGTAGACGTTCATGAACGTGAGGAACCCGGTCACGGCCGCGGATACGGTCCAGAATGCCGCGGCCCCGGCTGCGAAGTCCAGGCTTGCGTTGAACTCAGGCTTCTCGCTGTCCAGCGCGAAGCACACGAGCACGAGGGCGCCGATTGTTCCGGCCGCCCCGATGTTGAACAGCAGCTGCGCCATGGGGAGGCCGAATCGCACGACGGCACCGGGGTCGGCCAGCGGCGATGCGTCCGCCCCTCCGCCGATCTCCAACCCCGCGAGAAGGGAAAGGGAGGCGAC
The DNA here is from genome assembly GCA_964651535.1 of uncultured Cryobacterium sp. Classification (GTDB taxonomy): domain Bacteria; phylum Actinomycetota; class Actinomycetes; order Actinomycetales; family Microbacteriaceae; genus Terrimesophilobacter. The sequence goes on from CAZYYE010000001.1 coordinate 32,710, forward strand.
GACCAGCAGCAGGGCTGGCCCGGCGATCCTCACGAGCCTCGACACCACTCCAGCCTATGCGCCGGTCGCGCGTTAAATGACGACAGGGGCGCGGCGCTTGCGCACCTCGCCCCTGTCGACTGCTTCCGGGTGGATCAGCCCTTGGCCGCGGCCTTGAGCTTGCTGCCGGCGCTGACCTTCGCGCCGTAGCCCGCGGCGATCTGGATCGCGGCACCCGTCGAGGGGTTGCGGCCCATGCGCGCGGCACGGTGGGTGCGCTCAATCGAAAGCCAACCGGGAATGGTCACCTTCGTGCCACTGCCCACTGCTTTGGCAATCGTGTCGAACATCGAGTCGAGCATGCCGTTGACGGCAGCCTGACTCTGACCCGAGTGAGCGGCAATGGCCGCGACGAGTTCGGTACGGTTTAGTGACTTGTCAGCCATTGGGTGTCCTCCTCGGACGTCGTTCATGCGATAGCGCTGAATTTACCAGCTTGACTTGGTGATTCCGGGCAATTCGCCTCGGTGTGCCATATCCCGGAAACGAACGCGGGAAACGCCGAATTGCTTCAGGAATCCTCGCGGACGGCCGTCGATGGCGTCGCGGCCGCGCACGCGGACAGGCGAAGCGTCGCGCGGAAGCTTCTGGAGGCCCAGCCGCGCGGCTTCGCGCTGCTCATCCGTCGACGCGGGGTCGACGAGCGCCCTCTTCAGCTCGAGACGCTTTGCCGCGTAGCGCGCGACAATGACCTTCCGCTGCTCGTTCTTGGCAATCTTGCTCTTCTTGGCCATGCTTTAGCGCTCCTCGCGAAATTCGACGTGCTTGCGGACCACGGGATCGTACTTCTTGAGCACGAGGCGGTCAGGGTTGTTGCGGCGGTTCTTGCGGGTCACATAGGTGTACCCGGTTCCGGCCGTTGAACGGAGTTTGATGATCGGACGTACGTCTTGCTGCTTGGCCATCAGATCTTCTCCCCACGGGCGAGCAAGTCCTTGACGACGGACTCGATGCCGCGTGCGTCAATGGTCTTGATGCCTTTGACGCTCAGGGTGAGCGTCACGTTGCGACGCAACGACGGCACGTAATAGGTCTTCTTCTGGATGTTCGGATCGAAACGTCGCTTGGTGCGACGGTGCGAGTGCGAAATGTTGTGTCCGAAGCCGGGAACGGCTCCGGTCACCTGGCACACTGCGGCCATGGTTTTTCCTCTCAATACCGTAGGAACGCTGCCCTACCCAAGGTCACTTGTCGGCGCACACGATTCCGCCGAAATCTTTTGTGGTGGAGGTGTGCACATGCGGAGCGGGAATGCTCAACCGCTCAAGTGTACGTGGACTTTCGCTGCGCGGCAAACCCCTGCGGCCTGAGTACAGTCGTACTCATGCGCATCGGATACGCCACCGGTTACTGGAAGCAGGGTCCGCCCCGCGACGCCCTGAAGGCGGTGCGCACCGCCGATCGGCTCGGCTACGAATCGGTGTGGACCGCCGAAGCCTACGGTTCGGATGTGTTCACGCCGCTGGCCTGGTGGGGTTCACGTACGAAGCGCATCAAACTCGGCACGGCCATCGCCCAAATGTCGGCCCGTGCGCCGACCGCGACGGCAATGGCGGCGCTCACTCTCGACCACCTCTCCGAGGGGCGAGTGATTCTGGGGCTCGGGGCATCCGGCCCCCAGGTCGTCGAAGGCTGGTATGGGCAACCGTTTCCGAAGCCTCTCGCGCGCACGCGCGAATATGTCGCGATCGTGAGAGACGTACTCGCCCGCGAGAATCCCCTCACGGCACCGGGGCCGCACTACCCTCTCCCGTACGCGGGCGCCGACGCGACGGGTTTGGGCAAGGCGCTGCGCTCCACCGTGCACCCGCTGCGTGCGGACCTGCCCATTTACCTCGCGGCGGAAGGGCCGAAGAACGTGGCGCTGTCCGCCGAAATTGCAGACGGATGGCTCCCGTTCCTGTTCGCGCCGCGCGCGAACGCCGAATCCGCCGGCTACCTGAACGAAGGCTTCGCGCTCCGCGATGCGGGTTTGCGCCCGCCGAGCGAGTTCGAGGTCGCCGTTCAAGTCGCTGTCATCCCGCACCCGGATGTCGAGGCCGCCGCCGACCTGGTTCGTCCGATGATCGCGCTGTACGTGGGCGGGATGGGGGCGAAGGGCGCGAACTTCCACCGCAACGTCGTCGACCGGCTCGGCTACTCCGAAGACTGCGATCGCATCCAGGACCTCTACCTCGCGGGGAAGAAGAAGGAGGCCATTGCCGCGGTGCCGACGAAACTCGTCGAAGAAATCGCCCTCATCGGCCCGCCGGAGAAGATCCGCGACGAGCTCGCCGCGTGGGAGGAGTCGGTCGTGACCACCATGCTCGTGCAGGGTCCTGCGTTCGCGCTGCGCGCCATCCGTGACCTGGTGACCGGAAGCGGTTCGCTCGCTCGGGCGCGCATCGCGTCCCGCATGTTCGCCCGAAGCATGAGGCAGTAATCGCGGCACTGCGGTTGCCGGGTGCCCCCTTCGAGAGCCTCAGGGGGCGGAGCGCTCCCTGAGGAGGCCCGAAGGGGCGGAGCGCTCCCTGAGGAGGCCCGAAGGGGCGTCTCGAAGGGACGCGTCAGGAAGCTGCAGCCGAGCAGGCCGGGCAGAGACCGAACACGTCCACGACGTGCTCGGGCCTGGTGAACGCGTTCGCCGCCGCTATCGCCTTCGCCCACTGCTCCACCGGGTCCGCCTCGATTTCGACGGTGACGCCGCAATTGCGGCAGATCAGGTGATGGTGGTGCTGGTCGGGCGTGCACGCCCGATAGAGAGCCTCCCCATCCGCAGACTGGAGCGAGTCCGCCCCGCCCCCTGCGGCAAGATCCCCGAGGGCGCGGTACACCGTAGCGAGCCCGACTCCGGTTCCCGCCTCGCGCAATACGGCGTGCAACTGCTGGGCGCTCACGAACGCATCCTGCGCCTCGAGGGCGGCCTTGACCGCGTCCCGCTGCCACGTATTGCGTTTCATGGGCTGCCTCCTATCCGGCGGTCGCTGGCACGAGTTGGCGCGCGTTGCTGCCGCGGCGGGTTCGCCGATGGCCGATGATGCGGCACACCAGGTAGATGAGGAACGAGATGGACGTGACATAGGGGCTGATCGGCAGCGCCCCGCCGAGCGCGAGCAGGATGCCTCCGACGACGGACACGACGGCGAAGACAACGCTGAGGATCGGGGTGAGCAGCGGAGACGACGTCACCCTCATCGCCGCGGCGGCAGGCGTCACGAGCAGTGCGAGCACCAAAAGCGCCCCGACGATCTGCACAGACACCGCAGTGGCGAGCCCCAGAAGCACCATGAAGATCATGGAGATCGCATCGACCGGAACACCGCGAGCGCGCGCGACATCCTCGTCGACGCTCGCAAATGTGAGCGGGCGCCACATGATGAGGAGCGCGACGACAACCACCGTCGAGATGAGAATGAGCCAGAGCAATTGAGGGCTGTCCACCGACACGATCTGCCCGGTGAGCAGCCCGAACTTGTTCGACGACCGACCGCCGTAGAGTGACAGGAACAGGATGCCGAGGCCGAGGCCGAACGGCATGAGCACGGCGATGATGGAGTTTCGCTCCCGCGCTCGAGCTCCGAGAAGCCCGATCAGGATTGCCGCGGCCAGGGAACCGGCGAGGGAACCGGCCACCACGTTCACGCCGAACAAAAGCGCGGCGGAGGCACCCGCGAACGACAGCTCACTCACGCCGTGAACGGCGAATGCGAGATCCCGGGTCATCACGAATGGGCCGATGAGTCCGCCGACAACCCCCAGGAGGGCGCCGGCGAGAATCGAGTTCCGCACGAGCACAAGCAGTTCCGAATAATCGGTGAAGTTGAAGATCTGTCCCCAGAAGTCGTTGTCCATCAGCCCAGCACCCCCGATGGTCTCTCGTGGTGCTCGAGGTGGTCGTGGACTCCGTACCCTTCTGGCGCCCCGAGGACCGCAACCCGCCCGCGGGATCGAATGACTTCGACCGGAGTGTCGTACATGTACGAGAGCACCTCCGAGCGAAGCACTTCGTCCGGAGTACCCACGCGAAACCGGCCACCCGCAAGGTAAAGAACCTTGTCCACGAAGGGCAGGATCGGGTTCACGTCGTGCGTCACGAACACCACGGCAGTTCCGAGCGTCCGGCGCTGCTCGTCGATGAGTTCGCTCACGGTGCGCTGATGGTGCAGGTCCAGGGAGATGAGCGGCTCGTCGCACAGGAGAAGCTGCGGGTACGCGGCAATCGACTGGCCGACGCGGATGCGCTGCTGTTCGCCACCCGACAGCAGCGAAACGGGAACGTTCGCATACTCGGCGGCGCCGACGGCCTCCAGCACCTCATCGACGCGTGCACGAACCTCGCGAGACGGCACAGGAAGGCCGAAGCGGTGGCCGTCGACCCCGAGCGTGACGAGATCCCGTGCGCGCAGGGGTGTTCCGCGGTCCAGGAGCTTCTGCTGCGGAATGTAGCCGATCATCCGGCTCCCCCGATGGACCGTTTCGCCCAGCAGCTCGATAGTCCCCGTGGTGAGTTTCTGCTGGCCGAGGATCGTCTTCAAGAGGCTCGTCTTGCCCGACCCGTTCGGCCCGAGCACCGCGACAAACTCGCCCGCATGGATGTCCAGATTCAGCCGATGCCAGAGTTGACGGTCGCCAAACGACAGGGATGCGGCCGTCATGCTCACGACGGGTGCGGTCGATGCGGAAGCGGTCATTCGAGTGCCTCAGCGATTGCCCGAATGGTATCGCTCATCCAGGTCACGTAGTCGAGGCCGGCGGGAAGCGTCTCCGTCACCGCGATGACCGGGACGCCGTGCTCCCGCGCGGATGCCAGAATGTGGGTTGTTTCAGGCCCCTGGGTTTGCTCGTTGTACGCCAGGAGCGCGATGTCCCCGCCGGACAGAAGGTCGATGACTTCCTTCATGAATGCCGGGGGTACCCCCTGTCCGTTCTCGATCGCCGTGCTGAACTGCGCGGGTGTGCGATTTGTGAACCCGGCATCCGCGAGCAGGTAAAGGGGCACGGGCTCTGTCACGAGAACGGCTTCGCCCGTGTGGGAGGCCGCGAGCACATCGACGCGCGAGCTGAGCGCATCCAGTTCCGCGCCGAAGGCCTCGAAGTTGGATCGGTAGTCCGCGGCATTCGCCGGATCCGCGGTTGCGAGCGTCTCGGCGAGCGCGTCGGCGAGCGTTCGCATTGCATCCAGGTCGTACCACACGTGTTCGTTCGCGCTGAGCTCGGCTTCAGGTTCTGCTGAGAAGTCGACGGCACGCAAGACCTCCGCCGCGTCGTTGCCGGCGCCCGAGAGGAGGATGTCCATGAAGTCGTCGTAACCGCCGCCGTTGACGACTACGATGTCCGCGCGGGAAAGCTCGAGTTGCGCCCGTGCGCTCGCTTCGAATTCGTGCGGGTCCTGGCTTGGACTGTCGATGAAGCTCGTGATGACGGCGTGGGATCCTGCGATGGCGCTCGCGATGCTGCCGTACACATCCGTCGAGGCCACGATGCGCACGCCGCCCGTCGGCGCTTCGGCGCACGAAGCGAGCATGGCCACTGCGAGCGCAACGGCAAGGGGGGCGAGTATTCGCTTCACGTTCTGAAGCCTGTCCGTGTCGGTGTGGGCGCCAGGTCGTGTCGGCGCAGTCGGTCGATACAGATTAGGTCTTATTGATAATGATTGTCAACATCACTAACGCCGGGAGGGCGCGCGGGGTTAGAACGGACGATTCAGCACGGCAGGAAACGCGTCCGCGATCTCGGCCGACGCCGCCAGGATCCGCCCAATCGATTCAGGCTCGCCAACCGAAACCCGGATGCCCTCCGGGGCGAGAGCCCTCGCCACCACTCCATGGGCAAGGAGAATCTCATTTGCTGCCGCAGTGTCGTCACCGGTCGCGAACCACAGGAAATTCGACTCGGATCGGGGAACCGGCCAGTTCTGCGCCGCGAGCCCTTCGAAAATCTCGTTGCGCCGCGCCACGATAACGGCAACCCGCTCCATGATCTCGGCTTCGTGATCCAACGCGGCCAGCGCGGCGTTCTGCGCTGGCTCGGTCACCGAAAGCGGGATGGCTGTCGCTCGGGCCGCGTCCAGAATGGGCGCCGGCCCCACGGCATATCCGACCCGCAGGCCCGCGAGCCCGAACGCTTTCGAGAACGTCCGCAGAATGACGAGGTTCGGGTAGCGGCCAAGGAGGTCCCTGCCGTTCACCGCACTGGCATCGGTGACGAACTCGACGTACGCCTCGTCCAACAAAACCAGCAAGTCGTTCGGCACGGCATCCATGAACGCGGCGAACTCGTCGCCGGTCACGATCGTTCCCGTGGGGTTGTTCGGGGTGCAGACGATCGCCACGCGAGTCCGATCCGTCACGGCCGCGGCCATCGCCGGCAGGTCGTGGCGGTGGTCGGGCAGGTTCGGCACCCGCACGCTCGTCGCGCCGGCAACCGTCACGAGACCCGGGTACGCCTCGAAGGAGCGCCAGGAGTACAAAACCTCGTCCCCGGGCCCAGCAGCGGCCTGGATGAGCTGGGCGAGAATGGACACCGACCCTGAGCCGACGTGCACTTCGCCGCGCGGCACCCCGAAGCGCTCCGCAAGCCTCTCGCAAAGCACGGTCGCGGCCGCATCCGGGTATCGATTCACGGCGGATGCCGCGATCGCCTCCACGACCGCGGGGATTGGGTCGAACGGATTCTCGTTCGACGAAAGCTTGAAAGCGTCGGCCGGTGCCGGCTTGCCCTGACGGTACGGTGCGGTCGCCAGGATCTCCGGGCGAAGCCGAACGGCGGGATCGTGTGGGAAATCAGTCACGCCCTCCAGCCTATTGCGGCGCGTGGTGTGATTGCGCAGGGTCTCCGGAACAGTGCATAGTGGGGGAATGTCTCGACTGCTGATTCGCCTCATCATCAATGCCATTGCGCTCTGGTTGACCACGCTCGTTTTGGACCCCCACGTGTGGGTGGAAGCGTTCGCCCCCGGTGACACCTTCGCGGTCGTTCTCACTTACCTGCTCGTAGCCCTCATTTTCGGGGTCGTGAACGGGGTCATCGGAAACTTCATCAGAATCGTCGCGTTCCCCGTGTACATCCTCACGCTCGGGCTCATCGCTCTCGTCGTGAATGCACTGCTCCTGCTGCTGGTGAGCTGGATTTCGGGACTTCTCGGATTCGGACTCCACATCGAGGACTTCTGGTGGGGTCTGCTCGGCGCTGTGGTTCTCGCCCTTCTCAGCTGGCTGATCGGGATCGTCCTGCGTCCGTTCGTGAAGAAGCGCTAGCCGCCGAACCGCTCCGCTCTGTACACCGTCGACACGACTTCTGCGCTGTACGGGTTGTCGAGTCGGGCGAGTGTTTCGCCGATCGTCAGGTTGTGGGATGCGTCGACGAGTTCCGCGGTCTCGAGATAGTTCGACAACCGGTGGGCGGGGAGGACGAACTCCGACGGCGGAGGCGGCCCGTCGAAAAGCTGCCTTCGCACGATCACCGGCTCGGATGACGCGAAGGAGCCGCCGAGCGCCGGAACGAGATCGTTGGTGTGCTCTATCGCGAGGTAGGGAATGTCGTGCGGCACCGACACCTGCCCTGCGGGCGCGCCGAGGGTCAGCAGCCCGTCCACCGAATAGTTTCCCGACGCGGCGATCTGCGCCGCGATGAGTCCGCCCTGGGAGTAGCCGGTGAGCGTCACCGATGATGTCGCATCGATTCCGGCGTGGCGCATCGCCTCCACGACGGCGCGGTACGACCCTGCACTCGCCCCGGACAATGCCGTGACGTTGCTCGTCATGTCCCAGGGTTCGGTGTCGCCGGACAGGCCGAGTTCGGCCGTGCCCGCGATGTACACCTCGAACCGGTCGGCGTGCCCGGGACTTGAGTATCGGTCGATCCGGATCTGCTCCGGTTCGTTCGGGATGCGTTCCACGCGTTCCCGGATGCCCTGCACGCCCGGCACGCCCGATGTCGACGCAACCACTCTCACCCGCACCGGCGTCTCACGCAACAGTCCTGCGCCGGCCGCTGCGGCGGCAACCACCCCGGCCGACGTGTCGACGCCGAAAACCCCGAGCCCCTCGTCGCCGAACATCGTGGCGAACTCAGGCGGGACACCGATGAGCCCCCATCCGGCATCGTCGGCGCTCATCACCGCGAGCCGAATCGCCTGCACGGTACCGGGATCGGACAGTGGCGCGGCGTTCTCGCGAAACCAGTCCTTCAGGTTTGCGCGGATGCGTGCTCTGGAAGTCTCGGGAAGCGCGGCATACACGCCCAACCACAGCGCCCCGGCGGCGGCCGCCCCCGGGAGCAGTATGGCCAGAATGAGCGGTGCCACTGATCCGACAAGGTAACCAAGCCGCGCCGCAAGGCCCTGATTCAGGCGGTCAACGAACTGTTCCGCAAACTCGTAGCCTTCCGCCGCACTCGCGACGCCCCTCGCCAGGAGACTGCAGTCATCACGTGCCCGCTGGAGCGCAAGACTCGCATCGTCAATGGCCCTCTCCGCCAGGAGCGCGCTTCGCGGGGCATCCGCCGCTGCGAGAATGCCGGAGCCGATGATTCGATCGAGGGAAGCGAGCTCCCACCGCCACGCCTCCACCTCGCTCTCGAGTCGCGAAAGCCTGCGGGCCTCCTCCACGAGGGAGGTCGTAAGCACCCGGGTGGTTCCCGGCCCACCCACCGTGAGGTCGTCAGACACGGCCTGCGAGGCTCGACGCTGCCCGGCTGCTTTCAGAAGCTGCACGCTCAAGAGTGGAACGAGCAGCTTCCAGATTCGCCTCCAACCGCCGCACACACTCGTCGTGCGCCTCCCGCGCGAGCCCGCTCCACTCGTCCGCCGGTGGCATGCGGGTTCCCGCTGCATCCGCGATTCGGCCCGCGAGCACACGAAGCCGACGTGCCTGATCCTCCAGCAGGACGTGGAGGCACGCAGCCGCAGAAACGTCCGTCAGGTCCACCGTGTGCATCCTTTCGCCGGTCGGAAGCGGGTCGCCGGCCCTCGTTGCCTGCGCCCTTCGCCGCAATAGTGCACGTTTGCGATAGCCGGCACGCGCAGGACTCCTGCCAGCGGGCACAATTCATCGCACGTGCGGATGTGGGGGAGGAGGGCTGCCAGTTGGGACAAACCTGCGGGAGAATGGAGCTATGAGCTTCGATCGCACCCTCGACGAATCTGCTCTCTTCCGGATCTGCTTCGTGTGCACGGGGAATATTTGTCGCTCGCCCATGGCGGAATCCGTGTTCCGTGACTTGATCGAACAATCCGGCTATTCCGGTTCCGTGACGGTGATCTCCGCCGGTACCGGCGACTGGCATGTCGGCGAGCGGGCCGACCCACGAACGATCGCGGCGCTGTCGGCACGGGGTTTTGACGGTTCACGGCACCGCGCGAAGCAATTCGACCCGGCATGGTTCGAGCACCTCGACCTCATTGTCGTGTTCGATCGGATCCACGAGCGCATCATCAAATCCTGGGCGCCCACCGAGGCGGACCGCGGCAAGGTGCACCTGCTGTTGAGTTTCGACCAGGAGGAATCCGGTCCGCTCGAAGTACCAGACCCGTATTATTCGGATGCAGCACTGTTTGACACCGTGCTCGGGATGATCGAGCACGCAAGCACAGCGCTCTTCCACCAGGTTGAGCCGGGAATTCGACGGAGAGTCTCATGACCAACCTGCCCCAGCAACCGCTCAGCCCGCTCGACGGACGCTATCGCGAAGCGGTGGGCGCTCTCGCCGACCACTTGTCCGAGGCCGGGCTCAATCGAGCGCGCCTGCACGTGGAGATCGAGTGGCTCATCTTCCTCACCGATCAGGGGCTGTTCGAGTCCGTCCCGTTGAGCGCCGCAAAGAAGGCTGCGCTGCGCGCGGTCGCCACCGAATTCGGCGAGGACGACATCCGCGAACTCGCAGAACTGGAAGCGAGCACCCGGCATGATGTCAAAGCGGTGGAGTACTTCCTGCGGAATCGCCTCGAAGCGCTGAAAGTCACGGGGATCTCCGAGCTCGTGCACTTCGCGGCCACGAGCGAAGACATCAACAACATCGCGTACGCGTTGTGCATCGACTCCGCGTTGCGCGCGGTGTGGCTGCCGCGGTTCCGCTCCGTCATTCGCAGGCTCCGCGATTTTGCGCTCGAGCACCGCGAGGTGCCGATGCTCGCGCGAACGCACGGGCAGCCGGCAACGCCAACCACGGTCGGGAAAGAGTTCGCGGTGTTCGCGGCCCGACTCGACCGACTCGCGCGGCAGATCGAGGAAACCGAGTTCCTTGCCAAGTTCAGCGGCGCGACCGGAACGTTCGCCGCGCACCTGGCCGCAGATCCGAACGCCGACTGGGCGGCGCTGTCCCGCGAATTCGTCGAGTCTCTCGGCCTCGTGTGGAATCCGCTCACAACTCAGATCGAGTCCCACGACTGGCAGGCGGACCTGTACTCGCGCGTGAGCCACGCCAACCGCGTGCTGCACAATCTGTGCACGGACGTCTGGACCTACATTTCGATGGGTTACTTCACGCAGATCCCAGCAGAGGGCGCCACGGGATCGTCGACCATGCCGCACAAGGTCAATCCGATCCGGTTCGAAAACGCCGAATCCAATCTGGAACTTTCGTCGGCGATCCTCGAATCGCTCGCTGCGACGCTCGTGACATCGCGGCTCCAGCGCGACCTCACTGATTCGAGCGCGCAACGCAACATCGGCGTCGGGGTCGGCCACTCCCTCCTCGCGCTCGACAACATCCTTCGCGGGCTCGACGAGATCGCGGTCAACGAGGCCCAGCTTGCCCAGGATCTGGACGACAATTGGGAGGTACTCGCGGAGGCGATTCAGACGGTCATCCGCGCCGAGATCACGGCCGGGCGAAGCGCGATTTCCGACCCCTATGCACTCCTGAAGGACCTCACTCGCGGCAAGCGGGTGGGCCGCGACGAACTCGCAGAGTTCATCAGCGCACTCGACCTTGCCCCAGCGGCGAAGGAGCGGCTCCTCGCGCTTTCCCCCGCCGACTACACGGGGATGGCATCTCGGCTCGTCGACTATCTGGACTGATGGTCAGTGAGCGGCGCGATCCTGCTCATCGAGGTCGTGGAGCTCGTCGGCGTTCGGCTTGGCAGACAGCGCAAGCAAGGCGATCACCATGATCGCGAGGATGAAGGCCACTCCGAATCCGATTCCCGCAAGCCACCATTCCCTCGTGGTGAAAAGGATCACGAGCCCCGTAAACGCGCCGATGACCGCGGAGAGCGCGAGCAGCTCCAGCGGGCGAAGTCGATCCCGAAGGCTTGGGGTTTGCATGGTCATTGTCCTGTCGCTTGTGCAGTTGAGGCGTGTTCGGCGAGCGCTGACCACCGAGCGGACAGTCCGCCGATTGCCAGGTACACCCCAACCAGAATCGCATACGCGCCGAAGATTCCCACGACGATGATTTGCGAAGTGAGGATGCCGGTCACCGCGACGCCTCTGTCATCGGCCGACCATGGCAGTGCGTAGTCAGCGGGAACGAGCAGAATCGCGATCGCGAGAAGTGACGTGAGCACGCCGACCGCGAGCGAGTCGCGGGCTGCGTCGTGTCTGCCGCGACCGCGGAGGCCGAGGTAGAGCTCGAGGAAGCCCGTGGTCGCCCCAAAAATGATGAGCATGAGAAACAACGTGCCGGGTCCGCTCGTGCTGAACGCCAACGCAGCGGCCCCGCACAGTGCGGCGATGGAGCCGAGCACGAAAGTCGTGGCGCGGAGGTGGGGATCGTCGAGCCGAAGTGCCCCCCAACCGATCAGAATCCCGCTCGACAGCGCGAACGCGCCGAACGCGACCAACCCGAAAAGCGCCGAATGGTCCGCCGAGAACGTGATGACGAGGCCGACAGCGAGCGCGGGCAGCGCCCGGAGCAGCTGAGCCGGCCAATATCGGGCCCGCTCCCGTGCTGCGGCCACGTGACCTCTTTCCTTCGGACAGTCTGCGGCGGCGAACGCCGCGAGCCCGACGAAGCAGTCGGGCGGTGCCAGTTTACGCGGTCACCGCCTGCCGATCGTCGCGCGTTCCGCGAGAAGTGGGCACTCGAACGGGTCCTTCGCCCCCAATCCCACTCGGTTGATGTAGCGCAGTACTAGTCCGTAGGAGTTCCAGAGCCCGGTTTCGACATACGGAACGCCGTTGGCTCGGCAGAACTCCGCGATGATGGCTGCCGCCTTGCGGAGATGCGGTCTCGCCATCGAGGGAAAGAGGTGGTGTTCGATTTGGAAGTTGAGTCCGCCCATCGCGACGTCGATGAATCTGCTCCCACGGATGTTGCGGCTCATTTTCGCCTGATGGTGAAGGAAATCCATCTTCTCTCCCTCGGCGAGCATCGGCATCCCCTTGTGGTTGGGCGCGAAGGACATTCCCATGTAGAACCCGAACAATCCGAGTTGGATGGCCAGGAACACGACAGCCTTGTCGGGCGAGAGCACGAGAAAGACGACAAACAGGTAGAGGGCGAATCGGATCACGAGAAGACCGAGTTCCGCCCACCTCCGCTGAACCTTTCCGCGGCTCAGAACTCTCTTGAATCCCGACAAATGGAGAGAAACGCCCTCGAGCAGCAGGATGGGGAAGAACAGCCACCCCTGATGGGAGATCAGCCAGCGCGACACCGGATTGCGATGCGACGAGGCCTGTTCCGGGGTGAAGGCAATGACGGGAAGCTCAATGTCCGGGTCGGCACCCACCTGGTTCGGGTTTGCGTGATGGCGCGTGTGCTTGTTCTGCCACCATCCGTAGCTCATGCCGATGAAGAGGTCGCCGATCACGATGCTGACCCAGTCGTTCCACTTCCCCGACCGGAAGATCTGGCGATGCGCAGCGTCGTGGCCGAGGAATGCAGTCTGGGTGAACACGATCGCGAACGCGACGGCCGTGAACATCTGCCACCAGGTATCGCCGATGAGGATGAAGACGGCCACGCAGGCGGCGAAGACGAGGGGGACCGCCGCGAGCATGGTCCAGTAGTACCCGTACCGTCGCCTCAGGAGCCCCGCCTCGCGAACGCGGTCCGCCAATGCAAGGTATGGGCGAACAGCAACCCGTGCCCGCACTGGAGTGAATTCCACTGACGCTGTTGGCTGAATGGCCATCATGAACCCGCAATCAACTCTCGACTGACGGGGTCCGGGTCACTGCCCTTGACAGTACGCGCGTTTCACGGGGGAAGCCGGAATGGCAGGAAAGTCACAGGCGCGCATCCACGACCTGGGAGCGACCGGATTACGGTGCGAGCGCGCCGCGGATCATTCCGACGAAGCGTCGGATCAACTCCGGCAATTCTCCGTCGGCAGGTTGGTGCTCCATAAGCCAGAAGTCCATCGCCTCGCCCATTCCGAGGACGACGCCGATCACGAGTGACGCGGGCAGGTCGGTGCGCACCGCACCAACACGCTGTCCGGCGGCGAGCGCGAGCTCAATCCACGGCACGGATGCCTGTTCAAGCTCTCCCTGCGCGCGCTGGAACGCGGGACTCTTCGACACCGTGGCCCAGCCCCGAAACATCGCGGCGAGTTGCGGTGAGGCCGCCAGCGCCCTCAATAACCGCAGGTAGTAGGCCTCCAACACTGACCAGAAACCATCGGCATCCGTGGCGTCCAACTTGGGCAATGGTCCGACGCTGTCGAATAGCCCGGCCAACTCGGTCTGGGCGACGTAGGCAAAGAGATCATCCTTGCCGTCGAAGTAGTAGTACATCGAGCCTTTGGAAATGCCGGCCGTTTCGATCACCCGATTGAGCGAGGCATCATGGAATCCGTGCTTCGCGAACTCATCCAGCGCCGCTTTCAGGATCGCCTCCTGCTGCTGCGACGGAAGCTTCAGGAAACGAGGGCGAACCATTCGATCAGCGTATCGGGCCGGCTTCCGGAAACGCGGGGAGTTCGACGGCGTCGTGGAAGCTGCGGCCCATCGCAATGTCGGCGACCTTCGGCAGTCCCATCATCTTCAGGACGGTGTTTCGGATGAACAGCTGAAACCTGTTTTTCGGGGCGAAGGCGAGACCGAGGCCCTGTGCGGCATCCTGTTTGGAGCGAAGGAGCGGGGCCAGCCGCTCGTGGTAGCGGGCAAACGCCTCGCGATGATCGCTGTTTCCGGCAAGTTCCGTCGCGAGCGTGTAGCCCTCCACCATCCCCAGCGCAGAGCCCTGGCCGGCAAGGAACGAGGGGGCCGCTGCCGCGTCGCCGACGAGGGCGACGCGTCCTTTCGACCAGGACGACATCCGGATCTGGCTCACCGAGTCGAAGTAGAAGTCGTTCGCCCCCGACATGACCTCGAGCATGGCTGGGACTTCCCATCCGGCATTGGAGAGTTTCTCCCTCAGCAACGCCTCTTGCGCCGGCCGCTCGAGAGGCGCCACCCCATCGTGCCGAACGGAGAACAGGAACAGCGTGACGTCGTCTCGCAGGGAGAGCCGAAGCGCCTGAAAACCGATGTCCGCGTACATCAAGGCCACGAGGTCATTCCGCTGTGGATAACCGGTTCCCTGGAATGCGGCCACGACCATTCCCAGGTATTTTTCGTAGTCGGCGTCCGGCCCGAATGTGAGCCGCCGCACGCGGGAGTGTAGGCCGTCGGCACCGATGACCAGGTCGAAGTCGCGCGTGGTTCCGCCCTCGAAAGTGACTCGGACCCGATTCCCGTCATCGTCGAACTTCTGGACAGTGTCACCCAGAATGAGTTCGACCTCGTGCGCGAGTGACTCGAAAATGACGGCCGACAGGTCTGAGCGCGCGATACTCAGGTATTCCTTTGCCGACTCGATGATCACCTCGGGTGAGAAGGATGCCACCTTCCTTCCGTTGCGATTGATCGCCCTCGCTTCGGTCATCACGTACCCGCGCCGTCGAAGCGCGGGAACGATTCCCATCTTTTCTGCGACATCGAAGCCCGCTCCCCAGAAATCGACGAGGTAGCCGCCACGTCGCAATTGCGGCGCGTGTTCGACGATCGTGATGTCGTGCCCTGCTTTGTTCAGCCAGAATGCCGTCGTCGGACCGGCAATTCCCGCGCCGACAATCAGAACCTTCACGATGGTTCCTCCCTCGCGAACGAATTAGACCACCAGTCTAGACCGGTGGTCTACCTTGTGTCCACAGGAGAAAATGAAGAAGGTGCCGCTGCGTTAGCCCGCGGCCATATCCTGGAAGCGCGAGAAGTGACCCTGAAACGCGACCGTGATCGTGCGAGTCGGCCCGTTGCGGTGCTTGGCCACAATGAAGTCCGCCTCGCCCGCGCGTGGGTTCTCCTTCTCGTACGCGCTCTCCCGGTGGAGCAGGATCACGAGGTCGGCATCCTGCTCGAGCGAGCCTGATTCGCGCAGGTCGGAAAGCGCAGGCATCTTGTCCGTGCGCTGCTCCGGGCCGCGATTGAGCTGGGACAGTGCGACAACCGGCACCTGGAGTTCCTTCGCGAGCAGCTTGAGTGCGCGAGAAAACTCACTGACCTCCTGTTGCCTGGACTCCACTCGCTTGCCGGAGGTCATGAGCTGCAGGTAGTCGATGATGACCATCTTCAGGCCCACGCGCTGCTTGAGCCTGCGGCACTTCGCGCGAATCTCCACAAGGGTCATGTTGGGGCTGTCATCGATGTAGAGCGGCGCATCATTGATGCGGCCGCGGGTGTGCGCGATCGTCGTCCAGTCGCGGCTGTCGACGGTTCCCTTGCGCATGTTCTGCAGCGGAACGGACGACTCGGCCGACAGCAACCGCATCGCGATCTCGCTCCGGCCCATTTCAAGCGAGAACACGATCGACGGCAGGTCGTGCTGAATGGATGCCGCGCGGGCAAAATCCAGCGCGAGCGTCGACTTTCCAAGCGCCGGTCGCGCCGCCACGATGATGAGCTGGCCCGGATGCAATCCGTTCGTGAGTTCGTCGAGCTCCGCGAAGCCCGTGGGAATGCCGGTCATGAGGCCGTCACGGCCCTTGGCCGCCTCGATCTCGTCGATGGCGGTTTCGACGGCGGTCGTGAGGGGGACGAAGTCCTCGGAATCGACTCCGCCGGTCACCCCGTAGATCTCCGCCTGCGCGTTGTTGACGAGGTCCACGACCTCGCCCTCGGACGCGTAGCCCATTTGCACGATGCGCGTGCCCGCCTCGACGAGCCGGCGAAGGACGGCTTTCTCCGCCACGATATTCGCGTAAAAGCCCGCGTTTGCCGCCGTCGGAACCAAGCCAGTGAGGGTGTGCAGGTATTCGGCGCCGCCTGCTCGTGAAAGCTCGCCGGTCTTGGTCAGCTCATCGGTGACGGCGATGACGTCCGTCGGCTCGCCGTGCGAATACAGGGAAAGGATCGCGTCGAAGATGAGCTCATGCTTGGGAATGTAGAAATCGACGGCGCGCACGGTTTCGATCACGTCCGCGACGGCGTCTTTGCTCAGCAGCATCCCCCCGATGGCGCTCTGCTCCGCCAGAAGGTCGTGGGGAGGCGTCCGATCCCCCTGCCTGGTGTCCGTGGCGGGGCGCTGATCCCCGGCAAGGCCAAGGTGAGCTATCGACATCCGGGGGCCCTTTCGGCATTTGTGGCGCTCACGCGCGCAGCATCATTCAGGTTTGCGCCGGGCACGCCGATACCTCGAGCGTCGGCGCGAATCCAGCGAGCCTTCCGCTCTCAGGTCTACTCCACACCGACGACATTCGCGGTGACCCGTTCAGCGAGTGTCGTCTCCATGTCGGTGCGGCTCAACACTAGGAACTCTCCGTGTCGCCCTCAACCACCCCTGTGGACAACGCTGTGGATGGTGTGCATGAAACGCCGTCGGCGATGTTGACAAACTGTGGACTGTACTGTGGAGAACCGGAAGACTTTGGTGTACATAGCCGCTCTGATCAGCGTTTTCTCTGGAAACCACTTGTGTGTAGAAACATGTTTATAGTTGTGGTTGAGGGTTGGCTGCCCGCGGCGTCGACTGTGTACAACCTCGGCTGGTCCGCTACCCCCCATGCGGGGGTGACCAGCACGAAAAAGCGGCAAGAGCGAACCGAAATCCGCGCTTGCCGCTTTGCCGTGAACTACTTCTTCGCGACCACCGTGATCGTGATCGTGGCGACGAGGTCATCCCTCAACCGAACCGTTGCCTCGTGTTCACCCGTCGATTTGATCGGTGCGCCAAGCTCGATCTTGCGCTTGTCGAGAGTTCCGAGCCCGGCGGCCGACACCGCATCCGCGATGTCCGACGTCTTGACCGAGCCGAAAAGTCGACCGCCATCGCCCGCGGTCACGGTGAGCGTGACGGGCGTGGCCTGGAGTTTCGCCTTCAGGTCCTGCGCCTCCTCGATCGTGGCGTGCTCGCGGGCAGAACGGGCGGCCTTGATCTGCTCGATCTGCTTCTCGCCTCCGCGCGTCCACACCACGGCCCAGCCCTGCGGGATGAGGTAATTGCGCGCGAATCCGTTCTTGACATCGACGACATCGCCGGGGGCACCGAGTCCGGTGACTTCATGCGTGAGAATCAGTTTTGACATATCCGTGACTCCCCTAACGGCCCGAGCCCGCGTACGGCAGCAAGGCCATCTCGCGAGCGTTCTTGACTGCACGGGCGATGAGACGCTGCTCCTGGACGGAGACACCCGTGATGCGGCGAGCGCGGATCTTTCCCCGCTCGGAAATGAACTTCCGAAGTGTGGCGACATCCTTGTAGTCGATGACACCCACTGTGATCGCCTTCGCGGGAGCGAGCGTCTTGCCGCCCTTGGCTCCGCGCAGAGGCTTGCGGCGGTCGCCGCTGGACTTTCCTGCCATGATTTCCTGCTTTCTGAAGAAGTTGGGGACGGCCGTTTAGAACGGAGTCTCGTCGTTGAAGTTGCCCGGAGTGTTCCACACGTCGCCGGACGGCGAATCGGATGCCGGCGCCGACGCCCACGGCTCCTCGGCGCCCTGACCGCTCTGGCCGCCGCGGGAAGCCCCGCTGCTCGCGCGCGTCACTTGCGCCGTCGCATACCGCAAGCTCGGGCCGATCTCGTCGACCTCGATCTCGAAGCTCGTGCGCTTCTCGCCCTCTTTCGTCTCGTAATTGCGCTGCTTGAGCCGCCCGGTCGCGATGACCCTCGAGCCCTTGCTCAGCGAACCGGCGACATGCTCGGCGAACTCGCGCCACACGGAAGCCCGGAGGAACAGCGACTCGCCGTCCTTCCAGTCGTTCGCCGCGCGATCGAACGTGCGAGGAGTGGAGGCGATCGTGAAATTCGCGACGGCGAGCCCGTTCTGCGTGTACCGCAGCTCGGGATCGGCCGTCAGGTTTCCGACCACGGTGATGACAGTCTCTCCCGCCATGACCTACTCCGAATCCTTGTCGGCGGCAACCGACGCCGCACTCTTCTGCGACGTTGTCGTCGCCTTCGGCGTCGCGGCCGCCTTGCGAGCCGCCTTCTCCGCTGACACTCGTGCCGCTTCAGCAACCTGCGCGATCGCTTCTTCGGCGCGCAGCATCTTGGTGCGCATGACAGCTTCGCTGAGCTTCAACTGGCGATCGAGTTCGATCGTCGAAGCCGAGGTCGCCGTCATGTCGACGACGGCGTAGATCCCCTCGCTCTTCTTGTTGATCTCGTAGGCCAGGCGACGCTTGCCCCAGATGTCGACCTTGTCGATCGTGCCGCCATCCGCGCGGATGACGCCCAGGAACTTGTCGAGGCTTGGAGCAACGGTGCGCTCATCGATCTCTGGATCGAGAATCACCATGAGTTCATACTGATGCATAACTAACCCACCTCCTTTGGACTAGAACGGTTACAGACGGTCTGTAACAGGAGGGTTGTGGCATCGTGCCGCATCGGTCAGCAGACCGAGGGCAACCTGCCTAGTGTAGTCAATGTCCCTCTTACGTATCAAGGAGCTGTGAGTATGCCCGTTCGGGTTGCCATTGCCGGTGTCGGAAACTGCGCCAACGCGCTCGTCCAGGGCGTCGCGTTCTACCGCGATGCCGCGGAGAACGAAGTGATTCCAGGTCTCATGCACAATCGCATGGGCGGTCTGGCGGTCGGCGACATTCAGTTCGCGGCGGCGTTCGATGTCGACGCGCTCAAGGTCGGGACCGACCTCGCCGACGCCATCTGGGCGAGCCAGAACGACACGCTTCGTTTCGCGGATGTCGCCCCCGCGCACGTCACGGTGCTTCGCGGCCCGACTCTCGACGGCCTCGGCAAGTACTACCGGGAGGTCGTCGACGAATCGGACGCACCCGTCGTGGATGTCGCCGCCGCGCTTCGCGACGCGAAAGTCGACGTGCTCGTCTGCTTTCTTCCCGTGGGGTCGGACGCCGCAGTCAAGTTTTACGCCCAGGCCGCCCTCGACGCCGGCGTCGCCTTCGTGAACGCCCTGCCGGTCTTCATCGCGAGCGATCCGGAGTGGGCCGAGAAATTCGCCGACGCCGGGCTTCCGCTCGTGGGCGATGACGTGAAGAGCCAGCTGGGCGCCACCATCACGCACCGCGTTCTCGCTCGGCTGTTTGAGCAGCGCGGTCTCGTGCTCGATCGCACCTACCAGCTGAACGTGGGCGGCAACATGGACTTCAAGAACATGCTCGAGCGCTCACGCCTCGAGTCGAAGAAGATCTCCAAAACTCAGGCGGTGACGAGCAACATCAGTGCGCACATGGATCCGAAGAACATCCACGTCGGCCCGAGCGACCACGTACCGTGGCTGATCGACCGAAAGTTCGCGTTCGTGCGCCTTGAGGGGCATGGGTTCGGCAACGCGCCGACGAGCCTCGAGTACAAGCTCGAAGTGTGGGACTCGCCCAACTCGGCCGGTGTCATCATCGATGCCATCCGGGTGGCAAAGCTCGCCCTGGATGCCGGCGTCGGAGGTCCACTCACCGCGGCATCCGCCTACCTCATGAAGTCGCCGCCGGTGCAGCACCCGGACGATGAGGCCCGCGTGCTCCTCGAGGCCTTCATCGCCGATCACTCCTGACTACTTTCGCCACACCACCTCCTGAATGATGAAAGTCAGCGGGAGGACCACCAGGAGCGCAGGCGGGCTTCGGCTTCTTCCTGGCCGAGCGGCCCCTCGGAGAGGCGGAGTTCGAGCAGGTAGCGGTACGCCTCGCCGACCTCAGGGCCGGGCTTGAGTCCGAGAATGGCCATGATCTGCTCGCCATCCAGTTCGGGTCGGATGGAGGCCAGCTCTTCCTCCTTGCCGAGCGAAACGATCCGTTCTTCCAGATCGTCGTAGGCGAAAGACAGCCGGTCGGCCTTCCTTCGGTTTCGCGTGGTGACATCGGCTCTCGTCAGAATGTGCAGCCGCTCCAGGAGCGGGCCGGCATCGCGCACGTAGCGTCGCACGGCCGAGTCGGTCCACGCCCCTTCCGTGTACCCGAAGAACCTCAAGTGCAGCTCGATGAGCCGCGCGACATGCGCAATCGTCTCCTTGTCGAATCGCAGTTCGCGCAGTCGTCTGGCCGCAAGCTTCGCCCCGACGACATCGTGGTGGTGGAATGTCACCAATCCGCCCGGCTCGATCCTCTTCGTCGCCGGCTTGCCGATGTCGTGCAGGAGAGCCGCGAGGCGCAGCGTGAGGTCCGGTTCGCTCTCCGGATGCCGTTCCCGTTCCAGATCGATGGCCTGGTCGAGCACCGTGAGGCTGTGCTCGTAGACATCCTTGTGGTGATGGTGTTCGTCGATGTGGAGGCGGAGCGCGGGCAGCTCCGGCAGGACGATCTCCGCCAGTCCCGTGGCCACGAGCAGTTCGAGACCCGGCCGGGGGCTTGCCGTCATGAGAAGTCGGGAAAGTTCATCCCGAACCCGCTCGGCAGAGACGATCGAGAGGCGGTCGCCGAGGTCGCGCATCGCCGCGGCAACCGGCTCGGCGACCGTGAAGCCGAGCTGCGACGTGA
Source organism: uncultured Cryobacterium sp. (assembly GCA_964651535.1). Taxonomy (GTDB): domain Bacteria; phylum Actinomycetota; class Actinomycetes; order Actinomycetales; family Microbacteriaceae; genus Terrimesophilobacter. The sequence continues at coordinate 53,545 of CAZYYE010000001.1, forward strand.
ACCTGGCTGCGCGCATCATGCGGAGCGGATCGTCGCCGAAGGACTTCTCCGGTGCGCCAGGGGTCGCGATTCTTCCCGCCATGAGATCTTCAATGCCGCCGGAGGGGTCGACGAGAATCTGCTCCGGCAGTCGCAGCGCCATGGCGTTGACCGTGAAGTCGCGACGCACGAGGTCTCCCTCGAGGGTGTCGCCGAATTCGACAACCGGCTTTCTGGTCTCGCCGTCGTACGCATCCGTGCGATAGGTCGTGATCTCCACGGTGTGCCCGTCGATGACGGCTCCGATGGTGCCGAACGCGCGGCCCACGTCCCACTGGGCCTCAGAGATCGGCCGGACGATGGCGAGAGAGCGATCCGGGTCGGCGCTCGTGGCGAAGTCGAGGTCATTGAGCGGCGTCCCCAGGAATGCGTCCCGAACGGAACCACCGACGAGCGCGAGTTCCTCGCCTGCGGAAGCGAATGCCGAGGCCAGGCGGCTCACGTGCCCCGACGCCGCGAGGGAGGCTAGTTGCGCGACGGCCGCGGCGGCGCTCTTCATGCGCTCAAGACTACCGAGCGCCAAGGCCAATAGAATCGCTTCAGGCCGACCGGGGAAAGTCTGGGTCGGTTATCGCCTATGAGAATCATTCCGATCCTGCTCGCGCTCGGCCTCGCCGCCGGGAGTGCCGTCGCGCCCGCCGCCACAGCGCCCGTCGACGACGGGAGTGTGAGCATTGCCGCCGCGCCGGCATTCTCGGGCGCGTTGCGGTCGGGCCAGCCCTTGCTCGTGTCCGGCTCCATCACGAACAATGCCGGGCAGGAGATGGACGCGGGAACGGCGACGATCCTTGTGGGTACTTCGCAACTGCCCAACGCTGCAGCGCTGTCGAACTGGCTGAACTCGGACGACTCGACCGGCAGTGTTCCGAGTGCGGAAGTTGGCAGTTTTGCCGTCGGCGAGCTCGCTGCGGGGCAGGTGAGGTCGTTCAGCGTCACCGTTCCCGCATCCTCGATTCTGTTGCCGAGTACCGAGAGCGGGGTGTTCCCGCTCACGGTGCGCCTCGCCTCCGGTTCGGTCCAGATCGACGTCGCCCGCAGCTCGATCGTCTGGAACGCCGAAAGCGGCGGGCAGAATCTCAATCTCACCGTGGTCGCGCCGCTTGACGTCGCACCCTCCGGGTCGGGGCTGCTGACCTCGGAGCAGCTCGGAGCGCTCACCGCAACCGGCGGCGTCCTGGACACTCAACTCACGAATGCGCAGATCTACGGACTGGCGCTGGGCGTGAATCCCATGATCCTGGCCTCGATCCGCCTCCTCGGGTCGAGCGCGCCCCCCTCGGCTCTGGACTGGCTGAACCGCCTTGAGACCTACCGCTCCGGGATGTTCGTGCTCGCTTATGCGGATGCGGACCTTGCGCTCCAACGACAGGCCGGTCTGGCGGAACCGCTGGCCCCCATTTCCTTCCCCATCGATGAAAGCCTGTTCCCTGATTCACCGGGCGACGTGCCAACCCCCAGCGCGTCCCCGACGCCTGCGGCGAGCGCGTCGCTTCCGACGCCGGAGTCGCTCGTGAAACTCGACGGCGCGATCGACGGGCTCGCGTGGGCTTCTGGCCTGGGGCTCGCCGAGGAGGATCTCGAATTCATTTCTGCCGGCGGCTACACGCGAACTCTGACGACATCCTCGGACATCGCCGGCGCAATCGGCGCGAGCCCCAACGTGACGGTCGGCGATCACCAGCTCACGATCGCAGACAACGCGATCTCCGAACTGCTCAGCGCGGCGGCCACTGCGCCAACCGATGCCGACTGGGCGCTCGCCATGGCATCGCTCTCGAGCTTCCTGACGATCGCCGCCCAGGCGCATCCTGGCGGCACTGTCGTCGCCACGCTCGCCCGAGGCGGAGCAGCCACCGGACCGGCGATCGACCGAACTCTCACGGCGCTGGGGTCGATCGGGTGGATTCAATCCGCAACGCTGAGCGCTGCCCTCTCCCTCCCGGCAACCCCGGCACGGCTCGCTGAGCACGACGCGGCATCCGACCGTGCCGACACCGTCAAGACGCTCCTGGAATCGGAGGCCGACACGGCGCGCTTCGCGACGGTCGTCAACGATCCGACCCTGGTGACGGGGCCGCAGAGGCTTTCCCTGCTCGCGCTGCTGTCGGCATCCTGGCTTGCCGACCCGGTGGGGTGGGCGGGCGCGACCGCACAGTTCCTGTCCGTGAACTCGACGGTGCGCGCCTCGGTGCACCTGCCGGAAAGCAGTCAGGTCAACTTTCCCCTGGACAAGGGCAATTTGCCCATCGCCGTGCGGAATGAGCTCCCGTTTCCCGTGACCGTGTACGTCACGGTGCGACCGGAACGGCCGCTCCTGGAGGTCCTCGATGACCACGTGGAACTCACGATCGAGGCGAACTCCCAGGCGAGAGGCTCGGTTCCCGTCCAGTCCATTGCCAACGGCGAGGTGCGCACGGTGGTCACGCTGACCTCGGCGGCCGGCGTCTCGATCTCCGCCCCGACCGTGGTCGTCCTGAATGTGCAGGCAGGCTGGGAAACGGCGGCGACCGTGGTGCTCGCGATCATCGTCGTCCTGCTGTTCGGAGCGGGAGTGTGGAGAACCATCCTTCGACGGCGGAAAGCGCGCGCCCTGCGCAACCAGAACGCGGAGTCCACGCCGTGACCGAACCTGACGGAGTAATCCGGCCCGGGAAGTTGGGGGCAGCGAGCGCCCTTCTCGCGTCCGGAACGATCGTGTCGAGGGTGCTCGGCTTCGTCAAGGTGGCCGTGCTCGCGGCAGCCATCGGGCAGGTTGGCAGCTCGAGCGCCGACGCTTTCGCGATCGCGAATCAACTCCCGAACAACATCTACGCGCTCATCGCAGGGGGAGTCCTGAGCGCTGTGCTCGTGCCGCAAGTTGTCAAGGCGAGCAGAGATTCGGATGGCGGTTCTCGCTACATCAACAAGATTGTGACCCTCGGCGTCGTGCTGTTCGCGGCAGTCACGGTAGCGGCCACGCTCCTCGCTCCCGTCCTCGTGGACTTGTATTCGCAGTCATCCGCGAACGGCTCGGGCTTCACACCCCAGGCCTATGCCCTCGCCACCGCTTTCGCCTACCTGTGCCTGCCCCAGATCTTCTTCTACGCGCTCTACAGTCTCCTGAGCGAAGTTCTCAATGCCCGCAACGTCTTCGGTCCGTTCACGTGGGCACCCGTACTGAACAACGTGGTCGCCATCGCCGGACTCGTCGTCTTCATGGCGCTTTTCGGCCAGGCGCAGCAAAATTCGCAGGTCGACGCCTGGTCGAGCGAAGCCATCCTGATCCTCGCGGGAACCGCCACCCTCGGCGTTGCGGCGCAAGCGCTCGTGCTGTCGTTCTTTTGGCGCCGGGCCGGCTTGCGGTATCGACCGGATTTCCGCTGGCGCGGCGTGGGGCTGTCCTCGACGGGAAAAGCGGCGGGATGGCTCTTCGGGATGATCCTGGTCACCCAGCTCGCCGGCATCGTGCAGAGCCGGGTCGCTTCGCTCGCCTCCGGGGACGCCGCATCGGTGTCAACGCTCCAGAACTCCTGGCTGATCTTCATGCTGCCGCACTCCGTGGTCGCCGTGTCGATTGCGACGGCATACTTCACGCAAATGAGCGGCCACGCATCCAGGGGCGATCTCACGGCCGTGAGAAGCGACCTCTCCTCCTCCCTTCGAGGCATAGGCCTCCTCATCGTGTTCTCCGCCGTGGCCCTGGCCGTCGTGGCCTACCCGTTCGCGCGCTTCTTCGAGACCGAGTATTCGAAGGTTCTCGCGATGGGGAATGTCATCCTCGCGTTCCTGCCCGGCCTCATTCTGTTCAGCGCGCTCTTCCTGGTTCAACGCGTGTTCTATGCGCTCGGCGACACGCGAACACCGTTCATCATGCAGTGCATCCAGTCAGTCATTTTTGTCGGCGGCGCTCTTGCCTGCACCCTTCTGCCCAATGAATGGATCGCCGTGGGCGTCGCCGCCGTGACGACGATCGCCGGAGGAACTCAGGCCCTCATCGCCCTGGTTCTCGTCCGCGCCCGATTGGGGGGAACCGGCGGGATTCTTGTGGCAAAACGGTACGCACAATACCTCGGTCTCTCACTTGTCGCGGGCGCCGTCGGAGTTGGCGTGCTCGTCCTGCTCGGTGGTTTCACCGAGTTCGGTTTCGCGCAATCGGGCAAAGTGGAGGCGATCCTCGCGATCGCCGTGACCGGCACCGTCATGGCGGCGAGCTATCTGGGGCTGCTCGCGCTTGCCCGCAACCCGGAACTCTCCTCCGTCGCCCGACCGCTCCTCGCTCGGCTCGTCCGCAAGGGAAGGGAATAGTCGCCGAATAGGATTGGTTGTAGCTCTTGGCAAGTAAGGAAACCATCATCGTGCGTCAGCTCATCATCATCGGTTCGGGACCCGCGGGATATACCGCGGCCATTTATGCAGCCCGGGCCAATCTTTCCCCGCTCCTGATTGCAAGCTCCGTTGAGGCCGGCGGCGAGCTCATGAACACGACTGACGTCGAGAACTACCCGGGTTTCCCCGACGGAATCCAAGGGCCGCAATTGATGGCCCTCTTCCAGGAACAGGCGGAAAGGTTCGGGACCGAAGTGGTTCTGGACGACGTGACGGAAGTTCAACTCGAGGGTGATGTCAAGAGGGTGACACTCGGCTCGGGAGAAACGGTCGAGGCGCTCGCCGTCATTTACGCGACCGGTTCCGCCTACCGCAAGCTGGGCGTCGAAGGCGAGGATCGGCTGAGCGGCCACGGAGTCTCCTGGTGCGCGACGTGCGACGGGTTCTTCTTCCGCGACAAAGTCATCGCCGTCGTCGGAGGTGGCGACTCGGCCATGGAGGAAGCGACGTTCCTCACGAAGTTCGCGAGCAAGGTGTACATCATTCACCGCAGCGAGAAGCTGCGAGCATCCGAAATCATGCAGGACCGCGCCCGCCAGAATCCGAAAATCGAATTCCTGCTGAACAAAACCGTCGAAAGGATTGACGGAGACGAGCTCGTCGCGAGCGTCCAGTTGCGCGACACCGTCGACGGTTCAGAATCCCAACTCGACGTGAACGGGCTGTTCATCGCAGTCGGCAGCGACCCGCGCGTTCACCTGGTCCACGGTCAGGTCGAACTGACCGAGGATGGAACCATCAAGGTCGACGGTCGTTCTTCCCGCACGAATCTGCCCGGGGTCTTCGCCGCGGGAGACGTTCTCGACCCGACCTACCGCCAAGCGGTCACGGCGGCCGGATCCGGCACCGTCGCCGCGCTCGACGCCGAGCACTACCTCGCTTCCCTCCCGAGGGATGTGGTGGCGAAAGCCATCGAGTCTGAAACCGTTTCAGCCTGAACGACGTAAGAAGGAAGAATTACTGTGTCAACCGTTACCGACGTTACCGATGCGACTTTCGAAGAGGAAGTCCTGAACTCGAAGACTCCCGTTCTCGTGGACTTCTGGGCCGAGTGGTGCGGTCCGTGCCGTGCCGTGTCGCCCATCCTCGACCAGATTGCCGCGGAGAATCCTGACAAGATTCGCCTCGTCAAAGTCGACGTGGATGCGAATCCTCAGGTCGCCATGAAGTACCAGATCACGTCGATCCCCGCCATGAAGGTGTACCAGGGCGGCGAAGTCGTCAAGACCGTGATCGGCGCGATGCCGAAGCCCGCGCTCGAAGCTCAGCTCGCGGACTTCCTGAAGTAGCTCGTTGCGCCCGTCCTGCGTCACACTCGGCCCTCTGTCCCTATTGTGGAAGGGCGACGAGGAGAGTGAATGACGGGCGGAAGTGACACCGACCCCTGGGTGGGTCGTTTTGCGGCGCGCACGGCGAGCCTGAATGCCTCGGAGGTGCGCGCCCTGTTCGCCGTGGCTTCGCGCCCGGAGGTAGTCTCTCTCGCCGGCGGTATGCCGTTCGTCTCAGCACTCCCGATGGATCTGGTGTCGCAGGCCGTCGAGCGCACGCTGCGCGACCGGGGTGCCGAGGCCCTCCAATATGGTTCCGGTCAGGGCGACGCGGAGCTGCGCGAGCACATTGTCGAAGTCATGGCGCTCGAGGGCATTCGGGCTGACGCGAACGATGTCGTGGTGACGACGGGCTCTCAGCATGCCCTCGAACTTCTTGCAAAACTTCTCCTCGACCCGGGCGACATCGTGCTGGCCGAGGGCCCGACGTATGTCACCGCGCTCGTCGTGTTTCGCTCGTTCCAGGCTGAGGTGCGCCACGTCGCTATGGACGACCACGGGATGATTCCCGCCTCTCTGCGGGAACGGGTGGCGGAGCTTGCCGCCCAGGGCCGCACTCCCAAAATCCTTTACACCGTGCCCACATTCAACAATCCTGCCGGCGTGACGCTCTCCTCTGCGCGCCGCGACGAGATCCTGGCGATTGCGGAGGAGTACACGATTCTGGTTGTCGAAGACAACCCCTACGGTCTCCTCTATTTCGATTCACCACCGCCGAACCCGTTGCGTTCCGCTGAGTCGGACAACGTCGTGTACCTCGGCACGTTCTCCAAAACGCTCGCGCCGGGCATGCGGGTCGGGTGGGCTCTCGCTCCCCCGATTATTCGAGAAAAACTCATTCTTGCTAACGAGGCGGCAATCCTCTCCCCGAGTTCGTTCACGCAGCTCGTCGTCAGCGACTACCTCTCCACGGCCGACTGGCAGGGGCAGATTGCCGCCTTCCGCGCCGTGTACCGTGAGCGGAGGGACGCGCTGCTCGCCGCTCTCGACGAACACGTGCCGCGCCTCTCCTGGACGATTCCCGCCGGCGGGTTCTACGTGTGGCTGACACTGCCCGACGGCGTCGACGCGAGAGCCATGCTTCCCCGGGCCGTCGACCAGCTCGTCGCGTACACGCCCGGGACCGCGTTCTACGCGGACGGCGGAGGAACCAACAAGATCCGCTTGTCCTACTCCTACCCCACACCGGAGTTCATTCGCGAAGGCATTCGCCGGCTCGCCTCGGTGATCGAGTCGGAGGAGGGTTAGCTAGGAGTAACCCCCATCGCCGAGTTCGCCGAGAATTCGATTGAGGTCGGCGATGCTCGCGAACTCGATCGCCAAAGTGCCCTTGCTCGACCCGAGGGAGATTTTCACCCTCGTGTTCAAGCGGTCGCCGAGCCGATCGGCGATTTCGGTGAGCTGCGCCTGCCGTTTGCCGGCCTTCGGTTTGGTTGCGCGGACGGGTTTGCGGGAAACGAGTCCCGCCGCCGCTTCCGCGCCGCGCACCGTGAGATCCTCATTGATGATCTTGGCTGCGAGCTTTTCCATTGCGGCAGAATCTCCCGCAGCGAGAACCGCGCGCGCATGCCCGGCGCTCAGCACGCCCGATGCGACGCGTTTCTGGACCGACTCCGGCAGCTTCAGCAGTCGGATCGTGTTGGTGATCTGCGGCCGCGATCGCCCGATGCGGCTCGCAAGTTGATCCTGCGTGATCCCGAAATCCGAAAGAAGCTGCTGGTAGGCGGACGCTTCTTCGAGCGGATTCAGATCCGCCCGGTGCAGGTTCTCGAGCAGGGCGTCGCGGAGCATTGCTTCGTCGGCGGTGTTCTTGATGACCGCGGGGATCGCATCCAGGCCGAGCTGCTTGGACGCCCTCAGCCTCCGCTCGCCCATGATGAGTTCGTACTTGCCGGCGCCGGGCTCCCCCTCGATGGGCCGCACGACGATCGGCTGCAGCACGCCGACCTCCCGAATGGACGCGACGAGCTCGTCGAGCTTCTCCTGGGAGAACTCCGTTCTGGGTTGCACAGCGTTGGGGATGATGTCGTCGGGTGAAAGATTGGCGAGTCGGGCACCAGGGACGGCCACGAGTCCTGTGCGCCCCTCCGTCGGGAAGAAGACATCGACCGGCCGATCCGGCGAACCTTCGTCGGTGGGGATGAGCGCACCGATTCCACGTCCAAGCCCGGTCCTCTTAGCGGCAGCCATCAGCGCGGTACTCCCCTGTGTGCAATCTCTGCGGCCGCTTCCCGATAGGACAACGAACCCGGTGAATTCGTATCGTAACTGATCACGCTCTGTCCGTAGCTCGGCGCCTCCGAAATGCGCACGGAGCGGGGAATCAGCGCGTTCAGCACTTCGTCCGGGAAGTGTTCCCGGACGTCCTCGACGACCTGATTGGCGAGGTTCGTTCGCGAGTCGTACATCGTCATGAGAATCGTCGACACCGCGAGCGACGGGTTGAGGTGACGTTCGATGAGGCGAATGTTCGCGAGCAACTGGCTCAACCCCTCGAGCGCGTAATACTCGCACTGGATGGGAATGAGCACTTCCGTCGCAGCCACGAACGCGTTGATGGTGAGCAGCCCGAGCGATGGCGGACAGTCGATGAAGACATAGTGGAACGGCTGCTCGGTCTCCTGCAGGAAAATGTCGAGCGCCGTGTGAAGTCGCTGCTCCCTCGCCACGAGGGAGACGAGTTCGATCTCCGCACCCGCAAGATGAATCGTCGCTGGTGCGCAGAACAGCGTGTCGAACTCCGGGCTTTTCTGGATGACCTCGGCCATGGGCAGGTCGTTGATGATGACGTCGTACACGCTCGGCGTCTCCGCTCGGTGCTCGACGCCGAGCGCGGTCGATGCGTTTCCTTGCGGGTCGAGATCGATCACGAGCACCCGCGCTCCCGCTCCGGCGAGTGCCGCTGCGAGGTTCACCGCGGTCGTCGTCTTTCCGACGCCACCCTTCTGATTGGCGACGGTGAATATCCTGGTCGACTTCGGCAATGGCAACTCTTCTGCCGCGAGCGCACGGCGTCGGCGTGCGAGGTCGGCGATCTCCCGGGCGAGTGGAGTCGAATCATCCGGTGCCAGCGTCGCGTCAGGAATCGCCGACGTCTCGTCAGGATGTTTCACGTGAAACCTCGCTCGTTCGAATCCGGACATCGCCTCGGTCGTTTTCCCTGTCGACTGCCGGAAACGGCCTCAAATCGTCAGTCAACTGTAGCCCTAAACAATCGGGTGGGTTCTGTGGCGAACCCTTCCCCGAGCGTCATCACCTCGACGTTCGAGAGCCTCGCCTTGCGGATCGCCGCGGAGGCCGCCTCCACTTCTCGGTGGACACTCGCGCCCTTGAGGAAAAGCAGTTCTCCTCCGGAACGAACGAGCCGGGCGGAGATCGGGATGAGCTTGGACAGCGCGCTCACTGCTCGGGCCGTCACCTGATCGAGCCATGGAGAGAATTCCGCCTCTTCTGCTCTCACACGCAGCACGTCGACATTGTCCAGGCCGAGTTCCGCGACCTCCGCACGCAGCCACTCCACCCGGCGTTCCATCGGCTCGATCAGCACGAAGGAGACATCCGGTCGCGCGATCGCGAGCACGATCCCGGGCAGTCCCGCACCGCTACCCACGTCGCCGACTCTCCCCGGGTGCAGCAACGGCGCGACCAGAGCGCAGTTCACGATGTGCCGTGTCCACAAGCGCGGCAACTCAAGCGGACCGATGAGTCCCCGCTCGACACCCTGTGCCGCCAGGTCCGCTGCGAACCTCCTCGCGAGGTCCACCCGTTCGCCAAAGAGCTCTCCCGCGAACGCCGGCTCGACCTCTGGCGACGGATCGGATGTTTCACGTGAAACATTCATCGCGTGACGGGCTCAGCGAATCGGAGTGATGACCGTGTGGCGGTCCCTGCCCTCGCCCTCGGACTCGGACACCAGGCCCTTCTCCGCGACGAGATCGTGAACGAGCTTGCGTTCATATGACGACATCGGAGGCAGATCCACCGACGCCGCGCCCTGCTCGATTCGTTCTGCCGCGCGCTCGACGATGCGGGCCAGTTCCGCCTCGCGCGCTTCGCGGGAACCGCCCACGTCGAGGATGAGCCGGGAAAAAGTTCCGGTCTTCGCCTGCACCGCGATGCGCGCGAGCTCTTGAAGCGCCGTTACCGTATCGGGCCGGGAAAGCAGACGCAGGTTCGAGTCTTCGCTGGAATTCACCGATACATACGCGCGGCCGTCCCGCGCGTCGATGTCGATGTCGCCGTCGAGGTCGGTGATGTCGAGGAGCTCTTCGATGTAGTCGGCGGCGATGTCGCCCTCCGCCTCAAGTTGCTCGATCGATCGTTCCGAGTTCCGATCGTGGCTCTCGAGGTGCTCCTCGTCACCCTGCGCATCGATGTTTGCGGTGTCGCCCGTGGGGGAGAGATTGGACACAGCTACCTCTTCTTCTTCTTGCGATTCTTCGGATTGACCGGTTGCTGCCGCTGAGTCGTTTTCGGCTCAACCTGCTCGCCGGGATCATCGCCGTTGTCTTCGACGATCGTGATTCCACGGCGCTGGTTCCTCTTGGCAATTCTCGACTCGCGCGCGAGGGCCGCCTCGCTGCCGGGGGTCGGCATGTTCCGGATGACGATGAACTGCTGCACCATCGTCCAGAAGTTCGAGACGAGCCAATAGAACATGACCCCGAGCGGGAACGTGAATCCCGAGAACAGAAAGACGAACGGGAGCACGTACAAAAGCATGCGCTGCTGCTTGTACATGGGGCTCGCCTTCATCTCCGGCGACTGGTTCTTCGACATGATCTGCAGTTGGGTGATGAACTGCGACGCGGTCATGAGCACGACCATCACCGAGGCGATCACGATCACCGAGATGTTCCCGTCCGCCGAACTGATGGCGAGCTTCAACGGCGCGCCGAAGAACACCGACTCACCGAATGAGCGGGACAATTCCTTACTCAATAACCCCACGCCAACGCCCTCGTGCTGGGCATTCTGCAGCACGGAGAACAGTCCGAAGAAGATCGGCATCTGCAGCAGGAGCGGAAGGCACGAACTCAGGGGGTTCGTGCCGGTCTTCTTGTACATTTCCATGGTCTCGCGGGACATGGCCTCGCGGGAGAACTGATCCTTCTTGCCCTTGTACTTGTCCTGGATCTTCTTCAAGTGGGGCGCAACCTCCAGCATGCGTCGCTGGCTCTTGATCTGGCGCACGAAGATCGGGATGAGCGCCGCGCGAACCACGAGCACGAGTCCCACGATGGACAGCACCCAGGTGGTTCCTGCATCCTCATTCAAACCCAGACTCGTGAACACCGCGTGGAACGCGACGAGGATCGCCTCGATGACCCACTTGATGGGCCAGAGTATTGTGCCGATGAAATCCATCCGGGTCAGGCCTTTCCGGTCGCGGGGAGCACGAAGCCGAATCGTGTCACGTTGTAGGTCGTTCTCGAGTTGTGCGGGACGTCGTCAATTCCACCCGCCGCCCAGGGGTGGCATCGGGCGATCCGCAGCGACCCCAGCCCAATGCCCTTGATCACGCCGTGCGCCTGGATTGCATTGAGCGCGTAGAGCGAACACGACGGGTAGTAGCGGCACACCTCGCCATACAGAGGGGAGATCGCAGCGCGGTAAGCGCGCAAAATGATGACGCACACATTGCGCGGTACAAGCAGGAGAAAAATCAACGCCGCTCTCATTTCGCTGTGGTCCCATCCTTTCGAATTGCCGTAGTCAACTCCGTGTGAAGGCTATCCCAGTCCGCAGTGACAGCACTCGGCAGGCCCCGTACGACGACATCCCTTCCCTTCGCTCCCTCTCGAACCAGCTCCCAGGCGATCGCCCTCAGCCGGCGACGGAGCCGATTGCGCTCGACCGCGTTTCCCACCTTCTTCGTGAGCGTGAAGCCGAAGCGCGCTGGCGAGCCGCCATCAGTTTCCAGAGACGTCACCACAAGGTGCTCGAACTCGACCCGTCGGCCCCGTCGGGTCACGCGACGAAACTCGTCTCCCGAAACAAGGCGATTGGCCCGCGCGAGCATGATCGGGTCACGCAGAGAGTTCGGTGCGCCCCTTGCGGCGACGTGCGCTCAGGATCGCGCGTCCGGCGCGCGTACGCATGCGCAGCCGGAAGCCGTGCACCTTGGCGCGACGGCGGTTGTTGGGCTGAAAAGTCCTCTTGCTCATTGCTCTTTCTCCACAGTGTCGTGAGCTTCGCTGGGCAAACAGCAATAAAGATGCTGGGCCCCGGAAGTCGGGGTGCCGAATGGCCGAAGTCAACTGATTAAAGGTACGGGCTTTGCGGCGCAGGGTCAAACCATCTTCGCACAAACACTGTGGATATCCTCAGCCCAGAAAAGGGGTTGTCCACAACCACGGTCAACAAACTAAGGTGGTGTCACTGCACAGTCGGTGGATAACCCTGTGAATAACCGGTCGGTCGAGCGAGGGGAACGATGGAAGAGGGAGCGGATCCAACTCACGAACTGTGGCAGTCCATTCTTGACGCTCTGCGCACGGATGACCGCATCACACCGCAGCTTGAAGGCTTCCTTTCGCTCGTGGAACCCAAAGGCGTCATGGCCGGAACCCTCTATCTTGAGGTACCGAACGACCTCACCAGGGGCATGCTTGAGCAGCGCATTCGCCTACCCCTCCTGAACGCGATCGCCGCACTGAGCGAGGACCAGTCGGTGACCACGTTCGCGATCGTGGTCAACCCCGAGATCGGCCAGGACTATCTGGAGCCGGCCTCGGATTCCGCCGAGCAGTCCTACATCGAGCAGCACCCGAGTTCGCCGCCCGTCGATAACAGCAAGAAAGGCGATTCGCGGCTCAACCCGAAATACAGTTTCGACAACTTCGTGATCGGCGGCTCCAATCGTTTCGCCCACGCCGCGGCCGTCGCCGTGGCGGAGGCGCCGGCGAAGGCGTACAACCCGCTTTTCGTCTACGGCGGTTCCGGGCTCGGCAAAACTCACCTTCTCCACGCGATCGGCCACTACGCGGAAAGCCTCTACCCCGGCATCCGAATTCGATATGTGAGTTCGGAAGAATTCACGAACGACTTCATCAACTCGATCGCCAACAACCGGGCGTCCCTCTTCCAGTCCCGGTACCGGGAGATCGACATCCTCCTGATTGACGACATACAGTTCCTTCAGGGCAAGGACTCCACGCAGGAAGCGTTCTTCCACACCTTCAACACGCTCCATGATCACAACAAGCAAGTCGTCATCACGAGCGATCTTCCGCCGAAACACCTCACGGGCTTCGAAGACAGAATGCGCTCGCGGTTCGAGTGGGGTCTCATCACGGATGTCCAGGCTCCTGATCTTGAGACCCGAATCGCAATCCTCAGGAAGAAGGCGCAAAGCGAAAGGCTTCAGGTGCCTGACGACATCCTCGAGTACATGGCGTCGAAAGTGTCGTCGAACATCCGCGAACTTGAGGGAACCCTCATCCGTGTGACCGCATTCTCGAGCCTCAATAAGACTCCCGTCGATCTCGCTCTCGTCCAAACCGTTCTGAAGGACCTCATCACCCTGGACGACGACAATGTTGTCGCGCCGGTCGACATCATCAACCACACCGCCGACTACTTCAAGCTCTCCATCGACGACCTCTACGGTTCGTCCCGATCCCAGGCGATCGCCACGGCGCGGCAGATCGCCATGTACCTGTGTCGGGAGCTCACGAACCTGTCCCTGCCCAAGATCGGCCAGCTCTTCGGAAACCGCGATCACACGACCGTGATGTATGCGAACAAGAAGATCAGCGAGCTCATGAAGGAGCGCCGCTCGATTTACAACCAGGTCACGGAGCTCACGAGCAGGATCAAGCAGAACCACCGCTACGACAAGGTGTGAGCATCCTTACCCACATGTGGATAACTTGTGGACAACACGCGGAACGCTTGTGGAAATATCGGTTCCGCTTGTGAATTACCGTGTTCCCTCACTGCGGCCGCGACCAGACTCGAGGACGGTCCCCACATCGCGTGCACATCTCACACTGGTGTAGTTCCTTACGGACGATGCCGATTCACCGTCTTCTCCACAGTTTCCACAACGGTTAATGTCATTAGATTTCTTTAACTATCCGCGACCGAAAATAACCTTCCACCTCGTCTGTCCGGGCTGTGCCAGTATTAAGGCCCGGCTTGCACTCAGATCGACAGAGGTGACCATGAAGTTCCAAGTCAATCGCGACGTCTTCAGCGAAGCAGTTTCCTTCGCCGTCAAATTGCTTCCGCAGAGAACGACGCTGCCGATTCTGAGCGGGGTGCTCCTGGATGCTTCGGCCGACGGATTGACGTTGTCTTCGTTCGACTATGAGGTTTCCACAAGGGCGACGATCGTGGCGGATGTCGAAGAAGATGGCAGGGTGCTCGTGTCCGGGCGCCTCCTCGCCGATATTGCGAGCCGACTTCCCAATGCTCCCGTGCACATCGGCACCGAGGGCTCCAAGATCGTCGTGAGATGCGGGTCCGCGAACTTCACACTCCTCAGCATGCCCGTTGAGGAGTATCCGACCCTCCCGGAAGTGGCGGGCGAATCCGGCGTGCTTCCGGCCGAAGCGTTCGCGGCCGCGGTCTCCCAGGTCGCGGTGGCGGCCAGTCGGGACGATGTGACCCCGGTGATTACGGGCGTGCAGCTGGAAGTGGGCGAAAACAGCCTCAGCCTCGTCGCGACGGATCGATATCGGGTGGCGATTCGCGAAATCGACTGGGAATCGAAGGATGCCGGCGCAGCGGAGACCGCCACGGCCCTCGTTCCTGCCAGAACGCTCATCGAGGTGGGCAAGACGTTCGGGCACAGCGGCACGATTTCCGTGTCGATCAGCAGCAGCGACGAGCGCGAACTGATCGCGTTCAGCGCGGACAAGAAAACAGTCACGTCTCTTCTCATCAAGGGGAACTTCCCTCCTGTTCGGCGGCTGTTCCCGGAGAGTCCGGAGAATTATGCGGTAGCGAACACGGCCGACCTTATCGAGGCGGTGCGTCGGGTTTCGCTCGTGCTCGAGCGCGAGGCAGCTCTGCGGTTCACGTTCTCACTGGATGGAATCACGCTCGAGGCGATCGGATCCGAGCAGGCTCAGGCGTCGGAGACGATCGAGGGTCATTTGAACGGCTCTGACACTGTCGTTTCCCTCAAGCCCCAGTTTCTGCTCGATGGGCTCGGTGCAGTGCACTCCGAGTTTGTCAGGATATCGTTCACGAAAACGGATAATCCGAACAAGCCCGGCCCGGTTCTCATCACGAGCCAGTCATCCAAGGATCAGGCTGGAGCGGACAACTACAAGTACCTTTTGCAGCCGAATCTTCTCCTGCGGTAGGCATGGTGTAGTTCGGAGCGAAAGAAAGTAGAAGGTCGATGCATATCGGGTTGGTTGGTCTCGGCAGGATGGGCAGCAACATGAGGACCAGGCTCCGAGATCGCGGCATCGAGGTGACAGGGTTCGACAAGAATCCCGAGGTTACCGATGTCGATTCGCTGGAAGACCTCGTGGCCGCACTGCCGGCGCCCCGCACAGTCTGGGTGATGGTTCCATCGGGCGAGATCACCCATTCGGTCGTCGCAGAGCTTATCGGCCTGCTCGGCAAGGGCGACCTCATCATCGATGGCGGAAACTCCCGGTTCACGGAGGACGAACGTCACGCGGCCCTCGCGGATGAGAGCTCGGTCGGGTTCATGGATGCCGGCGTCTCGGGCGGCGTGTGGGGCCTGAAGAACGGCTACGGGCTCATGGTCGGGGGGTCATCCGACCACGTCGAACGGGCGATGCCGATTTTCGATGCGCTGCGACCAGAAGGGCCGAGGGATGAGGGCTTCGTCCACGTCGGGCCGGTTGGGGCGGGACATTACGCCAAGATGGTCCACAACGGCATCGAGTACGGCCTCATGCAGGCGTACGCGGAAGGGTACGAACTTCTTGATAAGCGAGAAGATCTCATCAAAGATGTCGCCGGAACATTCAAAGCGTGGCAGCGCGGGACGGTCGTGAGATCCTGGCTCCTCGAACTTCTCGTTCGCGCCCTGGAACAGGACCCGGATTTCGAGGAGATCGACGGTTATGTCGAAGACTCGGGCGAAGGGCGCTGGACCCTGGAGGAAGCAATCGACAATGCGGTGCCCATGCCGGCGATTTCGGCATCCATTTTCGCCCGATTCGTGTCGCGACAGGGGGACGAGTCGCCCGCGATGAAGGCGGTGGCGGCACTCAGACACCAGTTCGGTGGGCACGCGGTAAAGAAGTCGGAGTAAGCGGATGCCCATCTCTGTCGCACGTTCGCCGTGATTGTCGCTCGGCTTCAGCTCACGGATTTCCGAAACTACGAGTCGGCCGATGTCGAATTGGTTCCCGGGCCGAATCTGTTCGTGGGAAGCAACGGCCAGGGCAAGACGAATCTCGTTGAGGCTCTCGGGTACTTTGCGACCCTGGGATCGCATCGCGTCTCTTCGGAGCAAGCGATGATTCGGCAGGGCCGGGATGCTGCGATCGTGAGGGCGCGCCTGCGGCATAGGGACAAGGAGTTGCTTCTCGAGGTTCAATTGAACCGCCTCGGAGCGAACCGGGCGCAATTGAACCGGAATCAGATCAAGGTCCGGGAGTTGCCGCGCCACTTTTCGACCGTGCTGTTCGCGCCGGAGGACCTTGCGCTCGTGCGGGGAGAGCCCGCTGGACGTCGCCGTTTTCTGGACGAACTGCTCGTCCTCCGGCAGCCCCGCATGTCGGGAGTGCTGGCGGACTACGACCGGGTGCTTCGTCAGCGGAACACTCTGCTCAAGTCTGCGCGAGCTGCGGGGGTCAAGGGTGATGCTCTCTCCACGCTCGACGTGTGGGATGAGCGACTCATCGCTCTGGGCTCCGAGCTCATCGAAGCACGCACGACTCTCGCCGCAGAACTTCAGCCCGCGGTGTCCGAAGCGTACATCGCGGTCGCAGGAGAAGACCACCACACTTCTCTCGCGAGTCGCTTGAGCATTCTCGGATCGGATCCGGACGCGGAGCTCGACGACCGGGACACGACCGATCCGGTTCCGGCACGGGAGGCGGCCGCGCATTTTCGCGAGGCCCTCGACCGGCTCCGCCGGAGCGAACGCGAACGGGGAGTCACTCTCGCCGGGCCGCACCGGGACGATCTCGTGCTCGGATTGAACGGAATGCCCGCCCGCGGGTATGCGAGCCACGGTGAATCGTGGTCGCTCGCTCTCGCGCTCAAACTCGCCTCGGCGAAGGTTCTTCGCGCCGAGTCGACGGTGGGCGACCCTGTGCTCATTCTGGATGACGTCTTCGCCGAACTGGACGAGTCCCGGAGGGCACGGCTTGCCGAGGCTGTCTCCGATTTCGAGCAAGTGCTCATCACAGCCGCCGTATTCGGCGACGTTCCCGATTCACTCGCCCGGCACACCGTGCGAATTCATGCGGGGAGAATCGTGGACACTCTGGAGGAGACGCCAGTGGAGGAGGGGAACCAGGATGACGTCTGAACCGTCCCCGGCCGAACACATTGCCGTTTTCGAGCGGTTTCGCCGGGTCTTCGGCGACCGCAGCGCGACCTCGAAGGATGCGCGAAAGCGCACGTCGCGCGAGCCGGGATCGAGTGCCCCGTTCGGCGCAGGGCGCGACCCGCGCGGAATCGCCGAGATCGTGGACGCGCTCACCGCGCGGATGGGCTGGAACTCCTCTCTCGCCCGCTCCGAGCTGCTCGATTCCTGGGCCGACCTCGTCGGAGAGGAAACCGCGGTGCATTCCACCCCGGTCGGGATCGACGAGGGGGTTCTGACGGTGTCGTGCGATTCGACGGCGTGGGCGACGCAATTGCGGCTCATGCGAATCCAGATCGTTTCGCGGATCGTCGAGCGGTACCCGGACGCGGGAATCGATTCGCTTCGATTCAACGGACCGGGCGTTCCCTCGTGGAAAAGGGGCCCCAGATCAGTTCCAGGGCGGGGTCCGCGCGATACTTACGGCTAAATGGGCAAAAACGGTGCCTCTGTCGAATTGAAGTCCCCAGATCGCCGAATACGCCTTTTCGGCCCTCGCGTTTTGATAGACTGGAGACCTCGTCGAGGCAGCTACTGGCACAGGAGCGGAGCCCGAAGAATCCACCAGGCAGGAGCTCGATTAATACATGTCAGTTAGCCCCAAGAACTCCGAGCCTGATGACAGTTACGGCGCAGACCAGATCCAGGTTCTCGAGGGTCTGGAGGCGGTGCGCAAGCGCCCGAGCATGTATATCGGATCCACGGGTCCGCGGGGATTGCATCACCTCGTCTACGAGGTCGTCGACAACTCCGTCGACGAAGCACTCGCCGGCCACTGCGATCAGATCTCCGTCACCATGTTGCAGTCCGGCGGAATCAGGGTCGCCGACAACGGCAGAGGCATCCCCGTCGCCGAGAACAAGCAGGAGAAGAAGTCGACGGTAGAGGTCGTCCTCACGATCCTCCACGCCGGAGGAAAGTTCGGCGGCGGCGGTTACTCGGTTTCCGGGGGGCTGCACGGCGTCGGCGTTTCCGTCGTCAACGCGCTGTCCAGCAAGCTGACCGTCGAAGTGCACAGGAAAGGCCACGCCTGGCGGCAGGAGTATCGCCACGGCGTCCCCCAGGCCCCCCTCAAGCAGGAGGAGGCGGTGGAGGGAACCGGAACGATCATCACGTTCTGGCCGAGTGCCGAGACGTTCGAGTCGATCGAATTCGACTTCGAAACCCTCCGAGCGCGGTTCCAGCAGGTCGCCTTCCTCAACAAGGGATTGTCCATCACGATCACCGATGAGCGGGATTCCGAGGGCACCGGAAAGCCCGTCGAGGTCACGTACCTGTACGAAAACGGTCTCGTCGACTACGTCGAGTACTTGAACTCGGCGAAGAAGGTCGAGGCGATCCACGACGAGATCATTTCGTTCGAGTCCGAGGACACCGATCGCAAGATTTCGGTCGAGGTCGCCATGCAGTGGACGAACTCCTATCAGGAGAGCGTTCACACGTACGCGAACACGATCAACACGCACGAGGGCGGAACGCACGAGGAAGGATTCCGCGCCGCTCTGACCACCCTCGTGAACAAGTACGCCAGGGAGAAGGCGATCCTCAAGGAGAAGGACGAGAACCTCACGGGCGATGACATCCGCGAGGGTCTGACGGCCGTGATTTCGGTCAAACTCGCCGAACCGCAGTTCGAGGGCCAGACGAAGACGAAGCTCGGCAATACCGAGGCGAAGAGTTTCGTGCAACGGATCGCCGGCGACCAGTTGAACGACTGGTTCGACCGGAATCCGACGCAGGCGAGAGAGATCATCCGCAAGTCGCTGCAGGCCGCCGCGGCACGGATGGCGGCGCGCAAGGCCCGAGAGCAGACGAGGCGCAAGGGATTGCTCGAGTCCGGCGGGATGCCGGGCAAGCTTCGCGACTGCTCGAGCAGGGACCCTGCCCTTTCGGAGATTTTCATCGTCGAGGGAGACTCCGCCGGCGGGTCAGCCGTGCAGGGCAGGAACCCGGAAACGCAAGCGATTCTGCCGCTGCGCGGAAAGATTCTCAACGTCGAGAAAGCCCGACTCGATCGCGCACTCGCGAACAACGAAGTGCAGGCGATGATCACGGCGTTCGGCGCCGGCATCGGTGAAGACTTCGCCCCGGAGAAGGTCAGGTACCACAAGATCGTGCTCATGGCCGATGCGGATGTCGACGGGCAGCACATCACGACGCTCCTGTTGACGCTCTTGTTCCGCTACATGCGCCCGCTCATCGACCTCGGCTACGTGTACTTGGCGCAGCCGCCGCTGTACCGGCTCAAATGGACGAACTCGCCGCACGAGTACGTGTATTCCGACGCGGAACGGGATGCGCTGCTGGCAGACGGGCTCGCGGCGGGAAAGCGCATCCCCAAGGAGAACGGCACGCAGCGGTACAAGGGCCTCGGCGAGATGGACTACCAGGAATTGTGGGAAACCACGATGAACCCGGAGACGCGCACCCTCAAGCAGGTCACCCTCGACGACGCGCTCGCCGCCGATGAGACGTTCTCCACCCTCATGGGCGATGACGTCGAGTCGCGCCGAAACTTCATCCAGCGGAACGCGAAAGACGTTCGCTTCCTGGACATCTAACTCACAGACGGACGCAAGGAACTCATGGCTGACGAATCGGACACTACGGGCGATCACGAACCCCAGATCGCGGGGCGCGAAATCGATCACTCGCACGACAAGATCGAGCAGGTCGACCTCCAGCTGGAGATGCAGAGGAGCTACCTCGATTACGCGATGAGCGTCATCGTGGGCCGCGCCCTCCCCGAAGTGCGCGACGGGTTGAAGCCCGTTCACCGCCGGGTCATCTACGCGATGTATGACGGCGGATACCGGCCGGACAAGGCATTCTCCAAGAGCACGCGCGTGGTCGGCGAAGTCATGGGGCAGTTCCACCCGCACGGCGACGCGTCCATCTACGACACGCTCGTTCGCCTCGTGCAGCCGTGGAGCCTCCGCTACCCGCTCGCGCTCGGCCAGGGCAACTTCGGCTCCCCCGGCAATGACGGCGCCGCCGCCCCCAGGTACACGGAGACGAAGATGGCTCCGCTGGCGCTGGAAATGGTGCGCGACATCGAGGAAGAGACCGTCGACTTCCAGGACAACTATGACGGCCGCACGCAGGAACCGTTCGTTCTGCCTGCCCGCTTCCCGAACCTGCTCGTCAACGGTTCCGTGGGTATCGCCGTCGGAATGGCCACGAACATTCCGCCGCACAACCTCCGCGAGGTCGGCTCCGCCGCGCTGTGGCACCTCGCCAACCCCGAAGCGAGCCAGGAGGAACTCGTCGCCGCGCTCCTCGAGCGCATCAAGGGTCCCGATTTCCCGACGGGGGCGCAGATCCTCGGCGTGAAGGGCATCCAGGATGCCTATCGCACCGGTCGCGGATCGATCACGATGCGCGCGGTCATCAACGTCGAAGAACTCCAGGGTCGTCAGTGTCTCGTCGTCACCGAGTTGCCGTATCAGGTGAACCCCGACAACCTCGCGTTGAAGATCGCCGAACTCGTGAAGGAAGGCAAGATCTCCGGGATCGCCGACATCCGGGATGAGACCTCGGGACGCACGGGCCAGCGGCTCGTGATCGTGCTGAAGCGGGACGCGATCGCGAAGGTCGTGCTCAACAACCTCTACAAGCACACGCAACTGCAGGAGAACTTCGGCGCGAACATGCTCGCGATCGTCGACGGAATCCCGCGCACGCTCCCCCTGGACGGTTTCATCACCCTGTGGGTGGAGCACCAGATCGATGTGATCGTGCGGCGCACCCGGTTCCGGTTGAACAAGGCCGAAGCCGATGCGCACATCCTGCGCGGGTATCTCAAGGCGCTCGACGCTCTGGATGAGGTGATCGCGCTCATCCGCCGGTCGCCCACGGTGGAGGAAGCCCGCGACGGCCTCATGGGGCTGCTGGACGTGGACGAGCTTCAGGCGAGCGCGATCCTGAACCTCCAGCTGCGTCGACTCGCCGCGCTCGAGCGACAGAAGATTCAGGATCAGGCGGCCGAGCTCGAGCGGCTCATCGCGGATTACAAGGACATTCTCGTCAAGCCTCAGCGTCAGCGCGACATCGTGAGCGAGGAGCTCACCGACATCATCGAGAGGTTCGGCGACGATCGCCGGACGGAGATCATGTTCGGTTTCGACGGCGACATGAACGTGGAGGACCTGATTCCCGAGGAGGAGATGGTCGTGACCGTCACCCGGGACGGCTACGTCAAGCGGACCAGAAGCGACAACTATCGCTCCCAGCATCGGGGTGGCAAGGGCGTCAAGGGTGCGCAGTTGCGCGCCGACGACGTCGTGGAGCACTTCTTCGTCACGACGACGCACCACTGGTTGCTGTTCTTCACCAACAAGGGCCGCGTGTACCGCGCGAAAACCTATGAGCTGCAGGAGGCGGGGCGCGACGCGAAGGGGCAGCACGTGGCGAACCTGCTCGCCCTCCAGCCCGATGAAGAGATCGCGCAGATCCTGGACATCACGGATTACGACTCCGCCACCTACCTCGTTCTCGCCACGAGACGGGGACTCGTCAAGAAGACGCTTCTCACCGAGTACGACACGAACCGTTCCGGAGGGATCATCGCGATCAATCTCCGTGACGAAGACGAGGTCGTGTCCGCGCTGCTCGTCGAAGAAACGTCGGACGTTCTGCTCATTTCCCGTAAGGGAATGTCGATCCGGTTCCGGGCGGATGACTCCGCGTTGCGCCCGATGGGACGCGCGACGAGCGGGGTGATCGGCATGAAGTTCCGCCCAGGCGACGAACTGCTGAGCGCGTCCGTGCTGGCCGACGACGGCTACGTCTTCGTCGTGACGGAGGGCGGATTCGCCAAGCGCACGGAAGTGGAGCAGTACCGCATCCAGAACCGGGGCGGCCTGGGGATCAAGGTCGCGAAATTGCAGGAGGCGAGAGGGGATCTCGCCGGCGGACTGATCGTCGAGCACGATGACGAGGTTCTTGTGGTTCTTGCCAGCGGCAAGGTGGTACGCTCTGCCGTGGCCGAAGTGCCGGCGAAGGGTCGTGACACCATGGGTGTCGTGTTCGCCAGGTTCGCGGACGACGACCGAATTATCGCTATCGCGAAGAACAGTGAACGCAATCTGGCCGGGGCGACCGATGACGACAGTGCACCAGAACTGTCCGACGAGGTGGCGGATGCCGATCAGGACGGGAAGGACGAAGGCTAGATGAGTAGCGTCGCAGAGAAACTCCAAAGAAAGTCGCAGCGGGCAGCAGCGACGAAGCAGGTTCGCCTCAAACTCGTCTATGTGGACTTTTGGTCTGCGGTGAAGTTGTCGTTCCTCATCGCGCTGTGCATCGCGATCGTGCAGCTCGTCGCAACGCTCCTGTTGTGGATCGTGCTGAACTCGACGGGCATCTTCGGGCAGCTGACGAGCATCCTCGTGGACATCCTCGGCGACCCGACGTTCAGCGTGATGGACAGCTTCTCGCTCGTGCGGGTCATGCTGTTCACGGCGGTCGTCGCAGTGCTGACGGTCGTGATTGGCACCGCATTGGGTGCGATCTCGGCTCTCATCTACAACCTGACTGTTCGCGTGACCGGCGGACTGCTCGTCGGGTTCACGAACAACTGACCCGATTACGCGAACACACGGCCGGTGCGATAATCTCGTATCTGCCTCACGGGGATATAGCTCAGGCGGTTAGAGCGCTTCGCTGATAACGAAGAGGTCCCAGGTTCAAGTCCTGGTATCCCCACGCATGGCAGTACGGGGCCTTAGCTCAATTGGTAGAGCGCCTGCTTTGCAAGCAGGAGGTCAGGAGTTCGATTCTCCTAGGCTCCACAGACTATTCAGAGCGAGCGCAGCGTCTCACTCGCCCGCTGCGGCTTCAGGCTCATCGCTCACCCAGAGCTCGTCATCCGCACGGAGCGTCTGCCAGGCGGCGTAGGCGATTCCCGCCACGGCGACCAGCCCGATACCCATGAGGATGTACCTCCCGGGGCCGCTGCTCGGCTTTGCCGGCGCGACGGCCTTGGAGGTCGATCGGGTCACGCGGCCGAGCGCCTGCCGAACTTGGGGGCTCTTGGCCACCTCGAGCGCGGCGAGAGCTGTTGCGAGAGCCGACGAGACGGCGGGAATGACATCCTTGGAGACCTTGTGCCTCGCGGACTCCGCGAAACCCCGACCGGCTTCGAGCCCGGACTCGAACCCCGGACGGACGCGCGATTCGTAGAGGTCGCGCACGCGAGGCGCAACCTCCTCACGGCTCACGTTCGCCAGCTGGCGACGCGCATCCCGCACGACCTTGCTCGCGTGCTCGAGAACTTCCTTCTGATCCTCCCAGAGCTCCGATGCTCCGCGCTTCAAGCGGTTCAACTCGCGTTGGCGTTTGCGTGACAGTCCCATCGGTAACCTCCGTTTGTGGTGGTCGGACAACGTTCCCATCCTCCCACGAGCCTCGCAAGCAGCAAACACTGCCGGGCTGGGCGAATGCTGAATCGGCACGCACTGTGAAAGAATTGGCGAATGCCTGCACACACACACGTCGCCACCTTCCACACGAGCCTCGGGGACATCACCGTCAACCTTCTGGCGAACCACGCGCCGAAGACTGTCGCGAATTTCGTCGGACTCGCGACGGGCCAGATCGAATGGACCGACCCGGCCACCCACGAGAAAACCAACCGTCCCCTGTACGACGGCGTGATCTTCCACCGCATCATCGACGACTTCATGATCCAGGGCGGAGACCCCCTCGGCCAGGGAATCGGCGGGCCCGGGTACCAGTTCGACGACGAGATCCACCCCGAACTGAACTTCAACGAGCCCTACGTCCTCGCGATGGCGAATGCCGGAACCCAAATGGGCCGCGGTACCAACGGATCGCAGTTCTTCATCACGACCGTTCCGACCCAGTGGCTGCAGGGAAAGCACACGATCTTCGGAATCGTGGACGGCGAGGAGTCGAAGAGCACCGTCAAGAAGATCGAGTCCGTCAAGAAGGATGGTCGCGACCGCCCCATTGAGCCGGTCGTCATCGAGAGCATCACGATCGACGAGCTCTGACGGTGACCGACCCCGCGTCCGGCGGCGCCTCGTCGGATGTCTGCTATCGACACCCGAACCGCCAAAGCTTCGTTCTGTGCCAGCGGTGCGGGCGCACGATCTGCGCTGACTGCCAGACTCCGGCGGCCGTGGGATTCCACTGCCCGGAGTGCATGAGGGAGTCCAGGAAAACGGCTCCGAGAACGAAACCGGCGGTCATCACGGCGCTTCGCCCGGGGAGTTCGGCGCCGGTTGTCACGTGGACTCTCATCGCAATCTGCATCGTGGTGTACCTCGCCCAGATCTTCAGCGGCGGCGCGGTCACGAACGCGCTGTTCTACCACCCAGCGTTGACGGAGAGCCAGCCGTGGCGGATGATCACGTCGCTCTTCGTCCACTCGCCTTCCTCGTTCATTCACATTCTGTTCAACATGTTCTCCCTGTTCGTGATCGGCCCGATCCTCGAGCTCGCGATCGGCCGGTGGAGGTTCATCGCCCTGTATCTCTTGAGCGGGTTCGGCGGATCCGTGGCCGTGCTGCTTCTCGCACCGACATCCGGGGTTCTCGGGGCGTCGGGAGCGATCTTCGGGCTGCTTGGCGCGTTCTTCGTCATCCAGCGAAGTCTCGGCGGACGGAACATGCAGATCGTGTTCGTGATCGTCATCAACCTCGTGCTGGGGTTCATCATCCCCAACGTTTCCTGGCAGGCGCACCTCGGCGGCCTCATCGTCGGAGGGATCGTC
This sequence comes from uncultured Cryobacterium sp., assembly GCA_964651535.1. Taxonomy (GTDB): domain Bacteria; phylum Actinomycetota; class Actinomycetes; order Actinomycetales; family Microbacteriaceae; genus Terrimesophilobacter. The sequence goes on from CAZYYE010000001.1 coordinate 78,545, forward strand.
GCGTTCGTCTTCCTGCGGACCCGGGCAATTCGCAAGCAGAACGAACAACGGCTGCTGCTGTTCGCGGTACTCGCCGGGCTCGTCGTCTTGACCGTGGTCGGGGTGGTCATGCTTCAGGGGAGACTGGTGTGATGCTCGCGCGGTTGCGCTGATTCCACAGGGTTATCCACAGTGGGGATAATTACAAGAATGTAATTGTGGGAACCGTGAGAACGGGTTAGCTATGAACGCCAACGCGTGGTCATGAGGAACCCGACGAAGAGGATGCCGAACCCGACGAGGATGTTCCAATCCTTGAGGGATGCCACGGGCAGCGTTCCCTGACTCACGTAGAACACGATGATCCAGGCGAGTCCCAACAGCATGAGGCCGAACATGATCGGCTTGAACCACACCGCGTTCGGGGCGTCGTCGCCAGTGCGGGACTCCTGCGGATGGTCGGACTGTGAAGTGGATCGTGCCATGCCGGAATTCTAGCCTGAAACCCTCGAGGGCTGCCGCCGCGGGAAAGGTCGAGTCACGCGGCAGCGCTTAGAATCGAATCCATGACCGTCGGCGAACCCGTCACCCGAAGCGGCGCTGCGCGCGCGCGGCCGCGGTCCCGGCGCCGCGTGAGCGTCATCGGAGTGATCGGCGAACTACTCATCACCGCAGGCTTTCTCGTGTTCCTGTTCCTGGGCTGGCAGCTGTGGTTGAACGACATCATCGTCGGCGAGCAGCAGAACGATGTCGCTGCAGGGCTCGCGAGCTCGTGGACATCCGGCAACGTATCGCTCAACCAGGAGACGGTGAAGGCCGACTACGGCGAACCTCCTGTCATGACCGCCCCCGCGGAAGCTCAGGCATTCGCGGTCATGTACATCCCGAGGTTCGGCGAGGACTACCGCAGGACCGTCTCCGAGGGCATCAGCACGACCCGAGTGCTCAATAAGAACGGAATCGGCCACTACGGGACGACCCAGATGCCGGGCGCAATCGGCAACTTTGCCGTCGCGGCGCACCGCACGACGTACGGCGCACCGTTCGGCGGGATCGCCGAGTTGAGGGTCGGAGACAGGATCTACGTGCAAACCCAGGACGCGTACTACACCTACGTGTTCCGCAACAGGGAAACGGTGAGCCCGAGCGGTGTTGGCGTTTTGGATCCGGTGCCGCAGTTCCAGAACGTGGAACCGGAAGCGCGACTTTTGACGATGACGAGCTGCAATCCGAAGTTCTCCGCCGCCGAGCGGATCATCGCCTACGCTGTGCTGGAGTCCTGGCAACCGGCATCCGTTGGACCGCCGTCGGAAATCGCCCCTCTTGTCTCGGCGAAAGGCTGACCCGTGTACGGCGCTTTGTGGCGAATACTCCCCGGTCCCGCGTGGGTGAGAGTTCTGATTTTGCTCGGTGCGCTCGCTGCCGTGCTCTTCTGCCTCGTGGAGTGGGTGTTTCCGTGGGTGAACTCGATGTTGCCGACGCTCGATGTGACGGTCGACGGATGACGCGCGTCCTCGTCATCGACAACTACGACAGTTTCGTCTACACGCTGAATGGGTACTTGCTCCAACTGGGCGCGGAGACGGTCGTCGCGCGCAACGACGACTTCACCGACGCGCAGGCTGCGGTGGAAGCAGCGGGGTTCGATGCGGTCCTGCTCTCTCCCGGACCGGGGACCCCAGCGACCGCCGGCATCTCGATTCCGCTGGTGAGGGTTGCGCTCGACACCGGTATCCCCCTGTTGGGTGTGTGCCTCGGTCATCAGGCGATAGCCGAAGCGCTCGGAGCGACTGTCACGGTCGCCGAGGAACTCATGCACGGGAAGACCTCCCGCATCACGCACGACGGCAGCGAGCTGTTCCGGGATGTCCCCCAGCCGTTCACCGCGACCCGCTACCACTCGCTCGCCGTGGTGGATTCGACGGTGCCGCAAGAACTCATCGTGTCGGCGCGAACCCAGGGAGGCGTCATCATGGGGCTTCAGCACGAGTCGGCCCCCGTGTACGGTGTGCAGTTTCACCCGGAATCCGTGCTCACGGAAGGCGGCTTCGAATTGCTCGCGAACTGGCTCACGATTGCCGGTTCGAAGAGCGCGAAACTCGCCGCCCGAGGCCTCACGCCTAGGGTGGCGGGGAGCTAGTCGTCGCCCCGCAGTAGGTCAGGGTGATCTCGGATCGTTGCGGTTGAGGACCAGGAGAAAGAGACTGGCCGACCACGGCACCGCCCGTGCACGAATCGCTCGGCACCGCCTTGATCACGAGACCCAGCGGGGTGAGCGTGCGGTTGGCGTCGCCGACCGCGAGCCCCACGACATCGGGGACCTCGACGAGGCCGTCCGACACGAGCAGGTTGACGGTGGATCCCGAACGCGATTGCGTTCCGCCTTCGGGGTCCGTTCCCATGACAACACCGCTCGGCACGGTCGGCGAGTGAGCCTGCGTGGTCGTGCCGAACACGAACCCGGCATCCGTCAGCGCCTTGATCGCCGCTTCCTCCGTGAGGTTCGCCACTTGGGGGATCGTTTCGATGCTGCGGCCGGTGGATACCCACACTTTGACGGGGAAGTCTTTCGCAACCCGGGTGCCCGCGACGGGATCGAGTCGCGTGATGGCTCCCTCGGGGATGGTGTCGCTCGGTTCGCCGAGGCGGACGGGCACAAGTCGCATGTCAGTGAGCTTCTGCGCGCCGCTCTCATAGGACATCCCGACGACGTCGGGAACGTCGACGGACAGATCGACGCCGATCGTGCTCGGTTGAAGGGTGAGAACCCAGTAGGTCAGCCCGCCGAGGATCACCGCCATGACGACGATGCCGGCCCAGATCCACGCCACGGGCGGGCGGGACTGGGTTCGGACCACGCGGTCGTCAGCTGAATTCGAGAGTTGGCGCAAGGTGGCTTCCGAGCCGGCGCGCGCGTTGGGATTGACGCCGAACAGCGTCGCGTTGAAGTCGTCTTTCGGAGCCTTCTTGACCGGGATCTCGCCGGCGGCGGCCGATTCCAGCGCGCTGCGGAACTCTGCGGCGGATTGAAACCGCGTGAACTTGTCCTTCTCGAGAGAGTGGAGCACCACCGCATCCATGGCGGGCGACACCTTCGAGTTGAGCGAACTCGGGCGCGTCGGGGTTTCGCTGATGTGCTGGTAGGCGACCGCGACGGCGCGATCTCCGTGGAACGGAGGCTGGCCGGTAAGAAGCTCGAACAGGACGACTCCGGTCGAGTAGAGGTCGGTGCGCGCATCGACCGTCTCCCCTCTGGCCTGCTCCGGAGAAAAATACTGGGCCGTTCCGAGCACGGCGCTCGTGTCCGCGACCGTCGCCGAATTGTCGGAGACGGCCCGCGCGATGCCGAAGTCCATCACCTTGACCTGCCCGTTCTGGGTGATCATGATGTTGCCGGGCTTGATATCCCGGTGGACCAGTAGCGCGCGATGGCTGTACTCGAGTGCCGTGAGGACCTGTTCGACGATGCGGGCGGCCTCTGCCTGCTCGAGGGGGCCTTCGGCGATGATGTCCTTCAGCAGGCGACCATCGACATACTCCATGACGATGAACGGCAATTGCGTCTCGAAGCCGTTCGCATCGCGCACGGTTTCCTCGCCGGCGTCGAAGACCCGCACGATCGTGGGGTGCGCCATGCGCGCCGCTTTCTGGGCTTCTTCGCGGAACAACAGACGGAACTTCGGGTCGTTCGCGAGAGAGGGCTTCAGCAGCTTGACCGCGACCTTGCGGCCGAGACGCGTGTCGGTGCCGGCATGGACGTCGGCCATGCCTCCGCGGCCGAGAAGTGCGCCGATCTGGTACCTGCCGGCAAGCAGTCGAGTACCTTCAGTCACGTGTGTGTCTCCGGGGGTGCAGGGGCAAGTGGTTGCCAGTGTACCCGCTTGAGCGCGATGCTCACGGGACGGTGAGGGTCAGGACATCCGACACGGGAGAAGGGCTGCCGGAGCAGGAGGCCGTGTAGGAAACTTTTGTGTTTCCGGAATCGGCGCGCAGAGTGATCGTCGCGCTCGTCGTGCCGGCCGGGACGGGGTTCGGCGAGGTGATGGTGCCGTTCTCGATCGCGATGTTGTAACTTTCGAGGGTCTTGCCCGTCTGGCATCCGGTGTAGGTCGGCCAGCTCAGCGTGACGTTTTGCGATGCCGTGTAAGGGCCGGCGGGGGACGCGCTCAACGGACCCGGTTTGCTCGACGGGATGAGCGAGTAGATCTTCACATTGATCGTGGTTCCCTTGGCGACATTGCCCGCTGGGCTGATCTGATACACCCTCAGCTCGTCTGCCTTCGACGGTGCCGTAACACCCTGGGTGACCGAGTAGGACAATTCAAGGTCTTCGAGCGCTTGCTCCACCTCGTCCTGAGTCATTCCCTCGAACTGGGAGAGGCTGATCTTCACGAGATCCGCGGTCGGTGAGGGCGACGGGGACTCCGAAGTCGGAGTTGTCACCGGCCCCGTGTCCGATGGCGATGTCGAAGGGCCGCCGTTCGAACTGGGTTGGCCCAGAAGAGCGATGACGGCACCCACGAGCACCACGAGCAGGATGGCGATGAGCGCAACGAGCGGCCACGTCCACGGATTGCGCCGCTTGGACTCGACGGGAGCGCCCGTCGCACCGAAGCCGTCCATCGTCGGAAGAACGCGCGTCGTTGCGGAGGTTTGTCCGAACGCGGTGCCCAGCGAGGATTCGCCGAGGACGCCAGGAACGGCGGTGGCCGCCGCCGCGACGTCGCCACGGCGCAGCGCCTGGGCCGCTCGGGCAAGGTGCGCCGCGGAGGCCGGGCGGTCTTCCGGGTTCTTCGCGATCGAAGAGTACACGAGGTTGCGTACCGGTTCCGCGACTGTCACGGGAAGGTCCGGCGGGGTTTCGTTGATCTGCGCCATCGCGATGGCAACCTGGGACTCGCCGGTGAACGGGCGACGGCCGGCGAGAGCTTCGTACGCGACGATCCCGAGCGAGTAGATGTCGGTGGTTGGCGACGCCGGGTGGCCGCTGGCCTGCTCCGGCGAAAGATACTGCACGGTGCCCATAACCTGTCCGGTCGCGGTCAGCGGGACCTGGTCCGCGATGCGCGCGATCCCGAAGTCCGTGATCTTGACGCGGCCATCCGGCGTGATGAGCAGATTGCCGGGTTTGATGTCCCGGTGCACGAGCCCCGCAGCATGGGCGGCGTGCAGGGCGGATGCGGTCTGGGCGACGATGTCCAGCACCCGGTCGGTGGCGAGCACCCGTTCGCGTTCGAGGATCGTGGACAGTGCTTCCCCCGGAACGAGTTCCATGACGAGGTAGGCGCTACCTTCTTCCTCGCCGTAATCGAAGACGTTCGCGATTCCTTCGTGGTTGACGAGGGCGGCGTGCCGTGCTTCGGCACGGAATCGTTCGAGGAACCCGGGGTCCCCCATGAACTCGTCCTTCAAAATCTTGATGGCGACTGTGCGCCCGATGACGAGGTCGGTTGCCTGCCAGACCTCTCCCATGCCGCCGATGGCGATGCGATTGGAAAGTTGGTACCGTCCCCCGAACGTGAGGCCGCTTGTGGGTCTCATTTATTCAGCACCGCCTCTATGACCTTCCTTGCGATTGGTGCTGCAACGACGTTGCCGAAGCTGGTTCCGTTCTCGACAACGACTGCAACGGCAATCCTGGGGTCGTTTGCTGGCGCGAATCCGGTAAACCAGAGGGTCAAAGGCTCACCCTCGCCATTTTGCGCCGTACCGGTCTTGCCAGCCACATCGACTCCACTTATTCTGCCATTGCTTGCCGCCCCATTGTTGACGTTGTTGACCATGAGCGCGGTGAGTGTCGCACTGGACTCACGGGTGATGGGTGCGCTGAAAACGGTGGGCAGGAACGGGCGGAGCACAGTGAAGTCCGGCGCGGTGATCGCCCGAATCAGCGTGGGCTTCATGACGACCCCGCCGTTCGCGATTCCCGCTGACACCATGGCGATCTGGAGTGGCGTGACGCGTACGTTCGCCTGGCCGAAGGACGAGAGCATGAGCTGGGGGGCGTCGAGGGAATCGGGGATCGTGCTGGGGGTGACGGGCATGGGGATCCCGAACTCCGTGCCAAAGCCGTACGCTTTCGCGTAATCGCGGATTTCGTCCTCGCCGAGGGCGCTTCCCAGTTCGGCGAACGGAATGTTGCAGCTGAGCCGCAGCGCGTCCGCGAGCGTGACGGTTTCCCCCGGGCCGCACGTCCCGCCGCCGGAGTTGGTGATGACGGACGAGCTGAGGGGGAGTTGAAGCGATGCGGGGTTGGGGAACGTGCTTTCCGGGGTGTACCGCCCGCTGTCGAGCGCCGCGGCGGCCACGATGAGCTTGAACACGCTGCCCGGGTGATACAGGTCCCCGCTGATCGCGCGGTTGATGAGGGGGTTGCCCGGATCGTCGAGTAGCGCCTCGTAGGCGGCGATCACATCGGTTGACGAGTGCGATGCGAGCAGATTCGGATCGTAGGACGGCTTGGAGACCATGGCCAGAATCGCGCCGGTCTTCGGGTCGATCGCGACGACGGCCCCCGTGTGATTGCCGAGGGCATCCCATGCCGCTCGTTGAACCACGGGGTCGATCGTCAACTCCACGGCAGCGCCCTTGGGCGTCTGCCCGGTGAGGATCGCGTTGACTTGCGCGAGGAACTGATCGTTCGCTGTCCCGCTCAGGAAGTCGTTGAGTGCGCCCTCGATCCCGATGGTTCCTTGATTCAGCGTGAAGTACCCCGTGATGGGCGCATAAAGCTCCGGCTCCGTGTACACGCGCTGGAACTTGTACTGGTCGTCGACGGGCGTCGACTCCGCGATCGGATTGCCTGCGACGAGGATGGGGCCGCGTTCGGCGGAGTAGCTGTCGTAGAGCGTGCGAACGTTGCGGCCGTCCGCCCGCAGGTTGTCGACCTGAAACACCGTGATCGTCGTCGACGACACCATCAGCGCGACGAACATGATGAGGATCGCGGCGCTCACGCGTTTGAGTTCCCGATTCATGGTCCGATCACCAGCCTCGGCTGATTGCGCACGGAATCCGACAACCGCAACAGGAGGGCGACGATGATCCAGTTCGCCACGAGTGACGATCCGCCGGCCGCGAGGAACGGGGTCGTGAGCCCGGTCAGGGGGATCACGCGCGTCACCCCGCCGACGACGATGAAGACCTGGAGTGCGATGACGAACGAAAGGCCCACGCCCAGGAGCCGACCGAAGTCATCCTGGCCGGCGAATCCGATGCGCATGCCGCGGGAGACCAGAATCAGATACAGCGCGAAAATGGCGAACAGTCCGACGAGCCCGAGTTCTTCTCCGAGGCTTGCCATGATGTAGTCGCTTTGCGCGAGCGGCACGATGTTGGGGCGGCCCTTGCCGAATCCCGTGCCGACGAGTCCACCGTGTGCGAGTCCGAAAAGACCCTGGACGAGCTGATAGCTTCCGCCGAACGAGTCATACACTTTCGGATCGAAGGCATCCAGCCAGCCGTGGAAGCGGGAGGCGACGTAACTGAAAATCTGGCTCGCGAGGATCGCGCCACCGATGAAGAGCAGCAACCCGAGGGCGACCCAGCTCAACCGCCCGGTGGCAACGTAGATCATGACGAGGAAAAGTCCGAAGTACAAAAGCGAGGTCCCGAGGTCCCTCTGGATGATGAGGACGGCCATGGCGGCGGCCCAAATGACGAGGATCGGACCGAGATCGCGGGCGCGCGGGAAGCGCATCCCCAGAAATTTCGTCCCCACCATCGACAGGCTCTCTCTGGCCTGAACGAGGTATCCCGCGAAGAAGATTGCGAGTGCGATCTTCGCGAGTTCGCCGGGCTGGAAGGAGAAGAATCCGAGCCGCACCCACAGCCGGGCGCCGAACTGCTCGTAGCCGATCACGGGGAGCATCGGAAGCAGCAGGAGCACGATGCCGGTGAACATGGCGATGTAGCGGTACCGCTGTAGCACGCGGTGATTTCTGATGACGAGGATGACGGCGAAGGCGATGGACATCGCGATGGCGGTCCACACGATTTGCCGGACGCCGTCCGCTTCCCACCCGCTGTTTTTCGCGGCGATGTCGAGCCGGTAGATCTCAGCTATTCCGAGCCCGTTGAGGAGCGTCGCAATCGGGAGAACGAACGGGTCGGCATCCGGTGCGACGAACCGGAGCGCCACGTGCATGCCGATTGCCAGGAGCGCCAGTCCGCCTCCCATCCAGATGATCTCCGTCTGGATCTCTCCGAGCGCACCGAGTTGCACGAGCACGACCGCGGCGCCGTTGAGCAGGCACGCGAATACCAGGAGAACCAGTTCGAGGTTGCGCAGCTTCGCGGGGAGGTGGATGCGAAGCCGGAGGATTCCGCCGTGATCGGCCGCGGGCTCGGCTGCCGCCGGTTCTGCCGCGGCCACTTCCTTCGTCGCGTCAGCCATTGCTGGCTTGCGCCAATCGCTCAATGATGGCGCGGGCATCTTCCAGGTTCTTCGCGCTGATGGTGTCGATGACGGTCGATCGGGTGTACGGGTTCAGATCCTCCATTTTGATGCTCGTCTGCTGGTAGACGCTGTGCAGCGAGATGGGGCCGAGGTCCTGTTGGACGCCCTGGAAGATCGCAACCGTTTCGCCGTTCGCGCCCACGTAGTAGTGCATTTGGGTCCATCGGTAGGCGAATAAAAGCGCAACGACGATCGCCGCGATGATGAGCGCGATGCCGACAAGCCACGTGATTCTGCGCCGGATTGCCCGGCGTTTGTCCTCGAGGATGAGTTCGTCGAGATACTCTTCGGATTCCGGTTCGAAGTGGCTGTCCGCGCGTTGCGCGGATTTCAGGGGGTGCAGGAGCAGGGTGGGCAGGCGCAGGGCGCGTCGCGCGCTGTCCGCTTCATACGTGAGCGGGAGCGCAGCAGAACCGACGGTGAGGGATGGGTTGGAGGAGGAGTCGGCATTGTCGCCGACGTCCATGAGCACGACGGTGACGTTGTCGGGGGCGCCCTGGTCGAGGCTTTCCCGCACGAGGCGGTTGCAGGCATCTTTCGCGCCCGTGAATGTCGTGAGCACGGAGGCGATCTTGTCGTCCGAAACATAGCTGCTGAGGCCGTCGGAGCACAGGAGCCAGCGGTCGCCTGGCTGGATGTCGAGGATTGCGGTGTCGATTTCGGGCGACGAGTCGACGTCGCCGAGCACGCGCATGAGCACGGAGCGTCGGGGGTGCACCGCCGCTTCTTCCTGGGTGATGCGCCCGCTGTCCACGAGTCGCTGCACGAACGTGTGGTCGGCGCTGATCTGGTCCAGTTTCCCGTCGCGAAACACGTAGATCCGCGAGTCGCCGATGTGAGCGAGCGCGATCTGGTTGCCCACCCTGATGATCGCGCTCGCTGTGGTCCCCATACCGGTGAGTTCCGGGTGGTCGAACACCGTCTCGGCGAGCAGGGTGTTGGCGGCGAGAAGCGCTGTCTGGAGTGCGAATTCCGCGTCGGCAGCGGAGGCGTACGGTTTGTCGGCCTCGACGATGCGTTTGAGGGCGATGGCGGAGGCCACGTCCCCGCCGGCATGGCCGCCCATCCCATCCGCGACGAGGAAGAGGTGCCGTCCCGCGTACCCGGAGTCCTGGTTGTTGGCGCGAATCTTGCCGACGTGGGAGACAGCGGCGCTCTTGCCCGTGGTGGCCATGGGTTACCGCCGGAGCTCGAAGCTCGTCGTGCCGATCCTCACGGGGGTGTTGAGGGGCACCGGCGTGGGAACGGTGACGCGGACCTCGTCCAGGTAGGTTCCGTTCGTGGAATCGAGGTCCTGGATGGCCCACTCATCCCCCCACAGCAGCAGCCGGGCATGGTGGGTCGAGGTGTAATCGTCGCGGATGACGAGGCCGCTTTCTGCCGAGCGGCCGATGGTGAGAGGTTCACCCCCGAGGTCGATCTCGAGACCTTCCTTCGCGCCCGAGGTGATGACGAGTCGCTTCGCGTTATCGAGGGTCGCTGTGGTCGACTTCGCCGGCGATCGAGGGGCAGATTTCGCTGGGGTGTCGGTGGGCATTGTCATTTGGGCGGCGGCTTCGGCTGGCAGCCGCTTCACGCGCTGCCCGAAGAGGTCTGTCCTCAGCGCGTACACGACCGCGAAGATGAATACCCACAGAAGCAGAAGGAATCCGAACCGCAGCGCGAGCAGAGTGAGTTCACTCATCGGTTTTCACCGCCGTCCTGGTCGACGCGAAGGTCGGAGAACTGGTCAACCGACGCGGATTGGGCGAGCACTCGGAACACGATACGGGTTCTGCCGAGGGAAATCACGGACTCCGGGGGCAGGGCGGCTTTCGTGACTGGGGCGCCGTTGAGCTGCGTGCCGTTCGTGGAACCGAGATCGTTGACCTGGCCGCGCTTGCCGTCCCACAGGATTTCGACGTGTCGGCGGGAGATCCCGGTGTCGTCGACCGTGATGTCGGCTTCGCTGCCGCGGCCGATGACGGTGTGGGACTTCGTGATGGGGTAGCGCTTGCCGTTGATGTCGAGAATGGGCGTCCAGGACACTTCGCCCTTTTCGTTGGAAGAGTCGACGCGGACGACCCCTTCCGCAAGGAGAGGGTCCTCGACCAACCGGATGCTGATGCCGCCAGCGAACTGGTAGTGCTGTGCTGTGGCGTGCGTCTGGATGAGCTGCGTGAAGTCGTCGATGAGCGCCGGGCCGATCCCCGTCATCCGCTCATAATCTCCCGGGGCAAGGTGAACCGAGAACTTGTTCGGCACGAGGATGCGGTCGCGTGCGACGACGGCCGCTTTCGTGTCGAGTTCGCGTCGGAGGGCCGCGGTGATTTCCACCGGCTGGAGTCCACTCTTGAAGGTCCTGGCGAAGGCGACGTTCACGACTCGCTCAAGACCTTTTTCGAACTTGTCCAGCAGGCCCAAGTTTCTCCTCCCTTACCCTGTCGATGTTAGCCGTTAGCCTCGTGCTCTCGGCCCTCTGGCCGCCGATATCGCGCGGGTGGGTGCTGAGCGCGGGGCGCACGGCCCCCTGCGCTGTGATAATCTCACTACGCTGCGCGGGTGGCGGAATTGGTAGACGCGCTGGCTTCAGGTGCCAGTACTCGCAAGGGTGTGGGGGTTCAAGTCCCCCCTCGCGCACAACGTGAAATTCGACTCCAGTTGGTTCAAGCTCGAGGTGTTCTTCGCACTCGGGGCTCGCAGTGGTTTGTGCTGGTTGGGAACCACCCAATTCGGGGCCCGAGACAGGGATCCCCGCGTTGCGCGCATTCGCGACGACGAAGTCCCGCACGCCTGACGGGTGTGCGGGACTTCGCGGTCACTCAGGAGCGAGACGTTGGCGAATCCGCAGAGCGCTTCAACGGTGTTGCAGAGGTTGCACGTGTCCAGCCGCGGCGAAGTGCCAGTGCGGCGTCGAATGCTGCATAGGCGCCGATGGCGATCAGGAGGGCTTTTGCCGTGGTGTCAGCCCCGGCTGAGACGAACACCGGGCCGCCCGCGACCCACCACAGCATGATGCCGAGGGTCAGCATGCCCAGCAAACCTCGGATGCGGAGCGCGATGAGACTCCAACGACCGGTAAGAAGCACGGAGACGTAGACGGCGAGAATCGCTGCCCACAACAGCAGGATCCAGGGCGCCCGCCCGCTGAGGAACTCGGGGTCGAGGGCCAGGGCGTCCAGTACCGGCCGTGGCAGTCCGGGCGCCAAGGCCTCCAGTGAGGGGAGCGCAACGAGCACGCTGACGCCGAGCAAACCAAGTGCCACATAGAGGGCGCCAACCGGTCGGCTGATGAGGTCGCGGTCGATGGCGCGGGGCGGAGTCGGCTTCCACGGAATTTCGCCCGACTCGCGTCGCCGACCCGCCAGCGCCCCGATAAGCGCGTACACGAAGACCGCGCCCGGCCACCACAGCGCTCCGATCCCGGTGCCAAGCCACCACACGGTTAGGCGCCCCCACCATGTGTCAGCGCCGTAATCCCAGCCGACAATGGGCGTGACGCCGAGAAGCGCCGCGGGGAGCGTGATCGCCCAAATCAGGAATATGCCGCCGAGCGCAATCCATGTGAACCGAGGTGCATCCGAAGCTCGGATGATGGTGAATCCAGCTGGACGGTACCGGTCGGCAGCATCCCTCGGCACGCCGAACCCGCTGAGCAACTCCATGGTCATGGGCGCGTCCGCCGGACGGCCAGCGGACGCGGCACGCTCGGCAAGCTCTTCCTGGAGCAGAGACTGGAGCTCGAGCGCGATGTCATTGCGCTGCCGCCGAGGCAAATGCCGAATGACGTCACCGACGTAGCTGTTGATGATGGCCTTGGGGTCCATTTCAGTCCTCCTCTTCGAGTAGCCGGTCCATTACCGACGCGAGCGACCCCCAGGCGGTGGTCAGGTCTCGTTGAATCTCGACGCCTTGCGCGCTGAGTTCGTAGTAGCGGCGTGGCGGGCCGTCGTCGGTCTGCCATTGCGACACGAGCAACCCCTGACCTTCCAGGCGCCGCAGCAGCGGGTAGAGCGTGCCTTCTTCGATGGGCATTCCCCTTTGCGCGAGAGCCTGGCGCAAGGAGTAGCCGTATTGCTGGGTACGCAGCTGAGAGAGTACAGCGAGCACCAACACGCCCTTTCGGAGGTCCTGCTCCAACTTCCCAAGCTGTACGCCTCTATCTACCATGTTCCATACACTACATAGAGACACACAGTAATGCAATAGTCACTTTGCGCGGAAGTCACGGTAGGGCTTCGGAATGTACTGCCGCGACTACGCAACGCAAGAGCGAGTTCCCAAATCGAGCGCCAACTGGTTCGCGCAAGTGACGAGAGCCCACGGGATCGACTGATTCCGTCACTGACGACAAGGGCGCACGCGACGGCCGCAGTGCGCCCTTGTTCTTTTGTGTGATGGTGTGTGACTCGAGGAGCGTCCCCTCCTCACAAGCGAAACGCTGCCGCTATCCGGCCGGCTCGAATTCGATGGTTGCCGTGCCCGTCCCGGCGCTCTGGGTCTCAAGAATGAGATTGCCGCCCGTGCACTGGTATCCGACAAACGCCCCAGCACCGGTCAGGTCGATGCCCAGTTCCTCCGTAGTGAAGGTGATGCCGCTGACGGTGGCTGATCCGGCGAGGTCGCTTGAATCAATCGACGTGGACATGATGCCGCCCGGCGACGTTTCATAGGTGCCCGCGACGCCGCCGGTAATGAGCGTCAGCGCATCCTGATCGGCAATAGTCATGGAGACGGTAATCTCCCGCGTGGTGTAAATGAAGTCCGTCTCGGAGAACGACAGCAGGATCTCGCCAAGCACTGAGTTCACAGTGACCCCTTCGTCGGGGAGGAAGGCGCTATACCAACCTTCCAGGCCCGATTCGGTTGCCACCCAATCGCCGATCAGACACCCGGCGCCATCAGAATCCCCCTCGGTCACGGAATCCTCGTCGCTAGTACCCGGCGAGGAGGGCCCGGGTACTCCAAATCCGCCCGAACAGCCGGTGAGGCTTGTGAGCGAGACCGCGGCGATCACGATCGCGAGGACGGTGCTGGTTCGTGATGGTGCCGGTGACATGTTGAACTCCTTGCCGTTGGTACGGAGTGAGTCTGAGCGTTCCAGTCTTCAGGGGTGGATGCTCGTTGGCAACCCCACCGCTGCGAATTTCACTCCACTTGGTCGTGGTCAGTGTGCCCGAATCGACCGCGCAGCTTCTCCAACTCGCGCCGATCACGTTTCGTGGGCCGGCCCGCGCCACGGTCACGCCGCGGCAACACGGCGACGGACTCGCGCGGCGGTGGCGGTGGAGTGAGGTCGATGAAACACTCGGATGCCTGGGCTGCGGAAACCCGCTTCACGATGAGGCGCTTCACGGACAGGATGCGGTCGAACCCGGCAATGCGCACGCGCACCTCGTCGCCAACCCGCACGGGTTGCGCCGCCTTCGCGCGATCGCCGGCGACCCTCACGTGGCCGGCACGGCATCCGGCTGTGGCTGCTGAGCGCGTCTTGTAAACGCGCACCGCCCAGAGCCAGGCATCCACGCGCACGGAGGTCGGTTCCACGCCTCGACTCTACGGGCGATGACCGCGCGGAGGTGCTAGTTTCTGCGAATGACGCGCATAGCGGCGGTCGCCCCGGTGCTTCCCGAATTCGTGCACACCCAGGCAGAGATCACGCAGGAACTCGCGCACCTTGTCGGATCGGATGCGGGCAAACGCACAGTGCTCGAGCGCCTCCACTCGGCATCCGGCATCGACACCCGCCACACCGCACTCCCACTCGAGCAGTACCGTTCCCTCGGATCCTTCGGTGACACAAACGACGTGTTCATTCGCGTGGCGACCGACCTTGCCGAACGGGCGCTCACCGATGCGCTCGCCGCAGCAGGTCTGACCGCACTCGACGTGGACTTCATCATGTTCACGTCAGTAACCGGAATGTCCGCGCCATCCATCGACGCACTCCTCATTCCACGACTAGGACTCCGGCCCGACGTGAAGCGCCTGCCCTCGTTCGGTCTCGGCTGCGTCGCAGGGGCCTCAGGACTCGCACGCGTGCACGACTACCTTGTCGGACATCCGAACGAGGTGGGAGTGCTCGTAAGCGTCGAACTGTGCTCGCTCACCCTGCAGCGCGCAGACCACACCATGGCGAACTTCGTCGCAACCGGCCTATTCGGTGACGGGGCCGCCGCTGTCGTCCTGGTCGGCGACGACCGAGAATCCGAAGGCCCCCGCATCGTTGACACTCGGAGCGCATTCTTTCCCGGCACGGGAGACATTCTCGGCTGGAACATCACAGCCAACGGGTTCGAGATCATTCTGACCACAGGAATAGCCGAGGTCATCGCGACCTCGTTCCCCGAAGCCATACGTTCATTCCTTTCCGACAATGACCTCACAATTGCCGACATCGGGTGCTGGCTCGCGCATCCGGGCGGCCCGCGTGTTCTGGACGCGTTTGGGTCCGCGCTCGGGCTGCAGCGGGACGCGTTCGAACTCAGCTGGGCGTCGCTCGCGCGCGTCGGGAACCTCTCGTCCTCGTCGGTGTTGCACGTGCTTGGGGATGCCGGTGCCCAACCTCGCGGCACGAAAGGCCTGCTTTTCGCGCTGGGGCCCGGAATTGGAGCCGAGTTCGTGCTCCTGGAGTGGCCATGATCGCCTACCTGGTCCTCATCCTCGCAACCGGGGCCGAGCGCGTCGTGGAACTCGTGATCTCCGCGCGAAACGCGAGATCAGCCCTTTCGCAGGGAGGAACCGAGTTCGGCAAACGCCACTTTCCATGGATGGTCGCGCTGCACACGGGTCTTCTCCTGGCCTGTCTCGCCGAAGTGTGGTTCGGAAGCCGACCATTCCTGCCCTGGCTCGGCTGGCCGATGTTGGCGCTCGTGGTGCTGAGCCAGGCGCTTCGCTACTGGTGTATCACCTCGCTCGGACCGCAGTGGAACACCCGCGTCATCGTCGTGCCTGGCCTGTCCCTCGTAAGACGGGGTCCCTATCGATGGTTGCACCACCCGAACTACGTGGCGGTAGCAATTGAAGGTTTCGCGCTTCCGCTCGTGCACACCGCGTGGATCACCGCGCTCGCGTTCACCGCCCTCAACGCGGTGCTGCTGCTCGGTTTCCGGATCCCCGTCGAGAATCGCGCGCTCGGCGCCCTCGCAGCACCCCAGGCCCGCCAATGATTGACGTGCTCATTGCGGGGGGCGGCCCTATCGGCCTCGCCGCGGGAATCGAGGCCCGCAAGGCAGGCATGGATGTTGTTGTGGTGGAGCCCCGGAGGGGTCCGGTGGACAAAGCGTGCGGCGAAGGCCTCATGCCTGGGGCAGTGGGCGCTCTCGAACGCCTGGGGGTCAACCCTGACGGCCACGATCTCAAGGGAATCAGCTACCAATCGCGTGGCCTTCGCGTCGATCACTCATTCCGTCACGGCGCGGGCCGGGGAGTGCGCAGGACCGTGCTGCACGCTGCACTTGCAGAGCATGCCGCCGATGTCGGAGTGGAAACCGTCCACCAGCGGGTTGTCGCCGTCCGCCAGAACGCCGACGCCGTCACCGCGCGCCTCACTGACGGAACGAGGGTTCGGTCCGCTTGGCTGCTGGGCTGCGACGGACTGCACTCGCAGGTTCGCGACTTGGTGGAGCTCGGCACGAATACCCGTGAAGCGAAGGAGCGAGGCACCGCGAGGCGGGGGCAACGGCGATTCGGTCTGAACCGGCACTTTGCGCTGCCGCCGTGGAGTGATTTCGTCGAGGTGCACTGGACCCAGACCGCGGAGCTGTATGTCACGCCAGTGAGTGCGAACGAAGTCGGGGTCGCAGTTCTCGGCCCCCGGCACACCAACTACGTTGATGCGCTGCGGATGGTTCCAGCGCTCGCGGAGCGGCTGGAGCACGCGGAGTCCAGCACAAGCGTTCTCGGTGCCGGCCCGTTGCGGCAACCTACACGCGCACGCGTTGCGCAGCGGGTGCTACTTGTCGGAGACGCCTCCGGGTATGTCGACGCCATCACCGGCGAAGGCATCCGGGTGGGCCTTGCGCAGGCGCGGGCAGCGATCGGCTGCATCATCGCGGGAGAGCCTGCGCGATACGAGCACGAGTGGCGGAAGGCGACGCGCGACTACCGGATACTCACGTCAGGACTTGTCGCTCTCGGCGCGTCACCCTTGAGACGGTTCATCGTCCCCGCCGCGAGTTCACTTCCGGGCGTCTACGGTGCGATCGTCGAGCGACTCTCCCGATGATGCGGGTCCGCGGCCGCGGATTGCGAAACCGAACGCGGCCGCGACAAAGAACATGAGCACGCCGTAGACCGCTGCGGGCAGAGAGAGTTCGAGGCTGCCAAGAACGGTCTGCGCGATCACGATCGCGAGCGTGGCATTGTGAATCCCGATTTCGAACGCGCTCGCGACCGCTTGCGCCCGCCCGACCCGGAACAATTGCGGCACCCAGTAGCCGACGCTCAGGCTCACGAGGCAGAACAGCACGGTGATGATCGCGAGGGCCGCGAAATTGGCCACGAGAATCTCGATGTTCGAGTACACCGCCCCTGCGATGACGACGACGAGAATCACAACCGACGTGATCCGCACGGGCTTGTCCATGGCATCCGCGAAACGCGGTTTCCACCACCGCACCAGCATCCCGAAACCCACGGGCAGCAGAACGATCGCGAAGACTTCGACGACCTTGTCCAGTTGCAGCCCGAGAGACATGTCGCCCGGCATGAAAAACGCGATCGACAGATTCGCGATGATCGGCAAGGTTACGACGGCGATCACCGAGTTGATGGCAGTGAGGCTGATGTTGAGAGCCACATCCCCGCGGAACAGGTGGCTGTAAAGGTTCGCTGTCGTTCCACCGGGCGAGGCTGCGAGCAGCATCATCCCGACCGCGAGCACGGGCGGAAGGTTGAACGCGAGCACGAGGCCGAAACAAATGGCGGGCAGGAGAACCAGCTGGCACGCGAGCGCGATGAACACCGCCTTCGGATGCTTGCCGACCCTGGCGAAGTCGCCAACCGTGAGCGAAAGGCCGAGCCCGAACATGATGATTCCGAGGGCGACCGGTAGTCCGATGGTGGTCAACGCTGATCCCATGGCCATACCCTAATGGCTCGGCTGCTGGCACCGCTACGGTAGGAGCAGCGCTTTCAACTCCGCGGTCGAACCGACGGAAGCGATGGCGCCGGCGCTTTCCTCCGGCGCCCCGTAACCCCACTCCACGAAAATCGTGGGCACGCCGTGCTCCTGCGCCCCATCCACGTCATAGAAGCGGTCCCCGACCATGACGGGGTGGCTGACATCCGCGTCGATCATGCGGAATCGGGTGAGGGCTTCGGCGACGATGTCCTTCTTGGCACTGCGGATCTCGTCAATCGATGAGCCGGAGATCACGCGGAAGTATTGGGTGAGGTTGCCGTGGTCGAGAATCAGCGACGCCGCGAACTCCGGTTTGGACGTTGCGAGCGCGAGCGGGATCCCCGCCTGGTGAATGGACCGGAGGATGCCGGCGATGCCCGGGAAAATGGGCGCATCGTTTCCGCCGTTCGCCAGATAGTGCTGGCGGTAGATGGCGAGCGCCTGCGCCGATTCGACAGGGTCCATCCCTGCAAGGTCGCGGAACGAATCCAGAATCGGTGGGCCAACCCATGCACGGAGATCCTCCTTCGACGGCACCGGGCGGCCGAGCTTTTCGAACATGTAGCCGAGCGAGGCGGTGATCCCCGGCGCGGAGTCGGCGATCGTCCCGTCCAGGTCGAACAGGATGCAACTCCACGGCAGTTTCACACCCCCACCCTACTTTCATCATTCAGGAGGGTGTGTGGCGGGTGAGGTGGACGGCAGTCACTTCAGCCACACACCCTCCTGAATGATGAAAGTCAGAAGAGGCGGAGGTGGCCGGTGTCCAGGCCTCGCATGGCGTCGTAGTCGAGCGTCACGCAGCGGATGCCGCGGTCGGTCGCGAGCGTGCGCGCCTGGGGCTTGATCTCCTGGGCTGCGAACACCCCTGCGACGGGGGCGAGCAGGGGGTCCCGGTTCATGAGTTCCAGGTACCGGGTGAGCTGCTCGACTCCGTCGATGTCGCCGCGGCGCTTGATCTCCACGGCCACACTCCCGCCGCCGGCATCCCTCGCGAGGATGTCCACCGGGCCGATCGCGGTCATGTACTCGCGTCGCACGAGCTGGAAACCGTCGCCGAGAAGTTCGATCTGCTCGGCGAGAAGCCGTTGCAGATCAGCCTCGACGCCATCCTTCTGCAGGCCCGGGTCCACGCCGAGATCATGGATGCTGTCATGCAGGATCTCGTGAACGGAGATCACGAGCAGGTCCGCGGTCTTCACCTGGCTGACCTTCCAGATCTCCACCACGCCGGCTTCGACTTGCTCGGGGTCGGGGTCAAGAACGGTCAGCGTGCACGGAGGGCTCATCCAGTTGAGCGGCTTGTACGAGAGCGAATCGGAGTGGACGAGAACGCTGCCGTCGCCCTTCAACATGAGCAGGCGCGTTGCGAGCGGGAGGTGCGCGCTGAGTCGCCCGGCATAGTCCACCGAACAACGGGCAATCACGAGGCGCACGATTACGAGGCTAGCCGACACACCGTTCTGCCATGTGCCGTGTATAGGCTCGGAAGCCAGTCCACTAATGAGGAGGAACCATGGCATCCGTAGCACGGGTCACCACACTGAGCGTGAGCTCGGACACATCCTTCGACGACGCCATCAAGGCGGGCATCGATCGCGCGAACAAGACCCTCCGCGGCGTCAGCGGCGCGTGGGTCAAAGAGCAGAAGGTGGAAGTTTCGGGAGGAAACATCGTCAGTTGGCGTGTTGTTCTCGAAGTGACGTTCGTCCTCGACGACTAAGCCTTCGAGGGGTCGCGGGCTGCGCCGGAGGCCAGGCCCGCGACCACGATGAGCACGAGCACAAGCAGGAGCGCGTGCAGCAGCCCGAAGTGCTGGCCCAGGAATCCGATCGCCGGCGGCCCGACGAGGAACGCGCAGTACCCGATCATCGCGACGGCGCTCACGCGTGCGGCCGCCGTGCGGGGGTCGTCCGCGGCCGCCGACATCCCGGTAGGGAAGCCGAGCGCAGAGCCAAGGCCCCAGAGGATGACTCCCACAATCGCGATCCACAGCACGGGCACGAAAATGAACATGAGCAGCCCGAGCGCGGCAAGAGCCGCGGATGCCCGCAGGACGGTCACCCGTCCGTAGCGGTCCAGGATTTGAGGGCCCGTGAGCCGCCCGACGGTCATCGCGGTCACGAAGATCCCGAACACGACGGCACCCGTCGGCTTGTCCGCCCCGTGGCCTTCGACGGCGGCCAGGGCCAGCCAGTCGCTCGCCGAGCCTTCCGCGAATGCCATGCCCAGAACGACGAGTCCGATGAGGAGCGTTCTCGGATCCTTCCAGACGGCAAGCCGACCCCGCCAGCCGTCAGCGGGCGAACCGCCCTCCGCACCGCCATCCTCTTCGCGCAGAACGTTCTCGGACTGGGTCGCCCTCGCCCCCCACACTCCCGCCACGAGAGTGAGGGCGCCAATCACCGCGGTTTGAAGCGCCAGAGGAACCTGGGCGACCTCCGCGAGCGTGCCGAGCGCAGCGCCGACCATCGTGCCGAAGCTGAAGAATGCGTGAAACACGGGCATGATCGTGCGCCCGAGCACGCGCTCGTTGACCGCTCCGGAAAGATTCATGGCGACGTCGCACAGGCCCATGGAGAAACCGAATATGGCGAGGCCGACAATGACGATCCAGAAGGCCGCGTGAACCGTGACGCCGAAGCCGGCGATCGCGAACCCTCCGGGAATCGCGACCATGCACGCGACCATGATGTGTCGGGCGCCGAACCGCGCAATGAGGTGGCTGGACAGCACGAGTCCGAAAATGGACCCCGCGGCGAGCCCGAAAATGAGGATGCCGACCTCGGCGGTCGAAATGTCCAGTGCTTCCTTGATCGCGGGGATTCGCGCCATCCAACTCGCCAGCCCCACGCCGCACATGGCGAACACCACGAAAATTCCATTGCGCCAGGCCGCAATCTGGCGGTGAGAGAGCCCGGAGCGCTGGGCGAGGTTTTCTGGCATGTCGATTCAGCCTATTCGCGTAGCGACGCGGTTCCCGCCAAAGTCAACGGGATGCGCCGGCTTCTGGGCGCAGCGCCTCCCTGGCCGTTTTCGACCAGCTCGTCGAACCGGCCAGATGTCGCACGAGCGCCCGAACGAGCACCGGGAACAGCATCCACGAATAGATCAGGTAGGGCAGCGAGAGCAGGACGGCCAGGATGGTGCCGCCCAATCCTCGCCCGCGGTGGAGCAGAGCGATGAACCCGGGGAGGAACCCGAGGGAGAGAAAGAACAGGAGTACGGGAACGGAAGCAGGAACGAAGGGCACGTCCCGGAAGAAATTGAGCACGATTGCCGCGACGAGGCCCACCCCGGTGACCAGTTGCAGCGCGGGAGTGAGCAAGTAGTACACGAGATCGCACGATGCCAGAAACCCGACCCGAGCGCGCCGGACGCCGCCCAGCAGAGACAGCGCCTGCCACGCGCCCTGAGCCCAGCGGGTTCGTTGCCGGTAGAGGCGCCGGATCGAATGCAGTCCCTGCTGATCGATCGTGACCGAGTTCTCCTGAGCGCTGCGCCATCCCTGGTGGATGAGCCGAACACCGAGATCCTGGTCTTCCGTGAGCCGGTCGCGCCACGGACCGGTGTCGTCGGCGACATCCGCGAGCGCGCTCAATCGATTGAACTGGCCGTTACCGCCCATGTTCGCGGTCCCCCACCACGTGCGTCCGGACTGGAAGAGGGTGCCGAAGACGGAGAACTCGACATCCTGCGCCCACGTGAGGTACCCGCGCCGGTTGTAGATGCGAACGAGCGTTTGAACACCGCCGATCCGCCGCGAGGAGAAATGGCGCGCGACGGCGGCGGGCGCGCGCGGGTCGAGGCGCCCATCCGCGTCGATGACGCCCACGATGACGCGTTCGTGAGACCACTTCGCGTATCTCGGCTCCGTGAGGACGCTGCCGATCAGGTAGCGGTACGCGTCATTGAGCGCCGCGGCCTTTCCTCGTCGGGCGTTCGGAAGGGTGCGGGTCAGCACGTGAAGGTCCGGATCCGGCATGGCAGCGAGGATCTCACCCGTGCCGTCGTTCGATCCGTCGTTGACCACGAGAATGACGCGGTTCGTCGCCTCCGTCGCCTGAAGCCTGCCGACGGCATCCGCGATCGTGATCTCTTCGTTGAGGGCGGCGACCATGAACACCCACAAGTAGTCGGACTCCCGCGGGGGGCGATCCGGGTCGCCCGCGATCCGATGCCGCTGTCTGGCGGCGTTGATGGCGAGCACGGCGGCGGAGAGCACGGAGGAGATTCCAATGCCGAGCACGATCCAAAACAGAATCTGGATCGGCAAAACGATGCCCTGAAAGAAGTTCCACCAGGGCTCTGCAGCGGCCACGTCAGCCGCCCAGCGTGCGGTCGGTATCGGGGTCCGCGAGAAAATCGACGGGGTCGACGACGAATCCCGCTGCGCGAAGCACCTCCACGCGCTCGAACCCGTTCCCGTACGGTGCAGGGGATGGCGAGTTGAACGCGATGTAGGCGCTCGCGGCGACGATGCGTTCGGCGGCTCGGCCGTCACCGTACGGGTTGGGCCGATTGCTCATCGAGCGATGCGCTTCCGGGTCGTCCATGAGTCGCGTCACCGCGGCGACGATGCGCGCGGTTTTCGTGCCGACGAGCTCGAGCGTTCCGCTGTCGACGCCTTCCTGGCGTTCCGTGGTTTCCCGCACGACGATCACGGGCGTGTGCAGCGATGGCGCTTCCTCTTGAATGCCTCCGGAATCGGTGATTGCGAGGTATGCGCGCTGAAGCAGCCTCGCGAAGGCCGGATAGCGCATGGGGGCGACGAGGCTCACATTGTCGAGGTTCTCCAGGAGCGGGCGGAGCGTGGACTGAACGCGGGGGTTGGGGTGCAGCGGGACGACGAAGCGCGCGTCCGGGTACCGCCTGGCGAGTTTCGCGACGGCCGTGCCGATGCGTTTCAACCCGGGACCCCAGTTTTCGCGGCGATGCGCCGTCACGACGATGACGCGGCGCGTGTCGTCGTTCTCGAGGTCGTCGAGGGCCGGGTCCCCATAGGGTTCCTTGAGGCTCGCCGCCCACTGAAGCGCGTCGATGGCGGTGTTCCCGCAGACGAATATGCGCCCGTAGGGAACGCCTTCGCGCACGAGATTCGCTTTGTTGCGGAACGTGGGTGCGAAGTGGAAGGTGGCCAGTCGCGATACGAGCTGGCGATTGGCCTCCTCCGGGAACGGCGACAGCGTGTCCGAGGTGCGCAAGCCGGCCTCGACGTGCGCGACGGGAATCCGCATGTGGAATGCGGCAAGCGCGGCCGCTGCGGCTGTCGAGGTGTCGCCGTGGACGAAACATGCCACAGGGTAATTGCGCGGCCGTGGGGAGTAACGGTCCCCGTCGTCCGGCGGCGTCCCGTACTGGTCGTGGCAATACTGCTCGAGGCGCGTCATGACGGATGCGAAAAGTTCGCTGAGCGTGTTTCCTGGCACTGCTGCGCCCAGGTCGACATCGGGTTCGAGGCCGGCGAGACCGAGAACCTCCCTCACGAGTTCGGAATGCTGGCCGGAGGACACCACGACCGGTTGGATCACTCCGCTGTGCCGGAACGCCTGGATCAAGGGCAACAGCTTGATGGCCTCCGGCCGGGTACCGATAACAACGAGCACTTTCCGCTTCTCGAGCTCCATGCACTCCCCCTCATGAAGTAGCTGTCACTTCCTCAACGCTACCCCGGCCCGTCGCCCGGTGTGCCCGGCAATTCAGTCCTTCGGCAATAACTCCTAGGCTTGATGTCATGACCGACTCAACCCCCCTCGTTTCGGGTATTCACACCGACGAACTTGATCCGAACATTCGGCCGCAGGATGATCTCTTCCGCCATGTCAATGGAAAGTGGATCGACCGCACGGAGATCCCCTCCGACAAGGCGCGGTACGGATCGTTCTACGTGCTCGCCGAAGAGGCGGAGAAGGCCGTTCGGGACATCATCGTCGAAGCACAGGATGCCGCGCCGGGAACCGAAGAGCGCAAGTTCGGCGACCTGTACGCGAGTTTCATGGACGAAGCCAGGGCGGAGGAGCTCGGGAACACGCCGCTCCAGTCCATGCTTGAGGCGGTAGAGCGCGTCGACTCGATCGATGCCGTGCTGACGGAGCTGGGCCGCCTCGAGCGCACGGGAATCACCGGGTTCGCGCAGTTGTTCGTCGACAACGATCCGGGGAACCCGGAGCGGTACCTCGTCTTCGTCGAACAGGGGGGTCTGGGCCTACCGGACGAGTCCTACTACCGCGAAGAGAAGTTTGCGGACGTGAGGGCCAAGTATGTCCCGTTCCTCGAGTCGATGTTCGCGCTCGCAGGACTGGATGACGCGGCGGCCCGCGCTCGCCGGGTATTCGCTCTCGAGACCGAACTTGCGACTCATCACTGGGACAACGTCGCATCCCGCGACAGCGAGAAGACCTACAACCTGAGGTCGTGGTCCGAGGTTTCCGGCCCCGACCTTTCCGGATGGCTCCGAGAGCTTGATCCGCCCAAGGGCGCCTTCGACGAGATCGTCGTCCGGCAACCGAGCTTCCTCGAGGGGCTCGCCACCGTGCTCGCGGATGATCGTGTGCACGACTGGCAGGACTGGATGCGCTGGCAGATCATCCGTTCGACCGCCGCCTACCTGTCGTCCGATTTCGTGAACGCGAACTTCGAGTTCTACGGCAAGACGCTCACCGGAACGCCCCAGCTACGTGCGCGCTGGAAACGCGGCGTCTCGTTCGTGGAGGGAATGATGGGAGAAGCCGTCGGCCGCACGTACGTCGAACGCCATTTTCCGCCCGCGGCGAAGGCGGCGATGGATGTCCTCGTCGACAATCTCACCCAGGCCTATCGGCAGAGCATCACGGGGCTTGACTGGATGACCGAGGAGACGCAGCGGCGTGCCCTCGACAAGCTGGAGAAGTTCACGCCGAAAATCGGCTACCCGGTCAAGTGGCGGGACTATTCGACGCTCGAAACGAGCCCGACCGACCTCATCGGCAACCTGAGGGCCGGCAACGAGTTCGAGTTCCAGCGTGAACTCGGCAAGATCGGAAAGCCGCTGGACCGCGACGAGTGGTTCATGACCCCGCAAACCATCAATGCGTATTACAACCCGGGATTCAATGAGATCGTGTTCCCCGCAGCGATACTGCAGCTCCCGTTCTTCGACGAAACGCGCGACGCAGCGGCGAACTACGGCGCGATCGGCGCGGTCATCGGGCACGAGATCGGCCACGGGTTCGACGATCAGGGTTCCAAATACGACGGCGACGGGCGACTCACCGACTGGTGGACGGCCGAGGACCGTGCCGCGTTCGAGAAGCGCACCGGTTCCCTCATCGCGCAGTACGACGCGCTCGCACCACGGCAAGTTCCCGACCACCATGTGAACGGCGCCTTGACGATCGGAGAGAACATCGGCGACCTCGGCGGACTCGGAATCGCCTGGAAGGCGTACGTGATTTCGTTGGACGGCGCGGAACCTCCCGTCATCGACGGCATGACCGGCGCCGAGCGCTTCTTCCTCTCGTGGGCGCAAGCGTGGCAGTTGAAGGCACGGGATGAGGAGGTCATTCGCCTCCTCGCCATTGACCCGCACTCGCCGAACGAATTCCGCTGCAACCAGATCGTTCGCAATCTCGACGGATTCTATGAGACCTTTGGAGTGACCGAGGCTGACGAGCTTTGGCTAAGCCCAGAAGAACGCGTGACCATTTGGTAGCACCGATCCGACACGAGCTGAGACGCGAGAGGGCCCGCGCACCGCGAGAAGCCCGCCACCGCGGAGCTGGTGGAGCCGAGAACTTCTCCAGCACCTTCACCGCGCTCGGAACGTTGGGTTACGACGGCGCTCAGGTCTCGGCGAGCATTCTGGATCTCTCCAGCGGACTCGTGTTGTGCGCGATCGACGATCGCATCGTGTTGCCGACGGCGAGCGTGGGCAAAGTGCTCCTGCTCATCGAGGTTTCGGCGAGGCTCACGGCACGGGAGTTCTCCGGGTACGGGATTCTCGATAAGTCGCCGCACGACGCGGTGACCGATTCGGGCCTGTGGCAGCATCTTCAAGCCCCGTCGCTGCCGGTTGCCGACCTCGGGGCTCTCGTCGGCGCGACGAGCGACAATCTTGCGACGAACGTGCTGCTGAGGCAAGTGGGCCTCGACGCGGTGCGGATGCGCACGGAATCCCTCGGACTCGCGCGAACCGCCCTCCTGGACCTCGTGCGCGAATCCCGAGGGCCGGATGATGCACCGCAGTTGTCGGTAGGTTCCTCCGCGGAACTGAGCTGGCTGTTCGGCGCGCTGTACCGTGGCCAGGTCGTCGATCAGGTGACGAGCCGGCGCGTGATGGGGTGGTTGTCGCTCAACACCGATCTGTCCATGGTCGCGAGCGCTTTCGGGCTCGATCCGCTGTCGCACCGCGTGCCGGATCACGGCATCCAGTTGGTGAACAAGACGGGCACGGATGTCGGCGTGCGCAGTGAGGTGGGGATTCTGAAAGGACCGCGCACGGCAGTCTCGTATGCGGTGACGATTCAGTTCAGGGACGATTCGCTCGCCCGCCGGCTCCGCGCACTCGACGCAATGCGCACGGTCGGCCTGGATCTGCTCGAATACGTAAATTAAGTTCAGGCTCTGCCCCACAAAATGCTTGCCCCACTAATGGGGGGTGGTGTACCGTAGGCGTCGCACCTGAGCGTTGCCTCACCCGAATCTGGTAACGCTGACCCCCGACAGCGTGCACCCGAGAAGGTGATGACCCGACACCCTGTTTCGGCCAACCCCCGGCCGCATCGCTGAGCTACGCGCTCCACGACTTACCCCCGAACTGATGCTTTCTGATGGGCATCTGATTTCGTCGTTGTTGAGCCATTGGCGCACACCCGACGATGCAACAACACCCGAAAGCACAACTGCTTGTTGTTATCCCTAGGAGTATTCCAAAATGCGATCAAAAATCATCGCTGTACTAAGCGCAATTGCCATCGCGCTGGGCATGGTGGCGTTCACGTCCACCGCCGCGAGCGCGCATCACAACACGATCACCGCCTCGGTGTCCTGTAACGTCCCGACGGGCCAGTGGACTGTCGTGTGGTCCGTGAAGAACTCGGAAGGCGACAAGACGGAGGAGATCACGGCCTCCAATCACACGGATATCGTGCCCGTCGGCACCACCTTCGCACAGGGTGAAACGAAGACGTTCACCCAGACCCTTTCCGCACCGACCGATGTCACGCTGACGCTCGGGGCAAAGTGGTCGAACGGCTACGAGAACACCAACTCCGGCTCCATTTCGAAGTCGGCGTTCAAGGGCGGCTGTACGCCGCCGCCATCCCCGGTCTCCGGCAACGCGACGGCAGTGAATGAAGTCTGCACGAACGGCGTTGTCACGAAGGGCTACATTCAGGTCGCCATCACGACGGGCGTCGTCTACACCGTCACGAAGAATGGAAGCTCGACGCCCATCGCATTCGATGGAACGACGGGCAAGACCGGGCCGCTTGATGCGGGCGACTACACCGTGACGGCCAAAGCCGCCGACGGGTACACCCTCAACAACCCGAAGTCGTGGTCGCTGACGATCACGTCCGCCGGAACCTGCACCCCGCCTCCGTGCCTTCCGAAGTCCGCCGTCAGCTACACCTACGACGCGACCACGAACAGCGGGATCATCACCGTGACGGCGGCGGCCGGCTACAGCGACACGCTGTGCAAGCCGTTCTGGGTGACCGCGGCGAGCTGGACGTTCGACGGAAGCACCCACTGGCCCCAAACGCTCGACAAGTGGAATCCGGCCAACGGCGGAAACAAGATCGCGACCGTCGGAACGTACCCCTACGGTGCGGAGGTGGGTTGCGGCCAGGGCGACATCTACGCGACATTCAACTCGCCGGGTGTGCCGAAGCCCGATCCCGAGATCCTGAACGGGCCGAGCGACCCATACAAGGAGTTCTTCCTGCACGGGATGGGATTCACCGGACCGACCCCGACCTACATGCACCGCGATGCCGCAACATGCAACCCGAAGGTCGTGCAGACGGTGCCAGCTGTCACGTTCAAGGACGTGTGCGGAACGGACGACGACGGGATCATCGGCGGTGCGGATACGGCCGAGATAAACTACACGATCACCGACAACCGCGTGAACGGCGTCGGAACCGTGACGGCGACGGCAGTGCCGAAGACGGGATATTCGTTCGCCGCCGGCGCGTACACCGGGCCGTGGACCCACACCTTCACTGATGAGCCGTGCCCGATCGAGGTGACGACCGTGCCCGCAGCCACGTTCAAGGACAAGTGCGGTACCGGTGACGATCAGATTGTCGGCGCCGCCGACACGGCGGAGATCGACTACACGATCACCGATAACCGGGTTGCCGGTGTTGGACTGGTCACTGTGACCGCGGCGCCGCAGCCGGGACACGTGTTCAAGACTGGCGCCTACACGGGGCCGTGGTCGCACGAGTTCACGAGTGCCGACTGCACGGTGATCTTCGGCGACCCGTACGCGGTCGACGAGAAGTGCCCGCAGGTCGAGGATGGCGACAAGGTCACCGGATACATCTGGGTCGACTTGGAGAGCGGCCTCGACAGCAAGCTCAGCTACCAGATCACCGGCGGACCAACCTCTGTCGACTACACCGCCACGCAGGAGATCAACAACCTGGAGCCAGGCGACTACACGGTGACGGTCACCGCGAAGCCCGGCTACAAGCTGGATGACACGATGACCTCCGTGTGGCACTTCACGATCAAGGGTGCAGGGCTTTGCGACCTCATCACGCATCCGCTCATCAGGACGAGCGCGACGTACCAGAACCTCACGTGCAAGACTGCCGGCAGCTACACGCTCGCCGACACGGAGGGTGTTCTGTGGTTCGTGAATGGATCAGCGACGCCGACAGCGCCGGGCACCTACCAGGTGAAGGGTGCGACCACGATCGACGTCGTGGCCGGACTGACCGGGCCCGACTTCGGCTGGGAGGATGACGCCCAAACAGAATGGACGTTCACGTTCACCAACCCGGTCGACTGCCTGCCGACTCTCGCCTTCACGGGCTCCGACGGTGGAAACCTCGGGTTGCTTTTGGCCGGTGGGTTCCTGCTGTTCGGCGGCACGATCGTCGCCTTCGAGAGGCGGTTCCGCGCGACCGTCAGGTAACTCCGGCGCCCTAGAGTTCAGGTGTCCCGCTCTCCCGCTTCGGGTGGGGAGGTGGGGCACCTGAATCTTTAACTCGGCCCTCCCTTCCCTGTGAAGTTCCTGACCGGAGGCGCAATTTCCGGCGCTACGCTAGGGGTGACTGATCGCACGACGGTCGAATATGCAGACGGAGGCATCATGCGAGGCAAGCTGGTTCTGATTGTCGGTTTTGGCATCGGATACGTACTGGGCGCCCGCGCGGGACGGCAGCGCTACGAGGAGATCAAGCGCGCTGTGAGCAGGCTGTGGAACGACCCCCGCGTCCAGCATCAGGTGCGCAACGTCGAAGAATTCGCGAGAGACAAGGCGCCAGAGGTCGTCGACTTCCTCGGCGACACCGCGAAGAAGGCAGTCCAGCGCAAGGCGCCGGCGAAAAGTCCGGCGAAGAAACCCGCAGCGAGTTCCACCTCGACAACCGCGAAGAAGAAGTAGCCCAGCAGGGCAGGAGACCACGAAGTGACGGACTCACATCGCGAGCGCGCCAAGAGGCGTTCTCTCGTCGGCTTGATCGCCAGCCTCCCCGGGCTGGTGGTCGAATTGGTGAAGAGCGAACTCGACCAGCTCAAACAGGAGATGCTTCGCAAACTGAAGCACGCCGGAATCGGCGTCGGGCTGTTCGCCGCCGCCGCCGTGTTCGGATTCTTCGCCGTTGGAGTTCTCACGGCCGCCGCCATCCTCGGTCTCGCCGTTGTCGTTCCCGGCTGGCTCGCTGCGCTCATCGTCGCAGCGCTCCTGCTGGTCTTTGTCGCGATTTTCGTGCTCCTGGGGCTCAATCAGCTGAAAAAGAGCAACCCGGAACCCACCGAGACGATATCGAGCGTCCGTCGCGACGTGAAGGTCATCAAAGGAACCGCGAAACGAGGTACCCCGTGAGCGAATCATCGGGCGCAACGCGCAGTGCCGCTGCGAGAGCCGAACTTGAGGCTGCTCTCGATGCGATCGAAGACAAACTGAACGTTCCGAAGCGTTTGGGTGAGTTGGGCACGCGTGCCAGGAAGTCGTGGGATCTGAACCCTGTTCCGTGGGTTGTCGGCGCGACAGCGGCCGTCATCGTCGTGGGCGGCATCATCGCCTGGGCCATCTTCAGCGACGACTGATCGGGTTGCCAGCCGCGCGCTTTTGGCTGTTTTCGCCACACGGTGGAAGATAGGCATCATGAACCCCGAGCATCAGCGCAAACCGTTGACCGGGTGGCGGATTCTCGTCCCCCGCGGCGGGGAGTGGGGAAACGACATCGCCGCGAGCCTGCGGCGCAGGGGCGCCGTGCCCGTCATCGCCCCCATGATCAACTTCGCGAGCGCGAAAGACCCGGGCGCGGTGACCGAATGCCTGGTGCGGCTCAGGAGCGGGCAGTACGACTGGCTCGTCGTCACGAGCGCAACGACCGTCGACGTGCTTCTCAGCCACGAACTCCGCGTTCCCGATTCGACGAAAGTAGCGGCGGTCGGCGACGCGACGGTGTCCGCACTCCTGGTGGCGGGCTACCGGGTCGATTTCGTCCCGGAGAAGGACAACTCCTCCCGCGGGCTCGTCAAGAACTGGCCCACGTCGCCCGGCCGCGAGCGGGTCCTCGTGCCGCAATCCGAGAACTCGGATGAAGTCCTTGTGTCGGGGCTCATCGACCTCGGTGTGGATGCAGAGTTCGTTACCGCGTATCGAACCATCGGCGTTCCCGTCCCCTCGGAGGTTGCGCGAGAGGTGAGGACGGGCCGCATCAACGGCGTTCTGATCACGTCGGTCGGCGTCGCGCGTCAGGTCGAGGTGCAACTGGCTCCGCTGCCGCCTGGGACGGTCGTCGCCGCTATCGGTCCGCGAACCGCATTCGATGCGCGCACGGCGGGAATCGCGGTTGACGTGATCGCGGAGGCCCGAAGCGCAGAGGCGCTCGTGGATGCGTTCGAGGAGTTCGTGACGTGGAGGGCTCGCCACGCGGGGTGAGCCGCCTCAAATGACGGTGAGCGGAGCGTGCACGGCGACGGCTCCGAGCAGCGCACCGATGCCGAGGAGAGGCACGGCGCCCTGAATGAGCGATGCCCTCCACAAACGGCGGTTCGTGATGAGCAGCACGATGCTGGCCAGCACCATCGATGAGAGTGCGACGAGAAGAACCCACTTTCCCGCGATCGGATTCCCCCAGCCGAGCAGCAGCAAGCCGAGGACTGCCGAGAGCGCGAGAAACAGGTTGTAGAAGCCCTGATTGAACGCCATCGGCTCGACAATATCCGCGTCCGCCTGCGATTTAAGCCCGAACGTGCGCCACACTTTCGGCCGCGACCACAGCACGCTTTCGAGCGCGAAAATCATGACGTGGATGATGGCGGCGACGGTCGCGAAGACCACCGTCAGAACCTGCAGAGTTGTCATCATGAGCGTTAGTGTTGCACGGTACACCCGCCGACGCCATCGCTTCGTGTGCATGGCGGCGAGATTTTTCGGGTGGGGAAGGCTCTGCAATGTCGACCGCCAAACTCACCGCTGCCTGCTGCATCGCTGGCGGCGGACCGGCCGGGATCATGCTCGGGTTTCTTCTCGCACGGGCCGACGTGGATGTCATTGTGGTAGAGAAACACGCAGACTTCTTCCGCGACTTCCGCGGAGATACGATCCACCCGACCACGATCGACCTCATCGATCAGCTCGGGCTGCGGGAGAAGTTCGACGCCATCCATCAAAGCCACATTCACTCGCTGGATGTCGTCGTGAACGGAAACAGGCTGACTCCGGTCGACTTCTCGAAGCTGCGGGGACCAAACGACTACATCGCGCTCATGCCGCAGTGGGACTTTCTTTCCCTCATTGCCGACGAGGGGGCCAAGTATCCGAACTTCCGACTCCTCCTGGACACCGAAGCGACCGGTCTGCGATTCGACGGCGACCG
Source organism: uncultured Cryobacterium sp. (assembly GCA_964651535.1). Classification (GTDB taxonomy): domain Bacteria; phylum Actinomycetota; class Actinomycetes; order Actinomycetales; family Microbacteriaceae; genus Terrimesophilobacter. The sequence continues at coordinate 110,130 of CAZYYE010000001.1, forward strand.
GGTTTGCGGCATGACGGCGACAACGCCCAACGGTGCCGTTGAGATCGACGCGGCGCTCACCGTCGCCGCGGATGGCCGCGATTCTGCGCTGAGGGACGCCGCCGGACTTGTCCCTGTCGACTACGGCGTTGCCGTCGATGTGCTGTGGTTCCGGTTGCCGCGAACCGCGGTGGACCCGCCAGACACTCTTGCGTACCTCGATTCGGAATCGATGGTCATCACGATTCCACGCGAAGGCTATTACCAAAGCGGAATGCTCATCCCCAAGGGCGAGTTCCCTGCGATCCGGGATGCCGGTTTGCCCGCGTTCCGCGAGCGCATCGTACGCGCCGCGCCGTTCCTCGCTGAGGTGGTGGATTCGATTGCGAGTTGGGATGAGGTGAAACTGCTGACGGTTCAGGTCAACCGGCTCCGTCAGTGGTGGCGGGACGGCCTGCTCTGCATCGGGGACGCAGCGCACGCCATGTCGCCCGCATTCGGTGTCGGCATCAACTACGCCATCCAGGACGCGGTCGCCGCAGCGAACCTGCTCGTGGACGATTTGCGGGCCGGGTCCGTCACGGCCGATTCGCTCGCTCGCGTGCAAAAGCGACGGCTGCCCCCGGTCGCGCGAATGCAGCCGATTCAATTGAAGCTGCACGAGGTGATCGCAAAGCCCGGTGGGGGTGGTTTCCTGGCGAACCCGATGACGTGGTGGCAGCGCTCGATCGCGGCGATCGCCCTGCCCATCCTCAGGCTCTTCACGGCCCGAATCGTCGGCCGCGGATTCCGTCCGGAAGTGATTGAGCCACAGCTGAACCCACGCTAAGGCTCGGGACTATCCGAAGAGGGCGCGGACCTCTTCGTACCGTTCGTCCGGGACGGTCTTGAGCGAGCCGAGGGCGGCCTCGAACGGCACATCGACGATCTCGGTCCCCTTGAGCGCGGCCATGTAACCCCACTTTTCGTCGAGAACCATGTGCAGCGCTCTCCAGCCGAGCCGGGTTGCGAGAACCCTGTCGTAGGCGGTGGGTGTTCCGCCGCGTTGGATGTGGCCGAGAGTGGTCGCCCGCGTTTCAATCCCGGTGTGCTGTTCGATGAGCGGGGCGAGCACTTCGCCGATGCCGCCGAGCCGGGGCCGACCGAAGGTGTCCAGTCCGCGCTCGCTGTGCACGTCGGTCATGGTGTCGAGGAGGAATCCTTCCGCAACGGCGACGAGCGGCGCGCGGCCCCGATCATGGGCTTTCGTGACCCAATCGCAAATCTGCTCTATGGAGGTCTTCCGCTCGGGGATGAGAATCGCGTGCGCCCCCGCGGCGACCCCGGAATGCAGCGCGATCCACCCGACGTGTCGGCCCATGACCTCGGCGACCATGCACCGGTCGTGGGAATCGCCGGTGGTGCGGAGTCGGTCCATCGCTTCCGTGGCAATCTCCACTGCAGTGTCAAATCCGAACGTGTAATCGGTCGCGTCGAGGTCGTTGTCGACGGTCTTGGGCACGCCGACGATGGGCAGCCCGACGTCCGTCAGCCGCTTTGCGGCCGCGAGGGTGCCTTCGCCGCCGATGACGACGAGGGCGTCCATGTCGTGTTTGGCCATGACCTCGCGCGCGCGATCCTCGCCGCCATGTTCGAACGGGTTCGTCCGGGACGTCCCGAGGATCGTGCCACCCTGTTTGCTGATCCCCATGATGTGGCGGCGTTCGAGCCGGAATACGTCATCCTCGACGAGGCCTTTCCAGCCGTTTCGGATCCCGATGAACTCGAGACCGTGGGTCTGAACACCGCTGAACACGATGGCGCGGATGACGGCGTTGAGCCCCGGCGCATCGCCGCCGCTCGTGAGGATGCCAATAGTCATGAAACCATCTTGGTGCACGCTCGCGGTCGAAACGAACGCGAGCGGTCTGACCTCAGTCTCCGTCGTTTTCGAAGCCGTCCGAGTCGAACGTGCCGGCATCAAACGGTTCGGTGTCGAAGGAGTCGTCGTCGGTGAAGTACGGCGGACCTGCGCTCGGCTCGTCCTCGTCGCCGTCGTCGAGCTTGCTCAGCAGCTCATCGGTGAGTTTTTTGGAATCGTCGTCGTGCTCGGGATCCCACGCTGCAGGCCCACCCTGATTCGCGAAGGGGTCGAAATCCGCCATGGTGCCCTCCCTCCACGATCGCGCGCAAATGGCTGTGGGTGGAGTTTAACCAGCGGCGGCACCGCAGGTAAAGGGGCGCGCAGGCTCTCAGCCGGCTTCGATGACGGCCATAGCGGCATTGTGACCGCCGAGACCGCTCACCGCGCCGCCGCGCTGGGCGCCGGAGCCGCACATCAGGATCGTGTCCCACTCCGTCGCAACGCCCCAGCGCTGCGCGGCGGTCGACAGCGGTGCGTCATCGTCCGCGAACGGCCAGGACAGCGGGCCGTGGAAGATGTTTCCCCCCGGCATTCCGAGCGAGTGTTCCAGGTCGAGCGTCGTCTTCGTCTCCACGCAGGGGATTCCGTTCGCGTCCGGCAGCAGAACCGATTCTATGGGCTCGGCGAGTACGGAGTTCAGTGAGGACAGGACGGCGGCCTCGAGTTGGCTCCGAAGAGCGTCGTTGTTCTCCGGCGTGACGAGCCGATCCGGCGTGTGGAGTGCGAACACGGTCAGTGTCTGGGCACCGGACTCCCGAAGCTCGGGCGAAAGGATGCTCGGGTCGGTGAGGGAATGACAGTAGATCTCGGCAGGCACCGGGTCCGGAATCCTGCCCTTCGCCGCACGCTCGAACGCGATGTGCAACTGGCTGTACAGCTCATTGATGTGGAATGTGCCGCCGAACGCAGCGACAGGGTCGACCGACGCGTCGCGAAGCGCGGGCAATCGAGACAGCATGAGGTTGACTTTGACCTGGGCCCCTTCCGGGCGCTCACGCGCAGGTGGGGCCGCTCCCGTGACCAGCTGTTCGAGCACGTAAGGGGCGACGTTGGCGAGAATGGTGTCGGCCGTGACCCGCCGCTCTTCCCCCCGACGCGTGTACCGCACTTCGCCATCCGGATCGATTCCCGTGACCTCCGCCTGGGTGAGGATTTCCACTCCCGCTCGCCGCGCGGCGCCAGCGAGGGCGGAAGTGACGGCACCCATGCCGCCCACCGGCACGTCCCAATCGCCCGTGCCGTTGCCGATGACGTGGTAGAGGAAGCAGCGGTTCGCGGCAAGGCTCGCATCGTGTGCGTCCGCGAACGTGCCGATGAGTGCGTCCGTGAGCACGACGCCGCGAACGAGGTCGTTCGCGAATGTGCGCTCGATCACTTCTCCGATGGGGCGCTCGATCATCGCCGACCACAGCCCATCGTCGCCCAGAGTGCGCCGAGCCTCTGCTCGGGTGAGAAGCGGGTCGCACACGGTCGGAAACAGAGCGCGCGCGAGTTTTGCAGTTCCCGCATAGAACGAACTCCATGCCGCGGAATCACGTGCGGCCCCGATCGACGCGAAGGAGGACGCGGTCGATTCCGCATCCTCATTGTCGACGAGAAGGCCCCTCGTTGTGCCGGGCTCCGGCGTATACGACGAGTACCGGCGCCTGAGCAGAGTGATGTCCAGATGCAGGTCCCGAATGATTCGTCGGGGTAGGAGGCTCACGAGATAGGAGTAACGCGAAAGCCGCGCATCGACGCCCGGGAAAGCCTCCGCGGAAACGGCGGCACCGCCCACGTTGTCGAGCTTTTCCAGCACGGTCACCGATTTGCCGGCACTCGCGAGATAGGTCGCGGCGACCAGCCCATTGTGGCCGCAGCCGACGATCACAACATCCCTGTCTGCTGGCATGTTCCGAGCCTAACGAGTGCCGGGCGCGCGGTGGTCCAGTCTCAGCCACGGCCAGTAGCCTTTCAGAATGGACGTGCACGAAATTGCGCCATCCTCGGCTTTCGCGCGGCTCGCCGAGGAATCTATTGCGGCGGTCCGCCGATGGCGCAGTGCGAAGGACATCGCCGTGCCTGCCCGCGAAGCCAGGCTCGCCGAACTCGTGCGTGATCCCGCCGGCGCGGCATTCGCGCTCGAGGTGGTCAACGGCGTTCTGCGTCCGCAGGAAGCACGGGCGGTTGCGCGCAACCTCGTGCGGTTGTCCCACGAGGTGCCAGACGGCATTCCCTGGGGGGCCGTATTCGACACCCATGTTTCGGCCGGAATAGCGTCGCTTTCGGCGAGCGGGGCGGTTCCCAGGGTGCGCGAGCGCTATCTTCGCCTGTTCTCCCACTTCCTTCTTCGCCTCGACGTCCGGGAGCTGGAAGAGCACCTCGCCGACCTGACCCGCTCCGGAGGAATCCGTCCGACGCTGGCGCCTGTGACCACGTCCGCGAGCGGCCAGCTCGAAGCGAATCGGCAGGCTGCGGATGTTCGCGATCTGCTGCTCAGGGACGACGTCGAATCGGTGACGTTCCGGGTTTCCGCGATGGCCGGAAACTGGCGGCTGGTCGACCTTGACGGACTCGTGGACGACATCGCCTCGCGCGTTGCCCCATTGTTCGACATCGCTGCCGGCGCCGAGCGCGCGAAAGTCATCGATCTGGAGGTGGGAACGTTCGAGGAACTCGAACCGACGCTCAGGGTGTTCGAGCGGATGGCGAACGACTTCCCAACGCTCGTTGCGGGCATTTCGCTCCCCGATGCGTTCCCCGACTCCCTGCCTGCGCTCCGTCGCGTCGCAGAGATCGCGCGGAGGAGAAGCGCCCGCGGAGGAGAGGAAGTTGCGGTTCGCATCACCCGTGGGGGGTTCCTCCCCGAGGAGCGCGCCGTAGCCGAGTCGCACGGTTGGCAACCGGCCGTGTTCGGGAGCGCCGCGGAGCGCTCGGCGCAGTTCGTGCGAATGCTCGACTTCGCCCTGCTTCCCGAGCAGTCATCGGCGTTCCGGGTCGTTTCCGCGACACACGACCTGTTCCTGACCGCGTTCGCCTGGCGGCTCGCCCGCGCTCGGGGCGTTGAGCGAAAGCTCGAGCATGAGTTCCCGTTGGGGCTGGCGTCGAGGGATGTGGTGGCGGTGAAGCGGGACGTAGGCGGCGTGCGCATCCTCGCACCCGTCATGCGCTCTGGCCAGTTGCCGCTCGCGGCACCGTACCTCCTGCGCCGACTTGGCGACCTGGCCTCGAACGCGGGCGATGGAGTGCCGCCGGACGAACCCGCCGCTGCGCGCACGCGGTTTCTTCGCGATGAGTCGGCTTTCCGGGCCGCCCTTGCCGATTCGCGGCGGCCGGCCGCGGCAAGCCTTCGGAGACAGGATTTCGTTCGGACCGAGGTGGCCGACTTCACGAACCCGGCAACCAGGGAGTGGGCCCTTGGCGTGCTCGAGCGCTCAAGGGACTCCGCCGCCGGCGAAGAGCTGCTCTCCCGTTCCGTCGTCGCAGACCGGTCCGCCCTTGAGGAGCGCATTTCCCGCGCGATCAGCCTCGGCCAGTCCTGGGGTGAACGGCGCGGCGTCACCAGGGCAACCGTTCTGGACAGCGTCGGGGAAGTTCTTGCCCAGTGGCGCGGACTCCTCGCGGAGGTTGCCGTGAGCGAGAGCCGCGTGCGGATCGAGGAAGCCGACGTCGATGTCACCGTCGCGATCGAACTTGCCGCGCGGGCTGCCGCCAATGCGCGCGAACTCGACCTAGTGGACGGCGCGAAATTTTCGCCCCCTCGACTGACTGTTGTGGTTTCCCCGCGCAGCGGCGCCCTCACGTCGCTCGCAGGACTGGTTCTTGCGGCGCTCGCCGCCGGAAGCGCCGTCATCATCAAAACGGCCCCAGAGACGCGGCGGTGCTCGGCCGTTTTCGTCGAGACCCTCGTCGCGGGCGGAGTTCCCCCAGGGCTCGTGACGGTTCTGGATTCTGAAGGCGACGTGGCCAGGGCGCTCCTGAGCGACGAAAGAGTGGATCGCGTGCTGCATGCCGGGAGCAGACACGCTGCGAAGCTGTTCCACTCCTGGAGGGCAGAAATGGCGTTGAACTCCACGACCGGCGGCCGCAACGCCGTCATCGTCACACCGAATGCCGATCTGGAATCGGCGGTGTCGGACCTCGTCGCGAGCGCGTTCGATCACGCGGGACAGGCACCGACTGCGACTGGCACCGTGATCCTCGTCGGTTCCGTGGGTTCTTCCGCCCGGTTCCTCGGTCGGTTGGCGGATGCCGTTTCCTCGGTATCGGCGGGCGGATCGACCGCGCATCCGCCTGGGATTTCCGCGCTCGCGCGGCCGGCTGGCGAACGTGAACTCGAAGCGCTCGACGAACTCGCCGAGGGAGAAACCTGGAAAGTTCGACCGCGTCAACTCGACGAAGACGGAATGCTCTGGTCCCCGGGGCTCCGGGACGGGTTGCGGGCGGACTCCCTCCTCAAGCGCCAGGAGCGCCGCGCTCCCGTGCTGGACATAGTGCGGGCAGCGACCCTTGGGGAAGCGATCGAGATCCAGAATTCGACGGGCTTCGGCTTGAGCGCCGGGATCCATTCGCTCGATTCGGACGAAGTGGAAACCTGGCTTGAGAGCGCAGAGGCGGGAGTGCTGTGCGTCAATCGCGCCGTCGCAGCCCGCGTGGGCGCCCGCGTTCCCGTCGGCGGCTGGAACCGCGCTGTCCTCGGGACGGGTCGGGCAGCAGGCGGTCAGGATGCCGCGGCCGTTTTGGGAAGTTGGGAGCCGGTCGCGGTTCGGCCCGGATCGACCGTCACCCTGGAGGGCGTCGGCGAACGGGTGGCGACGCTCGTGACGGCGGCACTGCCCGGGCTGAACTTCACCGAGTTCGATTGGGTTCGCGCCGGCGCTCAGAGCGACGAAGCCGCCTGGTCGTCCACGTTTGCACAGCGCGAGCTTGCGCAACTCGAATTCGAGAAGAACGTGCAACGGTACCGGCCGATTCCCGTCACCATCAGGTTGAGCGAAGGCGCGTCGGTTTCCCCATTGGTTCGCGTTCTCGCTGCCGCGACGATTGCCGGTGCCCCAGTGGTCGTGAGCACCGCGACGCCGCTTCATCCCGCTCTCATCGCGTTGTTCGGCGAACCATACAGTCCGGTCGATGTCGCCGAAGTTCTCGTGGAGTCGGACATTAGGTGGCGTGCCCGTGCGCAGGCCGGCGAGATCGTCACGGCGCGCATCCGGCTCATCGGCGGCGACGCCGACGTCCTCGCGCGCGTGTTGCACGGACAAGTCGGCATCGCGGTGCACGCCGGCCCTGTGACAACGAGCGGCCGGATCGAGTTGCTGACGTTCCTGCGGGAGCAGTCTCTCTGCCTCGGGTTGGCACCCATGGGCGCAACGGCGTCGAACCTCGAAAGCGTGCACCGCGGCTGACTTGACTGGCCCTATCACTGGGGGTCGGCGAAGCCCCCATTCTCCGGGCAGATTTCCTATGCTGGGCATTGGGCGAATCTGAGCCATCGGGTTCTCCCATTTCACCCGAGCAAACCCGACAACCAGCCGTCGAATGCACTGAGTGACACGCAGAAGCGTCCAGCTCAGGTGCTCAATCTCGATGGATCGACCCGAGGAACTACCGCATGCTTACCCGACCAGGTCTTCGCCGCGCGCGGCCGCGCGCCGGCGATCGCGCGCAGGGGAAGCCGATCCGCAGGCTCGTTGCCGTCCTCTCCGCATTCCTCGTTGTCGCTTCGACGCTCGTGCCGGCATCCGCGGCTTTCGCGTTCGAGCCCGCGGCGGTGCGCAACGTCAAGTCGGCGAATGCGACGACCGTCGGTCCCGGGGATTCTTTCAACTGGATGATCGAGGTCGGTTGTTCCGTTCTGACCGACGAATGCGTGAACGCTGTCCTCACTGACACCATCCCTGCGGAGTTCATCCTTCCCGCTCCGGGCGATATTCTGCTCACCCCCGCGCTCACGGACTCCGAACGCACGATCACGGTTACCGGGCAGAAGGTCACGGTTGCGTTTCATCAGGATCTCGCGACTCCTGCAGGACAGAAGGGCCTCACCAACGGAACAGTCACGGTGACGATTCCGGTGACCGTGCGATCCGACCTCAACTACACGCCCACGCCGAGAACCGTGGAGAACACGTCGGAGATGGTGGCAGACAACGCTCCCATGGTGCCCAGTTCCGCATCCGTCCAGCTCGTCGTTCCGCTTCAGCTCGCCACGCAACCCACGAAATCCTTCTCGCCCGCCACGAACATCGCGGTGGCCGGTCTCGGCACGCAACTCGCACTCGGCGGGTCGAACACGTCCAATGCGCCCGTGTCGTCTCTCACGATCCAGGACCCGGTGAATCCGTCTGCGGCCGGAAACATCTTCCGCACGGCTCTTGAGATTCAAAGCCTCGACTCCGCCACGTGGCCGGCCGGCGCGACGTCAGCGGTCGTCTCGCTGTGGGATACCTCCCTGGCCACGCCCGCCTGGGTGGACGCCCCTGCCGTCAGCGCGCCCGGGCCGCTTTCCCTTCCTGCTGGAGTGAATCCAGCCGACGCGGGAGGCATTCGGGTCGTATTCTCTTCCGGTGCGTCTGCCGACATTCCGCGGTCCGCGAGTGCGAGCCTCGGACTGAGCCTTCGCAATCGCGCTGGCGTGACCGCAGGGACGTATCCGAACACAGCGCAGTCCGTGGTCGAGCGCGATGGCCTGAACGCAACCACGCCGGTCACGGCCAACTATGTCGTGACGGCCGCGACGAGCGATGTCTCGGCGGGGAAGTCGATCACGCCAGACCGAATGTCGACTGTCGCGTACGGCGCGCGAGACCTCACCCGCGGTACGGTCACCCTCACCGGGGGCAACGCGGGTTCGATCCCGCTCGCCTCCCTCACGATCTCCGAGCCGTCGGATCCGACGCTGCTCGACGCGTCCAATCCGCTCGCTCCGGCGCACACGGGCGGCGGACTCATCTTCAGCGGGTTCACCGGCTCAGTCGTGTGGCCGGCGGGGGCAAGCGCCGCATCGATCACGTACTACTTCGACGACGGAACCATCACGGTGCTTCCGGCAACAGGTCCGGGGCTGCCCTCCGCGGGTTCAGCAATGCGTGTCACCGGATTCAGCGTCACATTCACGGGGGCGATGGCGCAGGGCGCGACGGCGACCATTCCCTTCACGATCACCGCCAACCCTCTGCAAGTGGCCGAGCCGAGCGTTCTCTACACCAACCAGGTGAAAGTCACGGGCGTGGATGCCTACAGCCAGTCGGTCGGACCGAAGTACGCTTCCGACACGGTGACGGTGCTCGCCGAGCAGGTCAACATCGAAACGTCGAAAACTCTCACGCGGGGGACGTTGCGCGCCTCGGCAGGGCAGTCCACCACGGCGACGCTCACAACTCACGTTCTCGACTACCCGGACTCGACGAGACCGCTCGACCGCATCGACATGGTCGACCCGTCCACCCAGACGGGGCTCACCGACTGGTACCGGTACTTCAACGCCACCCGGCTTGTGGTCACGCCCGTGCCGGGGAACGCGACGCTCACGGTTTCCTATCGCGATTCCGCAGGAACCTACACTCCGCTGACAGTCCTGCCGCCCGGAATCCAGACCTACGACATTCCCTCCGCACTGCACGGCGCCATTTACGGTCTGAAACTCACCTGGGCCAGCACGACCGGGTTCCAGCCGGACCAGACTCTCGTCGCGAACGTCGAGTACGCGCTGCGCTCCACACTTCGTGAAACCGCGACAGCGCTTCCGAATGCCGCGGCAGAACTCGAGAACTGCAGCGCATCCAGCGGCACGAGCGGTGCGGGTGCGTCCCCCCTGGCCTCGAACGTCGCCACCTCCACGCCGTGCCCGAAAGTCACGCTCATTCCCTTCGACGGGTCGGGAGGAGGCGGAGCGGACTTCCTCGACAAGAACTTCATCAGGACGAACAACCTGAACAGCCAGGACGTGATGAATACCCGCAACAGCGAGCGCACGCGCGCGCGGCTGTCCTGGTCGACGGACGGCTACAACGGCGTGAGCAGGATGGTGATCTACGACGGAGCCGTCGACGCTTCGGGGAACCCGGATCCGGCAGCCTGGAACAAAGGAATGTACGACGCGTACGACCTGTACCAGATCCCCATGATCAGTTCGATCGACCCGTTGATGCAATATGACAAAGTCGCGATCGAGTTCTTCAACAGGACGACCGGTCTGTGGGAGTCCATTTCCGGCTACTGCACCCTCGCGGCACCCTGCGACGGCGGCACCGCGGCCACGCGCACGTTGACCACGACGCAGCGCGCCAACTTCGTAGCGGTGCGATTCACGTTCACCGAAGGGGCAAACCGGCCGGGACTGAGCCCCGCGCCGGGCAGCGGAGTGGCGGAGTCTCTCGGCCACAACCGGCACATCGACCTCGTGTTCCAGATGCGGGACACGCTGCGCAACGCGACGGCGTGGCCCGTCGTCGACGGATATCGCTACAACGCGGACGTCACGAGCTCCGTGCCGTCCCACAGCGTCATCCGGAACCATGCGTGGTCGCAAGCGACGCTCGTCGTCGGCGGGCCTCTCACGGACAGGGCGAACGACACGCTCGAGCTTCGTGATCCGCCGCTCGCGGACTCTGTGACCAAGACCTGGGCGGGCGGGCCGATACCGATCCCCGATTCGACGGTAAGCGTGCGCCCGACGAGCCGCGTGACGATCACCGCCACCAATCAGACGCCGGCGAAGGTGAACTCGCTCACCATCAGCGAACCGAACACGTCCGTCGCGACGCCCAACGACTCGCCGTTCGAGGACTGGGACCTCACGCGATTCCACTCGCTGACGCACCCCTCCGGCGCGACGGGACTGTCGGTGACCGTCACGCGCACGACGGGCGGCAACCTCACGGCGACGGGCTCGCCCGCAGCCGTGACGACCACGATGCTCGCGTGGACCGGGGCGCAACTCGCGAACGCCACCGGATTCACCCTCGTGTACACCGGCGCAATCGCGGCGACGAGCGGCCGCGGCATCGTGGTGTTCGATCTGGCGCTGAGAAGCGCGAAACGCAGCGGGGGCACGATCGTCCCCGGCACGGACTATAACTCCACAGAAGCGATCGTCGCCGACCTTCGGTGGGACAGGACGAGTCCGGCAACGGCACCCGTGTTCACGAACTCGACGCTGGCCGCGCGCGCAGGGGCGAATATCGTTCTCGTGGCGACCGCCATTTCGGTGACGACGGCGAAGACGTTCTCGAAAACATCCGAAACCGAGCCGGATCGTTCGGTGTTTCCCTTGACTCTCCGGGCGACTCCCGGCAGCAGCGAGCGCGTGCAGTCGCTCACGATCACGGATGACCGCGCGACGTTCTGGAATGCGTTCGACTTCAGCGGCATGGCAGCGAACACCCCGACTCTTCCAGTGTTCAGCCCAACGACAGGGACAAGCGCAACCGTCATTCAGGTGGAAGCCTGCGTCGGCGGTACCTGGTCCGCGTCCGCGGTGGCCTCCCTGCCGAACGGCGGCTGCGTTGCTCGCGGAGGCACGTGGGTTGGCGCCGGAACCTGGAAGACAGAAGCGCAGGCGCGGGCAGAGTTCCTTCCCGCTGGCGTCACGGCAGCCCAGGTCGAGGGCCTCCGGATGACGGTCAAACGACTCGACAATTCGCAGTGGGAGAACCCGCAGGCTCCGACGATCAGCATCCCCATCCTCATTCAGCGCAGAGCAGATCTGCGCACCGGCGGTCCGGTTCAAACGAGCCTGGTGGGAAACTCCCCTGCCCCGGGCGAAACAGTGCGCGGTATCACCACGAACACCGTGCGGGCCGACGTGCTCGGAATCTGGGGCAAGACGGCGACGGCCAGCAACACGGCGACGTACCTGTTCAGGCACGCGACAACGGGCGTGGAAGTCTGGAAGAGACCCGCGGGCGTGAAAGCGCCAGGGCGGCTCTTCGACTACACGCTCAGGGTGACCAACACGGGCACGTGGCCGATTCTGAATCCCGTCATCACCGACTACTTGCCGAGCGATGCCATCGGCGCTCAGCTCATCTTCGATCCTGACAAGCCGTGGACGTACAAATATGCGCTCACCGGTGCTGCGCCGGCGACGCCAAACGGGACTCCCCTGCCCACGGGCACGACGGGGCCGACCGTTCAGACGAGCACAGACTCGTACGGGCCCACGCAGATCAGGTTCAGCTTCCCGGCCGGGTCAGTACTTGAGGTCGGACAGGTTTACGTCATCACGATCCCCATGATGTTCCGACCAGGCCTCGTCAACGACACGGCAGTCACGAACACCTTCGGCATCCGCGGTGACCGTGCGTTCGACAGCTGCACCGCTCCGGCCGGGTTCAGCGCGTCCGTCAACGGTGCAACGGGTGAGTGCACGACCGGCACGACCGTGCGCCCATCGGAACAAGCGGCGCTTCGCGCGCTCATGACAGTGAAAGCGAACCTTGACAGTTCGTACCCGACAGATCAGGGATTCGTCGGCGGGACGTACGCCGACTGCACAGCCGCGAAGGATGCGGCCGGGTTCTCCCGGCTTCCCTGCGTGCCGCTCACGCTCCCGGGCCAGAAGGAAACCTGGCGGTTGACTGCGCAAAACACGGGGACCACCGAGATGCCGAGGCTCGTCCTCTCCACGAGGCTCCCGGATGTCAGCGACAAGACGATCCTCGACAATTTCGTGCGCGATTCCCGGTGGGCGGCCGGATTCGCGGACGAGATCACGGCGAACATCGGAGTCCCCGGCGCCGTCATGACGACGTACTACACGACTGCCGCAACGCCGTGCAAACTCGTGCTGCAGAACCCGTCCAACGCGAACGCGTGCGGAAACGCTCCCGCAACGGGTTGGGCCGTGTGGACGGCGGGGGCGCTCGCCGACCCGACCGTCGTGACGGGCCTGCAGTTCGTGATCGACTTCCCCGCGTCTCACTTGTTCAAGCCCGCCGAAATCGTCACGATCGATATCGTCACTCGCACGGCGGCGCTGTCGGCAACCCCCGGCGCGGACACGAGGGCCAATAACTCGCTGTCGGCGTCCGCGATCACGAGGACCGGCGCGACGGACACTCCCGTGACCGCCCTCGACTACTCCGTGGTCTCGGTGGCGCTCGCGACGGGCGGACTTCGGTTGGAGAAGGAGATTACGGGCCCCGCCGCGTCCTTCATCCCGAACGGTCAGACTTTCGTCGGCAAGGTCGTGTGCACGTCGCTCACGGAAACCCTGGAACGCGACTTCACCATGACGGTGGACACCACCACGGTGCCGGCGACGGTCCCCGTGCTGACATTCGATGATCTGCCCGGCGGGGCGGAGTGCACGGTCACGGAAACCGATGCGAGCGGGCAGACGACGCAAACAGCGACGACGATTGTCATCGACCCGCTCATCGCCGACCCGGCAAACTTCCCGATGGTGACGCTGACGAACGATTACCAGTTCGCGGGCTTGAGGGTGTCGAAGTCGGTGACGACGACTGCGCCCGTCATCCCGACCGACTACGCCTTCACCGTCGCGTGCACGTTCCTCGGAGTCGCGGTTCCCCTCGCGCCAGGAGATGCATCGTTCACGCTGGACGACACCGAGTCGCGCACGATCTCCGGGATTCCGGTCAACTCGAACTGCGTCGTGACGGAGACGGACGCACGGGGCGCGGACGCCACGATCATGTCGGCGACCACGGATTCGACCCACCCGGGTTCGGGGGTCGTCGTGGACAACACTGCTCGTACGGCAACCTTCACCCGGTTGAGTCCCAACAACCTCGCCGGCGTGACGAACACGGCCGCCGCAGACAACCGGTTCGACGCTCCGGCGGCGCTCGTCGTCACGAAGAAGCTCCTCGGGGGCGGTTCGGCTCAGTTCGGTTCCGGCAAGACGTTCAGCGTCGATGTACTGTGCACGTTCGGAGCGACGACCCAGTACAGCGGAGCCCTGTCGCTCAATGCGGGCAACGCCTGGCAGGAAGTGATCGAGAACGTCATCGCCGGATCGGACTGCACGTTCACGGAGACTGGACTTCAGGGCGCCGACGCCGTCGTCATCACGCCGAACGACGGCGTGGACGCAACCGTGGGCACTGTTACGGTGCCGGGGCCGACTGTCCCCGATCCGTCGCCCGTCGTCAACATCGATGTCACCAACTGGTACCTGACCGGTTCGGTCGAAGTCACGAAGACGTTTGCGGGGGATGCCGGAGCGATCGACAAGTTCGCGCGCAACCCGGTACCCGCGATCGAGTTCGAGTTCACCGTGAGCTGCATGAGGGATGGCGAAGCGGTCGTGATCCCTGGTGGCGGAGTTCGCACGGTCACCGCTGCGTCGCCCGTCGCCGACTACACGGGGCTGGCCTCCGGCGCGGAGTGCACCCTGACGGAGACTCGTGCCGGTGGGGCGAGCTCAACGCGAATCCTGGACAGCGCGGGCGCCGAGATCCTGGGCGGCACTTTCACGGTTGTCGTCGATGCGACCGTGCTTGCGACGGCCGATCAGGTTCAGCCTGAGCTGTCGGTGGAGAACACGTTCCGCTTTGCGGAGGTCGCCGCGGCCAAGGAGGTCGTGAACGCGGGAACCCTCGCGAGGGGGCCGTTCGAGTTCACGCTCGACTGCACTCTCGACGGGCGGGACATCGACGCCGCGGAGCCGGCGGCTCGTACCATCCGGGGTGGCGAGACGATCCTGTGGACGGAGCTCGCCGAGGGCGCTGACTGCACGATCGCCGAAACCGACACGGGGGGCGCGACGAGGACGACGACGACCCTGACGGCGGCCGATGGCAGCACGGGAGCGCCCGTGAGCGGGCTTGTCGTCACGTTGCCATCCTTGCGCTGGACCGGAGCCTCCGCGCCGAATCGGATCGCATTCACGAACTCGTTCCGTCTCGCCTACACGGGGTCGAACGTGAACAGCGCTGCGCTCATCCTGTTCCCGGGCGGGCTTTTGCTGCTGGGTGGTTTGTTCCTCTGCCTGGCCGGAGGCAGGCGTCGCGACACTGGCCGGAGGCACGCGACGGAGTAGCGTTGATGCCATGGACCACCCCGAGCAGTCGACGCACGGGGTGGGTCCGTGGCAGGGCGAGTTGCCGACCGGGAGAGAATACGATCCCGAGCTCCTTCAGCGCGGCGACACGCGAAACGTCATCGACAAGTACCGGTACTGGCGGATGGACGCGATCGTCGCCGATCTCGACACGCGGCGGCATCCCTTTCACGTCGCCATCGAGAATTGGCAGCACGACCTCAACATCGGTTCGATCGTGCGCAGCGCCAACGCATTCGCGGCGGAGTCCGTGCACATTATCGGCCGGAGGCGTTGGAACAAGCGGGGGGCCATGGTGACGGATCGTTACCAACACGTGCTCCAGCATCCTGACGTCGCGACGTTCGCCGAGTGGGCGGCCGCCGAGAAACTGCCGGTCATCGGAATCGACAACGTGCCGGGGAGCGTCATCATCGAGACGTTCGACTTCCCGAAACGCTGCGTGCTCTTGTTCGGCCAGGAGGGCCCGGGACTTTCCGCCGAAGCGATCGCGGCGTCGGAGGCGATCGTGGAGATCAGTCAGTTCGGTTCGACCCGTTCGCTCAACGCCTCGGCAGCAGCAGCAGTGGCCATGCACGCGTGGGTTCTGCAACACGTGGAGTTTGCTCGTTAGCGCTCGATACACTGGGGTGTAATCCCCCACCAATCGAAAGGGATGTTTGCCATGCCCGCCATCGTATTGATCGGCGCCCAGTGGGGCGATGAAGGCAAGGGGAAGGCGACCGACCTTCTCGGCGATCGCATCGACTATGTCGTGAAGTTCAACGGCGGCAACAACGCGGGCCACACCGTGGTCATCGGATCGGAGAAGTACGCACTGCACCTGTTGCCGTCGGGCATCCTGACCGACGGCGTCGTCCCTGTGATCGCCAATGGTGTCGTGATCGACCTTGCCGTGCTGTTCGACGAGCTGGATGCGCTGAGCGCGCGAGGCGTCGACGTGTCGCGCCTGCTCGTGAGCGCGAACGCCCACATCATCACGACGTACCACCGTACGCTCGACAAGGTCACGGAGCGTTTCCTCGGCAAACGGCAGATCGGCACGACGGGGCGCGGAATCGGTCCGGCGTACGCCGACAAGATCAATCGGGTCGGCATCCGCATCCAGGACCTGTTCGACGAGAACATCCTGCGCCAGAAGGTGGAGGGTGCGCTCGAACAGAAGAACCAGATTCTGGCGAAGATCTACAATCGTCGCGCCGTCACGATCGATGAAGTCGTCGAGGAACTGCTTTCGTTCGCTGAGCGGCTGAAGCCCATGGTGTCGGACACCGCGCTCGAGCTGAACAGGGCCCTGGATTCCGGCAAAACGGTGCTGTTCGAGGGCGGTCAGGCGACGATGCTGGATGTCGACCACGGCACATATCCGTTCGTGACGTCCTCGAACGCGACGAGCGGCGGCGCCGCGACCGGCTCAGGGGTGGCGCCGAACCGTTTCGATCGGGTCATCGGCGTCGTGAAGGCGTATACGACGCGCGTCGGCGCCGGACCGTTCCCGACTGAGCTGTTCGACGAGTGGGGCGAGTTCCTGACCGAGAAGGGCGCGGAGTTCGGCACGACGACCGGGCGGGTGCGGCGCTGCGGCTGGTACGACGCGCCGATGGCGCGGTATGCCTCGCGCATCAACGGGGTTACCGACTTCGTGCTCACGAAACTCGATGTGCTCACCGGCATCGAGAGCATCCCCGTATGCGTCGCGTACGAGATCGAGGGGGTGCGAGTCGATGAGATGCCGGTGTCCCAGACCGACTTCCACCACGCGGTGCCCATTTACGAGAACTTCCCAGGCTGGACCGAGGACATCACGGGCGTGCGCGAGTTCGACGACCTGCCGAAGAATGCGCGCGACTACGTGCTCGCCCTCGAAGCGATGAGCGGCTCGCGGATCTCGGCGATCGGCGTCGGACCCGGTCGCGAGGCTATCGTCGTGCGCCACGACCTCGTCGGCTAGCAGGACCTCGAGAGCGAAGGCGTCATCTGACTAATCGGCGTCTGACGTCCGCAATTCAGGCAGTTTGTTCACGCAGGCATTCAAAATTGCCGAAAGTATGGGCTTTGCCGTCGGCAAGGTCTGCGTTCTGCCTGAGTTGCGAACCGTCCCAGCCGGATTTGCCGGGAAGTGGGTTGGCCTGGATCGCGGGGCGACCCCAGCCAGGAACGTGCCGCTCCCAGACGCCGCACGAGAGTAGGCACGGGCGACAGTTAGACCACGCTGAATCCGTCCGGTAGGGGCAGTCTTCCGGTCAGGGCGAGGAGCACTGGTTCGCCACTGCCGCCGCGTGCGGCGATGCGTGCCGCGAGGGCCGCCGAGTCGGACACAGCCTCCACCGGGAGGAAGTGCGGGACGCCTGCAGCGCGCGCGAGGTCCATCGTGTGCACCACCAGCTCGAAGGTTCTGGTTCGAAGGTATTCCGCAAGCGGAATGGTTCTGCCGCCCACGACCGACACAATCCGATTCGCAGGTTGGGCTGCGATGGAGGCCAACGCGCGATCGAGCGCGCCGGCGACAAGGCGTTGCGGATCGTCGCCCAGTTGCTCGCCGGCCGCCACTGCGTCGCCGCTCACCGACGCGTCGTGGAGGCCGAGAAAGTAGCTCTCGGCATCGGGGCAGCCTGCACGCTCCGGGGGCGGCGCGGAAACATACTCCGTGACGGTGAAGATCGCACGCGCCGTGTGCCCGGCCAGGCTGCGAATCGTCCACACGCCGAGCCCCGGCTCATTCCATTGCGTGGCGCTGATTCGGCCGAGCACGTCCAGAAATGCGCGGGCTGCGCCCTCGAATGTCGCGACATTCTTCATGAGTCCCATCGTCGCACCACAAAGTGCCAGAATCGATGCGTGACTGCACTCCGGCCGGAACCCGCCACGCTCACGGGTTCGTTCATCCGGTTGGAGCCCTTCAGCGGGGCGCACGTTCCCGGGCTCTTCGAAGCGATCGCGCAGAAGTCTGTCTTCGAGTTCGGGTTCGGCGGCGGCCTTGCGGCCCTGCCGGAGTCACTCGAAGAGTTCGAACGGTGGATTGCCGCCAGAAACAACCCGAACAACAACCCGTTTACCGTGGTCGTGGCAGGTGGGCCGCGCGACGGCACGATCGTGGGGACGACGACACTGGGCGATTTCGACGTCGAGAGAGAATCCACCCACATCGGCTGGACCGCGTACGACCCGAGAGTCTGGGGCACGGCGGTCAACCCCGAGGCGAAACTGCTGCTCCTGAAACTCGCATTCGACTCCGGATTCGGGCGCGTGAAAATCCAGACGGACGAAGTGAACATTCGCTCCAGGACCGCGATCGAGGCGCTTGGCGCAACATTCGAAGGCATCGTGCGCCGCGAACAGCCCCGGGCCGACGGAACATGGCGGGACACGGCGATGTACTCGGTGATCGTCGACGAGTGGCCGGATGTGCGTTCGCGACTCGAGAAGCGACTCGCGGAGTTCGACGGGCGTCCCGTGCTGTTTCGAACGCCACGATAGCGCGCCAGCGCGCACTGTAGTGTCTATCTGTGAGTGAGACCATTGCCGGCGCGAAAAAGTACGGCGTCCTCATCCAATTCCTGCTCATGGGTCTGGTGTGGGGTTCCAGCTTTTTGTTCATGAAGGTCGCGCTCGACGGCGTGTTCTTCGCCCAGATCGCCTGGTCGCGCGAGATCCTCGGTGCCCTCACTCTCGGCATCATCATGGTGATAGGGCGCCATCGGCTGCCTCGCGAACCGATCGTCTACTTCCATTTCTTCGTCATCGCGATCACGAATGCGGTCATCCCGCACCTGCTGTTCGCGTGGGCCCAGCAGCACGTGTCCACAGGGCTTGCGGCGATCTATAATTCGCTCACCCCCATCGCCACGGCAGTGCTCGCCGCCGTCGTGTTCCGCGTCGAACGGCTGGGTCGCGGTCAGAAGCTCGGAGTCGGAATCGGTCTGGTCGGTGTGCTCATCATCATCGCGCCGTGGCAGTACACGGACCTGAGCGGCGACCTGTGGGGGCAACTCGCGTGCATCGTCGCGGCAAGCTCGTACGGCGTGGCGATCGGATACCTGCGCAAATTCATCAGTCCGCGGCCGATTGCGGGAACGACGGTGGCGTTCATGACCATCGGCACTGCCGGTGTGATCATGCTGGCGCTCACTCCGTTCATTGCCCTCGGTCCGGTGAACCTGACCTTCCCCGTCATCGCCTCGCTCGTCATGCTCGGCGCCGTCGGCACGGGGATCGCCTACATCTGGAACATTGCGGTGCTGCGCGCGTGGGGTCCGACAAATGTTTCCACCGTCACCTACATGATCCCGGTTGTCGCCGTCGTGCTCGGCTTTCTGGTGCTTGGAGAGACACTGTCCTGGAACGAGCCGGCGGGTGCGGCACTCGTGCTGCTCGGCATCCTGTTCACCCAGCAACGACTGCGGGTCGGTCGACGCGCGACGCTCGCTTAAGGGAAGTACCCTCTAAAGATGGCCGACGAGCGAGGTGCCCAGGAACCGCAGGACGACTCAGGGCGGCGTGACGTCCTGAACGTGCTCGATGGAATCCGCTTGAGCATCGACAACATCGACGCCGCGCTCATTCACTTGCTCGCCGAAAGGTTCCGGTTCACGCAGCAGGTGGGGAGGCTGAAGGCCGCGAACGGCCTTCCCCCATCCGACCCGGAGCGCGAGAAAGTGCAGATCGCGCGCCTGAGGGCGCTCGCGGTCGAGAGTCGACTTGATCCGGCGTTCGCCGAAAAGTGGTTCAACTTCGTGGTGGCCGAGGTCATCCACCACCACGAGCAAATCGCCTCGACGGGCACCATCGAGACTCAGCCGTAGTGGCGCGCTCGGATCCCCGTAACCTTCCCTCGCAGGCGGGCAGGACCTTCGTCGTCACGGGCGGCAGCAGCGGCATCGGTTACTTCGCCGCGGAGCAACTGGCCGGCGCGGGCGCGCAGGTCATCCTGGCCGCGCGATCGGAGGCGAAAGCGGATGCCGCGGCGGGCTCCATCCGAAGCCGCATCCCGGATGCCGAGATCGGATTCGCGAGGCTGGACCTGTCCTCGCTCGACTCGGTGCGCGACGCCGCCGCGGAGCTCAACCGGCTCGACCGAATCGACGGACTTCTGGAGAACGCCGCAGTGATCCTGGCGGGCAGGAAGCGGCGCGTCACCGCGGACGGCCACGAACTCACGTTCGGGACGAACCACCTCGGACACTTCGCCCTCACCGCGCTCGTCTACCCGACGCTTGCGCAGACGCCGGGCAGCCGCATCGTCACGATGGGCAGCGGCTCCACACGGCTCGTGACTCTTCGGGCGGACGATCTGCAGAGCGAGAAACGCTACTCCTCGTTCTCGAGCTACGCGCTGTCGAAGCACGCGACGCAAGCGTTCGGCTTCGAGCTGGACCGGCGGTTGCGGGCCGCCGGAAGCTCGGTGACCGCGCTCGTTGCGCATCCGGGGGGCGCGCAGGACGGCCTCACTTCGTTCCGCTCCGGCGTCAATGAGCCGACGGTGGCGCAACGGTTTCTCGCAGGGCTCTCCTTCGTCGCGGGAGGGAGCAAGGAGGCGGCAGCGTGGCCTCTTGTGCGAGCGGCGACCGATCCGGGTGCCGTGGGCGGTCAGTACTGGGGGCGCACGACGCCCATCTTCGGCCGGCCGGTGCTCAACACCCCGGTCGCGTCGAGCCACTCCGCCCAGTTCGGCGAAGGGCTGTGGTCGCTCTCGGAGAACTGGACAGGAATCCCGTTCCCCGTGTGACGCTAGTGCTTCAGGAAAACGCGGCAGGAAGCGTAGCCGTGTGCACTTCCCGCAACTCGGCAATGTCGACCGTGAACAGGTCCTGTACCTCGAGCGCTGGCGACAGTTTGTCGGTCACGCCGATGCGGAGCACCGGGTAACCGCGGCCTTCGCACAGGCCCTGGAATTTCACGTCGTCCTCGCGCGACACGCTCACGATCACGCGACCCGTGGACTCGCTGAACAGTGCAGTTGTGACATCTACGCCGTCCCGCTGCAGTATCTCGTCGAGCCACACCCGGGCACCGACCCCGAAGCGCAGCACACTCTCGGCGAGGGCCTGCGCGAGGCCGCCGTCGGAGAGGTCGTGGGCTGAAGCGATGAGCGACTCGTGAGCACCCGCGGCCAGAAGCGCGGCAAGCTTCTTCTCCCGCGCGAGGTCGACGGCCGGCGGCCTGCCGCCCAGGTGATTGTGGATCGTGCCCGCCCACGCCGAACCGTCGAGTTCCTCGGATGTCGTCCCGAGCAGGTAGATGTTGTTGCCCTCGTCCTGCCAGCCGCTCGGCACCCGTCGGGCCACGTCATCGATCACACCGAGCACCGCAACCACCGGGGTCGGATGGATGGGCGCGTCGCCGGTCTGGTTGTAGAAGCTCACGTTGCCGCCAGTGACCGGGATCTCGAGCTCGAGGCATCCGTCGGCGAGGCCTTCGACCGCGCGGGAGAACTGCCACATGACCTCAGGGTCCTCGGGCGAACCGAAGTTCAGGCAGTCGGAGACGGCGGCGGGCACCGCGCCGGTGACGGCGACGTTGCGGTACGCCTCCGCGAGGGCGAGACGCGCGCCCTCGTACGGGTCGAGCTGCGCGTAACGCCCGTTGGCATCCGCGGCGATCGCGAAACCGAGGCCGCTGGATTCGTCGACGCGGATCATGCCGCCGTCGTCGGGGAAGCTGAGCGCCGTGTTGCCGCCGACGTAGCGGTCGTACTGGTCGGTGATCCACGCTTTCGACGCGAGGTTCGGGGAGCCGAGCAACTGAAGGAACTGTCCGCGCAGCACGTCCGGGTCGCTCGAGCGCGGCAGCGCGGATGCCGAGTCGGCCTGCAGCCCATCGAGCCAGCTGGGGTAGGCAACGGGCCGCTCGTACACGGGACCGTCGACCGCAACCGTGCTCGGGTCCACGTTGACGATCTCCTCGCCGTGCCAGTTGATGATGAGGCGCTCGGTGTCGGTGACCTCGCCGAGCACGCTCGATTCGACATCCCACTTCGCGGTGACGGCGAGGAACGCGTCGAGCTTGTCGGGGTGCACGATCGCCATCATGCGCTCCTGGCTCTCCGACATGAGGATCTCCTCCGGCGTGAGGGTCGAGTCGCGCAGCAGCACGCGGTCGAGTTCGATGTACATTCCGCCGTCGCCATTGGCGGCGAGTTCGCTCGTCGCGCAGCTGATGCCGGCGGCGCCCAGATCCTGGATGCCCTCCACGAGTTCGCCCGCGAACAGCTCGAGGCAGCACTCGATGAGGACTTTCTCCGCAAACGGGTCGCCGACCTGCACCGCCGGGCGCTTGGTCGGGCCGCCTTCCGAGAAACTGTCTGAGGCAAGGATGGATGCACCGCCGATCCCATCGCCGCCCGTGCGCGCCCCGAACAGCACGACCTTGTTGCCGACGCCGCGCGCGTTCGCGAGGTGCAGGTCCTCGTGACGAAGCACTCCGACGGCGAGCGCATTCACGAGCGGGTTGTCCTGGTAGCAGGAGTCGAAATAGGTCTCCCCGCCGATGTTCGGGAGTCCGAGGCAGTTGCCGTAGAAACTGATCCCGCCGACGACGCCGTGTACGACGCGCGCGGTGTCCGGGTGGTCAATCGCACCGAAGCGAAGCTGGTCCATGACGGCAACCGGCCGGGCCCCCATCGAGATGATGTCGCGCACGATCCCGCCGACTCCGGTCGCGGCGCCCTGGAACGGCTCGATGAACGATGGATGATTGTGGCTCTCGACCTTGAACGTCACCGCCCAGCCTTCGCCGATGTCGACGACGCCCGCGTTCTCGCCCATGCCGACCATGAGGTTCTCGCGCATCTTCGGCGTGACCTTTTCGCCGAACTGGCGCAGGTAAATCTTGGAGCTTTTGTAGGAGCAGTGCTCGCTCCACATGACCGAGTACATCGCGAGTTCGCCGCTCGTGGGGCGGCGACCGAGGATCTCCCGGATGCGGGCGTACTCGTCCGGCTTCAGGCCGAGCGCGGCGAACGGCTGCTCGTGGTCGGGGGTCGCAAGGGCGTTGGCCACGGAATCGGTCACAGCGCAAAACTCCTGAAGGAAGGGGGATGCCGAACAACTCCAGCCTAGTTGCCGCGCCCCCTGCTCAAACTGCCCGCACGCTTTCCGCGAGAGCCGCGAATCGCTCGAGTTCCGGTTCGTCGTACTCCGCGGTCTTCACGGCGTCCGCGAGCCGATCGCACTGGTCGTTGATCGCCGCGCGATGCTTCGCGTTCGTCGTGTTGAGCGCGACTTCGCGCAGCAGCAGGAACAGGCGCGCAACAAGATCCGGGTCCGAGACTCCATAGCGGCGGGGCTGCTCCACTGCGAGGTTCAGGAGCGCCTCGAACCGGTGCGGCCGCACGATCAACCGGAGCACGCCGTCGTCGTCCAGAATGCCGGCGGGCTGAGGAGGGAGCTGCGCGATCTGGCAGAGCACGGCAGAGATGTGGCTGAGGGCGTGCACAGCGGTCGTCGGATCGTTGACGCTCGGCGACAGGGCCCGAATGGCGACATCCACGAGCTGCCGCAGACCGTAGCCGATGTCCTGGCTGGAGGTGCGCTCGTACCCGGTCGGGAACGCGGAGCGCACGCTCCGGTCGAACGCCTCCACATCGAAGTCGTCATCCATGTCGCCGCCCGAGCGTGGCCACCAACTCACGACGGGCACGCCCTCGATGACGCTCGAGCCGATGCTGTGTTCCTCTTCGATGACGATGTCGAGACTCGTTGCGAGCGCCGCCAGCCGGCTTCGGGACGCCGAGTGCAGGAATCCGGACCGCGTCGCCAGGACCGTGCGCACGGTGTCGGGGCGGGTGCCCTCCGGAATGGTCTCAGGGCCATCCTCTGTCGTGGAGCGCACGAGGTCGATGGTTCGCCTGGTTTCCCGGTGGATGTTGCGCATCATGGTCTCCACGCGCAATTGCTTCGCGAGGTGGTCGAGGAACACCGTGAGCATGATGACGCTCGTGAGCGTGAGGATGAGGCACAGCGTGATGGAAATGCTCGGCACGGCCGCGGCCGTCGAGTCCGTGCTGTTCTGCACAGTGCGCAGCACCATGAGGGAGAACGTGAACGTGCCGAGGAAGACAGCGAGCGTGGCGTGGACCATGCGGTCGCGCGCGAACAAGCGCAACAGTCGCGGCGTCGCCTGGCTGCTCGCGAGCTGCAGCACCACGACCGTGAGGGTGAATGTGAGCGACGTGGCGGTGATGAGCGAACCGGCGATCGTCGACAGCACGGCACGCGCGCTGTCCGGGCCGCCGTTAAAAAGCGCGAGGCGGATGGCGTCGGGCAATTGCTCGTCGATGGCGGCATCCAGAATGGGAAGCAGGATGCCGGCGGCGACTGCGACGATGATCGTGCCGAGCGGGATCGGCCACAAGCGCGTGCCGATCGCCTCGCGGATGAGAGCCCAGCGGCGCCGGATGCCGGCGATTCGGCGATCCTCTGCGCGCGAACCATTCGGGTAGTACCGAAGCGGCGGCGAGGTTCGAGAGCGAGTCATCAGACCAAGGCTAGCCGTCGCGGCCCGGAATTACCGCCCCCAGCCTCCGGGCGGACCGAGGATCAGCAGCACCGTGACGATCGCGACCACGGCAAGCGCGAAGACCGCGACGAGGATGATCGGGTGGTTCAGGAACCACCGAAGCAACCTCCTGATCCACGTGTGGTCGCGGGGGTCGTCGGTGGCCTCGGTACGCCAACCGCCCTCGAGCTTGCCGTTCTTCTCCAGCCAGCGGTCGAACGGAATGGTCGCGTAGGGGATGATCGCCGTGATGACGGCGCCGACGATGAGTTTGACGGGCCAGCGCTGGTTCACCCCCACGAGCACCGCCGTCGCCGCATACGTGACGAACACGAGCCCGTGCAGCGAGCCGCCGATGAGCACGCCGAGGTTTCCGGCCTGAACGACGTACTTGAGGACCATGCCCGCGATGAGCAAAGTCCAGGTCACCGCTTCCGCGATCGCGACGACGCGGTAGAACGTGCGCGGCGTCACGCGGGATACGGCGAGGCGAGCGTCAGTAGTTTCGGAAGTCATACCCCCATCCTTACAGAGGGGCATGGCGCGGCCATCCGTCGAAAGAATGATTGCGCGGCACCTTGCCGCTATCCGCGTTCGGTGGCGCGCAGGTCCTTCCGCAGGATTTTGCCGGAACTCGACTTCGGGATGGCGTCGGTGAACTGAACCCTGCGCACCTTCTTGTAAGGTGCGACGTGGTCCGCCACGAACGCCATGACGCCGTCCTCATCCAGATCGGCGCCCTCCTGGAGCACGACGAAGGCTTTCGGCACCTCCTGGCCCTCGTCATCCGGGACCCCGATGACGGCGGCATCCGCGATCTGCGGGTGGGTGAGCAGAAGCGCCTCGAGTTCGGCCGGCGCAATCTGGTAGCCCTTGTACTTGATGAGCTCCTTGAGCCGATCCACGATCGTGACGACGCCCTCGAAGTTGACGGTTGCGATGTCGCCGGTGCGGAGGTAGCCGTCCTCGGTCATGATTTCGCTCGTGGCTTTCTCATTGCCCAGGTACCCGAGCATCACGTTCGGGCCGCGGCACAACAGTTCACCTCGCGCGCTTTCCCCTTCGCCGGGGACCTCGATATCCTCTCCGGTGGCCGGGTCGATGAGGCGGCACTCGATGTTCGGGAGGGTGAACCCCACCGAACTCAGCGACAGATCGGCTCGGTCGCTCGGGATGACGTGGCTCACCGGGCTCAGTTCGGTCATTCCGTAGCCCTGGATGACGCGAACTCCAAGGCGGTCGGCGACCGCCTGCGCGAGTTGCCCGTCCAGCGGTGCCGCGCCGCTGAACACCGTGTGCACGCTCGACAGGTCGTACTGGTCGACGAGCGGATGCTTCGCGAGCGCCACCGCGACGGGCGGCGCGATGAAGATGTTGCTGCACTTGTGGTCCTGCATGACGCGCAGGAACTCCACAAAATCGAACTTCGGCATCGTGACAAGGGTCGCCCGCTGCCGGACCGCGAGGTTCAGCAGCACGGTCATCCCGTAGATGTGGAAGAACGGCAGGAAGGCGAGCACCCGGTCGCCCTCGCCGACCACGATGGCCTGGCGGGACTGCTCGACATTGGCCACAAGGTTGCGGTGGCTGATCATGACGCCCTTGGGCAGCCCTGTCGTTCCGGAGGAATACGGCAGCGCCGCGATGTGCGTAGCGGGGTCGAAGGTCACCGTCGGCGGCTTCGCCTGCTCGGCGAGCAGGTCGCGAAGGTTGGTGTGCCCCTCAGCGCCATCCAGCACGATGAGGTGATCGTCGGCGATGCCGACCGCGGCGGCGCCCGCCTTCGCGCTCGCGAGCAGAGGCGACACCGTGATGAACCAGGTCGCCTTCGAGTCCTTCAGCTGCTTTACGATGTCCTCCTCGGTGGCGAGGGAATTGATCGTCGTGACGGTCGCGTCGGCGCGCAAAATCCCGTGGAAGACGCTCGCGAATGCCGGGGCGTTCGGACACAACAGCGCTACGACGGTGTCCTCATCGACACCCCGCGCGGCGAGCGCACCGGCAACACCGTCGATCTGGGCGATGAGCGCACGGTACGTGGTCTCCGCGCCGGTGGTTCCGTCGATCAGGGCAATCGTGTCCAGCTCATGGTCACTCAGCCCGGTGAACAGGTAATCGTAGATGCTGATGTTCGGGATTTCGACGTCAGGGTATGGACTTTTAAACACGCTCGGGCTCCTTCGGCAGAATCTTGCGGCCCTTCGGACTATACGCCCGTGCCCCTGCGGCGGAAAGGCGGGGTCTGGTTAGGCTTGTGGGGTCGCCAACAGGAGGAGAATCCGAATGTTCGAATGGACGAATTGGTGGGGCACGATCGCCGCTGTCGCCCTCGCCCTCATCGCCAACGTCGTTCTCGCCCTCATCACCTGGATCGTGAACGCGTCAGCAGGGAAGCGCACGCCGTGGCTGAGGGACATCATCGTGAGCGTGAGCCCGCGGGCGCATCTGCTCATTCTCGTGATCGGAATCTGGACCGCGGCCGGTTTCACGGCGCCGGCCGAATATACCTGGTGGCCGGCCCTATCGCGAGTGTTCCTGATCGTGGCGGTGCTCGTCGGCGCCTGGTTCGTGTCCGGTCTCGCTTCGTTCGGGTTCGGCCGGATGATCGCCCGCTACTCGGTGGAGCAGGACAGCGTGCCGGAGATCCGGCGCATGCGCACCCAGTTGAAACTGGTTCGCAGGCTCGTGAACGCCCTCATCGCGGTTATTGCGCTCGGCATCGTGTTGTTCTCGTTCCCCGAAGTGCGCGCTGTGGGCACGAGCGTGCTCGCGTCCGCCGGCATCCTGAGCCTCGTCGCGGGTCTTGCGGCGCAATCGACGCTCGGGAACCTCGTCGCGGGAATCCAGCTCGTGTTCAGCGATGCGATCCGCGTGGATGACGTCGTGGTCGTGGAGGGCGAGTTCGGCACGATCGGAGAGATCACCCTGTCGTACGTGGTCGTGTACATCTGGGATGAGCGGCGGCTCATCCTGCCGTGCACCTACTTCACGTCTCAGCCGTTCGAGAGTTGGACCAGGAAGAGCGCGGAAATCTTGGGGACAGTATACCTCGACGTGGACTGGCGGGTGCCGATGACGGAACTGCGGTCGAAGTTCCTGGAGTTCGTGGCGGCATCCGAACTGTGGGACCAGCGGAAGGCCGGAATGATCGTGACGGATGCCACGGGCGGCTATGTCACGGTTCGCTGCACCGTGTCCGCGAAGGACTCGGACGATGTGTGGACGCTGCGCTGCCAGGTGCGCGAGGAACTGGTTGCCTGGATTCAGAAGAACCACCCAGAGGCGCTTCCGACAACTCGCATTCAGCTGCCCGCCGCGACCTTATCGAAGTAGGTTCAAGCCTCTCGGGAGGAGCGGTGACGCAACACCAGGCCAACTCCGAGTAATAGTAGCAATAGTGCAACCCGCGGGGCCGGACTTGCCTGGTATCCGGTCGCGGCAAGGGCCGCTGGCGCGGCAGCCACTGTGACGGTCGTGGTGGCGGTCTTCGTGCCGCCGTCGCCCATATTGAGCTGTGCAGTGATGGTGTGAGTGCCGAGAGTGCTGAAGGTGAATTTGCCGGTCGCCTGGTTGATGACATCCGTTGGATCGCTGCTGGACAAAGTCAGCTGGCACCAGTCGGAGGGGTTTGTCACAATGATGTTTTCGCCGAATGAGTTGCCCAACACGCTGACTCGAGACGCCATGCACCGCGAGGTGACGGTCCTAACTCCTAGGTCAACGCATCCTTAACCGGAGCGGCGCGGGCTCGGCGTGAGGCGGGGGATGAGCACGGGGGTGTGCTTCTTGTAGGCCTCGTAATCGTCTTGCCCTCCCCACCGCTTGTCGGCTTTTTCCTCCAGCATGGGAACACCGCTGACACGCGTCAGAAGGAGAATGACGAACACGGGAGAGAGCAGCGCGATCCATTGCCATCCGCTCAGGACAGGGGCGGCGACCAGTAGTACCCCGATCCACAGCACGATTTCTCCGAAATAGTTCGGGTGACGCGAACGAGACCACAGCCCTGTGCGAATGAAGGTGCCCCTATTTTTTGGGTCGGCCTTGAACGCAGATTTTTGAAGGTCAGCGGCAACCTCAATCGTGATTCCGATGACCCATAGGATGATACCGATGATCGCCAGCCAGCCGATCGGCTTTCGCGAGGAGGCTTCACTGCTCAGAGCAATCCAGGCTGCCGATGCGGTGAGGCTCACCCAGAGCCCCTGCAGGATCCATACCCGGAAAAAGATGAGAGGGTTCTTCTTGATCTCATCAAAACGATCATCCGCGCCGGCCCTGCGGATGCGCAGAAAGAGAAATGGGCCAAGTCGCACCGCCCACAGAATCACCATCGCCGCGAGCACCCAGTTGCGCAAATCCGGGGAGGGTGAAAGCACGAGGAGCGCGATGGAAATCAACGTGAAGGTGCTCGCTCCGGTCAGGTCGAAGAATTTCTCTGACTGTAGAGCCACCGCCGGAATGAAGATGATGATTTGAATGATGAATGCCGCAGTAACGGCAAGCACGAACAACGGGACTCCGCCAACGGTTGCACTACCCTGGGACCCCGCGAAGGCGACGAGTGCGCCAATGATGAGCACGATGATGACTGTGACTACAGCGGAACGGTTGGTTCGTGACATGGATGGGTATTCCTTTTCCTAAGTTTGCAGGAGTCAGCGGTAAAGACTGTCGACCACGAGGGCGCCGCGTTCGAGCACGACGCGACGCTTGATCTTCATGGTCGGGGTGACGAGTGTGGTGTCGTTGAGGTCAGGGGCAACAAGAGTGAAACGGCGCACCTGTTCGCTGCGGGACACAAGCGCATTCGCTGCATCAATCGTGCTTTGTAGTTCGGAGCGTAAGTGCGCATCAGTCACTTCATCAAATCCAGTACTCGCCATGATGCCGACCTCGATACCGGAGCTGAGCGACCAGGCGGCGACCTCCTCCGGGTCCAGCAGAAGCAATGCCGAAAGGTAGGACTTCCCTTCGCCGACCATCACGGCATGGGAAACGAGCGGGTGCGAAGCGGCGGCGTTCTCCCATACGGTGGGCACAATGGTTTTCCCGTTCGACGTGACTATCACGTCTTTCAGTCGACCGTGCAGCGTTAGTCGCCCGTCGTCGTCGAGGCGACCGAGGTCTCCTGTGCGGAAGAATCCGTCGATGAACGCACCCTGGTTGTGCTCGGGGTTTCGGTATCCGGCGAACACGCCAACTCCTCGGGCGAGTACCTCACCGTCGTCGCTGATGCGCACAGTAAGCCCGGGGAGCGGTGCCCCGACGGTGCCTGAGCGGATGCTTCCCGGCAAGTTGCCGGTCAATGGTGCGGTGGTCTCCGTAAGGCCGTATCCCTCGATGATCGGGACACCGATGCCTCGGAAGAACAGGGAGAGGTCTGCGTCAAGAGTCGCCCCGCCCGAAAGTATGTAGTCAATGCGGCCGCCCAGCACAGCGCGGAGCCTGCCGAAAAACAGGCGATTGAAAAGAGCGTGGCGTATGCGAAGCCCAGCCGAGGGCCGCTCGGGGCCGCCGGCATCCTTGGCTTCCAAAGAGGTGCCCCACTCAATTGCCGTGGAGCACGCGGCGCGCCACAATCGTGAGAGGTGCATCGCGCGGGCTTTCTGGGCGGCGGCGGCCTGAACTTTTTGGAGAACGCGCGGAACAACCACGAGGAACGTGGGCTTCAATACACCAAGCGTTGCCACCACCTCGGCCGGCTCGGAGAGGTGCGCGATACGCATGCCGCTGGCCAGGCAGATTAACTGCAACCCGCGGGCGAGCACGTGGGCGAGTGGCAGGAAGATGATGGTGTTTCCGCCGGAATGCACCACTTCGCCGTACGCCGCGGCGATGTTGAGGGCCTGCCCAAGAAAGTTTCGGTGCGTGAGAACGGCGCCTTTGGGTTCGCCGGTTGTGCCTGACGTGTAGACGATGGTTGCTGGCGAGTCGGGTGCCGCGGCGAGCCGGCGGAGTTCCAAATCCTCATCGCTTACCTCGCGGGCACGCTTGCTGAGGTCGGCGATGGTCGGAACGTCGGGGTGGCCATCCAGCGAATCCATTGCCCACACGCCCAACGTGGGCGTACTCGTATCGAGAAACGCCTGCTGGAGAAGCAGCACCTGGCTGGCATTGCCTGCTACGCCGAGTTTCACCTTCGCGTCTCGCACTATCGCTGCCACTTGGGTAGGTGAGGCGGTGTCGTAGATCGGCACGACTACGGCACCTGCGAACCAGGCGGCAAGGTCGACCAAAGCCCACGCGTAGCGGGTTGCTGACATGATGGCGATAGCGTCGCCCTCTTTTACCCCTGCCGCCATGAAGCCCTTTGCGAGACGGGAAACCTCGGCAAGGAATTCCATCGTCGACACCGGTCGCCACTGTTCGTCGAGGATGCCAGAAGCTGGCGGCACTTCGAAAGCGACATGAAGTGGAGCCTGTGTTGCGCGACGCGTGAGCAGTTCCGTGACGTTGCGGTACCCGGCAATGTCGACGAGAAGCGGCGTGGAATGTTGCTTCGTCATTTGTGCTCCGATCGGTGTATTCGCTGTGGGCCTTGTGAACTACCACAGCTCGCCGGAGAGCCGAATTTCACTAGACAAAGATAAGTATAGCCTAAGTAGTATTATCTTTACCATAAGAAGATTGCTCGATCACGTATCGGTACGCCGCCAGGGCTGCGCGTCTCGATTCAGCGAGATCCACGATCGGCTTTGGGTAGTCGACTGATCCGTACTCCGGAACATGTTCGCGAATATAGGCTTCGTGCGGGTCGAACTTCCTGGCCTGAAGCTCAGGGCTGAAGATGCGAAAATACGGTGCGGCGTCTGCGCCCGATCCGGCAATCCACTGCCAGTTCAAGGGGTTGCTCGCGGCATCGGCATCGACGAGGGTGTCCCAAAACCATTGCTCGCCTTTGCGCCAGTCGATAAGCAGGTTTTTGGTAAGGAAGGAGGCGGCAACCATTCTGACCCGATTGTGCATGGTGCCGGTATTCCACAGCTCGCGCATTCCAGCGTCCACCAACGGGATTCCTGTGCGACCGCGCTGCCAGGCGCGCAACTGCTCGTGAGGGGGCTCCGACCAGGGGAATTCGTCAAACTCGGATCGCCAATTGGATGCTGCGAGTGCCGGGAAGTGGAAGAGAACGTGCCAGGAGAATTCCCGCCAACCGAGTTCAGTGAGGAATTTGGATGCACCCTGGGTGGCCGCGGGAGAAAGGTCGGTTCGAATACTCGCCACCTCGTGCCACACTTGGTGCGCGCTCAGCTCCCCCCATCGAAGATGCGGTGATAACCGAGATGTGTGCTGCCCAGCGGGAAAGTCGCGCCCTTGCGCATACTGTTCAAGATTGCCGCTCAAGAACTTGCGCAACCGTGCAAAAGCCTCTCGTTCCCCGGGAACCCAGCTCGTGCGCAACCCTGCAGCCCAATCGGGATCAGTTGGCTGCATACCCCACTGAGCAAGGTCGTCCGAATCGAGCCTGGCAGTGTGCCCTGGTGCGTGGTTTGGAATGGCAAGCGGCGGACGGGGCTCCTCACCGGTGCGACACGCGCGCCAAAATGGAGTGAAGACGGAGTAAGCAGTGCCTTTGCCGGTCTTGATAGTCCACGGCTCGAAAAGCACAGATGCTTGAAAGCTCTGCACTTTAACACCGCCCGCGCGGAGCGACGTCTTTAGAATGGCATCGACGGCCATTTCTGCCGCGCCGTATCGACGGTTCCAAAACACGGCGGTTGCCCGGGCCTCGGTGACTACATCGGCAACAACGGTAGCCGCGGGGCCGCGACGCAGTACCAGAGGAATTCCTAGGTCTGAAAGGGAGATCTCGAGCGAGCGCAGACTCTCGTGCAGCCACCACTTCGCGGCACCGCCCAGCGGTCGAATCGAGGGAGATACTTCATCCAGAACGAATAGCGCGACGACAGAGCCGCCTCGTTCTATGCCGGCCCACAGTGCCGGATTGTCGGATACCCGAAGGTCATCTCTCAACCACACTACTGATGCACGACCAGCTTGGATGGCCGGATCACGGCCGGCTGGTCGAGGGCGGACAGAGTCTGAAATCAGTAGGATCCCGTTGCTTGGGCCCAAGGTTCACTTCGGATGGTCATGCGATCGGCGATCGCTTCGAGAAAACCGATTACGATTTCTCGCTCCGCCGGAGTGAGGGAGGCGGCTACCGTGAATCGTGTTGCATGCATGCGCCCGACCGTATCCCTCGCTACGACGTGGGTTTCCTCCGTAACGCTGATCGCGAGCGAACGACGATCTGTGGGATGGGGGCGGCGAACAATGTGTTCGGCTCGCTCTAGTCGATCGAGCAGCTTCGTGGTGGAAGCGCTCGTTATTTCGAGATGCTGCGCCAATGCGCCGGGGGTGACGACAGTGTTTTGGTTCGCGGCGACGATCAGGAAATGGATGGCCTTCATCTCGATTTGACTGAGCTGCATGAACTTCTGAGACGCCTTAGACAGCGCTTCTTCGGCCTCGCGCACTTTGGCCATCGAATTCATCAGACGAGTAATTTGCGCGATCGTTTCCGCGTCGAGGCCTGCGCGATCGACGAGTACACCGGTCGGGTCAGTCGCGTCGATGTCGTAAAGCGCTGCACCAACAGATGAAGTCTGCTCAGAGGATCTGACTCTCCGACGAGGGGTTTCCCCTGGGGAGTCATTGTCGTTGTCCACCACGCCTCCATTGTATTCTCAAAGCGAATATCATGCTAGGTAAGATGCTAGCTAAGAAAGATAAAAGATGACTTTCAATAGTTGTCCATAGTTAGGACGAGAGACGAGATACGAGAGTGGCGAGGAGTTCCGTGACGAACGGGCGTCATTCTGGGTGCGGAGGCCTCTCTAAATGTGGTTGGCGGTGGCCAGCTCGTCATGCCTTCACTCCTTGTCGCTGTAGATCATCGATTCCATGGCCCAGACCTCGAGAGCCTCTTAGTTCACCAACTTGGTCGATTTCTAGCCCTGCCGGTGCAAGATCTGCAGAACTCCCCACCGAGCATGCGATCCGCGGGCGTTTACGCGAGTGTAAGAGTGCGGAGTGCGCTCGTGAAGAATGTGAGGCCGTCCGTGCCGTTGCGCATGGCGGCGTGCGTGTCGGGGCCGAAGCCTTCCTCTGTGGCGTGCTCCGGATGTGGCATGAGCCCGACGACATTACCGCGTTCGTTCGCAATCCCCGCGATGTCGTTGAGCGAACCATTCGGGTTCACCTCGAGATAGCGGAACACGACGCGCCCCTCACCTTCGAGCCGCGCGATGGTCTCGGCGTCCGCAATGTAACCGCCTTCGCCGTTCTTGAGCGGAATGATGATTTCGGCGCCCGACTCGAAACCATTCGTCCACGCCGTCGAGTTGTTCTCGACGAGCAAGCGCTGATCGCGGCAAATGAACGACCCGTGGTCGTTGCGCACAAGCCCGCCGGGCAGGAGGCGCGCCTCGACGAGCATCTGAAAACCGTTGCAAATTCCCAGAATCGGCATGCCCTGGTTTGCCGCATCGACGACTTCGTCCATGATCGGGGAAAGGCTCGCGATTGCCCCGCACCGCAGGTAGTCGCCGTAGCTGAATCCACCGGGGAGCACGAGCGCGTCGACACCCTCGAGGTCGTGGTTGCCGTGCCACAGTGCGACCGGCTCGGCGCCCGCGAGGCGGATCGCGCGCTGCGCGTCGCGATCGTCGAGCGAACCGGGGAAGGTGATGACGCCGATGCGGGTCATTCGTCGGCAACCCTCACGCTCACGACGTCTTCAATGACGGAATTGGAGAGCAGGTCGTCCGCAAGTTCGCGCGCAGCGGCCAATGTCGCGTCATCTACCGGGCCGTCCACGGTGAGCTCGAAACGCTTGCCGATCCGCACGTCGGAAAACGGCGTTCCGCCCAGTCGCGCGAGCGCGCCGGCAACGGCCTTCCCCGCCGGGTCGAGAAGTTCAGCCTTGGGCATGACCTCAACAACAATGATCGGCACGGGCGACTCCTGCAGAATCGAAGGGGTGGATGGGTCAAGTCTATCGGTCGGGCGTTTTGGCGAAGTCTCCCGCTGGGCGTAGATTCACGAGACGATGACGAAAACCTACCGACCGTGGCCGGCCCTGTGGGCTCTCGTCATCGGATTCTTCATGATCCTGATCGATACGACGATCGTGTCCGTCGCGAACCCGCGAATCATGGAGGGTCTCCACACCGACATCAACTCGGTGATCTGGGTCACGAGCGCCTATTTGCTCGCGTATGCCGTGCCGCTTCTCATCACGGGACGGCTCGGCGACCGGTTCGGCCCGAAGAAGCTGTACTTGGGTGGCCTCGTCGTCTTCACGGTCGCCTCGGCGTGGTGCGGCTTCGCCGCAGACATCAACATGCTCATCGCCGCGCGCGTCCTCCAGGGCTTC
This sequence comes from uncultured Cryobacterium sp., assembly GCA_964651535.1. Lineage (GTDB taxonomy): Bacteria > Actinomycetota > Actinomycetes > Actinomycetales > Microbacteriaceae > Terrimesophilobacter. Next base: position 144,900 of record CAZYYE010000001.1, read on the forward strand.
GGCGCTGCGATGATGTCGCCGCAGACGATGGCCGTGATCACCCGGATCTTTCCGCCGGAGCGGCGGGGCATCGCGATGGGAATCTGGGGGTCCGTCGCAGGCGTCGCCACCTTCGTAGGACCGATTCTCGGCGGGATCCTCGTGGATTCTCTGGGGTGGGAGTGGATCTTTTTCATCAATATTCCGATCGGTGTCGTCGCCTTTGTTCTCGGATGGCGGTTCGTTCCCGCATTGCCGATCCATTCGCACCGCTTTGACGTCCCGGGCGTCATCCTGAGCGCACTCGGCATGTTCCTGCTCGTGTTCGGTCTGCAGGAGGGCCAGAGCTATCACTGGGGCACCATCGTCGGGCCCATCTCGGTGTGGTCGCTCATCATCGCCGGGGTCGTGGTTCTCGGTATCTTCGTCGCGTGGCAAGCGGCAGGCCGGAACCGGGAACCGCTTCTGCCGCTGGCCCTGTTCCGTGACCGGAACTTCTCCCTCGCGAACGCGGCGATCTCCACGGTTGGGTTCACCGTCACGAGCCTGTCCGTTCCGCTCGTGTTCTATTTCCAGCTCGTCCTCGGCCTCTCGCCCACCGAGTCGGCACTCATGCTCGTCCCCATGGCCGTCATCAACACGGCGCTCGCGCAACCGGTCGGCAGGCTCGTCGACCGGGTGAACCCCCGATACATTGCGTTCACCGGCGCCGCCCTGCTGGCAGTGGCCCTCGTCTGGTATGCCGCGATCATGACGCCGGATGTCTGGATCGGGTGGCTGCTGCTGCCGAGCGCGGTTCTCGGCCTTGCGAATGCGTGCGTGTGGTCCCCGATCTCGACGACCGTGACGAGGAACCTCCCGCAAAGTCAGGCAGGGGCGGGATCCGGCGTGTACAACACGACGCGTCAGGTCGGCACGGTGCTGGGAAGCGCCGCAATCGCAGCACTCATGCAGATCCGCCTCGCAGCCGAGTTACCGGGCGGTTCCCCCACGGGAGTCGAGGCCGCGGGAGTGCTGCCAGAAGCGTTGCGCGAAGGTTTCAGCGCTGCGATGGCGCAGTCGATGCTGCTGCCGGCCGCCGTCGCGTTTCTCGGCGCCATCATCGTGTTGTTCTTCGCGAAACCGAACCAAACGGTGCCCTGGTCGGCGCTCGGCGGAGGGCCGCCGGGTGGAGCGGCTCCGGGACAGGAACCGGCCGAAGAGCCGCTCAACTGAGGTACTCGTCGAGCAGGGAGCGGGGAACGGAATCCATCGCGAAGTCGACCCACTCGCGGTATCCGTGCTCGCTCGGGTGAAAGGCATCCGATGCCCAGAACTCGCCGCTGTACGGCGGTGGTTTCGGGATCGCGAATACGCCCGGCATTCCGGAAACACCGTTCCGTGCCGCGTCGTCGAGGCTTGCCGCGTGGAGAGCGAGGTTCCACTTGACCGGGTTCACGAGGCTCGCGAACCGGTCGAAGCGGGGCATGAGCGACACGAGGATGAGCGCGTCGGGGTTCGCTGACCTCATCCGGTCCACGATAGTCCGAACATCGCGCCGGAACGCTCGCCGGGATCGGAGGCCGAGCGCGTCGTTCGCGCCGATCGTGAGGAACACGAGGTCGAACGGTTGCGACGCGGCTTCCGCAAGATAGTCGACAACGATGTCATGTGCCGTCGCGCCGTTCCGCCCGATCGCAGCCCACGCCGTTCCGCGGCCGAAGCGCTCGCGGACGGCCCTGGCAAGGTTCCCCGGCAGCGCCTCGGACTGGCTTCCCGCTCCAACCCCGGATGCCGTGGAGTCGCCGAGCACGAGCAGCCTCACGGGGCGCGGGCCGCCGTGCGTGCCCGACCACGGGAGCGCCGCATCCGGCAACCGGGGAATCGATCTGTGCAGCCGACGCGACTGCACGATGAGAATGGGAGCGAGTGGGATGGCGACGATTCGGCTGAGGCGATGGGCTACGAGGCGTTTCACCCTTGAATGCTTAGCTCATGATCCTGCGGAATCGGGGCGCTGACAGGCTGTGCCCGCCGCGGGGTGAGGTGCACCCCGGCGATCATGCACCGCACAGACCCGCCGGAGAGTTCGATCGTGGGGACGTCGACCGCCACGATCCGGCAACTGCGCTCGATGGTCGCGCGCTGTGCCGCCGTGAGGGTTTTCTCCGCGCGGCCGGACATTGCGAGGATGCGGCCGTGCGAGCCCGTGAGCTCGATCGCGTTGCCCGCGAAGTCGCAAATCTGCTCGAAAGTGAGATCGATGATCTCCCTGCCTCCGGCGCTCAGCCGCTCGACGATCTCGTCGCGGCGTTCGTCCGGCTGGATCATCGCGGTGCCGGCGAGCACGAAATCGGTGGCGATGCACATGAGAACATTCGTGTGGTAGATCGCCGTGCCGCTCGGGTCCACGGCGTCGAACACCATCGGCTCGTAACCGAAGTTCGTGCAGAACCGCTCGAGAGCGATCGGATCTGCCCGGTTCGATCGTGCGACGTACGCGACCCGCTCGTCATTGTCGAGCACCATGGCCCCGGTGCCCTCGAGGTAGAGTCCGTCGACCTCGAGGCCCGAGTAGTCGATGATGTGCTGCACGCGGTAAGCCGACTTCAGCAAGTCGAGGATGTCCTGGCGGCGTTCAAGTCGGCGATTCGGCGCGAACATCGGATACACGGCGACGTGCCCTCCGATGTGCGTGGACAGCCAGTTGTTGGGGAACACGCTGTCCGGTCTGTCCGACCTCTCGTCCTCGAAGAGGTGGACCCGCACTCCGGCCGCCTCGAGAGCTTCGGCGAGCGCCGTCGTCTCGCGGTACGCGGCGGCGGATCGTTCCGCGGAAGGGTTGGGTGCTGCCGACTGGAAGACATTGTCGACGGCTGTCACGGGGTTCACATCGAAGTGGTGCGGCCGCACCATGACGACGGAGGATGGGGCTTGCGTGCTCACAGCTAACCTCCAACGGGGGCGAAGGCGCCAACGAAACCGAAAAGGTCCTTCGGGTCGTCCGGGTTGGCGACGAGGTCGATGTCTTCGTAGAAGTCCGTGGCGTCCACGGAGTCGCGGATGTACCGCAACGCCGTGAAGTCTTCGATCGCGAACCCGACGGAGTCGAACACCGTAATCTGATCGGCAGAAGTACGTCCATCCGCCTCGCCCGTGAGGACGTGCCAGAACTCCGTGACGGGGAAGTCCTCTGGGCGGTTCTGGATTTCGCCCTCGATGCGGGTCTGGGGTGGGAACTCGACGAACACGGTCGCGGCGTCGAGGATGGCGGGGTCGAGTTCCGTCTTTCCAGGGCAGTCACCGCCGATCGCATTGATGTGCATGCCCGGCGCGACCATGTCGCGAGTGAGCACGGTCGCGTTGGTCTTGTCGGCGGTGCACGTCGTGACGACGTCGGCACCGGCCACGGCGTCCATCGCGGAGGCGCCGACCGTGATGTCGAACCCGAGTGGAGTGAGGTTGCGGACGAACTTCGCCATCGCATCCGCGTCGGTGTCCCAGATGCGCAAAGTGTTGATCCCGGTCTCGGACCGGATGGCGCAGGACTGGAATTCGGCCTGGCTTCCGGTGCCGATGAGCGCCATGGTCGTGCTTCCGGGGCGCACGAGCGCTTTCGCGACCATCGCGGAGGTAGCGGCCGTGCGCAAGGCGGTGAGGACGGTCATTTCGGACAGGAACGTCGGGTAGCCGTTGTGCACGTCGGCGAGAACACCGAACGCCGTGACTGTCTGGAATCCGCGCGCGGGGTTCGAGGGGTGGCCGTTCACGTACTTGAAACCGTAGGTTTCCATGTCGCTCGTGGGCATGAGCTCGATGACACCGAACGGGGTGTGGCTCGCGACGCGCGGGGTCTTGTCGAAGCTCGGCCAACGGCGAAAATCTTCCTCGAGATACTCGACGAGGCCGGACATGATCGCGGTGGGGCCGTGGTGGCCGATCCAGCGCACCATGTTGTGTACGTCGACGAATCGGGTCATTCGCGTCTCCTTGCTCTTCACTCTTACGGTAGGACCAGTCGATATGCAACGACAAGGTTGAGAATGCTCACGATCTGACCATTCATCATACGAACTGTTCACTACAATGAGACACTATGGCCATTCCACACCTGGACGAGACCGATCGGCGCCTGCTCTCGGCCCTGCGCGAGGATGGCCGCATGCCGGTGGCCGAACTCGCCCGGCTGCTGGGGGTGGCGCGCGCGACCGCGACCGCGAGGATCGAACGGCTCATCGAATCCGGCACCATCATCGGATTCACGGTGCGCGTGCGCGACGAACTGGACCCGCTCGCAGTTCGCGCCATCACCCTGATCGAGGTGGAGGGGCGCACGACCGACAACGTCATTCGCCTGTTGCGCGGACTGCCCGAGATCCGATCTCTGCACACGACGAACGGCGGATGGGATCTCGTTGCCGAGCTTGGCGCCGAGACGCTCGCTCACTTCGACAGCGTGCTCGGGCGCATCCGCTCGATCGAGGGCGTCGTAAACACCGAGACGAGCCTGCTGCTGAGCTCCGTCCTCCGCTAGCTGTCACTTTCATCATTCAGGAGGGTATGGGATAGAAGTGAAGTGGAACCTCACGCGGTGAGGCGCTCGATCAACTCGCGATACCGAGCAGCGGTGAGGGCGACGATGTCCTCGGGCAGTTTCGGCGGTGTTCCCGTCCCGTCCCAGTTCGCGGCGAGCCAATTGCGCACCACTTGCTTGTCGAAGCTGTCCTTGCGCTCGCCGCGGTTCCACGCTGCGGCATCCCAGTAGCGACTGCTGTCGCTCGTGAGCACCTCGTCTGCGACGGTGATCGCGCCGTCGGGGTCGGTTCCGAACTCGAACTTCGTGTCGGCGAGGATGAGGCCGCGCTCCTCGGCGATCGCGGCGGCGCGGACGTAAATGTCGAGGCTCAGAGAGCGGAGCGACTCCGCCGCATCCGCGCCGACAAGCTCGATGGCGCGGTCGAACGTGATGTTCTCGTCGTGTTCCCCGAGCGGCGCCTTGAATGCCGGCGTGAAGATCGGATGCGGCAGCCGGTCGCCGAACGACAGCCCCTCGGGCAGTGGGATCCCGCATACGCTCCCTGACGCCTGATATTCGGACCACGCGCTCCCTGCAAGGTATCCGCGCACGACGCACTCGATCGGGAACATGTCGAGCGTGCGCACGAGCATGGCGCGGCCCGCGACCTCAGTAGGGATGAGGCTCGCAGCTCCGCCTGGAATCGTGTGGTCGCTCACCAGATGGTTTGGTACGCCCGTCAGCTGCGCGAACCACCACAGGCTGAGGCGCGTGAGCAACTCGCCTTTGCCGGGGATGCCGGGTTCGAGCACGTGGTCGAATGCGCTCACGCGGTCGCTCGCCACCATGAGCACCTCGCCCGGTCGATCCTCCGAACGGTAGAGGTCGCGCACCTTGCCGGAGTAGCTCAGTTCCCAGCCGTCGATGTCCGTCCTCACACTTTCATTATTCAGGAGGTGGTGGGGCTGAAGTGACCAGGTGTGATTCTGAGAGTCACTCCAGCCCCACCACCTCCTGAATAATGAAAGCAATTAGCGGGAGGGGTGCTGCGCGATATCAGTACGGAAGTGCGAGCCCTCCAGCGAGATTTCGCTGAGCGCGCTGTACGCCCGTGCGCGAGCCTCGGCGAAGTCCGGAGCGCGGGCCACGATGCTGAGGACCCGGCCGCCCGTAGCGACGAGTTTGTTGCGGTCCCTCGCGGTCGCAGCGTGGAGGATCGTGACTCCGGGCACGGCCTCAGCGGCCTCGATCCCGCTGATGGGCCTGCCCGTCTTCGGCTCATCCGGGTAGCCTTCGCTCGCGAGCACGACCGTGACGCACACGTCGTCCGAAAATTCCGGAGGGGGCAGCTCTGCGAGAGAGCCGGTGGCCGCCGCCATGAGCAATCCGCTCAGCGGCGTTCTGAGCCGCGGAAGCACCACTTGCGTCTCAGGGTCGCCGAATCGGGCGTTGAACTCGATCACCCGAATGCCTTTCGCGGTCAGGATGAGCCCGCAGTACAAAAGTCCGCTGAACGGTGTGCCCTCGACCGCGAGCTGCCGGATCACCGGGAGGGCGATGCGGTCAACCACCTCCTGCACGAACCCGGCCGGCAACCACGGCAGGGGCGAATACGCGCCCATGCCGCCCGTGTTAGGGCCGAGATCACCGTCCCCGACGCGCTTGTAGTCCTGCGCAGGCGACAGGGGAATTACCGTCGACCCGTCAGCGAGGAGGAAGAGGGAAACTTCCTGACCATCGAGGAACTCCTCGACGAGCACCGGGCCGAGTTGAAGATAGTGCTCGGCGTGCGCGAGCGCCGCCGCACGGTCGGAGGTGACAAGAACCCCTTTGCCCGCGGCGAGCCCATCGGCTTTCACCACGAACGGCGCGCCGAACTCGTCCAGAGCTTTGGCGACCTCCGCGATGTTGTTCGCATCGATCGCGCGTCCCGTCGGAACGCCGGCAGCGTCCATCACCCGGTTCGCGAACGATTTGCTGCTCTCCAGTTGCGACGCCGCCCTGCTCGGCCCGAACACCGCCACTTTGCGCTTGCGCACGGCGTCGGCGACTCCCGCGACGAGGGGCGCTTCCGGGCCGACGATGACGAGTTCGATGTCGTGGTCGGCGGCAAATTCGGCGATCAGTTCCGGATTGGCGGGGTCGAGGGAGATCGTCGTCGCCTGATCGGCGATTCCCGCGTTTCCCGGCGCCACCGTGATCTCGTGGCCGGCTTCCTCTTCGAGCAGCGCCGTGAGGATGGCGTGCTCGCGCGCACCGGAACCGAGAAGGAGAATTCGCACCACCACAGGCTACCGGGCCGGACCTGGACCGGCATGTTCGGCTACCGTGGAGTGATGGGAAAAGGGAGAATCGTCGCGATCGTCGGGCAGGCCGCCGTGCGCATCAAGCAGGAAGCCGGTGCCGACGCCGACAAGGATGCGACAGCCGTGGCCGTGCGCTACCTGCTCCAGGTTCTCGCGGATGCTGTGCCGGGAAACTCGGTGGAGGTCCGGGTGCCGCCGTTCGGCGCAGTGCAATGCATTGAGGGGCCGGGACACACTCGCGGCACCCCGCCGAACGTCGTCGAGATGGATGCGGAATCCTGGATCGCGCTGGCCACGGGGGCCCTCGACTGGGCGGGGGCAGTCGCGGCCGACCGGGTGTCGGCATCCGGTTCGCGTGCGAGCCTCGCCGACGTGCTTCCTCTCGAATGGAATGCGCGACAATAGGAGCATGACCGTGACCCCGCAGGATGCTGACGAAGAGGAGCGCGCGTCGGTCACGATCCGCCGCGCACCGAAGTTCTCCGTGTTCATGGTTGTGGGGGCTCTCCTCGGATTTCTCGCTACCCTCGTCCTGACATCGCTCTACCCGGCGGATCCCGCGATCGGGTTCGCGGCCTCGCTCGGATATTTCTCGCTCTTCGGAATCCCGCTCGGCGTCGTCCTCGGCGCGGTGACGGCCATTGCTCTCGACTTCCGGGCAAGCCGACGGGCCGAGCCGGTGATCGCGGGTAAACTGGCGGTGCGTGCCGATGAGCGCGCGCAAGCAAGCGACAACTCTTCAGACCACAGCGCACAGCGCAGCGAAGGATAGGGGCCCACGTTTTGGCCGGTGGCGATGGTCGGCTAGGTCACGATTTGCTTCCCGGCGAGAAGGGGCCGCAGGACGCGTGCGGCGTGTTCGGGGTGTGGGCACCGGGCGAAGAGGTCTCCAAGCTCACCTACTTCGGCCTGTATGCGCTTCAGCATCGCGGCCAGGAGTCTGCGGGCATCGCGACGAGCGACGGGTCGAAGATCCTCGTTTACAAGGACATGGGACTCGTGTCGCAAGTGTTCACGGAGTCGGCGCTCAATACTCTCGTCGGCCACCTCGCCGTGGGCCACACGCGGTACTCGACGACCGGCTCATCGAGCTGGCAAAACGCCCAGCCGACGCTCGGACGTACGGCGGGCGGTACCGTCGCGCTCGGCCACAACGGCAACTTGACGAACACGATGGAACTTCTGGAACTCGTGCGGGAGCGGCATCCCGAGCTCGACGGAGAGCTCGCCCGCGGCAACACCACGGACACAGCCGTGGTCACCGCGCTGCTCACGGGGGACCTCGACCACACCCTCGAATCCACGGCCATGGAGGTGCTTCCCCTGTTGCAGGGGGCATTCTGCTTCGTCTTCATGGACGAGTCGACGCTGTACGCGGCGCGGGACCCTCAGGGCGTCCGCCCTCTCGTGCTCGGCCGGCTCGAGCGCGGCTGGGTGGTCGCGAGCGAGACGGCGGCTCTCGACATCGTCGGGGCGGCGTTCGTCCGCGAGGTCGAGCCGGGAGAACTCATCGCGATCGATGAGAACGGGTTGCGCACGCAGCGTTTCGCCCCGGAGAAGCGCGCGGGTTGCGTGTTCGAGTACGTGTATCTTGCCAGGCCGGACACGACGATCGCCGGTCGCGGTGTGCACGAAGCGCGCGTGGAGATGGGCCGGAGGCTCGCCGCGGAGCATCCGGTCGAAGCGGACCTGGTCATCCCGACCCCCGAGTCGGGCACGCCCGCGGCGATCGGCTACGCGGAGGCGTCCGGCATCCCGTACGGGCAGGGGCTCGTGAAGAACGCCTATGTCGGTCGGACTTTCATCCAGCCGTCGCAGACGATCCGGCAGCGCGGAATCAAGCTCAAGCTCAACCCGTTGCGGGATGTGATCAAGGGCAAGCGCCTCATCGTCGTGGATGACTCGATCGTGCGGGGCAACACGCAGCGCGCGCTCGTCGCGATGCTGAGGGAGGCGGGCGCCGCCGAAGTTCACGTGCGGATCTCGAGCCCGCCGATTACGTGGCCGTGCTTTTACGGCATCGATTTCGCTTCCCGCGCCGAGCTGCTTGCGACCGGCCTCACGAACGACGAAGTGTGCCAGGCGATCGGCGCCGACAGTCTCGGCTATCTTTCCGAGGACGGAATGGTCGCGGCTACCCAGCAGCCGCGGTCGAGCCTGTGCACGGCGTGCTTCACGGGGAAGTATCCGATTCCGCTGCCGGAGGCGCACCTGATGGGCAAGAATCTCCTGGAGAGCGACCCTTCCGCGCGCGAGCTCACTCCCGTCTTCGGCGACCCGGGGCGGCAGGAGTGACTTCCACAGATCCCGCGAAAGTGCACTTGTGGTCGTTCTGCTGGGCTCAAAGCCGCCACAACTGCACACTCGCGGGACGGCGGTGGGTGGATGATGAGTGACGCGTACGCGGCAGCGGGGGTGGATACCCGCGCCGGCGACTTAGCGGTCGAGTTGATGAAGGCGGCCGTGGCGCAAACGCACGGGCCCGAAGTTCGCGGCGGCGTTGGAGGGTTCGCCGGGCTGTTCGACGCCTCGGCGCTCACCCGCTATCGGCATCCGCTGCTCGCGTCGTCGACGGATGGCGTGGGCACGAAGGTCGCGATCGCGCAAGCGCTCGACAAGCACGACACTATCGGCCAGGACCTCGTCGGAATGGTCGTCGACGACATCGTCGTGGTCGGCGCCAGTCCGATGTTCATGACGGACTACATCGCGTGCGGCCGGGTCGTTCCCGAACGCATCGCCGACATCGTCGCGGGGATCGCGCGGGCGTGTTCCGCGACCGGCACGGCGCTCGTGGGCGGTGAGACCGCAGAGCATCCTGGGCTGCTCGGGCCGGATGACTACGACGTGGCGGGCGCCGCGGTGGGCGTGGTCGAAGCGGATGCCGTGCTCGGCCCCGAGCGGGTGCGTGACGGCGACACGGTCCTCGCCCTCGCATCCTCCGGCCTGCACAGCAATGGGTTTTCGCTCGTGCGGCACATTCTCGCAAAGCGGAAGATCGCGTACACGGACCGCTCGGACGATTTTGGCGGCGTGGTCGGCGAAGTGCTGCTCGAGCCGACTCGCCTCTACACCTCGGCACTCCTGCGCGTTCTCGAGCGCTCGCCCGGTGCCGTGCACGCGCTCAGCCATGTCACGGGCGGCGGCATCGCCGCGAATCTCGCGCGCGTGCTCCCGGTGGGAAGCTGGACCGAGGTCGACCGTTCGACGTGGTCGCCGGATCCGGTGTTCCGGGTGTTGTCCGAATTGGCGGGCACGACGCTGCAGTCGGCGGAGGGAACCTGGAACCTCGGCATCGGCATGATCGCCGTGGTCGACGAGTCCTCAGTCGGGGCGACTGTCGGGCAATTGGCCGAGGACGGCATCCGCGCCTGGCCGGTCGGCGCTGTCTCGATGGCGCCGCGCGATGTCAGCGGTTTCGAGCAGGGGGCAAAGGGCGTCGACGGCGGTGCAGTTCGCCTGATCGGCGATTACCGCGGCTGACGGCGACCGAATCGTCGGAAGACGACGGCGTCAGAATGCCGAAGCGGAACGGTCAGGCGCGGGTTGCGCTGCCCTGCTCGGTGTCTTCACCGGCGTGGCTGTACTCCGGCCACTTCTCCATGGCCTCGTTCTGCTCGGCCTGGGTGAGTTCGCGTTCGAGCGCGTCATAGTTGGTGTTCGGGCTGAAATACTTCAACTCCCTGGCAACCTTGGTGTGTTTTGCCTTTTGGCGACCACGTCCCACGGGCTACCCCCTCACGATTCCAGACTGAGTACACACGATGGTGCTCAGAACTCAACTACAAGGATTTCCAAACCAACTTCCAACTTTAGCATGTAGGCGTCCCCGCGGGGCACGCCCCGGATGGCCGGGTAACGTAGCGGTGTGAACCATGCTCCGCCGCATCCCTCAGTCGTCGTCATCGGCGGCGGTCAGGCCGGGCTTTCCGTGTCGTTCTACTTGCAGCGGTTGGGGCTGGAGCCCGGATCCGACTTTCTCGTGCTCGATCGCGGACCGGGAACGGGGGGCGCGTGGCAGCTGCGTTGGGAGGCCCTTCGGATCGGTTCCGCTCACCGAATCAACGACCTGCCGGGGATGGATGCGCTCGGCCTGTCGTTCGATACGGCGGACCGCACGCTCCCGGCCAAGGACGTGGTGTCGGACTTCTATCGGCAGTACGAAGAGCACTACGGACTGAACATCGTGCGCCCTGCCGATGTGCACACGGTTTCCAATCGCGGTTTGGAGCTTGTCGTCGAGTACTCGGATGCGTCGAACACGAACCACGAGATAGTGACCGATGTCGTCGTGAATGCGACGGGAACCTGGGGCTCTCCTTTCATCCCCTGGTACCCGGGTCTCGATTCGTTCGCCGGGCGCCACCTCCACACGAGCGATTACACGTCTGCGGAGGAGTTTCGCGGCAAGCGCGTCGTCGTGGTCGGCGGCGGGACGTCCGCTATCGGATTCCTCCTCGAGCTCGAAACCGTCGCTGCGGAGATCGCGTGGGTGAGCCGGCGCCCGATCGAGTTTCTCGACGAGAGCGAATTGAACCTCGAAGCCCGCGAATCCGCTGTCGCGATGCAGGATGAGGCCGCGCGGGCCGGGCGCGCTCTCCCCAGCATCGTGAGTGGCACGGGGGTGCCGCGCACGCGTCGAATCCAGGCCGCCATCGACCGAGGACTGCTCGTGGCCAAGCCGATGTTCTCCTCGATTGAGCCGGACGGCGTGCGCTGGGCGGATGGTACATTCCAGAAGGCGGATGCGATCCTGTGGTCCACGGGATTCAGACCGGAGCTGCGCCACCTCGCGCCGCTGAAGTTGCGCGAGAAAGAGGGCGGCGTGACGGTCGGGGGCGGATCGTCGTGGAAAGACGGCCGCATATTCTTTGCCGGGTATGGACCTCAGGCGAGCACGATCGGCGCGAACCGCGCCGGCCGCCAGATCGCACGCCAGGTCATCGCGACCCTCAGCAATCTCTGACTCGCGGGGTCAGCTGGCGAGGAATGCTCCGAGCCCTGCGAGCAGGCGGTCGATGTCGTCGTCGCTCGAGTACGGGGCGAGGCCCACGCGCAACCCGCCTTCGTCGCCGAGTCCGAGGCGTCGGCTGGCTTCGAGCGCGTAGAAGTTCGAGGATGGCGCATCGACTCCCCGCGCGGCGAGGAACTCGTACGCGTCGTGGGTGTCGCGCCCGTCGAACGTGAGCAGCAGCGTCGGCGTGCGATGCTCCGCTCGCGAGTGCACCGTGACGGCGGGGAGTTCGGCGAGCCCGGATTCAAGCCGGGCCAGGAGCGCGTCCTCGTGCTCCGCGAGCCGTGCGAACGCATCGACGAGTTTCTCTCGTCTGGGCGCGTTCGCCAGTGTCGAGTTCTTTCCGGCAGTGGTGCCCATGTTCGAGAGGTAGTCGACTGCCGCGGCGACCCCCGCGAGCATTTCATAAGGGAGTGTGCCGAATTCGAACCGTTCCGGCACGTCGTTCGTCGAGGGCAGCAGTTTGTCGGGGTGAAGCGACTCGAGCAGTTCCGGGGATGCCGCAAGGGCACCGAGGTGTGGCCCGAGAAACTTGTACGGGGAGCACGAGTAGAAATCGGCGCCAAACGCTGCAATGTCGGCGGCGGCGTGTGCTGTGAAGTGCACGCCGTCCACGTAAACCAAAGAACCGACCTTGTGAGCCGCCGCGGAAATTGCGGCGACCGGCGGCTTCGTCCCGATCAGGTTCGACGCGGCGGTCACCGCAACAAGCTTCGTACGGTCCGAGAGGACGGTGGCGATGTCGTCAAGCTCGGACGATTCGGGGTCGAAGTCGAGCCAGCGCACAGTCGCACCCGTGTGCTCGGCCGCCTGCACCCACGGGCGGATGTTGGAGTCGTGGTCAAGTCGGGTCACCACAACCTCGTCGCCGGGCCCCCATGACCGCGAAATCCAGCGAGAGAAGTCGTAGCAGAGTTGGGTTGCGCTGCGGCCGAACACGACGCCGCCCGGGTCGCCTCCCACGAGGTCCGCGATGGCCGACCGGGCATCCGTCACGGTCTTCTCCGCGTTGGACTCTCCCGTGGTGACCGTGCCGCGATTCGACAGCGGATTGCGCAGCGCAGCGGCAATCGCCTCGATGACCTGCTGGGGGGTCTGCGTTCCGCCCGGTCCGTCGAAGTGGGCTGAACCGTTGACGAGTGCCGGAAAGTCGGCACGAACGGATTCGATGTCGTAGCTCATGACTCGAATCTAGCTGGTGCGGGCCGCACTCTCGCGCGCCCGGTTCTAGGCGAGAAGGTAGCCGAGCACGCACGCGCCAAGACTGACAACCAGGTTCAATCCGACGTTGAGCATCGCCGCGCGCCAGCGCCCGTGCGTGATGAGTTGGATGGTCTCGACGCTGAATGTGCTGAATGTCGTGAGCCCGCCGCACACGCCCGTGAGGATGACGAGTTGCAGTTCGGATGGGATTCCCGCGCCGTGTGCCAGGCCGAGCACCGCGCCGCCGATGCCCGATCCGACGACATTCACGATCAGGACTGTCCACGGGAAGCCTTCCGCCGCGGAAGTACGCGCGAGCATCACGGAAAGCCCGTACCTGATGACGGCCGCCGCGCCGCCGGCGAGCAGAACCGCTGCGACCACGAGCGGGCTCATTCGTCGACCCAGTCGATCGGGGTCGCGACTCGCCCTACCCGAAGGCCGAGAGCTGCGGCCGCGAATCCGAGGAGGAGCGTGAGCAAGAAATAGACGATCGCGAGTAGCCACAGGCCGTGGGAAGTCTGCGCGACGAGCGAGACCGCGACGGCCGAGAACGTCGTGAACGATCCGATCAGCCCTGTGCCGACGCCTGCCCTCAGCCACGGGCGGAACCGTGACCAGAGCCGTGCGACCGCGATCCCGAGCGCAAACGATCCGACGACGTTGACGAGGAGCGTGCTGTACGGAAAGCCCGTGTCGGCGTGCGAGATCAGGGTATCCGCGAGCAAGCGCAACCCTGTGCCGACGAAGCCGCCCGCGAGGACTGCGAACAGTGCTCTCACGTCAGTCGCGTTTCCGAGAGGCGAGCTTTGCCGGGGGCAGAGGTTTGCGGACCACGGCCTGGCGCACGGGCTCTCCGCGGCGCTCCTGGCCGGGCAGCGGCCTCCCGGGCCGCGCGTAGAGAACTTTGGAGGAGTCCAGGAGCCAGGGCACGAGCGCAATGGTAACCCCGTGCGTGAGCATGAGTTTGTGGCGGATGCGGCGGGCCTTGTGATTGTGCAGGAAGTTCTCCCACCAGTGGCCGACGATGTATTGCGGCATGTACACGGTCACGACTTCGGAACCGTGAGTGGCGCGCCGCTTCTTGATGTACTTGATGAGCGGGAAGCTGATGTCCCGGTACGGGGACTGGATGACCTTGAGCGGCACCTGGACTTTCATCTTCTTCCATTGCTTCCGAAGAAGAATCGTTTCGTCGTCATTGATGGAGCAGTGCACGGCCTCGATGCTGTCGTGGCGCGCCGCGATCGCGTAATCGAGGGCTTTGAGGGTGGGCTTTTGCATCCTGCCGACGAGCACGATGGCGTGGTCGCCGCTGGATCCGAACACGGTCGTATCGTCGACCGTGAGGTCGCGTTCGACGTTGCGGTAATACCGGTTGATACCGAGCATGAGCACGTAAAGGATCGGTCCGATCACGAAGACCAGATAGGCGCCGTGCGTGAACTTCGTGACGGTGACAACGATGAGCACGGTCGCCGTGAGCGCTGCGCCGAACGAGTTGATGGACAGGCTCCGGATGATCTGCCGCCGGTTCTGCGCCCCTTCGCGCAGCGTGCGCACCCAGTGCTTCACCATTCCGGACTGGCCGAGCGTGAACGACACGAACACGCCGATGATGTACAGCTGGATGAGCGCGGTGAGGCTCGCCTGGAATGCGACGAGAAGCACGATGGCGCTCAGCCCGAGGACGAGCACGCCGTTCGAGTACACGAGCCGGTCGCCGCGCGTGGAGAGCGACTTCGGCGCGTATCCGTCGCGCGCGAGCACAGAGCCGAGGAGGGGGAATCCGTTGAACGCGGTGTTCGCGGCGAGGAGCAGCACGGCCGCCGTGGTGCCCTGAAGCACGTAGAACAGGATCTGAGTGTCCCCTCCGAACACGGCGGCGGCCAGCTGTGCCATGACACTGCGCTGCGGTTGGGTCGCGCAATCCGCCCACCCGACAAGATGGCATGGCGTCTCCGCATAGTGCACCCGGCTGATCAGGGCGAGGGTCGTAACGCCGACGAATAGCGTGATGGCGATCCCTCCCATGAGCGTGAGGGTGCGCTTCGCGTTCTGGATTTTTGGCGTGCGGAAAGCCGGCACCCCGTTGGCGACGGCCTCGACGCCCGTGAGGGCGCTGCATCCGCTCGCGAACGCGCGAAGCAGCAAGAGCACGATTCCGACCTGGGTGAACTCTTCGGCCTTCACCGTGTAGTGCGCCGACTCCGCGACCGGTGCGTCGCCGAGCATCGTGCGCACCGCGCCGACGCCGATCATGAGCAGCACGCTCGCGATGAACAGGTAGGTGGGGAGCGCGAAAGCCTTGCTGGATTCGCGGACGCCGCGAAGGTTGATCGCCGCGAGCAGGATGACAAAGCCCACGGCGAGCTCGACGCGCCAGGCGTTCAGGGCCGGGAACGCGGAAATGATGTTGTCGACGCCGCTGGCCACCGACACGGCGACGGTGAGGATGTAGTCGATGAGCAGGGCGCTCGCGACGATGAGGCCGGCCTTCTCGCCGAGGTTCTTGTGCGCGACTTCGAAGTCGCCGCCTCCGGAGGGGTACGCCTTGATGAGTTGCCGGTACGACGCGACAACCGTGACGAGCACGACAACGACGGCGGCGGCAACCCACGGCGCGAAAGTGAGGAAGCTGAGGCCGCCGAGGGTCAGGATCATGAGGAGTTCCTGCGGCCCGTATGCGACGGACGACAGGGCGTCGCTTGCGAAGATGGGGAGCGCCAGATGCTTCGGCAGCAGCTGGCCCTCGAGTTTCTCCGACGGCAGTGGTTCGCCGATCAGCCAACGTTTGGGCGACCGGACTTCGTTAGTCACGAGGTGCGACAATACTCCTATCCGGCCCCCGCGCAAGTCGGATTCGGCCGGGCGTGGTTCAGTTCAGTCGGAGAATGCCCGCGCGCACGTCGTCCAGTTTCGACTTCAGCTCATCCACGGTCTCTTTCGTGAGTTCGTCGCGTGCCGCCATGCCGCGAAGATCCGAGCGCACCTGGTGGCGGAAGTCGTTGATGACGATGTCCGCTTCGCGCAGCCGACCGCTCGTTGTTTCGCGGATGTCGGCACGGATGTTGCGGCCGGCCTGCCGTGCTTCGTCCCTGGCCTCGCGGGCGGCGGAGGCGAGGTCGGCCCGAAGGCTCTTCATGGCCTGGTCGACGCTGTGGCGAACGTCATCGGCGAGCCGGCGCACCGAGTCGGTCACGCCGCTTTCGATTTCGTCGAGTTCGTGCTGCCGTGCGGCCAGCTCTGCGCGGCCGGCTTCGGTTATCTCGTACACCGTCTTTCGGCCATCCGCGGACTTCGTGACGAGACCTTCCTCTTCGAGCTTCGCGAGCCGCGGGTAGATCGTTCCGGCGCTCGGGGTGTACGTGCCGCCGAATCGTTCCTCGAGCGCGAGGATGACTTCGTAACCGTGCATGGGCTCCTCGGCGAGGAGGCTGAGCAGGTAGAGGCGCAAGTGCCCGTGCGCGAAGACGGGTGGTGTCATCGGCCGGATCCCGCGGTTTCGCGTGCGTGGACCACGGCGACGTCGCCCGACACGGTGGAGGCGTTGAACTCGAGCCACTGCCCGTGGAGGTCGCCGTGTTTGCCCGTGTACTGGCCGCGCACTCCGGAGATTTCGGAGTCGTCAAGTTGGAGCTTGCCGGAAACGGTGTTCACCTTGTACTGCGCCGGCACACCGGCTTCGAGCCGCAGGGTGATGTCGCCGGACACCGTCTTGACGTTCGCGGCATCCGGGATGCCGGTGAGGTCGAGGAAGATGTCGCCGGAGACGCTGTTGGAGTTGAACTTCATGATCTCCCCGCTCGCGGTGAGGTCGCCGCTCACCGTTTTTGCGGTGATGTTGCCGTAGTGGTTCCGTACGTTGATCTCTCCGCTGACCGAATTGAGTTCGAGATCCCCGTAGACGTTGTCGATGACGACCTCGCCGCTCACGGTGCTGATCTTGGCGTCCTCGGTGAGCCCGCTGATGAGCCCGAATGCCGAGACGACGCCGAACTTGAGTGCGACATCGCGGGGAACCATGATGCTCACGTCCGCTCGGGCGTTGATGTTGAACGTCTTGAACATTTCGATGAAGTTGTCCCACGCGAGCTGGGGGTGGTCGACTTCGAGCGTGTCGCCGTCGATCGAAATTTTGAGGGGCTTCTTGCTCACGGAGTGCACTTCGACGCGGGCGCCCGGTTCGTCGTGGCCGACGATGTCGACCTTCCCGCCGATGAGGCCGACCTTGAGCTTGCGCACCATGTCGATGTCGATGATCTTCCCGCTTTCGATGAGCCATGTCTCGGTTGCCATCGATTTCTCCTGACTGATGTGATTCTGCGTGGACTGAAACTCGCGCTATATCGCGTTGCGCAATAATCAAGATATATCGCGTCTCGCCCCCGCGCAAGTGCTTTCATCATTCAGGAGGTGGTGTGACTGGTGTGACAGGTAGATTCGGGGCATGACACCAACAGCACCCGCTCCCATGGATCCCGTCGAACTCACCCAGGCGCTCATCCGCATCGATTCGGTGAACCCGGACCTCATACCGGGTGGTGCAGGGGAATCGGAAATCGCCGAGTGGTGTGCGCAATGGTTCGCGGCCCAGGGATTCGAGGTACACCGCCTGGGGAGGGCCGATCGCCCGACGGTAGTAGGCGTCGCGAGAGGTACTGGTGGCGGCCGCTCACTCATGCTGAACGGCCACGTCGACACCGTAGGAGTTGCCGGATATGACGGAGACCCGTTTGCCGCGACGGTGAAGGACACGAAGGTGTTCGGGCGCGGGGCGTTCGACATGAAAGCCGGCGTCGCCGCCATCATGGTCGCCGCTGCCCGTGCCAAAGCGGCGAATCTCTCCGGCGACGTGATCGTCACCCTCGTCGCGGACGAGGAGTTCGGAAGCCTCGGCACCGAGGATGCGCTCGCGGCGTTCACCGCGGATGGCGCAATCGTCACCGAGCCGAGCGAAATGAATCTGGTTCTCGCGCATCGTGGCTTCGCCTGGTTCACGATCGACCTGACCGGCGTCGCGGCCCACGGATCCATGCCCGAGCAGGGTGTTGACGCGATCGTGCACGCCGGCCTCGTGCTGCGAGCCATCGAGGAGCTGCAGGCCACGTTCCACGGGCGGCCAGCGCATCCGCTTCTGGGCCACAGCTCGGTCAGGGTCGCCACGATATCGGGAGGTTCGGATGCCGCGACGGTTGCCGGATCCTGCACCCTCACCATTGAGAGCCGAACCTTGCCGGGCGACACCCCCGACTCGGTGGAGGACGAACTTCGCGCGGTTCTGGACACCATCGCGGCGACGACACCGAACTTTCGGTACGACCTTCGCCGGCTTATTGCGAGGAACGCGTTTGAGGCGGATCCCGAGTGGCCGATCGTTCAGGCCGTGGCATCCAGCGGCGAGCGCGTGACCGGCTCTCCCCTGCCGACGCGGGGCGAGCCGTTCTGGACCGATGCGGGGCTCATTCATGACTCGGGGATTCCGTGCTTGCTCATCGGCGTGGATGGCGGCGGCGCGCACGCCGATACCGAGTGGGCAACGACGAAGTCCATCGAGCAGTTGACGGACATTCTGGAGGGCACGATCCGCTCGTTCTGCACGTGAGTTCGGGTTCCTCTCCACACTTCACCCGCCCCACCAGTCACACCACCTCCTGAATGATGAAAGTGCTTGACATTGACGTCGCGTCAACGTTTAGCGTGATGGGTGAGCAGAAGAGGAGGCGGACATGGACTGGTCCATTCAGGACATCGCGCGGTTGTCGGGAACGACGAGCCGCACGCTTCGCCACTACGACGACGTCGGGCTGCTGAAGCCCAGCCGGGTCGGCGCGAACGGCTACCGCTACTACGACGAGGATGCGCTCACGCGGCTGCAGCGCATCCTGTTGTTGCGGGAGCTCGGACTCGGGCTGCCGGCGATCGCCGACGTCCTCGCGGGGCAAAAGGAACACGCCGACGCCCTGCTCACCCACTTGCACTGGCTGCAGAGGGAGAAGGAACGGCTCGACCGCCAGATCGGTGCCGTCGAGTCGACGATCACAAAACTGGAAGGAGGTGAACAACTCATGGCAGAGGACATGTTCGACGGATTCGACCACACCCAGTACAAGGAGGAGGTCGAAGAGCGGTGGGGCGCGGATGCCTACGCGAAGAGCGATGCCTGGTGGCGCTCGCAGACCGCGGAGCAGAAGGCCGGCTGGAAGGCCAGGATGCAGAAGCTCGGCGAGGACTGGATCGCGGCGGCGAAGGCCGGCGTCGATCCGGGCAGCGACGAGGCGCAGGCTCTCGCGCAGCGGCAGTTCGAGTGGCTGCGCGGCATCCCGGGGACTCCGGGCGGCGGAACGACCGGACCCACGAAGGAGTACTTCACGGGACTCGGCGAGATGTACGTCGCCGACCCGCGCTTCGGCGCGAACTACGGCGGGCAGGACGGCGCCGAGTTCGTGCGCGACGCGATGGCGGTCTACGCGGCCCGCAACCTGTAGCACTCACGTCCCAAATGAAGGCAATCCAAGGCATCCGGCGCTGCGCGAGCACGTAACACTCGTGCTGCAGGCGCCGGATACCTTCATTTGGGACCAAAGCGGGCCTGTTGGGCGATTGGGTGTGGAACGATGAGCACGTGCGCCACGTCATTTTCGCCCTCATCGCGGCGATTCTGTTCGGCACGACCGGAACCGCGCAGGCACTCGGACCGGAGGCCGCATCCTCCCTGTCGGTGGGCTCGGCGCGCATCGTGATCGGCGGAGCTGCCCTCGCGCTCGTCGCGTGGCTGCTGTCGCTGAGATCGCGCCGATCGCTGCGCCATCTGGAGCCCGGGCAGCCCATCACCGACATGCTCACCTTGCACATTCCGAACCTCTCGGGGCCGGATCCGCAATCGACGAAGGCGGTCTCGGCGCGCTGGCGCGTATGGCCCACCGTGGTGATCGGCGCCGCCGCGATCATCGCCTATCAGCCCACGTTCTTTCTGGGGATGAGCATCAACGGGGTCGCCGTCGGCGCGGTCGTCGCGATCGGCTCCGGGCCAATCTTCACGGGCCTGTTCGAATGGTTCCTGAGCCGTCGCTTCCCGGGGTATGCGTGGCTCGTGGCGACGGTCGTCGCGGTCATCGGGATCGCGTTGCTTTCCGGGTTCGGCGAATCCGGCGTCACGAGCGCCACCGGACTTCTGCTGTCCCTCGGAGCTGGCGCGTCCTACGCGTTCTACGCGCTGTCGGCGAAGAAGCTGCTCGTGGACGGCTGGACTCCGGTCGGCTCCGTCGCGGTCATTTTCGGGTGGTCGGCGGTGGGGGCGCTGCCCATTCTGCTGCTGTCGGACCCGAGTTGGCTCGCTTCACTGGACGGACTGGCGATGGGGCTGTGGCTCGGCATCGGCACGATCACCGTCGCATGCCTGTTCCTCGCCTACGGACTCAAAGCGCTCAGCGCATCCACCGTGGCAACGCTGGGGCTCGGGGAACCGATGACGGCGACACTCCTGGGCGTTCTCGTCCTGCACGAGACACTGAGTGGCCGGGCGATCGTTGGCCTGGCTCTTGTCGTGTTCGGGCTCGTGCTTATCGGGCTGTTGACGGCTCGGACGGTGACTCGGGTGTAGCGCGAGCGGCCGGAACCATGAGGATCGGAATGGTGAAGTGCACGAGCGGTCCGATGAGAAGCGCGAAAGCGAGTGTCCCAATTCCGACGTCGCCGCCGAGGATCCAACCGATGACCAGCACGGTGATTTCGAGTGAGGTCCGCACGATCCAAAGGCGGATGCCGAACTTCGCGTTGATTCCCGTCATGAGGCCGTCTCGGGGGCCCGGTCCGAACCGTGCGCCGATATAGAGGCCGGTGGCGATCGCCAGCAGGAGAAGTCCCCCGACGAACATGGGAATGCGCGACCATAAGTCGGTTTGTTCCGGGATGAGCCACAGCCCGACTTCGGCACTGGGCCCCACGAGCAGCGCATTCAGCACGGTGCCGACGCCGAGCCTTTGACGAATGGGAATCCACAGCAAAAGAACGACGCCGCCCACGATGTTGGTGACGAAGCCGAACGGGATTCCGGTGCGCAGTGAAATGCCCTGGGCGAGAACGTCCCACGGCGAGATGCCGATGGCGGCGCGAACCATCATCGAAATCGCGATGCCGTAGAGGAACAGGCCCAGCATCAGTTGGATCCACCGTCGGGTCATAGTGAGCGCGGGCGACATAGGTGCATCCAAGTGTGGGGGCAGGAACGGTGGGGAACTATTGTCACTGTAGTGCCAGGCAGGCACCGACTTCTGCGCGTCCTCGCTGGGCGCCGAGGGGCCACGCCGTGGTCGGGGGTGGAATACTTTCAGAAGGCGCGAGGTTGAGCGCGAAAGTGCGCCGCCACCGTCGGCGCCGATTTCAGGAGTTTGTCCGTGCATCTCTTTTCCGTGTTCAGCCTGCGCAACCGCGCGCTCATCGCGCTTGTGACCATCGTCGTCGGCGTGTTCGGCGGGATTGCGCTCACGACTCTCAAGCAGGAACTCATTCCTTCGGTGTCGTTCCCTCAGATGGTGATCGTCACGAGCTACCCGGGCGCGGCGCCGGATGTCGTCAACGACGACGTGAGCACCCCGATCGAGACGGCGATCCAGGGTGTTCCGGGACTGGAAAGCACCACGGCGACCTCCACGTCCAATCTGTCCTCGATCACCGCCGCGTTCACGTACGGCACGAACCTCGCCACCGCGGAGCAGAAGGTTCAGCAGGCGATCAACCGAATCAAGAGCGCGCTGCCGGAGAACTCCGATCCGCGCATCATCACGGGAAGCATTGACGACTTCCCGGTCATCCAGATTGCGGTCACGAGCGATCTGAGCGAGAACGACCTCGTCGCGTTGCTCCAGTCTTCGACGATCGTGGAACTCCAGAAGCTCGACAATGTGCGCGAGGCGAGCCTGCAGGGCGCGGTTGGCCAGCGTGTCACCATCACGCCGGATACCGCGAAACTGTTCGCGGCGGGCCTGAGTACGCAGGCGATCCGCGACGCGCTGAACTCGAACGGCGTCCTTCTGCCCGGCGGCAACATCACCGAGGGCGATACGACGCTCACGGTGCAGTCCGGTTCGAGGATTCATACAGTCGAGGAGATCGCGAATCTCCCGCTCATCGGTTCGGCGCCGCCGCCGAGTACCGCGCCGGGTTCAACGCCGGGTGAAGCGGGCGCCGCACCGCTCACGATCGGCGATGTCGCGGATGTCAAACTGGTCGACAACCCGGTCACGAGCATTTCCCGCGTGAACGGCGAGCCGGCGTTGACCATCGGGGTCACGAAGACGCCGGATGGCAACACGGTTGCGGTGTCCAAGGAAGTGCAGGATGCCCTTCCCGACCTGGAGGCGGCGCTCGGCAGCAACACGGCGTTCACGATCGTGTTCGATCAGGCGCCGTTCATCCAGCAGTCGATCGACGCGCTTGCGACGGAGGGCCTTCTCGGGCTGTTGTTCGCGGTCATCGTCATTCTGGTCTTCCTGCTTTCGGTGCGGTCGACGCTCGTGACGGCCATCTCCATTCCGGTGTCGGTGCTCATCACGTTCATCGGGATGCAGGTGACCGGGTACTCGCTCAACATCCTGACCCTCGGTGCGCTGACGATCGCGATCGGCCGGGTCGTCGACGACTCGATCGTGGTGATTGAGAACATCAAGCGGCATTTGACGCTCGGTCAGGAGAAGGCGGAAGCGATCCTCACGGCGGTGAAGGAGGTTGCCGCGGCGATTACGGCATCCACCGTCACCACGGTCGCTGTGTTCCTTCCCATTGCGCTCGTCGGCGATATCACGGGGGAACTGTTCCGGCCGTTCGCGCTCACGATCACGATCGCGCTCGGCGCGTCACTGTTCGTGGCACTCACGATTGTTCCCGTGCTCGCTTACTGGTTCCTCGGCAACTCGAAGAAGGCGGTCGCTGCCGCCGCCGCTGGTTCTGCGGGCGGAGGGCAGCAGGCGATCCAGGATGCCGACGGCCAACTCGTTTCGCGCCGCGAACTGCGCGAAGGGGTCGTGTCGGCGGAGGACGAACTGGAGAAGCCGACGAGGCTGCAGCGCGGCTATCTTCCCGTGATCCACTGGACGCTCAAGCGCCCGGTCGCCACGATCATCGCGGCGCTCCTCGTTCTCGGCGGGACCGTCGCGCTCGTGCCGAGCCTCACGACGAACTTCATCGGCGACAGCGGCCAGAACACGATCAGCGTCACTCAGTCGCTTCCCGTGGGGACGAGTCTCGACGCGAAGGATCGTGCGGCGTCGAAGGTCGAGGATGCGCTGCGCGGAATCGAGGGTGTCGAAACGGTGCAGTTGACGATCGGCGGCGGCAATTCGCTCGCTGCGGCCTTCGGCGGCGGTGGCGGCATCCGCTTTTCGATCACGACGGACCCTGGTGCGAATCAGGATGCGTTGCAGAAGACTGTGCGGAGCGAGCTTGAGAAACTCAGCGACGTCGGCACGGTGTCGCTTTCGACTGCTGGCTCAGGATTCGCATCGTCCAGCATCGACGTGAACATTACGGCGACGACGCAGGATGACTTGCGCGCCGCGGCGTCGAAAGTGCTCTCCGCCGTGCAGGAACTTTCCGTGACCGCGGAGGCCACGAGCAATCTCGCGGAAACCCAGCCGTTCATCGCGGTCGTCGTCGACCGGGACAAGGCAGCTGCAGTGGGGCTGAGCGAGATCGTCATCGGTTCGATCGTGTCGCAGGCGATCCAGCCGTCCCTTGCGGGATCCGCGGTCATCGACGACAAGACCATCTCGATCTACCTGCAGACGGCGGATGCCCCTGACACGATCGAGGAGCTGAAGAACCTGTCGATTCCGACCCGGGTCGGGCCCCAGATGCTCTCAGAACTGGCGACGGTGGAGAAGTCGGATGGGCCTGCGAGCATCACGACGATCAAGGGGCTTCGCGCCGCCACCGTGAGTGTCACGCCGAACGTCGCGGATGTCGGAACGGCGTCGATCTCCGTGCAGGAAGCGGTCGACGCCGTCGACCTGCCCGCGGGCACGTCCGTAGCGTTGGGTGGGGTCACGTCCCAGCAGGCGGATGCGTTCAGTCAGCTCGGCCTCGCGCTGCTTGCCGCGATCCTCATCGTGTATGTCGTCATGGTGGCCACGTTCAAGAGCCTCCGCCAGCCGCTGCTGCTGCTCGTGTCTGTGCCGTTCGCTGCCACGGGCGGCATCATCCTGCAGGTGCTGTCGGGAATCCCCCTCGGGGTGGCCTCCCTCATCGGCGTTCTCATGCTCATCGGGATCGTGGTCACGAATGCGATCGTGCTTGTTGACCTGGTGAACCAGTATCGGGAGAGAGGGATGAAGGTCGGCGATGCGCTCGTGCACGGCTCGAGCCGGCGCCTTCGCCCCATCCTGATGACGGCGCTCGCGACGATATTTGCGCTCCTGCCCATGGCGATCGGGCTCACGGGCCACGGCGGGTTCATCTCCCAGCCGCTCGCGATCGTCGTCATCGGCGGGCTCGTGTCGTCGACCATTCTCACCCTGATCGTGCTGCCGACGCTGTACTACCTCGTCGAAGGTGCGAAGGAACGCCGCGCAGATCGGCGCGAGGCGAAAGCGATCGCTCCCTGAGGAGGGCGGAGCCCGTCTCGAAGGGGCGACGCCGTGACTGGATGGTTCCCTTCGAGGCTCGCTGCGCTCGCACCTCAGGGAACGGTGCCGCTCCCTGAGGAGGGCGGAGCCCGTCTCGAAGGGGCGACGCCGTGACTGCCTCGTTCCCTTCGAGAGCCGCAGGGAACGAAAGTCATACGACGATCGGCTGATTCCGTGGGGGTCGCTGCCGGACAAGGCTTTCCACGGCCAGCAACAAGAGCGCGATTCCGATCGTGATGTAGGTGGGCAACTCCCTCGCGGGAAGCGGTTCGCTCAACACGAGCGCGGCGGCGACGGCGAGCAGGATCGGCTCGAGGTAGCTGAGCAGCCCGAACACGCTCATGGGCAACAGCTGGCTCGCTCCGATGTAGAGCAGAAGTCCGATGGAGGCGAGAATGCCGAATCCGATGATGCTGAATCCGGTCCCCGGATTCTGGAGCGTGCGCAGCGTCGGGTCGTCGAGCAGGAGAAGCAGGATGGCGACAGGAAGGGTGAGCATCATCTCCGCGCTCAAGCCCGCGCTGCCACCGATGCCGGCGAACCGGCGGACGGTGAAGTAGATCGGATACCCGAGCGCGACGACGAGAGTTTCCCACGAGAGCCCGCCGACCTGCACGGTCTGGTATATGACGGCCGCAGCGGCGACCGCGACTGCAGAGATGCGCATGGCCCGAGACGCTCCTTGAACACGATGCGGCCGATGAGCGCGAGCATGATGGGCATGATGACGTACCCGAGTGCGACCTGAAGGCCCCGGCCCTGTCCGGGTGCCCACGTGAACAGCCACTGCTGCGTGCCCAGCATGGCGGCGGTGACGAGCAGCGCAAGGCCGATTGCGGGGCGGTCCAGGATGCGGCGGATAAGAACTTTGATCCCCGTCCACCGTTTCGCCATCGTGAGGAATCCGAGGAGCATCGCAACGGTGAAGAACGTGCGCCAGCCGAACAGTTCGTTGGCCGTCGCGTCGAGGTGCGCGGAGAGCACGAAGACGACGGCGAACACCGTGGAGGAGGCGATCGATGCCGTGACGCCGAGTTGGGTGCTCGATCTGCCTCGGATCATGGTGCTCCTTCGCAGGGATCGGCGTCGCCGAAATTGTTAACCTGCCGTGAAGATATTCTCTCGCGCGGAGAGGTCCTATCCCTTTGCGGCGCGACAGGGTAGTGTTGTTCAGTCGGCTCTGGACATCGCGCGATCGCGCGAATGGGTTTGTAAGTCTGCTGGGCCGGTTCCCCTGGATGTTTCCATAGGCATCCGCACGTGTGGGGATAACACGCAAGTGAACGGTCCTGGCCAAAGTCTGCCCGGGTTCCTGCAGTAAGCACGAACGATTCGTTCTGCTCTGCCCTGCAATTGAGACAACCCGGAAAGAATCATGCCGAACTATAAGAAAACGCCTGCGCGCCCCGCGCGCTCGACTGCTCCCGCGCACAAGCCGGGCAGCAAGAGCCCCAAGCACCGCGGATACCGCCCCGCAGAGGCGACCGTCACGCCGGCCAAGAAGCGCTGGAGTGCACAGGATCGCGCGAAGCGCACCGACAGCCGCCAACCGGAACGCGGCGGTGATCGCCGTGCCGGCCGTGGTGCCGATCGGGCAACCGACCGTCGTCCCGACTGGCAGCCGGAGGGGACCGCACCGCACCGCACTGCGCGTCCCGACCGGAGCGCCCGTTCTGAGTACAGTGCACGTACGGACCGGACTGCGCGTCCCGACCGAACTGCGCGTCCCGACCGTAGCTCCCGCTCGGACTACAGCGCTCGCCCCGACCGCAGCGACCGTCCGGACCGCAACGCACGGCTGGCCCGTGACGACCGCCCGGCCCGCAACGACCGCCGGATGGCATTCGAGCACGGGCCGCGTACGGACGACCGTCCGCGTCGTGACGACCGTGCACACCGCAGCGACCGGCCACAGCGCGAAGAGCGCCAGCGCCGCGACTCCGACTTCTACCCGAAGCGCGACGCCGCAGAGAAGAAGTACACCGCGCACGAAGACGTCGTGCTCGAGCGCCTCGAAGCGGATGCCATTCAGGCATCCGACGTCATCGGCGTGACCTTTGCCGACCTCGGCCTTGGCGCGAACATTGTTCGCGAACTGTCGGCCCTCGGAGCCCAGTCGCCGTTCCCGATCCAGGCCGCGACGATCCCCGACGTACTGAAGGGCATGGACGTTCTCGGCCGCGGCAAGACCGGCTCGGGAAAGACCATCGCGTTCGGCGCCCCGCTCGTGGAACGCCTTCTCGAGAACTATGGAGCCAAGTCGCGCAAGCCGGGCCGCAAGCCGCGCGCCCTCATCCTCGCGCCGACGCGCGAACTCGCTCTGCAGATCGATCGCACCATCCAGCCGATCGCGCGCAGTGTCGGAATCTTCACGACCCAGATCTACGGCGGAGTCCCGCAGCATCGCCAGGTCATGGCGCTGCAGCGCGGCGTCGACATCGTGATCGGAACCCCCGGTCGCATCGAGGACCTCATCGACCAGGGTCGCCTCGACCTGAGCGATGTCACCATCACGGTGCTCGACGAGGCCGACCACATGTGCGACCTCGGCTTCCTTGAGCCGGTTCAGCGCATCCTCAAGGAGACCGCGCCCGACGGGCAGAAACTGCTGTTTTCCGCGACACTCGACAAGGGCGTCGCCTCCCTCGTCGACGAATTCCTCGTGAACCCGAGCGTGCACGAGGTCGCAGGCGAAGACCAGGCATCCTCGACGATCGACCACCGCGTGTTGCTGATCGAGCAGAGCGACAAGCGCGCCATCATCGAGCAGCTCGCCTCCGGCGACGGCAAAACGCTCATCTTCGCGCGCACGCGCGCGTTCGCCGAGCAGCTCGCCGACGACCTGGATGACGCGGGGATCCCGGCGGTCAGCCTGCACGGCGACCTCAATCAGGCGCGCAGGACCCGCAACCTGGAGAAGCTCACGAGCGGCAGGGTCACGGTGCTCGTGGCAACGGATGTCGCTGCGCGCGGCATCCACGTCGACGACATTTCACTCGTCATTCAGGCCGACCCGCCGGATGAGTACAAGAGCTACCTGCACCGCGCCGGTCGCACCGGGCGTGCCGGCAAGAAGGGCACCGTCGTCACGCTCGTGAACAACCGCCGCAAGCGCAAAATGGACGAGTTGCTGGGTCGGGCGGAGATCGCGCCCACGTTCGACCGGGTTCGCCCGGGGGACGCCGTGATTTCGGAGCTCGCGGCGCTGTAGATCGCATCGAGGCGGCCGCTACGAAATCGTGGCGGCCGTTCCGATTCTGTACTACTGTCGTTGGATGGCCGACGCAACGACGCACGAACGCACCATCGAATCCGAAATCGTCACCGACTTCAAAGATCGAATGAGCTACGGCTCCTACCTTCAGTTGGACAGTCTGCTGAGCGCACAGGTTCCCGTGAGCGACCCGGTGCACCACGACGAAATGCTGTTCATCATCCAGCACCAGACGAGCGAACTGTGGCTGAAGCTCATCCGGCACGAACTTATGTCGGCGAAAGAGCTCATCGCGAACGACGAGCTTCAGGTCGCCCTCAAGCGCATCGCGCGCGTCAAGCACATCCAGAAGCAGCTCACGGAGCAATGGTCGGTGCTGGCCACCCTCACGCCATCGGAGTATGCGGAGTTTCGCGGGTACCTCGGCAACGCTTCCGGATTCCAGTCGTACCAGTACCGTGCGGTGGAGTTCCTGCTCGGCAACAAGAATGCCGGAATGCTGAAGGTCTTCGAATCTCACCCGGAAGCCCACGCGCTCCTTGAGGGGATTCTCCACGAACCGAGCGTGTACGACGAGTTTCTGCGGTACCTGTCGCGGAACGGACACGATGTTCCGAAAGCGGTGCTGGAGCGCGATGTCACGAAGGGCTACTCGATGAATGAGGATCTCGTGCAGACGTTCGCGCGCATCTACGAGAACCCGGAAAAGTATTGGCTCGAGTACGAGACGTGCGAAGAGTTCGTCGATCTGGAGGACAACTTCCAGTTGTGGCGATTCCGGCACGTGAAGACTGTGCTGCGCATCATCGGCATGAAACGGGGCACGGGAGGATCCAGCGGCGTCGGATTCCTGCAGAAAGCGCTCGACCTCACGTTCTTCCCCGAACTTTTTGCGGTGAGGACAGAGATTGGCTGAGGGACTGGTTGGTTCCCTTCGAGACGCTGCCTGCGGCAGCTCCTCAGGGAACGGATTCGCCGACGCCCGCTCCCTGAGGAGCGCGAAGCGCGTCTCGAAGGGAGCCCGCCCGTGACCGTCTTCACCGTCGACGACTGCTGGCAAGACGGCTGGCGCGGACCGTCGACGATCGTCGCGGATGCGTCCGGGTTCCGCCTCGCGTCGGATTCCGATCCGACAGCATCCGCGCACCTCGGCGGCACCATCTTCCCCGGCTTCCGTGACGCCCACGTGCACCTGGGCCTCATCGACGGCTCGGAGTTGCTCGGAGGCGGAATCGCCATAGCCCATGATTTCGGATGGGATCTGGAGTCCTCCAGAGGCTGGCCAACCGACACCGCCCTGCCGGAGGTGCGCATTGCCGGCCAGTTGCTCACGGCACCGGGCGGGTATCCGACTGCGAGCGGCTGGGCTCCGTCTGACGCGGCTCGGGAAGTCGCCGGACCCGACGACGCACCCGCTGCCGTGGACGAACAGCTCGAGGCCGGCGCGACGTTCATCAAACTCACGCTCAACTCGGATGCGGGCCCCGTCCTCGATGACGACGCGCTGGCCGCCATCGTCGGCCACGCCCACACCCGCGGGGTGACGGTAGCTGCGCACGCGCAGGGAGCCGGGCAGGCAGCCCGCGCATTCTCGGCACGCGTCGATGTTCTCGCCCACGCGCCGTGGAGCGAACGGCTCTCCGACGACCTCATCGAGGCCATGGCCGGGAAGCTGAGCTGGGTGAGCACGCTCGACATTCACGGGTGGGGAAGCTTCAATCGCGATTTCGCCGTCGCGAACGACAACGTCCGACGGTTCCATGCGGCCGGCGGCGACATCCGATACGGGACCGACCTCGGCAACGGCCCGATGCCGGTCGGCATCAACGAGCGCGAGCTCGTCGCGCTCGAACACGCCGGCCTGGAACTGGACGCGCTCGCCGCCGCAATCGCTCCCGCCCCGGCCCCAGGATCGTTCGGCCGACGCATCAGTCGAATAGAACGGCCGCGGGCAGACGATCCGGCCCACTGGCTTGCCGCCGCGCACCTCATCGATCCCGACAACCTGAAGGATTACCTCTCGTGACGGAACTCCTTGCCCGCGAACTCGACGCCGCCAATCCGCTGGCCTCGTTCCCCGACTTCCGCCGCCCCAACGGGTTGCGGCTCGGCCTCTTTCCGCTCACGACGCGGTTCGGGGATGTTCGGGTCGGCGTCGAGGCTATCGCTTCCGAACTGCCGTGATCCTCGACGACATCGACTCGCGCCCGGGCAGCGCGACGTCGATTCTGCGCACCATCGTCGGCGCCTACTTGCGCGGGCTGGGCGGTTGGGCTTCCATTGCCGAACTCATCCGCCTCATGAATGCGGTCGGGATCTCGAGCTCGCACGCGAGGACCGCAGTGCTGAGAGTCAAGAACAAGGGACTGCTCGACCCGGCGCCGTTGGGTGGCCAATCCGGTTACCGGATCAACCCCGACGCGCTGCCGATGCTGGAACGCGGCGATCGGATGATTTTCGAGCCGCGACAGCAGCGCGACGGCGGTTCGTGGTGCCTCGTGTCGTTCTCCCTGCCCGAGTCGCAGCGGGCCGCGCGGCACCAGTTGCGGAAGCGGCTTGCCTGGATCGGATGCGGGACGGTGTCGACAGGCTTGTGGATCGGTCCGGCCTTCCTCACGGATGTTGTGGAGGAAATCCTGTCCGACCTGGAACTGCGCCAATGGGCGACCGTGTTCATCACCGACACCCCGCATCCGGCGGGACCGTTGAGAGAAGCTGTCTCCCGCTGGTGGGACCTGGACGCGATCGCCGCTCTCCACCACGGGTTCATCGACGCGTTCGGCTCGTGGGGCCCGGCGGATGACCCCGGCCGCGCTTTCGCGAACTATGTGACGGTTCTCGATCGGTGGCGCATCATCCCGTATCGGGACCCGCGGCTGCAACCGGCCGTGTTGCCGGCGGACTGGCCGGGGTTCGAGAGCGCGGCGCTTTTCGATCGGCTCTATTGGGAACTCGCGGGGGATGCCGATCGCTTCGTGAGCCGCTGAGAGCGCTCGCGACTTTCGTGGCGCACCGGGTCGCGTTTCGTGTTTACGCGACCGCGAGCATCCCGGCGGCGATGAGCGCGAGCACGAGGCCGATCGCCTGGACGGGCGCGATGCGTTCCCTCAGCACGATCGCCGCGAGGATGATGGTGCCCGCCGGGTAGAGCGCCGTCAGCACGGAGATCACGGTCAGTTCGCCAAGCCTCAGGCCGACGAGGAGCAGCGCGTTCGCCGTCGCATCGATCACGCCGGCCAGGATTGCGATGCGCAACCCGCCGATCCACCCCGGGCTCAGCATGCCGACGCGCGGTTCGTCGAGTTCGGTCGTGGGCGCCGCAATGACGGCGGCCGGTCGGCGCATCCACAGTGCGATCACGCCGATGACGGCGAACATGATGACGCCGTTCACGGCGCGGTTCGCGATGAGCGGGACGAGGCCGGCGTCATCCGGGGTCAGGTCGATGAGGATGAGGAACGCGCCGATCATGGCTCCGGAGCCGATTGCCATGAGAAGCGCCTTGAGGCTCGGCCGGACCGCGCCTTCCTCCTTCACGAATCCGACGAGCACGACCGCGACGAGGGCGATCCCGATCGCGACATATCCGAGCGTCGTGAGGCGCTCGCCTCGGATTACTCCGGCCATGAGCGGGACGAACGCGGAGACGAGCGCGGTGAGCGGGGAGAGGATGCTCATTGGCCCGATCGCGAGGCACGCGTACAGGAGGGTGATCGCGATCGCTCCCGTGACGCCGGAGATCCCGCCGTAGAGCACTGCCTCCCACGACCAGCGTCCGCCGATGAGCGCTTCCGCCGCGAACAGTATGACGAGGCCGGATGCCGCGCCGATCGCGGTCACGCGGATCGGGCTGATGCGCCGCGACGCGATGCCGCCCAGGAAGTCGGCGGAACCGTAAACGAGCGCGGCGGTAACGCCGACGAGAACTGTGAGCATTCAGGACCATTCGCAAGGGGTGCGTTCAACTCTAGGCGCTGGCAGGTACTCACAAAATTCGCGCGAATTCCCGCCATTCGGCGGTGGAACACGCACGGGGTATTTCCGGTGAGCCGAGCGCCGATCTACCGTGGGGAGGAGACTATGAGTTACAAGGAGTCGGAATGACTGCAACAGCGTCGCACGGCCAGCTTTCCGCTGAGGTGGAGGAGCATCTGGATATGGCCGCCGGATCGACGGGCGCCACCGCGACCGTCGACGTGAAGATTTTGAACGATCTGCTCATGGGGACATGGGGTGACATCCGCCGGGAGGCTCGCGAGTTCGTGAAGGATCCTGCGCTGCACCGCATGGATGGCCTGTCGCTGGAGGATCAGAGGGAGCGCGCACTCGCGCAGCTTCACTTGCTCGTGGAGCATGGTGCCGTGCACCGCGCGTTCCCGATCTCGGTCGGGGGGCTGGAAGACAACGGCGGGAACATCACGGCGTTCGAGGAACTCGTCACCGCCGATCCTTCGCTGCAGATCAAGGGCGGCGTGCAGTGGGGGCTGTTCGGGTCGGCGATTGTGCAGTTGGGCACGGAACGGCACCACCATTTGCTTCCGCCGCTCATGCGGCTGGAGGTTCCCGGCGCGTTCGCGATGACGGAGATCGGCCACGGTTCGGATGTCGCGAGTCTCGCCACGACGGCGACCTACGACGAGGAAGCACACGAGTTCGTCATCAATACGCCGTTCCGTGCGGCGTGGAAACAGTTCCTCGGCAATGCGGGCCGCGACGGCAGGGCCGCTGTCGTGTTCGCCCAGCTCATCACGAAGGGCGTGAACCACGGCGTGCACGCGCTGTACGTGCCGATTCGCGACGACAACGGTTTCCTGCCCGGCATCGAGGGCGAGGATGACGGCTGGAAGGGCGGGCTCAACGGCATCGACAACGGAACGCTCGCGTTCCACAGTGTGCGCGTGCCGCGCGAGAACCTGCTGAACAAGTACGGGGATGTCGCGGAGGACGGCACGTACTCCTCGCCCATCGACAGCCCAGGGCGGCGGTTCTTCACAATGCTCGGCACTCTCGTGCAGGGGCGGGTTTCTCTCGACGGTGCGGCGACGGCGGCGTCCGCGGTGGGGCTTGCGATTGCCATCCGGTACGGGAATGAACGACGCCAGTTCACGTCGGGCGGCGATGACGAGCAAGTGCTCATGGACTACCAGCGGCACCAGCGCCGGCTCATCCCGTTGCTCGCGACGACGTACGCGCAGACGTTCGCGCACGACGAGTTGCTCGTCGCGTTCGACTCGGTGTTCAGCGGGAGAACGGACACGGACGAGGACCGGCAGGATCTCGAAACTCTCGCGGCAGCGTTGAAGCCGCTGTCGACGTGGCACGCGCTCGACACCCTGCAGGAGGCGCGCGAGGCGTGCGGCGGCGCGGGGTTCATGGCGGAGAACCGGCTTGTGGGGTTACGGGCCGACCTGGATGTGTACGTCACGTTCGAGGGCGACAACAACGTGCTGTTGCAGCTTGTCGCGAAGCGCCTGCTCACCGACTTCAGCGACAAATTCAAGGATGCTGACATCGGCGCGCTCGCCTCGTTCGTCGTAGGGCGCGCGGCGGATGCGGCCATCCACGGCACGGGTTTGCGCACGGTCGCGCAGACGATCAAGGACTTCGGTTCGACGGCCCGAAGCGTCAAGGAGCTGCGCGAGACGAATGTGCAACGCGAGTTGCTCACGGATCGAGTGGAAACGATGGTGTCAGATATTGCCGGCCGGTTGCGGGCAGCGGAGAAGATGACGCCCGCGGAGGCTGCTGAGCTGTTCAACTCGCAGCAGGACGAACTCATCGAGGCGGCGCGAGCCCACGGCGAGCTGCTGCAGTGGGAGGCGTTCACGCGCGCCTACGAGGCGATCGAGGATGAGGGCACCCGGCAGGTCATCGAGTGGCTGCACGACGTGTTCGGGCTCGGGTTGATCGAGAAGCACCTGGCCTGGTATCTGATTCACGGTCGGTTGTCGCCGCAGCGCGCGGAGGCGATCACCGCGTACATCGATCGGCTGCTTGCCCGCCTGCGTCCGCACGTGCAAGACCTCGTCGATGCGTTCGGTTACGAGCAGCAGCACTTGCGCGCGCCGATCTCGTCCGGTATCGAGGCGGAGCGCCAGGAGGAAGCGAGGGCGTACTACCGCGAACTCGCGGCATCCGGCAACGCCCCGGTCGACGAGAAGTCTCTGAAGGCGAAGCGCCCCGCACCCTGAGGAGCGCGCAGGGTCGCCTTGTGCACGCTCCCTGAGGAGGCCCGGAGGGCCGTCTCGAAGGGAGCCGTGGTGTGACTGATGGCTCCCTTCGAGGCTCGCTGCGCTCGCACCTCAGGGAACGGTAGCCGCTCCCTGAGGAGGCCCGGAGGGCCGTCTCGAAGGGAGCCATGCGGGTGACCCTGTGAACAACATCCGACACTCATCCGGAGCACGTACGACAATCACTGGATGCCGTACGTCTACATCCTCGAATGCACTGACGGCAGTTACTACACCGGAAGCACGTGGAACCTCGAAGGCAGAGTGTGGCAACACCAGAACGGTCTCGGTGCGAACTTCACGCGAAAGCATCGCGGCGCGAAGCTCGTCTTCAGCGAGTACACGGACCGCATCGAGGATGCATACGCGTGGGAGAAGCAAATCCAGGGCTGGAGCCGTGCAAAGAAGCGGGCTCTGATCGAGTCGCGGCTCGAGGATCTGCCGGAGCTCTCACGTCGAAAGCCAAATGGTCCCGCTCCCTGAGGAGGCCCGGAGGGCCGTCTCGAAGGGAGCCTTGGAGTAACTTGGTGGTTCCCTTCGAGGCTCGCTGCGCTCGCACCTCAGGGGACGGTTACCGCTCCCTGAGGAGGCCCGGAGGGCCGTCTCGAAGGGAGCCTTGGAGTAACTTGGTGGTTCCCTTCGAGGCTCGCTGCGCTCGCACCTCAGGGGACGGTTACCGCTCCCTGAGGAGGCCCGGAGGGCCGTCTCGAAGGGAGCCTTGGAGTAACTTGGTGGTTCCCTTCGAGGCTCGCTGCGCTCGCACCTCAGGGAACGGAGGCTCGCGAGGTTCTACTGTGTAGGAATGACCACCGTCGCGCCTTACGGATCCTGGGAATCGCCGATCTCGGCAGCATCGCTTGTCGCCACCGGACATCCGGTGAATGGGGGAACGTTCGTCGGCGACGAGGTGTGGTGGCTCGAGTCAAGGCCCTCAGAAGGCGGGCGTCTCTCCGTGCGGCGACACGACGCCGACGGAAACCCGGTCGACGTCATCCCGGCTCCGTGGAACGCCCGCACACGGGTGCACGAGTATGGCGGCGGAGCGTGGGCAGTGACAGACTCGGGCGACCTCGTGTTCGCCGAGTTCAATGACCAGCGCCTCTACCGCCTCGACCCGGGCGCGAGCGAGCCGACACCGCTGACGCCCGCCGACGAGGGGATGCGGTTCGCCGGCCTGAGCATCGTAGGCGACGAGGTGCTCGCCATCCGCGAGACGCACCGCGATGGCGACCTCGAGCGGGACATCGTCGCCGTGCCGCTCGATGGCGCGGGAGCAGTCGACGCCGGGGCCATCCGATCGATCGTGTCGGGGTCGCGGTTCCTCGCCGCCCCCCGGATCTCGCCCGACGGCGAACACCTCGCCTGGATCGCGTGGGAGCATCCACACATGCCGTGGGACGGCACTGAGCTGCGTGTCGGCAGGATCGAGCGCGGCACTGTTTCCGAGTTCCGGACACTGGGGGGAGGGCCGACCGAATCGGTGCTGCAGCCCGAGTGGGCGTCGAACGACGAACTGTATGCGATCAGCGACACTACCGGCTGGTGGAATCTCTACCGCTACACGCTCGGCGGAGCCGTGACCCCGCTGCACACGATGAAAGCGGACATCGGCGCACCGATGTGGGGCCTCGGCAAACGGTGGTATTCGATTCTCGATGACGGTCGTCTCGTGTTCGTGAGCACAGTCGGAACTGATTCGCTCGCCATCATCGACCCGGCGACAGGGATCATCGAACGCATCAACGTGCCCCTCGATGCCCTCGCGTTGAACGCCGTATACGGGAACCGGGTTATCCTGACCTGCGGCAGCGCGCGGGTCGTTTCCGGCTTGCGTGAGTTCGACCTCGCAACACGCACGCTCGCCGACATTCGTCTCGACCTGGATGACGTGCCGCCAGACGACTTCCTCCCGGATGTGGAGGCTGTCACTTCCATCGCGGTCGCCGAGTCGGGAGAACGGGACGTGCACTCCTTCGTATACCGGCCGCGCAACCCGGAATTCGAGGCGCCGAAAGGCGAACTACCGCCCTTCATCGCTGTCGTTCACGGCGGCCCGACCGCGCACAGCTCTCCGGCGCTCAACCTGAACTACGCGTTCTTCACGTCGCGGGGAATCGGCATCATCGACATCAACTACGGCGGTTCGAGCGGTTACGGTCGCGAGTACCGCGAGCGGCTCAACGGGCAGTGGGGTGTAGTGGACGTGGAGGACACGATCGCAGCCGTCCAGGGGCTCGCGTATGCCGGAATCGCCGACCCCGCACGGCTCGCCATCCGCGGCGGCTCGGCGGGTGGCTGGACGGTGCTCGCGGCCCTCGTCTCCTCGGACGTGTTCGCGTGCGGTGTCTCGTACTACGGTGTCGCCGACTTGCGGGCGCTCGCGGAAGACACTCACGACTTCGAAGCGCGATACCTCGACGGGCTCGTCGGACCTCTGCCCGAAGCGGAGCAGCTTTACCACGACCGTGCGCCGATCAACCGCGTCGACGACCTGTCCTGCCCTGTGCTGCTCCTGCAGGGGCTGGATGACCCTGTCGTCCCGCCCGCGCAATCGGAAACATTTCGGGATGCGCTAGTGAACAACGGCATCCGGCATGCCTACATCGCGTACGAGGGCGAGTCGCACGGGTTTCGGAAGGCGGAGACGATCATCCACGCGATTCAGTCGGAGCTCTCGTTCTACGGGCAGGTGCTCGGCTTCGAGACGCCGGATACGCCCGAGTTCGAGCTCTGGGAGCCGCCCGTTCCCTGAGGCGTGGGTCCCGCTCCCTGAGGCGTGGGTCCCGTTCCCTGAGGCTCTCGAAGGGATCCCCAGTGACTTGGTTGCTCCCTTCGAGACGGGCTGCGCCCTCCTCAGGGAGCGGGCCTGATTGTGCTGCGCGCTCCTCAGGGAGCGGGCAAACGCGAGCCGTTCCCTGAGGAGATCGCGCAGCGATCGTCTCGAAGGGAACCGACAGTGACCGTGGCCGCGGCTAGCCTTGACAACATGTCTCCCACTGTCGCCGCCGCGGCCGACGCCCTGCACAGGGTTTTCGGCTACGACGCGTTCCGCGGCGACCAGGCGGAGATCATCGACCACGTCATTGGCGGCGGCGACGCGCTCGTGCTCATGCCGACGGGCGGCGGCAAGTCGCTGTGCTACCAGATTCCAGCCCTCGTGCGCGACGGCACGGGCGTCGTCATCTCGCCGCTCATCGCCCTCATGCAGGACCAGGTGGATGCGCTCGCCGCTCTCGGTGTGCGCGCCGCATTCCTGAACTCCACGCAGGGCGCCGAGGAGCGCGCGCGGGTGGAGCACGCCTATGTCGCGGGCGAACTCGACCTGTTGTATCTCGCGCCGGAGCGGCTGACCGTGCCGTCCACGGGCGACCTGCTCGACCGCGGTACGATCGCTCTGTTCGCGATCGACGAAGCGCACTGCGTCTCCCAGTGGGGCCACGATTTCCGACCCGACTACCTCGCTCTGTCGATGCTGCACGAGCGTTGGCCTGCTGTTCCGCGCATCGCACTCACCGCGAC
This sequence comes from uncultured Cryobacterium sp., assembly GCA_964651535.1. GTDB lineage: Bacteria > Actinomycetota > Actinomycetes > Actinomycetales > Microbacteriaceae > Terrimesophilobacter. Next base: position 182,481 of record CAZYYE010000001.1, read on the forward strand.
CGCGACCGAGCAGACGCACCGCGAGATCCAGAAGCGACTCCAGCTCGGCGACGCGAAGCACTTCGTTGCGAGCTTCGACCGGCCGAACATCCAGTACCGCATCGTGCCGAAGGATCAACCGCAGAAGCAGCTGCTCGAATTGCTGCGCACCGAGCACGCGGGCGACGCGGGAATCGTGTACTGCCTCTCCCGCGCCTCTGTGGAGAAGACGGCCCAGTTCCTTGTGGAGCAGGGCATTCCCGCCCTGCCGTATCACGCCGGCCTCGACGCGCGCGTGCGCGCTGCGAATCAGGCGCGGTTCCTGCGCGAGGACGGCATGGTCATGGTCGCAACGATCGCGTTCGGAATGGGCATCGACAAACCGGATGTGCGCTTCGTCGCCCACCTCGACCTACCGAAGTCTGTCGAGGGCTACTACCAGGAGACCGGTCGCGCTGGCCGCGATGGGTTGCCGTCGACGGCCTGGCTTGCCTACGGGCTGCAGGATGTCATGCAGCAGCGCCGGATGATCGAGCAATCCGAGGGCGATCTCGCCCACCGCCGCCGATTGAGCGCCCACCTGGATGCCATGCTCGCTCTGTGCGAAACCGTGCAGTGCCGACGCATGCAGCTTTTGGCATACTTCGGGGAGACGTCCACAGCGTGCGGCAATTGCGACACGTGCCTGAACCCGCCGGAGTCGTGGGACGGTACGATTCCGGCTCAGAAACTGCTTTCGACGATCGTGCGGTTGCAGCGCGAGCGCAATCAGAAGTTCGGCGCGGGCCACCTCATCGACATCCTGCTCGGCAAGCAGACGCCGCGCGTCGACCAGTATGGGCACGATGACCTGTCGACGTTCGGTATTGGCACGGACCTGTCCGACACGGAGTGGCGCGGCGTCGTGCGGCAACTCCTGGCGCAAGGCCTGTTGGCCGTGAGTTCGGACGGCTTCGGCACGCTCGGGATCACCGAGGCGAGCGCCGGCGTTCTGGATGGCTCCCGCCGGGTCGCGCTGCGCCGCGAGCCCGAGCGCACGACAACGCGCTCCGCGCGCAAGACCAGGAGCGCGGCGGCCGAGCTGCCTGAGGCGTTGCAGCCCGTGTTCGAGGCGCTGCGTACCTGGCGCGCTTCGGCGGCGAAGGAGCAGGGAGTTCCTGCGTACGTGATCTTTCACGATGCGACGCTGCGGGAGCTCGCCACGCGGCATCCGTCGAGCATCGAAGAACTCGGCACGGTCACTGGCGTTGGCGAGTCGAAGCTCGCGAAGTACGGCGACCAGTTGCTCGAGGTGCTCGGCACCGCGTCGGTCCCCGCCCAGTAGCGGCTGCACGCGGTCGGACACCTAGCATCGAGGTATGCGAACTTTTTACCCCGAGCTCGAACCGTACGATCGTGGCAACCTCGAGGTGGGCGACGGCCAGACCATCTACTGGGAGACGAGCGGGAATCCGCAGGGCAAGCCGGCCGTGTACTTGCACGGCGGCCCCGGCGGCACGAGCACCCCGAACCAGCGGCGCGTCTTCGACCCTGAGCTGTACCGCATCATCCTCCTGGATCAGCGCGGCACGGGCAGAAGCACTCCGCACGCGAGCGAACCGCACGCGGACCTCGCCGCGAACACCACGTGGCATTTGGTCTCCGACCTGGAGAAGTTGCGCGAACATCTCGGCATCGACCGCTGGCAGGTGTTCGGCGGATCCTGGGGAAGCGCCCTCGCGCTCGCCTACGCCCAGACGCACCCCGACCGGGTGACCGAGCTCGTGCTCCGCGGCATTTTCACGCTGCGCGAGAGCGAGTTGTTCTGGTTCTACGAGGGCCCCGCGGGCCAGTTGTTTCCGGAGGTCTGGTCGCAGTTCGTCGCTCAGGTTCCGGATGCCGTCCCCGGCGGGTACCGCGCCGCGTACCACGAGCGGCTGTTCAACCCGGACCCCGCAGTGCACACTCCGGCCGGCGTTGCCTGGGCGACGTGGGAGGCGTCGGCGATCACGCTCCTGCCGCGGCCCGACGTGGTGGCGACGTTCGCCGAACCGAAGCACGCGGTCGCGTTCGCCCGGATCGAGAACCACTACTTTCAGAACCAGGGCTGGTTCGAGGATCGCCAGTTGCTGCGCGATGCGCACATGTTGCGCGACATCCCGACCGTGATCGTGCAGGGCCGCTACGACGTGTGCACTCCGCCGGTGACCGCGTGGGAGTTGAGCCGCGAGTTGCCCGACGCGCAGTTCACGATCGTCCCGGATGCCGGGCACGCGTTCGACGAGCCGGGCATCCTGAGCGCGCTCATCGAGGCGACGGACCGGTTCGCGCAGGTTACGCGGTAGCCACCTCACCGGCTGTCTCTTCGGAGTCGACGGTAGCGGGATCTTCATGTTCGGGCCGGCCGCTGTCCAGGCGCAAGGTCGCGAGGAGCCCGAGAGCCAGGAACCCGGCGGCCGCGAAGGCCGAGTAGCGTGTGCCGTCGCTGAACGCGGCCTGCGCGTCAGCGAACGCGGCAGTGTCGCGTTGTTCGAGCCCGGGTATGGCGTTGCCGGCGCTGTCCACGACCGCGTCCACGATCTGGGTTTTCACCGAGTCCGGGATGTGCGGGTTGTCGTCGAGCCGCGCGTGAAGCGACCAGCCTACGCTTGTGAACAGGATCGTGCCGAGGATGGCGATGCCGAGCGCGCTGCCGACCTGCCGCGAGGTGCTCTGCGTGCCGGAGCCCTGACCGCTCTTCTCCACTGGAACGTCCTTCAGCACGACCCCGGTGAGTTGTGCGGTGGCGAGCCCGATCCCGAAGCCGTAAATGAAGAGCCCTGCGGCAATCGACCACCACTGCGTGGTTGGGGAGATGACGAGTGCGACGATGACGATGCCCGTGATCTCCGCGAGGATGCCGGTGCGCACGATCCACACGGGAGAGACTTTGTTGCCGTAGCTTCCCGCGAATCCGCTCGCCACGAACGATCCGACCGCCAGGGCGAGGATGACGAATCCGGTCTGCAGGGCGTCGTATCCGAGCACGTTCTGCAGCCACAGCGGCAGGGACAGGATAATGCCGTACTCGCCGAGCGAAACGATCATCGCGACTATATTCCCATTGCGGAATGAGGGGATAGAGAACAGTCCGAACGCGAGCATGGTGTTCTTGCCCGCACGTTCGCGGTAGACGCCCCACCAAATGAATCCGGCAAGGGCGAGTGACGCGATGAGGAACACGAATGGGATGGGCGAGAGGTCGAACGACCACGTCCAGGGACCGATGTCCGGCACGTTGTCCGCGAGCCACCAACCGTACGTGCGGCCCTCGATGAGTCCGAACACGAGCGCGCCGCTCGCGATCACGGAAAGCACAGCTCCAACAATGTCGACCCCGCGAGCGCCCGGTTCCCGGGATTCGGCGACGAACAGGTACAGGCCGATGAGGATGACGATGGCGAACGGGACGTTGATGCCGAAGGCCCACCGCCACGAGTAGTACGTGGTGAGCCATCCGCCGAGCACGGGTCCGACAGCGGCCATGCCGCCGATCGTCGAACCCCACACGGCGAATGCGATCGCGCGGTCGCGCCCGCGGAACGTCGCGTTGATGATGGAGAGCGTGGACGGCAGGATCATGGCGCCGCCCACGCCCTGGATGACGCGGAATCCGATGAGAACGTCTCCGTTCCACGCAAGTGCGGCGAGCACGGAGGAGCCGGCGAAGATTATGACGCCGATCACGAGCAGCTTTCGGCGCCCGATGCGGTCGGCGACGGTACCGAACATGAGGAGCAGCGCGGCGAACACGAGCGTGTAGCTTTCCTGCACCCATTGCACTTGCGTCGAGCTGATGGAGAGTTCCGACACGATGGAGGGGATGGCGACGTTCACGATCGTGGAGTCGGCGATGATGATCGACACCGCGAGGCTGATGGTGACGAGTCCGAACCATTTGGCGCGGGAGGAGTTCATGGTGGTCGCTTTCGTTCTAATTCGTCAGCCAGCTTAGCAATTCATCAGCCTGCTTACTATCCATCGAAAGGCGGATATCCTGAACCCATGGACGAGTCGCAGGAGCCGCAGGAGGCCGATCACGGTCCCATGGGCGAATGGCCCACCGGCCGCCTCCTGTCGACCGCATCCCGACTCGTCGAGCACGCGTGGTTGGAGGCCCTCGACGAGTTGGGGCTGTCGCACGCCGGACTCATCGCCTTGCACCTTCTGGGGGAGGAGCCGACCAATCAGACGGATCTCGCCGCTCGTGCGCGCGTGGAGAACCAGACCATGTCGCGCACACTGGATCGCCTCGAGCGGGAGGGTTACATTCTCCGGGAGCGGGATCCGCGTGATCGCCGGCGCCACATCGTCACGCGCACTCCGGAGGGTGCCGCCGCGTGGCAGTCGGCGAAAACTCTGGAAGCCGACATCTTCCCGGACATCTCGGACGCGCAGGGTTTGCGCAGCGCACTGCTCGAACTGATCCACGCGGGTACCGCGCGACGCTGGCAGCCGTAGTAACGTCAATCCATGACATTCAACCCCGACTCGAATATCGGTTCAGGCAAGGTCAGCCGTCGGGGCCGCAACACGGGCATCGCTGTCGGCGGTGGGGGGATCGTGGTCGTCCTGCTCGCGCTCGTGTCTCCGCTCCTGGGCGTCGACCTCACTCCGCTCGCCGGGATGTTCGGCGACGCAGGCACGTCGCAGTCGACGACATCCGACAGTCTGGAGCAGTGCCAGACCGGGGCCGACGCGAACGAGGACGTCGAATGCCGGATGAAGGGCGCGTCCGCATCGCTCGACAAGTATTGGGCGGGCAAGTTCGCCCAGGAGGGCCTCACGTACCGCTCACCGAGCGAGTTCGTGCTGTTCACGGGCGCGACGAGCACGGGATGCGGCAACGCGACGAGCGCGTCGGGCCCGTTCTATTGCCCGCCGGATGAGTCGATTTACATCGATACCGAATTTTTCGATCAGCTGCGTGGTCAGTTCGGCGCCACCGGCGGTCCGCTCGCAGAAATGTACGTTGTGGCGCACGAGTGGGGTCACCACATCCAGAACGTGCTCGGCACGATGGACAACCTGAACCTGCAGCAGTCCGGCCCCACGTCCGACTCCGTGCGGCTCGAGCTGCAGGCCGACTGCTATGGCGGATCCTGGGCGAAGGACGCCTCGACGGTGCCCGACGCGAGCGGCGTGCCATTCCTGCAGCCGATCACGAAGCAGCAGATCAATGACGCGCTGAATGCGGCGCAAGTGATCGGGGACGACCGCATCCAGGAGCAGACGTCCGGGCAAGTGCAGCCGGAGACGTGGACCCACGGTTCCAGCGATCAGCGGCAGAAGTGGTTCCTGATCGGGTTCGAGAAGGGCCCGACCGCGTGCAACACGTTTGACGTGAACCCCTGACCGGTAAGCGGTCCGGCCCAGCGGGCCCGCGCGCGTTACTCGGTTTCGTGGCCGCGGGAGTGCGCGGCTTCCTGCTCGGCGATCTGCTTGTGCACATCCTCCATGTCGAGCTCGCGCACGGCGGTGATGACCTGGTCGAGCGCTGCGCCGGGGAGTGCTCCCGGCTGGGAGAACACGCGAACGCCGTCGCGAAACGCCATGAGTGTGGGGATCGAGGTGATGCCCATTGCGCCGGCGAGAGCCTGCTGCGCGTCGGTGTCCACTTTCGCGAACGTGACGTCGGTGTTGGCGTCGCTCGCCTTGTCGTAGATGGGACCGAACTGCTGGCACGGTCCGCACCATGCCGCCCAGAAGTCGACCAGGGTGATGCCCGGCGCGGTGACGGTCTTCTCGAAGTCTTCGGCTGTCAGGTCGACGGTTGGCATTTCTCTTCTCCTCTTTGGTTCACATACGTTTCAGACCTCAACAACGCTACGTTGCCTGCCCGTATTCCGTCGAGCCGGGGCCCCGGGAGAAATTGCCTCCGCTTCCTGAGGAGGGCGAAGCCCGTCTCGAAGGGAGCCCGTGGCCGCTACTTCTTCTTCGCGGCCGCCTTCATCGCTTTCTTGGCCTCGCGAACGAGCCGAAGGGATTCGGCATCAGTGATGTCGGCGATGGAGCGGTGCGATCCTTCTTCGCCGTAGTGGCCGCTCGCGTCGCGCCAGCCGGGCGCGGTCAGTCCGCGCTGCTTTCCGAGCAGGGCGAGGAAGATTTTGGCTTTCTGTTCGCCGAATCCGGGGAGTGCCTGAAGTCGGCGCAGGATTTCGGCGCCGTCGGGTTTGTTGCCGTCGGCATTGTCGGATGTCCAGATTGCGGCCGTGTCGCCGCCCCACTCGTCCCGTACTGCCGTCGCGAGCGCCTGCACGCGCGCGGCCATGGAGCCGGGGAACCGGTGCACTGCCGGGGTGATTCGGAATGCCTCGAGGAACTTCTCGGGGTCGTAGGCTGCGATGGATTCGGGTGTGAGCTCTCCGAGACGGTCGCGTAGTTTGGCGGGGCCCGCGAACGCGACCTCCATGGGGATCTGCTGGTCGAGGAGCATCCCGACGAGGAGCGCGAACGGGTTGTCGGTGAGCAGTTCGTCGGCGGCAGCGTCGCCGGTCAGGTGAAGTTCCATGCCGCCATTCTTCCACTGCGGGCCGCGGGTCAGCTTGTGGATGTGGCCTGACCTGCACGTTCGACGAGGGGTTTGAGCCCTGCTGCAAGGGCGTACACGCGGTCGTCGAGGCGCGCGATGTCGACCTTGCTTTCGGCGCGGAACTCGGCGAGGCTGTCTTCAATGCGTGACGTGCGCTGGTCGAGGCGCGCGATGGCGCCTGTGAGTTCGGTGCGCAATCCGGCGATGTCCCCTTTGAGTTCGGTGCGCAATCCGGCGATGTCCCCTGTGAGTTCGGTGCGCAATCCGGCGATGTCCCCTTTGAGTTCGGTGCGCAGGGCACCCATGTCGTTTCTGGCCCCTCGGCGGATCATGCCGTGCAGCGTGAGGAGTGCGGCAACGAGAGTGGCCAGAGACACCCAGGTTTCGAGACTCATGTTGAAATCCATCCTTCCAGTGTGACGTTTCAGGTCGCTTCATGCCACTGAGCTGTGAGCCAATGAACTTAGTGCTGCGTGTCCCGAGTGCCCGCAGTCGTCGCGAATCTGGCGGACACGACCTGACAGCGCACCCCTGTGGGGGAGTAGCACCGGCATCCGGGTTCGGGGTGCTCGACTCGACTAAACACGGTCCCCACGGTGGGTCAGGTTTCGCCCGAAACGTAGACTCTACAGTGAGACTTCACAATAGAGAGGCCCGGATTATGGACATCAAAGACAAAGTTTTCGTTGTCACCGGCGGCGGCAACGGGATGGGCCGCGAGGTCGTCCTAGGGCTGATCGCCCGTGGCGCACGAGTGGCTGCGGTCGACCTGAATGAGGCCGGACTGGCGGAAACCGTGGACTTGGCCAGCGCGGCATCCGGAAAGCTGACGACCCACGCCCTCAACGTGACCGACCGCAAGGCGGTGCTCGCATTGCCCAAAGAGGTGATCAAGGCCCACGGTCAGGTTGATGGGCTTTTGAACGTTGCCGGAATCATCCAGCCGTTCGTGAAGTTGAAAGACCTTGACTTTGACGTCATGGAGCGCGTGTTCAACGTGAACTTTTGGGGTGTCGTAAACATGACGAAGGCGTTCCTCCCAGAACTCCTGACACGTCCAGCGGCGGCGGTACTGAACGTGTCGAGCATGGGCGGGTTCCTCCCGGTTCCCGGCCAGGCGGCATACGGTGCGAGCAAGGCCGCGGTGAAGCTCTTCACGGAGGCGCTGTACGCGGAAAGCCAGGGAACCAACCTTTCCGTGACGATCGTGTTTCCTGGCGGCGTAGGCACAAACATCACCGCGAACTCCGGCGTCGAAATCAAGATGCCTGCGGGCGCGGATGCCGGCAAGGAATATAAAACGACGAGTGCCGTTGATGCTGGCCGGATGATCATTGAGGGCGTCGAGAAGGGCGCATTCCGGGTGGTCATTGGTGGTGACGCGAAGTTCATGGACCGCATGGCACGGTTGTCGCCGCGCCGCGCGACGGAGCTCATTGCGAAGCAGATGAAGGCGCTGCTCGGCTGAGCGGTGTCATGCCGACATCAGCGTTCGGGTCGCGTCCCGTTTAGCGCGCCTCTGATCCTCGCGACGATGTCACGGCGTGCGGCGGCACCGATCGCCGTGGGCAGGAGCGGGTAATCGTGCAGTTGCCCGTTCACCTCCGTGTAGTCGACGTCGACGCCGGCCTCTTCGGCCTTTGCGACGAGGAGCCGGGCATCCGGGTTCAGGATGTCGCGCGTCCCGCTGTACACGGCGAGGGGGCCGAGTCCCGCGAAGTCGCCGAACAGCGGGCTGACCGCAGGATCGGTGAGCTCGCGCTCGCCTGCCCACAGTTTCGCGAACACGAGGCCGCCCGGCACCGCGAGCCAGGGATCCGTCGGCTGAACGTGCGGGATGAGAGGGTTCGTGAAGGTCAGATCCACGGCAGGTGAAAGGAGAACCGTCACGGGAGCGGTCACACCGGTGTCGCGCAGCGCCATCGCCGCGCACAGGGCGATTTGGCCGCCCGCCGAATCCCCTGCGAGCGCGACCTGGCCGTACCGCTTCCTGTTCGCTTCGGCCATCGCGGTCACCTGGCTCACGACTTCGTCGGAGGTCGCGAACGGCACGAGCGGGTAGATCGGCACGGTCACGACGGTCGAAGCGTCGGCGGCTATCTGGGCGGCCAGCTGCCAGTGCTGCCGGACGATCTCGTTCACCCAGCCTCCCCCGTGCAGGTAGAGCACGCTCCCCGTCGGCGTGCTCGCCGTCGGGGTCAGGGTGTACACGGGCCAGGCGCCATCAAGCTCGACGTCGACGCGAACGTCCGACCGGAGGTTCCTGGGCGGCTCGTAGGGTGAAGGGTTTGTGGTGCGTTTGCGAAGGCGCTTGTGCGCTCCCTCTTCGGAGACGTACGGTCGGTTCCGTCGGGTCACGCGAAGGATGATCGGCACGAGACCGCTCGGCACGGAAACCATGTGCGCTCCTGTCGGTGGATACGGCCATGCTACTTGTGCCGCTTCGAGACGATCGCTGCGCGAACTTTCAGGGGACGAGGTGCGGGCCAATCCGTTCCCTCAGGGGCCGTCGAAGTCTCAAGCACTTCCCGGAGTCGTCGGAACTCGGAATACCGACGGGTCGTGCGGTGTTGCACAGGGTTCTGATCGATGGGGAGTTTGCTTGTGACTGACGCTTTTGCACCTTTGCCGCCCCTGGCCGAACAGGCCGACCGGCTCCTTGCGCTCGGCGCTTCCGGAATGCCGACGGCTGCCATCCTGGAGGAGGCGGCGAGGGTAGGTTCTGCCGATGGCGGTCTGCTCGTCGTGCATCCTTCGCTGGTTCCGCCGTCGCGGCTCGCGGCGATGAGTTCGTCGATCGCACCCCCGACGAATCCGTGCCCGTCATCGTGGGACGCGGCCGCACGCCGCTCACTCTCGCGGAAGGCATCCATTGGGTGTTGCAGCAACCCGAAGTGCTCGAGCGCAATAGGTGTTTCATGACGGCAGGTTCGCGCCTGGTGCGCCAGAACGGAACGCGAGACGCACGCGTGCCTGCGGTGTGGATCAGCAACGGCACCGGCCGTGATGGTCGGGACCGCAGGGATGCGGCGAAGGTTGGCTGGTGCTGGGCCGGTAACCGGCACACCTGGTTGGGAATCGCGTCCGTTGCGGGGCGCCGCGGTTGACTTCGTGGTGGCTCCGACCGGCGTCGATCCGGTGACCTTTCGATTTTCAGTCGAACGCTCTACCAACTGAGCTACAGAGCCTTGCCTTTCCGAAAACAGTATTCCGGAAAGGTAAGGCACAGCCACTGGCGAGAGTGGCCGTGCCTTGCGACCCTGACCGGACTTGAACCGGCGACCTCCGCCGTGACAGGGCGGCGCGCTAACCAACTGCGCTACAGGGCCTAGCTATTAAGTTGTGTTCGGTGACCCCAACGGGATTCGAACCCGTGCTGCCGCCGTGAAAGGGCGGTGTCCTAGGCCACTAAACGATGGGGCCTTCGAAGTAACAAACCTTCTTAGCTACCGACCCTCAAGCATAAGGGTGCGCACCGGTTTTGCCAAACGCGCGGATCGGGCCACACCGTGGCATTTCCACGCCATCCGCGGATGCCGGGATAGGTTCAAGTGAAACTTGAAGCTTGGATGTGCTGGGCATATCGCAAAAGGCTTGTTAGTGTGACAGTTGTTAACAATGTTGCTGACGTGACCTGTGGGGGTTGCGTGTCAGGGAGCCGGGGAATCATGTCGAAAACGCACCGCTCGCGTCGCACGCGCGCACTGTGGTGGCGCAACCGCGTTTTCGTGTCGCTCGCCCTGCTGGGCATGGTGATTGTCGGATCCGTGGCGCCGCCCATCGCCGCGCCGGCATCCGCCGCCGACTACCCCAGTTGGGCGGAAGTGCTCGCCGCGCGAAACAACGTGACGGCGAAGAAGGCGGAGATCGCGAGGATCCAGTCGCTTCTCGCACAGCTCGAGGCAGACAAGAAAGCCACCGAGGCGGTCGCGATCGAAAAGGGCAACATCTACGCCGCGGCGCAGCAGGCCTTCGACGAGCAGGACTACAAGACTCAGCAGTACCAGACGCAGGCGGATGACGCCCAGGCGAAGGCGGATGACTCGCTGAAGCGGGCCGGCCAGCTCGCGGCGAGGCTCTCCCGCACGAGCGGAACCGATTTCACTTCGACCCTGTTCTTCAACGGGGACAACGCCCAGAACCTGTTGGCCCAGTTGGGCATGGCGAACAAGATCACCGACCAGTCTCAGGCGCTCTACGACCGGGCGACGCAGGACCAGAAGACCGCCCAGTCGCTCACCGACCAGGCGAACCTTGCGAAGGCTGCGCTCGAAGAGTTGCGGGACATCGCCGAGAAGGCGCGGGCCGAAGCGCAGGCGGCGGCGGATGCTGCGGCGGCCGCACTCGCGGAGCAGCAAGCCAACAACGCGAAACTTCAGGCGCAGCTCGCCACGCTGCAGACCGAGCAGATCCACACGGAAGAGGAGTACATCGCCGGGGTCAAGGCGACGTGGGGCGCTTCCGGTGCTGTCGAGATTTCGTCGGCGGGCTGGGCGCGGCCGGTTTCCGGAAACGTTTCGAGCCCGTTCGGTTACCGTGTTTCGCCGTGCCACGGATGCTCCTCGTACCACCAGGGCACCGATATCGGCGCGAGCTGCAACACCCCGATCTACGCTGCAAGCACCGGCCGCGTGTCGTATGCGGGCTGGAACGGCGGCTACGGCAACCTCACGCGCATCGACCACGGCGGCGGGGTGAGCACCGGTTACGGCCACCAGCCGAACGGCGGCATTATGGTGAGCGTCGGCGAGTTCGTCACGGTGGGTCAGCAGATCGGCCGGGTGGGCACGACGGGTGCGTCCACCGGGTGCCACCTGCACTTCGAGGTGCGTATCAACGGCAGCGCGATCGACCCGGTGCCGTTCATGCGGGACCGCGGCATCAACATCCACTGACGCGGGTCGCTCGAGTCTGCGCCTTTCGGCTCAGTGCCCTTCGGCGGCGAACTTCTCGAGCCCTGCGACGATGACCGCTTCGGCTTCGGCGGCGTCGCCCCAGCCTTCGGTCTTCACCCATTTGCCCGGTTCGACGTCCTTGTAGTGCTCGAAGAAGTGCTCGATCTCTTTGCGGCGGAACTCGGGAATGTCGTTCACGTCCTGGATCCAGTCCCAACGCGGGTCCTTCGCGGGCACGACGATCACTTTCGCGTCGGAGCCGGCGTCATCCGTCATGTTGAACACGCCGACGGGCCGCACGGAGGCGCCCACGCCGGGGAACAGCGGGTATTCGCACAGCAGCAGGATGTCGACGGGGTCGCCGTCGAGTCCGAGCGATTTTTCGATGAATCCGTAGTCGGCCGGGTATACGAAACTCGTATAGAGAACCCGATCCAGGAACACGCGACCGGTTTCGTGGTCGACTTCGTACTTGTTCCGGCTCCCGCGTGGGATCTCGATGATGGCGTCGTAGAAGGCCATGGATGGTTCCTTTCGTGCGGGCAGGTGCAGCAATAAGGTTACTGGATGGCCACCCGTCCCAGATTGACTCCCGCGATCGCGGATGTGCGCCGGGCGGTGCGCGAGTCGCTCGCGGTGCTGTTGGGCGTGCCCGACCGGGCGGATCCCTCGCACTTGGGCTTCCCCGACGGCGACGACTCGCGCCGATTGCGCCCTCCCGTGGCTATTGCGCCCGCGCGCCCGGGCGCAAGTGCGGCGCACGGGCGCAAACAACGCGGTGACGCCCCCGCAGCGGATGTGCTCGTCGCCCTGAGCGGCGGCGCGGATTCGCTCGCGCTCGCGGCGGCGACCGCATTCGAGGCGCCGCGGGCTCGGGGTGGCACCGAGTTGCGCGCGGGCGCGGTCATCGTGGACCACGGTCTGCAGGTCGGATCGGCGGAAGCAGCAGAGTGCGCCGCAGCGCATGCGCGCGAGCTCGGCCTCGACCCAGTGTTGATTCGGCGGGTCGATGTCGGCACGGAGGGCGGCCCGGAGGCAGCGGCGCGGGAGGCGAGGTATGCGGCGCTCGCGGCGGCGGCATCCGAGACCGGGGCAAGAGCGGTGCTCCTCGGCCACACGCTCGACGACCAGGCGGAGACGGTGCTGCTCGGCCTGGCCCGCGGCAGCGGAACGTCGAGCCTGAGCGGGATGGCGCCGGTGTCGGTGGCATCATCGAGCGAAGGCCAGGGAGGCGCATCCGTCACGTACTTGCGCCCGCTCCTCGGCATCCGCCGCGCGCAGACGCAGCAGTTCTGCAAAGATTCGGGGCTGGTGCCGTGGCAGGATCCGCAGAACGCCGACCCGAAGTTCGCGCGGGTGCGCGTGCGCGAGAGCGTGTTGCCGGTGTTGGAGAGCGAGTTGGGTCCGGGTATTGCGGAGGCGCTCGCCCGCACGGCGGAGCAGGCGCGGGAGGACGCGGAGGCGCTCGATCACTTCGCGCAGGAGCAGGCGGAGGAGCTCGCAGATCACGCGGAGGCGGGCCTGTCGCTCAGCGTGAAGGGGCTCGCGAGCAATCCGGCGGCGCTGCGGCAGCGCATCATCCGGTTGGCGGTGGCGGCCGAGTTCGGGGTGTCGCTGAGCCGCGCGCAGACCCTCGAGGTGGCGCGGCTCGTGACGGATTGGCGCGGGCAGGGTGTGCTGCATCTGCCGGGCGTTAGAGTGGTCAGACAGGGTGCCCTGATCGTGTTCTCCGCGGTGGAGGATGGCGGGCGGGCCCGCGGGTGATCGAGCGAAGGAACACCACCGGCATGAAACTGGACGATGTCGCTGACGACCTCGAAGAGATCCTCCTCACGGAGGACACCATCCATGAACGTATCGCCGAGCTGAGCCGCGACATCGAGCGAGATTTCGCGGGCGAACCGCTGCTTCTCGTGGGCGTGCTGAAGGGCGCGGTGATGGTGATGGCGGATCTGGCGCGCGAGTTGAAGCTGCCGATTCACATGGACTGGATGGCGGTGTCGTCCTACGGGTCGGGCACGCAGTCGTCGGGGGTGGTGCGCATCCTGAAGGACCTCGATTCGGATCTCACCGGCCGCCGCGTGCTCATCGTGGAGGACATCATCGACTCCGGGCTGACCCTGTCGTGGTTGCTCGCGAACCTGCGCAGCCGCGGGGCAAAGTCGGTGGACATTCTGGCGTTGCTGCGCAAACCGGATGCCGCGAAGGTCGACGTGGATGTGAAGTATGTGGGCTTCGAGATACCGAACAAGTTCGTGGTCGGATACGGCCTCGACTATGCGGAGAAGTACCGCAACCTGCGTGGCGTGGGCGTCCTCGCGAAGCACGTCTACTCGTAATTCACCGCTGGTTGAGGGATCGCGAAGCGATCGTCTCGAAACCAGCCCTGAAGTTACTCGTCGTTGAGGAGCCCAAAGGGCGTCTCGAAACGAGCTCACCAGTAATCGCTCCCTGCAAACCCGCCTACTTGGGCGGCCAGGAGTACACAATTTCCAAAGCTATGCGTAAACGCATAGGCGGATGGGTAATATGGGGGTTATAGGAAAACAGTTACCAGTGGGTTGAGATAGGAGAAAGCGATGCCAATTGCCGCAGACACTATCCGAGCAGCCCGCGCACGCGCGGGCATCAGCCAGGCGGCGCTTGCTCGCCGCGCTGGCGTCGCGCAGTCGACGATCAGCCGTATTGAGAGCAATGACTTGGACCCAACCTGGTCGACGATGCAGAAGTTGCTGGCGGCAACGGGGTGGGCGGCGACTCCCGAACCGTCGGAGAGTGCATCGCTCATTCCAGCCGAAACGATCTCGCGCGCGATGGCGCGAAGCCTCCGCAGTGGCGACGAAGAGTCGGCGATTCGGCACCTCACGGAAGGCGTTGGCCGGATGATCATTGCCAGCGACAAGGGCGCTCAGATTCCGGAGTGGGCCCTCACCAAGCCGACGAAGCCAATTGGGTCGACCCTGTGGGATACCTTCCTCGCCACTGCCTTCGCGTATGCCCTCGAGAGGGTAGGGCAGACGGCGCCGGCATGGATGACGGAGGCCCCGGCGCTGCGAGAAGAGACCGCGCCGGGCGATGATCCAAGCCCTGAGTTTCGCGAATGGCTCCGTAAGAGCACGCCGGAGGTGTTTCTGAAGAAGAACATCTTGTCGCGGACTGAGGATTGGGCGATCGCGTGAGCGGCGGGTATAGGCAGCTCAGCGGCGACAAGATTGAGGCTCTGCTTGGTGAGCTGCTTGATCGTGCTTCGGCGGACGGTATTGAGGTCGACGCCTTTTTGATTGGCGGTGCAGCCATGGCGATTCACTTGGGCCGCGACCAGTTGACCCCGGATGTTGATGGCCTGTTTCGACCATTCAATGACGTTCAGCGCATTGCGCGGCACATGGCCGACGAGCATGGACTCGACCCTGACTGGATCAACGAGAACGCACGGCCTTTCATCACATTCGACACGACCGATGAACGAAATTTCGTCGAAGTTGAAATTCGTGGACATGCGTTTCGAGTTGCCTCGAAGCGGGCTCTTCTGGCGATGAAGATGGGGAGGTATGCGCGCAAAGACTATGCGGACATTACGGCGCTTATTCGGGCGTTGGGCGTGGTTTCGCCGGAGCAGATTGTAGATCTGACTTACGAAGTCTTGGGCGAGGAGTCAATGACGCTGACGGGTGGGCGGGAGGAATTAACTCTCCTCGCTAAAGAAGCGCTGGCGCGTGCATCCCGGTAGCCGACTCGACGCTAGGCGGCGTGGCGACGTCTCGAAGGCAGCCCCGATGTAACCGCTCGTTGAGGAGCGCAACGCGCGTCTCGAAACGAGCCGGCCAGTAATCGCTCCCCGCGAACCCCCCAGCGCCCCCGTCATCCCCCGGGAGACAATGGGCTCATGAAGTTCTTCTCCGATCCGGTGCTCGAGGCGATGGCGACCCGACGGTCGGTGTCGAAGGTGGGCCCCGAGACGCCGACCGATGCGGAGCTCGCCGACCTCCTCGACGCGGTAACTCCGGTTGCGGATCACAAGTCGCTGCGGCCCTGGCGTCTCATCACGCTGCGCGGCGACGACCGGTTGCGGCTCGCGAACGCTTTGGACGCCGCCGCAGGGGTGACGCGCGAACCGGGCGAAGTCAACTCGAAGCCGTTCCGCGCTGAGCTGCTTATCGCGATCGTGGCGAGCCCGCGGGAGCATCCGAAAGTCCCCGAGTGGGAGCAGCACGCGACCGCGGCCGGCGCCGGTCACCTGCTCGCGCTCGCGTTGTGGCAGGCCGGCTGGGGCGTGATGTGGCGCACGGGGTTGCTCGCGAATTCGCCGGAGGTGCGTCAGGTTCACGGGCTGGCGGATACCGAGAAACTTCTTGGCTGGCTGTACGTCGGCAGCATCGACGAGAAGTTCCGCGCGAGACTGCGGAAGTCCAACCGACCCGCGCTCGACCCGCACCAGTTTCTGGGCACGATGCCGCGCTGACAGGCATGCCCATTTGGTGGAGTCGCTAGTGAGCGCCGCGAGGGTTGGTCTCGAGGCCCCACAGCGAGTCTTCAAGGATTCCGAATTTCCCGCGTCTGGTGGAAACAACTCGACTCCGGGCTGACCTTTTAGCTGTGACTCAAAAACCCAAGTCGGGAGCAGGCCCGCACATCGATAGGGTGATGAGGGGCATTCACTCTCACTGAGGAGACGAACTTTGGACGTTGCAGAAACCAGGCTCCGGCAAGTACTCGAGGGCAGCAAGCAATACCGAGTACCTCTTTATCAGCGCCCCTATTCCTGGCAACGCAAGCAGTTGGACCGGCTCTGGTCCGACATTGTGGAGTTGGCCGAAGCGCGAAAAACTGAACCCGCAGCGACGCACTTCACCGGCTCGCTCGTGTTGTCGCTGGGCCAGGTTGGGCCAGGCGGAAGCGAGTTTCTCGTAGTCGACGGGCAGCAGCGGCTGACCACCTTGTCGATCTTGCTTTGCGCAATCCGTGATCACTTGGATCCAACCGTGCCAGAAGACGAACTGTGGCGTCAGCAGATTCACGAGTCCTTCATTGTTGACCGCTTCAAGTCTGGCGATGAACGATTGAAGGTACTTCCTACCCAGGCTGATCGTGACGTGTATCGCGGAATTGTTGACAGTACAGGAGAGGTGGACGCTGCTAGCGGTGTGGGTGCGGCCTATCGGTTCTTCGAGCGGCAGCTCGAGGTAGCTGACGATCCTGACGACCCACATGACATTAGACGAATTGCCGAAGCGACTCTCGATGCCCTTGCGTTCGTCAGCATTACCGCTCGCAACGACGACAATGTCTACCGCATTTTTGAATCACTCAACAACACAGGCATGAAGCTCACGCAAGGGGATTTGCTTCGCAACTACATATTCATGCGCATGGGAAACGATGGTGACGACGTATACAGCTCGTGGTGGCTTCCAATGCAGAACCGGCTTTCATCCTCGGACCTCGAAGCCCTTTTCTGGATGGATATGGTCGCAACTGTTGCCGATGTGAAGCAGGGTGACATCTATGCGGCGCAGGAGAGCCGACTCTCAAAGCTCTCGGACTCGGAAGTGTTTGATGAAGTGAAGAGATTCTCCCGACTGTCGCAACTTTTGGAACTCATGAGAGATCCGAGCAAAGAGGAGGATGAGGCAACCCGGCGGAGCTTAGTCAGGATTCAGAATTGGAAGGCGGCGCCGGCGGACCCCCTAATTTTGTATCTTCTTGATCGCCGGGATGCTGGTTCCTCAACAACTGAGGAAGTGGCGTCCGCCCTCGCAATACTTGAGTCCTTCTTTGTTAGGCGCCTTGTTGGTGGTGCGCCCGGCTCAGGACTATCGAGAATTTTGTTGCGTGCTCCTTCTGATTCGCAGCCGGACATTCCAGTTGATACCGCACTCATCGCCTACCTCTCCAGCGGTAGAAAGTTCTTTGCCACTGACGAGCAGATTCGTAGCGCAGTTAAAACCAAGCCGTTCTATTTCACCGGAAGCCCTGCTCAGAAAGCTCTTCTTCTCGAATGGCTAGAAGAAACCTATGGCAGCAAGGAGCCGATTGACTTCGCGAAGGCAAGCATTGAACATGTGATGCCTCAAAAGCTGACCGTGGCATGGAGAGACATGATTTCTGCCGAGGTGGACGAGGGCGAAAGTGTCGACGTTATTCACGACGAACTGGTGCACACGCTGGGCAATCTGACGCTTACGGCCTACAACTCGGAGTTGAGCAACAATTCATTCGAGCAAAAGAAGGTTGAGTTGGCTCGAAGTGGAATACGAATGAATGCAGAGATTGCGAGAGAGCCTCGATGGGGAAGGACAGAAATCCTGAAGCGAGCGGAAGTGCTTGCTGAAAAGATTTGTGCGACATGGATTGCGCCGGTCTCTTCGGATGAAGCTGTCGACACCGGAGTTAGCTGGGGCCTAGTGAGGGATCTGGTATCTGCGGTACCAGAAGGCAAGTGGACCACATACGGAGATGTCGCCGCGTTGGCCGGTACGCACGCCCTGCCGCTGGGCCAATTCCTCGCACAGAATCAGATTCCGGGAGCATGGCGAGTGCTGCAGGCTGGTGGCACAGTTTCTCCCGGGTTCCGGTGGGAGCAAGGAAGCCAGAATTTCGGCCGCTCCCCACATGAAGTTCTCCAAGCGGAGGGATTGTCGTTCGATCAAGCGAATCGCGCTGATCCAGCCCAACAAGTGACTTTGGCGTTTCTGGC
Organism: uncultured Cryobacterium sp.; assembly: GCA_964651535.1. GTDB lineage: Bacteria > Actinomycetota > Actinomycetes > Actinomycetales > Microbacteriaceae > Terrimesophilobacter. The sequence goes on from CAZYYE010000001.1 coordinate 200,602, forward strand.
GCAAGCAGTGGGTATTGAACTTGTTGACGATTTGACCGAAGGCTCGACGAACGTCAACGACGTTCAAGAGACCGCGTTCATCTCTCAACTCACTGAGTCACAGCCCCCTTCAGTAGTACATGGCGTCATAGAACTCCTTCGACAATGGGAGAGCCTTGGTGGGGTGGTGGAGTTTGGTCAAGCGGAAGAAACTAGTTGCTTCTTTATGGCGGGTTTTACGAGCATCTCAGGCCGCAAGCTCTGGCCTATCGTTATTTATCCGAGGCTTGGGACTGTGGAGGTCATCTTCCAACACCTGGCAGCCCGTCCACCGTTCGATGACCCGCAGTTGCGCGAGGACATGAGAACCAGATTGAACGCGATCCGAGGGGTTGAGCTCCCAGCAAACAAGCTGGAGGCCAGACCTTCGTTTTCGGTCGATTTGCTTGCGGACCGAAAAGTGCGGAGCGAGGTTGCCGACGTTTTGGAATGGTTCCTTCGAGAAGCGGCGGCTGCGGCGCAATAAGATCGCTGTTCGCCTATGTTGCACCGCCCGATAACCTGAGGGAAGCGTGACGAGGGTGTTCACGCATTTCGCTAGTGAGGGTGATTAGACACAACATGACGAAAGAATCCCAACGCGCCCAACTTCACAAGACGATCTGGCAGATTGCGAACGACCTGCGCGGCAGCGTCGACGGTTGGGATTTCAAAAGCTACGTGCTCGGGATGCTGTTCTACCGGTTCATCTCCGAAAACCTCACCGCGTATTTGAACACCAGTGAACGTAATGCCGGTCACACCGACTTCGACTATGCAAACCTCAGTGACGACAAGGCCGAGTTCGGGCGTCAGGAGACGGTCACTGAAAAGGGTTTCTACGTCCTGCCCAGTGAACTGTTCCAGAATGTGCGCAAGCGTGCCGCCCAGGACGAGAACCTGAACGAGACCCTGCAACGGGTGTTCCGCAATATCGAGGGTTCCGCGGTCGGTGCCGACAGCGAGGATGACCTGAAGGGCCTGTTTGACGACCTCGATGTGAACAGTGCGAAGCTTGGCCAGACCGTTGCGAAACGTAACGAGAAGCTCGTGAAGCTGTTGGCGGCGATCGGTGATCTTCCGCTCGGCAACTGGGACGACAACACGATCGACCTCTTTGGTGACGCCTACGAATACCTGATGCAGATGTACGCATCGAGTGCCGGCAAGTCCGGCGGCGAGTACTACACGCCGCAAGAAGTGTCCGAGCTGCTGGCCCGCATCACCGTGGTGGGCAAGACCGAGGTAAACAAGGTCTACGACCCCGCGTGTGGTTCGGGATCCCTGCTGCTCAAATTTGCAAAGGTCCTCGGCAAAGAGAACGTGCGACAGGGTTTTTACGGTCAGGAGATCAACCTCACCACCTACAACCTGGCCCGCATCAACATGTTCCTGCACGACGTGAACTACGAGAAGTTCGATATCGCGCACGGCGACACCCTGCTCGACCCCACGCACATGGAGGATGAACCGTTCGAGGCGATCGTCTCAAACCCGCCGTACTCCATCCGGTGGGATGGCGACGCCAACCCGCTGCTCATCAATGACCCACGGTTTTCCCCAGCTGGCGTGCTCGCCCCCAAGTCGAAGGCCGATCTGGCATTTACGATGCACATCCTGTCCTGGCTGGCAGTAAATGGTACGGCGGCGATTGTTGAGTTCCCGGGCGTGCTCTACCGGGGTGGTGCTGAGGCGAAGATCCGCAAATATCTGGTCGACAACAACTATGTGGATGCGGTCATCCAGTTGCCGCCCGACCTGTTCTTTGGCACCACTATCGCCACCTGCATCATCGTGTTGAAGAAGTCGAAGAAAGACAACGCGGTGTTGTTCATTGATGCCTCAGCCGAGTTCGTGCGCGGCGGCAACAAGAACAAGCTCAGCGACAAAAACCAGAAGACGGTTCTGGATGCCTTCACCGCCCGCGCAGACATCGACCATTTCGCCCGGTTGGTGGAGAACGGTGAGATTGCCGAGAACGGTTACAACATCGCGGTCTCCTCCTATGTGGAGCAGGAAGACACCCGCGAGGTCATCAACATCACCGAGCTGAACGCCGAGATAGCGCGCATCGTGGCGCGGCAGTCTGAACTGCGAACCGCGATTGACGCGATCGTCGCAGATCTGGAGGGAGCGCCGTGAGCCCGACAGGTCCTGAGGTGTTAGACAAGGTGCGGTCAGCATACGAAACTTTTGTCGAACGTGACTGGTATCTACTTAAGGTCGACGCCAATGAACGAAGCCTGACCCATAAGCTCGCTGAGTATCTTCAGCTCGAATTCGCAGGCTGGGACGTTGACTGCGAGTACAACCGATGGGCTGAAAATCCCGGGGAGGATCCTCAGAAGAGACTGCAGGGGCTCGAAGAACAAGTGTCAACGGCAGACACCAAAGGCAAGACGGTGTACCCGGATATCATCGTTCACTGTCGAGGCACAACGGAGAATCTTGTAGTAATTGAAGCAAAAAAACGTGGCGGTGACACTCAGTCCGATGACGTGAAGTTGCATCTGTACAAAAGTCAGATCGGTTACAAATACGCGATCTCGATCGTGTTCCCGACATCCGAAGATTACCTGGATGCCAGGCCCGAACACGATGTCAATCTTTTCGGGAGCGCACCGTGAGCCGAATCGACGAACTGATCGCGGAACTGTGCCCAGATGGAGTGGCACAAAAGCTTCTCGGAGATGTCGGCTCCTTCATTCGAGGGAATGGCTTACAGAAGAGCGATCTCACTGACGACGGTGTTGGCGCGATTCACTATGGGCAAATTCACACCCATTATGGGATCTGGACCACCACCACGAAATCATTTGTGCTGGCAGCGTCCGCTGCGAAGCTTCGGCGAGCCAAATCTGGCGATCTCGTCATAGCGACAACGAGTGAGGATGACGCCGCTGTTGCCAGGGCGACCGCATGGTTGGGCAAGGAGGAGGTCGCAATTAGTGGAGACGCGTATATCTTTGAACACTCGCTTGACCCCAAATTTGTCGCCTATTTCTTTCATTCAGATCAGTTTCAAAGCCAAAAGACCCGGTATATAACTGGCACCAAGGTCCGTCGCATCTCTGGAGAGTCGCTCGCAAAGATTCAAATCCCGGTGCCGCCGCTGGAGGTGCAGCGGGAGATTGTGCGAATTTTGGACCAGTTCACTGAGCTGGAAGCGGAGCTGGAAGCGGAGCTGGAAGCGCGGCGGATGCAGTATGCCTATTACCGTGACTTATTCCTCTCATTTCAAGAGCCAGCCGGCTTCAAGTGGGCCACCATGAGTGAAGTCGCCGAATTCAAGTACGGTTTTACGGCCTCCGCTGCGGATACGGGCGTTTATCGCTTCCTCCGAATTACTGACATTGATCCGTCGGGGAAGTTACGTCCCGACGGGGCAAAGTATGTTGCTCCGACGGGTGCGGCTCTCGACTACACGGCACTGCGCGGAGACCTGCTTATGGCTCGCACTGGCGCTACCTTTGGAAAAACAGTGTTGGTCGAAACAGATGAACCCGCTATCTATGCGTCCTTCCTGATCCGCATTCGATTTCCCAATAACGATGTGTTGCCGGAGTACTACTGGCACTTTGCACAAAGCAGCCACTATTGGGCTCAGGCTAACGCGATGGTGAGCACAGGCGGGCAGCCTCAGTTCAACGCCAACTCGCTAAAACGAGTGAGGATCCCCGTCCCACGTCTTAGCGAGCAAGCACGAATTGTCTCGGTACTTGACGAGTTCGACGCGCTCGTGAACGACCTCAGCGTCGGTCTTCCTGCCGAGCTCGCGGCGCGCCGAAAGCAGTACGAGCACTACCGTGACAGGTTGCTGACGTTCAAGGAGTTGGCGGCGTGAGTGAGGCTGGTTTCGACGAGCTCAACCACCGGGGGAGGTACGACCCGATTGCGATCAGTTCCGAGAGCACGGTTGTGGCGGAGTATGTGCTCGACCCGTCGAGTGCGGCCGCCTATCAATCCGAGGCAGAACTGGAGCGAGAATTCATCCGGCTGCTGCAAAGCCAGGCATACGAGTTCCTGCCCATCACGAGCGAAGCGCAATTAGTTGCGAATCTGCGGGCGCAGTTGGAGGCGCTCAACGGCATCCAGTTTTCTGATGCCGAGTGGGCGCAGTTCTTCGCCGAACGCATTGCCGGCGCCAACGACGGCATCGTCGAGAAGACGGTGCGCATTCAAGAAGACCACGTCCAACTCCTGAAACGCGACGACGGCACCACCAAAAACGTGATGCTCATCGACAAGGCGAACATCCACAACAATCGGCTGCAAGTCATCAACCAGTACGAAGTGAATAGCAGTGCGGCTTCGACCGGCTCAGCCAGCGGGGCGCGGGATGCAGCACGCTCCACTCGCTACGACGTGACCGTGCTCGTCAACGGGCTGCCCATGGTGCACGTGGAGTTGAAGCGGCGCGGGGTCGACATCCGTGAAGCGTTCAACCAAATCGGCCGCTACCAGCGCGACACGTTCTGGTCGGGCAGCGGCCTCTTCGAATACGTGCAACTGTTCGTCATCAGCAACGGCACCCTCACCAAGTACTACTCCAACACCACCCGACGCGAACACCTCAACGAAGCAACCGGCCGCAAGCGCGCCCGCAAAACCTCCAACTCGTTCGAGTTCACCTCCTGGTGGGCGGATGCGAACAACAAGCCCATCCAGAACCTCACCGCGTTCGCCAAAACCTTCTTCGCCAAACACAGCCTGCTCAACGTGGTCACCAAATATTGTGTGCTCACCGCCGACCGCATGCTGCTGGTGATGCGCCCGTACCAAATCGTGGCTACCGAACGCATCCTGCAGCGCATCGACATCTCCACCAACTACAAAAAACTTGGCACCCTTGAGGCCGGTGGCTACGTGTGGCACACGACCGGTTCCGGTAAAACCCTCACGAGCTTCAAAGCCGCGCAACTCGCCTCGCGGATGCCCAGCGTCGACAAAGTGCTGTTCGTGGTGGACCGCAAAGACCTCGACTACCAGACCATGCGCGAGTACGACCGGTTCGAAAAGGGCGCCGCGAACTCCAACACGTCCACGGCGGTGTTGAAGAAGCAGTTAGAAGACCCGAACGCGACCATCATCATCACCACCATTCAGAAGCTCGCCAACTTCATCGGTGCCAACAAAGGCCACGCCATCTACAGCGGGCACATCGTCATCATTTTCGATGAGTGCCACCGCTCCCAGTTCGGGGACATGCACACCGCCATCGTTAAGGCATTCAAACGGTACAACCTGTTCGGATTCACCGGCACCCCCATTTTTGCGGTCAACGCGAGTGCCGGTGGCAACCCGCAACTGAAAACCACCGAGCAGGCCTTCGGCGAGAAGCTGCACACCTACACGATCGTCGACGCAATCTCCGATAAGAATGTGCTGCCGTTCCGCATCGACTATGTCAACACCGTCAAAGTCGGTGCCGTAGTCGACAAGCAGGTCTCGGCCATCGACACCGAGCGCGCCCTTCTGGCCCCGGAACGCATCAGTGCGGTCGTCGACTACGTGCTCGAACACTTCGACCAGAAAACGAAGCGGGCCAGTCACTACACGCACCGGATGATTGCCAATGTGGGCGATGTTGCCTCCGGCAGAAACAAGGTCACCGAGATCGCCACCCAGGCACGAGTGGGCGGGTTCAACGCGCTCTTCGCCACGGCATCCATTGAGGCCGCCAAACGCTATTACGACGCGTTCATGGGTGCGCAAAGCCAGCTCGTGTTTGACCGGCCCGGCTACCAGAAGCTGAAGGTCGGGCTTATCTACAGTTACGCTGCCAACGAGGCAGAAACCGACGGACTGCTGGATGAAGAAGAGTTCGAGACCGGCCGTCTCGACCAGAGCTCACGCGACTTCCTTGATGATGCCATTGAGCATTACAACGAAATGTTCGGCACCAGCTACGACACTTCCGCCGACAGTTTTCAGAATTACTACAAAGATCTCTCGCTGCGGATGAAGAACCGCGAAATTGACCTGGTCATCGTGGTCAACATGTTCCTCACCGGGTTCGATGCCACCACCCTCAATACCTTGTTTGTGGACAAGAACCTGCGCGCCCACGGGCTCATTCAGGCGTACTCGCGTACCAACCGCATCCTCAACTCGGTGAAGACCTACGGCAACATTGTGTCGTTCCGCGACCTCGAAGAGCAGACGAACGACGCGATCGCCCTGTTCGGCAACAAGGATGCGCGCGGTGTGGTGCTGCTCAAGCCCTATGCCGAGTACTTCACCGAGTATGCCGAGAAGGTTACTGAACTGCTGGAGAAGTACCCGCCCGGAGTAGTACCTCTGGGGGAGTCGGCGCAGAAGGAGTTTATTGCCCTGTTTGGGTTGATCCTGCGGCTGCAGAACATCCTGACCTCATTCGACGAGTTCGCCGGCCACGAGATGCTCACCGAGCGGCAGAACGAGGACTACCGCAGTGTGTACCTGCGCTTGTGGGACGAGTTCCGGCGTGAGACGGATGCCGAGAAGGAACCGATCAACGACGACGTCGTCTTCGAGATCGAGCTCATCAAGCAGGTCGAGATCAATGTCGACTACATCCTGATGATGGTGCAGAAGTACCGCGCCGAACGCGGTGACGGGGACGACACCGAGATTCGTGCCGACATTACGCGCGCGGTGGACGCATCGCCCACGTTGCGCAACAAGAAGGACCTGGTCGAAGCGTTCGTCGACTCGCTGTCGGCTACGGGTGAGATCGATGACGAGTGGCGAGCGTTCATCGCTGCCCGGCGGGATGCCGAGCTTGATGCCATCATCGAGCGCGAGGGCCTGCGCCCCGAAGAGACCCGCGCGTTCATGGCAACCGCGTTCCGTGATGGAGGAATCAAAACCACCGGTACGGCCGTCACCAAGATTTTGCCGCCCGTCTCGCGATTCGCTGCAGATGGTGGCCACGGCGAAAAGAAGCAGCGGGTGCTGGGATCGCTCAACGAATTCTTCGAGCGGTTCTTTGGGCTTGGCTCAAGGGTAGATAGCAGTAGTTAACGTGAACTATCTCCGTCAAGTGACTTATTGGTGGTCAAAGCAATCTATTTCTGCCAAGTTGACTATGAGGAGTTGATCACATGATCGAGGCAATACAGCTCGTCGGGGCCCCTTCTTTTGCAGCGGGCACAAACATTGGCAATTTTGCGGCCTGTACGTTCGTCTTTGGTTCGAACGGATCCGGCAAAACGACCATCAGTAGGGCCTTTTCGGACCCTTCCCGGTTCCCTGGGACGTCAGTGACTTCTTCGATTGGTTCCGACCCAATGGTGATTAAGGTCTACAACCGAGACTACGTGGAACAGACTTACCGAACGGCGGGCGCTCTCAAGGGAGTTTTTCGACTCCTTGATAGAAAGGAAAGCGACGTTCGCGCGCAAATCGATGCGCTTGAGGGGCCGACGGGATTGATCACACTGAAGGCACGAGAAGTCGAGAGCTTGAAAGCAACTCTTGGTGTTGACGATGCCGGCGACGACTCAGCATTGCTGCGAAGACGAGAAGCCGCCAGAGCAGATTTGCAGGACGCAGCATGGAAGGCGAAGAAGCAACTCGTTGCACCTCTTGACCAGATCTTCACGGGATACAACAGCAGCAAGCAGAAGTTTCTTGACAAAGTAGTCGATGTCGCCGCCGCGAATCCGTCGGCGAGACACTCAGTCGACGAGCTAAAAGAGCGAGCAAAAGGCGCTTTCAACGACCAAGCCATTTCCCTTGTCGAAGTGCCTACATTGGAAGTCCCAACCTTTACTAGTTGGCCCGGGTATCAGGAACTTGCCCAGCCAATTCTCGGTAAAGAGGAGGTGACCGTTGCTGAATTAATCGAGGTACTTGGTAATGCCGATTGGGTTCGCGAAGGCATGGCCTTTATGGATGAAAGTGGCGAGCGTTGCCCGTTTTGCCAACAGACGCTGCCCCATGACTTTGCTAAGGAACTCGGGGACTTTTTCGACGCGGAGTATGAGCGGCGTTTGAAATTGGTCACGGAGTTCATCTCACGACATGAGGACTTTGTATCATCGGTGCTTGCACACATAGATTCATTTGGTAACCGTGCGGGTGAGTTGGGGTTCGATGAGGTGGCGCTTAGTGCAGCACGATTGGAACTAGAGAAGGCACTCGATGCGCATTCAGCGAGTCTCAATGTGAAGCAGGAGCATCCGGGCGAGAGCATCAAGCTGGTTTCGATCGAAAGCCAGATCACAGAACTGAATGCCCTGATCGCTAACTCGAACAAGAGGGTTAAGGAGCATAATGCTCTGATTCGCGACAAGGCCAATGCCCGTCAGCAGCTCATCATGGATTGCTGGGCGTACTTTGTTCGCACCGTGATTGCCACACACGTGGCGACATTTGAGGCCGCAACGGATGGGTTGGGGACAGGAATTCCGATTCTGGAGCAAAAGCTCTCAGATGCCACCGCATCGCTAAAGAGTTTGAGGTCCGAACTTAAGATTCTCAAGAACGGTGTTTCTTCAACTTCTGAGAGCGTTGCCGCTATAAACGGTCTTCTTCAAACTGTCGGTTTCACCAATTTTGAACTCTCGCCCTCGCCGAGTGTGATCGACGGATATATGATCGTCCGCCCCGATGGGAGCGCAATTCAGGAGACTCTGAGCGAGGGCGAACGGACACTGATCACCTTTCTCTATTTTTTTCAGCAGTTGTCAGGCCTAGCTGAAGAAGGTGAACCCGAAAGTATCCTGGCCGTGATCGACGATCCGATATCGAGCTTGGATAGTGATGTCCTCTTCGTTGTTTCCAGTCTCATCCGCGGGCTAATTCGGGATGTTCAGGAACGTACTGGCCGGGTCAAACAAGTGGTTCTGCTAACGCACAACACATATTTCCACAGGCAAGTTGCCTACCCGCGAAGAGGCGACTCTCCAGCGGGCCGTGCATTCTTTACTCTGCGAAAGCGACCGAACGCGACCACTGAAGTGATCGGACATGGCAGCCACAACCCTGTCAAGACCACCTACATCGCGCTATGGAATGAAGTGCGACGAGCCCATTCTGACGACGGTTCTGAGGTCTCGCTTCAGAACGTTATGCGCCGCATACTAGAGAACTATTTTCGCGTCATTGGTAAATGGGATGTCGAAATCGTGAACACGTTCAATGGCGGTGATCGGGCCGTCGCGCAATCACTAATTGCGTGGTTGCATGACGGGTCGCATTCGATCCTTGAAGAGCTTGACTATTCTCCAACCGGTGCAACAGTCAATCAGTATCTAGCAGTCTTCAAGAGGATTTTCGTCGAGTCTGGCCACGAAGCCCATTACAACATGATGATGGACGCCTCGGTCGAACTTGGCGGCCCGGAGGCTTCAGATGACTTGGCGTTGGCGGAAGTGGTGGGCCCGTAGTCCCCTGATATGGGCGATTGTCGGCTGTGAGGGCGATGATGTCTCAACAAAAACTTCGAGGGAGGTGATTTGAATGTCTTATGACATTGGAGAGAAACCGGGCAAGGGCACGTATCGCGACGCCTATGGCCACACTGTGACCTTGGATGACAGCGACGACGCTTTGCCCCCTTGTGGCATCTGCGGCGCAGGTCAAAACACCAAATGGACCCGCATCTGACCCCATCTGTGGGTCAACTTGGAGATGATCGCCATGGCGAAGCGCGCCGAAAGTGATGAGCACTACGTCATGGATCTGTGTGACGAAGTTCTTGGAAGCACGGGTCAACGACAGTGTCTCTTTCCGTGGCTTCTTGGTGACCTTTCGACCAAGACTGGTCGCCGTCGGCAACTGCCGGTAGATGGATACTGGTCGAGCGAGAATCTCGTCGTCGAGTTCCAAGAGAAGCAGCATACTGAGACGGTCCCGATCTTCGACCGGCGCGAAACAGTATCTGGTGTTCCTCGAGGCGAACAACGGCGGCTCTATGACGAGCGCAAGGCAAACCTGATCCCAGAGAATGGTCTCCGATTGGAGGTCATTCACAAGTCTGAATTTGTTGTGCATCGCGACAGAATCGTGCGAGAACGTGAACGGGACCTCGAAGTCGTGCGGCAACGGTTACTCTCCTGAACCGACGCCCGGGACGGGCGTCGGCGCTGGCGTCGCTGCGAAAGCCATCCGGTCGGCTCCCTTCGAGACGCGCTTCGCCCTCCTCAGGGAGCGGAAGCAGTTAAGCCTCCAGCAAACACGCGACGGGGACACAGAAACGCTCCGGTACCCTTGACAGCAGAAAGGTGCCGGGCTCCACGCCCGGATCGCTCATGGACTTCAAGCGCTTCATCCGCGGCCCGTTCCTCTACATTGTGCTCGCGGTCGTCGTCGTGTCCGTGGGCTTCAGCCTGCTCACCGGGTCCGGGTTCCGCGCCATCACCACCCAGCAAGGCCTCGAGCTCCTCGCCAACGGCAAAGTCGACTCCGCCACCATCCTCGACACCGAACAGCGCGTCGACCTCGTGCTTAAAAAAGCCGGCTCCGAAGGCAAACAGGTCCAGTTCTACTACTCCGAGCCGCGCGGCAACGAAGTGGTCACCGCCATCAACAACGCGAGCCTCTCCAAGTTCGACGACCAGGTCGACAAAGGCAACTGGCTCACGTCCATGCTCGGCCTCCTCATCCCCTTCATCTTCATCGGCGTGATCTTCTGGTTCCTCCTGTCCCGGATGCAGGGCGGCGGCAACAAGATCATGCAGTTCGGCAAATCCAAAGCCAAACTCGTCTCCAAAGAAACCCCGCAAGTCACCTTCGACGACGTCGCCGGCGCCGACGAAGCCGTCGAAGAGCTCTACGAAATCAAAGACTTCCTGCAGAACCCCGCCAAATTCCAGGCAGTCGGCGCCCGCATCCCGAAAGGCGTACTCCTGTACGGCCCCCCAGGAACCGGCAAAACCCTCCTCGCCCGCGCCGTCGCCGGCGAAGCAGGCGTACCCTTCTACTCCATCTCCGGATCCGACTTCGTCGAAATGTTCGTCGGCGTTGGCGCGAGCCGCGTTCGCGACCTGTTCCAGCAGGCCAAAGAAAACTCCCCCGCCATCATCTTCGTCGACGAAATCGACGCCGTCGGGCGCCACCGCGGCGCCGGCATGGGCGGCGGCCACGACGAACGCGAACAAACCCTCAACCAGCTCCTCGTCGAAATGGACGGCTTCGACGTCAAAACCAACGTCATCCTCATCGCCGCCACCAACCGCCCCGACATCCTCGACCCCGCACTCCTGCGCCCCGGCCGATTCGACCGCCAGATCGGCGTCGACGCCCCCGACCTTCTCGGCCGCAAAAAGATCCTCGAAGTGCACGCCAAAGGCAAACCCATGGCCAAAGGCGTCGACCTCGAAGTGCTCGCGCGCAAAACCCCCGGCTTCACCGGCGCCGACCTCGCGAACGTGCTCAACGAGGCCGCGCTCCTCACCGCGCGGTCGGATGCCCAACTCATCGACAACCGGGCCCTCGACGAAGCCGTCGACCGCGTCATGGCCGGACCGCAGCGCCGCACCCGCGTCATGCGCGACGAAGAGAAACTCACGACCGCGTACCACGAAGGCGGCCACGCGCTCGCCGCGGCATCCATGCGCCACACCGACCCCGTCACGAAAGTCACGATCCTCCCGCGCGGCCGCGCCCTCGGCTACACGATGGTCATGCCGCTCGAAGACCGCTACTCGGTGACCCGCAACGAACTCCTCGACCAGCTCACCTACGCCATGGGCGGCCGCGTCGCCGAAGAGATCGTGTTCCACGACCCCACCACGGGCGCCTCCAACGACATCGAAAAAGCCACCGAGATCGCCCGCAAAATGGTCACCGAATACGGCATGAGCTCGGATGTCGGACCGATCAAGCTCGGCCAGTCCAGCGGCGAAGTGTTCATGGGCCGCGACATGGGCCACGCGCGCGACTACTCCGACGGACTCGCCGAAAAAGTCGACGTGGAGGTGCGCAAGCTCATCGAGCAGGCGCACGATGAAGCGTGGAAAGTGCTCAACGACAACCGCGACGTGCTCGACAAGCTCGCAAGCGAACTGCTCGAGAAGGAAACCCTCGACCACAACCAGCTCGCCGACATCTTCAAAAAAGTGAAGAAACTGCCGGAGCGCCCGCAGTGGCTCTCCAGCACAGACCGGCCCGTATCCAAGAAGCCGCCCGTCGCTGTCCCGCGCAAATCCCCCATCAACCCGGGGGCAGTGGACGGCGGAGTCGACTCCGATCCGGGAAAGCCGAAGCGCGCCCCCCGCCGCAAGGCACCCGGAATCGCGACGGCATAGCGGTCGACCATGGTCGCCGAGAACGCAGCAGAGGATGGTGCGCGAAACGACGCGGCGCGCGTTCCCGCTGCGGCAATCGACACGGCACGCATCCGCGCGGCCGTGAGCGAACTGCTCGCCGCGATCGGCGAAAACCCGAATCGCCCAGGACTCGTCGACACCCCTGACCGCGTCGCCGAAAGCTACACCGAATTCTTCTCCGGCATCGGCGAAGACCCGCTCCAGCACCTCGCCGACACCGAAACGCTCAAAGAAGCCGGGCACCGCGAAGGCGAACTCGTGATTATGCGCGGAATCGACTTCCGATCCATGTGCGAACACCACCTGCTCCCCTTCGTCGGCGTTGCCCACATCGCCTACCTCCCCCGCGCCAAAGTGGTCGGCCTCGGTAAACTGCCCCTTGTGTTGGAGACACTCGCCGCGCGCCCGCAACTGCAGGAACGCCTCACCGAGCAAGTGGCCGACGCGATCGAAACCGCACTCGACGCCCTCGGCGTCCTCGTCGTGCTCGACGCGGCCCACGGATGCGTGAACTCGCGCGGCACCCGCCAGTCCCGCAGCACAACCGTCACCCTCGCCTCCCGCGGCCAACTCGCAGACCCGGCCGCCCGCGCCGAAGCGATCGCACTCATCGGGAAGGCCTGAACCATGGCACGATCGCGGCGGGCAGCGCCCTCGGCAACGTCAGACCGGCCCATCATCATGGGCATCCTCAACGTCACCCCCGACTCGTTCAGCGACGGCGGGCTGTACGACAACTTCGACGACGCCGTCGACCACGCCGTGAGCATGGTGAGCGCCGGCGCGACCGTCATCGACGTCGGCGGCGAATCCACGCGCCCTGGTGCCGAACGGCTTCCGGTCGACAAAGAGCAGGCGCGCGTGATCCCCGTCATCCGGGAACTCGTGGCGCGCGATGTGCCGGTGAGCATCGACACCATGAACGCGTCCACCGCGGCCGCCGCCATCGACCTCGGCGCGGTGCTCGTGAACGACGTATCGGGCGGCCTCGCCGACAAAGACATGCCGCGGCTCATCGCCGAAAGCGGCATCGAATACGTGGTCATGCACTGGCGAGGGCACAGCGCCAACATGAACAGCCTCGCCGTCTACACGGACGTCGTCCGCGACGTGCGCAACGAACTCAAGCACCGCATCGCCGAACTCATCGTCGCGGGCGTCCGCCCCGACCGCGTCATCCTCGACCCCGGCCTCGGGTTCGCGAAAACCTCCCAACACAACTGGCAACTGCTCGGCCGGCTGAACGAGCTCGCAACCCTCGGGCACCGCATCCTCATCGGCGCCTCGCGCAAAAGGTTCCTCGGCGAACTCGTGCCGGAAGGCGCGCCCACGAGCGACCGCGACCCGGCCACCGCGACCGTGAGCGCGCTCGCCGCCGAATCCGGAGTGTGGGGAGTTCGCGTGCACGACGTCGCAGGCACCCTCGCGGCGCTCGAAACGTGGGAAGCCTGGAACGGCGGCCGCGCGCCGGCGCCCCGGGCCATCGGGAGCGGAAAATGATGTCCGGAGATCGCCTCACCCTCACGGGGCTGCGCGCCATCGGACATCACGGCGTGTACGAACACGAGCGGCAGAACGGGCAGGAGTTCGTCGTGGACCTCGTCATCGCGACCGACCTGGCTGCCGCGGCGGCGTCCGACGATCTTGCCCAGACCATCCACTATGGGGAGCTCGCGGAAACCGTGACGGCCGCGGTCGGCAGCGACCCGGTGGGGCTCATCGAAACCCTGGCGGAGCGCATCGCCGAAATCGTGCTCGACTACCCGTCCGCCGCCGCCGTGACCGTCACCGTGCACAAACCCTTCGCCCCCATCACGGTGCCGTTCGACGACGTGTCCGTGACCATCACGCGGAGCCGCCCGTGACAAGGGAGCGCCTATGACCCGGATGCGCGTCGTGCTGCCCGCCGTCATCGCGCTCGGCAGCAACCAGACGAGGGAGTCGGGCGGCATCCTGCACAGCCGGGAAGAACTGCTGCGCGAAGCCGTACGCGAACTCGACGCCCTCGACGGGGTGCGGGTCACCGCGGCATCCGGCATCGTGGAAACCCCGGCGTTGAAACTCGACGGCGTGGACGAGACCGCACCGAGCTACCTCAACGCCGTCGTGCTCGCGCGCGTCGCCCTGAGCCCCGAAGACTTCCTCGCCGCACTGCACGGCATCGAAGCGAACCTCGGCCGCGTGCGCAAGGAAGTGTGGGGCGACCGCACCCTCGACCTCGACCTCATCGACTTCGGCGGGCTCATCCGAGACAACGACACGATCACGTTGCCGCATCCGCGCGCGTGGCAGCGCGCGTTCGTGCTCGCGCCGTGGCTGCAGGTGCAACCGGATGCCGTGCTCCCTGGGCACGGTGCTGGTAGGCACGGCCCTGGTCGGCACGGCCGCGTCGATGCCCTGCTCGCCGCGACCACCGACCGCGTGAGCGAGTACCCCGCCGCGCCCCTGTTCGAGGCGTCGACCATCGACGAGGTGACGCAGTGAAGCGCACGAAAGTCACCACCCTCATCGTGCTCGCCGTGGTCGGGGCGACCGTCGGCGCCCTCGGCGAACTCGCCCTCCAGGTGAGCGGCAGGCTCATCCTCCCGCTGCCCATCACGCTCGCCATCACGCTCGCGGTGATCGGCGGCATCCTCGTCACCATGGCGATCCCGATCCGGCGGATGACGCGCACCGCGAGCGCGCCCCGCGTCGACCCGTTCTACGCGACTCGAACCGTCATGCTCGCGAAGGCGGGCTCCGTCACCGGATCGCTCATGGTGGGGGTCGGGATCGGCGTGCTCGCCTACCTGCTGACGCGATCCGTCGTCGGGGTAGGCTCGGTGACGCAGGCGATCGCGACGATCATCGGGGCCGGAGTTCTGCTCGCCGGCGGGCTGCTCGCAGAGCACATGTGCAGCGTGCCGCCCGGCGACGACGATGACCCCGGCAACGAGCCGGTCAAAGCCTGACCACCGATTTCGACCCCGAGGACTCCATGGCTGAACGACTCGAACTTCCCGACGGCGACTGGCAGCGCGTCTCCCCGCGGCTCATCGTGTCCGAATACGTGAGCGCCCTCATCTCGACCGCCGTGTTCGCCACCCTCGTCACCGTGGGCACGCTCGTGTTCTGGCCGCCGCTCGTGTGGATGTACATTCCGCTCGGCGTGATCGCGGTCATCGCGCTCGTGCTCATCCCGCGCCGCGTGCGGTCGATCGGATACCAGTTGCGCGACGACGACCTGCTGTTCCGCCGCGGCATCCTGTACCAGCGCTTCGTCGCCGTGCCGTACGGGCGGATGCAGCTCGTCGACATCAACCGCGGACCGCTCTCCCGCATGCTCAACCTGAGCGAGCTGAAGTTCGTGACCGCCGCAGCATCCACGGGCGTGACCATCCCAGGGCTTCGCGAAGCGGATGCCGAAACCCTGCGCGACCAGCTCGTCGCACTCGCCGAGACCCGCCGGGCGGGCCTGTGACTGTCACGCCGCCGTTCCCTGAGGGCCCGTTCCCTGAGGAGCCGTTCCCTGAGGAGGGTGACGTCCCCCCGTTCCCTGAGGATGGTGACATTCCCCCGTTCCCTGAGGAGCCGCCGCAGGCGGCGTCTCGAAGGGAACCGACTAGTGACTCCAAACTCCCTTCGAGACGGGCTTCGCCCTCCTCAGGGAGCGGAATGGACACTGACTCCGTCGGCTCCTTAGGAGGGAGCGGAATCTCAGGGAGCGGATCCGCAGCGCACCTCGCCGACGGGGAGTGGCACCGGCTGCATCCGGCATCGCCACTGCTCAAGGGTGGGATCGCGCTTATCGCCATCCTCGGTGTCGTGCTCGCGAACATGCGCGAACGCATCTTTGAGATCTTCCTGCCGAGGTTCCCGCAGGAGGGCGACCCGATCGACTACATCGTGGAACGGGGGCTCGTCGGATGGGCGCTCATCGTCGTCGCGGCCGTGCTCGTTGCCCTCATCATCGGCTTTTATGCCTCCTGGCGCATGCATCTGTTCCGCATCACCGATGAGGTCGTCGAGGTGCGCAGCGGCATCCTGTTCCGCACGAACCGCAAAGCCCGGCTCGACCGCATCCAGGGCATCAACATCGTGCGCCCGTTCTTCGCGCGCCTGTTCGGCGCCGCCAAACTGGAGATCAACCAGGCCGGACAGGATGCGAACGTTCAACTCTCCTACCTGAGCTCCGCCGCGGCGGACAATCTGCGGCGGGAGATCCTGCGGCTCGCCTCCGGCACGAGGGAAGCGAGCGCGGCCGCGGAATCCGGCGGAGCAGGGTCGAGCCTGATTGAACGTCGGGTCAGTGAGTTCCTCGCCCCCGAACTCGACCCGGATGCGGCACCGCCGGAGTCTGTCGTGAAACTCGATCTGGGCCGGCTCATCGGATCCATGGTGCTGAGCGGCACGACCGTCGGCCTCCTCGTCCTCATCGCTGCCGCAATCGTGTGGGTTGCCACGACGGGGCAGTTCCTCGCTTTGCTGTTCGCCATCCCGGCGGGGATCGGGTTCTTCAGCTACTACGTTCAGCGGTTCACGAAATCGCTGCGGTACAGCATCGCCGGCACACCGGACGGCATCCGGGTCGGCTTCGGCCTGCTGTCGACGAGCAACGAAACCCTGCCGCCCGGCCGCATCCACTCCGTGCAGGTGAGCCAGCCGCTGCTGTGGCGCGGACCCGGATGGTGGGAGATCAAGGTGAACCGCGCAGGGCAGTCCTCCACGAAGGGTGCGAGCGGACAGGCGAACACGACGATTCTGCCCGTCGGGGACCGCGCGGACGTTCGGCGCGTGCTCGAACTGATCCTCCCCGAGTTGAGCGACCGGTCCGACGACGGCGGCAGACCCGACTACAGCACCCCCGACGACAATGCACCCGCCGTCGGCGTTATCGAATCCGGGCTCGAATCCCGCGGGCATCCGGGCGACGGATTCACGAACTCGCCTCGGCGCGCGGCCGTGCTGCGCTGGTTTTCGTGGCGCCGCAACGGATTCGCGATCACGGAAGGGTCGCTCGTGCTGCGCAAGGGCGCGATCTGGCGCCAACTGGTCATCGTGCCGCAACCCCGGTTGCAGAGCGTGTCCATGCACCAGGGCCCGCTGTTGCGCCCGCTCGGGTTGGCGACCGTCCACCTGCACACCGTGTCGGGGCCGATCAGCGCAGACCTGGGCGCGATCGACCGGGATGCCGCCATCCAGTTCTTCGAGGATGTCGCGCGCGTCGCCGTGTCGGCCGCGCAATCGGACACGACCCACCGCTGGCGATCGGGAGAGGCCCCAGCGTGAGCCCGCCCTCCGGCCGGCTCGGCGTCGGGATCGTCGGCGCAGGCAAAGTCGGCGCTGTGCTTGGCGCGGCCCTCGCCGGCGCTGGCCACGCGATCGTCGGGATCACGGCCGTCTCGCAGGAAAGCCGGGATCGTGCGGAGGCGATGCTCCCCGACGTGCCCGTGCTGCCCGTGCCCGAGGTAGTCGAACGCAGCGAGCTTGTCGTGCTCGCCGTGCCCGAAGCCGAACTCGCGCCGCTTGTTGAGGGTCTCGCCGCAGCCGGTGCATGGCAGGCGGGGCAACTCGTGCTGCACACCGTCGCCGGGCTCGGAGTTTCCGTGCTCGCCCCCGCCGCCGCACGCGGCGCGATTCCGCTCGCACTGCATCCTGCGCTCGCATTCACGGGCACGAGCCTCGACCTCGCGCGCTTGAGGGAGTCGTATTGCGCCGTCACCGCGGCCGCGCCCGTGCAGCCCATCGGCCAGGCGCTCGCCGTGGAGCTAGGCACAGAACCGGTGCTCATCGCGGAAGCAGACCGCGCGGCCTACGGCGAAGCGATCGAGACGGCCACCCAGTTTTCTGCGTCCATCATCGGCCAGGCCGTCGCGCTGCTGGATGACATCGGGGTGGAGTCGCCGGGCGCCGTGCTCGCATCCCTCGTACGATCGACCGTGGACAACGTGCTTTCGGATGCCACTGTTCCGGCGTTCGAACCCCTGCCGCAGGAGGACGAATGACCGACGTATTCGAGACCATCGCGAGCCTGCGGCTCGAGTTGGAGACCGCGGGCAGCGTCGCGTTCGTCGCCACGATGGGCGCGTTGCACGAAGGGCACCTGGCTCTCGTGCGCCGCGCCGCCGAACTCGCCGACACGGTCGTCGTGTCCATTTTCGTGAACCCGCTGCAATTCGGGGAAGCCGAAGATCTCGACCGCTATCCGCGCGACCTTGACGCCGACCTCGAGCTGCTCCCGGATGACGTGCTCGTGTTCGCGCCGCCCGTCGGCGAACTCTACCCGGACGGCGAATCCGAGACCCTCGTGACCGCGGGTGAGCTCGGGACGATGTTCGAGGGAGCGAGCCGCCCCGGACACTTCGACGGGATGCTCACGGTCGTCGCGAAACTGCTCAACATCGTGCGGCCCGACGTTGTCGTGTTCGGCCAGAAGGACGCGCAGCAGGTGTTCCTCGTGAAACGGATGGTGCGCGACCTGAACGTGCCCGTCGTCGTGGATGTCGTGGAGACGGTGCGGGATGCCGACGGCCTCGCCCTCTCCAGCCGCAACCGGTTCCTGGGCAAACAGGAACGAGTGGCCGCGCTCGCGCTGTCGCGCGCGCTCGCCGCGGCCGAAGCATCCGCGGGGAGTCGCGAGGAGGCTTTACTTGCGTCACAGAACCTCCTGAATGATGAAAGCGGGGTGGCGGTGGACTACGTGGAGCTGGTCGACCCGGAGACGTTTTTGCCGGTGAGCGAGAGGTACAGCGGACCGGTCGATGCGATCGTTGCGGCGAAGGTCGGCGCGACCCGGCTCATCGACAACCGCCGCTTCCACCTCGGCAACTGACCGCTCCCTGAGGAGCGCGCAAAGCGCGCGTCTCGAAGGGAGCCCACCGGCCAGCTCCCTTCGAGACAGCCCTGCGGGCTTCCTCAGGGAGCGAACTGCACCGCTCCCTGAGGAGCTGGCGCAGCCAGCGTCTCGAAGGGAGCACTCCGGCAACCCGCACCCCCGGTAAACTTGGCGGGACCTCAGGAGACTTGCATTCATGACCGACACCGCTGCACCCGAACCCGAACTGACGGCCGCCGAAATGAGCGAGCAGAAGGCCGTGCGTTTGGGCAAACGCGACCGGCTCATCGCATCCGGGGCCGAGGCGTACCCGGTCGAGCTGCCGATCACCGACAGCATCCCTGCGGTGCGCGCGAGGTTCGGCGACCTCGAAGCGGATGCCACCACCGGCGTCACCGTCGGCGTCGCCGGCCGCGTCGTGCACCTGCGCAACACGGGCAAGCTCTGCTTCGCGTCCCTGCAGAGCGGTGACGGTTCCCGCATCCAGGCGATGGTCTCGCTCGCCGAAGTGGGCGAGGAGTCGCTCGCCGAGTGGAAGGACCTCGTCGACCTCGGCGACCACCTGTTCGTGTCCGGCGAGGTCATCTCGTCCCGCCGCGGCGAACTGTCCATTCTCGCGAAGGAATGGAAGATCGCCGCGAAGGCCATCCGGCCCCTGCCGAATCTGCACACCGAACTCAACGAAGAGACGCGCGTGCGCCAGCGCTACCTCGACCTCATCTCGCGCGAGGCCGCCCGCACGACGGTGCGCGCCCGCGCGGCCGTGAACGCATCGCTGCGCGCGACGTTCACGGCCCACGAGTACCTCGAAGTCGAAACGCCCATGCTGCAGACCATGCACGGCGGCGCATCCGCCCGCCCGTTCGTGACGCACAGCAACGCGTTCGACACGGAACTGTTTTTGCGGATCGCGCCCGAGCTGTTCCTGAAGCGTGCCGTCGTCGGCGGGCTCGAGCGCGTGTACGAAATCAACCGCAACTTCCGCAACGAGGGCGCCGACTCCACGCACAGCCCCGAGTTCGCGATGCTCGAGGCGTATCAGGCGTACGGCAACTACAACCAGATGGCCACCCTCACGCAGGAGCTCGTGCAGAACGCGGCGCTCGCCGTCGCCGGGTCGCACGTCGTGACGTGGGCGGATGGCACCGAGTACGACCTGGGCGGCGAATGGGACTGGCTGTCCATGTACGAGTCGCTGAGCGAAGCGGCCGGCATCGAGATCACGACGGACACCCCGAAGGCCGAACTGCAGAAAATGGCGGACGCCCTCGAAATCGAGGTCGGGCATCCGACCGCGGGCAAACTCGTCGAAGAACTGTGGGAACACTTCGTGAAGTCGAAGCTCGAGCGCCCCACGTTCGTCGCCGACTTCCCGGCCGAAACCTCCCCGCTCGTGCGTGACCACCGCTCGAAACCCGGACGGGTGGAGAAGTGGGACCTCTATATACGCGGGTTCGAGCTCGCGACCGGATACTCCGAGCTCGTCGACCCCGTCATCCAGCGCGAGCGTTTCGTCGCGCAGGCCGTGCTCGCCGCGAAGGGCGACCATGAGGCGATGCCGCTCGACGAGGAATTCCTCGCGGCGCTCGAACACGGGATGCCGCCGAGCGGCGGGATGGGCATGGGCATCGACCGCCTGCTCATGGCGATCACGGGCCTCGGCATTCGGGAGACGATCCTGTTCCCGCTTGTGAAGTAGCGTAGAAGCCGTGCTTGAAGAATTCTGGGCCAACGCGATCTACTCGGTAGTGCCGACCATCCTCGTCGGCGGCGTCTTCTGGATGACCATGAGGGCGATCGTGCGTGCCGACCGCACCGAGCGCAAGGTGTACGCAAAAATCGAGGCGGAAGAGCGGGCCAAGGCCGGACTCCCGCCCGTGCCCAGCGCCTGACGCGCGAGATCCTTCGGGACGGTTTCGCCCTCCCCTTCGCGACTCCCTTCGGGGCGCCCTTCGAGACTGGCTTCGACCTCCTCAGGGAGCGGTTCGCGCCTGCTCGAAGGCAACGTGAGCACGACTCGTCTACTGTCCCTTTTGTTCTACCCCCCATCGGGGGTAGTCTCGGTTCTCTACCGTCAATGATGACTGTCGATCCAGGAGTTCCCATGTCGCACTCTCCCCGTTCACGCCTGAAGTCCGGATTCGCCGCACTTCTCGGACTGGTTCTCGTGGCCGCACCGCTCGCAGCGATACCGGCCCAGGCAAACCCCGCAGGCACCGGGGTGGTGATCAACGAGCTGTACATGAACGGCGGCTCCAGCGGCGCGAGCTTCACGCACAAGTTCGTCGAGCTCTACAACCCGACGACCGCAGACATCCCGCTCTCCGGGATGTCCCTCCAATACCGTTCGCGCACCGGAACGGGCGACCCCACCTCGGTGGTTGCGCTCACCGGCGTCATCCCCGCCGAGGGAACCTACCTGGTCGGCGGAGGAACGAACGGGGCCAACGGCGACGCGCTGCCGGCACCGGACCAGCTGGAGACCGCGCTCAACTTCGCGGGAGCCGGCGGACTCGTCATCCTCGCCAACCAGACGAGCGCCCTGAACCCCGGAACGGGCAATGTCGCGGGCGTCGCGGGCGTGATCGACCTGGTCGGCTACGGCACGGCAAACAGCTACGAAACCGCGGCAGCACCCGCGGCATCCGTGTCGACATCGATCAACCGCACCGCGGGAGCCGACACCGACGTCAACTCGGCCGACTTCACCGTGGCGGCACCGACGCCGACGCCGTCCGGTTACGTACCGCCCGGACCGGTCGATCACGGACTCCAGCCGATCGCCGCAATTCAAGGCACCGGCGCGGAGAGCGCATGGGTCGGCGACTTCGCCACGACTCGCGGCATCGTCACCGCCGCCTACCCGACCGGCGGATTCAACGGCTTCTACATCCAGACCCCCGGCACAGGCGGCGCAGTCGATCTGGGTACCCACACGGCATCCGACGGCCTCTTCATCTACTCGGCCGGCACGAACACGGTCGATGCCGTCTCGGTCGGAGACTACGTCGAAGTCTCGGGAACGGTCGGCGAGTTCTTCGGACTCACCCAGCTCACCCCGACGGATGCGGCCAGCGTCACGGTCCTTGCGCCCCCCACCACGTCGGTCGTTCCCGCAACGGTGAACTGGCCCACCGAGGAGGCCCAGCGCGAAACGCTCGAGGGAATGCTCCTCGCCCCGCAAGGCGCGTTCACGGTCACCGACACGTATCTGACGAACCAGTACGCGGAAGTCCTGCTGGCAGCGGGAACGTCGCCGCTGCTCCAGCCGACCGAGATCGCCGCCCCCGGCGCCGCCGCGAACGCGGTCGCCGCCGCGAACGCCAACATTTCGGTGGCGCTCGACGATGGCGCGACAACGAACTTCCTGAGCAGCGCGAACACGGGCATCCCGGTGCCGTACGTGTCGAACGACAACCCCGTGCGGGTGGGCGCCACGGTGACATTCACCGCACCCATGATCTTCGATTTCCGAAACAACAAGTGGAAGTTCCAGCCCACCAGGCAGCTCACCGTCGCGAACGCCGCAACGGTCCAGCCGGCGACCTTCGAGAACACGAGAACGCCATCACCCGAGGATGTCGGTGGAGAACTGAAGCTTGCGACGTTCAACGTGCTCAACTACTTCACGACGCTCGGCGCGGATGTCGCCGGGTGCACCTCATACAACGACCGCGCCGGCAACCCCATCACGGTGCGGTCCTGCTCGGTGAGCAACGGTCCGCGCGGCGCATGGGACGCGGCCAATCTGACGCGCCAGCAGGACAAGATCGTCGAGGCGATCAGCGCGCTCGATGCGGATGTCGTCGCCCTCGAAGAGATCGAAGCCTCGAGCGCCGTCGCCGGCGGCGGCACTGATCGCGACGCCGCGCTCAACGCGCTCGTCGCCGCCTTGAACGCGAAGGCCGGCAGTGCCGTGTGGTCCGCTGTTCCGTCGCCCGCAACGGTGCCGACGGATGAGGATGTCATCCGCACCGCGTTCATCTACAAGAACGCGACGACGGAAACCGTGGGGGACTCCACGATCCTGATCGGATCAGCCGCGTTCGTGAACGCGCGCGAGCCGCTCGCCCAGGCTTTCAAGGTCAAGGGCGCGCCGGATGCGGACAAGTTCCTCGCGATCGTGAACCACTTCAAGTCGAAAGGTTCGGCCGGCCCGCTGCCGGGCGACACCGACCAGAACGACGGCCAGGGCAACTCCAACGCGTCGCGCGTCGCGCAGGCCACGGCGCTCGTCGCCTTCGCCGACACGGTGTCGGCGGCCGCCGGCACCGACAAGGTGTTCCTCATGGGCGACTTCAACGCGTACCGGATGGAGGACCCGATCACGGTGCTCACCGACGCGGGCTATGTCGACCAGGGCTCGAAGACGGGCGAGTACACCTACTCGTTCGGCGGAGCGGTCGGATCCCTCGACCACGTGTTCGCGTCGCCCGCGGCCGACCTCGCCGTCAACGCCGTGGACATCTGGAACATCAACTCGCCCGAATCGGTCGCGTTGGAGTACAGCCGGTACAACAGCAACGCGACGGACTTCTACCGCGCAGACTTCTACCGCGCTTCGGATCACGACCCGGTCATCCTCGGGCTGAACCTGACGCCGGACACGACGGTGGATCTGAACCTGCTGAACATCAACGACTTCCACGGCCGCATCGATGGAAACACCGTGAAGTTCGCGGGCACGATCGAGCAATTGCGCGCGCAGTACGGCGACGCGAACACGCTCCTCGGCTCGGCGGGCGACAACATCGGCGCGTCGCTCTTCGCGTCATCCAGCCAGCGCGACAAGCCGACGATCGACGTGCTGAACGCGCTCCTCCTGGAGTCGTCGGTGGGCAACCACGAATTCGACACCGGGTACCCGGACCTCACGGGCGACATCGCCTCGTGGACCAATTGGGACTACCTGGGCGCGAACGTGTACTTCAAGGGCACCACGAACCCGGCGCTGCCGGAGTACGTGATCGTCGATGTCGGCGGCGTGAAGGTCGGTGTCATCGGCGCCGTCACCGAGGAGACCCCGAGCCTCGTGACGCAGAGCGGAATCTCGATGCTCGACTTCGGCGACCCGGTGGAGGCGGTCAACCGCGTTGCGGCGCAGCTCTCCGACGGGGACCTCACGAACGGCGAAGCCGACGTGCTCATCGCCGAGTACCACGAAGGTGCGGGCCAGGGGACGTCGGCCGGCGGCACGCTGGAGAACCAGTTGGCGCTCGGCGGCGCGTTCGCGGACATCGTGAACAACACGTCCAGCCTCGTCGACGTGCTGTTCACGGGCCACACCCACCAGGCGTACGCGTGGGATGCGCCCATCCCCGGCGACCCGACGAAGACGCGCCCCGTGCTGCAAACCGGCAGCTACGGCCAGAACGTCGGCCAGGTCGTTCTGTCGTTCGACACCGCGACGGATGAAGTGGAAAGCTACACCGTGCGCAACGTTCCGCGCACGAGTGTCGACGACGCGACCCTGGTCGCGACCTACCCGCGGGTAGCGGAGGTCAAGACCATCGTCGACGCGGCGCTCGCCGAGGCCGCCATCATCGGAAACGTTCCGGTCGGTTCGGTCACGGACGACATCTCGCGGGCGTTCATCGGCGGCAGCGAGGATCGCGGTTCGGAGTCCACGATCGGCAACCTGGTCGCGAACTCGCTCGTCGCCTCGCTCGGAAGCGCGGACCGCGGCGGTGCCGAGATCGGGATCGTGAACCCGGGCGGTTTGCGTGCCGACCTTCTGTACGGAGACGACGGCGTCATCACGTACGCGGAAGCGAACGCCGTCCTGCCGTTCCTGAACAACCTGTGGACGACGACGCTCACGGGCGCCCAGTTCAAGACGATTCTCGAACAGCAGTGGCAGCGCGACATCAACGGCGTGCCGTTCACCTCCGGTCGCACGTTCCTGAACCTCGGGCTCAGCGACAACGTCACCTACACCTACGACCCGAACCGTGCAATGGATGACCGGGTGACGGCGATCTTCATCGACGGGGCGCCGATCGACATGACGCGCGAATACCGCATCGGGTCGTTCAGCTTCCTGCTCCAGGGCGGTGACAACTTCTGGGAGTTCCGGAACGGGACGAACACGCGCGACTCCGGTCTCGTGGACCGGGACGCCTGGATCGACTACATCACGAACAACAGCCCGCTGTCGCCGAACTTCGCGCGCCACGCGGTGCAAGTGACGGATGTCACACCAGGGCCGGTCGCACCGGGTGACACGGTGTCGCTCACCGTCTCGAAGCTCGACCTCACCTCCCTGGGCAGCCCCGCCAACACCGAGCTCACGCTCACGTGGGAGGGCAGTTCGGCCGTGCTCGGCACCGTGCCCGTGTCGGGAGGGACCGCGGCGGTCACGTTCACCGTGCCGGCGGATGCGAGCGGGTCGGGAACCCTCGTGATGACGGCGGCGCCATCCGGAACCGTGGTGCGGGTGCCGATCACCGTGGAAGCCGCGGTCAAGGCCACGACGTCGACGAACCTGAAGCTCAACCGCATCATCGGGTTCTCGTGGCGGACGACGACCGCGACCGTGACGGTGACGACGGATGCGGCAACGCCGCCGACGGGCTCGGTCACGATCACGGTGAACGGGGTCAGCACCCTGACCGTGCCCTTGACGGCCGCCGACAACAGGAAGGTCAGCGCGGCGCTGCCCAAGCTCGGCAGCGGCATCTACTTCGTGAGGGCGGAATTCGTTCCGTCCGATCCGAACACGACGGTCGGGTCGACGAGCAACTACCGGTTCCTGTGGATTCTGTTCTAGCGCGGGTGTGACCGGTCTCCTCCGCATGCTGCGTGCGCGGAGGAGGACCGGTTACGAATCCGGGGCGTCGGATGGGCGGGCCCGCGGGCGAAGCCGTCCGAGCGGCAGGGCCGGAGCGGGCAGCGGCTTCCCGTCGTAGCCGTCGACGCGGCCGAACGGTCCCGCGGGGTCGCCGCCGGGGTGCGGGCCGTCGATGACGTCGGCCATCCATTGCGTGCGCGACTCGACGATCTCGTCGTGGCTGCGCCCGATGAAGTTCCACCACATGACGATCGACTCGCCGAACGGTTCACCGCCGAGCAGGATGATACGGGCAGGGTTCTCGCCCGTCGCGAGGTCAAGTTGCGTTTCGCCGGGCGCCCGGTAGCCGATGTTCGCGGCCGGGATGGCAGTGCCGTCGAGCGTGACCGATCCGGTGTCGACGAGCACGCCGTGCTCGAACGTGGAATCGACCGGCACGGTGATCGCGGTGTTCGCGGGGATGTCGAACTGGGCGCCGACGATGGGAGTGAACGCGCTCGCCGTGGACGTGCGGCCGAGCAGGCTGCCGAGGAAGACGCTCACGCTCGCGCCTTCGTGATCGAACATCTCGGGGATGTAGCTCTCGAACATCGGCTCGTGATGTCGCGCGGACTCCGGCAGCGCAGTCCACAACTGCACGCCGTGCAGGGTCGTCGTCGCCGGGGTGGAGACCTCGGAGTGCTGGATGCCGGCCCCCGCGGTCATGAGGTTGAGCTCGCCCGGCCTCACCATGGCGTGCGCGCCCGTCGAGTCGCGATGCTCGATCTCGCCGGCGAACAGCCAGCTCACGGTTTGCAGGCTCGTGTGCGGATGCGGGGGCACGATCATCCCGCCCGTCGTGGAGACGTCATCCGGCCCGTAATGGTCGCAAAAGCACCACGCGCCGATGAGCGAGCGCTCGCGTTGCGGGAGGGTGCGCCGAACGGTCATCGCGCGCGGGCCCCCGAGCGGCACGTCCCGGGGTTCCAGCAGTTCGACATCGCCCTGGACGGCGTCGGTGGGATCACACACCAGCTCGCGCGGCTCCACTTCGAGGTTGCTCATACCGGCATGGTAGCCGGTGCAATTTGGCGGCTGGCGGATACGCTGTGGACTGATCGCGACGCAAGGCCGCACCGCGGTTCGAGTACGGGCGGCTGGATGCCGTTCTCGAAGAACTGAAGGAGTCCGCAATGGCTGGCAAACGCGTTGTCACCGCTCTCCCGAGCGAGCAGACGATTTCCTTCACTCGCGAGTTCGAGGCGCCGGCCGCACTCGTGTTTCGTGCACACACCGAGCCAGACCTCGTCGCGAAATGGACCGGACCGGCCGGCACCGAGGTGCGGATGCGCGAGTGGGATGCGCGCTCTGGCGGAGCCTGGAGCTACGTCGTGGCGGGCGGCGGCGGTGAGTGGGGGTTCCACGGTGCGTTCCACGAAGTGACGGAGCCGCGTCGCATCGTGATGACGTTCGAGTTCGAGGGGCACCCGGAGCATCCGAATCTGGAGATTCTGACCTTCGTCGACCTGGATGGCGGGCGGTGCCGGCTCGAAGGGCTCCCGCTGTTCCCGACGCTCGCCGACCGCGACGACATGCTCTCCGACATGGATGGCGGAATGGACGAGAACTTCGAGCGGCTCGACGCGCTCATCGCGGCGGGCGAGTTGGGCTGAACTCGTTCGCGGGTCAGTCGCCGGTCGTGATGACCTCGCAGTAAGCGGATGCTGCGCGTGCGAGCCGTCGGTCGGCCGTTACGAGGGGCACGTCAAGCCGCTCGGCTAGCGCGACGTATGCGGCGTCGTAGGCGCTGATGTTGTCCCGCAACTCCCACATTCGCAGTACTCCTGGTCGGTGTCGACAGCGGCGAATGGGAATCGACATCCAGTGGTCCAGGTGAGCGAAGGCGAGTGCCGCCGTGAGCTCATTTCTGCTGACGAAACGACGGAGCGTGCTCACGTATTCGATGTCAATGAGTTCCGGCGCATACAGGTGTGAACGCAAGAGGGGTAAGGGCGGCGACCCGCTTCGGAAGGTCGCGATGACGGCTGAGCAGTCGATGACGAGATTCACAGAAGTTCACTCCTGCCTTCGTGGATGATGTCAACGATCTCCTGTGTGCTGATGTGGTCGAGGCCAGGAAGCGGTCCGCCCAGCATTGCCTGGAGGGTCGTTTCCTGCCCGGCCCGCTCGCGCACTTCCAGGTCGCGCGCGAGCTCGGTCAGTTCCCGGCGCAGGAACGCAGAAAGCGAAAGGCCTTCCTGCGCCGCGGCTTTGCGCAATCTTTCCTGCACGTCGGCATCGAGATCGCGAACTTGCACTGTGACTCCCATGATTCAAGTGTAAGCGTTTGCATGCGATAGTGGCAATGTGCATGCAATCGATGATTTCACTTCAACCCTGACGTGTTGGACGTGCAACGGCGTGAGCAAGTCTGCTCGCGGTGGACAAGCGACGAGATCCGGCAGTGTGCAGGGTCAGTCGCCGGGCGCGAGCACGAGCAAGTCGCCTACTTCGCACTCGAGCGCCTCGCAAATCGCCCGCAGCGTCGAGAACCGGATGGCGCGTGCCCGATCGTTCTTGAGCACGGAGAGGTTCACGATGCTCAAGTCCACAAGCTCGGCGAGCCGGGTGAGCGTCATCCCGCGCTCCTCGAGCAGCTCGCCGAGCCGGCACCGGATGCCGGTGATCTCCACCTCCTCTGTCATCCTCGCCCCCCAAAATCCCCGCGAGTGTGCACTTGTGGCTGTTCTCGCACCCTGAAAACGACCACAAGTGCACACTCGCGGTAGATGGGGCGGGTCATATGAGGCCTTCCGTGTCACGCTGCAGACGCTCGCCAAACTGGAACGCGCCGGCAACGAGCAGAAGAGCAAATCCGGCGACGATGGGCAGGAGGTCGAAGTGCATTTCGAGGGGGAACTGCACGGGGTCGAGGTGGAGTTCGTCGAGGGCAAGCCAGGTGGAGAACCCCAGCATCCCCTGGCTGAGCAGGCTGCCGATGGTCAGCGCCGCCGCCGCAAACCAGAACGTGCGGGTGACGCTCTCGCCGAACGGGTTCCCCTTGTACATCCGCCAGCACAGGTAGGCGACAGAGAGCGCGAGGGCGACGAAGACGAGCGAGCCCATCCCTGCGCCCACGGCGAAAAGGATGCGCACCCCCGTGCTGAGCCCGTCCACGGATGCTGCGGCGGACGTGAACTCGCCGTTCAGGATCCGCGGGACGCCTGTCGCCTCCGGGTCTCCGATCACGTCGCCCGGCAGCGAGGCCGCCGCCGGCAGGACCATGTCGAAGCTTTCGCTGGCGAGTGCGGTGGCCGCGGTGATCGCACCTGCGGCGAGCGCGACCGCGGCGAGCACGAGCGCGATGAATTGAATGGTGAGGAGTCCTGCACGGTCTGGTTTTGACATCTCAGTCATGATCAACCTAACGATAAACGATAACAACGACAATCGTTAACATAACGACTTTCGATAATCCCCGCAACCCCCGATCGAACCATCAGTGTCCCAAATGAAGGAGATCTGGACGCCCTCGGCTGGAATCATCGGATGCTGCGCGTCGAAACCGCCGAATCTCCTTCATTTGGGACGGCACGCGAGGGAGAAGGGTCGTAACGCCCACGGCGAACAGGGGCAGTATCCGCAGGGCCCAGTCGTTACGCTCTTTGTAAGGCACCACACCTGCGAGGTGTCCAAGGAGATGTGAAATGTTCGAACGGTTTACGGATCGCGCCCGCCGCGTGGTGGTTTTGGCCCAGGAAGAGGCCAAGATGCTCAACCACAACTACATCGGCACGGAGCACATCCTGCTCGGCCTCATCCACGAGGGTGAAGGCGTCGCCGCGAAGGCCCTCGAGTCTCTCGGGATTTCGCTGGATGCCGTGCGCGAGCAGGTCCAGGACATCATCGGCCAGGGCCAGCAGCAGCCCACCGGGCACATCCCGTTCACCCCGCGCGCCAAGAAGGTGCTCGAGCTCTCCCTTCGTGAGGCGCTGCAGCTCGGCCACAACTACATCGGCACGGAGCACATCCTGCTCGGTCTCATCCGCGAGGGCGAGGGTGTCGCGGCGCAGGTGCTCGTGAAGCTCGGCGCTGACCTCAACCGGGTTCGCCAGCAGGTCATCCAGCTCCTTTCCGGATACCAGGGCAAGGAGCAGGTACAGGTCGGCGCGAACGAGCAGGCTGGCGCGCAGGCAGGCAGCCAGATCCTCGACCAATTCGGCCGCAACCTCACGCAGGCCGCCCGCGACGGCAAGCTCGACCCTGTGATCGGGCGCGAGAAGGAGATGGAGCGGGTCATGCAGATCCTCTCCCGCCGCTCCAAGAACAACCCCGTCCTTATCGGCGAGCCAGGCGTCGGCAAGACAGCCGTCGTCGAGGGCCTCGCCCAGGCGATCGTGCGCGGCGAAGTGCCGGAGACGCTCAAGGACAAGCAGCTCTACACGCTCGACCTCGGCAGCCTCATCGCCGGCAGCCGCTACCGCGGTGACTTCGAGGAGCGCCTCAAGAAGGTCACGAAGGAGATCCGCACGCGCGGCGACATCATCACGTTCATCGACGAAATCCACACGCTCGTCGGCGCAGGTGCCGCTGAGGGCGCGATCGACGCGGCCAGCATCCTGAAGCCGCTGCTTGCCCGCGGCGAGCTGCAGACGATCGGTGCGACGACGCTTGACGAATACCGCAAGCACTTTGAGAAGGATGCCGCGCTCGAGCGCCGCTTCCAGCCCGTGCAGGTGCACGAGCCCACGCTTGCCCACACGATCAACATCCTGAAGGGCCTGCGCGACCGCTACGAGTCGTTCCACAAGGTGTCGATCACGGATGGCGCGCTCGTGTCGGCCGCGAACCTCGCCGACCGTTACGTGAGCGACCGGTTCCTCCCCGACAAGGCCATCGACCTGATCGACGAAGCGGGCGCCCGCCTGCGTTTGTCGATCCTTTCCGCCCCGCCGGAGCTGCGCGAATT
Organism: uncultured Cryobacterium sp.; assembly: GCA_964651535.1. Classification (GTDB taxonomy): domain Bacteria; phylum Actinomycetota; class Actinomycetes; order Actinomycetales; family Microbacteriaceae; genus Terrimesophilobacter. The sequence continues at coordinate 231,429 of CAZYYE010000001.1, forward strand.
CGACGACAAGATCGCCGGAGTGCGCGGCCAGAAGGAAGCCGCGATCGAGGAGCAGGACTTCGAGAAGGCCGCCTCCCTGCGTGACGACGAGAAGAAGCTGCTCGGGGAGCGTTTGCGCCTCGAGAAGCAGTGGAAGAGCGGCGAAGCCGGCACCACGGGAGTCGTCGACGAAGGCATCATCGCCGAAGTGCTCGCTGCCGCGACCGGCATCCCCGTGTTCAAGCTCACCGAGGAGGAGACCGCGCGTCTCGTCTTCATGGAGAAGGCGCTGCACGAGCGCGTCATCGGTCAGGAGGAGGCCGTTTCGGTGCTCGCCAAGACCATCCGCCGCACGCGTGCCGGCCTCAAGGACCCGAAGCGGCCATCCGGTTCCTTCATCTTCGCCGGCCCGACCGGTGTTGGGAAGACCGAGCTCGCGAAGGCGCTCGCCGAGTTCCTGTTCGACGACGAAAACGCCCTCATTTCGCTCGACATGAGCGAGTACGGCGAGAAGCACACCGTTTCGCGGCTGTTCGGCGCTCCTCCCGGGTTCGTCGGATTCGAGGAGGGCGGCCAGCTCACCGAGAAGGTGCGCCGCAAGCCGTTCAGTGTCGTGCTGTTCGATGAGATCGAGAAGGCGCACCCGGATATCTTCAACTCGCTCCTCCAGATTCTGGAAGAGGGCCGGTTGACGGATGGCCAGGGCCGCGTCGTCGACTTCAAGAACACCGTGATCATCATGACCACGAACCTCGGAACGAAGGACATCACGGGCGGTCCGGTCGGCTTCCAGGTGGAGGGCGATACCGCGACAAGCTACGACCGCATGCGCGGGAAGGTCGTCGAGGAGCTGAAAAAGCACTTCAAGCCCGAGTTCCTGAACCGCGTCGACGAGACGATCGTGTTCCCGCAGCTCAACAAGGAGGAGCTCCTGCAGATCGTCGGGCTCTTCACGAAGCGCCTCGCCGAGCGGATGCTGGATCGCGACCTCACGGTCGACCTCACTGAGGCGGCCAAACTGCGGCTCATCGACATCGGGTTCGACCCGGCGCTCGGTGCTCGGCCGCTGCGTCGTGCGATGCAGCGCGAGGTCGAGGATCGGCTGAGTGAGCGCATCCTGCAGGGCGAACTGAACGCGGGAGACCACGTGAGTGTCGACTTCGTCGACAGCGAGTTCGTGTTCACGACGACCCGGCAGCTCGGCCGCGAGAAGATCGACGAGCTCGAGGCCGCCGAGGTCGGAAAGTAACCACTTCTCCGCCGCGGACGGCAGCCCCTCCCTCTCTGCCCCTGAGTGAGCTTTCATTATTCAGGAGGTGGTGTGGCTGATGAGGTTTGGGGGGATACCGCGGGCCATCCCCAGTATCATCCGTCCCATAACCTCCTGAATGATGAAAGCCAGAGGAGGAGGGGAGCGCGTGGTGACGCTCGGTAAGCTCGGAGCATGACGTTCACCGTGCGCCCGGCCCGCACGAGCGACGTGTGGTTCATCCGAGACCTGGTCGGCCCGCTCGTGCAGCGGCGAATCCTCCTCGGCAAAGAGACCGTCGTGTTTTTCGAGTCGGTTCAGGAGTTCCGGGTCGCCGAGGATGCCGACGGCAACCCGATCGGGTGCGGGGCGCTGCACGTCATGTGGGAGGACCTCGCGGAGGTTCGCACGCTCGCGGTCGTCCCGGAGTGGCTGCACAAGGGCGTCGGCCAGGCGCTGCTCGAGTCGCTCGAGTCGGCCGCGCGCGAGCTTGGTCTCAGCCGCCTGTTCTGCCTCACGTTCGAGGTGGACTTTTTCGCCCGAAACGGTTTCGAACCGATGGGCGACGACTCAATCGACCCCGAAGTGTATGCGGAACTCGTCCGCTCTCCGGATGAGGGGGTCGCCGAATTCCTGGACCTCGCCCGGGTGAAGCCGAACACGCTCGGCAACACCCGGATGATCAAACACATCAACTGACGGCTCGCCGTCCGCTGGCATCCGTTACCACGGGAACGCCGTCTACCCTTGTGTCATGTCGACGTTCCGAACCCCCGTCGGCCCCCAGCCGAGCAACGTGTACTGGCGGCGGCGCATCGTCGTGGGCCTCGCCCTGCTCGCCGTCATCGTGATCGTTCTGCTCCTTCTGTTCCAGCCGCGCGGCAACACGCCCTCAACGCCCAGCGCGACGAAAACGAACGCCCAATCGAACGCGCCGACCGACCCGGATGCGCCGTGCGCTCCTGGTGCGGTGGAGATCACCGCGGCAACCGACAAGTCCTCCTATGCGCCGGGCGAGAACCCGCAGATCACGCTCACCGTGACGAACGTGGGCGCGAGCACGTGCACCATCAACGCGGGCACGAGCCAGCAGGAGTACCTCATCACAAGCGGCGACGAACTCTACTGGAGTTCGAAGGATTGCCAGACGGACGCGACGGATGCCGCAGTCATCCTGGAGCCGAATGACCCGAAGTCCACGGCACCCATCGTGTGGGACCGCACGCGGTCATCGCCTTCGACGTGCGACACGGAGCGGACGCAGGTCCCGGCTGGCGGGGCCAGTTACCACTTGAACATCAACCTCGGCGACCTCAAGTCGAACGATGTGCAGTTCATCCTGCAGTAGTCCAGCTCCCTGAGGGGGCCGCACAGCAGATTCTCGCTCGCTGAGGAGGCCGCAGGCCGTCTCGATGGGAGCGGGCTGCAACGTCGACCTGCAGGGTGTGACTAGAACCCCGGCGCTTTGGCGTCGCGCACGCGCTTCGTCGGGAATGCGACCTTGATGGCGTTCTTCACCTGCCCGACCTCGGAATCCAGCACGGTGTCGAATCCGAGCCGTTTCGCCTCAGCCACGCGCTGCTTCGCGTTGGACACGGGGCGGATCTCTCCCGCGAGGCTGATCTCCCCGATCGCCGCGAGCGTCCCGGGCAGCGCCACCCCCATGTGCGCACTCGCGAGGGCGAGCGCGATCGCGAAGTCGGCGCCGGGTTCGGTGATCCGGATGCCGCCGACGGTCGAGACGTACACGTCGTGCTCGGCGAATTTGAGGTCCGCCCTGCGCTCGAGCACGGCGAGAAGCATGGCGACCCGCGACGAGTCGACGCCGTTCACGACCCGCCTCGGCTGCGGAGCCTTGGTGGGCACGATGAGCGCCTGCACCTCGACGGGCAGCGATCGCCTACCTTCCACGGCGACCGTCACGCACGTGCCGCTCACCGCCTTGCGGCTGCGGCTCAAGAACAGTCCGCTCGGATCGGCGACTTCCGCGATGCCGTCGCCGGTCATCTCGAAGCAGCCGACCTCATCGGTCGGGCCGAATCGGTTCTTCTGGGCGCGGATGAATCGCAAAGCCGTTTGACGGTCTCCCTCGAAGTGGCAGACGACGTCCACGAGGTGTTCGAGCAGGCGAGGGCCGGCGATCGACCCATCCTTCGTGACGTGGCCGACGAGCAGCACGGGAAGGTTGCGGTCTTTCGAAACCCGGATGAGCGTGGCCGCGACTTCGCGCACCTGGGAGGGCCCGCCCGCGAGCCCCTCGCTCAGCGAACTGGACACGGTTTGCACCGAGTCGACGATGAGCAGTTGCGGTTTCACCTGATCGACCTGGCCGAGCACGGTCGCGAGATCGGTTTCGGCGGCGAGGAACAGATTGTCGTGGAGGCCGTTCGTGCGGCCGGCTCGCAAACGCACCTGGCTCGCGGATTCTTCGGCCGAAATGTACAGCACGCGCTGGCCGGTCTGCGCCGCGCGGCTTGCGACCTCCAGCAGCAGCGTCGACTTGCCGACGCCTGGTTCGCCGCTCAGCAGGATGGTGGCGCCGGGCACGATGCCGCCGCCCAGCACCCGGTCGAACTCGCCGATTCCGGTCGGCCAGTGGGCGACATCCTCCGCGCCGATCTCGGTGATGGGCCGGGCAACGCGATCATCGGCGAGCCGCACGGCCTTCATCGAGCGGCCGACCCCCGCAGCTTCCGCGGTGTCGACGACGGTTCCCCACGCCTGGCATTCGCCGCAGCGGCCAACCCATTTGACGGATGTCCAGCCGCACTCGGTGCAGCGGTAGTCGGTCGTGGGGCGTGCCATGGGTACAGACTACGGCCGAGTGGTGTCATGGATGTTTCCCCGGCCGCTTTGACCGGATGGGATCGATCAGGTTGACTGTGGCCATGAAGATCAGCGAGGTTACCATCGACGTCCGCGACAGCCGGGAGGCCGCCGATTTCTACGGTTCGGTGTTGGGACTTCCGGTCACGGTAACTCCGTCCGCGGCCACGGTGACGGCAGGTCGGACCACACTCGTCCTGCGGGAGAACCCCGAAACCGAAGGGTGCCACCACCTCGCCTTCACGATCCCGTCGAACAAATTCGCCGCCTCGAAGCGGTGGGTGTCCCAGCGCGCGGAGGTCATGTCGTTTCGCGGGGAGGATGAGTTCGAGTACGAAGCAGGCTGGAATGCCCGCTCGCTGTACTTCCCGGGCCCTGAGGGCTCCGTGATCGAGTTCATCATCCGGCGCGATCTCAATAATGCGTCAGAGGGGGAGTTCACGTCGCGGGATCTCGAGTGCATCAGCGAGGTCGGGGTGGCCGTTCCGGATGTGCTCGGAACCGTCGACCTTCTCTCTGCGGAGGCCGGCATCGAACCGTACGGGCTGACTCCGCGCGACCGCTTCTCGCCCGTCGGCACGATCGACGGACTCATCATTCTGGTGACGCCCGACCGCACCTGGTTCCCTGCTGACGATCTGCTGTCGAAGCAGTCCCGCATCCTGATCGAGGCGACCGATGCCCGGCCAGGCGTCTACCCCCTCGGGGAGCTCAGCACCCTCACGGTCGCGCAGTAGCGCCCACTTTCGCCGCCGGCTTCTTCTTCGCAGTGCGCGATTCGCTCGCGAGGTATTCGAGCGTGCTGTGCGCGGTGAGGTCGTCGGTGATGATGAGCGAACTCAGCCCGGTGCGCGCGAGCCCGACGAGCGCCCGAACCTTGTCGTCGCCGCTGAGCAGCGCGATGGATGTGCGGACCCGCGCGAGCTGTTTCAGACTGACGGTGATGAGCCTTTCGGTCCACTCGTGGGTGATGATCTCCCCGTTCACGTCGTAGAGGTGGCCGAGGATGTTTCCCACGACGCCGAGCTCGGCGAACTCGCGCGCAATCGTATCGTCGGCGCTTCCGGTCCACGCGAAGGTGGACGTTCTCAGCATGCCCGGTGCGCCGACGCCGTACACGGCGGCGTCGAGGTGGTCCCACCGTTCCGTGGTCGCGCGAACCGTGTCGTTCAGCAAAATCGTGCGACGCGTTTCGAGGTTGTCGCACAGGGCCGGGGCGTGCAGCGGGTAGCTCGTTGCGTGGAAGCGATCCGCCATGTCGCGAACGAGGGTGTTGGCGTCCAGGTGCGGATACGCGGCGTTCCAACCGCCCATGAGGGGAAGAACGCCCAGCCTCGGCCGCGGGGTTTTTCTCACGGATGCGAGCATTCCGTTGATGGTGTGCCCTGCAGAAACTCCGACGATCCCGTCGAAGGGGAGGCGCTCCAGCACGTAGGGCGCTGCCGCGGCGCCGCAGATTCGCGACTGCTGTATCGGGTCCAGCCGGTGGCCCGCTGTGACAATGAACATCGTGCCCAGTTCGGCGGTGAGTTGGGCTGACAGCGCTTCGAAGTCGGAGTCGGCGGAGGCGACGGTGATGGTGACGACTTTGCGTTCCCGGGCGCGTTTGTTCATCCGGGAGATCGTGGCGGGGGACAGCGATGTGATTTCGCTGATTTCCTTGAGGTTTAGCTCGCGGACGTAGTAAAGGTCCGCGACGAGCCGCAGCATGGATTCCTCCTGCGCGTTGGAATTCCTACCCATGCGAGTTCTCCTCTCCCGTGCCGTGCTTGACATTCAGATCACGCCACTGGTAGACATCTGTCAAGTGAACAAATTCTTGTGAAAATTCTTTCACATAGTAATTCGAAACGCGAGTGAGTGCAATGAAAGTTTTGGTCGCAGGCCACGGAGGACTGCCGGAGGCACTCGTCGACAGTGCGCGGATGATCGGCGGCGAACTCGCGGATGTCGACTCCCTTTGCCTGCATCCCGGCGACTCCCCGCAGGATCTGCGCGATCGAATGCTCGAACTGCTGGAGCAGTTCCCGGCCGAACTGATCCTCACCGATCTCGCCGGAGGAACGCCCGACAACGTCGCCAACCTCATTGCGAAGGCCGGCAAAGCCCCAAGTATTCGCCTCATCGTCGCGGGGGTATCGCTCCCCCTGCTCCTCGAGTTCGCCCTTTCCGGCGCCGAGGTAGGTGAAATCAAACCAGAGGATTTCATCACCGAATCCGGCGCGGTCGTCCGCTTCCGCAGCGAAGACCTTTAGGCCGAACGCGGCCCGAAAAATCCAGTGCAAGGAGGCACTACGAACATGACACTATCTCTCGTCAGAGTTGATGACCGGCTGATTCACGGCCAGGTCATCGCCGTCTGGTTGCGGGCGATCGGAGCCGACGTCATCGTCGTCGCCGACGACGAAACCGCCGAAGACGAGTTCCTCAAAGATGTGTTGATCCTCGCCGCGCCCTCGGGCGTCGACGTGGAGGTCTACACGGTCGATGACGCTGCGCCCCGGATCACGGAGCTCGCGGCATCCAAAGAACGCACCTTTGTGCTGGTCCGAAGCCCTATTTCGGTCCTGCGCATGGTGGAGCAGGGAGTGCCCATTCCGTTGCTGAACATCGGCGGAATGGGTGCTGCATCAAATCGTTCGAAGCTGTACAAAAACATCTCGGCGAGCACGGAAGAAATCGACGCGATGCATGCACTCGAACAACTGGGAACCAAAGTGGAAATCCGCATTGTCGCGGATGACAATGCGGTTCCTTTCTCATCAGTTGCCCCACCGGCAACCAACTCGAATGGAGTGTGAACATGGTTAAGAATCCGAAGGGAGAACGCCGGCTGTCACGCGGCGGGAAGATATCACTGGTGATATCGACCCTCGTCGTGATCATCGGCATCCCCACGGCGGTCCAGGCGATGACGCTGACTGAGACCGAGGCGGCACCCGTCGTCACAATCTCACTGTTTCAAGCGATCCTGATCGGACTCGGCTACTACCTGTCGCAGAGCCCGTGGATCGCCGGCCTCAGCTTTTGGACGCTGAACCGGCCGCTCGTCGCCGGACTACTCGTCGGAATCATTCTCGGCGACCCGGGTCAGGGCACCTTGATTGGCGCCGCGATCAACCTCATCTACCTCGGCTTCATTTCAGCCGGTGGCGCCATCCCAGGCGACCCCGGACTTGCCGGGTGGGTCGGGACCACGATCGCTCTCGCCGGAAACCTCAACTACGGCGCTGCACTCGCAATCGCCGTGCCGATCGGATTGCTGGGAACAGTGATCTGGAACGGAAGAATGACGGTCGACTCGCTGTTCATGCACGCCGCGGACCGGGCAGCAGAACGAGCCGACATTGCCGGAGTGATCCGTGCAAACGTCCTCTACCCGCAGGCGTGGCTGTTCCTCATCACCTTCGTGCCGGTGACCATCGCGGTCTACCTCGGCGCGAGCTTCATCGGTGATGTGATCAATGGGTTCCCGGTGTGGCTGCTCGGCGGTCTTGCGATCGCCGGAGGCATCCTGCCTGCGATTGGTATCGCCATGAACATGAAGTTCATCTTCCTGGGCTCGGCGATTCCGTACTTCTTCGTGGGCTACCTCGTCATGGTCGTTCTCGGAAACGAAGTTTCGATCATGGTTCTCGCGGTTATCGGTGTCGCACTGGCCTTCCTGCACGTCACCTTCCTGGGTGATCGCGTCCACAACGCGAGCAAGCCGCAGTCCGCCAAGATGCGCAAGTCAGAAGAAAAGGAGTCAGCTCGATGAGCACCACTGAGGCCGCAGCGAGCGGCGCACCCGCCGACGGCGGCGAACGGAGAATCACGCGGGCAGACCTGGTGAAATCCTGGTTGCTCTGGACGTTCTTCTCTCACTCCAACTACAACTACGAGCGGCTCCAGGCATCGGCGTTCGCTCACGCGATGACTCCGGTCATCAAGCGGTTGTATGGCGGCAACGAAGAAGAGACGCGGGAAGCGCTCAAGCGCCACCTCGTGTTCTTCAACACTGCACCGGACTTCGGTGGAGTCATCCACGGCGTCACCATCGCCATGGAGGAGCAGAGGGCAAACGGAGAGCCCATCACCGACAACGCGATCACCTCCACGAAGACGGGCCTCATGGGCCCGATGGCTGGTATCGGTGACACGATCGGTCAGGGCATCGTCACTCCGTTGCTGCTCGCACTCGGTATCAGCATTGCCGGGCTCGGCACTGCTGTTCAGGAAAGTGGGGACCTGACCGGCGCGACCGGCAACCCGCTCGGCCCGATTCTGTACTTCATCCTCGTGGCGGCGTTCAGCCTCGGAGTTGGGTACTTCTTCTACACGCAGGGCTACAAGCAAGGGCGAAACTTCATCACCTCGGTTCTCAAATCCGGGCTGATGGACAAGGTGATCCTTGGGGCCAGCGTGTTGGGAAACATCGTGCTGGGCGGCCTGACGGCGCAGTTCGTGAAGGTCTACGTCGGTTGGACGGTGAACGCGGGCGATACCCAGGTTCGCATCCAACAGGATGTGCTCGACAAGATCCTTCCGGGGCTTTTGCCTCTGGGACTGGTCGTCCTCACGTGGTGGCTGCTTATGCGCGGCTGGCACCCGATCAAGCTGCTCGTGATCTACGTCATCGTGTGCATCGTCGGCGCCATCCCATTCATGGGACCGGAGCCGCACTACATCACCGATGCGTGCGGATCGTCCATCCTGCAGCCCTACGGCCCATGCCCGGATCCACTACCCGCTGAGCCAACGGAGTAAGGAAAACACATGTCGGACCAGCGACTCGCGAAGGGGTGGGTGAAAACCCGCTCTGCTGCAAGCATCGGCGCCCTGCTCGCCCTGCTTGCGGCCGCGTCCTACGCGACGGTGAACGCTTTGCTGCGTTCCGTCGCGGCGGATGTCGACCCCTTCGCGGGTTCGCTGATCCGGCAGATCCCTTTGCTCTTGATCGCCACGACTGCGCTCATCATCCTGCGCCCGCCGGCGCTTCGACCACGATCGGCCGAGTTCATCGGTGCGAAGTGGGTCGGTGTGCTCATGGTCGCGGGCGTCATCAGCTTCCTCGTCGGCAACGTCCTGCTTTTCTCCGGTCTGGACTGGGTAGGGCTTGCCGTCGCTACCGCCGCAAGCCAGGGCGGCATCGTCATCGGCGGAACCCTCATTTCGGCATTGGTGCTGCGCGAACCGCCGAACCGCTGGCAACTGGCGGGAGTCATCATCGTCGCTGCGGGTCTCACGGTCGTCGCATCGCCCGGATTCGGAAGCGTCCAGGCCGGATTCGTCGCGATTCTCGGCTTCCTCTTCAGCTTCGGGGCCGGTGTCTGTTACACGATTTCCAATGCGGCGAGCCGCACCGTGCAGCGTCGGCCGCGAACTTTCATCACGGCGCTCGCCCTGACCAATATCGGCGGGATCATCGCGCTGACGATCGCAGTTGCCGTCCGCAGCGGAGGTCGCTTCGACCTCGTTTACAGTGCGTTGACGCCCTCGCAAGTCATCGTGCTCGTCCTTGCGGGCACCGTGAATGCGGTCGCCCTCGCCTCCATCACTCTTGCGGTGCGCTTCACGACCGTGACGGCGGTCAGCGCTCTCAGCAGCCTCGTCATCGTTTTCGGCATCATCATCGCCTGGCTCGTGTTCCAGGAGGAGATCGCCACCGCGGTGATCGTCGGCGCAGCCATCATCATCGCCGGTGTTCTCGTGGCACAACGGCGGCCCGCCGGCCCAGTGGAACACGCCGCCGATCCCTCACTCAATTTTCCCAACGTAATCAACCCCACCACAGACGCTTTTCAAGCGATGGAAGAAGGCAGAAAATGACAATGACCGCAGAGACAAAAGTGAAGAGCAGCTTTCGCGCCGGGACGATCACGGGTGTGGGGGCGGTCGAGCTCGTCGACATCCCGACGCCGACGCCCGGCTACGGGGAAGCTCTCGTGCGCATCGAGGCGACCGCAATTTGCACGTGGGAGCAGCGCACCTACAGCGGCGCGCAGGACAACAAGTTCCCGTTCATCGGCGGCCATGAGGTCGCGGGCACGATCGTGTCGTTCGGTCCCGGATACCGCGGGCAGCTTTCCGTCGGCGACCGAGTCGCTCTCGGCGGAGCATCCTGCGGCAGCTGCCACTGGTGCTACACGGGGCGCGACCGCGTGTGCGCCGAACACTACCGAGGCTCCGTAGAGTACGACGAAGGGTGGGGGCCGGGCGGTTTCGCCGAGTTCAAGGTTCACCCGGCGGACGGACTGTTCCCCATCGGTGACGTCCCGGCAGAGATCGGGTGCCTCGCGGAGCCGCTCTCCTGCGCGCTCCACGCCGCGCGGCTTTCAGGTGCCAAGGTCGGCAACGATGTCGTCATTCTCGGCGCCGGAACCATGGGACTCATGAACCTCATCGCCATGAAGAAGCACGGCGCCCGCGTGATCGTGTCCGAGATCGACGCCGACCGGCTGGCCAAGGCCCAGGCCATGGGCGCCGACGTCATCATCGACGCCTCCAAGCAGGACCCGATCGCCCGGGTGATGGAACTCACGGATGGCCGCGGCGCGGACATCGTGATCGCCGCCATCGGGCACCGCGTCGCGAACGAGCAGGGTATGAAGATGATCGCGCCGCGCGGCACGTTCGTGGTGTTCGCGTCAGCGCACCCTGAGACGCCCATCGAGGTTGGCCCGAACGCCCTGCACAACGACGAGAAGCGCGTCATCGGTGTCGTTTCGAGCGAGAAGGAAGACTTCTACACCGCGGCAAAGCTCATTCGCCAGGGCCAGGTCGACCTCACTCCGCTCGTCCAGAACCGCTACCCGCTGTCGGACCTGAGCGGGGCGCTCGACGAGGCGATCCTGCCCGGCACCTACCGGATCATCGTCGAAGCCTGACCTTCGGTTCGCAGCACCCAGATCAACTACAGCAAACACAGCAACGTAATAAAGGAGAAACATCATGAAGCGCAAGATGAAGCAGATTTTCGGTTCCGACGGACGCATGTTGATGGTCGCCATGGACCACACCGCCTTCCTTCAGGCACCGGTTGACGGACTCGTGAACTACGGAAAGACGATCAGCGACTCGGTTGCTGCGGGCGCGGACGCGTTCCTCGCGCCGATCGGCTCCGCCCAGCGTCACGACGAAGAGTATGGAGCGTCCTCGGTCATCGTGAGCATTGACACGAACGAGCCGTTCAGCGCGGACCAGGCGATTTCCCGTGCGCTCGCTATCGGTGCAGACGGCGTCAAGGCGATGGTGTACCCGTTCGCCGACGACGATGGCGTGAATCGTTCGGCCGCCATCGCGGCGTTCGCGTCCTCGGTCGGCCTGCCGTACCTCGCGGAGCCGGTTCCGGGTGGATTCTCGCGTGCCGACATGCGCACCCCGGACATCATCGCTGCCGGCGCGCGCGTTGCCGCAGAAACGGGAGCGGACATGATCAAGACGTTCTACACGGGCGACCCGAAGTCGATGCGCAAGGTCGTCGACTACGCAGGCGTACCGGTCGTCATTCTCGGCGGGCACGCGAAGGACTCCCTGGAGGAGTTCTACGGTCCGATCTGGGACGCCATCAACCACGGAGGCGTGCTCGGCGTCGCGGTGGGAACGAACATCTGGACGTCGAAGAACCCCGGCGGAGTCGTTCGCGGGTTGAATGCGATCCTGCACGAGAACGCTTCCGTCGAGCAGGCAGTTTCGGCGGCGAAGAAATGACTACCGCACAGTTGACGGATGCACGCTGGGCGCTATTGGACCAGACGCTTCCCATGCTCATCGCGGGCGAGCTGATCACCGACGGGGAAACGTCGGACATCCACTCCTCGCGGGACAAGCGAGTCGTCGGACGGTTCGCCGTGCCGGATGAGGCGATGGTGGATCGCGCCGTCGCGGCGGCCCGCGAGGCCGCCCCGGCGTGGGCTGCCCTCACCGGTTACGAGCGCGGAAGATACCTGCTGAAGATCGCCGACATCATGGAGAAGCACGCCGCGGACTTCGAGTTCCTCGACGCCGTGGACATCGGCAAGCCCGTGACCGCGGTCCGATACAGCGACATGCCCGTGTCGCTCACGGCGCTCTCCTACTTCGCGGGCCGCGCTCAGGACCTGGGCGGGCGCAGCGTCGACGTCGGCGACCCGATGGTGAGCCACCGTTCGCGCCTCGAGCCGTACGGTGTCGTGCTTGAGGTTCTTCCGTGGAACGGGCCCCTGTGGACCGGTGTCCAGCGGATGGCCGCCATCCTCGCCGCGGGAAACGTGGCGATCATGAAGCCGTCCGAGCTGGCATCAGCGTCCTTCAGCTACCTGGCTTCGCTCGTGGCCGACGTGCTTCCTCCCGGCGTGCTGACCGTGATCAACGGTCGCGGCTCGAAGGTGGGCGCTCAGCTCGTGAAGCACCCGGATGTCGCGATGGTGTCGCTCACCGGAGGCATCGAAACCGGCGTGCGGGTTCTGCAGGACACGGCCGCCCAGGTGAAGCGCGTGTCGCTCGAGCTCGGCGGGAAGAACCCCAACATCGTGCTCGACGACGCTGACCTGGATTCGGCCGTCATGTGGAGCGCGATGGGCGCGTTCTCGAACTCGGGGCAGGTGTGCGTGTGCGGTTCGAGGATTCTCGTTCAGCGCGGCATCTACGACGAGTTCAGCGCGCGGCTCGTGGCCGAAGCGAAGTCGCGGGAAGTCGGCGATCCGCTTCTCGAGGGCACCGCCATGGGACCCGTCGTCGGCGAAGACCACTACAACAAGATCTGGGGCTACATCGACAACGCGATCTCCAGCGGCGAAGGCGAGCTGCTCGTCGGCGGCGAACGCTACACCGACGATCTCCGCGCAGGCGGCTGGTTCGTTCCGCCGACCGTGTTCGGCAATGTGGCGCCGAGCTGCACGATCGCGAGGGAAGAGATCTTCGGCCCCGTGGTGACGCTCACCCCGATCGACACGCTGGATGAAGCGCTCGAGATTGCCAACGACACCCCGTACGGGCTGGCGTCCGGCATCTTCACCTCGAGCGTCGACAGCGCGGAGAAGGCGGCCCGCGAACTGCAGGCGGGCCAGGTGTACGTCAACCAGTGGTTCGCGCCCGGTGTGATCCAGGCGCCGTCCCACGGGTACAAGACCAGCGGCCTTGGCGGTGTGGGCATGGAGAAGTATCTTCAGACGAAGAACATCTTCACGCGAACGTCCGCACCCTCCGGCAACTAGTGCACCACGAATCGATGGAAACTGAAATGGAACTCAAGGAAGAGGCGGGCGTGATCAGCGCAGAGGTCGTTGTGGGGTCGAAATCCGGGCTCCACGCCAGACCGGCCGCAATGGTGGTCGCGCTCGCCGGAACCCTTGACCCCGCTGTGACGCTGCGAAAGCCTGACGGCATGGCCGTGAATGCGCGCAGTATCGTCAAAGTGCTGTCCCAGAATTTCTGCCACGGCGATGTCGTCGTGGTGGAGTCGTCGGGGGACGGCGCCGAGGATTCGGTGCGCGAGATGGCCGAATTGGTGGCGAGGGAACTGGACGACGAGGACTCCGTCGAGACGTCAGATTAGGGCAGGTTGAGCACTGTGAAGTACCAGGGTCTGGGCGTTGGCCTCGGCATCGTGGTCGGTCCGGTGCGGCGGATGTTCTCCGTCGTGCCGGAACCGACGGACGCAATTTCGACTGTGTCGCTCGAGGTCGAGCGGGGCCGGGCAAAGTCGGCCCTCGAGGCGGTCGCGCTCGAATTGGAGTCGCGCGCCGAACAGGCGGGCGGGGAAGCCCACGATGTTCTCGCCGCCCAGGCCATGATGGCGCGCGACCCCGACGTCTGGGGCGACATAGACGCGTTGCTCGTGCAGAGGAAGACGGCGGAGTGGGCCGTGTTCCACGCCTTCAGTTCGTTCGTCTCTATGTTGAAGGCCCTGGGCGGTACCCAGTCCGAGCGCGCAACCGACCTCGTGGATGTGTCCCGCCGCACGGTCGCCGCAATCATGGATGTCCCGTACGGCGAGCTGCCAGAGTGCGACGAGCCCTATGTGCTCGTTGCGGAGGATCTCGCGCCGGCCGATACGGCGATGCTCGACTTGAGTTGCGTGCTCGCACTCGTGACGTCGGGGGGAAGCCCGACAGCTCACACTGCCATCCTCGCCCGGGCGAAAGGGCTCGTCGCGGTCGTGTCGGCAGAGGGTGTGCTTGACATCCCGGATGGCGAAATCGTGGTCGTCGATGCCGCCGAGGGAACCATCGAGTGCGCGCCGGATGCCGCGAGGATTGCGGAAGTTCGCGAACGCATGAACGAGGTCGATGACGAGGGCGACCTGAGTGAAGGCCGATTGTCGGACGGAACAGCTGTCCCTCTGCTTGCCAATGTCGGGTCTCTTAGCAACGTGGAGAACGCAATCGCGAAGGGCGCGCAGGGCGTCGGGCTCCTTCGCACGGAGTTCCTGTTCTTCGAGGAGCACGAGGCGCCGACCGTGGAGGCGCAAACCGCGAGCTACTCCGCGATTCTGACGGCGCTCGACGGCCGAAAGGCCGTTGCGCGCACGCTCGATGCCGGGGCGGACAAACCCCTTGCGTTCCTTCCCATGGACAAGGAGGAGAATCCGGCACTCGGGGTGCGGGGAATCCGCACCGTGCACAAGCACGAACAATTGCTGCGGGATCAGCTCACGGCGCTCGCGGCGTCCGCCCAGGCGGTGCCATCCGACCTCTGGGTGATGGCGCCGATGATTGCGGATGCCTCAGAAGCTCGGGAGTTCGCCGCCATGGCGCGGGATTGCGGCGTGAAAACCGTCGGCGTGATGATCGAGGTCCCGTCGTGCGCGATTGTCGCGGACCAGGTGTTCGACGTCGTGGACTTCGTCAGCATCGGCACCAACGACCTCACGCAGTATGCGCTCGCCGCGGATCGCCAGAACGGGGCCGTCGCCACCTACCAGGATCCGTGGCATCCGGCAGTCCTGCGGCTCATCAAAATGGTCGGTGATGCGGCGACGGCTTCGGGCAAGCCGCTCAGCGTGTGTGGCGAGGCCGCATCCGATCCGCTTCTCGCGGTCGTCCTCGTCGGTCTCGGCGTGACGAGCCTGTCGATGGTGCCCAACGCGCTCAAGGATGTGCGGGCGACGCTCGCGAGGTACAGCCTGGAGGAGGCGCGTGCGCTCGCGGCGATCGCCGTGAACGCGATAAGCGCGGGAGATGCGCGAAGCGATGTGCGTGCGGCGCTTCCGCGACCGCCGCGCTGACCGGATCGAGAGGAACGGAGCACTCATGGCGGATGGCGCACCGGAAATAATTGGTCTTCGCTTCGAGTTGTTCGTGACCGACATTGCCGCGACACTCAAGTTCTACGAAGCGACCCTCGGGCTCGTGCCGCCGGAGGGGTGGTCGTACGACGGCTACGTGCCCCTGCACTCCGGGTCGGTCACGATTGGCGTGCAGACGGCAGAGAATCTTCGCCCCGACCACCACTTCAGCAAAGAGAAGCTGTCGGGGCCGCGCGGTGTCGGCGTCGAGATCGTCATCGAGGTCGCGGATGTCGACGGCGCCTATGACCGCGCGCACGCTGTCGCGGGTGAGGTCGGCGGCGCCTCCGAGCCGCTCGTCGATCGCCCGTGGGGCGTGCGGGACTTTCGGCTCATCGACCCCGACGGATACTACGTGCGCGTCACGGAAATGCGGGCCGGCTGACCGGACCGGTCGAGCCGTCGCCCGTCCTGTACTAAACTCTTCCCCGGTACCGTGTCCGAGCGGCCGAAGGTGCAACTCTCGAAAAGTTGTGTGGGTTAACGCCCACCGTGGGTTCAAATCCCACCGGTACCGCCATTTTCGTAGCGTGCGACCTGTCAGAAATTCCCGACGTCACCGCTGGCGTCGTGGAGCCCAATCCCAACCTCAAAGCTGCGTCGCCACGGAAGGTCAAGACCGGCAACGGTCCAGCCGGGGAAGTTCAGCTCATGCTCCAGTATGTGGTTCATGCGGTCACGAATGACTGTCTCTGCTGCCGTCACCGCTCGGCTATCTGACATCGGCAGGTGGTCGGGGAAAAGCTCTGGGCCGACTTCCTGCCGAATGATCGACTGATACGCGAAGTCGTCGAGAATCCTGGTGAGAAGTGCTTGATTTTTCGCGCGCGAATTCAGATTCCCCGCGGCGACGCCAGAGACGGATGCGATGGCAGTCGCTATGACGCCGCCGAGGGTGTTCCCGGCGGTGTTCCATCCTCCGAAACTCGTGAGTTTCTCAACGAGGCCGAGTTGGATGAGCTTCCTGACGAGCGCGATATCGCAGCCGTTCGAGTATCTGACATCCGCGAGCGCTACCGAATTGCCAGCACTCAACTCGCTATTGACAGCGTCAATAGTTCTGTCCACGGCGTCCTCGTCTGTGGAGGGCGGAGTCGGGTTCCACATGTCATGCCGATCAGGATCGGGAGCGTGCACGACGAGAACGACATCGGCGGCGTGGTCAACGACGCGAGCACCTGCAGCGGCGACCTGTCGACGGATTGATTCGGTCAAGGGAACATTCTCATACGAAGGAATGCGATCAAGGCCATCCGGTTCCGCGCACGAGACGCGAATCGCGACGGGAAGATTGGAAAATTCGGCGATGGCACGCGCGACGAGAACGGCACCGACCTCGTCCGCTCCGGGATACATGACGACGGAATGGCCGTGAGGGAGAAATCTCATCCAGTATCGAAGCCAATCCTGCTCGGCGGAACCCGCGGAAAGACGGGCGGTGTCGTCGGCTGTCACTGCGAGGAAATCCAGCGTCCCCTCTTCGACGAGTCGAAGTGCAGTGAGATTGACGACGTGATTGCGCATTCGCCGCAAGGCGAAGTCAGCGACAACATCGGAAGGAACGTCGGATTTCTCGAATGCGGGCGAAACGTCGGCGTGCCCAGCCAGACTGTGAATTTCTGCACCAAGTGCGTGGAGATCCTTGCCATAGGTGGACCAGTAGTCAGGTTCTTCCGCGGCGGAATACGAATTGCTCGCTCGCATCACGAGCGATACTGCACTGATTTTCAGGGTTGGCCGGCGCGCGCGGGCCGTGCGAAGAACGTTGAGGCGCGAGAGAGCCGTTTCTGTCGAATCGTGCCCTACTCGACCCCCAATCAGACCGCCAAAGCACAGCATGTCCAATGAGACGACAAGGTGATCAGTCGTGGAATCTTCGGAGCGATCGAGCAGCCAGGAAGCAAGTTTTTCAGTATCACCTGGCGTTCGATAGTTCGGCAAAATCTTCGACGGCGGGACTTCGACCACAGCTCCCGCAACTCGCGCGACGTCCTGGGGGAGCGAAACGTTGACGGGCCTGTCATCCAACGGCAGGAGTGCAATCCGCATGGCGGAAGGGGTCGACACGGTTATGACTCGCGCAAGTGAGCGGGCCGGGTAATGGACACGGTGTAGGAGTACCGATCGCCGCGGTACAACGACTCCGCATACTCCACGGCTCGCCCGCGTGAGTCAAAAGCCGTGCGTTGCACAAGGAATGCTGGCGAGAACGGTGGTACGAGTAGTTCGGCCGCGTCGGACTCGTTCAGCACTGTCGCTTGAATCGTCTGGTCTGCCCGCTCGACTGTGATGGCGAACCGTTTTGCGAGATCTTCGTAGAGAGAGTTCCCGTTGATGCCATTTTCAAGACCGGGCACCAGGGCTTGGGGAATGCACACATCCTCAACGCAGATGGGGACCTCGTCTGCGGTCCGAACACGACGCACATGCACAACGGGCGTTGTCGGGCTGAGGCTCAAGGCGTACCCGACCTTCATGCCGGCAGGTTCGACGCTGAGCTTCGCCGACAGCGACCCTGGGACCATGTCGCGCATTCTCATGTCCTCGGAGAATGAGGTGAACTCGAAGGACTTGCTGATCTGAGATGCGCTGACAAACGTGCCGGACCCTTGTACCCGGTAAATGACGCCCTCTCGCTCAAGTTCCCCGAGGGCGTGTCGGATCGTCAACCGATTCACATTGAGCTGCTCCGCAAGGTCCCGCTCGGTGGGCAACTTCTCGTGCGGCGCCAGACCCTGGTTGATCTTTGCCTTAAGGTGCTGTCGAACAAGCTCATGTTTTTTCAGCTGAGTTGAATCTGAGGCGACCAATGAATTCCTCTCGTTCAAAATGGTACTGACCAATATCTTGACACCGCCCAATACCTATGTCAATATTTCCGCCAAGGCGCAAACTTGGTCTATTCCAGTTTCCCGGTTATGCGCATCCTTACACCGAATGGAGTACATCATGAAATCCAAATGGTCTCGTAG
Source organism: uncultured Cryobacterium sp. (assembly GCA_964651535.1). Classification (GTDB taxonomy): domain Bacteria; phylum Actinomycetota; class Actinomycetes; order Actinomycetales; family Microbacteriaceae; genus Terrimesophilobacter. Next base: position 249,703 of record CAZYYE010000001.1, read on the forward strand.
GGCGCGAGCTACTGCGCTTTCCGTTTCAGGTCTAATGGTCATTGCCCCGCTGGCTGCGTGCTCGACCGGCGACGGTGGTGACGGTTCGCAAGGGCCAACCACAATCACGTTCTCCTATCTTTGGTCCGGACCAGAGGCAGAATCTTTGGAAAAGATCATCGCTGACTACAACGCGAGTCAGAGCGAGGTCAAGGTTATCGGAGTCTCCAGTCCTGACTTCCAAAAGCAATTGACGTCGATGTCCTCGTCCAACGGGTCCTTCGACATCTCGGACAACTTCGGCGATGTTGTTGGCTCCTGGGCATCCAAGGGGATCCTGGCGCCACTCGACGACTACAACATCGACATGAGCGGCTTCGTCCCCAGCTCCCTGACTCAAATGAAGTATGAAGGAAAGACGTACTCCCTTCCTATCGCGATCCACAGTCAACTCTTGATGTACAACAAGAAGATGTTTGCGGATGCCGGCGTCAAGGTTCCGACGACCATGGATGAGCTCGCCGATGCCGCCCTCGCACTGACCAAGACCGATGCAGATGGAAACATCATCCAGCTTGGTCTGGGTGAAGCCGCACCCGGTGCAACTCAGCGGATGATCGCTGCGGCGTTTGGCGGATCGTGGTGGGACAAGGATGGACAGCCGACACCCTTGAACGACGGCAACATCCAGGCAATGACCTGGTACCAAGACCTTGTGAACCAGATCGGGCCCGACAAGATTGCCAAGTTCGTTGCCGGATACGGTCAGTACCAGTCGGATCAGGACCCATTCTTCAGCGGAAAGCTGGCGATGCGGATAGACGGCGAGTGGAATGGCGTCGGCATCCCGAAAGTCGCTCCCGACCTGGAGTGGGGTGTGATCACGATTCCGGGCGCATCTTCTCAGTTCAAAGACACGACGGAAGTGACCGCAAGCACGCTGTTCATCCCAGCCAATTCGAAGCACAAGGAAGCGGCCGCGAAGTTTCTTGCCTACATGGTGAGCCCGGACGCGATGAAAGCCTTCACGGTCGCGCTCGGTAACATGCCAGCGCTGACATCGCTTCTGGACAGTTCAGCCGACTACTCTGCCATTGAGAACTTCAGCGTCTTCGCTGAAGCATTGAAGAGCCCCAACGCCTACGCGCCCTCCAGTGCGGTCAGCGCCGGCGAGTACATGACTGATTTGAACAAGGCGTTCGACTCGATAGCCAGCGGGAACGAGACCCCCAAGAAAGCTTTGGAACAGGTTGAGTCTCGCGTTTCGAGCTACTCCAAGTAAGCGGGAAAACTAGTGTCACTGCGTCGCCCGGCTTCCGCACAGACGATACTTTCGTCCGCGCGGAAGCCGGGCGGTCGCTCGTCGCGTCGCGCATTGTGGCTCGGTCTAGCGTTTGCTTCGCCCTTCATCATCGGATTTCTTTTCCTGTTTGCCTATCCGATTGCGGCATCCGCGTTTTACAGCTTCACCGACTTCAACTTGTTTCAGACACCGCGTTGGGTCGGTCTGGACAACTATTCACAAATGTTCGGGAATCCAACGTTCTGGCAGTCCCTGGGGAACACGCTGTACCTCACGGTCATCGGTGTCCCGTTGGCAATCATCATCTCGCTGGCAGGCGCCCATCTCTTGAATTTTCCGGTCAAAGGGCAACCGCTTTATCGGGCACTCGTCTATCTACCATCCATCGTGCCCATCGTCGTTGGCGGCTACCTCTGGCGCTGGCTGCTCAATACGCAGTACGGATTCCTCAACTACTTTCTGGGGTTGTTCGGGATTGACGGTCCGGCCTGGCTCCAGGAGCCCGATTGGACGAAGCCTGCAATCCTGCTGATGACCTTCTGGACGGTTGGCGGAACCACAATCATTTATCTCGCCGCGCTCAAGGATGTTCCACAGGAGCTCTACGAAGCGGCGGAAATCGACGGGGCCGGTGCCTGGCGCAGGTTCCTCAATGTCACGTGGCCGATGATCAGCCCCGTCACTCTCTTCCAGGTGATCGTGACCTTGATTGCCTTCCTCCAAATCTTCACCCAACCGTTCATCCTCGCGCAGGAACGACTCAACACACCATCCGCAGGTCCAGGGGGATCCATGCTGACGTTTGCCATGTCCTTGTACCAAAATGCCTTCGCGTTTCTCAAAATGGGTTACGCATCAGGGATGGCCTGGGTGCTGTTCGTGCTGACGCTTGTCATCACGCTCATCGTGCTCGCCACATCGAAGAAGTGGGTGCACAGTGCCAACAATTAGCGCGCCGGTGCCCACCGTGCTGCACGCCGACGTTCAAACTCCCAGGAGGCGAACTCCGTCTCGGCACAGATTGCGGCAGGTTCGCCGCTACATCCTCGTGATCCTCCTGGCGCTGATCTTCCTTTTCCCGCTGCTCACGATGGTTTCCACTGCCTTCAAACTGCCTTCGGATGTCTTCCACGCACCGCCCAGCCTCTGGCCCAAAGAGTGGACTCTTGCCAACTTCGCGGAAGCATTCGATCAGATCCCGGTTTGGCAGTATTTGGCAAACACTCTCTTCATCAGCGGGATGAGCGTGCTCGGAACGGTGCTCGCGTGCCCGCTCGTCGCGTACGCATTGGCGAAAGTGCGGTGGCGCGGTGCAAAGCCGCTACTCATCGTCGTGCTCGCGACCATGATGCTGCCGCCCCAGGTGACGATGATCCCGATCTTCCTCATTTGGAACGGCCTCGGAGCAGTAGGTACGTATCTTCCGTTGATCATTCCGGCGTTCCTCGGCACCCCATTCTTCATTTTCCTGATTCGCCAGTTTCTGTTGGGTGTGCCCGATGAGTTGATCGAGGCGGCGCGAATCGATGGAGCATCGGAGTTTCGCACGTACGCCACTATTGTTCTTCCCATTGCTCGTCCTGCGATCATCACTGCCGCAATTTTCCAGTTCATGTGGGCATGGACGGACTTTCTCAATCCGTTGATTTACCTGAACGACGCGTCGACTTACACGTTATCCATTGGGCTCTATTCGTTCTTCGGTCAAAATACCGTTGCCTGGGGGCCTTTGATGGCAGCGTGTGTCCTCTTCACTCTTCCAGCCCTCCTGCTGTTCCTTCTCGGCCAGCGGTTTTTCATCGGGGGGATCAGTACGGGGGCCCTCAAATGATCGACCGCATCTCCAGCTCGTCCATAGATTCGCTCGCAGGAGGACTCGTTGTTTCGGTGCAGGCTCGGTCAGGAAGTCCGTTGCGGTCCACTTTGATCATTGCCGCAATATCGTTGGCGATTCTGGAATCGCGACCCGCAGGACTCCGCCTGAACGGTCCGGAGGACATTCGCGCCGTGCGACCTCTGACCGACCTTCCGATCATCGGATTGCACAAGGTGACTAGCGACCGCAGGAGTGTCATTACTCCCAGCCTCGCGCTTGCGGCGGGCCTTGCTGAAGCCGGAGCCGACATCATTGCCATAGATGCAACGACAGAGGTTCTGGGAGAGGACTTTTCACTCATCGCAACCGTAGCCCAGGAGACGGGGCTTCCGGTCATGGCGGATGTTTCAACACTTGCTGAGGGTCGGCGCGCTTGGGAAACCGGCGCTGCGCTTGTTGGAACAACTCTCTCTGGTTACACGCCGGAATCTGGTTCCTTCGATGGGGGCCCCGATCTTGCCCTCGTTTCGGGCCTTGCTGATGTTGGCGTTCGAGTGGTGGCTGAGGGACGTTACCGTACACTCGCTGACGTGAAGTCGGCTTTTGAACTGGGAGCGTATTCAGTCGTTGTGGGTGGCGCAATCTCTGATCCGTCCGCTATCGCGGCGCGCTTTATCGGGGCAAGTCCGCGCGGTCGCGCGCTCCCGTCATGAATCCACTTGCAATAGGCATCGACATCGGCGGAACCAAGTTGTCCGTCGGGGTCGTGGGCTCGAGTGGTCTCGTTGATGGCTCCCTGATGACGGAGAGCACGCCTGCGCGTCAGGGCGCAGAAGCAATTGTCTCGCTGGCGGGGCAGATGGTGAAGGCACTCCACGGCTTTGGCGACGTTTCCCCAACGATTGGGGTGGGTTCTGCTGGAGTGATCAGCGCCGATGGGTCCATTCTTTCGGCTACGAACTCCATTCTGGGCTGGCAAGGCTTCGATCTTGGCCCCGCGATGACGAAAGAATTTGGTCGGCCGGTGCGGGTAATCAACGATGTGCACGCGGCGGCGCTTGGTGAGTCGCGTTTCGGTGTCGGAACGAGGCTCGGGTCGTTCCTCATGGTGACAGTGGGAACGGGCGTGGGCGGGGCCATCTTTCGTGACGGCCAGGTTCTTGTAGGGGCGTCCGGCACTGCGGGGTCTCTCGGGCACACGGCCGCGAGAAACCAACTCCCTCGCGTGTGCACATGCGGTCAGTCCGGGCACATTGAGGCGTATGCGTCCGGCCCCGCAATCGAGCGTGCGTTTGCTGACGCGACTGGTCGGAAGATTCGTCTGAAGGAAATCGCCGTTCTTGCGGTGGGCCGTGAACACTTGGGTGATGAGGTGGTGGCGAACGAAGTCATAGGTTCTGCGGCCGCGATTCTGGGTGTGGGACTTGCTGACGCTTTGAACCTCGAGGATCTTGACGCGGTTGTCATTGGCGGCGGAGTCGCATCCATCGGCAATACATATCTGGATGCGGTCCGGGCGGCTTTTGTCTCTGCAGCGCTTCCCGGCCCTTCGAAGGCAGCCATCCTCAGCGCGTCGCTGGGTCCGCTGGCGACCGTCGTTGGTGCCGGAACATATGCATCGCAGATGTGAATTTCCCCGTCAGCCACTGAGGAAGCTTTCTCAGCAGCTTCCCACTCACCGTTGTTAGTGTCGCCCCCGGATGCAAGCGGCGACGGCCGCACGGCCCCTTCTACCATGCAGCCCCTTCCACTATGCAGCTGACTTCACGACATGCACTGCCCTCGCGACTCCGCGGCGCGGCGGATCGCTTGCGCATATCCTGGATCGTCCGCCAGCGCCTCGCGGTGGGCGCGAGCGTCCTCGCGTTCGGGTTCCTCGCCATCACAGCTGTTGCGCCTCCCGGCCCCTCGACAGCGGAGGAGATCATCGCCGGATACAACGCCCTGCACGCGCAGAAAGTGGCCGTTTCATCCATGGTTGTGCAGGCGTCCGTGGTGCGCGACGGCTACGGCGCGATGCCGGGCATCCCCCAACTGGCACGTCACGGCACCAACTACGATTGGGCGAAAATCGTGCTGATGAAGGGCGGATGGCCGGTTACCGAAAACAACGTGACCGTCATCACCCGCTGGATGCGGCAGGAGAACGGTCCCGACAACTGGTTCAACCGCAACAATCCGCTCAACAACGGCTGGGGTTCGGGCGGCGGCGGCGGCACGGGAAGCTACGCGAATCTGCTGATCGCGGCCGACAACGCGGCGAAAGCCTTGCACACCCATCCCGGGTATGCCTCAATCATCGCCGCGTTTGCAGCGGATGCCCCGACCGAAATCACCGAGCAGGCCATCTGGGCGTCCCCTTGGGCATCCGGGCACTACGCGTATGGCGGTCACTGGCACTACTCGCCCGTCAAGGAAGTGACGGCGCCTGTTGGCGCCTGGGGTTAGGCCCCACAAAATTAGGGTGCACGCCCGATAGCGGGTACCAGTCAGGGTTTCTTCGGCGGCCCGTCTGGCTTCCCGTTGCCGCCACCATTGCCTGAGTTGTTGCCGGTGCCCGAGTTGTTGCCGCGGTCCTCCTCAGGCGGACCGTGACCGTTTCCGTTCTCCTGCGCAGCCTCTGAAGTCTCCTGGCCGAACGTCCTGCCATCCTTGTTCGGATCCTGAGCGCGGTCGGACACCCAGCCGCCAAAGTTGTCCGGGTGGTTTGTGCTTGAGGGATCGAGTGGGCTGGTGCCCTCGTCCGATCCGGGTTCCGTGGATTCGTCCTCCTGCGGGCTCGGCGCAACCGTCGACTCAATTGTCTGGACGTCGTCCTGCGGGCTCTGAACAACGGAGAACACGGCTGTGTCGAAGACGTCCTGCGCGCCTAGGGGAAGAATTCCTGCAGCGCCAGCTCCCGCCGTTGCTGCGACGGCAACACCAGCACCGAGCGCGATTTTGGCCACCAAGCCGAGTCCTGCAATGGAGGAGAGAACCCGGACCCTCGTCCGTGACGTAACGCTCCCCGACTCCGATTCCGTGTTAGTCGAAATTCTCGAGCCGTCCAGTGGACCCAGTAGTAACGCCAGATCAATCGACGGACGCGCGGGCGAAGCAAACACTGCCGCACGATATTCGGCAATCGCACCGACGAGAGGCGCGAGATCCGGGCGTGATTCAGGGACGTGGCCGGAAAGAACCGCCTCCACGTCGCGTTCTGAGATTCTGCGCATTCTCATCTCACTACCAGCCATCGCTAACGCGGCCATCAGGGGTACGGCTTTGAGGAAAGTTTTTTCGCAACCGGTCAAGTGCTCGCCGCTGAAGCGCTTTAACGGCGCCAGGACGCTTGTCGAGAACCACCGCAATCTGGTCAATCGAAAGGTCAGCGATGATCCTCAACGCCATAACGCTCCGCTGATCCTCCGGAAGGGAATCGATAACGCGACGAACTGACGCGTCGCCTACCCGTTCGAGCGCCTCGTTCTCTGCGCTCGGTGAAATTCTCGGATCATTGGCCGCTGACAACTCGGAGCTTTCTCCCCTGCGCGAGCGCAATCTCAGCTCGTCCACCAATCGCCGATACGCGACCGTGAAGACGAACGATCGGAACTCGGCCTCACCGCCGACGAAGTGGGGTATCCGGTCGAAGACGGCGATGAAAGTTTCGCTCGTGAGATCCTCTGATTCGCGTGACCCTCGGGCTCGGAGGAACGCATTCACTGCTGGCGCGTACTCCACCCACAGTGCCCCGAAAGCCCATTGTTCCGCGCTTTTGGCCGCGGCGAGCGCCGCAGCGAAGGTGGTTGCGCGCGAATCAGCGTCGCCCTGAGTAGCCACGGCTTGATCGTAAGCCGAGTCGTGTCGAACACCGGGCAGGACCGTCCGACGCTGCAGTTTCCGTCACGACCCCCGTTGCAGGGCACGCGAATACAGTGGACGGATGGAGCATCCCCTCGTCATCGAACCAAATGATCCGCATCTAAAGAAGATGCGTTCGATCTGCATGGCATATCCGGAAACGGCTGAAGTGCAATCCTGGGGGCGGCCGACGTTCCGCGTGGCGAAGAAGATTTTCATCGTCGTGGGCTCGAGCATGGACCGCCCCCGCTCGATCGTGTTCAAGCCGGATGCCGAAGAGCGTCGCGCATACCTTCAGGACGAGCGGTTCTGGGTGCCACCGTACTGGGGACCGAGCGGTTGGCTCGCCATCGGGCTCGATGCCGAAAGCACCGATTGGAGGGAGATCGCGGAACTCATCGACACGTCGTATCGGCTTCTCGCACTCAAGCGTCACCTGAAAGTACTCGACGCTGAGGGCGGGCTACCGCTGGTATAGTCGACTGGTTGGCTTCGGCTGACAGGACTGCGCCCGTAGCTCAGCGGATAGAGCAATTGACTACGGATCAATAGGCCGGGGGTTCAAATCCCTCCGGGCGCACCACTGTGATGAGTCGCGACATCGTTGTCAGATGAGTCGCGTCATTGTTTACAAATTGCTCGGCCATCGGCCGGGCTTCTTTGTTTTGTTGGCCCAGTAGTTGTGGTTCGGGTTGATGTCATAGATGCCGAGGATTTCACCGGTGACCCGGTCGGTGATCGTCACTTCGTGTTCGTCGACGAGGATGAGGACTTCACGTCTGGCGTGGTCTCGGCCGACGCCGAGGTGGTGGAGTTTGCCGGCGCGGCGGAGGGTGAGTTTGCCGAATTGGTCGATGGTGTCGTGGCGGACCCGGTAGTGGGCGCCAAATGGTTGCCGTGCCGGGGTGGCTTTGATGGTGGCGTTGGAGGCCTGCGCGGGGGTGAGGCCGGGCAGAGATCGGTGTGGGCGTTGCTCGTTGTAGATGGTACGGAACCGATCGAGCTGGTGTTGCAGCTCGAGGATCGTGCCTGCGGTGGGTTGGTTGTTCAGCCAGAATTTGAGGGTTTGGTGGAACCGTTCAACTTTGCCTTGGGTTTGCGGGTGGTAGGGGTGCCCGTTCTTCTGCTGGATCCCCAGGCTGGCTAGAAGGTATTCGAAAGCGTTGCGGGAACCACGAAATCGGGCCGTGTAAACGAGCCCGTTATCGGTCAGGGTGGACGCCGGTGCCCCGTATTTGTTGATCGTGGCGGTGAAAGTATCCACGACCAGACCACCGGTGACGACCTCGTGGGCCGTGCACGACAGCAGCAGCCGGGAGTGGTCATCCAGCCAGTTCAGAATCTCAACGTCGCGGCCGGAAGCCAGCATCCAGTGGGTGAAGTCCGATTGCCAGGTCTCATTGGGTTGGGCGGCTTGGAAGCGAATGTAAGAGGACTTGGGGCGTTTCCTGGGTTCCGGGGTGATCAAACCGGCCGCATGCAGGATGCGGCGAATTGTGGAGGTTGAGGGAACCGGCAAGCCTACCTGACCCAGATGCCAGGCAATGGTGACCGGTCCCGCATCCAGACCTCCCGCAGTCAGCTGGTGGCGGAGCTCCACGATTCGGGCCCGCGTCGCTTCGGCTGTGCTACGTGGGTTGGATTTGGGACGCCTGGACCTGGGCTCCACCGCGTCGATGCCGCCCTGTCGGTAACGGGCCAAGAGCACGTAAACGTGTTGCCGTGACACACCGAAACGGGCAGCGGCAGCAGCGACACTCATTCCCTGCTGGGCAACGGACAACACAATGACTCGGGCTTTGGACATGCCCCATCGTTGCGTTACCTAGTTGTAAACGATGTCACGACTCATCTGTCAACTATGTCCTGAACTCACACACCTCCGGGCGCACCACAGGCTAGACGGCATCCGCCTTCTCTGCAGGTTTGCGGCGGGGGGACTCGAGCGCCGGCATCGTGTCGGAACTCACGGCCGCCACCACCGCGAGCAGGGCGCCGACGAGCAATCCCGTTCCGAACAATTGGTCGCCGATCTTGGCGAAGCCACCCAGGTTGATCGAGGCATTCGGGTCCCTCGCGAGAGCGTTGAACGCGAGCACCGTGACACCGAACACGCTGTTTGCCAGGAACAGGAGCACGCGCGCGGGGCGCGGGTACGCCGTCGAGGTCGAGTTCGCGCTCGCACCCCCGGTGAGGAAGGACCACACGAATCCGAAGAGGACGAACGCGACGCCGGTGAATCCGAGGATCGCGCCGAGCGGGTCGGAGACGAAGTCGCGTTGATCGAAAAATGCTGCCAGCAGCAGCGCAACAGCGAGTCCTGTCACGCGCGTCACCGTCAACGATCTGCGGACTGCGAACCAGACGAGCAGCCCGAAGCATCCGACCGTCGCAACGGCCGTGAGCCCGCTGCTCGTCCACAGCCAGTCACCGAGTCCGAAGAAGCCCGCAAGCGCGACCGTGATCGTGACGATGCCGATTCCGCCGATGAGCTCCGGAACCGTGCGGGAACCTCTACGGGCCAGCACGAATGCGAGGATCACGAGCGCGACACCCACGGCGAACCGCACGAACGTGATCGCGCTCGACGTCGTCAGCACGGCGATAGCCGACTGGAGCAGGACGACGGACTCCAGCGGGACACCGTACGAAAACAGAATCTGGGTCGCGAGGAGAAAGATCACCAACGGCCCGAGCGTCACCGCGAGCCCCGCGCCGATCGGCGTCGCGACGGATCCCATCCGAGCGACGAGCCGAAGCGCGCTCGGCACGATCCGCCGCCGGTTGCGAACTCCAGCGAGCAGAACCCAAAGGCCCGCAATTGCGGCCACGAGCAGCGCGGAACTGGCGAGTTGCACAACTCCGATCCCGTCCTCGGACATGAACACAGCGACAATGGCCCACACCCGCCAGACGATCACGAGGCCCAGTCCGATGATGATCGCGATCGCCGGAAGTCGCCTCCTCACGACGCCGACCACCCACAACGCAGTGGATGCCGAAAGCTCCGCGACCGCTGCACCCGCCGCAATCGCTGCAGGAACGGCGAGCTGACCGAGAGTCGACATTGTGAGCGACAACACGATCGGCCCGAAGTCGAAGCCGCTCGGCGCACTTTGCGCTGCCGCGCGACCCGTCGCAATGGCAAGGGCGACCCCGATCGTCGGCAGCAAGACTGCGAACTCCCACCACGCGAAACGACGGCCGCGGCGCACGATGGTGAACACGATGATTCCCAGCCCGGCGAGGATCGTCGCGAGGCGGCCAGGCGAGAGCAGGCCCTCATTGTCGAGCCCGCCCGCGAACAGCAGCGAAAGCACGGTCAGCGTCGTGACGGCCGTTGCCAGCCACCACGGCACGTGAATAGCGGCGGTCTGAAGCAGCGCCATGGCGAGCACAACGAGAAACAACACGACCCACAGCACGGGCCGCGGGAACGAAAGCGTCGCCGACCCCACCGTGACCGAGAGCTCGAGCGACTCGCGCAGCGCACCGGAGAACACGATGCCGAGCACCGCGAGCGCGTACCCGCCGATCGCGATGACGGCGATCGTGCGAAGACCTGTCGGCCATGCTTTCGCGCGAAGCCGGCCGTCGCGATACGGGTCCGCCAGCACGTGGTCCACGACCTCCACGAGCATCGACCAGGCAAGCAGAAGCCCGCGCACGAACCGCGAATGCTTCGGCTTCTCGCCCGTGGCGCCCTTCCCCATCAAGGCCGCCCCACTTTGACCGCGGGCTGCGTGCTTCGGAGCACCCAGAACCCGTCCTCGCCCGCGAGCGCGTAGCGGTAAATCGACAGTGCGAGCGAAGGGATGCGCCACTGCGCGAGCGTCGATCCGGCACCGTCCACGAGACTGGCGGAGTCCTCGTCGAAAAGCACCGCGTGCGACCCGTCCGTCACGGCATCCTGAGCACCGGCCCGAATCCATCGGATCGCACCCGTTGCGACATCAATTGCCGTCGTCGCCTCGGTGGTCACGACGACCGCCGTACCGTCGAGGTTGACTATCGAACGCAGCACCCCGACGTAGCGCAGCACCCACCCGCGCGCTCCGTTCGCGGCATCGTAGGCGCGCAGGAATCCGTCCTCGTCGGCGACGATGATCGCACCGCTAGCCGCGGCCGCAAGAGTCGGCACGCCATGGCTGTCGTTCTCCCACACCGTCTCGCCCGTTGCACGGTCGAACGCGGTCATTGCCCCGGCTCGGTCGATGATCACTACACTGTCGCCGGCCACCGACGCGGGAAGTCGTACGTCCGCCGCGAGCTTGCTCTCCCACACGACGTCGCCGGTGTAACGGTCGAAGCTGGACACGGCGCCGTCGAGGGCGACGACGATCACCGTGCCGTCTCCTGCATCCGTCGGCGTCGCGAACACGAGTTCCGCGGAACTCTTCCCCCACAACCGCTGGCCGGATTCCGCGTACGCGACGATCTGCCTCAGGCTGGTCGTCACGATCGTCACATCGCCGGCGGTTTCCAGAGAGATGACTTCGCCCCCCGGGTGCGCAAACCACTCCCGGACGAGAGAACCGGACTCGAGGCGCAGCGCGACGACGTCGTCACCGAACTGGTTGACCGCGACGATGAGCCCGGATGCGGTGCGGCGGGGAGGGTTTGCGAGGGAGATGGACAGTTGCTGCTCGCCGAAGAAGTTGTCGACAGAGATCGGCGCCACGTCGTTCGCGGACCAGTCCCGACTGTTGCTCCAATCGAACCGCGCTGTGGACGCTGTTGCGGCAGTTGGTGCGGGCGCCGAGGACAACGGGCCCTGCACGATGGGAGTGCCGTTCACGGTGGCCACGATGGCGACTCGGCCGCGGCCCTCGCACCACAAGTCGGACTCCGCAATGTCGAGCACGGTCTCGCCTGCGCTGTCGAGGTAGAGCGCAGTACCGTCGGTTTGCAGGCATTCGACAAGCTCGGGACCGAGCAGTCCCGCGGCGGCGATGAGTTCGCTGTTTGATGGCAGCGACGCCTGAAACTGCGAACGGTAGGTCATCACGCCGTTGGGGAGGGCATCGCCCGCGCTCGACCAGGTCGAGCCGGGCGCGACAGCGGCGGGCAACTCCAGAAGCGGCGGTGAATACGCGAACCCGATATTGCCGCCATAACCGGCGAGAAGCACAAGCCCATCGGCGGAAAGCTGGTGAAGATCCACGGTCTGGGTGCCCGCCTCATCGAGTTCGCTGCCGCGGACCGTGAGGCTGGATTCTCGCCACAATTGCGCCACTTCCGCGCCGTCGCCGAGCTGGTTGATGATCGCGGACCCTGCGTCGATCGGGAGTTTCAGGATGTCCTCGAAGCCGATCGAGCGCGCCGATTCGGACAAGCGAACGGCATCGAAGTTGTCGAGAAGCCACTCGTGGTGGCCATCCGACGGCACATAGTCGGCTGCGGCGCCGCCGAGAACGTCGGTGGCCTGACTGCTCGCGGTAGCAATCGAGGCGCCGGTGACGAGGACGACGGCGGCCAGAGTTCCAGACGCGAACGCGGAGAACCGACGGGGCCGCGCGGGGGCTATGCGCTCCTCTGGCGGCGGGGGCGACGGTGGCTCCATTCGCCCATCGTAGGGGTCGGAGAGGGCGTTGCGAGGATCAATCGGCGAGAGGCTTCTTTCCCCGCAAGCGACTCGAGCGCGCTAGCGGGTATCCCTCCATTCGAGCACCGGGTATCCGGCCTCAACAGGGATCGACACCCAGCGCGTACCGTCGTCACGCGTCTCCCACACGGGGGCGACCGTCACGCGGGGTCGCGCGCGGGCGGCGGAGATCGCGTCAGCGGTGTTTTCGCTCTCTGCGACGCGCAAAAGGTTGAGCATCGTGGGGAAAATGATGGGCCGCTCCCCGGACTTCGCAAGCTCCGCCGCGCGTGCCGGCGGGAGCCATTCCGTGTCGAGCGTCTCAACACCATCCGGGATCGCGACGGCGTCACGCTCGACGGCGGCGAGAAAGAAATGCGTGTCGAACCGCCGCGGCTCGGAAGCCGGCGTGATCCAGTGGCCGAAATGGGTAAGCGCGTCCAGGCGGATGCGTGACGATGTTTGTTCGAGCGCTTCGCGAAACGGCTCGCCGCTTCGTGCCGGTCCGCTGGGGCCACCGAGAAGAAGACCCGTTTCCTCCCACACTTCGCGGATCGCGCCAATGCGCAGCGCCCGCTCGTCCCCGGCGAAGTCGTCGAAATCATCGACGTGTTCGCGCCAACCGTCCTCGCGGTCGTCGGAGTCGATAGCGCCGCCCGGGAACACGAGGGCGGAAGCGAAAGCGCCCCTCGCGGCCCTGCTGACCATGAGCACCTCGAACGGGTCGTCGCGCAGCACCAAAACGGTCGCCGAAACCCGCGGTGCGGACTGGTCCGGCGGGGACGGAGCGGGAGTGAGGGGAGGCACCCTGCCATGATACGAGCGCAGTGGTGGCCTCCAGCGGCATCCGATAGTCTCTGCGCATGCAGCAGGTTGCGGACAGCCTCATCCCGGCGCGTTCGGAAACGCTCCCCGAACCGCCCATCGTTGCGCGCATCCGGGACTGCGTCATCGGCGACGATCGGCTCATGGACGGCCCGTACGGCCAGAAGCCCGTCACCTACGCGGATTACACCGCGAGCGGCCGATCCCTGAGCTTCATCGAAGACTTTCTTCGCGACGAAGTGCTGCCCCGCTACGCAAACACCCACACGGAATCGAGCGGCACAGGGCTGCAGACCACGCGGTTGCGCGAGGATGCCCGCGACACCATCCGCCGCGCCGTCAACGGCGACGACGACACCATGGTCATTTTCACCGGGAGCGGCTCGACGGGCGCCATCGACAAACTCGTCGGCATCCTCGGCCTACGCCTCCCGCGCCAGCTCGACGACAAATACAACCTCGACGAACTGATTCCCAAGTCGGAGCGGCCCGTCGTGTTCATCGGCCCGTACGAGCACCACAGCAACGAACTCCCCTGGCGGGAATCCATCGCCGACGTCGTGACCATCCACGAGGACTCCGACGGCCACATCGACCAGGCCCAGCTCGCGGACGAATTGCGGTTGCACGCGGACCGGCCCCTGCGCATCGGTTCGTTCAGCGCGGCAAGCAACGTCACCGGCATCCTGAGCGACACGCACACCATCACGCGGTTGCTGCACGAGCACGGGGCGCTCGCGTTCTGGGACTTCGCGGCAGCAGCCCCGTACATCGACGTCGAAATGAACCGGGTCGGCGGCGACCCGATCGAGCGCAAGGACGCGATTTTCATCTCCCCGCACAAATTCATCGGCGGACCCGGCACGCCGGGCGTGCTCATTGTGGACCGAGCGCTCATGACGAATCCCATTCCCCACGTCGTCGGCGGCGGCACCGTGAGCTACGTGAATGCGAGCACGCACCGCTATCTGGCGAACCCGGAGCACCGCGAAGAGGCGGGCACCCCCGCCATCATCGAGTCCATCCGGGCGGGGCTCGTGTTCCAGTTGAAGGAAGCGGTCGGGGTCGAGACGATTCAGGCGCTCGAGCGAGACTTCCTGCGCCGGGCGATCACCGCCTGGAACGCGCATTCCTCGATCGAAGTGCTCGGAAACCCCGAAGCCGAGCGGCTCTCCATCGTCTCGTTCGTCGTGAAACGGCCGGACGGCATGTACCTTCACCACAACGCTGTCGTGGCCATGCTCAACGACGTGTTCGGGATCCAAAGCCGCGGTGGATGCTCGTGCGCCGGCCCCTATGGACACCGGCTGCTGGGCATCGACGACGAGTTGTCGCGCGAATACGACGAACAGATCAAGCAGGGCTGCGAGGGCATCAAACCGGGTTGGGTTCGCGTGAACTTCAACTACTTCATCAGCGACGAAGTGTTCCGCTACATCGTCTCCGCCGTCACGATGATCGCGGAGCACGGTGCGAAACTGCTTCCCGACTACCGATTCGATCCGGCATCCGGGCTGTGGAAGCACCGATCGGGGCCGGTGGAACCCCCGCTGCGGTTCTCGCAATTGAGCTATGACCCGGATGGCGAACTCACGTTCCCCCGCCACGACGATCGCGCCCCGGCGACCGTGTACGCGGATGCGCTCGCGGCGGCGCGCGAACTGTTCGAGAAAGCGGCGGCCGCCCCTGCCGCAAGCGTCGGCGTCGCCGAGCAACTCGGCGAGCGGTTTGAGAGCCTGCGCTGGTTCGACCTCCCCGCCGAGTGCCTCACGTAGTGCGGATCCGGCTCGCCCCCTGAGGCTCTCGAAGGGGCGTCACCAGGCTGGTTCCCTTCGGGTACCCCAGGGAACGGCTGCCTTGCTCCCTCGAGGAACCGGAGGTTGGACGCGTAAGCTTGAGAGACCATGTCAACTCCCATTAGTGTCTCTGCCGCCGTCGCCGAAGCCCTCGCCGAGAACCGGCCTGTCGTCGCGCTGGAGTCCACAATCATCTCCCACGGGCTGCCGCGCCCCCGCAACTTCGACGCCGCGCAGGAGTTCGAGCAGATCCTGCTCGACGCCGGAGTGACCCCCGCAACCGTCGCCGTCCTGGACGGCATCCCGCACGTCGGACTCGACGCGGACGGCGTTCGCCGCATCGCGGACGAGGACATGGCGAAGGCGAGCGTCCGCGACCTGCCGATCCTCGCCGCCGCGAAGGCATCCGGGGCGACGACCGTCGCCGCAACGGCGCACCTCGCCGCGCTCGCCGGCGTGCGCGTGTTCGCGACAGGGGGCCTCGGCGGTGCGCACCGCGGGGCCTCGTCGAGCTTCGACGAATCCGCCGACATCTCCACCCTCGCGGTCACGCCGATCACGGTTGTCGCAGCGGGCGTCAAGTCGGTTCTCGACATTGCGGCAACCCTCGAACGTCTGGAAACCTTGAGCGTTCCCGTCGTCGGGTACCGCACCAAAATTTTCCCCAGCTTCTGGCTCACCGAATCCGAGTTCGAGATCGACTGGTCGGTGCAGTCCGCGGAAGAGATCGCCCTCGTCATGAAGGCTCAGGATGAACTCGGCCACGGCCAGGGAATCGTCGTGGCGAACCCGATCCCGCGCGAACAGCAGTGGGATCCGGAGGAGCACAACCGCGTGCTCGACGAGGCTTTCGCCGCCGCGGATGCCGCCGGCGTGCACGGCAAAGCGGTCACGCCGTTCCTGCTCGGCTTCATCGTCGACGCATCCGGCGGACGCAGCCTCGAAGTGAACCTCGACCTCGCGCGCAACAACGTTCGGCTTGCCGCCGAAATCGCGACGGCGTGGTCGAAACTGGCTGGGTGAGCGCAATCTCCGGATCGGTCGAACACGCGAGCAGCGCAGCGGGCGGTCGGGACTCTGCTCGCAAGAAGGACCCTGCACGCAACCGCGTCGTCGTTTTCGGCGACGTCATCGACGACATCGTCGTTGTTCCCGATGGGCCAATTCGTCGGGACACCGACACGCCGAGTTCGATCCGCAACCGGGCAGGCGGTTCGGCGGCCAACGCGGCATCCTGGCTGGCCGACCTGGGTGCCGAGGTGGATTTCGTCGGGCGCGTCGCGGCCGAAGACGTGCCCCGCCACAGCGCGATCCTGGAAGCTTTCGGTGTCACTCCGCACCTCATCGGCGACACCGAGCACCCGACCGGGACGATCGTCGTGCTCGTGGACGGCAACAATCGCAGCATGCTCACCGAGCGCGGCGCGAACGCGTGGCTGTCCGCGGATGACGTGGGAGACGAGCTCCTGGACCATGCGTCGGTCGTCCACTTCACGGGCTATAGCGTCTTCGACAGCGCGGACCACTTGCCGGTGCGCAGACTCATCGAACGCGCTGCGGCTCGGGGAGTTGCCGTGAGTGTGGATCCGGCATCCGCGGGAAACCTCGACGATTTCGGCAGCGAAGAGTTCTTCGAGGTCATCGCCGGTGCGGGCATCCTGTTCCCCAACTTCGAGGAAGGGCGCGTGCTGACCGGCCTCGACGGCCCGGAGGAGATCGCCGCCGCGCTCGCCGCGCGAGTGCCGCTCGTGGCGCTCACACTCGGCACGGACGGCGTGGTGGTCGCGCAGCGCGGACAGGAGCCGGTGCGGGTGGCGGCGCAGGAGTCTGCGATTGTCGACCCGACGGGCGCGGGGGACTCGTTCACCGCGGGCTTTCTCGCGTCCTGGATCACGGGAGCGGATGCCGTCGCGTCGGCGAAGGCCGGAGTGAAAGTCGCTGCGCGTGCCGTCGCCACCGTCGGGGGCCGACCGCCGAAACTTTAGCGCTTTCCTTTTCGCAGCCTCGGCACGACAGAGGGCCCGTCGCAGAGGCTAGCGACGGGCCCTCTTCCCTTGCACCAAGAGTGTCCTGCAATCACATTCCGCAGAGACTGCCACAGCAAACAACCTCTGCACTAGAACTATATAACGGTTAGGTAACGGGCGCTAGTTATACTTCCGTTATCTTTTTGCGAGTTTTCGCACGCAACGCACAGAATCGCCGAACAGTGGCGAAATCGTCAACCGCGACGGGTGCCCACGACGACAGTGGTGTGAAACTGGACGGACGTCACGATGCGAGAGGCGAGCCCCGCCGCCGTGATGATCTCGGATGCCGCCAACGCCTGATCGTCCCCGGTTTCGAAGAACAAGTGGCCGCCGTGCGCGAGCCACAGGGGCGCCTCTGCGGCGACGCGGCGCAGCACGTCGAGCCCGTCGGCGCCGCCATCCAGCGTGACGAGCGGCTCGAAGTCTCGCGCTTCCGGCGGCAGAAGCGAAAGCGCCTCCGTGGGGACGTACGGCACGTTCGCGGTGAGGATGTCCACGCGGCCGCGCAGCGCATCCGGGAGCGGATCGAACAGGTCGCCCTCGTACGCGCGCCCGCCGAACACGGCGAAGTTCTGCGTCGCATTGCGCACGGCGACAGGGTCGATGTCCGCGGCGGACAGGTCGGCGCCGTCGATGGCCGAACTGATCGCGATGCCCACCGCCCCGCATCCGCAGCACAAGTCGAGCACGGTCGCGCCCGAGACGGCGTGCGCGATCGCCTCGCGGACCAGGAACTCGGTGCGCTTTCGGGGAACAAACACGCCGGGCTCTATGGCGATGCGCAGCCCGAAGAACTCGACCCAACCGAGAAGGTATTCGAGCGGCGTGCCGTCGATGCGGCGCGCGCTCAGCTCCGCCAGTTCGCCTGGCGAATCCGTGGCAGCGGCGAGGAGGCGCGCCTCATCCTCGGCGAAGACGCAGCCCGCAGCCCGCAGTTGGGCGACGAGCGACTCCGTCTCGGCAGGCGAGAGCTGCACGGCCATGGGCCTCCATCCGTTGCCGACAGCCTAGAAGTCGGGGGATGGAGTGGTCGCGCGGCGCACCGAGACATCGGCGTGGGAATCGTAGCGGTACCCCACGCCGCGCACCGTCCGCACGATGTCTTCATATGCGCCGAGCTTCGAGCGGAGCCGCCGCACATGCACGTCGATCGTGCGCTCGTTCGGGATGTCGGCGTCGCTTTCGCCCCAGATGCCGTGAATGAGTTCCGTGCGCGCGACCGTGCGGCCTTCGCGGGCCACGAGGAAGTGCAGCAACTCGAACTCGGTGTACGTGAGCGGTGCGGTGGCCTCGTCGATCGTGACGCGTTTGCGCGACAAGTCGACGACGACGCCGTCAAGCGGGCTCTCTTCGGATTGTTCGTCCTGGCGGTGGCGGGCCAGCGCGGCGGGATCCTGGAGCGCAAGGCGCACGACGTCCACGTCCCTGCCGCCGGACGCGCGGGGCGCGAGAGCGACGGCAGCATAGGTTTCTGCGGCAGGGGCGAGTTCGGCGGTGAGAGTGCGAAGTGCCGCGACGATCGAACCAAGGTCGGTTCCTGCCGCTGCGGCTTTCGCTTCGTCTAGGCCGACATAGAGCACGAACCCTCTGGCCTCGGGGCCATCGGGCACAGCGCGGATGCGGCTAAGTGTCGGTTTGTCGTCCTGTTCGGTCACCGCGTGCAGCGGCCTCGGATCAGGAAGGTGGGTACGGTCGAGTTCAAGAGTGGCGAGTGACATGGTGTCTAATCCCAGTGGATCGGGTGAAGGCCCTCTAATGGGGAGGATCCGCCTTCGGTAACTTCTTAGCGTGGCGAATGTTCGATCGCGATGAGGATCGGCATCCGGGAACCGTGCGCCTTGCGGCGGGCGGTTCGGCGAGAGGTTGGCCGATTAGGCACACATTCGACAACACGCAGCGGCGCGGGGCGCGGCGGCGGGATGAACGGCAGCACTGGCTGGCATCATCATGCCAGCAGCCCCTGGAGCCTCAAAGGAGGTCGGGGTGTGCTCGTTCGCAGTCATAGTGCAACTATCTTGCACGGACGCAAGATTTGTCAAACTCGTGGCGAAAACGTAACCGACCCGCTCCCTGAGGAGGCCGCTGGCCGTCTCGAAGGGATCGCGAAGTCCCTCAGCCGACGGTGCCGTAGAGCCGGTCGCCCGCATCCCCGAGGCCCGGCACGATGTACCCGACGTCGTTGAGTTTCTCGTCCAGAGCCCCGAGAACGATCGTGACATCCCGACCCTCGGTGGCTTTCTCGATCGCCGCAAGTCCTTCCGGGGCGCCGAGGATGCAGATCGCGGTCACGTCGACGGCACCGCGGTCGAACAGGTAGGTGATGGCGGCGAGCAGCGATCCGCCCGTCGCGAGCATGGGGTCGAGCACGAAGCACTGCCGGTCGGAGAGATCCTCCGGGAGCCGCTCGGCGTACGTCGTGGGCTGCAGCGTCTCTTCGTTGCGCACCATCCCCAGGAACCCCACTTCGGCGGTGGGGACGAGCTTGACCATGCCTTCGAGCATCCCGAGCCCCGCGCGCAGAATGGGGACGACGAGGGGACGCGGTTTGCTGATCGCGAGACCTTGCGCATCGGCGACGGGCGTGCGCACGGTCACTTTCTCCACGTGAACATTGCGCGTCGCTTCGTAGGCGAGCAGGGTGACAAGTTCTTCGGTGAGCGCCCGGAACACCGGCGACGGCGTCTTCTCGTCGCGAAGAACCGTGAGTTTGTGGGTGATGAGCGGGTGATCGGCAACGTGGACTCGCATAGGCTCAATCTACTTGACGGCGGAGGTGGTGACGGTGGCGAATTTCGACGAGTGGATGGCGGAGGCGCTCATCGAGGCCGCCGCGTGCCTTGAGACGGGCGACGTGCCGGTAGGCGCTCTCGTGATCTCGGCCGAGGGCGACGTGATCGGGCGGGGCCGCAATGAGCGCGAGCTCACGGGGGATCCGACCGCGCACGCTGAGGTGCTCGCGATCCGTGCAGCCGCAGACGCAATGGGCACCTGGCAGCTCGCCGGAACCACGCTCGTCGTCACTCTCGAGCCGTGCGCGATGTGCGCTGGCGCGATTCTGCAGGCGCGCATCCCCGTCGTCGCGTTCGGCGCGTGGGATGAGAAGGCGGGGGCGGCCGGCAGCGTGAACGACCTGCTGCGTGACCGCCGGCTACCGCACCGCGTCGAGGTGCATGCGGGCATCCGCGAGGCGGAGAGCGCCGAACTTCTCAAATCCTTCTTCGCTGCCCGCCGCTAGCTCGCTTTCATTATTCAGGAGGTTGTGTGACTAGACCTCCTGAATAATGAAAGTCAGGCTGTCCGAGTCACACAACCTCCTGAATAATGAAAGTCAGCGGGGGAGGGTGGCGAGCCACTCGCCGAACATGAGCCGGGACGCGGCCTCCATGGGCGGGTTGTGGATTCGGCCGAGCTCGCGCCACTCGTCGGCATCGACATTGTTCGTCTCGAAAAGTTCGCGGGAGCCCAGCGTCCACGCTTCGTGCATCTCGTCGGTGACCTCGGGGTGGAACTGCACGGCGAGCGCGTAGTCCCCGATCGAATATGCCTCATTCGGGTACGCCGTCGACGTGCCGAGCAGCGTAGCCTCCTCCGGCAGCGTGTAGTGGTCGCTGTGCCACACGAGCATCCCAACCCCCTGGATGTGCCGCAGGGGGGAGGCGAGTCCCGCTTCCGTCAACTGGATGTCCTGGTAGCCGAGATCCGGCTTGTCGCCTTTGTAGTTGCGGGCGCCGAATGCGCCGGCCATGAGCTGCGCGCCGAGGCACACCCCGAATGTCGGCTTGTTCGCCTCAACGCGCGCCCGGATGAACCGCATTTCGTCGGCCAGATGCGGATACTCCTCGACCTGGTAGGCACCCTTCTCGCCGCCGAGCACGATGACGAGCTCGCCGTCCTCCGGGTCGAGCGCCGACACATCGGCTGTCGCGACGTCGACAGTGTGAATGTCGTATCCGTGCTCCTCGAGCACGGGCTCAAGGTTGCCGAGGGTGATGTCGTCGTCGTGCTGGAACACTATGGCGCGCTTGCGCGCAACGTCCGCCGTCAATCCGACCCCTTGATCACGAACAGATCGGTGGGCGGGTTGCCCTTGTTCGGGCTGTGATAAATGTCGGGTTCGATGTAGATCACGCGAGCGACCGGCACCGCCTTCCGTACCCTGACTTCGAGCGCATTGATCGCCGCGGCAACCTCGCTGAGTTTCTTCTTCGGAGAAAACGCGACCTTCGCGGCGACGAGAAGCTCTTCGGGGCCGAGATACAACGTCCTCAGGTGAATGAGCGCCTCCACTTGCGGGTCGGCATTGATGGCGTCGCGGATGGCTTCCGTGTCTGCCGGCCGCGCACCTTCGCCGACGAGCAGGCTTTTCGTTTCGATGCCGAGGATGACGGCCACCAGAACGAGGAGCGCCCCGATGGCGAGGGTGCCGATCGCATCCCACATGGTGTCGCCGGTGATGACGGTGAGGCCGACGCCGAGGAATGCGAACACGAGTCCGGTGAGGGCCGCAATATCCTCCAACAGCACGACGGGAAGTTCCGGCGCTTTCGCGTGGCGGATGAACTGGATCCAGGTCTCTTTGCCGCGAACCTTGTTCGACTCCTTCACGGCGGTGCGCAGAGAGAAGGATTCAAGCACGATGGCCACGACGAGGACGGTCAGCGGCACCAAAGCGTTGGTCAGTTCGTGAGGGTGGGAGAGCTTGTTCACTCCCTCGTAGATGGAGAACACGCCGCCGATGCTGAACAGGATGATGGAGACGACGAACGCGTACACGAACCGTTCGCGTCCGTATCCGAACGGATGCTCGGCATCCGCTTTACGTTTGGCCTGACGCGCGCCGAGCAGAAGCAGCCCCTGATTGCCGGAGTCGGCGACGGAGTGCACTGCCTCGGCGAGCATCGACGCGGAACCGGAAATCGCCCAGGCGATGAACTTGGCGATCGCAATTCCCAGATTGGCGAGAAGAGCGGCGATGATCGCCCGTTTGCCGCCGCTCGCGCTCACTTGTCACCTCGATTAGCTCTCACGCGTCAATCCTAGGATGGTTCCATGGATACTTTCCCTGCCGTTGCGATCCTCGGCGCCGGTGCGATGGGCGGTGCGATCCTTTCCGGGCTGCGCGCGCCCGGCAAAGTCGTGGACGGTGGAATTCGCGTGACGAACCGCACGGAAGCCAAAGCTGCCCCTCTCCGCGGTGCGGGTGTGACAAGTTTCGCCACGGAGTCGGACCCACGGGCGAACGTTGCGGCAGTGAGCGGTGCCCGCATCGTCATCCTCGGTGTCAAACCCGCGATGGTTCCGGATCTCCTGCACGAAATCGCGGATGCGCTCGAACCGGGCACGATCGTCGTGAGTGTCGCGGCCGGCGTCACGATCGCAACCATGGAGGCGGCCCTGCCTACGTCGGCTGCCGTGCTGAGGGCCATGCCGAACACTCCGGCGATCGTCGGCCGGGCTGTCACCGGCCTGAGCGCGGGCACGAGGTCGACGCCCGACGAACTGGATCTTGTGCGGCACCTGTTCGAAACCGTGGGAACGGTCGTGGTGGTGCCGGAGTCGAAGATCGACGCGCTCAGCACGATCTCGGGGTCCGGACCCGCATACGTGTTCTATCTCATCGAGCAGCTGACGGCCACGGCCGTGTCGATGGGGTTCAGCGATGCGGATGCCACGACGCTCGTGAACACGACGTTTCTCGGCGCGAGCGAGTTGCTCGCGGCATCCGGCAGCTCCCCGGGCGAACTTCGCCGCCAGGTCACGAGCCCGAAAGGGACGACCGAGCGCGCGGTCGCGGAACTGGAGAAAGCCGATCTGAAGGCGATCTTCGACCGCGCAACCGCCGCTGCGCTCGCTCGCGCC
Source organism: uncultured Cryobacterium sp. (assembly GCA_964651535.1). Lineage (GTDB taxonomy): Bacteria > Actinomycetota > Actinomycetes > Actinomycetales > Microbacteriaceae > Terrimesophilobacter. The sequence continues at coordinate 272,738 of CAZYYE010000001.1, forward strand.
CGCGAACTCTCCTCAGGGTGACGCGCGGCTCCCTTCGAGACGCGCTTCGCGCTCCTCAGGGCAAGCCTTCGAGACGCGCTTCGCGC
>CAZYYE010000001.1:272923-390137 GCA_964651535.1 uncultured Cryobacterium sp.
CGCGCTTCGCGCTCCTCAGGGCAAGCCTTCGAGACGCGCTTCGCGCTCCTCAGGGAGCGGCTGTCAGTTTCGCTCCCTGAGGAACCGACGAAGTCGGTGTCTCGAAGCGAGCGACAGCTAACTCTGCAGCGCAGAGAACTTTTCGATCGCGCTCGAGTTTCCGCTCACAATGATGAGGTCGTGGTTCGAGATCACGGTCTCCGCGGTCGCGTACGTGAACTCCGCGCCCGGCGACTTCACTCCGACCACCGTGACCCCGAACTTCTTGCGGATGTCTGTCTCCGATAGCGGCACCCCGCGAATCGACTTCGGCGGATACATTTTCACCATGGCGAAGTCGTCGTCGAACTCGATGAAGTCGAGCATTCGGCCGGAGACGAGGTGAGCGACGCGCTCGCCGGCTTCCGCCTCCGGGTAGATCACGTGGTTCGCGCCGATGCGGGCGAGAATCTTGCCGTGCGACTGGCTGATCGCTTTTGCCCAAATCTGCTGGATGCCGAGGTCCACGAGGTTCGCGGTGATGAGCACGCTCGCCTCGATCGAGGAGCCGACGGCGACGACGGCGACGGAAAAGTCCTGTGCGCCGATCTGCCGGAGCGCTTCGATGTTGCGTGCATCGGCCTGCACGGCGTGGGTGACGCGCTCCGACCACTTTTGCACGAGCGCCTGGTTTTCGTCGACCGCGAGGACCTCGCGGCCGAGCCGATCGAGCTGGCCGGCCGCCCCGGCGCCGAATCGACCCAGGCCGACGACGAGTACTGGCGCATTGTGCGCAATTTTCTCAACCAACGATCGGCCTCTCTTCGGCTCGCACAAACAGTTGTCGGCGTTGGCTGGCCGCCAGCGCTGCGGCAAGGGTTACTGTACCAACTCGACCTGCCCACATGGTGGCGGCGAGAATGTACTTCCCGGCATCCGGCATCTCCTCGGTGGCCCCCGTGCTGAGCCCGCACGTGCCGAACGCTGAGATCACGTCGAACAGCACGCGATTGAGGGGGAGATTCGACACCTGAAGGAGCGCGATCGTCGATACCGCGACGATCGTCGCACCCCACAGCACGACGCTGACCGAGACGCGCAGCACGTCCGGCGGAATACGGCGATTGAACACCTGAATGTCGTTGTCGCCCTTTGCTTCCGCGAGCGCCGCGAGGAACAGCACGGCGAGCGTTGTCACTTTGATTCCGCCTGCCGTGGACGCCGAACCTCCGCCCACGAACATGAGCATGTCCATGACGAGAAGCGTCGAATCGTGCATTTGGCCGACGTCGACGGTCGAGAATCCGCCCGACCTCGTCATGACGGACAGGAACGTCGCGGTCATGGGGCGCACGGCGGAGTCCTGCGCGCCGAGAGTTTGGGCGTTGTTCCACTCGAGCGCGTAGATGGCGATCGCGCCGAGCACGATGAGGGCGGTCGTTGTCGCGAGCGTGAGCTTCACGTGGATGGAGAGCCGGTGCTTTCCGCGCCACCCTTTCGTGAGCGCGTAGATGACAGGAAAGCCGAGGCTGCCCACGAATACTCCCAGGCCGATGACGGAGAGCATCCACGGGTCTGACGCGAATTGGGTCATTCCGTCGACGTGGGGCACGAAACCGGTATTCGTGAAGGCGGAGGTGGCGAAGTAGAAGCCTTGCCAGATCGAAGTCCAGACGTCTTCGCCGGCCACGAGCAACCGGGGGACGATGAAGGTCATGAGCACGGCTTCGATCGCGAAAACGCTCACGGCGACGGTTGCGAGGAGTCCGCCGATCTCTCCCAGTCGAATGGCCTGGCCTTCGGCAACCGGTCCCGAGTGGATTCGCAACGGGTTGCTGTCGCTCGCCGCGATGAGTTTCGCCCTGAGACCGAGCCTGCGCGAAACCACCAGGCCGAGAATGCTCGCAAGGGTGAGCACGCCGATTCCGCCGACCTGAAGTCCGATGAGGATGGCGACGTTCCCGAACGTGGACCAGTGGGTCGCCATGTTCACGGTCGTGAGACCCGTAACGCAAATGGCGGACATCGCGGTGAAGAAAGCATCCGCGAGGGGCGTGACGTTGCGTTCGGCGGTGGCGATCGGCAGGGACAGGATCGCGGTCAGGATGAGAACGAGACCCGTGAAAATGACGAGCGCGAACCGCGCGGGGGAGGCAGACACGAAGAAGTCGCCGAATTCGCGGATTCCCTGGAAGACGGAACCGCGTTGTGCGGACCTCGCGCGCATCCTGACCCTTCGGTCTGCTGGACTTCCTGCACAGCAATGCAGGAGCTTGACATGGTACTACTCAGGCTAGATCGGTAGCCTACTGAGATGGCAGACATCTTTGACGTTATTGCGGATCCCACCCGGCGGGAATTGCTGCGGGTGCTCCTGGAGAATCGTCTCGAGCACCAGCAGGATGCCGGCGAGGTGAGCGTCGGTGGCCTTGTGGAGGCGCTCGAGCTGAGCCAGCCCACCGTTTCCAAGCACTTGAAGGTGCTGCGCGACAACGGACTCGTTACCGTTCGCGAAGAGGGCCAGCATCGGTATTACCGGCTCGAACCGGCACCCCTGGAGGTGATAGAAGACTGGCTCATTCCCTTCCTGAGCGCCGATATCGAATTCCTGAGCGACGACGCCGGGTCGACCGCTTTTGCCGCGTGGGCCGGGTCGGGTCTGCCGAAACCGCTGCGCAGGGTCGCAGAAACGATGGAACACCCGTCGGATGCCGGTCTTGCCGTGGGGCGCACGGTTGCGGAAGCGTCCCACCAGGTCCGTTCCGTCATCGAGGGCGCAACCCGCAAAATCGAGGAAGCGACAGCGAAGGTGGAAAAGAAGGTCATCGACCCTGTCCGCGAGAGGCTCGGCCGCAAATCGAACGATTAGCGGCATGCGTGACCATTAGAGGGCATGGACAAAGTGTCACTCTGGCCCCTAAGGTATCGAATGAGCACTCTGGTAACACCCGAGCGGGTGCTCTTAGCCAAGGGGAACGATGTCCAGCGATCTTTCCGACGTGAGGTTTCTCACGGTTGCGGAAGTGGCCGAAATGATGCGCGTGTCGAAAATGACGGTGTATCGGCTCGTCCACTCCGGTGAACTGCCTGCCATCCGGTTCGGGCGCTCCTTTCGCGTTCCCGAGTCCGCGGTGCAATCCGCTATCGACACCCACATCACGGGGCGGGACAGCGCTGTCGGGTAGTCAGCGCCGTCGGCTGACGCGGGCGCTCATCGAGCGGGATGGACGATCCGCTAGACTTGTCCGAGGCATTTTTCGCGGTTCGAATCGGACCCGATCGTCACGGCCCCCACTTTTCGCGGGGCCACAATCAGTGAGGTGTGTATGGGTTCGGTAATCAAGAAGCGTCGCAAGCGCATGGCAAAGAAGAAGCACCGCAAGTTGCTGCGCAAGACGCGTCACCAGCGCCGCAACAAGAAGTAGTCTCGCTCGACCGCCGTGGCTGCCGTCGAGCTCACGATTATCGGCAAACCCGATTGTCACTTGTGCGATGTCGCCCAGTCCGTCATCGACGCCGTCGTGACCGAACTCGAAGCTGACGTCCCGACCACAATCGTGAAGCGCTCGATCCTCGACGACCCTGAGCTGCATGAGCGCTACTGGGAGAAGATTCCCGTGATCCTGGTGAACGGCTCAGAGCACGCGCACTGGCACGTGGACGCCCAGAAGCTGCGCACAGCCATTCTGGAAGGCTGAGCATGCTGCGCCACATTGTCCTGTTCCGCATGAAAGCGACCGCGGATGCGGAGCGCGCGAGCAGCGTCGAGCGCCTCTCCGGGGCGCTTCTGGCGCTTCCCGCGCACATTGGAGAGATCCGCGCGCTCTCGGTGGGCGCGAACATTCTCGAGCGGCCGGGAAACTGGGATCTCGCCCTCACGGTCGACGTGGACGACCTCGACGCGCTCGAGGTTTACCGCCTGCACCCGGAGCACAAAAAGGTGCTCGCGCTCGTCGACGAGTTGGCCGCAGAGCGGTGCGCTGTCGACTTCACTGTCTAGAGACCATTTCCGCAATCCACAGCGGAACGAACGGCGACGTGCAGTTCGGCGGTGTCGGGTAGTCCTTGAGCACTTCGAGGCGCTCGCCGATGTCGATGGCGCGCGCCCGAAACTCCGGGTGTTCGATCCCGATGTGGCCGAGGCATGTGTTCATCGCCCACTGCAGGCGGTCGGGGGCGTCCTTCATGTGCGCTTCGATGGTGTCGAGCAGGGCCGCCAGGTCGAGACCAGTCGGGTCCTTGACGACGCGGTCGGCGGTCAGCGCCCAGCCGGCACTCGCGACCACCGGGTCCGGGTCCGCGAACCACAACTCGCGGAGATCCTCCGCGTGGGCACTCTTCTTCACGACGTAGCTCAGCAACCAGTCATGCACCTTCGGAATGCGCGCCTCGCGCAGCATCGCATCCAGTTCGTCCCGCGTGAACGATTTCGGGCGGCAGATCAGAATCGACAGCAGTCGCGCAACGGTGTCGCCCGTGGCCCATAGGTTCTGCGCCAGGTCTTCCTGCGTTTTCAGCCGCTTGGCAAACGCGCGGAGTTTGCCGAGATTGACGCCGTGGTCGTCCCCGTGCCTCTCGTTCACGGCGCGGACCTTCGGGTCCTCAAGCCCGGCGAGCTCGGCCATGACGTCGGTCAGTGTGTCCGTCATCTCGACCTCCAGAATGTCGCGCGGTGCCAGTTTACGTGGCCGCCGGAACGCGGATCAGGGCAGGAGGCGCGTCGGACCGCGGAACAGGTACGTGGCTTCGCGCAGGTTCGTAAGGCCCAGCATGAGCATGAGCACGCGCGCGAGCCCCATCCCGAATCCGCCGTGCGGAGGTACTCCGTAGCGGAAGAAGTCGAGGTAGAAGGAGAGCTCTTCCGGGTCGACGCCCTTCTGGCGCGCCTGAGCTTCGAGCACCTCGACGCGGTGTTCGCGCTGGGCTCCCGTGGAGATCTCGACGCCGTTCAGAATCAGGTCGTAGCTCTTCGTGAGGCCGGCATCCCCGTCGTGCCGCATGTGATAAAACGGGCGGATGCTCGAGGCGTAGTCGGTGAGGAACACGAAGTCGTGCCCGAACTTCTCCTTCACGTATGCCGAAATCTGGCGTTCGCCCTCCGGGTCCATGTCGTCGTCGTGGCGGGGGACCTCGTAACCGCGCTCCGCCACAATCTTCTTCGCTTCGGCGAGCGGGATGCGCGGGAACGGCGTCGACGGCACGGCGAGTTCGATGCCGAACGCCTCCAGAATCTCGGCGCCGTGTTTCTCCTTCACCGCGGTGTACCCGGCCACCATGAGGTCTTCGTGCAACCGCATGACGTCTTCGTGACTGTCGATCCAGCTGATCTCCGAGTCGACGCTCGTGAACTCCGTCGCGTGGCGGCTCGTGAAGCTCGGGTCGGCGCGGAACGCGGGGCCGATCTCGAACACGCGGCCGAATCCGGCAGGCTGCGCCATCTGCTTGAAGAATTGCGGGCTCTGGGCGAGGTACGCCGTGCCCTCGAAGTACTTCACTTCGAACAGCTCGGCCTTCGACTCGCTCGCGCTCGCCATGAGTTTGGGGGTGTGGATCTCGACGAAGTCGTGCTCGACCCAATACGTGCGCCAGGCGTGCTCGAGCGTGGTCTGGATTCGGAACACGAGGTGGTGCTTCGGCACGCGCAGGTCGAGGAAACGCCAGTCCATGCGCTTGTCGACGCCCGTGTCCTCCGCGATCGGCGACTCGAGTGCCTCCGACACGACGTCGATCGAACCGATGAGCACCTCGATACCGCCGAGCTTCACGCGCTCGTCGTGCTTGAGGGTGCCCGTGACCGTGATGAACGTGCCCGTGCCGAGCGCGGAGATGGTGTCGGCGATGGGGTCGGACGCTGCCTGTTGGCTCCCTTCGAGACGGTTGCCTTCGGCAACCTCCTCAGGGAGCGCCGCGCGCGGGTGGACGAGCTGGAGGGCACCGGACTCGTCGCGCAGTACGACGAACTGCACCTTCTTCTGGTCGCGAACCGTATCCACCCACCCGGAGACAGTCACGGGTCCGTCGGTTCTGGCGGCAAGATTTCTGATGAGGGTGCGTTCGGTCACCGCTCAAGTCTAGAGTCCAGACAGACTTGCTTAGACTGGACGGGTGCCCGCATCGCTCATCCACCTGGTCCGCCACGGGGAGGTTCACAACCCCGACGGCGTGCTCTACGGACGGTTGCCCGGCTACCACCTTTCCGAGCTCGGCGTGCGGATGGCTGCTGCTGCTGCCGAATCCGTGAAGGCGGAAGGGCGGCCGGTCGCGAAACTCGTCTCCTCGCCGCTTCAGCGCGCCCAGGAGTCGGCTGAACCCTTCTCCCGCGTGTTCGGGCTCCCCATCGAGACGGATGAACGCCTCATCGAACCGACCAACCGATTCGAGGGCAGAACGTTCGAGTTCGGGCCGCAGGTGATCCTGCGTCCGCGGTCATGGCCGTGGGTCGTGAACCCGTTCCGGCCGAGTTGGGGCGAGGCATACGACTCCATTGCGAGCCGGATGCTCGCGGCGCTCGAGGACGCGTGGAACGGCACTGACAGTGGCGACGCCGTGCTCGTGAGCCACCAGTTGCCGATTTGGACGCTCACGAACGCGCTCGCCGGCAGGCGCCTCTGGCACGATCCGCGAAAGCGCCGTTGCAGTCTCTCCAGCATCACGACGTTCGAGCGTCGCGGAGACGAGTTCGTGGAGGTCGCCTACCGAGATCCGGCATCCGACCTTCTCGCTCAGGCTGTGGACTCGGGGGCCGTGTGACGCGGCCACCCACCCGCCTCGGCGCCGTACGTTTCGGAGTCGTCGCGGCCATCACATCGCTCCTGCTCGTCGGCTGCTCGGCACCCGACCAGCTCGCCATCGACTACGGTTCCGGCGGCAACAAGAACTATGTGGCAGGGGACGGCAGCGTCCTCGAGATCGCGCCCGAGAACCGGAAGGACCCCATCGTGTTCACGGGAACGACAGATTCGGGGATGGAGGTTTCCCGTGTCGACTACGAGGGCAAGGTCCTCGTCGTGAATTTTTGGGCAGGCTACTGCGCGCCGTGCAGGGCCGAGGCGCCGCTCCTGGAGAAGTCGTCGCAGAAGTGGGCGGGCCAGGGGGCGAACTTCCTGGGAGTGAACACGTACGATGAGCCGCAGACCGCGCAGGCGTTCGCACGCAACTACGGCGTCACCTACCCGTCCATCATCGACGCGAACTCCGGCGCAGTTCAGCTCGCGTTCGCCGGAACCGTGGCGCCGAGCGCCCTCCCCACGACGATCGTGCTCGACCGTGAAGGGCGAGTCGCCGCGCGCATTCTCGGCGAGATCCAGTCCGCGTCGATTCTGGACGCCATCATCAAGACCGTCGTCGAAGAGGAAAGCGGTCCATGAATCCCGTCGGCGAACTCGTTCTGAGCGGGAGCCTGGTCATCGCACTGCCGATTGCCCTCCTGGCCGGGATCATCTCCTTTGCCTCACCCTGCATCCTGCCCCTCGTTCCCGGATACCTCGGGTTCGTGGGCGGATTCGCCGGTGGGGACGGCGAGGGGGCAACCCTGTCGCAAAACCGGAGGCGCCTCCTGCTGGGTGTCGCGCTGTTCGTGCTCGGATTCAGTCTCGTGTTCGTCACGTTCGGCCTCGTGTTCGGGGTGGCGGGGCTCCTGCTCAAACAGTGGATGGACATCATCACGCGCGTAGCGGGCGTCATCGTCATCCTCATGGGCCTCGTGTTCATCGGCCAGTTCACGTTCCTGCAACGCACGGCCAGGCCAGGCTGGCGCGTCGCCACCGGCCTCGCCGGCGCCCCGTTCCTCGGCCTCGTGTTCGGCCTCGGCTGGGCGCCCTGCATCGGGCCGACGCTCACGGCGGTTCTCGCCCTGAGCCTCGACGGCGGTTCCCCGGCGCGCGGTGCGCTGCTCGGCGCCGTGTACTGCCTCGGCCTCGGAATCCCGTTCCTGCTCGTCGCGCTCGGGTTCGGCTGGGTGAGCGGATCCGTCACGTGGTTGAAGCGCAACATCCGCGTCGTCAATGTCGTGGGCGGCGCGGTGCTCGTCCTCGTCGGACTGCTCATGGTGACAGGACTCTGGCAGGCGATGGTTTCGGCGTTCGGGGCGGTGATTGGAGCTTTTGTCACGCCCCTTTGACCACGTCGAGGGTTCGGGACCGCCCGTGCGCCCCAACCCCAACATCACGCAGCCGCGACTGAATTTTTCCGGGTACGTGCGGTTCTTCTGGCGCCAGCTCACGAGCATGCGCACCGCGATCGTGCTCCTGCTTCTGCTCGCGGTCGCCGCGGTCCCTGGGTCGATGTGGCCGCAACGCAGTTCCGACCCGAACGGCGTGATCCAGTTCTATGCGAACAACCCGCAGCTCGCACCCGTGCTCGACCGCATCCAATTGTTCGACGTGTACACATCCGTCTGGTTCTCGGCCATCTACCTTCTACTGTTCATTTCGCTCATCGGTTGCGTGCTCCCGCGAACGCTGCATCACTTTCGCGCTCTTCGCGCGAAGCCGCCGCGCACGCCCGCACGCCTCGAGCGCCTCGCGTCCTTTGAGACGGCAACGCTCGAACCCGCCGAGGGCGTGGATGCGGCCGCGGCGGTCGAGGCCGCCCGCGTCCAGCTTCGCGCGAGCGGGTACCGGGTGGCGCAGTTTCACGGCGCAAAGGACCTGTCGGTCTCGGCGGAGCGCGGCTACCTGCGCGAGACCGGAAACCTCGTGTTCCATACCGCCCTCATCGGGATTCTCGTCGCGGTGGGTCTCGGAGGCGGATTCGGCTACACGGGCCAGAAGGTTCTCGTCGAGGGGCAGTCGTTCGTGAACATCAAGGGGGCCTACGACTCGTTCACGCCCGGGCGGTTCTTCACCGACTCGTCCCTGCAGCCGTACCGCCTCACGCTCGACAAGTTCTCCGCAACGTACGAAGAGGAAAGCATCCGAGCGTACGGGCAACCGATCGATTATGTCGCCGACGTGACCACGTGGTTGCCCAGCGGCCACAGCGCCGAATCGATCATCAAAGTCAACGAACCGCTCGAGTTCTCGGGTACCCACCTCTACCTCCTCGGCAACGGCTACGCCCCCACGATCACGGTGCGGGACGGCATGGGGAACATCGCCTTCACGGCATCCGTTCCGTTCCTTCCGCAGGACTCCAACCTCACATCCACGGGGGTCATCCGGGTCCCGGATGCGCTGCCGGAGCAGCTCGCGTTCCTCGGATTCTTCTACCCGACGGCTGCGCAATTGTCCACGGGCGCGCTCACGTCGATTCACGCCGACTTGCGCAACCCCGTGCTCACGCTGTTCGCCTACAAGGGCGACCTTGGCCTCGACAGCGGCATCCCCCAGAACGTGTACGCTCTCGACCCGAAAGACCTCACCCAGATCGCCGGCGGCGACAGCGGCATCGACGCGCTCGAGTTGCGGCCGGGCCAAACGGTCGATCTGCCGGACGGGCTCGGCTCGGTGACGTTCGAGAGCGCATCGCCGGATGCCGCCGAGGGGGACTGGTCGGGCAGCGTTCCGCGGTTCGCCTCTTTCGACATCCACCACGACCCCGCACAGGCATGGGTTCTGCTGTTCGCGGTTCTCGCCGTGCTCGGGTTACTCAGTTCGCTGTTCATTCCGCGCCGGCGCGTGTGGGTCAAGGCGCTCGACGAGAAGGACGGTTCCGTGAGAGTCGAGTACGCGGGGCTCGCCCGCGGTGAGGACCCGGGGCTCGATGCCGCGGTCGCGGCAATCGCGCAGCGCCATGCCGCCGGGCTGAAGGCTTAGGCTGGAAGCCGTGTCCGAAACCCTCGCGTCCTACGCGCTTGTCGCCATCTACTCGGCCATGGCCGTCTACCTCCTGGCCTTCGTGTTCTTCACGCTCGACCTCGCCAAGCGCTCAGCGGAGAACCAGAAAGCGGCCGAAGTTCCGCGCGAAGCGGAGGGTGGTCTCGCTGCCGGCTCCGGCGCCCGCAGGATGGAGCGCATCGCGTTTTCGCTGACCGTGCTCGCCTGGGTGCTGCACGTGGCGGGGGCCGTGCTGCGGGGACTCGCGATCGGCCACGTGCCGTGGTCGAACATGTTCGAGTTCTCGCTCGTGTCCTCCGGCGTCATCGTGGGGGTGTTCCTGCTGCTCCAGTTCTGGCAGAACCTGAGGTTCCTCGGGACCTACATTTCCGGGGCCGCGCTCGTCGTGCTCGGCGTCGGCACCGTCAATTTTTACGTGCCGATCTCGCCCCTTCCGCCGGCGTTGCAGTCCTACTGGCTCGTCATCCACGTGTTCGTCGCAACCCTCGGGACCGCGTTCTTCGCCGTGGGCGCCGGACTTTCCATCTTCCAGCTGCTCCAGTCGCGCCGCGAAGCGGACCGCCTGGCCCGCCTCAGCTTCCTCGGCACCATGCCGGCCGCGGAGAAGCTCGAGAACCTCGCATACCGCGTGATCGTTGTGGGGTTCGTGTTCTGGACGTTCACGCTCATCGCGGGATCGATTTGGGCTGAGCGCGCGTGGGGCCGCTACTGGGGCTGGGACACGAAGGAAGTCTGGACGTTCATCATCTGGGTGCTGTTCGCCGGGTACATCCATGCGCGGGCCACTCGCGGCTGGCGCGGCACGCGTTCGGCGTGGCTTGCGCTCATCGGGTTCGGTTCCGTCGTGTTTAATTACACCATCGTGAATCTCTTCTTTAAGGGGCTCCACGCTTACTCCGGACTCTGATTTGCAACAACCTTCGGCCATGCGACGATTCCTCGCGTGGCGATGGTGGCGCGGCTGGCGCGGCTGGCGCGGCTGGGTCGTGTTCGCCGTCGTCGCGATCGTCGCGTGCACGGCGGGCGGAATCGCGCTCGCCCGAGCGTTCTCGCCGCCCGCAGAGCCCTGGAGTCGGTTCCCCGGCGTTCCGCAGGTCTCGACGGATCAGATCCTGCGGAACGAGACCGTCGAGCAATTGTCGGCGCGCGTGGATGCCGCCATGGCCGACATCCGCGCCGCCCTCGCCGACGAGTTCGGTTTCGATTGGGTCCGCAAGGGCGAGGACGACGTTGTTCGCGAATCGAACCGTTTCCGGGGGACCTCGCTGCTCAACACGTACGACAGCGCAACGTGGCAGACCACGCAAACCTTGAGATCCGAGGCGGACAAGAAGAACGCCATCGCGATCGTCACGAAAATCATGGCGGAACACGGGTTTGGCAATCCTGAACTCGAGAACATCCAGGGGCCGGAAGGCGTGCCGGAGTTCGGAGGATTCACGCTCGCCGATCAGGGCCGCTGGGTGCTGTCCGGTGCGCCGCCGCAGGTGAGCAGGGGGAGCCTGCAGTTCACGATCCTCGATCTCAGCCAGGACAGGACGGGTGTCCTGGCCGCCGAATCCGCCCAGGCAGTCGCCGCGTTCGGCTGGGAGCCGGAGTACATGTCGATCGCGTATCACGGCGACTTCATGCTGCGGGAGGCGGATCGGGCCGAGTTCGAACGCCGGGCCGAGATCTATCGCGGGCACATCCAGCCGGTGCCAGGTCGGAACACGGACTAGTCGAGCAGCCGGCGGCAGCGTTCGAGGCGTTCGAGCCACCACGCGGTGCGATCCGGCGCCGCCGCGTGATGCTCCAGAAGCTCGTCGCTTACCTCAACTCTGCGCACCGGGATAGCGCCGTCCACGGGGAGCAGCGGCTGATCGCTCACGTCCCCCGAGAGCAGGGCCGCGGTGCCGAGGCCGCAGTCGTAGTCGAGTTCGGGAATCGCGGCAGCGAGCCAGGCGCCCATCGAAAGCCCGACGGAGGTGTCGAGCGCGCTCGAGACGACCACGGGAAGGCCGGCGTCCGCCACTATGCGCAGGGCCGCCGTGATCCCGCCGAGCGGCTGCGCTTTCACGACGAGAATGTCCGCGGCACCGGCTCTCGCGACCGCGAGCGGGTCGAAGGCCTTGCGCACACTCTCGTCCGCCGCGATCAGAACTGCCAGGTCCGCGATTCTCGCTCTCAGGTTCGCCAGTTCCGGCACGCTCGCGCACGGCTGCTCCACATACTCGAGATCGAATTCGACGAGGGCGCGAATCGCGCGCTCGGCTTCATCGAGCCCCCATCCGCCGTTCGCGTCGAGGCGGATGCGGCCGCCCGCACCGAGCCGGCTTCGCACTGCCGCGACCCGGTCGAGGTCATCGTCCAGCGTCTGCCCCCGCTCGGCGACTTTCACTTTGACCGTTCGGCATCCCGGGAACCGGTCGAGAACTTCGGCGACCGCCGCGGAGTCCACCGCCGGAAGCGTCGCGTTCACGCGCACGGAGTCGCGCAGAGGCTCGGGCTGCCGGTTCCACCCGAAGTCGATTGCGGCGGCGAGCCAGGACGCCGACTCGGCGTCGTCGTACTCGACGAAGGGCGAAAATTCGGTCCAGCCCTCCGGCCCTTCCAGAAGCATCGCTTCGCGCACGTCGATTCCGCGAAACCGCTGCGCGAGAGGAAGCGACACGACGCGTGCCGCCCCGAGCAATTCGGAGGCGTTGGGATACACCCGTCCAGTCTGCCTCGTTCCCGAGCGCAATTTCCTGAAAGGATGGAGGCGAAGCGCCACCACGAGGCAAAGGAACCACACGTGCTCGACGATTACGTTGCCGGGGAAACCCGCGAGGAGACGCCAGGAGACTCTGCACCTAGCGCCAAGCGCCCTCTGCCGTGGGGGTTGATCGCGTTCGCGATCGCCGTGATCCTCGTGATCGCGGAGGCGATAGCGATCAATCTCGCGACGAGCGGGCAGCCGCTCGCCGCGACGGCCATCGGGCAGACCCTCGTGGTCCTCACCGCCGTGCCGCTCGCCCTCGGATTGTTCGTCGCCCTGCGCGGCCCCAGGCGCGAGTGGGGCATTGCGGCCATGGTCGTCGCGGTCATTGCGAACCCGCTCATCCTGCTCAACGTGCTCTCCTTCTTCGGAACACTCTGATGGCCGCGGTTTCGGAGCTTTTCGACGCTGCGCTGTGGAAGCCCGTCGACGGATTCGGCGAACTCGAGGACATCACGTACCACCACGACGCGGCGGGCCGGATGGCGCGGGTCGCGTTCAACCGACCCGAAGTGCGCAATGCGTTCCGTCCGGGCACCGTGGACGAACTGTACCGGGCGCTGGATGATGCGCGGCAGAATCCGCGCATCGGCGTCGTCCTGCTCACCGGCAACGGGCCGAGCGCGAAAGATGGCGGCTGGGCGTTCTGTTCGGGTGGCGACCAGCGCGTGCGCGGGCGCAGCGGGTACGAGTACTCGGGGGACTCGGGCACGCGCGGGCATCCGGATGCCGGTAGGGCCGGCCGGCTCCACATCCTCGAAGTGCAGCGGCTCATCCGTTTCATGCCGAAGGTGGTCATCGCAGTGGTCCCGGGCTGGGCGGCCGGCGGTGGGCACTCTCTGCATGTCGTGTGCGACCTCACGATCGCGAGCGCGGAGCACGCCCGCTTCAAGCAGACGGATGCGGATGTCGGCTCGTTCGATGCCGGTTACGGCAGCGCGTATTTCGCACGTCAGGTGGGGCAGAAGTTCGCGCGCGAAGTGTTCTTCCTCGGGCAGGAATACTCTGCGCAGCGGGCGCTCGAGGCCGGGGCCATCAATGCCGCCGTACCGCATGCCGAACTGGAGCGCACGGCCTGGGCGTGGGGGCAGGAGATCCTGAGGAAATCGCCCACGTCCATCCGCATGCTCAAGTTCGCGTTCAACGCGGTCGACGACGGTCTTGTGGGGCAGCAGGTCTTTGCAGGGGAAGCGACGCGCCTCGCGTACGGCGCCGACGAAGCCGTCGAGGGCAGGGATGCGTTCCTTGAGAAGCGCGAACCGGATTGGTCGCCGTTCCCCTGGCAGTTCTGATGTTCAGCACGCCGAAATGACCAGCCCACTCCCATGACCAGGCCGCTTCGGGTCGTGCCCGACGATGTGCGCACGGTGCTGCCGGCGCTGCGGGATGCGCTCGCCGGCGGCGACGCCATCCTCCCTTTGGACAGCGCTGCGGAGCGTCGAACTGTCCCCACCCACGTGGAACGGTCGGTGGCGCTCGTCGTGCAAACGAGCGGCTCCACCGGGGTGTCGAAGCGGGTCGCGCTGAGCGCCGGGGCGCTCCTCGCGAGCGCCGCGGCGGCCGAACAGGCTCTCGGGTCGCGGGGGCAGTGGCTCCTGGCCCTGCCCGCGCACTACATCGCGGGGATCAACGTGCTCGTTCGCTCGATCACGTCCGACACCGAACCGGTGGTCCTGAACTCCGCACACTTCGAACCATCCTCATTCGTCGCGGCCGCGGCCTCGCTCGACAATCCCGTTCGGTACACCTCGCTCGTGCCAGCCCAGCTCGCCCGCCTCCTGGAGTCCCTCCCCGCGATCGAGGCGTTGAGGCGATTCGACCGAGTTCTGGTGGGCGGTCAGTCCACGCCGGCCGCGCTACTCGCGCAGGCGCTCGAGCTCGGGCTCAACGTGACGCGCACATACGGTTCGAGCGAGACGAGCGGCGGCTGCGTGTACGACGGCGTTCCGATCGGGGACACGCGGATGCGAGTGGTCGACGGCGAGATCGAGCTCGGCGGACCAACGCTCGCGGAGGGCTATCTCGGCGACGACGAACGAACGGCGCTCGCGTTCCATGCGGATGATGCCGGCCGCTGGTACCGCACGTCGGACTCCGGGCTGATCACCGACGGGATTCTGCGGGTGACGGGCCGCCTAGACGACGTGATCGTGTCCGGAGGTCTCAAGGTTTCGCTGACCGCGGTTGAGAAAGTCGTGACCTCTCTGCCGGGCCTTGAGGGTGCTGTGGTAGTCGGGCGAGCCGACGACACCTGGGGAGAAGTGCCCATCGTGTTCTCGACAACCTCCGTGGACCTCGAACTCGTGCGCAACGCAGTCGGTTCGGCGCTCGGCGCAGCGGCGCGGCCGGCGGAGGTCGTCGTCGTGGACTCCATTCCGGTCCTTTCGAGCGGCAAGCCGGATCGGGTCGCGTTGCGGCGTCGATAGGATTCTGTCGTGGCCAAGAACAGCAGACCCAAACAGCAGCGCGTCGACCCGGCGAAGACTCCCGTGAAGGGTGCGGTTCGCGAACCGGTGAAGCAGTCTGCGAAGCAGAAGGTCGCGGAGACTCCCACGTACGAGAAGAAGGCGCCGGCCAAACGCAAGAAGCGCAAGGGCGGTCGCCCCGGGGGCCGCTCGCCCATTCCCGTGACGCCGCGCGCGACGGCGAAAGACTGGATCGCCGGAGCGCGGGTTCGCACGCTCTCGCTGGCCATTTCCCCTGTGGCCCTCGGCACTGCCGCCGCCTATGCGGCATCTGGATTTCAGGACTGGCACTGGGTGCGGGCGCTGCTGTGCCTCGCGGTGGCCCTCGGGCTTCAGATCGGGGTGAACTTCGCGAACGATTATTCGGACGGGATCCGCGGCACGGACAACCATCGGATCGGCCCGTCGCGGCTCACCGGGTCCGGTGCCGCGAAGCCGCGCACTGTGCTCGCGGTCGCCCTGTTCTTCTTCGCGGTTGCCGCGGTTGCCGGTGTTGCCGTCGTCGTGCTCAGCGAGCAGTACTGGTTGCTCGCGGTCGGTGCGGCGTGCGTGCTCGCCGCGTGGTTCTACACGGGCGGAAAGCATCCGTACGGCTACTACGGTTTCGGCGAACTGTTCGTGTTCGTGTTCTTCGGCGTCGTGGCGACGGCGGGGACGACCTACGTCCAGGTCGGAACGGTCAATCTGGAGAGCTGGCTCGGCGGAGTCGCGGCGGGGTTCCTGGCCTGCGCCGTTCTACTGGCGAACAACCTGCGGGATCTGCCGCAGGACAAAGTCGCCGGCAAGCGCACGTTGTCCGTTCTCATCGGGGATCGGCCGTCGCGAATCCTGTTCGCGATCTTCACTCTCGTGCCGTTCGCGATTCTGTATTTCTACGTGCTGTTCTACCTGAACGCGTACTTCGTCTACTTCACGCTCCTGCTGGCGGTGCCCGCGGTCGTCATCGCCCTGACGGCGAAGACCTCCCGCGAGTTCCTGCTCGTATTGAAGCTGTCAAGCCTGACCGCGCTCGTGTACGGCGTGTGGCTCGCGATCACGATCGCGTTCTAGGCTCAGTCTCCCGCGTGGCGGTCCAACGCCGCGTTCTCGACGTCGTTATCGGTGTCGGTTTTCGAGTGCGACCGCCAGGCGGCCACGGCTTCGGCGACATCGTTGCGCTGACGGTCCAGGAAGATGTAGGAGATGCACGCGGCGATCACGGCGGCGGCGATCGCGGATACCCACCACCAGATGTTCAGGAGCATGAGCACGATGAAGGGGATCGCGAACAGGGCGACTCGCAGTATCGAGTAGAGGACGATCCGGCGTGTTGAACTCACGGTTCCAGTCTAGGTCGGCGCGGTGGGGAGGGTTCGCCCGGCCCCGTTTCGTTGGCGGCGGGCGGTTGAGGATAGGTTGGCCACATGGAGCAGTCGGATCTTGCGGGGTCAGCTGAATCAACCTCTGTCGCCGCCATGGCAAACGCGCATCCTGCCGCAGACCGGGGGCGTTGGGCCGGCGCGTTTTTAGGCAGCGCAGCCGTTCTGGGTTCCGGCTCGTACTTGTGGAGCGGTTACGAACTGCTGGGCAGTGCAGGGGTTGGAGTGGCGATTCAGGTGCTTGCCCTGATTTTTGCCGCGCTCGGGATTCTTTCCGGCATCGCAGCGCTCATGGCTTTCAGGGGGCGCGCTTGCGCGTCAACTGCTGTGGGGGATGTCCGAATCACTGCCGGGGAAAGCGCTGCAGGGAACGGTGTTGCTGGGAAAAGCGCTGCCCGGAAAGGAGCATTCCGTTCTCGGCAACTGTCCGGCCCCGAGCGCCTCGGGCTGGCTGTCCCTTTCGCTGCACTCGTTCTCGCGACGGTGGGTGTGGGGGTTCTGCACATCACGGTGTGGAATCCGATGGCGAGGGTTCCCGGACTCACACTGGATGAAATTTACGGAAGGATGGCGGCAGCCAACGAGTCGCCGCTTGTGGCCTCCATCGTGGCGTGGGCGGTCGTGTGGGGCGGTGCATCGTTGACATTCCTGGTTCTCGCCGGAACCCCGCGCTACAGTCCGCTTTCTTCGGCTCGGCGCATTATCGTGACCGGGCTGCTCCTCCACTGGGCGACAGCCACGCTTTTTTGGTTTGCAGGATTCAACATGGGCATGTCGCTCGCGGACACGTTCATGACGAGCGGTGGCGACGCCGCGGCCAGCGGCCCGATCATCGCGATCGTCGGCCAGTTTGCGCTCGTTGCCGCGCTTCTCGTCGGGCTTGCGCCGCCGGCACGCCGGAAGCGATGAGGTCGGGCGGATCGTTCAGGCGGGCGTGAAAAGCCAACCAAAATGCTCGAACATATGTTCGATACTCGGGTCAAATTGTGGTAAACTGAGCTATGCGAAACCTCGCCCCTGAACTCGACTCGATCGTCGAACAACTCGGTCGGCTGGGCGCGCCAGACGAGGTTTCCGGCCTGGCCGATGACGAGCTGTTGATGTCCACGGGGGCGCTGGAGCGGTTGGCTCGATGGGTTGGTGCACTGCAGGTTGCGGTGGCTGCCGAGGTGGATCACCGTTCGCGCCATGAACTCGGCACTGATGGTTTGGCGGCGACGAAGGGGTGTCGTACGTCGACGGAACTGCTTGAGCGGATCACGCTCGCTTCCAGCGAAACGTTATCGAAGCGGCTGAAGGTCGGGCGCAATACACGTACTCGGTGTTCGCTCGTGGGGGAGCAGATGCCCGCGTCGTTTCCCCATGTGGCGGAGGCGCTCGCATCGGGCAGCCTCGGACTCGACAGTGCCTACCTCATCGTTCGAGGGCTCGCCTCGGTTGCGCCCGTGGTGGATGCGCTCTCCATTGAGACCGCGGAGTTTGAACTCGTCGCCGCGGCCACCTGCACTGCACCCGAATCGCCGTACCCCTGCACCGCCGATGACACGAAGATTCACACCGAGGTGTGGAAGGCGCGGCTGGACCAGGATGGCCGCCTCCCCATCGAGGAGCGTGCCCTGCGGATGCGCTCGTTCACGATCGGGAGGGAGCAGAACGGGCTCGTGCCGGTTCGTGGTGCGCTCATCCCGGATGTCGCCGCGAAGTTCACCGCCCTCGTGAATGCATACACGTCGCCGCGCACGGCGCCCGCGTTTCTCGACGCGGAAGAACTGGCTGCACACGATCTGGAACGGGACCCGCGCACGCGGGAACAGCAGTGCCATGACATTTTCGCGGGCATTGTCGACACAGCCGCACGCAGCGCCCAAACACCCTCGATGGGTGGCGCGGCACCGGCCGTCATGGTCAGTGTTCGGCTGTCCGACCTTGACGCCGGCATCGACAACAACAGGGGAGTCGGGCACATCGACGGGCTGGATACCCCGGTTTCCATGCGGGTGGTCAAGCAGTACACCTGCAATGGCGGTATCCAACGGGTCGTGTTCGACGACTACGGCCGCATCATCAACATGGGTTCGACCGAACGCTGCTTCACCCCTCAACAGCGTCGAGCGATCGCCCTGCGGGATGGGGAATGCAGCGTCCCCGGCTGCCACATCCCCGCCGCGTGGAGCGAAATTCATCACGTCGACCCGGCCGAAAATGGTGGCCCAACTCATACAGACAATGGCATTTTGCTGTGCTGGTTCCATCACCGAACCCTCGACACATCCGGTTGGCAGTTCCGGATGATCAACGGTGCACCCCACGTGAAGGCACCACCGTGGCTCGACACCACCCAAAAATGGCGACCAACCACCGGATCCCGCATCCGACAAATGGATGCCGTCGACAAAGTCCCCATTCTGGTCGGCGACCGGCAGTAACCAACCGCAAACACGTCGGCGATCGGGCCCGGCAACGAACGTTGCGCCCGGGCGCTCCCCGGCAGTTCTCGGCCTGCTGGCCTAGAATCAGCACATGCGAGCCTTTCTGACACTAGCCGTTGGTGCACTCGCCGTCGGATTCTGGGTTTATGCCGTCGTCGACTGCTCACTGACCGACGCCCGCCGTGCTCGAGGGGTTCCCAAGGGTGTTTGGATCGTCGTGATCCTCGTGCTCAACGTCATTGGCGGCGCGCTCTGGTTCATCGTCGGCAAGGATCGCAGCCAGGGTAAAGGGCGAAGCCGGATCGGCACAGCCCCGGACGATGACCCGTCATTCCTGCGCCGGATCGCCACCGACGCCGAGCAGGAGGAACGCATCCGCCAGCTCGAGAAGGAAATAGCCGACCTCGACGACGACTCCAAACACACATGACCCACGGCGCCACCGCCACCGAATTCTCGGCGGCAGTGCTAGCCGAATTCGTGCGGCAAGGCGTTCGCCATGTCGTCGTGTGCCCCGGATCGAG
This sequence comes from uncultured Cryobacterium sp., assembly GCA_964651535.1. Taxonomy (GTDB): domain Bacteria; phylum Actinomycetota; class Actinomycetes; order Actinomycetales; family Microbacteriaceae; genus Terrimesophilobacter. The sequence goes on from CAZYYE010000001.1 coordinate 292,195, forward strand.
ATCGCAGGCGCTCGCGCTCGCGGCCGCGCGATTCGAAAAGGCAGGGCTCATCACGCTCACCGTTCGCATCGATGAACGCGGGGCCGGATTCCTCGCGCTCGGACTCGCGGTCGAGACCGGAACGCCGGCCATCGTCATCACGACCTCGGGGACAGCAGTCGGCAACCTGCTCCCCTCCGTACTGGAGGCGCACCACTCGGGAGTCCCGCTCATCCTGCTGACGGCGGATCGCCCGGAGGAATTACGCGGGATCGGATCGAACCAGACCACGAACCAACGCGGGATGTTCGGCGAATTCGTCCGGTTCGCCCGAGAGGTCGAGGCACCGAGCGTTGGCGGATTCGACAAAGGATTCCCCGCGCAACTGGCCAGAGCGGCGGTCTCCGCAGCGGTCGGAAACTCGGGAACCCCCGGACCAGTGCACGTGAACATGGCGTTCCGCGAGCCCCTCTCCGGCCCGTTCGACTCCGCCGTCCTCGACGGCGTGGGTGGGGCGGACCCCGCCCGCGTCGCGCGCCCGGTCGAACCGATCAAGATCGCGCCAGAGCCGTTCACCGTCGTCATCGCAGGGCACGCCGCGGGCGAGGAGGCGGAAGCGGTCGCGCGAGCGCTCGGGGCCCCCCTGATTGCGGAAGTATCCAGCGGCGCGCACTTCGGACGCAACCTCGTCGTCGCATACCGTGAACTGCTCCGCACTCCAGAGTTCGGCGGGCGCGTCCGCCGCGCCATCGTGTTCGGGCACCCGACGCTGAGCCGTGAAGTTCCGCAGCTCATCGAACGCGACGACGTCGAAACCATTGTGGTCAGAGGGGATGCCGGCGAGGCGTTCAACCCCGGGCACCGGGTCGAGACCTTCACCGAGGCCATCGAGGTTGTCGGACCAACCGCGGACGCCGACCCGAGCTGGCTCGGCAGTTGGGTGGCTGCGAGCCGCGCACTCGTCGACGACGACACCGCCATCGACCCTGCAGCAGCGCGCACGGACGACACCGCAGCGGTTGCCGCGTTTGCGAAAGCTCAGCTCGAGGTCTACCGTGAGCCCGTCACGCGACGCATGCTCGTGGACGCCGTGTGGCAGAAAACCTGGCCTCACGACAGGCTCGTGTTCGGATCGTCGCGGCTCATCCGCGAAGCCGATAGCGTCGTGCCGGGCAAACGCATCCGCGTGCATGCGAATCGTGGCCTCGCCGGAATCGACGGCACGATAGCAACGGCGGTAGGAATCGCCCTCGGCAGCCAGCTCGCCGCGGATGCCGGAAACGCGCCGGCGGGGACAACCCGTCTGGTGTTGGGGGACCTCGCCTTCCTGCACGACGCGGGGTCTCTCCTCGCAGCGCCCGGCGAACCGGAACCGCGCATCCAGGTGATCGTCGGCAACGACGGCGGCGGGACGATCTTCGACTCCCTGGAGGTCGCGGCAACCGCGGACTCGGAGGTATTCGACCGTGTCATGTACACGCCGCACGCCGCCCGGCTTGACGCAGTGGCCCACGCGTACGGATGGCAATACCGTCTGGCCGCCAATCGCGGCGAACTCGACGAAGCGCTCAGCAGCCCCAAAGGACGGACCATCATCGAAGTTCCGCTGCCCCGAGCCTGAGCTCGAGCCCAGATCTTCCGGCTGCGGTCAGGGGTTCGCGCCGGTAGCATCGGCTCATGTCGAGATCCGAGTGGATAGCAGACCCCGCACCCCTCCTCGCGGTGGGAGACGGATTCGCGTTGTCACAGGTCGACCCGAGGTCCACGCCGGGCTTCGCCGGCGACAAGCAGGACGGCGAGAGGGTTCTCGCCGAATCCGGCGCCGCCGTCGCCGAGCTCCAGGAGCGCTTGTACGCCCAAAGCCGATCCGGGGACGCGAGGCGGGTCCTTCTCGTTCTGCAGGCCATGGATACGGCGGGCAAGGGCGGGGTGATCCGCCACGTGATCGGGGCGATCGACCCGCAGGGGACGAAAGTCTACGGGTTCAAGAAACCGACGCCGGAGGAGCTCTCCCACGACTTCCTCTGGCGCGTACGCCGCCAGGTTCCGGGACCCGGGATCGTCGGAGTGTTTGACCGCTCCCACTACGAAGACGTGTTGATCGGACGGGTGCGGAGCCTCGCGCCGATCGACGAAATCGAGGCGCGGTACGGGCAGATCGTGGCGTTCGAGGATGAGCTCGTCGCGGAGGGCACGACGATCATCAAAGTCATGCTCCACATCAGCCCCGGCGAACAGAAGGCGAGGCTCGCGGAGCGTCTCGATCGCCCGGACAAGCACTGGAAGTACAACCCGGGAGACATTGACGAGCGAGTGTTGTGGCCCGACTACCAGGACGCGTACCAGCTCGTGTTCGAACGCACGTCGACGCCGGCCGCGCCGTGGTTTGTGGTTCCCGCCGATCGCAAATGGTATGCCCGGATTGCCGTGCAGCGGCTTCTGCTGGGTGCGCTGCGCCGACTCGACCCGAAGTGGCCCGTCGCCACCTTCGATGTCGAAGCGGAACGGAAGCGTCTCGCGGCATCCTGAACAGGACGAGCTTCGGTGTTGCGGAGCGAGCTTACGCGGTGAACGCCTCGATGATGGGGCGGAACTTGAGCGACGTTTCCGCGAGTTCGTGGTCAGCGACAGACTCGGCGACGATGCCGGCGCCCGCGTAGGCGCGCAGAACATCGTCACGACCGATCTGGGCGCAGCGCAGGGCGATCGCCCACTCGCCGTCGCCATCCGACCCGACCCAACCGACGGGTCCCGCGTAACGTCCGCGGTCGAACGGTTCGAGCTCATCGATGAGGGACACCGCCGACCGGGTCGGGGTGCCCGCAACGGCAGCCGTCGGGTGGAGTGCGCCGATCAGGTCGAGTGAACTCGAGCCGTCGGCGAGCGCGCCCTCCACATCGCTCGCGAGATGCCACAGGTTCGGGAGCCTCAGCGTGAACGGCATTTCGCTGGCCGTGACCGCAGGGCTGTGCGGCCGGAGAGCGGCGAGCACGCTCTGCACCGCGTACTGGTGCTCGTCCTGGTCCTTGGCCGAGGTGGCGAGCGCGACGGATGCCTGCTGGTCGGTTGCCGAGTCCACTCCGCGCGCTGCGCTGCCGGCGAGCACGCGCGCCGTCACTGTGCCGGTGCTCACTCCCACGAGGGTTTCCGGGCTCGATCCGAGAAAATCGTCGACCGCGAACGTCCAGCAGTCGGGGTACCCGCTCGCGAGCACCGCCAACGCCGCCGCGGTGTCTGCGCCCGGCGGCAGTTGCGCGACCATGTCCCGCGCGAGCACGACTTTGCTCGGTTCACCGCTGTCGATTCTGGACAAAGCCGCATCGACCGCCGCGAGGTAACCGTCGGGGCTGAGCGCGCCGCTGCCGAAGGCGACGCTCCCGATCGGGGTGGGCGTGCGCGGCGCGGGCACCGCAGTTTCCGGTTGAGCATCGTCGGTGAGGCGAATGCGGGTGAGCCAGGCCTGCCCGTCCCGACGGCCCACGACGAGCGACGGGACGATGAGAACGCTGGGGGCTTCAGAGCGGCTCGAGAACGCGAACGCGCCGAATGCGATGAGACCTGAGCCCTGGATGCCGAGCGGATCGTCCACCGTCGCGCGACCGGCAAGTGTGCGCCAGTCTCTGGCCGCATCCTCGAATCGGTTTGCTCCGGAGAACTCGAGGCGAAGAGCGGAGCCGAACCCCACCATTCCTTCGCCGCGGCGCAGCCACAGCAACTGTTCCCTCGGCGGGAGGAGGTCGGCAAGCGATGTCAGGTCGTCGATTCGCACTGTCGATGAAGTGAGGGAGGGAAGCTCTCGTCCGCGCTCGATCACGTCACCAGCGTAGCCTCGGTTGGGGTGACGGCGGCGCGTCCCCGTGGCCGAATAGACTGGCAGGTATGGCCACGGCGGATTTGAGCAGGCAACCCGACGAGGTTGCGGCGATGTTCGACGGCGTGGCCAAAAACTACGACAGGACGAATGCCCTCCTGTCGGTGGGAAATTCATGGTTGTGGCGGTTCCAGACCGTACGGGCGATCGCGCCCGTCACGGGGGAGCGCATCCTCGACATTGCGGCAGGAACCGGTACGAGTTCCGCCGCCATCGCCCGCAGCGGCGCGGACGTGGTCGCCGTCGACTTCTCCCCGGGCATGATCGAGGTGGGCCGCACGAAGCACCCGAAAATCGAGTTTCTCGAGGCGGACGCAATGGCGCTTCCCTTCAAAGCGAACGAATTCGACGCTGTCACGATCTCGTTCGGTTTGCGCAACATCGAGGATCCGCGCAAAGCGCTTAAGGAGATGTTCCGAGTGTTGAAGCCCGGCGGGCGCGTCGTCGTGTGCGAGTTCTCCAAACCGACTCAAGCGCTCCTTCGTGCCGGATACGGCGCGTACCTCAAGTACGTCATGCCGCGGGTCGTCGAAGTCGCGAGTTCGAACCCCGAGGCCTATACCTACCTCGCCGAGTCGATCAACGAGTGGCCGGATCAGGCCACGCTCAGCCAGTGGATGCGCGGCGCCGGTTTCACCCGGGTCGCCTACCGCAACCTGACCTCCGGTGTCGTGGCCCTGCATCGCGGCCACAAGCCGAATCGCAAGGCACGGGCGAAGCCGGTGACCGGGGAAGCGAAGACGGCATGAGGTCTCAGCAGGAGATCCAGCAATTGCGGCGCCGCCACAAGCTGAAGTCGGCAATCGGCCTAGGCGAAACGCTTTTCGCGTCCGCGGAGGACAGACGATTCGCTGTCGCGCTGGAGGAGGGTCTCGAGAAGGTGGAGAGCGGCCTTCTCGCCGAAATGACGTTCGCCGACAATCTGGCGGACGTCACGGCCCGCTATCTGTTCGACGCGGGAGGCAAGCGGATCCGTCCGACCCTGACCCTTTTGACGGCGCAACTGGGCGAGGGGAACATCGATGATGTCATCGTGGCTGCCCAGGCGATGGAGATCACGCATCTCGCATCGCTGTACCACGACGACGTCATGGATGAGGCGGAACTGCGACGGGGCGTTCCGAGTGTGCAGTCGGTGTGGGGAAACTCGGTCGCAATCCTCACCGGTGACCTTCTCTTCGCGCGAGCCGGCAGGCTCATCGCGAGCCTCGGCGAGCGGGCTGTGCGGTTGCAGGCTTTGACGTTCGAACGCCTTTGCCTCGGGCAGCTTCACGAAACGATCGGGCCGGATCCTGACGATGACCCGATCGAGCACTACATTCAGGTGCTTAGGGACAAGACGGGGTCGCTCATCTCCGCGGCGGCCGAAGTCGGGGTGATCTTCTCGAACGCGCCGACCGAGTACGAGAAACCGGTGCGCGAGTTCGGCGAGAAGATCGGGGTCGCGTTCCAGTTGATCGACGACGTCATCGACCTTTCGGCGGAAGTGGATGAAACCGGGAAGACGCCGGGGACCGACTTGCGTGCCGGGGTCGCGACGCTGCCCATCCTGTACCTGAGGAAGCTCGCCGTGGATGACGCCGACGCGGCGGCCCTTCTGGCGCGCATCGATCGCGGTGTGAACGGCGGGCCCGTGGCGACTGAGGAGTTCACTCACGCGGTCGCCGAGCTGCGTGTCCACCCGGTGACCGGGGCAACGCTCGACGAAGCACGCCGGTGGGCCCGGGAGGGCGTTGAGGCGCTGTCCGCGCTCCCCGACGCACCCGTCCGCCGCGCGCTCACGAGGTTCGCCGACACGCTCGTCGAGCGTTCTAACTGAGACTGCGCAACCCAATGGGTCCCACTCCGCAGGAGACTTCAGTGACGGAACTGCCGCGCACCACGCTGCGCGTGGCGATCGTCGGCGCGGGCCCCGCCGGGATCTTCGCGGCCGACCTGCTCCTCAAGGCGGAGCGGCACTTCGACGTGTCGATCGACTTGTTCGAGCAGTTGCCTGCACCCTATGGCCTCGTGCGGTACGGCGTCGCCCCCGACCATCCGCGGATCAAGGGAATCGTGAACGCCTTGCGGGAGGTGCTGGATGGCGGCAACATCCGCCTGTTCGGCAACGTGCGATACGGCCGCGACATCACGCTCGACGATCTGAAGCGCCACTACAACGCGGTGATCTTCACGACGGGAGCCGTGAAGGATGCCGAACTGGAGATCCCCGGCGTGAACCTGCCCGGCAGTTTCGGCGCCGCCGAGTTCGTGAGCTGGTACGACGGTCATCCGGACGTTCCGCGCGACTGGCCGCTCGACCAACGAACGGCGGCCGTGATCGGCAACGGCAATGTTGCCCTCGACGTCACGCGCATGCTCGCGAAACACGCCGAGGACCTGCTGCCGACTGAGGTGCCGGCGAGCGTGTACGCGCGGCTCGCCGCATCGCCCATCACGGACGTTCACCTGTTCGGTCGGCGCGGGCCGCTTCAGGTGAGGTTCACGCCGCTCGAATTGAGGGAGCTCGGCGAGTTGCGGGACGTCGACCTCATCCTCGACGAGGCGGACTTCGGAATCGACCCTTCGGATGAGCGTTCCATCGCCACGAACAAGCAGTTGTTCGTCATCAACCGGGTCCTCACCGACTGGCGATCGCGTTCGACAGGCCAGGCGTCGCGCCGCATCCACTTGCACTTCTATTCGCGCCCCGTCGAGATTCTCGGAACTGACCGGGTGACCGGGATCCGCGTTGAGCGCACAGCCCCGGATGGCGAGGGCGGCGTCGAAGGCACGGGGGAGTTCCGCGACTACGCGGTCGACGGCGTGTACCGGGCGATCGGCTACTTCGGCACGCCGCTTGCGGACATCCCGTTCGATGATCGCCGGGGCGTCATCCCCAACCGTGCTGGCCGTGCGATCGACGATGAGGGCGAAGAAGTGCCTGGGGTGTACGCGAGCGGCTGGATCAAGCGGGGCCCGGTCGGGCTGATCGGCGCGACGAAGAGCGACGCGATGGAGACCGTGCAGGCCGTTCTCGGGGATCAGGCTCAATGGTGGTCGCCCGAGGAGCCGTCACCGGAGGCGGTCGCGGCCATGCTCGACGCACGCGGCATCCGGTTCACGACGGTGGAGGGTTGGCACCGGTTGGATGCGCACGAGCGCGCTCTTGGCGAAGCAGAGGAGCGCGAACGCATCAAGGTGGTTCCTCGGGACGAGATGGTGGACATCTCGCGCGCGGACTGAGCGCCTCACTGCACGGCTGATGTGAGCCGCGCGAGGTTGTCGAGCACTTTCGAGAAGAACGGGCGTGCGAGCCACTCGTCGAGGCCGAGCTCCCTGCTGTTGCGTCGGTAGTCGTCCTCCAGCTCGCGCAGGTCGCTCACGAATGAGTGACCTCTCACCATCACGGAAATCTCCAGGTTCAGGCTGAACGACCGCATGTCCATGTTGCTCGAGCCGATCACGGCCACCTGGTCGTCGATCGTGAAATGCTTCGGATGCAGCACGGTGGGGGCGCGATAAAGCCAGATCCGCACCCCGGCCTTCAGCAACTCCTCGTAGTAGCTGCGCTGGGCGTGGTACACGACAGGCTGATCGCCGATCTCCGACATGAAGACTTCGACGTTGAGCCCGCTCTGCGCGGCGGTCGTGATCGCATACAGCATGGATTCGTCTGGCACGAAATAGGGGCTGCAAATCGTGATGCGCTCCTGTGCCGCGTAGAGCAGCGAGTTGAACAGGCGCAGGTTGTTCTCCCCGTCGAACGACGGCCCGCTCGGGACGACTTGCGCTCCGACCCGTTCCCGCACGGGAGCCTTTCGCGCCGGGCTCACTTCGCGCGTGATCAGTTCGTCGGTTTCGCTGTACCAATCCGTGACAAACAGCGCGTTGATTCCCGCGACGATGGGCCCTTCGAATCGCACCATGAGGTCGATCCAGTGCAGGCCGCGGCGCAGGTTGGAGCGTTTGTTGTAACTGGAATCGATGATGTTCTGCGAGCCGGTGAACGCGACGAGCCCGTCGACGACAAGGAGCTTGCGGTGGTTGCGAAGGTCGATGCGCTGGAATCGTCCGCGGAACGGCTGGAACGGGAGCATGAGCTGCCACTTCACTCCCATGGACTTGAGTCGGCGAATCGTCCTGCGGTAACCGGGCGAGCGCAGCGATGCAATGTGGTCGAGCAGAACCCGTACCGTCACCCCCCGGGCTGCGGCCGCTTCGAGGGCGTCGAAATAGGGCGCGGTCGTCTCGTCCAGGGCCATGATGTAGAACTCGGAGTGCACGTACTTCTTCGCCTTGCCCACAGCATCCGTCATCGCCTGCAGGGATTCCAGATAGTCGGGGTACAGTTGCGCGTCGTTTCCGCCTACGAGGGGCATCGCGCCGAGGTTGCGGTTGAGGGTCGCGATCGGCTCGAGCCACTCCGGCCACGGGTGCTCATGCGAGAGCTGGTCGATGCCTTCCGTAGTTTCCAGGATGTAGCGGTTGATTTCGTCCTGTTTGTCGCGGCGGCCCTTCGGAAGGTGCCGGCTGCCGAGCACGAGGAACAGCAGGACGCCGATGTAGGGCAGGAAGAAGATGGCGAGCAGCCACGCCATGGCGGTTTGCGGCCGCCGGTTTCGCGGGACGACGATGAGCGCGACGACGCGCACCACGAAGTCGATTGCGACGAGGATCGCGGCAATCCACACGGTCAGTGTCCAACCGTTCACGGTGCTCCGATCCGTCGTGCGCCCTCGCGCTGCGGCGCTGCGCTATCTGAAGTTGACGAACTGCAGGTCGACGTCGAGTTTCGCGCCCTTGAGCATCGCCATCGTGGCCTGAAGGTCGTCGCGGCTTTTCGAGCTCACCCGCAGTTCGTCGCCCTGGATCTGCGCCTTCACGCTCTTGGGGGCTTCGTCGCGGATCAGCTTCGAAATCTTCTTGGCATCCTCCTGCGCGATGCCCTGCTTGACGCCCGCCTCGATGCGGAACTCCTTGCCCGAGGCGTACGGTTCGCCGGCGTCAAGGCTGCGGAGGGAAATGCCGCGTTTGATGAGTTTGGATTCGAACACTTCGAGCACCGCCTTCACGCGCTCTTCCGTGCTGGCCTTCATGAGGATCTTCTCGCCGCTGAATCCGATGTCGGCGCCCACATTCTTGAAGTCGTACCGCTGGGCGATCTCCTTCTGGGCCTGGTGGAGCGCATTGTCGAGCTCCATCTTGTCCACTTTGCTGACGATGTCAAAGGTTGAATCTGCCATGCGCCCAATGGTAGCCGGGACCCGTGTCGGCAGTTCCCGGGTTCGCATGGTGAGATAGCCGGGATGACTTCCATTCCGCGCCGACTTCCGAGGATCGCCACTGTCGTCGTGGCGGTTGTGCTCGGCGTCGCCGTGCTCTCCGCGTTGACCATCATCGTGCTCACTCCCCGCCACCAGGAGCCGGTGCCAACGTCGTCGCCCGCGGAACCGCCCGGCCCGGACTATGCGTTGCCGCCGGAGCCGCCTCCCGTGGCGGCCGAGCCGATCCGCGGCGGCGTGGCAGGCTACGCCGATGACGGGTGGGTCAGGCGAGTCTCGCTGGCTTCAGGGATTCCGGAGCGTGCATTGGCTGCCTACGCGGGCGCAGCAATTGCGAAGGCCAGCGCCATGCCGTCGTGCGGGCTGGGTTGGTCGACGCTTGCCGGGATCGGTTTCGTCGAAAGCGACCACGGCAGGCACGGCGGCTCGACGGTGGGCGAGGACGGCACGGTCTCTCCGCCAATCTTCGGGATTGCGCTCGACGGTTCCGCGTCCTCGCACATCCCGGATTCCGATGGCGGAGAGATCGACGGCGATGCCGAGTTCGATCGCGCGGTCGGGCCGATGCAGCTCATCCCGCAGACCTGGCGAAACTGGCATGTCGACGGGAGCGGCGACGGGGTCGAGGATCCGCAGAACATCGACGACGCTGTCGTCGCAACCTCCAACTACCTGTGCAGGGCCAGCGGCGACATGGTGGATCGTGCGGGCTGGCGTGCCGGCGTGCTCGCGTACAACGGCTCCGACGAGTATGCGCAGGCGGTCGCGAACGCGGCCAACCGTTACGCAAAGGCCGCGGCCGGCTTCGGCGGGTGAATCGGGGCAGGAGCAGAGCGTCGAAAGTGATCATGCGTGCCCGCAGAGCACGCTATCCTTGAGTTCTGTCTCCGGTCAGATGAATACATGTGGCCGGAGCACCTGGCAAGTTACCCAAGCGGCCAAAGGGATCTGACTGTAAATCAGACGTCTCAGACTTCACAGGTTCGAATCCTGTACTTGCCACCATGACTACACGCAACGAGCTGCTTTCCCTCGCGACGGACATTGCCGTCGAAGCCGGCGAGCTGGCCATGCGGAGCCGCGCGGAAGGCGTCACGGTTGCGGCGACGAAGTCCTCCGTCGAGGATGTCGTCACGCAGGCGGATCGCGACACGGAAGACCTCATCCGATCACATCTGGCGGCGGCGAGACCGGATGACGGCATCCTCGGGGAGGAGGGCGGCGGTTCGGTTGCCGGAACGAGCGGCCTCACGTGGGTCGTCGATCCGATCGATGGAACGGTCAACTACCTGTACGGAATCCGGCACTACGGCGTGAGCATCGCCGTCGTGGAAGGCGGGCAGGATCCGTCGACCTGGACTGCGCTCGCCGGGGTCGTCAACAATCCGGCGGCCGGCGAAGTGTTTGCGGCGGCCAGGGGCGACGGTTCGACTCTCAACGGCGCGCCGATCAGGGTCGCGGCACCGGTCGATCTGTCTCGAGCGCTCATCGGCACGGGGTTCGCCTACCTCGCCCAACGTCGCACGGAGCAGGCGCTCGTGATCGCCGAACTGATCAGTCAGGTGCGAGACATCCGCAGGCAGGGCGCAGCGGCGCTCGATTTGTGCGATGTGGCCATGGGGCGGCTGAACGGCTACTTCGAGACCGGTCTGAATCCGTGGGATCATGCCGCGGGTGCGCTCATCGCGCAGGAGGCCGGAGCTCGAGTCGGCGGGCTGGCGGGTTCCCGCGGCTCCGCCGAGTTTCTACTGGCTGCGGAACCGAGTGTCGCGGAGGCTCTGGAGCGAGCAATTGTCACGAGTGGAACCCCCTTCCGGGGGTGGTAAATTCACAGGGTCATGGGCTATTCTTTATGAGTTCGTTACCTGACCGGGTGTCGATTGCTGCGGTAACGGGCCGGTTCGACTTGCGTGCCCCCTGTCCTTGTCGGCCAGATGTTTGAGGAGATTCGCTGAAATGTGGACGTTGCAGTGTGATGTGCGCGCGTCCAGCGAACCCACCAACTTCGAGATTGAGAACTGATAGTCCGTGAGTGAGTTCAGGAAGCGCAGAGCCGACGGCTCGCACACTCCCGACCCGGATTCCGGATTCGCTCTGCTCGGATTCGACACCAGTTCTGTTTCTCCGACGACTGCCAGCACCCGTGTTCCGACGGTGGCCGAACAACTTGCGGACGCACCAACGCCCGTTGCGGCTCAGGTTGTGCGGCCCGAAGTGACTTCCGCGCCCGCGCCGCTGACGCCGCTGACCCGTCGCGAACTTCGCGCACAGGAGCAGGCTGCGCTCGCGGCGGCCACGTCCGCAACGGCGAGTGCGGTTCCGGAACCTGCGCGGCAGGCGATGCCGCACGAGACCGCGCCAGCTGCGCCCTCGCTTCAGACCCCGCTCTCGCATGCATCCACCGCGACGCGGCGCGGAGCCGCTTCGAGTTCATCGCGCAAGGTGAAGGCGCCCAGAAAGCCGAAGGCGTCGAGACCGGTGAAACCGCCTCGCGGCACGTTGCGTCCACGCGCAGCGACAGCACCGCCGCGCCGCACTTCGTCGGGGCCAGTTCGGAAGAAGTCGCTCAAGCGCCAACTTTTGTCCAAGCTCATGACGATGGGCGCGATGATTGGCGCCGGCCTCATGATGGTGTCGACGTCGTTGCCCGCCAATGCGTTTTTCCCCATGGAGGCGACGACAGGCACTGTCGCCGCACCCGCCCAGGCAGCACCCGTCGAAGTCCAGTCGCTGAAGGTGTCGGCTGTGGGGGATCAGACTTTTGCGCGTGACAACTACACGGCGGTGTCTCTCCGCGAGCGTCTGTTCCTCAAGTTCGGCAACCGCAACTGGGCATTCACCAACAACCCCAACGGCACCATCCAGTGGCCGTTTGCAATTTCCGTCCCCATCAGCAGCGGGTTCGGCGAACGTATTGCGCCGTGTCGCGGTTGTTCCTCCTTCCACGAGGGCGTTGACTTCACTCCGGGTGGCGGGTTCCCGATTCAGGCGATTGCGGACGGCGTCGTGAGCCTGGTCGCCAACGACACGTGGGGTCTCGGCTCGCACGTGATCATCGATCACCACATCAACGGGCAGCTCGTGCAAAGTGTTTACGGGCACATGCAGCGCGGCTCGATTGCGGTGACGGTGGGTCAGCAGGTCAAGGTGGCCGACCAGGTCGGAAACGTCGGATCGACGGGTATTTCCACGGGTGACCACTTGCACTTCGAGATCCATGTCAATGGCGTGAAAGTGGACCCGTTCGACTGGCTCAAGGCGAACGCGAACTAGCTACACTTCGGTGAGCCGGTAGCCATCCGGGTCTCGAATCTCCCACTCGTCGAAGGGATGATTCTCGACCGCCGCGCGTGCGCGATTCACGGAGGCTTCCATCGCGTCGCGGGATCCCCACAGCGCAAGGCCGACGAGCACGCCCGCGTCCGCATCCTGCAGCGTGTGGACGCTGATGAGGCCCGGGGCACCTTCCAGGGCGTCGCCGTAGGCGTGCATGGATTCGATGAGCGGGCCGGTGGCGTCCGGCTTGGGGTGGTGGATGGAGAGCTGCACGAACATGGTGTTCCTCTCGAGGGATCATTATGGTCGAACACGTCGAAACTACTCCGTGTTCCGGTGTTAGTCTCTTACGGTGCCAATCCCGCGCATGTCGCGGTCTTTTGTGCGCCCCCTTAGCTCATTGGTAGAGCACTTCCTTGGTAAGGAAGAGGTAGTGGGTCCGATTCCCACAGGGGGCTCGGCCATCCGGTAGTTTTTGTCCGCCGGATGCCGTGGCTGGGTAGCTCAGTTGGTGAGAGCGCACGACTCATAATCGTGAGGTCGCGGGTTCGAATCCCGCCCCAGCTACAGATCAGAAAGCCCGAGAATCCGGAGTTTTGCCGCCTTCTCACCCCCCTCGAAAGTGACCTCACGATTCGAGGGGTTCATCTTTTCTCGGATGGCCAACGCCGCATCGGTTGACGACGAGCGCGTATAAAGCTCAGTTGTCGAGATGGAGGCATGGCCGGCTACCCGCTGAATGTTCTGGGGCGAGTTCCCGGCACGAGCCAGCCGCGTAAGGAACGTGTGCCGCAGATCATGAAAGCGCAAAGCTCTACCGTCCGCGAATGTGGCGATTCCGTCGCGTATCTTCTCCCACTTCACAGCGCGGGAAAGGTTGCCACTATCGAACGGGCCGCCACGCACGCCAGTAAAGACGTGCTCGAAACCCGCTTGCTGCGCCAGCTCGAGCCACGGCATGAGTTCATTGAGAATTGGCACGCTGCGGATGCGGCCGCTTTTGGTGGCGCGAATCTCGAGCTTGCCGTGACCGTTGGGCGAGAACGTGCGCCGCACCGTTATGAGGCCCTGCCCTGCATCCACATCCTCCCAACGAAGGCCGACCAGCTCACCGAGCCGCAGACCAGTGAAGGCAAGCCCGGCAAGAGCACGCTGCCCGAACGGGTGAAAGGCGGTGAGGGTAAGCATGCGAGCGACCTGTACATCACTGAGGGCGCGGCTAGCAGGGTCAGCATCGTGATTCTTGCCACGCGACCGAGGGAGCGAACGGCAGGGGTTCGAACCGATGCGGCCATCCATCACCGCAAGCTCGAGCAGACGCGAAAGCAGGGCGAGAGCATCCTGTTTGGTCGATGCGCTCCCATCCCATGCAGCACGAGCGCGGGAAATGACGAGGGCCGTTAGCCCAGAAAGGGGCAGGCTCCCCAGTGAAGGTCGCACACGTAGCCGCCAGGCACGCTCATAGGCCGCGACAGCATTAGAGACCAAGCCTTCCTCGACCAGCGCGTGATTCTCGTCGTAGAAATCGGCAAGCGTCACCCCCGCACGATCGTCGGTCATTAGTCTCATAGTCCGAGACTAAAGGACTACACGAGTTAGTGCAACACTTTGCGACTAGCCCTTTTCTTGGCGCTCCGCCATTCCCTTCACGAATGCGGCAACATCGACCTTTAGGCCAGGGAACTCGTAGATGTCGGGGTGCTCTCCAAAGACGCCTCGGAACTGAGAAACTCGTCGGTAAACGCTTGATCTGCTCATGCCGAGGTTCTTCTGCATCCCTTCAAAACCGCCCACCAGTCGCCACATCACCCAGAATCCAACTAGGTCGAACAATGTGGAGTTGACGTAGCCGCGCATGAGTGTTTTTAGGCCGGGGAAGGCCGAGAGAAGCGGCTCGTTGACGGACTTGTTCGCGGCGTAGTACGTGTCCCACGCTGATTCGAGGGCGCTCTTCGCCCGACCTTCACCCTCTGGTGATGGCATTCGATCCGCTCTAAAGTCCGCCATGACGCCTCATCTCGTAGTTCAACTATCTGAGACTACAAGACTAAGGCTTTGCGCCGTCATGACGCTACCTAAGCCAACTCTCCCGAAATCCTCTATACAAGATCAAGAGATCTCCCTGATCGCTCAGAGGAAACTGTCAATAACGACAGCCAGTGTGCACGCAAATGATGCCAAGGCGATCATCCAAAGGCCAAGCTGGATACCTCGATACTTCCGATCGACGATTCCGGAGATGATCTTTAGCTGATCGAATACCCGAGCATCGATCCCCTTCGACGTGCGGATCAGGTTGGCCTCGAGCCGGTTGGCTGGCGTAGCTACGACATCTCCAAAGTAAGCGATGATCGCAGGTACCCGCTCGCCCCTGTATGCAGTGCGCGGGTACACGGAGTAAGCAAATGCGACGATTGCGCCAACGCCGCTGGCGCTACCTACCCACCAAAGCCATTGCACGCACGCCATGAGATCGAATGGAGTCCAGTCACCGGCGACAATAGCGGCGACGATTGCGCCAAGCGCTACCCCCGCTGCAGCAAGCAACAGGGACGACTTACCGTCGGCTCGGGCAAGTTCCTCACGAGCCTCGCGCAGGATCGTCTCAGCAAGAACGATGTGACGTTTCGACTTGGACATTACTTGAGAAGTTCCTCAATCAGGGACAGATGCTCCGCCTTCCACTCGACGCGCGCTAAGTCTCGTCGCTTGCGCGCGTCTTGCTTCTCAACCGAACCAAAAGAAAGCAAATTTCGTTCACTACGCACAGACTGTGGGATGTCGTCGCGCTTGGTCTTGCCGTCTAAGATTGCCTGGCAAAAGTCCTCACCGTGATTCACGCACCACTTGGTCTCAAGGGACTTACCGTACATCTCGTCATCCGGGATCTTCTCAATGTCGTAGTCGTGCCACAAAAGGGTGGGCCCCGAGTTGCAGCCGCATGAGAATGCTATGTAGTCGTTGTCTTCGATCGCGTCCCAAACGCTGGCCGTAACCAGTAGCGCGTCAGGTTCAGTTTGCTGGGCTGCCTTTGCGGCATAGTTAACGGGGCGTCCGGCCCACACGGGTTCTTGCAGTTCGAGGTGGCGAGGAAGCCCCACGCGTTTCACAAGCACCGGCCCGCTCGCAACGGCAACCTTGAAGCCGGTTTTAGGTGACTCGGTCCACTTGGCCAGGAGTTGGGTCGCGAAATCATCACTGAAAGAACGGGTAGTGATGGCAGCTGCCATCGCTCGCTCGTATCGACGGTCGCCCCAAAAGAGTGCGAATCCGCCGTCGCCCTGAATGTCGACGAAATCTGCATCGAAAGTCTCGAAAATTACGACGACTCCACCAACCCCGGCGTCATAGATGCTTGCGACGCTGCGCGGATTCTTTCCCTTGGCGAGATTTGTAGATGATTTCAAATCGACCATCACAGCGACTACATCAGAAAGCCGATGCCACTCGTCGCCGATTTTGAGATTACCAATGTCGAAGTTTCCGTCCTTGCTGATGACCTTTGGCATCAACTCAAACTTCTTCTTTGTGCGAGCGGACAAGTTGTCCAATGTTTCAAACAGCGCGGTAGTCATGGCCATCTCCGTTCGGGTTCGGGTTGGGGGTACTGACCTTAGTCCTAGACATGCGGAATCGACGTAGCGACACGCCGAAACGAGGGTCTAAGTACTTCCAGCTGCCGCCCTTCGCGCTTTGCGCTCCGGTTGCCCTTGATCTGAGGGTGTGGCACCGCAATGGCCGGGTTGCTGGTCCGGAGTATGGACGGGTGGTCGTGCGGCGCCTCGCGTTCGCCCCTTCGGGGCACCACGCGCAGCATCCGCACGACCGCCTAACCCTTGTGGCCGATCAGCGTCACCGGTCAGGCGCAGTACGCGCACAACTCACTACCCAGCGCATCCCGCACCCCGTTAGCCGGAGTTGGGTTACCGCACTTGTCACACGCGCGAAGGCCCATCATTGCGCACATCTCGCAATCTGGTTCAGCCATGTTCATCACCCCCTTTCCCCATCACGGCACCGCCGCCGAACAGGGAGCCAGCTCACGCCGCAACCGCACCGCGCGACCCTCCACCGCCCCCACCAGGTCAACGACCGGCACCGACGATTCGGCCCTTGCCGTGTCAACCCCTTGGGAAAGGAACCACTCCAGCCGCAGTCGGCGCTGCACCGTCCGAGTTAGCCCAGTGAACGACCAACCGGTGCGGTGCTTGGTGCGCCGCGATGCACTCACCACTTGCGAGCGTGACCCGTACCGGTCATGGACACGGCTTCGGCAATCCACCAACGTGCAGTCCACCGAGCAGCGCATGGCCGCCGCCGCACGCTCGAGCGCGGCCAGGTGCGCCCACACCTGCGTGTGCACCCTCTCCCCGGTCTGCACCACGTCCTTCATCACATAGTTCAGCGCCTTGGAGAGATACCAAATCGTTTTTGCCCCGTCACCGTCCGCACGGAACATGTCGCACCGGAATTGCGCGCCCCACTCCACGAATGTGCCGTCAATTTTCGAGATCGCCACCGCAGACCGTGCCGCCTCGCCCAACACCGTCGCAGCCGGTGCCTCGCCCCGAGCAATACGCACGAGGGCGTGAACATGCAGCACTCCACGGTCCTGCCATTCACGCACAATGAAGTACTCGGCAGAATCCCATCGGTCACGGATGCGCCGTCGAGTGCGATCCCACAGCACACCCGCGTCACGGTTCCACGCAACCTGCCCCGCGTAGTCATACCGCGACGCATCCAGGGGAACACCACGCAGCCCCGCATCCGTCGTGCGGTGATGCTCACCACAGCCGCACCTGGCCGAGCTACCCGAGTCGGCACGCGGCACCCGATGCACCGCACCAAACGACGGAGCCGTCAACGTCAGCAGATAGAACTGGAACTGCGATACTGGGCCGTCGAAAACCCCCGACCGAGCAATCGCCGCCCAGTCACCCCGGTACAGCTCTGCGCAGGACGCGCACGCACTCCGCACCCGCGAACCACATCGAACCCAGATACCGGTCTTAGTCTTGATTGGCCGAACACAGCCACGACTGAGAACCTCAGCTGCACCGTCTTCGAGTGGGTTCGTACTTGCTCGCATAACGAGCGACTACTACGGACACACGCCTCATAATCGTGAGGTCGCGGGTTCGAATCCCGCCCCAGCTACACATCGCGGATACGGCCTGCGTGCAGCCGACATTCAGACAACTCACACGAACTCTGACTACTTTGGCGCGCATGGCACGTTCGTCGAGTGCACAGGCTCAGACCATCGTCGTGGGCGGCAAACGCATCCACGTAACGAGCCTCGACAAGGTGATGTATCCGTCCACCGGCACCACCAAAGCCGACATTCTCGACTACTACACGCGCATCGCCGAGGTGTTCATCCGGTACGCGCACGACCGGCCGGCAACGCGCAAGCGCTGGGTCGACGGGGTGGGGACAGCGCAGAAGCCAGGTGAATTCTTCTTCCAGAAAGACCTCGGCGAATCCGCGCCGGCATGGGTACAGCGTCGAACCATCAAACACAAAGAGCGCACGAACGAATATCCGCTTGTGAACAACGCCGCCACTCTGGCGTGGCTCGCGCAGATCTCCGCTCTCGAAATCCACGTGCCGCAATGGCAGTTCAATCGCCGAGGTGATCCACGAAAACCTGACCGGCTCGTCCTGGATCTCGACCCCGGCGACGGGATCGGGCTTCCCGAATGTGCGGAAGTCGCCCGAGCCGCGGCGGCGATTCTCGACGACAAGAAAATGGCATGCTTTCCGGTGACGAGCGGCAGCAAAGGCATCCACCTCTACGCGCCCCTCGACGGAAAGCGCACGTCAGACGAGGTATCCGACATCGCGAATGAACTGGCGCGAGCGCTCGTCGCTGATCTGCCTGATCTGGTCGTCAGCGACATGAAACGAGCGCTGCGACCCGGCAAAGTCTTCGTGGACTGGAGCCAGAACAGGGCATCCAAGACGACCATCGCCCCCTATTCCCTCCGAGGGAGGCTGCGACCCACCGTGGCAGCGCCGCGAACGTGGGCGGAATTGGAGTCGCCGACGCTCGCCCAACTCGAATTCGGTGAGGTGCTCGAACGGGCAGAGGGCGGGAACGACCCTCTCGCGTCACTGATTCGAACGTCACCGTGAAACCCGTCATCGGCGAAAGAAAGGAACTGCGATGCCAGGCAAGAAGAATCCGCAACTGAAAGATCCGGAGCTCTACGGGGAGTTGCGCGATGAAGGTGCGTCCAAAGAGAAAGCCGCTCGAGTCTCCAACGCGATCGCGAAACGCGGAGCGTCCGCGGTGGGGCGAAAGGGCGGGAAATCCGGATCCTACGACGACTGGACGGTCAGCGAACTCCGCGACCGTGCGAAAGAACTGGGGCTTGAAGGGTACTCGGGGAAAAGAAAGTCGGAACTCATCGACCTGCTGCGTCACCACTGAACAGTCCCGAACTCTGGCCGAGAGGCTCTATCGTGAAAGAAAGGATGGCCCGACATGGCAACGGATCCGCTGCTGCCGAGTGAAGTTTCACCTGTGGTCGGCGGCTTCGACCGCTTCGCGGAAGGTGCGTCGAAAGTCGCCAGCCGCGCGTGGTTCTTCGCGTTTTGCGTGCTGCTCGTCGTGGTGTGGGCGCCGTCGATCATCTTTCTCAAAGACATCGACACGTGGCAGCTGATCATCAACACCCTCACGACGATCGTGACATTCCTCATGGTCGCTTTGTTGCAGAACAGCCAGACGCGCGCGGACCTGGCGCTTCAGCACAAACTCAACGCCATCGCCGAAATGCTGGCGCATATCGCCGAGGACCGGGGTCTGAGCGACGACGCCACGGAGCTTCGCGATGCGGTCGGACTCGAGACGCGTGAGAGCACGAGCGACAACAGCACCGACGAGAATGCGTCGGCACAGAAGAAGCCGGCACAGAAGAAGTCGACACAGAAGAGCTCCCGAACCAGGAAATAGGGTCCAGCGCACGCGTATAGTTTTCTGCGAACGTGACACGATCCGAGGAGGTGAGCCCGATGCACGCACTGTCCACTTTGGGCGCTCCTTCGAGATCACGATCACGCGACTGACGTAGCCGTCGCGGGGGCGCCACACGCACTCCCAGAAAGCCACGGCTATGAAACCTTCTCTTCAACGCGACACCGAGGCGCCCTCCGGCGACGCCTCGGGATTCACAAACCGCACAGCGCTCGTCCTGGGTGGTGGCGGATCCGCAGGCAATGCCTGGTTGATCGGCGTCATCGCCGGCCTGCATGGCGCGGGGCTGGATGTCACCAATGCCGACCTCATCATCGGCACGTCGGCCGGCGCAACAGCGGCGGCCCAGATCACCGGCGCCAGTCCCACCGAACTGTTCGCGAGCATTCTTACGGCACCGACACTGCAGCGAGTTGCGGCCGGACCCATTCCGAACCTCCAAAGCGAGGGCCTGGAGAGGGTCACCCGAATCAGCGCAGCTTCCGTGGATGCGGCCGATATGCGCCGCAGGATGGGCGCGGCCGCCATCGAACTGGATGCCGACTCCCATGGTTCCGACCGCTGGCGCGCCATCGTGGCCGCTCGGCTGCCGAATCCTGCATGGCCGCAGCAGAGGGTGGTCATGACCGCCGTCGATGCGGGTACGGGAGAGGACGCCCTGCTGGACCGCGACAGCGGTGTGGATCTCATCGACGCGGTAGCCGCGAGTACATCCGGCGGGCCGGCCTACCGCATCGGCGAAAGGAAGTACATCGATGGCGGGTACCGCCGCAACGAGAACGCCGATCTGGCCGCGGGCTACGAGCGCGTGCTTGTGCTGTCGCCGCTCGGCGGGAGGACACTGCACCCGCTGGAGTGGCGCATGCAGTTGTCCGCGCAGGTCGAAGACCTGGAGGCGAGCGGAAGCACGGTCGAGGCGATCCTGCCGGACCGCAACTCTCTCGAGGCGTTCGGCGACAACATGATGAACCTGTCGACGCGCCCGGCCGCAGCCCAGTCGGGGCACGACCAGGGAACGGCGCTCGCGGAACAGCTCGCAGAATTCTGGCGCTGAGCGAGGGTCAACTTTGCGGATCGAAACCGAACTCCCGCAGCTCTTGCGAGCAACGGCAGGCGACCGCAATCTTTCTGGCCCACTCTTCGGCATCCGCCCGGGTTGGCAGCTCAAGGACGGTGAACCCGCCATTGAGCTGTGAGCCGGGATAGATCTCCGTGGATACCGACCCGTCCGCGGAAACCATTACCGGGTCGACGCTCTCGTCGATGCCGCCGCCGAACACGTAAACGCCTGCCGCCTTCGCCTCCTCGATGACGGCGTGGGATTCCGCGACGACAACAGGGAACTCATCGTCGGTGAGCACCATGGCTTCGCTCGGGAAAGAAATGAGATACTTCGTCATTGCTTCATGGTGCTCCGTGGTCGTCCTGGGTGGCAAGTGCAGGATCTCGCGCCGACGTGGAGCGTCCTCCATCGTTCAGCGCGAACTCCCCTGCCGTCAGCGGCGGTTGTCGCGAATCGTCTTGAGCCAACCGTCGATGATGTCCCACAACCCGAATCCGATGATCCCGGCGCCCACGATGGTGGCGAGTATGCGGAGGGTCTCCGCGGTCACTCCGTTGTCCGTAAACACGACGGCGATGAATTCGGGGTTCAGCAGTTGCCCGGCGACGAGCAGAGCCATCGCCGGAACCGCGAACGCGATGGCGAGCGCAGTATTCAAGGCCGCGAACATCGCGCTCCAGCGCCCTGTCCGGTAGACGGAAATCACGAGGGCGGTCTTTGCCGCCATGATCGCGAGCAGCCCGACGATCCACCACGGCCACAATTCGGGGGCGAGGACGGGAAGCCACTCGGAGTCGATGTACGCCAAGCCGCGGATCCGGTCCCAGAGAAGCACGCCGACGCCAGCGGCGAGAAACACGAGGCTCGCAATCAGGTCGGACAGGCCAGCGCCCCTGTGCCGAATCTCTGGAAGCATCTCGACACCCCATGCGGTCGGCACCGTTGCGCCGCTGGTGCGCTCCAGCACGGCAAACACGAGAGTCACCCAGAACGCAAGGTGAACGACGACGGCCAATCCCACCGAGATCGCGCTTCCGATGATTCCGCCGACGGGCGCCCCGGAGAGCACCATGCTGAGAACCACACCTCCCATGGACACGGCGGGAACGATCGCGAGGAGCACTTTCAGCAGGCGCCACCACGTGAGGTAGAAACGCGGCCCGATGAGGTGCAGCGGCCGATCAGCGTATCCCGCGGCGAGAACGCCGGGGTCGCCGAGGTCCGTCAGCACGTCCCGCTCGGAGATTTCGGGAGTCACCCCAGTCGCGGCGCGCGCTTCAATGGCATCGGCGATGCTGACCTCGAGTTCGGTCCGCACATCGTCGCGGGATGCGGGCGGGAGGCTGCGAATCACAGCGTCGATGTATCGTTCGGTGAGTGTGGCGGTCATATCAGTGCTCCTCCTCTGTGAGCGAGGCAATCGCGGCGGTGAGCGTGAGCCATTCTCGGGTGAGAGTGTCGGCGAGCTGGATGCCGGAGGCCGAGGTGCGGTAGAACTTGCGGGGACGTGCTTGCTCCGTATTCCACTCACTGGTCAGGAAACCCTGCTTTTCCAGCCGGCGGAGGAGCGGATACAACGTATTGGCGTCGGTAGCGAATCCCGATTTTTCGAGCTCTTCGAGCAGGCCATAGCCGTAACCGGGAGCGCGCAGCAGTTGGAGGCACGCCAGCACCATCGTGCCGCGGCGCAACTCCTGCAGGTGCGTATCCAGCAGCTCGTTCTCGCTCATGTCAAGCACATTACTGTGTGTCACACACTATTGTCAATATCCAGACGCGGGTTCGCTCGCAAGGGTGGCTATGATTCACAACGAATCCGGTTTCCGGTTTCGAGTCGGCAATGATCGCGTGAAGTGAAGGCGTGTGTCGGACCTCGTTCGCTTGGAGAACTGCATGGGGAAACTTGTCTACGGCGGGCAATCCGCGGAGATAGAGCTGGATCGACCGGTCCATTCCCCTGTATTTCACCTTCTACGGCAGCAAAATCCCGACCATAAACTCGGTATGGCTGGAAATGCTCAACGACTCCGCGAACAGCGCCCCAGGCCTTGTCCTGATGTCCGAGCCTGAGGTCGAGTGATCCTACTCGGGCTCGGGAATGAGCCTCAAACCGTCCACGCTGTTCGCCGTTTTCATGAGAGCCTCAAGCCAGACTCGGTCGAGCTCCGGCTGTTTCGATTCATGAAATTTGAAGTGCAGAGGAATCGCCGGATGGAGCCAGACGGTTGAGCGGCCTTCTTCCCCGTCCTCGTGCTGGAACGAGAAGGGGAACGGCTCCCCCCGGCGCAGCTTCGTCAGGATCACAATTTTGACGTGCGCGAGAACTCGGTCCTCAATCTCGATTTCTTCGGCGGGCCGGCCGTAAAGGAGATATCCCATGAAGTCACCTAGGGCTCGTCGAGCCCCAAATGGCTGCCCTCCGTCGTCGCGGTTTTGGCGTGCAGGACGTGATCTTTCCCATTTGCTGTGTTTAGGCCAATTTGCACTTCGATTGCGGCAGGTCGGCCTGTCGGGTTCAGGGTCACAATTGCGGACATTCCGCTACTGGCCAACGTGGTAGCAAATTGCTCCAGAGCGTCGGCAACATCGTCCTCCAAAACGACTGTTCCGCCTGCGTGGCTGATTTCCTTCATGATTCCATGCTGTTTGGTGGGTTTAACTTCGTCAACCCCCTTGCGGCGAGCCGCGTGCGGTGTCCGGATTCTTTATCAGCTTCTGTGTGGGTTGGCAAGGCCCTTGATCCACCCCGCACGGGCCAGCACATAATGTGGCCAGGGTCGAGTTGGTCGATCTCAGAGCGAAAGGTAGGACCGGGAAATGAGTTCACTTTTTGTCATTCTGGCGATTATCGCCATCATCCTGCTGTTTGTCGGTGGATTCGTCAAAGCCGTCAACTTCCTGTTGTGGGTGGGCATCATCCTTTTGATCGTCGCCGTCATCGGATGGCTCTTTCGATTCATCACCGGGCGTCGATCGGTGTAGCTCGCTGCAAAGCGGTCCAGCCCGCGTCCTCTCCGGTCTGGACCGCAATCGCGCTGCGTGCTTCTGGTGGAGCGGCGGAAGGGGTATTGGAGATGGACAGGAACCGTCCAGCCAATGTGGCTGCGCCGACAAACGAACGCGATTGGGAAGTGCGCGGCGGAAATTGGGATCGCGTTGGCGGAGGACACCTCATTGGCTACATCGCCGAGGTCGGGGGCGTTTACGAAGTCGAAAAACTGACGGGGGTGAGGGTGCACGAATACTGCGCCACCTTCAAAGAAGCGATGGAGCGTTTCGAAGAAGAGGGGTGAGTTTGATGGTCAGTGCTGCGGTCATTTGGGCAGGGCTGCTCGTCGCCAGTACGGCAGGGGGACTGATTTTCGCCCATGTGGGCTCGCACTCACTGCGACTGACGATGGCGACGGGCGGTGTACTCGCGTGCATCATGGTTTCGTCGATGGCGACGATCCTGCTGGTCACGAGCGGCGCCCTCGGAGTGGGCTGATCTCGGTCGCCCGAACTGCGCTCTTGGGGCGCTCTACGAGCGGACGTGTCAGTGGCCTTAGACTCCAGAAGCCGCACGAGGGCCCGGTTGTTCGACATAGGCTGAACGCGATTGCCGCATTGCCCGCCGATTGCGCTGGCGGCGAGGGCGAAGTGTGATGTGGCTCCCGAACGAGACGATGCGGCGGAAATTGCGAAAGGCACCCAGTGAAATCAGTTGAAGGACGCATCGTCGTCATCACGGGCGGCGCCATGGGCATGGGCAAAATCTATGCCGAGCGTGCGGTCGCCGAGGGCGCTTCCCACGTGGTGCTCCTCGACGTGAACGCGGATGCGCTCGCCGCGACGGTGGCCGAACTTGAGACTGCAGGCGGCACCGTCGCCAGCTACGTCGTCGACCTCGCGTCGCGCACCGCCATCGCGAAGGTCGCGGCGCGCATCCGCAAGGACGTCGGCGACCCCCAGGTTCTCATCAACAACGCGGGGATCGTGCGCAGCAGCTACTTCTGGGAGCACGACCCGGCGCGCGACATCGAGGCGACGATGCAGATCAACGCGCTCGCGGCCATGTACCTCTCCCGCGAATTCCTGCCCGCCATGATCGCGGATGCCGGGCCGTGCCGCATCCTGAACATCGCCTCAGCCGCGGGCACCGTGTCCAACCCGCGGATGAGCGTCTACGCCGCGTCCAAGTGGGCGATGATCGGCTGGAGCGACTCCGTGCGCCTCGAGCTCGAGAAAGCCGGGCATACCCACGTGAAGGTCACGACGTTCGCGCCCACCTACATCAGCACGGGCATGTTCGAGGGCGCCCGCGGGATGCTGTGGACACCCGTCATGACGCCCGAAGGAGCGACGACCGCGGCATGGAACGCGATGCTGAAGGGCCGCCCGCTGCTCATGAAACCATGGACCGTCGGTTTCGGGCGCGCCGTGAAAGGATTGCTGCCCACTCGGGCGTGGGACTTTTTGGCCCGGCGCGTGTTCAGGGTGTACAGCTCGATGGACGAGTTCACGGGCCGCAACACGTAGCGGGCCGGATATCATGACGTCGTGAAGTCGAGCGATGAGGCAGCGCAGAAAGACGCGGTGCTCGCTGAGTTCGACTGGAGCGTTCTCCCTCCCGGAAGCACGGCATCGAGATTCGCAGCGCCGAGCGGGGACCTCGCGTTCGTCGCCATGGGCGATGAGGATGCGCCGCGCGTCGTGCTCGTCCCCGGCGTGACGGGCTCGAAGGAAGACTTCTCGCGCATGCTGCCGGGCCTGGCCGAAGCCGGATATCTCGTGCAGAGTTACGACATCGCGGGGCAATTCGAATCCGCCGCCGCCGGCCCCTCGCACCGCGGCCCGGGCCGCGCTCACTACGACTACGAACTGTTCGTTGCGGACCTCATCGCCGTCCTCAAGTCCGGTCGCCGCCCTGCACACGTGCTCGGGTACTCGTTCGCAGGCGTCGTCGCCCAGATCGCCCTCGAGCGCAGACCCGATCTGTTCGCCAGCATCAGCCTTCTCAGCACTCCGCCGCGGCCAGGCCAATCGTTCCGCACCGTCAAGCGGATCGGCTGGCTGTCCGGAATCACGGGCGGGAGGCTCGGGGCCGCCCTCATGATCTGGGGCATCCGCCTCAACGTCGTACCCGCAGACGCCGACCGGGTGAGGTTCGTCAAACACCGGCTCACGTTCACGCGGCGCAGCAGCGTTCGCGACGTCATCCGATTGATGAAACGCACTCCCGACCTGAGGCGCATGCTCGCCGAGTCGCCCATACCTAAGTTGGTGGCGGTCGGCAGGCACGACTTGTGGCCGGAAGAACTCCACCGGGAATTCGCCCGTGAAATTGGTGCGCAGTTCGCCGTGTACCCGACCGGGCACAGCCCCTGCGAGACCACCCCGAACCAACTCAATCGCGACTTGCTGGCACTGTTCGCAAGGTCGAGCGGCACAGCCCG
Source organism: uncultured Cryobacterium sp. (assembly GCA_964651535.1). Classification (GTDB taxonomy): domain Bacteria; phylum Actinomycetota; class Actinomycetes; order Actinomycetales; family Microbacteriaceae; genus Terrimesophilobacter. The sequence goes on from CAZYYE010000001.1 coordinate 318,068, forward strand.
CTAGGTGCTTTCCGCCGTCCGCCGCGCGTCACGCCTCTCCCGCGGTGAGGGGAAATCCTGGTTCATCCGGATCGTGCGCCACGCCCACACGAGCCGCCTCGACAGCCCAGGCCAGTTGTCGAACGGGCGCGCCGAGATCCCCACGCGCAACCGCGAATCGTAGAGGACCTCCATGTCCGGCTGGATGCGAAAGCTGATGTAGAGGTCGTCATGGACGTGCGCGAGCGTGGGGTCCACGAGGGGCCGGATGCGGCTCCACGCCCGGGCACGGATCGCCATGTTCGAGCCGAAGAGCGGCGGGTGACCCAGGTACAGGCCAATGGCAAGGAAGTATCCGCCAATGTAGACGACGCGGCCGAGCCAGCACACGAGGGGGCCCGCGCCGTAAAAGTCGCCCGGCCCGGTCACTGCGGCCAGACCTCGGTCGCCGCGGAACGTCCGGTCCACTCGCTCCAGCCAATCCGGCGGCGGAACGGAATCGGCATCCAGCCGGGCCAGGATGTCCCCCGTCGCTGCGTCGAAACCCGCCGTAGTCGCGGGAAGAATTCCACGCACGGGTTGAGAGATGACGCGAGCACCTCCCGCCCGTGCCACCTCGGCGCTGTTGTCGGTGCAGCCGTTGTCCACGACGATGATTTCGTCTGCTGGCCGCGACTGAGCGGCCAGGGCATCCAGACACGTACGCAACATGGTCGCGTCATTGAGAACCGGAATCACCACAGATATCGAGGCCATCGTAGGCATGATCTTATGATGATCCGCCCGCTACCTCACTCGGGACCACGACGGTCACTCCGTCAGGTCCGACAGGCGCTTCATGAGTTGGCGGTTTGTTGCTTCCAGGTCCAGCACGCGGCGCGCTCCAGCGAGGTTCACGCCTTCCTCCAGAAGTGCGACGATTCTGCGCAGTACCGTCACGTCGCGCTCGCTGTACCGCCTGGTCCCACCCGCTGTGCGCACCGGGGTGAGGAGCCCCTTTCGTTCGTAGAGGCGAAGGGCTTGTTCGCGAGCGCCGGACAGTTCGGCGGCGACGGTAATACCGTAAACACCCCGTGTGGATTCAGAGTCGTTCGTCACCAGATTCTCCAGATTTCAGGCTTGAATTTCTCATCGAAGAGAGATATAAAATCTATACCACTCGACATAGATGTGTCGAGATTTCCCTAGACAAGTGAAATGGAGGAGTTCGAGAAATGCTGTTGCAACACGACCCTTTCCGCGACCTCGACCGGCTCACGCAGCAGGTCTTCGGGACCGTCGCCAGACCGAGCAGTATGCCCCTGGACGCGTGGCGCGAGGACGACGAATTCGTGGTCGAACTCGACCTGCCGGGCATCGACCCCGACCGGCTGGACATCGATGTCGAGCGCAACGTGCTCACAATCCGCGCCGAGCGCCTGAGCAATGTTCCGGATGCTGCCAACATGGTGGCGGCCGAGCGTTCGTGGGGCGTCTTCAGCCGCCAGTTGGTCTTGGGCGATGCACTCAACACCGACAAGGTCGATGCGGACTACACGGCCGGAGTGTTGAGATTGCGAATCCCCATCGCTGAGCAGGCCAAGCCTCGCAAGATTGCGATCTCGAGTCGCGATTCCCTCGAAGGCAAAAAGGAGCGCAAGCGGATCAGCGCGTAGCGCGCGGTATCAGGATGGGGTGTGACAGTGACGATGTCAGCGGCAAGGGCCGCCACCACCGTTCCGAAAGGCGATCTCATCGCCCTGGAAGTGCTGCTCCTCGATCGGGACTGGGTCGCCGCCGAGTTTGCGGCGATCATGAACGCCTCCGGGTTCCGTGACACGACCGGTGTCGCAACCCTGAGCCCCCGGCCATCCGAAACGGCGCGGCGCCGCTTTGAGCGGGAGAGTGGGGCCCACGCGCGGGACGCTCTGGCTGGACCGCGCGGTGACGTGAAGGTGCGGTCGCCTCCGGAGAGGTGACTATTCACGATGCGCCCGGAGCCCCGGTGTAGGGCTCCGGGCCAGACCGGGGCACGTTGCCCCGCAAGAGGCAAGCGGAAGGAGTTGAGGACTATGACAATGACGCTGGAGCGACCACGGGAGAATGTGCGCGAATCCGCGCACTTCCTGCAATGGCGCGCTCATCAAGCCGGAGTGTGGCTTGCCTATCAGTCCCATCGCTTCGTCGGCATGGTTGAAGAGAGCTGGGGCAACGGATTCACCGCGACGACGAGGCTCGGGCGAACTGTCGGGCAGTTCCCGACGCTCGGGCAGGCGAAGTCCGCACTCGAAAGCGCCGCCGTCGAATCCTCGCTGTAGCGGCGGACGCACGCGCGCTCCCTAAGCCATTCCCGACGGCGCCGGTGCGGCCGGGACCGCCGACAGGTTCCGGCCGCACGGGCGCGGCGCCGAGCTAGTCCCTCCGCCGAATATGCTGGTGTGCGGACAGTCAAAGAGGAGCGATGGCAGAGAGCAAAACCGCCGCGCGCACCGGGCGCTCGCCGAAAGGCGCAGTCAAACGCGAGGCGATTCTGGATGCGGCGCTCGCCGTGTTCGGCGAGGTGGGCCTCCACGGTGCGTCGCTTCGCGAGATCGCGAGCCGGGTCGACGTGAGCCACCAGTCGCTCATGCACTACTTTCCGACCAAGAACGAACTGCTCATGGCGGTGTTGCGCCGACGCGACGAACGCCTGCGCCGGCACTTCACCGATGAGGGCGGTATGGCGCTCGGCGAGCTTCTGTCTCTCGCCGAGGACAACGCGGGGATGCCGGGCGTCATCGAGCTGTACAACATGGCATCGGCGGAGGCGACGAACAGCGAACATCCGGCGCACGCCTATTACGCCGAGTTCTACGAGAGCATCATCGCCTCGAGCGCGCGATACCTGCAGCGTGCTGCAGATCGCGGCGCCCTGCGGGAAGGATGGACGCCGGAGACGGCGGCGCGCGCGATCCTCGGGATGATGGACGGATTGCAGCTCCAATGGCTCTACGACCGCGACGATGTTCATGTGGCGAAGACATTGAACTTGCTGGTCAGCAGCATAATTTCGGTACCGCTCGCCGATCTGGACGGGCCCGCGAAATAAACTTGCCACTTGGCAAGGTTTAGGGACTATTCTGGCATCATGGCCAAGTCTTCCTCTGTGCGCGCACGCCCATCGGCCTCCGCGCACGACACCACCCCCGCGCTCCCCGAGACGATCGGCAACGATGCCGTCGAGCTCGCCCGCGACTGGGCGCGGCGGGGCGCCGAGAACGGAACGGACGGCTCGGCCGCACTCCTTGCGCAAGTGCTCAAGGACGAGAACGGCCTCGACTTCACGATCGGATTCGTGGACCGCGTCATCCGCCCGGAGGACCTCCGCGTCGCCGCCCGCAATCTCGCCTACCTTGCGAGGCGCACCCCCGCATTCCTGCCCTGGTACATGAAGTTCGCTATCCGACTCGGCGGCCTCGTCGCCCCGATCCTGCCGTGGCCGGTCGTTCCGATCGCCCGAGCCGTGCTGCGCCAGATGCTCGCGCACCTCATCGTGGATGCGCGCCCGGCCAAGCTCGGGCCCGCCATCGCCCGGTTGAAGAAGCCCGGCATCCGGCTCAACATCAACCTGCTCGGCGAGATCGTGCTCGGCAAAGCCGAAGCCGAGCGCCGCCTTGAAGGCACGAAGAAGCTCCTGCAGCGCCCGGATGTCGACTACGTCTCCATCAAAGTGTCCTCGATCGAGAGCCAGCTCAACCTGTGGGCGTTCGACGAGACGGTCGAGCGCGTACGCAAGCGCCTCACGCCGCTGTACGAACTCGCCGCAAAAAGCCCGACCCCCAAATTCATCAACATGGACATGGAGGAGTACCGCGACCTCCACCTCACGATCGCGGTGTTCGAGGCCATCCTCGACCAGCCCCAGCTGCTGAAGCTCGAGGCGGGCATCGTGCTTCAGGCCTACCTTCCGGATGCGCTCGCCGCCTACCAGCACATCGTCGAGTGGTCGACGGCGCGGGTCGCCCGCGGCGGGGCGCCGGTGAAGATCCGCCTCGTGAAGGGCGCGAACCTCGCCATGGAGACCGTCGAAGCGACCCTGCACGGCTGGGAGCTCGCGACGTGTCACAGCAAACAGGCGACCGACACGAATTACAAGCGCGTGCTCGACTGGGCGCTCACGCGCGAACGCACGACGGCCGTGCGCATCGGAGTCGCGGGCCACAACCTGTTTGACGTCGCGTTCGCGCACTTGCTCGCCGAAGCGCGCGGCGTCTCCGACCACGTCGACTTCGAGATGCTGCTCGGCATGGCCGAGGGCCAGGCGGATGCCGTGCGCAAGGACGTCGGCGGCCTGCTGCTCTACACGCCCGTCGTGCTTCCGCAGGAGTTCGACGTCGCAATCGGCTACCTCGTGCGCCGGCTCGAGGAGAATGCGAGCCAGGAAAACTTCATGTCGGCCGTATTCGAACTCGTCGATAACGAAGAACTGTGGAACCGCGAGCGCGACCGTTTCCTCGCGTCGCTTGCGGACCTCGACACGGTCGTGCCGAAGCCCAACCGCCAGCAGTCCCGCCTCGCCCCGCACACGCCCTTTGGCGCCGAGTTCGCGAACACCCCGGATACCGACCCCGCGCTCCCCGCCAACCGAGAGTGGGGCACGAAGGTGCTCAGCGCGGTGGAGAAGAGTCCTCTCGGCGTCGACATCGTCGCGGCGGCCGCCGTGGCCGACGAGAAGCAGCTCGACGCCGTGTTTGCGCGCGTCCTTCCTGCCGCGAAGGGCTGGGCCGCCCTCGGCGGCAAGGGCCGCGCGGCGATCCTTCGCAAGGCCGCCGACGTGCTCGAGGAAAGCCGCGGCGACCTCATCGAGGTCATGGCCGCCGAGGCGGGCAAGACGATCGGCGAGGGCGACGTGGAGGTGAGCGAGGCGATCGACTTCGCCCGCTACTACGCGCAGCTCGCAGAAGAACTCGAAAACGTGGATGGCGCGAAGTACACGCCGTCGCAGCTCATCGTCGTGACTCCGCCGTGGAACTTCCCCGTCGCGATCCCCGCAGGCTCGACGCTCGCTGCGCTCGCTTCGGGCGCATCCGTCATCATCAAACCTGCGAAGCAGGCGCAGCGCTCCGGGGCGGTCATGGTGGACGCGCTCTGGCGGGCTGGCGTGCCGCGCGACGTGCTCGCGCTCGTGGACCTCAAGGACCGCAGCCTCGGCGAGAAGATGGTGGCGCACCGCCAAGTGGATCGCGTGATTCTCACGGGCGGCTACGAGACGGCCGAGCTGTTCCGCTCGTGGCGGCCGGAGCTGAACATCCTTGCCGAGACGAGCGGCAAGAACGCGATCATCGTCACGCCCTCCGCCGACATCGACCTGGCCGTGTCCGACGTCGTGAAGAGCGCGTTCGGCCACGCGGGGCAGAAGTGTTCGGCCGCGAGCCTCGTGATCCTGGTCGGGTCCGTTGGCCGATCTGAACGGTTCGAGCGGCAGCTCGTGGATGCCGTGACGACGCTGCGCGTCGGCTACCCGAGCGATCCGACGACGCAAATGGGTCCGATCATCGAGGCCGCCAACGGCAAGCTCAAGAAGGGTCTCACCGAGCTGGGCCCTGGCGAGCGCTGGCTGCTGGAACCCGAACGGCTCGACGAGAGCGGCCGCTTGTGGTCGCCTGGAGTGCGCACCGATGTGACGCCGGGCAGCTACTACCATCTCACCGAATTCTTCGGGCCGATCCTCGGCATCATGCGCGCGGCGACCCTCGAAGAAGCGATCCGCCTGCAGAACCAGGTCGACTACGGGCTCACCGCGGGGCTGCACTCGCTCAACCCTGATGAGCTCGCCACGTGGCTCGCCACAGTCGAGGCCGGAAACCTGTACGTGAACCGAGGCATCACCGGGGCGATCGTGCGCCGGCAGCCGTTCGGCGGGTGGAAGCGCTCCGTCGTCGGCGCGAGCACGAAGGCCGGCGGCCCGAACTACCTCGTGCACCTCGGATCGTGGAAGAGCGCGAAGGCCACGACTCCCGATTCGGTGCAGCTTTCGGATGCGGTTGCCGCGATCGTTGCCGCTTCGGGCTCGGACTTCGTCACGCGTGCCGCGCGCAGCGACCAGGCGGAGTGGGAGCGCGAGTTCGGCGTCGCGAAGGACGTGTCGGCGTTGGGCGTCGAGCGGGACGTGTTCCGCTACCGCCCGCTGCCGGTGACGGTTCGGTTGAATGCGGGCGGCTTGGTCGACGAGCTCGCGCGCGTCGTCGCCGCCGGTGTCCGGGCCGGCGGGTTGCTCGCCAACGGGGAGGCCGCTGACCGTGACAAGACCGGGCGCAATGTCTCGGTGAGTGTTGCGGAGCGGCTGCCTGCAGAGCTTGAGCGGGCGATCAAGGCGACCGGGGCATCCGTCTCGGTGGAAAGCGACGAGGAATGGCTCGCACGTGCGCGCGACGGAAAGCTCGACACGTCGCGGGTGCGGCTGGTCGGTGGCGGTCACGTCGCTCTCGCGGAGGCGCTCGGCGGAAGCCCCGACGTCGCGATCTACTCGGAGACCGTGACGGAGGCAGGCCGCGTTGAGCTCTTGCCGTTCCTGCGCGAGCAGGCGATCGCGATCACGGCGCACCGTTTCGGCAACCCGGACCACTGGTCCGAGGCCGTGCTGCCGCTCTGACGAAATCCCCTCGAAAGACACCGTTCAGCCGCTTTAAGGGGCATATTCCGTATGGGACGGGCTCCCGCGCGCCCACGAATGTCGGTAGCACGGCGTATTCTTGGAAAAAGTTCGCGACACGCCGAAACCACAACATGTAGGGGAATGACACGGGTGTGATTCCCGTTATATAGTAGGAGACCACGTGGGGGCCGGATTGGTTCCTATCCAGTTTCCGGCTCCAATTACAGACTTAGGAGGTCACCATGGAGAACGACACCGACAGCGTTGGCGGTTACGCAGTTCCCGTCGACCCAATGGATCTTCTGCAGTGCGACAGCTGCCAGTAGGCAGCGCACTGACGTAATCCCCCAGCGAAGCCCCGGACCCCAAAGGTTACCGGGGCTTCGTCTTTCCCCACGACCCCCGCGAGTGTGCACTTGTGGCGGTTCTGGGGCGATGAAAACGACCACAAGTGCACACTCGCGGACATGAGAGGATGGGCGGATGGCAGTGAACCCTGACATCGCCGGGCGTGAGTTCCCCCCGGCCGCGCCATACCTGGTCGGCCGCGAGAAAGTGCGCGAATTCGCCCGAGCCGTGTTCTCCGACAACCCCATCAACCACGATCCGGATGCCGCGATCACCGCAGGCTACCCGGATGTTGTGGCCCCGCCCACGTTCCCCATCGTCGTGCAGGAGCGCACCCTCGCCCAGCTTCTCGCCGAACCGGATGCCGGCATCGACTTCGCCCGTGTCGTCCACGGCGACCAGAAGTTCAGCTACTCGCGCCCCATCGTCGCCGGCGACGAGCTCACGGCAACGCTCACCGTCACGAGCGTGAAATCGCTCGGAGGACACAGCATGGTCACCTCCGAGTCGACCATCGTCGACGCGGCGGGCAAGCACGTCGTGACCGCGACATCCACCCTCGTCGTACGGGGTGACGAATGAGCGAGCTGACCGTGGGCGACATTGTCGCCGAACGCGATTTCCAGCTCACGCGCGACTCGCTCGTGCGGTATGCGGGCGCCTCGGGCGACTTCAATCCCATCCACTACCGCGACGACGTCGCCACGAGCGTCGGCCTGCCCGGCGTGCTCGCCCACGGGATGCTCACCATGGGCATCGCCGCCCAACCCGTCATCGACTGGCTCGGCGACCCCGGCCGCGTCGTCGACTACCAGGTGCGCTTCACGCGCCCCGTTCTCGTCGACGCGACGGATGGCGCACGCGTGCGCGTGGTCGCCAAGGTCGGCGCCATCGATGAGGACAGCGCCAGAGTCGACCTCACCGTCACGTTCGAGGATGAAACCGTGCTGGGCAAAGCCCAGTTGCGCATCCGCCTATGACCGAGACGTCGTCGCAACCTCTCTCCGAGCTCACGACGCTGCACGTGGGCGGCGCAGCGCGCGAACTGCTCTCGCCGAGCACCACGGCCGAGCTCGTCGAGGCGACCCTCGAGACGTGGTCGCGCCGGGAGCCGTGGTTCGCGCTCGGGGGAGGTTCGAACCTCCTCATCGCCGACGACGGATTCGACGGCACGGTCATCCGGGTGCTCTCGCGCGGCATCGATCGCACATCCCTCCCTGAGGGATCGCGAAGCGATCGACTCGAAGGTGGCAACACGATCCTGCGCGTTCTGGCCGGCGAACCCTGGGATTCCGTCGTCGTGCACGCCGTCGAGCAGGGCCTTTCCGGCATTGAGGCGCTGTCCGGCATCCCCGGTTCGGCGGGCGCCGCCCCCATGCAGAACATCGGCGCGTACGGCCAGGAACTTTCCGAGGTTCTCGTCTCGGTGGACTTCCTCGACGAGGCGAGCGGCGAGCGGGTCACGCTCGCGGCATCCGAGCTTGAGCTCGGCTACCGCACCTCGTCGCTCAAGCGCGGGCGACGCGGAGTCGTTCTGTCCCTCGACCTGCGGCTCAGAGAAAGCGAGTTGAGCGGGCCGATCGCCTACGACCAGCTCGCGGCGGCTCTTGACGTGCCGGTGGGCGAGCGCGCGCCGCTCGCGGATGTGCGCAGCGCCGTTCTCGGGCTGCGCTCGTCGAAAGGCATGGTGCTGGACCCCGACGACCCCGACTCGGTGAGCGCCGGGTCGTTCTTCACGAACCCGATCGTGGCGGAAAACTTCGCACGCGGTTTGCCGCGAGATGCGCCGCGCTGGATACTCGACCCCGACGCGCCAGAGTCCGATGTGAAGCTGAGCGCCGCGTGGCTCATCGAGCACAGCGGGATCACTCGCGGCTTCGCCCTTCCCGGATCGCGTGCTGCCGTGAGCTCCAAGCACACGCTCGCGCTCACGAACCGCGGCGGCGCGACCGCAGGCGACATCGCAGAACTGGCCCGCTATATCCACTTGCGCGTCCTGAACCAGTTCGGAATCCTCCTTCAGCCCGAGCCCCAGTTCGTCGGCCTCACCCTTTAGACGGGCTCACAGCAGACCCAATTCCATCGCCCGCGTCACCGCGCGCGTGCGGTCGCTGACTTCGAGTTTCTCGAACGCGTGCAGCAAATGTGTCTTTACGGTCGCCTCGGAGAGGAACAACTCGCTCGCTATTGCCGGGTTGCTGCGGCCCTGCGCGACAAGTTTCAGCACCTCGGTTTCGCGCGGGCTGAGGCTCGGCGCGACGGGACGCTGCACTCGGCTCACGAGTAGCGCCGCAATGCGCGGCGCAAGCGCGACCTCGCCGCGCGCGACGGAGCGGATGCCCGCGAGCAATTCCTCTTGCGGCGCCGCCTTCAACAGGTACCCACTCGCGCCCGCCTCGATCGCGGTCAGGATGCTGTCGTCGCTCTCGTACGTGGTGAGCACGAGCACGCGGATGCCGGGCCGCTCGGCGAGGATTCGCGCGGTCGCTTCGTCCCCGTCGATGCCGGGCATGCGCAGGTCCATGAGGACGACGTCCGGCTCGAGCTCAAGTGCGTGGCGAACCGCCTCGAGGCCGTCGGCGGCTTCACCCACGACGTCCAGGTCATCCGCCGTGCCGAGGAGCGCCACGATTCCGCCGCGCACGACCGGGTGGTCGTCGGCCACGAGGATGCGCGTGCGGCTCATGCCGGCACCGCTGCGGGCACCCGTGCGGTGAGGACCGTACCGTCGTTGCTGGTTTCCACGTCGAGGGAACCGTCGACGAGGGCGAGCCTCTCCCTCATTCCGGCGAGCCCGAAGCCGCCGCTGTTCTGGCCATCCGAGAATCCCATGCCGTCATCGGCGACGCGCAACTCCACGTCGCGGCCGTTCCCTGTCGCCGTGAGCGTCACGGTATCCGCCTTCGCGTGCTTCCGGATGTTCGCGAGGGCTTCCTGCGTGCACCGCAGCAGCACCACTTCGCTGCCGCGGTCGAGCGCGGGGATATCGTTCGCCGCCACCGACACTCTCACCCCGGTCTCCCGCTCGAAGCGCTCCGCCAGTCGGTGAAGCGCCGGGACGAATCCGCCCGGCACTTCCACGGCCGCCCCGGATGCGACGAGCGAGCGCGTCTCCACGAGCGTCTCCCGCGTGTTCTCCTCGATCATGGCCAGTGCGGCCTTCGCCGCCGCGCTGTCGCCGGCGTCCAGGTCGCGGCGCGCGCCCTGCACGAGCATCACGAGGCCCGTGAGGCTTTGCGCGATCGTGTCGTGCAACTCCCGGGACAGCCGCTCCCGCTCGCTCGTGACGCCGGCGTCCCTGTGCATCGCGGCAAGCTGACCTTGAGCGGCGCGGAGGTCGTCGATGAGTTCCTGACGCTCGGCGGCGAGGTCGAAAATGCGGGTGATCCACAAACCGAGGGCAATGCTGAAGGCCAGGGACAACGCCGCCGTGAATGCCGCCTGCAGCGCCGACTCCGGGGTGAGCCCGAAGCTAGTCGCAATCCCGACGCCGACCGACAGGGCCAGCGCGATGTTCGCGAGGATGGCGTTACGCAAATCGTGCGTGATCACCCAGACCAGCGGGAACGCAACGCACTGCATGACCGCCATCGCCGGGTAGAAGCTCGCCGCGACGCCGGCGCTCACGATCATGATGGCCAGGAACGCGACGGCGGCCCAGCGGCGCGTCCACGCGAGCCTTCCGATTGTGTACCAACTGGCTGCGAACACGGCGAGTGCCGCGAGCGCGCCCGCGATCCTCACAGGGCTGAGGTTCTCGATGAAGAAGAGCATGACGGTGAGCACGGCGGTGACGACTCCCACCGCCACGTGCCACCACTTCGGATTCTCCATCAATCGATTCTCCCTGATTGCGGTTCAGGTGTCCTTGCGGATCCAGCGGAACGTCATCCGGGTGAGCAGGAGCCCCACGACGAACCAGACGCCCATGATGATCGCCACCCACGGAAGGTTCCACGTGCCGCCCTGTTCGAGCGTGGCGAAGGATTCCGGCAGGAACACGGCGCGCATTCCCTGCGCCATCCACTTGAGCGGGAACACGCTCGCGAAGTTCTGCAACCACTCCGGCAGCATCGTGAACTGCAGGTACACGCCCGAGATGAACTGCAGCAGCAGCACGATCGGAATGACGACGGCCGTTGCGCTCTTGCCGCTGCGGGGCAGCGCCGAGAGGGCAATCCCGAGCACGCAGCTCGTGATGACGCCGAGGAGGAACACCCAGGCGAACAGCAGCCACTTATCCGGATCGGTCGGCAGCTCGACGTTGAATCCGACGCGCGCGACGAGGAGGATGAGCCCCGCTTGAACGACGGCGCTCAGGAACACCATGCCGATCTTGCCGATGAAGTAGGAGATCACGGGCAGCGGGGATCCGCCGAGGCGTTTGAGCGTGCCGTCGCCCTTCTCGGTGGCGATGTCGACGCCTAGGTTCTGCACGCCGCTCAGGAGCATGCCGGCCGCGATCATCCCGGGCAGGTAGTACGCCGCCCACGAGATGCCGCCCGTGCCGTCCGGTGCCGCGCCGAGGTTGCCCATGCCGCTGAACGCGACAGCGAAGATCGAGAGCATGAGGATCGGGAACAGGAACGTGAAGAACACGGAGTCGCCCTGGCGCGAATACACCTTCAGTTCGTAGCCGATGCGGGAGATGCCGAGTCGGATGGCGCGGCCGAGAGTGTCGGTGTGCTGAGCCGGGCCGGTGCCGCTCGTGCCTTTGGTCGTGGTCAGGGTAGTCATGCGAGTGCCGCCTCAGTGTTCAAGTCGTCGGCGCGGCTCGCGCCGACGAGGTCCAGGTAGATGTCTTCCAGGCTCGGCCGGATGACTTCGAGGCCCTCCGGTTCGCGTCCAAGGTCTGTGTGAAGCTTCGCGACGAGAGCGGCGGGTTCGTGCGTGCGCTGCTCCCGTTTCGTGCCGCCGTCGTTCCAGCGGACGACGGGCACGCGCGCCTCGGTGCCGCCGATTTCATCGATCGTGCCCATGTCGACGATGCGGCCGCCGTTAATGACCGCCGCGCGGTCGGCGAGGTGGGCGGCCTCGTCGAGGTAGTGGGTTGTGAGGAGGATGCTCGTCCCGTCGGCCTTGAGCCCGTCGATGAGCGTCCAGAACTGGCGTCGCGCTTCAGGGTCGAATCCCGTCGTGGGCTCGTCCAGGAACAGGAGCTCGGGGCGTCCGATGATGCCGAGTGCGACATCCACGCGCCGCCGCTGGCCGCCCGAGAGCTTGCCGATGCGGGTCTTCGCCTTGTCCCTGAGGCCCACGGCATCGATCACTTCGTTGATATCACGGGGATTCGGGTAGTAACCGGCGAAGTGGGTTAGCTGCTCGAGCACGGTGACGTTTCCGCTTTCGCCCGTGCTCTGCAGCACGATGCCGATGCGCGCCTTCCAGTCGATGCCTCCCCGCTGCGGGTCGACGCCGAGCACGCGCGCGTCGCCACTCGTGCGGTCGCGGTAGCCTTCCAGGATTTCGATCGTGGTGGATTTGCCGGCGCCGTTCGGCCCGAGCAGCGCGAACGTTTCGCCGCGGCGGATGTCGAAGGTCACGCCGTCGAGCCCCGTCACCGAACCATAGTTCTTGCGGAGGTCGGACACGCATACGACGTTGTCAGATTTGTTCATGCCACCATCGTGGTCGCCGCCGGTCGTGCGCGGTAGCGATCATCCGGTGGGATTCCGCATCCACCGATCGGTTGACCCTCGCCGCCATTGCCCTTCGTACATCCCCTGAGTTGCGAGTTTGTGCCCTTCCCTGCACGCGCGAAGGGCACAAACTCGCAACTCACGCCATGAGGGGTCGGACTTTTAGCACAGTACGGATGCGCTCCGCCAGTTCGCGCGGGTTGCTCAGGTCGTCGTTGTTGACCTGCATCACGAACCAGCCGTCGGCTTCGAGCCGCGAAATCCGGGTCATGTCCGCCCGGAAATCCTTCGACTCGTCGTGGAAGCGGCTTTGATACTCGATCACGACCTTCCTCTCGCCGGTCACGACGAGGACGCGGAGGAGCGACTCCCGCCGCGATTCGGATCGATCGTTGAGAAGCGGCAGCGCGGCACGCAATGCCGGATTGCCGCGACGGCCTGCGTAGTCAGCCACCGCCACTTCGAGGCGCTCGGCCGTGGTGAACGGGAGCCGATGGTGGATCAGATAGTCTCCCGCGGCAACCAGGTCGGGCAGGGTGAGAACGGCTCCAAGTTGGCACCAGGTGAACTCAGCGGAACTTATGCGAATGCCGTGCCAGGAGCCCACGTGGTCGGGGTGAGAGACGAAGGTGTGACTCCGAATGTTCTTGCCTGTGGGTGTGCGAAACGGTGGCGGAACTGCCACGTGAAGCACCCGGGATTCCTCGTGCCGGCGCGGAAGCGGGATGGACATCAGGACCGCGGCGGTGGCGCCGCAGAAGTACGCGTGACTTGCCATCGACTGTTGATACGCAGCACAAAGGCCCTCTATCGTGAGTGGGCCCGTTTGGGGCGAACGAATCCCTCGGAACGGGCGTTGGAGATCACTGCCACGCAGCCTTTTGACCCCCAGGCCTGCCTCGATTCCCTGACGCACCGTGAACGACCCTGAGCGAAGGTGGTCAGCGGGCGGCTAGCTAACTGAACAGGCGCTGCAGGCGCTGGATGCCCTCCAGGAGCGGCTCGTCGCCCAGTGCGTAGGAGAGTCGCACGTATCCGCTCGGTCCGAACGCCTCGCCCGGCACCACGGCAACCTCCGCCTGTTCGAGGATGAGGTCGGCGAGCTCGAGCGACGTCGTCGCCTTCACACCGCCCCACGCTCGCCCGAACAACCCCGTCACATCCGCATACGCGTAGAACGCACCGTGCGGCATGGGGGCGTGGACGCCCTCGATCTTGTTGAGTTCCTCGATGATGACGTTCCGGCGGCGCTCGAACGCCTGCCGCATGAGCTCGACCGTCTCCTGCGGCCCGGTGAGCGCCGCGAGCGCCGCGCGCTGCGAAATGTTAGACACGTTGGAGGTCAGGTGCGATTGCATGTTCGCGGCGCCCTTGATGGCATCCGCGGGCCCGACCATCCAGCCGAGCCGCCATCCGGTCATCGCATAGCTCTTGGCGACTCCGTTCACGAGCAGCGTCTGCTCCGCGAGCCCCGGGACGGCCTCGACGATGGAAACGGCTTTCACGCCGCCATAGACGAGGTTCTGGTAGATCTCGTCCGTCATGACCCAAATGCCGTGCTCGAGCGCCCACGACCCGATCGTCGCGGTCTCTTCCGGCGTGTACACCGCGCCCGTCGGATTGGACGGCGAGACGAAGATCAGCAGCTTCGTCCGCGGGGTGCGGGCCGCCTCGAGCTGTTCCACCGTCACCTTGTAGCCCTGGTCGGCGCCGGCGAACACCTCGACGGGCACCCCTCCGGCGAGTTTGATGACCTCCGGGTAGGTGGTCCAATACGGCGACGGCAGGATGACCTCGTCCCCGTCGTCGACGACGGTCGCGATCGACTGGTAGACGGCCTGCTTTCCGCCGTTCGTGACGATGACGCTGGACGCGTCAACGTCGAGGCCGCTGTCCCTGCGGGTTTTCTCCGCGATCGCCTCGCGCAGCTCGGGAAGTCCGGCGGCAGGCGTGTAACGGTAGTTGCGGGGGTCGAGGACCGCGGCGGATGCGGCATCCACAACGTTCGATGGCGTCACGAAGTCGGGCTCGCCGGCCGCGTAGGAAATGATCGGGCGCCCCTGCGCCTTCAGTGCCTTTGCTTTCGCATCGACCTTGAGCGTCGCAGATTCGGCGATGGCGGCTATTCTGCGGGAAAGGCGCGAGTGTTCACTGGTCACGGTTCCCAGCTTAAAGCACTGGCGCGACCGGGGTCGGGAAACCCCGGTCGCGCCGTCTACCGGCGGCCGTCGAGACTAGAGCTCGATCGTTGTTGGGTGGTTCCTCCGGTAACCCTTTCGTGCGAGCCAGATGCCAGCGATCAGCAGCCCGAGCAGCGCTGCGAGCATCGCTCCGATCGCCACGCCCGTGTAGGCGAGGGAGCCGGCGCTCATGATGTCAGAACTGACTTCCCCGGTCGGCGTGGTGCCCGGAGTTCCCGGATCGCCCGGAGTTCCCGGACCGCCGGGTCCTCCCGGCGTGCCAGGTCCGCCCGGCACGCTGGCGTCCACAGCGGGTGCGACGGATGCCGCGGCGAGGCTCAACGTTGTGAGCCCGCCCGATCCGGCCGGTTTCAGAACGGACACCCTCATCGCCGTTTGCGTGAACACCGTGTTGGTGGCCACTCCGAGGCCGCCGCCGTTCAGCGTCGTCTCCTGCAGGTTGACCCTGATGGACAGGATGTTGGACAGCACCCCTTGAACGCCGGCGGACCCGAGCAACCCGGCGTTCGCGTGGCTGAGCAACGATCCGCCGAGCACGCCGCGGAGGACGGGCATGATGCCGCCCGCATCGTAGATGCAGCGGCCGAGCTCGAGCCTCAGCGAGGTCAGGATGCGCTCCGTGCTGATCGTCACCGGTATCCCGAGAACCTGCGCGGACACCGTCGCCGGCGTCTGGCCATTCAGGATGTGGGACACGGTGCCGTGCACGTCGACCGCGACGGACGTCTGCAGTTTGGGCAGAACCGTGGTTGTCGGCGTGCAGATGAGGGTGCCGAGCAGCTTGCCGAGCACATCGCTCAGGATGTTCCCCTGACTGTCCCGGTACTGGCACGTTTCACCGAGAATCGGTGCCTGATCAGTGAGCAGGTTCAGGTCGACATCGACATCCAGCATCACGTTGCCGAGCGCGGCGTCGAGACGGGCGAGCACCTGGTCGCTGAGCGCGGCAACGTTGTGCCCGATGGTCGTCACGATTTTGTTGATGTTCGCGCTCGTGAGGACTTCGGAGTTCACCGGACGGTTGTTGAGGTTGTCTCCGATGAGTTTGTTGAGGTCGACGGCGACTTTCCCCGTCGTCACGTTGAAACTCACTCCGGATCCGCCCCAGGTCGACGTGAGCAGCTCGGCAACGACGGCCTGCAGGTTGCGCGTGAGCGTGATCGACACGGATGCATCGCCCGCGAGCGAGAGCGCCGGATTCGACGCGACCAGCACGGCATTCAGGGCCGCCGCGAGGGTGCCGCTCCTGCCGGCGAGCCGATCGAGCTTGGCGTCCGCCTCATCGACTGCTTTCGTAATGGTCGAGGAGATTCTGGCGAGCGCCGGGCTCGTGAACGTGAGCGTGAGCCCTTCGATGTAGTAGTCGCCGTCGACGGACTGCAACGTACCGCGGGCGTTGGCGGCGATCGCGCGCACCGCGAGTTTCAGGTCCGCGATCACGGAAACGTAGGAGTCCTCGATGAGCCGGTCGAGCGAAAGGCTGAGCGCATCGGCGGGGTTCGACTGGTTGGGACCGATGGCCCCGCCCTCTCCTACCGATCCGCTCGCGCCGAGTGCCACTCCCGACTTCTCCGCGCGAGCATACTGGGAGAGCACGCCGCCGGTCGTCTGGGTGTTGAGCACGGCATCGGGGCTGACCCTGACTGCACCGATATTGATGGGCACGGTGCCGAGCAGGTTGACCGCGAGGGGATCCGCGACTTCCTGCGTCCCCTGCGTTCCGCCGTTCCAGGCGGTCGCGGGCGTGAGGCTCGCAATCGTGTCGAGGTCGAGCCCCGCGAGCGACCCTGAAAGGAATCTGCCCTGAGCCCACGTGGCGTGTGCGGTGGTGGCGCTCGCAGCGGCAGGTGCCGCGACGGCGAGAGCGCCGATGATGCCGAGGGTGCCGAGAATGGCGGTAGAGCTGGTGATGATGGATTTCCCGACTGAGCTTCCAGTCCGTCGAATTCGTGCAGTGAACACGGCTGGTACCTTCCCTTATCCATAGAGGATCCAGGAAACGTGTCAGGCGACTGCTCGTGACAACTCGGGATATTGGAACGAAGGAAGCCGCCTGTGTTCAGCTTCCCGGTGTCCTATTGAGTTGAAGGAGCGGATTCGCGAATACGGTTAGGGACCGTGGGTACATCCGCAAATCTGCCCACTTACCTGAACAGACTCGTCTGCTCACGATTTATGACGCGAAAGTTGAATATTCTTTTCTGGACCCTGCGAGCTTTGCGCGCGCATACCCGGGTCGCTTACACTGGTTCGAGGTAGTTGAAATCTGCCATGCTTTCGTGCGCCAATTTTTGGCAGAAACCCTCGGGCCGTCGTCGCGAATCCATGGCGTTTGGCACTGCTTAGGGCGGTGGCTCAATTGGTAGAGCAGCGGTCTCCAAAACCGCAGGTTGCAGGTTCGAGTCCTGTCCGCCCTGCAGCTGGATTCGGGCGAATGCTCGTGCCAGCGCGAGTACGACCGGTCACCGTGGCCGGCTGAGCACCATCCGGAAGGTAGCCAACGTGGCGAGAAGAGTAGCCGACGAACCCAGTGAGGACATCGTCGCCAATGCCAAGATGGATCGCGCCAAAATGCGCGGACCGTTCGGCAAGATTGCGCTGTTTCTGCGTCAGGTGATGAACGAGCTCCGGAAGGTCATCACGCCGACCCGCAAGGAACTCATCAGTTACACCGGCGTCGTCCTGGTGTTCGTGGTGTTCATGATGGCGATAGTTTCGCTGCTCGACCTGGCGTTCGGGACGGGCGTCGGCTACATCTTCGGAAATGGTCCGACTCAGTAATTGCTTCGCGCGACTGCGCGGCCGTGTACGTGCGATCTGTCCCAAAGGGCGGATCCCAAGAAAATGGAATGAGATTCAGTGCCTGACAAGGAGTTAGACAAACTCGAAGACCTCGACCTTGCGACTGCCACCGAGCAGTCTTCCGAGGTCGCGGAAGCGCAGGAAGGCGATGTGCTTGAGAAAGAAGTTGCCGCCGACGCGCTCGCGGCAGAGCGTGAGCTGAACGTGGTCGGAATGAAGCTCGTCGGCGAAGGCGAGGGCGTCGAGGCGAAGCTCGAGGCGGCACTCGATGTCGTGCGGTCCGCGTCGGACCCGGAAGCGGATGCCGCAGTGGCGGATGCCAAGGAGGAGATCGCGGCACAGGAGGCCGTCGACGAGGCTGCAGCCGAGGCCGCGGAAGTCGAGGTCGACCCGTATGCGGAATTCCGCGCCGAGCTCAAGGCCAAGCCGGGCAAGTGGTACGTGATCCACTCCTACGCGGGATTCGAGAAGCGCGTGAAGTCGAACATCGAGAACCGCCGCGTGAGCATGGCCATGGAGGATTACGTCTTCGAGGTGCAGGTTCCCATGGAGGATGTCGTCGAGATCAAGAACGGCCAGCGCAAGCTCGTCAACCGCGTGCGCATTCCCGGGTATGTGCTTGTTCGCATGGAGCTCAACGAAGACAGCTGGTCGGTCGTGCGCCACACCCCCGGCGTCACCGGATTCGTGGGCAACTCGCACAACCCGACCCCGCTGCGGTTCGAGGAGGCGTTCTCGATGCTGCAAAGCCTCGTCCAGATCGTCGAAGCACCCGCGAAGGCCGGCGCAAAGGGCGGCAAGTCGACGGCGCGAAGCATTCCGCAGGAAGTCGATTTCGAGGTCGGAGAGACCATCACGATCAAGGAAGGCTCGTTCGCGGGCCTGCCGGGATCCATCAGCGAGATCAAGCCGGAGAGTGGCAAGCTCACGGTGCTCGTCTCGCTCTTCGAGCGTGAAACCCCGGTCGAACTCAGCTTCGACCAGGTCACCAAGCTCTAACCCCACAAACCACCGCATCCGGTCCGGATGTCGGGAGCGTCATCCAACCGGATGGCACGACAGTAAGGAAAACAATGGCACCGAAGAAGAAGGTCACTGGGCTCATCAAGCTCCAGATTCAGGCCGGCGCCGCGAACCCTGCACCGCCCATCGGGCCGGCGCTCGGCCAGCACGGCGTGAACATCATGGAGTTCTGCAAGGCGTACAACGCAGCGACGGAGTCGCAGCGCGGCAACGTCATTCCCGTGGAGATCACGGTGTACGAGGACCGCTCGTTCACGTTCATCCTGAAGACCCCGCCCGCCGCGGAGCTCATCAAGAAGGCGGCCGGCGTCCAAAAGGGTTCAGGTACTCCGCACACCGAGAAGGTCGGCAAGCTGTCCAAGGATTCGCTGCGCCAGATCGCGGAGACGAAGATGGCCGACCTCAACGCGAACGACGTCGAAGCGGCAGAGAAGATCATCGCGGGCACCGCCCGTTCGATGGGGATCACGGTGGAGGCGTAATCATGGCTACGAAATCCAAGGCATACCGCGCCGCTGCCGAAAAGCTGGAGGCAGGGAAGTACTACACGCCGCGCGAAGCGGTGGGCATCGCCCGCACGACGGGTTCGGCGAAGTTCGACTCCACGGTCGAAGTTGCCCTCAAGCTCGGCGTCGACCCGCGCAAGGCGGATCAGATGGTGCGCGGCACGGTCATCCTGCCGCACGGTACGGGCAAGACGGCGCGCGTGATCGTGTTCGCGACAGGCCCCGCCGCAGAGGCGGCCATCGCTGCCGGCGCGGATGAGGTCGGCGGCGCCGAGCTCATCGAGAAGGTCGCGGGCGGGTACACGAACTTCGACGCGGCGGTCTCGACACCGGAGCTCATGGGCCAGGTCGGC
Source organism: uncultured Cryobacterium sp. (assembly GCA_964651535.1). GTDB lineage: Bacteria > Actinomycetota > Actinomycetes > Actinomycetales > Microbacteriaceae > Terrimesophilobacter. The sequence continues at coordinate 337,532 of CAZYYE010000001.1, forward strand.
CGCCTCGGAAAGGTATTGGGTCCGCGCGGCCTCATGCCGAACCCGAAGACCGGCACCGTGACCCCGGACCCGGCGAAGGCCGTTTCCGACATCAAGGGCGGAAAGATCGAGTTCCGCGTCGACAAACACTCCAACGTGCACTTCATCGTCGGGAAGGCCTCGTTCACTGAGGACCAGCTCGCGGAGAACACGGCGGCCGCGCTCGACGAGATCGTCCGTTCGAAGCCGAGCTCGTCGAAGGGCCGGTACGTGCTCAAGGGCACGGTGTCGACCACGTTCGGTCCCGGCATCCCGCTGGATGTCACGGTGATCTAGCAGGAACGCTCTGAACGAAGGGTCTCGCCATACGCGGGGCCCTTCGCCGGTTAATGCGCGAGCACGAGCTTGCCGCGCGTGTGGCCCTCCTCCAGGAGCCGGTGCGCGGCGGCCGCCTGGGCGAGCGGAAACTCGCGTTCGATGTGCACCTTGAGTTCTCCGCCGTCGATGAGCTCGGCGATGGCAGCGAGTGTCGCCGTGTCGGAGAGGGCGTGGATGTCCGTCGCCCGCACGCCCGCCGCCGCCGCATCCGACCTGAACTCGGGCCAGCTCCCCGTGGGGACACTGAGAAGCATCCCGTTCGGGCGCAGGACGCCGAGCGAACGCGTCCCTGTCGAGTCGTGGACGTTGCCGATGAGGTCGACGACGAGATCGATGTCTCCTGTTTCCTCTTCGAACCGGGTGTTGCGGTAGTCGATGACTTCGTTGGCGCCGAGCTCCTTGAGCCAATCCGTGTTCCGTTCGGATGCCGTGGCGACGATGTACGCGCCGGCCCGCCGCGCGAGCTGCACAGCGAAGTGCCCCACGCCGCCGGCCGCAGCATGGATGAGAACGCGCTGGCCGGGCTCCACGGCACCGACGGAGTTGATGCACCCCCAGGCGGTGAGCGCAGCGCACGGGACGGCGGCCGCATGCACTGCGGAGATCGTTCGGGGTGCACGCGCGATCGCGATGACCGGAACGGTCACGAACTCGGCGTAACTTCCGCCGACGCGGGGAAACGGGACCATTCCATACACTCGGTCGCCGGGCCGAAACGGATGCGCGTCGAACGGGCCGCGGACGATCGTTCCGCAGAAATCGACGCCGATCACGGCCGGATAGTCCCGGATGAACCGGGATGACCCCTGACCCGCCCTGGTTTTCGCGTCCGTCGGATTGACGCCCGCCGCGCTCACCCGAACGATCGCTTCGCCGATGGCGGGTTCCACCATGGGAATCTCTCGCTCCACCAAGACGTCCGGCGAACCGGTGGCGTCGATGACCATTGCGCGCATCGTCGCCATGCCACAACGCTAGCGCGTCGCCCGCGTCGCCCGGGATCCGTCCGATTCCGCCGACGTTCTCCCGGCGCGCCTTCAGCGGCCCAAGAGGCCCAGAAGCTGGTCTGCGAGCACGACGAGTCGGTGGATCTCGTTGTCGTCCCGATCCACCCATTTCACGCAGGGCTCAGGCCCGACGGGCACGAAGTCGCTGTGCTGCTCCCACACCACGAGAGTGCGTTCCGCGCCCAGCACATACTGCTGCCACCACACCTGGCGCAGGTAGCTGCGGGGGATGCTGCGCCACGCCTTCGTGGTCGTCTTGATCTCGGCGAGTTCGATGCGGCCGTTGCGGGCGCGGATGCCGTCCGGGGTGGCAAGATGCCGCTCGTTCGATTCCGCGTGGAACAAGTCGAGGCTCGGCTCGATGCCGTGCACCGCGCGAACCCAGCGCGCAATCTCCGGCTCCCTCGCGCGCCCGTGATCGGTATACGCATTTCCGGTGAACGAGCGCCCGAACAGTTTCTCCCGAGCGACAACCTGAAGCGCGTGCACGCTGGACAGCCGGGCGACGTCGCTTGCGGTCACGCCTCCGCTGCGCGCTTTCAGCCACGCGGCCTGGTTGGCGGAGTTCGCCACGATGCGTGCGCGGTGATCCGAACCGGGTTCGGTCCACAATGCGGGCTGATACGTCACGTCCCCATTCTGCCTGCCGCATCCCGCTCTCGCGGTATCCGGATGCCAGCGTGGTCGATCTGGCGTGGAAGCGCACGGCCGTGCCAACACTCGTGGCGTCTTGACGCCGGTGCGGGGCGGGGGGTGGCAGACTGGGTTGGCCCATGAACTCGAAGGGTCACTCGTTGAGAAGGTCGATGCTCGGGAGCATTGCGACTGTCGTCGTCGTGCTCACTCTCGGGTTCCTGGGCGCGTCTCCGGCGAGCGCCGACGATTCGCCGAAGATTCCGCAGGAAGTCGCAGACTACTTCGCGAATGGCCTCATTCCTCGGCTCATCGACCTGTATGGCTCGGGCGACGGCGTTACCGCGGGGACGGATTTCGACGCGACGACGACGGTGGGCGGGATTTCGCGCGTGTTCGAATGGACTCCCGACTTTCTGGCCGGCAAGTTCACGGACGAACCGACGCGGCTGACCAACAACTGGGTCGCACCGGTGAGCGTGCGGGGCGAGATCCTCGGACTTGCGACGGTGTGGATCAACCCCGCAACGGACCTGCCGGAGCTCTCCTCCTTCGATTCCCCTGAGCTTGCTCGGGGGCTCGCGGCCGCACCGGACACGTCGAGACTCGTCCATGACGCGGCGCGTCAGGCGTGGTTCGCGGTCAGCGGCAAATCGTTGACGCCGCTTGTGGCGGGCACGTCGCGCGTGACGGGCACGACGACGACGGATGCCTACCAGCTTTCCATCGCCACCCGCACCGTGCCGCGGCCGTCTGGTTTCTCGGGGGTGGCGATCTCCGCTCTCGTGCTCGGGCTCGTGATTCTCGGTCTTGCGGTGTTTGTGCTCCTGCCCGTCGGCAAGCGCGACAAGGACGATCCGCTGGATGGCGAGGGCGCGGAGCTCGACGAAGAGCTTGCCCACTCTGACGACGGCTGAGTTTGTGGCGCGGAGTCGGACAGGATAGTCTTGACGAAGCCAAAGACCGCTGGTCCGGCATGCCCGCAAGGTTGTGCCGCTAAGAATCGCTCAAGCGATTGCCCGCGCAGGTGTGTGAGGTAGTCATCCCGATTTTTCGGTTTCCTGCTCCGTGCGCTTGCGCCGGAGCTTTTTCTTTTGCCGTGTGCCGGCGGTCACCAACAACATGAGGAGTGCCATGGCGAACAAGGATGCAACGGTCGCCGAGCTCACGGAACATTTCCGGAACTCGAACGCCGCCCTGCTCACCGAGTACCGCGGACTCACTGTCGCCCAGCTCAAGAATTTGCGCATGTCGATCAGTGAGCACGCAACCTACGCCGTGGTGAAGAACACGCTGACCAAGATTGCCGCGAATGCGGCCGGAATCAACTCGTTTGACAGCGAGTTGGTCGGCCCGTCGGCAATCGCATTCGTACACGGCGACACTGTCGCCGTTGCGAAGGTTCTTCGTGACTTCGCCAAGGCGAACCCTCTGCTCGTCATCAAGGGCGGTTACTTCGACGGTAACCACCTCAGTGCGGCGGAGGTCACCAAACTCGCCGAACTCGAAAGCCGGGAGGTGCTGCTGGCGAAGCTGGCCGGTGCCTTCAAGCAGTCGCTGTTCGGCGCGGCCTACCTGTTCAACGCACCGCTGTCGAAGACCGTTCGCACGGTCGACGCGCTGCGCGTGAAGCAGGAAGCCTGATTCGAAAAACCTCGCCGAATCGTTTCGGCGGATCAGTTCAACAACGTAAGCAAAGGAGAAAACCATGGCGAAGCTGACCACAGACCAGCTGCTCGACGCGTTCAAGGAGCTCACGCTCATTGAACTCAGCGAATTCGTAAAGAAGTTCGAGGAGACCTTCGAGGTCACCGCGGCGGCACCGGTTGCCGCTGTTGCCGCTGTCCCCGCCGCCGGTGGCGCGGGTGCCGGCGCCGAAGAGGCCGAGGAGAAGGACTCGTTCGACGTCGTTCTCGAGGCCGCGGGCGACAAGAAGATCCAGGTCATCAAGGAGGTCCGCGCGCTCACGAGCCTCGGCCTCGGCGAGGCGAAGGCGCTTGTTGACGGCGCGCCGAGCACTGTGCTCGAGGGTGCCAACAAGGAGAACGCCGACAAGGCGAAGGCTCAGCTCGAAGAGGCCGGCGCCACCGTCACGCTCAAGTAGTGCGGGCCGGGGGTTCCCGGCCGGTTCTGCAACGAAGGTGCCGTTCCCCGCGTGAATTCACGCGGTGGGGCGGCACCTTCTGCGTTCACCGTGCCAGTCAGGCGATCCCGGCAGGCAGCTCGGGCTTTTGGGTGGGTGGTCCGCTCGTGCTGGATCTCACGGCGAGGGCGACGGGCAGGACGACGCGTCGGGGATCGGATTCCTGGTCTCGCTTCGCGGACTCGTCGAGGACGAGCTCGACCGCCATCGCGCCCTGCTGAGCCGGGTGCTGCTCGAACGTCGTAAGCCCGAACATGGGAGCGAGCGAGTGGCCGTCGATCCCCACGACGGAGAGCTGCGCGGGAATCTGAATGCCGAGCTGCCTGGCCGCGACGATGACCCCGACGGCTACTTCGTCGCATCCCGCGACGATCGCCGTCGGCCTCTGCCGCGGATCCGCGAGAACGTGAAGCGCGCCCGCGAAACCTCCGGGGATCGTGAACGGTACCGCGCGGAACTTGCCATCCGATTCGAGTCCGGCTGCCGACATGGCCTGTTGGAAGCCGGAGAGCCGCTGCTCGTGCACGCGGAAATCCATCTGTTCGTCGAGGTCGCCGCCGAGGTGCATGATGTTTCGGTGTCCGAGATTGATGAGGAGCTCGGTCGCCATGCGCGTCACCTCCACATCGTCGATGTTGAGCGTCGGAATTCCGTCAATCGGACCGCCGAGGCCCACGATGGGCTTGCCGAGGGAGCGGAGTTTCTCGACCTCGCGAGCGGTCAGCTCGATCCCGATCGCGATAACCGCGTCGACGCGCTTGCGCACGAGAAAGTAATCGAATACCCGGCTGCGCTGCTCGGCGTTCGGGCTCAGTCGGTAGAGGGTCAGGTCGTACCCGGCGCTGATGAGGGCAGATTCGATGCCGTCCAGCACTTCGGCGAAAAACCATCGATTGATGAACGGGATGACAACGCCGACATTCCTCGTCTTGCCTGTGACGAGGCTCGCTGCGTTCGAGGAGACGACGAATCCCAGGCTGGCCGCTGCCTCGACGACGCGCTCGCGGGTTGCGGCGGAAACGTAGCCGCTGCCGCTGAGCGCGCGGCTCGCGGTCGACTTCGACACGCCCGCAAGACGGGCGACATCGCCAATCGCGCTCACTCGGCACCTCCCTGAGGCCTACGGTGCACAGCCTAGCCAGATTGCCACCGGTATGGAACCGGTTCCATAAAGAGCGCTCCCAATCGCTCCATTCGGAACTCACCCATGGAGTCGCGGAATGCAGGCCGGGTGCGAGATGTGACGCAACCGTTAGCGGCCGGGCGTAGACGAGTGCTTGCAGTTCCCCCCGGGAGTGCGTACCTTGTGACATGGAACCGGTTCCCGATGCGGACCCGAGTGGTCGACGCGGGGGTCGGTTCGCACACAATCGAACCCGCGGGGCCCACTCATCGCCCGACGGGAGGACCTCACCGAGGAGGGAAAATCATGAGTTCTACCTTGCACAGACGTCTCACTGCTCCGCTCGCGATCCTGGCGGTTTCGAGCCTCGCTCTTGTGGGCTGCGCCGGAGGCGGCTCCGGCGGCACCGGCGGCACGGGACCCGGCGACGCCGGCAAAGCGGACGGCGTCGTCACCATCTACGGAACCATATCCGACACCGAAGCGGAGCTTCTCCAGCAGTCCTGGGCGGACTGGGAAGCGGCCAACAACATCGAGATCAAGTACGAAGCGAGCAAAGAGTTCGAAACGCAGATCAGCATTCGGGCCCAGGGCGGAAACGCTCCGGACCTCGCGATCTTCCCGCAGCCGGGCCTGTTGAGCGACCTCGCGTCGCGCGATCTGATCCAGCCGGCACCGGACGAGGTTGCGGCGAACGTCGAGAAGTACTGGTCCAAGGACTGGGCGAACTACGGCACAACGGATGGAGTGCTGTACGGTGCTCCGCTCATGGCGAGCGTCAAGGGCTTCATCTGGTACTCGCCGAAGCAGTTCGCCGACAACGGCTGGACCGTGCCGACCACGTGGCAGGGTCTTCTCGACCTGACGCAGGAGATGCGGGACACGCTCGGTACGGCGCCATGGTGCGCGGGCTTCGGCTCCGACGCGGCAACCGGATGGCCGGGCACGGACTGGATCGAGGACCTCGTGCTCCGTCAGGCGGGTCCGGAGACCTACGACAAGTGGGTCAACCACGAAGTGATGTTCTCCGACCCGGCGATCAAGGCCGCGTTCGATTCGCTCGGCAACATCCTGCTGAACCCGGATTACGTGAATGCCGGATTCGGCGACGTGAAGTCGATCAACTCCACCCCGTTCGGCGACGTCGCGCGCGCGATGGGCAACGGAACCTGCTCGCTCACGCACCAGGCGTCGTTCTTCGACGGGTTCCTCACGGACCCGAAGAACGGCAACACGACCGTCGGACCTGACCAGGCGATCTGGGCCTTCATGACCCCGTCCGTCGAGGCGGGCGGCAACGCGGTGACCGGCGGTGGCGAGATCGTCGCGGCATTCTCGAATGACGCGGACACGATCAAGGTGCAGCAGTACCTGTCGAGCCCCGAGTGGGCGAACAGCCGGGTGAAGCTCGGCGGCGTGATCAGCGCGAACAACGGGCTCGACCCGGCGAACGCGTCCAGCCCGATCCTGTCGGAGGCCATCAAGATCCTCCAGGACCCGAAGACGACCTTCCGCTTTGACGGATCGGACCTCATGCCGGGCGTTGTCGGCGCTGGTTCGTTCTGGACGGGCATGGTCGACTGGATCAACGGAAAATCGGTGGACGAAGTGCTGACCACCATCGACGGCTCCTGGCCGTCCAGCTAGAAACCGGATGACGGTGGGGCCGCAGGCAACCCTGCGGCTCCACCGCCCACCCTCCGGCGCACCGCAGAACGTGCCACTGGTACGCTCACGAAACACCCCATAGAGTCCGACGCCGTACTCGAAAGGTTAGCCATGTCAGACTTCCTCGGCTGGATTGCGACACTTCCGGCCTGGCTGCAGATCATCCTCGTCATCGCTGCCTTTGTCGCGGTCATCGGGATTCTGCTCTTCTTCATCGAGATCGCGCCGCGCACCGGAACGCGGTACACCGTGATTCGACTCGCGGTGTGTGTCCTCGTTCCGCTGCTCGCCATGCTGTTCCTCGGATCCGTGTTCTGGGCGGCGCTCATCGCCGCAGTCCTGGGAGGCGGGTTCTTCCTCCTCGACTATCGATCGCGGAAAGGCGCCGGCTACCTGTTCCAGCTGGTCGGATTCCTCGCGCCAGCGGTCATCCTCCTCGGGATCGGCCTCGTGTACCCCACGATCGGCACCACGATTCAGGCGTTCCAGGACAACCGCAGCAAAGGTTTCGTCGGATTCGACAACTTCGTGTGGATCTTCACGCAGCCGTACGGCATCCGCGTAGTCGTCAACACGATCGTATGGGTGCTCATCGTCCCCACTCTTTCCACGATCTTCGGGCTGGCGTACGCGGCGTTCATCGACAAATCCCGCGGGGAGAAAGTTTTCAAGGCGCTCGTGTTCATGCCCATGGCCATCTCCTTCGTGGGCGCGAGCATCATCTGGAAGTTCGTATACGACGCGAAGCCCGCCGGGCAGGAGCAGATCGGGCTTCTCAACCAGATCGTCGTGTGGTTCGGAGGAGAACCGGTCTACTGGCTGCAGAATTCGCCATGGAACACGTTCTTCCTCATCGTCGTGCTCATCTGGATCCAAACCGGATTCGCCATGGTCATACTCTCGGCAGCGATCAAGGGTGTGCCGGCCGAGCAACTCGAAGCCGCCGAGCTCGACGGGACGAACGCGTGGCAGCGGTTCATCAACGTCACCGTGCCGGGCATCCGAAGTTCGCTCGTCGTCGTGCTGACCACGATCTCGATTGCTTCCCTGAAAGTCTTCGACATCGTGCGGACGATGACCGCGGGCACGAATGAAACGAGCGTGATCGCGAACGAAATGTATACGCAATGGAAAGGATTCGAAACCGGTCGAAGTGCAGCGTTCGCGGTCGTCCTGTTCCTGCTCGTCATGCCCATCATCGTGTACAACGCGAGACAGATCAAGAAGCAGAGGGAGATCCGATGAGCGCCGTCACACCCGTCGACCTGCCGCTGGACGACGCCACGGAAAAGCAGCTCGCGGAAGGTCAGAAGGCCGAAGATCGGGGCGTCGCAAAGCACGCGAAGCGCCGCCTGACGAGCCGCACCGCGACGATCGCCGCGCTCATCATCGCCATCCTGTGGACCACGCCGACGTTCGGACTGCTGATTTCTTCGCTGCGTCCCGCCAAGGAAGTCGCCACGACGGGGTGGTGGACGATCTTCTCGAACTGGGGCTTCACGTTCGACAACTACGTGGAGGTGCTCGCCGCCGGCAACACGCAGCTCACGATGGCCGAAGCGTTCCTGAACTCGATCGCCATCACGCTCCCGGCGACCGTGATTCCGCTCGTCATCGCGTCGCTCGCCGCCTATGCATTCGCGTGGATCGACTTCAAAGGCAAGGACTGGATCTTCATCGGGGTGTTCGCCCTGCAGATCGTCCCGCTGCAAATGGCGCTCGTGCCGCTGCTCAGCCTGTTCTCGCGCGGCGTGAACATCGGCGGCGTCCAATTGTTCAGCGGGCTCAACCAGGGCACGTCGTACTCTCAAGTGTGGATCGCGCACACGATCTTCGCCCTGCCCCTCGCCATCTTCCTGCTGCACAATTTCGTGTCGGAGATCCCCCGCGAACTCATCGAGGCGGCCAGAGTCGATGGCGCGGGGCACGGGCAGATCTTCTTTAGGATCATCCTTCCCCTCACGATGCCGGCGATCGCGGCGTTCGGGATCTTCCAGTTCCTGTGGGTCTGGAACGACCTGCTTGTGGCTCTCGTGTTCGCGGACGGGACCGTGGCGCCGATCACGAAGCTTCTCGCGGAGGTGACGGGCAAGTACGGTCAGGAATGGCACCTGCTGACGGCGGGCGCGTTCATCGCCATCGTCATCCCGCTTGCCGTGTTCTTCGCGCTGCAGCGCTACTTCGTGCGCGGCCTGCTCGCCGGCTCCACGAAGGGCTAGCTGCCACTTTCATCATTCAGGAGGTTGTGGGGTGGAAGTGGCTGGTGGGACGGTCCAGCTTGCCGGCCGAGCCACTTCAGCAACCCGAGTCACACAACCTCCTGAATAATGAAAGCCATGAGCGGAATGCGCGGCGGCAGGGGTCGGGTCAGCAGCGGCGATATCGCCGCCCAGCGCGCCGCGAACGCATCGGCACCGAAAGTGGATGGGCTGTTCTCGCGGATCGCCGCGCTGTTCCTGCCGTACCGGGTTCCGCTCATCACCACGGGCGTGCTCGTCGTCGTCGGAGCGGGACTGTCCGTGTTGCCTCCCCTGCTCACCCAGCAGGCGTTCGACCGTGGACTTTTCCCGGAGGGGGGCCCTGACTTTCCCGTTCTCATCGGCATCGTGGCGCTCATGGTGGCGATCTACCTCGTCTCCGGCGCGCTCGGGGTGTGGCAGACCTGGCTCACCTCGACCGTCGGCAACAAGGTCATGGGTTCACTGCGCGTCACCCTGTTCGATCACCTGCAGCGGATGGAGCTCGCGTTCTTCACCCGAACGAAGACGGGCATCATCCAGTCCAGGCTGCAAAACGATGTCGGCGGCGTCTCCGGCGTGCTCACGAACACGGTGTCCAGTGTACTCGGCAACACAGTCACCGTCATCGCCGCGTTCGTCGCCATGGTGGTGCTGTCCTGGCAGCTCACCATTGTCGCGCTCATCCTCATGCCGCTGCTCGTCATCGCCCAGCGCCGCGTCGGCCAGGTCAGGGCCAGGATCGCCACGAAAACCCAGGAGTCGCTGAGCGAGCTCACCGCGATCACGCAGGAGACGCTCTCCGTGTCCGGCATCATGCTCGCGAAGAGCTTCAACCAGCAGCCCGCCGAAGTCGCGCGCTACCAGGCCGAGAATGACAACCAGGTGACGCTTCAGGTGCGGCTGCAGATGAGCGGCCAGTGGTTTTTCGCCATGGTGCAGATCTTCCTCGCGATCATCCCGGCCATCATCTACCTGTGCGCCGCACTGCTCATCCTCGGCGAGGTGCCGGTGACGGCGGGAACCATCGTGGCGTTCACGACCGTGCAGGCCCGGCTGATGTTCCCCCTCCTCGGGCTGATGCGCGTCGCCCTCGATTTGCAGACCTCCGGCGCGCTCTTCGCCCGCATTTTCGAATACCTCGACCTTGTCCCCCGCATCGTCGACGCGGACGGGGCGCGACCCGTGCAGGTGCACGGCCGCGAGCTCGGCAAGGTCGAGTTCGATCGGGTCACGTTCGGGTATCCCGACGAGGCGGGCCAGTCCGAGCCCACCTTGAAGGAGGTTTCCTTCACGATCGAACCGGGCCAGTTCGCCGCGTTTGTCGGGCCATCCGGGGCCGGAAAGACCACGATCTCGTACCTGATCCCCCGCTTCCACGACGCCACCCGCGGCCGGGTCGTGTTCGCGGGTGATGATGTGCGGGAGCTGCAGCAGCAGTCGCTGCTCGCCAACATCGGGATCGTGAGCCAGGAGACGTACCTCTTCCACGCGACAATCGCGGAGAACCTGCGGTATGCGAGGCCGGATGCGGATGCGGAAGCCATCGAGCAGGCCTGCCGCGCCGCCAACATCCACGACACGATCGCTTCATTCCCTGAGGGGTACGACACTGTCGTCGGGGAGCGCGGGTACCGTCTGAGCGGCGGAGAGAAACAGCGGATCGCGATCGCGCGCGTGCTCCTCAAGGACCCGGGGGTTCTCATCCTCGACGAAGCGACGAGCGCCCTCGACTCCATCTCGGAGCGCGTCGTGCAGCATGCGCTTGATGCGGCATCCCGCGGCCGCACGACGATCGCCATCGCCCACCGGTTGTCCACGATCGTGGCAGCGGATGTGATCTTCGTGATCGAGGCCGGCCGCATCGTCGAGCGCGGAACCCACGCGGAACTCATGGCTGCGCGCGGCGCCTACGCGCGGCTCTACAAGGAACAGGTCACCTGACCTTGCCGGGACCGTCGACGGAACCGGAGCAGGGTGCGCCGGGTTCCGGGGCGCTGGGGGATTCCCGATACTTCGCCATGAACCCGTCAAGTCGTTTGTCGTCCACACCGCTGAGTTTCACCTGAGCACCCCAGGCCGATGCGACCACGGGTGCATCCAAACCCGGGTAGGGAGAGAGGATCGCGTATGTGCGCGGAATGCGGTCCGTAAGAGCCTTCAGATCGGCGCCGGACACCTGGTCCGGATTGTACGTGACCCACACAGCGGCGTGTTCAAGCGAGTGCACCGCCAGTTCGTTCTGCTGCGGCTCGGTGTACACGCCACAATTCAGCTCCGCTGACCAGTGCGCGCCCCCGGCGGGCGGGTTCATCCCGTAGTCGGCGAGGTAGTTGACCGGGTCGGGATCGACGTGTTTTCCGGACTCCAGATTCCAGGTTTTCAACCCGGTGAGTTCGATGTTCTGCGGGTCGACTTTCGGCGTGTTTGTGACAATGACGAGCGTCGCAATGATCGCAATCACCCCGACACCGGCAACCGCACCCGCCCAAATGGCGATCGCCCGAGTACGCTTTCGCCTGGCCTGCTCCTTCTTGAATGCGTCGATCTTGGCCAGGCGCCGTTGCGCACGCTCCTCCTTGACAGTTGGAGCGGCGGAGGTCGAGGAGTTCGCTTTGCCGGTGTTCTTCTTTGATGCCATTCGCGTGAAACCGCTCATTTCGAGTCTTTGAGGGCAATCGTGCACTGGCGCGCACGACATCCAATTTACCGGCAAACCGCACGTCGGGCGTTGATCTGCCCATTGTTCCGCGGTGTTCGCATTCACTACAGTGAGTGGCACCCTGTACGGATCGCCAACCGGGAGCCCACGTGACGAACACCGCACAAGAGTCACCGCCCGACCCCGGCACGGCGAGGACCTCCGCCCGGCGCGCCGGGCTCAGCATCCAGTCGTCGCTGCTCATCATGCTGCTGCTCGTGAGCCTGCTCTCCAGCGTCGTCGTCGGGCTCATCGGCTACGTGAACGGTTCGGATTCCCTTCGGGATGCCGCATTCGACCGTCTGATCGGGGTGCGGGATTCGCGCGCCAGGGAAGTGACGAGCCTGTTCACGCGCATCAAGAACACAATGGTCGTGCACAGCAGGAACTCGGAGACGATCGACGCCCTCACCGCGTTCACCGAAGGATTTGACGAACTCGAGTCCTCGACGCTCACCCCGGACGAATCCGCGGCGATCACCGCGTACTTCAGCGGACCGTTCGCGAACAAGCTCGGGGAGGCCACGGGCACGATCGTCGACCCCACCAGTTTTCTGCCCTCCAGCCCCGCTCAGGCCTACCTGCAACTGAACTACACGGTCCCCTTCGACAGTTTCGCCGAGTCGATCGCGACGAACGATGCCGGAGACGGCAGCGCGTGGTCGGCGGCGAATGCCAAATATCAGGACCAGTTCCGCAGGATGACCCAGCTGCTCGAATTCGAGGACGTGCTCCTGATCGACACGAAAGGCAACGTCGTGTATTCGGCATACAAGGGCGTCGACCTGGGCACCAACCTGGTCACGGGCCCGTACTCGTTCAGCAACCTGGCGTCCGCGTACACGAAAGCGCTCAGCACCAACATTCTGGACACGGTCGAGTTCACCGATTTCGGCGAATATCCGCCCTCCCTCGGCGTGCCCGCAGCGTGGGCGGTGTCGCCGGTCGGCGCCGGGGGGCAGGCGATCGGCGCGATCGCGGTGGAGATGCCGATCGACTCGATCAACGCGGTCATGACGGGCGACATGTCGTGGAGCAACAAAGGGCTTGGCGACACCGGCGAAACCTATCTCGTCGGCGGCGACCACCTCATGCGGTCGACCTCGCGCGAACTCGTGGAGAACCCCGAGCGCTACCTGTCGAGGGCGGTCGCGAACGGGGTGAAACCGGCACTCGCGCAGCGCATCGTCGACACCAAGAGCACCCTCCTGCTGCAACCGATCAACACCGTCGCGGTCGACCACGCGCTCAACAGCGAGACCGGCACCATCATCGGGGAGAGCTATCTCGGGGCCGAATCCCTCGCCGCGTACACGCCCGTGAAAGTGGACAACCTGGACTGGGTGATCATCGCGGAGATCAGCACCGAGGAGGCGTTCGCGCCGGTGCGCGAGTTCACGCGCAACCTCGTGCTCTCCACGACGGCACTCATCATCGTCGTGGCGCTTCTGTCGCTCCTGCTCGCGCAAATCATCGTCCGGCCGCTGCGCAGGCTCAAAGTCGCTGCCGGGCGGATCGCGGCGGGAGAGCAGGGCGTGCAGGTCGACGCGGGGCGCAGCGACGAGCTTGCGGATGTCGGCACGGCGTTCAACGACATGAGCCGGAGCCTGCAGGTGAAGGCCGCGCTTCTGGACGAACAGGTCGCGGAGAACCAGCGCCTGCTCCTGACCCTCATGCCGGAAACGGTCGCGAAACGGTACCGCGACGGCGACCAGAACATCGTCCAGGACCACCAGGAAGTGACCGTGCTTTACGCGGACATCGTCGGTTTCGACGAATACAGCAGGAACCTGCCGTCGGAGAAGGCCCTCGAGCACTTGAACGACGTGCTGAGAAGCTTCGACGAGGCGGCCGACCTGCACTTCGTCGAGCGCGTGCGCACCACCCGCAGCGGATACCTGGCCAGTTGCGGGCTCACGATCCCCCGAGTCGACAACGCCCGCCGCACCGTCGATCTGGCGGTCGAGTTCCAGCGCATCCTGGACCGGTTCGGCGCCCAGTTCGGCGCAACGCTCAGCCTGCGCGCCGGAATCGACACGGGCACGGTGACGAGCGGTCTCGTCGGCAAATCGCACATGGTGTACGACCTGTGGGGCGACGCGGTGAGTCTCGCGTTCCGCGTTCAGGGGGAGACGGACGAACCTGGGATCTTCCTCACGCAGCGTGTCCTCGACAAGCTTCCGGGCAGCCAGAACGTGTCGGTGGCCGGGGTGGTTCAGACCACGTCGGGCGAACAGCGGGTGTGGCGCCTGAACATCACGGATGCCCATGGCTAACTTCGTGAACCAGACTTGGTTCTGGCCGGCCGTCATCATCGTGGTCGGGCTGCCCGTTGCGCTGCTCATCCTCACCGAGGTGCACAGTTCGCTCGTGCGCCGCGGAAGCCGCTCCGCCGGCATCGTCTCGCTGCTGCGCAACTTCATCGTCCCCGTGGGGGCGCTGCTGCTGCTCATCAGCCAGACGACGTCGCTCGACGTGGACTGGAACTGGACGAGGATCGTCGCAACAGTTTTCGGGTTCCTCGTCATCCTGCTCCTGGTGAATGCGCTGAACCTGATCCTGTTCGAGACCGCGCAGAAGGGGACGTGGCGGCAGCGCGTGCCGTCGATTTTCGTCCAACTGGTGCGGCTCGTGCTCATCATCGTGAGCCTGGGCCTGCTGTTCGCGTTCGTGTGGGGCGCGGACATCGGCGGCCTGTTCACCGCCCTCGGGATCGGGTCGATCGTGATCGGCCTCGCGCTGCAGAACGCGGTCGGGTCCGTCATTTCCGGTCTGCTGCTCCTGTTCGAGCAGCCGTTCGAGCTCGGCGACTGGCTGGATGCGGACGGCGTGCGGGGCAGGGTCGTCGAGGTGAACTGGCGCTCCGTGCACATCCAGACGGATGACGGCATCCGCATCGTTCCCAATGCGAGTCTCGCAGGCAGCTCGTTCGTGAATCTGAGCAGAAGCGACGGCGCATTCTCGGTCGGGTTCGAACTGAAGTTTTCCACGGATGATCCGCCCCAGGAGGTCATTGCCGTGTGCCGGGAGGTCGCGCGCGGGCTGCCGCAAACGGTGCCGGGCGAGGAGGCGATCGTCACGCCGATGCGCAAGGGGAACTACAAGGTCGCGCTCTCGCTGAACTCCCCGAATGACGAATTCAGCGGACCCCGGCTGTTCAAGACGCGCATATGGTATGCCGCGCGCCGCAAGGGACTGCATTACGACAACGACCTCACCGACACGTTCCAGACCGAGGAGAACTACGAACGAGCGCTCCGGGAGGTGGCGCATCCGCTGTACCTTTCGGACGAGGACGCGCTCACGTTCCGCAACGACGTCACGCTCGAGCGGTTCGGCGCGGGGGAGGTCGTGCAGCCGTGGGGGTCGACGCCGGAGGGGATGCGATTCATCCTGAGCGGCACGGCGACGCTTTCCGCGCACGGGTCGGACGGTTCGGAGGTGCCCGTGCTCCAGCTCGGGATGAGGGAGATCATCGGACTCGGTTCGCTCACGAGGCAAGCGGTCGCGGCATCCGTGACGGCGGATACCGACCTCACCGTGCTCCTCGTGCCGAACGCGATTCTCGACCGGCTCGTCGCGTCGAACCCCCAGCTCGCACTGGACATCGGGACGGAGATCGACAATCGCCGCGCGAAGACTCTCGCCAAGCTCACCGAGTACGGAATCGAACCGAACCCGGAGAGCAAATTCACCGCGTGAAGCGCGTGCAGGAGCGCTCGGCACGAGGCCCACGCGGCAGGGTAATCATCGATGCGGCGCTGGTACGTTGGAGTGATCATGGCGTACGCGAACAGCATCCTCGATCTCGTGGGAAACACACCACTCGTCAAGCTCAATCGGGTGGCGGAGGGCATCGCCGCGACCGTGCTCGTGAAGGTCGAATACCTGAACCCCGGCGGTTCGTCGAAGGACAGGATCGCGACCCGCATCATCGACGCGGCGGAGCGCGAAGGAAAACTGAAGCCCGGCGGCACGATCGTGGAGCCGACGAGCGGCAATACGGGGATCGGGCTCGCCCTTGTGGCGCAGCAGCGAGGCTATCGCTGCGTGTTCGTGTTGCCCGACAAGGTCGGTGAGGACAAGCGCAGCGTCCTGACGGCGTACGGTGCCGAGATCGTCGTGTGCCCTACCGCTGTGGCGCCGGAGGATCCGCGCTCGTACTACAACGTGTCGGATCAGCTCGCTCGCGAGATCCCCGGCGCGTTCAAGCCCGACCAGTACTCGAACCAGAACGGGCCGCTCAGCCACTATGAGACGACGGGGCCTGAGATCTGGCGGGATACCGACGGAGCCGTCACGCACTTCGTTGCGGGGGTCGGAACGGGAGGAACGATCAGCGGCGCGGGGCGGTTCCTCAAGGAAGCCTCGGACGGGAAGGTCGTCGTAATCGGGGCCGACCCGGAAGGGTCCGTCTATTCCGGCGGCACCGGTCGGCCCTACCTCGTCGAAGGGGTCGGAGAGGACTTCTGGCCGACCGCATACGACCCAAACGTTGTCGACTCGATCGTGGCCTCGAGCGACGCGGAATCTTTCGACATGACGCGGCGGCTCGCGCGGGAGGAGGGGCTCCTCGTCGGCGGTTCGAGCGGCATGGCGGTGGCCTCGGCGCTCTCGGTGGCCCGCGAGCTGCCCGCTGACGCACTCATGGTTGTGCTGCTTCCGGATGGCGGCCGCGGCTACCTCGGCAAGGTGTTCAACGACCGCTGGATGTCGTCGCACGGGTTCGCCGGAGTCGACGGCGCCGAGCGTGCGGGCGCGACGGTCGAAGACGTGCTTGACCACCGCGGCGGCGGCGAGTTGGCCCTCGCCCACGTGAAATCCGGCACCGCCATTGTCGACGCCATCCGGATGCTTCGCGAGTCCGGGTCAACGCGGCTGCCCGTGGTGGCTGTCGACCCGCCTGTCGTGATGGGCGAAGTGATCGGCTCCGTCGACGAGCACGTACTGCTCGGCCTGCTCGCCACCGGCCGGGCCGAACCCGGCGATGCCATCGATAGCGAGACGGCGAGCGCCGTCGGGTCGCCTCTCGATCTGCTCGGCATCCACGAGCCGATCGCGAGGGCGCGGGAACTGTTCGCCGACACGGACGCCGTTCTGGTCGCCCGCGACGGGAAGCCCGTCGCCGTGCTCACCCGGCGCGACCTGCTCGACTACCTCGCGGTCTGAACCATTTCCACTCCACCGCCCGACCTCTCGAAAGCGAAACCATGAGCCACGAATTCAGCACCCGCGCCGTCCACGACGGGCAGGGCTTCGATCCCACGACGGGCGCCGTGATTCCGCCCGTCTATCTCACGACGACGTTCGTGCAGAAGAGCATTGGCGATTTGCGCAACGGCTACGAATACACGAGGGGCACGAACCCGACGAGGGATTCGCTCCAACAGCAATTGGCGAGCCTCGAGGGCGGCGCGCACGGACTGAGCTTCGCCTCGGGGCTTGCGGCAGAGGACGCCCTCCTGCGCGCGGTGCTCGCGCCAGGCGACCGCGTGCTTATGGGCAACGACGTCTACGGCGGCACGCACCGGCTCGTGAATCGCATGTTCGTGCCCTGGGGGATCGGGCTGGATGTTGTGAACATGAGCGACCTCGATGCCGTGGGGGCGGCGATCACTCCGGCGACGAAGGTCCTGTGGGTCGAAACGCCCAGCAATCCCCTTATGACGATTTCGGATATTGCCGCGCTCTCCGAGCTCGGCCGCGCGGCGGGCGCGCTCGTCGTCGTGGACAACACGTTCGCGTCTCCGTACCTGCAGAATCCGCTCGCCCTGGGCGCCGACGTCGTGGTTCACTCCACGACCAAATACCTGGGCGGGCACTCCGACGTTCTGGGCGGAGCCGTCATCCTGAACGACGACGATCTGGCCGACCGGGTTGGATTCGTGCAGTTCGCGGCCGGTGCGGTGTCCGGGCCCATGGATGCCTGGCTTACGACGAGGGGCATCAAGACGCTCTCGATGCGCATGGAGCGCCACAGCGCGAACGCGCAGGCGCTCGCCCAGGCGCTCGTCGGCCACCCAGCGCTCGAGCACGTGTACTACCCGGGCCTTCCCGACCATCCTGGCCACGAACTCGCGGCACGGCAGATGCGCAGCTTCGGCGGGATGGTGTCGATCACGTTCACCGGGGGAGCGGCCGCGGCTCGGAAGTTCGCGGAGTCGACGACTCTGTTCCAGCTCGCCGAATCCCTCGGCGGGGTGGAGTCGCTCGTGAACTATCCGGCCGAGATGACCCACGCATCCGTGCGCGGAACCGAGCTCGAGGTGCCCGACAACCTCGTGCGCTTGTCCGTCGGGGTCGAGGATGCCTCCGACCTCATCGAGGACGTGCTCGCCGGCCTTACGGCGTCGTCGCGGCCGTAACCTCCAGGGCGGTGACGGTCTGCTCCCGCTGCGTCGCAAACGCCGTGGCCGCTGAGACGCTGACGAGCACGACGGCGGCGACCTGCAGCACGGTGAGTTCCTGCCCGAGGACCAGGAGGCCGAAAAACGCCGCCATCACGGGAGCGCAGCTCGTGATGATCGAGTACAGGCGGGGCGTGATCCGTCGGAGCACGACAAGGTCCAGACTGTACGGGATCGCCGAACTGAGCACGCCCACTGCGACGAGCAGCCCGACGACCCGCCAGTCGATAGCGCTGTAGTCCACGACCGCGAGCGCGAGCGGCACGACGATTGCGAGCGAGATGATGCTCGCCATGCTGAGCCCCTGCAACCCGGGGAATCGCGCAGCGACCGTGCGGGTCACGAGAATGTAGGCGGCCCAGGATGCCCCGGCCAGCAGCGCGAGGAGGATGCCGATGGTGTCCAGCCTGCCGTCGTGGCCCGCCAGCAGGTACACGCCGACCCCTGCGCCGAGTGCGCACGCGATGTCGAGCAGCCGCCGGGAGGTTGCGAGGGCAATCGCGAGAGGGCCGAGAAACTCGATCGTGACGGCGATCCCGAGCCCGACCCTTCCGACAGCCTCGTAGAAGCTCAGATTCATGACCGCGAGGATCACCCCGAGCGCGAGCACCGGCCACAGAGTGCGCACGCTGGGCCTGCGAAGCCGGGGACGCACGAAGGGAACAAGGACGATCGCCGTGACGAGTTGGCGGACGGCGACGACGACGATGCTCCCCACGATGGGAATGATAAGACCGGCGAGAGAGGACCCGAAGTTGATGCTGACCTGGCTCGCGAGTTGCGTGGTTGCGCCGATGTTCCGGTCGCGCTGCGTGCTCACAACTCCGACAGTAGACGGTCGGCGGCGTTGACCCGTCATCGCGTGACGGTGGCGGGTGCGAGACTTGCGGTGAATCCGTTTTCTCGAGAAGGAACCTGGCCATGAGCCTGAAGGGCCTTGAGCCGATTGCCCCTCCTGCGCCCGACGGGACCGTCGGGTTGATGCAGGGTGCGTCCCTGTACATCGCCTCGGTACTCGGGACGGGAATCCTCATTCTGCCGGCCCTCGCGGCAACCGTCGCGGGCCCCGCCTCCGTGGTCGCCGTCGTGGCGGTGCTCGTGGTTTCCATCCCGCTCGCCGGGACGTTCGCGGCGCTTGCGGCGCGATATCCGGACTCGGGCGGCGTGGCGACTTTCGCGCGGCTCGCGCTGGGGCAAACCGCAGCGCGGATGGCCGGATACTGGTTTTACTTCGGGGTGTGCGTCGGCGCGCCCGTCGTCGCGGTGCTCGGCGCCTCGTACATCGGCGCGATTTTCGATGCGCCCCGGTGGCTCGTCGTCGTGCTCGCCGTGCTCATTTTCGTGCCGCCCCTCGTGGCGAACGCATTCGGGCTCAGGGTGTCCGGCCCGGTTCAGCTCGTGCTCACGGCGTCGCTCGTGACGGTCGTCATCGGGGTCGTCGCTGTGAGCGCTCCGGCCGCGCGCATCGACAACTTCACTCCGTTCCTGCCGCACGGGTGGGCGGGCGTCGGCGCGGCGATCAGCCTGTTCGTGTGGGCGTTCGCCGGCTGGGAGGCGGTGACTCACCTCGCAAGCGAGTTCCGCAATCCGCGGCGCACAATCCCGCTCGCAACCGCGATCGCGATCGCGGCTGTCGGCGTCGCGTATCTTTCCCTTCAGATCGTCACGATCGCCGTCCTCGGACCGGACGCAGGGTCCAAAGCGGTTCCGCTGCTCGACCTCGTTGCGACGAGCGCACCCGGAGTCGGACCGGCGGCTGTCGCCGTCATTGCCGGCGTCGTCGCGGTGGGTGTGCTCAACACGTACCTGGGCGCGTTCGCCAAGCTCGGCGCATCCCTCGGGCGGGACGGCGATCTTCCCCGGTGGATGGCGGCGGGAGCGGACACCGGCGGCGTTCCACGGCGCAGCCTGTTCGTCGTCGCGCTGCTCGCCGGAACGTACCTCGTGGCGCTGATCGCCACGGGCCTCGACCTGGCCGCGTTCGTTCTCATCCACACGAGTTGCATGGTGGCCGTCTACGCCCTGGGAATGATTGCCGCCGTGCGGCTTCTGGAGCGGTACTCGGTCGGCTGGTGGATGGCGATCCTGTCGTGCCTGTTCGTGGCCGGGCTCCTCGTGCTCGCGGGAGCACAACTTCTCGTCCCCGCCGGGCTCGCGCTCGCGGCGGTCGCGGTGACCGCGATCAAGCGACTTCGGCGCCCTGCAGTGCAGCCGGGTGCTGTTCCTCCGACCGCGTGACTAACTCTTCACCGAGCCGCTCATGAGTCCGCCGATGAAGTATTTGCCGAGAACGATGTAGACGACGAGAGTGGGCAGCGACGCCAGCAACGCGCCGGCCATGGCGGCACCGTAGTTCGCCAGCTGGGCTCCCTGCGCAAGGTTGTTGAGCGCGAGCGACACCGGCCCCTGGCGCTGGTTCGAGAGGAACAACGCGAACAGGAAGTCGTTCCAGGCCGACGTGAACTGCCAAATGATCGTGACGACGAAGCCGGGCAGCGAGAGCGGCAGGACGACGCTGCGGAACGTCCGCAACATCCCGGCGCCGTCCACGCGGGATGCCTCCATGAGCTCGTTCGGAATGCCGACGTAGTAGTTCCGGAAGATCAGGGTGCAGATCGGCAGTCCGTAAATGATGTGCACGAGAATGAGCGTGCCGATGTCGCTCGGCAGGCCGAGAGACGTCTTCATTTGCACGAGCGGAGTCATGATCGCCTGGTAGGGGATGAACATCCCGAACAGGATGAACGTGAACACCCAGTCGGCGCGCGGGAACCTCCAGCGCGAGAGCACGAAGCCGTTCATCGCTCCGAGGAACGAGGAGATGAGCGCGGCGGGGATCGCGAGCATGAACGTGCGGCCGATGGCCCCGGACAATGCCTCCCACGCGATCACCCAGTTGTCGAAACCGGTCGGCCCTCCCGGAGCGACGGGTTCCCACGGCCAGCGGACGGGGAGGCCCCACGAGGTGGCCGGGTTCACATCCGCCGGCGGCTTGAGGCTTGTGACGATGAGCACGTAGACCGGCATCAGTACGGCGACGAGGAAGATCACCAAAAGCGTGTACTTGGCCGTGCGGCTCAGGTGCACACGGGCACCGTGCCCGGTGGCGACCGGAGCCTTCTTCTCGATTCCCGTCGTGATCGTCATCGGTGCGCCTTCTCCGCGCGAGCGGTGTAGATCAGGTACGGGATGATGAGGATCGCGACCAACAGGAGCAGGATCGTGGCGATCGTGGCCGATTTCGCGTAATCATTCGCGGTGAGGGCGATCCACAGGTAAGTGGCGGGCACTTCGGTTTGGTAGATCGCTTTCGTGATCGCCATGATGAGGTCGAAAACCTTGAGCGACATGTGCCCGACGATGATGAGGGCGGACAACGCCACGGGGCTGAGCTGCGGGAAGATCACGTGGCGGTACATCTTCCACTCGGAGGCGCCATCCATGCGCGCCGCTTCGCGCAGCTCTTCCGGGATGCCCCGGAAGCCGGACAGGAACAGCGCCATGACGTAGCCGGAGAGCTGCCAGATGGCGGGGAGCGCGATCGCCGCCATCCCCCAGGTCGGATCGCTCCACCATGGGTTCTGCAGGAACCCGAGGCCGAGGTTCTCGAAAATGCGGTTGAGGCCGGATGCCCGATCTCCTTCGGCGCTGTTGAGCAGCCAGCGCCAGACGACACCGGATGCGACGAACGAAATGGCCATCGGGAACAGGTACACCGAACGGAAAATGCCCTCCGCCGTGACGCCCTTGTCGAGCATCCACGCCCAAAGGAATCCGAAGAACATGGTGCCCACGAGGAAAAACAGCGTGAAGATGCTGAGATTGTAGAGCGAATGCAGGAAGCGCTCTTCGGTGAACAGCGCGATGTAATTGTCGATCCCGACGAAGTTCTCCGCGGGTTTCAGGCTGTGCCGGTCGCTCATCGACACGGAAATGTTCGCCGCGATCAGGCCGTAGACGAAGATGCCCAGGATGATGATCGTCGGGGAGACGAGGAGGAGAGGCGGCCCCCAGTTCTTGATTCCCTTGCGCACTGGCGTTCACTCCCTCGCGTCGTTGCGATCACGCCAACCGTGTTGCCAACGTGACGGTGGGTGGAAGCACCGAGTGCTCCCACCCACCATTGTGTACCTTTGGTGTGGTTTAGCCGAGTGCCTTGGCCGCAGCGGCGACCAGTGCACCCACGAGCGATGCGGCATCCCGGTCGGCGCCGAACTTTCCGACGGCGGAGGAGATGTCGCCGGACCACGAGATGCTCGCTGCGGCGCCGTGGGCGAGCGAGCTCACCACGGTGTCTTCAGCGAATGACTTGATGGCGGTCTGCTGGTACGCCGGGTAGTCGCTGGCGACAGCGTCAGTGCGAGCAGGAATGGATCCCTTGGCGATGTTGAACGCCTTCTGGCCCTCCGCCGAACTGATCGTTGTCAGCCAGTCCTTCGTGGCCTGCTCGTGCGGCGCGCCCACCGTGAGAGTGAACGAGTCGGCGAGGAAGTCGAACACACCGTCGGTACCCGGGGTCGCCCACGTCGTGTAGTCGGTGCCGTAGATCTTGCCGGCCTGCACGAATGCGGCCTCAGCCCAGTCGCCCATGACGTTGTAACCGGCGTTGCCGTCGATCACGATTTGCGTTGCCGCGTCCCATTCGAGGCCGGCGAAGTCGCTGTTCACGAAACCGAGGAGCTGGCCGTAGTGGTCGACGGCCTTCTTCACGCCTGCGCTGTCCCACGACGTGTCGCCGGTCCACAGCCCGGAGTATCCGTCAGCGCCGAGGTCGGCGATGAGCACGTTCTCCAGCAACTGCATCTGGGTCCACTCGGTGCCCAGTGACAGCGGAGTTTCGACGCCGGCGTCCTTGAGTTTTTGCAGATCCTTGATCCAGGCGTCCATGTCTGCCGGCGCCTTGGTCGGGTCGATGCCGGCATCCGTCAGCACCGCAGTGTTCACCCACACGACGTTGGCGCGGTGGATGTTGCTCGGCACGGAGTAGATCGCGCCGTCAACCGTGAGGCGCTCGAGGAGCGAGGCGGGGAACACGTCGTTGAGCCCGGTCTCAGCGTAGAACGAGCTGAGATCCTGAAGCTGGCCCGCGTTGATGTAGTCGGTGAGCTCGGCACCGGCGTGCGCCTGGAACGTGTCCGGCGGGTCGTTGGCTTCGAGGCGCGAGGCGAGAGCGGCTTTCGCGTTGGATCCGGCGCCGCCGGCAACGGATGCGTTGATGAATTCAACGTCCGGGTACTGCTCGTTGAAGACCTTGACGAGGGCGTCGAGGCCGACCTTCTCTGAACCTGATGCCCACCAGGTGAAGACCTCGACCTGGTCGGCATTGCCGGGGTCCGGGGTTCCTCCGCCCGTCGAGCAGCCCGTCAGCGCGAGGCCGAGGGCGGCCGCGCCAGCGAGGATGGAAAGTGATTTACGCATGGTGCGATCCTCCATTGGGAAATTGCTGCGAGTCCGTTTGAAGAGTGAACCGGACGACCCCATTCAACTCTGAAAACGTTGTCATTTCAAGGGCCAGACGAATCGCCCCGTCGATTTCGGGTCACAATCCTGCAACGCGTAAGCTGTCAGGCCGGTATCTCGCCGGAACCGCGAGGAATGAGCGTGGTGCGGAGGGTGATGGTTTGCACGGGGGAAGTGTCCCCATCGAGTCGCGAGAACAACAGATTCGCGGCGATCCGGCCCATCGTGAGCGGATCCTGTGCGACCACGGTCACGCCCGGCCGAACGACATCCGCGAGTTCGAAATCGTCGAATCCCACCAATGCGATCACTATGCGGCGTCGGGAAAGTTCCCGCAAGATCGTGCTCGTTGCACGGTTGTTCCCCGTGAAGATCGCGGTGGGCGGGTTCGAACCGTCGAGGAGCGCCGCGAGGGGCTCGGCAAACCGGTACTCGCCGTTGACCGCTTCGTGAATGAGCGACGGGTCGACCGGAATACCCGCCGCCTCGAGCGCCTGGCGGTATCCGAGCACGCGATTGATCGACGTGAAGAGCTCGTGCCGGTCCGTGAAGCACGCGATTCTCCTGTGCCCGTGGGCGATCAGGTGTTCTACTGCCGCACGTGCCCCGCCGACGTTGTCGGTGAGCACGGTGTCGGCGTGGAGCCCGGGAACAGGGCGGTCGACGACGACCATGTGCACCCCGGCCAGAATTTCCTGCCTCAAATAGTCGAGGTCCTTCGACTCAGGAGGGGTGACGATCAGCCCATCGACTCGGCGGGCGCAAAACGCGAGGATCATCTTTTTCGCGCGATCGGCGTCCCGATTGGAGGAGGCGGACATCAGGAGCGAGTCGCGGTCGTGGGCGACCTCTTCGACGGCCTGATTGATGAGGGAGAAGAACGGGTCGGACACGCTTTCGATGAGCAGCCCGATGCTGGATGCCGCGCCCTTGCGCAATTGCCGGGCGGAATCGTTGCGCCGGAAACCCAATTCTGAGATCGCCTGGCGCACGGCGGCAGTTCGCGCGGGGCTGACCCGGACGTCGCCGCTCACGACGCGGGACACAGTGGAGACGCCGACGCCCGCGCGCAGGGCGACATCGCGCATGGTTGGCCGGGCGTTCGGCGGACTTGCGGGTTGCGTCATCGGGTCTCCGGGGGATCCTGAAAACGTTACCAAGAATTGGCCCCCGAGCCTGACCCGCGATCGGGGGGCACAGGCCGCACCCGCCTCGCGGGAGGACTTCGCGCGCCGCCGGATTTCGGGCAAACCGACCGTAGGTTCTGAACCGGGGAACCGGATACCGTGGGGGCATGAGAATCCTTCTGGTCGGTGCCGGCGGCGTCGGGAATGCGATCGCGAAGATCGCCGCACGACGCAATTTTTTCGAACTCATGATCGTGAGCGACTACGACCTCGCGCGCGCAGAAGCCACGGTTGCGTGGGTCGCCGAGAGGCACCCGGAGGGCGCCCACCGGTTCGTGGCCGCGAAGATCGACGCGTCGAACCCGGACGACGTGTCGGCCGTCGCGAAAGAGCACGGTGCCACCCACGTGATGAACGCGGTAGAGCCGAAGTTCGTTCCCACGATTTTCGCCGGGGCGCTCGCGGCCGGGGCGGACTACCTCGACATGGCCATGAGCCTGTCGGAGCCGCATCCGACGAACCCGCACGAAGAGACCGGCGTGAAGCTCGGCGACGACCAGTTCGCGCAGGCCCCCGACTGGGAGAAGGCCGGGCGTCTCGCACTCGTGGGCATCGGCGTAGAGCCTGGGCTTTCGGACGTCTTCGCCCGCTACGCCGTCGACCACTTGTTCAGCGAAGTCGAGGAGCTCGGCGTGCGCGACGGAGCGAACCTCGTCGTGCGGGATGAGGAAGGGAACGAAATCTTCGCGCCGTCGTTCAGCATCTGGACGACGATCGAGGAGTGCCTGAACCCTCCCGTCATCTGGGAGAAGAATCGCGGCTGGTACACGACCGCGCCGTTCAGCGAGCCGGAAGTGTTCGACTTCCCGGAGGGAATCGGGCCCGTGGAGTGCGTCAACGTCGAGCACGAAGAAGTGCTCCTCATGCCCCGCTGGCTGCCGGCGAAGCGCGTGACCTTCAAGTACGGGCTCGGCGAGGAGTTCATCGGCATCCTCAAGACGCTCAATCAACTCGGCCTCGACAGAACGCAGCCCGTGCGCGTGCGATCGGCGGAGGGCCCCGTCATGGTCGCACCGCGCGACGTCGTGGCCGCTGGACTGCCGGATCCCGCGACGATCGGGCCCCGGATGACGGGCAAGACGTGCGCAGGGGTGTGGGTGACTGGAACGGGCAAGGACGGCAAGCCCCGCTCGACGTACCTGTACCACGTGAGCGACAACGAGTGGACGATGGCCGAATACGAGAGCCAGTGCGTCGTATGGCAGACAGCTCTGAACCCGGTCATCGCGCTCGAGTTGCTCGCGACAGGTGTGTGGACTGGCTCCGGAGTCCTCGGACCGGAGGCGTTCGACGCGAAGCCGTTCCTCGACCTCATGGCGGCCCCGGAGTCCGAGGGCGGATTCGGGCAGCCCTGGGGCATCCGCGAACAGTAGGTCGCACCGAACCCGGCAGTCGAAATCGGAAACTGCCGAAACCTCCTATGGGTTTGACTCTCCCTGCTGCGCAGGGCATTCTTAGTCGCAATTACTCAATGACGAGGAGTTCTGCTTGCTCGCCGTACGCAATCTCGAAGTGGTTTACGAGGATGTGATGCTTTCGCTTCGAGGAGCGAGCATCCAGGTTCCCGTGGGCTCGATTGTGGCGCTATTGGGGGCGAACGGTGCGGGCAAGACCACACTTTTGCGCGCAGTGACAGGTCTTCTGGACGTACACAGGGGGACAATCACGAAGGGCAACGTCACCCTGGACGACGCGCCGCTTCCCACCCAGGCAAGCCGCATTGTGCGCGCGGGCATCAGCCAGGTGATGGAAGGTCGGCGGATTCTCGTCGAGTTCACGGTGGACGAGAACTTGAAAATCGGCGCGCACACCCGTCCGGGGTCGACCATCGCATCCAACATGGAGCGCATTTACACGCGATTCCCTGTGCTCGCGTCGAGGCGAGGCGACCGAGCGGGGTATCTTTCCGGCGGCGAGCAGCAAATGCTCGCGATCGGGCGCGCGCTCATGTCCGAGCCGAAGTACCTGCTCCTGGACGAGCCGAGCCTCGGCCTTGCGCCGAAAGTGGTGGACCAGATCCGCGACCTCATCGTGGAGATCAACGCCGAGGGCGTCGGAATCCTGCTCATCGAGCAGAATGCTGCCATGGCGCTGTCGGTCGCCGACCACGGTTATGTCCTCGAGAACGGCCGCACGGTCATGGATGCGCCGGCCGCGCAATTGCGCGAGGACGAAACCATTCAGGAGTTCTACCTCGGAATCGGCGCGGGCGAGCGATCCCTGCGCGACGTGAAGCACTACACGAGGAAGAAGAGGTGGCTGTCGTGACAACGCCGCTGCTCTCGGTCTCCTCGCTCAGCCTCGCGTTCGGCGGAACGAGCGCCCTCTCGGACGTGAGCTTCGATGTGAACCCGGGCGAACTGTTCGCCGTGATCGGGCCGAACGGCGCCGGCAAGACATCGACCTTCAATTGCATTTCCGGCGTGTATCGGCCCGCAGAAGGAGGCATCACGTTCGACGGCGAATCCCTCCTCGGGTTGCGTCCGGATGTGATCGCGCAGCGCGGGGTGGCGCGCACGTTCCAGAACATCGAACTGTTCGACAACCTCACGGTGCTCGAGAACCTGCTTCTCGGCCGCCACAACCTCATTGATGCGCAGTGGTGGGAAGCGTTCCTGTGGCTTCCGCGGGCGCGCCGCTCGGAGATCGAAGCCCGGCGCGCAGTGGAGAACATCATCGACTTCCTCGATCTCGCCGCCGTGCGCCACCTTCCGGTCGGGATTCTTCCGTACGGGATCAAGAAGCGCATCGAGGTGGGGCGCGCGCTCGCGATGGAACCGAAACTGCTGCTCCTCGACGAGCCCGTGGCGGGGATGAACGTCGAAGAAACCGAGGACATGGCGCGGTTCATCATGGACATCCGCACGGAGCTCGGGATCGCGATGATTCTCGTGGAGCACGACATGCGCCTCGTGATGGATCTCGCCGACCGCGTGATGGTGCTCGATTTCGGCCGACAGATCGCGTTGGGCACACCCGAAGATGTGCAAGCGGATCCGGCCGTGATCGCCGCGTACCTCGGCGGCGCGGCAGAGGCGAAGCCCGGCTCGAAACCCCAGCAGGCAGGGGGAGCGTCGTGACGGCACAGACACCGACAGTCCTTCCTGACGAGGACATCCTGTACATGCCCAGATTGCTCAGGGCGGCGGCACAGCAGCGCGGCAATTCCGTGGCCATGCGCGAGAAGAAGTTCGGCATTTGGCAGGACATCACGTGGCAGGACTATCTCGACCACTCCGAAGCCTTCGCGTTCGGTTTCGCCGCGCTCGGCGTCACCGACGGGGATCGGGTCGCGATCCAGTCCGAGAATCGCCCCGAATGGCTGTACTCGGATGTCGGTGCCGGGATGCTGCGGGCCGCCATCGTCGGCATATACCCGACCAACCCTGCCGCGGAGCTCGAGTATCTGCTCGTGGACTCCGGAGCCCGCGTTCTCGTCGCCGAGGATCAGGAGCAGGTGGACAAAGCAATCGAAGTGTTCGACAAGTGCCCCGACCTCGAGTGGATCGTCTATGTGAACTCGCGCGGGCTGTACGGGCTCGACCACGACAACCTCATCGGAGTCGACGAGCTCGTGCGCCGCGGCGACGAGGTCCGGCGCGAACAGCCCGGCCTGCTCGCCGAGAAGGATGCCGGCCGGAGCCCCCAGGATCTCGTGACCCTCATCTACACCTCGGGCACGACGGGTCCGGCGAAGGGGGCGATGTTGAGCGCCGAGAACGTGTCCTTCGGCACGCGGTGCTTCGGCGCGACATCCGGAGTTTTCGGGAGCGGCCTGAACGACCGGGACATCATGCTGTCGTACCTGCCCCTCTCGCACGTCGTGGAGCGCACGATCACGAACTGGGTCCACCTCTACCGGCACATGCTCATTCACTTCGCGGAGTCCATCGAGACGGTCACCTCGGATCTCGCCGAAGTCCAGCCCACCGCACTGTTCGCGGTGCCCAGGATCTGGGAGAAGATCGAGACCGCCGTCGTCATCAAGACGGCGAACGCGTCGCCGCTCAAGCGACTGAGCTATCGGATCGCGGTGCGGCTCGCCGACACCGTTGCGCGCGATCGGGCCGCGAACGGCGGAGACCACACCGGAAGATCCCGCGTCCTCTACTTCATCGCCTGGGTTATCGCCCTTCGCGCGCTTCGGCGCCACCTCGGGCTCTCCAGGGTCCGCCACAGCCTTTCGGGTGCCGCGCCCATCGCGCCGGACGTGCTCCTGTACTTCCTCGGGATCGGCGTTCCGATTTACGAGGCGTACGGCATGACGGAGAACTCGGCGGTTGCAACGACCAACATGGTGGGCCGGATGCGCGTCGGCACGGTGGGCGAGCCGCAAGTGGGCATCGAGCTTCGCGTCGACGACGAAACAGGCGAAGTCCTCACGAGGCACCCGGGCAACTTCCTCGGCTACTGGCACAAGCCCCAGGCCACGGCGGAAGCCCTCGACAGCGACGGCTGGCTGCACACGGGCGACGTCGGCGAATGGGTCGATGGGACGCACCTGCGCATCGTCGACCGCATCAAGGACATCATCATCACCGCGGGCGGCAAGAACATTTCGCCGAGCGAGCTGGAGAACTCGCTCAAAGCCTCACCGTACATCCGCGAGGCGATCGTCATCGGCGACCGCCGACCGTACCTCACGGTGCTCATCGAGATCGAGTTCGATGCCGTCGCCGACTGGGCAGTCCGCCGCCACATCGACTACACGACATACCGCGACCTCGCCACGCGCCCCGAGGTTGTCGACCTGATCGCCGACGCGGTGCGCGCGACAAACCGAAAATTCGCGCGCGTGGAGTCACTGCGCAAGTTCCGGATGCTGCACAAGGAACTCGATCACGAAGACGGCGAGCTCACGGCGACGCAAAAGCTCAAGCGCGCATCCTTCGCTGCGACCGTTCCTCACCTCATCGACGACATGTACGGCGACACGGAGCAGTTCGCGGGCGCCGACCTCGGGAGGGAAGGATGAACATCTTCCTGCAGGCGCTCATTTCCGGGCTCGGAATCGGGTCTGTGTACGCGATCATCGCCGTGAGTTTCGTCGTGATCTTCCGCGCGACGGGAGTGCTGAACTTCGCGCAGCCCGCACTCCTCATCCTCGGTAGCTTCACGGCCTCGGTGTTCGCGGTGGACGCGGGCATCCCGTTCTTCGTCGCCGTACCCGCCGCCATGATCGTGATCGGCCTGCTGTCGGCAGGGATCGAGCGCGTGGCGATCCGGCCCATGGTGGGGCGCCCGGTGTTCTCGACCGCCATCATGACGATCGGAATCTTCATCGCGCTGCTCATCGTCGCATTCCGCCTGTTCGATTCTCGTCCGCGCACCGTCGGCGACCCGTGGCAACTGCTGTCGATCTGCCTCGGCGGCGACTCGAGCGATGGCGGGTGCGCCGGCGGCGTGCTCGTGTACCAGAACACGATCTCGCGCATCATCATCGCGGTCGTCGTGCTCGTTGCGCTCGTGTGGTGGCTCAGCCGCTCCCGGCTCGGGCTTGCGATGCGGGCCACGTCGCTGGACCAGGAAATCGCCCTCGCGCAGGGCGTCAATGTCGGCCGTGTGTTCTCCATCGCGTGGGCGATCGGGGGCGGCCTGGCGGCGCTCGGGGGAGTGCTGCTCGCGGCGAACGGCGGCGTCGTCCAGGCCACGGATGCGATCTTCTCGCTCGTTGTACTCCCCGCCATCATCATCGGCGGGATGGATTCCCTGCGCGGCGCGATCGTCGGCGGGCTCATCGTCGGGGTGGTCGCGGCGCTCACCTCCGCGTACCAGCCGGTGCATGCGTCGTGGCTCGGATCGAACTTCGAGAACGTCGTCCCGTACCTCGTCATGATCATCGTGCTGCTCGTCCGGCCGTATGGCCTGTTCGGCACGAGAGAGGTGCAGCGCCTGTGAGCAACGAATCCAACACGGTCCGCGAGGTCGACCCCACGCGGAGGCTGACCGGCGACTCTCTCGCGCTCGCCAACCGCGGCGAAGGGCGGCCGCGTTCCGGCGGCACGCCGCCCCGGGTGGGCTCCTGGGCACGCAGGGGGCGGCCGCGCCTCTACACGAGTTATGCGGCGGACCGGGCAATTTTCAACACGCGGTACAAGAGGGTCTGGATTCTCATCCTCCTTCTCGCCGCGACCGTGCTCCCGTTCCTTGCCACCCGCAACGTCACCTATCTGCTGGCCACCGTGTTCGTGTTTGCGATCAGCGGGATCGGCCTGAATCTGCTCACCGGTTATGCGGGTCAGATCTCTCTCGGCCACGCGTTCTTCATGGGGCTCGGCGCGTACACGGCCGCGGTGTTCGCAGGGTCACCCGGTCGGGTGGTGTGGGGGCTCGGGCTGGATCTCGCGATCGCGCTGCCGCTTGCCGCGATCATCCCCGGCGTGGTCGGACTCCTCGTCGCGCCGATCGCGATTCGGGTTCGCGGGCTCTACCTCGCAATTCTCACCATCGGACTGCTCATGCTGGGAGAGCAACTCTTCAAACAGTGGCCGGAGGTCAGCGGGGGCCAGGGCGTGGGCCGCGGTGTCGCGGAGTTCACCCTCTTCGGCATGGATCTGAGTTCCTCGTACCGGATCGGCCCGCTCATCATGACCGAGCAGGTCGCCATGTACCTGCTCGCATTCATCCTGCTCGCGCTCGTCGCGCTCGGCGCCAAGAACCTCGCGCGGTCCCGCACGGGTCGCGCGTTCGCCGCTGTGCGGGATCGCGACATCGCAGCCGAGGTCATGGGCGTACCGCTGCTGCGCACGAAAACACTCGCGTTCGCCGTCTCCTCCGCGCTCGCCGGGCTCGGCGGTGCGCTCCTGTCCATGCTGATCGGGCGGATCTCGCCAGAGCAGTGGAACCTGTTTCTGTCGATCGACATCATCGCGATCGTCGTCATCGGCGGCGCCGCGACGATTTCCGGTGCCATCATCGGTGCCGCGTTCGTGGTGCTCGTTCCCAAACTGCTGGAGGCCGTCGCACCGCTGCTGCCTTTCATTTCGGGGCCTGGCGGCGAGGGGATCGTGAGCGTTTACCAGCTTCAGACCATCCTGTTCGGCGTGCTCATCGTGCTCTTCATGGCGCTCGAGCCGCGCGGGCTGTTCGGATTGTGGATTCGCGTCCGGAACTACTTCATGGCCTGGCCCTTCAAGTATTGAGCGTTTCACCCAATGCACTACCAAGAGAAAGTAAGGAGAACGACATGAACACGCTAAACAGGCGGCGAGTGTTGCTCGTCGCAGCTGCAGCAACCGCGGGGCTCATGGTCCTCGCGGGTTGTACGCCGTTGGAGGAAGGCGATGGCGCCACCTCCGGCGACGGCATCAAGTTCAGCGCCGGAGTCACGGAAGAGGCATGCCCCAACGCGGTTAACGCCGACAACGGATGCATTTACCTCGGAGTGCTCTCCGACCTCACCGAGGGCCCGTTCGCGGCACTTGCTGTTCCGCTCACGGATGGCCAGCGCGCATTCTGGAAGCAGGTGAACGAGGCCGGCGGAATCGGCGGGTTCGATGTCGATATCGACACGTACACCCGCGACACGAAGTACCAGGCCGCGGAGCACGCGGCGGCGTACCAGGAGATCGAGTCCAGCATCCTCGCCATCGCCCAGTCGCTGGGCACGGTCAACACCCAGGGCGTGCTGGCGGACATGAACAAGGCCGACATCATCGCGGCCCCGGCGTCGTGGTGGTCAGGCTACAACTTCGCCGAGTCGGACGAGGGCATCATCCTGCAGAACGGCTACTCGTACTGCACCGAGGCGATGCTCGGCCTTGACTGGATGTCTTCGGCGTTCACGAAGCCGACGAAGGTTGCGGCCGTGGGCTACCCGGGCGACTACGGTGGGGACTCCGCCGCTGGAGTTCAGAGGTGGGCAGATGCGAACGGTGCAACCGTGACCGCGATTCCCACGGGCCCCAACCAGATCACCGGCAACCAGGACGCCGTGGTCGCGGCAGTGATGGCTGCGCAGCCTGAAGCCGTCGTGCTGGCCATTGGGCCTGCGGAGACCGCCGAGATCGTCGGCAAGCTCGCAGGATCCGGGTTCAAGGGACGTTTCCTCGGATCGCTCCCCACCTGGAACCCGGCGCTGCTCGGCAGTGCCGCTGCACCCGCACTCGTCGGGCTCTACAACCACATGAGTCCGTTCGACATGTGGGACGGCGACAGCCAGGGCATCGCGGACATCAAGGCGTCGCTGGGCGGTGAGCTCCCGTCCAACCACGGTTACGTGATCGGTTGGGCGAGCAGCTACCCGATCCTTGCGGTGCTGCAGAAGGCCGCGAAGAATGGCGACCTCACCCGCGCGGGCGTCCGGGCGGCGATCGACGGTTTGACCGTGTCCTACGCGGGCATGATCAAGGACATGAATTACTCCCTCACGGGCAGTGACACGCCGTCCACCGAGGTCACCATCTCGGCACCGGACTCCAACGTTGAACTCGGATTGAAGACGGTCGCCTCCTTCTTCACCGGGACGACCTTCAGCGAGGCGGAGTACACGTCCGCATGTTCGGCACTGTCGTAGGCGGTTGATGCGCTGATCGACAAGCAGTGACGGTGTGGCGGGGTCTTCGGGCCCCGCCACACCGGCATTTTCCGTGGCCGCAGTATCCGCGAACTCTCGCGGGCATGCGGTTCCCAGCATCCCGGCCTAACCTTGACGCAGGAGTGCGAGAGGTGAGCTGATGACGAAACCCGAGCCGCGCAGCGATCCGCGGATCAGCGAACAGCCTGCGCTGCGCACGTCGACGGGCCGCAGCTGGTTGATCGTCGGCGCGCTCATGATGGTGATCTGCGGCGGAGTTCTGCTCGCCCTGAGTTCGCGCCAACCGCTCATCGGCATCCTCGGGGCCGGGATCGTCGCGGTGCTCTACGCGCTCATGGTCGTGGTCTCGATGGTCGTGCGGCACGTGCGCGCGAAACTCGTGACACTCGCGGTGCTGCTTGCCGCGATGGCGGCCACGGCGCTCGGACTCGTCCTCGTGATTTCCGTCACGGAGTGGGCGCCGCTGGTTTAGATCCCTGCCTACACGAGCCGCAGTTTCACTTCGGCAAGCGACGGATTGGTGGCGGCGCTGCCGTCCGGGAACAGCACGGTGGGTACCGTCTGGTTGCCGTTGTTGAGCGAAGCGACCAGCTCGGCCGTTCCGTCGACCTCTTCGATGTTGATCTCGCGGACCGCGATGCCTTCCTTCGACAACTGCCCCTTGAGCCGGGTGCAGTAGCCGCACCAGGTCGTGCTGAACATGGTGACGGTGCCCGCTTCGGGGATGAAGGATGTCGCGATGGTCATACCCCCACCGTAGCCGGGCCGGCGATCGCCCGCTGCGACCGCGTTGACCTACCATGAGTGGAGTCGCTGTGGCCGGAACGGAACGCGCCGACTGGTAGGACGAATCGACAGAATCGCCAGGAGTTCAGGACGATGGCCAGACCACAAGCCGGGGCACGGCCCGTCGTGGCCGTCATCTGCAATCCGGTCAACGTCAACCCGCCCGAGGTGAGGGCCGCCATCGATGAGGAGGCGAAGCGTCACGGATGCGGCCCCACGCGATGGTTCGAGACGACGGTCGATGATCCCGGCCAGGATGCGACAGTACGGGCACTCGCGGTGAACCCCAACCTTCTCATAGTGATCGGCGGGGACGGCACGATTCGCGCTGCCGCGGAAGTCGCCCACGACCGGAACGTGCCTGTGGAGGTCGTGCCGGTTGGTACTGGCAATTTGCTTGCCCGGAATCTGAACCTGCCACTCAACAACCCGGCGGATTCGATTCGAATCGCATTCTCGGGAACCGACATGCCCATCGATGTCGCGCACGCTCAGTTCACGCGCGAGGACGGCGCGACTGAGCGGAACATCTTCCTCGTCATGGCGGGAATCGGCCTCGACGCGAGCATGGCCGCCCACACGGACGTGCGGATGAAGAAGCGGTTCGGGTGGATCGCCTACAGCGACCCGATCGCGAGATCCGTGTTCCGGAACAAGCACATCAGGATCCACTACCGGCTCGACGATGATCCCATCCAGACGGTTCGCGCGCACACGGTGATCGTAGGAAACTGCGGGACGCTCACCGCGAACATCCTCCTGCTGCCCGACGCGAAGATCGACGATGGGCTCCTGGACGTCGTGGTGCTGAGCCCGAAAGGGTTCGGTGATTGGCTGCGCATCGGAACCCGTCTCGTGTTTCACCGATTCCTGCACCGCACGCGGGGCGGCAAACTCGCGCTCGAGCTGACGCCGAGGCCGCGCGCGCTCCAGTACGCGCAGGCCAGGACTCTGCACGCGGATTTCGATCGACCCAAAAAGATTCAGCTCGACGGCGACAGCTTCGGCCATGTCGCGAGCGTCACGGTCACGGTCCAGTCCGGCGGGTTGACCGTCAGGGTGCCGCACTGACCTAGAGCGACGTGTTCAGGCCGCTGCAGGGTCGTCGTGCGAGGCGAAGTCGCGGGCCGATCAGGCAACGCGGGTCGCGACGTACACCGTGTTGGACGAGATCCCGCCCGTGAGCGCGTTGTCGAAGTCGACAGTGTGCGCGGTGGCGGAGTCGAACACGGAGCCTAGGCGAGCAAGGAACTCGTCGTCGGGCGGGTCATCCGACCAGAGGGCGAACACGCCGCGAGGAGCGAGATGGCTGCTCACCCGCTCCAGACCCGTCTCGGTGTACAGATCGGCATGGCCGGGTTCGAGCTGGTGGCGCGGCGAGTGGTCGATGTCCAGCAGGATCGCGTCGTACTGATTCGCGGGTTCGCGGCGCATCATGTCGAAGAAGTCGTCGAGCACGAGCGTGGTTCGGACGTCGCCGGTGAGCTTCGCCGACGCGGGCAGCAATCCGCGCTCGTGCCAGTCGATCACAGCACGGAGAGCCTCGACCACCTCGAGGGAGGCGACCCGCACGTCGGCGAGCGCGGCGACTGCGGTGTACCCGAGACCCAGGCCTCCGACCAGCACGCTCAGCTTCTCGCCGGCCGTTGCCGCCAGACCGAGGTCGGCGAGGGCTTCCTCGGCGACGGTGAACAGGCTCGACATGAGGAACTCGTCGCCGAGTTTCACTTCGAACACGTCGACCCCGAGCGTAGGCTCCTGCCGCCGCCGCAACGTGAGTTCGCCCATTGGGGTTTCCTGCCAGTCCAGTTCCTCGAAACGGGCGCTCATCATGGGTTCAGCCTGCCGCTTCCTCCGCTTTCTCGCCATGTTTGACGATGTCGCCCTTGGTGAAAAGGATGCCTTGGGCGGTCTCGCGCCACTTGGGCTTCGCGCGCAGGAGGAATTCCAGTTCCATACTGAAGTGCTTGTATTCTTCGCCGAGGGAATTCAGCATGATGTCGCGCGCGACAGGGTCCTTCTCGACAGCTATCCGTTGCTCATACCAACCAATGGCTTCCGCTTCTTCGGAGAGGCTCGCGCACATCCGGGCGAATGTCCGCACTTCGTCCGAAAGCTCGTCCGGCGGTTCGTGGTACTGGTCTGTTGGCATGATCACTCTCTTTCCGCTCGCCATTCCTTCACCAAGCGCAATGTACTCTGCACCTCTGCCAAGGAACCTCACGTCGCGAGATTCCGAGGAACCTCTCAGAGTCACCGGTCGTGTGTTACTACACAACCTGGATGACGAGTTTCCCGCGTACATGGCGCGTTTGCACCCGGGCCAACGCAGCGAGTGCCTACCCGACCCCGCGATCGTCCGGTGAACCAGCGGTCACATTTACTGCAATCAAATGGTTGCAGTACTCCTGAGTTAATGCAACTATCGAGTTGCAGTTACCGATCACGTCAGGAGAGAATAATGAGCATGACAACGAACCCGCCATCAGTCGTCGACAGTGACGCCTTCATCGTGCGCCGCACGATCACGATCGCAGCGCCGCCCGCCAAAGTGTGGGCCGCCATCAGCGAGCCCGAGCATCTTTCGAAGTGGTTCCCGCAAGCTGCGGCATTCGACACCGTGGCTGCCGGCAGCGTCGGGACCTTCACGTTCGAGGGCCACGGCACGTTCCCCGTGCAAGTGGAAGAGTTCGATGCGCCGAACTCGATCGCCTACCGCTGGGGCGGACCGGATGACGATCCGTCGAAGCCTCTCGACCCGAATGCTTCCACCGTGTTCCGCTTCACGCTCGAAGCGATCGACGGCGGAACTCAGCTCACGGTGGTCGAGAGCGGATTCAACTTCGGCGACGACCCGGCGAAGAACATGGAAGACCACCGCGGCGGCTGGGACTGGGAGCTCGACGAGCTCGTCGCCTACCTCGAGGGTTCATGACCGCGACCCTGGTTCCCGTGTTTGCCGCCCTCGGGGATGACACCCGGTGGAGCATCCTGGCCGCGCTCGGCGAGGGGGAAGCGTCCGCCTCCGCCCTCGCCGAGCGGATGCCGGTGAGCCGACAGGCCATCGCCAAACACCTCGCTGTCCTTCGCGACGCCGGGCTCGTGGAGCCCGCGCGCGTGGGGCGCGAATTGCAATACCGGGTGCTGGGAGCGCAACTCAGTGCGACCGCCCAGCAGCTCGACGCGATCGGCGCGGAGTGGGATCGACGACTGGCCGCAATCAAGGCCATTGCTGAAGGGCTGTGACCCGGCGGCGTCAGGTCAGTTGCTACTCGACCACCGGAGTTGACACTGCATCAAAGAAGGCATCGGCGTCGCTGTCCACGCGGTCGTCCGGTTGCGGAGGATGGTCGAAATGGGCGTTGGCTTCCGCAAGCGTCGGGTAGGTGAACTGTGTGAGTTCAGGACATAGTTGACAGATGAGTCGCGACATCGTTGACAACTAGGTAACGCAACGATGGGGCATGTCCAAAGCCCGAGTCATTGTGTTGTCCGTTGCCCAGCAGGGAATGAGTGTCGCTGCTGCCGCTGCCCGTTTCGGTGTGTCACGGCAACACGTTTACGTGCTCTTGGCCCGTTACCGACAGGGCGGCATCGACGCGGTGGAGCCCAGGTCCAGGCGTCCCAAAGTTGACATCAGCCATAGTGACTACAGCATCAACCCGACCGAAACTGCTGGGCCAACAAAGCCAAAAAGCCCGACCAAAGGCCGAGCTCTTTGTGTACTATGTCGCGACTCATCTGTCAACGATGTCGCGACTCATCACAATGGCGGAGAATGGGGGATTCGAACCCCCGAGGGCTTGCACCCAACACGCTTTCCAAGCGTGCGCCATAGGCCACTAGGCGAATTCTCCTGAGCGGTTTCTGCCGTCAGAACGGCGACAACCTCCAAGAATCCTACGGGATGCCGGTCGCAAGCGGGAACCGGGCCGGGACGCCCGCCACGCTTCCGCGAGCCGAGTCAGAGCCCGAGACCGCCCCTGCACGATGCCGGAATCGGTAGTTTTGCGAAATGTCAAGCACTGTCGATGTGTGCCGAGGTCGAGTACCGTCAAGGCATGAAGCGCATCAGTTATGCGGGCGGCACGATCGAGACGAGTGACGCTGTCGCACAGGCGATGCTCGACTACGTTACAAACGTCGAGCAGGCCGAAACGAACGTCACGGTCGACATTCCCGTACGCGAATCCGACGGCACCGTGTCGCGCCATTCGGTGGTTCTCGGGCCAGGGACGCAACTGGATGTGGCGGATGCGGACGCGGTCTGGAATGGGGATGAGGCCAAAGACTTTCCTGTCCCCGAATTCGCGAAGCCGACAGAACTCGCAGACAGCGCACCCGGCGCGGATGCCGACAGGGCTGCGCGCGAATTTGACAAGGCAGTCGCCGACATCGAACACGACCTCGATGAGCAAGGGTCCTGACGCTGTATAGAATCGGCTCCACAACCACACGCATCGCGAGGAAGCACTTTGGGTAAGTTCATCTACGGCACACCATCCATTTCGGTGGACATCGAAGACCGCGTCCTCGCGCACCTGAAGGTCGTGATTGTTGCCAAGCTTCGTCGCGGAGAGAGCTTTACATTCTCGTGGCACCGCACGGCCGAATCCGGAAGCGGCCACAGCTCGGTTTGGTTGAACCCCTCCGTTCCTCTGGAGTTCGACTTTGCCGGCAGCAAAGCGCCAAGTCTGAACAAGAAGTGGCTGGAGGAACTGGTCCAGCTCGCGAATTCTCCTGCAGGGCTCAGAATCACGCCCGAACCGTCGGCCGGGGACGACTCAGAATACGCAGAGGCCGAAGCCCACTGAGCGGCTACTGAGCCCCAATCGCCGGAGAGTGGCGGAACAGGTCGCCTACCTGGAACGGTATGTGATCGGCGATGAGCAGAAGTTCCGGTCCTCCTTCGTGCAGGAGCGCCACGAGCTGGGCGTCGTGATCGGCCAGCACCTGTCGGGCATGAGCTACGAAACACACTGCCATTTCCCGGGTAACGAAGAAGGTCTGTCCTCCGTATCTGATGCCCACCGACGCCGATCCTGCCGCACGCTCCCGACCATTGGCTGGCTCCGCGCTCGCGGCCGGAATCGGGGGCTGCTGCCTCGGCCGATACTGAAGCAACTCGCCTCGCTTGTCGGACGAAACCGGCCGGCGGCTCACGGGCGCGGGATCGCGCGCGGGAAAGCTCATGGCGTCCCCCTGTGCTCGCGGAATCCATTGCTCCGGCGTCGATAGTGCGAACGGCCGGTGTCGGCGTTCGCGCCGGACTGAATGAGCCAGTTTCGCAATACCGAAGCAGCACCCGAGTTGGCATCGAGGTGGCTGTTTTCACGCGCCCTCTTCGGCTCAGGGGCTAACCATGTTTCCACCTCGACGTGCCTTCCGCGCATCACCACGCCTCCCCTCGGACTCTTTCGAATGGCCCTCCTCTGGGGGACACTACGCCGTGTGCGAATCGGAAACGAGGGCTTGATTTTTCAGCGAAGGTGCGCATGTCGAGCGATTTCGCAACTGCACTTGTCGGCTCGGTAACAGGTTCGGCGGCCAGAGTCAATCCCTTGCGGATGCGTCGGCCGCACACTTAGCGTCGCCAGATACACCTACCAGGCTCCAGCTCACAAGGAGAAGATTATGAGCGGTTCGGACAAGATCGAAAACGCAGCTGACGACGCCGGCGGAAAGGCCAAAGAGGCGTGGGGCAAGCTCACTGACGACGAAGAACTTGAGGCAGAAGGCAAGGCCGATCAGGTGAAATCGGATCTCAAAAAGGCTGCAGAGAACGTCAAGGATGCGTTTGATCACTGACCCAATGAAGTAATCCCCCCGCCGCGGCACGCGAGTTGCCCGCCAGGTAGCCCCCAGCACACGAAATGGAAAGTTGAAACTATGAACCCCCTCCTCGTTATCGTCGCGATCATCGCCATCATCCTGCTGTTCGTCGGCGGATTCGTCCAGGCCGTCCAATGGTTGCTCTGGGTGGGCGTCGTCCTTCTCATCATCGCTGTCATCGCGTGGCTTTTTCGGATGATCACGGGGCGCAGAACTTCCGTCTAGACCCCCCCCACGGCTGGGCGCCGGCGGAGTACCGACGGCGCCCAGCCACCCCGGTACGATGAGAGTGTGACTTCCGCCCTGCGGCCCACCGGCCAGGGGTTCGGAGCCGGGGCATCCGATCGACCGGTTCTCGACCGTACTGCGCTGCGTCTGGTCTTCCTCATCCCCGGGGGTCTCGCATTACTACTGGGGCTGGATGCCGCTCTCCTTCTCCTCGGAGTGTGGGCTCCGCTCTCTTTCGCGCGAGTGGCCGAATTGCACGCGCCGCTCATGGTGTTCGGATTCGTCGGCACGTTCATCGTCCTCGAACGCGCCGTCGCCGCGCGACGCGCGTGGGGTTACTCGGCGCCACTCCTGTTCGGAATTGGCAGCCTCATCCTTCTTTCCCAACTCCCGGAGGGTGTCGGCAAGTCGATGATCGTGCTCGGGTTCGTCGCTTTGCTCGGCGTGTACGCCGTCATCCGGCGCCGCTCGCCCGCCGCCGCCATCGACATCCAGATCCTCGGCGCGGTTTCCGGCCTCGCCGCGGCCATACTGTGGCTGTCGAACGCGCAAATCTCCGCGATCGTTCCCGGAATGGCCGTCTTCCTCATCCTCACAATTGCGGGCGAGCGGCTCGAACTCGCGCGCATATCGCCGCAGCTGGACGCGCGTGCCGAACGGCTGGGGCTCGCCGCGTCGCTGCTCCTCATCATTACTGCGGCAATTGCGCCGCTCTGGCCCGGGGCCGGATACCCGCTTCTCGGCGCCGCGCTCGCGGTTCTCGTCGTCTGGCTGTTCCGCTACGACGTGGCGACCAGGCTCGTGAACACGACGGGGCTGCCGCGGTACATGGCGGTGTGCCTGCTCGCCGGATACGTGTGGCTGCTCGTGCCCGCCGGGATCTGGATCATCGCGGGACGCGTTGGGAGCGGCCCCGGCTACGACGCTGCACTGCACGCCATCTTCCTCGGGTTCGTGATGTCGATGATCATGGCGCACGCGCCCGTCATCCTCCCCGCCGTGTTGCGCAAGCCTCTGCCGTACCGCTGGTTCCTGTACGTGCCCGTAGCACTCCTGCACGTCTCGCTTGCCGTGCGCCTGCTCGGCGGGGATGCCTGGGGCAACGTTGACGCCCTGCACTGGGGCGGCGCCCTCAACGTCATCGCCGTGCTGATGTTCGCTGTGCTCGCGGTCACGTCCGCCGTGATGGGGCCGCCTGTTGCACCGCAGAAAACCGTGCCATCGAATCGAGCAACACTATGAGCCGAAAACGCTGGTACCTGCTCATGAACGGCCTCGTGGCGTTCTGGCTCGTCGCGGCATCTGTCATCGTCATCGCGCACCGGTTCGTGCCGAACGGCAACTGGCTGATGGTGCACTTGCTGCTGCTCGGTGCCGTGAGCACCGCGATTCTCATCTGGAGCCAGCACTTCGCCGACACGCTCCTGCGCCGGGCCGCCCCGGGCGGACGAGTGTTCCACGGAATCCGGTTGCTCGGTCACACGCTCGGCGTTGCCACGGTCGTCGCAGGAATGGTGGCCGCGTTCTGGCCCCTCGTGCTTGCGGGCGGCATCCTCGTCGGCGTCGTCGGTCTCGCCCACGTGACGGTGCTCGTGATGCAATCGCGCGGGGCGCTGCCCGCACGGTTCGCGCCCCTCGTGACGTACTACATGGCTTCTGGCATCGCGCTCGCTGTCGGGGTGGGCATCGGCATCGGGATGGCGCACGCGCAACTGCCATCCGGATGGCACGACCGCCTCTACACTGCTCACCTCGCGTTCAACCTGCTCGGGTGGGTAGGGCTCACAGTGGTGGGCACGCTCATCCTGTTGTGGCCGACCGTGCTCCACACGCAGGTTTCGGATGCCGTGGACGGCATTGCCGGCCGCGCTCTCCTCCTCATGGTCTTCGGGCTCGTCGTCGTGGGTGCCGCAAGCCTGCTCGACCTGCGGTTGCTCTTCGGGCTCGGCGTGCTCGTGTACGTCGCGGGAGTCGGGTTCGTCGCCGCAGAAGGGGTCATGCAGGGGCGGCGATCGACCCGGTGGACGTTCGCGAGCTGGAGCATGGCCGCCGCGTTCGGCTGGTTCGTGTTCTGCACGATCGCGTTCGGCGTGGTTGTCGCGACCGCGCAGGATTGGGGCGCCGCGGCATCCGGCGTCGCCTGGCTCGTCGGACCGTTCGCCGCCGGATTCGCGGCGCAAGTGCTCCTCGGCGCGCTTAGTTATCTGCTTCCCGTCGTGCTCGGCGGGGGTCCGGAGGCGGGCCGGCGCAGCGCGCTCGAGTTGAACCGCGCGGCGCTCTACCGCGTCGCCGTCGTGAACCTCGGGATCATCGTGTTCCTCCTGCCCGTGCCGAGCGTCGTGAAAGTCGTCGATTCGCTGCTCGTGTTCGTCGTGCTGTTCGTGTTCCTGATTCTCGCGGTGCGGGCGGTGCTGGCGACGAGAGCCGGCGCCGCGGCGAATGCGAAGGGCGGTGCGGCGGCGGGAGCGTTGCCGAGCATGTCGGCGCGTGCGCCGGGTCCGCAGGCGAGTACGTCGGCGAGCGCGACAGGCGACGAGAAGAAGGACACAGCATCCGCCCCCGCGCGTCGCGGCGGCGCGCTGTCTGCGGCCGTTGCGACCGTGATCCTCGCGATGACCGTCGGAATCGCGATCGACCCCGTTGCCGCCGGGCTGCAACTCTCCCGCCCCGCGGCGCAGGTGGCTGTCACGCCCACCGGGCACACCACAACAGTCGAAGTGAGCATGAAGGACATGCGGTTCCACCCGGATGTCGTGGAGGTGCCCGCCGGGGACTCGCTCGTCATCCTGCTCACGAACGACGACACGCAAGTGCATGATCTCGTGCTCGTGAGCGGTGCGAGCTCGGGCCTCATGAACCCGAAGGAAACAGTGAGAGTCGACGTGGGCGTCGTCGGGTCGGACATCGACGGATGGTGTTCGATCGCGGGCCACCGGCAACTGGGCATGGTCATGACCGTGAAGATGATCGGCGGACCCGCTGTGACGCCGGCGCCCTCGATTTCCCCGGATGCCGGCGGACACGACCACGGTGCCCAGGATGGTCCGTCCGCCGCGGGGGACATCGATCTCATGAGGAAGCCGGCCGCAAGCTTCGAGGCACGGGATCCTGCGCTGCCGCCTGCGGCATCCGGGACCGTGCACAAGCACACGTTCACCGTGCGCGAGGGGATGCGGGAGGTCGCTCCGGGCGTGAAGCAGACGCTGTGGACGTTCGACGGCACCGCGCCGGGCACGACGCTGCGCGGGAAGGTGGGCGACCGATTCGAGATCACGCTCATCAACGACGGGACGATCGGTCATTCCATCGACTTCCACGCGGGATCGCTCGCGCCGGATCAGCCCATGCGCACGATTCAGCCGGGCGAGAAGCTCACGTACAACTTCACGGCGACGCGATCCGGGATCTGGCTGTACCACTGTTCGACCATGCCCATGTCGTTGCATATCGCAAACGGCATGTACGGTGCTGTCGTGATCGACCCTGCGGGGCTTGCGCCAGTCGACAAGGAGTTCGTGTTCGTGCAGGCCGAGAACTACCTCGGGCCTCAGGGTGGATACGCTGACGTTTCGCGGATTGCGAGCCAGCAGCCCGACCTTGTTGTGTTCAACGGCTACGCGAACCAGTACGCGTACCGACCGATTACCGTTCGCGTCGGGGAGAAGGTGCGCATCTGGCTTCTGGATGCCGGACCCAACACTGCCGGCGCGTTCCACGTCGTGGGCGGCCAGTTCGACACGGTGTATTCGGAGGGCGACTACGTGTTGCGCGACGGCGGAAGCACGGGGACGGGCGGGTCGCAGGTGTTCCCCATGCAGCCCGCGCAGGGCGGATTCGTGGAGCTCACGTTCCCGGAGGCAGGCAATTACCCGTTCGTGTCGCACATCATGTCGGATGCCGAGAAGGGCGCGCACGGCATATTCCACGTCGTCGCTCCCTGAGGCCCGCTCCCTGAGGAGCGCGCAGGGTGTCGGCCCGCTCCCTGAGGAGCGCGCAGGGTGTCGGCCCGCTCCCTGAGGAGCGCGTAGCGCGTCTCGAAGGGGGCTGTCAGGTATCTGTCCCCGCTCCCTGAGGAGCGCGCAGCGCGTCTCGAAGGGAGCTACCCTGTCTCGATGACTGATGCTCTCGTCTTCACCGGCCGCATAGTGAACCCTTCCTGGATGCCGACCTGGCCCGTGATCGAGGTGCCAGGCTCCCAGGACTTCTTCGGGCATGGAAAATCAGTGAAGGCGAACACGACGGTTGACGGCATCGAGGTCATGTCCGCGCTCATGCCGACGGGTCAGGGCCACCACTTCATTTCGGTGAGTGCAGCCTTGCGCAAGAAGCTCGGCAAGGATGTCGGCGACGAAGTCGATGTGCGTATTGCGCGCTGACGATCTCGCGCTCCTCTCCTCCACAGGCACGCGCAAAA
Source organism: uncultured Cryobacterium sp. (assembly GCA_964651535.1). Lineage (GTDB taxonomy): Bacteria > Actinomycetota > Actinomycetes > Actinomycetales > Microbacteriaceae > Terrimesophilobacter. Next base: position 382,251 of record CAZYYE010000001.1, read on the forward strand.
GAACTTCTCCCAAGATTCGCCATCAAGTCTTTATACCTATGTTCTAATCTGGGACAATTGAGACATGGCAAGATCCGAAAGCATCTTCACTGCCGCGATCAGTGCGGCGAGGACCGTGGTCGCGGGCATTCCCGACCAGCTGGCCTCGGTAAAAGAGCTTGAGGATGCTGCGCTGCTGGCGAGTCAGCGGGAACTCTCCGAGCTGAGGCGCATCGTTGACGCGCGCTCCTCGCTTGTGGCCGGCGAAGTCGCCTATCGGTCGAGACGGGATCTCGGGTATTCGGGTTTGGCGCAAAGGCAAGGGTTCCAGAACGCGGAGAAGCTCGTGCAGGCGACGATCGGGTCAACCCGACGGGAAGCGTCGACTCTCGTCACCGCCGGCACGCTCGTGCTGGATTCGAAGATGCTCGAAGTCGTCGATGCGGAGACCGGCGAAGTGCCGGAGGGGTTTTCCGTGCGGGAGCCCTGGCTCTCGGCGGTCGGCGTCGCGGTCGCTGATGGGTGGCTGACCGTCGACGCCGCGAGGGCGATCAGGAGCGGACTGGGGGAACCTGATGGCGCTGGCGCGAACGGCGGTGTTTGGAGAACTGACCGAGCCGCCGGAGGCGAATTCGGCGTGACTATCGAGGCGCTCGAAGGGGCGGTGCGGGAGTTGCTCGCGGCAGCCCGCGGGGATGGAGCCGACGGCGATGGCCGCGGAGGTGACGGGGCTGACGACGAGGCTGACGACGAGAATCACGGCGAGGACGCGGTGAGCGAACGCGAAAGTGGCGGATCGATTCGGCGCGGACTCAACGCCGATGAGCTCTACCGGCTCGCGCGCGATAAGCGCGATGAACTCGATGAGGCGGGGATCGCCGGGAGGGAGCAACTCGCCTACTCGCAGCGGTCGCTTCGGCGCTCCATGAGGCCGAACGGGCTGTCGCGGTACACGCTCGATCCTGATCTGGAAATGTCCGCATGGCTGGATGACGTGTACGACAAACTGACCTCCCCGCGACGCGGAGGACCGCGGTTCGTCGACCCGGGGGATCGGGCGTGGGCCGAGGACATCGCCACAGACACGCGCACCACCGAGCAGTACCTGCACGACGCATTCCTTGGGCTCCTTCGCAAAGGCGTCGATGCCGACCGTGCCGACGCCCGCGCGGAAAGCAGCCAGGCTACCGACAGTCGCACAGCGGGCAGTCGCTCGACGGGACGGCGGACACCGCGGATCGTCGGGTCGAGACTTCCCGCAGTTCGAGTCCTCGTGACCGAAGAGTCGCTCCGCACGCGCACCGGCCACGGTCGAATCGAAGGAATCAACACCCCGGTCAGCATCGAAACCGTGGAGCGGCAAATCTGCCTATCAGGGACCATCCCGATCGAATTCGGGAGAGACGGCAACGTCATCGACCTCGGCCGCGAAGCGCGGCTGTTCACCCCGCACCAGAAGATCGCGCTGGCGGCACGAGATGGCGGATGCATGTTCCCTGGGTGCGACCGACCGGCCAGTTGGACGGAAGCCCACCACATCAAGCACTGGAAGCGAGACACCGGAAACACCGACCTCGCGGACGGGATACTGCTGTGCCGGCATCACCACATGCTCGTGCACAACAACCACTGGGAAATCATCCGAAAACACGCGAAGTATTGGCTGATACCCCCGCCGGATGTCGATCCGAAACAGCACCCACGAGAACTCGCCTCAAAGAGCGCGGCGTTACGAGATCTTCGAAAGAAAAGTCAGCTCCACGCGAGTGCGTAGACCTACAGGCGTGTCAGGCGAAGCTTCCAGACTTCCGGACCCTCTTCCAGATAGCTGACCGCGAACTCGCCAGGATTGCGTTCATCGAGCTGCGCCAGCAGAGGGATCGGGTTGTGGTCGGCCACCAGATCGAGACTGAAACCGGGAGCAATTGCCCCGATCGCACCAAAAATGGTGGCGTGGCGAATCGCGTGCGGAATCTGCCTCACATCCAGAACGATCTCGTTCTCATCCGCGTGGCCGCAAGCACAACCACTGCTCGCCGGTTTAGCGCCAGCGGACGTGTCGGCAGGAGGGGAAGTCTGAAGTTGGATCGGTTCTGCAGTCATGTCCCAAGGCTACCTCTGCCCTACGGTTGAGGCATGACCGAACATCGTGACAAATCGGGTGAAACCGCCATAATCGCGGTAATCACAGTCTCAGACCGGAGCGCACGCGGAGAACGCGCAGACGTCTCAGGTCCCCGCGCAACCGAAATCCTGCGCGATGCCGGATACGAAACCACCGCATCCCTCGTTCCCGATGGAGAGAACAACGTCGCCACGGCCATCAGCGCAGCAATCGCAGACGGAGCACACGCCGTCATCACGAGCGGAGGCACCGGAATCGGACCCCGCGACCTCACGCCGGAAGGAACGCGGCCACTCATCACGACTGAACTACCCGGCATCGCAGAAGAACTGAGGCGGCACGGCGCGAGCAATAACCGGATGTCCGTCCTCAGCCGCGGGCTCGCCGGCATCGCGACGTCCGAGAGCGTGGCCGCCATAGTGGGAGGAGCTCAGGGAGCACCCGTCGCGCCCGGCAAACCAAACCCACCAGGCGTACTCGTCGTGAACCTGCCAGGGTCGGTGAAGGCGGTAGAAGAAGGACTCGAAGTGTTGCTTCCGCTCCTGCCGCACATCCTCGAACAATTGCGCGGCGGCGACCACGAGTCCGTTTAGCCGGACCGCTCGAATCGGCCGAGAGGATAGCCCTCTCAGACCGGACGGCGCCAGTCGCCGGACTTGCCGCCGGACTTCGCGAGCAGCCGCACATTCTCGATCTGCACGGACTTGTCCAGGCCCTTGACCATGTCCACGACCGCGAGTGCGGCAACCGACACCGCCGTCATCGCTTCCATTTCCACACCAGTGCGATCCGCAGTGCGCACAGTCGCCGCGACGTACACTCCGTCATCCGTGACCTCAAGATCTACACGAGCACCGTGCACCCCGATGACGTGCGCGAGCGGCAACAATTCCGCCGCGCGTTTCGCCCCCTGGATGCCGGCAATGCGAGCGACCGCCAACACGTCACCCTTCGGCGCGGTACCGGATCGCAACGCGTCGATGACAGTGGGCGAACACCGCACAAAGCCCTCCGCGGTCGCTTCGCGTACGGTCGGCGTTTTCGCCGTGACATCCACCATGCGTGCCTGACCGGACTCGTCCAGGTGCGTGAAAGGTTGATCGCTCATGACACCAGTGTGACAGCCACGAGGTCACCCTCGCGCACCTCGGAAGTCCCCTCCGGCACGATGGCGAGCGCATTCGCCCTCGCGAGACTCGCCACGAGGTAAGACCCCGAACCGCCACCGCTTGCCGGCCGCACCGAAAACCGGGCCGTGAACCGCGGGTCGGGGTGAGCGTCGGATTGCGAATCGACGCGGGCATCGGCGCGATCACCGGAGCGGTCACTGACAAACGCTGGCATAAATTGCATGCGGCCCTTAGGGCAGCGCCATCCCTCGGAAGCGACCGCGTGCACGGTTTCGCGCAGGATGTCCGAGCGACCCTGCATCGCGAGCAACGCAGGACGAACAAACGCCTCGAACGAAACGAACACACTCACCGGGTTGCCGGGCAGCGCAAAAATGGGGATTTCGTGAGCGCTTGATGTGCCGCGCGCCCCCAATGCGACGGTCGTGCTGCCGGTGTTCTCGGCGGCCCCACCCGGCCACGCGCCAAAGCCCTGTGGCTTTCCCGGCTGCATCCGAACGGGGCCGAACCACACCCCGAGCGGCGCGAGTACCGCCTTCACGACGTCGTACGCGCCGACGCTCACGCCGCCAGAGGTGATGAACGCGTCCACCTTCGGTGCGAACTCCTCCAGCACATCACGCAAAGTCGCTTCGTCATCCGGCACGGAACCGATCTGCACCGGAATTCCGCCGCACTCGGCAACCAGCGAAGCGAGCAGGGTCGAGTTGGAGTCATGAATCTGCCCGCGGCGGAGTGAGCCGCCCAACGTCACGAGTTCCGTGCCTGTGGACAACACTCCGACCCGCGGGGCAGGGTGCACACGCAGCGTGCGGGCACCCGTGGCCGCCGCCGCGGCGAGGTCCCTGGAATTCAGCGTTCGCCCGGATGTGAGCACCACCTCGCCCGCCCGCACATCGGTACCGATGCGCCGGATGTGCGCCGCCGGCGCGGGCGCTCTCAGAATCGTCACCTGGCCCGTGCCCCCGTCGGTGTCCTCGACCGGCACGACGCAGTCCGCATCCTCCGGCACCGCGGCACCCGTCATGATGCGCGCGGCCTGGCCTGCACCGAGTGGCGGGTTTTCGGCCGAACCGGCAGGCAAGTCGGCGACAACGGCGAGAGCAACCGGCGATGTGTCTGTGGCGTGCGCGGTATCCGCGAGACGCACCGCGTAGCCGTCCATCGCCGAATTGTCGAAACTGGGAACATCGACGACGGCGGTGATATCCGCGGCCAGGACGAGGCCGCGGGTGTCCTCGAGAGGCAGTTCCACGGGAGCCAGGGGGGAGACCGCAGCGAGAATCCGCTCCCGATGCTCGTCGACGCTGATCGGCGGGAGCGGGGACTGTGCACCGTGGGCCATGAGGTCAACTCTAACGAGGAGCGGAACTTCAAACGCCAACGCTAATGCACACGCGAAAGCGGAGAAATGCTGATCGAAAGACCGCATTTGCGGTGATAGAGTCGGCGGTATGGCGCACTATCGGGTCACGGAAGCTGCCGGGCTGCTCGGGGTCAGCGATGACACGGTCCGCAGGTGGATGGCGGCGGGAACGTTAGCATCGACGACCGATTCGTCCGGGCGGCATGTCATCGACGGGGCCGAGCTCGCGCGGCTGGCACAGGAAACCGCGGCGGCCCCGGATGACCCTTCCGGTATCCGCAGCAGCGCCCGCAACCGCATGGTGGGGCTCGTCACGTCGATCAGGAGCGACCAGGTGATGTCCCAGGTCGAGTTGCAGTGCGGACCGCACCGACTCGTGTCGCTCATGTCCACCGAAGCGGTTCGCGATCTCGGGCTCGAAGTGGGCTCGCTCGGAGTCGCCGTTGTGAAAGCCACGATGGTGATCGTCGAAACCCCGAAAGGGCACAGCTAGTGAAGTCTCGCAAGGGAGGGACCTTCGGGGGCCACGCACGACGAGAGAGTTGGCCGAGCCTCGGGGCCGTCCTGCGGGCAGTCGGCTGGAGCGCGAGCCGTGCAGTCAGCCGGGGCGCGAACCGTGGAGTCGGCCGGGGCGCGAACCAGGCAGTCAGCCGAACCGCGAGCCGTGCGGTCAGATGTTCAGCCGTCCTAGGCACCGCGGTGGTGGTGGCTCTTGCCGTGACCGCGTGCGGAAGCTCGGCCACCGTGCCGGATTCGTCCGGCGACCCGGCAGCATCCGGGCTCAGCGGCGAGCTCACGATCTTCGCAGCGGCATCCCTTACCGCGTCCTTCACCGAACTGGCCGCGGACTTTCACGCCGAGAATCCGGGCGTCACCGTGAAGCCGATCTCGTTCGACGGATCCTCCACCCTGGCGACCCAACTCCAGGAGGGCGCCCCAGCCGACGTGTTCGCCTCGGCGGACGTCGCCAACATGGACAAAGTGGGCGCCCTCATCGATGGCCCTCCCGAGCTGTTCGCGAGCAACGTGCTGCAGATCGCCGTCCAACCGGGAAACCCTCTCGGAATCACTCAACTCTCGGACCTCGCCATTCCCGGACTGCACGTCGTGCTGTGCGCGCCCGATGTTCCGTGCGGTGCGTCGGCGCACAAACTCCTCGAACTCGATGGGGTGACGGTGAAACCCGCGAGCGAGGAGCAGAATGTGAGCGCGGTCCTCACGAAGGTGAGGCTTCGCGAAGCGGATGCCGGCCTCGTGTACATCACCGATGTCCTGGCTGCAGCGGGAGCGGTCGACGGAGTCGCGATTGCCGGCGCGGATCGCGCGTTCAACTCCTACCCGATAGCGACACTGGCTGCGTCGCGCAATCCGGATGCCGCGAACGCGTTCGTCGCGTACGTGCTGTCCCCGAAGGGCCAGGCCGTTCTCGCGAAGTACGGGTTCTCGGCACCGTGAGCGGAAGCGCGGGCTACAGCGCGAGCGCGGCCGATCGCCATGCGGATCCCCGCGCCGGGGGCCATCGATCGGTGTTGCGCGCACGAATGCCAGCGACGCCGGCCGCGGGCATCCCGCGACTCCTCTATCTGCCGGCGGCGGCGGGATTCGCATTGCTCATCCTGCCCATCGTCGGCCTGCTGGTTCGCGCGGACTGGCCGAGGGTTCCCGCCGCGATCATCTCGACGGAATCATTGTCCGCCCTCGGCCTCTCCCTGCAGACGGCGTTCATGGCGACCGCGCTGTGCGTGATCGTCGGTGTTCCGCTGGCGCTCGTGATCGCGCGGTCCGGCCCCCGGGTCGGCGGGCTCCTCCGCGCACTGTCCACACTGCCTCTCGTCATGCCACCCCTCGTAGGCGGCATTGCCCTCCTCTACCTGCTCGGCCGCAACGGGCTCGTCGGCGGCGTGCTCGATCTGGCTTTCGGCATCCGGATTCCGTTCACGACCGCGGCCGTCGTCATCGCACAGTCGTTCGTGGCATTGCCGTTCCTCGTGATTTCCGTGGATGGCGCCCTGCGCACCGCCGGAACACGATTCGAGACCGTCGCGGCCACTCTGGGTGCTGGCCGGTGGAGCGTGTTCCGCAGGATCACCCTCCCGCTCGTCCTGCCCGGAATCGCGGCCGGCACGGTGCTGTGTTTCGCGAGGGCGCTGGGCGAGTTCGGTGCCACAGCACTGTTCGCAGGCAACGCGGCGGGGATCACGAGGACCATGCCTTTGGCCATCTACACGGCATTCAATGGCGCGGGGGTATCCCAGGATTCGGCGATCGCGTTATCCCTCCTGCTCATCGTCGTCGCGGTCGTCATCCTCCTGCTGTTGCGCAGTTGGCGCACGGAGCCGGAGCGCGGAACATGACCCTGACGGCCGAACTCGAGGTGACACGCGGAGACTTCACTCTCGATGCGCGACTGACCGTTTCGCGGGGAGAAACCCTCGCGCTGCTCGGACCGAACGGCTCGGGCAAGTCGACCATGCTGGCTACGATCGCGGGCCTGCTCATCCCCCAGCGCGGCCGGATCGTTGTTGGCGGGCGAGTTTTGACGGACATTGGCGGGCGTGAGCGAAGGAACACTCGTGGCAGCGGCCTGCGGGATACTGGCGGCCGCGACATGCGGAACGCTCACGGACGCAGGCGGACGAATGCCGACGTTGGGTCGCGTCGCATCCAGATCCCGCCGCATCGCCGCCGGATCGGTTTGCTCGGACAGGATCCGCTGCTGTTCCCGCACTTGAGCGCACTGGAGAACATCGCGTTCGGCGCTGGGGCACGCGGTCACGCGAATCGCTTACTGGAGGATATGGGACTCGCCGGGTTCGGTGCGCGGAAGCCTGCTGAACTGTCCGGGGGCCAGCAGCAGCGTGTTGCCATCGCCCGTGCCCTCGCCGCCGAACCGGAGGTACTCCTCCTGGACGAACCGATGGCGGCGCTCGATGTCGAGACCGCGGCGCTCATCCGGTCGCTTCTGCGCGAACGGCTGGCCGCTGCGAACATTGCCACCGTCGTCGTGACGCACGACGTCGTGGACGCCCTCGTGCTCGCTGACCGGGTCGCGATCCTGGACTGTGGACGAATCGTCGATATCGGCGACCCGGCCGAGGTCGTCGGGCGCCCGGTGAGCCGATTCGCCGCGGCGCTCGCGGGGCTGAACCTCGTCGAGGGCGTGCTGGAGGGTGGAAACCTGATCCGCACCCCTGATGGCAGGAGCCTGCGCGCCGACAACAGCGCCGGCCGTGCCGCACGCGCCACGGGTTCTGCCCGCGCCGCACGCGCCACGGGTTCTGCCCGCG
>CAZYYE010000001.1:390237-647292 GCA_964651535.1 uncultured Cryobacterium sp.
CACGCGCCACGGGTTCTGCCCGCGCCGCACGCGCCACGGGTTCTGCCCGCGCCGCGAGTGCCACACTTGCCGAGGGTGAGGCTGCAACGCCGCCGCGCGTGGGAGACGCCGTGACCGCCGTGTTCCCACCCTCGGCCGTTTGGATCACGCAGGCTCGCGTGACGAGCGGCGGCGGGCCGTCGTGGCCGGCAACAGTCGCGCGGCTCGAGCCTGCTGCGGGGGCCGTGCGTGTGACGTTTGCCGGCATCGACGTCGCGGCGGAGTGCGCGGCTGCCGAACTGTTGGCCGCGGGCATCCGGGAAGGAACGAATGTTTCCGTCACCGTCGACCCCGCATTTGTTACGGTCTACCGAACGCGACGTCCGACCGTGGGAATGGGATGATGGGGACGTGACGAGCGCTCCCGGCAACAACCAGAGTGCCAGACCCCTCGCCCTCGCGGTGAGCCTGATCGTGCTCGGGGCTGTCGGCTTCGTTGCCGCGTTCATGCTCACCCTCGACAAATTCGCGCTCCTCGAAAACCCAGATGTGCAGCTGGGCTGCAACATCAATGTGCTCATCGGGTGCAGCACCAATTTGAACTCCGCGCAAGGCGAAGTGTTCGGGTTCCCGAACCCGCTGCTGGGAATCGCATTCTGGTCGGCCACGATCACGATCGGAGTCGTCCTGCTCGCAGGTGCTGCGCTTGCGCGGTGGTTTTGGGCGCTCTATGCCATCGCCACGGCGGCATCCCTCGGCCTCGTCGTCTGGTTCATCAGCGAAAGCATTTTCGTGCTGCACGTGCTGTGCCCGTGGTGCATGGTCACGTGGGCGGCAACCATTCCGTTGTTCCTCGTCGTCGTGTTTCATTCGCTGCGCACGGGGGCTATCCCGCTGCCGGAACCGGTGCGCCGATTCGCCGGTGCTGCATTCGGATGGATTCCGCTGATCAGCCTTGTTGCTTACGTTCTCATCGCCGTGCTCGCCCAGTGGAAACTGGACGTGTTGGGCGCCCTGTTTGCATGACCGTGAGGTAAGTGATCCGATGACGAGTCCGGCCGCACGGCGCACGGTGTTCCTGACCGGCGCATCAGGATCGATGGGCCTCGCGACGCTGCGCGAGCTCGCCGAGCGTCGGGACAGGTTCGACATCGTGATCCTCGCGCAGGACTCGAAACGCGGCCGCCGCGTGCTTCGTCGGTACGCGACCCAGCCCGGCATCCGCGTCGTGTGGGGTGACTTGCGCGACTACGAAGCCGTGCTTGAGTGCGTCACGGGCGCAGACTATGTCCTCCACTGCGCCGCCCTCGTGTCCCCCGCAGCAGACCGCGACCCGGTTGCGACGGATCAGATCAATGTCGGTTCGATCCGCAACATCCTGAGAGCGATCAAGGAGCAACCGAACCCGGATGCCGTACGGCTCGTGAATATCGGCTCGGTGGCGATGACGGGCAGCCGACTTCCGCCCATCCACTGGGGGCGCGTGGGCGATCCGATCGCGCCCGCCATCGGGGACCACTACGCGGTGAGCAAAGTGGAAGCCGAACGCCTCGTCGTCGAATCGGGGCTCACGTACTGGGTGTCGCTGCGGCAAACCTTCATTTGCATCCCCCAGCTTTTGAGCCTCTTGCATCCGATCCTGTTCCACCAGCCCGTCAACACTCTGTTCGAGTTCGTGACCGCGCGAGACTCCGGCCGACTCATGGCGAACGCGTGCGAAGTGGACGTGCCGGAGGAGTTTTGGCGGCGCGTGTACAACATCGGCGGAGGCGAAACCTGCCGAATCGGTTACGTCGACTATCTTGACCGGGTGTTCGGCGCACTGGGCCTGGGTTCGACGTCGGCACTCACGGAGCGAAACTGGTTCGCGGTAAAGAACTTCCACTGCCAGTGGTACTTCGACTCCGACGAGCTGGAGAAGTACCTGCGCTTTCGGCGTGACGGAATGGACGAGTATGTCGCCCAAGTGAAGGCGTCAGCGCCCTGGTATCTGAAACTCGGGCTCGGGCGCATCATCCCCCGCTCGTTCATCCGGAACGTCGTGATGAAGCGAATGGCGCGCCAGTTCGAGGGGCCGTTGCACTGGATCGAGTCGGAGGACCGCGACCGCGTGGACGCGTTCTTCGGGTCGCGGCTGGAGTGGGAGCGGATCCCCGGATGGGATGAACCGATCCCCGAACCGCCGTCCGCCCTGCCGCTCGAGCACGGTTTCGACGACGCGCTTCCGGATGCGGAACTCGGCCTCGGTCACGTGCGTTCGGCCGCTCAGTTCCGCGGCGGGGAGTGCCTCGCGGACGCGATGCGGCCGGGTGACATGCACACACCGCTGCCGTGGCGCTGCACGCGGGGACACGAGTTTTCGGCGACGCCGTACCTCGTCCTCCGGGCCGGACATTGGTGCCCGCAGTGTGAAGCGCCGCCGTGGGATTATGACGAACGCGCGGCCGTCAATCCGTTCTTCGCGCAAGTGTGGCGTGAGCCTGAAACGCTGTAGACGCTCGGCGCTGGCCGTCGGAAGTACAGCGGCCGGAAAATAATCGGTCGAAACTGATCGGTCGAAATTGAGCGGGTCATGCCGGGCAGTCGAGTCAGTTGAATCGCAGTGGGAGGGTTCTGAACCCGCTCGCCGGGTAGCTCGCAAAATCCGAGGCGCCACCTTCGGCGAGCTCGATCGCACTCGTCGATGCGAGTAGCTCCTCGAGGACCACGCGCAATTGAAGTCGCGCGAGCGGCGCACCGGGACAGTCGTGGATGCCCCGCCCGTACAACAGGTTGCTTTCTGCATTGCGCTCGGGCTGGTACTCGTCGGGATCACCGAATACGGCTTCATCGCGATTGGCGGAGGCCCAGATCACGGTCACCCGGTCGCCGGCGGAGATAGTGCGTCCGCCGAGTTCGACATCGCGCGTCGCAACCCGCCGATTGGCGACGAGCGGCGCGTGTATCCGGAGAATTTCGTCAATCGCAGCGGGAAGAGGTGCCAGGCGGTGTCGCAAGTCCTCCTGCACAATTGGGTGCTCGGCGAGGTAGGCCACGAGGATGCCGACACTCGCCGACATCGTGCCCAGTTCGCCGACGGTCCAGTTCCTCAGGATCGATACGATTTCCTCGTCGCGCAGCGGAACACCATCGACTGTTTCGTGCAGGAGTTCGGTGATGATGTCGACGGTCGAGGCCGCGGGAGCACCCGTGCGCTGACGTGCCCGCCGGTCGTCGAGGACGCTCCGCATGGTGGTGTCGAACTCGGTCGCAACCGCATCCAGTTGCTCGCGATCGCGCGCGAGAGTCGCCCGATGGTTGCTCGCGGTCCAGTGCCGCAAGGCAGCCTCCGTGTGCTCGGGCCAACCGAGCCAAGCGCTCTGCACCTTGAGCGCATAGTTGAGGGCGAACTCGGAGATGAACTCGACTGTGACTCCGCGCGGGATTCCGTCAATGAGCTCGCGTGCGACCGCTCGGCACGCCGGTTCGAAGGCGGCCATGTGCTCGTGCGTGAAGTAGCGATCCGTGATGGCCCGGTATGGGCCGTGCTGCGGAGGGTCATACCCATTCGGCACGGCAGGGAATCTGGAGACGGCGCTCGAAAACGTGTCATGGTCCGTGACGACAGCGACAACATCCTCGTGCCGAAACACGGACCAGCCGAGATAGTCGCTGTGCGCAACAGGGCAGGACACGCGCATGCCGTCGTAGGCATGAATCTGGTCGCCGAGCACTTCCGGATCGCGGGGATCCCAGTCCACTCGAGGCACTCCCGGCGGCTGCTCAGCTGCAGCCACTCGTGCTTCCGCAGCTCTCGCACACGAAGCAGGAACCGGCCGGGCGCATCTTCACGCCGCACGTCAGACACAGCGGCGCATCGGCAGTCATCCCCTGCAGCGACTCCAGGAGCTCGGCGGTGGAGTGCACAGCCGGCGACGGACCGGCGCCGGGCCGAACGGGAGCGGCCTGTGACTCGGGCGAAGCAGCGTCCAATGTCGGCGGGGACACGGGTTCTGTCACGATCGCGTCGAGGTCCGGGGCCACGTCTGCGGCCATGGATGCCGTACTGCTTTCGGGAACGCTCGCGCCGTAGTTGCCTGCGTCGAGCTGCGCCGTGCGCTCGGCCGTTGTGAAGATTCCCATCGCCGCGCGGGTTTCGTACGGCAGGTGATCGAGTGCGAGGCGCCGGAAAATGTAGTCCATGATGGACTGCGCGATCCGGATGTCCTCGTCGTCGGTCATTCCGGCCGGCTCGAACCGCAGATTCGTGAACTTCTCCACGTAGGTCGTGAGGGGAACCCCGTACTGCAGCCCGATGGACACGGCGATCGAGAACGCATCCATCACTCCGGCAAGAGTCGAACCCTGTTTGCCGAGGCGGAGGAAGATCTCACCGAGTCCGTTGTCGGGGTAGGAGCCCGCCGTCAGGTACCCTTGCGCGCCGGCGACGGTGAACGACGTCGTGACGGATGGGCGGGATTTCGGCAGGCGACGCCGCACGGGTGCCGCATGGTCTGCGGATGCGGCTTCGGCCGTCGACGTGCGGGCACTGTCCTTCTTGCCGTCCGAGAGCGGTTGGCCCACCTTGCAGTTGTCGCGGTAGATGGCGAGCGCCTTGAGGCCGAGCTTCCAGCCCTGGTAGTAGACCTCTTCCACTTCCTCGACCGTCGCCGATTCCGGCAGGTTCACGGTCTTGGAGATCGCACCGGAGAGGAAGGGCTGCACGGCCGCCATCATGCGCACGTGGCCCATGGGCGCGATAGCGCGCTGGCCCATCGCGGTGTCGAAGATCTCGTAGTGCTCAGGCTTGAGGCCGGGCGCATCGACCACGTGTCCCTGTTCGCCGATGTATTCGACGATCGCCTCGACGGTTTCTTCCGCGTAGCCGAGCTGCCGAAGCGAACGCGGAATCGCCTGGTTCACGATCTGCATGGAGCCGCCGCCGACGAGCTTCTTGAATTTGACGAGCGAGAAGTCCGGTTCGATGCCCGTGGTGTCGCAGTCCATCATGAAACCGATCGTGCCGGTGGGGGCGAGAACGCTCGCCTGGGCGTTGCGCCACCCGTTCTTCGCGCCGATCTCGATGCCGCGCTTCCACTCCTGCTCAGCACGGGTGTGGATGGCGCCGTCCATGGCTCCGATCGGGTGCAATTCGTCGTTGGCCGCAGCGTGTTTGCGCATGACGTGCTCGTGCGCTTTCGCGTTGCGCGCGAAGCCGGCGTACGGGCCGACGATCCCCGCGAGCTCGGCGGAGCGACGGTACGAAGCCCCCGTCATGAGGGAGGTGATGGAGGCGGCCAGCTCGCGGCCGCCCTCCGAATCGTAGCCGTGACCTGTGGCCATGAGGAGCGCGCCGAGGTTGGCGTAGCCGATGCCGAGCTGGCGGTAGTCGCGCGTGTTCTTCGCGATCGGTTCCGTCGGGAAGTCGGCGAAGCAGATGGAGATGTCCATCGCGGTGATGATGAGCTCGACCGCCTTCGTGAAGCCTTCGACGTCGAACGTGTCGTCAGCTTTCAGGAACGTGAGCAGGTTGAGCGAGGCGAGGTTGCACGAGGAATTGTCGAGCGACATGTACTCGGAGCACGGGTTCGAGGCGTTGATGCGGCCGGACTCCGGGTTCGTGTGCCAGTCGTTGATGGTGTCGTCGTACTGGATGCCGGGGTCGGCGCACGCCCATGCGGCCTGCGCGATTTCGCTGAACAGTTCTTTCGCGCGCACGGTTTCGATCGCGCGGCCGTCGGCGCGGGCGGTGAGGTCGAAGCCCTCATCCTTCTCGACCGCGCGCATGAACTTGTCGCTCACGCGCACCGAGTTGTTCGCGTTCTGGTACTGCACGGAGACGATGTCGGCGCCACCGAGATCCATGTCGAATCCGGCGTCGCGCAAGACGCGGATCTTCTCCTCCTCCTTCGCCTTGGTCTCGACGAATTCGCGGATGTCGGGGTGGTCCACGTCGAGCACGACCATCTTGGCTGCGCGGCGCGTGGCGCCGCCGGATTTGATCGTGCCGGCGCTCGCATCCGCTCCGCGCATGAACGAGACGGGGCCGCTCGCCGTGCCGCCGGACTTCAGCAGCTCGGCGGAGGAACGGATGCGCGACAGGTTAACGCCGGCGCCGGAGCCGCCCTTGAAGATCATTCCCTCTTCGCGGTACCAGTTCAGGATCGAGTCCATGGTGTCGTCAACGGAGAGAATGAAGCACGCGCTCACCTGCTGGGGGGATTCGGTGCCGACGTTGAACCACACGGGGGAGTTGAAGGAGAACGCCTGGTGCAGAAGCAGCCAGGTGATTTCGTCGCCAAATCTGGTTGCGTCATCGGGGCTGGCGAAGTAGCCGTACTCTATCCCCGCCGCGACGTACTTGTTCACCACCCGGTCGATGAGCTGGCGCAGGCTCGATTCGCGGTTCTCGGCACCGGGTGCTCCGCGGAAATACTTGGTCGTGACGATCGTGGAGGCGTTCGCTGACCAGCTCGTCGGGAACTCGACGCCTTTCTGCGAGAAGATGACTTCGCCGGACTTCCAGTTCGTCTGCTCCACGTCACGGCGTTCCCACTCGACCTCATCGTACGGATGGGTGCCTTCCGTGCTGAAGTGACGCGTGATGCGCAGCCCCGTTGCTGCCGCTGATTGCGCCGCCTTTTGGCCGGACTGCTGCTCGGTTGCCATGATTGTTGCTCCCCGTCGTCGACAATGGAGCGGATTTTCGCCGCCCACTCGAACCGCTAGATCTTGCGGTCGTCAGGCTATTCAATCACTAGGTGTGGTGAATTGCTCACGGCATGCCGGGTTTAATTCAATGAGGTCCGCGTTCTGCATGTCAAGCATGCCGGACGTGGTTTCGAACGCGATTGAGAATGCGTGTGCCGCCTCGCGCCGGGTGTCGCTGATACTCTGCTCGCATGCCTACCCCGCTCGATGAGCTGCCCAGGATCGCGGCACCCGCCATGAGGGCTCTGAATGCCGCTGGGTACACGCAGCTGCTCCAGCTTGCCGGCGCGAGCCGTGCTGATTTGGCCGCACTGCACGGCATGGGACCCAAAGCGCTCGGCATCATCGAGGACGCACTGAAGGACCACGGCCTCACTCTCAGTTGACGACCCGGTAGTCGAGTGGGAACGTCGTGACGTGGAGCAGATGAACTGGAAGTCCCGCGAAGTCATCTTCTCGCAGAATCTGTTGGCTGCCCCGCAATGAGCAGCACAAGTACGTTCGCGGCAGGTCGGCTATGGCGATGGAATTGGGGGGCCAAGGGCATCCAGGAACTGCAACGTGCCGACGTTCTGGTAGTCCGAGTCCATCAACGGGTGCTCGGCAGGGTGCGTTACATCCATTTGAGGCAAAGCGCCCGCCCAATACCGAAGGATGCGGGCGGCCTCTGTGCGCTGGTCGTTCGGCAGCTTGTCGAGATCAAGGTCAATGAGCAGTCGCATTCCTGCATTATTCACAACCGGTACTCCCGCGATCAAGCCGGGTGTCGCTCGTGGCCCTCGCGTTGCGGTTATTTCTGGACGAGCTCGGTGATGCTTTTCGTCACGAGTGATGCTGCGCGACATTGATCACGTGTCCGTCAGGGCTTCGAACGAAGAAGCGGCGGATACCCCAAGGCTCATCCGTGAGCGGGTGCACGATCTCGTAGCCGCGCTGTTGGGCTTCCACGTAGATAGCATCCGCATCATCCACTTTGATCGTCATAACGGAGTCCTCCGGGGCCGACGCATCCCGGGTCACGACTTGGACGCAGGCATCCGAGTCGGGCGAGCTGAACCGTGCCACCCATCCCTGGTTCATGGTTTCTTCGGTGAGACCGAGGAACCCGAAAAACTCCCTCGCCCGTTCAACGTCGTCGGTGTGCAGGTTGGTGATGGCATCAAACGCTTTCATCTCTTAAGTGTGGCACCGGGCCGCAAGCGTTCGAAGGGATGCAAGCCGACGAGGGTTCGT
Source organism: uncultured Cryobacterium sp. (assembly GCA_964651535.1). Taxonomy (GTDB): domain Bacteria; phylum Actinomycetota; class Actinomycetes; order Actinomycetales; family Microbacteriaceae; genus Terrimesophilobacter. Next base: position 398,140 of record CAZYYE010000001.1, read on the forward strand.
CTTGCATCTCATAATGTTAGTCACTAACATATTAGACATGAGCCGCTGGGACCGCACGCATGAGGCCCTGTTGCAGGTTGCGCTGGAGCTTTTCGAGGAGCACGGCTATGACGCGACAGGTACGGCCCAGATCGCGCGGCATGCCGGAGTGAGCGAGATGACCCTGTTCCGGCACTTCCCGTCGAAGGAAGCACTGTTGCTGACCGACCCCTTCGACCCTTTGATCGCGGATGCCGTGCGCGCGCGTCCGAACAACGAGCCACCGATGCGCGCTCTCGCGGGCGGCATCCGGCAAACCCTGGGAGAAATCGATCCGCACACCATGGATGCGCTGCGGCGTCGCCTCGCGATAGTCGTGGAGGCGGGGAGCCTTGAGGGAGCGTTCGAACGCAACAGCACGGACACGATTGCCGCTCTCGTCGCGGCGCTCGAGGACCGCGGCAACGCCTCCGTCGACGCGCGAATCGCGGCGACGGCCATGGTCTCCGGGCTCGGCGTCGCGCTCGCGGAGTGGGCACGACACGAACACCTCTCCCTCCCGGATGCGCTCGACAGCGCTCTCGACGTGCTGGGCGGCGCATGATGCTGGCATTCGAGAACGTGAGCTTGTCGTTCCGCGGTGGCGCAGGAGTGCACAATTTGACCTTCGACGTCGAACCCGGCGAAATCGTCGCGCTCGTCGGATTGAACGGCGCCGGCAAGACGACGCTCATGCGCCTCGCTCTCGGAATGATCCGCCCGGATCGAGGGATCGTGCGAATTCTCGGTCAACAACTGGATGCCGTGCCGCGCGCGTCGTGGGCGACGGTGGGCGCATTGATCGAAGTGCCGCTCGCCTACCCTGAGCTGACTGTGCGGGAGAATCTGCGCATCGCGAGCCTGCTTCGCGGCGTTGGGCGTGGTCGACGCACGGTTGACGAATCCGTGGAGACTTGGCTACTTGCCCCGGTCGCGGATCGTCGGTTCCGCCGACTGTCGCTCGGAAACCGGCAGCGCGTCGGACTTGCTGCAGCGCTCCAACACGATCCGCGGTTGATCGTGCTGGATGAGCCGAGCAACGCGCTGGATCCGGCCTCCGTCATCCTGCTTCGCGACCAGCTCGTCCAGCGCGCGAAGCAGGGTGCCGCGATTCTCGTGAGCAGCCACCACCTGGACGAAGTGGCACGCATCGCCCACCGCGTGCTCCTCATGAACGCGGGCCGACTGATCGGCGAGCTGGAAATGGCCGGCACCGACCTCGAGCGCGCGTTCTTCGAACGCATCCGCGAAGACGACGAGCGTCGATCCGAAACACTCGGGGCCCCGCGATGAACGCGGGAATTCGAGTGGAAGCCCTCAAGCTCGTGCGATCCCCGGTCGGCGTGATCGGCTTTCTCGCTCTCGTCGCCGGCACGCTCGCGCTGCTGGGCGGGATCACCGCGGCGCTGGCCAGCGGCAATCCCGAGCTGACAGCGAAAGTCGGTATCGCCGCGACACTGGACTGGGCCGGCCTGCTCGCCGGTGCCGCGCAGATCACGTCGGCTGGCGGACTTCTCGGGTTCGGTGTCGTGTTGTCGTGGATGTTCGGCCGCGAGTTCACGGACGGCACCATCACGGGCCTCTTCGCGCTGCCCGTGAGCCGCGGCACGATTGCGCTCGCCAAGCTCGCCGTCTACGCGGTGTGGGCCATCGTCGTGAGCGTCCTTCTCACGCTCGGCATCCTCGCGCTGGGACTCGCGCTGAACTACGGCGCCCCGACTGCGGAAGTGTGGGCGGCTCTCGGGAGGCACGCCGTTCTCACGATTCTCACCGCGGCGGTCGCCATCCCGGTCGCCTGGGTCGCCACCGTCACGCGGTCCCTGCTCGCGGCGGTCGGCGGTGCGATCACCCTCGTCATCGTGGCCCAAGTGGGCGTGCTTGCCGGGGCGGGAGGGTGGATGCCGCTCGCCGCGCCCGCGCTGTGGGCGATGAGCAGCGGCGCGGCAGTCGGCCCCCTCCAGCTCACCCTCACGGTGGCATTCTCGGCTGCCTTCATCGCTCTCACGAGCGCGAGCTGGGCGCGGCTCCAGCTGAACCGCTGAGCCGTATAACCTCGAGGGCATGAGCCACGCTCACCCACACTCTCACCCGGGCCATCACGATCGCCCCGGTCACGGTCCGGCATCCGAAGACGACACGGGTCTTGCCGAACTCCTCGATCTGGATGCGGTGGTCGGCGCACCCGTGCTCGCGACCGCGCTCGACGCGGCATCCGAGGCGCTCGGCACCGAGCCTCGCACCATTGTCGACCTGGGCGCCGGAACGGGGACCGGAAGCCTCGCCCTCGCAATCCGCTACCAGAACGCCCGCATCCACAGCCTCGACGCTTCCCCCGCGATGCTCGATCGTCTCCGCGAAGCGGCAGCCGGGGCTGGCGTCGATGACCGTGTCGAGCCGCACCGCACCGACCTCGACGGCGACTGGCCCGCAGGTCTGCCCGGCAGTCTCGACCTCGCATGGGCTGCGAAGTCGCTCCACCACGTCACGAGTCCGACGCGCGTCCTGCAGCAGCTCATGGGAGTGTTGCGCCCCGGCGGCGTGCTCGTCGTCATCGAGATGACAGGCGCCACTGCCTTCACACCGGATGATCTGGGCACGGGTCGCAATAATCTCGCCGACCGCTTCGCCACTGCGCTCGCGGCACGCGGATATCCGGTGACGGGCGAATGGGCGTCGGAGCTTGCGGCCGCGGGTTTCTCGCCCGTGATGCGCATCGACACGGCCCTCACTGCGTCGGCCAGCACCGCAGTCGGCGCGCGCTATCTGGGGTTGAGCCTCACCCGCAACCGCGGCATGCTCGGTGACGGGTTGGCCGGGTTCGAGGGCGAACAGCAACTTCGCGCCGAGGATCTTGCCGCGCTCGACACGGCGATCGCCGACCTCGAAGCCGGCACGTCAAGACTCGAGTACTCATCGGGCCGCGCGATCTGGATTGCGGTGCGTCCATGATGAGCGCGGCCGCGACCACCGTGAATCAATGTCGGCGGTCGTGCCTAGCGTTCTCACATGAATACAACGGAACTGTTTCTCGCCTCGGATGCCGCCCTCCGCAGCGTTATCGACCGCATCTCGCCCGAGGATTTTGACAAGCCTGCGCCCCAGGATTGGACGTCATTTCCGAATCCGACGATTCGCGACATCATCGGCCGACATGCCTACGACGAGGCGTGGATCCCCGACGTCATCGCGGGACGGTCAATTGCGGACGGCGACGAATGGGCAGACCGCGACCTGCTCGGCGATGATCCGATCGCTTCGTACGACGCGATCCATGACACGGCGACGGCCGCGGTGCGCGCTGGGGTGGATCCGGAATCGACGTTTCGATTTCAGTACGGTGACTATCCGGCGAAAGAGGGTTTCGCGCATCTGGCGATGTATCGGGCCTTCCAGGCGTGGCAGATAGCGAAGCACCTCTCGATTCCCTTCCACCTTTCGCCCGAACTCATCTCGGGCATGAACGAGCACGTCGTCCCTGACGCGGAACTGTGGCGCGGCTTCGGGGTTTTCCCTCCCGCTATTGATCCGCCGGCCGACGCGGATGACGAGACGCGGCTTCTGTGCGTGTTGGGCTACTGGATTCCCTGAACGACGCTCTCCGCGCAGTCCTGCGCAGCGCCGAAAGCACGGGGCGGCCGAGGAGAGCGACACCGAAGGCAAGCACGACAGCGCGTACGAGGTCCCAGCCGAGGGATGTCGCAAGACTGTAGAGCGCGAAGCGGTGCAGGTTCTCGGCGAGCGACCCGCCCGGCACGAAACTCAGTCCGGTGCCCGGTCCGAGCGTGAACGGCCAAAACGACAGGTTCATGAGTTGGCCGAACAGGAATCCGGCGACGGCGGCGAAAGCGGAAAGCATTACGAGTTCGCGTGCGCCGCGCAACCTTCGGGGGAGCAATCCCGCTCCCATCCCCATCCAGGATGCGGCGATCATCTGGAACGGGAGCCACGGTCCGAAACCGCCCGTGAGCAGCGCCGAAGCAAAGAGTGTGACCGACCCGAGGGCGAATCCGAATCCGGCACCGAACACGCGCCCGCCGAGGATGATGAACAAGAACACGAGTTCCACACCCGCGCTGCCTGCGGAAAGCGGCCGAAGCACCGCACCGATCGCGGCGAGCAAGCCGAGCATGGTCACCGTCTTCGCGTCGATGCCGCCGTCGCCGAGGGCTGCGAGCGAAATCATAATGACCGCCAGGAGCACGCCCGCGAGCACGACGGGAGCGGCGGCGTTGTGGGCCAGAATCGATCCGCTGCCGATGATGATCGGCCACAGGAAAGCGAACAGTCCGATGACCGACGTGAGTGCGAGAGCAATACCGGTGCGGAAACCGAGTGGCAGCGTATGATCTGCGCGGCCGGCGGATGGCTGGTTGCGCGTTGTGTCGACCGCGGGCTTGAGGGGCGACGTGCCGGTCACAGCGTCGCCTCCAGCGCGCTTCGAACCGCGTCTACCGTCAGAAATGTGAGCGGGCGCAGGATTCTCGTCACTTGAGGGGCGAACGTGGCGCTCGCCGTGAGCACGGCGTGTGCCGGCCCATCCGTGATGATCTCGCCTTCGGACAGCACGACAACCCGGCCGGCGGTGCGGGCCACGAACTCAACGTCGTGACTGGAGAGAAACACACAAGCGCCCCGAGCAGCGTGTTCGGCGAGCACCGCGCTGAGGCGCTTCTTCGCGGTGTAGTCGAGGCCGCGCGTTGGCTCATCCAGGAGGATCACGGCGGGCTCTCCCGCAAGCTGCAGCGCGAGAACGAGCGCGAGCCGTTGTCCCTCGGAAAGGTCGCGAGGGTGGGTTTCCTGGTCGACCGCCGGAGCCAAGCGCTCGAAAGCAGCGAATGTCGTGCCGGGTCGCGCACCCGCCGCGCGATCCCCTTCCCGGCATTCCGCCGCGACCGAGTCGAGATAGAGCAGGTCGGAGGGACGCTGCGGCACAAGAACGACGTGCTTGATCGCCTCGTCGGGCGGCAACGACGCGGGGTCGACGCCGGCGACGCTTACCGTGCCCTCGGAGCGCGGGCCCGAACCCTGCAACGCCCACAGCAGAGATGATTTGCCCGAACCGTTTCGGCCCATGAGCGCCGTGATCTCTCCCGCACCCAGACTCAGGTCCACGTCGTCGACGGCGAGGACGCTCCCATAGCGGACGCTGAGGTTCTCGGCCTTCAACGTCTCGGTCTCGAGCGCAGTGACAGTGGGAACCGCGGTCGAGTGATCCGCGAGCCGCCCCCGCAACGGCGGGGCAACGCGCCGTGCGTCGCGAATCGAAAGCGGCAGGGGTTCCCACCCGGCGAGCCGTCCGAGTTCGACGATGGGCGGCGCGATGGTGCTCACTCCCATCAGCTCTGCCGGTGATCCGAAGCTCGCGGCTCCGCCGCCGCCCAGGAGAACGACGGAGTCTGCGTACTGAATGACGCGCTCCAGCCGGTGCTCGGCAAGAAGAACCGTGACGCCGAGGTCATGCACGAGACGCAACAGGGCGGCGAGGACTTCTTCCGCGGCGCTCGGGTCGAGCGCTGATGTCGGCTCGTCGAGAACAAGCACTCGCGGTTGGGCCGTCATCGCCGCGCCGATCGCGACACGTTGCTGCTCCCCCGCGGAAAGCGCGGACAGCGACCGGTGCCGAATGCGGTCGAGCGCGAGAAGGTCGATGACTTCTTCGACGCGTTGGCGCATGACGGGAGTGGGGATTCCCAGTTGCTCCATGCTGTACGCGAGCTCGTCCTCTACCCGGTCGGTCACGAAACCATCGGAGGGGTTCTGCCCCACGACGCCCACGATGTCCGCGAGATCCCGCGGCGGATGCGTGCGAGTATCACGTCCGCCCACCGTGACGGTTCCCGCGAGGGTCCCTCCCGTGAAGTGCGGCGCCAGGCCGTTCACCAATTGCAGAAGCGTGGTCTTGCCTGAGCCGGTTTCACCGACGACGAGGCACAACTCGCCTTCGGGGATGGCGAGCGTGACATCCCGCAAGACCGCGTCCGCGGCATCGTGGTAGCGGAACGTCACATGGTCCAGTGCGATCATCGCCGACCGCCGATCAAGGCGGGAACCATCGCGAGGACGCCGCACATGACAAAAACGATGGACCACCCGGCGATGCGCGCGAACCCCGAAACCGCAAAGGCGACAGGTTCGAAAGTCGGGGCCGCAAGCGCCAAACCGGCAATCGCGACGCCGCACGCGGCGGTGACGGTTTCGCGCCAGCGCCACCCGTCCGGCCGATACCGCGTCGTCGAGATTCGGCGGGAAGCGATGACGGACGCGATGACCGCTGCTGCAAAGCTGCCGGCGAAAAGCGGGATCGCGAGCCAGCGTGGGCCCGTGCCATCCAGAAGCGCGTACGTGCCGAGAGCCGCCGCGAGGAGTGCGGCGAGAAGAAGTGCGAGCACGAGCCGGCTGCTGCCGCGGTGCACGCGAGCATAGCCGCGAGAGTCCATGGACGCCGCAAGCGTGAGGGACCGTTCGAGAGCGTCGTGCAGCACTGGCAGAGTCGTCGCGGCGAGCGCCGTGCGGCGGCTGAGCGCGCGCCCGCGCAGAACCTGGGCTTTGCGCACGCGCTGCCACGAGTCGACGAGTTGCGGCGCGACCGTCATGGCGATCACCGCCGACGTGCCCAGAAGGTGGAGCGAAGCGGGCAGGCTGCGGAGCGTGCGCTGGGGGTTCGTGAGCGCCACGGCGGCGCCGAAACACACGAGCAGGGCCGCGAGCGCGAGTCCAGCGCTGATCGCTGCGAGCAGCCCGGACGCGGTCACCGGCCCGAGCAGGGCGATTCCCGCCGCCCACTGCGGCAAGGGGATGCGCGGCAGCGGGATGAGGACGTCCGCTCCGGTCTTGAGCCCGATGAGCACATAAAACAGCACGCGCACGACGACGATCCCGCCGGCGAGAGCGAGGTAGGCGGGAAACGCGCGGGAAAACGCCGACGGAGTGTGTCGCACCGCCACGACCACAACGAGCGCGACAAGCAGGATCGCAGTCGACACGATACCGGGAGTCCTCGTCGTCGCGACAGCGATGCCGAGAGCCCACACCCACCACGCCACCGGATGCATGGCCCGCCGCACTCCACTGGGTACACCACTGGGTACACCGCGGGGTACGCCGCGGCCGGCAGATCCGTGCGCGCGAGTGCTCGAGTCAGCGGGCGATGCACCGCGTACTGCTGCACGCATCGCGGTGGTTGCAGCCGGGGTGGGCACGTTCAGTCACGAACCTCTGGCGAGTCGATTCCGCCGCTGCGGCGTCGCCACCGCAGGATGATCAGGGCGATGATGAGAGCAATAAGGCTCAACGAGGTGGCGACGATGGCGAGAGTGTGAGTCGCGCGCTGATCATCTGCAGTGCCCTCACTGTTCGTCACGTGCTCGTCCGCACCGGGTATCGCGACGTTGGGGAGTTCGATCACTTCGGGCGTCGGCGCGGGCGATACGGTGGCCGCCGCTTCGTCAGGCGTGATGCCGGGTGGAATGTCTCCCTTGTTATAGCGCCAGCCCTCGATTTCGCCGCGGGCGGGGGAGCTCGAGTCTGCGCCGACCTGATAGCTTGTCCACTCGCCGCCTGGGGCGCTGTGCCAGTATGCCCAGAATGAGCCGTCGAAGGTTTCGGGGCACGGATCCGGCAACGCGTTGATGGCGCACACGAAGCCGGGTTGCGATTCGGCGATGGCGAATCCTGCTGCGAGCAATGCCACTCGGCCGGATTCCTGAGCCCCCTCGGCGCAGCGCACCTCGAGCGGGCCGCCGAGATCAGTCAGGTCGACGACCACGACAGAGCCGTCAGCGCAGCTCCCGTCCGCGGCGAACGCCGGGCTGCTTGCGGCAGGGCCCATCGCCGCAAGCGACCCCCCGACGACGGCGGCGGCGACGAGCATCCCAGCCAGGACGTGTCGAGTTTGGCGCGAGGGTGTCATCGCGAGCCTTCCGGTAGGGGCCCACGACCGGTCCGGATTCGTGCCACCTGACGGAACGGAAACGTCCCGTCCGGAGAATTTCCGGACTCCGTCTCGCAGACCACGGCGATCAAGAGTTGTGTTGCCCTCCCGAGGCAGGTATCCCGGCTCGACGGCGTTCGCCGTCCTACGGTTGCGGGTCAGCACCGGAATTCGACCGGTTTCCCCTCCGCGGGAGTTGTGCCACCCTGATGAGAGGTGACACCTCAACACTAGTGTCGAGCGACGACAGGAGGTACTGCGAGTGAGTCGTGTTTATACGAAGACCGGCGATGACGGAACGACGGGCCAGTTGTTCGGCGGTCGGGTGCCGAAAGGCGGCGAGCTTGTCGAGGCCCTCGGGGACATCGATGAGGCTGTGTCGGCGCTCGGCGTCGCCAGGGCAGATTGCGCGGATGCCCGCATTGCCGACATCCTGCTTCGCGTTCAGCGGGAGTTGTTCATCGTCGGCGCGGACCTCTCCGTCAACCCGAAACACCGGGACCGGCTGAAACCGGGGATCTCCCTCGTCGAACCGGAGATGGTGACCGGGCTCGAGCACCTCATCGACGAACTGACTACGGAGCGACCGCTCAAACCCGTGTTCCTGGTTCCCGGGTCGACTCCGCTGGAGGGCGCGATCGACTTTGCGCGCACCGTCGTGAGGCGGGCCGAACGCCACACGCTGCGCGCGAAGGATGCCGGGCACACCGTGAGCGAGCCGGTGCAGCACTACCTGAACCGCCTCTCCGATCTCGTGTTCGTGCTGGCCAGGCGTGCTGCCGCGGGAACTGAGGAGCCGGCCAGCCACGACTGAGTGCGAATCAAGGATCCTGCGGGATGGCGGAGGAAACCGGCGACCCGTGCGAGCGGGCGACCCCGGTCAGGCCCGGAAGAACTCCCTCACCTGGGCCACGGCGTCGAGGAGGGCGTCGACCTCGGCATCCGTCGTGTAGACGGAGGTGCTCGCGCGGGTTGACGCGGCCACCCCGAGCCGACGGTGGAGGGGTTCCGCGCAGTGATGCCCGACGCGCACAGCAATGCCGAGGTTGTCGAGGAATTGCCCGACATCGTGCGCGTGCACGCCGTCGACGAGGAAACTGGCGAGCCCCACCCGGGGTTCGCCCGGCGCGCGGCCGAGCACCCGGATGCCGGGAAGCTCGCTGAGCCCGAGTGCGAGCTTCTGTCCGAGTTCCGCGTCACGCGCGTGGACGCGATCCATGCCGAGACCGGCCAGATATTCGGCGGCGGCCGCCAACCCGACGGCCTGGGCAACCGGCTGCGTCCCAGCCTCGAAGCGGGCGGGCGATGGAAGGAATTCTGCCCGCTCCATGGTCACGCTCGTGATCATGGAACCCCCGGTGAGGAACGGCGGCAACGCGTCGAGCAGGACGGCCCGACCGTAGAGCACGCCGATGCCGAGCGGCCCGAGCATCTTGTGGCCGCTCAGGACCGCGAAGTCGACGTCGAGCGCCGTGACATCCAGCGGCAGGTGCGGCGCGGACTGGCAGGCGTCGAGCACGACGAGTGCGCCGACCTCTCGCGCTAAAGCGACGAGTTCGGAGACGGGAGTGACCTCGCCGACAACGTTGGACACGTGGGCGACGGCGACGATTCTGGTGCGCTCGCCGATGACCTCCCGCGCCTGATCCAGCTGGAGCCGTCCGTTGTCGTCGACGCCGATGTGGCGCAGCGTCGCGCCCGTGCGGGCGGCGAGCTCCTGCCACGGGATCAGGTTCGCGTGGTGCTCAAGTTCGGTGACCACGATTTCGTCGCCCGCCCCGAGTCGGAACTGATCCGCCTCCGCGCCGCCGCGGCCGCTGCTCGCATTCGAGAATGCGAAGGCGAGCAGGTTGATCGCCGCCGTGGCGTTGCTCGTCCAGACAATCTCGTTGGGAAGTGCGCCGAGAAATTCGGCGAGGCGATCCCGGGCAGATTCGAACGCTTCGGTGGCTTCGCCGGCGAGGGTGTGCGCTCCGCGGTGCACTGCCGCATTGTGACGTTCATAGAAGCGCCGTTCAGTATCGAGCACCTGCAGAGGTTTGTGGCTCGTGGCGGCAGAGTCGAGATACACGAGCGGGCGCCCACGCACGGTTCGGTGTAGCGCAGGGAAGTCGCGGCGGATCGCCTCGACATCCAGCGTTGCCGCAACCGGGCGGCTACCGGCAGTCACGCGATTCGGCTGGCCGCTCATTGGGCCTCATTTCGTCGTCCCTGCCGTCGACGGGTCGGGCGGATGCGCGGAGGCGTCCAGGCTGTTCAGCGCATCCTCGAGTGCGACCCATGCGAGCATCGCGCAGTTGATGCGCGGCGGATACAGCGCGACTCCGCTCAGGGCGACCGCATCCCCGAGAACATCGCTGTCGCCCCCATCCTTGCCTCGGGAATGCAGCATCGCTCGGAAAGCGGCGACGCGAAGCCCGCACTCGCGGGGCGTGAGCCCGCCGGTGATGTCGCACAGCATCGAAGCGGAGGCCTGTGAGATCGCGCAGCCCTGGCCCGTCCAGCTCAGACAGTCGACAATGCCCTCGCGGGCGTGGACGCGCAACGTGATTTCGTCGCCGCAACTTCGATTTCGCTGGTGAGATTCGGCTGATGGCGCCGGGAGCAGTGCGTAGCCGTGGCGCTCGCGGGAGTGGTCCAGCAGGACATCCTGATAGAGTTCGCGAAAATCGTCACCGGCCACGATTCAACTCTAGGTCGCAACGGCAAACTTTGTCGCGGTCGCCCGCTGCACGCACCAGCGACCGGTCAGCTCGGCATCGGGGCGTTGCGGCGAGCGTAATACCACCACGCCAACCAGGAGCAGAACGCGCACCACACGGCGCAAATGACGAAGAACACGTACGGGGCCATGACCGAAAGCGACATTCCGACGAGGAACGGGCCGAACGCTCCGATCGCGGCGGTCCAGCCGATCGCTCCGCCCGCCTGCCTCGGCGGGAAGATCATCGGCATCTGCTTGAACGTTCCCGCGTTCGCGAACCCGGAAAAGAAGAAGATGATCGTCATTCCGGTGAAGAACCCGTAAAACTCGTCCACCGAGGTCGGGTTCAGGAAGAACAGCGTGACGACGGTCCCCGTCGTCATCCCGAGCCCGCCAACGAGCGTGAACTTCGCGCCGCCGCCCACTTTGTCGCACAGGGGCCCGACACCGGCTCGCACGAGCGCCCCGAGCATCGGCCCGATCCACGCCCACGTGAGCGGGTTGGGGGCATCGGCCCCAAACTGGTCGCTGCTGTACACGTTCAGGATGATGAGCCCGGTTTGCGCAGCGAGGCCGCTGAACGCGCCGAACGACATGAGGTAGATCGCCGTCATGACCCACGTGTGCTTGAGCCGGAAAATGTCGAGCTGCTGTCGGAAGTTCGCCTTCACCGGCACGCTGCGGATGACGAGAATCGCCAGCGCGACGGCGAGAAGGACCCACGGGATGAGCACGAGTCCGCCGTTGTGCAGCCAGACCAGTTTGCCTTCCGAGTCGCTTTGCGGGGTGAGGATCGCGGTGCCGAACAAGCCGAACCCGACGACCCACGGCAGGAGAAGCTGCATGACGCCGATGCCGAGGTTCCCGATCCCGGCCTGGATGCCCAGCGCGGTCCCCGCGAGCCTCTTCGGAAAGTAGTAACTCGTCGATGCCATGAGGCCTGAGAAGCTGCCTCCCCCCACGCCCGCTGCGAACGCGAGAGACATGAGCACCCAGAACGGGGTCGTCGTGTCCCGAGCGGCAAGCGCCCAGCCGAAGAGGGGCAGCACGAGGAGAGCTCCGCTGAACGCCACCAAAATACGGCTCCCCATGATGGGCGGGAGAAACATGAACACGAGCCTCAGCGCGCCGCCGGCGAGACCCGGCACCGCGACAAGCCAGTAGAGCTGTTCCTTCGTGAGCAGGTCGACGCCCTCGGCACGGATGTCGTTGAGCCGGGGTGCGATCGCGCTCACAAGGAACCACGCCGCGAACGCGAGGATCATCGTGTACGTGGTCACCCACAGGGTGCGCCACGCGAGCTTGCTGTCCCACGTCGTCTCGTCTTCCGGATTCCAGTTGGAGAGGTCGGGTTTGAGCGCAGATCCGGCTGCGGAGGTCATCAGGGGCCTTTCGTGGGTCGGTGGTGGAACTAGCGGCGTGGGGAAACCGGTTGCCTGCGAGCAGATCGTTTCGTCTCAGGGCGTGTGCTGCGCTCCCATCCGCGCCTCGTCGCGCGGGCGCCAAGGTGCCGGTCGCGCGAGCGGTACACGACGTACGGCCGGAACAGGTAGCCGATCGGCACCGACAACACGTGCACGAGCCTCGTGTACGGCCACACGAGGAACAGCGCGGTCGAGCACAGCACGTGCAACTGGAACATGAGCGGTACTCCGACCATGAGGGAGGCATCCGGCTGGAACAGGATGAGGCTGCGGCTCCACGGCGAAACGGTCCCGCGATAGTCGTAGCCTTCGCCCAACACCTGGAACTGGATGACCGCAATCGTCCCGAGGATGAGCGAACCCGCCAGCAGCGCGTACATGACGACATCCATGACGGTCGTCACGCGCGCGACACGTCGAATGGCGCCCCGCCGCGCGAGGAGGATCACGATGCCCGCGATCGTGACGAGCGCGACGAACGTGCCGATCCACGTCGCACCGAGGTGGTACAGATGTTCGTCGATTCCGATGAAGTACAGCCACTCGCGTGGGATGAGAAGACCGACGACGTGCCCCGCAAAAACTCCGAGGATTCCGTAGTGGAACATCGGAGAGCCCCAGCGCAGGAGCTTCGTTTCGTACATCTGGCTCGAGCGGGACGTCCAGCCGAATTGGTCATAGCGGTAGCGGAGGATGTGCCCGACGATGAAGCTTGCCGCAGCGATGTAAGGGAAGGCCACCCACAGCAGCACATCCACGACTGTCGTCTCAGTCATACCCTCACTCCTTCATTCGTATCGCCCGCGGGCGTGTACGGCGCAAGCGCGCCGAGGAACGTGGTGACTCCCACCATTTCGGTGGGCGGACCTTCATTCACGAGCCGAAGGTAGCGCTCTCGGGTCTCATCGTCGATGTCGCCGAAGGACCGGCACACGGCCGCGACGACATGCGAGTAGGGGCTCGCGAATGTCTCGAGGGCCGTTCGGAGCACCTCGATGCCCTCCCGATACGACGTCAAAAGCTGGCTCGCGATGGGGGAGTCGCTTCGGGCGGAGAACTCCAGCACCATGGGCAGGTAGTCGGGGAGCTCGCCGTCCTCGACCTCCCATCCCGCTGCACGGTAGGCCTCGATGAATCCCACAAGCGCCATGCCGCGCCGCCGGGTATCGCCGGTCGAGTAGTACGTGAGGTACGGGCAGCACTTGCGTTTCTGGTCGAAAATTTCGGTGAAATGCGCTTCGAGCTCGTGCTGGCTCATCGCGGATGCCGCCGAAAGGAAGGCGTCGAACTCCTCGGCGATCTCCGGCGGGAGCGACGCAATGGCCTGGGCAACCTGTGCGAATTGCGCGCGCCGATCCGGCTTGGGATAGTCGAGCAGGATGGACGCGGCCATGTGGACGGTTCGGCGTTGCGCGTCGGTGAGGACCGACGTCGTGAGCTTCTTCGGCGGCTTCTTTCGCCGCCCGCCGGGGACTGTCCTGCGCTCGGTTGCGATCGTCACGCCGGGCTCCCGGACTCGGTCGGCGGCGGGAACATGCCGTTCGTGATTCCCCTGCCGTTCCAGTTGAGGAGGTTCATGCGGCCGGGAGTGGACGGTTCGCTCGGGTCCGTCGTGTTTCTGAGCGCATCGAAGCTCTGAACGGTCGCGTCGATCGGGGTGCCGGGGATGCGCTTGGTTGTCGCAAGGTCGGCGGTCGAGCTTGGCCCGCCCATGCCGGGCCCGCCGTCCGTGTCGAGAGAGCACGCGAAGTCATCCAGGTCGCGCGCCGACTCGACGTGCGCCTTCGGGATCACGTAGCGGTCCTCGTACTTGGCGATCGCAAGCAGGCGATACATCGTCTCCATTTCCTCGCCGGTCATTCCGACCGCGTGCGCGATGTTCTCGTTCGCGTCGTTTCCGAGGTTGATGTCGCGCATGTACGAGCGCATGGCCGCGAGCTTCTTGAGCGAGTGTTCGATCGGAACGGTGTCCCCCGCGGTGAACAGGCCCGCGAGGTACTCGACGGGGATGCGCAGCTTGTCGATGGCGGCGAACAGGTTGCGCACGTCCTCGCCGTCGGCGCCGCTGTTGGACACGACATCCACGACGGGGGAGAGCGGCGGGATGTACCAGACCATCGGCATCGTGCGGTACTCCGGGTGCAGCGGAAGCGCCACTTTGTACTCGCTGATGAGCGCGTAAATGGGGCTGTTCTGCGCAGCCTCGATCCAGTCGTCCGCGATGCCGTCCCGCTTCGCCTGAGCGATGATCTCCGGGTCGAACGGGTCGAGGAACACCGAACGCTGAGCGTCCAGCAGCGCGTGTTCGTCCTCGATCGCCGCGGCCTCCAAAACGCGGTCTGCGTCATACAGCATGAGGCCGAGGTAGCGCAGGCGCCCGACGCAGGTCTCCGAGCAGATCGTGGGCTTCCCCTGCTCGATGAGCGGGTAGCACAGCGTGCACTTCTCGGCCTTGTTCGTCTTGTGGTTGAAGTACACCTTCTTGTACGGGCACGCCGAGACGCACATGCGCCACCCGCGGCAGTCGTCCTGGTCGACGAGCACGATGCCGTCTTCCTCGCGCTTGTACATCGCACCGGAGGGGCACGCCGAGACGCAGGATGGGTTCAGGCAGTGCTCGCAAATGCGCGGCAGGTAGAACATGAACGTGTTCTCGAACTCCATCTTCACGTGCTCGCTCATGTGCTCGAGGACCGGGTCGCCGTGGGCGGTCTCCTGAGAGCCGCCGAGGTTGTCATCCCAGTTGCCTGACCATTTGATCGACATGTCCTTGCCGGTGAGCAGCGACTTCGGGCGGGCGACAGGGCCGGTTTTCGTTTGCGGCGCCGACATGAGCATGTCGTAGTCGTACGTCCACGGCTCGTAGTAGTCGTCAATGGTCGGCAGGTTGTTGTTGGAGAAAATGTTCGCGAGAGACTTGAGCCTGCCTCCGGCTTTGAGCTTCAGACGGCCGCGCTTGTTGCGCACCCACCCGCCTTTCCACTTCTCCTGATCTTCGTAGTAACGCGGGTATCCGATGCCGGGCTTCGTCTCGACATTGTTGAACCACACGTATTCCATGCCGTCGCGGTTCGTCCACACTTGCTTGCACGTGACGGAGCACGTATGGCATCCGATGCACTTGTCGAGATTCATGACCATCGACATCTGGGCCATAACGCGCATCAGTACTCAACCTCCTGGCTGCGGCGGCGGATCACGGTGATCTCGTCGCGCTGGTTCCCGGTCGGACCGAGATAATTGAAAGCGAATGACAACTGTGCGTAGCCGCCGATGAGGTGGCTGGGCTTCAGCAGAATTCGCGTGAGCGAGTTGTTCGTGCCGCCGCGCTGGCCGGATGTCTCCGCGATCGGCACGTTGATCGTGCGGTCCTTCGCGTGGTACATGTACACCGTGCCTTCCGGCATCCGGTGGGACACGATGGCCCTCGCGACGACGACGCCGTTGCGGTTGTAGGACTCGATCCATTCGTTGTCGCGCACGCCGATCTTGTCGGCATCCTTGGGCGACATCCAGATCGTGGGGCCTCCGCGGGAGAGCACGAGCATCATGAGGTTGTCCTGATATTCGGAGTGGATGGACCACTTCGAGTGCGGCGTGAGGTAGCGCACCGTCACTTCCGCCTTGCCAGCTGAACCCGGGGCGCCCGTAGCCGCGGTCGACCCGACGGGTTCGTAGCCGTCGAACAGGCGGTGCAGGTCGAGCGGCGGCCGGTACACCGGCAATTGCTCGCCGAGCTCCGTGATCCAGTCATGATCCAGGTAGAAGTGTTGTCGCCCGGTGAGCGTGTGCCACGGTTTCAAGTGCTCGACGTTGATGACGAACGCGGTGTACCGGCGTCCGCCGTGCTCGCTCCCCGACCACTCGGGGGAGGTGAGTACTGGCACCGGCGCGTCGGAGACGTCGCGGAAAGTGAACCGTATTCCCTCGTGGTCGCTCGCGAGGTGCGCGAGTTTCTGGCCGGTTTTCTCCTCCAGAATTCGGAAGCCCTGGGTGCCGAGCCGGCCATTCGTGGTCCCAGAGAACGCAAGCACCATTTCGGCCGCGCGCTGATCCGTGTCGAGCTTCGGTCTGCCCTTGGCCGGGCCGCTCTCGACGAGACCGTTTCGGCGGCCCAGATCGGCCACCTCGACGCCCGGATCGAATTTGATGCCCTTGGTGATCAGTCCGAGCTTTTCGGAGAGCGGGCCGAGCGCAGCCATCCGGTCGGCGAATGCCGGGTAGTCGCGTTCGACGACCGCGAGCTTCGGCATCGTGACGCCCGGCACGAGCTTCGGATTGTCGACGACGATGCCGTGCGGCGTGGACATGGCGTCCGGGCTGTCGTGCATGAGCGGCGAGGCGACGAGATCCTTGCGCACGCCCAGGTGTTCGACCGAGTACTCGGAGATCTTCTTCGCGAGCAAGTGGAAGATGTCGAAGTCCGTCTTCGACTCCCACGGCGGAGTGATCGCCGGGTTGAACGTGTGGATGAACGGGTGCATGTCCGTTGTCGACAGATCGTGCTTTTCGTACCAGGTCGCCGGCGGCAGCAGTACGTCGCTGAACGTCGTCGTCGAGGTGTTGCGGAAGTCGCTCGTGACCATCAGGTCGAGCTTGCCGATCGGCGCGTCGTCGTGCCA
Source organism: uncultured Cryobacterium sp. (assembly GCA_964651535.1). Classification (GTDB taxonomy): domain Bacteria; phylum Actinomycetota; class Actinomycetes; order Actinomycetales; family Microbacteriaceae; genus Terrimesophilobacter. Next base: position 414,838 of record CAZYYE010000001.1, read on the forward strand.
CTCGATCGTCTTCGGCCGACGCTCAGGCGGTGACTCCTCTCCGCGGATGGCGGCATCCGTGCCGAGCAAGTGCTTGAGGAAGTATTCATTGCCCTTGCCGGAGGAGCCGATGATGTTCGCGCGCCACACGTTGAGAACGCGCGGGAAGTTCTCCGGAGAATCCGGGTCCTCGCACGCGTAGCGCATCTCGCCGCTCGTGAGCTGGTCCACGACGTATTGCGCGGGTTCGACTCCGGCCTTCTCGGCCTGGTCCGGAATGTCGAGCGAGTTGCGGTTGAAAGTGGGGAAGCTGGGCATCCAGCCGCGCTTTGCGGATTCGACGAGAGTGTCGGCCGTCGTGCGTCCGGCGAACAGTCCGGAACCGAGCTCCGACGAGAGGCTGTCGGCGGGCAAACCGTCGTACCGCCACTGGTCCGTTGCAAGGTACCAGTACGCCGTGCTGATCATCTGGCGCGGGGGGCGTACCCAGTCCAGCCCGAACGCGTATTGCGCCCAGCCGGTGAGCGGGCGAACTTTCTCCTGGCCGACGTAGTGCGCCCAGCCTCCGCCGTTCTTTCCCTGGCATCCCGTCATCGTCGTGAGCGCGAGGAACGCGCGGTAGATGAGGTCGGAGTGGAACCAGTGGTTCGTGCCGGCACCCATGAGGATCATCGAGCGTCCTCCGGAGTCTTCCGCGTTCTGCGCGAACTCGCGGCCGATGCGCTCCGCGGCGTTCGCGGGCACCGAGGTGATCTCTTCCTGCCAGGCCGGGGTGCCGGGGGAGGATGCGTCGTCATAACCGGTCGGCCACTCGCCCGGCAGTCCGTCGCGGCCGACGCCGTACTGCGCGAGAAGCAAGTCGAACACGGTCGTGACCGTGCGGCCGGCGACCTGGCGGACGGGGACGCCGCGGCGGATGACGCCGGAGCCGCCCGCGTGCTCCTGCCCCGGCCCAGGCTCAAGATCGAATCGGGGCAGGTCGATCGCGACGGACTTTTTGTCCCAGTCCTTCGCGTCCGCAATGGACAGCAGCGGGTCGACGTCGCCGAGGTCGAGGTTCCACATGCCGGCCTCGGTCTCTGAGAACCGGTGGCCGAGAGAGCCGTTCGGCACGACGGGCTTCGCGTTCTGGTCGAGCAGTACGGGCTTGTGCGCCGCGTTCGGGAGTTTGCCGTCCGCGCCGGGGAGGGCATCCGCCATGAGGAATTTGCCGGCAACCCACGCGTCGCCGCGCTTTACAAGCTCGATGAGATACGCCGAATCGCTGTACTTCTTCATGTAGTCGATGAACATGGGCGTCTTGCGCTCGACGAGGAACTCTTTGAGGATGACGTGGCCCATCGCGATCGCGAGGGCGCCGTCCGTTCCCGGGTGGGTTGCGAGCCACTCGTCGGCGAACTTCGTGTTGTCCGCGTAATCGGGAGAGACGACGATGACCTTTTGGCCGCGGTATCGGGCTTCGACCATGAAGTGCGCGTCGGGCGTGCGCGTGACGGGGACGTTCGAGCCCCACATCATGAGATAGGACGAGTTCCACCAGTCGGCGGATTCCGGAACGTCGGTCTGGTCGCCGAACACTTGCGGGCTCGCGACGGGCAAGTCCGCGTACCAGTCGTAGAACGACAGCATGGTTCCGCCGAGCATCGTGACGAATCGCGAGCCGACACCGTGCGAAACGATCGACATGGCGGGAATCGGGGAAAAACCGGCGATACGATCCGGTCCGTACTTCTTGATCGTGTGCACGTGGGCGGCGGCGACGATCTCGGATGCTTCATCCCAGCTCGCTCGAACCAGCCCGCCCTTTCCGCGCGCCTGCTTGTACGCGCGGGCAGTTTCCGGGTTCTCGGTGACCTCGGCCCACGCGAGAACGGGATCGCCCGTACGGGCCTTCGCGGCCCGGAACGCTTCGAGGAGGACGCCGCGCACATACGGGTAGCGCACGCGCGTCGGCGAGTAGGTGTACCAGCTGAACGCGGCGCCGCGGGGGCATCCGCGCGGCTCGTACTCGGGCGAATCCGGTCCGACGAGCGGGTAGTCGGTCTGCTGGGTTTCCCACGTGATGATGCCGTCCTTGACGTACACCTTCCAGGAGCAGGACCCCGTGCAGTTCACGCCGTGGGTGGACCGAACCTCTTTGTCGTGGGTCCAGCGATCACGGTAGAACGAGTCGGCGTCCCGCCCGCCCTCCAGGAATACGCTCCGCAGGTCTTCGGAGACCTTGCCCGGGCGCAGGAACCGCCCCAGATTGAGCAGGGTATCCGCCAGCAGCCCGTCCGTTCCGGGCTTAGGGGAAGTGACGTTCTTGCCTGTGCTCACGGCGGCTCCTGTCGTGCTCGGGACGCCCCGCGGTCGCGATTGCGTCCTTCTTGGAAGTCTCTCGGAGCCGTCCTCGCGCGGCAACGTGAAAAGACCGTGAATAATGCCGCAGTGCACGATCCCCCAGGCCAGGCATGGTCGGTGTGCGCCGGCGGGGGTCTCACGTCAGCTTCTGAGGTCGACCGTGCAGGACCTGGGCCCGGAGAATGGGTGCAGTTCGCTCGCCCGGATCGGGCCCCCGCCATCCTCCAGCGCATCCTGAATGAGCCCGAAATGCACTTCGCACACTTGGGGATTATCCTTTGCGAGAGTCCCGAACGGGCAATCATGCATGATCATCCGGGAATTGTCCGGGTCGATTTCGGCGTCGAAACCGCACTGCTCCATGTGGTCGTCGAGCGAGTCGAGCTGACGCGTCAGCGGGGCGCTGTCGGGCGTCACATCGGTCATGGGAATCAGTTTGCGAATGAGTTCGGTCCGGCGTTCAGAGGACAGGCGACGCAACTGCCGAGCCGGACTTTCGCTTCCCCTCGCAGCCCGGTACCGAAGCTGGGGCCGACCTTTGCCCGTGCTCGGGACGGTCTCGGAGTCGACGAAACCCGAATCGATCAGTCGGTGGAGGTGCTCGCGCGCCGTATTGTGGTGGAGCCCTGTCGCTTCGGCGAGTTGGGCGATGGTCTGCCAGCCATGCTCCTGAAGCTCGTGGAGCAGGTTGATCCTGCTGAGCGAGGCCAGCGTGCGATAGTCAGTCGAATGGCGAGGGGCCATGCCCCCATTCAACGCCATTTCGCCGCGGAACGCCACCACTCAGGTTACCCGCCTGTTCCCGACCCGCCGGAGCATGTCGGGGCAGAATGGGGACCATGCCCACGACCAATCCATCGCCGATCCTCGCCGCACTGATTGCCGCGCTCCCACCGGATTCGGTCATTTCCGATCCGGACGGGATGGCCGGCTACCGGTGGGATCGCGCACTCGATTCGAACGCGGGAACCCCTCTCGCCGTGGTGCGCCCGACGACGACGCAGGATGTGCAGGCCACCGTGAGGTTCGCGGCCGAGCACAACATCGCGGTGGTCCCGCGCGGCGCGGGCTCCGGGCTTTCCGGAGGATCCTCTGCGCTGGACGGCTGCATCGTCGTGTCGCTCGAGCGAATGCGAGCGGTCGCGGTGGATCCGGTGACGCGAACTGCCGTCGCGCAGCCCGGCGCGTTCAATGCGGAAGTCAAGGCGGCGGCGGCGGAGCATGGTCTTTGGTATCCGCCCGATCCGTCCTCGTTCGAAATCTGCTCCATCGGCGGAAACGTCGCCACAAACGCCGGGGGACTGTGCTGCGTGAAGTACGGTGTCACGAGCGATTACGTGCTCGGCATGACGGTCGTGCTCGCGGACGGAACGTCGGTGAGTCTCGGCGGCCCGCGCCTCAAGGACGCTGCGGGCCTGTCGCTCACCAAGCTGTTCGTCGGCAGCGAAGGCACGCTCGGGATCATCACCGAAGTCACTCTGCGACTCGTCCCGGCGCAGCGTCCGGCGTCGACCCTCGTTGCCACGTTCCCGACGCTCGGCGATGCCACCCAGACCGTCATCGACATCACGCGGTCGATGAGACCCTCCATGCTCGAGTTAATGGATTCGGTGTGCATCAACGCCGTGGAGGACCTGACAAGAATGGGTCTTGACCGATCCGCCGCCGCGATGCTCGTGATCCAATCGGATGAACCGGGGGGAACCGCCGCCGCTGAGATCGTCCGCATCGGTGAGCTGTGCGAAGCAAACAATGCCACCGAGGTGTACTCGACAGACGATCCGGAGGAGGGCGAAGCATTCGTCACGGCTCGCAGAATGGTGCTTCCCGCAATCGAGAAACTCGGCACGATTCTGCTTGAGGATGTGGGAGTTCCGGTGTCCAGGCTCGGCGACCTCGTCGACGGTATCGGCGAGATCTCGCGCAACAACCGAATCGTGGTTTCCGTCGTTGCGCACGCGGGGGACGGGAACACCCACCCGCAGATCGTGTTCGACCCGGCGGACCCCGACCAACAAAAACGTGCAGAGACTGCGTTCGACGAAATCATGGGGCTCGCAATTTCTCTCGGCGGCACCATCACGGGCGAGCACGGGGTCGGCCGCCTCAAACGGGCGTGGCTTCCGGACTATTTGGGCGAAGACGCCATGGCGCTCAACCAGCGAATCAAGTCAGCCCTCGACCCGCTGAACATCCTGAACCCGGGATCCGTCTTTCCCGCGTGACCCGGCAACCTCGTGCGGGTGTTGTTTCCCGCTCCGGTACCGCACGAGCCGCACGGCGTTCAGGATCACCACCAAGACGCTCACTTCGTGCACGAGCATCCCCGTCGACATGAACACGTGCTGCGCGAGCACGCCGACGAGCAGCGCGACGACCGTGCCGACGGCGATGAACGTGTTCTGCTTCATGTTGCGCACGGTCGCTTTCGCGAGGGAGTACGCGTGCCGGAGTTGATCGAACCGGTTGGCCATGAGGATGACGTCGGCGGTCTGGATGGAGACATCCGTGCCGGCCCCCATCGCGATGCCAACGTCGGCGGTCGCGATCGCCGGGGCATCGTTGATGCCGTCGCCGATCATGGCCACGCGGCGTCCTTCCGATTTCAACCTCGTGATCGCGGCGACCTTGTCCTGGGGGAGCAGTTCGGCGTGGACTTCGTCGATTCCGAGTTCCGCGGCAACCCGCTCTGCCGTGTGCCGGTTGTCGCCCGTGAGCATGACGAAGAGTTTCACGCCAACGCTCCGAAGTGCGGCGATCGCCGATGCGGCTTCCGGCCTCACCTGGTCGGCGATCGAGATCACTCCCGCCAACGCGCCCTCGATGGACACGAACACCACGGTGTTCCCTTCGCGCTCGCGATCCTCGGCGTAGCCTGCAATGTCCTTCGGCATCCGCACGCTCTCGCTCGACAGCACGCGGCGCGACCCCACCGCGATGCGTTGGCCATCCACGATGCCCCGGATGCCGCCGCCCTTGATCACCTTGACGTTGTCCGGGGTCGCGAGGATGCCCAGTCCGCGCCGCGTTGCCTCGGCCACGATCGTGCGGCCGAGCGGGTGCTCGGATGCGACCTCCAGTCCGGCAGCGAGCTGCAGCATCCGGCTCTCGCCGACACCCATGGCCTTGACCTCTGTCACTTCCGGCATGCCGCGCGTGAGGGTCCCCGTCTTGTCGAACACGATCGTGTCGATTTTGGAAAGGCGCTCCAGTGCATCGCCGCCCTTCATGAGAACGCCGTGGCGCGCACCGTTGCCGAGCCCCGCCACCATCGACACGGGCGTCGAAATGACGAGGGCGCCAGGGCACGCGATCACGAGAAACGTGAGCGCGAACTCCACGTCACGTGTGACGAGGAACACGATGACAGCGAGAACGACAATCGTGGGCGTGTAAATGTTGGCGAAGCGGTCGAGGAACCGCTGCGTTTTCGTCTTGGTCTCCTGCGCTTCTTCGACGAGTTCGATGATGCGGGAGAACGTCGTCTCTTCACCGACCCGGTCGGCGACGACTTCAAGGTATCCGTTGTCGACAATCGTGCCGCTGTACACCCAGTCACCGACCGCGCGTGAAACAGGCAGCGGTTCGCCCGTGATGGTCGCCTGGTTCACGTGGGCCTGGCCGAACGCGATGGTGCCGTCGACAGCGATCGTGCCGCCCGAGTGGACGAGAACTCGGTCGCCCGCCACGATGTCCTCCGCCGCCACGGTGACGGTCTCCCCGTCACGAAGCACTTGTGCCCGCTGCGGCGCCAGGTCGATGAGTTCGCGGAGCGAACGCCTGCTCCTCTCAAGGGTCCGCGCTTCAAGCCATGCCCCGAAAATGAACAGGAACGCGACGACGGCGGCTTCCACAAACTCGCCGATGGTGAGGGCGCCAGTGACGGCGATCGTCACGAGAAGATCGATGCTGAACGCTTTCGCGCGCAGGGCCTGGAATGCGCGCACCGCGGTCGGAGCGCCGGCGATGATCGCGGCCGCGAACAGGGCGATGTCGCGGGCAAGAGCGAGCTCCGTGAAATGCATGCCGAGCGCGAACAGCAGGAGTGAGCCGGATGCTGCGGAGATCCAGAACTTCATTCTGCCGGTCATCGTCTTCTCCCTGAGCTTGTGCACCCTGGCTTCCGGTGCACGTCCAGTACAGAGCCTCGACAACTGATGTGCCTTGATCCCGGTCAAGTTGCGCAACATCGCGAGTGCAGAGGCGCAACTCCCGGTGCAGATTCAGACGAGGCGCAGAGCCTCGATGTCGAGGAGGTCGATGCGGCGATTTCCGTGTTGGTGGATCCATCCGTTGTCTTCGAACCCGGCAAGTTTGCGACTGAGCGTTTCCGGCGTAAGGCCCAGATAGGAAGCGACATCCTTCTTCGTAATGGGCAGTGCGATGCTGTTGCGCTGAAGCTCCTCTGCGAGACCCACGAGGTATGCGGCGACACGGCTCGCGGCATCCTCTCCGGCCATCGCGCTCACCTGATCTTCCGTGCTCTCCAGGCGCGCGCTCAGGGTTTCCAGCATCGTGAACGCGACAGAGGGATACCGCAGCAGATAATCACGGATGTCGTGGTGATCGAGCGAGCACACCTCTGCCTCGGTCAGGGTCACCGCGAAGTGGTCGGATGCACGCGGAGAGATGAGGGCTTTCTCGCCCAGGAAATCGCCGGCGCCGAGAACGCGAATGACCTGCTCGTGACCGGATTCGGTTATCCGGTACACCTTCACGGTGCCCGTGTGGATGATGCGCAAATACGGGTTGATGTCGCCTGCGCCGTAGAGCTGTTCATTCCGGGGGACAACCCTGGGCTTCACGCGGCTCGCAATCTCACGGATCTGCTCGCGGCTCAGGCCGGAAAAAATCGGAACCTTCGCCACGAGCGCCTCGAGTTCGCTCGCGCTCTCGGGGTGCTCGTGGTGGTGGCCCATGCCCCTAGTGAATCAGGAAACCTTGTGGCCGAGAACCGGGTAACCGAGCCTGGTAATCGATTCGGCGATCTCGTCGGCAGTGATTTTCGACTCGTCGAAGGCGACCTTCACTTTGTTCGAGTTGAACATGACTTGCGCAGATTCGACTCCGGGCTTCTTGCCGACGACGGACTCGATCTTGTTCACGCAGGACGGGCACGTGAATGGTTCCGTCTCAAATTTTGCGGTTTGCATGAGTGACCTCCAGTTTCCGGGCTATCCAGCTCGGTAACTCCATTAGGCCGCACTGCGAGACGGTGCGCCTTGACGCAGGTCAATTCCTCGCGAACCCCCCCGATACGGTCATCGTCGCTACGACCGTCTTATCGTCGTTCGATCTCCTGATCCTTCCCCGCCGGGTTGTCACGGTGAACTGAAATGGCTCTATCGCGGGCACGAGGCTACGCTCGACGGTGTGACCACTTCGCAGCGTGACGAGAGCGCAACGCTCGTCGACACGCGCGGCCGCCCGCTCCACGACATCCGTTTCTCGGTGACGGATCGGTGCAATTTCCGTTGCGTGTACTGCATGCCGAAGGAGATTTTCGGCCGAGACTACGCGTTCATGCCCCGCGATGAGCTGTTGAGTTTCGAGGAGATCACGCGCCTCGCCGGAATTGCGGCGGTGCACGGAGTTGAGAAGATCCGACTCACGGGCGGCGAACCGCTTCTGCGGAAGGGCTTGCCGGAGCTCATCGCGATGCTCAGCCAATTGCGCACTCCTGCGGGAAACGCCCTGGACATCGCGCTCACGACGAACGGTTCGGCCCTCGCGCACCTTGCTCCCGCGCTCAAGGAGGCCGGCTTGAGGCGGGTCACGGTTTCGCTCGACTCGCTCGATGACGCCACGTTCCAGGCGATGAACGACATCCGTTTCCCCGTGCAGAAAGTGCTCAACGGGCTCGCCGTGGCTCACGACGTGGGTCTCGGCCCGATCAAAGTGAACATGGTCGTCAAGAAGGGCCAGAACGACCACGACATCGTGGCGATGGCGCGTCATTTCAAGGACACTCCGTTCATCCTGCGTTTCATTGAGTACATGGATGTGGGCACGACGAACGGGTGGCAACTCGGCGAAGTGGTGCCGTCCGAGGAAGTCATCGCGAGAATCGATGCCGAGCTCCCGCTCGAAGAGATCGAACCGAACTACCTCGGCGAAACGTCGCGGCGCTGGCGGTATCGGGATGGCGGCGGAGAGATCGGAGTGATCTCCAGCGTCACCCAATCGTTCTGCCACTCGTGCTCCCGCGCGCGCATCTCGGTCGACGGCAAGCTCTACACGTGCTTGTTTGCCAGTAGCGGCCACGACTTGCGATCGCTCCTGCGCGGTGGAGCGTCGGATGAGGAACTGTCCAGCGTGATGGCGCAAATCTGGCGCAACCGCACCGACCGCTACTCGGAGATTCGATCCATCCACACCAAGCCCGGCACGGGCGCGAAGAGAATCGAGATGTCATACATTGGCGGCTGAAAATGTGACAGAAGTAGCAGTGACGGTGCGCTATTTCGCGGCGGCGGCAGAAGCGGCCGGACGCGAGGAAGAGCAACTGGCCTTGCCGAAAGGAGCAACGCTCGGCGACGTGAAGTCCGTCCTCGTCGAGCGCTACGGCGATCTGATGGGCCGCGTCGTGGAATCCGGCTCCTTCCTGATCGACGGCACCGTGCGGAGGAAGGATCAGCACCCAGTGGGCACGCGGGTGGACATCCTTCCGCCGTTCGCCGGCGGGTAGATGGCGCCGACCGACGGGGCGGAACCGCATGACCACGGGACGCCCTATGCCGATGCCGTGGCGGAGAACGCGTCCCACAACCTCCTTCGACTGAACGTCCCCGGGCACAGCGCTGACCGCGCAGCCGCCCCCGAGTTGATGGACTTCTTCGGCGCGGACGTGCTCAAGAAGGACATCAGCCCTCTGCTCACCGGAATCGACATGGGCGCGAACAACGCCTACGACCGGTCGCTCGCGCTCGCGGCAGGCGCGTGGGGAGCTCGGCGCACGTGGTTCCTCACGAATGGCGCGTCGGAAGCGAACCGGATAGGGGCGCTCGTGTTTGGAGCGCTCGGCCGCGCCGAACAGCCAGTGCTTGTTCAGCGCAGCGCCCACTCGAGTTTCATCGACGGCATCATTCTCGCCGGCCTCACGCCGGCGTTCGTTCAGCCGGTGCTCGACGACTGTTACGGGATCGCCCACGGGGTGTCGCCGGCCGAGCTCGAGCGCGCACTCTCGGAGACACCCGATCCGAAAGGCGTGTACGTTGTGACGCCCAGCTATTTCGGCGCTGTCGCCGATGTGGAGTCGCTCGCAGAAATCGCACACTCTGCCGGTGTGCCGCTCATGGTGGATGAAGCCTGGGGCGCCCACTTCGGTTTCCACCCGAAACTTCCCGCGAATTCGTTATCCCTCGGCGCCGACCTCGTCGTATCGAGCACGCACAAACTCGGCGGCAGCCTCACGCAGTCGGCCATGCTCCACCTGGGTGACGGGCCCTTCGCGGGTGTGCTCGAACCGCTCGTGGAGAGGGCGTTCATGCTCACCATGTCGACGAGCGCGAGTGCCATACTTCTCGCATCGCTCGACATCGCGCGGAACTCGTTGCAGAACGGCCGCGAGCGGATCGGTGCGTCGATTGACGCCGCCGAGCGCATCCGGCAGCAAATTCGACACGGCGGCCGATTCGCCATCGTGAGCGACAGTTGGGACGAGACCGAGGCGATCGCCGCAGACCCCCTGCGCATCTCCGTTGATGTGCGCAGCGCCGGACTCAATGGGCATGCCGTGCGCGACGAACTCATTCGGGCGGGCGGCATCTACACGGAGATTTCGACGGACGCGTGCATTGTCGCGTTCCTCGGTCCCGGATTCGAACCCGACGGCGAACGATTCATCGCGGCGCTGAACCGGCTGGACCCGTCCGGTCGGCTGGCGTATGCGGACACTCTCGCGCTCGCGCTGCCGCGCACAGGCGAGCTTCGGGTCCGTCCGCGCGACGCCTGGTTCGCTCCCGCCATTGCGGTGGCGGCGGCAGATGCCATCGGTCGGGTTTCTGCCGACTCGCTCGCGGCGTACCCGCCCGGAATTCCGAATGTGCTCCCGGGCGAGATCATTTCGGAGGAGGTCGTCGACTTCCTGCGGAAAGTTGCCGCGAGCCCCGGCGGGTATGTGCGCGGCGCGAGCGATCCGGCCGTCGACACGATCCGCGTCGTGGACGACAGCGCCTGAATCGCGACTCGCGCCGCTGCCGGCCAGAACAGCGACCTCAAGCACGACTTCCGATCGAACGGCATCCGAACGGGATCAGGAGAACGCAGCGATCCCCGTCTGCGCCCGCCCGAGGATGAGGGCGTGCACGTCGTGGGTGCCCTCGTACGTGTTGACGACCTCGAGGTTCACGAGGTGGCGGGCGATGCTGAATTCGTCGCTGATGCCGTTTCCGCCGAGCATGTCTCGTGCCTGGCGCGCAATGTCGAGAGCCTTGCCCGCATTGTTGCGTTTCATGATCGAGGTGATCTCCGGGGCCGCGGTGCCGTCGTCCTTCATCCGGCCGAGCCGCAGGCACCCCTGAAGCCCGAGCGTGATCTCAGTCTGCATGTCGGCGAGTTTCTTCTGGATGAGTTGGTTCGCGGCGAGCGGCCGGCCGAACTGCTGCCGGTCGAGAACGTACTGCCGGGCGGTGTGCCAGCAGTCCTCGGCCGCGCCGAGCGCGCCCCAGCTGATGCCGTATCGGGCGGAGTTCAGGCACGTGAACGGACCTTTGAGCCCGCGGACGTCCGGGAACGCATTCTCCTCGGGGCAGAACACCTCATCCATGACGACTTCGCCCGTGATGGACGCGCGCAGTCCCACCTTGCCGTGGATCGCGGGTGCGGTGAGCCCTTCCCAACCTTTCTCGAGCACGAATCCGCGGATTTCGCCCTCGTCATCCTTCGCCCACACCACGAACACGTCCGCGATGGGGCTGTTCGTGATCCAGGTCTTGGCGCCGCTCAGCCGGTAACCGCCGTCCACTTTCTTCGCGCGCGTGACCATGGAGCCGGGGTCTGAGCCATGATCCGGTTCGGTGAGACCGAAGCAGCCGATGAGTTCGCCGCTCGCGAGCTTCGGCAGGTACTTCTGTTTCGTCTCCTCTGCGCCGAATTCGAGAATGGGCACCATCACGAGAGAGGACTGCACGCTCATCATGGATCGGTAGCCGGAATCCACGCGCTCGACCTCTCGCGCGATCAGCCCGTAGCTCACATAATTCAGGCCACTGCCGCCGTAACCTTCCGGGATTGTCGCTCCGAGGAGCCCGATCTCTCCCATTTCGCGGAAAATTGCCGGATCCGTGTGCTCGTTGCGGAACGCCTCGAGCACGCGCGGAGCGAGCTTTTTCTGCGCGTACTGGTTTGCGGTGTCGCGGATCATCCGCTCATCATCGGTGAGTTGCTCGTCCAGATGCAGCGGATCTTTCCAGTCGAAGCTGTGTGGCATGAGTCAAGTCTGCCCTATGGTGCTTCGCGCTCATGACGGCCGATTCACGGGTTGCGCCGTCCGCCGTGACTCGTCGCATCAGCTCTCGATATCGATCGTCCCCTCGGAGCTGACAGGGAAGCCCGGCGCATGCGCGGCCTCCCAAAGGTGGCCGTCCGGGTCCGCGAAATACCCGGAGTAGCCGCCCCACTGCGCGCGCTCAGCGGGCTTGGTCAGAGTGGCGCCGGCGCGTACAGCCTGGGAGAGAGCCTCATCAACCTCGTCCTCGCTGTTGAAGTTGAGCGCGAGCGTGATCCCGCGGTACGTCGTCGGCGCCTCAGCCATCACACCGATATCGGCGGCCAGATCGTCGTACCCGAACAGCCCGAGCCACGTTCCGGAGGTACGGAACCAGGTGATGCCTGCCGATTCGTCTCCGCGCTGCTCCCAGCCGAGAGCCCGGTAGAACTCGGCGCTCGCCGCCACATCGGAAACGCCAAGAGTCACGATCGTGAAATTTGGGGGGATGCTCATACGTCAATTCTGCCGGGTGGCAGCGACACCGAGATGTGAAACGTTCGCTACTGCGCCAACAGTTGGCTGATCCAGTCGAAACGGATGATGGTTCCCGCCGCGACATACATGAGCACGTTGAGCATGACGGTGAACCAGAAGTTCCTCGCGAACTTCTCCTTCTGCGTCTTGTGCCGGAACAGGTTCTGGGCGATGATCCCGCCCGGCCAGCCGCCGACGAGCCCAACGAGGTGCAGTTGTTCCTCCGGAACCCGCCACGTGCCGGCAACGGATGCTTTCTTGTCCTGCCAGTACAGCACGAAGGAGATGATGCTCGTTCCGCCGTACACCGCGAAAACCCAGACCGGCATTCCCCAGAAGACGGTTTCAAGGATCATGATCGCAAGAAAGCACGCCACCGCAAGGTACCCTATGATCTGCGCTCCCGCCCGACGGACGGCGGGGGCATGCGACCACTTCTCCCCGACCACGACGACGTGCTCCGCGCGCAACTTGCCTTCGCGATTCACGTGGGATTCGTACGTCACCGTCATGCCGTCGCGGGGCCGCTCAAGCGCATTCTGAAACGACTTCACGTGAAGGAACAGATCCGGCCCGCCATCCTGAGGCCGGATGAACCCGAACCCGCGCTCGTCGTGCCAGTTCGTCACGACGCCGCTCTGTCGGGCCGTGCCGAGCCTGATCGCACCGGGCGCCATCGTCAGAGCCCGACCCATTCTGATTCACCGTCGGCAAAATGCTGACGCTTCCAGATCGGGACGCTCGACTTGATTCGCTCCACGAGCAGTTCGCACGCGTCGAACGCCTCGCGCCGGTGCGCGGCAGAGACGGCGGCGTACAGCGCCACATCGCCAATTTCGAGATGGCCGATCCGGTGGGCGGCAGCCACCGCGAGGCCGGTCTCGGCGGCGACGTCGGCGCAGCACTCCGCCAGGATCCGCTCCGCGTCCGGGTGCGCCTGATAGTCGAGCGAGCGGATGTCGTGGCCGCCGTCGTGGTTTCGAACCACCCCCGAAAAGACGACGACGGCTCCGGAGGAAGGCGACTCGACCGCCTTTCGGATGGCGGCGTCGTCGATCGGCCGGTCGGTAACGATTCCACGAACTGCAGCCACATCTCCAGTGTGCACGATCAATACCTCGCCAGTTCGCGATCGGCCGTCGCAGAGTACGCGTCGATTCCTCCCGCGAGGTGTCGGACGTTGTCGAATCCGCACTCGCGCAACATCCGGAGCGCGACCTCCGAGCGCACTCCGTGGTGGCAATACAGCACGACGGGAACGTCTTTGCGGATCTCGTCGAGTCGACCGCGCAGACTGCCGAGCGGGATGAAGTCCGACGGTTCGATGATCGCGATCGCGCGCTCGAACGGCTCGCGGATGTCGACCAGTTGGAGCGGCTCGCCCCGTTCGAGCATGCGGGAGAGCGCGACAGAGTCCACGACGTCGTGGTTCTCCGTGCCGGAGGCCGCGTCCCGTGGGGTCTCTGAGTCGTCGTGCGAGATCGTTCCGCAAAATACGTCATAGTCGATGAGCTCGGTGATCGGTGCAGCATCCTCGCTGCGGCCGTACGCGATGTCGCGGAATGTGCCGCTGAGCGCGTCGTACGTCGTGACGGATCCGATGAGCGGTTCGCCGATCCCGGTGATGAGTTTGATGGCCTCCGAGCACATGATCGCGCCGATCACGGCGCACACGCTCGGCAGGACGCCGCCGTCCGCGCAGGACGGCACTGTTCCCGGCGCGGGCGGGGAGGGGAAGAGGTCGCGGTACGTCGGTCCTCTCTCAGCCCACGCCACGCTCACCTGGCCGTGGTAGCGAAGGATCGCCCCCCACACGAGCGGCGTGCCGGAAATCGCGGCGGCATCATTGGCGAGGTACCGCGTGGGGAAATTGTCGCTGCCGTCGAGCAGAAGATCGTAGTTCGCGAGAATCCCGAGGATGTTGTTCGAGTCCAGGTGTTCGGGGTGAAGTTCGACGCGGATTTCGGGGTCGATCGCGTTCACGGTGTCCCGGATGGAGTCGAGCTTCGATCGTCCGATGTCGGCCATGCCGTGCGCAGTCTGCCGGTGCAGGTTGGAGAGCTCGACGACATCCGTGTCCACGACGCCGATCGTGCCGACCCCCGCGGAAGCGAGGTAGGGGATTGTCGCGCTGCCGAGTCCGCCGGCCCCGATGACGAGCACCCTCGCCGCGGCGAGACGCCGTTGGGCATCCTCATCGAATCCGGGAAGAGCGAGCTGGCGGCTGTATCGCGCGAGGCGTTGGGGGCTCAGCGGCGGGCCGACCGGAACGAGTGCGCCACGTGGTCTCACGCGTGCCTCCCTGGCCAGTATCGGCCGCACTCACGGTTCGCGGCCCGAAAGTCCAGTCTAACCAGCGTCGGCGAGGGCGACGGCGGTGGAAACCGCCCGTTCGACGGCTGCGGCAGGGTCGGAACCCGCACCGACCGCGCGACCTGCCGCGTACCCGACGAGATACGTCGTGACCGGTGCGGCCGGGCGCACAACCGCGCGCGCCGCATCCCCGGCGAGGTTCAGGATGGCGTCGATGTCAGGGTCGAGGTCGTGCAAATCCAGCGCGGCGACGAGCTTCCCCGTCCAGGCTTCGAGCGCGTGCCGTTCATCGTCATTCATGGGGTTCTCCTCCGGGTGTGCCCAGTTCAGGTGCTGCGGCCAGTTCCGGTGCGCGGGCACCGAGTCGTTGTGCATCGTCCCACGAATCGACATCCGCCGTCGCCCCGTCCGGAACGCCGATGGGGACGAGGCGAAGGCCGTCAAGGAGTCGGAACATCGGCAACGCCGCCAACGAACCGGATCGTTCCGAAGCGGCGATCGCCGACGCGAGGCTCGAGGTTCGGAACACGGCCGCGAGAGGCTGAAGCCGTCCGTCGGCATCGATCGCAAGCACACCGTCCGAATTCGGGTTGTCCCGAAATCCGTCCATCAGCACGGGGACGGCCAGCGCGATGCCCGGCATGTCGCACGCGAGAACCAGAGTCGCGTCGACCGGCGCAGCCGCATCGGCCGCGAGGGCCGCCAGACCAGCGGCAATGCCCGCGGCAGGTCCGGTGAACGGCGGGTCCTCGCGCGCGCGCAGCACCGACGACGGCGCCACCGCAGCGGGCAGTCTCGCTTCGCGCTCCCCTGGTATCGGTGCCGGGCCGACGATGACGATCCGCCTGGCCGCGCTGGCCGCGTCGAGTGTTCGCTCGAGAAGGGATTGCTGTCCGACGAGAAACTCGGATTTCGCGGTGAATCCCAGGCGCGATGAACGGCCACCCGTCAGGATGACGGCGTCGAACGGCACCGCAGTGTTCCCTGGTCCGGCGTCAGCTCGCCAGCAGCTGCCGCAGGACGTACTGGAGGATGCCGCCGTGTTTGAAGTACGCCGCCTCGGCGGGGGTGTCGATGCGCACCCTCGCGTCGAAGGTGCGCTCGCCGGCATCCGACTTCACGGTCACCGTCACGGTCTCTGGAGTACGGTCTTTGCCCTCGAGGCCCGTGATGGAGAATGTCTCCTCGCCCGTGAGACCCAACGACTCGGCGGAGTCGCCTTCCTGGAACTGAAGCGGCAGGACACCCATGCCGATGAGATTCGAGCGGTGAATCCTCTCGAAGCTTGTCGCGAGAACCGCCTTCACGCCCAGCAGGAGCGTCCCCTTCGCGGCCCAGTCGCGCGACGAGCCGGAGCCGTACTCGGAGCCGGCGATCACGAGCAGCGGAACGTTGTCCTTCTGGTACTTCTGGCTCGCATCGAAAATGCTCATCTGCTCGCCGTCCGGCAGGTGGCGGGTCACGCCGCCCTCCACTCCGGGGACGAGCAGGTTGCGCAGACGGATGTTCGCAAACGTTCCGCGGATCATCACTTCGTGGTTTCCGCGACGCGACCCGTACGAGTTGAAGTCGGCCGGTTTCACGCCCTGCTCCTGCAGCCACTTGCCCGCAGGGGAGTCGCGCTTGATGCTGCCGGCGGGGGAAATGTGGTCGGTCGTGACCGAGTCGCCGAGCAAAGCCAGGACGCGGGCGTCGGCGATGTCCTTGAGGGGCTGCGGTTCGCGCGGCATGCCGTCGAAGTACGGCGGCTGGCGCACGTACGTGGACGTGTTGTCCCACGCGAACATGTCGGCATCCGGGATTTCGAGGGACTGCCAGTTGTGGTCGCCATCGAATACGTTCGCGTAGCCATCCGTGAACATGCTCGACTCGATGGACTCCCCGATGAGCTTCTGGACTTCCTCGGTCGTCGGCCAAATGTCGCGTAAGTACACATCCTTGCCATCCGAACCCGTGCCGATCGCGTCGGACAGGAGGTCGATGTTCATGGTGCCCGCGAGCGCGTACGCGACGACGAGGGGTGGCGACATGAGGAAGTTCATTTGCGTTTGCGGGTGGATGCGCCCCTCGAAGTTTCGGTTCCCGGAGAGCACCGCAGACACGTTCAGATGGTTGTCATCGACCGCCTTCGCCACTTCCGGGATGAGCGGGCCGGAGTTTCCGATGCAGGTTGTGCACCCGTACCCGACGAGATTGAAACCGAGCTTGTCGAGGTACGGAGTGAGCCCTGCCCGGTCGTAGTAGTCGGTCACGATTCTGGAACCCGGGGCCAGCGACGTTTTCACCCAGGGCTTCGACGTCAGTCCGAGCTCGACGGCCCTTTTCGCCATGAGGCCGGCGCCGATCATGACCTCAGGGTTGGAGGTGTTCGTGCACGAGGTGATCGCGGCGATAACGACGTGCCCGTTGTCGACCTCGGACGCGGTCCCGTCGGGGAACGTCACGGACACCGGGTCGGATAGCCAGGGCACGTCCTCGTGCGGAACATCCCGATTGATCGGTTCCTTTCCCTTCTCGAGCGAACCGAATGCGATTGGGTCGCTCGCCGGGAACGACTCGTCCGATGCTTCGTCCAGGCCGGAAAGGATCTCCGGAACCTGCGACCCTTCCGTGAGGATGACGCTGATCACTTTGCGGGCCTTGCGCAGGGGAATGTGGTCCTGGGGCCGCTTGGGGCCGGCAATGGACGGTTCGACTGTCGCGAGGTCGAGCTCGACGATTCGCGAATACTCGGCTTCCTTCTCGGGATCGTGCCAGAGACCCTGCTCCTTCGCGTACGCTTCGACGAGTTCGATCTGGGTCTCTTCGCGCCCGGTGAGCCTCAGGTACTTGAGGGTTTCGTCGTCGATAGGGAAGATGGCGCACGTCGAACCATACTCCGGGCTCATGTTTCCGAGCGTTGCGCGGTTGGCGAGCGGGATCGAGGAGACACCCGGCCCGAAGAACTCCACGAACTTGCCGACGACGCCCACCAATCGCAGCGTGTGGGCGACCGTCAGCACGAGGTCGGTCGCGGTCGCGCCTTCTGGGAGTTTTCCCGTGAGCTTCACTCCGACGACGGGTGGAACGAGCATGCTCATCGGCTGGCCGAGCATCGCCGCCTCCGCCTCGATTCCGCCGACGCCCCAACCGAGAACCCCGAGGCCGTTGACCATGGGTGTGTGCGAGTCTGTGCCGACGAGCGTGTCGCAGTACGCCTGCGTCACGCCGTTGCGTTCGCGCGTGAACACGACGCGCGCAAGGTATTCGAGGTTCACCTGGTGGACGATTCCCGTGTCCGGCGGAACGACGAGGAAGTCATCGAATGCCTGCTGCGCGTACCGCAAAAGCTGGTAGCGCTCCTGGTTGCGCGAGAATTCGAGGTCCGCGTTGACCTGAAACGCGCTCGGCATGCCGAACGCGTCGGCGATCACGGAGTGGTCGATCACGAGCTCGGAGGGGATGAGCGGGTTGATTTTCTGCGGGTCGCCGCCGAACGAAGCCATGGCGTCGCGCATGGCTACGAGGTCGACGACGCACGGGACGCCCGTGAAGTCCTGCAGCAGCACGCGAGCCGGCGTGTACTGGATTTCCGCACCGTGATCAGCGGCCGGATCCCATTCGGCCACTGCGCGTACCTGATCCGGCGTGACGAGCGTGCCGTCCTCGTTGCGCAGAAGGTTTTCCAACAGCACCTTGAGGCTGTAGGGGAGCCGCTCGTACCCTTCGACGGCATCGAGCCGGTAGATCTCGTAGGACTTGTCGCCTACTGTCAGTTCGCTTTTCGCGCCAAAACTGTTCATTTCTCTACCTCCGCCAGACCGACGGGGGAGAACTCTCGACCGCCGGTGCTCTTCCTCCCATGCTGCGCTGTTACCGGTGCGCTGTCAACGCGGGCTGCGGCCCGGCGGGCCGAGGCATAGGCTGGATTGAAGCGGTCTATCGAAAGTGAGGCCCGAATGGCGGACACACGACGTCCGAAGCCCACGGGTAAGAACGCGAAGCGCAGCGGGGAACCAGCCGAGGAGCTTCGCGGCTACTACTCGCAGATGGTTCTCGTTCGAGAATTCGAACTTCGCGCGAGCGAAATGTACGCGCGAGCGAAGATCGGCGGCTATTGCCACCTCAATCTGGGGGAAGAAGCGACGGTCGTCGGCCTCATGGCGGCGCTGAAAGCCACCGACTACCTCTACATGACGTACCGGGACCATGGTTATTCGCTCGTGAGGGGAATGGAACCGGGGCCCGTCATGGCGGAGCTTTTCGGCAAGTCAACGGGCGTCGTCGGCGGGTACGGCGGGTCGATGCACTTGTTCGACCTTGAGCGGCGCACGATGGGCGGTTACGGGATCGTCGGCGGTCAGCTTCCCCTCGCGACGGGCGCCGCGTTCGCCATCAACTACCGCAGCAAGGCAGGCAAGAACTCGGAAGCGGTGATGTGTCTCCTGGGGGACGGCACGACGAACATCGGCGCGTTCCACGAATCGTTGAATCTGGCGGGGCTTTGGAATCTCCCGATCGTCTACGTCATCGTCAACAACCGCCTGGGCATGGGCACGTCCGTCGAGGATGCGTCCGCTGAACCGGATCTCTACAAGCGCGGCGCCTCATACCGTATCCCCGGCGAACGAGTCGACGGCGACGATCCGGTTGCCGTCCGGGATGCCGCGCTCGCCGCGCTCGAGAAAGCGCGCGTGGACCGGCAGCCGATGATTCTGGAAACCATGAGTTACCGGCTCAAGGGCCACTCCGTTGTGGACCCCGCGCGGTACCGGTCCAAAGAGGACACGGCCGAAGCGCAGGAGAACGACCCGGTTCCCGCGTTCCGCAATCGGCTCGTGAAGTCCGGCGTGCTGGATGAGAAGGCGGCTGATGACATCCATGACGAGGCCGTCGCGATCGTCGACGAGGCTGTCGCATTCGCCGACTCCAGCCCTGACCCGTTGCCGGAGAACATGTTCGATCGGGTCTACGCGACTCCGGTGTCGAACGCACCCCACGCGTTTCCCGGCGACCCGGTGGTGGTGGCGTCATGACCGAAATGACGTATCGCCAGGCGCTCAACGACACTCTCCGTGCCGAGTTGGCGCGCGACGAGAACGTGTACCTCATCGGCGAAGAGATCGGCGTGTTCGAGGGCTCATACAAGATCACCGCCGGCCTGCTGAAAGAGTTCGGGCCGAGGCGCGTCGTCGACACCCCGATTTCTGAGGAGGGCTTCACGGGGGTCGCGATCGGTTCCGCGATGCTGGGGCTGCGTCCCGTCGTCGAAATCATGACGATCAACTTTTCCCTCGTCGCGATCGACCAGATCGTGAACCACGCGGCCAAAATCCGGTCCATGTTCGGCGGAGAAGTCAGTGTGCCGCTCGTCATCAGGACACCGGGCGGCGGCGGCCAGCAGCTCGCGGCGACGCATTCGCAGAACCTCGAGGTCTGGTATGCGCACATTCCGGGGCTCAAGGTCGTCGCGCCGTCCACGCCCGCGGATGCGAAAGCACTTCTGACGGCGGCGATCCGCGACGACGACCCCGTGCTGTTCCTCGAAAACCTCGGACTCTACAACCTGAAGGGCGATGTTCCGGATGGCGAACAGGTGGGCGAGATCGGCAAGGCCGCGATCGCGAAGGAAGGCAGCGACATCACGGTCGTGAGCTACTCGCGAGGAATGGTGACGGCGCTGGAGGTTGCGAACGAGCTTGAGGGCGAGGGGATATCCGTTGAGGTCGTCGACCTTCGAAGCCTTCGACCGCTCGACAGGGACACCGTGTGTACATCCGTCCGCAAGACAAGCCGAGCGGTCGTCTTCGAAGACGACCTGCTCAGTTACGGTATCGGCGCAGAGATTGCCGCGACCATCGGCGAAGGAGCATTCGACTGGCTCGACGCTCCGGTTCGCAGGGTTGCCGCCGCCGAGGTCCCGCTGCCGTATGCGAAGCCGCTGGAACGTGCCGCGTTGCCGGATGCCGCGGATCTCACGAAGGTCATCCGCGAGACGCTTGCCGCGTCGGCGTTCGAGGGAGGTCAGGATGTCTGAAGTGGTCATGCCCCGGTTGTCGGACACCATGGAGGAGGGCGAGCTCTCGAAGTGGTTGAAGAACGAGGGCGATGAGGTAGCGAAAGGCGATGTCCTCGCCGAGATTGAAACCGACAAGGCGACGATGGACCTGGAGGCGTTCGAGGCCGGGATTCTCGAGAAGCATCTCGTCGAGGCGGGGACCGTCGTCGCCATCGGGACGCCGGTCGCCATCATCGGCGACGGCACCGGCACGGCGGACGCGTCGAAAAAGGACGCGCCGAAAAAGACTGCGGAGAAAGACGCGCCTAAGAAAGACGCGCCAAAGAAAGACGCGGTTGAGAAGGACGCGGCGCCGGTTGACGAGCCGCCAGAGAGTCCGCTTGTGGAGGAGCCGTCGACGACGGCGTCTCGAGGCCAGCTTTCCGAGGAGCCGCCGGCGGCGCCGGAAAGCAAAACCCCCGCAAAACTTCGCATGTCCCCTGTCGCGCGCAAGATCGCGAAGGACCACGGACTCGATCCGGCGGCGATTGCCGGCTCGGGACCGCAGGGCCGCGTCGTGCGCGCCGACGTCGAGGCCGCGATAGCAAGCGGAACCTCCGCTGCGCGGCAGACTTCGACGGCAAGCGGAGCCGCACGTCCTTCAACCTCCGGCAGCATCCCGGAATCCGACGACGAGGTGCCGGTGAACCGCATCCGCAAGGTTGCGGCGAAGCGGCTCACCGAAAGCCAGGCCGTTCCGCACTTCTTCCTCACGAGTGTCGTCGATGTCGAAAAGCTCCTCGCGTTCCGCACCGAGGTCAACGAAAGCCTTCAGCCGCGGGGCGTCAGGGTGAGCGTCAACGATCTGTTCGTGCGCGCGGCAGCCGTGGCGTTGCGCGAGCATCCCGAGGCGAACTCGTCCTGGGGCGATGACTCGGTGATCCAACGGGCGAGAGTCAACATTGGGATCGCGGTCGCAACGGACGCCGGACTGCTCGTTCCCGTCGTTCACGATGCCGACCAGAAAGGTCTCGACGCGATCGCCCTGGAGACGGTCGCGCTCGCCGGGAAGGCGCGCGATGGCAAACTCAGCCCGGACGAAATGAGCGGCGGAACGTTCAGCATCTCCAATCTGGGAATGTTCGGGATCGACCAGTTCACTGCCGTCATCAATCCGCCGGAGGCCGCAATTCTCGCGGTCGGGGCAGCAAGCCCCGTGCCCGTGCTGCGGGACGGCGCGCTCGTCGAAGTGCCAAAACTCAAGATCACCCTCACGGTCGATCACCGGGTGATGGACGGGGCGGTTGCGTCCGGATTCCTGCGCGACCTCGTCGGGGTTCTCGAACATCCGCTGCGGATGGTCCTCTAACTCGACGCATTTTTCACCGTCGTTTGCGCGACGAGGTTTCGTCCGCACGCGTAGTGTACGTGCATGGCCACGGTCCGGTCGGTGGAAGCCCGCGACGCAGGGAAGAGTGTGCCTTCCACCAGCAACCGGCTTTCTGCGGCCGTGCGCACACTCCCGCCCGGCGCATTCGCGTTCGTCATGGCCACCGGCATTGTCGCTGCGGCGTTTTCTCTCATCGGCTTCTCCGCAGTCACCTGGGTATTGCTTGCCGTCGCCGTCCTCGGACTCATCGCGCTCACGAGCGCTCTTGTCTGGCGAATTGTGCGCCACTGGGATCGCGTTTACGCTGACGCGCGAAATCCGGCCATAGCCTTCGGATACGCCACGATCGTCGCCGCCATGAACGTGGTCGGCGCGCTGTTCTTCTCGATCGAACCGCTCGTGACGATCGTGCTCCTGTGCGTGAGCGTTCCGTTCTGGCTCGTGCTCACGTACGGCATTGCCGCAGCCATGATGCTCGGACCCCAGAACGGTCCCCCCGCCCACAAAGCGAACGGAAGCTGGTTCATCTGGGTCGTGGCCACGCAGTCGATTTCCGTCGTCACGGGGATCCTCGATCACGGGCTCAACATCAACCTGCTCGGCGTCATCGCGGTGGGGATGTGGAGCATCGGCGTCATGCTGTACATCATTTTGACCGTCATCATCACGCTGCGCCTCATGACGACCACGCAGGACGCGTTCGGCGTCCGCCCGACCTATTGGGTGTACATGGGAGCCACTGCGATCACCGTGTACGCGGGCTGGTCGATTCTGAGCCTTCTGACGGAAATGCCCATCATGCAGGCCACGCACGACTTCATCTCGGGGTTCACGTTCATGCTGTGGTCGTTCGGGGTGTGGTGGATTCCCATCCTCGTGATCTTCGGACTCTGGCGGCACGCCGTCAAGCGATACCCCGTGAGGTACGAGTCCGAACTGTGGAGCATGGTGTTCCCCTTGGGCATGTTCTCGGTGGCGAGCATCCACATCGGCAAGCTCCTCGGCCTCCCGGTTGTGCACGACATGGGGGTCATCTGCACGTGGATCGCCGGTGGCGCGTGGCTCGTGGTGACGGCAATGATGCTGAGGTCTGCGGCGCAAAAACACGTGCCGGGGGAGACGACCACCCAGAAGATTGCGCACACGCTGTAACCCTGCGCTTGCCGGTAGACTTTGTGCGGCCCCTCGTGTGGCGCCATCCAGGCCAACTCCCCCAGGACGGAAACGTAGCAAGGGTAACCGGGCTCTGGCGGGTGCGCGAGGGGCTGCCCGTGTCTTCGGGCAGGCATGCCACCGTAGGCTGGAGTGGTGGCGCGATCTATCTACATCACCTCCGCCGAAGGCAACACCGGCAAGTCGACTATCGCTTTGGGTGTTCTTGACACGCTGACCCGATCCATCGAAAAGGTCGGTGTGTTCCGGCCGATCGCGAGATCCACGGCCGAACGCGACTATGTGCTCGAATTGCTGCTCGCACACGACGGAGTCGATCTCGACTACGAGTTGTGCGTCGGGGTCGGCTACGACGAAGTTCACAATGATCCGGATGCCGCGCTCGCCACCATCGTCCGAAGGTACAAGGCGGTCGAGGCGCTGTGCGACGCTGTCGTCATCCTAGGATCCGATTACACGGATGTCGGGAGCCCCACCGAGCTCGGGTTCAACGCGCGCGTCGCCGCGAACCTCGGCGCACCCGTCGTTCTCGTTCTCGGCGGACGCGTGGGCGAACGGCTGGAAGCCCGAACCCCTGACGGGTTGAGGCAATTGGCGGAGATTGCGACCGCCGAACTCCACCACGAACATGCGACGCTTCTCGCCGTCATCGCGAATCGGGCTGACCCGGACAGGGCATTGGATATCCGCACCGCCGTGGAGACGGCCACCTCGGGAGCCCCGGTGTGGGTCATTCCGGAGGACCCGGTGCTCGTTGCCCCCACCATGCAGTCGATCATGGAGGCAACAGAGGGGAGCCTGCTCAAGGGGGACCCCGAACTGCTGAATCGCGAAGCCCTCGGCGTCGTGGTCGCGGCGATGGGTATGAACAATGTGCTCCCGAGGCTCATCGAAGGGTCCGTCGTGGTCGTCCCCGCCGACCGCACCGAGGTTCTTCTCGCCGTGCTCATGGCGAACGAGTCGGGTACATTCCCGTCGGTTGCCGGCATCGTGCTCAACGGAGGGTTCGAACTGCCGGAACCCATCGATCGGCTCATGGAGGGCATCCGATCGACTCTGCCCATCATCCGCACGGAACTCGGAAGCTACGACACGGCCGTGCGCATCACCCAGATCCGGCCGCGGCTCGCGGCAGACTCGCAGCGCAAACTCGACACCGCCCGAGCCCTGTTCGAGCAGCACGTCGACGCGACCGAGCTTCTCGGACTCCTTGACGTCAAGCGAACTCAGGTCGTCACTCCGCTCATGTTCGAGTACGGACTCGTCGAGCGGGCGAGAGCCAATCGTCGGCACATTGTTCTTCCCGAAGGTGAGGATGACCGCATCCTCCGTGCCGCCGCGACCGTCCTGAGCCGCGGAATCGCCGACCTCACCATTCTCGGCGAGGAGATCGAGGTGCGGTCGCGCGCCATCGGGCTCGGGCTCGACATCCAGGGCGCGGCCGTCCTCAGTTCCTTCGACGATGTGCTTCGGCTCAAGTTCTCCGAAGAGTATTTTCGGCTGAGGCAACACAAGGGCGTGACGCTCGATCGGGCGCGCGACACCGTCACGGATCCGTCCTATTTCGGCACGCTCATGGTGCAGCTTGGACTCGCGGACGGGATGGTGTCCGGCGTCGCGCACACCACGGCGCACACGATCCGCCCTGCGTTCGAGATCATCAAGACGAAGGAGGGTGTCTCCGTCGTCTCGAGTGTGTTCCTCATGGCGCTCGCCGACCGCGTTCTCGTGTACGGTGACTGCGCGGTGATT
Source organism: uncultured Cryobacterium sp. (assembly GCA_964651535.1). GTDB lineage: Bacteria > Actinomycetota > Actinomycetes > Actinomycetales > Microbacteriaceae > Terrimesophilobacter. The sequence goes on from CAZYYE010000001.1 coordinate 439,729, forward strand.
CCTGATCCGACGGCGCCCCAGCTGGCCGACATTGCGGCGTCGGCGACCGAAACATCGCTGCAGTTCGGGATCGAACCCCGCATCGCGATGCTGTCGTACTCGACGGGGGAATCCGGCACCGGCGCGGATGTCGACAAGGTTCGCGACGCGACCGCGATGGTGAGGAAGCGACTGCCCGGCATTCCCGTCGACGGGCCGATCCAGTACGATGCGGCGGCGGATGCGGCGGTCGCGCGCGCGAAACTCCCGGATTCCGAAGTGGCGGGGCGCGCCACGGTTTTCATCTTCCCCGACCTGAACACGGGCAACAACACGTACAAGGCCGTGCAGCGCAGTGCGGGAGCGGTCGCCATCGGACCGATCCTTCAGGGCCTGCGGCTGCCGGTGAACGATCTTTCCCGGGGCGCGACGGTGCAGGACATCGTGAACACGATCGCGATCACCGCCATTCAGGCGCAGGCCGCGCGCGCATGAGCCCCGCACCGCAGGGCCGGGTGCTCGTCATCAACTCGGGGTCCTCGTCGCTCAAATACCAGCTCATCGAGGCCGAAGGAGAGCGCACCGTCGCCGCAGGCGTCGTCGAGCGCATCGGCGACGGCTCCGCTCATTCCGTTCCTGATCACACGGCGGCATTCCAGGTCATGCTGGGCCAGCTGCGGGAGCGGGGAATTGACCCGGCAGAGAATCTCCTCGCGATCGGTCACCGCGTCGTCCACGGCGGGGAACGGTTCGTCGAACCCACGATCATCACCGCGGCAGTCAAGCACCAGATTGCCGAACTGGCACGACTGGCTCCCCTGCACAACCCGCCGAATCTGGCCGGGATCGTCGCGTCGGAGGCCACGTTCCCCGGCGTGCCCGAAGTAGCGGTGTTCGACACGGCCTTCCACAGCACGCTGCCTGCGGCGGCGCGCACCTATGCGATCGACTCCGGGGTGGCCGCGCAACTCGGCATACGCCGTTTCGGATTCCACGGGATTTCGTTCCAGTACGTCGCCGGAGAATCGGCCAGGGTTCTCGGTCGCCCGCTGCAGGAGCTCACACTCATTGTCCTGCACCTGGGAAATGGTGCATCGGCGTGCGCCATCGACGGTGGCCGTTCGGTGGAGACGTCGATGGGGCTGACCCCTCTCGAAGGGCTCATGATGGGTACGCGCGGCGGCGACATCGACCCCGGCGTTCTCCTCCACCTGCAGCGGGAAGCCGGCCTGACCACGAAGGCCCTCGACAACCTCCTGAATAATGGAAGCGGGCTGCTCGGCCTGGGCGGATTCGGCGACATCCGCGATGTCCAGAAGGCGGCGAGCGCGGGGGACGAGCGTGCTGCGCTGGCTCTGGACGTTTACGCGCACCGAATCCGGGGGTACGTGGGCGCGTATCTCGCGCAACTCGGGAGCGCGGATGCGATAGTCTTCACGGCCGGCGTCGGCGAGAACAATTCCTCGGTACGTGCTCGCGCGCTCGCCGGACTTGAGGGACTGGGGATCCGCGTCGACCAGGAGCGAAACGAGTCCGCGGCGCGTGGAGCCAGGGTCATTTCGTCTGACGACTCGAAGGTGACAGTTGTCGTGGTGCCGACGAATGAGGAACGGGAAATCGCCCGCCAGACGCGCGCAGTAATTCACTCCCAGCAAGAATAATGGGGGAATCGCGTCGGGCGCAGACCGGCCCCGCGTGAGGTCGGCTCCGCCAAGTAGCATGGGGTGGTGGTCACCGCCCTCTATCGCCGCTATCGGCCAGAAACCTTCGCCGAACTGATCGGCCAGTCCCAGGTGACCGAACCGCTCATGACGGCGCTGCGCACGAACCGGGTGAATCACGCCTACCTGTTCAGCGGACCGCGCGGATGCGGCAAGACGACTTCCGCGCGCATTCTCGCGCGATGCCTGAATTGCGTCGACGGTCCCACGGACACCCCGTGCGGCAAGTGCCCCAGTTGTTTCGAGCTCAGCCGCGACGGCGGAGGTTCGCTCGATGTCGTCGAGATCGACGCGGCGAGCCACAATGGCGTCGACGACGCGCGCGACCTTCGGGAACGCGCCGTGTTCGCGCCGGCCCGCGACCGGTACAAGATTTTCATCCTCGACGAAGCGCACATGGTGACCCCTCAGGGGTTCAATGCCCTTCTCAAGATCGTCGAAGAGCCGCCGGAGCACGTGAAGTTCATTTTCGCCACAACCGAGCCCGACAAGGTCATCGGGACAATCCGATCGCGCACCCACCACTACCCCTTCCGGCTCGTGCCTCCCGCGCAAATGCTCGACTATGCGCAGTCCATGTGCGACAGCGAAAACGTCACGGTGGCGCCCGGCGTCCTCCCGCTCGTCGTGCGCGCAGGTGGCGGGTCCGTCCGAGACACGCTCTCCCTTCTCGACCAGCTCATGGCCGGATCGGAGGGAAACTCGATCGACTATGAACGTGCAGTGGCACTGCTCGGGTATACCCACTCCACTCTCCTCGGCGAGGTGATCGACGCGATCGGTGCGCACGATGCCGCCGCCGCGTTCTCGGCAGTCGACAGGGTGATCCAAACCGGCCAGGACCCGAGGCGGTTCGTGGAGGACCTTCTCGAACGGCTCCGGGACCTCATCGTCGTCGCGGCTACCGGCGGCGGGGCCGCCGCCGTCCTCCGGGGAATCCAGCAGGACGAGATCGACCAGATGGCGGTTCAGTCATCCCAGTTCGGCGAAGCGGAACTTAGCCGGGCGGCGGACGTCGTCGGGGCCGCCCTCACCGAAATGACCGGTGCGACGTCGCCCCGACTGCACCTCGAACTCATGGTCGCGCGAATCCTGGTTCCCGCATCCGATGCCTCTGCTCGCGGGACGCTTGCGCGAGTGGAACGTCTGGAGCGGCGCGTCGGAGTCGAGGGTGCGGTCTCGGGCGAGGTTTCGGAACCTTCGCCCCAAGGCTCCAGCGCGCACACCCAGGCCGAAGAGCCGTCCCCTGAGGCTCTCGAAGGGGGCGAGCCGGTGACGCCAGGTGCTCCCGTCACGTTCCAGCAACTCGTCGACGCCTGGACCGAGATTCTCGAGGTCGTCGGCAGGAAGAAGCGCGCAGCGTGGGCAGTCGCGTTCACGGCGAAACCAATGGGACTCAAAGGCGACGTCCTCGCGCTCGCGTTTCCGAGCCAGAACGACGTGGAGAACTTCCGAAAGCCGCAATCCGCCGACCAGAGCGTGAGCGAGATTCTGCGGAATGCCATCGTCGACGTCCTCGGAATCCGTGTCAAGTTCATTGCGAAGCCGGATGCTGCAGCGGCGGCTGCCGCAACGGCGGAGGAGTCGACGGGCGAACCCCGTGACGCGCCGGACGAATCCGCGAAGCCAGAACCTCAGAAAGACGGATCGGGCTGGGCGGTAGCGGCGATTCCCCAGAGCGAACCGTCGCCTCAGGATGACGCGCGAGACGAGCCGAAATCGGAGTCGGGACCGAAGTCAAAGCCGGAGCCCGCAGCAAGGGCCGAGGCTGCCCAATCGAAGGCGAAGAACCCGGCCGGCGCGAAGCAGCGGTACGGTGAGGCGGTCGTGCGCGAGATCCTCGGAGCGAACTTCATCGAAGAGAAGACCGTCGCGCCGCGAGTCACCCCGACCCAGGAGGCCTGACCCGTGTACGAAGGCATCGTCCAGGAACTCATCGATGAGCTCGGCAGGCTCCCCGGCATCGGTCCGAAGTCCGCCCAGCGCATCGCCTTCCACATTCTGCAAACCGAATCATTCGATGTGTCACGACTTGCCGAGGTGCTCGTCGAAGTCCGCGACAAAGTTCGATTTTGCGAGGTCTGCGGCAATGTCACGGAACAGGAACGCTGCCCGATCTGCCGGGATCCTCGCCGTTCGGCCGCGACGATTTGCGTCGTCGAAGAGGCCAAGGACGTCGCTGCGATCGAACGCACCCGCGAGTTCAAGGGCCTGTACCACGTGCTGGGCGGTGCGATCAGTCCCATTGACGGCATCGGGCCGGACGATTTGCGCATCCGCGAGCTCCTGGCCAGGCTCGCGGACGGGTCCGTGACGGAAGTCATCATCGCGACCGACCCGAACCTCGAGGGCGAGGCCACGGCGAGTTATCTGAGCCGCCTTCTCATTCAGCCGAACCTCCGCGTGACGCGCCTTGCCTCCGGGCTGCCCGTCGGCGGCGACCTCGAGTATGCGGACGAAGTGACCCTGGGGCGCGCGTTCGAAGGGCGCCGCGTAGTACAGGCTTAGCGCCAGATAGAATTCCGTTACCGCCTCTGAATTTCCCGGGAGCCCCATGAGCCTCATCGTGCAGAAGTACGGCGGCTCCTCCGTTGCGGATGCCGTGAGCATTAAGCGCGTCGCCAAACGCATTGTCGAGACGCGCAAAGCAGGTAACGAGGTCGTCGTTGTGGTTTCCGCCATGGGCGACATGACCGACGAGCTCGTCGACCTTGCGACGGAGGTCGCCCCGCTGCCCTCCGGTCGCGAACTGGACATGCTGCTCACCGCGGGGGAGCGGATCTCCATGTCGCTTCTCGCCATGGCCATCAAGTCGATGGGGTTCGAGGCCCGCTCGTACACCGGCAGTCAGGCCGGAATGGCCACAGACGCACACCACGGCAGCGCACGCATCGTCGAAGTGAACCCGACGCGCATCCGGGAGGCGCTCGACGCGGGCGCCGTCGCCATCGTTGCGGGATTTCAAGGCTTCAATCGGGGCACAGGGGACATCACGACACTCGGTCGCGGTGGCTCGGACACGACGGCAGTTGCGCTCGCAGCGGCCCTCGGCGCGAAAGTGTGCGAGATTTACACCGACGTCGACGGGGTGTTCACGGCAGACCCGCGCATCGTGCCCACAGCTCGCAAGCTCGCGAGAATCACGAGCGAAGAGATGCTCGAGCTCGCGGCCGCCGGGGCGAAAGTGCTGTACATCCGTGCCGTGGAGTACGGCAGGCGGCACGGCGTGACGATCCACGTGCGCTCGTCGTTCAACAATAATGAGGGGACGCTGGTCGTCAATCCGGAGGACGGAGAAACCGTGGAAGAGGGCATGATTGCAGGGATTGCGGTCGATCTCGGGGAGGCGAAGATCACCGTCGTCGGCGTGCCGGACGTTCCGGGCAAGGCCGCGGAGATTTTCACGATCGTCGCAGGAACCGAAGCGAACATCGACATGATCGTGCAGAACGTCTCCGCCGCCGACACCGGATTGACGGACATCTCGTTCACCCTCCCCATGGCGGATGGCGCGCGCGTCATGCAAACCCTGCTTGGCGCAAAGAAAAAAGTCGGCTTCGACAGCCTCCAGTACGACGACCAGGTCGCGAAACTCGCGCTCGTCGGAGCCGGGATGCGCACGAGCTCCGGGATCTCCGCGAAGCTCTTCACGGCCTTGTACGAAGCGGGCATCAACATCGAGATGATCTCGACGAGTGAAATTCGCATTTCGGTTGTGACTCGCGCAGACTCTGTGGAAGACGCGGTGCGCGCAGTGCACACCGCATTCGAACTGGACGGCGACGAACTCGCCGTCGTGCACGCAGGGACGGGACGATGAGCAACGCGGGGATCAATCTGGGAATAGTCGGCGCCACCGGGCAGGTGGGCGCGGTCATGCGCAAACTCCTCGAGGACCGGCAGTTCCCGGTGTCGAATATCCGGTACTTCGCCTCCGCGCGCTCCGCCGGCACGACGCTGCCGTGGAAGGGCGAGCAGATCGTCGTGGAGGACGCCGCAACGGCAGACCCCACCGGACTGGACGTTGCCCTGTTCTCCGCCGGGGCCACGACCTCGAAAGCGCAGGCGCCGCGGTTCGCTGCAGCGGGCGTCACCGTCATCGACAACTCGTCCGGCTGGAGAATGGATCCGGATGTTCCTCTCATCGTGAGCGAGGTGAACCCGCACGCGATTTCCGAAGCGCGGAAGGGAATCATCGCGAATCCGAACTGCACGACCATGGCCGCGATGCCCGTCCTGAAAGTTCTGCACGATGAGGCCGGGCTGCGTCGGCTCGTCATCAGCACGTATCAGGCCGTGTCTGGAATGGGACTGGTTGGCGGGGAAGAGTTGCTTTCCCAGATGAGGTCCGCTCTCGACCAGGATGCCGGGGCACTCGTGCATGATGGTTCTGCTGTGGAGTTCCCCGCCGCGACGGTCTTCCCCCGCACGATCGCGTTCGACGTCATCCCGTTCGCTGGAGACCTCGTGGATGACGGTCTCCTCGAGACGAACGAGGAGCAGAAACTACGCAACGAGAGTCGGAAAATTCTTGAACTGCCCGACCTTCTCGTTAGCGGTACATGTGTTCGCGTGCCCGTGTTCACCGGTCATTCGCTGTCCATCAACGCGGAATTCGAGCGGCCGCTTTCGCCGGCCAGAGCGAGCGAACTTCTCGCAAACGCGGCCGGTGTCGAACTGTCCGACGTCCCCACCCCGCTCCAGGCGGCGGGGAGCGACCCGAGCTTCGTTGGACGCATCCGTCAGGATGAGGGTGTTCCGGATGGCCGCGGCCTCGCCCTGTTCATCAGTAACGACAATTTGCGGAAAGGCGCGGCGCTCAATACCGTACAGATCGCCGAACTGCTCGCATCCCGGCTGCTCGCGGTCTAGCGGACGGGCACGCACCGCGGAAACACTAAACTGGAAGAGTGAGTCCAGCGAAACCGGTCGACGTCGTGCTCATCGGCGGAGGCATCATGAGCGTCACCCTTGGTGTGATCCTGAAACAAGTCGAGCCCGACTGGACCATCCGACTCTATGAGGCACTTCCCCAGTTGGGTCTGGAGAGCTCCAACCCGTGGAACAATGCGGGGACCGGCCACTCCGCGTTATGCGAGCTCAATTACACGAAGGAAATGCCGGACGGCACGGTGGATATTTCCAGCGCCGTGAAGATCAACGAACAATTCCAGGTGTCGCGTCAATTCTGGTCCTATCTCGTCAGCAAGAACCTCCTGCCCGATCCGGAAGGGTTCATCAATTCGGTACCCCACATGAGTTTCGTGTGGGGTGACGACAACGTCGCTTTCCTCCGCCGGCGCTTCGACGCGCTCAAGGACCACCCGCTCTTCGCGGGCATGGAGTACAGCGAAGACCCGGCGGTCATCTACTCGTGGGCGCCGACCCTGCTCGTGGGCAGGCCCAAATCCCAACGCATTGCCGCCACACGGATGGCGGCGGGCACCGACATCGACTTCGGGGCGCTCACCCGCGACCTGGCAACATATCTGGAAGCGAGCGGCGCCCAGATCCACACTGACGAGAAAGTCACCGGACTGTCGAGAGGCAAGGACGGAGTCTGGACGTTGAGGATGCGCCGCACCATCGGCAAGCACGTGTCGCGGGTGCGTGCGCGATTCGTGTTCGTCGGCGCGGGCGGCGGGGCCCTCAGGATTCTCCAGAAGTCCGGAATTCCCGAGGCGAAGGGGTACGGAGGTTTCCCGGTCAGCGGCCAGTTCTTGCGCACCGACGACCAGTCCATCGTCGCGAAGCACCTCGCGAAGGTCTACGGGAAAGCGTCAGTGGGCGCACCCCCCATGTCCGTCCCGCACCTCGACACTCGGATCGTCGGCGGAACCGCCAGTCTCATGTTCGGCCCGTACGCCGGCTTCACGCCAAAGTTCCTGAAGTCGGGTTCCTGGCTGGACTTGCCGCTGTCGATCAGGCCGGGAAACATCATCCCACTGCTCGCCGTCTTCAAGGACAATCTCGACCTGTCCTGGTATCTCGTGACCCAGTTGCTCGCAAGCAGGAAGGCGAAGTTCGCCGCACTGCGCGAGTTCATGCCGGATGCCAGGCCATCGGACTGGCGCCTCATCACGGCAGGCCAGCGGGTGCAGGTCATCAAGAAGGATGCGAAAAAGGGCGGAATCCTCCAGTTCGGAACCGAAGTTGTCACCGGCGCCGACGGAACAGTCGCTGGTCTCCTTGGCGCATCGCCTGGAGCGTCGACGGCTGTGCCGATCATGCTCGAGCTTCTGAGCCGTTGCTTCCCCGACAAGATGACGGAGTGGACTCCCACATTCCGCACCATGGTGCCGAGTTACGGCAAGTCTCTCTCCTCATCTCCGGCCCTCGCCGAGAAGACGCTCGCATCCACAGCACGCAAGCTCGCGCTCACTTCGCCTGAGTAACCCCAATGCGGGGGACGAAAGTCACGTAATCGCGGGGATCTCTCGATCATGTGGCCCACTTTGGGGTACAACTCGCGCCCTTTAAGTGCCATACTCGGGGACACCCCCCACCCGAGTGAGAGTTCACAGACGTGTCGATTGGACTGCCGGCCCACCTGGCGCAGCACGCTGTCTGGCGATCCTTCGTTTCCGCGCAACACACCGTCGCGTTCACGCTCTTGAGCATCGCGCTTGTCGCCACGTTTGTCCTCCAGGGGGCGAGGCCTGCCGAACCGGTGTGGCCGGCAGCGCTCGCGCTCGTTCCCCCGATGGCGCTACTTGTCTTGAGAAACCGAATGAGAACGGTGCTGTGGTGCCTCGCCTACCTGCTGGTGTCGGGAATCGCCATCCATCTCCACGCGCTCATCCTGCTCAGCCAGCCGCTCGCGATTTCCCAGAACGACGGGTTTTCCTTTCTCGCTGCGAAGGTCGCAATCATCATGGTCGGCGGCGCCTCGCTCGGAGTCGTCGCGGGCATCGCCTGGACGATTGCGGGGTACGTCGTCGCCGAACTGGCGATCGGTCTTGCCCAGGTGGAAAGCGGATTGTCGACCCGATTCGATTTGCCCACGTTCATCGCACTACTATCCACGGTCATCGTCATCCCGCTCATCGCGTTCACCACTCGGCGCCAGCTCGGGGCGCAACCGCGGTTGCACCGCGCCGCGCAGGATGAGCAGGTTGCCGAGCTTCGCTATCGCATCGAAGTCAAAGCGGCGGCGCTCATGCACGACACCGTCCTGAACCACCTCACTGCGATTGCGGAATCCCCCGACGATGTTCTCGACCCGAGCTTGCGGGATCTTGTCCGGCGTGATGTCGACTCGCTCGTGGGCGAGGAATGGCTGGCAGAACCGATCGACTCGGTGAGCAAGAAATTGCGCATCGACTGGCAGCACAGCGGCCTTTTCGGTGCCATCCAGGAGAGTCGGCTACTGGGGCTGGAGGTGGACGCCACGGGAGATCTCGCGGCGGTTGGCCGACTCGACCGGGAAACCTCCATCGCGCTCGGGCTTGCCGTCAAGCAGTGCCTCGTCAACGTGGCGAAGCACTCGGGAACGGATCACGCCGAAGTGGCGGTGTACGGAACCGACGACAGCGTCTCGGTCATGGTCGTCGACAATGGCTGCGGGTTCGCCGAGGACGCCACCGGCGCTGACCGGCTGGGGTTGAAATCCTCCGTGCGCAAGCGAATGGAACTCGTGGGCGGGCACGTCACCGTGTGGTCCACGCCCGGCCGAGGGACCTCGGTCATGATCAAGGTCCCGGCCGCCGCGCCCGCGCTGCGCGAGTCCGTCGACGATCTGGGCGGCGCACCATGACGGCCCCTGAGCGTACGCGGCAACAACTCGATCCGGTGGGGTCACTCGGAAATCGGCCGCTCGCGATAGTTCTCGCCGCCGGAGCGTTCGTCTACGGGCTCGCCATGACAATCCGAACCATCGATCAGGTGTCCAACCTCATGCTCGCCGTGCTCGCGCTGCTGTGGCTCGGGGCGGCGTCGTTGACGGTTGCGATCGCGTCGTCGCCGAGCCGCGCCCCGTTCACGCAGACGACGCACCTCGTGGTCCAACTGCTCGCGCTCGGCGCAGTCGTGCTGTCGGTTGCGAGCCAGTGGGGGGCGAACCAGTTCATCCAGGACGATTTCGGCCCCATGTCGCTGGGTTTTCTTCTGCTCGCGCTCGGCCCATACCGGCCGGCAACCGAACTCGCGACGGCCGGAGTGCTTTCCGCGATTTTCGTCGGATTCATCACGCTCCTCGAAGTGCCATACCTTCTCACGTCCGTGCCTCCCGTATCCTTCGTCCTCGTCGGCATGACGCCAATTCTCGCGCTCGCCTTCGCCTCGGCAAGCTACTCCGGAGGGTTGGTCACGGCACTCGAAACCTGGCAGCGTCGATCGAGACTCAACGTCGAGCAGCGCGCGAGCCGTCTCCGGGAGGGAATTACCCGCTCGGTTCAACACGACAGGGTCATGATCCTGAGCGAAGATGTGCTCCCGTTCTTCCATCGCGTCCTCGACCGGAACGTCCTGACCCCGGATGACCGGAATCGGGCGCGCGAGATAGCGACGACCATCAGATCGCTCATGGTTGCGGAGGCTGATCGGACCTGGCTTGAGGTCGTCGCGGCAGACGATAGCATCGCGGGCGGTGGGACGAGCCGCGCCATCGTCGACAAGGCGGGCAGGGCATCCAGAATGGTGACAGACCAGAGGACTGCGCTCCGCGCGCTCATCGTGGCGTTGTCCGACGAACCGACGTTCGTCGACGGCAGCATGCGAATCACCATTACCGGTTCGAAGTCAGTGTGCAACGGCACACTCACCGCCCAGTTCACCGCAGGGGACTATGACATTCGGGCCGCCTTCGCACCGTACTTCGCCGTCATGCGAATTGTCTTTGCCGGATTCCAGATCGGATTCCGCGACCGAACACTGACACTGAGGTTCTCCTATGAGCAGCGCTGACTTCGACACGTCGACCCCCCGCGGCGAGGGAGGCGACCGCGCACCGGTTCGGCTTGCGATCCTCGACGACCACGAGTTGCTGCTCGACAGCCTCGGCAGCTGGATCGCCGCCAATGCGCCGGACTTCACTCTCGCGCTGAGCGCCCAGACCTGGCTGGAACTCGTCCACAGCGACAACTTCCCGACCGAACTCGTCATCATCGACTTCCAGCTCAAGGAGTCGGTGTCGATCGAAGCCCGAGTGAGAACCTGCCGGGCGGCCGGCGCGAAAGTGATCGTATTCAGCAGCCTGGATTCCCGCGAAGCGAGAGAGCGCGCCCTCGCGGCCGGTGCCGCCGATTTCCTGTCCAAGTCCCTTCCCATGCAGGCGATCATGGATGCCGCGCGCCGCGTCATGGGAATGGACGTGGAGACTCCCGCGCAGAGAGACTGGCGGCCGCTGCCGGCGGGCGCCGTCAATCAGGTGAAACCCAAACTCAGCCGAGGAGAAGAGGAAGCATTCAAGCTGTACGTGTCAGGCTTGAGCACGATGGAGGTGGCCGACGCGATGGACGTGCAGTATGAGACGGCGAAGACCTACCTTCGCCGCGTGCGCGAGAAGTACGCGAAAGCAAATCGACCGGCAAGCAAGAAGGCGGAACTCATGCGCCGAGCGGCCGAGGATGGATACTTGGAGTAATGGCAAAACTCTATTTCCGGTATGGCGCGATGAACAGCGGCAAGAGCACGAACATGCTCCAGGCCGCCTTCAATTACGAGGAACGCGGTCAACAGGTTCTTCTCGCCAAGCCTCAGATCGATACGAAGGGCGACTCGGCGATCGTGTCGCGGCTCGGGGTGCGGCGCCCCGTCGACTTCCTCATCACTCCGGAGGACGACGTGTGGGAGTTGTTCTCTCGAAAGCGGGCCGAGCTCGAGGAGAGGACGCACAAGCCTCTCAACTGCCTTCTCGTCGACGAAGCCCAGTTCCTCACCGAATCCCAGGTTGATGATCTGCTGCGCATCGCCATCCTCAAGGATGTTCCCGTACTGGCCTATGGCATCCGAACGGACTTTCAGACCGTTGCGTTTCCCGGCAGTCGTCGACTGCTGGAGATCGCCCACTCTCTCGAGGAACTGAAAACCATCTGCCGTTGCGGTCGGAAGGCCGTGTTCAATACCCGCATGGTGGACGGTCGGTACATCTTCGATGGCGATCAGGTCGCCATCGAAGACGGCGTGGATGTGGTCTACGAGTCGCTGTGCGGAGCGTGCTACCTCGAAGAGAGCGGTGGGAAGTTCAACCGGACTCAGCGGGTGCTCAGCGCGCCGCTGGGAACGGCATACGACTCCGGCCCGGACGCCGACTTCGCCTGAAGCTCCTGTGCCGCAGGCCATACCATTGTGGAATGCGAGCGGAACCGCCTCCAAGCCAGCGCGCGCGTGAACTGGCCGGGCGCGTGGCATTGGTCAGCGGCACGGGCAGCGCAACGGGAATCGGCTTTGCCGCCGCGCGCGCTCTGGGGGAGCTGGGTGCCCGGCTCGCAGTGACGTCGACGACCGATCGCATCCATGATCGGGTGGCAGAACTGCGGGCGGCGGGCATCGATGCTGTCGGCTTCGTCGCGCGGCTCGACACCGAGGACGCGGTGGGCGCACTGGCCGCGAAGCTCACTGCCGCCGAAATCGTCCCGACCATTCTTGTCAACAATGCGGGCATGGTGAGCGTGTCTGACGGCGAAATGGTGACGGGCGGACTGGACGGCGATGTCGCGGACTGGCGGCGCAGTCTGGACATGAGCCTCACGAGCGCATTCCTCCTCACTCGCGCGGTCGTCCCGGGGATGCGTAAGGCCGGGTGGGGGCGCATCGTGAACGTGGCGAGCGTGAGTGGGGCGGTCATGGCAACCCGGGCAGATGTTGCGTACGCGACCGCGAAAGCAGGGATGGTCGGATTGACCCGTGCCGTCGCGGTTGACGAGGCGCGGGCAGGGATCACCTCGAACGCGGTCGCGCCCGGGTGGATCGCGACGGGTTCGCAAACTGATGCTGAAGCAGTGCAGGGACGCAGCGTTCCCCTCGGACGAAGCGGAACGGCCTCCGAAGTGGCGTCAGCGATCGCGTGGCTCGCAAGCCCGGGAGCGTCGTACATCACTGGCCAGGTGATCGTGGTGGACGGCGGGAACAGCATCGCCGAGGAGCGCGGCTAATGCCGAGCAGGATCCCGCGAACTCATTGTGTGTTGTCGGGGTAGCGGGATTTGAACCCACGACCTCTTCGTCCCGAACGAAGCGCGCTACCAAACTGCGCCACACCCCGATACTGCATCCGGTCAAACCTCGCGGCCGACCGAACCTGATCAAGAATAGCCGAAATCGTCGGCCGTCAGTGTCACGACGACCGCTTCGGGCGGGCACGCGAATCGCACCGGCGCGAAAATGGACGTTCCGATCCCCGCGGAAACTTGAAGATGCGCCGCGTTGAATGCGTGGTGCCACAAGTGCAGTCCGCTTGCGTACTCATTCGGGAGATCGCAATTCGTGACGAGGGCGCCGATGCCAGGGATCTGCACTTGACCGCCATGAGTGTGGCCGGCGAAGATCACGTCGGCCCCGTGGTTCACGAACGAATTGAGCACTCGTTGGTACGGAGCGTGGGTCAGCCCGATTGTGATCGGTTCCGGGCCGCTTCGGTCATCCTGCCAGCCCACATTCTCCCGCATGTCGTCAAGAGCGCCGGGCAGAAGGTCGAGTCGGTCCCATTTCCGGTGAGCGTCGTTCACGCCGACGAACTCAAGCCGGGAACCGTTGATCGTCATGGCGCGCGCGGTGTTGTTGAGGTTGAGCCAGCCGAGGGAGTCGAAAAACTCCTCCATTCGCCCCGTGTCGAGGTGGACAGCTTCGGTCTGCTCGGCCCCGTCGCGGAAGAAGTATCCGAACGGGTTCTTCGGCGTCGGCGCAAAGTAGTCGTTTGAACCGTGAACGTAAACTCCGGGGGTTCCGCGGAACGGCTCGAACGCGCGCTCCAGCCCATCGAGTCCGCGGACGTGGCCGAGATTGTCGCCCGTGACGACGATCAGGTCCGGTTCGTAATCGGTGAGCGAACTCACCCAGTCCTGTTTCGCGGTCTGCCACGGCGCCATGTGCACGTCGGAAATGTGCAGAACCGTGATCGGTCTCGCCGCAGGGTCGAGGACCGGGAGGGACTCGCGCCGTACCGTGTACCGATTGCGCTCCACGAGCGCACCCCATGCGAAGGCGCCGAGGGTCGCCGCGCCAAGAGCAGCAAGTGCCGTTCCCGCTATTCGTGCGCCCCCCGAGGAACTCACGGGCTGCAGCCAAGCGGAGCGGCGCCGTCGCTGTCACTGCCGACGACTAGTGTGACTGGGCCATCCTTAGACGCCCCGGCGCCCGCGCCAGGATTTGAGCCAGTGACCTTGCAGTACTTCGTGATGTCGGAGACTTCGACCCACTGGAAGCTAATACCGCTTGCACTGAATCCCAGACCAACAAGCTGGCTCTTGGCGTTCCCTGGTGACTTGCCGACGAGATCATTCGGCATTTGGATATAGAGCGATCCGTCACTTGTGCTGATTGTGATCGGGTAGCCCTTCGAAACTCGAGTTCCTGTAGGAGGGCTTGTCCCCGCGACGGTGCCGATTGTGGCGGAGGATGCGACAGGATCACCGATCGTCACTGTGAAACCGAGGCTCTCCAGAAGTGTCGTCGCTTCGCCCACATCCATTCCGAAGACCGAAGGAATCTCAATTGCGCTTCCGCCAAGTAGGTCCGCTGGTGGTTCCGGGAATGCCGATCCGCCATAGTATCCGGTCAGTGCTCCGACGATCGGTTGGAAAATCCTGTGCCGAGCAAGCGCCGCATTGCCTCCTGGGAGCGATGTTCGGCGGAGTTCCTGATGGCCGATGATGTTTCCGACCCAGACCGCGAGGGTGACAGTCGTGCTCGACCCGAGCATCCACGTGTGGTACGAATCGTCGGTGGTTCCGGTCTTGCCGATGAGCGGAATCCCGTTCCGCGGGTTGGATGCCGAACCCGTACCGCCGTTCATGACGGCCTGCATGGCTTTGGCGACACCCGCCGCGATCTCGGGAGTAATCGCCTGGTGGCAATTGGGCTTCTGGCCGCCCAGGTCCGTGCCGTTCGAATCCACGATCTTGTCGACGGCGATGGCGTCACAGTAAACACCGCCACCGGAAACCGTGGCGACGGAAAGCGCCATCGTGAGTGGTGCGATCTCGTTCGTTCCGAGAATTGACGTTGGCAGAGTGCTCAGCTCCGCTCCGTCCGCGCGGTGAACGCCCATCGACTTTGCGACATCGCGGATCTCGCAGAGATCGAGCTGCTGGGCCATGGACATGAACGCCGCGTTGATTGAGCTGCGCGTGGAAGTTAGGACACTCACCGGGCCGGCATTACCGCCGGAGTCGTTGCGCGGCTTGTACTTGCCCACCCACGCTCCGCCATCGCACTTCGCCGGGAACGTCTTGAATTCTCGCTGGTCACCGTCGACGATATCGCCCAGCCCGTGACCGGTCATGAGCCAGTCCGCAAGAGTGTAGATCTTGTAAGTGGACCCTGTGGGGAAGCCGACGGAACCACCGTAATCGCGATCGGTCGCGAAATTGACGGCCGTTGTAGTAAGTGGGTCGCCGTTACCTGTGTCATCGAAATTCTTGTTCTGCGCCATGACGAGAATGCGGCCGGTGCCCACTTGGGTAGATGCCGCGACTGATCCGAGTTGGAATCGCGATTCGCCAGCTGGCGAGTACTGCTCGAGAATACCCTTGGCGTGATCCTGCTGGTTCAGGTCGATCGTCGTGTAGACGTTGTATCCGCCGCGATCCCAGTTCGCTTGCCGTTCATCGGGAGTCGCCCCGAGCATCTCGAAGTCCTTCACGGATTTCAGAATGTAGTCGCAGAAGATCTTCGCGGTGACTGCGTAAGTGCAGCCGCTCGTGGGGTCGGTGTAGTCGACGTAGTCTTCGATCTTCGAGTTGACCGCTTCCGTGTACTCGGCCTGCGTGACCATGTTGAGGTCGAGCATGGCCTTCAGGATGATGTCGCGACGGTTCTTGTTCGCCGCATACTTCGCCGGGTCATCGAGGTTGCGGTCGTTCGGCAGCTGCACGATGGCGATGAGGCTCGCGGCCTGGGCCAGGGTGACCTTGTCTGCCGTCGTGTTGAAGTACTGCTTCGCGGCGGCCTGGATTCCGTAGGTGTTTCCACCGAAACCGGTGATGTTGAGGTAGGCCAGCATGATCTGGTTCTTCGTGTAGTTCTTTTCGAGGCCGATGGCGAGTTTGGCCTCCTTGAGCTTGCGCTCGAGGCTTTGCGCCTGCGCCTCTGCCAGAGCTTTCAGTCGCTCTTCCTTCGTGGGAAGCAGCAGCGCTTCCTGGATGTTCACGTTCTTGACGAGCTGCATGGCCAGCGTGGACGCACCACTGCCGATCTCGTTGCTCGAAATGTTTCCCAGCGCAGCGCGAATGATCGATTGCATATCGACGCCGCCGTGTTCATAGAACCGGCGGTCCTCGCCAGCGACGAGCGCGTCCTTGATCAGTGGGGATACCTGCTCCCAGGACGCCTCCTCGCGGTTCTGCTTGAATACCTCGGCGAAGGGCACGTAGGTGCCGCTGCGCGTTCCCCAGAGGACGTTCTTCTGCGACAGCTCGCCGATCTCCATGTAGTCGGGCAGCGCCTCGAATACTCCGATCGAGGCATTCGCGGTCATGCTCGTCACGGCCAGGGCCGGGGTGACCATTGCGGTCACCAGAACACCGGCGAGAGCACTCAGGCTGAGGAGGCCGCCGATCGCGGAGAGCACGCCGAGAGGCTTGGTATTTTGGCTGGGCATAGGATACAGAGTAACGGGTGTACGGCCCGGGAAACCTGAATGGATGCCGTGATGCCGCGCTGGGAATACCTGACAACACCGCTCATCGTGCACAACACCGCCGCGATCCTCAACAATTGGGGTGAGCAGGGGTGGGAGCTTGTGCAGGTTGTGCAGGGGCCGGAGGGCGGCCTCGTCGCCTACCTCAAGCGCGAGTTGCCGCGGCAGGAAACGGATGGGAAAGCCTGATGTCTGCACTGGATGATCGCCTCGCCGAGCTTGGGCTCGTTGTCCCCGAGGGTTCCAAGCCTGTTGCCGCCTACATCCCGGCGGTGGTGAGCGGGAATCTCGTGTACACCTCTGGCCAGTTGCCGATGGTGGACGGCGCGATGTCGAAGACGGGCAAGGTTGGTGCCGAAGTCACACCGGACGAAGCGAAGGCACTTGCGCGAATTTCCGTGCTGAACGGCCTCGCGGCGGCACGGTCGGCGATCGGCTCTCTCGACCGCATCACTCGTGTCGTGAAGGTCGTGGGTTTCGTCGCGTCGGATCCCTCTTTCACTGGGCAGCCCGGCGTGATCAATGGCGCCTCTGAACTCCTGGGCGAAATCTTCGGCGAGTCCGGCCAGCACGCGCGCAGCGCGGTCGGCGTTGCAGCACTCCCACTCGACGCTCCGGTCGAGATCGAGTTCACCTTCGAATTCGCCTAAACCCAGCCCGGCACCACCACGCAAACCTGACGTAGCTGAGTTCGCGGAGAGCGGTTGCCGAGTTACTTCAGCTTGTCCGTGATGACCTGCATCACTTGCGTATCCGCAAGCGTCGTGGTGTCGCCGACTTCCCGACCTTCGGCGACATCGCGCAGCAGGCGGCGCATGATCTTGCCCGATCGGGTTTTCGGCAGCTCCGTGACGATGTAAATCTTCTTCGGCCGCGCAATCGCGCCGATCTGTTCGGCGACGTGCGCTTTGAGGATGGCTTCGGCCTCCTCGGCGGTCTGCGCCTCGGCCTGCTTGGCCCGGAGAATCACGAACGCGACGACGGCCTGCCCCGTCGTGTCATCCGTCGCACCGACGACGGCCGCTTCGGCGACGATCGGGTGCGAGACGAGAGCGGATTCGATTTCCATCGTGGAGAGACGGTGGCCCGAGACGTTCATGACGTCGTCGACGCGGCCGAGAACCCACAGTTCCCCGTCGGCGTCGAGTCGCGCGCCGTCGCCGGCGAGGTACATGCGCCGGTTGGGGGAGCCCTCGAAGTCGAACTTCTCCCAGTACGTTTCGATGAAGCGTTCAGGGTCGCCCCAGATGCCGCGCAGCATGGACGGCCATGGTTCGGTCGCGACGAGGAGGCCGCCATTGCCGTTGCCGACCTGGCTACCCGTCTCGTCGAGGACGTCGACGGAGATTCCCGGGATCGGCACTTGCGTCGAGCCCGGTTTCGTCGATGTGATCCCTGGGATCGCGGACACCATGATCGCGCCGGTCTCGGTCTGCCACCACGTGTCGACGATGGGGGTTCTGCCGCCACCGATGATGTCGCGGTACCAGATCCACGCTTCGGGGTTGATCGGTTCGCCGACCGATCCGAGCACCCGGAGCGAGGTGAGGTCGAACTTCTGCGGGTACTCCCTGCCCGTCTTCATGAACGCGCGGATCGCTGTCGGCGCGGTGTACAGAATCGTGACGCCGTACTTTTCGATGAGTTCCCACCAGCGCCCTGGGTGGGGAGTGTCCGGCGTGCCCTCATACATGAGCTGCGTCGCGCCGTTCGCGAGTGGCCCGTACACGACGTAACTGTGCCCGGTCACCCAGCCGACATCCGCCGTGCACCAGTACACGTCCGTCTCGGGATGCAGGTCGAACACGTATTTGTGGGTGAACGCGCACTGGGTGAGGTAGCCGCCCGACGTGTGCAGGATGCCTTTGGGCTTTCCTGTCGTTCCCGAGGTGTAGAGGATGTAGAGCGGGTTCTCGGCCTCGAACGGTTTCGCATCGTGCTCGGCGGATGCGCCGGCGACGACGTCGTGCCACCACACGTCCCGTCCCTCGACCCAGTCGACGTCGTTCTTGCCGCGCTTGACCACAAGCACGTGCTCGACGGTCGTTGCGGCGTGACCCGTGTCGTCGGCGACGGCGGCGTCGACGGCGTTCTTGAGCGGAAACACTTTGCCTTTCCGCCATCCGCCGTCGGCCGTGATCACGAGTTTGGCCTGCGCATCGTCGATGCGGGACCGCAGGGACTCGGCGCTGAATCCACCGAACACGACGGAATGCACGGCGCCGATGCGCGCGCAGGCGAGCATGGCGACCGCGGCCTCGGGGACCATCGGCAGATAAATGGCGACCCGATCGCCGTGCCGGATGCCGAGGGCTTCGAGCGCGTTCGCCGCTTTCTTGACTTCTTCGGTGAGCTGCGCGTAGGTGATCGTGCGGGTGTCGCCTGGTTCGCCTTCCCAGTGGATCGCGACGCGATCGCCGTTGCCCGCGATGACGTGTCGGTCAAGGCAGTTGTAGGCGACGTTGAGCGCTCCGTCAGCGAACCAGCGTGCGAACGGAGGGTTGTTCCAGTCGAGGGTCTGCGTGAATGGCGTGTGCCAGTGGAGGAGCTCCCGAGCCTGTGCCGCCCAGAATCCGAGTCGATCCGCGGCCGCTTGCTCGTAAAGTTCGGGACCCGCGATCGAGTTCGCGGTGAAGTCGGCCGACGGCGGGAATCGCCGGTCTTCCTGCAGCAGGCTGTCGATCTTCTCGCTCATGGTTCTCCCGGTTGCTTCTTCGCAGTACGCCGCCCGCGCGGCCGTACAGAATCCGACATTACCCCGTTCAGAAAGTCACCACCCAAATGATGGTGCGCTGGGCTAGACTGATTTCTGCCAGATGAGAGTTTGGCCTGCAGCGAGCGCAATGATTCCCCCCAATCAGTTCGTTGCCGCGGCGGCGCCCGTTCCCCCCAACAGGCGCCGCCCCTCTCGTTAACGAGCAAGTTTCATTGCCACCGGGCGGCATCGAGCGCACAATGGGCGGATGATTCCCGACAACCGTCCGATGTCGCCGGCCCCCCAATCCTCTCGTCGAACCGCCGACTGGTACGAACTGTTCTTCGACTTGGTCTTCGTTGCCGTGGTCGCGGTGTCCGTAAGCCTCATCGAGGTGGATCCCAGCATCGGCACCGTCGTCGTGTTCGCGCTGTTGTTGTTCCCGCTCTGGTGGGCGTGGGTGAACCTCATGGCCACGAACAACCTGTTCGGGAGCCGGTTCTCGATCATGGGGGTGATCGTGGTTGCTGCAATGCCCGGACCGGCTGCCATGGCCGTCGCAATTGCCGGGGGGATCGAGCACGTCGCCTGGCTGTATGCGGCGGGCGCGGCGTGGATTCGGATTCTCTTGCTCGTGATGTGGCTTGTTCCGCGGAAGAAAGCGGCGAGTTCGATTTCACCGTGGCGCACGGTCGCCTACAACCTCGTGACAGCGGCGATCTGGCTCGTCTCGATCCTCGTCCCTGCGCCATACAACTATGTGTTGTGGGCGGTTGCGGTAGTGGGGGAGATGGCGCTGCTGGCGCTTCGGTCGCGATTCTCATCCGAGATTTACGACCGCGCCTCGATCTCGCACTCGCTCGAACGGATCGGGCTGTTCATTGTGATCGTGATCGGCGAGGCGGTGTATCTGTCGGTGACCGGGCTCTCGTCGCATCCGACCGTCGAGGGTGGTGCTGCCGCGCTCTTCGGCTTCGTCGTGTGCGCGATGCTCGCACGGGCGTTCTTCCGGTGGGGAATCCCGACAGCGGAGGTCGGGCTCGAGCAGGCTCAGAGGGCGAAGTCGTACGGCGCCCTGCGCGATGTCGTCATGTACCTGCCATTCCTGCTGATCATCGGCCTCACTTTCGTGGCTGCGTCCATCGGAATATCGGTGGAACATGCCGCCCGGCCGCTGCCGCTTGCGGTCCGAGTGCTCCTCGCCGCGGGAGTGGCCATCCTCTACCTGACCAACGCCGCGATCGGCCTGCGCCTCGGGCGTTCGCGTTCGCGCATCGCCATCCTCCTCATCCCGGGCATTGTGCTGCCGGCCGCCGCGAGTCTCGCGGCGGGTGCCATCGCGGCGTGGGCGACCATGCTGCTCGTCGCCGCATCCCTCATCGCGTTGGAGTTCGTGAGCCAGTGGCTGGGGCGAACCGCCGCGACTTCTCCCCCACAGGGGGCGGAATAGCCAGCTCGAGCGACCGGGTGTTTCTGCCGACACCGCGCTGCCCGTGAACGCCTTACGGTTGCCGCATGCCGTGGGAAGCGCTCGAGCGATTCGTTCCGGTACCTCCGGCTGCCGTGCACCGAGTTCGCGACACCGATCCGGAAGACGCGACAGCTCCATGGCCGAGCTCGCCGCTTCGCGCCGGCCGCGCTCTGCCGGAGTTCGGGCCCCTCGCGCGGTTTCTCGAGGATGCAAGAGTCACCGACGTGTTCGTGAACGGTTCGGGCGAAATCTGGATTGACCGGGGCGACGGCCTTGAGTGCTCGGCCACCCTGCGCCTTGACGACCCGGCGGTGCGCGCTCTCGCGATTCGCCTCATTGCGCTCGGTGGGCGCCACATCGACGAGTCGAGCCCGTGCATCGACGTCCGGTTGCATGACGGCATTCGCGTACACGCCGTCCTCCCGCCTATCTCGCCGCACGGGACACTCTTGTCGATCCGGTTGCCTCGCGTGCGGAGGCTCACAGTCGAGGACCTGGCGGCTCGCGGGTTTTTCGACATTGTGCCTGCCGATCGGATCCTTGCGCTCGTGGCTTCACGCGCGAATCTTCTCGTGACGGGTGCTGGCGGCACGGGAAAGACGACGCTGCTCTCCGCCCTCCTCGCCGCGGCACCCGACGGCGATCGCATCATCGCGATCGAAGATGTCGCCGAGCTCCAGGTGGACCATCCGCATTTCGTGTCTCTTGAGGCTCGGCAGCCAAATCTCGAGGGTGCAGGGGAAGTGGGACTCGCAAGGCTCGTGCGCGAAGCGCTGCGCATGCGACCTGACCGACTCGTGCTGGGGGAGTGTCGGGGCGGAGAAGTACGCGAGTTGCTCGCAGCGTTGAACACGGGCCACGATGGCGGGGCGGGAACGCTTCACGCGAACTCGCTCGAGGATGTGCCGGCGCGGCTCGAAGCGCTCGGCGCCCTCGCCGGGCTCGGCGTGACGGCCATCGCGAGGCAGGCAGTGAGCGCGATTGATGCCGTCCTCCACCTCGAGCGGTCCTCGGGCGCACGACGGCTCGCGCAGCTCGGCCGGCTTGTGCTCGACGAGAACGGTCGACTCGCAACGGAGACCCTCGCGCCCGCTTCCCACGACGATGACTAGGGCCGAGCCCGGCTGGGCGAGCCTCGACGAGGTGTCCGCCGTGGTCGAACGGCTCGCCGTGCTTCTCGCAGCCGGCATCGCGCCGACTGCGGCGTGGGGTTACCTCGCCGAACCTGAGGCGACGGGGCAGGGTTCCAGGGCGCAAAGTTCGGTCGCGAACATCGTGCTGGCCGTGTCCCGTGTCGGCCCGGGGTTCCCGATCGGGACGCGATCCTCGATGCCGTCGACGCCGCATCGCTCGCGCGGGTTTCGTCCGCGCGATCGAATCGGCCGGGCGCCTCCTGGCCGGCATCCGAGGACCCGGCCTGGCGCGGATTGGCGGCCGCGTGGATTGTGGCCACGGAGTCCGGAGCGCCGCTCGCGCAGGCGCTCATCGACTTCGCCGTCTCATTGAGGGCGCTCGCGCAGGCGAGACGGGATGCCTCGGTCGCGCTCTCCGGCCCCATCGCGACGGCCAGGATCGTCCTCGCGATGCCGGCGGTCGGGATTCTCTTCGGCATGGCCCTCGGATTCGACACGTTCGGCACGCTTGTCGCAACAACACCGGGGCTCGCATGCCTATTCGCGGGAGGGGCGCTTCTTTTCGCCGCCCGAGCCTGGAACAGGAGGCTCGTTGTGCGGTCCACCCCCTCAGACCTCACGCCAGGACTGTTCCTCGACCTTCTCGCGGTCGCGGTGTCGGGCGGCTCATCCATAGACCGGGCACGCAGCGCCGTGTCGCGCGCTGCGGAACGTTGCGGACTCGGGAGTTCTGCGGTCCATCTCGCAGAACCGGTCCTCGGGCTCGCGCATCGCGCGGGCATCCCCGCTGGGGCCCTCCTGCGGAGTGAAGCCGATCGGGAGCGTCGCGACGCAAAGGGCAGCGCCGATCGGATGGCCGCGAGGCTCGCTGTCAGCCTCATGATGCCGCTCGGCCTGTGCGTGCTCCCCGCGTTTCTGCTGCTCGGGGTCGCACCGCTCATGATCTCCCTCCTCTCGTCAACAGTGATCGCGTTCTGAGGTTTTGCCCTGTTGGCAGCTCCCATCGCAGTGCGGCAGGCGGTGGCGCTTCACACTGGGAAAAAATATGGAAGGACCACATCATGTTGGAAAGCGTTCGCCGCCGTCTGCGTCGCGAATCCGGTGCGGCGACTGCCGAGTACGCCATCGTCACGATGGCCCCCGTGTCTGGAGTTTCCCGGTGTCGGGAAGTCTGACAGGGGGCCAGCATCCCCGCCCCGTTTGCCGTCCGACCCGTCATCGAACAAGCGCGGATCAATCACCCCAGTTATGCGGATTCCCTCGGGTTCCGACACCCGGTCTGGTTGGCAGATGACCACATCGCCGATCATAGAGACGCGAATGTCCAGGATCTCAACAATCTCGCGCCTTGCAGCGACAGGCAAGGTCTCCAGTCGACCCCGTGCCCGTTCGGCCAGCCTCACCAGATCAGTCATCCTCTCCTGCTTCGCAGCCGCATCAGACACCATTGCGGCGTACCCGCTCATGCGTTGCTTCAGACCTGCAAGCTCCACGCTGAACCGTTCGATGCGCTCCGTGTGCTCGCTTGGGTCGTCAGCTTCGTACATGTCGTCGCGGGCGCGACTCAACGCCCGACTCTTGCGTTCAATCTCCCGGTCAAGCTTCGTAATGATGGGCGCTACGTCGTCCAAGCTCGACTCATCTGGCAGTTCCAACCATCGTCGTGCCATCGCCTCCAGTCGGCTGGGATCACCCAACAGGCGGGCTATTTCACCCCACACGCGAGCGTCCAAAGTTTGCGCTCGCACCTGCTTGCACGTGCACTTTTCTGGGCCGTTGGTGTGTCGTCGGCCCGAACACCGGTACACGTCATAATCCTTGTTGGCGAGGCTCACGCCAATGTAGTGCTTGCCACATGCGCCGACCAGCCGCGTCGACATCAATTGTGTTTGGGGTGCGCTAGCGGTGTTGCGGGTGCTGCGACGTTCAATCACACGGCGAACCGTCCGGTGTTGCGTGCGAGTCAGGGGCGGCTCAGGCAGGGTCAATTCGATAGGTGTTCCATAGACCGGCTGACCGTTGCGGTCTAGTCGGGTGTGGTGGCTCCGCTTGTAGAGGCTCCCAGTCTCAGCCGCACCCCACAACACAGTCCCGGTGTAGAGGGTGGGATTAGTGATCATCCGTCGGAGCACATCAGGGTTCCAACGAGCGACTTTGCGCGGTTTGAGGCCGAGGTCATTCAGGCGATCAGTTGCCTGCTGCGCGTTGAGGCGCTTCCGAACGAGCAGTTCGTAAACCAACGCGATGACCTCCCGCTCTTCGAGGTCGGGCACAGGTTCGGCAGTGCGTCCCTTGCCTTGGAGTTTCCAACCATAGGGCGGTGTCCCTCCGGGCCAAGTCCCGTTTTGAGCTTTGGCCCGTTGTCCAGATACGGTCCGTTCGACAATCATGTCCCGTTCCATTTCAGCGACCCCTGCCAGCATGGTGCGCATCATGCGGCCACCCGGGGTGGACATGTCAATTTGCTCTTTGACCACCACGAGGGTGACGCCAAGCTCACTGAATCTGTCGGTTTCAGTTATGGCATCGGCTGCTTTCCGGGCGAACCTGTCGAGCTTGGCAACCACGACTGCCTGTAGGTCGCCGCTCTTGCAGTCGGCAAGCATGCGCGACCATTCGGGACGCTCGCGTGAGGTCCCGGACAAGCCCTCGTCAACGTAGACCCCACCAACCTCCCAGCCTTTGGCGAGGATGGTGTCTTTGCACAGGGCTTGCTGTTCGTCCAGCGATGTTCCGTCGACTTGGCTGGTGGTGGACACTCGGGCATATATTGCGGCGCGGATGGTTGGGGTTTGCTGGGTTGCGGTCATTTCACTTCCTCCAGTTGCATTCGGGCAACTACTTTGAGGTAGCAGGCCCGGTATGGGTTTGGTTCAAACGGGCCACGCTCCTGCCGCTGTGCTGCGTCAGCTTCGATGCAGGCGCGTTCATCGATGTCTAGGCACCGGGCACATGCGCGCAGGCCGGACGTTGGCGGTTGGTCGTAAAAATGCGAGGTCTCTGGGTCGGCAATCCGTCCGCAGAGGCTGACTGCAGGGTCGTAGTGGTTGCGCAGGTGTTCTGTTGTTCCGCGTCTGGCTTGCTTGGCGGAGTCCCGCCCGGCCCGGTTTAGGCAATGGCGGCACCAACCTTGACGGCGGGTGTGAGCGGCGTCACGCCAACCGAAGGAACTGATTGGCAAGACCTGGGTGCATCTTGGGCAGAGCTTGGTGTTGGTCATCGCGTGCTCTCCCAACGGGGCATTTCAATGGGGAAATAGCGTCCGTCGTCGTCGCGGAGGTAGAGGCGGTCCGCTCGCCACTCAGTGACGCGAAACGCAAGTTCGCGAGGCATGGTCGCCACGACACACCGGCGACATACTCCGAAGTCGTTGATGAGCACGCGGTCGCCGACTTTCAACTTGGGATTGTTCATTTCGAACCTCCACGCTGATTCTTCGCGGCGTAATAGGTGGCCCAGAGGTCTGCCTTGATGTGGTGAATGCTGGCGCGAACCTTCAGGTCCCCAACCAAAGTGCGAATTAGCTCGCGAATCATGCCGTCACCCCCGCGGCATTGGAGACCTTGACGGCCTCTTGCGACACGAGGCGATCGATCTTGCGCTGTGCCTTCGCCCGTAGGGCAACACTCGGCAGCGTCTTGAGCAGTTCGCGGTTGTCCGTGTCGTGGACGGCTTTGGCGATGTTGGACGCATGCCTCGCGTCGTGTCCGGGCTTGTAATTGGAGTTCTTACCGACTGTTTGAGCGCAACCGCAGAGGCATTTGCGTTCCGTAGCGATCTTGTTCTCGGTCTTGGATTTGGTAGCCATTTCGTGCTCCTAATTCGTGGTAAATATGCTGATCAGAGGCGGTTTTGCCTCCATTCCAATCAAAACATGGGCGGTATCTTCCGCATAAGTCTTCACTTTGTTCCCGTCGGCAACGGGGCCGAGTAACCAGCATGGGGACGGTGGCTCTCGTGAGAAACCTGGCTCACCTGCCACACCTTTTGACCTCAGCACGAAATGCGAGCTGCGCCCTTCGGTAATGGCCTTTGCACAGACCAACGGCAAAGTGGCTCCGGTCGCACTGAACCACCAAACACCCTGGGTCATTGTTGGTCGAGATTGCCGACCACCCGGTGATCAGGGCGACGTGGTCCCTCACCCATTCAGGCAAAGTCGGCGGCTGCTGGTCTCGCGCGTGCGACGTCCGAACGTCCGGCCTTATGTGTGGTTCCTTCATCGGTTCTTTCCTTCCGTCTTGCCCATTCGTAGAAGCTCCGGCGGCGCAGTGCTGTCGCAATTCGTGGCTGGTTTCTGAGAGGTGCCGCTGGGGTGTACGGGCGAGGGGGTACGTGAGCACCCCTTTGGGAGGGGTGCTCTTCGTACCCCTTCTGTCGCCCCTGCGCTGTACGCCCTGCGTACACTTCTTCGTACCCATTGGAGGCCCGTCATGACGGGGGTTTTAAGCGGGTTCGTACCCTTTCGTACACTTCTTCGTACACTTGGGTTTCCGAGACCCGCGTATACCTGGTCGTACGCTTTCTGCGCCATCAGAAAAGGACCTCCCGCGCCTCGTTTGTGAGGCGGAAGATAGAGGATTTCTGCCCGGCCACCTGTGCTTCCTCCTCAGTTGCCTTCTCCTCCGTGACGAGCTTTCGGAGGTCACGCCGGGCTTTCTGCTTCGCCCTGTTGTCCTGTGGGTCCTGCCCACGGCGTTGCACCAGTTGGGAGACAGTGAGGCCCGCATTCCCTGCAGCAGCGAGCAGTTCCAATGCTCCAGTCCCGCCCAGCACCCGGGTTTGGCCCAAGCGGTGGTCGTGGTGAATCTGCCATGGGCCGACAGTCTCCGCAGGTTGCTTCAGGTGGGAAAGCTCGACGTTCTCGTCCCCAGCTTCGCCCCACAGCAACACCACGGATCCGGCCCCGGCCGTGATCCAAGCTGAACCGTAGACGTCAGCGAGGCGCGTCGGCTTGCCACCGTTCGGACCGTTCTTGACCATGTGATGGATTTCCAACAGTTCTACACCGTCCGCGAGCGCGGTTTGCCTAGCCCGGTTGTAACCGGCCCCGGTCTCATCGTCCGACAGCCCGATTGCGGCGTCTTTCAACGAGTCCACGATTATGGTGTCTGCCCCTGCCAGTCGGGCCAGTTCGAGCAACGTCTCGGGGTGCGCTGCAATGTCTGCGGGGGGAGGCCCTTGCCAGACTCGCAAACATTCCTTCAGGATTTTCCGTTCGGACTCGTTGAACGACCTGCGCAGCGACCGGGCGATCTGTCGCGGTCGGTCCATGGCCAGGTACACCACGCGGGAGACGGTTTGTTTCACTGGCAGGTCGAGCACTTCGGTGGAGAGGCCGAGCCGGGCACGGACAAGTTGGTTCGCCAGTGTGGTCTTGCCCACCCCCGGGGGGCCGACCAACATCAGAGCTTCGCCCTCAGCCCAAAGTACCTGCCCGTTTAAGCCCCAAATTGCTGGGATTCCGTCGGGGATGTCGAGCATGAACGCGTCACCGCTGATCAACCGTCCGGGGTGTGCGTCGTCCTGTGCCAGTTCTTGCCGGAATTGCTGTTTGGCTTCGTGCCCGACCCACAGTCGTTCGACCGCTTCGGCCACTGCCACAGCCCGTTGGTCTTCCGGACTGGGCTTCGCTTGCTCTTTCTGCCAGACCGACGATGTGGTCTTGCCAAAATCTTCGTAGTGGGGGTCGACCAATTCCACTGCACTGCGAGCTGCGGCAATGTATGCGTCATGGTCGTCCCGATGCATCCGCGCTAGGTGTCCGCAAACTTGCGTGAGCCAATTGTTCGTGGTGCCCTGGCCCCTAGCAGGTGGGGAGTCCAACAGATCAGCTAGAGTCCGTCGGGTTCGGCTGTTTCGGGGGGAGGTGGTCCCCTTTGTGACTTTCTGCTCTACAGCGCTCCGAGAACGTGAGACTGTCCGGAGTTCCTCAGAGATGGATGGCAGGTTCTCAATTCGCCCGAGCGGTTCCCCAGTGCGCGTCCGATAGCTCTTGCCGTCAATCTCAGAACCGGGCAGGACGATGTAGCCACCGCGAGACTTGATGTCCACGTTAGGGGCAACCTGCCCATTGCTGCTCGCCACGCCCTCACTGTCGCGCCAAATCGTGTGCAGCCCACCGGTCGGGGTAACACAGGTGAACCCAGGGTTATGTGGCACGTCGCGGGTGACCGCTTCCCAGTTGTCGGGTCCGTGACCTCCGTTCTTCACGTCCAGGTCGGCGACGGTCACACCACTGGCCCCGCAGTCACCACCGATATTCGCGTCGGGCCACCGCCCCCACCACTTGCGAATTTGGGCGGAGTCGCGTGTGGAGTCCTTGAACCCGTGTGGGGTGAGGGGTTCTTTGCCGTTAGGGACGAGGGGGAACACGCTCCAGCCGTTGGCGGCGTGTTGGAGTGCGAAATCGAGCTTGGACGGTGTTGCGCCGTCGGGTTCGGGCGGTGGCACGTGGTCGGAAATCTTCACGCGACGGCCACCGCCTCGTCAGAGGTGGGCTCGTCCTCGCCGAATAAAAGCGTGAGAAGTCGGCCGAAGTCATCGTCCGGGATCGGCGATTCGGCGAAATCTGCGGTCGTACGCATTGCTGAGAACCTTTACGGTTGTCTCAGCGAGCGGACCTGCCTGCCAAAGTGTTAGCTGCCAGCCTCACCCAGAGTCGTTTCCCCACTTGGTGGGGCAGCTGGGGCGTACCGTGTCCAGAACGGCTGCAGTGCTACCCCAGAAGTACAGCATGGCGGGATTATCGCTGTCAATTATTTGACCTCGCGGCAAGGCCTGGCCCGTCGCGGGGACTAACCCCGCGGGGGCCGCATGTTGCGCAGGAAGGTCACTCGGCAACGGTCGTTCCGACTCGCCTTTCCATTCTTCCGCTGAACCGCAAGCAAGGCATGGCGGTGCCAGTCACGCGCCTCCTTACGTCCGGGCGCGCGGAAGGTCAGCCGGAGAGTCGTCCGCCCACCTGCCCCGGCTATCCACACCGCGCTCCAACTTGAGACCTCACCGAGTTCGCCGATCGCAGAATCGATCAGAGAACGGAGGTGGTCGGCTGTTCCCTCGGCTGCGTGGTGCAGGTTGAGTTCGGCGAGATACTCGGGGTCGTCGGACGTGATGTCCGTCGAACCTGCGATTTCAATGTTGGGCACTTGGTGCTCCTGTCGTGACTCGCGCACTTGGTGCTGCGAGAACTCCATGGGAGCACGAGCCTCGGGTGCTCCACAACCCCTGGTTGCGCTCGGCCCCAAGGCTGGACATCCCTGGGGCCGAGCAACACTTCAACCGAGGCGCTGAGAACCAATCCAGCGCCATCCCCAAGAACACCACACGATTTATCTCGCCAACAAGAGCTGTTTGAGACGAACATCGGATTAGCTCCCAACGCGGTGTCCAAAACCATGCGTCTGTCGCGCGGGCATTGATTCGCTCGTTGTCCGAAACTACGCCCAGAAAAATGCTGATCAGGAGGGGTTTGTTTAGAACGGTCGATTCGGGAGAGTGTCCGGCCTAATGGTTACATCAAGTTTTGCAAAGATATTGTTTGTAATATCGGCAGTTTGATGCGACACTTGTTGAACCCTAGTCACACAATCGGAAGGAGCGACTATGGACGACAACGAAGTAGACCCGGAGATCGGGGCAATGTCAGCAGTTGCAGGGGCTCTCAAGGGCCTCGAAGAGGAATCGCAGGTTCGAGTTCTCCGCTGGGCAGCGGACCGCTACGGACTCAAGAACATCAAGATCGGCGGCGGCAGCGACGGTGCTGGTGTCGATGATGGTGGTGAGTCACGCGGTGGCGGTTCGGGCGGCAGCGCGGGGGGCGCGACTTACGCGTCGATTGACGAGCTGTTCGAGAGCGGCGTCGCGAAGACCAACACGCAGAAGGCACTCCTCGCGGCCTACTGGTTCCAAGTCGTGCAGGGCGGGACCGGCTTCCAGTCATACACGCTCAACACCGCGCTCAAGGATCTCGGCATCGGGATCCCGAACATCACCGACGCTCTTTCAACCGCGGAGAGTCAGAAGCCTGCGCTGGTGATGCAGACCTCCAAGAGTGGCAAGAGTCGTCAGGCACGCAAGACCTACAAGCTGACCGCTGCGGGCGTCAAGTCCGTTGAGGCAATGCTGAACGGCAATGCTGACTGACCCGAAGTTGGCGTTCGCCGCGCTTCCGGCGACCCTCGCGAAGGACCTCCTCGATGCGTACGCCGAGGTGGTCACGAACTTCGCCGAGGGTCGCTGGGAGCCATCCGAGCTGAACGGCGGGAAGCTGTGTGAAGCCGTCTTCACGATCATCGACGGCTACATGAGCGGAACCTACCTTGCCCGCGCCAAGAAGCCCAGGAACATGCCCGACGCATGCAAGCAACTGGAGACCACCTACACGACGGCGAACCGGTCGCCCCGCATTCAGATTCCACGAATGATCGTCGCGCTCTATGAGATTCGGAATAATCGTGGCGTCGGCCATGCAGGTGGAGACGTCGATCCGAACCAGATGGATGCCACCGCCGTTCTCTATATGAGCAAGTGGTTAATGGCCGAGCTGGTGCGTCTGCTTCACGGGCTCACCACCGATGAAGCGAGAGAACTCGTCGAGGCCCTGGTCGAGCGCGAGATCGCACTCGTCTACAAGTGGGGTGACAAGCGTCGCGTGCTGAGGCCGAACCTTACTTGGAGGCAGAAGGTGCTGCTGCTCCTTGCCAGTGTGGACAGGGCGACTGAGGCCGATCTCGTTAGATGGCTCGAACACAGCCGGATTGCTGACCTGCGTAAGGACGTTCTGCGTCCGATGCACAAAGAGACACTCATTGACTTCGACGAAGAAACGCATGAGTTGAGACTTCTGCCTCCCGGAGTCGAGCAGGCAGAAGCACTCCTGCGGGCGCAGGGAACGAAATGATGGACGAGCTTGCTGAGGCGTCCACCCCAGCTGAGCCTCGGTGCTGGTGGTGCGGTGACCCGGCAGATTCGAGAGAACACAAGTTCAAGCAATCTGAGTTGAAGCTCAACAACGGCTCCGGCAGCTGGACGGGTGATGCGGCAGTCGTCCATGGTGGTCACGGTAGGGAGCTCAAGCCCGTGCAAGGCCCCAACTCCACCCACGTGAAGTTCGAACGGTCGATGTGTCAAAACTGCAACAACGCTCGCAGCCAGCCCTTCGACCGCGCCTACGACCAGTTCATCGAACACATGTCGGCGAATGAGGCCACTATCGGTGTGGATCGACGTTTCCGTTTCTCCGACATCTATGGTTCAGATTGGCCCGCTCAACGCGTCAACCTGATCAAGTATTGGGTGAAGCACGTGTGCTGCATGGCTGCACAGAATGGCCTGGCCATACCGCAGCGACTCCTCGACTACCTCGATGGCAGCGAAGGGGGCGCACCACCTCACATCCAGTTGGACATGTTGATACAGGCCGATCTTCTGCGGCTCCGACTGTATGAGCAAATGGACTACGGATCGTTCATCGGCGACGTGACGGGGTGGACTAGGCCCGGCGAAGGTCTGGTAGCAATCGACGGGCACACCATGTGGGGGTGGGTGATGGTGCCTTACACGTTCGATGTGCTGGAGGAGCTCGGCACAACGACGTTCGAGGGCGATCTCGTCCAGATGGGCTTCATCAGTCAGGTGTCGGAGGAGTACACGCTGGACCCTACCGATCTAATGGCGAGTGATCTTCTCTCGCACTATCGCGAGCACAAGGACGACTAGTTGTGCGGGGGCATGTCAATCCCCCGAGGGAACTGGCGTGTCATCGAGCGCATCATCCCCGTCTTCGAGCACTACTGGTTCGCTGACCCCAAAATCCTCGCGGGCGCTGTGCAGCTTGTCCCGACGCCGGTCCTCGATTCGCCGCTGAACGACCATCTCGTCCTGCGCCTGATACCGGGCGAAGTCGAAAGCCTTCCGATCACCATGAGCGATGGCGTTTCGCAAGTCCTCATCGCGTGCCATCACAGCAGCGATTGCGCGAACCTCAGCTGACGTGCGGCCCATCCCCGGTCGGTCCGGGTAACGCCCCATGTGACGCATCTCGTTCGTCAGGCCACGAAGCGAGGACATGATGTCAGAGAACATCTCTGGCACCTCGGGTGGGCGCGGTGCCTCGACTTGATCTTCTGCTTCGGGTATCTCACCGATCTTCCTCTCTAGATCGGGCCACCACCGTTCGAAAGCCTTCTTTACGTCGATCGTCGACTTGGCCGATTCCGCGACTGACTCGACCAGCCGCAGGGTGCCCAACCTGTCGGCTTGCACTCCGTTGAACTGCTTCAGTGGTTCTTCGAGTGCGGCGGGCGCGAAGCCCAGTGTCACCGGCACCACTCGCGCATCGTCGTTGATTCGCTTGGCGAGTGCTCCCGCCTCAAAGTTGAGCCAGGGTGAGGTCAAGTTCTCCTGTGTCACGCAGAGCACGCCGAAGTCGGTGTCGTTAAGCCAGGTGTTGATCTCATTGTTCCACCGCTGACCCGCGCGGATGTCCTCAGATGAAGCGAAGCACTCCACACTTTGAATAACGTCCTGCAGCCATTCTCTCAAAGCGTCTGCGAGCAGACCGCTACGTGGCCCTGACCAACTCACGAATACCTTCACGCGGTCAGCATATCGAGATGGGCTCGCACTCGGGGGTAACACTAATGGCGTTCGCGAAAATCTATCGGGACCAAGCAGAGCGGACGGTTCGCCGCCGCTGCCTCCGCAAAGTCGTTATCATCCACACTGTCAACATGGGGACGACCACGAGGCCACCGGTGCACCTGCGTGTCACTGGAGACTCCACGGGGCCGAGGGCGACACTACTGAGCCAGCGTGCCCAATTCCGCCCACCACTCCAGCCGGGATGAGCGCCCAGAATAGTCAGCTCGACGGTTCGCTCCGCTGGGACTCGGTAGCACGAACACACGGGCTGGTCCGATCGACCATGCCTGAAGGCCGAGGCCCGGGCGTGCGTGGCCGAATGAACGTGCCACGGCGCGAGCCCCTTCCAGGCTTGTGAAGGCGAGAAAATGCGGCTGACACTCCGCCATTGATTGGGCCAGCCCTGGAACGTCGTATTTTAGTCCGCGATCGTGGGACTGAGTGACTCCCGGCGCAAGGTCAGTCAACCCGAGTCCGTGCGTCGGGAGGGTCCGGTCGTCGTCTGGACTTAGTCGGACTGGTGATAGTCCCGACTCGAATAGTAGAGTCCAAAACTCATTGCCCGGCCCGGCATAATAGTGGCCGCGGTTGGCCGAGCGTTCGGCAACCGCAGTGCCACAGAACACGACCCTGAGACCCGGGGCGAGGATTGATGCGAGGCCAGTCACGAATCTAACGTAGCCCGAATCAACGGCTTGGCCGCGAAGCAGAGCTGAGGACCAACGCCCCCCGAGGAAACTGAAGTCAAGGCAATTCAATCGAAACCGAGGCTAGGGTGCGGACGAGGAACCAACCTCCCTGCTGCCGCTGGTACCACAACTCTCGGACTTTAGCCTGTGTGCTGATTCGACCGCGACTCATCCCGACTCCGTGAGGTTCGTAGGTGAACCTGAGGTAACTGGCGTGGACTTCGCTCATCGGTTGGAAATCGTCAATTAGTCCGACTGCTTGACGGTCTCGGTCCCATCCATGCACTTGATCTGGGGTCCAGCTCGGCAAAATAGCGTCGCGGACGGCAACCTTTCCATCCAACCGCTGTGTGCTTGGCGCGCCATGCAGTCCGCTCAAGGGGTGTGCAGTGAACGGAGCGGTCAGCCGGGGAAGTTTCTCTGGCTTCGTGGACCAATAGCCTTGCCACGTCATCCCCTCGGCAAAGTAGTGGACTGGAATTCCCCGCGCGCTAGGTTGACCGCCTGTGATCGCATGTGCTTGCGCCCAACCGTCGCTAATTCCGGTGACGAGCACCAATCGCAACTTTTGACCAGTCTTGTACGCGGACTCGTCAAGCCACAGTTCGCCAACTTGGGGTTCCTTCATTGGCCAGTCGGGTCTGTGCCGAACAGCCAGTGGGTGTACGCGGCAAGGTTCTTCCCGTACTTCTCGCACCACTCGGGGTCGGATTCGAAATCGTGGGTTACCTGCAGACCTATCGGGTTCTCGTCAGGCTTGGCCTCTGTCGGCTCCATAATCCTATGATCCCACCACCCACTGACACCCCAGTATGCGACTAGCCGATTCTGGTCGGCTTGCACTGGTGGCAGACCCAGCCCTTGTCGGTCGGCGGCATCGGCAGGAGGCAAGCAGGGCAGTTGGGCGTGAACACGTCAAGCTCCTCCGCGTCCCGCCAACGTCCTTCAACCAGTTCGCCCATGCCACCCGATGGTACCCCTGAGTACACGGACGCCGGTCTCTTGACCTGAGAACCTGTGGATGCCCCCGAAATACTGGCAAAGGCACACGAGGTCACGAGAGACCCCTTGGAGCGCCAAAGGAAGCATATTCGGGCGGAAGGCCGTCATAGAATGCAGTCACTACCCGCCAATTTGAGGTCAGAGACCATGCCGACAGGAACCAAGCATCAGAAGTTCTTCGAGATCGACGGCCAGCCAGACGTCTACTACGGAGAGGACTGCCGCTGCACGATCGGTGAGGATCACAATGACGGCGACGACTACGCGCTGAGCAGTTACATCAGTGAGTCGGATGCCGAGGATATCTGGGATTCGAGTGGCCAAGACGAGGACTACGACTTCCGATAGGTGAACGCGTTGAATGAGGGTTTGACGCCTTAGAGTTGCTGAAATGCACCTGGTCAACCGATTGGATTCCCATGGCCGAAAAATCGTTCCTCGACTCGCTCGTCGGGGCATGGCGCTCGAACCTCGAAGCTGACGACTACGACGAGGATGTCAGTGACGAACTTCTCGCGACAATTGAAGAGGTCTCGCCCGAGACTTACAAGAAGATTGCAGGCGAGTACGGCATGTGAGTTGCAGGTCTAGCTTCTGTGTCCCTGCGGAATAAGACCATCGATCTTGGTTCGGCTGAATGTCCCCCTGCCCTGACACGATGGGGCCATGGCACACATGACAGACCCCGTTCCACAGCAACCAGGCCGTATCAATCGCTTTCGTACGGCTCCCGTCGCTCCTCTTCAGCACGCCACAACAAAGTCAACGCCAGGCACATCGCCGCGCCCTTCAACGACTGAAACTGCGGGTCGGATCTCGCAACCTCTAACGCCCACTCGAAATCTGCACCCATCGCGAACCCCGCATCAACAACCGGCAGCAGCAAAGTGGCAAGCTCCGCAACCATCGGAGCGATTGACACTGCGGTCGCCAAAGGGTGGTTTCCCTCGGACAATCCATCAAACCCGGACAGTTGTGATTCCCAAGCCGCATCGGACCACACATCCCCTGAGGCCGTAAGCCCGAGGGCCACACCGTCACCCTCCCCATGTGTGCCACCCGACCGGTCGGTGACTAGCCAGAACGAACCGACCCAGCAGACACAGAACTCCGAACCGTCCTGAGCCATCTCGCGACTGACCGTCATCCGGCGAGTCCAGTCGACTCCGGCATATTCACCGATCTGAAACGCGGTTGATAATTGACGCATTCCCATGATCAAGCCTGCCTCTCCAACACTGTGTTCATTCGCTCCACCCCGTCAACAGAAGTGCGGATTGCCCCCAGAATGGCACCGACGATGCCCTGACTTTCGGCCATTCCGCCATCGTCCGGCTCCTGCCGCAGCAGATTGACGTAAGAACGCATGAGCGCGTCCATACCCTGGGCCGCATTTTGGAACTCCCGAGCCGATTCTGCTTTCCCCAGCCGTATTCGGGCAGTCTCCAAATCGCCCAAAATGGCCAAGCCCAACGCGGCTCGGCGAGCTTTCGCGTCTGTCTGCGCCGCAGCGGTTGCCTTGGCAGTCACCGACCGGTCAAAATCCAAGCCGAGTGTCGCCGCGTGTTTAGCCACAGTTGCCTTGGATCGTTGCATTTTCCTGGCGATGGAATGCAGCGCCAACCCTTGACCATGTAGAAGTCTCAACGTGGTGTCCTCTTCAGGCACCCATAGGTTAGGCGCGGTCATCAGCTGCTCCGTTCTGAGCCTCAGGGCCGAGCGTGTCAAGACGCGTGACTGCCTGTTCAACCTCTGCAGTCGCCGGGTCGTCATCAAACGCCGCCCGATACTCGTCAATATTTGCCTGATACAGCGCTGTGCGAGCTTCCAGTGACACCGAACCGCCCACCGCCTCGCCGATAACTGATCGCCAAGCCGCACTGTGGCGTGTGGCTTGCTGAGCCGCGACCGCCGCGATAGCCTTCTCGTCCCCCAGCCCAGCAAGCCGCGCGAGGACGGCCTGCGAAACTTCAGCGAACACACCATCTGGGTCACCCGATTCAATTGCCAAATCGGAGTCCAAGTGGTCGAGGATCGCGGACAATCGACGCCGGTCCGCATTGTCGATGACCTGCGAAAGACTCCGACCTGCAGCCAACAGTGCGCGGACCTTGGTCCATTCGTTTCTCGCAACGGCCACTGAATTAGCGTCAGTCGCAGCGATCTGCTCGAACGCAGCCTTCGCCGCGTCATCCGCACTGCCAGTGTCCTGCAGGGCTGCCGCGTCTAGTGTCTGGGCAAGTTCCGCCCGCGCTGCCTGAACTCGCCGGGAGCGCTCGCGGGTGATGGCGCTTTGGCTCCAGTTCGGGTCGTGGAACTGCACTGCGTCCCGCAATGCTGCCTGATACGTTGCGAACGCTTCTGCATAGGTTGAAACGCCGGGTGTTAGTGCCCGGTTGGCTGGGAACTTGCTCCCTATTACCACTGCTAGCGCTTCCGCGAATTGGTTGTTCATTTTGTGTTTCCCTTTCTGGTTGCCCTGTTGGGCTGGGTGGCCCTCGCCAGCGGACGCTGACAAGGGGTTTTTTGTCAGGCCGCGCGAGGCGCGTCCAGTTGGAACTCAAATGCCGGGAAACTCGGAGTAGGGGGGTGATGGCGGCTGTGGCATTCGCCGGACTCCTCGTCGCCATTTTCCGAAGCGACGAGGTCCGCGGCATCCTGTTGGATCTCGTGCAGCGTGCGCTGTCGTTCAGCGGTTGACGGCGCTCCCGAATCCGGCAGCGTCACGGCCGAATTCGTTGCCGTGATCCCGGCGGTCATCCTCGTCCTTGCTCTCTGTCTCGGAGGAATGCAACTTGCCACGCGGCAGCTTCAGCTCCAGGATGCCGCCGCGCTTGCGGCGCGAGGCGCCGCACGGGGATCGTCGGCCGAGGCGATCGTGCATTCGCTCGTGCCCGGCGCCTCGGCGCGCACAGAGTTTCGGGGAAACCTCGTGTGCGTCCGCGTTGGGGCCGTGGGCAATCCCCTGTCGACCCTGCTCGGTGCCGTGACCCTGTCGGCATCGAGCTGCGCGCTCTCGGGCGGCCGCTAGTGCGCTCCCCTTCTGCCGCGCCCACCACCGACAGCCGGTGGGCCGGGAACGACGATCGGGGCTCCGGATCCCTTCTGGCCATCGCGATAGTCGCTGCGACTCTCGCGTGCGTCATGCTCGTCCTGCCGTTCAGTGCTGTGCTGGTCGCGAGGGCGAGAGTGACGGGCGCGGCGGATGCCGCGGCGCTCGCGGCGGCGGATGCCGCGAGCGGTATTTCGCCTGGCATCCCGTGCCGGATCGCGTCCGCCGTCGCACGGGCAAATGGGGGCGAGTTGCGGGATTGTCTGGCCGATGGGGTTATTGTGACCGTGAGAGTCAGTACGGCGATCTTCGGGTTCCCGGTGTCGTCGTCCGCCACTGCCGGGCCGGCTTCTGCAGGGCGTTGACGCGGTGCGCGTGCTGGTTCTGTGTGTATGGTGTCCCCTGTCGCAGAAGTTCAGAACCTGAAGGAGTCGCGTGCCCGGCACGAAGAAACTGGTCATTGTGGAGTCGCCGGCGAAAGCCAAGACGATCGCACAGTATCTGGGAGACGACTACGAGGTGCAAGCCTCGGTCGGTCACATCCGCGACCTCATCGAGCCGAAAAACCTTCCGCCCGAGCTCAAGAAGGGGTCCCTCGGCAAGTTTTCCGTCGACATCGAGAACGATTTTGAGCCCTACTACGTCGTCTCAGACCAGAAACGCAAAACAGTGGCC
The DNA here is from genome assembly GCA_964651535.1 of uncultured Cryobacterium sp. Taxonomy (GTDB): domain Bacteria; phylum Actinomycetota; class Actinomycetes; order Actinomycetales; family Microbacteriaceae; genus Terrimesophilobacter. The sequence continues at coordinate 477,586 of CAZYYE010000001.1, forward strand.
GACCTCAAGCGCGCTCTCAAGGATGCCGACGAGCTCTACCTCGCAACGGATGAGGACCGCGAGGGCGAGGCGATCGCGTGGCACCTCCTCCAGGTATTGAATCCGAAAGTTCCCGTGAAGCGAATGGTCTTTCACGAGATCACGAAAGAGGCCATCGAGCACGCCCGAGACAACACGCGCGACATCGACAGCGACCTCGTGGACGCGCAGGAAACGAGGCGCATCCTCGACCGCCTGTACGGGTTCGAAGTGTCGCCCGTACTGTGGCGGAAAGTGGGCCCCGGCCTCTCCGCGGGCCGCGTGCAATCCGCAGCAACCAGACTGGTCGTCGATCGCGAACGCGAACGGCTCGCATTCGTGAGCGCCGAATACTGGGATCTTGTCGCGCAGTTTGTTCCGGCAACATCGCCCGAACGATTCGAGGCGAAGCTCGTGCGCCTGGACGGAACGCGTATCGCCACCGGCCGCGACTTCGATGACGCTGGCGCCCTCAAGTCCGCCGTGACCGCCCTCGACGAAGCAGCGGCGGCGTCTCTCGCCGAAGCGCTGCGCGACGACGCGACGACTCTCACGGTGACATCCGTCGAATCCAAGCCGTACACTCGCCGGCCCGCCGCGCCGTTCACGACCTCGACCCTTCAACAGGAGGCCGCGCGCAAACTTCGGTTCTCGGCACGGCAGACCATGAGCGTCGCTCAGGCCCTCTACGAGAACGGGTACATCACGTATGTGCGCACGGACTCGCCTGCGCTCTCGCAGCAGGCGATCGCCGCAGCGCGCACCCAGGCCGCAACCCTTTACGGGGCGGAGACGGTGCCGGAGAAGCCGCGGACCTACGCTGGCCGATCCAAGAATGCGCAGGAGGCACACGAAGCGATCCGCCCGTCGGGAGACACGTTCCGCACGCCCGGGCAGCTCGAGGGCACGTTGCGCGGAAACGAATGGAAGCTTTACGACCTGCTCTGGAAACGCACCATCGCCTCGCAAATGGCGGATGCCCGGGGTTCGACGGCAACCGTGACGATCGCGGCGAAAACCTCCGACGCGCTCGCGGAGTTCTCGGCCAGCGGGACCGTGATCACGTTCCGCGGATTCCTCTCGGCGTATGAGGAAGGCCATGACGAAGAGCGAAACGAAACTGCAGAGCCGGTCGAAGCGAAGTTGCCGCAGCTTGCGGAAGGGCAATCGCTGGACCTCGCCGAAGTGGAGGCGAAAGGGCACGAGACTTCTCCGCCGCCACGGTATACGGAAGCCAGCCTCATCAAGACGCTCGAAGAGTTGGGGATTGGCCGCCCTTCCACGTTCACATCGATCATTTCGACGATCATCGATCGCGGTTACGTCACTCCGAGGGGCACAGCGCTCGTGCCGAACTGGGTCGCGTTCTCCGTTGTCCGGCTCCTGGAGGACTACTTCACCGAACTCGTGCAGTATGACTTCACCGCGGGAATGGAAAGCGACCTCGACCGCATCGCCGACGGCAGCGAAAGCCGGGTGGACTGGCTCAACAGTTTCTACTTCGGCGGCCCGAAATACAAAGGCCTGCGCAACGTCATCGATAACCTCGGCGAGATCGATGCGAAGTCCATCAATTCGATTCGACTCGACGACCGTGCGACGTTGCGCATCGGAAAGTACGGGCCATACCTCGAGGTGACGGAACCCGGGGCCGACCCGGACGCCAAGCCGCGCCGCGTGAACATTCCGGACGGACTGGCCCCGGACGAACTCACGGTCGAGAAAGCGCACGAGCTCATCGACGCGCCCGTCGTCGTCGACCGGGTGATCGGGATCAACCCGGAGAACGGCAAGGAGATCGTGGCCAAGAACGGCCGCTACGGACCGTATGTGACGGAACTGGACCCGGTGCAGGAGCCTGAGGAGCCACCCGCAGCTGAATCGGCGCCCGCCGCGGAAACCGTCGATCCTGCCACGGGCGAGATCATTCCCGCGAAGGCGGCCAGAAAGCCCGCGAAGAAGAAGTCAACAGAACCCAAGCCGCGCACCGCATCCATTTTCGCGAGCATGGACCTCGCGACGATTGACTTGGAAACCGCTCTTCGACTGCTCAACCTTCCGCGAATCGTCGGCCAGGATCCGGAGAGCGGCGAGGACATCACGGCCCAGAACGGCAAATTCGGTCCCTACCTTAAGAAGGGCACGGATTCGCGCACGCTCGCGAGCGAGGAGCAGATCTTCGAGATCGACCTCGCCGGCGCCCTCGAGTTGTTCGCGCAGCCGAAGTACGGAGCACGCCGGGCATCGAGCGCGCTCAAGGAGTTTGCGGAGGATCCGGAAAGCGGCAAGCCGGTGAAGGTCAAGGACGGACGATTCGGCCCCTACGTGACCGACGGCGTGACCAACGCGACGATTCCGCGAGGCGAGTCTGTCGAGGACATCGACTTCGAGAGGGCCATTCAATTGCTCGCCGACAAGCGTGCAAAGGGTCCCGCGAAGCCGAAAGCGAAGCCAGCCGCCCGACGCAAGGCGCCAGCGAAGAAGTCGGCGGCGAAAAAGTCGGCGAAGAAGTGACCAGGGGTCTCTTCATCACCTTCGAAGGTGGTGACGGTTCTGGGAAGTCGACGCAGCTCGCCTTGCTCGTGGAGTGGCTCGGGCAACTCGGCCGAACCGTCGTGACGACCCGCGAACCGGGAGGAACCCCGCTCGGCGACGAGTTGCGGGAGATCGTCCTGCACAGCAGAGGGCACATCACGGCGAAATCCGAAGCGCTCATCTATGCGGCCGACCGCGCGCACCACATCGCGACAAAGGTTCGGCCGGCGATCGACCGAGGAGAGATCGTCGTCCAGGATCGCTACATCGACTCCTCCGTGGCGTATCAGGGGGTCGGGCGGGACCTCGGCGCGGACGAAGTCCGGCACGTGTCGATGTGGGCAACGGATGGCTTGCTCCCCGACCTCACGGTTCTCCTCGATCTGGAGGCAGGACTGGGCAGGGAACGACTCGATACGTCCCGCACGCGTTTCGACCGGCTCGAGGCCGAGGAACAGGACTTCCATGCGCGCGTTCGCGCCGCCTATCTGGAACTTGCCGCCGCCGAACCCGAACGGTTTCTCGTTCTGGACGCCACCGAGGCCAGGGACGAGCTCGCGGCCGCAATCCGCAGCCGCGTCGCATCGCTTCTGTCGTAGACCTGCACTAGCGTCGTCGTATGTCGATCTGGGATGAACTGACCGGCCAGTCGGAGGCGATCGCCGTGTTTCGCGCGGCCGCCGAACGACAGGCGCCGAAGGCCGAATCTCTCAGTCGCTCGACGCTGGATTCCGCGTCGATGACCCACGCCTGGCTCATCACGGGGCCGCCGGGCTCCGGCCGATCGAATCTCGCCTACGCGTTCGCAACTGCGCTCCTGAGTCCGGGGACGCCGGAGGGCGACGAAGCAACCCGGCGGCAGGTCGATGCGAGGTCGCATCCGGATCTCGGCGTGCTCAGCACCGAACGGGTCATCATCTCGATCGACGAAGTGCGAGCGCTCGTCACGAGTTCCCAGTTTTCACCGTCGGTCGGGCGCTACCGCGTCATGGTCATCGAGGACGCAGACCGCATGACGGAACGCACGTCGAACGTTCTGCTCAAGGCGCTGGAGGAGCCGCCCCCGCGCACCGTGTGGATCCTGTGCGCGCCGAGCGAAGCGGACCTCATCCCCACCGTGCGCTCGCGGGTGCGCAGCGTGAGGTTGAGAGTGCCTGCGATCGCGGATGTCGCCGAGCTGATCTCCCGGCGCGATGGTGTCGACCTCGCGCTCGCGTCTCGCGCGGCACGCGAGGCTCAGAGCCACATCGGGATGGCTCACCGGCTCGCGACGAATGAGCAGGCAAGGGCGCGGCGCGAAAGGACTCTGGCCGTGGCGCTCGACATCCGAACCGTGTCCGACGCCGTCATCGCGGCGAGTGCGCTCCTGGAGACCGCCGCGGACGACGCGAAGGCCATCACGGAGGAGAAGGACGCACAAGAGAGGGAGTCTGCGCTTCGCTCGCTCGGGGTCGAGCCTGGCGGGACGATTCCACCCGCGCTTCGGTCCCAGTTGAAGTCACTTGAGGAAGACCAGAAGCGGCGCGCGACGCGGAGCCTGCGGGACGGCCTCGACCGCATCATGGTCGATTTGCTGTCATTGTTCCGAGACATCCTCCTTACGCAATTGGGTGCCGGAATCGAATCGATCAATGTGGAGATCATGGATCGGATTCGCGCGGCGGCGAACAGTTCAACTCCCGCACAGACACTCGCTACGCTCGACGCGATTGCGACGGCGCGCAGGCGGATCGATGCCAACGTTGCGCCCGCGCTCGCGCTCGAGGCGATGCTCATCACCGCGAGAAGGGTTGCCGCATGAACCGCCACCGTACGAACCACCACCGCACGGTCGGCTTGCGCGTTGTTCTCACCGCGGCATGCCTTGCGGTGCTCGTTCCGCTCAGCGGATGCGTGACGTTGTTCCTGCCTCCCGCGCCGTCCCTGACTTCCACGCCCACGGACGAGGAGGTGCCGGAAGACCTTCAGCCCTTCTATGGCCAGATTCTTCATTGGTCGAAGTGCGAAGGGATGTTCCAGTGCGCGACGGCGACAGCTCCCATGGACTGGAGCGACCCTTCGCGCGCGTCGATCGACATCGCGCTCATCCGCGCGACCGCGACGGGGGAAGCGAAGGGATCGCTCCTCGTGAACCCCGGAGGGCCAGGCGGCTCTGGCTATGACTTCATCAGGGACAGCCTCAGTTACGCCGTGGACTCGAAACTCAACGAGCATTTCGACATCGTTGGATTCGATCCTCGCGGCGTCAACAATTCGTCCGCCGTGAAGTGCTACAGCGACCCGGTCGAGATGGACGCGTTCCTGTTCGACATTCCGCCCAATCCTGTCGGCTCCGACGCGTGGATCGACGACATCGAGAGGTCGAACGCCGAGTTCGGCGCCGCATGTCTCACGTACACGGGCGAACTTCTCGGGTTCGTCGACACGGTGAGCGCAGCGCGCGACCTCGACCTGCTGAGGGCGATTCTCGGGGATGAGAAACTCAACTATCTCGGCTACTCCTACGGGACATTTCTCGGCGCCACTTACGCTGATTTGTTCCCCGCGAAGACCGGACGCCTTGTGCTCGACGGCGCCGTGGACCCGGCAACGACCGATTTCGAGGTGACCAAGACGCAGGCAATGGGGTTCGAGAACGCGGCCCGCGCGTATTTGGCGGTGTGCCTCGCGGATTCGGAGTGCCCGTTCCGCGGAACCGTGGACTCGGCGATGGACCGCATCCGCGCACTTCTCGATCGCCTCGACGCGAGTCCGTTGCGTGCGACGGATGGACGGATGCTGGGCAGCGCGGTGATGTTCAACGCGATCATTCTTCCTCTCTACAGCGAATCCAACTGGCCGTACCTGAGCGACCTGTTCACCGACGTGATACAGGGAAACGCCGACTATGCGTTCCAGTTGGCTGACGCCTACTATGGGCGCAATTCGGACGGCACCTACGCGGACAATTCCACGGAGGCGTTCATCGCGATCAACTGCCTCGACTACGTGTCCACGAGTACGAGGGACACGCTGAGGGCCGAGGCGGCGGAACTCGCGAAGGCTGCGCCGACATTCGGGCCGCAGATGTCGTTCGGCGGCACGTCGTGCGATCAGTGGCCGTTTGAGGCCACTCGGGTGCGTCAGCCGATCAGGGCGCCAGGCTCTGCGCCGATCCTCGTGCTGGGTACGACGAACGACCCGGCAACGCCGTACGAATGGGCGGTGAATCTGGCGGGGCAATTGGAGAACGGCCACCTTGTGACCTACCACGGAGAAGGGCACACGGCCTACAACAAGTCGAATGCGTGCGTGAACAGGGTCGTGGACGATTTTCTCGTGGACGGGACGGTTCCGAACGCTGACCCCCAGTGCTGATTGGTGCAAAATTGCACAACCTGCAACAATAGCGGAATGACGACATCGGCAGGCGCCCCTGTCCCCGGCCTTCGCGAACGCAAACGGCGCGCGACGCGTCGTGCCATCCAGGGCGCAGTGCTGAGCCTCGCGAGCGAGCAAGGCTACGAGCACGTCACGATCGAAGAGATCAGCGCCCGCGCGGACGTATCGCCGCGCACATTCTTCAACTACTTCGCCTCGAAGGACGAGGCGGTGGTGGGCGACGTGCCGTCGCTGGTCGATGTGGACGGCGCGGGAGAGTTTCTCGAGGCAGGTCGCGGTGAGAACCTCCTCCTCGGGCTCGGTCGGCTCCTGGATGCGGTGTCGAGCGCGATAAGCGATGACCGGGCCCAAAGCCAGCGGCGCCGCATCCTCCTTCGCGAACACCCAGCGCTCTTCGCCAAGCGAATGGCGGTTCTGCACGAATTCGAGGACGAGCTTGCCGAACTTGTCGCGCGCAGGCTCACGATCGATGACCCTGAATTGGCCGAGGATCCGGACGCGCTCGCGCAGCGATCCCGTCTCGTCGCGCTCATCGGATTCGCCACCCTGCGGTCCGCCTATCGCCGGTGGATCGACGCGGCGGACGACCGCTCCCTGTCGAGCAGCGTTCGGGAAGCATTCGAGCAACTCGACGCCACGCTCGCGTCAACGTATCGGTCGTGATCGGCTAAGCTTTCTAGCTGTGTCTTTGCTCTGCGAAGACCCGCCGCCTTAGCTCAGTCGGTAGAGCATCTCACTCGTAATGAGAAGGTCGTCAGTTCGATTCTGACAGGCGGCTCCCTCGGAGCCCCATTCGCCGCAGCATCAGCCAGATCCCAACCTGGCCTCGTAGGCTGAGGAAATGAAGTACCGCAACGAGCCGATCTACACGGCCGCGATCCTGGCTGGTCGCGCGATGTTCGGCGCGTTGCGGGTTCGGCGTACCGTCATCGGCGCTCGCAACCTGCCAGACGAAGGCGGAGCGGTCATCGCCATGACCCACTTCGGGTACTTGGAATTCGCTCTTGTCGAGTGGGCGACCTGGTTGCACAACCGCCGCCGCATTCGGTTCATGGCGAAGAAGAGCGTGTTTGAGAAGCGCATCGTCGGGTCCTTCATGCGCAACATGAAACACATCCCGGTCGACATGAAGGCGGGAGCCAGCGCGTACGCATCCGCCGTCGCGGCGCTTCGCGCCGGCGAACTCATCGGAGTGTTTCCGGAGGCGGGGGTGAGCGCATCCTTCACGATTCGCGACTTCAAGACCGGGGCGGTTCGCCTTGCGGCAGAGGCCGGCGTGCCCCTCATCCCGCTCGCGCTGTGGGGCGGACAGCGCCTCATGACGAAGAACCGCAGGGTCACACTGCGCGAACGCTTCGGCATTCCCATCGTCGTGGTCGTCGGAGAGCCCATGACCGCGACAGTCGACGAGGACGCGGCGGAAGCCACTGCCCGGCTCAGAACGACCATGATGGGTCTTCTTGACACGGCGCACGAGGCGTACCCGCACGACGGTACGGGCCAGTGGTGGCATCCACGCGATCGCGGCGGCACCGCCCCCACCCCCGAGGATGCGGCCGCGGCCGACGCCGAACGCGATCTTCGGCGGGCACAGATGTCCGACGGAAGCCGCTAGGGCAGCGCAGCTGGTCCGGTCCGCTTTTTGGGGGACCGACGAGGAGGTTGACCCCCGAGTGCGTGACAAAATCCGCAGCGAAACGCCCCCAATACAGGGGTGCTCGGCGCAAAGTTCTCCCTCCCGCATTGCAATCGTCTGACGGCCCGACATAGCGTTGACAGTGCGAATCGTTGGGGAACGGTTGCTGAACAGGTCCGGGGGGAACTGCCGTGAAGCGCACTGCATATCTGATCGCCGTATTCACGGCGGTGCTCACGCTCGTCCTCCCCTTCGTCGGGGGCAGCGGCCCATCCTTGTTCGGAACTCCGGCATCCGCCGTCGCAGACCAGCAAACGCTGCTGCCGATCTTCGCCTCAGCGCCGCAGGCCGTCGAGGAACCGCACGTCGGCGCGCTCGCGGTCGTGAACCTCAGTGAGGCGACCGTCGCCGCTCGCGCGAAGACCCGCGCAGCGCAACTCAAAGTCGACTCTGAGCACATGGCGCAAAAACCCGTACCGGTGCCGGTCGTCGTTGTCCCAGGAGCGAACCGTGGTGGCGGCAGCACCGCGGCGCGGCGCGCCGCCATCGAAGCCGCCGGCGGCACATGCCCGTCCGCAGTGGGAGGCTCGCCTGGCGGGGCACCTGGCCGAGTTTCCGCCGGCGGCGTGCAGGGCACGACGAGTTCGGACCTCGCGTCCTTCGCCGCCACCTACAACGCGATCCGGGTCGCGAACTGCCTGGAACCCATCCCGCCGAGCCACATCCGGTACGACAGCTGCATGGAGACCCGCCTCTTCTGGATGGCAGAAGACCCGAGCACCGACCCGAGCAGCGCGTGGGGCCACATGGGCTCCCAGCGAAGCGATGGCGTCCCGAGCCAGGGTTGCGACGGCAACCTCGCAGGCGGTTACGGCAATACGGGGGCCACGGTCGCCACGAAATGGTGGAACTCCTCATCGCACCGCGCGTCGCTGTATCGGCCCAGCTACGGAGGCAGCGTGGGTGGCGTGTGCATCTACTTCGCCATGACCCACGGCGGAGTTCCGGATGAGCCTGCCTCGTTCACGCGGGCGGCGGCAAAGTGGGGCGGCTGCTAGATTCCCTGAATGGGATCACTTCGCTGGGGCATTCTCGGCACTGGCGGCATCGCGCACCTTCACACCGCGGATCTGATTGCGCACGGCTTCACCGTCACCGCCGTCGGTTCGCGGGCCAAGGGCACCGCGGATGCGTTCGCTGCGGAGCTCGGTCTCGAAACGGCGCACGCGGATTACGAATCCCTCGCATCCGATGATTCCGTCGACGTCGTGTACGTTTCCACGCCGCACCCCATGCACGCATCGAACGCGATGATGGCGCTTGAGGCGGGGAAGCATGTGCTCGTCGAGAAGCCGTTCACGCTCAACGCGCGCGAAGCGCGCGAGGTCGTCGATCTCGCGAACCGGAACGGCCTCGTCGTGCTTGAGGCGATGTGGACGCGATTCCTGCCCCACATGGAGAGATTGCGCGACATCATCCGAAATGGCCGGATAGGCGAGGTTCACACGCTCATCGCCGACCACAACCAATTGCTGTCGGACGACCCGAACGGCCGATTGCGCAATCCGCACCTCGGCGGTGGCGCGCTGCTCGACCTCGGCATCTACCCGGTCTCCTTCGCGTGGGACCTTTTCGGCGAACCGTCGCGGGTTCTCGCAAGCGGCACGCTGACGGAAACGGGCGTCGATCGCCAGACTGCCATCATTCTGGAGTACACCGCGGGCCAGCGTGCTGTGTTGCACACCGCGCTGGACACTCCCGGACCCAACCGGGCGGCAGTCATCGGGACGGCGGGACGCATCGAGTTGGAGTCCGTGTGGTACTGCCCGTCGGCATTCACCGTCTACGACAGCCGCGGGGAAGCGGTCGAGCGTTACGTCAGCGACGTCACGGGCCGCGGAATGCAGTACCAGGCGTGGGAGCTTGAACGCCTCGCCGCCGAAGGAGCCGGCCCGACGGATGCCTTGCCGCCATCGCAATCCGTTCAGATCATGCAGACGCTGGACGAAGTGCGGAGGCAAATCGGCTTGACGTTCCCCGGCGAATCGTGAATGAGGTTCAGAGAGCGCCGGAGAAGGCTCGCACGCGCCTCTCCGCCAGCGCAGATATCATGGGCGAGTGAGTGACGAGGAACCGCTGACCCGCCGGGCGGCACGTGAAGCCGATGCCAAGCGCAAGGGCTCGGTGTCGGCCGCCTCAGCGAAGTCGGCGGCGGAGCCTGCCACGGAAGTTCTCGGCACCGCAGAAGTGGCAGAACACTCGCCGCCGGAGGGAAAGCGTCCCGGCTTCGCCGCAGTCGTGGCGAGGCATCCCAATGCGTGGATGTTCTCCGCCCTCGGCGTGATTTTCCTCCTTCTCGGAACCGGCGCGGTGTTTGCGGGGGCGGCCTTCGGAGCGGCGGCACCGGTCACCGCGGCGACGTCAAATACCCCGACCCCCGAGCCGACGAGGGTCGTCCCGGCCACGCCGGCGGCGGCATCCGCGTTGCGCACGTGCTCCATCAACGCGGCAGCGACGGATCCCCGGCTTCTCACGTTTGAGGGTTCTGTCATCAATGTGACGACGGGCGAAGTCCTCTTCGATCGCAGCGCAACGACCGCAGCGCCCCCCGCGAGCGGACTGAAAGTGATCACCGCTGCCGCCGCGCTCGTGACAATCGGCGCGAACTACCAGATGACCACCCGCGTGTTCGAGGGGAATGATCCAGGAAGCATCGTTCTCGTCGGCGGCGGAGACCCCACGCTGAGTGCGCTCCCTCCGGGAGTCGAGAGCGTGTACGCCGGTGCCCCGAAACTTGCCGATCTGGCCGCGCAAACCAAAGCGGCGTGGGAAGCGAACCATCCCGGCGATCCGATCACGAGCGTGATCCTGGACGCGAACTATTGGAACCCGTCCGACAAATGGGATTCCACGTGGGAGCGCAGCGAGCAGACCATCGGCTACCACGCGGAAGTGACCGCTCTCATGGTGGACGGCGACCGTGCGAATCCGCAAAAAGCCACGAGCCCGCGAAGCACCGATCCGATCGGCCGGGCCGGCAGTGCTTTCGTCGACGCGCTGAACCTCGGCCACCCGGTCACCGTCACTCTCGGTAGCGCAACACCGGGAAAACCCAAGCTCGGCGAAGTCTCCTCCCAGCCCATCAGTACGCTCATCGGCCAAATGCTGCCCATGTCGGACAACACGCTCGCGGAGGCGATCGCCCGGGTGATTTCGAAGGAATCGGGAGGCGGAGGCACCGCGGCGTCGCTCGGCTCGATCATCCCCGGCGCGCTCGTCAATCTCGGATTCAACACGACGGGCATCTCGATCCGCGACGGGTCGGGACTGAGCGCGAGCAATGCCGTCCCTCCGCTGCTCATGGCTCAGCTCATGGCGTCCGTGTCGACGGGTGCTCAGGGGCTCGGCGTCATCAAGTCCGCGCTGCCAGTCGCGGGCAAATCGGGCACGCTGGCCAGCCGATTCACGGGCGACAACGCAGTCGCTCGTGGTCAAGTGGTCGCGAAGACCGGGTGGATCAACACGTCGCGCACGCTGTCCGGGTGGGTGAACGCGAGCGACGGTTCAGTGCTCTCGTTCGCGTTTTATGCGCTCGGGCCGGTGAAAGCCGACGCAATGGATGCGCTTGATACTGTCGCAACCGGGCTGTTCAATTGCGGCAACAACCTTTCGAACAACTAGACACTTACCGGGAGAATCATGGGCAGGGCGCTGTTCATCATCGATGTGCAAAACGATTTCACGGAGGGCGGCGCGCTCGGCGTGGAGGGCGGCGCCGCGGTCGCAGAGCGGATATCCGCCTTTCTCGCCGCCAATCCCGGGTATTACGACGAGGTGTTCGCCTCCCGGGACTGGCACGATGCGGACAACGACAATGGCGGCCACTTTGCGACGACGTCGGAACCGGACTTCGTGACCACGTGGCCGGTTCACTGCGTCGGAGGAACGGAGGGCGCTGAGTATCACCCAGCACTGAACACGGAGCACATCACCGTTCCCGTGCTCAAGGGGCAGGGGGTTCCCGCGTACTCGATTTTCGAGGGAACGACGGGCGACGGGCGCACCGTTGCCGAGATGCTGGACTTCCTGGGCGTCATCGATATCGATGTTGTCGGAATTGCTACCGACTACTGCGTGCGCGCATCCGCGCTCGATGCGCTGGAGCACGGGCGCCACGTGCGCGTGCTCACTGACCTTGTGGCCGGCGTCGCCGAAACCAGTTCGGAGGCGGCGATCGCCGAGCTCGGTCATGCGGGTGCGGAAATCTTGGAATCCACATCTCTCGAGTGAATCGGGGTGGGATCGCCTTCATGGCCTCCGCCCACCTCGTGGATGATTTATATCAGGGTGTCGTGCCCGCGCTGTTGCCGTTCCTCGTGCTGGAGCGGCAGTACAGCTACGCCGCTGTCGCGGGTCTCGTCCTCGCCGCCAACATGCTGTCGTCGGTAGCCCAACCGGCATTCGGCTGGTGGGGGGACCGTAAGCCGCGTCGGTGGCTCATGCCCGCGGGAATCGTTACCGCCGGGATCGGAGTGAGTCTTGTTGCGTTCACTCCCGAGTATTGGATGACGTGGCTCGTGATTGCGATCTCGGGATTAGGGATATCGGCGTTCCATCCTGAGGCCGCGCGTGCCGCGCGAGTGGCGGCGGGCGATAGCAATCGCGCGATGAGCGTTTTTGCGGTCGGCGGAAACCTCGGATTCGCGGTCGGGTCGCTCGTGACCACGCCATTGCTTCTGTGGACGGGCCTCGGCGGCACTCCGCTGCTCATCATCCCGGGGGCGGCCATGGCCGTGGCCATCGTCCTGTGGCTCAGGCGGGTTCTGGATGGCCGGGCGGATGCGACCAGGCCCGTGCGGCGAACCCCCGGCCCGGACAACTGGCCCGGATTCCTCCGCTTGACCGCGGTTGTCGTCGTGCGCTCGATCGTGTTCTTCGGGGCCGTGTCCTTCATCGCGCTGTACTTCATCCACGACCTCGAGACGACCGAAGCACTCGGCGGCGCAGCACTGACGGTGTTCCTCTCCTTCGGAGCACTGGGCACGCTTGTGGGCGGGTGGCTTGCCGACAGGATCGGACGGCTGAGGAGCATCCGAATCGGGTTTACCGTGGCGATTCCCTCATTGCTCGGCCTGGTGTTCGCGCCGACCTGGCCCATTGCGATGGTTTTCGTCGCGGCCTTCGGCGTGGCCATTTTCGTTCCGTTCGCGGTGTTTGTGATCCTCGGCCAGGACTACCTGCCCAATCGGATCGGCACCGCCAGCGGAGTCACCGTCGGCCTCGCAGTGACCGTGGGCGGTCTGTTCAGCCCGCTGCTGGGCTGGATAGCGGACCAGTCGAACCTGCATGTGACGTTCGTGATCCTCGTCGCGCTGACGGCGTTGTGCCTGGCGCTATCGTTCCTGCTTCGCGAACCCTCTCCCTGGCCGCGCCATCCGCGGCCCCTGGGCGACACGACCGCCGAAGCGGCCGACGAAGGCGCGCTGTAAGACCGGCAGCGTGTAACCGCTAAAGATGGTTTCCGAGTTTGTATTCGGGCATCGCTTCGCCTTCGCGCGTGTAGGAGAAACCGTCGGCCCCGATCGTGACGGCCGATTCGGACGTGTCGACACGCGCCACGAGTTCTTTGGGCGAACCGTCGAGCCCGAGCACGGTCGATCCTTCCGCGTACCAACTCGGCACGACGGGGTTGCCCCACCAGTCGCGGCGCTGGTTGTCGTGCACATCCCAGGTCAGGGTGGGATTGTCCGGGTCGCCCGTGTAGTAGTCGTGCGTGTAAATCTCGATGCGGTGGCCATCCGGGTCGCGAAGGTACAGGTAGAACGCGTTCGAGACGCCGTGGCGTCCTGGGCCGCGCTCGATCATGTCGGAGCGGCGCACGGCCCCGAGGTGGTCGCAAATGTTCAGGATCTGGCCGCGCTCGTGCGTCGCGAACGCGATGTGGTGCATCCGCGGGCCGTCGCCGCCCGTGAGCGCGATGTCATGCACGGTCGCCTTGCGGAACAGCCACGACGCGTAGACGGTGCCCTCACTGTCCTGAATGTCCTCGGAGACGCGGAAGCCGAGGTCTTCGTAGTACTTCTGGGCTTTCGGAACATCCGGCGTCATGATGTTGAAGTGGTCGAGGCGGGAGATCGCGCCGGCACCGTGCACGTCGTAGCGGCGCGTGAAGCGCTCGACGTGTTCGGCGTCGTGGAAGAACTCGATGGGGAAGCCGAGCGGATCCTCCACGCGCACCGCCTCGCCGATGCCCCTCATCGCACCGGCCGCGCGGTGCTCGACCGGGCAACCGAGCGACTCGAAGTAGGTCGCGGCCTTCGCGACTTCACCCTGGGAGCGAACCCGGTAGGCGAGCGCGCCGAGCGCGGCCACAGGGCCGGTGCGCAGCACGAGCGAGTGGTGCAGGTACTCCTCGAACGCGCGCAGGTAGATCGCGTTCTCGTCTTCGTACGTGACGACGAGACCGAGCACGTCCACGTAGAACGTGCGGCTCGCGGCGAGGTCGCTCACGATGAGCTCCGCGTACGCGGCGCGGATGATGTCGAATGGTTCGGTCATGATGACTCCTTGTGGTTCACCGTTCCCTGAGGAGGTCCGTCAGGACCGTCTCGAAGGGAACTCACGATGTGGCGCACTTCGAGACGCTCGCTGCGCTCGCTCCTCAGGGAGCGGATGTTGTTGATCCAAACTTGGGTGTGTGTGCCGGGGAGAGTGAGATGTGCACGGCCTGCTGCTCCGTGTAGAAGTCGAGCGAACGGTACCCGCCCTCGTGGCCGAGGCCACTCGCTTTCACGCCGCCGAACGGCGTGCGAAGGTCCCGTACGTTATGCGAGTTGAGCCACACCATTCCGGCCTCGATCTGGTGTGCGAACGTGTGTGCGCGCTCCAGATTCGTGGTCCAGAGATACGCGGCGAGACCGTACTTCACGGCGTTCGCAAGCTCGAGCGCTTCCTCATCCGTGTCGAACGGCGTGATGCACACGACGGGCCCGAAGATCTCTTCCTGGAAGATGCGGGCATCCGGTTTCACGTCGGCGAACACGGTGGGCGACACGTAATTGCCGGTCGGCAGGTGGTCTGGCCGACCACCTCCAGCTACGAGGCGCCCCTCAGTCTTGCCAAGCTCGACGTAGCTCATGACCTTCGCGTAGTGCTCGGGGTGCACGAGCGCGCCGACCTCGGTCTTCGGATCGTGCGGGTCGCCAACGACGATGTTCTTCGCACGCTCGGCGTACGTCTCGACAAACCGGTCGTAGATGCTGCGCTGCACGAGAATGCGGCTCCCCGCAGTGCAGCGCTCGCCGTTGAGGGAGAACACTCCGAACAGCGTCGAGTCGATCGCGGCGTCGAAGTCGGCATCCTCGAACACGATCGCCGGGGACTTGCCGCCGAGCTCCATCGAGAGGCCTTTGAGGTGCTTCGCGGCGTTGCCGAAGATCGTCTGGCCGGTTGTGGTTTCGCCCGTGAAGGAGATGAGGCGCACATCCGGATGCTTGACGAGCGCGTCGCCCGCTTGCTCGCCGAGTCCGTTCACGAGGTTGAACACACCCTGAGGAAGTCCCGCTTCCTCGAAGATTCCGGCCCACAGGCTCGCCGACAGCGGCGTGAACTCGGCGGGCTTCAGCACGACCGTGCATCCGGAGGCGAGCGCGGGGGCGAGCTTCCAGCTCTCCAGCATGAACGGCGTGTTCCACGGTGTGATGAGCCCGGCGACGCCGACGGGCTTGCGGTGCACATAATTCATTTGCACGCCGGGCACTTGATACGTGTCGTCGCGCTGGGCGACGACGAGATCCGCGAAGAAGCGGAAATTCTCGGCGGCGCGATGCGCCTGACCGCGCGATTGCGTGATGGGCAGACCGGTGTCGAACGTTTCGAGTTCTGCGAGCTCGTCACCGCGCGCTTCGACCTGGTCGGCGATGCGGTTGAGGATGCGACTGCGCTCACGATTCTTCATGCGCGGCCACGGTCCCGTGTCGAATGCGTGCTTCGCGGCCGCGACCGCGCGATCGATGTCGGCCTGCTGGCCTGCGGCCGCCTGCACGTAGGTTTCGTTCGACACCGGGTCGAGCACGTCGAACGTGCCGCCGTCCACGCTGTCGACAAACTCGCCATGGATGTAGTGCTGGATGCGGTCTGGAAGGTTCCTGGGCACGAAGTGCGTCATTTACTTGCTCCCTACTGTGAAGCCCTCAGCAGAGGTGAGGTACTGCTCACCCTCGCTCATGAGCTGCTTAATCTTCACGAGCCCGGCATCCGTCGGCTCGATGAGCGGCGACCGCACGTGGCCGCTCGCGATGAGACCGCGCTGCTCGAGCACCCACTTGCCCGGTGCGGGGTTCGTCTCCACGAACAGCAGGTCGACGAGCGGGTGCAGACCGTAGTGGATTTCGCGCGCGCGGTCGAAGTCGCCGGACTCCCACGCTTCGAACATCTCAGCGACCGCGGCGGGCGCGATGTTCGCCGTGGCGCTCACGAACCCGGCGCCGCCCAGAGCCAGGAGGGGCAGGCACAGCAGTTCGATGCCGCTCCACACGAGCAGTTCGGGCCCGCACAAGTGCAAAACGCGGGAGAAGTGCTCGAAGTCTTTCGTGGTTTCCTTGACGCCGACGAAGTTTTCCACGTCGTGGAACAGACGGGCTACCGTCTCCGGAGCGATGTCGACCGCGGTGCGGCTCGGCACGTTGTAGGCGACGATCGGCAGGTCCGGGAACTCGTCCGCGACCGTCTTGTACCAGCGGTAGAGCGCCTCCTGCGTCGGGCGGGCGTAGTACGGCGTGATGATGAGCGCGGCATCGACCCCCGCGTCGCGAGCGGCTGCCGTGAGCTCGAGGGTTTCGTCGAGCTTCGCGGACCCGGTGCCCGGCATGAACGGCACGCGGTCGCCCACGGCCGCCGCGACGGTGCGGATGGCCTCGGCGCGCTCCGCAATCGTTTGGGAACTCGGCTCGCCCGTCGATCCGCCGATCGAGATGCCGTGGCTTCCGGAGGCGAGCTGCCAGTTCACGAGGTTGGTGAGCCCGGCGTGGTCTACCGCGCCGTCAGCCGTGAACGGAGTCATGAGCGGGGCGATCGAACCGCGGATCGAGGCGGGGTTGCTGCGGAACTTCATGCTGACTCCTTGGTTGCTGTGTTGTTCCCTTCGAGAGCCTCAGGGAGCGGTGCTTGGACTGTCGTTCCCTGAGGCTCTCGAAGGGAACCACGGGCGGCCTCGTGTTCGAGGAATGCGTCGAGAGTGGCGAGCCGGTGGTTGCGGGCGGCGAACTCGAGCTCGACGGGATCCGCGCTGCCCTCGATGAGTTCCAGAATGTGTGCGTGCTCCTCCACGGACTCCTTCGCCCGTCCTGGAACGAAACTGAACGTCGACTCGCGAAGCGCCCGAAGCCTCGCCCATCCCCGGTCGACGAGCTCCAGAATATGCGGGTTCGGGCAGTGTTCGAACAGAACGGAATGGAAGTCGAGGTTCAGCCGGGTGAACGCGACGGGGTCGAAGTGGTGCAAACTCTCCGCGAGCCGGTCGTTGATCGCGCGGGCGCGAGCAAGGTCATCCGCCGTCATGAAGGGAGCGGATGCCGCCGTCGCCCAGCCTTCGATGAGGCTCAGCGTCTGCATGGTGACCTCGTACTCGCGCGGGTCGGCCATCGCCACCTGAGCGCCGACATTGCGCTCGAACTGGACGAGCCCCTCCGCTTCGAGCAGCCGAATCGCCTCGCGCACGGGCACGACGCTCACACCGAGTTCGCCCGCGATCGCCCCGAGCACGAGCCGGTATCCGGGGGAGTAGCGGGAATCCTCGATGCGCGCCTTGATGAAGTCGTAGGCGAGCCGCGACTTGCTCGGCGCGGCTAGCGTTGCGCCGAGAGCCACGACTCGTACCTCGCAGTCCATTCGGCGTTCATCGGGTACAGCCCGTCGACGCTTTCGCCCGCGCCGACCTGTTCGGCGATGAACGTCTCCTGACGTTCCTGCTCGATGGCGTCATCCACGACTTCATCGATGAGCGCAGGCGGAATGACCAGCACGCCGTCCGAGTCGCCGACGATGATGTCGCCGGGCTGCACCGCCGTGCCGCCGCACGCGATCGTCACGTCGGTCTCCCAGGGAACGTGGCGTCGACCGAGAACGGCCGGGTGAGCGCCCGCGTGATAGGCCGGAAGACCGAGCGCGGTGATCTCGTCGAGGTCGCGGACGCCGCCATCCGTCACGATGCCGGCGGCCCCGCGCACTTGGGCGCGCAACGCGAGGATGTCGCCGACCGTGCCCGTGCCGCGCTCGCCGCGCGCATCGATCACGAGCACCTCGCCTTCGCCGAGGGAGTCGAAGGCTCGCTTTTGCGCGTTGAATCCGCCGCCGTGCGAGGTGAACAGGTCTTCGCGGCCCGGGATGAATCGCAGTGTGCGGGCCCGCCCCACGAGTCGTTTGCCCGGCTGCGTCGGCGTGAGGCCGTCGATCGACACAGTATTGAGTCCGCGCTTGCGCAATTGCGAACTGAGAGTGGCCGTGCCCACCGAATTGATCTTTGTTGCCAGCTCGTCGGAGAGCTGTGGGTGTACGGCTGTTCCTTCCGCTTCAGCGCGCAAGTTTTCGCTGGACTTCGGTCCGGCGCCGAAGTCGCCGAACGGCGTTGTGCCCTCGACGACGGGAGTGACGAGGCGTCCGGTCGTCCGCCCCTCCGAGTCGTCGACGACCACCTCGACGACATCCCCCGGTTGCACGGTCGTGGAACCGGCCGGCGTGCCTGTGAGGATGATGTCCCCGGCCTCCAGCGTGATGAGCTGCGAGAGGTCGGCGACGAGCCGGCCGAACGGGAACAGGAGGGTTTCGGTGTTGTCGTCCTGCACGAGTTCGCCGTTCACCCACGTGCGGATGCGCAGCGCATTCGGGTCGATCAGGTTGGCGGCGAGCACCGAGGGCCCGATCGGCGTGAATCCGTCGCCGCCCTTCGATCGGAGGTTGGACCCCTTGTCCGCGTATTTCAGGTCGTACACGCCGAAGTCGTTGGCCGCCGTGACGCCAGAGACGTGGCTCCAGCCTTCCTCCGGGGTCACCCGGCGAGCGTCCTTGCCGATGATGAGCGCGATCTCGCCCTCGAACGCGAGCAGCTCGCATCCGACGGGCCGCTCGATGGGTGTGGCCGATGCCGATAGCGACGTTGCGGGCTTCAGAAAGTAGCCGGGCTGGGCGGGGGTGCGGCCGCGCTGGGCAGCGCGACTCGGGTAGTTGAGATGGACTGCGATGACCTTTCCCGGATGCTGCCCGAGCATGGCGTCGATATCCGGCACGCTGCTGTCGTGCATGGCACCTCCAGTGGTGTGGGAAACACTCTGTGAGCGAATCGCAGTGTGTATGAAATAATATACGATCTCACCACACTTGTGGCGGCCGGTCAAGACGTGCACCCCACCCGCGCTTCTTCCGCACCCGCTCCTCGCGGATTCTGTTCGCAATTCAGGCAAAACTCGGTGGGCCGGTCCGACTCCCTTGCAAACAGGGGGGTCGCGTCAACGGCCGAAGGGATCTGCCTGAATTGCGAACAGGACAGCACGGGAAATGCGAGGGGAGGACCGCTACAGCTCGGCGGCGATGGATCGTGCCGCGTCGGTCAGCCGCTGCGCGATCGCAGGGGGGGTTTGTGCGCTCGCTACATAGACGACGGCGACGGCGGCGGGCGGCTGGCCGGGCAGCGCGAGCGGCACGGCGACAGACGAGAGGCCGCGGATGACCTCGTCGTGGCTTGTGGCGAACCCGGTTGCGACGACATCCTCGACCTCGGCACGCGGTGACTCGCCCATCGCGCGCCACTGGGCGGAGGACACGAGAGACTGGATCGCGATCCCGGGAGCGCCCTGGCTGAGCAAATGACGCGAACCCGGTCGCTGGGCCACCGCGGCGTGGGCGTGCGTGGGTTCGACGCTCACGAGCGTCACGACATCGTTCCGGTCGAGCACCGCGAGGAATGCGGTCATCCCCAGGTCGTTGGCGGCGGCCGTGAGCGCGGGCAGCGCTGCCGCCTGCAGATCGCGGGACACGCCTCGGGCGAGGGCGGCCATCCGCGGTGCTAGTTGAACGCCGCCCCCGGAATCGCGCGAAACGAGTCCGTGATCTTCGAGCGTGCGAAGGATGCGGTACGCGATCGAGCGGTGGACGCCGAGCGCAGCGGCGAGGTCGGCGATCGACGGAGGGGCGAGGGATTCGGAGAGGATCTCCAGCATCCGCAGTCCTCGAGAGAGAGTCTGGGAATGCGGCGATTCCTGGCTCATGACTTGCCTAACGTCTCACTGGCGGGGTATTGTTCCGTGTCGGAACACGGTATTCTATATTAGAACACCTAGAAAGCGAGCGTCAACGATGATTGCGAAAGCGCCCCGCGGCTTCGAGCCCGGTTCGCGGCTGTATCGGCCGCCAGCGCACTACCTTCGCGGCAGCTTCGGGCGCTTCGCTACCGGGGTCGCTGTGGTCACGTTCGACGCATCGACCGGCAGGCACGGGATCACGGTCAATTCGTTCACATCCGTTTCCCTAGAGCCGCCGCTCGTACTCGTGAGCATCGCCCGCAACACTCACAGCCACGACGAACTTGCGGGCAAGAACTTCACGGTGAATGTTCTCGGAGCAGAGCAGGAAGCGCTCGCGATGAACTTCGCGGGCAAGCCGAATCAGGAGCCACAGTGGGTCGAGGGGGACATCGCACCCCGACTGGCCGGCACGTTGTCGTGGTTCGCCTGCACGCCGTGGGCTTCATACGATGGCGGCGACCACACCCTATACCTCGGTGAGGTGCAGGACCACGACTACCGCAGCGGAGACTCGCTCGGTTTCGTCAATGGACGATTCACCGTCATCCCGGAGTTCATGCCGGGGCACGAATCTTTGCTGTAGCACAACGTTCCCTGAGGCTCTCGAAGGGAACCACACCAATCCAGCCCCCTTCGAGAGCCTCAGGGGGGAAAAAACAAAGGAGTCTCCCTATGGGTGCACGGACAGGCCAGCAGTTTCTCGACAAGCTCAATTCGATGCGACCGCACATCACGATCGACGGCGAAGTGGTCAGTGAAAACCTGACGGAGCACCCCGCGTTCAAGAATGTCGCCCGCACGTACGCGCAGCTTTTCGACCTCCAGCACGACCCGAAGTTCAAGGACCAGCTGACGTACCCGTCGCCCACGACGGGGGATCCCGTCAACGTCTCGTTCCTCATCCCCAAGACAGTCGAGGACCTTGAGCGGCGTCGCGCGGGAATCAAGGTCTGGGCCGAGTATTCGAACGGGTTTCTCGGCCGCTCCGGCGACTACATGAACTCCTCGCTCACGGCTCTCGCCTCCGCGAAGAAGTGGTTCGAGCAGGCCGATCCGGTGTACGGGGAGCGCATCGAGGCGTATTACGAGATGGCGCGCGAGAACGACCTGCTCGCCACGCACACTCTGATTCCGCCGCAGGTCAACCGCTCGGTGTCCGGCAGCGAACAGCTCGGCGGACAACTGTCGGCCCGAATCGTCGAGGACCGTGAAGACGGCATCGTCATTCACGGTGCTCGGATGCTGGCCACCGTGGCACCGATCGCCGACGAGCTGCTCGTATTCCCGTCGACCGTGCTGCGCGGCACCCCGGAGGACGCACCGTACTCGTACGCGTTCGCGATCCCGAACGACACTCCGGGCCTTCGCTACCTGTGCCGCACGTCGCTGCACAACGGCGGTTCCCACTTCGACGAGCCGCTCGCGAGCCGCTTCGAAGAGATGGATGCCGTCGTCGTGTTCGACAACGTGTTCGTGCCCAACGATCGCATCTTCATGCTCGGACACCCCGAATTGTGCAACCAGTTCTACTCGGAGACCGGTGCCGCCGCGCTCATGACCCATCAGGTCGTGACGCGCACGATTGCCAAGAGCGAGTTCTTCCTCGGGCTTGCCACCGAGATCGCGGAGGCCATCGGCATCGATGGGTTCCTGCACATTCAGGAGTCCCTGGCCGAGCTGGTCGTGGATGTCGAGATCGGCAGGGCGCTCATGCGCGCAGCCGAAGTGGATGCGACGACCAACGAATGGGGCATGATGCAGCCGCACTGGCCGACGCTCAACGCAGCCCGCAACTGGTATCCGAAGATCGCGCAGCGCTTCCCGCAGATCATCCGCACGTTCTGCGCGAGCGGGCTCATGGCGTTGCCCGGTGAAGCCGACCTGGCCAGCGACGCCCTGCCCGACATCGAGATGTACCTGCAAGGCAAGTCGCTCACCGGTCCGGAGCGCGTGAAGTTGTTCAAGCTCGCGTATGACGCCTCCATCTCCGGATTCTCGAGTCGGCAGGCTCTCTACGAGTACTACTTCTTCGGCGACCCCGTTCGGATGGCCGGTGCGCTCGTGTCCGGCTACGACAAGACGCCCATGCAGCAGCGCATCAAGGACTTTCTCGCGCGCGAGGATTGACGGCGCTGTTTCGCTCGCGAGCACCGGGCGGAAACCGTGGATCGAGGCTCGCAGCGGTCTGCTGAACAGTGCTCGAATCACTACGCTGGATTCAGACGATGAAGGAGTCTGCTCATGAGTGATGCGCGCGAGGCCAAGCTGCTGGCTTCCGTCCCGGACAAGCTGTTCATTGCCGGCAAATGGGTTGGTGCGACAGGCGGCGGCACGCTCGACGTGCACGACCCCGCGACGGGCGCCGTGATCCGCACGATCGCGGATGCGACGGCCGAGGATGCGCAGAAGGCGATGGATGCGGCGGCCGAAACCCAGGACGCATGGGCGGAAACCCCCGCAAGGGAGCGCAGCAACATCCTGCGCCGCGCGTTCGACCTGCTCATGGAGCGCGCGGACGATTTCGCGTTGCTCATGACGCTCGAGATGGGCAAGCCGCTCGCAGAGTCGATGGGCGAGGTGAAGTACGGCGGCGAGTTCCTGCGCTGGTTCAGCGAGGAGGCGGTCCGCATCCAGGGCCGGTACGGTTCGAACCCCGAGGGCACGGGCACGATGATCGTGACGCAGCGTCCGGTGGGTCCGTGCTACCTCATCACGCCGTGGAACTTCCCGCTCGCGATGGCAACGCGCAAGATCGCTCCGGCGCTCGCCGCGGGCTGCACCGTCGTCGTGAAGCCTGCCGCGCTGACCCCGCTCACAACGCTCGCGTTCGTGAAGCTGCTTGAGGAAGCAGGGCTACCGGCGGGTGTCGTGAACGTGCTCACCACCTCGTCGTCGAGCGCGGTGTCGAAGCCGATTTTCGCGGACTCGCGTCTTCGCAAGCTGAGCTTCACCGGCTCGACTCCGGTCGGCGTCGCACTGCTCAAGCAGGCCGCGGATGGCGTGCTGCGCACCTCCATGGAGCTCGGCGGTAACGCACCGTTCGTCGTGTTCGAGGATGCCGACCTCGACAAGGCGGTGGATGGCGCGATGATCGCGAAGTTCCGCAACATCGGCCAGGCCTGCACCGCCGGCAACCGTTTCATTATTCAGGAGTCTGTGGTGCAGGAGTTCGCTCGACGGGTTACCGAACGCGTGAAAGCTTTCAAAGTCGGACGTGGCACCGAGGATGGCGTGACGATCGGTCCGCTCATCGACGCGAAGGCGGTCGCGAAGGTCGGCGATCTCGTGGCCGATGCCGTGAAGCGCGGCGCGACCGTGCACACGGGCGGTTCGGCGATCGAGGGCGACGGCACGTTCTACGAGCCGACGGTGATCAGCAATGTGCAGCCCGGCAGCGACATCCTCACCGAGGAGATCTTCGGCCCTGTGCTCTCGATCGCCTCATTCAAGGATGAAGCGGAAGCCGTGGCGATGGCCAACGAGACCGAGTACGGGCTCATCGGCTACGTGTACACGAAGGATCTCGCGCGCGGCCAGCGGATGATCGAGGCCATCGACACCGGCATGATGGGCCTGAACGTCGGGGTTGCGTCCAATGCCGCAGCACCGTTCGGCGGAGTGAAGCAATCAGGACTAGGCCGCGAAGGCGGCTTCGAAGGTATTCACGAGTACCTCTCGACGAAGTACACGCTCACGCCTAACCCGTAGTCACTGCGCCTACGCGCGCGATCCTGGCGACCAGCCGTTCCCGACCTGCCGCAGGCTCGCGTCCGCTGTCGCTCTCATTCACGGCACGTGAGGTATCGAATCCAAACAGCTAGGCTGCTGAAAGAGGCAATGGCCAGCAGGGCGACGACGTCTTCGACCGAATGAACGCTCAGATCCGGGATGGAGCCAATGGAAGGCACACTGATTCCCATCGACTGGCTGCACTGGTTGCTGGCCGCCGCGCCCATCATCATCCCCGCCATAGTGCTCAAGGACGGAGACCCGGTACTTGCCTACGGCACCATGGGCGGCGAGGGCCAGCCGCAAACCCAGGCGGCGTTGCTCACCCGCTTGATCGATTTCGGCTTCGATGTTCAACAGGCCATCGAGGCGCCCCGCTGGCTCATGGGGCGAACATGGGGGACGGCGACGAGCAGCCTCGTCCTGGAGTCGCGCATTTCCGATGAGGCTATTCGCGACCTGCTTCTGCGCGGTCACCCGGTGACGGTAGCGCCGCGCTGGGAGGGAACGGTGGGGCATGCGCAGTCGATTCGCATCGATCGCGAGAGCGGGTTCTTCGAAGGCGGCGCCGACCCGAGAGGGGACGGCACGGCAGAAGGATTCTGAAACCGCACGCGGACCCCGGGAGGCGGTTGAGCTGCTACTTGCCCACGTCCAGGTGCGCAATGCAGTCGATTTCGACGGTCGCCTCGTACGGGAGCCGACTGACTTCCAGAAACGTCCGCGCGGGCCGTGGCTCGGAGAAGAGGCGTTCGAACTGACGGTTCGCTTCTTCCCGCAGAGTCACATCGGTCACGAAATACGTGAGCTTGACGACGTTCTCCAGACGACCGCCCGCGGTCGCGAGGCGTTCCGTCATCCGGTCGATTGCCGCGTCCAGAGCTTCAGTGCGGCCGGCAACGGCCACGCCGCCGGAATCGATCGACAGGGCGCCGGAAACGAACACGAAACCGCCCACACCGTATGCGGGACTGTACGGGTGCGGGTCTCGTTCGGACTGCTCGGGTCCGTCGGCCTGGGCTGAGGAGTCGGAGGGCGTCGTCATAGTCCTTCACTCTAGTGAGGTCACCCGAAGAATGCGCGGGAGCATTCGAGAGCGGTGCGCCACCGCTCGCGCGTAGGCTGGAGGCATGCATGAAGCAGTCATTGTCGATGTCATCCGCACTCCGAGCGGACGGGGAAAGCCGGGCGGCCAGCTTTCCGAAATTCACGCCGTGGATCTGCTCGCCGGCGTGCTCGAGACGCTCGTTCAGCGCAGCAAACTCGATCCCGCGCTCGTCGAGGACGTGATCGCAGGTTGCGTCTCGCAGATCGGGGAGCAGGGCTACAACATTGCGCGAAACGCCCTGCTCGCCGCCGGATTCCCCGAGCACGTCCCTGGGACCACCGTCGACCGCCAGTGCGGTTCGAGCCAGCAGGCCGCGATGTTCGCCGCGCAGGGCGTCATGACCGGCCAGTACGACATCGCGATCGCGTGCGGGGTCGAATCGATGAGCCGCATCCCGCTCGGGACGTCGGCAGCGGGGATGGATCGCTACGGCTCGAAATTGCGTGCCCGCTACCCTGAGGGGCTCGTGAATCAGGGCGTCTCCGCCGAACTCATCGCACACAAGTGGGGTCTCGATCGGGAGACGCTCGACGAGTTCTCTGCGCGCTCCCACCGACTGGCGTATGAAGCCCGCGACGCTTTCGCAACGGAGATCGTGCCGACCGCCGACCACACGATCGATGAGACGATTCGGGAGACGACGACCGTCGAAGGCCTCGCCGGCCTGAACCCTGCGTTCCGCACGGATGACATGGCGGCACGGTTTCCGGAGCTCGACTGGCGAATCACGCCGGGCAACTCGAGCCCGTTCACGGATGGCGCATCCGCCGCCCTCATCATGAGCGCCGAGCGCGCCGCAATCCTGGGGCTCACGCCGCGCGCGCGCTTCCACGCGTTCGCCGTCACGGGAAGCGACCCGATCTTCATGCTCACGGGGATCATTCCCGCGACGAAGAAGGTGCTCGAACGCGCAGGACTTGGAATCGACGACATGGACGCGTACGAAGTGAACGAAGCGTTCGCGTCCGTGCCGCTCGCGTGGCAGAAGGAACTCGGCACCGACCCGGACAAGCTGAATCCGCGAGGCGGCGCGATCGCGCTCGGGCATCCGCTTGGCGCATCCGGCACCCGGCTGCTCACGACTCTCGTGAATCAGCTCGAGGCGACCGGTGGACGCTGGGGGCTGCAGACCATGTGCGAAGGCGGTGGCATGGCCAACGCCACGATCATCGAACGGCTCTAGCCGACACTCGGGCAGAAAGGCTCCCCATGCAGATTTCAGGATGTTCCGCGCTCGTGACGGGCGGTGCGTCAGGGCTGGGCCTTGCGACCGCGAGAATGCTCGCTGAAGCTGGCGCCGAGGTAGTCATCATCGACCTTCCGTCGTCGGGCGGCGCCGAAGTCCCCGGAGTGACGTTCGCCGCCGCGGATGTCACGAACGAGGAGCAAGTGCGCTCAGCGATCGCGATGGCCACGAAGCCGCTGCGGATCGTCGTGAACTGCGCAG
Organism: uncultured Cryobacterium sp.; assembly: GCA_964651535.1. Classification (GTDB taxonomy): domain Bacteria; phylum Actinomycetota; class Actinomycetes; order Actinomycetales; family Microbacteriaceae; genus Terrimesophilobacter. Next base: position 503,736 of record CAZYYE010000001.1, read on the forward strand.
GCATTGCGACGGCGGAGCGCACGCTCGGCAAGGAGGGTCCGCTGCCGCTGGCACACTTCGAGCGCGTTGTCCGGGTCAACCTCATCGGCACGTTCAACGTGATTCGCCTCGCCGCGGAGGCGATGGCTGCGACCGAACCGGTCGGTGGTTCTGGTCAGGGCGAGTCCGAGCGTGGCGTGATCGTGAACACCGCATCCGTGGCTGCGTTCGACGGGCAGATCGGGCAGGCCGCGTATTCGGCATCCAAGGGCGGGGTCGCGGCGATGGCGCTGCCCCTCGCTCGGGAACTCGCGCCCCGGCTCATCCGCGTCATGACGATCGCTCCGGGGATCTTCGACACCCCGATGCTCGCGGGACTGCCCCAGGCGGCGCGCGATTCGCTCGGCGTGCAGGTTCCGCACCCGGCTCGGCTCGGTCGCCCCGAGGAGTATGCCGCGCTTGTGAAGCACATCGTCGAGAATCCGGTATTGAACGGCGAGGTCATCCGCCTCGACGGCGCCATCCGCATGCAGCCCAAATAGTGGCTGGCTTTCATCATTCAGGAGGTTTTGTGACGGAAGTGACGAGAACCTGTTGTCTCGAGTCACTCCTGCCACTCCCACCCCATACCCTCCTGAATGATGAAAGGAACTAGACCAGGAGTTGGTGGTGGGCGAGTTCCTTGTAGAGCGGGGTTGAGGCGATGAGTTCGGAGTGGGTGCCGACGCCGACGACCTGGCCGTGGTCGAGCACCACGATCTGATCGGAGTCGACGACCGTCGAGAGCCGGTGCGCGATCACGATGAGCGTGCGGTTCTCGGCGACCGCGTCGATCGCCTTGCGCAGCAATTGCTCGTTGAGCCCGTCGAGGCTGGAGGTCGACTCGTCAAGCAGCAGGATGGGCGGCGCGGCGAGCAGGGCCCTCGCGATCGCGAGCCGCTGGCGTTCGCCGCCGGAGAGCATGACGCCGTCCTCGCCGACCGGGGCATCGAGCCCGAGCGGGTTGCGCTCGAGCACCTCGGTGAGGTTCACCGCGCGGAGCACTTCGACGCACTGCTCGTCCGTCGCGTCCGGGGCCGCGAGGGTGAGGTTCTGGAGGATGCTACCGGCGAGCACGGGCGCATCCTGCTCCACATAGCCGATCTGTGCGCGCAACTCTTCGCGATCGAGGCTCCGGATGTCCACACCGCCGAGACGTACGACGCCAGCATCGGGGTCGTAAAAGCGTTCGATGAGAGCCAGGATCGTGCTCTTGCCCGCGCCGGACGGCCCGACGAGCGCGGTGCGCTTGCCGCGGGCGGCCGCGAAGGTCACATCGTGCAAAGTCATTGGAGTGCCCCCTTCGAGATGATCGCCCTCGGCGACCTCCCCTTCGAGTGCCTCAGGAAGGCGCTCAGGGAACGGCGCAGCCGCATATCCGAAAGACACGCCTTCGAAGCTGATCGCGGCATCCGACGTGACGCGTGCCGCAGGCTCAACGGCGGCATCGGCTTCGCCCTCGGCGGGCAGGTCGATGATCTCCTGGATGCGCCCGAGCGCGCCGAGCGCGGCGTTGACGGAGGTGACGGCGCCGAACGCCTGCCCGAGCGGCATGATCATGAGGAACAGGAACAGGATGAACGCGACGAGCGACGCGACAGTGATGGCCCCGCTCGCGACGCGGAAGCCGCCGACGCCGAGCACGACGAGGAACGACACTTGCATCGCGATGCCGGCGACCGGCACCACGAGTGCAGAGATTTTCGCAACCCTGATCCCCATCTTCCAGGCACCGACGGCGTCGTCTTCCACCGCCGCCACTTCGCGATCGGTCGCGTTGGCGGCGCGCACGGTGCGGATGGCGCTGATCGCGCGCTCCACCGACGCCGCGAGGTCGCCCACTCGGTTCTGCGCCATTTGGCTTGCCACCCGGATGCGCGCAGACAGCAGCGTCACGGTCACGACGGACACCGCGATCACGAGCACCGTGAGCCCGAGCAGCACGGGATCGATGATGAGCATCGCGACGAGCGCGCCGAGGAACGTGAGCGAACCGCCGATCGCCTCGACGAGCCCCTGGGTGAGAACGGCCCGCAACAGTGTCGTGTCGCTGCCGACGCGAGAGACGAGGTCGCCAGTGCGGCGGGTGTCGAATTCGCTGATCGGAAGGCGCAGCATCCGGCCGACAAGGCGTTTGCGGCTGGAGAGCACGACGCCCTCGCCGGTGCGCTGCAGCAGGTAGTGCTGGTAGCCGGAAATCAGCCCGGTCGCGACGACGAGCCCGACCAGAATCCACACGAGCGCCCCGAGACCGGTGCCTTTCTCGACGACCGTGATGACCTGGCTGACCAGGAGCGGCTGCGCGAGCGAGGCGGCCGCGCCGAGGATGCTAAGCACGGTGACGAACGCGAGCACTTTCTTCTGCTCGAACAGGTAGGGGAGCAGCTGGCTAAATCGGGCGCGCGGTCCCTCCTGGCCGACCTCGCCGCGTCGCCGCATCATGCCGCGGCGGTCCTGTGCAGTTGTACTCATGGGTGTCTTTTCTTCCTGGGTTGCCTTAGCGGCGTCGGTACTTTTTGTGTACCGCCTGCCGGGTCACGCCGAGCGCGGTGGCGATCATCTGCCATCCGTACCCCGCGTTTCGCGCTCTGCGGACGAGGGCGGCCTGTTCGCGGTCGAGTGCGGTATTCGCGGCGGCAAGTCGTTTTCGCTCCTGGGCGACACCGCGGAGTCTGGCCAGCATGTCGTCACCATTCTCGCCGCTCAGAGTGTGGGGTTGCTGCGTCACACGTCAACCGTAGTTGACAATTCGGTGGGTGTCAACGTCGGTTGACAATTGCACAGTGGGGAGGCCCTGTCAGCGGAACCCACTAATGTTGACTTTCGTGCCAGAAGCAGAAACTTCACTTTCAACGGGCGGGTCGATGGATAAGTCGGCACCCGTCATTTCCGCGACCAACCTCACCAAAAAGTACAAGGACTTCGCCGCCGTCGACGGGATTTCGTTCGAGATCGCAGCGGGAGAATCGTTCGGATTTCTCGGCCCGAACGGGGCCGGGAAGTCGACCACAATGCGGATGATCGGGGCCGTGTCCACCCGCACGTCCGGCGACCTTTCCGTGATCGGACTCGACCCGAACCAATACGGGCCCGAGATCCGTTCGCAACTCGGCGTGGTCCCTCAAGAGGACAACCTGGATTCGGAACTCAAAGTCAGGGACAACCTGATCGTGTACGGCCGATACTTCGGTCTTCCACACAGCTACCTGGGCCCGAAAGCCGACGAGCTGCTCGCCTTCGCACAACTCACCGAGAAGGCGAAGTCCCGCATCGACGATCTGTCCGGCGGGATGAAGCGCCGCCTCACGATCGCCCGCGCGCTCATCAACACGCCGCGCATCATGATGCTCGACGAACCGACGACCGGCCTCGACCCGCAGGCCAGGCACATCCTGTGGGATCGGCTGTTCCGACTCAAGGAGCAGGGCACGACTCTCGTGCTCACGACCCACTACATGGATGAGGCGGAGCAATTGTGCGACCGGCTCGTCGTGATCGACAAAGGCGTGATCATGGCCGAAGGGTCGCCGTCCTCGCTCATCCGGCAGTATTCGACACGCGAAGTGCTGGAATTGCGTTTCGGGTCCAATCGCAATGCCGAGGTCGCAACGCAGTTGGAGTCGCTGGCCGAGCGCATCGAGGTGCTCCCGGACCGAATTCTCGCGTACAGCGACAACGGAGATGCCGCCATGCAGCGCGTGATCGAACTCGGGCTCAACCCGATCACGTCTCTCGTGCGCCGCTCGAGCCTGGAGGATGTGTTCCTTCGCCTGACGGGAAGGTCGCTGATCGAATGACGACCACGCCGCTCCCCGACGTCGTCGACGGGAGCCCGACCGAGAGGGCGCTTCGGGGCGGGGTGAGGCCGCGCCGCTTCGGAAGTCTGTACGTCGCGGAAGCCCGCTTGCTGGTCATGCGCACGTACCTGCAGACCATGATCGCGACGGGCCTTGGCACCCCGCTCGTGTACCTCTACGCGCTGGGTGTTGGACTCGCGACGCTTGTCGACGCGAACCTGGGCAACGGCGGCAGCGGAAGCGAGGTCAGCTACCTCGTTTTCGTGGCTCCGGCCCTCCTGTGCAGTGCGGCCATGACGACGGCGACCGAGGAGTTCAGCTACCCGATCATGCTGGGCTTCAAGTGGAATCCGACGTTCTTCGCCATGAATGCCGCACCCATGCGCGGCGGCCAGATCATCAACGGAGTGACGTTCGCGGTCATCGTCAGGCTCGTGGCTCAGAGCATCGTGTACTACCTGTTCATGCTGCTCTTCGGGGCGATCCCCGGTCCCTTCGGTTGGCTCGTCATCGTCGTCGGCGTGCTCACGGGCATGGCTCTCGGCGCGATGCTCATGGCCTACGCCGTGAGGCTCGAAGAGGACAAGGGCCAGTTCAACTACATCATGCGATTCGGAGTCATCCCGCTCACGCTGTTCTCCGGCACATTCTTTCCGCTCACCGTGCTGCCGGTATGGCTGCACTGGATCGGCTGGATCTCCCCGCTCTGGCACGGCACCGAACTGTCGCGGGTTCTGTCCTACGGATACGATGAGCCGGCGTGGCTTTCGATCGTGCACGTCGCATACCTGCTCGCCCTGATCGTCGTCGGCTGGATGCTCGCGAGACGCCTTGCCGTGAGGAGGTTGAACAAATGACCGCGGCAATCGATGCGCCGCCGACGCCGCATGTGAACCGTCCGTTCCTGCTGCCGTCGCTCTATGCGGGCAACGCCCGATCGGTCATGGAGCGTGGAATCCTCTCCACGGCGAAGACGAACTGGCTCATCGTGGTGTCCGGATTCTTCGAGCCCGTGTTCTACCTCCTCGCCATGGGCATCGGTCTTGGCACTTACATCGGCGCGATTGAGGTTCCGGGCGGGCACACGGTTCCCTACGCCGCATACATTGCCCCCGCCCTGCTCGCGGTGGCCGCCATGAACGGCGCGGTGTTCGACTCGACGTGGAACGTGTTCTTCAAGATGAACTTCGGCAAGCTCTATGACGGGATGCTCGCGACGCCGCTCGGTCCGTTCGATGTCGCGCTCGGTGAGATCATGCTCGCTCTCGCGCGCGGCTTCGTGTACGCGTGCGGCTTCATGATCGTCATGCAGGTGCTCGGGCTCAATCTGTCCTGGACGGCGATTCTCGCTCTGCCGGCCGTGCTGCTCATCGCGTTCGCGTTCGCGAGCTTCGGGATGGGGATCACGAGTTACATGAAGACGTTCCAGCAAATGGACTGGATCAACTTCATCATGCTGCCGATGTTCCTGCTCTCGGCCACGTTTTATCCGCTGAGCGTCTACCCGGAAGGGCTGCAGTGGGTCATTCAGGCCATGCCGCTGTGGCACGGCGTTGAACTCGTGCGGGGTTTCACGACCGGGCTCGTGACGTCAGCCATGCTGTGGCACGTGCTCTACTTCGCCGTGATGATCCTCGCAGGGATGATCCTCACGACGAGACGGCTGAAGTCGCTCTTTCTCGACTAGCGCCAGAGCACCGCGATCGCAATGTTGGCGACCGTGAGCAATCCGATCAGCCAGATCACCCAGGAAGCGACCGGCTGCTTCTTGCGGAACAGGAACACGAGGACCGTGATGAGCAGGACAACGCCCAGTTTCACGGCGATCTTCGTGTTGTTGATGTCGCCACCGGCCATTTGAATGAATCCGACGAGCAGAACGCCGGTCACGAGTTGGGTGAGAGCACCGTGGATCATGGCCGCGACGATGCGGCCCTTGCCGGCGATGGTGTCCTTCACCTGGACCATGACCCCGCCCAGAAGCGAGGCGAGGCCGATGAAATGGAGGATGAGCGTGATTCCGATGAGGACTGTCATGGCCCCATCATCCCAGAGGTTCTGATTCGCGGCCACTCCCCGCGGCCAGTCGCTCGTTCCTCAGCTCTGGAAGAAGACGACGTATACCCACGCGGCGAAGAGCGCGAGTGACGCGATGCTCACGAGCGTCAGGAGCACGCGGGGAAAGTTGAAGCTCATGGCTCCACCTTATCGCGGGGCGTCGAGCGGATCTCGGTGAGGTAGGTCTGATAGCCGGCGACGTCGAGCGTATTGGCGACGGAGTGGATGCGATCGGGTTCGGCTATCGCGATCATCGCGCCGCCCCCTCCTCCGCCCGTGAGTTTCGCACCGAGCGCCCCGCTTCGTCGGGCAAGGTCCACAATGTCCTCCAGCTCCGGACTCGACACCTGGAGGGCGTTCAGGAGTCCGTGATTGAGATTCATGACTTCGCCGAGGGCGGGGAGATCCCCTCGCGTGAGCGCCGCGACGCCCGTCATCACGATGTCGTCGATCTCGGCGAAGATTGCGTCGTAGTGCCGAGGATTCTTCTCCCACCCGGCGTGCACCCGACCGACCGTTTCGGCCGTGAGCGAGCGGACTCCCGTCATCCCGATGACGACCGGTATCGGCCTGGCGATGTCGAGATCCGTTATCGAGTCTCCGCCATCCGCTTTCTGGAACAGGATCGTCCGCCCGAACGTTGCGACGGTGTTGTCGATGCCGGATGGCGTGCCGTGCACGAGCTCTTCGCACTCGAACGCGAGCCGCGAAATCTCCGCCTCCGACACTGTCAGGTCGAAGTGGTGCGCCATCGCGCGGATGACGGCGACAGCGAGGGCCGCCGATGCGCCGAGTCCACTCGCTCGTGGGAGCTCTGGGACGACCTCCACGCGCACGGGTGAACCGGCGACACCCAATCGGTCCGCGATGAGAGCAGCGACTCGGCTGGCGAGTTCGGCACCGGCAGGGTTGTGGGCTGCCGGGTCGGCATCCCAACCGGAGATCACGAGTTCGTTGTGTTCCGTAGCCTGCGTCACCTCGGCGGTGATCGCCAGATTGAGGGGCGCGGCAATGGCCCGGTACCCGTACACGACGGAGTGTTCGCCGAGGAGGATGATCTTTCCGTAGCCGATGTTTCTGGCCGGGTCGATCGGGACGGTCGCAATGGGGGAAAGGTCAATTGTGCCGGTGACGGTCGCGCCGCCGTGGAGATCTTCGATGATTTTCTGGGCCTTCCATACTTTGATGTCGCCGCTTGCCACGAGTTTCTCGACCACCTCGTCGAAATTGTCTTCGCTCGCCCCGGCGGCCACGGCGACGCTGCGTGCGTGCAGCCGCATGTGCCCAGGCTGGATTCCTTCCGTGGACAGCGCTTTGAGCGCGGCGAGGTTTTGGGCGAGGCCCACGGCGGCCATGACTTCTGCGAGCTCTTTCGCCGACGCCGTGCCCAGGAGGTTGTAGGCGATCCTGATGACGGGGTTCGACTGAACCTGACCGCCCACCGTTCCCACTTTGAGCGGGAGTTCGATTTCTCCGACGAGGTTCCCGGCGAAGTCCCGACTCCAACGCGTGAGCGGTTGGTAGCTGCCGGAGGTCGATGCCCAGGCATGGGCGGCCGCTTCGATAGCGCGCCAGTCGTTCCCTGTGGCGATCGCGACGGCATCGACGCCGTTCATGATCCCTTTGTTGTGGGTCGTCGCGCGATAGACGTCCAGTTCCGCGAATTCGCCCGCGAGGATGATCCCGTCCCGCACGTCCTCGCCGCTGAAGTGCTCCGTGGCCAGGTTCGCGGCGGGAATCACGGCACGCGCCCGCACCATCGCCCGGTCGGTCAGGTTGGAGAGGATGCGCAGGAACACCCGCCCGCCGCTGAGTTCTTCGATGAGCGGGGCGACGGCTTCGCACATCGTGTTGACAAGATTCGCTCCCATGGCGTCGCGGCTGTCGACGACGAGGTGAACGACGAGCAGTTCGCCGTTTCCGGCGCTCTTCCCGCGCAAGTGGACTTCGACGTCGAGGGCTCCTCCGCCGCGTTCCACCATGTTCGGGTGCGTGCTGTTTGCCAGGTCGAGGATGCGCTGCTTTCCGTCGAGAATGCGCATCCGGGCGGCATCCGGGTCGCGGACATCGAGCACCTGCACCTGCCCGATGATGAGCGGGTCGTCGGCGGTGCTCGTGAATCCGCCGGAGTTGCGGACGATGAGGGCCGCGGAACTCACCGCGGCGATGATCGAGGGCTCCTCCACGACCATGGGTACGAGGTAATCGCGCGTGTTGATGGTGAAGTTGAGCCCGAGGCCCATGGGCATGGAGAACACGCCCACGACGTTCTCGGTGAGTTGATCGGCTTTCATCGACGTGAGAATGTACGAGCCCGTGCTGAGTGACTCGAAGTCGGCGTCGTTGATGGCGCCGCGGTCGCGCAGCTCGCGCAGGCGTTCCGCGACGCTCAGTTGGTAGAACCTGGGGATTCTCGAGTCCGTCATTCCGGCTCGACTCTCACGCCGTCGGAACGGGTCGGGACGGGAATCACGAGGGCTCCGGCTTCCGTGAAGGTGGACTGGAGTGCGTCCACGCTCTCAAGCTTCCCAAACACGAGCCCCAGGTCGCCACCCCCGGCGCCGCTCGGCTTGAAAACGGCTCCGGATGCCGCGGCCAGCCGCCGGAACTCGAGGTGCCGCTCGGTGACGATGGGCGCGCCGGAATTCTCGGCGAGCGTTGCGACCGCGTGGAAGTACCTGTCGGCGAGGGATAGCGTGCCGTCGGCGGTCGACAGGGCGTCCTTGATCGACTCCGAAAGTTGAACGAGCGATTCCATGTCGCGGCGGTAGGAGCTCGGTTCATTCTGCTGATACTGCGCGACCCGTCCGATGAGCTCGGTCGTGCTGCTTCCCGTGCCCGTGGCGACCGCAAAAACGGTGAGTGCCGATGGCAGTGCGACGACCTCGCGCTCACGGTCGCGCCGGTAGAGAATCACTCCGCCGTGCACGCTCGCCGCGATGTCGCCGCCGCTTCCCGTGCCGCCTTGCGCGGTGCGGTGCGCTGCGTCCGCGATCCGGAACACGGTGTCGGGCTCAGCATCGTGCCCGCGCGCCTTCGACAGGGTCGCGGCGAGCGCGACGGCGATGGCGGCACTCGACCCGAGCCCAAGTTTGTTGCCGCCGTGCTGAAATGCGGCGCTGTCCGCGACAATGCGCAGCGGCGCTCCGGAACCGCCGAAGTGGCCGTCGACCTCTTTGCGCACTTCGTCGAACAGCGTGAGCTGCCGACTCACTTCTTCGGGGAGGGCACGAGGCAGCGCTCCGTGCGGTCCCAGCTCGACCGTGCCCACCGTGATTCCGGTTGCCGTGAGCTGCCACGCTTCGGCTTCCGCGGCCGTCACGATGGCGCGCTGGCTGACCGCCGCAATCAGCGCGGGGGCTCCCTCGAGCGCGGCGTACTCGCCGAGCAGGAACAGTTTTCCGGGGGCGGTCGCCCTCACGAACGTCACCGTGCTCCGGAGGCGACCGGGCCGCTCGTGCCTGGGCCGCTCGTACCTGGGCGGGTGCCCGCTTCGGGTCCGAGACCGCTCAGGATCACCTCGCGCACGCCCGGGACGGACGCGAGGGCCGCTGAGACCGTGGCGGCATCCTGTGGCAGGCATACGGCTTTGACTTGCGGGCCCGCATCAATCGTGAAATACACGGGAACTCCGTCGGTGCGCAATTCTCGCACTGCGTGAATGGCGGCGACCGTCGCAGCATTCCAGTAGATGAGCGCGGGACGCGTGGTGAACATGAGCGAGTGGAGAGCCAGACAACTGTGTTCGGTGAGCTCGCCGACCGTTTCGAAGTCCCGCGCGAGGATTGCTTCGCGCATGCGGTCCAGGGCGTGCGGAGCGGAGTCGACCCACGCGCGATAGAACGGTGAACTTTCGGCGGTGGATTGCATGCCTTCCGTGGACGACACGGCCTTCGCGGACGTGTCGGTGATCGCGACGGCCACGTTCAGCGGCCAGGCATCGCCGTCGAGCAATTGTTCCGCATAGGAATCGCGGCCATCCGCGGCAACCCCGGTGTGCAGTTCGGCGAACCCGCCGAAGATCGACCGGGCGGCGGAAGCGGAGCCCCTCCGCGCCAGAATGGACAGTTCGCGCGGAGCGATGTCGGCGCCCGCGGCCGCGCACGCGGCGACGACGAGAGCCGCGAATCCGGATGCCGACGAAGCGAGTCCTGCGCCCGTCGGGAAGTTGTTCGCCGACGTCACGGACGCGAAGAGGCGGATCCCTGCAACCTCGCGCACTCGATCGAGGATTGCGCTCACTCGGGTCGACTGCCGCTGGCCGGCCGGCTGGATCTCGCCATTCAGTCGGAGCTCGTCTCCATTGAGGCTCTCGTCGAATCGAACGGTCGTGTCGGTGTGCAGGGCGTTCAGGGTGACGGAGATCGATCCGACCGCAGGGATGTTCAGTGCGGGGTCGCGTTTGCCCCAGTATTTGGCCAACGCAATGTTGCTGTGGGCTCTGGCGGCGGCGGTGAGGGCACCGCCGTTGGTCTCGTCCACAGTGGTGCTCCGTTCGCGTCGGAGGCCATTTTAGCCTTCCTACGACTTGCTAAAATCGTGGAACGGCCCGTGCGGCCTCGAGCGTAAGGATTCGCGTGGCCCCTGGAATTAGCGGACTGTCACTTTCTCTGCCCCCGTACCGCGTGCAATTGCAGGATTGGTGCGCGTGGAACGACGAATCGTGGGAGAAGACCCGCAGCGTCGTCGGCCGCAGTTTCAGGATGCGCGGGCCGGCTCAAAGCGTGTACACGCTCGCGGCGAATGCGGTGCTCCGGCTTATCGAGGACTATGAACTCGACCCGTCCCGCATCGGGATGCTCGCGCTCGGCACCGAGTCGAGCAGCGACAACTCGGCCGGCGCGATCATCGTGAAAGGCATGATCAACGATGCTCTTGAGGTGAAAGGAATGCCTCTGCTTGCCCGGGATTGCGAGGTCCCGGAGTTCAAGCATGCCTGCCTCGCAGGAATCTACGGGCTGAAAGCCGCGATCAGGTACCTCTCCGCCGACGGTGTCGGTCGGCAGGCGATCGTCGTCTCTGCGGACATCGCAGAGTACGCGCTCGGCAGCACCGGCGAACCGACACAGGGCGCGGGCGCCGTGGCCATGCTCGTGGACGGCGATGCACGTCTGCTCGAGGTGGACCTCGCGGCCGGAGGCAGCGACTCCGACTACCGCACCGTCGACTTCCGCAAACCGTTCGCACGGTTCCGGCAACCCCCGCGCGACGACGGGCAAATGCAGGACCTGCCCGTCTTCAACGGCCGATACTCCACGAGTTGCTACATCGACGCGACAAACCACGCGATGGCGTCGATGCTCGCGAAACGGCAGGGCCGGCCGAGCGAGTATTTCTCCGAAGTCGACCGCGTATTCATGCATCGCCCGTACCATCAGATGCCGACGACCGGGTGGGTCATGGCCTATCTGTTCGCGCTCGCCGCCGAGGAGGAGGGTCGCGCTCGGTTGCGTGCGTATTGCGATGCGTCCGGCATCGACGCGGAAGCGCTTCTTCGCGAGTTGGATACCGCGTCGCCGTTCGATGATTCGATTCTCTCCGGGGAGAGCGATGGGGATGTGTATCCGCTGTCGCGCAAGCTGCGCCAGCATCTGCGCGGACTCGGGCTCTGGCAATCCCTCGTGGTCGACAAACTGAGCCTCGGATCGGACGCCATGCGCGACCTCGGAAATCTGTACTCCGCCGCGCTTCCCGCATGGCTCGCGTCGGGCCTGAGGGAGGCGGCGGACAACGGGATCGAAATCGCCGGCCAGAGTTGGCTCGCGCTCGGCTATGGAAGCGGCGATGCGGCCGAGGCACTGCCCATGCGCGTAGCCCAAGGCTGGAAGGAAGCGGCGGGTCGCATCAATTTTGCTCAGGCACTTGGCTCTCCGGTCGACCTCACCGAGGCGCAGTACCTTGCACTTCATGAGGGACGCTCAAGCGATCTGGTACCTTTGGCCGCGAAAGGGGAATTCATCGTGGAATCCATCGGCACCATGGACGGCCCCGACTTTCACAACCTCGGTGTCGAGTTCTACCGTTACACGCCGGCCGACACGTGACCCGGCCAGCCGGGTCCGTCGGCGCCGAGGCGGATGGCCGCCCTCGGTTCGCACTCATCGGGGCCGGCCCCTCCGGTCTTGCGGGCGCGCGGAACCTGAGCAAACTCGGACTGGACTTCGACGGGTTCGAGTCGGCCAGCGAAGTCGGCGGACTGTGGAACATCGACAACCCGCGCAGCACGATGTACGAATCCGCGCATCTCATCTCGAGCCGGACGACCACCCAGTTCGCGGAGTTCCCGATGCCGGAAGATGGGCCGGACTACCCGGGGCACGCCGAGGTTCGACGATATCTGTCCGCGTTCGCCGATGAATTCGATCTGCTGAAGCACTTCCGCTTCGACTCGAAAGTCACCTCGGTGAAACCGGTCGACGATTCGGACGCCCGGTGGCGTGTGACCTGGGACGGCCCGGAGGGCACGGAGTCCGCGGTTTACGACGGCGTCATCCTCGCCAACGGCACTCTCGCCGAGCCGTCGATACCGATGTTTCCCGGCCACTTCAGGGGCGAGCTCCTCCACAGCAGTTCGTATACGTCTCCGGATATTTTCCAGGGCAAACGAGTGCTCATCGTCGGGGCCGGAAACAGCGGGTGCGACATTGCCGTGGATGCCGTGCATCACGCCGCGAGCGTCGACATGAGCGTCCGGCGCGGCTACTATTTCGTCCCCAAGTATCTGCTTGGGCGGCCAGCGGATACCCTGAACCAGGGTCGGCCGCTTCCCGCCCGCATCAAGCAGTGGCTGGATACGCGATTGCTTCGGCTCTTCACGGGGGACCCCGTGAAGTTCGGGTTTCCCGAACCCGACTACCGGATTTACGAGTCCCACCCCATTGTGAACACGCTCGTCCTGCAGCACCTCGGTCAGGGTGACCTCCGGGTACGTCCCGATATCGAACGCTTCAGGAATCGCACCGTGTACTTCGCAGACGGCACGAACGACGAATATGACCTGGTCATGCTCGCGACCGGCTATGTTCTCGACTACCCGTTTATCGCTCGGCGGCACTTGAACTGGACGGATTTGGCTCCCAAGCTCTACCTGAACATCTTCTCCAGCGCGAACTTCGCGAAGGAAGGCTTCAACGGGATCTACGTGCTCGGAATGGTCGAGGCGTTGGGTCTCGGTTGGCAGGGCCGTTACGAGCAGGCCGAATTGCTCGCACGATACTTGTCCTCCGAACCGGCCACGCGGCGAAACTTCGAGGCGAGGGCGGCGAAGCCGTGGCCCGACCTCACCGGCGGCTACCGGTATCTCGGGCTTGAACGGATGTCGTACTACGTCAACAAGGACGCCTATCGCCGTGCGGTAAAGAAGCTGACCCGAACCCTGAAGGAGAAATCGTGAACATCGACGAAGTTGTTCTGAACTTCAACCCGACATCGCTGCTCGCGCTCGACATCGTGCTTGCGCTCATCATGTTCGGCATCGCACTCGCCGTGAAAGTGGACGACTTCACGGCAGTGGTCACGATGCCGAAGGCCATCATCGTGGCAATCGGGGCGCAATTCATCCTGCTGCCCGCCGTGACGTTCGGGCTCACGCTCCTCCTGCAGGTGCAGGCGTCGATCGCGCTCGGGATGATCCTGGTCGCGTGTTGCCCGCCGGGAAACATTTCGCAAGTGCTCACGAATCAGGCGCGCGGAAACGTGGCGCTTTCCGTCTCGATGACCGCGGTCGGCAACGTCCTTGCGATCTTCCTCCTGCCGCTGAACTTTGCTTTCTGGGGCGGCCTGCATCCCACGGCATCCAAAATTTTCGAAGCAGTACAGCTGGACGCGGTCGACATGCTCCTCAAGATCGTGCTCATCATCGGGCTGCCGTTCGTGATCGGAGTGCTCATCGGCAATCGCTGGCCGAGAATGACGGCCAAAGTCCAGCCATGGGTTCGCGGATTCAGCCTCGTTGCGCTCGTCGCCTTCATCGTGTTCGCGCTCGTGGGGAACTGGAGCTACTTCATGGCGTTCATCGGCGTCGTGCTGCTCGCCGTGTTCCTGCACGACGCCATCGCACTCGGGCTCGGTTATGTGACGGCGCGCACATTCCGGCTGGACACCCCGAGCACGAAGGCGGTCACATTCGAAGTGGGCATCCGCAATGCCGGACTCGGGCTCGGTCTTGTGTTCGCGTTCTTCGGCGGACTCGGCGGCATGGCCGTCGTCGCGGGATGGTGGGGGATCTGGGACATCGTCGCGGGGCTCATCCTCGCGACAGTGTGGTCGCGATTCACGCGGAGGAAATCCGCGAAGGAGGCTGTGCCGGCATGACGCGCGTGTACGTCACGGGCGGCAACGGCTTTCTGGGCAGTTCCGTCCTGGCAGGGCTCGCCGCGGAAAGCCGCACTGAACTGGTCGTGAGCGCAGATGTGCGAGACCCCGCGAACGCGCTGCCCGGAGTGGTGTACGAACGGGCAGACATCACGCGCGCCGCAGAGCTCGTCGAACAGTTCCGCGCGCACCGCATCGACACCGTCGTGCACCTTGCCGCGATCATGAACCCCGGGCCGCACATCACGCGAGAGCAGGAATATCTCGTGGATGTGGAGGGCACGCGCAACGTGCTTGAAGCGAGCCTCGCCACCGGCGTGAAACGCGTCGTCGTATCGTCCAGCGGCGCCGCGTATGGCTACCACGCGGACAACCCGAGGTGGATCACCGAATCCGATGCGCTCCGCGGGAACCCCGAGTTCGCGTACTCGGATCACAAACGCATCGTCGAGGAACTGCTCGCCGCGGCGCGTGCCGAGCATCCTGAACTGGAGCAGGTGATCTTCCGCATCGGCACGATCCTCGGCGCCACGGTCGACAACCAGATCACCGCGCTCTTCGAACGCCGTCGGGTTCTCGCGGTCGCCGGTTCCGACAGCCCGTTCGTGTTCATTTGGGATGAGGATGTCGTCGCGTGCATGGTGCGCGCGGCGACCGGCGGACCGACCGGCATCTTCAACGTTGCCGGAGACGGTGCGGTCGACGTGCGCGAGCTGGGCCACGTGCTCGGGAAGAAATTGCTGACGCTTCCCGCCTGGCTGCTCACCGCGGCGCTCGCGGTCGCGAAGCCTTTGCGGCTTACGCGCTACGGACCGGAACAGGTCGGGTTTCTCCGCTACCGGCCGGTGCTCAGCAATGCGCGATTGAAGGACGAGTTCGGCTACACGCCGACGAAGACGAGCAGGCAGGCCCTCGAGGCGTGGAAGGCCGCTCGCGCCGCACGACTAGCCGCGGAGATCTCGTAAGAGCACAGCCATCTCGAGCGCCGCCAGGGCGGCCTCGGCGCCTTTGTCTTCTTTCGAACCGGGCAGTCCGGCGCGGTCGATGCCCTGCTGTTCGTCATCGAGCGTGAGAACGCCGAAGCCGACCGGTTTTCCGGTATCGAGCGCGACGCGCGTCAGCCCCTCCGTCGCCGCGTTCGATACGAAATCGAAGTGCGGAGTGCCGCCCCGGATGATGACGCCGAGCGCGACCACGGCATCCGCGCCGGCCTCGAGCGCTGCCGCGCACGCGAGAGGCAGCTCGAAGCTTCCCGGCACGCGCAGTTCGGTGACCTCGGCGCCGGAGTCGTCGAGCACACGGTGAGCGCCGGCGAGCAGGCCCGAAGCGATTGTCTCGTGCCAACGACCGGCCACGATCGTGATCCTCAGCCCGGATGCGTTGACGGCCTCGGTTGAAAGCTGGTGGGGGGAACCTCCGCCGCTCATGACTGGTGTCCTTTCGCTTCGATCAGGGGCGCGGCGCTGCCGGGGAAGGTGTGACCCATCCGGTCGCGTTTCGTGTCGAGGTAGTCACGATTGAACTCTCCCGCGCCGACCAGAAGGGGAATCAACTCGCTCACCCGCACGCCGTGATCGGCGAGCTGCTGCGCCTTGTCCGGATTGTTCGTGAGCAGGCGCACGGAGTCGATGCCGAGATCGGCGAGGATCGCGACCGCAGCCCCGTAGTCCCGCTGGTCTGCCGGGAACCCGAGCGCGAGATTCGCGTCGAACGTATCGAGGCCGCCCTCCTGGAGTTTGTAGGCGCGCAACTTGTTGACGAGACCGATACCGCGGCCCTCGTGGCCTCGCAGGTAGATCAGCACGCCGCCCTCGCGCTGGATGCGCTCAAGGGCCTCATGCAGTTGCGGTCCGCACTCGCACTTGAGCGAACCGAATGCCTCGCCGGTGAGGCACTCGGAGTGGACCCGCACGAGCGTGTCGGCGCCCAGCTCGCCCGCGACCACCGCGACATGGTCAGCTCCGGTCATGCGGTCGCGGTACGCGCGCATCTGAAAATTGCCGTAGGCCGTCGGCACCGTGGTCTCCACCTCGAAGATCACGCGAGACGATTCCGGAATCGGGGCCGCTGCGTCCGCCGCGTCCCCGCCGTGCGCAGTCAGGAAGCCAATGAGATCGGTGATCGAGACAACGACGACATCCTCCGCGGCTCCGAATTCGAGAAGCTCGGGGAGGCGCATCATCTCCCCGTCGTCCATGACGATTTCGCTGATTGCGCCAACCGGGTGCAACCCGGCAAGTTTCATCAAATCGACAGCGGCCTCCGTGTGGCCGGGCCGCTCGAGCACTCCGCCCTCCCTGGCCCTGAGCGGCAGGATGTGACCAGGTCGAATGATGCTCGATGCGGTCGAGGACGGGTCGGCGAGAACCCGCAGAGTGTGGGCGCGGTCCGCAGCGCTGATTCCCGTGCTGAACCGGTCGGCGGCATCCACGGAGATCGTGTAGTTCGTGCCGCGGGGGTCCTCGTTGTCGGCGACCATCACGGGGAGCTTCAGGCGATCCGCGAGCTCGTTCGTCATGGGGGCGCACAGGTAGCCGGACGTGTGGCGCACCATCCACGCGATCCACTCCTGGCTCGCGAGCTGGGCCGAAATGATCACGTCGCCCTCGTTTTCGCGACCCTCGTCGTCGACCACGATCACCGGTTTGCCGCGGCGCAGCTCCTCGAGTGCTCTGGGGATATCGGCAAGGCTCATCGTGTGGCTCCTTGGTCACGTGTGGTGCTCGTGGGGGGAGTGGTCAAGGGGTCGTGCCCAAGGATGCCCGCCGAACCCGCGACCCCTTGACCACTCCCCCCACGACCGTCCAATGTGAGGTCGAGCAGTCGCGCGACATGGCGCGCGAGGATGTCGGTTTCCACGTTGACGAGGTCGCTGACACTCTTGCGGCCGAGGGTCGTCACGGCGAGGGTCTCGGGGATGAGGGAAACCTCGAACCAGTCTGCGCCGCCGTCGCGTCCGATGGCGCTGACGGTGAGGGAGACGCCGTCGAGAGCGATCGAGCCCTTGCGCACGACGAGGGGCGCGAGCTCGGGAGCGAGGCTCAGGCGCACAACCCGCCAGGCACTGCCCTCGGTGACGGACACGACCTGCGCGGTACCGTCGATGTGCCCTTGCACGATGTGGCCGCCGAGCCGGTCACCGACTTTCGTCGCGCGTTCGATGTTCACGGAGTCGCCCGATTGCAGGTCCGCGAACGTGCTCATGCGAATGGTCTCCGCCATGACGTCCGAGGTGAACCAGTCCGCGCCCTGGTCGATGATCGTCAAGCACACCCCGTTCACCGAGAGGGAGTCGCCGTGGCCGGCGTCCGACACTGCGAGCGGAGCACGAACGGTGAGGCGCGCGGCATCCGCCGACCGGTTCCAGGCGACGACTTCGCCGAGTTCCTCGATGATTCCAGTGAACATGGTTACCTTTCCGCGGCGACGCACGGCCGCGCCTTTACGAAAACGTCGTCGCCGAGCCGCTCGACCTCCAGAATTTCCAACCGCCGGGCATCCGCGAGTGTTCCGACGCCGATGTCGCCGAGCGCGAGCCTGCCGCCGCCGAGGAGCGCCGGTGCGAGGTAGATGACGTATTCATCCACGAGCCCCGCGGCAACAAAGCCGCTCGCGAGCGTCGGCCCGCCCTCGACGAAAGCGCGGCGGACTCCGCGCGTGAACAGTTCGGCGAGAATGCCATCAAGGTCGCGCGTGCCGGGCTCGAAGAGCGGTTTCGGATGCTTTCGCAGCCGGGCACCGGCGGGAACCTCGCGCTCGCCGACGACCACGGGGATGGGCTGATCAGAGAGGAGCCCGCCGTGGGCGTCGCGCGCGGTGAGGCTCGGGTCGTCGGCCAGCACGGTGCCGGTGCCGACGATGATCGCGTCAGCGGCTGACCGTTGCTCGTGCACGTGCGCCCGTGCTGCATCGCCCGTGATCCACTGACTCGAGCCATCCGCTGCCGCCGCCCTGCCATCCAGACTCGACGCCCACTTGACGGTGACGTACGGGCGACCTCGGCGCATGGCGGTGAGCCACGGGTGTAGAAACTGCGACACCTCGTCGCCCAGAACCCCCTCCGCCACTCGAATGCCCGCTTCGCGCAAGCGTGCTGCGCCGCCCTGTGCGGCAGGATTGGGATCGCTGACGGCAAAGAGAATCCGGGCCACTCCGGCGTCAATGAGCGCTTCGCTGCAGGGCCCGGTGCGGCCGTGATGATTGCAGGGTTCGAGCGTGACGACGGCTGTCGCGCCGCGGGCGTCGTCGGCGGTGAGCTTGGACAGCGCGTCGACTTCCGCATGGGGGGTGCCGAGTCCGCGGTGCCAGCCTTCGGCGATGGTGTCGCCACCGGGGGAGAGGATGACGCAACCGACCTGCGGATTCGCACCCGTCGCCGGTCCGAGCGCGGCGAGTTCGAGGGCGCGGCGCATCGCGTCCTCGATGAGCGGTGTTGCCCGCTGCGCTCGCTGTGCCGACATCTGGTTCCTTAGCGTCTGTGTGGACGCACTCCGGGAACGCAGGTGGGAGCACCAAACGTTGTGCGCGCTCGCGCGAACACTCGTGCTGCCTTCCATCCGGACTGAGAACCATCTGCAGTTCATAACCGTCGGTCCCGGAATTCCACCGGCTCAACCGTTCTCAGCCTCAGCCGATCGCGGGTCGCGGACTGTCACCGCCGGTTCGGACTTTCACCGACCCCGGAGCACGTACTGCACCAAGTCTACGCGCCCCCACCCCGACCTGCATTGTTCGCAATTCAGGCAGAATGCGAATCCGTTGCAAATCAGTCCTGACTTTTCAGGCATCCGGAAAACGGAGGAGACGATCTGCCTGAATTGCGAACATGACGACCGCGTTACCGGCGACGTTGTGCACAACGTGAATTCGCCGACTGCTCCCCACAGATGTGACTCACTCGACAATCACGCAGGCGCATTCGCTCCACACTCGACGATGTGACCGAGTACCACCACTCCGAATCGCAGGTCGCGACTCGGCGACAGCTCCTTCGGCGCGGTTACACGCCCCGGGCGCTTACGGCAGCAGTACATTCCGGCCGACTTATTCGGGTGCGTCGCGGTTACTACGCGACACCGCTTGTTGACCCGCAGACCGAAAAGGCAGTCCGCGTCGGCGGTCTTCTGACGTGCGTCTCGGCGGCCAGGCGAGCCGGAATTTGGGTTATCGACGACGGGTTCCCACACATCCACCTTCGGCACGAGGCCTCCCGAATGCGGACTCCTCGGGATCGGTTCACTCGGCTGACATCCGACAACCGGGAGGGCTGCATATTGCATTGGTTCCCGTTGGTTGACGAATCGGAAGTCACCATGGATAACGTCGGGCCGCTCAACGCGCTCGCGCACATCATTCGCTGCCAGCCAGAGCACCTCGCGATTGCGGCGCTCGACAGTGCTGCCTACCAGAGGATCGTCTCGGAGGCAGCCCTCGACAAACTCTTCACGGCTTTGCCCGTGAAGTATCGAAGGTACCGGCGTCGAGTGGATGCCCGAAGTATGTCTGGCCTTGAGACGATCGTGAGACTGATGATGCTGGATGCCGGACTTGGCTGCGAGCCGCAAGTGCATTTCCCGGGCATCGGTTATGTGGACCTGCTGGTCGAGGGGTGTGTTGTGGTCGAAACCGACGGTCGATTGGGCCACGGCGATGCTCCAGGCAGTGCGCGCGACTATGACCGCGATGTCGCACTTGCAGCCATCGGCTACATCGTGTTGCGGTTCAACTACCGGCAGGTTATGTATTCGCCCGAGGTGATCATGAGTGCTGTGCGCGGCGCTCTGAACACTGCTGGAGGTGGTCTCTGACCGATGACGGGGCTGCTGGCGCCGGTTATCGAAGTCAGTGTATGGCGCTTGGCGCCCTGTCCCGCTCGCAATTCAGGCAGAAAAGGAAGGTGGTGACTTCACGAGTATGTAAACGCGGGGGACGCAACCTAGGAAGTTGGGTTCTGCCTGAATTGCGAACGGGGCAAGGGGGGGCGGCCCGTTTAGGCAGGCGGCGAGGCCAGTAGCTGAGGGAGTTTGGCGAGCGAGCGGATGACGGGCACACCGGATGCCGCCGCGGCCGCCAAATCCTCTTCCGTGGCGGCACGTCGGCGGTCCAGCCAGACACCCGTGAGGCCCGCGCGGGCGGCCCCGATCGCATCCGTCTCTAGGCGATCGCCAATGTACGCGGCGCGCGAGGGTGGGACGCCGAACAGGTCGCAGGCGTGGCGAAAGATCCGCGCATCGGGCTTCGCGATGCCGAGTTCCCCCGAGGCTATGGTGTGCTCCAGGTAGCGGTCCAGGCCTACGGCGGTGATTTTCGGTGCCTGATATTCGAGCTCGCCGTTCGTCACGAGACCAAAGCGCACACCGGGAATCGTGCGATGAAGTTCGTCCAGGCAGGGCAATGCGTCGTCGTGCAGCACCCACGCCTTTTCATACTCGAGGTAGTAGTCGTTGTACCAGCGGTCGGCCTCCGCCGCATCGATCTCGAGGCCGTACAACTCGACGAAATCGTGCACTCTCGCGCGGCGCTGGCCGAGGAAGTCGAGCTCGCCGGAGAGGTACCGGTGATAGTGGAGCTCCTCCAGCGCATGCCAGCGTGCAACCTCCGCGCCATCATCGGGGAGGGATGCCTTTGCTGCAAGCGTGGCGCGGTGCGCCGTAACGCCGCGACCGACAGCTTCGGCATGCGCGAACAGAGTGTCATCCAAATCGAAGAGGACGACTGAAGGAGAGCGGTCCGATGGCGCAGGATTCGTCACGGCGCCTCCGATGGCTCAACCGTCGGCCACCCCGGCTTCGGAGCGCGATCGTCGGTCGCGTGCAACACCGCCTGCCATGCAGGACCGTGCGAACCATCGCGGCCAGCCACCACGCTGGCGGCGACTCCGGTGAAACGAAAGCCGGTCTTGCGCGCGACGGCCAGGGACGCGACGTTGCCGACGACAGCCTCCCACCGGATGGCGGAGAGCCCGGCGAACTGCGTTTCAAATGCCCAGTCGGAAACGGCGGACACCGCGCGCGGCATGAAGCCGCGCCCGCGATGCGGTGCGCCGAGCCAGAAACCGATCATGCCGGTGTTAGCCCGAAGTCCGATGACGCCGAGGAATTCGCCGTCGGAGCGCAGCGCCCAGGTCGCTTCGTCTCCGGTTTCCCACCCGTTCGGGACGAATTCGTTGACGAAGAATTCCGCATCTGCGCGCGCGTAGGGCCACGGGATGGTCAAAAAATCCTCGACGATGGGGTCCTGGCAAGACAGGGTGATCGCGTCGATATCGCCGCGTGTCGGCTGATCAAGGAGCAGTGCGCCAGATCCAGGTCCGCCAGCCACTCCATTCGCGTGCAGCGTGACCGGTTGCACCGCTACGCCTTCGGCAGCAATCCGACCCGGTCGTACACTTTCGCGAGCGTCTCGTTCGAAATGGATGCTGCACGGTTCGCGTTGCCGGCGAGCACGCGGTCGAGTTCTTCAGGGTCATCCAGCAGTTCGAGTGTGCGCGCTCGGATGGGGGTGAACGTCTCCGTGACGACCTCCGCGAGATCCTTTTTGAGGTCGCCATAGCCACGGCCCTCGTACTCCTGCTCAAGTTCCGTGATGGTTTTGTCGGCGAGTACCGAATAGATCGTGAGCAGGTTGGCGACGCCGGGCTTCTCGCCGCGGTCGAAACGGATTTCGCGTCCGGCATCCGTAATTGCGGATTTGATCTTCTTCGCGGTGACAGTCGGCTCGTCCAAGAGTGAGACGATTCCGGCATCGGAACCGGCAGACTTGCTCATTTTCGACGTCGGATCCTGGAGATCATAGATGCGGGCAGTCTCCTTCAGGATGACCGCCTCCGGTACGACGAAAGTCTCGCCAAACCGCGAATTGAAACGGCCGGCAAGGTCGCGCGTGAGTTCGACGTGCTGACGCTGGTCATCGCCCACGGGGACCACAGCGGCGTCGTACAGCAGGATGTCGGCGGCCATGAGCATGGGATATGCGAACAAGCCGACGGTGGTGCCTTCGGCCCCTTGCTTGCCCGACTTGTCCTTGAATTGCGTCATCCGGCTCGCCTCGCCGAAGCCGGTGATGGTGTTGAGCACCCAGGCGAGCTCGGAGTGCGCCGCTACATGCGACTGCACGAACAGCGTCGACCTGGCCGGGTCGATTCCTGCCGCGATGTATTGGGCTGCCGTGCGGCGGGTATTCTCCCGCAATAGCGCCGGATCCTGCGCGACGGTGAGCGCGTGCAAGTCGACGATGCAGAACACCGCGTCGTACGTCGCCTGCAGTTCCTTCCACTGCAGCAGCGCGCCGATGTAGTTGCCGATGTGGAGGCTGTTCGCGGAGGGTTGCATGCCTGAGAACAGGCGGGGTTTCGACGTCATGGGTTCATTCTTTCAGGATCGGGAACGCAAATTGGTGCGCTCCCTTCGAGAGCCTCAGGGCAAGCCTTCGAGAGCCTCAGGGAGCGGCGGCGTCAAATGGCGTAGTCGACGACGACGGGAGCGTGGTCGGACCATCGCGTGTCCCAGGCGCTCGCCCGGTCGATCGCGTAGTTCGTGACCGTGCCGGCAAGCGCCGCGGTGGCCAGGTGGTAGTCGATGCGCCAGCCGGTGTCGTTGTCGAACGCCTGGCCGCGCTGCGACCACCAGGTGTACGGGCCATCCACTTCGCCCGCCCACTTCCGGCCGACATCCACCCAGCCGAGTCCGATCCGCTTCGTGCCGTCGACGCACTCGACGCTCTCGCCGAGCGGCGCGAAGATCCGGTCGAAGTAGGCGCGCTCTTCGACGAGGAATCCGGCATTCTTGCGATTGCCCTTCCAGTTCCGGATATCGAGTTCCCGGTGGCCTACGTTCAGGTCGCCGACGACGAGGGCCAATTCGCTGTGCCCCGCGAGCAGCGGCAGGCGCTCGACCATCGCGTCGAGAAACTTATACTTCTCAACCTGCTTCGGTGTGCCCACTTCGCCGGAATGCACGTAGGTGCTGACGACCGTGAGGGTGCGATCGCCGACGCGATAGTCGGCTTCCAGCCAGCGGCCGGCGCTGTCGAAGGCTTCGGGTCCGAACTCGACTCGATGTATTTCCGCGGCGTTTCGGCTTGCTAACGCAACACCTGCGCGACCTTTCGCGGTCGCCGCGTCGTGCAGGATGCTCCACTCCGGCCCGAGCAGGCTCTCGATATCTTCCGTCGCGGCACGAACCTCCTGCATCGCGAGGATGTCGACGGCCCGCTCGTCCAGCCAGTCGCCCATTCCCTTGCGAAATGCGGCACGGATGCCGTTGACGTTGACGGAGGCGATGCGAAGCGGCGTGGACACCACGCCAGCCTATCGGCGGCTACCGACGTCCTGGTCTTCGGAACAGCTTCGCAAGCCAGCCGCGCTGCTCGGCGGCAAGCGCGGCACGCTCAGCTTCCTCGTGCTCGCGCCGCAGCCGTTCGCGTTCGCGCCGCTCGGCGGCGATCTTCGGATCCGCGACGAGACCGGCATCCGCCATGCCGACGGCGATCCAGCTCGCGCCGAGCAGAATGACCACGCACACGAGGTTGAACCAGATGAGAAGACCGATGATGATCGCGAACGAAGCGAGGAGGGGGTTTCGCCCCGCGCCTCCCAGAAGCACCCCGCCGAGTAGTTTCAGAACCCCCAACGCCGCCGCGCCCAGCACTGTGCCGACGATGAGCCGCCGTGGCGGGATCTTCAGCCCTGAGAGCACTCGGTACAGCATGGCGAGCACGACCGTGTCGAGCACGAACATGAGAGCGATGCCGATTATTCGACCGGTCACCGCGAGGAATGGTGAGTCCTTCCCGATATCGAACCAACTGAGCACGACTTCGAGCAATTGGGATCCCACCGCGGCGAGGGCGGAGGAAATGATGATCGCGACACCGAACCCCGCCGTGAGCCCGAAGTCCTTGAGTTTCAACAGGAAGAAGTTCATGCGCTCGCCCGGTAGTCCGAACAATGCCCTGATGGCTTCTCTCGCCGACGAGAGCCATCCCACAGCGGTGAAGAGCAGTCCCACGGCCGCGGCGGCGCCCGTCCAGCCGAGGATCTGGGCCTGCATGAGTTGCTCAGGATCGATGACCCCGGCGGTGCCGTTCCATGAGATCAAACCGGGGACGGAACGCGAAACGGTCGTGAAGAACGCGCCGCTCAACTGGGGGTTGTTTTGCAGGATGAGGCCGGCCGTCGCGAATCCGACCCAGATTCCCGCGAACACGGCGAAAATCGCCTGAAACGACAGACCTGCGGCGAGCAGGAAGCCGCGCTTGTTCGAGAAGTGGAGGAAGACGCGCACGGGCCTGAGCGAAGTGGCCCAGGAGATCACGTTCTGTGCCGGCGTCATACCGCAAGCCTAACGAGACAGGGTTGGCGCTCGCCGTCCGTCGGCTCCGGCTGTCCCCGGTACTGGGGACATTTCGGGGTACACATTCCTCTCCCGCACTGGTATATTGGATCGTGCGTTCGAACCCGAATCGGCGCAATCGCGAAAACGGGGGTTGCAATTCGACCCGTTTACCTCAGCTCGATGTATTTACTTCTGGCCGACACCAGCAATGGTGCCGGCCAGAAGTATTTTGCGTTCGCAGTTTCCCCTGAATCACCGTGGACACGTTGGCGGGACGGTGGTCAGATCCGTGAAAACGCGCAATACTGGACCTAGCGCCAATCTCGCCGTCACCCGAGGTCGAGAGTTGGGGCTCCAAACGGGGGTTTGGATGGACTTGCAGGGGGCACCGGACGTCACGTCCGACGAGTCGCTGGTTCTGCTCGCGCGCGCAGGGGACCGCGCCGCTTTCGCCGAGCTGTGGGAACGTCATGCGCGTTCCGGGATTCGGGTGGCTCGGCAGTTCACGTCGACGCTCGAGGCCGAGGACCTCGTCTCAGAGGCCTACACCCGCATCTACCAGGCGATTCTGGGCGGCGGGGGCCCCACGGGCGGATTTCGCCCCTACCTGTACACGACGATCCGCAACATTGCGAGCCGGTGGGGCGGGAACAACACCGATGTGCAAGTCGATGACTTTGACTCGCTGGAGGACGACACCATTCCGGAGGACCCGGTGGCGTTCGCCCTCGACCGCACCCTCACCGTGCGTGCCTTCCGCAGCCTTCCCGAACGATGGCAGTCGGTCCTCTGGTACACGGAAGTGGAGGGAATGGACCCGCACGAGGTCGCGCCCATCCTCGGGATCACAGCCAATAGCGTCGCCGCCCTCGCGTATCGAGCGCGCGAGGGCCTGCGGAAGGCGTGGCTGCAAGCCCACATCTCGGATGACGGCGAGTCTGCCGATTGCCGGTGGGCGATCCAGCGACTCGGCGACAAAGCGCGGCACTCGCTCACGGACCGGGAACAGACACGGCTCCATGGCCACTTAGCCACGTGCTCCCGGTGCTGCATCCTGTCTGAGGAAGTGGAGGAGGTGGGCTCCCGGCTCGCCCTCGTCCTCTTCCCGCTCATGCTCGGTGGAGTCGCGGGCGGAACGCTCCTGGCTTCCATGGGTGCACCGTCGAGCGCGACTGCTGCGCAACTTCAGGCCCTCGCGATGCCGCCGGCATTCGATCCGCTGACGGTCGCGAGCGTGAGCGGGCCGAGCGTTTCGGGTGGCCTTTCGGCAGTGTCCGTGCTGACGGCACCCATCCTCGCGGGGTCTGTGGCCCTGGCGGTGGCCTTCGGCGGTGGTGTGGCCACCACCATGATTCCTCCGGCTCCTCCAGCCCAGGACGTCGCCGTGGAGGAGCAGCCGAACGCTGGCTCTGACGCGGCTCCGGATGGCAGTGTGCCCTTCGGTGGGACCGATCCGGGGGATCCGGTAATCGGCAAACTGAACGACGTGCTGACTGCGACCGATCCAGACATCGGCGGCACGGTGTCGAATCTCCTCGACGATGTCGTCACATCCGTGACGGATCCCATCAACGCCTTGCTCCCGAATCTTCCCATCGGGCCGATCCCCGATCACGCCGCGCCGACCGGAGCGGCCTCTGCCGTGGTCGATCTCGACCTTTTCGGGAAGGGAATGCCGGGTGCCGTCGTGTCGGCGCAGGTTGCCGGCCAGGTCTATACGACCGTGGTGCTCCAGAACGGCACCTGGGCGCTGAAACTCACGGCCCTGCCGGAGGGAGTCGGACCGATCACGCTCAAGCAGAACCTCAAGATTTTGGGCGTCACCGTTCCCATCTCGATTCCGCTGACGCTGCTGTCGGACACCCTGGGCTTCACGGTTCAGCTTCTCAACTGACAAAGACTTAAAATCTTTTCCGTTTTCGCGTCATGATGCGGCCGGATCCGACTCTGTTCCGTATAAGAGGGAAACTTGCATTACCCGGGATCGGGGGATCGGGGGATCCGACGCCGGCGACCATTCGGGTGGTCGCCGGCATTCTTCTTTGCCGACGGCGAACGCGCGAACGCCGCTGCGCCGAACGAAGGGCCCGGCCGTTGCTGCCGGAACGTGCGAGCGCTCGACGCTAGGGCTTTCCCCTCATGATCGCCTGCTTGACTTCCGCGATCGCCTGCGTGACCTGGATACCCCGGGGGCAGGCCTCCGTGCAATTGAACGTCGTGCGGCAGCGCCACACTCCCTCCCGGTCGTTCAGGATATCCATGCGCACTTGCGAGCCCTCATCCCTCGAATCGAAGATGAAGCGGTGCGCGTTCACGATCGCTGCCGGGCCGAAGTATTGGCCGTCCGTCCAGAACACGGGGCAGCTTGACGTGCACGCCGCGCACAGGATGCATTTGGTCGTGTCGTCGAATCGGGCTCGGTCCTCCGCACTCTGGAGTCGCTCCTTGCCGTCTTTCGGCTTGCTCGCGGCCATGAGGAAGGGCTGCACTTCGCGGAAACTGTCGAAGAACGGCTCCATGTCGACGATGAGGTCCTTCTCGAGGGGCAACCCCTTGAGCGCCTCGACGTAGATGGGCTTGGACACGTCGAGATCCTTGAGCAGCGTCTTGCACGCGAGGCGGTTGCGTCCGTTGATGCGCATCGCATCCGACCCGCACACGCCGTGCGCGCACGAGCGGCGGAACGCGAGAGAACCGTCGATCTCCCACTTGATCTTGTGAAGCGCGTCGAGAACTCGATCGGTCCCGTGCATTTCGAGGTCGTAGTCCACCCAACGCGGCTCCTCATCGACCTCGGGGTCGAATCGCCGCACGATCATTGTGACCGTGAACGTCGGAACGACATCATGGGCGCGCGGTCCGCTTGTTTCGAGAACGTCGGATGCCATCAGTATTTTCTTTCCGTCGGGGGGTAGTTCGTAATGACCACCGGTTTCCAGTCGAGCTTGATGTGGTCGTCGGCGACCGCGGACTCCGCGTCACCGGTGAGGTACGCCATGGTGTGGACCATGAGGTTCTCGTCGTCGCGGTTCGGATAATCCTCGCGCATGTGGGCGCCGCGGCTTTCCTTGCGGTTGCGCGCGGAGTACACGACGACTTCGGCGAGGTCGAGCAGGAACCCCAACTCGACGGCCTCAAGAAGATCGGTGTTGAATCGTTTGCCCTTGTCCTGCACTTGCACGTTGCGGTAGCGGGCGCGCAGCGACTTGATGAGGTCGCCCACTTCGCGCAGCGAGTCATCCGTGCGGAACACCTGGGCGTTGCGATCCATGGCTTCCTGCAGTTCGCGTCGGATGACCGCGATCCGTTCGCTCCCGTCTCCGCTCCGTACGTGGTCGAGAAGTTTGCGCACGCCCGCGGTCGGATCCTTGGGAAGCGCAACCCACTCGGCCTTCTTCGCATACGCTGCCGCGTTGTTGCCCGCGCGCTTTCCGAACACGTTGATGTCGAGCAGCGAGTTCGTGCCGAGACGGTTCGAGCCGTGGACGCTCACGCACGCGCACTCGCCGGCGGCGAAAAGTCCCGGCACGGTCTCTGTGTTGTTGCGCAGCACTTCCGCATCCGTGGTCGTCGGGATGCCGCCCATGGCGTAGTGCGCGGTGGGCAGGACCGGTACCGGTTCGGTGTACGGCTCGACGCCGAGGTACGTTCGAGCGAACTCGGTGATGTCGGGAAGCTTCGCGTCGATGACGGCCGGTTCAAGGTGCGTGATGTCGAGGTAAAGGTAATCCTTGTACGGTCCGG
Organism: uncultured Cryobacterium sp.; assembly: GCA_964651535.1. Classification (GTDB taxonomy): domain Bacteria; phylum Actinomycetota; class Actinomycetes; order Actinomycetales; family Microbacteriaceae; genus Terrimesophilobacter. The sequence goes on from CAZYYE010000001.1 coordinate 532,000, forward strand.
CACCTCTGCCCTCGCGGATTTCCGTCGCCATCGACCGCGCGACGATGTCTCGCGGCGCGAGGTCCTTGATGGTGGGAGCGTAGCGCTCCATGAAGCGCTCGCCGTCGGAGTTGCGCAGGATCGCTCCCTCCCCGCGCGCTGCCTCCGAAAGGAGAATGCCGAGACCGGCGAGCCCGGTCGGGTGGAACTGGAAGAACTCCATGTCCTCCAGCGGAAGTCCCTTGCGCCACAGAATTCCGACGCCGTCGCCCGTGAGGGTGTGCGCGTTGGAGGTGGTCTTGTAGATCTTCCCGAATCCACCGGTCGCGAACACGATCGACTTCCCCTGGAACACGTGCAGATCGCCCGTGGCGAGTTCGTACGCCACGACGCCGGCGGGGCGGCTCTCACCTTTGACCTCGGTCATGAGCAGGTCGAGAACGTAGAACTCGTTGAAGAAGTTGATCCCGTGCTTCACGCAGTTCTGGTACAGCGTCTGCAGGATCATGTGCCCGGTGCGGTCTGCCGCGTAGCACGCCCTGCGCACGGGGGCCTTGCCGTGTTCGCGAGTGTGCCCGCCGAACCGGCGCTGGTCGATGCGGCCCTCGGGAGTGCGGTTGAACGGGAGCCCCATGTTCTCGAGGTCGATGACCGCCTCGATGGCTTCCTTGGCGAGGATCTCCGCCGCATCCTGGTCGACGAGGTAGTCGCCGCCCTTGACGGTGTCGTAGGTGTGCCACTCCCAGTTGTCCTCCTCGACGTTCGCGAGAGCGGCGGCCATGCCGCCCTGTGCGGCTCCCGTGTGGGAGCGCGTCGGGTACAGCTTGGAGATGACGGCGGTGCTCGCTTGCGGCCCGGCTTCGATCGCGGCCCGCATCCCGGCGCCGCCCGCACCGACGATCACAATGTCGTGCTTGTGGTAGTGCACTCCGTCGATGATCTCGCCCTGCTCTGATTGCGCCATCGTCAACCCGCCGAGCAAATCGTCGCGAGCAGTTCGGCTGGAGCGCCCGCCGGGCAGGGGTCGAAAGTAAATATCACGAGTGTTCCCAGGATGAGGAGGACGATGGTTGCCGCCAGGATGGCGCCTTTGAGTACGAGGTTGACGAGGTTGTTGCGGGCGTAGTCGTTGGTGATCGTGCGCATTCCATTTGCACCGTGGATGAGGGCAAGCCAGAGCAGGAGGGTGTCCCACCACTGCCAGAACGGGCTCGACCATTTGCCGCCGACGAACGCGAAGTCCAGGGCTTTCACGCCGTCGCCGATCATGAGGTTGACGAACAGGTGGCCGAAGATGAGCACGACGAGTGCGATGCCGCTCGCACGCATGTAGATCCAGCCCCACTTTTCCCAATTGATGCCTTTGCGGCGGACGGTGCGGGGGGCGCGGGGAGATTCGATGGTGATGGACATGGCGCTCACTCGCTAAACACGTTGATCAGGTGGCGCGGCACGAAACCGACCAGCAGGACGATCCAGAGGATGTACACGATCCATTGAAGAAGCCTCTGGTGTTTCGTTCCCCACGCCCAGAAGTCGATGAGGATGATGCGCAGCCCATTGAGCGCGTGGAGGCCGATCGCCGCGACGAGCGCAACCTCGCCGACACCCATGATCGGATTCTTGTACGTGCCGATGACTGCGTTGTATGCCTCAGGGCTCACCCTCACGAGAGCGGTGTCGAGGATGTGGACGAGAAGGAAGAAGAAGATGCCCACTCCGGTGATCCGGTGCAGAACCCACGACCACATTCCGGGATCTCCGCGGTACACCGTGCCCGCCGGCGCCTTGGGCTTGCTGAGCTTGGGGAGTGGATAGCGCGTTCCCACCGATTTGCCAGGCACGACCAGCCTTCCTGCAGATGTGTCATTGCGTGTTCGACAGTGCTTCACGCACCATCGACACTGCCAGTCTATTCCCGCGTTCGCTAGTCTGAACGCCATGGCCAATAGCGGAACCGGGCACGAACGCTTCTACAGCGTCATACCTGCGGGGGGAATCGGCTCCCGACTGTGGCCGCTCTCCAGGGCGGATGCACCCAAGTTTCTTCACGATCTCACGGGCTCGGGCAAGACGCTTCTTCGGGCGACGTGGGAGCGACTGGAGCCGCTATCCGGCCCCGATCGCATCATGGTCGTCACAGGCCGGGCGCATCGCGCGGCTGTCGAAGCGCAGATCCCCGAGCTCATCGACCGCAACGTCGTTCTGGAGAGCGAACCGAAGGACTCGTCTGCCGCGATCGGCCTCGCCGCCGCGATTCTCCACCACCGTGAGCCAGACGTCATCATCGGCTCGTTCGCCGCGGACCACGTCATTTCCGATTCCCGGGGCTTTTATCGCGCAGTGCGAGAGGCGATCGCCGCCGCCGATGCCGGTTACATCGCGACCATCGGAATAACGCCGACAGATCCGGCAATCGGGTTCGGCTACATCCACTGCGATGGGGCGCTGGGCATCCAGGGCGCCCCGAGCGCGGTCAAGGCGGATCGGTTCGTCGAGAAGCCGAGCGCCCAGGTCGCGAAGGGCTATCTGGCCGATGGCAACTACCTCTGGAACGCGGGCATGTTCATCGCGAGGGCGGACCGCCTGCTCGAACAGCTCGGAGAGAGCCAGCCGGAGCTGCTCGAGGGACTGACGGAGCTTGCCGAGGCGTGGGACACCGACCGGCGAGGTGCCGTCGTGGACAAGGTGTGGCCCGGATTGGCCAGGATCGCCATCGATTACACCGTCGCCGAGCCCGCGGCGGCGAATGGAAGGCTTGCTGTCGTTCCCGGGGATTTCGACTGGGATGATGTCGGGGACTTTGCGGCGATCGCCAAACTGCACTCGGGCGGCCGCACGTCGGATTTGGCGATTCTCGGCGAGAACGCGCGCGTCCTGTCCGATGCGTCCAGCGGCGTCGTGGTCAGTCAAACCGGCAGATTGATTTCGCTCATCGGCGTCACGGACATCGTCGTCGTGGACACTCCGGATGCTCTTTTGGTGACCACGAGCGCGAATGCGCAGCGCGTCAAGGCGGTCGTTGATGCACTCAAGGTCTCCGGGCGAACCGACATCCTGTAAACCGCAGGTAAATCCCCTGTTGCAGGTTGGTAACCTTTCGACTTTGACAGCCGTTTTGGGTTGTCCACGCGCTCGTAACATTAGGTAACCTGTACGAACTATCGCTGTGGCACCGCGCCACGGCAGCACCTTGGAGGACACCTTGAGAATCACCTCACGCTCCGCATTGAGCGGACTAGCAATTGTCGGGGTCAGCACCCTGCTGCTCGCCGGCTGTGCGCCAGCACCCGAAACCCCGGGCAGCCCGGATCCCGGCGCCTCAGACTTCATCCCGTGCATGATCTCTGACACCGGCGGGTTCGACGACAAGTCGTTCAACCAGATCGGTAAGCAGGGTCTCGACGAAGCCGCGAAGGAACTCGGCGTCAAGGCCAACGCTGTCGAGTCCCAGGCGGAGACGGACTACGCCTCCAACCTGAGCAACCTCGTCGACCAGGGCTGCAACATCATCGTCACCGTCGGATTCCTCCTCGCGGAGGCGACCAAGGTCGCGGCCGAGGCGAACCCGGATGTGAACTTCGCCATCATCGACGACAGCTCCATCGACCTGCCGAACGTCAAGCCGATCGTGTTCGACACGGCGCAGGCGGCCTTCCTGGCCGGCTACGCGGCGGCGAGCTACTCAACCTCCGGCATCGTCGGAACCTTCGGTGGAATCCCGATCCCGCCCGTGACGATCTTCATGGATGGATTCGTTGACGGAGTCAACCACTACAACGAGGTCAAGGGCACGAGCGTCAAGGCGCTCGGCTGGGACGTCGCAGCGCAGGATGGCGCCTTCACCGGTGGCTTCGAAGCGAACGACACCGCCAAGAGCACGGCACAGAACCTGATCGACCAGGGCGCGGATGTCATCCTGCCCGTTGGTGGTCCGATCTTCCTCAGTGCCGCTGAGGCAATTCGCGACTCCGGCAAGGACATCGCCATGATCGGTGTCGACGCCGACGTCTACGAGACGGCCGTCGACCTGAAGGACCTGTTCCTCACGTCGATCATGAAGGGCATGCAGGTTGGTGTGTCCGAGGTCGTCAAGTCGGCTGCCGCGGGCGAGTTCGACAACTCGCCGTTCGTGGGAACCCTGGAGAACGGCGGCGTGAGCATTGCGCCGTTCCACGACTACGAGTCGAAGGTCGACGCCGGCCTGCAGGGCGAACTCGACGCATTGAAGGCGGACATCATCAGCGGCGCGGTCAAGGTCACGTCGCCGTCGTCCCCTAAGTAGGTAGCAACAACTCAGCACGGCTCGGGGAGGCCAGCACCGCTGGCCTCCCCGAGTTCGCTGTAGTCTTCTGTAGCGAACGCGCCTCGTTTCCGGCAACGGTGTCGGACGGACAGGAATTTATCCACCATGAAGCTCGAACTTCGCGGCATCACGAAGAGATTTGGTGCCCTGGTTGCCAACGACCACATTGACCTAGTCGTCGAGCCGGGTGAGATTCACTGTTTGCTCGGCGAGAACGGCGCGGGCAAGTCGACGCTCATGAACGTCCTGTACGGCCTGTATCGCGCCGACGAGGGTCAGATTCTGCTCAACGACGAAGTTCAGCACTTCGCCGGACCGGGTGACGCCATGGCGGCGGGCATCGGAATGGTGCACCAGCACTTCATGCTCATTCCCGTGTTCACCGTGGCGGAAAACGTCATGCTCGGCCACGAGCCGACGACATTCGCCGGGCGACTGGATGTCGCGAAGGCGCGCGAGCAAGTGCGCGAGATCTCCGCGCGGTTCGGATTCGACCTCGACCCGGATGCGCTGGTCGGGGATCTTCCCGTTGGCGTCCAGCAGCGCGTCGAGATCATCAAGGCGTTGTCCCGCGATGCGAAGGTGCTCGTGTTCGACGAACCGACCGCCGTTCTCACCCCGCAGGAAACCGACGAGCTCATGCTCATCATGAAGCAGCTCAAGGAGGCGGGGACGTCGATCGTCTTCATCACCCACAAGCTGCGCGAAGTTCGCGAAGTGGCCGACAAGATCACCGTCATCCGCCTCGGCAAGGTCGTCGGCGAGGCGTCGCCGACAGCGTCCAACGAGGAACTCGCGTCGATGATGGTGGGTCGGGCGATCGAACTCATGATCGACAAGGGAGAGGCGAACGTGGGTGAGCCTGCGCTCGTCATCGACAAGCTCTCCGTCATCGACCAGATCGGCCAGATTGTCGTCAACAACATCAGTTTCGACATCAAGGCGGGAGAGATCGTCGCGATCGCCGGAGTTCAGGGCAATGGCCAGACGGAATTGGTCGAGGCGATCATGGGCCTTCAACCGCGGGTGAGCGGCCGGATCGAACTGGACGGCAAGTCGCTGCGCCACGAGAGCGTCAGGAACATTCTGGATGCCGGAGTCGGGTTCATCCCGGAGGACCGCAACGAGGATGGTCTGATCGGGGAGTTCACCATCGCGGAGAACCTCATGCTGGACCGTGCGGAGGGACCGCCGTTCGTGAGGGCGGGCAGTTTGCAGCTGGCGACGCTCGCAGAGTTTGCGGAAGAGAAGATCTCCGAGTTCGACATCCGCGCGCAGGGCATCGGCACCCACGCATCCAAGCTGTCGGGCGGTAACCAACAGAAGCTGGTGCTCGCGCGCGAGTTGAGCCGCGAACTGAGACTGCTCGTCGCAGCGCAACCCACGAGGGGTCTCGACGTCGGTTCCGTCGAGTTCGTGCACACGCGGATCGTGGAGACGCGAGATGCGGGGATTCCCGTTCTCGTCGTCTCGACCGAACTCGACGAAGTTGCGGCACTTGCAGACCGGATAGTTGTGATGTACCGCGGAGGAATCGTGGGCATTGTTCCCGGCGACACTCCCCGCGAGGTCCTTGGTTTGATGATGGCAGGCGAAGCGCCCGCCGGGACGGGCAAAGCGGCATGAGCACGACACCAGAGTCCACCGAGACAGAGGCAACGCCGGAGAGTGCACCGGCCAAACCGGGCACGGAGAATTCCGAGTCGTCCCGCTGGTCGGCCGCCATGCGCGAGATCCTGTCGGGGAGCGCCCTCATGTCGGTGCTCGCCGTCCTGCTCGCGCTCGTGATCGGCGGCATCCTGATCGCGTTGACCGACACGAGAGTGCAGGAAGCGTCCGCCTACTTCTTCTCGAAGCCCGGTGCGACCCTCGGTGCCATCTGGGAGGCGGTATCGGGAGCCTATGTTTCCCTCTTCCAGGGTTCGGTCTACAACTTCCGTCGGCCGGGATTCCTCAACGGCATCAAGCCGCTCACGGACACTCTCGCGTTCGCCACTCCGCTGATCGTCGCGGGACTGGGTGTCGCGCTCGGCTTCCGGGCCGGATTGTTCAACATCGGTGGCCGCGGTCAAATGCTGTTCGGCGCGGCGGCCGCCGGATGGGTCGGGTTCTCGTTTCACCTGCCGTACGGTCTGCACCTCATCCTCGCGGTCGTCGCCGGCATCCTCGCGGGCGCCCTCTGGGGCGGGATCGCCGGCTTCCTTAAGGCGCAAACGGGCGCCCACGAAGTCATCACGACGATCATGCTCAACTACGTCGCGTTCTACTTCGTCTACTGGATGCTGAGTACGCCCGGCCTCCTCCAGGCGCCCGGTTCGAATAACCCGAAAACGCCGGGGATGATGGACACGGCCGTTTTCCCGGATCTCCTGGGCCCGAAATACAGCCTGCATTGGGGATTCGTCCTCGCGATCGGTGCGACGTTCTTCGTCGCATGGCTTCTCAACCGCTCGAGCCTGGGGTTCAAATTCCGGGCCGTGGGAGCGAGCCCCAGCGCAGCGAAAGTCGCCGGAATCAATGTCCCGCGCATGTTCACCTACGTCATGCTGTTTTCCGGCGGGCTCGTCGGTCTGGCGGGCGTGTTTCAGGTTCTCGGGACGGTGACCACCGGATTCAGTGCGGGAATCGATGCGGGAATCGGATTTGACGCGATCACCGTCGCCCTGCTCGGGCGTTCCCGGCCATGGGGCGTGTTCTCGGCGGGCATTCTGTTCGGCGCGTTCAAGGCGGGTGGCTTCACGATGCAGGCGGCCGAAGGAATCCCGATCGACATCGTGCTCGTCGTGCAGTCCATGATCGTGCTGTTCATCGCGGCGCCGCCGCTCGTGCGGGCCATTTTCCGGTTGCCGAGTCCGGACCTTCTCGCGCCCATCAAACTGTCGAAGCTCCAAGGCAAGAAAGCGGCGGTGACGAAATGAGCGTCGCAACTACCGGTTCCACTTCCAACGCATCCGCGTCATCGCCGATCGTGAGGGAGAAGGCGGTCGTAAGGAGCTGGAAGGCTCCCATCGCGTTCGGCATCTTCGCGGTCTTCGCCGTCGTCCTCTTCGGCTTTTTCGGCCGTCCGGGCGTGAGTCAGTTCCGGCTCTCCACGTCCGCGGACTGGATTCAACTCCCCGACGTGTTCCTGCCGACCCTGGCTACCGGTTGGGTGCTCGCGGTCGCCCTTCTCGTCATGGCGGGGATTACGGCGTGGATGGTGCACCGCGCCGTCAAGGTTCCGCTGTGGCTCACCATCGTGTATGTCGTGCTGTTCCTCGTCGCATTCCTGACCTGGGCGTCCGCCGACGCGCTCATTCCCGTCCCCGGCCTGTTGATCGGTGCGGTGAGTCTGAGTGTTCCCCTCATTTTCGGGGCACTGAGCGGCGTGATCTGCGAACGCAGCGGCGTCATCAATATCGCGATCGAAGGCCAGCTGCTCGCGGGCGCATTCATGTCGGCTGTCGTCGCATCCATCACCCGCCAGCCGCTCCTGGGGTTGCTCGCCGCAATGGTTGCGGGAGTGCTCGTATCCTTTGTGCTCGCGGCGTTCGCCATCAACTACATCGTCGACCAGATCATCGTCGGCGTCGTGCTGAACGTGCTCGTGGCAGGCCTCACCGGGTTCCTGTACTCGCAGGTGCTCACCGATAGCTCGCAACTCCTGAACTCGCCGCCGCGGTTCGACCGCATCGACATCCCCGTGCTCGGGCAGATCCCGATCATCGGGCCCGTGCTGTTCAATCAGACGGTCATCGTGTACATCATGTACGTCGTCGTGGCGCTCGTTGCCTACTCGTTGTTCCGCACGCGGTGGGGATTGCGCACGCGTTCGGTCGGCGAGCACCCGCAGGCAGCGGACACCGTCGGCATCAGGGTCAACCTGACCCGGTTCTGGAATGTGTCCCTCGCCGGCGCGATTGCCGGCCTCGGCGGCGCCTACTTCACTCTTGGTTCGGTCGGCTCGTTCACGAAGGAGATGACGGCGGGCGCGGGCTTCATCGCGCTGGCAGCGGTGATCTTCGGGCAGTGGGATCCGATCAAGGCGACGCTCGCGGCTCTCCTGTTCGGGTTCGCATCGAACCTCCAGAGCGTGCTGGGAATTATCGGATCCCCGGTACCGAGCCAGTTCATGCTCATGCTGCCCTACGTCGTGACCATTTTCGCGGTCGCCGGACTGGTCGGAGTGTCGAGGGCACCCGCCGCCGACGGCAAGCCGTACATCAAGTCCTGATGAAGGTGGCGGACGCCGCACCAGCCCGACTGGTGTCCGGCGGCCTGTGGTCGGCGATTGCTGTCGTGCTGGTTGCGCTCAACCTGCGTCCGGTCATCGTCGCGGTCGCACCGGTATTCGATGACATCATCCGCGACCTGGAGATGTCCTCGGTGCTCGCTGGGCTGCTCGTCACCGTCCCTGTGCTGTGTTTCGGGGTGATGGGCCCGCTTGCGCCATTGCTCGCGGAACGAATCGGATTCGAGCGCAGCCTTGCCCTCGTGCTCGTGGCGATCATCGGCGGCTCGGCTTTGCGCATCGTCCCCACGGTGCCCGCGCTGTTCGCCGGAACGGTGCTGATCGGCGCAGGCATCGCGGTCGGAAACATTCTGCTTCCCGGGCTGATCAAACGGGACTTCCCGCACCGGCTCGGAATCATGTCCGGCCTGTTCTCCATGTCGCTCACGGCGGGCGCGACTCTTGCGGCCGGAATCACCGTGCCGGTCGCTCAGGCCGTCGGCTGGGGATGGAACGAAGTTCTCGGAGCGTGGGGACTTTTCGCGGTCGTAGGGCTCGTGTGCTGGATTCCGACCCTTCGGAGTACGCGGCAACTGCCGCGTCATCCGCGGGTCGTGGGAATTGCACTCTCCCGCGACCGCATCGCCTGGTTTGTGACGATCTTTTTCGGACTCCAGTCACTCAATTTCTATTCGACGACAGCGTGGCTGCCGACCATACTCATCGGGTACGGGCATGACGCCGTGTTCGCCGGGCTCATGCTCTCGGTCGTGAACCTCGCGAGCATCCTGCCTGCACTGGTCGTACCGCTCGTCCTCGACCGGATGAAAAGCCAGGCAGCGTTCTCGATCGTTGTATCCGTGCTGTATACCGTGGCGTTCGTCGGCTTTCTGCTCATGCCGGATACCGCGTTGCCGTGGATGATCTTCCTCGGACTCGCGCAAGGGGCTGGGCTCGGCCTCGGCCTCACCTACATCGTGCTGCGGTCGCCGGATTCCGCGCACGCCACGAAGTTGTCCGGGATGTCGCAGAGCTGGGGGTACCTGCTCGCAGCCGTGGGGCCGCTCGCGCTCGGCGCGCTGCGCGATGCGACAGCCGCATGGGTCGTTCCGCTGCTGTTTTTGAGCGTGCTCATTGTGCCCCTCTCGATCACCGCGTATCTTGCGGGCAGGCCGGGCAAGGTTGGCGGTAGCAGACTAGATTCGAAGAAGGAGTGAGAACAGCCATGGTTGACGTTGACTGGGACCGCCTGCGGGATATCGCGAAAGAAGCGATGACGCACGCCTACGTCCCGTACTCGAATTTTCCCGTCGGCGCTGCGGCGATGGTGGATGACGGCCGCGTGGTGTCCGGATGCAATGTCGAGAACGCCTCCTACGGACTCACATTGTGCGCCGAATGCGCGCTCGTTTCCAGCCTGCACATGACCGGCGGCGGCAAGCTCGTCGCGTTCACGTGCGTCGACGGTCACGGCAATGTTCTCATGCCGTGCGGACGCTGCCGACAGTTGCTGTTCGAGCATTCGGCGCCCGGCATGGTGCTGGAGACCGTCTCGGGAATCAAGACGATCGACGAAGTCATCCCCGATGCCTTCGGCCCGCGCACCCTGAAGGAGTACACAGCGTGACAACTATCGAACCGTTCGACACGGTGGACCTCATTCATGCCAAGCGTGACGGCGCCAAGCTTTCGACCGCGCAAGTGTCCTGGCTCATCGATGCGTACACTCGCGGATACATCGGCGACGAGCAGATGGCCGCGATGGCCATGGCGATTTACCTCAACGGCATGGACCGGGACGAAGTGCGCGACCTGACCCTCGCGATGATCGACTCGGGTGAGCGCATGTCATTCGACACCCTGTCGAAGAAGACCACGGACAAGCACTCCACAGGCGGGGTCGGCGACAAGATCACGTTGCCTCTTGCCCCCCTCGTGGCATCCTTCGGTGTTGCCGTGCCCCAGCTCTCCGGGCGCGGACTCGGCCACACGGGCGGTACGCTCGACAAGCTGGAGAGCATCCCAGGCTGGCAGGCGGACCTCAGCGGCGAGGAGATGCGCGCCCAGCTCGAATCCGTCGGCGCGGTCATTTGCGCTGCCGGGGAGACGCTCGCTCCTGCGGACAAGAAACTGTACGCGCTTCGGGACATCACGGGCACCGTCGAGTCGATTCCGCTCATCGCATCCTCGATCATGAGCAAGAAGATCGCCGAGGGAACGCACGCGCTCGTGCTGGATGTGAAATTCGGGTCCGGTGCCTTCATGCAGGACGAGAATCGCAGTCGCCAGCTCGCGGAGACGATGGTGGCTTTGGGAACGGATGCCGGTGTCGTGACCACGGCGCTCCTGACGAACATGAACGTGCCGCTCGGGCTCGCGATCGGCAACGCGAACGAGGTCCGGGAATCGGTCGAAGTGCTTGCCGGCGGCGGGCCGGCGGATGTCGTCGAACTGACTCTCGCGCTCGCGCGGGAGATGCTCGCGTCGGCCGGGCAACCGGATGCGGACGTGGAGGGCGCGCTGAAGGACGGGCGCGCGATGGACACGTGGCGCGCGATGATCGCGGCGCAACACGGCGACCCGGACGCGCCGCTGCCGGTTGCGAGGGAGTCGCATGTCGTTACGGCAGATCGGGACGGCATCCTCGTGGAGCAGAAAGCCCTGCCGTTCGGCGTCGCGGCCTGGCGCCTCGGCGCAGGAAGGGCGCGCAAGCAGGATCCGGTACAGCACTCCGCGGGCATCGACCTGCACGCGAAGCCGGGAGATACCGTGACGAAGGGTCAGGCGCTGTTCACGCTCCACGCGGATGAACCTGCCCGGTTCGAGCGTGCGATGGAGGCGCTCGAGGGCGCGTACCGCATCGGCGCGAAGGGCGACGAGGTGCACGACGGCGGACCGCTCATCGCCGACCGAATCACCGCGTGAGTGGGTGCGTTCGGCAATCGCTCACGCTTTCGGATTCCCGACAGTCACATCCGTCACACAACCTCCTGAATGATGAAAGTCAGCCGATGCGGGTGAGGGCGTCGGTGATGAGGCCCCAGAATTTGGCGTGGTCGAGGTCGGTCGCCGCGTACGTGGTGCACGTGTCGGGCGCTTCGGCCCGGAAGTCGGCGACCGTCATGCCGAGGGTGAGCGATCCGGTGAGTTCGATATCGAGCGGAACCCGCACGACCGTCATGACGGTGGGATCGATGACGAGGGCGACAGCGCACGGATCGTGCACGGGTGGGTACTCGAAGCCCTGCGCATCCCGGTAGCTCTCCGTGAAGAACTCGAGGAGTTCGAGGACGAACCGCGCGGGGGCCGTGTCGATCGCGGCGATGGAGGCGACGACATCCGGGGTCGCGAGGGCTTTGTGGGTGAGGTCGAGGCCGACCATCGTGAGCTTCCACGACTCGTTGAAGACGATGTGGGCGGCCTCCGGGTCGATCACGATGTTGAACTCCGCCGCCGCGCTCCAGTTCCCGACGTGGTAGCCGCCTCCCATGAGCACGACCTCCTTCACCCGCTGTGCGATGCGCGGCTCCTTGCGCACCGCGAGGGCGATGTTGGTGAGCGCGCCGGTCGGCACGAGCGTGATGGTGCCGGGCGGATTCTGCATGATGGTGTCGATGATGAGGTCGACGGCGTGACGCTCGTCCGGAGCGAACGCGGGCTCCGGCAGCGCCGGGCCGTCCATTCCGGAATCCCCGTGGATGGATTCAGCGACCTCCGCTTCGCGAACGAGCGGCCGGTGCGCGCCCGCCGCGAACGGCACTCCCGTGATCCCCGCGACGGTCGCAACGGCGAGCGCGTTGCGGGTCACCTTCTCAATCGTCTGGTTGCCGTGAACGGTCGTGACGGCAACGAGTTCGATGTTCGGGTTCCCGTGTGCGAGAAGCATCGCGATCGCGTCGTCGTGCCCAGGGTCGCAGTCCAGGATGATTTTCGTCGTCATGCCTGAATCCTAGAGGGGGGATGCCAGGGGCACGAGCCGGTAGATTTGCTGCATGAGCCCCGCAACGTTCGAGCGCGCAGCAGACCGGCAGTTCACTTTGTCCAGCGGCGTGAACATCAATCCGCTGCCGAAAGTGTCGCTGCACGATCACCTGGACGGCGGACTTCGGCCGCAGACCATCATCGATCTCGCCGGCGAACTGGAACTCGACCTGCCGGCGACCAATGCCGATGAACTCGGCGCGTGGTTCGCGAACCAGGCGGATTCCGGTTCCCTCGTGGAGTATCTGAAGACTTTCGACGTCACCATTTCGGTGATGCAGACCGCCGAGGGCCTCGCGCGAATCGCGCGCGAATTCGTTGAAGACCTGCACAGGGACGGCGTGATCTACGGCGAAGTTCGGTGGGCGCCCGAGCAGCACGTGAGAAGGGGACTGAGCCTGGACGATGCCGTGGAGGCGGTGCAGGCCGGAATCGACGACGGAATCGACTCGGTTGCCAGGTCAGGCGGCCAGATCCGGATCGGGCAGCTCGTGAGCGCCATGCGTCAGGCCGACAACGGACTGGAGATCGCCCAATTGGCGGTGCGTCACCGGGATCGCGGTGTCGTCGGATTCGACATTGCCGGCCCGGAAGACGGGTTCCCGGCAAGCCGACTCCGCACGGCGTTCGACTTCCTCGCGGAGCATTTCCTTCCGGCGACCGTGCACGCGGGGGAAGCCGCGGGGCTCGACAGCATCCGGGGTGCGCTGTTCGACGGCAGGGCGCTGAGACTCGGACACGGCGTGCGGCTCGCGGAAGACATCGACGTCGAAAAAGAGGCAGGCGGCAACAGCTTTGTCACGCTCGGCGTGCTCTCGCGCTGGGTCAGGGACCGGGAAATCGCACTCGAACTGAGCCCCTCATCGAATCTTCAAACCGGAGCGATCGAGCGGTGGGGCTCCGACCTCGCCGATCATCCGTTCGACCTGCTGTATCAATTGGGGTTCACGGTGACCGTCAACACCGACAACCGGCTCATGAGCAATACGACGCTCAGCCAGGAGCTCGCGCTGCTTTCCGATGCGTTCGGCTACGACCTCGGCGATCTCGAGACGTTCCAATTGAACGCCGCCGCGAGCAGCTTTCTGCCCGTGGAGGATCGCGCGCTGCTGGAGGCGCGCATCATCGACGGGTTTGACCGCGAATGATCGAAACGCGCCCTACTTGAGCCTCAAGTAGACCGGGTTCCCCCAAATGGCACGGTAGGTGACGTAGAGCCCGGCGCGGGGAGAGTCGACCATCATCCCGCCGCCCGCGTAAATTCCGATGTGCTGTCCCGGATGCCAGACGAGGTCTCCCGGTTGCGCATCGGCTACGGAGACGGGGACGGCGAGCGCGGCCTGGTGAGAGACGATGCGCGGCAGGTGAATGCCGAAGTTTCCGAACACGTACTGGGTGAAGCCGTCGCAGCTGAAGCTTGTCGTCGGGCTGTTTCCGGACCCGTAGGGCACAACTCCGACGAATTGCATGGCGAAATCGACGACGGCCTGGCCGCTATAGCTTTGCGCCGGAGGATTGAGCGTGACGAACCGGTTCACGAGCACGGGGGTGACGGATTTCTTGACGGCCGTGTACCCGTCGCGGGTGACCGCGAGTGCGTTCGACGGCGATGACGCCAAGGTTTGGACGGCCAGTTCCTTTTCGGCCGGCGCGCTTGCGACGACGTCGTTGCTCGCGGAGTTGAAGGCGTAGGCGGGAAGCGCGAGGGTCGCGACAAGCCCTCCGGAGACCGCGATGACCGCGAGCTTCACGAACGCTTCACGAGACTTCTTCACACTCAAGACTGTCTGACCTTTCGTACCCACGTGTCCTACCCGTATCTCTCGCCGAACAAGCCAAAGTGGGCAAATCAGATCTCAATGGTACAGCCTGTGCTCCGCATGCCCAATTGTTTCCGACCCACACAGGACATTCCCAGCCCCGCGGTGCGCGCAATTCACCTGCGAAGCAGGTCGAAGCGCGCGAGCGCATCAGCGTCCCTGGAGTAGGTCGCCGAGCTTCGCGCAATGTCGAGGGCGGCGACCGGATCCGATTCGGCTTCCGCGATGGCCAGGAGCCGTTCTGCCTCGGCGAGTCTCGTCCTGGCCTCCGAGCCCACGCCGCCGCGGCGGGTGTCGATGTAGTTTCTCGTCGACGCGATCTGGCTTCGTGCTCCGACGAGCGCCCCGACGAGCGCAACGCGCGCACCGGACAAGCGCTCGTGCTGGTTTCGCGCGCTTGCCATGCCGGCGTCGAGCTCGGCGTTCGCCGTCCGCAACACTTCGAGCGTCGCGAGCGGGTCCCTGAGCTTCACATCCACCGCGAGTGCCGCCTCCACGGTTTCGATCGCCTTCCCAACAGCTTTCCCGACCGCGGCATCCGGAGGGGCGTCGCGGACGGCTCGCGCGCCCACCAGGCTCTCGCGGGTCGCCTCGCGCAGGGTGGTCGCTGCATCTCTCGCTTTGTCCAGTTCGAGTCGGAGCGTCTCGATGGCGTCGATGAGCTTCCCAGCGCGATAGGCGTGCTCCTCGGTGGCGCGGATGGCCTCCACGGCCGAGCTGCCGGCGATCGAGTCAGTCCTGGCGTCCAGTGCTGTTTGGGCGCGATCGGCGCTCGCCGCCGCCAGTTCCAGTTCGGCCCGCGCGCGGTCGACGTTGTCGGCGACCGACGCGACGGCGGCGTCGAGAAAGTCCCGCTGGAGCTTCGCGAGCGCGTCGGAGGATTCCGCGAGGCGCGCCGTGGCCGAGTCCACCGCGCGGCGGGCGGCGGAGAGATTCTCGGGTGCGTTCGATTCGAGTTTCCTCAACTCCGCGAATGCGTCCTCCTGCGCGGTGAGCGCCGACTGGGCAGACTCGCACAGGTGAATGATCCTGCTGCTCCACTCGCGACGTTGCGTCCGGGTGTCCTGGAACGCGTCGTCGAGTTTCTGTTGAAGGCCGAAGGCTTCCCTCAGTTGTGCTTTCGAGGTTTCCAGAACGGTTTCGAACTCCTGTGATTTGACGTTGCCGAACTGGGCGATCGCGTAGCCCAGTTCGTCGTCCGCGCTCTTGATGGCATCGTCGACTCGCACGAGCAGGATGTTCGCCTCGCGCTGCAGCGCATCGAGCGCATCCGGTTGGTGGGCACGGGAGCGCCGGCGCGCCAGCAGCCAGAAGCCGGCGCCGACAATCCCGGCGAAAATGACGACGACCGTGAGGACGGCAATGCCGGCAGCATTGAGGAGCGGGGAATCCATGGTCGCAAGTTTAGGGGGCGCATTCGAGGCGGCGGGAGTGCTCGCAGCATGCGGCGACGAGGGAGCGCACACGGCGAAACTCGCCCCGCCTCCCCGGAAAACCCGTGCTTTCCGCTTAAGGTGGCATCGTGTGGCGTGCCGGCAAACCTGAAGACGACTTCCTGGATGATCCAGCGGAGCATCCCAGCGACCCCACATTCGCGCACGCCCAGGTCACGTCGCCGCACGCGCTCACTCTCGGGGATCCGAGTTTCACGGCCATGAATGTCGCAGAACCCACGTGGGAAGGATGGCGGCAGGAACTTGCCGGCATCGGTGGCACGAATCCGCTTCTGCATTTCGTGGACGGGCCGCTCACGCGAATCGAACTGGGGGCAACCCATCCGGGGGGCCTGGCGCAATTCATCACGGGCAAGACGACGCTGCTGTCGAGTCTGATCCGGGATGACATGGCGCTTCGCGCGGCGAAGCTCGCTGCGGCGGAGGTTGCGGCGAAGTCGAGGGAGCTTTCGAGCACGAGGGGAATCGACTCGGTTCATCTCGGCATCGGAATCGTCGAGTGGCAGTTCGAGGGTGCGGATTTCCGCGCGCCGATTCTGCTGCGCCCACTCGCGATCCGGCGTTACGGGAACGATTTCGAGCTGCGACTGCGTGGGGAGCCGACGCTGAATCCGGCGCTGGCAGCCGCGCTCGACGAACAGTTCCACATTTCGCTCGATGCCGCCAGTTTTGTCGCGCTCGCGCAGCACGATGGCGCGTTCAAGCCGAATTCGGTCATCGATCGCCTGCGCGGCCTCACGCAGCATCTCGAATGGTTCAACGTGCAGCCGCGGCTCGTGGTGTCGTCCTTCGCGGATATCGCGACTGCTCTCGTCACGGATGCCGCTGATCTCGAACATCCGATCCTCGATGCTCTCGCCGGCAACCCGAGCGCGAAGTGGGCGGTGGAGGAGAGTTTCACGGCCGCGGAAGCGCAACACCCCGACGAGCGCGCACCCGAGACCGACACGTTGCTGCTGGACGCCGACGCAGAGCAGGACGGCGTTGTGGCGCACATCGCCGCGGGGAACTCCGTCGTGGTCAAAACTCTTCCCGGCACAGGGGGAACCCAAACGATTGTGAACGCGATCGGGTGCCTTCTGCAGCAGAACAAGAGAGTGCTCGTGGTGAGTCCTCGGCCCTCGAGCCTGCAGGGGATTGTCCAAAGGTTCGGCGACATCGGGCTCGGCGGTCTGCCGGTAGCGCCCGCTTCCCTCCGGCGCGACATCATCCGGGCGATCGGCCGCAATGAGAAAGCCCAGGAGCCTCGCCTCGGCGAAGTGGACGAAGCCTTGGTCCGGCTTCGCAAGATTCTCCTCGACTACCGCACTGCGGTGTCCAACACCGACCCGGAGCTGGGTGTTTCGGTCCTGGATTGCCTGACCGAATTGTCGCGGCTTGCGCTGTTGCCGGACCCGCCGACCACGACGGCACGGCTCAGCCGCGAATCCGTGGTGCGACTCGCGCACGGTCGCGAAAAGGCGGCGGCGACGATGATTCAGGCTGCGAGCCTTGGTGAGTTTCAGTACGGGCCGGGCGATTCGGCCTGGTACGGGGCATCTTTCGCCTCGAGCGAGCAGGCCGCCAGGGCCCATGGCATTGCGAAGCAGCTCTACCACGTGGAGGTGCCGCGCCTGCTCCAGAGGGCGAACGAGCTCATCGCGGGAACGCGGATGCGGCCGTTCGAATCCATCGCCGAGCTGGGTGTGTATTTGCGCCTGCTCACGGACATCCGAGACACTCTGGACAAGTTCCTGCCCGTCGTGTTCGAACGTTCGTTGAGCGACCTGATTTCCGCCACGAGTTCTCGCAAGGATTCCGCGCACATGTCGGCGGCGAACCGACGCCGGATGAGGCAGCTCGCGAAGGAGTACCAGCGGCCGGGTTCGCACGTGGGAGATCTGAACGAAGCCTTGCGCCGCATCCAGCAGCAGCGATTCCTGTGGCAGCGGTTCGTCGCGGAGGGAGTGATCCCCGAGATTCCCGTAGGCATCGCGGATGTCCAGGTTGCGCACCAGCAGGTCGTCCAGGATCTCGCCGCTCTGGATGAGCCGCTGGGGAATCAGTCCACAGCGAGCCAGCTCGCCAATTTGCGCCTCGAGGAGCTGGCGGCGAAGCTTTCCGGTCTGAGCGAAGAGTCGGATGCGCTGCACAACCTTCAGGAACGCACGGCACTCGTCTCCGGTCTGCGCGAACTCGATATCGAACCGCTGCTGTTCGATCTTTCCGCCCGGCACGTGCCCGAAGCCGACGTGGCCGCGGAATTGGAACTCGCATGGTGGCGTTCAGCGCTTGATTCCCTGCTGGAGCGCGACCGTGCTCTCCTGGGCGCGAACACCGAAGTTCTCGACCGGCTCGAGTCCGATTTCCGCATGGTGGATGAAGCGCACGCGAGAGGCAGTGCGCAGTTGCTCGCGTGGCAGCTCGCGGAGAACTGGAGCGTCGGGCTCGTCGACTGGCCGGACGAAGCGGCAGAGCTCAAGAAGCTTTTGCGCGGCGGTTCGGTGGATTCGCGCGCACTGCAGGAGGCGGCGCCGCACTTGTCGCGTTTCGTCGCTCCCGTCTGGGTCGCGTCGCCGTATGAGGTGCCGGAGATCACCGATTCTCTGCGGTTCGACTCGGTGATTCTCGTGGATGCCGGCGCGATGACGGTCGCGGAATGCCTTGGCGCGATCCGCAGGGGCAAGCAGATTGTCGCGTTCGGCGACCCGGTGACGCAGACTCCGTCGGCGTTCACCGTCGCGCTCGGCGACGAGTACTCGACCGAGCAGTCAGTGGAGGAGCTCGACTCACTTCACGCGGCATCCGCGCTCGCAACTCTTGCGACACTCCTTCCCACTCTCACGCTGACGCGCAGTTATCGCGCCGGCGGCGAGGATCTCGCGGAGCTCGTGAATCGCCGGTTTTACGCCGGACGCATCGAGTCCCTTCCCTGGGCGGGGAGTTTTCTCGGGCACGGCAGCATCCGCATCGACCACGTGGAGAACGGCACGGGGATGCCGGACGAATCCACGGGCGCGGTGGAAAGCGTGGACGCCGAGGTCGACCGCGTCGTCGAGTTGGTGCTCGACCACGCTTCGAGCCGCCCGCAGGAGTCCCTCATGGTCATCACCGCGAGTCCGCGGCATGCCGTGCGGGTGCAGCAGGCCGTGCTGCTCGCCCTCACGACGCGGCCCGACCTGCACGAGTTCGTTCTCGGCGATCGCGCGGAACCGTTCACTGTCGCCACGATCGAGGAGGCGGTCGCGGAAAGCCGTGACCGGGTCATTTTCTCGATCGGCTACGGGCGCACTCCCCACGGTAGGGTGCTCAGCGACTTTGGCGCCCTTGGCCGGCCGGGCGGCGAGCGGATGCTTGCGGCGGCGATGACGCGCGCGCGTCGCGCCATGGTGATCGTTACGTGCTTTGAGGCATCCGACATCGACGAGGACCGCATGCGGTTCGGCGCGGTGGCGCTCGCGGAGATCCTCACCGATGTCACGGCGCGCACGCGCGTCGAGGCGGTTCCGGATGACAGCGACCCGATGCTCGTCGATCTCGCGCGCAGGCTGGAGGCGCGAGGGTTGCGCGTTGCGCTCGGGCACCACGGGAAACTCGGCCTGGTCACGAGCAACCGGGGCATGTGCCTCACGATCGAGACGGACACCGTGCTGCAGGGTTCGAGCATGCGCGAGGCGCTTCGGCTCCGGCCGGAGCTGCTTCGCCGCCTGGGGTGGCACTATCTTCGCGTGTACGCATTCGAGTTGTTCAGCGATCCGGACGCGGTCGCCGATCGGGTCGTGCACATGCTGGGTGTTGAGCAGGCGCCGAAAACAGAACCGATTCCCATCGGTGGCGCCCACGGTTAGCGCGATGGATTCGCAGCACACTGGTCAGGGCCAATCCGACGAGGCGGACGGCACGGCCAGCGGGGAAGATCGGGAAGGGAAACCGGGGCGCAGGAAGGATCGGCGCGTTTCGACGCGGGCAGTTCCCGGCAGTGATCCGAGTCCGCAACCCGAGCCGCGTCGTCACGCCGACAACGAGAACGACGATCGGTTGAAGGCCGACAAGCCGCCGCACTGGGGTTGATCGACGAGCGGGACAGCCACCACTAACCTAGCCGAGATAGATAATAGACTGGCGTATATCGTCAAGGGGCAGTAAGCTCGTCCCATGCCCGAATCGCACGCTGCGCATCGTTCGACACCTGATCCGCTCATCGACCCCCGTGTGATCGACCCCCATCAGGTGCTGATCAACCGAAACGCCATGAGCGAGTCAGACATGGAGGATGCCGTCGCCGTGCTCGCCGCCGTGCGGCGGTGGCGGGAAGCGGAACAGCGGATGAACGATGAATCGCGGCACTCCATGAAACTTGGCGACAACGACATGAGGGCAATGCGGTTCATCATCGTCTCCACAAATCAGGGAAAGGCCGTAACTCCGGGAATGATCGCCGACCACCTCAGAATTTCCACCGCTTCGACGACGAAGCTCATCGATCGGCTCGAAGCGGCAGGTCACGTCGCGCGCGCGCCGCACCCGCATGACCGAAGGGCCATGGTGATCACCGTAAGTCCCGCGGCTCACGCCGAAGTAGAGGAGAAGGTTGGCCGCCTGCACGCCAAGCGATTCGAGGTTGCGGCCCAGTTGACCGCAAGCGAGAAGGACATCGTGATCCGCTTCCTGGATGCACTGTCCGCCACGGCACCCTCCGCCACGGCACCCTCCGACACGGCGGCGACCGAGTGATGGCACGCAACAACGCGAGCGGCACCCGCACCGCGCCCCGCGCACCTCGGCGGTGGGTGCGCATCCTGCTGCCGTCGATCCTGCTGCTCGTCTGGGTTGCGGCGGCCGCGGTAGGCGGGCCGACGTTCGGCAAACTTTCCTCCGTCTCGAGCAACGACCAGGCGTCGTTCCTCCCTGCGAGCGCGGAGTCGACGGTCGCTATCGACTGGCAGAAGAAGTTCTTTGACTCCGGATCAATTCCCGCCGTCGTCATCATCGTCTCCGACACGCAAATAGAAAGATCCCAACTTGGAGAGTTCGCGGACCTCGGTACGCGGCTCGGTGCGGTGGATGGCATCCAGGAGCCGGAATCCGGTCAGTCGACATCGGTGGCGGGGCCGATCCCGTCCGACGACGGATACGCGATCGAGTTCATCGTGCCGATTTCGGAAGATGCGGGGTTGCGGGATGCCGTGTCCGGCCTGCGCGCCGTGCTGGCCGACGAGCTGCCGGCAGGGATGACCGGCTATGTCACCGGCCCCGCCGGACTCACCGCCGACCTCGTGAACGCGTTCGGCGGGATCGACGGCCTGCTATTGCTCGTCGCCGCGGGCGCGGTTTTCATCATTCTGCTGCTCGTGTACCGATCCATCGTGCTGCCCATCCTCGTGCTCCTCACGTCCGTGTTCGCATTGTGCGCCGCGATTCTCGTGGTGTACGCGTTCGCGAGTTGGGGCTGGATCTCGTTGAGCGGGCAGAGCCAGGGAATCCTGTCGATCCTCGTAATCGGTGCGGCGACCGACTATTCGCTCCTGCTCGTCGCGCGGTACAAGGAAGCACTCCAGCACGTCGAGTCGCGATGGTCGGCGATTCTCGTCGCCTGGCGTGCCGCTTGGGAGCCCATCGTCGCCTCGGGCGCCACCGTGATTATCGCGCTGCTGTGCCTGCTGTTCTCCGACCTCAATTCGAACCGGAGCCTCGGCCCGATCGCGGCGATCGGGATCGTGTTTTCACTCCTCGCCGTGCTCTCGTTCCTCCCGGCGGTCCTGGCGATCTTCGGGCGCGCCGCGTTTTGGCCGATTCGCCCCAAACTCAAGGCTGCGAGCGAACGAGTCGAGGAGTCACGCAGTGCGGACGGTTCCGCGGAGCTTCGCGGACTTGCCGGCGTGACGGGCGTGTGGAAGCGGATCGGCACGCTCGTTGCGCGCAGGCCGCGCCTGACGTGGATCCTCGCTCTGGCCGTTCTCGTCGCAGGGGGGCTCGGCACCGTTCAACTTCAGGCCAATGGCGTGCCCCAGACCGACCTCGTGCTTACCGCGACGGATTCGGTGGCGGGTCAGGATGCGCTTGCTGAACACTTCGATGCCGGGTCGGGAAGCCCCGTCGTGGTCGTCACCAAGGAGGGGAGCGCGTCGGCGATCGTTTCCGCCCTCGAACGCACCGCCGGCGTCGGGTCTGCTTCGGTTTTCGCCGGCAACGTGCGGCCGAGCCTGGACCCGAACGCTCCCGCGCCGGATCCGGTGATTCGCGATGGGCGGGTTCTCGTGAACGCCGTGCTCGACTATGAGGCAGACTCCGATGAGGCGGAAGCGTTGGTTCGTCAGTTACGCGCCGATCTTGTCAACCTGGACGACACCGTGCTGGTGGGCGGAGTGACGGCCATCGCGCTCGACACCAATGACACGGCACAGGCCGACCTCGTGAAGATCATCCCCATCGTCCTCCTCGTGATCCTGCTCATCCTCATGGTGTTGCTGCGTTCGATCGTCGCGCCCATCCTGCTCATTGGGAGCGTCGTGGTCTCCTACGCGACGGCCCTCGGCGTCTCGGCAATCGTGTTCAATCACGTTCTCGGGTTTCCCGGGGCGGATGCGGCGGTGCCGTTGTTCGGTTTCGTCTTCCTCGTCGCGCTCGGGGTGGATTACAACATCTTCCTCATGACTCGCGTGCGGGAGGAGTCTCTGCGGCTCGGAACGCGGGCCGGCATTCTGCGGGGCCTCGGCAAAACCGGCAGCGTCATCACATCGGCGGGAATCGTGCTCGCGGCGACGTTCGCGGCGCTCGCCGTCATCCCGATCCTGTTCCTCGTGCAGATCGCGTTCATCGTCGCGTTCGGTGTGCTCGTCGACACGATCGTCGTGCGCTCGCTCCTCGTGCCGGCGCTCTCCTACGACATCGGCAAGGCGATCTGGTGGCCATCGCGGCTCTCCAGAATGGCGGAGTGACCTCGCCTAATTCGTGCGCGTGCCGTCCGTCGCGGATTTCGACAGCAGGTCGCGGATCTCGGTGAGCAGTTGGAGCTCGGTTGGCGGCACTTCTGCTTCCGGGGCGCCTGCTTTGCGTTTCTCCTCCGCGCGAGCCTTCATCTTGTTGATCGGCAGAACGAGCGCGAAGTACACGGCCGCTGCGACGAGCACGAATTGGATGACTGCCGCGAGAACCGCCCCGAAGAGGATTTCGGCACTTCCCCCCGACAAGGTAGGGATCGACACGATCCAGGCCTTGTCGAGGTTTTCCGCATTGAACAGGGCGCCGAGCGCTGGATTGAATATCCCGGTCACGAGCGCGTTCACGATCGCGGTGAACGCAGCTCCGATGACGACCGCGACAGCGAGGTCGATGACATTGCCCCGCATGATGAATTGCTTGAAGCCAGTGAACATGGCGGTGGTTTCCTTCCCTTGCTGGTGTTAGGAGGCAGTGCCTCCGGCTGCGGGCTTTCCGGAGCCAGAGCCTTTGCCGGAGGTCGAGGCGGACCTCCCCTTGGACGCGGAGGAGGGCTTGTCGGGTTTGGATTCGGACTTGGATTCGGACTTCGATTCGGACTTCGATTCGGATTTGGAGTCCGATTTCGACTCGCCGCCGCCTTTCCCGGACTTCTCACTCTCCGGCTTCGCGCGAGAGTCGGTGCGGTAAAAACCCGAACCGGTGAAGGTGATGCCGACGGCGCTGAAAATCTTCCGCAGGGAGCCGCCGCATGCGGGGCAAATGGTGAGGCTCGCATCCGTGAAGGACTGGTGGATGTCGAACGCTTCGCCGCACGCCGTGCAGCGGTAGGAATATGTGGGCACTGGGTTCCTTAGTCGGCGATTCCGGGAAAACTCGTGATGCCCTCCGGCGTGACGACGCCGTTGACCCGCTTGTCGTGAAGTTCGGTGGGTACTGCCCCGACGAGTTCTCCCTCGAAGATCACCGCGAACACGGGTGGGCATTTCTCCATGGAACCGAGCGTCCGATCGAAGTAGCCGCGTCCCCAGCCGAGGCGCATTCCGGAACGGTCGACGGCTGCGGCGGGCACGAGAATGAGGTCGACATCGTTGATGGCGATCGGCCCGAGCAGTTCGCCGACCGGCTCCGGCATTCCGTGCAGGCCTTCCTGCTCCGCATCGCTCAAGACCGCCCAGTCCAGCAATCCGTCATCCCGGCTCACCGGCAGAAGCACCCGGATGTCGTGGTCCTGCGCCCAGGTGAGGAACGGCCGGATGTTCGGCTCATCCTGCGCCGGCAGGTAGGCCGCGATGTAATGGGCATCAAGATCGGTTACGAGGTCGATGAGGTTCTGCGTGAACGCTGCCGTCGCCCCGTCACGTTCGGACGCCGTCATCGTTCGCCGCCGGCCGCGGAGTTCAGCCCTCAGCGCGCGCTTTTGGTGGCTCTCGTCACCGCTCATACAGCCAGTTTACGGTGGGCGGACGGGTAACCTTGCCCCATGGCGTCTCGCATCACGAAAGCAGTCATCCCGGCGGCAGGGCTCGGCACGCGCTTCCTGCCGGCCACCAAGGCGATGCCGAAGGAGATGCTCCCGGTCGTCGACAAGCCGGCCATCCAGTACGTCGTGGAGGAGGCCGTCGCCGCCGGCCTCACCGATGTCCTCATGATCACCGGGCGCAACAAGAGCGCGCTCGAGAACCATTTCGACCGCGTCGGAGAACTTGAGGCGGCCCTTCTGCGCAAGGGCGACAGCGATCGGCTGGAGAAGGTCAACTTCTCCACCGATCTCGCGGAAGTGCATTACTTGCGGCAGGGTGACCCGCTCGGCCTGGGCCACGCCGTGCTCCGCGCGCGCATGCACGTGGGCAGTGAGCCGTTCGCCGTTCTTCTGGGCGACGACCTCATAGACGAAAGGGACCCCCTGCTGACCCGGATGCTGCAGGTGCAGGAGGAGCGCAATGCCTCCGTCATTGCGCTGCTGGAGGTCGATCCCGCCATGGCGCACTTGTACGGAATCGCGACGGTCGAGGGCACGGACACGGACGACGTCGTGCGCGTCACGGGTCTTGTGGAGAAACCCGCCGAGGGGACGGAGCTGTCCAGCCTCGCGATCATCGGGAGATATGTTCTGCGCCCGGAAGTTTTCGACATTCTGGAAGAGACGAAGCCCGGCAAGGGCGGCGAAATCCAGTTGACGGATGCGCTGCAGGAGCTCGCAGCGGATGCGTCGATCGCGGGGGGCGTCTACGGCGTCGTGTTCCGGGGCCGTCGATACGACACGGGGGACCGGCTCGACTACATCAAGGCGATCGTGCAGCTCGCGGTCGAGCGCGACGATCTCGGCCCGGAGCTCCGGCCGTGGCTCAAGGATTTCGCGAGCGGTTTGGATTGACGATGATCGTTCCCACGCTGACCGAGGGTGCAGTCACCATCCGCCCGGTGCGTGTGCGTGATGCCCGCCGCCTCGAGCGCGAACTCATGGACAATCGCCGCTGGTTGCGCACGTGGGAGGCCACGAATCCGCGCGGCCCCATGAATTTCGACGTTCGGGCGAGCATCCGCAACCTCACGTCGAACGCGCGGTCGGGGCTCGGGCTTCCGTTCGTGATCGAATACGACGGGCAACTCGCAGGCCAGCTGAACGTGTCGTCGATCGCGTGGGGCAGCGTGTCCTCGGCGACGATCGGGTACTGGGTGGCGGAGCGTTTCGCCGGCAAGTCGGTCACGCCGACCGCTGCCGCGCTCGCCACCGACTACTGCTTCTTCCAGCTCGGGCTGCATCGCATGGAGATCTGCATCCGGCCCGAAAACGAGGCTTCCCTTCGCGTGGTGGAGAAGCTGGGATTCCGTTACGAAGGCCTTCGGCGCAGTTACATCCACATCAACGGCGACTGGCGGGACCATTTCTGTTTCGCGCTCGTTTCGGATGAACTGCCGACCGGAGTGCTGAGGCGCTGGCTGGATGGCAAGGTTCCCGCTGGCGCCGGCGTCGTCCCCGCCGCGGATCGTGCCGCGGCGCAGCACGCCGGCCGTTAGTTCCCCCATCCCGGGCTCCAACCTCCAGGTAGGCCCGGCAACGGCGCGCCAGAGGCCGGTTCGCGCGTGCCAGCCCTAGCGTTAAGGCCATGGGAATCGATGGAGTCGGATCGAGCGTCGTTGTCGCGCTCGCCGCCGTGCTGTGGTTCCTTTATCTCGTTCCCACGTGGTTGAAGCGCCGGGAGTATCTCGCGACGGAGCGGAACGCGGTGCGGCTGCAGCAGACGATGCGAATTCTGGCGGAGAGCGCCGAGTTGCCTTCCGTTGTGCGCGTCGAGGCGACCGCGCGTATGGTTGCCGCCCAGCAGCGGGCACTGCGCAAGTACCAGAAATCGTCGGCGCGGGTAAGTCGACCGCTCCCTGAGGAGGTCGCCGGGCGCCGCGGCCGCGACACTCGGTTCCCCGGGGATTCCGCCTTCGACGGAAGACTCGAAGGGGGCGCTCGCACTGCGCGCCGTCTGCGCCGATCGCGTGCGCTCGCCTCTGTCGTGCTGTTGGGTGCGCTGATCGCCGGGGGATTTGGAGTTCAGGCGCTTGTCGTATCCGGGTCATGGGTGTTGTTCGCGGGCTCTCTCGTCGTGGCGGTGGGTTCGTTCGCTCTGTTGGGCCAGGCGGCCGCGGTTTCGCGTGCTCGCGCTGAGTTGCGGCGAGCGGCGCTGGCGAGTCCCGTGGCCACCCCGCTGCACGATCATGCGGATTACGCGGCTCCGCGCCAAAGCAGCTGGAACCCCGTTGCCGTCCCCAGGCCCCTCTACCTGTCACGCAGCGATCGAGGATCGCTCGTGGCCGAGGGATCGCGCGGCGCTCGACTCGAAACCGCACAGCCCGACCACGCAGAACTCCTGAGGGTCGCCGCCGCCGAGGCGGAGCGTACCCTCCGGGCCGCGCAGGCGGCATCCGAGGTGGCCCGAATTCCGCAGCCGAGCCGATTCGCGCGAATGGGGCTGGTCGATCAGGCAGATGCGGCACCTGCGGACCTCGACGAGATCCTTCGCCGCCGCAGGGCCGTCGGCTGATCCCGCCCGCTCCCTGAGGAGCCAGCTTTGCTGATCGGATCCCGCCCGCTCCCTGAGGAGCAAGCGTCTGGCGTCTCGAAGGGAACCGCTCCGATTGCTTCGCGTGATAACGTAGCAACGCAACATTTTGGGGCTATGGCGCAGTTGGTAGCGCGCTTCGTTCGCATCGAAGAGGTCAGGAGTTCGAATCTCCTTAGCTCCACCACCGAGTCACTACCTGCAAGGGAGCACGCCATGGATCCCGGGGCATTCTCGATCAGTTTGACGGTTCGGGATATTCGCGCGTCGAGAGACTTTTACGAGAAGCTCGGGTTCTCAGTCCTGGGCGGCGACATCGACCAGAACTGGCTCATCCTGAAGAATGGCGAGTGCACGATCGGGTTGTTTCACGGCATGTTCGAGCGGAACATGCTCACGTTCAACCCGGGCTGGGACGGATCGGCGAACGAGCTCGACTCGTTCACGGATGTCCGCGAGTTGCAGCGGGAACTGAAACGAAGCGGCATCGACGTGGGCGACGACATCGAGGAGTCCACGACCGGACCCGCGAGTTTCACCGTCCACGATCCCGACGGCAACCCGATCCTGTTCGATCAGCACCGCTGACGGCGCACACGGTGCCGGTAATCAGTTCTCGATGATCGCATCCTTCGGGAGCTTCCGCACGCGAGCCCGGCGCCGCCGGCGCTCCGGGATCATCGACCGCATCTCCTCGAGCTTGCCGAAGCACAGCAACCGGTCGCCGGCCTCGAGCACGAGATCCTTTTTCGGGTTCGGGATGACGGTCGTTCCGCGGTGCACCGTCAGGGTCGTGATGTCGCGCTCCCACAGCCCGGTCTCCCTCATGGTTTTGCCAACGAAGTCCGCGCCCGCGTGCACGAGGAGCTCGGCGACGCCGTAGCCGGTCGAAACGCTCAGCCGCTGCCGCACATCGATCTCGGGGAATGCGACCTGGTTGCCGATGTGGTCGATGATCGCACCGGCGACATCCAGCCCCGTCGCCCGTTCGATGCCCTCGAGCCCCGGCGAGGAGTTCACTTCCATGACGAGCGGGCCATCCTTGCCTTCGAGCATGTCGACCCCCGCGACCCGCAGGCCCATAATCTGGGCCGAGCGCACGGCCGCCTGCTCGAACGCGGGCGTCAATTCGACGGGCTCGACGGATCCGCCCCTGTGCACGTTCGAGCGGAACTCGTCGCCGACCGCGACGCGCCGCATCGCCGCCACGACGCGGTCTCCGACGACGAGGGCGCGAATGTCCTTCCCCTTGCTTTCCGAGACGAAACGCTGGATGAGCACGTTCTGCTTTGTCGAGTGCAGAGTTTCGATGATCGCTTCTGCGACCTTGATTTCGGGGGCGAGGATCACGCCGATCCCCTGAGTTCCCTCCAGGAGTTTGATGACCACGGGGGCCCCGCCCACGCGCTCGATCGCCTCGCGGACGTCCGCGCGGTTGTGCACGAACGTCGTCGCAGGCATCCCGATGTTGTGCCGGGACAGGATCTGGGTCGCCCGCAGCTTGTCCCGAGAGTTCGTGATCCCGTTCGCCGTATTTGGTGTGTACACATCCATCTGCTCGAACTGCCGCACGACGGCCGTGCCGAAGTACGTGATCGAGTTGCCGATGCGCGGCAGAATCGCGTCATAGTCGGAGAGCAGCTTTCCGCGGTACTGCAGGTCAGGTTCGGCGCCGGAGAGATCGATCGCGAAGCGCAGCGTGTTCAGTACCTTGACGGTGTGGCCGCGCTGGACGGCCGCGGCACGCAGACGCTGCGTCGAATACGCGTGTGGGGCACGCGAGAGGATGGCCAGTTTCATCGTGTTCGCCTGCCAAGATAGTCGAATGAGTCAAGACCACCATTCAAGCACCATCGTGGGGTGGCGCGAATGGGTGAGCATGCCCGGCATCGGAATTCCGTGGCTCAAGGCCAAACTCGACACCGGGGCGCGCAGTTCTGCGCTTCACGCCATCAACATCGAAGAAGTCGACGGAGGCGAGCGGGTGCGGTTCACGGTGCAGCCGTGGCAGCAGTCCGACAGCGACAGCGTGACGGTCGAGCTTCCCGTGCACGACCGAAGAACCGTGAAGAGCTCGTCCGGACACGAAGAAGTGCGTTACGTCGTACTCCTGGACGTCGAAGTCGCCGGTCGCCGATTGACGGCGGAGACGACTCTGAGCAACCGCGACCAGATGGGGTTCCGGATGCTGATCGGCCGGGAAGCGCTCAAGCAGGGCTTTCTCGTGAACCCGCGCAAGTCGTTCCAGACCGGGCGCGCGCCAAAGGAGATCCGCCGGCGCAATCGGGCCCGCGGCTAGGCGCTACTTGAGCAGGCGGGACAGCACCCGGTCGGCGAGGGGTTTGCCTCCGGTCTGGCAGGTCGGGCAGTACTGGAACGTCGAATCCGTGTAGATCACCTGCCGCACGGTGTCCCCGCACACCGGGCAGGGTTGGCCGGTGCGGCCATGTACCCGAAGCCCCGACTTCTTCTCCCGCTTCAATTCGGATGCGGCGAGGCCGTCCGCGCGCTCGATGGCCTCGCGAAGCGTGGTCTGCATCGCCGCGAACAGCCGAGCCGCATCAGCCTGGCCCATTGCGGCTGGCTTGAACGGCGACATCCGCGCGGCGTGCAGGATCTCATCCGAGTACGCATTGCCGATCCCGGCGATCACCGACTGGTCGCGCAGGAGTCCTTTAATGTGCTTTCGGCCGCCCGCCTCCAGAATTCCCACAAACTCCTGAATAGTGAAAGCGCCATCGAGGGGGTCGGGGCCAAGGTGTGCGATCCCCGGCACCTCGAGCGGGGAGCGCACGACGTAGACGGCGAGGCTCTTCTTCGTCCCCGCCTCCGTCACATCGAATCCGGAGCCTTTCGCGATGCTCGAGCCCTCGTGCCCAGTTCCGTCGTGCCCGGTGCCGTCGTGCCCCGTGCCGTCGTGCCCCGTGCCGTCGTGCCCCGTGCCGTCATCGAGCACAAGGCGTGCTGCGAGCGGCGTTTTGCCGGGGCGACCGGAGCGTTGCGGCGCGGCATCGCGCCAGCGGATCCATCCTGCCCGAGCCAAATGGATGACCAGGTGCAGGTCGCCGATGGCGAGGTCGAGATACTTGCCGTGCCGAGTGACGGCGCGGATCGTCTTCCCGGCCAGCGCCGAGGTCGGCGGGTCGAAGGTCTTGAGAGCGGCGAACGCGACGATCTCGAGCCTCGCGACGGTGCGACCGGTCAGGCGCGAGCCGAGATCCGCCGCGAGGGCGTGAACTTCGGGCAGCTCCGGCATCGTGTGCACACCCTCACGTGAGGTGGTCGAAGTCGCCGCGCACCCACGCGATGTAGCGGTCGGCGGAGCGGCGGACGGCCGCGCGCGCGTCCGTTCGGACGGGCTGGCCGAAGTTGCCGTACATGCGGTCGTACTCGAACTCGTTCACGGCGGTGACGACGCGCTCCACGACGGCCGCCGAAAGCGGGATATGGTTCGGATAGCTGCGCAGGAACGTGACCCACTTTTCGCTCGGCCCGGGGAAAATCGTGTCGCCGGAGAGCAGGATGCCCTTGCCGTCGGCGCCCGCGAAGTGCAGGACGGCGCTGCCGGGGAAGTGTCCGCCGACGGTTCGCAGCGTGACCCCGGGGAGCGGCTCGAGGTCGCCCGTCCAGGTGCGGATCACGGCATCCTCCCTCTGCACCCATCCGCGGTCGGCTTCGGCCACGAGCACGTCGGCGTTGTCGAGGGCGTGCGACCACGACACTTGCGCGCCGAACATGTGCGGATGGCTCGCGACGATCGCGGCGACGCCGCCGAGGCCCCGAATCCACTCCACCGCCGCGCCATCGAGGAACCCCGGCGGATCCCACAACAGGTTGCCGGCGTCGGTCTGCACGAGGTGGCCGTGCTGGCCGATCCCGACTTTCGGGTCGGCCCACAGGGCGTGGAGGCCGGGCTCCACTTCGCTGTGTTCGATCCGATGGCCGTCGGCAGCGAGCCCCTCGAGCGTGAGCCATTCCTGGCCGGCGGGCGGGACGTATTGCCGCTCGTCCTCGCAAACCGCGCAGGTGCCGGGGGCTTCAGCGGTATCGGGGTATTCGACGGCGCAGGCCTTGCAGATCCACAGCGGCATCCGCTCAGAATATCAACGGGCCGAATCCGCTAGCCAGTAATCGATTGCTCGAACTCGGCGATCGGGTCGTACCAGCCCGACTCGAGCACGAACGCCTGGAACTGCTTGTCGAGGCCGAAAATCACGGCGAGGCCGACGAGGATCAACAGGATGCCGATCGTGCGGCGCAACCAGCCGGACGGGTTCGTGAGCCAGCCGAGTTTGCGCGCGAACGCCTGCCCGAGCAGGCCGACCGTCATGAGCGTCACCGCGAGGCCGAGTGCGTACACGACGATGTAGAGCAGCCCTTCGGCGAACGAAACCGGCAGTACCGCGGCAAGAATGAGCGCATACGTGGGAGAGCAACTGCTGAACGTGGGACCGAGCGCTGCCCCGAGCAGGATGTCGCCTCCGATGCCTCCGCGTCGGTACGAGCGATCCATTGCGCGATTCGCCCTGTTCTGCAGTCCGGTCGCGGTCATGACGCGCTCCCACAATTGCGGGAACAGCATCGTGAGGCCGAACAGGAACACAATGCCGCCGGCACTGAGCTGCCACACGAATTGCGGCACTCCGAGCAGGGCTGTCGTCGCCTTGAGCAGAAGCGTGAACAGGATGACGGAGCCGGCGAGGCTCAGCGCGATCACGAGAGGGCGCAGCCACTGACGGTCCGGGCGAGAGCCATCCGCCTCCGTTCTCACGATCGACCCGCCGACGATCACCGGCAGCAGCGGGAGCACGCACGGTGCCGCCACCGTGAGGATTCCGGCGACGAACGACAGCAGGAGCAAGGTAAGCACCGGGCACTCCGCCTAGGTGAGGGTGTCGAGGACGAGGTTCAGACTGAGGTCCCCTCCGTATGGCACGAACTTCGCAATCTCGTTGCCCGACGAATCCACCTTCACGAACGTGGTCTGGATCGTCACTGCGTACTTTTGGCGCAAATCCTGATTGCTGTCGTAATCGACCTTGATGACGGTCACGCCATCCGGAATCCCCTGGTCGAGGATTTCGGATTCGATCTGGCGGCACGACGGGCACCACGAGGCGTGGAAGAACAAGAGCGTGACGCCTTGCGCGGAAGAGATCGCCGTGGGCGAGTACTCGACGTATTCGCCAGAGCGCGCGCCGGGCTGGGCGCTTCCGCCGCCGGGTGCGGAACTGTGCGACGGTCCGCTCACAGAACTGCCGCCCGTGGCGGTTTCGGCGAGTGGGCGGGTGACCGCGTACCCCACAACGGCCGCGATGATGAGGATCGCAAGCGCGAGCAGAATGATCAGCGTCCGTCGATTCATGTCCGACATCTTTGCAGGGCAGTATGGAGTTTGCTGTGAATCGGTGCCGGAGAAAATCGGCTACACGGTTTGCCCGACGAGGAAGTGCCAGCCCAGCCACCACCAGAACAGCAGGATGCCGACCCGCGCCGAACGGGTCGCCATCACGTGGTCGATCATGGAAGTCAGCGATGTCAGTTTCTCGGGCTCGCGGCGGGCGAGAGCCTCCAGGAGGACAATCAGTACGAGGCACGCCACGAAGCCGACGATCGTGATGAGGCGCATGGTCATGGCGTTTGACCCCCGTGGGCGCGGCGGAGGAACCAGATCCCGGAGGCAAGCCACAGCGCCGTGAACGTGATCCGCCCCGGGGTGGTTGCGACGAACGGGTCGAGCAGAAGCGAAATGCTCGGATGCTCGAACATGGCCTCGGGCGACGCCAGGCCGAGCAGGTACGAGGAAACTTCGATGAGGCAGCCGAGCACCCCGACAGCGGTGAACAGCACGAGGGCCTTCCGGAGCGCTCGGGACTTCTCGGCTTGCTCTCCACCCGATTCCCATGCGACAGCAAGCACGCACACGCCGATCGCGCTCACGATGAGACCTTCGACGATGCCGTGGCGTGGAGCGAGGACGAGCAGCGAGCCAAGCACGACCGCGAGCCCGACGAGGGTCGTGAGCCGCGGGAGACGCATTGCCGGGAGCCTCATGCGCACCCAGCCGAGAGCATGCGCGACCAACAACACGGTGATCGCGAGAAAGAACAGGCCATCGATCGGGGCGCCGCGGAATACATGAAACAGTGCCGTGATGAAGACCACAACGGTCCATGGTTCGACGACCTGCCGAAGTACTGTGCGCTGGGGCGATGCCGAATTCGGGTGCTCGGACATGATTTCAGGTTACGCCGACCGCGACGTGTCCGTTCGCGTGGCCCCAACGGATCGCGCATAATCGGAAGGGTGACGGACGAAGCGGACGCCGAGAGCCCCCTGACGGTGCTGAGCCGTGAAATCGAACTTCTCGCGACCTCCGCGCTCGCCCGCCCGGACACGACGGACGAGCTGTTCGACCGCGCCGCGGTGCTGCGGGACAACGCCATGGGCATCATCTACGACGGCGACGGGTCGAGCGACGAGGAGCGCATCGGACGGTTGCTTGCCCTCGTTCCCGCACTCCTCACCGTCGTCGACGAAGCGCGCGACACGATCGGCCGACTGCGGGAGCTTGCCGGAGAGCAGGATCCGCACAAGGCGATCAGCCCCTATGACGCTGCCGGCCGCCCTGCGCCGCCGCGGCCCGACTGGAGCCGCTAGCTCTTCAGGGCGGCGTTGCGGCGCCGGACGAGCTTGACCCAGACCAACACGATGGCCGTGATGATTCCGGCGGCGAGGAGCCACGGGGCGAGTACTCCGAGGGCGACGAGCACTGCAGACCAGAACGCGACGAATGCGCCCCAGCCGGCTTCGAGCCCGCTCCAGAACGTGTCGGGGGTTTCCGCCGGCGTATCCCTCTCGGAGACGAGGTAAATGTTGACCGTGGACAATTGCACCTGGCTGTCGAGGTTCCGCTTTTGCGATTCGAGGCTTTCCAGGTTCGCCTGGCGCTCGGAGAGCGCCGTCTCGATGGCCAGAAGGTTGTCGGTCGAGCTCGCCTTCGACAACAGGTCGAGGAGCCGGTCGACGGACGTGCGCAGCGCCGTGATGCGTGCGGCAAGGTCCTGAGATTGCGCCGTGACATCGGTGGAATTGATGGTCGTCTCGCGGGCGACGCCGAGTTCCTTCAACTCCTCGAGAGCTTTGGTGAGGCTGGCCGAGGGGATGCGCAGGGTGAGTTGGGCGCTGCCCTGATCGTTCCCCGCGCCCGCACGTTCGCTGCGGTCTGCGACGGAACCACCGAAGCGGTCCGCGATTCTCGCGGCATCATCCGCGGCGCTGATCGGGTCATCGACCGTGACGGTCACCTGCACGGTCGTGATGATCTGCGGACCATCGACAGAGCTCCTGACGTCGGACCCGCCATCCCCGCCGATCGCGTGGTCTCCCGAAGTGAAACCACCTTCCTCCATGACCTGAGGAACTCCCGGGCCCGAGTCAGGGCTTGACGCTCCGGACATCGAACATCCCGCAAGCGAAGCGAGCGACAGTGCCATTACCGTGGTGATCAGAATGCGCCTCATGCGGCAACCATACTGGCGCGGCGACCTCGGACAACACCCAACGTTTGCCACGATTCGTTCGTCCGGCGCGAATGTGCGCGCGGTGGGAGTTGGCTGGAAGAGCCCTGCATCCTGCCCGGGTTCAATTCGTCCGCCCCTAGGGTCGAATGTGATCTACCGACAACCAGAAGGGGATACATCATGGGAATCTTCGAGAACGCCAAAGATGCCGCGGAAGCGACCGGGGAAAAGGTCGGAGAGTGGGCAGAAGACGTGAAGGATCGCGCGGCCGACAAGATCGATGAACTTCAGGCAGAGGCCGAGGTGAAGAAAGCCGAGGCCGAAGTGAAGAAGGCCGAAGCCGAGCGGGACGCGACCAAGGCCACGAACGACTACAAGGAATCACTTCGCGACAACTGATTTCCAGCGCGCGGAAGGGGATCGGCAATCGCCGGTCCCCTTCGTCGTGTGCGGGCGCGCATCCGACCGGGGGATACTGAATTCATGGGGTTCTTCGATCGATTCCGGCGCCAAAGCGGTCCGCTGCTGCACGTCGCCGGCGATGAAGGGTCCGGTTCCCCCGTCATCCTCGTGCACGGAATCGCCTCGTCGTCGGTGACGTTCGAGCTGCTGATCCCGTTGATCGCGGACCGGCACCGCGCGATTTCCATCGATCTGCTCGGATTCGGCGAATCGCCGGTACCCGCGGATGCGCGGTACGACCTCGAGGAGCACGTCTCGGCGCTGGCCCGCACCATCAGGAGCCTCAAGCTGAAGGAGCAGTTCGTTCTCGTGGGCCATTCGATGGGCAGTCTCATCGCGACACGCTACGCGGCGACGCATCGACGCCGAGTTTCCAAGCTCGTGCTCGTGAGCCCGCCGGTCTATATCTCGTCGAGCGCGATTGGAAATCCCAGGGATCGTGTTGCAACCGACCTGCATATGAGGGCGTATGAGTATTTGCGCTCGAACAAGGAGTTCACGATGCGCGGCGCCGCCCGCCTTGCCCGAATCTCCCCGATCAAGAACGTGATCGAGGTGACCGAACGCAATTGGACGCCGTTCGTGTTGTCTCTCGAGAATCTGATCGAATCCCAGACGACCATCAGCGACCTCGCGAACGTGACGGCTCCTGTCGAAGTCATCTACGGAACTCTTGATCCGTTCCTCACACCGGCGGGCCTTCGGATCGTCGAGCGGATGCGCGGGGTCAACGTGCACAAGGTCGAAGGGAACGACCACGTCATCCGCACGCGGCTCGCCCGCGTCGTGGCCACGGCGATCGGCTGAGCCCACGGTTAGGCCCGACCGCCCTCCGTCACGTTGGAGGTCGGCCGAGACGGAGGGTGGCAGCGCAGCTACGGGCGCAGGGTTTGGATGGGCTCGGTGTCGGGGATGGGGCTCGAGTCGCGCCCGCGCAGGTCGGGGTGGGCGCCGCGGAACACCATGGCGACGAGGAATCCGAGGAACGTGAGGGCGGCGGCGACCCAGAACGCCCCGTGCGCGTCGAACGCGTCGATCATGAAACCGGCCATGGCAGAACCGAGCGCCGCGCCGATGAGCTGGCCGGTGCCGACCCAGCCGTAGGCCTCAGCGGTTTCGCTGAACTTCACGCTCGCCGACACGATCGTGAACATGACGGCAAGCGCCGGGGCGATCCCGAGGCCCGCGATGGCGAGCGAGGCTGACAGCCACCAGAAGTCCAGGAACGCCGCAGCGAGGGCGATGCCGATGAACACGCCGAATATTCGCAGCGCGAGGGCCCACGGGCCGATCGGCCGATGCCCGAAGGCAAGGCCGCCCACGAGGGACCCGAGCGCGAAGATCGCCAGAACGATCCCGGACTCCGGCCGCCCCTCACCGAACGTCGCGACGACTCCCGCCTCGACGGCCGCAGCGCCCCCGATCAGCAGGAAGCCCGTGGCGGTCGCGAGCATCACGGGCGGGCGCGTGAGTACGGCCCCCAGTTTGCGCCGGGCACGCGGAATCCGCACCTGGCCGACTTCGGGCGAGGCGATGAACCAGATCCCGCCGCCGACTAGGAACACCATGGCGACGACGATGGCGGCAACCGGACTGACCTGAGTCGCGACGAGCGTGGCGATGACGGGGCCGGCGATCCAGATGATCTCCTGCGCTGAGGCATCCAGCGAGTACAGCGGCGTGAGCTGGTTGCTCGTGACGAGCTTCGGGTAGATCGTCCGCACGGCGGGCTGGATGGGCGGGTTGCTCAATCCCGCGATGAGCCCGACGACCATGTACACGGCGACGGGAAGTTTCGGTGAAAACGCGATGACTCCGACTGCGGTGGAACACACGATGAGCGTGAGGATGAGGACCCGGCGCATTCCCCACACGCCCATCCATCTGCTCGTGAGCGGACCGGCGACCGCCTGGCCGACGCTCGTGGCGGCGAGCACGAGACCCGCGGCGCCGTAGGAATGGTGGATGCGCTCGATGTAGATGAGGAACGCGAGAGACAGCATCCCGCTCGGGAACCTGGCGACCAGTTGCGACCCCATGAGCCGCGCGACGCCGCGGGTTTTGAGGAGATCCAGATAGCCGTTCACAAGGGCTCAAGTCTACTGGCGGGACGGAGGGTCGAATTGTCGGTGGGTGCCGCAAGAATTGGCTCACAGCCTGTGTAAAACTCGGCCAACTTATGCACAATTGTGGATGACACGCCCACTACATATTGGGTTTACCGAATGCCGGATACCCGCTATATAGTGGTGGGACTGCGAAGGAGCAAACCGGCCCGAAGTCGCGATTTCGACCGAAAATTGCAAGGTTCAGTGTGTTAATCGGGCTCGATTTGGGCTCGTCAGGGGAGAGCAGACCGCCGGTCGGCGCGGGGCTTTCGAGTAGTGGGAGTAGTGGAATGACCATCACAGTCGTCAAGCGCAACGGGCAGCGTGAGCCGTACGACGCGAACAAGATCAACCTCGCGATCGAGAAGGCCAGCGCCGGTCTCGACGACAACATCACGTGGGTCACCCAGATCGCGAGCGAGCTCGAGTTGACGCTGTTCGACGGCATCACCACCCAGCAGCTTGATGAGGCCGTCATCCAGGTCGCGCTCCAGAACGTGAAGGACGATCCGGAGTTCGACACGGTTGCGGCGCGACTCCTCCTCAAGACGATCTACAAGCGCGTGCTCGGCGACTACGAGTCGGACGAGGAATTGCGTGCGCTGCACGTCGAGCACTTCCCCATGAATATCCGGCGCGGGGTGGAAGAGGGACTCCTTGACGAGCGCCTCATCCAGCTCTTCGACCTCGACCTGCTGGCGAACACGCTCGAACCCGATCACGATGATCTGCTCAAGTACATCGGCGTCGTGACGCTCAACAACCGGTACGGCATCAAGGGCCGCAATGGCGACGCGCTCGAAGTGCCGCAGTACTTCTGGATGCGCATCGCCATGGGGCTCTCGCTGAACGAGGCGGACCCGAACGGGCAGGCCATCAAGTTCTACGAGAAGATGTCGAAACTGGAATATCTCGCAGCGGGCTCCACACTCGTGAACGCGGGAACCAGTTACCCGCAGCTCGCGAACTGCTTCGTCATGGAGATGCAGGACGACATCGAGCACATTGCGAAGACCACGCGCGACGTCATGTGGCTCACGAAGGGCACCGGCGGGATCGGGCTGTCTGTCACGAAGCTGCGTGCGCAGGGCTCGCCCATCCGCTCGAACAACACGACGTCGACGGGGCCGATCCCGTTCATGCACACGATCGACTCCGTGCTGCGCGCGGTGAGCCGCGGCGGAAAGAAGTTCGGCGCGCTGTGCTTCTACATGGAGAACTGGCACATGGACTTTCCGGAGTTCCTGGACCTGCGCCAGAACTCCGGCGACCCGTATCGCCGCACGCGCACGGCGAACACGGCGGTCTGGATCAGCGACGAGTTCATGAAGCGCGTGCAGAACGATGAAGACTGGTACCTCTTCGACCCGCTCGAAGTCGCCGACCTCAACGAGCTGTACGGCAAGGCGTTCTCGACGCGCTACGCGCACTATGTCGCAGAGGCCGAAGCCGGCAACATGAACATGTTCAAGAAGACGACCGCGCGCGAACAGTTCAAGGCGATTTTGATCTCCCTCTCCGCGTCGAGCCACCCGTGGCTCACCTGGAAGGACACGATCAACAACCGCGCCCTGAACAACAACACGGGCACGATCCACCTTTCGAACCTGTGCACGGAGATCACCCTCCCGCAGGATGAGGACAACGTCTCGGTGTGCAACCTCGCATCGATCAACCTGTCGCAACACCTTCTGGAGGCCGCTGACGCCGGCGGCCGCCCGACCATCGATTACGCGAAGATCGAGGAGTCCGCCCGCATCGCGGTGCGCCAGCTCGACAACCTCATCGACATCACGAAGTCGAGCGTTCCGGAGGCGGACTTCTCGAACCAGCAGAACCGCGCGGTGGGGCTCGGAGTCATGGGCTTCACGGATATCGTCGAGCGGCTGGGCCTGAGTTACGAAAGCGAAGCGGCGTACGACCTCATCGACGAAATCATGGAGCACGTCTCGTACGCGGCGATCGACGAGTCGGCTGAACTCGCGAAGGAGCGCGGCTCCTACCCGAACTTCGACGGCTCGGGATGGTCGAAGGGCATGGTGCCGATCGACAGCATCGCCAAGACGGAGGAAGACCGCGGCGTCCCGATCAAGGTCAACCGCACGACGCGGCTCGACTGGGATGCGATGCGCGCGAAGGTCAAGGGCGGAATGCGAAACGCAACGCTCATGGCGATCGCTCCGACGGCATCCATCGGACTCGTCGCGGGCACGACGCCGGGTCTCGACCCTCAGTTCACTCAGATCTTCAGCCGGTCGACCTCGAGCGGCAAATTCCTCGAAGTGAACCGCAACCTCGTGAAGGACCTTCAGTCGCTCGGACTGTGGGGCTCCGTGCGCGAGTCGATCCTGCGCAGCCAGGGCGACGTGCAGATCATCGACGCCATCCCGGACGATCTCAAGGAGGTGTACAAGACGAGCTTCCAGCTCTCCCCGTACGCGTTCCTCGAGGTGGCCGCGCGCGCGCAGAAGTGGATCGACCAGGCGATCAGCCGCAACATGTACCTGGAGACCCGCGACCTCGGCGAAATGATGGACATCTATTACGGCGCGTGGGAGCGCGGGGTGAAGACGACGTACTACCTGCACATGAAGCCGCGCCACCAGGCCGAACAGTCCACGGTCAAGGTGAACAAGTCGGAGGAGCTCAACACGGGCGCCGGCCAGAAGCGCGGATTCGGTGCCGCGAGCACTCCCGCGGAGCCGGCAGCGAGCGTTACGGCTGCTCCCGCCCGCAAAGGATTCGGTTTCGCCGGCCTTTCGGCGAAGGACGGTGAGTAGTTCGTGAAGGAAGACGAGTTCTACGTTCCCGTCGATCCGATGGACGAGCTGCAGTGCGACAGCTGCCAGTAAAAAACTCCACCGTTCCCTGAGGAGATCGCGCAGCGATCGTCTCGAAGGGATCGACTCAATCAGTGAAAAGAAAGTAGGAACGCGCAATGTCAGGGATTCTCGGTACGGGCGTGCAGGAAGGCCTGCTGCTCAAGCCGGTCAAGTACCAGTGGGCGATGGACCTCTATGACCAGGCGGTAGCGAACACGTGGTTCCCGAACGAGATCCAGCTCGACCAGGACATCGCCGACTTCAAGAAGATGACGGATGAGGAACGCCACGCGATCACGTTCCTCATGAGCTACTTCAACCCGAACGAGCTGCTCGTGAACAAGGCGCTCGCGTTCGGCGTGTACCCGTACATCAACGCCGCCGAGTGCCACCTCTATCTCGCGAAGCAAATGTGGGAAGAGGCCAACCACTGCATGAGTTTCGAGTACGTGCTTGAGACGTTCCCCATCGACCGCGAGGCCGCGTATGGCTCGCACGTCGACGTGCCGTCCATGGCGCGCAAGGAAGAATTCCAGGTCAAGTTCATCAAGCGGATGACGGAACAGACCCTCGACATCACGACCACAGAGGGCAAGCAGGATTTCGTGCGCAACCTCGTCGCGTACAACATCATCCTCGAGGGGATCTGGTTCTACTCCGGATTCATGGTCGCGCTGAGCTTCCGGCAGCGGAACCTGCTGCGCAACTTCGGCTCCCTCATGGACTGGGTGATCCGCGACGAATCCCTGCACCTCAAGTTCGGCATCAACCTCATCCTCACGGTGCTCGAGGAGAACCCCGAACTGCAGACGCCGGAGTTCGCGGCCGAGATCAAGCAAATGATCCTGGATGCCGTGGAGATGGAAGAGGAGTACAACCGCGACCTGTTGCCGAGCGGCATCCTCGGGCTCAACGCCACCTACATCAACCAGTACGTGAAGTATCTTGCGGACCGCCGCCTTGAGGAGTTGGGTTTCGACCCTGAATACAAGGTGTCGAACCCGGCGAAGTGGATGGCGACCGCGAACGACACGTACGAGCTTGTGAACTTCTTCGAAGCCACGAACACGTCCTACGAGGCGAACGCGAAGTCGGTGTCAGGAAAGAAGGCCGACTAGCGACGCTGCAGGTGCGCGCCGCAACGGCGCACCGCGAGCAGGGCGAGTGACCGGGTGACGGCGATGAGTTCGTCGAGGTTCACTTGCTCGCGCACGGCGTGGGCGAAGCGAACGTCGC
This sequence comes from uncultured Cryobacterium sp., assembly GCA_964651535.1. Lineage (GTDB taxonomy): Bacteria > Actinomycetota > Actinomycetes > Actinomycetales > Microbacteriaceae > Terrimesophilobacter. The sequence continues at coordinate 572,874 of CAZYYE010000001.1, forward strand.
CGGGCCCGAAGTGCAGAGTGGGGATGCCGCCGATCCCGGCGTACAGCCTCAGGTCGCTGCCGTATGGCGCGGCCGCCCGCTCCGGCACGGCACCCGTGAGGTCGGAAATCGACCCGGAAACCTCATCGATGAACTCGTGCTGCGCATCGATGCTTCCGCTCGCGAACTGGCCGCCCGGCCAGGTGACGAGGGGCGGATTGTCGGTCAGCCAGGGGTCTCGCGCGCAGACCGCGGCGATGCGCTCCTCGAACGTCGCGCGGGCATCCGCGGGATCCTCGCCGAGGAGAACGCCCATCCGCCCTTCTGCGACAAGGCTTTCGGGAACGCTCGACGACCAGTTGCCCGCGTGCACTTTCCCGATCGAGATGCCGAAGGGCAGCTCGTAGTTTCGGAACAGCGGGTCCGGGTTTGCATTACGTTCCGCTTCGAGTTGTTTGATTGCCGCGTCGATGGGCAGGAACGAGTCGAACGCGCTCACGCCGCTCAGCCGGGTGCTGCCGTGCGCGGCCTTGCCCGCCACCTCGATGCGGAACGTGAGCGCCCCCGCGCACGCCGTCACGATGCGGCCCGTCGTTGGTTCGGTGAGCACTGCCGCTTCACCGCGGTGCCCGCGCAGCATGGTGGCGAACGCGCCGAGCCCGCCGTCTTCCTCGCTCATGACGGAGTGCACGGCGAGCGGCCGCTCGAGTGCCACGCCGGCGGCACGGAGCGCGCGAACGACCGCGAGGTTCGCCGCGACGCCCGCCTTCATGTCGCACGCGCCGCGGCCGTGCAGCACGCGACCGACAATCTCCCCCGCGAAGGGGTCGCGCCCGTCCCACTTGTCGAGTTCGCCCTCCGGAACCACGTCGATGTGGCCCTGCAGCACGAGGGCGGGAGTGCCGTCCCCGGGAGTGACACCCACCACGCCGTAGCCTTCCACGCGGTCGGTCTCTTCTCCGGGGTAGAGCGGATGTGACCGTAGCTCGTCGAGGTCGAACTTCCAGCTGTCCACCTCGAGTCCGAGCTCGCCGAGCGCTCGCGCCTGCGAATTCTGCAAGTCGGATTCCGCGTCGGTTCCCGTCGTGCTCGGCACGCGGATGAGCTGGACGAGGTTGTCGATGAGAGTGTGCACGTCGATCGCGTCGAGAACGCGGCGTTCGACGGTGGTGAGATCTGCGGGAGGCATACGCTCACAATAGGACCTCGGAGATCCCACTAGGGAAAGCCATCGCGAGTGATACGCAATCGGACGAGTGCGTGTGCATGGGCAGGCGGTTTCATCCGATCACGCTTGTCGCGTGATTTCAGCGTCTAGAGGTCGGAGAGCAACTTCGAGATGCGCTTGAGGCTTACCTGTTCGACGGTGGGCAGGTGCTGCGCGAACAGGGACAAGCGAAGTTCTTCGAGGAGCCAGCGAACGTGCGTGAGTGCGGAACGGGCATCCGGATGCTGCGGCAGTTCGCCGCCCGCTGCGCGGTACCTTTCCGTTGCCGTCTGCACCTCGGTCAGCCAGGCACGGTCGCGGTTGGGGTTCTCGGCGAGTTTCGCCACTCGATGGGTGATTCCGGCGAGGTAGACCGGCAGGCGTCGCAACTGAGCGAGGCCGGTTCGGCCGACAAAACCAGGGAAGACGAGGGCGCCGAGCTGTTCGCGGGCGTCCGCGAGCGGTGCGATGAGCGCGATGTTCGACGCCGTGGAGATTGCTTTCTCGGCATCCCGGGCCGAGGTGAGCACCGTGCTCACGAGACCGATCGCCGCGAACAGCGAGTCGACGATCGTCGCGGACAGCTTGTCACGCACGACCGCAAACTCCGAGGGCGAGCGGATGTCGCGCTCGCCCAGCACCTCGGCCGCGCACGCGAGCAGACAGTCTGCGTACAGGGCGTTCATCGACGGGTACGGGTTGCGGGCGAGAGCCAGCTTCTCCGCGGTCGTCACGTGTTCCTGCACATAGCCCGTGGGCGCAGGGACGGCGAGCTGCAGCATCCGCAGCACACCTTTTCGATGCTCCCTCGCCTGGTCGCCGGGAGTGGCCATGAGCCGGATCGCGACGCTCGCGCCTTCGTCGACGAGGGCGGGGTAGGCGCGAATCGTGTTGCCCGATTGCGTCGTGTCGAGAACGCGGGGGAGTTCGCCGAAGTCCCAGCTGGTGATTCCGCCGCGCTCGACTGCATTCGGCGTGTGCACGTGTGCCTTCGCAACGGACTCCCGAGTGCGCGAGCTGAGTTTGTGTTTCAGGCCGTCCAGATCTTTGGACGCCGCGACTCGCTTTCCGTTCTCGCCGATGACGGCGAACGTCATCTGGAGGTGCGCGGGGAGCCGATCGAGGTCAAAATCGTCGACGGAGACCGGCGTATAGGTCTGGCGCTGGATCTGCGCGGCAAGGTATTCGCGCAGACTCACCCCATCCGAGCCTTCCTCCGGGGCGTCGAGGAGGAGCCGGTTCGCCCAGTCGGCCGCGGGCACGACGTTGCGCCGGATCGCCTTCGGCAGCGACTTGATGAGGGCGGCGACGAGTTCTGCGCGGAAGCCGGGGACCTGCCAGTCGAATCCGGTCGGCTCGAGCCTCGGCAGAAGCGCGATGGGAACCTGCACCGTCACGCCGTCGTCGCCGGCGCCGGGCTCGAATCGGTAGCTGAGGGTGAGGCGCTGGTCGCCCTGGTGCCAGAATTCGGGATAGCCCCCTTCAAGACGCTGCTCGGCCTCCTCGGGGAGCGGATCGTCGGCGGCAAGTTCTTTGCGCGTCATCGTGAGCAGGTCCGGCGTCTCTGCGCGCGCCGCCTTCCACCAGGACTCGAACGCTCGAACGTCGGTGACCTCGGCGGGCAGAATGCGAGCGTAAAACCCGAACACGGCTTCGTCGTCGAACAGGATGTCGCGGCGGCGCGTGCGTTCCTCGACCTCGGCGAGGTCGTGCCGCAACGCGTCATTCGTGCGGAGGAAGTCGAATGCGCTGTTCTTGCGATTGCCGCCTACCCGCCAGGAATCCGGTGCGCCGTCGTCCTCGACGAGTGCGTGGCGGATGAACAGTTCCCTCGCCAGCTCGGGATCGATGCGCGAAAGTTGCACGCGCCGCCGCGCCACGATCGGCACGCCGTACAGGGTGACGCGCTCGTACACGACCGCCGAACCCTGCCGCTTCTCCCAGTGCGGTTCGCTGTGGCTTTTCTTCGCGAGGTCGCCAGCGATGGGTTCGGCCCAGGACAGGTCGATGGCGGCATTCATGCGCGCGAACCGGCGGCTCGTCTCGACGAGTTCCGCGCTCATGAGCTCGGGGGGCTGCTTCTTCGCGAGAGCGGACCCGGGGAAGATCGTGAACCGCACTTGTCTCGCACCCAGGTAGTCGCCGCGCTGCTGCTTCTTCTTGTCACCCTTTTGCTCGTCGCGGATGCCGATCTGGCTGAGCAGGCCGGCGAGCAGCGAGCGGTGGACGGCCGCCGCATCCGCACCCGTCGCGCCACCCCGGGATTCGTTGACCGTGAGCCCGAGTTGCTTGGCCATGCGCTTCAACTGGCGATACACGTCGCCCCACTCGCGGATGCGGAGGTAGTTCAGGTATTCGGCGCGGCAGAGCCGCCGGAACGCGCTGCTGGAGAGTTCCTTCTCCTTTCGCCTCGTGTAGTTCCAGAGGTTGAGGAGCGTGATGAAGTCACTCGTCTTGTCGGTGAAGCGGGCGTGCGCCTGATCGGCTTGCGGGCGCTTCTCGAGCGGCCGTTCGCGCGGGTCCTGGATGCTCAGGCCGGCGACGATCGCCATGACTTCGCGCGTGACCCCGTGCCTGCCGGATTCGATGACCATGCGGCCGAGCCGCGGGTCGATCGGCATGCCCGCGAGCTGCCGGCCGATCTTCGTGATCTCGGGTTGGCTTCCCTTCGAGACGATCGCTTCGCGATCCCTCAGGGAGCGGGATGTATCCGTTCCCTGAGGAGGCCGCAGGCCGTCTCGAAGGGGGCCACTTCGGATCGCACCCAACTCCGTGAGCAGATCCAGCCCATCCTTGACCCCGCGCGCGTCCGGCGGCTGCAGGAACGGGAACTCCGCGATGTCGCCGAGGCCGAGCGAGATCATCTGCAGAATGACGGCCGCGAGGTTGGTGCGCAGGATCTCCGGCTGGGTGAATTCCGGTCGACTCTCGAAGTCGTCCTCCGAATAGAGCCGGATGGCGATGCCGTCGCTCGTTCGGCCGCTTCGCCCTGATCGCTGATTGGCGGAGGCTTGCGAGATCGGTTCGATCGGCAGCCGCTGGATTTTGGAGCGAACGCTGTAGCGGCTGATGCGCGCCGTCCCCGCGTCGATCACGTAGCGAATTCCGGGCACGGTGAGGCTCGTTTCCGCGACGTTCGTGGCGAGCACGATGCGTCGCCTCGTTCCGGCCCCCGCCGTGCCGAACACTTTGTGCTGGTCGGCCGAGCTCAGCCGTCCGTAGAGCGGCAGAACCTCGGTGCCCTCGCTGATTGAGCCCGTCGAAATCCGCGAGCGGATTGCGTCTTCGGCATCGCGAATCTCGTTCTCGCCGGAGAGGAACACGAGCACGTCGCCGGAGGACTCGCGCGCAAGTTCGTCGAGGGCGGCGTTGATCCCGTCGAACAGGTCGAGCCCGTCGTTGGAGCCTCCTTCGCTCCCTGAGGAGCGCGGAGCGCGTCTCGAAGGGGGCTTTACCGGTTGGGTCCCCTTCGAGACGATCGCTTCGCGATCCCTCAGGGAGCGATCATCAAGGTCATCTTCGTCGTCGGGAGGATCCGGGCGCAGCGGCCGGTACCGGATTTCAACCGGGTAGGTGCGGCCGGACACCTCGATGATGGGTGCAGGCTCGCCCGCGGCATCGGCGAAGTGCCGGGCGAAGCTCTCGGGGTCGATCGTGGCGGAAGTGATGATGACCTTGAGGTCCGGCCGCGACGGCAGCAGCTGTTTGAGGTAGCCGAGCAGGAAGTCGACGGTGAGGCTGCGCTCGTGGGCCTCGTCGATGATGATGGTGTCGTACTTCTTGAGCGTGCGGTCGTGGTGGATTTCGTTCAGCAGGATGCCGTCGGTCATGAGTTTGATGCGCGTGTCCTTGCCGACTTTGTCGGTGAATCGCACCTGGTAGCCGACGAGTCCGCCGAGTTGTGTGCCGAGTTCTTCCGCGATCCGCTCGGCGATCGTGCGGGCGGCGATGCGGCGCGGCTGCGTGTGCCCTATCGATTCACGCCCGAGTTCGAGGCAGATTTTCGGGATCTGCGTGGTCTTGCCCGATCCCGTAGCGCCCGCGACAACCACGACCTGATGGTCCCGGATGGCCGCCGCGATGTCATCCCGGCGCTGGCTGACCGGCAGTTCGGGAGGGTAGGAGATGGCGGGAATCATGAGCCCTCCAGCTTACGGCGCGAGAGGACCCTGAGACCGTCTTATGCCGCGGGCGCGAAGTGGAACGTGCGGGCGAATCGGTCCAGAAGCGCGTGATCGCCAGACACGATGTGCACGGCATCGCGGTCGAGGGCATCGTCCGGGCTGAGTTCTCCGGACATGAGCTTGTGGAGCTCGGGCCCGGATTTGAAGACAAGCCGGGGCCGCTGGCGACGGCTCATGTCCGTGCGGTCTCCGTCGAGCCGAACGACGCGCAGATCTGCGCTGTCGACGTTGAGCCGCAAAGCGAAGTCACCGAGGTGCGCGTCGTAAATGGTTGGCGGCAGTGGCATTGCAGCTGCCGGCTGGAACGCGGTACGGAACGCCATCGTCATCGAATCCGGGGTGATGACGTCGCCAGCAGCAGGTTCGCCCATTTCCTGGAAACCCCAGCGACCGAGCGCGAGAACGACATCCTCCAGGCCCCGCCCGAAATCGGTGAGGCTGTATGCGAGGCCGTGCGCAAGCGGCACCCTGCGGACGATCCCCGCGGACTGGAGTTCCTTGAGCCGCGAGCTGAGGATGTTCGTGGGAATCCGAGGCAGGCCGGTTTTCAGGTCGCTGTAGCGGCGCGGGCCGACGAGGAGATCGCGGACGATGAGCAGGGCCCACCGTTCCCCGACGAGATCAACGGCGGTCGCGACGCTGCAGTACTGACCGTAGTTGCGTGCCGCCACGGCCTCAGGTTCCCTGGCTCTGTTGTCCCGCGGACGCGCCCTGCCCACTGTCGGAGGCGGTCGGGTCCGACCAGATGATCCCGAAGTGGTTGCCATCCGGATCTTCGAAGTCGCGGGAATACATGAAACCGTAGTCCTGCGCTTCGCGATCCTCGCGTCCTCCTGCGGCAATGGCCCTCTCGATGATCGCATCGACCTCCTCGCGGGAGTCCGCGCTCAGGCCGGTTTGCGTCTGAAGCATCGTGCTGGGGTCGACGATGGGCTTGTCGGTGAACGTTGCGAGGAATTCGCGGGCCACGATCATGAGGTAGATGTGTTCCGAAACGACGAAACATGCGCCGTTGTCGTCGGAGAGCTGCGGGTTGAGGGGCCAGCCCACTCCCGTGTAGAACGCCTTCGCGCGCTCGAGGTCGCTCGTGGGCAGGCTGACGAAAATTTGTGTGGCCATGGTGCACTCCTGGTTGCAGGATCGGTAGGTGGATGGTGCTGCGAAGATACTTGCAAATAACAAGCAAACTTGTCAATAGCAAGCAGATTGGGCGAACGAATGTATACATTCTGTGGACTTGAACGCGCATTACCCGTAGAATCGGTGGTTGGTACCCGGGTTCTGTATACAGTAAGGAGCATCGATGCGCGCAAGTGACACGGCATACGCTGCTCTCCGCGACGATATCCTGCATGGTGAGTTTCCGCCGGGCGCCGCTTTTGCCGAGGTCGAGCAGGCTCAGCGCCTGAACCTGTCGCGCACTCCCATCCGCGAAGCATTCGCCCGACTCGCAGCGGAGGGTTTGCTCGTCGCACTCTCCGGCCGCGGCTACGTCGTGAGCGAGCTGTCCAGGCAGACCATCGTCGAGCTGTTCGAGCTTCGACAGGTGCTTGAGGTTCAGATCGCTTCGCTCGTAGCATCCCGGCGCGATCCCGCGTCCTTTCTTGCCCTGCGCACCGAGTTCGCCGACGCGATCGAGACCCTGCAGCACGAAGGCGGCCACGATGACTACTACGGCCTCGTCGCCCGCCTCGACGCCGCGATGGATGATGCGGTGCAGAGCCGATTCCTGCTCGCCGCGATTCGGCAGCTTCGCCCTCACCTGGCGCGCGCCCGTCGCCTCGCGAAAGACAACCCGGAGCGATTGCTCGCCTCCGCACGCGAACACCTCATGATCATCGATGGCATCGTCGATGGCGACCCCGAGCTCGCAGCGCACGCGACGAGCATCCATTTGAAACGCAGCCTCAAGCACATTCTTGCCGCGGTCGATCAGACCGCGCCCACCACTACCACCGATCCCCTGACCCTCGCACGATAGGAATAAGCCGAACATGATCAAGCACGATGTACGCGTACACAAGAGCGAAGAAAACCTCGCCCACGAAGACCAGCTCGCCTGGAAGATCGCCGAAGTCGCCACGGACCCCGTCGAAGTCACCGACGAAGCCACCGACATGATCATCAACCGCATCATCGACAATGCAGCCGTCGCCACCGCGTCGCTTCTGCGCGCACCCGTGGTCGCCGCGCGCAGCCAGGCGAACGCGCACCCGGTTTCCGTCGGCGGCTCCGGCGCGACGGTATTCGGAAAGACCCTCGACCGCCGGTTCAGCCCCGAGTGGGCAGCCTGGGCGAACGGGGTCGCCGTTCGCGAACTCGACTACCACGACACGTTTCTCGCAGCCGACTACTCGCACCCCGCGGACAACATCCCGGCGATCCTCGCCGTCGCGCAGCACGCTGGGCGCGATGGGCGCGACCTCGTGCGCGGCCTCGCGACCGGGTACGAGATCCAGATCGACCTCGTGAAAGCGATTTGCCTCCACAAGCACAAGATTGACCACGTCGCCCACCTCGGCCCGTCGGCAGCGGCCGGAATCGGCACGCTCCTCGGCCTCGACAACGAAACCATCTTCCAGGCCATCGGCCAGGCGCTGCACACCACGACAGCGACCCGCCAGTCCCGCAAGGGCGAGATCTCGAGCTGGAAGGCCCACGCCCCCGCGTTCGCCGGCAAGATGGCGATCGAAGCCGTCGACCGCGCCATGCGCGGCGAGACGAGCCCGACCCCGATCTACGAAGGCGAAGATGGCGTGATCGCCTGGATGCTGGATGGACCGGATGCCAAATACAGCGTGCCGCTGCCCGCTCAGGGCGAAGCGAAGCTCGCGATCCTCGAGAGCTACACGAAGGAACACTCGGCCGAGTACCAGGCGCAGGCGCTCATCGACCTCGCCCGCAAACTTCACAACGAGCACCCTGAGCTCGTCGGCCCGGAGGGCGTCGGGAAGATCGAGCGCATCGTGATCCACACGAGCCACCACACGCACTACGTGATCGGCTCCGGCGCGAACGACCCGCAGAAGTACGACCCTTCCGCGAGCCGCGAAACCCTCGACCACTCGATTCCTTACATCTTCACCGTCGCTCTTCAGGACGGCGCGTGGCACCACGAGCGCTCCTACGCACCCGAGCGGGCGAACCGCCCCGACACGGTGGCGCTGTGGAACAAGGTCACGACCGAGGAAGATGCCGAGTGGACGCGTCGATACCACACGATCGACCCGGACGAGAAGGCATTCGGCGGCCGCGTGGAGATCACCCTCACGGATGGCTCCACGATCGTCGACGAGATCGCGGTCGCGGATGCGCACCCGCTGGGCGCCCGGCCGTTCGCCCGCGAACAGTACGTCGCGAAGTTCCGCACCCTCGCCGAGCACGTACTCGAGGCGGAAGAAGTCGAACGGTTCCTCACCCTCGTGCAGCGATTGCCGGAACTGGGCGCAGACGAACTGGGCGGCCTCACGGTCGTCGCGAAGACCGGACTGCTCTCGAGCGTCCAAAACCCGGAAGGACTCTTCTGATGTTGTACTCCACCGTGACCGCCGCCACGAAGCGGCAGCTCCTGCGCGAGCGGCTCGCGAGCGGAGATCTGCTGCGCTTCCCCGGCGCCTTCAACCCGCTGAGTGCGAAACTCATCCAGGACAAGGGATTCGATGGCGTGTACATCTCGGGCGCCGTGATTTCCGCGGACCTCGGGCTCCCGGATATCGGGCTCACGACGCTCACCGAGGTCGCGATGCGCGCGGGCCAGATCGTGCGCATGACCGATCTCCCGGCGATCGTCGACGCCGACACCGGGTTCGGTGAACCGATGAACGTCGCGCGCACCGTGCAGACGCTCGAGGACGCCGGAGTCGCCGGCCTCCACATCGAAGACCAGGTGAACCCCAAGCGCTGCGGCCACCTCGACGGCAAGGCCGTCGTGGACTCGGAAACGGCCGTGCAGCGCATCCGTGCGGCAGCGATCGCGAGGCGCGACCCGAACCTGCTCATCATGGCGCGCACCGACATCCGCGCCGTGGAAGGTCTGGATGCCGCGATCGAGCGGGCGAAGGAACTCGTGGATGCAGGTGCGGACGCGATCTTCCCCGAAGCGATGAGGGACCTCTCCGAGTTCGAGGCGATCCGCGCGGCGGTGAACGTGCCGGTTCTCGCGAACATGACCGAGTTCGGCAAGAGCGAGCTGTTCACGACCGACGAGCTCGCCGGCGTCGGCATCAACATCGTGATTTACCCCGTGAGCCTGCTTCGCCTCGCCATGGGTGCGGCGGAGCGTGGACTCGACACCCTGCTCTCCGACGGTACGCTGAAATCAGCAGTTGGTGACATGCAGACGCGAGCGCGCCTGTACGAACTTCTGGATTACGAGGCGTACAACACCTTCGACTCCGGCGTCTTCAATTTCACCCTCGAGACCAACAAGGACTGACATGACCGAGCCAGAAATTCGCAAGGGCCTCGCCGGCGTCGTCGTCGACACGACGGCAATCTCCAAGGTCAATCCGGACACGAATTCGCTTCTGTATCGCGGTTACCCCGTGCAGGAGCTCGCGGCGACCTGCCAGTTCGAGGAGGTCGCGTACCTGCTGTGGAATGGCGAACTGCCCACGCCGCTGCAGCTCGAGGCATTCCAGAAACTGGAACGCTCCCAGCGGGCGCTTCTTCCCCGCATCAAGCGCGTCATCGATGAATTGCCGCTTACCGCGCACCCCATGGATGTCGTGCGCACGGCCGTGAGCGTCATGGGCGCGTGCGACGACGGCGGACCGGATGGCACGCGCGACACGGACGAGGAGCGCTCCATCTACCTGATGGCGCAACTTCCCGCGATCGTCGCCTACGACCAGCGTCGCCGTCGCGGGCTGCAGCTCGTCGAACCCCGCGATGACCTCGCCTATTCGGCCAACTTCCTGCACATGACGTTCGGAGATGTGCCGGATATCACGGTCGTGAACGCGTTCGATGTGTCGATGATTCTGTACGCCGAGCACTCCTTCAACGCCTCGACGTTCACGGCTCGGGTCGTCACGAGCACACTGTCGGACCTTTACTCGGCCGTCACCGCCGCGATCGGCGCGCTCAAGGGCCCGCTGCATGGCGGCGCGAACGAAGCGGTCATGCACGTGTTCGAGGAGATCGGCAGCGCGGACAAGGCAGAAGCCTGGCTGGACAAGGCACTCGCCGAGAAGCGCAAGATCATGGGCTTCGGCCACCGCGTGTACAAGAACGGCGACTCGCGCGTCCCCACCATGAAGGCCGCCCTCGATACGCTCATCGCCGAATACGATCGGCCGGATCTCTCGGAGCTCTACATCGTGCTCGAAAGGGCGATGGATGACCGCAAGGGAATCAAGCCGAACCTGGACTACCCGTCGGGCCCCGCGTACCACCTCATCGGGTTTGACACGGAGATGTTCACGCCACTGTTCGTCATGGCGAGGATCACCGGCTGGACGGCGCACATCATGGAGCAGATGTCTTCGAATGCGCTCATCCGTCCGCTCTCGGCCTACAGCGGCGTGGCGGAGCGGCACGTCGCTCGCTCGGGCGAGTGAGCGGCAGTAGCCTCATAGCGTGATTCAGTCCCGAGGCAGCATTCTCCGCCTCGCCATCATCGGGCTCGTGATCGGATTCTTTTCGGGCCTGTTCGGCGTGGGCGGCGGCGTCATCCTCGTGCCGCTGCTCATCGTGTTCGTCGGCTTCACGCAACGGAATGCGAGCGGAACGTCCCTCGCGGCAGTTCTCCCGACCGCGATCGCGGGAACAATCGCCTACGCATCCCACGGCTCGGTCGACTGGATCGCCGGCGCACTGCTCGCGGCGGGTGCCATCGGCGGTTCCCTGCTGGGCACATGGTTGCTTCACAAGATTCCGCAACTGGTTCTGCGCTGGATTTTCGTGGGATTCCTCCTGCTCGTCGCCGCACGCCTGTTCTTCCTCGTGCCCGATCGCACGGCGTTGATCGAATTCTCGCCGTGGGCGATCGCGGGACTGCTCGCGCTCGGCGTCGTGACGGGCATTCTTTCCGGAATTCTGGGTATCGGCGGCGGCGTGTTCGTGGTTCCGGCGCTCATGCTCGTGTTCGGCGTCGGGGACGTCGTGGCCAAGGGCACTTCGCTCCTCATGATGATCCCGACAGCGGTGACGGGCACGATCGCGAACGTGCGTCGAGGGCATTCCGACCTGACCTCAGCCGCCATCGTCGGGCTGCTCGCTGTCCCCGCCTCCATCGGCGGAGCGGCTCTCGCGTGGGCCATTCCGCCCATGCTCGGCAGCGTTCTGTTTGCCCTGTTGCTCGTGTATGCGGCTTTGCAACTCGCGTGGAGCGCGCTCAGCGCACCCCGGCAGGACAAGTCGACCTAGGCTGAGAGTATGGACAGCATCACTCTCAATGACGGAACAACCATCCCCCAGCTCGGTTTCGGAGTCTTCAAGATCGATCCGGCCGAAACGGAACGCATCGTCTCCGAAGCGCTCGAAGTCGGGTATCGCCACATCGACACTGCGGCGATCTACGGAAACGAAGAGGGCGTGGGGCGCGCGATCGCCGCGTCCGGGATCCCGCGCGACGAACTGTACATCACGACGAAACTGTGGCACGACCGGCTGGATGATGCGCCCGATGCGCTCCGCGAGAGCCTCGACAAGCTGGGCCTCGAGCGGGTCGACCTGTACCTCATCCACTGGCCGGCGCCCGCGAAAGACAAGTACGTCGGCGCGTGGCATTCCCTGATCGAACTGCGAGCGGCCGGGCTGACGACGAGCATCGGCGTCGCAAACTTCCTTGACCACCACCTCGAGAGGGTGATCGCGGAATCCGATGTCGTGCCCGCGGTGGACCAGATCGAGCTCCACCCCGCACACCAGCAGCCGGCAACCGTGGCGTTCGCGCGCAAGCACGGCATCCACATCGAGTCGTGGGGACCGCTCGGACAGGCGAAGTACCCCTTGCTGGAGAACCCCGTGATTGCGGCTGCCGCGCAAGCGCACGGCAAGTCGCCTGCACAGGCGGTCATTCGCTGGCACCTGCAAAGCGGATACATCGTGTTCCCGAAAACGAATCATCGGGAACGCATGGTGGAGAACTTCGACGTGTTCGACTTTGCGCTCACGGATGCCGAATTCGCCGCGATCACGGCGCTCGAGGCGGGCGGCGACGGTCGCGTGGGCAGCCACCCCGACACCGTCAACTAGACGTTACCGTCCGCTCCCTTCGAGACGCCGACTTCGTCGGCTCCTCAGGGAGCGATGTGTCGCCCCGCTCCCTGAGGAGGCCGCAGGCCGTCTCGAAGGGAGCCGCAGGCTACGGGTAGAGGCGCACGTGGCGCCAGCCGGAGGCATCCCGGTCGTAGCGCAATCGCCGGTGCATCCGGTCGGCGCCGCCGTGCCAGAACTCGATCGAGTCGGGGCGCAGTCGGTAGCCGTTCCAGTCGACCGGCCGCGGCAGGGCGATGCCGGGTGCCGCGAGCCTGGTCGCCTCGGCGCGGTACGCGGCATCATCCGGAAGAAGCTCACTCTGCAGGGATGCCGTCGCAGCGGCCTGGGACTGCACCGACCTGTCTACCCATATTTCGTCGGACTCCGCGGCGGTGAGCACTTCGATCGGGCCGGTCAGCCGCAATTGCTGGCGCGTCTCCCGCCAGTAGAGGACCGCGGCCGCACGGGGGTGGGCGGCAAGTTGCCGACCTTTGGCGCTCGACGTGTTGGTGGCGAAAGTCATGCCTTCAGGATCGAACACCTTGGCCAGCACGAAGCGATTCGTCACATCACCGGCGTCGTCGGTCGTCGCGATCGCGACGTTGTACGGCTCGATCACACCGACCTTCTCCGCGTCATCGACCCACGAGACCACAAGCGGCATGGGATCTGCCGGCGGATTCTCGAACTCGGGGAGTTCGAGGTCGATTGTTCCGGTCACTGACGGTCGCGAACGCATGATGCCAGCGTATCCCTGCGGGTGACCCCTGCGTCAGCCGGCCGCGCAGCGTAGCGTGGGAGCATGTCCAATGCTCTCGCGGATGCGCTGAGTCCGTACCTGCGCCAACACGCCTCGAACCCGGTCGACTGGCAGCAGTGGGGGCCGGAGCCGTTCGCCGAGGCAGCCCGCCGCGAGGTTCCCGTGTTCGTCTCGATCGGCTATTCCACTTGCCACTGGTGCCACGTGATGGCGCGCGAGAGCTTCAGCGACCCGGCGATCGCGAAACTGCTGAACGCAAATTTTGTCGCGATCAAGGTCGATCGGGAGGAACACCCGGAGGTCGACTCCGGCTACCTCACCGCGGCGAGCGCGTTCACGCAGAACCTGGGCTGGCCGCTCAACGTGTTCGTGACGCCGCAGGGGCAGGCGTTCTTCGCAGGCACCTACTGGCCGCCCGATGCGATGCGCGGAATCCCGTCATTCCGCCAGGTGCTGGATGGCGTGGCGGACGCCTGGGCGAACCGCCGCAGCGACGTCATGGAGAACGCCGCGGATGTAGCCGCCGCGATCCGAGCGCACGGCTCGAGGGACGCATCTGCCCTTCCCGACCGTTCCGCGTTGGATGCGGTGGTCGACTTGCTCGCCGCGAATGAAGACGAGCAGTTCGGTGGCTTCGGCACGGCGCCGAAGTTCCCGGTCGTTCTCGTCCTCGATTTTCTGCTCGATCACGGCTCGACAGATTCGGTAGCGATCGCGGACCGCACACTCACGGCGATCGCGAAATCCGGGCTTCGGGACACGGTTGAGGGCGGCTTCTTCCGCTACGCGACTCGAGCGGACTGGACTGAACCGCACTACGAGCGCATGCTCTACGACAACGCGCAATTGCTCGATGCGTATGCGCGCCTGGCCGTGCAGGTCCCCCAGCGGGCCGAACTTGCTCGGGATGCCGCCGCCGGCATCGTGGATTTCCTCCTCGGAACAATGCTGCTCCCCGGGGGCGGATTCGCGTCCGCGCAGAACAGCGAAAGCATTGTCGACGGCCACCTCACGGAAGGCGATTACTACGCGCTGTCCGCGGACGAGCGGGCGAAGCAGCAACCGCCCGCTCTCGACGAGAAAGTGCTCACAGGCTGGAACGGTCTCGCGATCGGGGCGCTCGCCAGGGCCGGGTGGCGCTTCGCGCGGCCGGACTGGGTGGATGCTGCACGCGACGCGGCAACCAGCATCCTCTTGTCCCAAATGAAGGAGTCGGGAGAGCTTGCGCGCGCGACGCTGGACGGAAAGCCTTCTACCGCAAGGGCCACGCTCGAAGACTACGGTCTGCTCGCCCGCGGTCTCCTTCATGTGGCGCTCGCGACGGGGGAGGTTCGGTGGGCGCAGGAAGCGCAGAAGTTCGTCGACGCGTGCGTCACGGAAAATGGATTCGCGATCCCGGGCGGCGGAGACCCCGTGCTCGCCGGGTTCGGGATCGACGCGAACGTCGATCCGACGGAAGGCGCTCTGCCGTCGGGCACGAGCGCGCTTGCCGGCGCGGCGCGCGAGCTCTATTTGCTTTCCGGTCGCCGCGAGTACCTCACGCTGGCTGAGCGCGTCATGGAAGAGCTCTCAACAATCGCTCCAGCGCAGCCCCTGGGATTCGGTGCTGCGCTCGCAGTCATGTCCGAGCTTGCTCTGCCGGCCACTCAGCTTGTCGTCGTGGCAGACGATCCGGATGCCGAGCTTGCGGTTTTCGCCCGCACGTGGTTCACGCCGGGCGGCATTGCGGTCACCGTGACCGGTGCAGCTGCCGCGGAATGGGCGGCGGCCGGATTCGAACTGCTCGAGGGTCGCACCCTCCAGAAGGGCCTCCCCACGGCTTACCTGTGCAGCGACTTCGTCTGCCGGCTTCCCGTGACGGACTCCACCGCACTGGTTCCTTCCTCGGTTTCCGGGTGAGCCTTGAACCACAGGTACACCCCAATGCACAGCGCGGCGAACGTCAGCAGCACGGCGAGCCACACCCAGAATGATCCGTCGATTCCACCCCACAGAGCACCGCTCGGCACGACGATGACGAAGAACGCGATGAGCGCCACGAGGTAGGTGGCGAGCCACTGCCGTTTCGAATGCCGGAACACGCTGCGACCGTCGAGGAAGCCGAGCGGCAGCAACCCGATGATGAGGCCTGATGTTCCCTCTGTCGCGATGGCCACGAGGGAGTCGTCGACGAGAGCCCCGACAAAGGTTCCCGGCCAGAGAATGCCGGCGAACAGGCTGTAGGTGATCCAACTGGCGATCGCAAGTCCGAGGATGGCGCCCGCCCAGACCAGAACGGCACGGGATTCTTCCTTCAAGGTGGCGCTTGCGCCGAGCGACAATGCGAGCACGAGGCCGATGAGCAACCCAGGAGCAAAGTCCAGAATGCGGGAGAGGATGACCCCGGCGAGGGCGACGAAAAGCCCGAACGGCTGGAGTTCGATGACGGAGGCAATGCTCCAGCGGCGGCGGAGGACGACCCCGGTGACCGCGTTCGCGATGTATCCGAGCACGAACATTCCGATGGCACAGGCCAGGAACAACCGGAGCGAGGCGAGGTCGAATCCGAAGTTGCGGTCGGAGAAACTCAGGATGAGCGCGGCGAGAGTGGTGAGTGCGAGCGCTCCGACCGCGGGGGTTCGTTTGAGGGACTTGCGCAATCGATCCAGCCAGGGCATCCGTGCTTTGGGCAGCTTGCCGAAGAGGCGTTGGTAATTCTCGTCGAGAGTGGAGTTGAGGATCTCGGCGGGAAACGCGACGAGGAAGAGCAGCGCGAGGCTGCTGGCCGCAGCGGCGCCCAGGATGGCCGGATTCGACACGATGTCCTGCAGCGTGGGAAGTGCTGAGCTCAGGGAGTTCGGTGCAGCGGGGGTGTCGCGTGGCTCCGGGGCGGCGGATCCCAGCGCGCCGCCTGCAGCGCCGTCCGCGCTGGCGGGCTGGTCGGTCGTCGTGGCTGGCGTCGCCGGATCCGGTGCGGATGGCGCGGGCGTCACGGTGACGGGTATTTCTGCGGTTTGCGGCTCGCCGTCGGTGGGTGTCACGGTCACCACATAGTGGTGTGCGCCGGGCTCCACCGTGTTCGGGATCACGGTATTGAGGACGAACGTGCCGTCGTCTTTCACGACCGACGACCCGAGCGAGATTGGGGTGGAGTGGAGTTCAGCGGACACCATCGAACCCGGAGGCAGATCGGAACCGGTCAGGGTCACATTCTGGCCAGGGGCAGGATCATCGGTGTTGCTGGAGAAATGGAGGAACCAGCTGATCCCGAGGGTCGGGAGCACGGGAGGGTCCAGGACCTGCAGCCGCAAGCGCGTCACGGCGGGGCCGCTCGAGTTTCCCGCCCGGTCGGTTTGGGAAAAGCTGAAGTAGTACACGCCCGGGCTGAGCGTCCACGGAACGTCGCACTGAAAACTGCCGTCCTCCTGCACCACCGGGGTTTGCGTGCAGGGTACCGGCGTCGATCCGCCCACATAGACGTTCACCGTCGAGCCGTATTCTCCCGACCCCGTGATGACGACGTGGGTGTTTTTCGTCGATGCGCGCATGACGCCACCGCTGGACGGACCGGACGGCGTTGACACGCTCGGCACCGGGGGTGGCGCCGTGTCGACGGAGAATCGCACGCCAGGGCTCGCGAGCCCGGATGAGTTCAGCGCGTCGTCGGTGAGTCCGAAGAACACGTCATAGTCGCCGTCCGGCGTCATCGGGGTTGTGAGCTGGCATGTCCAGTTGCCGCCGGAGTCGACAATCGTCGGCACGGTCATGCACGTGTTGCCCACGACGTCGAGAGTGGCACCGGGTTCGCCGGTTCCGGTCACGGTAGCGGCGGTGCTGTTGGTGATGACCCGGTTCATGCCGCCGACGAGCGTGCCGATCGGCGAGGTGACCACGGGAGGAAGGGGAGGGGTGATGTCGGTGTAGGTGTACTCGAGCTGCTCGTCCGGTGACGAGCCGACGTTCGTGTTTCCCGCTGGGTCGGTCTGCTGGCTTCCGAACACATAGACGCCCGATGAGGTGAGCGGGGCTTCCAGGGTGCAGGACCAGTCGCCGTAGAGGTTGGCGGTTGGCGCACCGCCCTGACAACCGACGATCGAGTAGTTCTGCCACATCGTGATGGTGGCGAACGCCTCGGCGGTTCCCGTGATCACGGGGTTGGGGTCGGTCGCCGCCCAAATCAGCTTCCCGGACATGTCGGGGGTGCCACCCGATCCGACGATGTCGGTGAGGCCCGGAGACAACACGGTGTCGATGTGGATGGTCTGGGGGATCGACCCGATGACGCCCGTACCGGTGTGGCTGATCTGGTAGGTCCAGTCGCCATCCGGGATGGGTGCCGCTGCGGTACAGGACCACTGCCCGGCCACGACCGGCACCCCCGTGCAGAAGTCGGGGTTGCCGGAGACGACCAGATCGATCGTGCCAAGCGAGTCGTCCGCCGTGCCGGAAAATGCGGGCTGGGTGTTGTTCGTGTAGGTGTCGTCCGCAGGGGAAGTGATCTCCGGGTGGGGAATGCGCGTGATCAGAATCGGAGCCGACGACGCCGACGTGCCGTCCACGTTGGTGGCCGTGGCTGTGATGTAGTTGTCGCCGAGCGCCAGACCGGGAGTACCGGGCGTGCAACTCCAGGTCGTGGTCCCGGCGCCCGGGTCCATCGGCGTCGAGCAGTAGAAGCCGGTCGCAACATCGTTCTGGACCGTGATCGTGATCGACGAGACGTCGTCATCCGCGATACCCGTGATGGGGGCGGTCGTTTCCGTGGTGATCCACGGCGAATACGTCACGTCGATCGTCGGTGGGGCGGGAATCGCCGCCCAGGCCGCAGTCGATCCGGCCGCAACGACGACGAGAGCGAGCGCGCCGACGGCGGCGACGGCACCAATTTTGCGCAGAATCACGGGGGCTTCTTCCACTGCATGCGCCAGTTCGGGGGAACGCTGGCCTTCGGGTTGCACCGGGACGGAGCCGGTCGTGTTTAATGTACTCCTGCACCGAGATTTTGTCAGTAGTCGATATATCGCGGAAGATTCCCGACCCAGGCGGGAGCGCGAGTCACAGCCAGGTCGGAATCCAATAGTGCAATTGGATGAACTCGAGCGGCACCTGCATCCCCGTCCAGATCGGGTAGAAGAATGCGCTCACGAGCACCATGGCGATAAGGATGACCGCGATCAGGCGGATCCCACCGAGTCTTCGCCAGGTCTCATCGATTCGCCTGCCCAGCAGGAGCCCCATGACGTACACGAGTGCGAGGATGAGGAACGGTTCGAACACGATCGTGTAGAACTGGAACACCGTGCGGTTCAGGTACAGAAGCCACGGCAGGTAGCCGGCTGCGATACCCGTGAGGATTGCCCCCACCTGCCACTCCCGGTACCGGATGACGCGGTACACGAGGTACACGGCCGCCGCAACGGCGCCCCACCAGATGAACGGGTTCGCTACGCCCGTGATGGATTCGCCGCAGCGCGTGAAGTCGCAGCCGTTCTGCCCGAAGTCGCTGCCCCGGTAGTACATCGCGGTCGGCCGGATCATGAGCAGCCACGTGAGCGGGCTCGCCTGGTAGCCGTGCGGTTGGCGTTCCCCGACATGGTACGTGTAGGCGCTCGCCTGGTAGTGCCAAAAACTCTGGAAGTCGAGCGGAACCCACGAGAGGACGCCCTCCCACGCATTGCCCGCTTCCTCAGCCCAGTGACGGTAGTAACCGCCATCCGTCGCGAACCAACCGGTCCACGTGACGAGGTATACGACGAGCGCGATGGGCACGGTCAACAGGAACGTGACGGGTGCCTGCTTGAACGCGACCCCGCTGCCGAAGAACGTGACCCCGGCCTTGCGTCGGGCGATCGCGTCCACGATGAGCGTGTAGATCGCGAAGGCCGCGAGAAAATACAATCCGTTCCACTTCACGGCGGAGGCCGCACCGAAGGCCACTCCCGCGGCCACGAGCCACGGGCGCCACCACAGCGCAGGGCCCCAGTCGATCGTTCGGCCGGCATCCGTTCGCCGTCGCCTCCAACGCTCGAGTCGGCGCGCGCTGTGCCCGCGGTCCAGAAGTACGGCGCCGAAACCGAGCATGACGAACAGCGTCAGGATGCCGTCGAGGAGGGCGACGCGCGACATCACGATCGCGTTGCCGTCGATGGCGAGCAGGCCGCCGGCGATCGTCGCCAGAAGTGTGGAGTGGAACATCCCGCGCGCGATGGTCGCAACGAGCGCGACGAGCAGGATGCCGACGATCGCGGTGCTGATGCGCCAGCCCACCGCATCCTGCGCGCCGAACACCGCGAGCCCGAGAGCGATGATCCATTTGCCGAGTGGCGGATGAACGACGAACGACCCCTGATCCGTATACACGTCGACGTTGCCGGAGTTGAAGGAGGCGTTGGCCTCGGCCGGCCACCTGGCTTCGTACCCGAGGTTCAGGAGCGTCCAGGCGTCTTTCACGTAGTACGTTTCGTCGAACACGAGCGAGTGCGGCGAACCAAGATTCCACAGGCGAAGCACTGCAGCGAGCAGCGTGACCGCGACGGGGCCACCCCACGCCCAGACGCGCTGCCTGGCCGGGGTCGACAGCAGGCGACCCCACCAGTCGTCCAGTCGCGAGCCGCGCGGTTCCTCGAGCACGTACCTGGGCGGTTCGGGTGCCGTGGCCGGCGCGGCGGTTCCGTGCTCGCCACCGGCGATCACTTCGTCGAAGTCGCGCTCACCCGTCACTCCGCCATGCTAACGAGCCGTGGCGTTCCCGTAGCGCAGCGATGACACAATGGGGGCGTGATCATCCTCGCCGCAACCCCGATCGGGAATCTGGGCGACGCTTCGCGGCGGCTCATCGAGGCGCTCGAGGCCGCCGAGGTCATCGCCGCGGAGGACACCCGCACTGCCGTGCACCTCCTGCGCGCGCTGGGAGTCGAGAACCGGCCGCGCCTGGTCGCCCTGCACGAGCACAATGAGGTGGAGAAGGCGGCGGAGCTCGCAGAACTCGCCCGCGAGACCGACGTGCTTGTGCTCACGGATGCGGGGATGCCGACGGTCAGCGACCCGGGCTTCGCGCTCGTCGCGGCCGCGGCCACAGCCGGAGTCACCGTCACGGTGATCCCGGGCCCGAGTGCCGTGCTCGCGGCGCTCGCCGTATCCGGGTTGCCGACCGACCGGTTCGCGTTCGAAGGGTTCATTCCGCGCAAGGGCCGCGTCGCCTGGTTCCGTGCGCTCGCGCGCGAGGAGCGCACGATGGTGTTTTTCGAATCGCCGAACCGGCTCGCCGAGTCGCTTATCGACCTGGCGGCTGCGATGGGCCCCGACCGCCGCGTGGTGGTCGCCCGCGAACTGACGAAGCTCTATGAGGAGGTCCGGCGGGGAACCGCGGCGGAGCTCGCGGAGTGGGCAGCTGCCGGCGTGAAGGGCGAGATCTGCGTCGTCGTCGCCGGGGCCGATCCGGCATCCGCGAGCCTCGCGGAGGGAATCGACCAGGTGCTCGCGCTCGTCGCAGAGGGCAGCAGACTGAAGGACGCCGCTGCGGAAGTCGCCGAAGCGACCGGACTCGGTCGGCGCGACCTGTATCAGGGCGCGCTCGCGGCACGAGGTTGAGCCGCCCCGTCGCGGTAACCGGGTCGGCGCGCAGAATAGGATTGGGCGCATGGCCGCCGACCATTCCTTCTACATTGCGACGCCGATCTTCTATGTGAACGACGTGCCGCACATCGGCCACGCCTACACGGAGGTCGCCGCGGACGTGCTCGCCCGATGGCACCGCCAGGCCGGCGATGACACGTGGTTCCTCACGGGAACCGACGAGCACGGCGAGAAGATCCTCCGCACGGCCGTCGCGAACAACACGACTCCGAAGGCGTGGGCGGATGCGCTCGTGGAGAGCGCATGGAAACCGCTGTTGAAAACGCTCAACCTCGCAAACGACGACTTCATCCGCACGACGGATGCCCGCCACGAAGAGGGCGTCGTGCTGTTCCTTCAGAAGCTGTACGACGACGGCTACATCTACCTGGGCGAATTCGAGGGGTACTACTGCGTCGGCTGCGAGGAGTACAAGCAGCAGAACGAACTCGTGCCGGGCGTCGGCGAGTTCGAGGGGCAGCTCGTGTGCGCCATCCATTCGAAACCCGTCGAGTCGCTGAAGGAAACGAACTACTTCTTCCGGCTGAGCGAGTTCGGCGACAAGCTGCTCGCCCTGTACGAGTCGAACCCGAACTTCATCCAGCCGGACAGCGTGCGCAACGAACTCATCCAGTTCGTGAGCCAGGGACTGCGCGACCTGTCGATTTCGCGATCCAGTTTCGACTGGGGCATCCCGATCCCGTGGGACAGCTCGCACGTCGTGTATGTGTGGTTCGAGGCGCTGCTCAACTACGTGACGGCCATCGGATACGGCACCGACCAGGTGCAGTTCGACCGGCGCTGGCCGGCCGTGCAGATCCTCGGGAAGGACATCGCGCGTTTCCACGCCGTCATCTGGCCCGCGATGCAGATGGCGGCCGGAATCGAAGTGTCGAAGCAAGTGTTCGCGCACGGCTGGCTGCTCGTCGGCGGTGAGAAGATGTCGAAGTCGAAGCTCACGGGCATCGCGCCGTCGGAGATCACCGACACGTTCGGTTCGGATGCGTTCCGCTACTACTTCATGAGCGCCATCCACTTCGGCCAGGACGGTTCGTTCAGTTGGGAAGACTTGTCCGCGAGGTACCACGCAGAGCTCGCAAACGGGTTCGGCAACCTCGCCTCGCGCGCGATCGCGATGATCGGCAAGTACTTCGACGGGCTCGTTCCAGCTCCCAGCGGTTACACGGAAGCGGACCTTGCGATCCAGCGCGCGCTCGCGAAGGCGGCGGGCGACGCGGATGCCGCGATGGATCGGCTCGCCATCCACGAGGCGATCGAGGCGATCTGGACGGTCGTGGACGACTTGAACGGTTACATCACCACTCAGGAGCCCTGGGTGCTCGCGAAGTCGGCGGCGGATCGCGAGCGACTCGGCACCGTGCTGTACACGGTCGCGGAAGGGCTTCGTGCGCTTGCCGTGTTGCTCTCGCCCGTGATCCCGATTGCGTCGGCGACGCTGTGGAACGCGATCGGCACAACGGGCGAAGTGACGGGCCAGAACATCAGGGATGCGGGCACGTGGGGCCAGCTCACGCCGGGAAGCGCGGTCACCGCCATCGCGCCACTTTTTCCCCGCATCGAGACGGCGCCGGCAGGCGAATAGCGCATGAGCGAGTCACAGTACATCCGGCAGCGCGGATCCCGCGCCGAGCACGGGCAGACCAGGGACCTCAGCTATCCGCCGATCCCCGAACCGCTCGTCGTCGGCACGTATGACAACCATGCGCACCTGGAGATCGCGGACGGCGACAACCCCATGGATTACCGCGAGCATCTTGACCGGGCGAGTGCTGCCGGAGTTCTCGGCGTCGTTCAGGTCGGCGGGGACCTCGAAACGTCGCGCTGGTCGGCCGAGGTGGCCGCGCGCGAACCGCGACTGCTCGCGGCCGTTGCGATCCATCCGAACGAAGCACCCAACTACGAGTCGGCTGGCACGCTGGACGCTGCGCTCGCCGAAATAGACGAACTCGCCTCGCGGCCGCGCGTGCGCGCGATCGGCGAAACGGGGCTCGATTTCTACCGCACGGATGAGAGCGGCCGCGCGGCGCAGTTCCGCTCCTTCGAGGCGCACATCGACATGGCGAAGAGACACGACCTTGCGATGCAGATCCACGATCGGGATGCGCACGCCGAGGTCATCGAAACGTTGCTGCGGGTGGGAGCGCCGGAGCGAACCGTGTTCCACTGTTTCTCGGGGGACGCCCACATGGCGAAGCTGTGCGCGGATCACGGCTGGTACCTGTCCTTTTCCGGCACCGTGACGTTCAAGAACGCCGCCAACCTGCGCGAGGCGCTGTCCGTGATTCCGCGCGACCGCATCCTCGTGGAGACGGATGCGCCGTTCCTCACTCCCACGCCGTTCCGGGGCCGTCCGAACTCGCCGTACCTCATCCCCATCACGTTGCGCGCGATGGCAGACCACCTCGAGACGGATGTGACGATGCTCGCCGCGCAAGTCACCACCAACACCGAACTCGTCTATGGCTCGTGGGATGCCGAGCCCGTCTCCCTCCCCCTCTGACTTTGCTTTCATCATTCAGGAGGTTGTGGTGCTGGTGTGGTTCTGTTGAACACCGGTTGCTGGTGTTTGCCACTCCTGTCACATAACCTCCTGAATGATGAAAGCTACGGGGAAGTATTTGGGGCCGGCGGAAGTGCGGGACCTCGCAGAACTGCTGGAGCTTCAGCCGACGAAGAAACTCGGCCAGAATTTCGTGGTCGACGCGAATACCGTGCGGCGCATCGTCACCGCGGCAGGGGTGTCTGAGACGGACACCGTGCTCGAGGTGGGCCCGGGCCTCGGTTCCCTCACGCTCGGGCTGCTCTCGGCCGGCGCGACCGTCATCGCCGTGGAGGTCGACTCGAGGCTCGCCGCACAGTTGCCGAAAACCGTCGACCTCCTGCGGCCCGGGTCGCGGCTGAGCGTTCTCGAGGCGGATGCGATGACGATCGCCGAACTGCCTGCGGAGGCGAACCGCCTCGTCGCGAACCTCCCGTACAACATTTCGGTCCCCGTGCTCCTTCACCTGCTGCAGACATTTCCCTCGCTGCAGGCGGGACTCGTCATGGTGCAGGCGGAGGTGGGCAACCGGATCGCGGCGGATCCCGGGTCCCGCGTGTACGGCGGGCCGAGCGTGAAAGCCGCCTGGTACGGCCGCTGGCGGACGGCCGGGCACGTGAGCCGGCAGGTGTTCTGGCCGGTTCCGAACGTCGACTCCGTGCTCATTGGTTTCGAGCGCAGGGAGGGGCCCATCGGCAGCGAAGCGGAGCGCCGCGCGACATTCGGCATCGTGGATGCCGCGTTCGGCCAGCGCCGGAAGATGCTGCGTCAATCGCTTGCCGGCTTGTTCGGCAGGGAGGCGTCGAACGTTCTTGAGCGCGCGGGAATCGATCCGACGCGTCGCCCGGAGGAACTGAGCGTCCAGAACTTTCTCGCAATCGCCCGCGTCGACTAGCGTTACGACATGGCGGCAGTGTCAGCCCAGAAGATGAGCGACGAGAAGTTGCTCGCGGCAACCGGAAAAGTGCGCGCAGACTGGCATTCGATTCTGGATGCCGCGGGCGCGCGCGAATGGAAGCATCCGAAGATCGCGGCCTGGCTCCAGAGCGAGCACGACGTCCCCGGCTGGTGGGCGCAGGGCATCACGGTGGGCTACGAGCAGGCGATCGGGCGCCGAGTGCCTGGTCAGGGCGCCGATGGCACGTTTGCGGTGTCGGCGTCGAAAACCGTTCACGGCTCCCGTGCGGAGACGTTGAAGTCGGTGCTTGCGACGCTGACGACGCATTTCGGGCCGCCTGATTCCGTCTCGGAGAAGTCGATCTATGCGACCGCACGGTGGAAGAAGGATGGCGAAACCATTGTCGCGGCAATCGCCGACCCGAAACCGGAGAAGACGCTCATTTCGCTCACCCGTTCCAGGATTGTCGACGGGGGAACACTGAGTGCCGCGAAAGCGGAATTGAAGAGCGTTCTCGACACCATCGATGCGTCAGGAGACCTCAGGTGAGTCGACTAGGTTGAATGAATGACCTCCGAGGTGGGCCGGGTGGTGCATGCTAAGGCACCGGGCAAGATCAACGTGTTCCTCGGTGTCGGTTCGCTCGGCGACGACGGGTACCACGAGGTCGCGACCGCGTACCAGGCTGTTTCGCTGTACGAGGAGGTGCACGCGAGCGATGCGCCTGACTTCTCGGTCGAGTTCACGGGAAGCGTCGATCTTTCGACGTTGGCGACGGATGGCTCCAACCTTGCCATCCGCGCGGCAACGCTTCTTGCGCGCACGACCGGGTATCGGCGAGGGGTGCACCTGGCGATCGAGAAGAACGTTCCCGTTGCTGGCGGCATGGGCGGCGGGTCGGCGGATGCCGCCGCGACGCTGCTCGCGTGCGATGCGCTGTGGGGCACGGACCTCGGGCGCGACGACTTGCTCGAGCTCGCGGCGAATCTCGGTGCGGACGTGCCGTTCGCGTTCCTGGGGGGCACGGCGGTCGGTACGGGACGCGGCGACCAGTTGAGCCCCGCCCTGGCGAAAGGCCAGTTCCAGTGGGTTCTCGCACTCGCGGATTTCGAGTTGAGCACTCCCACCGTGTACGAGGAACTCGACCTCCACCGGGAACGGCATGTGCTGGACATTTTTCCCGCCGAGGTTCAGCCCACCGTGGACGCCAATGTGCTCCAGGCGCTGCGCGCCGGGGACCCGCACATGCTCGCGGAAAGCCTTCACAACGACCTGCAGGCGCCCGCGCTTCACCTGGAGCCGCGTTTGTCCAGGGTCATCGAAGTGGGTGAAGAGAATGGTGCCCTTGCGGGGATCGTTTCCGGTTCGGGTCCGACGATCGCGTTCCTCGCGGCGGATCTCGACAGCGCGCTCGAATTGCAGATCGCGTTGTCTGCGTCGCAGTACCACGTGGTGCGCGCGACCGGTCCCGTGCACGGCGCTCGCATCGTGCCCGAGTAACCTAGTAGCAGATGGCACATCTCCTCGGCGCGGAAGCGCTGCACCTCGAATACCCCACGCGCATCATCTTCGATGATGTGACGGTCGGGCTCAACGACGGCGACCGCATCGGCGTTGTCGGGCGCAACGGCGACGGCAAATCAACGTTGCTGCGGTTGCTGGCCGGCACGCTCGAACCGGATTCGGGCCGCGTAACGCGCCGCGGCGGCATCCGCCTCGGAATGCTCGATCAGGCCGACGAACTGCACAGCGAACGCACCGTGCACGAGGTCGTCATCGGCGACATCGACGAGCACGTGTGGGCCGGGGATCCGAAGGTGCGCGACGTGATTGCGGGCCTCATCGCCGATCTTCCCTGGGAGGCCAGGGTCGACGATTTGTCCGGCGGCCAGCGCAGGAGGGTGGCGCTCGCCGCCCTTCTCATCGGCGACTGGGACATCATTTTCCTCGATGAACCGACCAACCACCTCGACGTGGAGGGCATCGCGTGGCTCGCGAAGCACCTGAAGGGCCGGTGGCCGCAGAACTCCGGCGCTCTCGTGACGGTCACGCACGATCGCTGGTTCCTGGACGAGATCTGCACGGCGACGTGGGAAGTCCACGATCGCATGATCGAGCCGTTCGAAGGCGGTTATGCCGCGTACGTTCTGCAGCGCGTCGAGCGCGACCGGATGGCGGCGGCGAGCGAGTCGAAGCGCCAAAACCTGATGCGCAAGGAGCTCGCCTGGTTGCGGCGCGGCGCGCCCGCCCGCACGGCGAAACCGAAGTTCCGCATCGATGCGGCCAACGAGTTGATCGCCAACGAGCCGCCCATCCGCGACAGCGTTTCCCTCGCTCACATGGCCATGCAGCGCCTCGGCAAGGACGTCGTCGACCTCGAGAACGTCTCTGTCTCGTTCGGCGACAGGGAAGTGTTGAGGAATGTGACGTGGCGCATCGCTCCCGGCGAGCGCACGGGCATCCTCGGCGTGAACGGCGCAGGCAAGTCGACGCTCCTGAACCTCGTTTCCGGATCCCTCCAACCGACGAGTGGGCGAGTCAAGCGCGGCAAGACGATCAAGGTGGCGCAACTCACCCAGCAGTTGGCTGAGTTGCACGATGTCTGGAATGACCGCGTGAGCGATGTGCTGTCGCGTCAGAAGAGCAGTTACGTTGCCGGTGGGAAAGAGCTCACGCCGGGACAGCTTCTTGAGCGCGTGGGGTTCCAGAGCGCGCAATTGAGCACCCCGGTGAAGGATCTTTCCGGCGGGCAGAAGCGGCGCCTTCAGTTGCTGCTCATCCTGTTGGCCGAACCGAACGTCCTCATCCTGGATGAACCGACGAACGACCTCGACACGGACATGCTCGCGGCCATCGAGGACTTGCTCGATTCGTTCCCCGGCACGTTGCTCGTCGTGAGCCACGACCGGTACCTCATCGAGCGGGTCACCGATCAGCAGTACGCGGTCATGGATGGCGAGCTTCGCCATTTGCCGCGCGGAGTCGACCAGTACCTGGAGGTGCGCGCGCGCTCGCGTTCAGAGCGCCGGTCATTTCTGACCGGCGCTGCGGCGCCAGCGCCGACCGCCGTCCCGGCAGTCGGAGGTGGTCGTCTCGAAGAGACCCCCAGGAAACCCTCCCTCGCCGGCGCCGATCTCCGCAACGCGCAAAAGGAGTTCGCCGCGGCGGGCCGCAAGCTCGAGAAGCTCGCTCTCCAGGTCTCCGAGCTGCATGCGAAGATTGCGGATCACGATCAGTCCGATTACGAGGCGCTCGCGAAATTCTCGGCGGAACTTGACGCCATCCACGGGATGACCGCCCAGTTGGAGACCCGGTGGCTCGAACTGGGCGAACTGCTCGGGCACTGAGCGCCTCCTCGCCGTTCCCAGGCTCCTGTAGCGCGGTGTCGCTAGGCTCGTTCCATGCCCAACCTCGATGTGCTCCGCACGCTCCTGCTCGAGCAGCAGAGCGAGACTCGCAAGACGATCGCCGAGCTCGGCGGGAACATCGACGCGATCGTGAGCGCGAGGCAGGACTCGAACAACGACGACGAGCATGACCCGGAAGGGTCGACGCTCGCGTTCGAACGCTCCCAATCGGATGCCTTGCTCCAGCAGGCCGAGAAACGCCTGATCGATATCGATTCTGCCCTGGCCAGGATGACGGCAGGCACGTACGGGATGTGCGCTGTCTGCGGCAAGCCGATCGCGCCAGCACGCCTTGCGGCGCGCCCGTACGCGACGACGTGCATCGCGTGCGCCGGGTGACGATGCGCTAGTTTGCCGCCGCGGAAGTCAATAGGGCAAGCTCGTCGCGCACGTCCTCGTCATCCGGACGTTCTCTCGCGAGCTCGCGCTGAATCACGAGAGCTTCGTCCTGCCTGCCCAGCGAGCGCAGGCACCGCGCGAATGCCCACCGCGCCTGAAACCTCTGATCCTCCGTGCCGAAGCGGATGGCGGCGCCCTGTGCGAGCGAGAACTGCGTGAGCGCGTCATCGAAGTCGCCTTCGTCGTGGAGATGCCAGCCGAGGTTGTTGTGCAAGGCGACCGCCCACCGCTGAATCCGCTCGTCGTCGCTCCGTTCTCGCGATTCCCGCTCCAGCACGGCGAGCGCTTCGTCGGTCCAGCGTGCGGCGTTCTCCGCATCCGCAATGGCGAGCATGTGCAGCGCATCGACTTCGAGGAAGCCGAGGCCGGCCCTGTTCGCGGTCACGCGCGCGCTCGTGAAGTACGGCACGGCCTCGCGAGGGCGGTCTGAACTGTTGAGTATCCGTCCGCGTTCCAGGAGCACGCGGGTGGTCACGCGCGGTGAGTCGAAGATTATTCTGCTCAGCAGCCGGTCGGCTTCGTCGAATCGGGATTGCAGTCCGAGTGCTCTGGCCACTTGCGTTTCCAGTTCTGCCCTCGTTTCCGGAGACGCACCGTGTTCGCGGGCGGCGTCCCGCAATCGCTGTTCGCTGAGAGTGGGGTCGCCGAAGTCCCACAACTGGTCGAGCTTTTCCTGGTTCACCATGCCGTGACGGCCTCGCGATTCATTCGAAGTCCAGACTCAGTTTGCGCAGGAGCGCTGCGAGGCGCTCCCGGTCGGCGGGGATCAGGTGGGCGAGCAGTTCCGACTCGGCGTCGAGCAGATTGCTGATGGCGGAGTCGACGCGTTCCCTTCCTTTCTGCGTCATCATCACGAGGATGCCGCGGCCGTCATCCGGATCCGTTCTGCGGTGCACGAGTCCGCGTTCGACGAGTCGATCGATGCGGTTCGTCATGGTTCCGGAGGATACGAGGGTTTGCTGGAGCAATGCTTTGGGGCTCAACTGGTAGGGCGCGCCTGCTCGGCGCAGTGCGGAGAGGACGTCGAATTCCCAGTACTCCAGTTCGGACGTTGAGAACGATTCCCTGCGCGCCCGGTCGAGGTGCCTGGACAGCCTTCCGACCCTGGAGAGCACCTGAAGTGGGCTAAAATCGAGGTCGGGTCTCTCCCGGGTCCACGCCTCCACGATTCGGTCGACTTCGTCGTGGGTGGGCATGTATCCATTATCGCGGCATCGCGCGATGCGCGGAGGGAGGGACGCTGTGTCTGGCAGACTTGACTTCGCGCTAACCACGCACAATCCGCCTTGGTGTAACGGCAGCACGACAGCCTTTGGAGCTGTTAGGTCCAGGTTCGAATCCTGGGGGCGGAGCCCGAGACGGTGAAGCCGCCTCACAAGTACTAGTCAAGGAGCGACCATGACCGATCAGAACCTCGCGGTGATCATACTCGCGGCGGGCGAGGGCACCCGGATGCGGTCTGCGACTCCCAAGGTCCTCCACACGCTTGCGGGCATCCCCCTTCTCGGGCACGTGCTTGCCACCGCGCGCGAGCTGCATCCGGCGTTTGTCGTGGCCGTCGTCCGGCACGAACGGGACAAGGTCGCCGCGGTCATCAGCGAAACGCTGCCGGAGACGGTCGTCGTCGATCAGGATGACGTTCCTGGCACGGGCCGCGCCGTCGAGGTCGCGCTCGCCGCGCTCCCTGCGGATTTCGAGGGTGACGTGGTTGTCGTGAGCGGGGATGTCCCTCTGCTGGATGCCGGTACGCTCGGCCGCCTCCTCGAACAGCACAGGGCCGCTCACCGCGCCGCGACCCTGTTGTCGGCGGTGCTGGAGGATGCGACGGGGTATGGCCGCGTCATCCGCGGTGCCGACGGGCTCGTCGACCGCATCGTCGAGCAGAAGGACGCGAACGAATCCGAACTTTCCATCACCGAGATCAATTCAGGCAGTTACGTGTTCGCGGTCTCGCTGTTGCGGGAAGAACTGCCGAAGCTGACGACCGCGAATGCGCAGGGGGAGAAGTACCTCACGGACGTCGTCGGCATGCTGCGGGCTTCGGGCAAGCCCGTCGATGCCGTTCCGGTGGGGCAGAGCTGGATTGTCGGCGGCGTGAACGATCGCGTCCAGCTCGCGGAGGCGGCCACCCGCCTGAACGCGCTCATAGTGAGGGGTTGGCAGCTCGCCGGTGTGACGATCCAGGATCCGGCGACGACGTGGATCGACCTGAAGACGACGATCGCCGAAGACGTGGAGATCCTGCCCGGCACCCAGTTGAAGGGTGCGACGACGATCGCCCGCGGCGCGATCATCGGCCCGGATACGACGCTCGTGGACTGCGAGATCGGCGAGGACGCGGTCGTGAAGCGCACGGACGCCACCCTCGCCGTCATCGGCAAGGGTGCGACGGTGGGGCCGTTCTCGTATTTGCGGCCGAACAGCGTCCTCGGCGACGAGGGCAAGATCGGAGCGTTCGTGGAGACGAAGAATTCGACGATCGGCTTCGGCAGCAAGGTTCCGCACCTCAGTTACATCGGCGATACCGAGGTCGGCGTTCAGTCCAACATCGGCGCGGGCACGATCACGGCCAACTATGACGGGGTCAACAAGCACCGCACGACGGTCGGTTCGCACGTGAGAACGTCCTCCCACAACGTGTTCGTCGCGCCCGTTAGGATTGGAGACGGAGCCTACACCGGTGCAGGTACCGTCGTCCGGAAGGATGTTCCAGCCGGCGCTCTTGCCGTCAATGTGGCTCCCCAACGGAACATGATGGGCTGGGTGGAGGAAAAGCGTCCGGGCACCGCGGCGGCCGAGGCTGCGGCGGCGGCACGCGAATCCGAGAACTAGCCACCAACGTCGGCGAGCCGGCAGAGAGCGGGAGACGTGTCCGGCATCAAAATCACCGGCCAGAAAAGACTCGTCCTCGTCTCGGGGCGCGGCTATCCGGAGCTTGCCCGGCAGATCGCGGATGAGCTCGGCAGCGAGCTCGTGCCGACGGATGCGCGCACATTCGCGAACGGCGAGATTTATGCGCGCTACGACGAAAGCGTGCGCGGGTGCGACGCGTTCGTCATCCAGTCGCACACGACACCGATCAACGAGTGGCTCATGGAGCAGCTCATCATGGTGGATGCGCTGAAGCGCGCCTCCGCGAAGCGCATCACGGTCGTTGCGCCGTTTTACCCGTACGCGCGCCAGGACAAGAAGGGCCGCGGACGGGAGCCGATTTCGGCGCGGCTCGTCGCGGACTTGTTCAAAGTGGCCGGTGCCGACCGCATCATGAGCGTCGACCTGCACGCCGCCCAGATTCAAGGCTTTTTCGACGGTCCGGTCGACCACTTGTTCGCGATGCCCGTGCTGCTGGAGCACTTCAAGCACACCCTCGACACGTCCAATCTCACGGTGGTGTCGCCCGACATGGGCCGCGTGCGGGTGGCCGACATTTGGAGCCAGAGGCTCGGCTCGCCGCTGGCGATCATCCACAAGCGCCGCGACCCGCTCGTGCCCAATAATGTGACGGTGCACGACATCGTGGGAGAGGTCGAGGGGCGGGTGTGCCTCATCGTCGATGACATGATCGACACCGGTCGCACGATCGTGAAGGCGAGCGAAGCGTTGAAGGGCGCTGGGGCTCTGAGTGTCGTCGTCGCGGCGACGCACGCGGTGTTCTCGGAGCCGGCGTCCGAGATCCTGCAGTCCGAGTTCATCGACTCCGTCGTGGTCACCGACACCTTGCCGGTTCCCGAAGCGAAGCGTTTCCCCAACCTCACCGTGCTGCCCATCGCGCCGCTGCTCGCGCGCGCGATTCACGAAGTGTTCGATGACGGCTC
The DNA here is from genome assembly GCA_964651535.1 of uncultured Cryobacterium sp. Classification (GTDB taxonomy): domain Bacteria; phylum Actinomycetota; class Actinomycetes; order Actinomycetales; family Microbacteriaceae; genus Terrimesophilobacter. The sequence goes on from CAZYYE010000001.1 coordinate 604,876, forward strand.
GGTCACCTCCATGTTCGACGGCGCCGCGTAGCGCTGGTTGCCTGGCTTCGAGACGATCGCTTCGCGATCCCTCAGCCAGCGGAGTGCCGCTCCCTGAGGAGCCTGCGCAGCGAACTGTTCCGCTCCCTGAGGAGCCTGCGCAGCAGGCGTCTCGAAGGGAGCACGCGGCAACCCCTCAGACCTCGACGCCCCGCGGTATCTCCACCATTCCCGGTATGAGTCCGAGCGAAATGACGTGGTGATCTCCGCCGAATCCTCCGATCGCGTAACACTCCCAGCCGATCACGCCGGGGCCGAAGATCTCGAACCTTGCGCTGGCCCCGGTCGCATCCGGCACCTCGTGGCGCGTTGCGACCATGCACGAGTTTGCTGCCGTCGCCGCGCTCACGGTGTACAGGTTTGCGAGCACGGGCAGCAGCATCGCGCCGACGGCGATGAGCACGACGATCCGTACGAGGATGCGGCGCCGTCGCCCGTAGAGCGGGGGTTCGTCAATCTGGCGGCTGATCTCATCCATCGGTCCATCCTCCCATCCCCACGTCGGCTACGATGACGGCAACCATTAACCTGGAGGCGCCGCCATGGGGCTTTTCGACTCGATCAAGAAGGCTTTCGACGCGGGCGGGATCAAGGTGAAACTGGACGCGCCGAAGTCGTTTCGCTGGTCCGATCCTGCGATTGCCGTGACGGTGACCCTGACCGGGCACAAGACGGAGCCGCGCACGGTGACCGCACTCGCGTTCGAGCTCGAGGAGGATGACGTCGACGACAACCCGGCGGGCTCCGGAACGCGCGTGTCAACTGGTCGAGGTGCGAGCATGCGATACGTCCACGAGGTCACGATCGAACTCGCACCCCTCGAGGTGGCGACGGTCGACGTGCAGGTGCCTCTCAAACCGGATGCTTCCGTGACCGACGCGGCCGGTTGGGTAGGCAAGGCCGTGGAGGCCGTCGCGGCTCTCGGCACGATCACGCTGAGTGCAGACTGGTACAAGCTGTCCGTTCACACGACCGTGGATGGTGCTGCCGCATCCAAGGGAACGTCGAAACGGATCCGCAACAGCGGAGCATCGTTCACGGCTTCGTTCTCGATCAGCTGAGCCGAACCGCGATGGCCGTGAGGCGTCAGTGCGAGTCGCTCGCCTCGATCTCGCTGCGGTCGCCCGACCAGAGTGTGTGGAACGTGCCATCCATGTCCACGCGCCGGTAGGTGTGCGCACCGAAGAAGTCGCGCTGCCCCTGCACGAGAGCGGCCGGAAGCCGATCCGCGCGGAGTCCGTCGTAGTAGGCGAGCGATGAGGAGAACGCGGGGGCCGGGATGCCCGACTCGGCCGCGATGCACACGACGCGACGCCACGAGTCCTGTGCTCGCGCCATGACGTCCCGGAAGTACGGTGCCGTGACGAGCGCGACCAGGCCCGGGTCTTCCGCGTACGCTTCGGTGATCCGGTTCAGGAATTGCGCCCGGATGATGCATCCGCCGCGCCAGATCTTCGCGATCTCGCCCTTCTGGATATCCCAGTCGTACTCTTCCGCGCCGGCGACGATCTCATCGAAGCCCTGGCTGTAGGCGATCATCTTCGACGCGTAGAGCGCGAGGCGCACGTCTTCGATGAACGCGTCGGCATCCGCGACGGGCGCGGCGCTCGGGCCGGGCAGGTCTGCAGCCGCCGCGCGCTGGGCCGGCTTGGACGACAGCGAGCGCGCGAAAACCGCTTCGGCGATCCCGGACACCGGGATGCCGAGGTCCAGCGCGGTCTGCACGGTCCAGGCTCCCGTGCCTTTCGCTCCGGCCTGGTCGAGGATCACGTCGACGAGCGGCTTTCCGGTTTTCGCATCCACCTGCCGCAGCACTTCGGCGGTGATCTCGATGAGGTAGCTTTCGAGTTCGCCGCGGTTCCATTCGGCGAAGATGTCGGCGATCTCCGCCGGAGCTTTACCCGTTCCGCGGCGGATGAGGTCGTAGGCTTCCGCGATCAACTGCATGTCGGCGTACTCGATGCCGTTGTGGATCATCTTCACGAAGTGTCCGGCACCGTCGGTGCCGACGTGAGTGACGCACGGCTCGCCTTCGGCGACGGCGGCGATCGACTTCAGGATGGGGCCGAGCGTCTTCCACGCCTCTTTGGACCCGCCGGGCATGATGGATGGCCCGAGAAGCGCACCCTCCTCGCCGCCCGAAATTCCGGCGCCGACGAAGTTGATCCCGGTCTCTCGCACGGCCTTTTCGCGGCGGATCGTGTCGGTGAACAGCGCGTTGCCGCCGTCCACGATGATGTCCCCGGGGTCGAATGCTGCCACGAGCTGGTCGATGACCGCATCCGTTGCCGCGCCGGCTTTGACCATGATGAGCGCCGTTCGTGGCCGGCTCAGGGAGGCGGCAAAGTCTTCGATGGTCTCGCTCGCGACGAAGCCGGCCTCCGGATGCGCCCCCACCAGATCGCGGGTGCGTTCCGGCGAGCGGTTGTAGATCGCCACGGTGTTGCCTTCGCGGCTCGCGAGGTTGCGCGCGAGGTTCGATCCCATGACCGCGAGGCCCACCACTCCGATGTTGGCAACTGCGGTGCTGGTCTCAGGCATGGTGTTCTCCTTATCGGCGCGACCTTTCAAGGCTAGCGCGAGTGCACAGGGCCGAATTGCTAAGGTCGCTTCATGCAACCCCTTCTCGTGGTCATGGGAGTGACCGGTTCGGGAAAGTCCACGGTGGGGTCATTGCTCGCCGCCGAATTGGGCGTCCCGTTCGCGGATGCCGACGACCTCCACTCGGACGCGAACGTGCGGAAGATGGCGGCCGGGCATCCGCTCACCGATGAGGACCGCTGGCCGTGGCTGGAGCGGGTGGGCGAGGCACTTCGGGAGCATGAAAGTTCCGGACTCGTCATGGCGTGCTCCGCACTCAAGCGCGCGTACCGCGAGGCGATTCTCGCGGTGGAGCCGCGCACCGAGTTCATCCTGCTGGATGGCGCGCGCGAATTGCTCGAGCAGCGGCTTGCGGCGCGGCACGGCCACTTCATGCCGCAGAGCCTGCTCGATTCGCAGCTGGAAACCCTCGAACCGATCGAGAGGGATGAGCCGGGAATCACGGTGCCGATCGACCGCGCTCCGCGCGAGATCGCCGACGACATTCGGTCGAAACTCGCCTCGTTGTAAGGTGTCGTCATGCGCCCGCTGCAGCAACAGATCATCCAGGACCTCGTCGTCGAGCCCGCGATCGATGCCCGTGCCGAAATCGCCAGGAGGGTCAGTTTTCTCGTCGAGTATGCGACGGCCTCGCACGCGAAAGGTTTCGTGCTCGGCATCAGCGGAGGCCAGGATTCGTCGCTCGCCGGCCGACTGTGCCAGCTCGCGGTGGAGCAGCTCGCCGCCGATGGCGTGCCCTCCGAGTTCATCGCCGTGCGCCTGCCCTATGCGGTGCAGCGGGATGAGGATGATGCGCAGCTCGCGCTCACGTTCATCCGGCCGCAGCGGACCGTCACGTTCAACATCCAGCGCGCGGTGGACGGTTTCGAGGCCGAGTACGTGGATGCGATCGGCAACGAGATGGCCGACTTCACGAAGGGCAACGTGAAGGCGCGTTCGCGCATGATCGCCCAGTATGCGATCACGGGGCAGCGTTCGCTGCTTCTCGTCGGCACGGATCACGCGGCCGAGGCGGTCACCGGGTTTTTCACGAAGTTCGGTGACGGAGCGGCCGATGTCGTCCCGCTGGCCGGCCTCACCAAGCGGCAGGGCAAGGCGCTGCTCATCGAACTGGGTGCGCCGAAACGCCTGTACGAGAAGGAACCCACTGCAGATCTTCTCGATGACAATCCCGGCCAGTCCGATGAGGCGAACCTCGGGGTCAGCTACCAGCACATCGACGACTACCTTGAGGGCCTTGCTGTGCCGGATGCCGTGGCCGAGGCGATCGAATCGAAGTACCTCGCGACGCGCCACAAGAGGCACCTGCCGGTCGCGCCGACCGACGAATGGTGGCGCTGACTCCGGCCGTAACCCGGTGTGCACTCCAGTGCGCTAAACTTACGAGTTGAACTTCGGCGAGGGACGCTTCGTACCCGCAAATTCCGGGCATAGAGCATCCGTAATCGACGCAGTGAGCAGGCAGGGTCTTCACAGGCCGCACAGTCTTTCCTCACGCGCAGGCGTTCGAGTTGACCACGATGAGACACGCGGGCCGCACAGCCTGCGAAGGAGACAGACATGAATGACAAGACCGTACACGGCGAGAAAAAGGCCGAGGTCGACAACCACCTCGATGCCGAACTTCGCGAGAACTTCGGCAAGGGTTATGCCCGCCGTCTTCGCATGGCGGGGCGCATCCCTGCCGTTATTTACGGCCACGGCTCCGCGCCGCAGCACGTGAGCCTGCCCGCCCACGAGGTCGGGCTTCTGCTGCGCAAGGCGAACGCCATCCTGAATCTGAACGTTGCGGGCAAGAAGCAGCTCGCGCTCGTGAAGGACGTGCAGAAGGATCCGGTGCGCCAGATCATCGAGCACCTCGACCTCGTCACCGTCAAGAAGGGTGAGAAGGTTCACGTCGAAGTTCCGATCCACCTGGACGGTGAACCGTTCAGCGGCACGATCGCGATGCTCGAAGCGAACACCATTCGACTTGAGGTGGATGCCACGAAGATCCCCGAGCGCATCAGCATCGACATCGAGGGTGCCGAGGAAGGCACGAAGGTTCACGCGTCCGACGTCACGCTGCCCGAGGGCTCGAGCCTGCTCGACGACCCGGAGCTGTTGCTCGTCAACGTCATCGTGCCCGCCGCCGTCAGCCTTGGCGAGCCGGTCGAGGGCGAAGAGGTTGAAGGCGAAGAGGGCGCAGTCGCTGAGGGCGACGAAGCCGCCGAGGGCGAGGCCGCATCCGATGAGGCCGCGTCCGGCGATTCTGACGAGTAGTCGGCTGGCGTGATCGCCACCTCATGAACACTGATTCGTGGCTTGTGGTCGGGCTCGGGAACCCCGGGCTCGGCTACGCCGCGAATCGGCACAACGTCGGCGAGATGGTCGTCGCAGAGTTGGGCGGCCGGATGTCGGCGAAGTTCAAACGTCACAAGGCGAACGCGATGGTCGCGGAGGTTCGCGCAGGTGCCGGCGGGGTTGGCGAGCCGAAGCTCATTCTCGCCGGGACGAATACGTTCATGAACGTGTCCGGCGGGCCGGTTGCGAACCTGCTCAAGTTCTTCACGCTGGAGCCGGACCGGCTGATCGTCGTGCATGACGAACTGGATCTCCCGTTCGATTCGCTGCGCCTGAAGTTCGGCGGCGGGCACGGCGGGCACAACGGCATCCGCGACATCATGTCGGCGGTGGGAACGGGCGACTTCGTGCGCGTGCGCATCGGCATCGGCCGCCCTCCCGGTCGTCAGGACCCCGCCGACTACGTGCTGAAGGACTTCTCTTCGGCGGAGAAGAAGGTTTTGCCTTCCGTGCTTTCGGATGCCGCGGACGCCATCGAGCTCATCGCCGCCGAGGGTCTCTCCGCGGCGCAATTGCGGTACCACACCGTCGACCCCGCTCCCTGAGGAGGCTGAAGGCCGTCCCGCTCCCTGAGGAGGCTGAAGGCCGTCTGCTCCCTGAGGAGGCCGAAGGCCGTCTCGAAGGGAGCACCCCGGTAACGTGACCCCCTCGTACCGTTTGACGAATTGCCGCCGGCACTCCTCTCGAAACCAGCCGAAGTAGACTTGTCCAGTGATACTCGAGGGCTTAAGTGCCAGGCTTCTGCACGCCCGCGCGTTCGAAAACGCCCTCACTTTCGCTCGCCGAAGCGCCGATTTTTCCCTTGTCGACGGTCTGCGCGCGCCCTTGCTCGCGAGTCTGCTGGGCGCCCGGAAAGGGCCGCAGTCACTGTTCGCGATCGTCGCGACGGGGCGCGACTCCGAGTCGCTGCGGGATGCGCTCGCCGGGACGATCCCGGATGCCGAAATCCTCGAGTTCCCGGCCTGGGAAACGCTCCCGCACGAGCGCCTGAGCCCGAGCGCGGAAACCGTGGGTAAGCGAGTGCGGGCGCTGCGGCGACTGCACGAGTGGCAGAACGATCACAAGGAAGGCAAGCATCCGATCATCGTTGTCGCGAGCGTGCGCGCAGCACTTCAGCCGCTCGCGCCCGGGCTCGCCTCGCTCGAACCTGTCGCTCTCACCCAGGGCGGTCGCGGGTACAACCTGAACGACCTTTCCCGGCAGCTCATTGACCTCGCCTACACGCGCGTGGACATGGTGACTCGCCGTGGCGAGTTCGCGGTGCGCGGCGGCATCCTCGACGTGTTCGCGCCCACGGACGATCACCCGGTGCGCGCCGACTTCTTCGGCGATGAGTTGGAGCAGTTGCGGTTCTTCTCGGTGGCCGATCAACGGTCGCTCGACGCGGAAGTCACGTCGGTCGAACTTCAGCCGAGCCGCGAGTTGTTGCTCACGGATGCCGTGCGACAGCGGGCGAGCGAGATGCAGCACGAGTTCCCGAGCCTCAGTACGATTCTCGCGAAGGTTGCGGAGGGCATTCCGGTGGATGGGATGGAGTCGCTCGCCCCCGCGCTCGTCGACCGCCTCGTACCGGTTACCGATTATCTGCCGGCGGATGCCGCGATCGCGGTGCTCTCGCCCGAGCGCGTCGCAAGCCGCGCGGTGAGTCTGGGGGAGACGAATCGTGAGTTCTTGGCGGCGGCGTGGAATGCCGCGACCGCGGGGGCGGAGGCGCCCATCGATCTGGATGCCGGCGACTTCCTGTCCGTGAACGAGTTGAGGCATGCGGCAGGTGACCGCGTCTGGTGGACGTTCAGCTCGTTTGATGCCGGCGCCCCTCCGCTCCCTGAGGAGGTCGCCGGAGGCGATCGTCTCGAAGGGGGCTCACCGGTTGGTTCCCTTCGAGACCCTCAGGGAACGGATCCGCTCCCTGAGGGAACGGATCCGCATCCGCAAGGAACGGACTCCGATTACTTCAGACTCGACGCCACCCCCGCCCCCAGTTTCGCGGGCAATCCGGACGGCGCAATCGAGCACATCTCGACACTCCTGAATAATGAATGGTCGGTGGTCATCACCGCCCAGGCGGCCGGCCTGATCGAGCGTGCGGCCGACGTTCTCGGCGAGCACGGCCTGGCCGCCCGTATCACCGACGACCTTCCCGAGGACCTCGAAGCAGGAGTCGCGTATCTCGTGAAGTCATCCGTGGAGGCCGGATTCGAGCTGGCCGAAGCGAAGCTCGCGGTGTTCAGCGAGGGAGAGTTTTACGGGCGAACGGCCGGGTACGATTCCCGCCAGGTGAAGAAGCTGGCGAGCCGCCGCCAGAACGTGGTCGACCCGTTGCAGCTGAAGGCCGGCGACTTCGTGGTGCACCAGACGCACGGTATCGGCAAGTTCGTCGAGCTGGTGCAGCGCGAGGTGAGCACGGGCGGCACCACCGCGAGACGGCTTGCGGCGTCCGCTTCGAGTGCCTCAGCGGGCAATCAGAAAGTCAACCGCGAGTACCTCCTGCTCGAGTACGCCCCGAGCAAGCGCGGTTACCCTGGCGACAAGTTGTACGTGCCGACCGATCAGCTCGACCTGCTCACGCGTTACGTCGGCGGCGAGTCGCCCGCGCTCAGCAAGATGGGCGGCAGCGACTGGGCGGCGGCGAAGGGCAAAGCGCGAAGGGCGGTGCGCGATATCGCGGTCGAACTCGTGAAACTGTACAGCGCGCGGATGGCGAGCCGTGGACACGCGTTCGGTCCGGATTCGCCGTGGCAGCGCGAGCTCGAGGAGGCGTTCCCGTTCGTGGAGACGCCCGATCAGCTCTCCACCATTGATGAGGTGAAGGCCGACATGGAGCGGCCCATCCCCATGGATCGACTGCTTTCCGGCGACGTCGGCTACGGCAAGACGGAGATCGCCGTGCGCGCCGCGTTCAAGGCGATCCAGGATGGCAAGCAGGTGGCGATGCTCGTTCCGACGACGCTGCTCGTGCGCCAGCACATGGAGACGTTCGCGGAGCGGTTCGCCGGGTTCCCCGTGCACGTGCGGGCGCTCAGCCGGTTCCAGACCGACAAGGAGGCGAAGGAGACGATCGCCGGCCTTGCGGATGGCACGGTCGACCTCGTCATCGGCACGCACCGCCTGCTCACGAACAACATTGCGTTCAAGGACTTGGGTCTCGCGATCATCGACGAGGAGCAGCGCTTCGGGGTGGAGCACAAGGATGCGCTCAAGAAGTTGAAGACGAACGTGGATGTGCTCGCGATGAGTGCGACGCCGATCCCGAGGACGCTCGAGATGGCGGTGACCGGCATCCGCGAGATGTCGACGCTTGCGACGCCGCCGGAGGATCGGCATCCGATTCTCACGTTCGTCGGGCCCTACAGCGACAGGCAGGTGGCGGCCGCGATCCGGCGCGAGCTCCTGCGCGAGGGTCAGGTGTTTTTCGTGCACAACCGGGTGTCGAGCATCAACCGGGTCGCGAGCCAGCTTGCCGAGCTCATGCCGGAGGCGCGCATCGCCGTCGCGCACGGGCAGTTGCCGGAGGGCGTGCTCGAGCAGGTGATGGTCGATTTCTGGGAGCGCAAATTCGACGTGCTCGTGTCGACGACGATCATCGAGACCGGGATCGACATCACGAACGCGAACACGCTCATCATCGACCGTGCGGACAAGTACGGTCTGAGCCAGTTGCATCAGATCCGCGGGCGGGTCGGGCGCGGGCGCGAGCGCGCGTACGCGTACTTCCTGTACGACGAGAACAAGCCACTGAGCGAGACCGCGCTCGACCGACTCGCGACGATCGCGGCGAACAATGAGCTCGGCGGCGGGATGCAGATCGCTCTGAAGGATCTGGAGATCCGTGGCGCCGGGAACCTGCTCGGCGGGGAGCAGTCCGGGCACATCGCCGGTGTCGGGTTCGACTTGTATTTGCGGATGATCGGCGAAGCGGTGAGCGATTTCCGAGGCGACGTGGCGGAGGGGCAGACCGAGTTGCGGCTCGAGTTGCCGGTGGATGCGCACATTCCGGAGGAGTATGTGGAGAGCCAGCGGCTGCGCCTGGAGGCGTATCAGAAGTTATCGGCGGCGAGCGGTCCGGCATCCGCGCCCGAGCAGCTGGATGCGGTGCTCGAGGAGCTTGCCGACCGCTACGGTCCGCCGCCCTCGCAGGTGGAGAACCTGATTGCGGTGTCGCGGCTGAGGCGGTTGGCGCAGAAGGCGGGGTTGTCGGAGTTTGTGAACGCCGCGGGCAAATTGCGCATTGTGGGCGCGGAGTTGCCGGAGTCGGTTCAGGTACGGCTGCAGCGCATGTATCCGGGGTCGCGCTATCTGGCGCAGACGCGCACGGTCATGGTGCCGCTTCCCGATCTGCCGGATGACGCAGCACTCATCGACTGGGCCGCGAAGCTCCTCTCCGCGATCTACCCTTTGCCTGCAGTCCCGGCAGTGGAGTAGCCGACCTTTCGCCAACTCGCTAGTGTGACGGCATGGACCCTAATATTCCCGATGTTTTTGGTGCGATGGCTGGTTTCGGCATTGTTCTTGCCATCGTGTGGTTTGTTTCCACGGTGCTGTTGATCCTGTTGGCAATCTGGATTCAGTACACGATCATGTGGAAGGCGGTGCGCCGCGGCATGCGCGAGTTCCACTACGGCGGAAACACCGCGCCGCCGCAGGTGTCTGGCTACACGGCGCCGCCGACGCAGTAGCCATCCTCGCGCCGTAGTTATCCACAGACGGCAACTGTCGACTCCTCACTGTGCCGAGTTGACGCTACTCTCGCCGGATGAGAGTCGGTGTCTACATCGATGGCTTCAATCTGTATTACGGGGGCCGCGGAATCTGTGGGCGGTCGATCGCCGGCTGGCGCTGGCTTGACCTTCGAGAGCTTGCGGAAAACTTGCTGCGCGACCAGTCGGGCTGGGTGAACACCGCAATCGTTCGGGTTGTCTATTGCACCGCACGCATCAACGGTGGCGACAACCCTGGAGGCCAGCACGATCAGGACGTCTACCTTCGTGCGCTGAAAGCTTCGGGTTCTGCGGATGAGTTGGCGATGGGCAACTATGTTGCGCGAACCGCTACTGCTCCACTCGCAGTCGCTGATCGAAAGAAGAGGCCTGTCCTGACAAGACCCGCATGGCCGATCATGATCCAGAACGGCAGCGGGAGCAACGCTCCTGATTCAATTTTTATGGTGTCGGTGGCGCGGCGGGAGGAGAAGGGTTCGGATGTGAACGTGGCTTCACACCTCCTTCTCGATGTGCTGGAAAACCAGATTGACGCAGCCATCGTGATCAGTAACGATAGCGATCTTGCGTTCCCGGTGAAGGAGATGCGCGATCGAGTACCGATCGGTTTGGTGAATCCTACGCCGGGATATCCGGCGGGAAAGATGAACGGGGCGGCAAGCGACGGCGTGGGGCAGCACTGGTGGTACCAACTGAAACCATCAGATTTTATCGCCGCGCAACTCCCGGTTCAGGTTGGCAAACTAGTACGTCCTGTGGGTTGGTGAATGCGCGAAGACCACAATTCGGGTAACCTAGCTCTTACACCGCTCGGTCCCTCTGGGGCCGAGTTTTCTTTAACCTGTACACGGAAATTGATGTCCGATCGGCAGGATTCCCGCGCCTACTTCTCAGGGAGCGGCAGCAATCGGCTGCCGCAGCACCGTCTTCAGTTTCGCGGCGTCGACTTTGCGCGGGTCGCTCAGGTAAATCTCGTGGTGTTTGCCGCGCAGGGTGAGGTTGTGTGCGGGCAGGAACTCCCGGTGCATCCGCGCGATCACCGGTGCTTCGTCGTCGTAGGAGCCGACGTGCAGCGTCTGCACGCTGAGCCCCTCCGCGAATCGCTCGAACCGCACATGCTCCAGCGCAGGCAGCTCCTTCTTCTTTGCTGCCGTCGCCCGCGCCGACTCCACATGCTCTGACGTGATCCACTCGGGCTGGTGAATCATCATCGTCCACGACCAGTCATCCTTCGAGCGAGTGGTGAATGCATCCATGTCGTTCGCCCACCAAAGACCTTCGAGCGGCGCGACGACGTGCACCCTGCCAAGTTCTTTCTTGGCGGCGAACCGGATTGCGTACGACAGCGAGTAGAGCGCCTCGACGGCGTCGCGGTAGGCGGCCGCCGTGTTGGGGTTGCCGTGCCCGTCGACCATGAGGAACGACATTTGCGGCACGTCGACGATCGCGAACCCGCCCGGCCGCGGCGAGTACAGGTCTTTGCGCTCTTTCTTGATGTCGTATGTTTCCACGAGATCCTCCGTGCGAAATGGGCTGCATCCATCCTGCACCGCCGCACCGACAAGTCAGCAAAGCTTGACATCATGTAAATAATTCTTTACAGTCATCAATGTCAAATAAATCATACATGGAGGACTGAATGACTTCGGAAGAAAAGAGCGTCTGGATTATGGGCGTTGTGGCGGTGGCCACGTATGGGATTTACCTGAGCACGATTTTCTCGCTCGCGGATGGCCCGATCCAGGAGGTCGCGTACGCGTGGCCGATGGTGTGGACGATCATTGGCGCGATTGTGGCATCCATCATCTTGCACATCCTGGTGGCCGCGATCTGGCCGAGGGAGGCCGGCAAGAAGGATGCCCGCGACAAGGAGATTTCCCGGTTCGGCGACTTCGTCGGCAGCGGGTTTGTCAGTGCGGGGGCGGTCGCCGCGATGATCATGGCGATGCTCGAGTGGGACCTGTTCTGGATCGCGAACGTGATCTACCTCGGCTTCATGCTTTCGGCCGTCGTCGCGACGGTGGCGAAGGTCGTTGCCTACCGGGGAGGGTTCCCGCGGTGGTGAAGCCGACGATGGTGACCAACAACATCCGGGCCCTGCGGTTTGCTCACGGCGAGTTGACGCAGGCGGAGTTGGCGGAGCGTGTCGGGTTGACCCGGCAGACGATCATTGCGATCGAGCAGGGCAAGTATTCGCCGACCCTGGAGGTGGCGTTCCAGATTGCGCAGGTGTTCGGGGTTGCCCTGGACGATGTGTTCCAGTATCCGGATGCCAAGGAGGCAGGCAAGTGAAGGCTGTAGTTCAGGAAAGGTATGGTTCGGCGGATGTGCTCGAGCTCACCGAGATCGACCGGCCCGTGCCGAAGCCAAATGAGGTGCTCGTGCGGGTGACGGCGGCCGGCGTGAACATGGCCGACTGGCACTTGATGGCGGGCAGGCCCACGATCATGCGGCTGTTCGGGTTGGGGTTTCGCGCTCCGAAGCAGCGCATCCGCGGCTCGGATGTTGCGGGCGTCGTGGAGGAGGTCGGCTCCGAGGTGACGCAGTTCGCGCCGGGCGATGAGGTTTTTGGTTCCGCGGATGCGGCGTTCGCCGAGTTCGCGGTGACGACGGAGAAGCGTTTGTTGCCGAAGCCGGCGAATGTGCCGTTCGAGCAGGCGGCGGCGGTGCGGATGGTGGGCGACACCGCGTTGAAGGCGCTGCGTGCGGGCGCTGGCGGGGAGTTGGAGTCGCTCGCCGGGCAGCGCATCCTCGTGATCGGTGCCGCTGGTGGCGTGGGGAGTATGACCGTGCAGTTGGCGAAGCATTTCGGTGCGACGGTGACGGGTGTGTGCAGCACGGAGAAGGTCGACTTCGTGCTCTCGATGGGCGCGGAGGATGTGATCGACTACACGAAGTCCCGACTTTTGGGCACCTACGAGGCGATCATCGACACGGCGGGCGGTCGCACGCTGGATGTGTTGTGGAAGCGACTCGTGCCCAAGGGCCGACTGGTGATTGTGGGTGCGGAGGGCGGAAACGCGTTTCTCGGCTTGCTGGGCCGCAGTCTGCGGGCTGCAGTGCTCGGGCCTTTCGTGCGCTCCAAAACCATCACCCTCGTGGCGGTCGAAACTCCGGATGACCTGGCCATAATGCGCGACCTGCTCGCCTCGGGCGCGATCACTGCGCCCGTCGAGCGCACGTTCCCGCTCAGTGGCGTTGCGGATGCCATTCGGCACCTTGAGGCCGGGCGCGCGATGGGGAAAGTGGTTGTTGTTCCCTGACCCCGTTCCCTGAGGAGGGCGAAGCCCGTCTCGAAGGGAGCATTCACGCTAGCTTGCATCACCCCGCGCGAGGCGCGTCGAGATCGTCCGGTAGACGGCGAGGTCGGCGCGCTCTCCGACGCCGACCGCTTCAATGCTGACCGCGTTGACCTCATCCGGTTGATATCGATACACGAGCCGATAGTTGGGTTTTCGACTTCCGTCGGTGTCAAAGTACAACTTGAAGCAGTCGCTGAGGTCGCCGGTGGCCACGCGATGGTCGAGGCGTACTCCGCGAACATTTCCGTTCCTGACTTCAATGAGGAGCCCGAGTGCCATCTTTTGGAGTTCGAAGGTCGGAAGCGCTTTGAGGTCAGCCTCAAAGCCTGGCAATGCTGTCAGGCTGAGCCGATCGGTCACGCGCCGAGCGAATCCAGGTCGATGCCGGCTCGTTCGGCGATCTCGGCCAACGGCACGGCAGGTCCGGCTGCGATTCGTTCTCGTGCAGCCCGAGCGATGAGGATGTCTTCAACCAGCGGCAGGAGTTCCTCATAGAGTTCGAAGGGGATTACTGCAGCTTCGGGCTTGCGGTGTGACCCGAAGATGAGTGGCTCTGCCGACACTCCTTCGGCGCGGAAACGCTTGAGGGCGTTGGGCAGTTCGTCGCGGGCATCACGACTGGGTAGCACGGGGAGAGGTGCGGAAAAACTCATACGCCGAGAATAACACGATGGGCACCAACATGCGCATGTTTATCCCCACAAATATATCGCGCGGACTTATCGAAGCGTTTGCACTCCAAGACCTTTGGCAACGCCCGCGAGCTGTTCGTCGAAGGTGGCGAGTGGAAGTGACTCCTGCTGGGCGACGGCTAACACACAGCAGTCGGGCATCCTGAGTCCGGTGGTGGCGCGCAGTTCGGCGAGGGTCAGCGGTTCGTTTGCACCGGGTTGATGCGCAACGACGCCGAGCGACGTGAGGTCATTGAACAGTTGGGCGCCTCGCCCGGTTCGGATTGCACCGACGAGCACTTCGGCGAGCGTGATTTGGTGCATCCGGAAGCCTGCGGCGGCGTGCTCTTCGAGGAGTTGGGCGGCACGCGCGTGGTGTGGGTCGCTCGGGCTGAGGAACGCGATGACGACGCTCGCGTCAAGGGCGATCATGCCGGCCAGTCTGCGCGCAAAGTCTCGAGATAGCCCGGGCCGTAGGCATCCGGGTAACTTCCTTGCAGGCGCCCCAGCGTTGCCAATCGGATGTCGAGCGCGGCGTCCTTCGCCAACGCTTCACCCCCGGCAGTGATGGTGCGGACGATGAGGCGGGAGCGTGGTTCGTTCGGCCAGTGCTTCGCTGCTTCGTCGAGGGCGCGCGCGACGTCGTCGGTCTCGGTGACCTGGTAGCGGCGGCGGGATGTTGGCACAAGGAAATGGTACCACCGTGCATTGTGGTGGTACACCAGCACTCGGGAACTCACGGTTTCTCGGCGTCGGCGGCGCGGTGTCTTTCACGGTTTCGTTGGAGCATTTCGTCGTGTTGTGTGCAGGCCAGGCATGTACACGGGCGCTCGTGTGGGCCCAAGACTGTCGCGGTGCGTGGAAGGTGCTCGTATCCGATGTAGTCGCGAAAGCTGTATCGTGGCCCGCTGCTGAAGAAGCCTTTTCCGTTGGTGAGGTAGGTGCCAAGGCATTCATATTCGATCAGTTCGGGGGCTAACTCCAGGGTCTCGTTGAGGTGGTCGAATTCGGCCTCATAGTCGTCGTGGAGGTCTGTGTCGAGGTGGGCCAGCGCGTAGTAGACGACAGGTCGGAGTTTGCTCTTGTTCAGCGCTTTCACTATTCGCGGCATGCGTTCCTCGATCGGGCTCGACGCGTCACCGCCCACTTTCGTCAGGTGGAGGTGGCGCAGATTCTCGTCCATGGCGATCACCCACGTGTTCGTTCGCCTCTTCGAACCATGTTTGGCGAAAAGTTTGGGTGCGAAGAGTTCAAACAGGTCGTAGCCCGCTTCGATAATCATGGGGCGAGAGTACGGAGGCCCATCCAGGAAAGAAGCAACGATCGCCTTAGCAGGGGATAGTGTCCGAGGCGGCGCCGCTGGGTGGGATGAGTCGGACATCCTTGGTGCGAAACGGAGGAGTTGGCCGATTAGGCAACTCCAACCCAGAGCCCATCTCGTGCTCGAGTCATCGCAACATACAGTTCCCGTCGATCGAGATCATGTCGTTCGCTCTCGAGGACGTCGTCCCTGGCAGGGGGGCTTTGGAGAAGTTGCGGGCGAGCACGAACAACGAGCACTTGCTTGAATTCGAGCCCCTTCGCGCGTTTGATAGTTCCGATCTTCACCACATCCATCGGGCTACCGTTGTAGTTCACCAGATCGATCCACTGGATGCCCGCGGCGGTCAGCAGCGTACAGATATCCGTGACCGCGTACTTGGTGTGGGTCAGAATCCCTATATCGCCCGGTCGAATGCCTGAGGAGATCAGCGTCTTCACATGCTCCACCAGCGAACTGTCGTGACGGGCTCGCGAGCTGAATCGATCAACGAGGGGTTTCGGGCCATGGCGCATAACTTCGACTGGAGTATCGCCGCGAGCAGCTGATCCCTCGATGTCGAAATACTCATCGCCCTCGACGAGGTGTGACGCGAGTTTCAGAATTTCCGCAGTGTTGCGGTAGTTCCTCGAGAGCACGACTCCGCGTCCTGCAATAGAAACATTTGCTTCAGAGAGACTGTATCCACCCGGGTAGATAGTCTGCTGTCCGTCGCCAACGAGATTGAGGCCATCAGGGCGATCCCCGACGATGGAATGCAGCACACGGATCATCGCGCATGTCATGTCCTGTGCTTCATCCACTATGACCGCGCTGTATCCTTCGAGCGGCTTTTTGAGGAGGCTCTGCTCGGCAAGAAGGATGATGTCGGCGAAATCGATGACGCCGAATTCGCGCAGTGCTTTGTCGTACGCCGCGTACAAGTCCCACATCGCGATGCGATTCTCGGCGGTCAACCCACGCCTTCGACCAATTCGAGGAACCATGGCGTACTGCTCGAATCGGTTCAAACCCCTGCCCTTGATGACGATCGATTCGGGCTATCGGGTTAGAGGACGCCGGCAAGCAGGCGCCCAATTGCGGCTCCGAGGGGGATCGGAACCGCGTTGCCAATCTGTCGGGCGATGTCAGTCCGTGATCCGACGAACCGATGATGCTTGTCGAATCCTTGGATGAGCGCTGCTTCGTAGTGAGTAATGGCTCGATTCTCGTCGGGATGGATGTAACGCCCCTTTTCCGGTTTGAAGAACTCAGTTCGAATCGTCACTGAAGGTCGATCCCAGTGGAGCCTTCCCATTACGTCACCCGAACCGGTCTTGTGCTTGGTCCAGCACGGGGCCATCAAGTCCGGATACGGTTCGAGGTTACGGCGGTTGCCTCCAGAAGGGATCACTGCAAAGCGCTTCTTGGACAGCTCTGTATAGTTTCGGCTCCAATGTAGATCACGGATCGAGAAGGCGCCTGCGAACTCCACATCCATGAACTCTGTCCGGCGAGAACTGAATACTTCGTCGCGATCGGGGGACCGCGGTACACGTCGAAGTGCATCCCAGACAGTCAAGTGAGGGCTCAGACCCTCGGCTCCGGGCTTGGCAGAATGCGTTCTCGGCGGAAATCCGGGAAAACCAAGGTCGCGGTGATATCCGATCAGCACAGTCCTTCGTCGCGACTGTGGCGCCCCGAAGTCTGCTGCGTTGAAGACATCCGCTTCGAAGGCGTAATCCGCGAGCATTCCAGCGCGGGACGTGGCTTTCTCGAATTGACGATACTGCGGCGACTTCTTGAACTCCGCTACATTCTCGACGACGAAGTACTTCGGCATCGCACGTTGAATGGTGTATGCGTACTCCATCCAGAGGAGGTTGCGTTCGTCCTCGACGTCCTGCTTGCCGAGGGTTGAGAAGCCTTGGCAGGGTGGCCCACCAACGATGACATCGGCTCGGGGAATATCGACTTCTGATAGCCAAGTCTTGATGTCGAAGGCGTGCACCAGACCCGGCCCGAATGTCGCCTCATAGGACGCGGCTGCCGCGCGGTCCATCTCAATTGCACCAATTACTCGGAAACGATCCGAGGCCGCATGGAGCCCTGCAGTGAGCCCGCCGGCGCCAGCGAAGAGGTCCAGTACGGTGATCTCACGGGTCACGAGCCGAGCTTACTGCCTCGAACGGCACCAGCTGGCCGACCCGCCGACCTTGCCTACCCTATTCTGGGCTCTTTTTGGAAGTCCGACCAGATCGCTAACCTGAGTTCGAAGCGGTTCAACAAAGACCGCTCGACAAGGAGGCCGGTCCTTGAGTTGGGGCATCGGAGATCCTGCGCTGCAGGAGCAAGTGCGTGAGCGACAGCGCATTACGATCGAGAACTACATGAACGACCCCGATTTGCTTGCCGAGCACGTCGGCATGGAGGACAACTTCCAGGCTGGCGGCTACGGCGAGCGCCAGATCGAAGAGCTCCTGCAGAACGCCATCGATCAGCTGTCAACCCCCGGTAGAGTCGAGCTTCGACTCGTGGACGGCGTCCTGTACTGCGCGAACGAGGGCAGTCCGTTCGGCACCGAGGGCATCAAGGCAGTTACGGGCGCCTTCCTCAGCTCGAAAAAAGATGAGAAGATCGGGCGATTCGGCCTCGGCTTCAAGTCAGTCCTCGGCGTGACCGACCACCCGCAGATCATCAGCCGTTCCATCTCGTTCGGATTCAATGAGCCAGGGGCCAGGCAACTTCTCGCAGCGCTCCCGTACCGCCCGGAGCGGGTTCCTACTTTGCGAGTACCGAGCGTGCTCGATCCGGCTGCGATCGCAGCAGGAGATCCGAACCTCGCCGAGATGATGGATTGGGCCTCGACGGTCGTGAGGCTTCCGCTCGTGCGGGGAGGGGATCGACTTCGCCGACGCCTCCAGGAGTTCGATGTCCGCTACCTGCTCTTTCCGGAGAACCTCGCCCGGGTCGACATCGTCCTCGCCGACAAGGATGGGGCCGCCCTCCGGCAGACGTTTCTGCGCCGATTGGGGGCCGTCCCCGGTCTCGTTCAGCTGGAGACCCCTGGTGGGGAGAAGTCGGATTGGCGGTTGCTCAGGAAGGATCACAAGGTCTCCGACGGCGTCGCGAAGGGTCTCCCCGGTCTGTTCCGCCGCGAGATGGTCACGGTCTCCTACGCACTCGAGCAGGGGCGGACCGGGATCGGCGAGTTCTGGGCCTGGTTCCCTCTGCTCGACCAGACGACAGCTAGTGGCATCTTCAACGCGCCGTGGCAGGTCAACGACGATCGCACGTCGATGCTGCCGGGTAGCGCGCTCAACCGTGAGCTGCTGGACGTGGCGGCAGACCTCTTGATCGAAGCGGCTCTGCTCGAGTCTACTCGTGAGGATCCGGCGCAGCACTTCGACGTCCTGCCCGCTCGTGGTCGCGAACCCCGGTCGAACGCGGACAAGTACATGTCTGAGCGAATCCCGAGACTCGCACGCCAGCACCCGCTCATCCCGACGTCGACCGGTGCGATGCGCGCGCCGCGCCAGGTGCGTGCGCCCGTGCTCGAAGACCAGGACAACAGGTTTGACCTTCCGCAGGAGGTCATCCGCCGTTGGGCTGAAGGTTCGACGACCGAGGACACGCCGCACTGGTCCTGCTATTCGACTGCGACCCGCCGAGCCCGTCTCGCGCAGCTGCTCACCGATGAGAACGACAAGGTCGCCTGCAAGACCGTCTCCCCGGTCGGCTGGCTCTCCGAGGCTGCGGCCATCAGAACCCTCGAAGCTGTGGACGCCGCTCTGACCATCTACCTCCGGCTCAAAGAGGAGAAGGAGACGGTCTGGAAGCAGTTCCGTGGCGCAGAGATCGTCCCGATCGCGGGCGGTGGGCTCGGGAGAGTAGGCGATGCCGAGAAGTTCCTCCTACCGGCCGACGGCGCAGACGCTCCTGATGGCATTACCCTGGTCGACGGCGCATTCGCCTCGGATACAAGCGTCCGGGAGAAGCTCGAGCGGCTCGGGGTGAGGGAGGTCTCCGCAGACCAAGCTGCGCGTGCTGCTGCGTCCTCCGCGCACGCGAACTGGAACGATGCGGACTGGGTACGACTCTGGACGCTGCTGGTCGACGCGACGCCGTCGAGCGGTCGTGCGGCGATCGAGTCGATCGCGGAACGGAAGGTCCCCGTCAAGGTGCCGACGGCCGCAGGCTCCTGGCGTAACGCATCAGAGGTGTTCCTCGACCCGACGGCCGTCCCGGGAGTGCCCACTCGCCAGCCGGATTTCAAGACCGTTGCAGGCCGTCAAGACCTGCTGGAGGCAGCGGGCTGTCTCGACGATCTCGTGGAAGATTACCCGGTGTACCGCGAGCGCGCCTTCTCCAAATACGCTGACGCGATGCAGGAGCAGGTTGACAAGCAGTTCGCCGGAGAGTTCGGCCGCGGCGTCCGGGCCAGACTGAGGTTCGCCGACCCGATGGGCGTCGGTCCGCTGGACGTGTTGCTGGAGCTCTCGGAGAGCTCCGACCCGAGAGCCCGCGACGCTAGAGCGCGGTGGTCGACCAGGGTGCTCCATCTGAGTCGCTCGGGGCGGATCGACGTCGTCGTCCAAGTCTACGGGCAGAGCAAGCACGGCAAGGCGGAGATGACGGCACCGGACATCTGGTGTGTCGAAGCATTCGGGCTGCTGGACAGCACGCTTGGCGCGCAGAGCGTGGCCAACGTGCTCGCGGCGTCGCTGGAGCAGTACGGAGAACTACTGCCCGTCGCCCTGGAGTCCTTCGCGGGCCTGTACCCGCTGCCGAAGGAGCTGAGCGAGGCCCCGACGCCGATGCTCAAGAAGTTCCTGTCACGGGACGACTACGTGGTGAGTGAGCCGGATCGCCTCGCTGACGTCCTCGCCGCGGCCTGCCAGCGGAAGCCATTCGAGGGCATTCCCCGGATTCCTGCCATCGACCCGCGGGCGAGGCTCGTGAAGTTGACCCCGGTAGCCGATGTCGTGCTTGCTACACAGGAGGAGCTCGAAGACCTTGGCTCCCACAGTCTTCGCTACCTGCCGTCAGGCCACTGGGACGATGCGCTGATCGGTGCATGGGGACTGCAGCGGGCGGCCGACGTTGTAGCGAAGTCGATCGACTGGGTCGTGTCCGGCGAGCCGATCCAGATTCTCGACGTCTACCCGACGCTGTCGCAGAAGGTGACGACAGACCTCGCTGGCACAACCATCCAGCGATGCACCTCGATCGTGCGCCGGACGACCAGCCCGGCCGGAGTGCGCGATCAACCGCTCCGCGTACACATCGATGGTAGGACGGTGCTCCTCGACACAGAGCTCGATCCGGTAGAGGCACTCGTCAGAACAAGTGCGATACTCCGCCTCGGGCTAACGGAAGCCGATGCCGCCGCAGTGGTCGCGAAGGACGAGGCGCTCAGTAAGAGCAAGCTCGTGCAGGACGTGCTCGCCGAGCCCACCGAGCAGGGCAAGCTCCTCAAGCTCGTCGGGCGGGAAGGACTAACCGCCGATCTGCCTGAGGGGCTGCTGGACATCATCGAGCGGCGGGGCGGGCCGCAGGGCGACCAGGCCGTCGCCGACCTCTATCTGAAGACCCGTGGATTCGAGGCCCTCCGACGCCTGCGAGAGCCGATGAGGGCGAAAGGACTGCCGGTTCCGATCAGGTGGCAGGACGGCTCCGATGAGACCGGTCGATTCGTCGCCGACCTCGGGTTCCCGACCGCATACGCCGGCCTCAAGTCTCCGAAGGCGCCAGCCGCGGACGTCGTGCTCGGTCGGATCAGCCTGCCCCCGCTCCACCCGTTCCAGGAGGACCTGCTCGGTCAGATCCGCGAGGTAGCGCTCATCCGGGACCGCGATGATAACCATCGCCGAGGTCTGCTCTACCTCCCGACCGGTGCCGGCAAGACCCGGGTAGCCACCGAAGCTATCGTGAAGATGATCCTCAAAGTCGACTCGAACGGTGGCGAACCGGAGCTCGGGGCGCCCATCCTCTGGATTGCGCAGTCGGAGATCCTCTGCGAACAGGCGATACTCGCCTGGACCGAGGCGTGGCGAGCATTCGGCGACGAGAGACCGCTGGAGATTACTCGGTACTGGGGCGACTACGAGGCCGACGAGTCGCTGCAGGAACTGCAGGTCGTCGTCGCGACCGACGACAAGCTCGCAAGAATGATCGACCGCGGCGGACTCGCTCACCGCTGGCTGCGGGAGTCGAAGCTGGTCGTCATCGACGAGGCGCATACTGCGGGGTCGCCCACCTACACGACCATCCTGCGCTGGCTCGGCATCCAAGACTCCTCCGCGGGCGCGAAGACGGAGCGCCCCCTGCTCGGCCTCACCGCGACCCCATATCGCGGCACGAACGTCGAGGTCAACGAGCGGTTCGTAAGACGCTTCGGCAGACGACGGCTGAATGCACTCGACGAAGACGATCCGATCGGGCAGCTGCGCGAGATGAAGGTGTTGGCCACGGTGGAGCACGAGGTGCTCGATTCCGATGTGGTCATCGATGACTCGCCGACCGAAGGACGAACGGGCGGGGTGGCGTGGGACGACGTGTCGCGGGGCATCCTCACGATGCTCGGCGACAACCTCGATCGCACGCAGCAGCTCGTGAATCACATCATGGAGCAGGACGAGACGTGGCCGATCCTGGTCTTCACACCGTCGGTGGTATCGGCCCATGTCACCGCTGCCTTGATCCGCAGCCTCGGCCGCACTTCGGATGCAGTAGACGGTGAGATGCGCGGCCAGCAGCGGCGCCGGAAGATCGAGGCGTTCAAGAGCGGTGAGACGAAGGTGCTCGTGAACTGCGATCTTTTGACGCAGGGGTTCGACGCCCCGAAGGTACGGGCCCTGTACATCGCGCGACCCACCTTCTCCCCGAACCGCTATGTTCAGATGGTCGGGCGCGGTCTGCGCGGCCCCAAGAACGGCGGCACGGAGGAGTGCCTCGTGGTCAATGTGAAGGACACCTTCACTCAGTTCGACAAGAACCTCGCTTACACGGAGTTCGACTACCTCTGGACGAAGAAGGGAGCGGCGAGCAAGTGAGATCGAGCGGCCAGCAGGCATTCGTCGATCACCTGCGCTCGCACTTCGTCGGGCCCAAGGGCGGTGACGGCGAGGTCATCGAGTCGAACCCGGTCTACGCCTATCTCACCGGCATGCTCTTCCCGGTGGAGGACGGCGAGGGACTGGCGCCGGAGACGCTCGACGAGGACTTGTCGCCCGAGGAGGCCGACCTCGACCATGAACCCGACGCGACATTCCCCGGTGAGGACGACGAGGACGAGGACGACATCGGCAACCTGACTGCGGCGAGCGGATGGACGCCGTCTTCACTCGGGCTCTCCTTCATCCACGATGCCCAGGAGATCTCTGTCACTGCGCGTGCGGCAAGGTACGAACGTATTCCGGTGGAGGACGGCGCGCCGTCCGCTGGCGCGGACGGGAAGTGGCAGCGCGTCCCGTTAGACGACCAGTCGGTCATCATTCCAGCCGGCTCGAACGGCCACCACCAGCTCTGGGGCGGGCTCGGACGCCTGCAGTGGCGCTCTCGGCCAGGACGGACCAACCCGATCGTGACCGTCTCCCTCTCCAATGCCTCCCACGTCCCACTCGGACGGGCGAAGCGGGAGATCGCCTCAGTGCTGTTCCAGTGCGGATTCGAGGTGGAATCTGTCGGCGGAGCGATCCGGCCGTACCCGGGGGACGTCGTGGTCAACGCCACTCCGGAGGATCGGGAACTCGAATACCGATACCGGAATCACCTGAGCTACGCGATCGGGCACGGAGTCGCCGCGACCTGGCCGGACGGCTCCCCGGTCACGCGCATCGCCACTGACCCCCTTCCGACCGAGACGGTGCCCAGGGTCAAGCCTCGGGAGGCCAAGGACGAGACCCTCCGCATGCGCTGGCTCGCCGACCCCGCACTTCCCGTGGCGCAGCTCGTGGCGGGTCTCACGGCACTCGCCGGCGACTACGAGATCTGGGTCGATGAGCGCCGCCGCGAAGCCGCCTCGGCCGGTCGGCACCTTTCGGCCGCGAACGGGATCGTCGACCGGATGGAGCGAGCCGCGCGTCGAATCCGTGATGGGATCGATCTGCTGCACTCCGATCCGACCGTGCTTCGTGCCTTCCGCCTCGCCAACCACGCCATGCAGCTCCAGAGCACGCGCGACGACGAGCCCGCTCCTGAGAATGAGCTGGCCTGGCGCCCGTTCCAGCTGGCGTTCATCCTGATGGCGCTGGCGTCGACCGCTGACGACCACCACATCGATCGAGAATTGGTCGACCTCATCTGGTTTCCGACCGGCGGCGGCAAGACCGAGGCGTACCTCGGTCTTGCCGCGTTCGAGATGATCCGGCGCCGCCTGAGCGGACGGCACACCGGCGGCGGGACCGCGGTGATCACCCGATACACGATGCGGCTCCTGACGGCGCAGCAGTTCCAGCGTGCAGCGCGGCTTATCTGCGCGCTTGAACTGATGCGCGACGACGTGCTCCTTCCCAGGAGCTCACCTGAGTTCACGATCGGCCTGCTGCTCGGAGGCAGCACCACTCCGAACGACTTCAAGACCGCCGAGAGGCAGTTTGCCGAGGTGAGGGGCCAGCTGAGCCCCACCAACCCCTTCCAGGTGCGGACCTGCCCCTGGTGTGACACCCCGCTGATACCGGAGCGGAAGTCGCAACGCGACGAGCAGTACGGATTCCGTGCGACGAAGTCCGACTTCGTCATCTACTGCGTCAACGAGCAGTGCGCGTTCCACGACCGTCTCCCGATGCAGGTCGTCGACGAAGCCATCTTCAAGCGGCCTCCGACGATCGTGGTGGCCACCGTCGACAAGTTCGCTCGACTTGCCTGGATCCCGGACGGCGGCTCCATCTTCGGACTTGACGGCTCCTCGTTCGACCCGCCGTCGCTCGTCATCCAGGACGAGCTGCACCTCATCTCAGGCCCCCTCGGCACGATCGTCGGCATCTATGAGGCGGCGATACGGTCACTGCTGAAGTGGCGCGGGACCTCGCCGAAGATCGTCGCCTCGACGGCGACCATCCGATCCGCCGACGAGCAGGTGCGGGGGCTCATGGCCTCGAGGGTGGAGGTGTTTCCTCCCAGCGGACTCGACGCGGATGACAGCTATTTCGCCGAACTCGACACAACGGGGCGGGGTCGTCTGTACGCCGGCATCCTGCCCCAGGCATTCGCGCCGGCCTGGGCGATCGGCCAGGTCGCTGGGCGTATGCTGTCGACGCCGTCGGTTGTCGCGTCCCTGACGCCCCAGGAGCGGGACGCCTACTGGACACTGGTGCTGTACCACAACAGCCTTCGCGAGCTCGGTCGGACGGTGACGATCCTCCGCGACGATGTGCGGACGATGCTGGAGCGCGAGGAGAATGACACGCCAGGCGCTCGACTCGTCGGTGCGGGCGGCATCGAGGAGCTGACCAGCAACGTGAGCTCGCACGAACTCGTCAAGATCCTCGAGCGGCTCAGCATCAAAGTAGGGTCGCCGGACGTCATCGACGCGATCGCCGCAACGAACATCCTCTCGGTCGGCATCGACGTCGACAGACTCGGTCTGATGCTCGTGAACGGTCAGCCGAAGACGACGGCCGAGTACATCCAGGCCACGAGCCGGGTGGGCCGCGCTGGTGTGCCGGGCATCGTGCTGACGCTGTACCGGTCCGGCAAGGCGAGGGACCGCTCGACTTTCGAAGGCTTCCGCACCTTCCACGGCTCGTTCTATCGCTTCGTCGAGCCGACCTCCGTGACGCCATGGGCACTGCAGGCGCGGCAGCGGGCGCTCAGGGCGGCGCTCGTCACGGTGGTGCGCCATGCCGTCGGGTACAGCAGCAACGACGCTGCCGCGTCCTTTGACGACAGCTCGTCGGTCGTGCAGCGAGGGATCGATCTGCTGCTGGACCACATCCGCATCGCCGATGTGCGCGAGGCGAGCGCGGTGGAGAAGGAGCTCCGCCGAGCGGCCGCGGACTGGACGGGTCGAGCCAAGGTGAGTGCTGGCGCACTGAAGTACGAGTCGTCCAAGCACCCGGAGCAGCGACTGCTGAAGAACTTCGGCGAAGCCGACATCGGCTGGCCGACGATGCACTCGATGCGCTCTGTCGAGCGCGGCGTCCGCATCCGGCCGAGAGGAGAGAAGGCATGAGCAGGCGAGTCCTGCAGCTCGGGGTCGCCAAGCTGATCGCCCCCTTCGGGCCCGGCGCCGTAGTCGACATCCTCGGAGAGTCGTTCGTGACGATGACCGCCGACAAGTGGCCCAAGCGCACCCTCCTCCAGCCGATCGACTGCCTGCGTCTGTCCTCCCGGCTCGGCGTGCAGCGCTTCTACGGGCCGCCCGCGGTCGAAGACATCGAGAGCGCGAACGCGCTCGGGGTGACGGTGGCCCGCTTCCCCGCCTGGCTCTTCTGCCAGACATGCCGCCGGATGATCCGCTGGACTGGCAAGAACGAGACGGGCGAGGCGCCGTCGTGCCCCAGCGACTCCGGACGACTCGTCCCGATGCGATTCGTCGTAGTCTGCCGGGAGCGCAGCCATGCCACGGACATCCCCTGGGTGGACTGGCTCCATCGTGCCCCGGGCGCGAATCCCGAGTGCCGGGACAGCACCTCCCTGCGCTTCCGTCCGATCGACGGCGGATCGCCTGGTCTGTCTGGTCTCGAAGTCGTGTGCGATGCCTGCCACGGCGGGCGCACCCTCGGCGACCTCCGCGGCGACATCCTCCTCCGCGAGGGGCTCACCTGCCACGGAATCCAGCCCTGGGAGACCGACTGGAAGGATTGTGACAGCCCGCTGGAGGTCCTGCAGCGCGGGGCGACGAGCTTCCACTACGCCGAGACCGAAGGCGCCATAGACATCCCAGATGTCTCGGCATCGCTGCTCGAAGTAGAGGACCGCATCAGGACGAATACCTACTACCTCGCACTCAAGAGCACGCCTCTCGGCGACGGCTTCGCCGTGCAGATGGCCGAACGGATCGCCGTCGAGATCGGAGTGCCTGCTGAGCAGGTGCTGGCCGTCGCAAAGCGCGACCAGGACGAGGATGCGGACACCGGCCCGATCCGCGGCGCGATCCTCAGTGAGGAGTTCTCCGCGTTCCGTGCCGCCGCGACCGACAACGCTGACGAAGACAACTTCAAGACCCGCTCGGAGACCTTCTCCAGCACTTCCGCCGATCCGGTGGAGAAGGTGCTCGCAACGCTGATCGAGAGCGTGATCCTCGTCGACCGGCTTCGCGAGGTCCGTGCCTGCCTCGGCTTCAAGCGGTACCGACCGGACGCCGACCGCGTCGACGCGGTGGTCTACGACGGGATTGAGGCCCAATGGCTCCCAGCCTACGAGGGCTTCGGCGAGGGAGTGTTCCTGAGATTCAATGCCGCGGTAATCGATGCCTGGGCGGGCGACGCTGGCGTCCGGTCAAGAGCCGCACTATTGGCGGACAAGTTCGCCGCGTCCAGGTTCTCGCCCAGGCTCCACCCTTTCTCACCGCAGTACGTGGCCCTCCACTCCTTCGCCCACGCCCTGCTGCGCGAGTTCGCATTCACATCCGGCTACCCGGCCGCGTCGCTCCACGAGCGGATCTACTGCGAAGCCTCCGGTGATTACGGGATCTTCATCTACACCACGTCCAGTGACCACGAAGGCACGCTCGGCGGCCTGGTCCGAGAGGGGGAGCACGACCGGCTCGGAAGCACCCTCGCCCGTGCCGCGGAGCAGCTCAGCTGGTGCTCGAACGACCCCGTCTGCTGCGAGGCGCATCCCCAGAATCTCGACGGGCTCAACCTGGCAGCGTGCCACTCCTGCCTGCTAACCTCCGAGACCTCCTGCGATGGCTTCAACCTTCTGCTCGACCGAGTCATGCTGGTGGGGTCGCCTGATGGGAAGTCACCTGGACTGCTGACGCCACTCATCAGCGAGGGTACGGGCACGGCTGTCTGATCACGGATAGAGACGGAAGATGGACACGCAGAAGTTGCCCGGTCGAATCAACTGGACCCGAAGCGAAGTGATCCTCGCCTGCTCGCTCCTTGCGGACAACAACTGGAAGTGGATGCATCCGAGCGATCCCCGCGCCATCGAGCTGTCGGAACTTCTCCGCAAGTCGCCAGAGCATCCTGCGGCAGTGCGTCAGCCGACCTTCCGGAACCCCAACGGCGTGGTACGGAAGATGCAGGATCTTCAGTCGCGTATGCCTGACTACAAAGGCACGCCCACGCACGGCAGCAAGCTCGATCAAGACGTCCTCCACGAGTTCCTGGCTGACCCTGTCGGTATGCGGGCCCTCGCTGAGCGAATCAGGACTGCGATCCGACGCTCAGAAGCAGCTCCGTACATCGTCTCTGAGGTGACTGCGGACCCGGAGATGGCTGCATACGAAGGCGCCGTTGCAGTCGCCGCTCATCTGACACGCGAACGGGACCGCTCCCTTCGAGAGGCGAAGCTTCAGTCCGTCAGAAGCGCTGGCCGACCTATTGCATGCGAGACATGTGGCTTCGACTTCGCCCGTACATACGGAGATCAAGGCGCCGGATACATCGAGGTTCATCACTCTCTTCCGCTGCATGAGTCCGGGCCCGTAAGTACCCGCCTTGCGGACTTGGTGCTTCTCTGCGCGAACTGCCACCGGATGATTCATCGAGGCAAGCACTGGCTCACGCCGGATGAGTTGCGCGCGGTCGTTGCGACCCGCTCGGCGAAGTGATGGCCTCTTCCTGGGCCAGTACGGAGGGGTCTCGGCGATCCATGCAGGCCAACCGTGGCCGCGACACCGTCCCCGAACTCGCGGTGCGCCGATTGCTCCACGCAGCCGGCCTTCGATACCGAATCGACTTCGCACCGCTGGGCGGTCGCCGCAGGGCGGACATCGTCTTCACGAGGAAACGCATCGCGGTGTTCATCGACGGGTGCTACTGGCATGGATGCCCAGAGCATGCAACGTATCCGAAGCGGAACAGCGACTACTGGCTGCCGAAGCTCGCGCGCAACATCGAGCGAGACCGGGAGACCGATGATCTGCTCCGGGGGGCCGGCTGGACCGTGCTCCGCTACTGGGAGCATGAGGCTCCCCGAGCAATCGCAGATGCGATCGTGGTCACAGTCCGGACCTGCTGAGCTGACCGGGTCTCTGAGCGATCGTGCGGGCCCGCGCCGACCGGCGCAAGTGAGCGCGTTGCGCACGGTGCGTTCGAGAGGTGTTGCACAGATCGTCACGCCCCGGCTGTTGTCTCAGGATCGCAGTGTTGCTCCTCTTTGACCGTTACACGTCATGAGAGGGCCGTTGCACCCAGATTCCGAGACGAGACCAGCTGAGCTGAGGCGAGACCCCTATTTCCCCAATGGGCTACAAGGTTCGGATCCAACGATGAACCGTGGCCGGCTTCACTGCGGACGGACAGCCCGTGACTCACTGAGCCCCAGCAATTAGCCCCACCCCCCGCATCCCGCCCGCCCCCGCCGAGCAGCTGCGAGGTCAGCGCGTACTGGAACGGCATCCCGACGAAGAGCAGTCCCGGCATGCCCTTTACAGCGCCGCGTGACGGGTAGGCCGTGCTCGTCGAGGGGGACGCCGGAGATCGAGTCGAGGCCGGGGCGGCATCCGGTCGCCCAGATCACGGTGGCGGGTCTGGGCACGGCGGCGCCGTCCGCGATCGGCCGGTCATTCGTCACCCGGCTGATGCGCGGCAGGCGCTGCACGCTAAGTAAAGGCCGCCCGCGATTGACTACCGCGCACGGCTGGAGCGGGGGCTGAGCTGAGTGCGCCGCTCTCCACACCGGTTTATGGGCAGCGCGCTCACGGATTCTCAAGCGGCAGCAACCGCAAGGCGTCTAGCCGCAATCCGCTCCGCCACATACCCAGCATCCCGCCCCACCCCGCCGAGCAACTGCGAGGTGAGCCCGAACTGGAACGGCATCCCGACGAAGAACAGGCCGGGCATGCTCGCCACCACGCCGCGCGGCGCATCCGGCAGGCCACCCGCATCCAGTGGCACACCCTCGATCCACTCCAGACCGGGCCGGAACCCGGTCGCCCAAATCACCGTGCTGGGGCGCGGAACGCTCGCGCCCTCCGCGATCGGCGCACCACCCGCGACGCCAGTGAGACGCGGTAATAAAGTCACTCCCGCCGCCTGCACCTGCTTCATCGAGATCCGGATGAGCGGCCCGCCCCGCGAATGGAACTTCGGCCCCACCTTGCGTCCGATCGGGGTCGCGATCGTGAGCACACGGTAGATGAACGCCCAATACAGTTCGCCGGCCACCGCGAGCAGGGCATCCGGGATGTGCGGCGTCGGGCGTCCGGCCAGGAACACCGGATGGCTCGCCGCCAGCTCGAGCGCGATCTCCGCGCCGGACGTCCCCGCACCCACCACGAGCACCGTGCCAGGCGGCACCGAATCCGGGTTGCGGTACTCGCTCGAATGCAGCTGCCGGATGTCCGCATCCAGCTCCGACGCGAAACCCGGCACGGCAGGCGTCGTCGTCGCCCCGGTCGCCACCACAACACTCTCCGCTGTCAGCACCCCGGCGCTCGTGGTGACGGTGAAACCCTCACCCGACCGCGCGACCCTCGTAACCGTCACGCCGTGACGCACGGGCAGTTCGAACTTCTTCGCGTACCGCTCGAGGTAGTCGGCGATCTCGTCCTTGCTCAGAAACGCGCGCGGGTCCGGATGCGGCAACCCGGGCAGCGCAGAGTGCCGCGCGGGAGTGAAGAGCAGCAGCGAATCCCACCGCCGGCGCCACTCATCGCCGACGCGCGCCTCCGCGTTCAGGATCACGAAATCCTCGCCGCGCTCAGCGAGGTAATACCCGGTCGCGAGCCCGGCCTGGCCGGCGCCGATCACGATCGTGGGGAAGTGGGTGCGAGAGTCAACCATCGCGAGCCTCCTGATCATCAACGCGTGCTCGTTAGAATAGCATTCTAGGTAGTGGAACGATAGTCTAAGATCATGACCGCGATGCCAAAGCCCGCCACGTCGCCGCACGCCGCACCCCTCAGGGACACGCTCGCCGCCGCAACGCGCACCCAGATTGTGGATGCCGCCACCGCCCTGTTCAGCGAGCTCGGCTACGTCGGTACGTCCATCGGCGCGATCGCGACGCGCGCGGGGGTTGCCGTGCAGACGATCTACAACGCGATCGGCAACAAGACGGCGGTGCTGTCCGCGGTGCTGGATGCCGCCGTATCCGGCCCGAACGCACCCACGCCCGTGCCGGAGTTCATGGCCGAGCGCACCGGCGCCGCGAAGGATGCCGGCGAGTTTCTCGACATCATGGCGGACTGGCTGCTCGAAGCCAACGAGCGCGTCGCATCCATTCACTGGATCATCCAGCAGTCCGTCGCGGTCGACGAGGATGCCGCAGCGTTCGAGCGGAAACGCGCGCAGCAGAGGCTCCGCAACTACGGCCTCGCCGCCGCCGGGCTGCGCGAACGCGGAGGCCTGCGCAACAGCATGACGGATGACCGGGCGGCCGCCACGATCTGGTCGATCGGGCATCCGACCGCGTATCGTGCGCTCGTCATCGACGCCGGATGGACCGCGCGGGCGTATCGGGACTGGCTGCGCGCGGCGCTCGCCGGGCTGGAATAGAGCTTCGTGTCCTGCACAGCACTGCACTGCCAGCGAACGCCCATTGCGCCGACCTGTTCGGCGTCCTGGCTCGGATCGGCTGCGCAAGACTCGTGCGATGACGGTGATTACGGTAAGCTGGCTAAGTGATCTAGCCAGAATCGAGGAGCGGCCCATGAAGAAGGTGAATATTTTGGACGCGCGTAACAACCTGTCGAAACTGGTGGCCGCTGCCAGCGCTGGCGAAGAGATCGTGATCGCAAACCGGGGGAAGCCAGTGGCCCGGCTCGTTTCGGTGGCCGGCGATGCCCCCACCCACACCGCAGGAAGCGCCGCTGCCTGGCTGGCGAGTCATCCGGTACCTCGTCAGGCCTCCCGATCTATTACGGCGCTCGATCAGCAGATCGCCTCCGAGCGCGAGGGTTGGGAGTGATTTACCTCGACTCGTGCGTCGTCATCTACGCGGTCGAGGACAACGGCGCTCGCGGTGATGAGGTGCGCCGGCGACTCATCGAGTCCGCGGATGTCGTGGTAGCGATCAGCCCGCTTGTCATCCTCGAGTGCCTCGTCGGGCCGTTGCGCGAGGAAAATCTCGTGCTGCACGACCACTACGTCCGTGCTCTCAAGCAGTTCCGGCTGCTACCGCTCGAGCCCGAACACTATGTCAGGGCGGCGGAGCTTCGCGCCCGCCACGGCATCCGCACACCGGATGCGCTGCACCTCGCCGCCGCGCAGTTGCACGCCTGCGATCAGCTCTGGACCAACGATAACCGAATGGCTGCCGCTGCCAGCGGCCTAAGTCTCGTCGTCACGGGCCCGGCTTGACCGCATGAGCAAGCATGTTTTGGGAGAACGAAGACGCGGCGAACTCTCGATTTCAACTCTGCTACTCGGGCAAAGAGCTCATCGAGTCTTCGGATTCTTCAGCCTTAACGCGCCGCTCCTCCTCAGGCAAATGCACCTGGTACACCACCACCGGGATCAGCACGAGCGACCTCAGGTTGAACACCGCGTGCACGAGGATCGCCCATACGATGCTGCCGGTCGCCAGGAACACCGCCATCAGAACCACCCCGATCAGGAAACTCCCGATCACCCCACCGACACCCTGATACGCGTGAAGCACCCCGAACACTACGAGGCTCACGCTGATCGCCAGCAGCGCATCCCCGAACACCCCGAAAATGAGCGCGGGCAGCGCGAGCCTAAACAGCAGTTCCTCCACGACGCCGGCGTTGATCGACAGCAGCCATCCGTATTTCAGCTCAGCGCGGTTGCGAGGGAGCAACGCGTGGATGTCGCCAATCGTTGGCACCTCCGTCGCGTCGCGTCCGAAAAACACGAGCCCGACCAGCCCGATGAGCAACCCGATCGCGCCGCCCACAACGAGACCGGACAGCAGCCCGCTACCGGCAAGCACGCTGCGGAACCACTCCATCGGCGGCCACGTCTCCACTTGCGCGAGCATCCGCGGCACGAAGCCCCACACGAGCACGAGCACCACGAGAGCCGCACCGCCAAACCAGCTGAACGACTCCCCCAACCACTTGCGGTACATCGCCTGGCGGCGTTGCGTCGAGCGGTACCTCTTAAAGCGCTGATACTCGCGACGATCCTTCGCGCCCGCCCGCCACGCGAGCACACCGAGCAGCGCGACAAGCACCGCGCCGAGCACCCACGGGGTGGAAGCAGCGTGGACGGGAATCACTCTCCCCATCCTGCCAGTGCTTTCATCATTCAGGAGGTGGTGTGGCAGGAGTTGCCGGTGGGACGGGGCTGACCGCACCGGCATCCCCAAACCCCATCCGTCACACCACCTCCTGAATGATGAAAGCCAATGAGCACGGGTGGGAGGATGGGGACATGACCGCGCCGAGCAGACCGCCGCATCCGAAACTCGACGAACTCATCGCCGTGCTCGCCCAGCTTCGGGCGCCGGGCGGATGCGCGTGGGACGCTGACCAGACCCACGAGAGCCTCGTGCGCTACCTCACGGAGGAGACTCACGAGCTCATCGAGGCCATCGAATCAGGCACGCGCGAAGACCTCATCGAGGAACTTGGCGACGTGCTCTACCAGGTGATCTTCCACTCCGACATCGCCGCCCACACCCCCGGCGAAGATTTCACGATCGAAGATGTCGCCGCCCACATGACCGCGAAAATGATCGCCCGCCACCCCCACGTGTTCGGCGACGCCGCGGCGAAGGCGGCCATGAATATCCAATCCGCGGACGACGTTGTCGCCGTGTGGGACGACCTCAAAGCCACCGAGAAACCGCACCGCTCGAGCGTGCTCGACGGAATCCCGCAAGGCATGCCCGCACTCGCGCTCGCCGACAAGCTCGTCGGCCGCGCCGAGAAAGCGGGCGTGCCGATCGATCAGGGCTCGCATGCCGCCCTCGACGCCGCGGGCACCCCCGCAACCTCGTCATTCACGAGCGAGGCGGACTTCGGCACCCACCTGCTCGGTCTCGTCGCAGCAGCTCGCGCCGCCGGTCTCGACCCGGAGCGCGCCCTGCGTACGACCCTCCGCGACCTGCAGTCCGATATCCGCGACGCAGAGCGTGACACGAGTACCGACCTGGAGGCAGGTTGAACTCGTTAGTTGCTCCACTTCGCCACACGTCGCCGTGACTCGGGGTTCTCCACAGTCAGACGGTAACGCGCATCACCTGTGTCTGAAGCGTGGCACATTCGTAGCCATGAACCCCGACGAAAGCGCGGTCGCGCTATGATTGCATATGCGTTGCATACGTCAAATGAAGGGGCGACAATGGCTGCGAAAACCGTGGGATTCGCGATCGCGGACGAAGATCGCGAACAGCTCGATGCGCTCGTCGATCACTTCGGCAAAGGTAATCGCTCCGAGTTTCTGAGAGTGGCCATAAGGCGCCTTCGCCACGACATGGTGGCCGAGCGGATGCAGGAGCTGCAGTCGCGTGCACGCACCGAGCTGGCTGGCCGTGTGGTGACGCGCGACGAGGTCAGCGCACTCGTCAAGCAGACGCTTCGTGACCACGCATAGCGAAGCAACACACATCGTCTTCGACATCAATGTGCTGGTCAACGCACTCGTTGGCCCCGATTCGACGTTTCCGCTCCTGAGCGCGGTACCACCGTCGACAGTCAATTCCGCGGCCGACTGCCTGTCGATCGCGTTTGATGCCGAGGATTTTCGCCTTTACGCGTCTCCGCACATCCTGGCAAACACCGCGCGTGT
The DNA here is from genome assembly GCA_964651535.1 of uncultured Cryobacterium sp. Taxonomy (GTDB): domain Bacteria; phylum Actinomycetota; class Actinomycetes; order Actinomycetales; family Microbacteriaceae; genus Terrimesophilobacter. The sequence goes on from CAZYYE010000001.1 coordinate 638,668, forward strand.
GCTGACACTTCTTGGTCTCAGTGCAGCGCTTGCGGAGGACTATATCGAAGCAATAGTGGATATCGTCGCCGGGTCTGGCGGCCAGGTTATTGACCCGCCACGAACCGTCTTCGATGTACACGATTATGAGGACAATCTCGTGCTCGACCTTGTTGTAGCCACCGACTCGCTCATCCTCGTCAGCGACGACACGGACCTCACGGAGTTGAGCCCGTGGAACGGACGAGCCATTCTTCGGCCGCGCGATTTCGTCGCTCGTGTCTTGCGGTCCCGGCAGGGACGTGGGTAACGCAGGCTAGCCTTGCCTGTCTGGAAACAGTCGGAGGTCACGAGTACCGTCGAAGCATGAAGAAGACAAGTTTCGACCAACTGCTCACCGAACAGATCGGCCACGAGTTCGCAGCCTCGCAGCAGTACATCGCGATCGCCGTCTGGTACGACAACCACGACCTTCCGCAGCTGGCCAAGCACTTCTACCAGCAGTCCATCGAAGAGCGCAATCACGCCATGATGCTCGTGCAGTACCGACTCGACCGGGACCTCGGCATCACGATCCCCGGCGTGCCGGATGTCGTCAACGACTTCAAGGACGAGCGCGCCCCCATCGCCCTCGCCCTGAAGCAGGAGAAAACCGTCACCGCGCAGATCGAGGCGCTCTTCGCCGCGGCGCGCGCCGAAAACGATGCCCTCGGCGAGCAGTTCATGCTGTGGTTCCTCAAGGAACAGGTCGAAGAGGTCGCCTCCATGTCGACGCTGCTCACGATCATGAATCGCGCGGAGAACCTGTTCGACGTCGAAAACTATCTGTCGCGGGAGGCGGTCGGCGGGGCTCCGGATGCGAGCGCACCAGCGGCCGCGGGCGGCGCACTCTAGAACTCGCGGATCGGCGCGGGCACCCGCGAAAAGAGAAGGTGCCCGTGCCAACCCGAATGGCACGGGCACCAAGTCCGTTCCGCGGCCGGCAAGCATGCCAGCGACGCGGTCGGACGGGGGCCAGTGAAACGTTTCCGATTCACTGGACTTCCGAGGAACAGTCTCTAGGGAGAATCTTCCGTATTTGCTGTGAAGCAGTGCGCCGCCACGATTCCCCCGGATCCTCTTTGTCAGGGCGGCGACGCAACATTAGAAGTGTAATTCATAACACTTGTTAGTGCAAACATCCGTTATGGTATGAAAATGAGCCGACGTTCGGATCCGACGCGCAAGCCGGAACTACTCGCCCAAATCCTGGACTACCTTCTGGACAAACCGCTCGCGAGTCTCACTTTTCGTTCCGCAGCATCCGCCCTCGGAGTGAGCACGTACACGCTCGTGTACCAGTTCGGCACGCGCAACGAGCTCATCAGCGAAATCGTGCGGGCCATTTCCGCGCGCCGTGCGCTCATTGAAGAGAATTTCATGTCGACGGCCGACACGCTGGACACCTACTACGAGAATCTCAGGGTCTCGTGGCAGTGGACGCTGGACCCGCGCAATCGCCAGCTTCAGCGACTCGAGTTCGAGGCCTCAATGCTCGAGGCGGTTCAGCCGGATGTGCACAACTTCAGCAAGGAACTGTTTGAGTTCTGGCTTCGGGTGGGGCGCGAGTCGCTCGAATCGTTCGGGCTGATGCCCAAGGATGCGGCGATCGAGGCCCGCATCATGGTAGACGCGTTCTATGGCCTGCAATATGACCTCGTCGTCAACGGCGACAAGGCGGGCGCAACTGCAGCGTTCGAGCGGCTCATCGCGCAACACCGCGAACGGGTCGAAGCGCTCTGCTGCGACCGCCTCTCCGCCTAACGTGCCGACTGACCCCATCGCCGGGCGTCATCCCGTGCCGGGAGGTGCCAGAATCGAGGGATGGCAACGCCGGTGAACCCCCCACGCGGGATGCGCGACTTCCTGCCCGACGAGAAGGCCCGCCGAGAGCGGGTGCTCGCGATCATCCGGGACACCTATCGCGCGCACGGCTTCGACGAGATCGAAACGCCGGTCGTCGAGGACAGCTCGCGCCTGCACGCGGGACTCGGCGGCGACAACGAGAAGCTCGCGTTCGGCATCCTGAAACGGGGCTTGACCGCGGATGACCTGGCCGCGGCCCGCGACCCGCTCGACCTCGCCGATCTCGGCCTCCGCTTCGACCTGACCGTGCCGCTCACCCGGTTTTATGCCACGCACCGGGCGGAGCTTCCGGCTGTGTTCCGGGCGATCCAACTCGGCTCGGTGTGGCGGGCGGAGCGTCCGCAAAAGGGACGGTACCGCCAGTTCGTGCAGTGCGACATCGACGTGATCGGCGACGCGACGGGTCTCGCCGAGGCGGAACTCATCGTCGCCTCCCTCGCCACGTTCGACGCGCTCGGGCTCGACGGCGTGACCATGCGCATCAACGACCGCCGCATCCTCACGGGCCTGCTCGAGCACCTCGGGTTTGCAGAAAGCACGCACGCCGCCGTGCTCATCACGCTCGACAAGCTCGACAAGATCGGCCCCGGCGGAGTTGTCGACGAGCTCACCGCGAACGCTGCGGATGCGGACGCGGTTGCCGCCCTGCGCACGTTTCTCATGAGCAAAGCCCTCACGCGCCCGCAGACCATGGAGTTCAACCCGTACGGCGAGCGGCAGATCCGCAAAGCACTTCCCGACGACTTCGATTCGCCCGCGATCGCCGACCTCATCGCGCTCGGCGAGAGCGTGTCCGGCACACTCGCGGAACGCGAAGAGAGCGGTATCCCGCTCACGTTCGACCCGTTCCTCGTGCGCGGCATGGGCTACTACACGGGCATGATTTTCGAAGCGATGCACCCTTCGGCGGGCTACTCGCTCGGCGGCGGCGGTCGCTACGACGGCATGATCGGCCGCTTCCTCGGCACGGATGTGCCCGCCACCGGGTTTTCGATCGGGTTCGAACGCATCGTCGATCTCGTCACGCTCGCCGACGACGCGACAGCGGATTCCGTGGTGCTGCTGCACGACGCCGACGCTGACCCAGCGCGGCTGGTCGCGCTCAAAGCCGAACTCATCGGTCAGGGCCATCGCGTACGGCTCGAGCGGGCACCGCGCAACCTGAAACCGCTGCTCGAGTCGCTTGCGGCATCGGGGTTCCGCCATTTCGCCCGCGTGGGCGACGCAGCTACCGCAGCCGACCTCGACTTCAAGGTCCTTGCAGCACCCGCTCCCTGAGGAGCTGGCGGAGCCAGCGTCTCGAAGGGAGCCACAATGATGCCCCCTTCGAGAGCCTCAGGGAGCGGGGTCGCCTCAGGGAGCGAGAAGTAGACTTACGACCGACGAAAATCACAACGAAGGAGAATCCCCGTGGCTTTGATCGAGGCTGTTGGCGCTCGCGAAATTCTGGACTCCCGGGGCAACCCGACCATCGAGGTCGAAGTGCTGCTGGATGACGACACCGTTTCGCGCGCCGCCGTGCCCTCCGGCGCATCCACCGGTGCATTCGAAGCCTACGAACTGCGCGACGGCGACAAGAAGCGCTACGGCGGCAAGGGTGTGCTGAAAGCGGTCGACGCGGTCATCGACGTGCTCGGGCCCGCGCTCGAAGGGTTCGATGCCACGGACCAGCGGATGATCGATGCCGCCATGATCGAACTCGACGGCACCGACAACAAGAAGAAGCTCGGTGCGAACGCGATCCTCGGTGTATCCCTCGCCGTCGCGAAGGCCGCTGCCGACTCCGCCGACCTGCCGCTGTTCCGCTACCTCGGCGGGCCCAACGCGCACACCATGCCTGTGCCCATGCTCAACGTCATCAACGGCGGTTCGCACGCCGACACTAATGTCGACATCCAGGAATTCATGATCCTGCCCATCGGCGCGGGCAGTTTCGCCGAAGCGCTGCGCTGGGGCACCGAGACGTACCACGTGCTCAAGGGGCTCCTGCATTCGAAGAAGCTCAGCACGGGGCTCGGCGACGAAGGCGGATTCGCGCCGGACCTGAAGAGCAACCGCGCCGCGCTCGACCTGCTCGTCGACGCGATCACCGCTGCAGGGTTCACGCCCGGCAAGGACATTGCGCTGGGGCTGGATGTGGCCGCAACAGAGTTCTTCGATGGCGGCAAATACAACTTCGAAGGCAAGAAGATCACCGCGAAGCACCTCATGGAGTACTACGCGGACCTCGTGAAGTCGTACCCGCTCGTCACGATCGAAGACCCGCTCGCCGAGGACGACTGGAAGGGCTGGGCGGAACTGACCGCGGCGCTCGGCGACACGGTGCAGATCGTCGGGGACGACCTGTTCGTCACGAACCCCGTGCGCCTGGCCAAGGGCATCGAGACGGGTGCTGCGAACTCGATTCTCGTGAAAGTGAACCAGATCGGCACTCTCACCGAGACCCTGGATGCCGTCGCGCTCGCCCACCGCAGCGGGTACACGGCCGTCATGTCGCACCGCTCTGGCGAGACCGAGGACACCACGATCGCCGACCTCGCCGTCGCGACGGACTGCGGCCAGATCAAGACGGGTGCGCCGGCGCGCAGCGAACGCGTCGCCAAATACAACCAGCTGCTGCGCATCGAGGAAGAGCTCGCGGATGCCGCCGTGTATGCGGGCCGCGGCGCGTTCCCGCGGTTCACGGGGTGACACGCGATCCTTCCGCGTCCCGCAGCGCACCGAGCTTAGGCTTGAGGCATGGCACGGAGGCAGAAACCTGAGCGCGCCGCCGTGCGCCTGCCGGAGCAGAGCGCACGCGCGAACTGGCTGCGCAGCATCCGCCTGTCCGGGTTCACGATTGCGACCCTCACGGTGCTCGTGCTCACGGTCGTCGTGCTCGCGCCCTCGCTGCGAATCTTCGTCGAGCAACAGCAACAGCTCGCCCAGCTTCGCGCCGAAGTCGAGGCGCAGAAGGAAGGCGTTGAGGATCTCACGAACGAACGCGCCAGGTGGGATGACCCCAGCTACATCGAAGCCCAGGCTCGCGAGCGCCTCAACTACGTGTACCCGGGCGAATACAGCTACCTCGTGATCAATGACGACGTGACGCTCGCGACCGGTGACGGCCAACCGATCAGCGACAAAGTTCAGACCACGCAAGTCGACTGGGTGCGCGTGCTGCTCTCCTCCGTATTCACGGCCGGACTCACCGACGACAAGCCAGGCGATATTGAGGCACCCGTCATCAAGGACGCGAACGGATGACGCGGCCGCCATTCTCCCCGCCGACAACCGAAGACATCCGGGTTGTCACGCGCCAGCTGGGCCGCCCGGCCCGCGGCGTCGTCGGAATCGCGGCGCGTTGCGTGTGCGGCGCGCCGACGGTCGTGGCGACCGCGCCGCGACTTGACGACGGTACGCCGTTTCCGACGCTCTACTACCTGAGCCATCCGGCCGCGACGGCCGCCATCTCCACGCTCGAAGCGAATGGCGTGATGGCGGAGTTCACGGCGCTCCTGGCTGAAAACGCACAACTCCGCGCGGGGTATGCGCTCGCCCACGCGGAGTATCTCGCCGACCGCGACAGCATCGAGTCGATCCCCGAAGCCGAAGGGATCTCCGCAGGCGGCATGCCGGATCGGGTCAAGTGCCTGCACGCGCTCGCCGCCCACTCACTCGCTGCCGGTCCCGGCGTGAACCCGATCGGCGACCTCGCGCTCGACCGGGCGACATGGTCGCCGACAGTGTGCGAGTGCGCCGACTCTTCAACCCCCGAGGTCGACGGATGAGGCGCCTCGTCTCGGCGATCGCCGTGCTCGCGCTCGCGGCGAGCGTCTCCTTCGTCGGAACACCCGCGTCTGCGGACTCCATCAGGGACCGGGAATACTGGCTCAATCAATACGGCATCACGGCCGCCTGGAACACCACGCGGGGCGCCGGCGTGACCATTGCGATCATCGACACGGGCGTCGACGGCAGTCATATCGACCTGCAGGGCGCGGTCGTCGGGGGCACGGATGTCTCGGGCGTCGGCTCCTCGAACGGTCAGCAGCCGGTCGGCGACAGCAGCGAACACGGCACAATGGTCGCCTCGCTCGCCGCCGGGCGCGGACATGGCGGCGGCAACGGAGTGATCGGTTCGGCCCCCGCCGCGAACATCCTCGCGATCTCGATCGGCTTCGGAACGGGGACGCGAAGTTCGGATGACCAGATCGCCGAGGCCGTCAAGTGGGCCGTCGACAACGGCGCTGACGTCATCAACATGTCGCTCACGCGCAACAGCCTGGAGTGGCCGGAAAGCTGGGACGACGCCTTCCTGTATGCGTTCGAGAACGATGTGGTCGTGGTCGCCGCCGCCGGCAACCGCGGCAGCGGAACGACCGAAGTCGGGGCGCCGGCGACCATCCCCGGAGTGCTCGTGGTCGGCGGCGTCGACCGCAACGGCGAGGCCAGCTTCGACGCATCGTCGCAGGGAATCACGATTGCCGTGTCGGCGCCGAGCGAGGACCTCGTCGGTGCGGCGCCGGGCGGAGGCTATTTCGCATGGGCCGGCACGAGCGGCGCGACTCCCATCGTTTCCGGCATTGTCGCGCTCGTCCGGGCAGCGCATCCCGGCCTGGATGCCGGCAACGTCGTCAACCGCATCACGGCGACAGCGAAATCTCCAGGGGTGCCGGTCCCGAGTCCCATTTACGGGTTCGGGCTCGTGGATGCCGCGGCTGCGGTGGCCGCCGATGTTCCGCAGGTGTCCGTGAATCCCGCACAGGAGCTGCGGGACTGGATTCACCTTCACCGGCGAGCGGAAGCAACTCCGAACCCGACGCCGTCGGGGCTGCCGACCACAAGTCCGACACCCGCGCCCGCTCCGCAGGCGGGGCCCGTGAATCCTCTCGGGACGCTCCTGCCCACCGTCGCCCTGCTGCGCGATGTCGGCATCCCGCTGCTCGTGTTCGGCGTGTTTTTCACTCTGCTCGGCGTGCTCCTGGCGACGTTCATCCGGCGTGTCAGGGGGTCGCGCCGTACGTAGTAGATTGGTCTGGTGCCAAAAATCCTCATCGTCGGCGGCGGGTACGCCGGGTTCTATACCGCTCTGAAACTGGAGAAGTGGCTTCGCCGGGGCGAAGCCGAGGTCACCATCGTCGACCCGCTTCCCTATATGACGTATCAGCCGTTCCTGCCGGAGGTCGCTGCCGGATCTATCGAGCCGCGCCACGCGATCGTCAGTCACCGCCGCCACTTGCGCAACACCGAGATCCTGACCGCGCGCGTATCGAAAGTCGACCACGCCTCGAAGACCGCAATCATCTCTCCCGCGGTCGGGGATGACTGGGAGTTCCACTACGACATCATCGTGATGACGGCCGGCGCGGTTTCCCGCACGTTCCCGATTCCGGGCGTCGCGGATACCGCTATCGGCATGAAGTGCATCGAAGAGGCGGTCGCGGTTCGCGACCAGGTCATGACCAACTTCGACCAGGCCGCGATGCTGCCGCCCGGACCGGAGCGCGACCGGCTCCTCACGTTCACCGTCATCGGCGGCGGGTTCGCGGGCATCGAGATTTTCGGCGAACTGCGCAGCCTCGCAAGCGATCTGCTCCGCTACTACCCGACGATCTCCTTCGAGGACACGCACTTCCACCTCATCGAGGCCATGGATCGGATCATGCCAGAGGTGTCGCTCAAGACGAGCCACTGGGTGCTCAAGAACCTCGCCGAGCGCGGCGCGATCGTGCACCTCGAGACGCAGCTCACGTCAGCTGTCGGCGGCAAGGTGGAGATGTCCAACGGCGAATCGTTCGAATCCGAGGTCATCATCTGGACGGCCGGCGTCATGGCGAACCCGATGGTGAAAAACACGGACCTCCCCCTCGAAGAACGCGGGCGGCTGCGCGTCGGCGCTGATCTTCGAGTGCGCACCGAGGATGGCGAGGTTGTTCCGGATGCCTGGGCCGCAGGCGACGTGAGCGCCGTCCCCGACCTTTCCGGTGGGGGAGTGCACGGGTTCTGCGTCCCCAACGCTCAGCACGCTGTGCGCCAGGGCAAGCTTCTCGCGAAGAGCCTCGTCGGCACGATGCGCGGGGATGCGCCTGCGGACTACTTCCACAAGAACCTGGGCGCAGTCGCGGGCATCGGGCTGTACCACGGCGTGTTCCAGGCGGGGCCGCTCGCAATCAAGGGACTGATCGCCTGGTTCATGCACCGCGGATACCACGGGCTCGCGATTCCCATGTGGGAGCGCAAGATTCGGGTGTTAGGAAACTGGGTGTTCAACTTCCTGTTACGCCGGGACATCGCGTCCATCGAAGAGCGCGTTGCTCCCCGAGCCGTGTTCGAAGAGTTCGCTGCGCGCCCCAAAGCCTGACACGGTGAAAGTGAGCCTCTAGGCTGGTGCGGGCAGGGGCCCCCGTAGCCCAATTGGCAGAGGCAGACGACTTAAAATCGTCACAGTGAGGGTTCGACCCCCTCCGGGGGCACGCAGTGCGTGGCCCCTCCGGGTCTCGCGCTCTGATGGATCTCGCTCGCGCGAGATCGGTTCGACCCCCTCCGGGGGCACGCAGTGCGTGGCCCCTACGGGACTCGCGCTCTGATGGATCTCGCTCGCGCGAGATCGGTTCGACCCCCTCCGGGGGCACGCGCGACCGTTCCCTGAGGAGGGCGGAGCCCGTCTCGAAGGGAACCAACCAGTTTCTTGGGGCTCCCTTCGAGGCTCGCTGCGCTCGCACCTCAGGGAGCGGGTTGGCTCGCTGCGCTCGCACCTCA
>CAZYYE010000001.1:647392-783090 GCA_964651535.1 uncultured Cryobacterium sp.
GCGCTCGCACCTCAGGGAGCGGGTTGGCTCGCTGCGCTCGCACCTCAGGGAGCGGTATGCGAGCGAAACCTAGTGCCCCGCGCCGAGGCCTCCGCTGAGCCGGGTGTGGAGCATGGTCGTCACTTTGTTCATGCCGATGAGTTCGACGGTTTTGCCGCGCTGCTCATACTTCGTGACGATCGCGTCGAGGGCCGCGACCGTCGACGCATCCCAAATGTGCGACAGCGTCAAGTCGATCACGACGCGGTCCGGATCCTGCGAATACTCGAACAGGGTCGTGAGCTCGTTGCTCGACGCGAAGAACAGTTCCCCGGTGACCGTATAGTGCGCCGTCTCGACGCCGAAGTACTCGCTCACCTCCCGATCCACCGAGACGAAGTGCGCGACCCGGCGAACGAACAGCACCGACGCGACGAACACGCCGACGATCACCCCGACCGCGAGATTGTGCGTCGCGACGACGACGGCGACCGTCGAGGCCATGACGAACGTCTCGCTCTTCGGCATCCGCTTGAGCGTGGAGATCCGGATGCTGTGCCAGTCGAACGTCGCCACCGACACCATGACCATGACGGCGACGAGCGCGGCCATGGGGATGAGCCCGACGATATCGCCCAGCGAGACGATGAGGATCAGGAGGAACACGCCGGCCAAGAACGTGGAGATTCGCGTACGGGCGCCGGATGCCTTCACGTTGATCATGGTCTGGCCGATCATCGCGCAACCGCCCATGCCGCCGAAGAATCCGGAGAGGATGTTCGCGACGCCCTGCGCCCAGCTTTCACGGGTTTTGTTCGAGTGGGTGTCGGTGATGTCGTCCACAAGTTTCGCGGTCATGAGCGACTCCATGAGCCCGACAAGCGCCATCGCGAGAGCATAGGGCGCAATGATCCCGAGCGTCTCGAAGTTGAAGGGGACATCGGGGAAGAACAGTTCGGGCAGGCTGCGCGGCAACTCGCCCTGGTCGGCGACCGTTGGCACGTTGATCGCAAAGATCACGACGACGGCCGTGACCACAAGGATCGACACGAGCGGCGCGGGGATCACCTTCGTGATCCGGGGCATGAGCACCATGATCACGAGGCCGACGGCGACGAGCGGGTACACGAGCCACGGCACGCCGAGCAGGTGGGGGAGCTGTGCGATGAAAATGAGGATCGCGAGCGAGTTCACGAAACCCACCATGACGCTGCGCGGGATGAACCGCATGAGCTTCGCGACGCCGAAGACGGCGAGAAGAATCTGGATGACGCCCGCGAGCAGCACCGTCGCGATGAAATAGTCGAGCCCGTAGTCGCGTGCGACGGGCGCGATCACGAGCGCGATCGCGCCCGTCGCTGCCGTGATCATCGCGGGTCGTCCGCCGAGGAACGCGATCGACACCGCCATGACGAATGAGGAAAACAGTCCGACGCGCGGGTCGACGCCCGCAATGATCGAGAACGAAATCGCTTCAGGGATGAGGGCGAGCGCGACGACGAGCCCCGCGAGCACCTCGTGAGTAAGGATTCGCGGCGACTTCAGTGCAGTCAGCACGGAAGGATTCGGCTTGTATCTGTTCTTGTCCAGGGCGGCGGACGCTGGCACGGCCATGGGAAGCCTTTCACAATAGCGGTAGCGCTGACGGGGTGAGCGCAGGATGAACTCTTTAGCTGCGACGGTGCGCTGGATCGCCGCAAACACGGGCGAAATGGAGGCCCACGTGATGGGGCGCAAGTAGCAACCCTAACCGACCGGGTGTCGAACTCCACCCGCAGCCCCCGTGATCGTTACTTGGTCGTGTACCCGAGGGACTCCAGAGCTGCGCCGGCGAGGGCCGCCAGACTGTCAACTCCCGCTTGCTTGTTTCCCGAGACGGCGATCCACGCCCCGTCGGCGAGCACGTCGACGAAGCACGTGTTGGACTCATCGGCCGCGCATCCGGAAAACGCGGCATCACCCAGGCCGGGGTGCGCGGTCGCGGGATTGCGCTCTGGGCGGGGTCGCGCCCACTCGGACTCCCACGCCCAGCCTGCTCCCGGCAGAACGCTGACGGAAACCGGCATCGGTACGGCCGACGTGTACGGATTGCTCCACGAGCAATCGAGTCCGTTCGACGGCCCGGAGTGGAGCCCGACGTTGTGAAGGAGAGGCATGGCCAGCGACGGCTCCCGGGGAGCAATGTCCGCCGTCGCTACTGTTGCGGCGACGAGATCGGTTGCCAGGAGCGCCTCGCAGTCTTCCGGCAGCGTGATCCCCGTCGCCGGCGCACTCCACGACGCCGGCTTCACTTCAGCGGCCGAGATGGCATCCACGACGGTGCGCACGAGGGGATCCGCGGTCGCCGGGTCAGTCAGGTTGTTTACGGCAATGTAGAGCCAGATGCCGTCGACGAGCACATTGTGCGTGCAGTATCGGTAGCTGCCCCCAAGCGAACTTGCGCACGTCCCGTGGGACGAATCGCCGAGCGCGGTGGGCGGCGCCCAGGCCGACAACTCGGATTCCCATGTGGTCCAGGCCGAGGCATCCGGCAATGCGATGATTTCCAGCTCCGCCGGATAGGTACCGGACTGCCGGGCGGCGTCGCTCCAATGGCAAAAGAGTGCTCCACCCTGTTGGAGGCCGATTCGCGTGAGCGCCCAGGTTCCGCCTGGCTCCCCGGGAAAGTCGTCGGGCTCGACGGCCTCGCCGAGGACGCCCCGGATGTCGTCGAGCGCAGCGAGGTCACTGCACGAAACCGAGACGAGCGCCGACGGCCCCGCTTCGCCAGGATTCGCGACGTGGTCGCCCGGCTCGGCGCGAGGAGTGCACGCGCTGAGCGCAGCGACCATGGCGAGGACAACGACCACGGAGGCGAGGCCGCGAGCGTGGCGCCGAGAGGTGCTCATACTGACTCGACGGATCGGCACGGCAACATGGTTGACAGGATAAGCGGAATCGGCCAGCATTCTCTTAGTCGAGTGTCTTGGACGCTTGACCCACTTCTGCGGCGAAGAGAGAGGGAATCGGCGTGACGCGCATTTCCTCGGCAGACCGTCGCGAAGCACTCATCCATGCGGCGCTCCGCGTCATCCAGCGGGAAGGAGTGCACGGCGCCACGACGCGCGCGATCGTGGCCGAAGCAGACATGCCGCTCGCCAGTTTCCACTACGCGTTCCGATCCCGCGACGAGCTCATCAGCGAACTCATCTCCTTCGTCGTGGAAGGCGAGGGCCAGGCGGCGCTGTCGACGCTGAGCGGCGGACGGGACATCCGCAGCGCCGTGCGCGCAGGCCTCCAGGCGTATTTCGACACGCTCACCGCCGACCCGAGCCGCGAACAGGCCATGTTCGAACTGCTGCACTATGCGCTGCGCACGGACGAACTCAACGAGCTTCCGCGCGCCCAGTACCGGAGGTACCGGCGCACGGCGGGCGATGTCCTCGCCGCGGGGGCCGAGGCCGCGGGCGTTCAGTGGCGGCGTCCGATCGACGAGGTCGCCCGGTTGCTCGTCGCGTTCATCGGCGGCCTGACCATGGCATGGCTCGCCGACCGGGACGATGCGGCAGCGGCCCTAACCATGGATTTCGCCGCCGATTCGATCGCGGCACTCGCCGTACCCGCCTCCCCGACTGTGAACAAATCCGAACAACTGATCAAGGAGAACCCGCAATGACGCAGCACACCTCCACGGCGCCCGCCGCGCTCACCGAGCCGACGCGGCTCGTCTCCGCCGGCTGGATCGCGCTGTTCGCGACCGCCTGGTTCGGCATCTGGATGGCGCAGCTCACCCCCGTGCAGCTCCTGCTCCCGCAGCAGGTTGAGGCGCACGTCGCCGCCGATGCGCACTGGGTCGACAAGGTCGTCGCGTTCGGCATCATCTCCGGCATCGCGGGGTTGTGTGCGCTCGTCGCCTACCCGCTCACGGGCGCTCTCTCCGACCGGACGATCGGTCGGTTCGGGCGCCGCCGACCGTGGATCCTGGGCGGAGCGCTCCTGTTCGCAGGCTCGCTCGTCGTGCTCGGGCTGCAGGACACCATGATCGGAATCGGCATCCTGTGGTCGCTCACGATCATCGGATTCTGCATGCTCACATCCGCCCTGACCGCGACGATCTCCGACCAGGTGCCCGTGAACCAGCGCGGACTCGTGTCGGGCTGGCTCTCCGCGCCGCAAGCCGTCGGCACGATTGCGGGCCTCCTGCTCATCATCATGCTCGGGCTCGGCCAGTTCGTCGGCTACACACTCATCGCCGTGCTCCTCGTTCTGTTCGTGCTGCCTTTCGTGCTGCGCATCCCGGATGCCGTACTCGCGCCCGAAGATCGACCGCCGTTCACGCTGCGCGCCCTCATCGCCGGGTTCTGGATCAGCCCGCGCCAGTTCCCCGATTTCGGCTGGACGCTGCTGAGCCGCATCCTCGTGAACTTCGGCAACGCGTTCGGAACGACCCTTCTGCTGTACTTCCTGCAGGATGGCCTCGGCTTCGCTTCGGGCGACCCCGCGCAGGAGGCGCTGCTCATGCTCACGCTCATCTATATGGTGTTCGTGGTGCTCGCCTCGCTCGGCCTCGGCTGGCTGTCGGATCGGCTCGGCAAGCGCAAGATGTTCGTCTTCCTCGCCTCGACGTTGCAGGCTGTTGCGGCCCTCATGCTCGCGTTCATTCCGTCGTTCGACGTCGCGATGGTGGCTGCCGGGTTCCTCGGACTCGGCTACGGATGTTTCCTCTCCGTCGATCAGGCGCTCGCCACCCAGGTGCTGCCCTACGCGGCGGCTCGCGGCAAGGACCTCGGCATCATGAACATCGCCACGACGGTGCCGCAGGCGATCGCCCCGCTGCTCGGTGCCTTCGTCGTCGCGGCGCTCGTGGGTTTCCAGGGACTGTTCCTGCTCGCCGCCGTTGCCGCGCTCGTCGGCGGCCTCGCGGTCATCCCGGTCCGGTCGGTTCGTTAGGCACGACATGCAACTCGCACCGCCGAACGGAACGCCATGGGATACCCCCGGGGAGTACTGGCCGGCGCTCGCCGCCGCAACCGCAGCCCTCGAGACTCCGTTCGGCGTGCTGTCGCAGCCGGCCCTCGCCCGCAACGCCCACGATTTGCTCGCCCGCCGCACCGAGAGCGGCGGCCCGACGGCCATCCGGGTTGCGAGCAAGTCATTGCGCATTCGCAAAGTCATCGAAGCGGTGGAGGAACTCGACGGGTACCACGGGGTTCTCGCCTATTCGCTCCCCGAAGCACTGTGGCTCGCAACGACGATTTCGGATGTCGTGGTCGGCTATCCGAACGTCGACCGCGCAGCGCTCGAACAGCTCGGGCGCGACGAGAATCTCGCGGGCCGCGTGACGATCATGGTGGATTCCGTCGACCAGCTCGACCTCCTCGACAGCGTGATCGCGCCCGCCAAGCGGTCGAACATTCGGGTGTGCCTCGAGCTGGATGCGTCCTGGGATTCGAAGCTTCTCGGCCACCTGGGAACGTGGCGTTCCCCCGTTCACTCGGTCGACCAGGTTCGCGCGCTCGCGCAGCACATCGTCGATCGCCCCGGATTCGCGCTCGTCGGGCTCATGGCGTACGAAGGCCAGATCGCGGGCACCGTGGACCGGCCGGAGGGGCGCCCGGCGTACGGCGCGCTCGTGCGGTGGATGCAGAGACGTTCGGCCGCCGAACTTGCCGAGCGCCGCTCGGCTGCCGTTGCCGCCGTCCGGGAACTCGCCGAGCTCGAGTTCGTGAACGGCGGAGGCACGGGCTCGATCGAATCGACGAGCGCTGAGACCGCCGTCACGGAGATCGCGGCGGGAAGCGGGCTGTTCGGGCCCCACCTCTTCGACCACTACGAGAAGTTCCGGCCGGCGCCGGCGGCGGCATTCGCGCTCTCGGTCGTGCGCAAGCCGCGCCCCGACACGGCGACCGTGCTCGGCGGCGGTTGGATCGCCTCCGGTCCGCCTGCCGCCGACCGCGTGCCGAAGCCGGTGTGGCCGGAAGGCTTGCGGATGGTGCCCAGGGAGATGGCCGGGGAAGTTCAGACCCCGCTCACTCGCGCATCCGCGCTCGGGGTGGGGGACCGCGTCTGGTTCCGCCACACGAAGGCAGGAGAACTCGCGGAACACCTGAACGAAGTGGCGCTCGTCGACGGCGACCGCATCATTGACATGCTCCCCACCTATCGGGGAGAAGGGAAGGCGTGGCTGTGAGCAGGACCATCAAGAGCGCGGCATTGCGACCGGGGCACCGCTGGCGCAACTGGGCGCGCGTGGAATCCGCAGAGCCCGTGTTCGTCGCGCGGCCGACGAGCGTCGACGAAGTCGTTGCCGTCGTGCGCAAGGCCCGGGATCTCGGCCTGCCGGTCAAGGCGGTCGGTGCCGGGCACAGTTTCACGGCGATCGCCGCGGCCCCCGGAGTTCTCGTGGACCTCGCGGGTCTTGACGGTTTGCTCCACGTCGACGCGACGCTGCGGCAGATCACTCTCGGCGCAGGGACGAACCTTTACCAGTTGCCGGCGCTGCTGGCCCCCCACGGCCTCGCGATGGAGAACCTCGGCGACATCGACCGGCAGACGATCGCGGGCGCCACGTCGACCGGGACCCACGGAACCGGCGGCGCGTACCGTGGCCTGGCCGCCCAACTTGTGGCCCTCACGATCGTGACCGCAGCAGGCGACATCCTTCGCGTGAGCGAAACGGAAAACCCCGAACTGCTGCCGGCTGCGCGCCTCGGGCTCGGCGCACTCGGCATCCTCGTGGATGTCACGGTGCAGTGCACGCCGGCGTTCGCGCTGCACGCCGTCGAGCGCCCCGAGCCGTATCCGACGGTGCTTGACGAGTTTTCCGATCGCGTGGACGCGAGCGACCACTTCGAGTTCTACTGGTTCCCGCACACCGACACCGTGCTCACGAAGACGAATACGCGGCTCCCCGTTGGTGCGGATCTTCACCCGCTCGGCCCGGTCAAACGCTGGTTCGATGACTCACTCATGGCCAACGGCCTGTTCCGCGTCACGTGCGCGACCGGCAGGGTCCTTCCTCCGTCGGTTCCCGGCATCAACCGTCTCGCGAGCACGCTGAGCGGCAACCGCGAGTTCACCGACGTGTCCACTTCGGTGTTCACGACAAAACGCACCGTACGATTCCGTGAAATGGAGTACGCGATCCCGCGCGAGGCCGTGCCGGATGCCGTGCGCAGCATCCGCGCGCTCATCCAGGACCGCGGATGGAACATCTCATTCCCCATCGAAGTCCGCGCGGCCGCCGCCGACGACCTGTGGCTTTCGACCGCGAACGGTCGCGACACCGGATACATCGCCGTCCACCGGTACTGGCGCGAGAACCACCTCGAGTACTTCCACGCGGTCGAGGAGATCCTGCGCGGATTCGATGGCCGTCCGCACTGGGGCAAGATCCACACGCAGGATGCCTCTTCGCTCGCCGCGAGCTACCCCCGTTTCGACGATTTCCTCGCTGTGCGCGACCGTCTCGACCCCGAACGCACGTTCGCGAACCCTTATCTGGATCGGGTGCTCGGCAAATGATCGACGACGAACTCGACCCGGCCGCGTTCGCCCAGCGAATCCCGCACGGGTTCACGGTCGGCGCTGCCACCGCGGCGTTCCAGATCGAGGGTGCCGTGCGCGAGGGCGGCCGCGGCGAGTCCGCGTGGGACACGTTCATGGCTCAGCCCGGTCGCATCCTCGACGGCAGCACCGCGGCGATCGCCGACGACCACTTCCACCGGTATCGCGAAGATGTCGCGCTCATGAAGGAACTGGGCATCGACTCGTACCGATTCTCGCTATCGTGGCCGCGAATCCAGCCCGGAGGACGGGGCGGCGCGAATCGCGAGGGGATCGCGTTCTACGATCGCCTGCTCGATGAATTGCTCGCCGCCGGAATCCGGCCCGTGGTCACGCTCTACCACTGGGACACTCCAGAGGAACTCCAGAAGAAGGGCGGATGGCTCTCCCGCGACACGGCGAAACGCCTCGGCGACTACGCGACGCTCGCCGCGGAAGCGTTCGGCGACCGCGTCGACAAGTGGGTCACGATCAACGAGCCGACGACCGTCACGCTCAACGGCTACGCGCTCGGCATCCACGCGCCGGGCGAGGAACTGCTGTTCGACGCGCTGCCGGCCGCCCACCACCAGCTGCTCGGCCACGGGTACGCCGTGCAGGCGCTGCGCGCGGTCGGTGTGAAGGGGGGGATCGGTATGACGAACGTGCACTCGCCCGTCGTGCCTGCCCGCGATCGGGTGACCGACCGCTACTTCGCGAGCATTTTCGACACCGTACATAACCGGATTTTCGCGGACCCCGTGCTGCTCGGCAGCTACCCGAAGCCGCCATTCGGGTCCGGCCGCCTGTTCCGGGCGCTCACCGACGTTGACTCCGGGGACCTCGCGACGATTCACCAGCCGCTCGACTTCTACGGACTCAACTACTACATGCCAACGCGCATCAGAGCCGGGTCGCCGAAGAGCGGTGAAACTCCGGATGGCGAGGCCGAGCGCATGAAGGATGTCCCGTTCTCCCTTGTCGAGTTCCCCGAGTTCGCGAAGACCGGTTTCGGGTGGCCCGTCGCCCCCGAGTACTTCGGTGTCGCGCTCGGCGAAGTCGCGGAGCGTTACGGAGAGGCGCTCCCGCCCGTGTACATCACGGAAGGTGGCGTGAGCTATCCGGACGCGCGAAGCCCCAACGGTGCGTTCCACGATGCGCGCCGAATCGACTATCTCGCCGAACACCTCTCGGTTGCGCTCGACGGTGCGCCCGGCATCGATGTGCGCGGGTATTTCGTGTGGTCACTGCTCGACAACTGGGAGTGGGCTGCAGGTTTCAGCCAAAGGTTCGGTCTCGTGCACGTGGACTTCGACACTCTGGCACGAACTCCGAAGGACTCCTTCCGCTGGTTGCAGGCCGTGCTGGACTCCCGGCCCGCTCCTGACGCGTGAGCCAGATTGCAGAATCATTCCCGCGTTCCCCGTAGCGTTGGGTAGGAGACACGTGCGTCGAGTCTCGGTTGAGGAGGAACACATGGTTCAGACGACCAACGAGGTGGCAGGATCGCAACGGGTCGAGTTTGAAGGATCCCACGGGTCGAAGCTCGCCGCGCGGCTGGAGATGCCGGTGGGAAGCGCGCGCGCGTTCGCGATTTTCGCCCACTGCTTCAGCTGCAGCAAGGACGTGTTCGCTGCCTCGCGTATTTCCAAAGCTCTCGCGAACTCCGGGATCGCCGTGCTGCGATTCGACTTCACCGGGCTCGGGGAGTCCGATGGCGACTTCAGCAACACGAACTTCACGTCGAACATCGATGACCTCGTGTACGCGGCCGACTTTCTGCGCGCCGAGTTCGATTCCCCCAGTATTCTCATCGGCCACTCGCTCGGCGGCGCCGCCGTGATCGCCGCGACGAATCGGATCCCCGAAATTCGAGCGGTCGCCACGATCGCCGCACCAGCCGATCCCGGACATGTGGTGAACCTGATCAGGGACGACATCGACACGATTCGTGCGCAGGGCTTCGCGCAAGTGCAGCTCGGCGGCAAGACCTTCAACGTCACAGAGCAGTTTCTGGACGATGTCGCGGAGCAACCCCAGGCAGAGCGCATCCACGAGCTTGGCGTACCTCTACTCGTCATGCATTCGCCGGTCGACCGGACGGTGCCGATTGAGGACGCCCGCACGATCTTCGAGCGCGCCCAGCATCCGAAGTCGTTCGTTGCGCTGGACGGCGCAGACCACGTACTGACGGAGCTCGTCGACTCCGAGTTCGCGGCATCCTTCATCAGCGCATGGACGGGCCGGTATGCCGAGGAATCGTCGGCGGACGTCACGGAGGCTGCGTCGGCCCCGGCAGCGCCAGGTATGGACTCGGAACGCTACCCGGGCATCGTCATCGTGGAGGAGACCGGCAACGGCGACTTCCAGCAGCGGGTCACCTCGGGCCAGCACACGCTGTTGGCGGACGAACCGATTCCCATGGGCACGGATACGGGCCTGGCGCCCTACGAGTTCCTTCTCGCCGGACTCGGCGCGTGCACCTCGATGACGCTGCGGATGTACGCGAAACGGAAAGGCATCCCGTTGGAGAAGGTCACGGTGCAGCTCGGCCATTCTCGCATTCACGCGGAGGACTGCGAAACCTGCGAGACGGAGACCGGCCACATCGACCACATCGAGCGGTGGATCACGCTCACGGGGGACCTCACCGAAGAGCAGCGCGCGCGGCTTCTCGAGATTGCCGACCGGTGCCCAGTGCACCGCACGCTGGTCTCGGAGATCACCATCACGAGCGAGCTGTTCGCTTAAGGATCCCTTCGAGACCGCCTTCGGCCCCATCAGGGAGCGCGACTACGGCGTTCGGCGTTTCAGAGTCACCGAGCCGAGCACGATCGCTCCGATGATGAACGCCACGATGATGAGCAGTTTCACCAGCAAATAGGTATCGTCCTGATCATTGCGAGCGACCGCGTTGAGCGCGTCGATCGCGTGCGAGAGTGGCAGCCACTCGGAGATCGCGTACAGCACGTCGGGCATCTGGTCGCGCGGCAGGAGCAGTCCGCCGAGCAGCATTTGCGGGAACACGAACGCGGGCATGAATTGCGCCACCTGAAACTCGGTGTTCGCGAAGGCGCTCGCGAGCAGGCCGAGAGCGGTCCCCAGCACGGCGTCGGCGACAGCTATCGCAAGAAGCCACCATACCGACCCGCTGATCTCCAGCCCGAACAGCCAGATCGAGAATCCCACGGCGATTCCCGCCTGCAGCACGGCCAAAAGGCCGAACGCGAGCGCATAGCCGAGGATGATGTCGAGCTTGCCGATGGGCAGCGTGAGTTGCCGCTCGAGCGTGCCCGTGCGGCGTTCCCGCAACGTCGTCATGCTTGTCACGACGAACATGATCGTGAACGGGAACAGCGCCAGCACGGCGGGCCCGACCATGTTGAACACGGGGGTGTCGTCGTAAATCCAGGCGAGAAGCCCGATGAGGATGCTCGGCACGATGAGAAGCAGGCCGATCGTGCGGGGGTCGTGGCGGATCTGCGTGAGTACGCGTCCTGCCGCGGCAAACGTGAGGCGCAGGCTCATGACGCGACCTCGCCTTCGATGCAGGTATCCAGGTGTTTCGGATGGTGTCGGATGAGTGCGAGGAATGCGGCGTCGGCGTCTGCCGCGCCCGTGCGTTCGAGTAGGCCGGATGGGGTTTCGTCCGCAAGGACCTCGCCATTGCGCAACAGAATCAGCCGATCGCATCGTGTCGCCTCGTCCATGACGTGGCTCGACACGAGCAGGGTCGTCCCCGATTCCGCGAGCTTTCGGAACAGCGACCATAGTTCGACGCGAAGCACAGGGTCGAGGCCCACCGTCGGCTCGTCGAGCACGAGAAGTTCGGGGGACCCGAGCAGCGCGACCGCGAGGGAGGTCCGACTGAGCTGGCCGCCGGAGAGCGAGTCGACGAGCTGATGTGCCTGCTCGGTGAGGTCCGTCGACTCAATGACCCGATCGACATCCGCGCGCTTCGCGCCCAGTATCGATGCGAAGTAGTTGAGGTTCTGGCGAATGGTGAGGTCGCCGTACACGCTCGCATCCTGTGTCACGTAACCGACCTTGTGGCGCAGGATGGGGCTCCCGGCCCGGTGGCCGAGCACGCGCACGACCCCGGTGACGTTGCGTTGCACGCCCACGATCGCGCGCAGGAGCGTGGTCTTACCCGAGCCGCTCGGACCGAGAAGGCCAACGAGGGACCCGTGCGGAACGTTGAAGGAGACGCCGTGCAGGACTTCCTTCTTCCCGCGACGGACTCGGAGGTCGTCGGTGCGGATCGCATAATTCACCATGTGGTGAATTATTCGGGAGCGACCGTGCCCGTGTCAAGGTCGGATGGGTAGCCCGTCAGGTGCCATTGGATGACCGGCCCGATGCGGCGGGCGATTTCTTCGATCGGCGCGCTCGCGAGCGGTTCCACGCGCACTCCGTACCGCACCATGAACAGCCCGACGATCTGGGACGCGACCGCGCCGGCCCGCAATTCACCGTCGTCGACTCCCAGATCGTCCGCGATTTTCTTCAGCACCTCTCGCGTGATGAACTGGCGCAGCATGGTCGCCGCGAAGTCGTGGCCGAGCGCCGTCCTGATGATGCTGATGGCCCGATCGGCGGCCTTTCCGGATTCCATGGCCGTCAAAACTGCGGTCACGAGGTTCACCCCGATCTGGTCCCGAGGCCCGCTGAGCACTTGCCGGACGATGAGGTCGGGTCGTATGGGGGAACTCACGGATGCGGCGAACAGTTCCGGCTTGTCGGCGAAATAGTGGTGCACGAGAGCCGGATCGACGTCCGCTCGCCGCGCGATCGCACGCAACGACGTGGCATCGTATCCGTTGGCGAGGAACTCTTTCGATGCCGCCTCGAGAATCTGAGCTCGCGCATCCGCGTCGCCGGTGCGGCGCCTTCCCCGCGCGCGGGGCGGCGTATCGCCTTCAGCAACCCGTGCCATACCGACAGGGTAGACGACTTTCGCGGGATGCCGTCCGGGGACGCTATCAAGAGAACTCGACCCGCCGCTTGTGTTTCGGCCGCTGTTCCGGCTGCTGCTCTGGCTGCTGCTCTGGGCGCCACCCCGACGGGACCCCGTCTGGTGCGTCCACAACGATCCGGCCGGACGGCGTCGTCCACTCGATGTTGCCGGAATCAGTCTGCCGCACTCGCCACGGCGGCGCATTCGCCATCGTATGGTGCTTGAGCGCATGGTGCCCCGGGCACAGAAGCTCGAGGTTTTCCGGAGTCGTTTCGCCTCCGTGCTTCCAGGCGAGAGTGTGGTCCGCATCGCATCGACGCGCCCGGCGAGTGCAGCCGGGGAACCGGCATCTTCCGTCCCTGGCTTCGAGGAACTGTCGGAGCGCCTGCGCGGGGCGGTACGTGTGTGCCGAAATCACGAGTTCGGTGACCGGATCGGTCAGGATGCGCAACCAGTGCGTGGCCTGCCCCGCCAGCGCGCGGGCGGTCTCCAGGTCGATCGGCCCCTTGCCGGTGATGGTGGCGGGTTCCTCGGACTTTCCCAGCAGAGTCAGCATCGGAATCACGATGGAGACGTTCGCGTGGATGCCGATGCCCGCCGAGTGGGGCGCATCCGGATCAACCGAAGGCTGCCCGGTGAGCAGCAACTCGGCGACGAGATCCGCACGGAGCTGGTCGAGGCATCGAGGGTCATCGAAGTCGTGATCGGGTTGGCCGGATCCGGCGATGTTGCGCACGGCGTGTGCCTGCTGCGTCAGGCGATCCCACACTCCGTCCGCCAGCACGGTGGACATCGTCACGGAAAGCTCCGACATTCCATCGCCGAGTTCCGTCACGGTGACCCGCCGCTCTTCGCGCGCCTGCCGGTGACGCTCCTCGAAGGCGGTCTCGGCGAGACGCACTGCGGTGAGCTGGGCGAAGCGCCGGAGTCGACCGGGTGTGACCGTTGCAGCCCGTTCGAGCACTTCCATTTCGTATACGGCACGAACCCCGGCATCCTCGATCGCGAGTCCCTGCTCGACGATCGTGCGCACGTGGCCCAACTGGATGCGTCCCAGTTCGAGGCATTCCAGAGTCGAAGGGAAGAGGCGCACGAGAGTCTCAGCCTCGGCGATTCGTGCCGCCATCGTCCGGTCCGAGACCCGATGGAGCACGGCAAGCTCCGCGGTGAGGGACCGCATCGCCATTTCGACTTCCTTCGGCTTCGCCGAGGCGGGCAGCATCCGTCGGGTACGCATGGCCAGTTCAGCAAGTTCGCGCTGCTCTTCGGCGATCAGGCCTGCCTGACGACGTCGCAAATCGAGCGTGCGCTCCATGGCATCCTCAACCGTGTCCCCGGAGTTCAGCTCTTGTGCCAGCCGCGCAAACCACGCATCGTGATCGAAACCGGAAGTGTCAACAGGAATGTCGTCAAAGTCGGCCAACGGCTCGTCGAGCCAGCCATCGAAGTCCGAAACACCGACGGGCGCGTCGCCTTCGCCGACCGCGGATGGGGTTTCCTGATTCACGCTTTAAGGCAACACCCGACCACCGACATGCGAACGCCTCGCTGGCCACGTCGCCCCGGCACGACTTTCCATCACGTGTGATCACGTTGGGAGTGGGCTGAACGCGCGATGTTTTCTCGGTGAGAGTGCAGGAAGGTTTGGTTATAGTTGACTGCAGCGCAGCACGCCGTCGGCGAGCATTGCGCACCGCAAAGCGCACCTAAGGAGCCTTCAGCAATGGATTCACTGTGGATCGTCATTGGCATCATTGTCCTGCTGGTCGTCATCATCGGCATCTACCTGTGGTCGACATACAACGGACTCGTCCGCCTCAAGGTGCGCGTGGACGAAGCGTGGAGCGACATCACCGTCCAGCTCAAACGGCGGGCCGACCTCATCCCGAACCTCATCGAATCGGTGAAGGGGTACGCGGCCCATGAGAAGGGCGTGTTCGAGGCCGTCACGAAGGCCCGCGCGGAATCGCTGAGCGCAGGGACACCTGCCGAGGCCGCCGTCGCCGAAAATCACATGCAGGCAGCGCTCAAGAGCATCTTCGCCGTCGCGGAAGCCTACCCGCAGCTTCAGGCAAGCCAGAACTACCTCCAGCTGCAGGGCGAACTCGTCGACACCGAGGACAAGATCCAGGCATCCCGCCGCTTCTACAACGGTGGCGTGCGCGAGTTCAACACGAAGATCCAGGTGTTCCCGAACACGCTGTTCGTGCGCGGGCTCGGATTCACCGAGCGCGAGTTCTTCGAGGTCTCGGATTCCGCCGCGATCGCGGAGCCGCCTCGCGTGCAGTTCTAACAGCCCAGTTTTCGTGCATGTATAAGGCCATCGCGCGCAATAAGCGCAACACCGTGTTCATCATGGTGGGATTCGTCGCGCTCGTCGCCGTCATCGGGTTCGTCGTGAACCTGATTTGGGCGGGGGACCCCTTGCGCACCGGCGACTGGACCGTCACGATCGCGACGATCATCGGCGTGGGGATCTATGTGATTATCCAGTACTTCGCGGGCAGCAGCCAGGCGCTCGCGATGAGCGGAGCACGCCAGATCCAGAAGGCGGACAATCCGAGGCTGTACCGGGTGGTCGAGAATCTCGCGATCACGAAGGGCCTGCCCATGCCGAAGGTGTACATCGTCGATGACCCGGCACCGAATGCGTTCGCGACGGGTCGAAAGCCGGAACTCGCCTCCGTGGCGGCGACGACGGGTCTTCTCGACATGATGACGGATAGCGAGCTAGAGGGGGTCATGGCTCACGAAATGGGCCACGTCGAAAACTTCGACATCCGCCTCAACACGATCGTGTTCGCGCTCGTGGTCGCGATCGGGATCATCGTCGACATCCTCATGCGGATGATGTGGTTCAGCGGCGGACGACGCAACAACAACAGCGGCGGAAATCCGATCATGCTCATCGTCGGAATTGCGGCCCTCGTCCTGTCACCGATCCTTGCCGCGTTGATCCAGTCGGCAATCTCCCGCCAGCGCGAATACCTCGCGGATGCCACGGGAGCGATGACCACGCGGCACCCCGAAGCTCTCGCAAGCGCTCTGGAGAAGCTCGGCCAGTACGGCAGGCCCATGCGCAAGCAGAACTCGACGATGGCGCACATGTGGTTCGGGGACCCGACGAAGCCGGGCGCCGTGAGCAAGCTGTTCAGCACTCACCCGCCGATCGCGGATCGGGTCAAGCGCCTCCTCAACAATGCGACGAGGTTCTAGCGGAGCAGGGCGCTAACCCAGCGCCTCTGCGATCGCACGGCCGAGGTTTCCGCGGCCCGTGACCGCAATCGACTCGAGTTCCTGCCAGTCCATGGCTGCGCGCAGCGTCGGAGCGAGA
The DNA here is from genome assembly GCA_964651535.1 of uncultured Cryobacterium sp. Lineage (GTDB taxonomy): Bacteria > Actinomycetota > Actinomycetes > Actinomycetales > Microbacteriaceae > Terrimesophilobacter. Next base: position 663,187 of record CAZYYE010000001.1, read on the forward strand.
CGCTCCGCCACCTCGCCGGGATCGGCGTGCGGTTCATGCCACGCCGACTGCACCCGCAGCACGCCGGCCTGCCGGTCGTTCTTCAGGTCGATGCGTCCCACGACCCGGTCATCCATGAGGATCGGCAGGCAGTAGTAGCCGAACACGCGTTGCGGCGCTGGAGTGTAAATCTCGATGCGGTAGTGGAAGTCGAACAATCGCTCGGCCCTTTCTCTCCGCCACACGACGGGGTCGAACGGCGACAGGAGCGCGGCCGTGTCGATCCGGTGGGGAGTGCGGGCATCCCGGTGGAGCCAGGCGGACTGGCGCCAGCCCTCCACCCTCACGGATCGGACGACGCCCTCCTCCTCGAGTTCCTTCAACAGCGCGGCCACTGGCACGTTCTTGAGCCTGAAGTAGTCGGCGACGTCGGAGGTCGTGGCGATCCCGTGCGCTCGCGCGGCATGCTCGACGAGTTGCTTTTGCGCGTGCCTGGCCGGGATGTCGCGCGAGACGACCTCGCGCGGCAATACCTGGTCCACGAGGGCGTACACCCTCTCGAAACGCGTTCGCCCCGCACTCGTCACCTCGCCCCAGCGGAACAAGGTTTCCAGCCCCGTCTTCACATCGGACCAGCCCCACCACGGCGCCGATCGCTTGTTGGCATCGTGCTCGACCTGGCTCGCGGCGAGGGGCCCCTTCTCGGCCAGTTCCCGCCGCAACCAGTCCAGCATGGGCGCGTGGGACACCGCCCACGACGTCGAATCCTCCACCTCCGAGTGGCGATAGCGTTCCATCCGCCATCGGAACAGCGGCCACGACTCCACGGGGATGAGTGCGGCCTCGTGCGCCCAATACTCCACGTAGCGACCCTTGCGCGCGAACGTGAGCCGATCCAGGTCCGCTTTGTCGTAGGGGCCGAGTCGCGCGAACACGGGCAGGTAGTGACTGCGTTCGAACACGTTCACGGAGTCGAGCTGCAGGAGGCCGAGCCGGTCGACCGCGAGGTTGAGCTGGCGCGCGCCGACGGCATCGGGCGCGGAGCGCGCGAATCCCTGCGCGGCCAAAGCGGTGCGCCGAGCGCGGGCAGCGGAAATTGTCTCGACCATCACGTTCGACGATACCGGTCGCCAATGACAGCAAGACGCGCAGGGCGAGAATGCCGCTTTCGGAATATGAGTTCACCGGCATATGCGCGCCCATAGACTGAAGCGTGATGATCCGCAAACGACAGCCGCAGTCGGCGCCGCGAGACCGTGCGGTCGACGACGCCGTGCCCATCGGCATGCGCATCGCCGGGGAGTGGTCATGGCGCATTCTCGCGCTCGCCGGAGTCGTCGCGCTCGTGATTTTCTTCGTCATTCAGCTGAAGCTCATCGTTGTGCCGTTCCTCGTGGCCATTCTCCTTGCGGCCCTCCTTGTGCCGTTCGTCCAGTTTCTGCAGCGACACCGCTGGCCCAAATGGCTTGCCGTCACCCTCGCCGAGGTCGGACTGATCGGGATCGTTGCCGGCCTCGTGTATTTGGTCGTCACCCAGATCATGCTCGGCTTTCCCGACCTGAGGGACCGATCGCTGGAGTTCTTCGACGGTTTCAAGGTTCTGCTGCTCGAGTCCCCGCTGCACCTCACGGATGCGCAGATCAACGACTATGTCGCGCAGTTCTGGCAGGCGGTGCAGGAAGACAGCGCGTGGCTCCTGTCGGGCGCGCTCTCCTTCGGTTCGACCTTCGGGCACTTCCTCGCCGGAATCCTCCTCGTGCTCTTCGCGACCCTGTTTCTCCTGATCGATGGGCGGCGCGTCTGGTCGTGGACGGTTCGGTTGTTCCCGCGCTCGGCCCGCCCGGCGGTGGACGGGGCGGGGCACGCCGGCTGGGTCACCCTCACCGAGTTCGTGAAGGTGCAGATCTTCGTCGCCTTCATCGATGCCGTCGGCATTGGACTCGGGGCCTGGATTCTCGGGCTGTTTTTCGGCGGATTCCCACTTGTGATCCCGATTGCGATCGCGGTCTTCCTCGGCTCGTTCATTCCCGTGGTCGGCGCCGTGCTGACGGGAACGATTGCGGTGTTCGTCGCCCTCGTGTACCTCGGCCCGATTCCGGCGGTCATCATGCTCGGAATCGTGCTCCTCGTGCAGCAGGTCGAAGGGCACGTGCTTCAGCCGCTCGTCATGGGGACCGCCGTCAAGGTGCATCCGCTTGCCGTCGTGTTCGCCGTAGCGGCGGGAGGCTTCCTCGCGGGCATCCCCGGTGCGCTGTTCGCTGTCCCCGTCGTCGCCACGCTCAATGCGGTTGTCGGCTATGTGGCCCGCGGCGAGTGGCGCGTGCATCCGAAACGGCCCTCGCGCGATGCGGTCGGCAATGACTGACGCCGACGTACCCACGCTGGAGTCTCTCGAAGCGGCGCGCGAACTCGTTGCCGCCGTCGCGAACGTGACGCCGATGGAAGACTCGCGATACCTCTCCGAGGCTCTCGGGTCGAGAGTGCTTCTCAAGTGCGAGAACCTGCAGCGCACCGGCTCCTACAAGATTCGCGGCGCATACAACCGGATGTTCAAGCTCACGCCAGAGGAACGCGCTCGCGGGGTGGTTGCGGCCTCGGCGGGCAATCACGCGCAAGGTGTAGCTCTTGCCGCCCGCGAGCTGGGGATCAGCGCCACGATCTTCATGCCGGTCGGGGTGGCGCTGCCCAAACTCCAGGCGACCCGCAGTTACGGCGCCGATGTCATCCTTCGCGGTCACACGGTCGACGAACCGCTCCGCGCCGCGGCCGAGTTCGCCGAATCCACCGGTGCGGTCCTGATACCGCCGTTCGATCATCTGGACATCATCACCGGACAGGGAACGCTCGGCCTGGAGATTCTCGATCAGGTGCCCGATGTGGAGTCCGTCATCGTTCCCATCGGCGGCGGCGGACTCATCGCCGGGATCGCGAGCGCCGTGAAGCAACGCGCGGCCCTCGAGGGGCGCACGATTCGGGTCATCGGGGTTCAGGCGGAGAACTCGGCGCCGTATCCGCGGTCGCTCGAAGCGGGCGAACCGGTCGAGATCCGCATGAAACCGACGATTGCGGACGGTATCGCGGTGAGCAGGCCCGGCGCGCTCAACTTTGCCATCATCCGGGACCTGGTCGACGACATCGTCACCGTGAGCGACGACGAAACGGCCCGCGCGCTGCTCGTTCTGCTCGAGCGGGCGAAACTCGTCGTCGAGCCCGCTGGCGCCGTGGCCGTTGCCGCGATCATCACGGGCAAGGTCGAGAATCTCGGGACGACCGTCGCGGTATTGAGCGGAGGCAACATCGATCCGCAGGTCATGGAGCGCGTGATCTCGCTCGGGCTCGTCGCCTCCGATCGCTTCCTCAAACTACGGGTCAAACTTCCGGACCGACCAGGCCAGCTCGCGAGGATCGCGGAACTGATTTCGGATGCCAACGCGAACGTCATCGAGGTTTCCCATGCGCGGAACGGCCGCGGCGCGCTCCTTGGCGAAGTGACCCTCGAACTGAGCCTCGAAACGCGGGGGCCGGAACACGTGCAGCGCGTCCTCGATCACTTGCGCGAAGCGGACTACGATCCGCGCACGGAGTTCTAGGGATCGCTCTCCCTTTCAGAGGCGTGCTCCGCACGCTCCTGTGGGAGCGGAATCAGTAGCTGTAGGTTTTCACCGCGAGCAGCTCGACGGAGATCTCCTTGCCGTTGGGAGCCGTGTAGCTCACCGAGTCGCCCTCTTTGTGGCCCATGATCGCCATACCCAACGGGCTTTTCTCGCTGTACACGACCAGGTCGCTGTCGCCGGCGATCTCGCGGCTGCCGATGAGGAATTCGCTCTGCTCGCCAGCGATTTTCGCGGTCACGAGCATGCCCGGTTCGACGACGCCGTCATCCGGAGGGTTGCCGACGTTCGCCGTCCGCAACAGTGCGGTCAACTGGCGGATGCGGGCCTCAATCTTGCCCTGCTCTTCCTTCGCCGCGTGATAGCCGCCGTTCTCCTTGAGGTCGCCCTCTTCCCTGGCCAGTTCGATCTTGTGGGCGATCTCGGCACGACCTCGACCGCTGAGAGTTTCGAGCTCGCTCGTGAGTCGATCGAACGCCTCCTGGGTCAACCAGGTTTCGGCAGTCGTGTCAGCCATAGTGAACTCCTTCGGTGAGCCTGTGTTCTTCCGGACGTCGCCAGTCAAACAAATGAGACCGGCCAGACGACCGGTCTCGTAGCTATTCACTCAATCTTACGCGAGCCAACAACGGTAGATCAAGCCAGTTACCGCCCGCTGGGAGGTGCGAACGGTTTCCGTGTACTGGTTCGTGAGGCTCGCGGATGCCGGCAGTTCGACGATTTTCCAACCCACGATCGCGTGCGCACTGTTTTGCGCTTCGAGAGCGCACGCAACGCGCGTCCCGGGCGTGACAGAGACTTGCCACGTGACCGTCACGGTGGAGTCGTCCACAATCCTGTGGCCGATGTCCTGAGCATTGAGGTTCCCTTGACCGTTGTCGAGCCCAGCCCACACGACCCAGGCCGCGAACACGACGACGAACAGCGCTGCAGTCACCACCATGATCGCGCGGTCGCGCTGCCTCTTTCCCGGCGTCCGTCCGTACCGCGCATCAAGCACGTCGTCCTGCGCCATGGTTGCGGTTTCCGCCATCGTGCTCCCCGATTAGTCTGGTACCTCAAGGCTAATCGTGGAATCCAAGGAGAACTGTGTCTCAGCGCCTTCTCGCCGTGCACGCGCACCCCGACGATGAGTCGAGCAAGGGCGCCGCAACCTACGCCCACTATGTTCGCGCGGGGGCCCAGGTCCTTGTGGTGAGCTGCACGGGCGGCGAACGCGGCGACGTGCAGAATCCGCAGCTGAAAGAAATGGCGATGGCCGAGCGGGATATGGCGGGGCTTCGTCGCATCGAAATGGCCCGCGCCCGCGAACTGATCGGATTCGATCATGTGTGGCTTGGCTTTGAGGATTCGGGCCTGCCGGAGGAAGGGGAGGCTCTTTCCCCGAATTGCTTCGCGCTCATCCCGCTGGAGATCTCAGCAGAACCTCTCGTGAAGATCATCCGAGAATTCCGACCTCAGGTGATGCTCACCTACGACGAGTCCGGCGGCTACCCGCACCCCGACCACATCCGCAATCACGAACTGTCGATTTACGCGATGGACGCCGCCGCCGATCCGACCCGCTATCCTGACGCAGGTCCCGCGTGGCAGATTCAGAAGGTGTACTACGACCGCATCTTCAACGGCCCGCGCGCGAACGCGATGTATGACGCTCTCAAGGAGCGGGAGCCGGACTCGCCGCTCCTCGAGGAGCTCGACGGCATCCGTTCGTGGATGCGCGAGAGGCCGGATCTCGCGACCACCCGAATCGAGGTCGGTGAGTTTTTCAACGCGCGGGACGACGCCCTGCGCGCCCACGCGAGCCAGGTTTCCCCCGACAGCAGCTTCTTCTTCTGGCCGAACGAGCTTCAACGCGAAGTCTGGCCGTGGGAGGATTATCAGCTCGCGCGTTCGCTCGTCGAAACCGAGTTGCCGGAGACGGATCTGTTCGCCGGTGTCACTGCAGAGGAAGGTTCCCCATGATGGCGACCACGATAGTGTCGGTTCTCCTCGCGGCAACCCCGACGCCGTCGCCCGAATTCGACCCGAACTCGGTCACGCCGACGTGGGTCGGTTTCGCGATCACCTTCCTCGTCGCTGCGGTCACGGTGCTCCTCATCATGGACATGGTGCGTCGGGTGCGTCGGGTGCGCTACCGGGCCGAAGTGCAGGAGCGCATCGAAGCCGAACGCCAGTCCACGAGCACGCCGAACGACGGCGAGTAGCCTCGCGCGACGACAGCCCGCCGGGCCCAGCTAGACGAGCATCGGCGGATCGACGGCGACCAGCAGGATCGCCGTCCAGTGGCACAGGAACGCGAGGAGCGTCAACGTGTGGAAGATCTCGTGGAACCCGAACTTCCCGGGGAACGGGTTCGGTCGCTTGAGGCCGTAAATGACCGCCCCGACCGTGTAGCACAGCCCGCCCGCGATGATGAGGGTCATCATGACCGCGTTCGCGGTAAAGAAATCAACGATGAACATGACGGCGGCCCATCCCAACAGCACGTACAGCGGGACGTAAAGCCAGCGAGGCGCCGAAAGCCAGAACACGCGGAAACCGATGCCGAGCAAGGCGCCGCTCCACACGAGAATGAGCAGCAGAATCGACTTGTCCTGCGGGAGCGCAAGCACCGTGATGGGCGTGTAGGAACCTGCGATGAGGACGAAAATATTCGCGTGGTCGAGCCGTTTCAGCACCTTTCGCGTGCGTTCGCTCCAATTGAAGCGGTGGTAGAGCGCCGAAACGCCGAACAGCAACAGTGAACTCAGTACGAACACGGAAGAACTGACTTTCGCGACGATGCCGTCGGCGAGCACAATGAGGATGATGCCGAGGGCGATCGCGACCGGGAACGTGCCCGCGTGGATCCAGCCTCGCCAGGACGGCTTCACGTCGACGTGCGCTTTCGCGTCGTCGAGCAAGGGGATGTTGGGAAGGTCGATTCCGGTATCCGTTTCGACCGCCGAACGGTCGAGATCCGCTGTCATGGGTTCAGCCTATGCGCCCGCCGTAACGGCAGGCTGGGAATCGCCCCCGGTAAGTGGACTAACGTAGCCGTGTGCGAAAGCGGGAAAAGCCACTAGGCAGCGGCATTCTTTACGGGTTGTACCAGAAGCGGCTTCGGCGGGAGATCGCCGAATGTCCCGTCCCCGGACACATCGCCATCATCCTCGACGGGAATCGGCGGTGGGCGCGCGCGAACGATCTCGAATCGGCCGGCCACGGCTACCGCGCGGGGGCCGCGAAGTTTCGCGAGTTTCTCGTGTGGTGCGACGACCTCGGCGTGAAGGTCACGACGCTCTATCTGCTCTCGACAGACAACCTGCTCGGGCGCGCACCGGATGAACTCGCGGACCTTTTCGAAGTCATCGCCGATCTCGCAGACGACCTCTCGCACTACCGCGACTGGAAAGTGCAGCATGTCGGTTCCCTCGAGCGATTGCCCGACGCGCTCACGGCGAGCCTCGACGCTGCGGAAGCCCGGACGGCTAAGAACACGGGCATGCACATCAACCTCGCGATCGGATATGGCGGCCGCCGCGAGATCGCCGATGCGATGCGCAGCATCGTCCGGCAACACGCGAGCGAAGGAAAGAGCATCGACGCGCTCTCCGAAATCCTGACCCCGGAACTCATCGCCAAACACCTGTACACGGGGGGCCAGCCGGACCCGGACCTCGTGATCCGCACCTCGGGGGAGCAGCGAATTAGCGACTTCATGCTGTGGCAGAGCGCGTACAGCGAGTTCTATTTCGTCGAGGCGCTCGGCCCGGATTTGCGCGAGGTCGATTTCCTCCGCGCCATCCGCGACTTCTCGAGGCGCCAGCGGCGATTCGGGCAATAGCCTCGCGTGGGTTCCCCGACCACGGCGTGGCACACTAATCGAATGGTGACGATCGACGAGTTCGCCCTGCAGTTCTCTGAGGAACCCGGGTACCTCGATTTCGGACGCATCGGTCCCCTCGCGTCGATCGTCGTCGAGGAGGAGCAGGCGTTCGTCCAGCTTCTGCGCACTGCGCGATTCGGCAGCCTCGACAGCTTCCGGGAGCAGGATGTGCGAGTGCGGCGCGCCGTCGCCGCGGTCACCGGATTCCGCGAGGACCAGATCGTGTTCCAACCGAATACGAGTTTGGGCCTCATGCACGCGATGTTCGGCGTCGCGGGCGGGGTACTCCTGTCTGCTGAGGAGTTTCCGAGCGCGGCATTCGCCACGGTCCGCGCGTCCGACGCTCTGGGCACGCTGCAACCGTTCTGGCTCGAGACCGACTACGGCCGAATCACACCGGGAACGATCAAGGATCAACTGTCCCCGGACATTGCGGCGGTCGCGCTCAGCCTCGTCGACTTCAGAACAGGATTCCTCGCGGACCTCGAAGGCATTCGCCAGGTCATCGGCGATCGTCTCCTCATCGTGGATGCGATCCAGGGGTTCGGCGTCGCCGACGTCGACTACCGGTTCGCGGATGTCGTGGTCTCCGGCGGCCAGAAATGGGTGCGCGCAGGGTGGGGAACCGGGTTCCTCGCCATGAGCGACCGGGCCGTGGAGAGAATTGCGCCCGTGCTCTCCGGATTCAATGGCACCGATGCGGGGCCGACGCCCGTGGGTTCGGTTCCTCAACCGTCCCGCGGCGCCCGCGCATACCAGGTGAGCAATCCGAGCCCGATTGCTCAGGCCCGGTTCTCTGCGGCACTCGAACAGATCGCCGACGTCGGCCTTCGGGCGATCTCCGAGCGCGTCGCCCGCAACGTCGAGAGCGTCATCGCGCTCGCCGACGAGTTCGGAATTCCCGTGACATCGCCGAGGGATGTCCGTGAGCGCGCAGGAATCGTCGTGCTCCAGCCCGCGGCGGACCAGCTCACGGCCCTCGTCGCTTCCCTCCACAATCACGCCGTCACGGTGACCGCGCGCGACACGAACGTCCGCGTGAGCGTCCACGTGTCGACCACGGAGGAAACTCTGGCCATGGTGCGCGCGAGCTTCCAAAGTTTCGCTTCCGCCACCTCCCTCTGAATCCCGCGTGTCGCGACGGCCGTCGCCCGCGCTTGCACGTAGCGTCGAGATATCAGGCATGGCGCCTGACCGAAGCGGCCACGTAAGTTCGCTTTCGACCTTGAGTTGGCCGTGACGGACATGATCCGAGCCTCCCGCGCTCGGGGATGGAGCGGTAAGTGGCCACGACCAGCACCCCCCAGCCGAAGTCTGCAGCATCGAAAGACGCGAAGGGGGTGGTTCGCCAGGCCGAAAAGACCTACGTGCTGGACACGTCGGTTCTCCTTTCCGATCCGAAAGCTATGTTCCGTTTCGCCGAGCATGCTGTCGTCCTCCCTGTCGTGGTCATCAGCGAGCTGGAATCCAAGCGCCACGACCCCGAGATCGGCTACTTCGCACGTCAGGCTCTCCGCAACCTCGACGAACTGAGGATCAAACATGAGCGGCTCGACTTCCCGGTCGCCGTAGGCTCCGGAGGCAGCCTCCGCGTCGAACTCAACCACACGAGCACCGCGATTCTGCCGTCCGGACTCCAGCTCGGCGACAACGACTCCCGAATTCTCGCGGTCGCACTCAATCTCGCCGGTGACGGACTCAACGTCACGGTCGTATCCAAAGATCTCCCATTGCGCGTGAAGGCGGCATCGGTGGGTCTCGCGGCAGAGGAGTACCGCGCGGAGCTTGCGGTCGACTCGGGGTGGACCGGGATGGCAGAGATCGATCTCGGCTCGAAAGAAATGTCGAAGCTCTACGACGACGAAGAGCTTGCGACGAGCCAGGTCGACGACGTGACTCTCAACACCGGTCTCGTCATCCACTCGGATCGCGGGTCGGCGCTCGGTCGCGTGACCGGCCCGGGGATGCTCAGACTCGTCCGGGGGGATCGCGACATTTTCGGCATGCATGGCAGGTCCGCGGAGCAGCGGCTCGCGATCGACATGCTTCTCGACCCGAGCCTGGGCATTGTTTCCCTCGGCGGGCGGGCCGGTACGGGAAAGTCGGCTCTTGCGCTGTGCGCGGGCCTCGAGGCCGTGCTCGAACGCCAACAGCACAGGAAGATCATGGTGTTTCGGCCCCTGTATGCCGTGGGCGGGCAGGAACTCGGCTACTTGCCTGGCGATGCGGCAGAGAAAATGAATCCGTGGGCGCAGGCGGTGTTCGACACGCTCAGCTCCGTCGTCTCCCAGAACGTGCTCGACGAAGTCATGGAACGCGGACTGCTCGAAGTGCTCCCGCTCACGCACATCCGCGGCCGTTCGCTGCACGACGCATTCGTGATTGTCGATGAGGCGCAATCGCTCGAGCGGAACGTGCTGCTCACGGTGTTGAGCCGGATCGGGCAGAACTCGAGGGTCATTCTCACGCACGATGTCGCGCAAAGGGACAACCTGCGGGTCGGCCGCCACGATGGCGTCGCGTCGGTGATCGAGACGCTCAAGGGCCATGCGCTGTTCGGGCACGTGACGCTCACGCGCTCCGAACGAAGCGATATCGCCGCGCTCGTCACCGAGCTCCTCGAGGGAAACGAAGTGGGTTGAGCAAACCCTGTTAAAGTCGAGGAGTGACAACCCTCCTCCTCGTCGTTCTCGCCAGCCTCGGGGTGATCCTTCTCTGGGGGCTCATCTCCCCGGGAAGCCAATGGCGGGTGCTCGTGAGCTGGAGTTACCGCGATCCGCATGTCGACGAGCCCACAGGCTCGGCGTACGCCGTATACCGCGTCGTCGCTGCGCTGGGAATAGCGACGATGGTCACGAGCGGATTCCTCGCCTATCGAGCCAATCTGGAAAGCCTTCCGCCGCCGCCCGTGCCCCCGACTGCGGCGGAGCGCATGTGGGGATCCCCGGAGCCGGTCGTCGTCAATCGGGTCGTCACTCCCGTATCGACGCCGCCCGCGGACCTGGTGGACCAGCCGATCCTCGGGTACCAGACACTCGACGGCCAAACCCGGCAGCCGCCCTACCTCTTCGGGCTCGCCACGTTCGACCACGACTCGGCGAACACGGAAGACGGGTACATCGGTTCTGACCCCAGCACCGGCCTCGTCGCCCTGGATACGGCCAGACTCGTCGTCAGGGTCGAAGGGGATCCCCTGTGTTTTCCCCACGCGGCCGTGGTGCGGGAGACCGCCGAGTCGGTGTCGATTGCGGTGTATTACGGTCAGGCGAACCCGCCCGACGGGTCCAATGCGGAGAATCTCGCGAACTGCAACACCCGCGCGAGTGGCGCGAGCATATCGACTCTCATTCCAATCCAGCTCGCTGGGCCTCTGAAGGACCGAAAGGTTCTCACCCTGGATGGCGACCCCATCCGCCCGGTGCCGCTGAGAACCGAGTGACTCGGCGCATGCGGCCCGCTGCGGGGACTAACCCGGACGGGTCATGCTGAGCACGTCAAGGAGCGTATCCAGCTGGTCCTCTGAGATCTCGCCTCGCGACACGAACCCAAGCTCGACAACCGACTCGCGCACCGTAATACCCTTGGCCACGGCGTTCTTGGCCACCTTCGCGGCTGACTCGTAACCGATCACGCGGTTGAGCGGCGTGACAATGGATGGGGACGACTCTGCGAGCGCCCTGGCTCTGTCCACATTCGCCTCGAGGCCATCGACCGTCTTGTCGGCGAGCACGCGACTCGAGTTCGCGAGCAGGCGGATCGATTCGAGCAGTGCCGTGCCCATCACGGGGATCGCGACATTGAGTTCGAAGGTACCGCTCGCCCCGCCCCACGCGATCGTCGCGTCGTTGCCGATGACCCGCGCGCACGCCATGAGCACCGCTTCCGGAATGACCGGGTTGACCTTGCCGGGCATGATCGACGAGCCGGGCTGCAGATCGGGAATGTGAAGTTCGGCGAGCCCCGTGTTGGGGCCGGACCCCATCCAGCGGATGTCGTTGCAGATCTTGGTGAGGCTCACGGCAATGACGCGCAGCGCACCGGAGGCCTCCACGAGGCCGTCGCGGGCGCCCTGTGCTTCGAAGTGGTCTTTCGCCTCCGTGAGCGGAAGCCCCGATTCCTTCGCGAGCTCGGCGATCACCTTTTGCGGGAAGCCCGCGGGAGTATTGATCCCCGTGCCGACAGCGGTGCCGCCGAGAGGCACTTCGGCGACGCGCGCGATCGTGGACTCCACGCGCTCGATGCCCAGTCGCACCTGACGCGCGTAGCCTCCGAACTCCTGGCCGAGTGTCACCGGGGTCGCGTCCATGAGGTGCGTGCGACCGGCCTTCACGGCGCCCGCCCACGCTTTCGCCTTCTTCTCCAGTGAAATCGCGAGGTGGTCGAGCGCCGGAATCAGATCTTCGAGCAAAGCGCCCGTGACGGCGACGTGCACGGAAGTGGGGAAGACGTCATTGGAGGACTGCGACGCATTCACGTGATCGTTCGGATGCACGGGTGAACCGAGTGCACTGCTCGCGAGCGACGCGAGAACCTCGTTCATGTTCATGTTCGAGGAGGTGCCGCTTCCGGTCTGGTACACATCGATCGGGAACTGGTCGTGGTGCTCACCGTCGATGATGATCTGGGCCGCAGCGGCGATGGCGTCGGCGATCTTCGAATCGATGATGCCGAGAGCGCCATTGACGATGGCCGCCGAGCGCTTGATGCGGGCGAGCGCGACGATCTGCGCGGATTCGAGCTCCGAGCCGGAAATCGGGAAATTCTCGACCGCACGCTGGGTTTGGGCTGCGTAGAGCGCGGTGGCGGGAACGCGCACCTCGCCCATGGTGTCGTGTTCGATCCGAAACTCGCCTTGCGTACTCACGGGAGCATCATCCTTTGTTGTTGTCTTGGAATGAAAGTCGATGTTCAGGATTCTCCGATATCGCCCACGATGACATCCCGAACCGCCCTGCCTTCGAGCAGTTTGTAGTTTGCGCCGACAATAGCCAGCGTACCCGCTGCGACGGCATCGCTGATGAGTTCAGATCCCGCCACCATTTCGGAGATCGTCGCGCGCAGGTGATGCTGCCCGACAACCGTCGGATCGAGGTCCGTCCCCGGGGGAAGCGTCGCGGCGACTTTCCGCACAGCGTGCGTGATCGGTTCGATGAGGTGTTCGATGTGCGGTGAAATCACGGGCGCGTCCGGGGCCTGGCTGTCGATGGCGGCACGGACAGCGCCGCACTCGTCGTGACCCAGCACGACGATGAGCGGGACGCCGAGAACCGCGACGGAATACTCGAGCGAGCCGATGACGGATTCGGAGATCACCTGCCCGGCATTGCGGATGACGAAAAGGTCGCCGAGACCCTTGTCGAAGATGATCTCGGCCGCCAGTCGGGAGTCGCTGCAGCCGAAAAGCGTAGCGTGCGGGGCTTGCGTTCCAACGAGTTCGCCTCGCCGGTCCACGTCCTGCCGCGGATGCCGCGGCACGCCGGCGATGAATCGCTCGTTGCCTTCGACCATCTCCTGCCACGCCCGTGCGGGAGTCGTCGTCGTCCCTGTCATAGTGTCACCCTTCTCACTTGCGCGAACTCATCATCGCCGACAGCGCAGCCGCGATCGTCTCGAACTCGGCTTCGGCGGCCGTGCCGAACAGAACAACGCTGCCGTGCGAATTCGTCGCGGTCATGGCGTATGCGAGATTCCCGACGTCCTTCGCTTCGCGATGGTCGAACACGGTCCACGTCACGCCATCGATCATCGTCGAGTCGGTTGCTGCGCGGTTGCGTACCTGGTTGGCGACCCAGGTCGGGTTCGCCTCGATGCCCTGCCGCATGCCGATGAAGTGTCGGTCCGGCGTGATGAAGCCGACATACCACGTGGCGACGCCATCCGCGGGCTTCGCGTCGAAGACCGCCGAATTCGCTTTCCACTGGCTCGAGAGGTCCGGAACGGCAAGGGTGGCTGACGTGTCTGCGGTGGCGGCGATGGCGCGGTAGTCGATCGCGGGGGGTGCTGGCGGATCGGGCCGAACCACCACGAGCACGGTCACAAGAACGACGGCGAGCGATGCGAGCAGCGCGATGGCGAGATTCGTGAAACTCTGGGCTTCTCTGTGGATACGGGAGGTGTTCGCCTTGCGGGAGGCGGTTTCTTCAGGGGTTTCCGGTCGTCCAAGCTCGGCAACTACCGGGGGGTCCTTCCGCGCATTCATGCCTTCGAGGGGGAATCTGCCGAGCCGGACTGGGCGGCGCCGCGCGCGGCATCCAGGCGCGCCTTCGCGCCGATCAGCCACTCCTCGCATCGGCTCGCCAGGGCTTCGCCGCGTTCCCAGAGGGCGAGCGACTCTTCGAGGGTCGACGTGCCCTGCTCCAGTTCGTTCACGACCTTCACAAGCTCGTCCCGCGCCATTTCGTAGCTCAGGTTCGCGACGTCGGTGTTCGGTGCATCGGTGGTGGGGGATTCGGTAGCCACGATGCCAGTTTATCGACCCGTGCGCTGGGCCGGTGCTCCGCCGTCGACGGTCGCTGCGACCTTGCCGTCGGCGAGCGTGAGCAGGAGGGGTGAACCGGGGACGGCGTCGGCACTTCGACGGAGCACGGCACCGCCCGGCACTTGCGCGATCGCGTAGCCGCGATCGAGAGTGCGTTGCGGCGACAACGCCCGCAATTGGCCGGTGAGCTCCGCAACCGAGGTTCGCGCGCGTTCGATCGCACGGTCGACGAGCTCGGCGCCCCTCGCCACCCAGCGGGTGAGTTCCTCCGAGCGTTCGTCGACGATCCACGACGACGTGGCCAGCACGGGACGGGTACGCAATTGCCCAACCCGTTCGATCTCCGAAGAGAGCAGACCGGTCATCCGAGTGCCAATCCGCACTCGAGCCTGCTGCACTCGGCTGAGCTCCTCCGCGACATCCGGCACAACGCGCTTGGCGGCATCCGTCGGCGTCGACGCGCGCAAATCGGCGACATCGTCCAGGAGTGGGCGGTCGGCTTCGTGGCCGATGGCGCTCACGATGGGCGTCACGCACGCGGCGGCCGCGCGGACGAGTGCTTCATCGCTGAACACGAGGAGATTCTGGAAATCGCCGCCGCCGCGCGCCACGATGATCACGTCCACGTCGGGGTCCGCATCAAGTTTCGCGAGCGCGGCGATCACCTCTCCCACTGAACGATCACCCTGCACGGCGGCGTGCTCGACGCGGAACTCCACCGACGGCCAGCGCAACTGGGCGTTGCGCAGCACATCCTTCTCGGCGTCGGAATCCTTCCCCGTCACAAGCCCGATGCAGTGCGGGAGAAACGGAAGGTGCTTCTTGCGATCCGCGTCGAACAGGCCTTCCGCCTTGAGTTTCTGCCGGAGCTTCTCGAGCCGCTCGAGCAAGTCGCCGAGGCCGATATGGCGCATCTCGAAAACCTGCATCGAAAGAGTTCCGCCCTTGACCCAGTAGTTGGGTTTGAGGAGAGCGACGACGCGGTCGCCCTGTTTCAGGTCGTCCGGCAGTTTCGACTTCACCGACGACCAAATCGTGAATCCAATCGTCGCATCGACGTTGAGGTCCTTCAATTTTCCGTAGACGTTTCCGCCGGACACTCCCCACTGCGTGATCTCGCCCTCGACCCATGCTGTGCCGAGGCGGTCGATCCAGCCTTTGAGTTTGTCGGCGAGAACCGACACCGGCCAGGGAGCATCGGCGGTAGGAAGCGCGGCAGGTTCTGTCACGGCTTTGCGGCCCCCTGGATGCCCGTGATGTACTCATTGATCGTCGGCAGCCCGGTGAGTTTCTCCCGGTAGAACGTGTTCACGACGTTGATGACCCTCGTCTGCGCAGCCTCGACTTCCGCCACGCGCGTCGCAGCATCACCCTGGAGTTCCAGAGCCTGACGCAACTGCATGATCGCCTTCACAATCTCGACCTCCTCCTCGCCCTCGAGCGCCTCGACCACGTCGAGAACGAGCGCATCCGCCTGCGCCTGCACTGCCTCGATCGGAATCGACGAACCCGGCTGCGTCGCGTTGTCGAGCGTCGAAATGAGCGACCACACCTGATACAGGATTGTGGCAGGCTCGTCGAAGAGCTCTCGAACGTATGCGGCTTCGAGATGCCGGCCGGACAGGCGGAACACGTTGTACATGCGTTTTGCGGCCTTGCCGTAATTGAGGTGGTCGGTCAGGTACTTGCGGACCTCGGCCTCCAGCCGCTCGACGTAATCGTCGAGTGCATCCTCGGACACGAACTTCGCGACCTTCGCGAAGGTGGGCACGTCCTCGGCATCCAGGTAGACCTCCTGGAAGAACGCGTCGAGGTACCCGTCGAGCGAGACGATCTGCCCGTCCGGAGCCTCCCACGTGACATCGATCACGTTGCTCGCGTTCGACAGCTGACGCCGTTCGGGGTCGCTCACGACCCAGTCGAGCTTGCACCAGCCCGGGTCGAGCGCGACCTCATCCCACCGCAAAATCGCGGGTCCGTCCGGCCCCTCGACTTCGAGCTGCTGTTCCACGATCTCGTCGTAGGTCCAGGAGATCGGGCTCCCCTTGCGCACGGCGGAACCCGCGTGCGTGCCGTCGAAGGGGTAGCTTCCGAGTTTCGCTTCGAGGAACTGGTACGTATCGCCTCTGTGTGTCGCGAGAACCTTGTCGCGCATGAGTGTGGCCATGATGGCCGACGCTTCCTCGCGGGTGCTCGCTTTGATGTTGAGCCGCTGGAAGTAGTCGCAGTCGCCGGGGAAGGACTGGATTTTGGATTGCGCCGCCGATCCGGAAATGGCGAGCGCGCTCTCCACCTGCGGCGCCGGCCCCGTTACCTCCACGATCTTGCCGATGAGACGGAACCGCTCAAGGTCGCGTGCGCTGAAATCCAGCATGGCCACACGATGCCCGAAGGCGCCGCTCGCCGTGTCGACCACGACATCGCCGCTCGTGGACTCCTGAATGATCGAATTCATCCACTGCTGCGTGGACTCCTCGTCAAGTTCCACCCCCAGGCGCTTCGCCGACTCCACGATGCGCTGGAAATCTTCTGCATTCCCGCTCGCCGATGTGGTCATGGTGTGCTCTCTTTCGTTGTCGAAAGGACCCGCCTTCGTGCGGCATCCTCGGCAATTGCCGCATACAAAGCGGCCTGATCCTGGGCGTCGCCCAACGCATTGTGGGACAGCGGACGGCCATCCAGGTACCGCGGGGAGAGGAATCGAAGGCTCGTCTCCGCCCACGATCCCCCGGCCATTCCGAGGTAAAACGATTTGATGTCGATGGCCGAGTGCCCGAACGGGTTTCGACCGAGGAACCGTTCGAAGTAGTCACACACGAACATCCAGTCGAACGCCGCATTGAATCCGACGAAAACGGGCACGCCGTCGTCCGGGACGACCGAAGCGATCCACTCGTCGAACTTCTTCATGCCTTCCGCGGGGTCGTCGCCGTTTGCGTGGAGGTGTTCTATCGTGAGTCCGCCGATCGAGAGCGCTTCGGTGGTCATCGCGTCGTTGACGGGCTTGAGTTCGACGTAAAAATTCTTCTTCGGATTGTCGACGAGGCACGCGCCGATCGACAGCATCGAGTAGGCGCTCGGATTCGGTCCGGCAGTCTCCACGTCGACGCTGATCAAGGATTCGCGCATGGCAGCTCCCGTCTCGTCATCGCATCAGGCTACGGGATGCCGGCGTCAGGTCTCCAGAGGCAGTCGCTGGGCAGAGTCGGCGCAGGCTCCTCTCGTACACTGGGCACGTGGAAATCTTCAGCGGCGTGACTCGGGCGATTCCTTGTCGACGCCGCTCGTGCCTGCGCGGCCGTTCGCACCCAGCGGTCCGGCAGCGATGACCGGCGACGATCGTCCGCGCCCCGAGTACGGGGAGTACGCGAGCGAGTCAGAGCGGGCATCCGCGATCGAGCGCTCCGGTGCGCCCCGACAGGTGGAGCCCGTCATTCCGGCGGGAGGCGCGGCCGCAACATCCGACCGTGAAGCGCACGCCCCCCAAAGCTCCAGCGCGATCGATCGAATCGTCACCATCTTCCTGCTGTCGTTCGGTCTCGTCTCTGTTCTCGGCGGAGCGGGGTCCTACGTCACTCTCGAGGCATCCATGGATCGGATGTTCGGTCAGCTCGGCATCGGCGACTACACCGCAACTTCGCTCACGCCCATCATCGGAATCCTCATCGTCGCGAGCCAGACAGCGGCGTGGATCATTGCTGCGGGATGGTCCTTCGTGCGAATCCGGCGCGGACGCACGGCGTGGTGGATTCCGGTCGCCGGCGGAATCGCGAGTTTCCTCGCCTCCGCCGTGCTCCTGGGAATTCTCCTCGGTTCCGACCCGGCGTTCCTTGAGTTTGTCTCCAGCGCCTGACGCGAAAAGAATCCGTCTGCCCATACGATTGCTGACACATGATGAGCCAACAGTCGATCAGGAGCGCTGTTCCGCCGCGTGAACTCGCGGCCACCATCAGCGCGATGGCGGTACTTCGTGCCGGCTGGGCCGTTGCGCTCGTCTACCTCGGGATATCGGTAATCGCACTCGTCGATCTGTGGCTGTCCCGCGACTACGGCCCGCGCGTGCTGGTCCCCCTCGGCGTGCTCGTCGCGGTCATCGCCGCATTGGTCGCTCTCGTGCGCCGGCCCTCCCGACGACGCGGCGTGGTGTACCTCGCTGTGGGGACCATCGCGTGTTTCGCGTACGTCTACAGCCTGCTCGCCATCGATCCGGTACTGGACTCGAGCGGGCTGTACCTCGTCAACCGTGTCACCGTGGCCATGCTGCTCGTCGGCGCCGTGGGCAAACATCTCGTCAACGGAATCGTGTGGTGCACCACCGGCTGGATCCTGGGCACCGCGGCGACCGCCGCCGCTCAATTGTCGCTGGGGCTGCCGCCCAACCCCGGCTTCGGTCCGTTCGTGTCGCTCCTGATATACATCGTCATCATCGCCATGTTCGTGCTCATCCGACGCAATCAGCGGCGATTCACTCCGGACTTCTCGGCCGTGGAAGCCGAGACGGCGCGGATGGCGGGCCAACGCGAACTCGAGGAACGCGCGGTCGCACTGCTGCACGACACGGTGCTCAACGAACTCGCGGCGATAGCGAACGGCAAGGACCAGCTCGATGACCGCGCCCGCGAGCGAATCCTGCGCGACATCGAGGCCGTGTCCACCGCGAAAATCGATTCCGCCGCCGTGGTGCCCGGTGTCGCGTCCGGCGACCTTCGAAATGAACTTCTCGCGGTCATGAGCGAGTTCCGGTGGCGGGGACTCACCGTGAGCGTCGGCGGAGGGGAGGCGTTGTCCGCCGACCTGGATCCGGCGGCAGCGGCGGCGTTGGTCGGTGCGGTAAGCGGATGTCTGGAGAACATCGTTCGCCACTCCGGGTCCAGCTCGGCCGAGGTTTTCGTCGACGCCACCGACGAGACGCTGTCCGTCATGATTGTCGACCATGGCCGCGGATTCGACCTCGAGTCCGTGCCCGAGAATCGGCTGGGCATCCGCCGAAGCCTCGTGAAACGAATCGAAGGCTGCGGCGGAACCGTGCGAATCTGGTCGGCGGTCGGTTCGGGCACATCGATACTCATCGCCGTCCCCATCCGGGAGAGCCATGCGTGAGGCATGGCGCCGGTCGCCTCACGAGGTCGATCCGCTCAGTTGGTTCTCGGGTCCACTCGTTCCCATCGTCTTCGGAGGTTTTGCGATGACATTCGGCGTGGCGGTGACCCTGATTTCCCAGCGAGCGAGCGAGATCCTCTGGTTCGACTGGGCCGCCGTCGCGTGCCTTCTCGTGGCGTTCATCACGGTGTGCTTCGTCGCGAACCCGGTCAGTCGCACTCCGTCCGTGGTTCTCGTGATCCCGGCGATCCTTCTCGCGTGGACGAGCTTCATCCTGTCCGTCCTCGGCCATATCGGGGGGCCGAGATTGATGGTCGAAATTTGGTGGGCGCCCATCGGGGTTTCCTTCCTGATCGCCGCCCTCGCGCCGTACTCGTCGGCTTTCACTCTCGCGATCATCGGGTCCGCGAGCGCCGCATTCACGGGCGCCGTCATCACTTTCGTGCCGTTCAATCGGGTCGGATACTGGCCGCCGTTCACCGAAGGCCTCATCGGTTCAGGGCCCGTACTCGTCGCGGCCGCCGCAGCGAGCGTCTTCGCTTACCAGGTAGTGATGCGCGTCCTGCGCTGGTCCGCGTCCGAGCCGGGTTCGACGCTCACGAGCGGCGTATTGGGGGAGTCGGCCAGGCTGAACATCCTCCGCGTCGAACTCGCGAGCGTCGGCGACCGCACGCTGCCGTTCCTCCGGAAGATCGCAGACAGCGGGGTCGTGACAGCGACGGACCGGGAGCAGGCCAGGCTTCTCGCGGAGGAGGTTCGAGCTGAGCTCGTGGAGCGCGCGAACCGGAGTTGGCTCGACACACTCGCCACAAGAATGAATGTGACCGTCGTCGACGCAGAACATCGCGCCGATCGGATGACGGCGAATCAGCGTGCGGCATTGCTGGGGCTCCTGAGCGCCGTGAACGAGAGTGCGGGAGGGGGTCGTTCATCGACGCTCATCCAGTTGCGCGGCGAGCCCGACGGATCGACCGCCGTCGCCCTCAGTACGGATGTGCACCTTCCCGACGGTCGGCGCACCACGCTCCTCGCGCCGTACTACTTCTCGTTGAAGGCAACGGTCGACGACCTCGAATGGTCAACAGGAGATCGGCTGGGATTGCAGTTTCGACTGCCACCGGAAGCCGGGAAGGGTGACTCGCCTCGTCGCGCCTAGCGTGCGCTGATTGACTTGCCCGCCGAGCCCAGCTGGTTCGTGGACTGGACGACGCGCTGCGCCATGGCGGATTCGGCAATCTTGCCCCAGGCGCGGGGATCGTACTGCTTCTTGTTGCCCACTGCGCCGTCCACTTTGATGACGCCGTCGTAATTCTTGAGCATGTAGTCGGCGATGGATCTCGTGAATGCATACTGCGTGTCGGTGTCGATGTTCATCTTGATCACGCCATTGCGCACGGCGGTCGCGATCTCGTCGTCGCTCGAGCCGGAGCCGCCGTGGAAGACGAGGTCGAGCGGCTTCGCGCCGGTTCCGAACTTTTTCGCGATTCCGTCCTGGATCTCGGCGAGCAGTTCGGGCTTGAGCTTGACGTTGCCCGGGGCATACACGCCGTGCACGTTGCCGAACGTGAGCGCGGCCATGTAGCGGCCGTTCTCCCCGAGGCCCAGCGCCTCGACGGTCTGGATGCCGTCCTCCACGGTCGTGTACAGGTGCTCGTTGATTTCGTGGCTCACTCCGTCTTCCTCGCCGCCGACCACGCCGATCTCCACTTCGAGGATCGCGTTGATCGCCTTCATGCGGGGCAAAAGACCTTGGGCGATTTCCAGGTTCTCTCCGAGTGGTACGGCGGAACCATCCCACATGTGCGACTGGAAGATCGGGTTTCGCCCAGCCTTGACCTCGACTTCCGAGGCTTCGATGAGCGGCATCACGAACCCGTCGAGGGCATCCTTCGGGCAGTGATCCGTGTGCAACGCGACGGTGATCGGATAGTTCTTCGCCGATTCGGTCACAAACGCGGCGAACGCGAGCGCGCCGGATGCCCTGGCCTTCACGCTCTGGCCGGCAAAGTAGTCTGCACCCCCCGTGGTGACCTGGATGATGCCGTCGGAGCCTGCCTCCGTCAGCCCCTGCAGGACCGCGTTGATGGTTTGTGACGAGGACACGTTGAATGCGGGGAAAGCGAATCCATCGCCTTTCGCCTTGTCGAGCATTTCGGCGTATTGGTCGGGTGTGGCGACGGGCATGACATCTCCTTGACGACGGTGGTGGTTCATCATCGAGTCTATTGACTGCCGGCAGAGATCACGGGGCGCTCATCGTGGGATTCCGCGACGAGTTGACGCCCGTCTTAAGAAGCCGGTTACTTTCGCGCTTCTGCCGCCCGAAGAACACGGATTGCTCAATAGGGTGGAAGCGTGAATGAGTCCACCGACACCGGCACCCTGTTCCTGCACCCCGACCGCAACCTGGCCATGGAGTTGGTGCGCGCCACCGAGGCGGCGGCCATCCGGGCGTGGCCGTACATAGGTCGCGGCGACAAGATCGCCGCGGATGGCGCGGCCGTGGATGCCATGCGAAAATTCCTCGGCACCGTGAATTTCGACGGTGTCGTCGTCATCGGCGAAGGCGAGAAGGATCATGCGCCCATGCTGTTCAACGGCGAGAACGTCGGGAACAAGCGGGGCCCGGCGTGCGACATCGCCGTCGACCCCATCGACGGGACGTCCCTGACGGCGGCCGGCCGCCAGAATGCGATTTCGGTCATCGCGGTCTCCGACCGCGGAACCATGCTGGATGCGTCCTCCGTGTTCTACATGGACAAGATCGTGTCGGGGCCCGAAGGTATTGGGGTTCTTGACCTCGAACGGCCGATCGGGGACAACATCCGAGCTCTTGCGAAGGCGCTCGGAAAACCCGTGGGGGAGATGACGGTCGCCGTGCTCGACCGGCCGCGGCACATCCAGCTCATCGACGACATCCGGGCGACGGGGGCCGGGACGCGCCTCATGCTCGACGGCGACGTGGCGGGCGGGATCAACGCAGCGCGCTACGAAACCCGCATCGACATGTGCGTGGGGATCGGCGGCAGCCCGGAGGGCATTACGACCGCGTGCGCGATCAAGGCCCTCGGTGGATTCATGCAGGCGAAGCTCGCCCCGGGCACCGACGACGAGCGCGAGAAGGCGAAGGACGCCGGCCTCGACCTGGATGCGGTCATGAGTGCCGACGACATGGTGAAAGGCGACAACTCGTTCTTCGTCGCGACGGGCGTCACGGATGGCGGGCTCGTCGACGGGGTGCGGCGCAAGGGGCCGATCATCCGTACGGAAAGCATCGTGTTGCGGTCGCGCTCCGGAACGATCCGCCGCGTCATCGCGGAGCACCTCGTGGAAAAGTGGCTCGGCGAGTAGCTATTGCCGACCTCGTCAACGTGACTTGCGAGTAAGTGCCCGTCGCGGCGCGCGGGAAGGGCCAAAACTCGCAAGTCAGCAGGGATGAGGCGCCCGGAGTCTCGCTGCAGACGCCTGGCCTCCGAGGAGGCCCAAGGGGACCTTCCGCAGTTCTCAGGAGGGCCCTTCGGGGCGCCTCATCGGACTGCTTCACGGCACAGTGGCGTCCTTCTGGGAGTCATCGTCGGCGGTGAGCTCGAATGCGGTGAGCTCGCGCGGCGCCTCCTCGATGCCGGACATGGCGCCGAGGACTTTGGACTCGTCAAGTGCGCTCAGCCGCCGCGCGCTCGGCAGCACGTTGCGTTCGAGGGAACCGACGAACGTGTTGTAGTCCTTGACGCTGCGCTCGATCGAGCGGCCGAGCTTCTCGACGTGCTCGGAGAGTTTCGAGAGCCTGCCGTACAGTTCCTTGCTGAGGTCGAACAGGAGTTTCGCGTCCTCGGTGAGCACGTTCTGCTGCCACGAGAACGCCACAGTTTTAAGTACTGACCACAGCGTCACGGGGGAGGCGAGCGCGACGCGCTTGCCGAACGCGTAGTCCATGATCGACGGGTCTGCCTCGAGGGCGCTCGACACGAGCGACTCGCTCGGGATGAAGGCAATCACGAGCTCGGGCGAGGCGTCGAGGCCTGCGTAATATTCCTTGCTCGCGAGAGTGTCGATGTGCTGGCGCAGCGCCTTGACGTGGTCCTTGATGAGGCGTTCGCGCTTGGCGCCCTCGTCCCCGGTCGCGGTGACCGGGATGCTGCTGGCCTCCAGATACGCGTTGAACGGAACCTTCGCGTCGACCGCGATGTTCTTGCCGCCGGGCAGATGCACGACCATGTCCGGACGGCCGGCTCCGGCATCCGAGTTGATGCTCGACTGCACGTCGAAGTCGACGCGCTCGATGAGGCCGGCGGCCTGCACAACGTTGCGCAGTTGCGTCTCGCCCCACACGCCGCGGGTGCTATTGCTCTTGAGCGCTGCCGCGAGGGACTCCGCCGTGCTGCGCAGGCGCTCCTCGGATTCGGTCGCCGACTTCAGCTGCTGGCTGAGTTCGCCGTGCTGCTGCTGGCGCTGCGTCTCCAATTCGGTGACCTTGTTTTGCATCGCCCGCAGGTTCTCCTGCACGGGCGTGAGCATCTGGAGCACCTTGCTTTCTGCTCGTTCGCGCTCCTGCTGCGCGGCCTGCTCGGCGCGCTGCCGCTCGACGAGCTCCCGGTGCTGCTCCTGCAGGCCGACGACCTGACTTTGCAGGGCAGTCGCCGTGGCCTGCACGGCGGCGAACTCGGCGGCGAGTTTCGCCTGCGCCGCCTGCTCCGCCGACCGCAGCTCTGCGAGCGCGGTTTCGTGGCGTGCGGCGAGAACGGCGGGGTCGTCGCCTCCGGATGCTGTGCGGCGGAGCCGCCCGAGGAGCCAGCCGATGACCGCGCCGAGCACGAGTCCGGCGCCGATTCCGATGATGAGGGCGAGCATGGGGTCCATGCGTCCAGTGTGCCAGCCCGCGCCGACAGGGGAGGTCGGGAAGCGCTAGCCGAGCGCCATGGACTTGTGGTTCGCGGATGCCGCTGCCGCCGCTGGCCCGATCGCGCCCATGCGCTGGCTCGTGATCGTCGCGAGGTGGGGGAGATCGATGGCGTCGTGACGGCGGGCCGCGTGCACGATGATCGCCGCGCACGCTTCGGCGTCGGCGAGGGCATTGTGGTGGTCGAAGTCCTCGAAGCCGGCGGCCATCGCTGCGACCGGCAGGCGGTACGAGTCGAGGTGGTATGTGCGTCGCGCGACCTGCAGGCTGCACAGGTAGCGGAAGTCCGGACAGTCCACGAAGCTCGCGGTGCACGCGGCGCTGATCACGCCCATGTCGAATCCCGCGTTGTGGGCGACGAGCGCATCCCCGGCGGCAAAGGCCACCAGATCGGGGAGCTGCTCGCTCCACAGCGGAGCGTTTTCTACATCCGGCGCCATGATGCCGTGGATGCGCGTATTCCATTCGTTGAATGCGTCGTAGCCGAGCGGCGGGCGGATGAGCCAGCCCACTTTGTCGACGACTTTGCCGTCCCGCACCTTCACCATGCCGACCGAACAGGCCGAGGCGCTGTGGGAGTTTGCTGTTTCGAAATCGATGGCGGTGAAGTCGATGCCCATCACCGCATCGTCTCACGGGCATCCGACCAACGGCTGCGCCACGCCCCGCCGGTGCGGAATGGGGGCGTGAGTCGGGGGCGGCGGATGCGGATATCGGCACGACCCGGTTGACTGGGCAGTGACGAAAGGAGTCACCGTGTTCCTCGGACTGAGGACCGTCATCTATCCCGCGCCGGACCTGGCCGCCGCGAAGGCCTGGTGGACTGAGGCGCTCGGCATCGAGCCATACTTCGACGAGCCGTTCTTCGTCGGCTTCAGCCCCGGAGGCTAAGAACTCGGCCTGAATCCCGGCGCCGACCCAGCGCTCGGTGCGGTCAACTATTGGGGTGTCGCGGATGCCGATGCGGCATACGCGCACCTCGTTGCGACAGGCGCGACGCCGCTCGAGCCGGTCGAGGAGGTCGGCGACGGCATCCGTCTCGGCACGGTGCGCGACCCGGTCGGCAGCATCGTCGGCGTCATCGAGAACCCCGTGTTCGAGTTGCGACCGGTGGAGTCGCCGGGGCCTGGGCGGTAGAGGCGCGCGCCTCGAGGTGGGTCTGCATCGTCAGATTCCCGCTGCGTTCGCCCTGGATCGCGCCCAGGAGCTTCTGCCCGGCGAGGCGGCCGAGTTCCTGCCCGTCGAAGGTGACCGAGGTCAGCGGCGGGTCGAGCAGCTGCGCGAAGGGGATGTCGTTGTAACTGGCGATGCTCAGACGACCGGGGATGGAGACTCCGGTGGAGTGCGCGGCCCCCACGACGCCGAAGGCGAGAATGTCGTCGGCGCAGACGACGGCCGTGACTCCGACGGCGTCCCACTCCGGCCACGCGGAGCGGAAGACCTTGGAGCCTTCCGCGACGCTCAGTTCGTCGGCGAACGCGGTGGCGACGATGTCTCCCCCGTTCGCCCGCAGGCTCTCCTCGAGCCCTTCGCGGCGCTGTACGAAGGTGTCTTTGGAGCGCCGCACGTCCAGGTAGGCGATCCAGCGGTGCCCGAGCGACGTGAGGTGTTCGGCAATCTGGCGCGAGGCGCCTCGGATGTCGATGTCGACGCGGTCGAGCGGAATCGTCGCATCCGGTGAGTCGATGAGCACGGTCGGGCAGGTCCCCTGGAAGGCGGCCAACACCTCATGGGAGGGGTTGGCGAGCACGAGACCGGCGATGTTGCCGGCCTGAGCTTCGCGTACGGTCTCCGAGTCGTAGTCGGCACCTCCCGGGCCGACCCGCAGGTCGACACCGTACTTGCCCGACAGCGATTCGACGAGACCGTGGAAGACATCGCCGAAGAAGGGGTTGCGCACGTCCGGACAGACGAGCACGACGTTGGACGGCGTGCGGGTGGCAAGGCTTCTCGCGCTCTGGTTGGGGCGGTAGTCGAGCACCTCGATGGCGTTGAGGATGTGCGCGTGAAGCTGCTCGCTGATGCGCCCCTCGTGCTGGCCGTTGACGACGAGCGAGACGGAGGCGACCGAGCATCCGACGTACTCGGCCACATCGCGTGAGGTGACTCGTTTCATGCGGATGGACTCGCTTTCCTTGCTGCCCGGTCGGTTGTCAATCTACGGCACTGCGGATGCACCGGGCGGTGTTATCCGGCAAGCGCCCCTGGGCGCCCGAGTGCAATGGATGCCAGTTCCGACCCCGATCGAACAGCGTCGGCAACGGTCTTCCCCGCCATGAACGCGGGGAGGAACCCCGCGACGAACGCGTCGCCGGCCCCGGTCGAGTCGAGAACGTCGGTGAGGCGGGGCACCGGAACGAACTCGGTTCCCGTGGAGGTGCGGATCTCGACCGGCGCAGGACCACGCTTGACGATGTGGGTGCGGCCCGGTGGCGGAGTGCGGGTATCGAGTTCCAGGAAGTCGGATTCGTCGGAGTTGGCGAAGACGATCGTCGGCCCGAGTTCGTCGAGGAGGTCCACAGTGGCAGAGATGCCGAGCTCGCGCACCACCGAGACGGCGGAGACGTCGATGCTCGTCGGAACTCCAAGGGCGGTCATCCGCACCATGATCTCGGTGATCGCCCGCCGGGCGGACGGGGTGGTGAACCCGTAGAGGGGAACGTGCAGCCATCCGACCCCATCGAGCCAGTCGGGATCGATCCTCTCGAGTTCGCTCGCTGCCGCGCGGTCGGGGAACATTGTGCGCTCACCGTCGGGGTCGACGAGAACCACCACAGTGCCTGTTCTCCCCGCTCTCTGCACGCGGACATCGATCCCTGTGCCCTGGAGTTCGGCCACGAGCTGGTCGCCGCGAGCGTCCGCGCCGACCCGGCCGATGAAGCGGACGGGGCACCCTCGGGCGGCGGCCGCAGCCACATTGGCCGCGCTGCCGCCCCGCGAGCGGTAGACCGTTGCGGCATTGTCGTTACCGCGCTCGATCGGTGCCTGCGTCCAGATGACAACGTCTTCGAGGAGGTCGCCAACGACCGCGAGAGTGGTCCCCGCCGCAACCATCTCAGTGGGACCAGCGCGCGGCCGGCATCGTCTCGAGGATGTCGTGTGCGATCGTGAGGTCGATCGAGCGGGGGACGAGCTGGTCGCCGGGAACGAAGCCGGCAAGATTCGTGGCGAGCGCGTGGATGGCGTGTCCCTGCAATGCGAACCCGACATCCATGACCTCGATGGGGTGTCCGGTGGCAGCACTCAGGTTGAGCATCTCCCCGCGCGCGAGCAGCCTGATCGACTTGCCGGAGTCGAGGGTGTACTCGACAACGTGCGGAGCGAGCCTCGTCTCGGTCTTCGCGACGCTCTGGAGGCCGGGGACGTCGATTTCGGTGCTGAAGTGCCCGACGTTGCCGAGAATCGCCCCGTCGCGGAAGAGCGGGAAGTGCTCCGGACGGATGATTCCGGGGCGGCCGGTGATCGTGATGACGGTGTCGGCGATCGGGAGGGCCTGCTCGAGCGGCATGACGAGCATCCCGTCGTAGGCGGCCTCGAGTGCGCGGATCGGGTCGATCTCCACGAGCAGCACAGTGGCGTTGAGCGCGCGAAGGGTGCGAGCCAGACTGCGGCCGCAGGATCCGTAGCCGACGACGCAGAAGGTGCGCCCTCCGACGATCGTGTTGGTCGCCCGCATGAAACCGTCGAGCACCGCAGGGCCGATCCCCTTCTCGTTCTCGACGATCTGCTTGAGCGGGCTGTCGTTGATGACAACGACCGGGAATGGGACCTTTCCGGCCAGTTCGCTGCGCAGGCGCAGGGCGCCGGAGGTCGTCTCCTCAGTGGCGGCGACGACCTGGTGCGAGTCGGCGGCGAGGCTCGCGGCGATGAGGTCGGCACCGTTGTCGACGAGTATGTCCGGCTTGGTCTTGAGGAGGGCAGCGATGTGTTCGAGCTGGTCGGCGTAGGTGCCGGCGCGTTCGCCGCGGACATCGATGCCGAGGCTGGAGCGCAGCGCTGCGGCGACCGAGTCGTCGGTCGTGCCAGGGCTGCCGGCCATGGAGAGCGATGCGCCACCGGCGACGAGGAGCTCGGCGAGCACGGCTGTCTTCGACTCGACGTGCAGCCCCATCGCAATGGTGCGCCCCTCGAGCGGACGTTCGGCCTCGAACGTGGCGCGAAGCCCTGCCAGCAGCGGCATGTTCTGTCGCGCCCAGGCGATCTTCTCGGCGCCTTCTGTGATGAGGCTCATGTGTCGTTCTCCGTTCCCTGTCGTACTCGGTCTAGGACAGGGTGAACCACGAAGTGCCCTGATGTCAAGCGCTTGACGTGACTAATTCCCGACGACGAAAGACGGCGGCGCGAAAAATTCGACGAATTTCGTCAAGCGCTTGACGTTTAGCGCTTAACGTGCAACTCTCGTACACACCCCGGCGGGAAGGAGCAATGGTGACCACCACCAGCGGGAGCATCATCCTCGGCAGCGGCTACATCGCGGGCCGCCATGCGACGGCACTGCGCGAAGCGGGCCGATCCATCGTCGGCGTCCACAGCCCCACCGCGGAGAACGCGGCCCGTGCCGCCCGTGCATGGGACTCGACCGCCTACGCATCCGTCGCCGAACTGCTCGACGCGCCGGGCGCGACCCACCTGCACGTCTGCACGCCGACGACGAATCACGCCGAGGTCGTGACCGCGGCGATCGAGCGCGGGCTCACCATCGTGTGCGAGAAGCCGCTCACGGTCGACGCGGCGACGGCGCGCGACCTGGCCGCACGGGCGCATGCAGCGGGAGTGGAGAACTACCTGACCTTCAACCGTCGGTTCGACAACGGCATCCAGCTCATGATGGAGCGCTTCGCCAACGGTGAGATCGGGCGGGCGGTTGCGGTCTACGGGTACTACCAGCAGGAATGGAACGCACCGGTCTCCACCCGCGACTGGAGGTTCGACCCGGCCCAGATCGGACCCAGCCGAGTCGTCAGCGAGATCGGGTCGCACTGGTTCGACCTCGCGAGCTACGTGCTCGGCACCGACATCGCCTCAGTGAGCGCCCTCACCGCATCCATGGGCGAGCGCGAATACCGCCAGGGCGATGACTCGGGAACCTTCACGCCCGTCAATGAAGACCTGTTCGCCTCCCTCCTCCGCTTCGAGGGTGGCGCGGTGGGGAGCCTGCTCGCCACCCAGCTCGCCCAGGGCGCCTGGGATGACATCACTCTTCGAATCGACGGCACCGCCGGTTCCCTTTCCTGGGACAGCCGCGAACCCGGCCGCGTGAGAATCGCGCACAAGGGGCTCGGCGTCCTCTCCGCCGGCACCGGGGCCGACACCCGCTCGATCGAGGACATGATCGCCGCCATCTACCGCGGCGATGACACGATCTGTGCCGACTTCGACGATGGCGTGGCCAACTGCGCAGTGCAGGATGCCGTGCTCGCCTCCGCCGAGTCCGGCCAGTGGACAGCAGTGAAGGAGTCAGCATGACGGTCAAGGGTTCGGTGGCGCTCGTGACAGGAGCAGCCCAGGGGATGGGGCGCAGCTGCGTCGACGCACTGCTCGAGGCCGGCGCGGCGAAAGTGCTCGCCGTTGACCTCAATCGCACCGAGAGCACGGATGCCCGGGTCGTCCCGATCGAACTCGACATCACCGACGAGAACGCGATCCGCGACCTGTTCGCCGAGACCGATCAGGCAGTGCAGGTCCTCGTCAACTGCGCGGGCGCCTACCGGTTCCGGGACGGTCTCGAGATCGACTCCGCAGACTGGAACCGCTCGTTCGCCATCAACCTGCAGGCGCCGTTTCTCACGATGAGGTATGCCTCACGACGCCTCATCGCCGACAAGCTGCCCGGCGCCTTCGTCAACATCGCTTCCATCGCCGGCAAGCGCGGCTTTCCGAACCAGGCCGACTACTGCGCTGCCAAGGCGGGCCTCATCGGTCTCACGCGCGCCGCGGCACTCGACCTCGGCGCCCACGGCATCACCGTGAACGCCATCGCTCCGGGCACCGTCGACACTCCCATGATGGAGAAGGTCGTCGCCGATCTCATGGACATCACCGGCCTCGGCGAGCAGGACCAGCGCGCCGAGCTCACCAAAGACATCCCGATCGGACGGATGCAATCCCCCCAGGAGATCGCCGCAGCGGTCGCCTTCCTGACTTCGGCCTCGGCTCGCGCCATCACTGGCGAAACCCTGGTCGTCGACGGCGGTCTCACCCGGGACTGACCAGAACCCTGAATGCACCAAAGAGGAGTAGAGACATGAAGAGGTATTTGTCCAGCCCGCGGCGATCGATCATGACCGTCGTCGTGTTGGCGGCAGCAATGACGCTTGCCGCCTGCAGCACCACCCCCGAGCCCGGCGCCGGAGACGAGTCCGTGTCGATCGCCTTCGTCAGCCCGCAGAAGGCCGGCGACAGCGGACCCATCGACGACATGATCGCCGCACTCGACCGCTTGAAGTCCGACTACGACGCCACCACCAAGTACGTCGAGCTGAGCGACCCATCGACCTACGAGAGCACGTTGCGCAATCTCGCCCAGGCCGGGACCGACTACGTCGTGACCGCCTTCCCCGGCATGCAGCAGCCGCTGCAGGCCGTCGCCCCGGAGTTCCCGGACACCAACTTCCTGCTCATCTTCGGTGACAAGTTCGATCCGGAGCTTCCGAACGCGCGGTCGGTCTCCTACGACGTCTACCAGGCGATGTACGTGTCGGGTATCGCTGCGGCGAATGCGACGACCTCCGGCAAGATCGGCTACATCGGTGGGGCACCTCAGCCGCCGCTCAACGCGAACTACCACGCCTTCTCCGATGGGGCGAAGTCGGTCGACCCGAGCATCACCGTGATCGGCGCCTTCGTCGGCAGCTTCGACGACGCGGCCAAGGGCAGGGACGTCGCCGCATCGATGATCGCGGAGGGTGTTGACGTCATCCAGACGGATGCGGCAGCCGCCTCCCTCGGGGTCATCACCGCAGGCCAGACCAGCGGCATCCTCGTGATCGCCGACTCCTCGGGCGAGGTCGCGGCGCAGTACCCGGAGACCGTCGTCGGCACCACGTTCCTCAAGTTCGGCGATTCGCTGTACCAGCAGATCAGCACGGCGCTGGACGGCTCCTTCGAGTCGGGCTATGTGACGAGCGGCCTGGCTGACGGAATTGTCGGACTCAACCTCTCCGACGCGTTCCTGAATGGCACCAGCCCCAAGGCTGCCGCGATCAAGGGCATCGTCGACCAGCTGACGAAGGCGGTCGAGGACGTCTCCTCCGGCGCCGTCACGGTGACCTTCGACCCCAGCGGTATCTGACCGGGTAGTCGAGCGAGAGAGAAGGACAGGTTTCATGCCCGACGCAGTGGAGGCGCGCAGCCTCACCAAGCACTTCGGTGACTTTGCGGCGATCGATGACGTGAGCCTGTCCTTCCCTCGCGGCCAGGTTCACGCCGTTGTGGGGCAGAACGGCGCGGGAAAGACCACCTTCTCGCGTCTCATCTGCGGACTCTACGAGCCGACCGCAGGGGAGGTCCTGGTCGACGGGACCCCCCTGCGCGTCGGCGACATCCGCTCTGCCCGGCAGCAGGGCGTCGACATGGTCCACCAGAACTTCTCCCTCCCTCCTTCCTTCACGGTGGCGGAGGCCATGCAGCTCTTCGACCCGGGCGCACCGGCCATCGTCGGTCGTCGCGCGATGGAGCGCCGGTGGGGCGAAGCCCTTCGCCGTCGGGGCAGTGCCGTCGACGCGCGTCGGCGCATCCGCGACCTGTCCGTCGAGGCAAGACAGTCGCTCGAGATTATTCGCGCACTCGAGGGCCAGCCGACGGTACTGCTTCTCGATGAGCCGACCGCGGTGCTCGCCCCGTCCGAGGTGCAGGGACTCTTCGAGCAGGTGCGTCGGCTGCGCGACAGCGGACTCACCATCCTCATCATCCTGCACAAGCTTCCAGAGGTCTTCGCGATCGCCGACACCGTGAGCGTGCTGCGGGAGGGTCGGGTCGCGCTCGCCGTCACTCCCATCGGGAAGGTCACGGCGGAGGAGTTGACGCGACACATCATCGGCCCGGACAGCGAGCTTCCTGAAGCGCACAGCAGGGCGGAAGACGCCGTCGAAAACGCAACGGGCGCGCACCATGCCGATCAGACATCCGGGGTCGTCCTCGAGCTCGAGGCGGTGGATGCGCCGGCGAGCGCGAGCGATCGATCCCTCGAGGGTGTCGACCTCCGGGTGAGGGCAGGCGAGGTGCTCGGTATCGCCGGGGTGGAGGGCAACGGGCAGGAAACGCTTCTGGACGTGCTGTCCGGATTCGGAAGGGCCTCGTCGGGCACCATCCGGCTGGAGGGCACGGACGTCACCGGGCTCGGAGTGCTTGCGCGACGGCGACGGGGAGTGCGGTTCATCCCCTCGGACCGCAACAGCCAGGGAGTGAGTCTCACGACGTCACTATGGGAGAACATCGCGATCACCGATCTGCTCCTGGAAGGGCGCCGCTGGTTCTCGCCCCGCGGCCGGAAGGCGGCGGCCGCGACGCGACTCGCGACGTGGAAGGTCAAGCATCGGCGGGTCGAACAGCTCGCTGGAGAGCTATCCGGCGGCAACGTGCAGCGCGTCATCCTCGCGCGGGAGCTCGCCGACGGGGTGCGGCTCGTGATCGCCGGCAACCCCACCCGCGGCCTTGACCTCGCAGCAACCGCATTCGTTCGGGCAGGGCTGACCGCCCTCGCCCAGGAAGGTGTCGCCGTGGTCATCGTCTCGGCAGACCTCGAGGAGGTCAGAGATGTGTCGGACCGGATCTGCGTCATGAGAGGCGGGCGCATCGTCGCCGCGCTCGAGCGCAATGCACCCCTCACGACAGTGGGGGCGGCCATGGTGGGTGACGCATCATGATCACCCGCGGAAGCGCTCCGCTGCGCAGCATCGTGATGATCGCGATCGCAATCGTCGCGTGTGCCATCATCTTCCAGTTCTCCGGGTACTCAGCCGTCGACGCGATGTCCGGCTTCGTAGAAGGGGCCATCACCGGCCCGGGCTCCCTCATGAGCACGCTGCGCTGGAGCCTGCCGCTCATGCTCGTCGGCGTCGGAACCGTGCTGTGCTTCCGCAGCGGATACTTCAATGTCGGCGCGCAGGGGCAGCTCTACATGGGTGCGATCGCGGCCGCCGCGCTCATCCCGGTGCTGCCCGGCCCCGCCCCCGTTCGGATGGCGATCGGGATCGTGGCGGCGATCGCCGCCGGCATGCTCTGGTCGCTCATCTCGGCCTGGCTCAAGACCTCGACGGGGGCGGATGAGCTACTCACGACCCTCATGCTCAACTTCATCGGGGCCCTCGTGCTCCAGTACGTGACGAACGGACCCCTGCGCGACCTCTCCGGCTCCGGCCAGGTGGCTGCGGCGCCGCCCCTGCCCCTCGACGTCAGGATCACCGGATCATCGGGCGTCGGCCCGGTCAATGTGACGCTCGTCGTCCTAGTTCTCATCGGATGCTGGTTCCTGGTCAACCGGACGACCTTCGGCCTTTCCGCGACGATCGTCGGCCGCAACCCTCAGGTCGCCGCGCGCCAAGGTGTCAACCCGCGCGCGATCGTCTGGTCGACCTTCGCCCTCTCGGGTGGTCTCGCCGGACTCGCCGGCGCGCTCGAGGTGCTCGGCCCGACGGGTCGCCTCATCCAGGGGTTCAGCCCCGATGTCGGGTTCACCGGTGTACTCGTCGCCCTGGTGGGCGGTCTCACCGTGCTGGGCGCGACCTTCGCCGCGCTTTTCTTCGGGGCGCTCGCGGCGGCCATCGGATACCTGCCGATCGTGACCGATCTCCCGCGCTCGGCCCTGGAAGTCCTTCAGGGGCTCGTCGCCCTGCTCATCACGGTGCAGCTGCGCGCCCGCTGGAAGAAGCGCGCCGCGAAGACGAAGCCTGATCCGGCTCCGGTGGTGCCGGAACCCTCGGTATCGGAACTCGCGTCGGCGCGAACAAAGGACCCGCGATGACCGTGCGACAGACGACATCCGATCTCGACAGGAGGTGGAACGACCATGTGGCAGTTTCTTGAGACCAGCCTTCAGGATGCGACGCCGATCGCCCTCGCGGCGCTCGCCGGCACCTTCGCCGCGCGGTGCGGGATCTTCCATCTTGGGCTCGAGGGACTCATGTGCGTCGGTGCGTTCACGTCCGTCGCGGTCACGATCGGCACCGGCAACGTGCTCACCGGGCTCACCTTCGCCGCAATCGTGTGCGCCATGCTTTCGGTTCTATTCTGGGCGATCACGGTCAAGCTCAAGGCCGACCCCATCATCGCCGGCCTCGCGCTCACGACCCTCGGTCTCGGCGCCTCGACCTTCGCCCAGGAGACGATCTTCTCCACCCGAGGCACCATCGCCGCGCCGGAGGGGCTCTGGCAGCCGTTCGCCGGCACCGGCTTCCCGATGCCGACCCTCTCGATCATCGTCGTTTTGACCCCGCTGATCATTCTGGCCTCATGGATCGTACTGCGCCGCTCGCAGTTCGGCTTCTCCATCTCGGCGATCGGCGAGTTCCCCTACGCGGCGAGAAGCGCGGGGATCAACATCGATCGGACCCGACTCACGGCCCTGGTCATCGGCGGAGTGCTGTGTGCTCTCGCCGGTGCACAGCTCGCGCTCGGCGGCCTGACCTCGTTCTCCTCCGATATGACGGCGGGGCGCGGCTTCATCGCGTTCTCGGCCGTCGTTCTAGGTGGCTCGCACCCGCTGGGTGCGGCGGCGGCGAGCCTCTTCTTCGGCGCGGCGAACACGCTCGGCATCCAGGCGCAGCTGGCCAAGTGGCCAGTCCCGCTCGAGCTCGTGCTCATGCTGCCCTACATTCTCACGATCGTGGCCGTCGCACTCACCGGCGTACTGTTGCGCAAGGGCGCTGTCGCACAGTCGGCCTTCGGGGAACTCAGGAGCTGACCGGTTCTGGAGGATTCGGTCCGTCGAGTGCCGGGGCTACCCTGGGGCCGCCCCGCCCGAGGCCACCCGCCGGACCAGTTCGACGAGGGCGAGCACCCGTGGCCTCGGCTCATCCGCGAGCCAGGCGACCGACATCGGGAGCAGCTGCGGCTCGACGAGCGGGATGGTCGTGATTCCCGGGAGCACGAGGTTCGCGGTCGACTCCGGCACGAGCCCGAACGCGCGTCCTTCGGAGATGAGGTAGGAGCGCGCGCCGACGATGCGCGGGCGGCTCACGAGCACGAGGGGCTCCAGTGAGGCCTGCGCGCAGATCTCGAGGAGCCGGTCGTAGTACTCCGGGTTGCGCTCCCGCGGCCAGAGCAGCAGTGGCACGTCGGCGAGGTCGGCCAGGCGGATGCCCTGTGCACCGGCGAGCGGATGCTCCGAGCTCAGGGCCACGAACACCTGCTCCCAGCGGACGATCTCGGCGCGGAAGCGCGCAGGGGCATCGATGTAGCGCCCGATGGCGACGTCCGCACGACCGGATGCGAGGGCCGTCCCCGCCTCGCCCGTCTCGACGGCGAGCTCCTCGACCGCGACGCCGGGCATCGACTCCTCCGCCACGCGCAGGATGTCGGGCACGAGCGCGTTCATGGCGCTCGGTGTCGCTGCGAGTCGGATGCCGGGGTTCGCCGGTCCGGTCAGCCGGGCGGCGACGTCGGTGAAGCTTTCGCCCGCCTCGAGCAGAGTGCGGGCCAGGGGGAGGAGGGTCTCGCCGGCCGGCGTGAGCGCGACGGATCGGGTCGACCGGTCGAAGAGGGCGAGTCTGAGGTTGCGTTCGAGTCGACGGATCTCCTGGCTCACGACGGGCTGCGAGACGAAGAGGCTTTCGGCCGCGCGACCGAAGTGCTTCGTGGTCGCGACGGCGACGAGGAACTCCGCCTGGCGCATCGTGATATTCATAGGGTGACCCTATCAAAGTCGCTCTAATCCGTCTTGTTCTTATCAATAGCACCGGCCTACAGTGGGGGAAACAGACACCCATACATCATCGAAGAGGTCCCCATGTCCCATTCATCGTTCGCCGTCTCCACCGAGGTTGCCGATGCGCTCGCCGCCGGCCGCCCGGTCGTCGCGCTCGAGTCCACGATCTTCACCCACGGCCTGCCGCGCCCCCGCAACCTCGAGGTTGCACGCGAGGCGGAGGCGAGCCTGCGTGCATCCGGCGTCACCCCTGCCACGATCGGTGTGGTCGACGGCGTGCCGACGATCGGCATGTCGGATGCCGAGATCGAGCGCCTCTCCCTCGACGACACCGTCGTCAAGGTCAGCCTGCGCGACCTGCCGATCGCGGCGGCCAAGAAGCTCAACGGCGGAACGACCGTCGCCGCCACCGCCTACCTCGCCCACCTCGCCGGAGTGAAGGTCTTCTCCACCGGCGGCCTCGGCGGGGTGCACCGCGGTGCGGAGACCACCTTCGACGAGTCCTCCGACCTCGGAACGCTCGCCAGGGTGCCGATCGTCGTCGTGAGCGCCGGCGTCAAGTCGATCCTCGACATCCCGCTGACCCTCGAGCGCCTCGAGACTCTCAACGTTCCCGTCGTCGGCTACCGCACGACGGACTACCCGGGCTTCTACGTCTCGGATTCCGGGTACGACATCGAGTACTCGGTCGACAGCCCGGAGGAGATCGCCGCGATCGCGAGGAACCGCGACGCGATCGGCCTCGAGTCGACCCTGCTCGTCGCGAATCCGGTCGCCGAGGACAAGCAGCTTCCGCCCGACGTGCATGTCGCGGTGCTCGCCGAAGCGATCGAGGCCTCGCACGCCGAGGGAATCTCCGGCAACGAGACGACCCCGTTCCTGCTCGACTACATTCAGCGTGCGACC
Organism: uncultured Cryobacterium sp.; assembly: GCA_964651535.1. Taxonomy (GTDB): domain Bacteria; phylum Actinomycetota; class Actinomycetes; order Actinomycetales; family Microbacteriaceae; genus Terrimesophilobacter. The sequence goes on from CAZYYE010000001.1 coordinate 699,892, forward strand.
AAGGGCGCGAGCCTCGACGTCAACGTCGAGGTGTACCGCGGCAACGTCGCGCTCGGCGGCCTCATCGCCGCCGCGATCCAGAGGGCCTGATCGGTCGAGGGGTTGCGGGCAAGGGCCACGGCGGGTTGCGGATACGCTTAACCCCCGTGGCCCTCACTATCGCAATCGTCGGACTCCCGAACGTCGGCAAGTCGACCCTGTTCAACGCGCTCACTCGCAATCAGGTGCTCGCGGCCAATTATCCGTTCGCGACGATCGAGCCGAACATCGGGGTCGTGAACCTGCCGGATGCGCGCCTGAAGGTGCTTTCCGACATTTTCGGCAGCGAGCGCATCCTGCCCGCGCCCGTGTCGTTCGTGGACATCGCCGGCATCGTGAAGGGCGCGAGCGAGGGGGAGGGGCTCGGCAACAAGTTCCTCGCGAACATCCGCGAGGCCGATGCGATCGCGCAGGTCATCCGCGGGTTCGCCGATCCGGACGTCGTGCACGTCGACGGCAAGGTCGATGCGGCGGGAGACCTCGAGACGATCAATACCGAGCTGATCCTCGCGGACCTCCAGACTCTCGAGAAAGCGGTCGAACGCTACGAGAAGGAGCTCAAGACGAAGCGCGTCGAGCCGATTGTGCCGGAGACCGCGAAGGCCGCAGTGGCCTGGCTGAACGAGGGTAAGCCGCTCAGCGCGCATACGAAGCTCGACTTGGCGCCGATCCGCGAGCTCGGCCTGTTGACCGCGAAGCCGTTCATCTACGTGTTCAACGTGGATGAGGGCATCCTCGGCGACTCGGCAAAGCTCGACGAACTTGCCGCGCTTGTGGCGCCGGCGAAGGCGATCTTCCTCGACGCGAAACTCGAAAGCGAGCTCATCGACCTCGATCCGGAGGATGCCGCAGAGTTGCTCGCCTCGACCGGGCAGGACGAGAGCGGCCTCGACCAGCTCGCCCGCATCGGCTTCGACACGCTCGGGCTGCAGACGTATCTCACGGCCGGCCCGAAGGAAGCACGGGCGTGGACCATCCACAAGGGTTGGAAAGCTCCGCAAGCCGCTGGCGTCATCCACACTGACTTCGAGAAGGGCTTCATCAAGGCCGAAGTGATCTCCTTCGATGATCTCGTCGCGACCGGCTCCGTGGCCGAAGCCCGCGCAAAGGGCAAAGCTCGCATGGAAGGCAAGGACTACGTCATGCAGGATGGCGACGTCGTGGAGTTTAGGTTTAACGTATAGCGTTATTGACGCTGCGCGTTATATACTTTTCGCGTGATCAGATCGTTCGGCAACAAGGTCACCGAGCACATCTGGCAAGAGCAGTACGTCAAGGGAATCGATCGGGCAGTGCAGCGGGTGGCTCTGCGGAAGCTTGAGCTAGTCAACGCAGCGAAGGATGTGGAGGATCTTCGGATTCCTCCTGGTAACCGTTTGGAGCGGCTGGTCGGCGATCGTCGTGGGCAGCACAGCATCCGAGTGAACGTCCAGTGGCGTCTCTGCTTCATCTGGAGAGAGGGAGGTGCGGAAGATGTCGAACTCGTCGACTACCACTGAGGGTGACCTGATCGAGCCGATCCACCCCGGGGAAATCCTGATGGAGGACTTCATCGAGGGCTTCGAAATCACGCAGAACAAACTGGCCGTGTCCATCGGCGTATCGCCGCGGCGCATCAACGAAATCGTGCACGGCAAGCGCGGGATCACGGCCGACACCGCGGTGCGTCTGGCGCGGTACTTCGGAACATCGGATGAGTTCTGGATGAACCTGCAGTCCAACTACGAACTGCGGCTCGAGCGCCGCGCGCTGCGCGACACGGTGGCGGAGATCGTCCCGCTGAAAGTCGCCTGACCGTCACCGCCGATGGCCGAAGCCGCATCATAGGTTTCCGGCGGTGGATTCACGTACGCTCTCGGCAATTGTTGGATGCGCCGAGCGGCGGCGACGCTTAGGGTGCGTTGAGTTCTGATCCGTCTCCTCACTTTGTCTCAACGTCGTGAGTTCTGCTTGAGCGTGTAGTTCAGGGCACACTGGCCGCACTCTCAGGCAACCGATAAGCTCGGGCACGAACCGCAATGTGTCGCGAAAGGTCGGTGACCATGCTCGAATACTCGTTCATCAGCATGGAAGTGAAGCGTCGTCGCGAAGGGCTCTTCCTCTCCGAGGACTATCGCGACATCATCCTCGAACGCGCCGCCGAAGGCTGGGAGTTCGTTCAGGCGATCTCCTTCGAGCAGCACACAAGCCCACGAATCGATCTCGTATTCACAAGGAAAGGTGAAATTCAATGAAGAATCCACTCCGGATACTGCAGTCGCTCACCCTCGCCATGGCGGGCTTGTTCGGCCTGTTCGTGTTCGCGGGCAACCTCATGGACTATGACTCCAACTTCCAGTTCGTCAAACACGTGCTCTCGATGGACACGACGTTCGAGGGCAACGCGCTCATGTGGCGGGCGATCGACAACACGGCGATTCATCACATCGCCTACATCGGCATCATCATCGCCGAGGGGGTGTTCGCGGCACTCGCCCTCATCGGGGCTGTGAAACTGTTTCGATTGCGCGCCGCAGATACGGCCGCCTACAGCCGGGCCCGCAGCTGGGGCTACGCGGCGTACGGCCTTGGTTTCATCATTTGGTTCTTCGGCTTCATCGTGATCGGCTCCGAATGGTTCGCGATGTGGCAGTCCTCCATCTGGAACGGGAAGGACACGGCTATGGGCATCGCGACGCTCTGGGCCGGGTTCGCCGTGCTCCTGGCGCTCAACGAGCCCTCTACAGCAGGGAGCACCAAGAAGTAGCTGCCGACAGGCAGAGCGCCCGCCGCGTCCTTCCCTTGGGGGGCGGCGGGCTACATTCGTGCCCCCCCGAATGCCGCGAGCGCTGCGTGCTGCCGGCGGAAATCCAGTTTTGATGAATCATCAAAAAAACCGTTGCCGATATACCAATCTTCCTATACGTTGACAGTGGCGCCTGATCGAAGTGGGACCCGACCCACCTCGGCCACCCCCGCGGCGCATGATGTGAAGGTGATGCCCGGCACCCTATCGGCCACGTCGTGGCCCACTCTTGTGTTCAGGCGATTGCCCGAGTGGCGATGTCATCCGTCTGTGGCATCCTGCATCAACCTGAACCGGCCCCCGTTCAGCAAGTAAGTGCATGCACCCCCGACAGCCTTACCGGCTGGCTGCAACCCAAAGGAATACCCGAATGAAATCCAAAAAGTTCATGGCATTGGGGAGCTCCTTGCTCCTCGTCGTGGCACTGTTCACTGCAGGATTCAGCACCGCGGCAGCGGCGGATCCCGCGCCGACAACGCCCACCGGTTCGCTCACCGGGGTCGCGACGTGCGATACCACCGACGGCAGCGCTACCGTGACCTGGACGTTGACGAACAACGCCAACCAGCGCATGTGGGTGACCTGGTCGGCCAACGGCTACGTGCCGAATACAGCGAGCCTCGACGCAAATGCGAGCGAAACCTTCACCACGGCCGTTGCGTCTCCGGCAGCGGGCAAGACGCTCACCGAGACGGTGAAGTTGCGGTGGGCGGATGACTCGGCTCAGGGCAAAACGCCCGCGAGCGTGACGGTCGGCAACGGGTGCCTGCCGCCTCCGGTCGCCGTGGGCACGCTTACCGCCGATGCGACGTGCAATGCGGATGGCAGTGGCACGGTCACGTGGACCCTGACGAACGAATACAACAGCACCATGTCCGTAACCTGGACCGCGAACTCCAACATTTCGAGCCAGAACAACACTGTCGCGCCGCGGGGGAGCAAGACGTTCACGAAGACGATTGCCGCGCCCTCTGGCGGCAAGTCGGCAAGCGCGACGATCAAACTGTCATGGCGAGACGGCTCGTCGCAAGGCAAGACGAGTGCAGGAGCGACAGTCCCCAGCGACTGCGCTCCGGCTCCGGTAGCTGCAGGAACTCTCGTCGCCGATGCCACGTGCAACGCAGATGGCAGCGGCACCATCACCTGGACGTTGACGAACGAGTACAGCGGGGTCATGTCGGTGACCTGGTCGGCCAACGCATATATCTCGAACCAAACAACGGTCGCGGCCCACGCAAGCAAGACATTCACGAAGACGATCGCGGCGCCCGCAGCGGGCAAGAGTCTCAGCGAAACCGTCAAGCTCTCGTGGCGAGATGGTTCTTCGCAAGGGAAGACCACCGCTGGCGCAACGGTCGGCACTGACTGTGTGACACCGCCGCCTCCTCCGGTGTGTGCAGCATCGGATTTCACGTCGGCGAACATGTGGGAAGTGACGTGGGGCTACGACTTCGAGCACCGCAATGGCGGTGCCCCGATCTTCACCATGCAGTCGAATGGCGGGCTCACGCAGCTCAATGGTGGTCCGGTTCCGTCGTACATGAGTAGTTCGTGGCACTGGCTCTATATCACCATGGGTTCCCCTGACCGGGTGGTGACGTACACGTTCGCCGATGGCACGGTGCGCACCGCGACCGTGACGGGCGCGGATTGCACACCGACCATCGTGTGGGCCACCATCCCGCCGCCTCCCGCAATCTGCGTTGGCGCGGATGTGGATTGGCGCCACGGAACGGATGATGTGTCCTGGGAGATCCACCTGGGCCGCCAGATAACGGACCGCAACTCGCCGGCAACCTTCAACCCGGCCAACTACGGCGGAATCGTGTCTATCGTCGGTTTCGACGAGAGCCTCGGCAATGGGGACAACATCTATGTCCACTACCCGGAGGACCTCGGTGCGACGAACACGTACACGTTCGCCGATGGTTCGACTTTGGTAGCCACGGTGGTTTCGGGAGCCGACTGTGCCCCGACGATCGACTGGGCCTTCACGCCGCCTCCTCCGGTGTGTGCAGCATCGGATTTCACGTCGGCGAACATGTGGGAAGTGACGTGGGGCTACGACTTCGAGCACCGCAATGGCGGTGCCCCGATCTTCACCATGCAGTCGAATGGCGGGCTCACGCAGCTCAATGGTGGTCCGGTTCCGTCGTACATGAGTAGTTCGTGGCACTGGCTCTATATCACCATGGGTTCCCCTGACCGGGTGGTGACGTACACGTTCGCCGATGGCACGGTGCGCACCGCGACCGTGACGGGCGCGGATTGCACACCGACCATCGTGTGGGCCACCATCCCACCGCCTGCGCCGAGCGTGACATTTACGCACTCTGAAGTGTGCGGTCAGGTCACTCTCGGCGTCGAGAGCAATGCGACAGTTGGCGCAACCTGGTACTTCGGGTTGAAGGCGACCGTTGACGGCACGCTGCTCGGATCGGTTCTTCAACAGGGTCCGGGGGTGAAAACCACGACTCTGAGCCTCGCGGAAGATTCGCATGGCGGCAGCGCGGTCATCACTGTGTTCGTTCACGCGGCGACAGAGTGGGACATCATCAGTCCCGCCGAACTGAACTACCAGTCCACGTATCCCGACACAGGCGATCACGTGTGGCTCATCACGGTGGACACAGACTGTTTGCCGCCCGTGCCGATCACGACGACCGTTTCGGCCTCATTCCTCGATCACACGTGCTCCGTGCTGGGGTCCATGACCTTGACCGGCGAACACGTGACGTGGACGATCGTGAGCGACAATCCGACGGCCGCCGGACCCGGCGGCACCGTGATCACGGGAGTTCCTTCGGGAACGTGGCCGGCACTTCTGAACGGAGCTTTGCCGCAATCGGCGACGAATACTCCGTACTATGGCGGCACGCACGTGACGGCAGTGGCCGACCCGGGTTACTCGCTCGACTCGTACTCGGAGTTTTTCGTGGCGCATGAGCCGACGGCGTGCGGTGCAACAAGCCCGCCTGCGGCCACCTTCGGCGCCGGAGGTACGGGCGGTGGCGGCGGTTCAGCAACCGGCGGTACCCCCGACACGATCCTCCTCGACACGCTCGCGGTCACGGACGCGCCCGCCGAGAGTTCCTCGACCGGAAACTCATCCGGTGGCGCCGCGAGCGGAACAACCTCGGGCGCGGACGACCTGGAGACCCGCGTAGTGACGCAGACCACCGATGACGGCGTGTGGCTCTGGTACGTGAGCGGATTCCTCCTGTTCGGGATCTTCTTCATTGTGATCGTGTGGTGGCGTCGCCGCAGGAACGCCTGACTCGGATCGCGTTTCCGCGCCAGTGCGTTGATGGTGCACCCGTTCCAGCGGGTGCACCATCAACGCCGCGAAGGATCGCGGAGGCGATGTCGTTGGCGGGCGTTATTCTGGGCCGATGCTGACCGAAAAGGCGACACTCAAGCAGTACCTCCAGCAGGGCAGGCAGTCGCTGCTCTGGAAGCTCGACGGCGCGAGCGAGAGGGATATCCGATGGCCCATGACGCCCACAGGGACCAACCTCCTCGGCATCGTGAAGCACGTCGCGAGCGTGGAAATCGGCTACTTGGGGGATGTGTTCGGCAGGCCATCCGGCGAACCCCTGCCCTGGTTTGCGGATGACGCACCGGATAACGCCGACATGTGGGCGACGCCCCAGGAGTCCCGTGCGGACATCGTCGCCCTGTACCACCGATCATGGGCGCACGCCGATAAGACCATCGACGAACTCCCGCTCGATGCGCCAGGGCTCGTGCCATGGTGGCCGCCGGATGTGCGAGATGTCACGCTGCACCGCATCCTCGTGCACATGATCAACGAGACGGCACGGCATGCCGGCCACGCCGACATCGTGCGCGAACTGATCGACGGCAACGCAGGGTTGCGCGCCGATGACAGCAATCTGCCCGACCGTGACGCAGCATGGTGGGCCGACTACGTGGCGACTCTGCAGCGCGCGGCCGAGGACGCCAAATGATGCCCCTGGCGCTCCCCATCGAGACCGAACGCCTCTGCCTTCGCGCGTTCACGGAAGCCGACGCCGCACGCTACCACTCCTACCGCGGCCTTCCGGAAACGGTGCGGTACATGTACCGCGATCCGATGACGCTGGAGGAGGCCATCGAGCGGATGCCGAAGTACGCGAAACTCGAGTTCGAGAAGGACAAGGATGTCTTCACGCTCGCAATTCAACCCAAGGGGGACTCAGAACTTGCGGGTGAGGTTCTGTTCAAACTCGAGAGCGTGCACGCGAAGCAAGCGGAGATCGGCTGGAGCGTGCACCCGGATTCGGCGGGCAACGGTTACGTGACCGAAGCGGCCGCGGCACTGCTGCACCTGGGGTTCGGCCACTTCGGATTCCACCGGATCTTCGCGCGCATCGACACGGAAAACACGGCGTCGATCAAGGTCGCCGAGAGGCTCGGCATGCGCCGCGAGGCTCACCTCATCGAGAACGACATGTTCAACGACCGGTGGGGCAGCGAGTACATCTACGCGATGCTCGCGTCGGAGATCGCAGGGTCAGCCGGACGAGCCGGCCACTCCATCAGCTAGGCAAGCGCAGCAGCGTCCAGGGCGAACAAGTCGTCCTTGCCTGCGGTGGCAGCACCCTGAAGAGCGGCCGCCTGTGGCAGCAATTGCTCCGCATAGAATCGCGCGAGAACGAGCTTGTCTTCAGCAAGCTTCGCATCGCCCGACTCCGCCGCGGCGAGGGCGCCCTTCGCGAGCAGCCAGCCGCCGAGCGTGACGCCCCACATCCGCAGGTACGGCGACGAGCCGGCGAGAATCGAGTTCGGGTCCCCGAGGCCGTGCCGCAGCATCCACCCAGTGGTCTTCTTGAGCGCGGCGACGCTGTCGGCGAGATTCGCGCGGATGCTCGCAAAACCCCTGCCCGCTTTCGCGAGCTCCTTGTCGAGCGACCCGATCTCGGCGATGTACTCGTTGAACGATGCACCGCGCCGCACGCCGAGCTTTCGACCGACGAGGTCGGCGGCCTGCACGCCGTTCGTGCCCTCGTAGATTGCGGCAATGCGCACATCGCGGTAGTGCTGGGCTACGCCCGTCTCTTCGATGTAGCCCATCCCGCCGTGGATCTGCAGAGCGATCGACGTGAGCTCGTTGCCGAGATCCGTGCCGAAGCTCTTGCAGATCGGGGTGAGGATTCCCACGATCTCGTCGGCGCGCGTCCTCGTCGCCTCGTCCGGGTGGTGCGTGCTGACATCCACGTTCGCCGAGTTGAGCAGCATGAGGTGGCGCGCGGCTTCGATGTACGCTTTCTGCGTCATGAGCATGCGGCGCACATCCGGGAATTCGATGATCGCCGAGTCCTTGCCCTTGGCGCCGATCGCGAGTCCCTGACGGCGCTCCTGCGCGTAGGCGAGGGACTGCTGGTAGGCGCGCTCGGCGACCGAGACGCCCTGCATGCCGACGGAGAGCCTGGCGCTGTTCATCATGACGAACATGATGCGCATGCCCTTGTTCTCTTCGCCGATGAGATACCCGGTGGCGCCCTCGTAGTTCATGACGCACGTGGGGGAGCCGTGGATGCCGAGCTTCTCCTCGATGGAGAGGCACTCGAGCGCGTTGCGCTCGCCGAGTGAGCCATCCTCATTGACGAGGAACTTCGGCACGATGAAGCACGAAATGCCCTTCGTGCCTTCGGGCGCTCCTGGCGTGCGCGCGAGCACAAGGTGCACGATCTGTTCGCTCAGGTCGTGCTCCCCGAACGTGATGAAGATCTTCTGACCGGTGATGGCGTAGGTGCCGTCATCATTCTTGACGGCGCGGGTCGTGAGGGCACCGACATCCGTTCCGGCCTGCGGCTCCGTGAGGTTCATGGTTCCGGCCCACTCGCCGGTCACCATTTTCGGCAGGTAGGTTTTTTTCTGCTCGTCGCTTCCATAATTCAGGAGTGCCTCGATCGCGCCCTGGGTCAGCAGAGGGCACAGCGCGAAGGCCATGTTGGCCGAGAGCATCATCTCCTGAAGGATGAGTCCGACGGTGCGCGGGAATCCGCCGCCGCCGAACTCTTCTGGCAGGGGCACGCCGCCCCAGCCCGCTTCCACGTAGGCGTTGTACGCCTTGATGAAACCAGGCGGCGTCGTGACGCTCCCGTCGTCATTGCGGCGGGCACCCACGGTGTCGCTCTCGCGGTTCGTCGGGGCCACCATGGTCGACATGAAGTCGCCCGCCTCGGTGAGGATGTCGCGCACCGTGTCGATGTCGGCGTGCTCGAATCCGGGCAGCGCCGCGACGTCCGGATACCCGACGACGTGCTCAAGGGAAAACATCAGGTCTGCAATGGGTGCTTTGTAGTCGCTCACAGTCGTCAGCGTACCCGCGGGATCTGTGCGAATCGAAGTGGTTGTCCGCAACCGCCATCCGAGTGCCGGTCGGTGCCGTTTTCCTTGTCGATCGTCGTGAAATCAGGGGAGTAGCCTGAATGTCGTGGCAGGGTCACTCATTGCGAAAGCATTCAGGAGTCGCCGGCTCATGCGCGCGCCGATTTGGATCTACCGTGCGGGGCTCGGCTTCGTGTTCGGTCGGCGGCTCGTGATGGTCGAACACGTCGGGCGCAATTCGGGGGAGCCGCGCCATGTCGTGCTCGAGGTCGTGACCCGGCCGAGCAGGCACGAGGTCGTGGTCGCTTCAGCGCTCGGCCGCGGTGCCCAGTGGTTTCAGAACCTCGTTGCCGAGCCGAATTGCCACGTGAGCATCGGATTCCGACGCCGGGTGCCCGCTGTGGCCGAGGTGCTCCCATCAGAAGAGGCCTCGGCGTTTCTGGCCGAATATCAGGCAGCACATCCCGCCCTGTGGAAGGAGCTCAAGGCGATCATGACCACGCTGCATGGTGGCGACCCCGACTTCGAGCTTCCGCTCGTTCGCATCGCGTTTCAGGCCAGGAACTAGTTCTCGGCGAGCACGATGACTTTGTCCCCTTCAGCGAACGCGATGGGATCAGTCTTGAGCGGATTGAGCCTCACGCCGTAATTATTCGAGGAGTCGAACGCCTGCGCGGCGACCCGATAGCCGATGGCGGTTTCGCCCCGACGACGTGCCGCCTCGAGAACGGCATAGAAGTCGACGGACTCTCCGGGCCGAATGAAGCGCGCGGCGGGCTTCAAGTACACCTCGCTGCCTTCGCTGTCGAAAAGGGTGTCGAACACTTTCGCGAGCTTGCGGTTTTCCGAAAGTTGGGACAGCGCGAGGCTGATGAGCTTGTCGCTCACGATGAAGTCGTCCGCTTTCGTCACTTCGGCGATCTCCCGATTGCGGTCATCGAGCATTTCGCTCACGATGTTCAAAGGGGCCCCTGCTCGGTCGCCTATCTCACGCAAGTGCAGCAGGGTGACGAGAGTTTTCGCATCCGCGCGCTGGCTGTCGCCGAGGTTTTTGTACGCGAGCACGATGATGTGGTCGAAAGACGGCACATCGAGTTCCTCGAGCACTGCGCGACTCGTCGTGTCGCCGCGAACGAAATTCACCGTCATGTTTTCGCGCGGGAGGAACTCGGGTGGATCGATGTCGGCGACGACGGTCGTGCGTGAACCCTTCGCGACGTACTCGTTGAGTTCCCGCATGATGGTTCGAAAGTCGGTGTTGAGTCCGAGGACGAGTGTGCGTTCTGGGCGACGGGCCTCGTCGACGGCATCGCTGATGGCGGAACCATCCGGAACGCCCCGTGACGAAAGTTGTATCGCGCTGTCATCCGAGGCGATGTGGATGAGTTGGTCCCCTGCGCCAATCACGGTTGCGGGGTCGGGATTCAACCGGACCTCATCGCCCGAGACGATCCCCATGACGCACGAATTGACATAGGACAACTGGGCGTCGAAAAAGGTTGCACCCACGAGCGCGGGCTCCTGCGCGAAGTACAGTTCATCCCCTGCAAAGTCGAGCAGATCCGTGTAGACGCCGCTGAGTCCGCTCTGCCGGCAGGTCTGGACCGTGATCCGGCTGATGAGGTCGCGGGCGAGGATCCAGCTCACTTCGTTCCGACCGACGAGCGTCGCGGCCTCGAGGTTCCGTATTTCCTGGAGCTCGCCGACGATGTCGAGTGGTTTCGGCCCCCGCCGCGGATTGTTGGTGAGTGCGAGCGCCATCTTGATGACGACCGAGTCGGGGTCTTCGATTCCCTCGGGAGCGAGAACGATGATGCTGCGCGCGGTGTGCGGATTGCCGAGTTCAAGGTCGCCGAGATCCATCGGATCTCCGCGCCGCACGATGATCCTCGTGCGGGTTCGCTTCGGCAGGATCGCTTTCAGCTCATCTTCCATTTCGACTTTGTCGCGATCGGCGAGCACGACGATCACGGGCCTCGTCCTCGATTCGTTTGCGATGCACAACTCGCTCACGATCGGCAGCACTTTCTGGCTCCAGCCGAGGATGAGCGTGTGGTTCGATTCGAGCACGCGTGATCGTCCCTTGCGCAGTTCGCTGACCTTGGAGTCGAATGCGCCCGAGATGATGCCGATGAGGCTCGCGACCATGATGAGCCCGCCGATCGTGACGATGAGCATCGCTGCGCGGAACCCCCAGCCCTGATCAGCGCCCATCGTTCCCGGGTCGAGCGTGCGCATGAGGTTCCCCCACAGCACTTCGAAAAACGACTGCCTGTCTTCGCCGCCGCCTTCCGCGGTGGGGAAAAGGCCGAAAACTATCACCACAAGCGCGACGAACGCGATGAAGACCGCCGTGGCGATCCCCAGCAACCCCATGACGGCGATCGTGCCTCTCGCCATGACGTTGTCAAACCAATAGCGGAATCGTTCGCGCAGCGCTGGCCGCTCTGGGCCTCGGTTCGACATGGCCGCAAGCCTAGCGGCGGCGGGCGCGTTCGGCATCGAAGTTGATAGGCTTGGGCCAAAGTGAATATCGGGCCGCACACGATGCGGGAGAGCCGTCGGATCCACGAGGCGGCACCGAAGGAGCAAGCCTCCCCGCCAATCTCTCAGGTCACCAGTACCGCATCGAATGGGCCACTCTGGAGAGCGAACCGCACGTACGGTTCCGCCCACGGTGAAAACCGACAATCGTCGGTGAAACTCTCAGGCTCAGTACAGAGGGGGAGTTCCACCGCTTCAGTGCCAGGAGAACTCGTGTCCGACAGCCCAGCCCCCGAAAGTCCCGCATCCGATGGCTCGCCACCAGAGCGGCTATCGCCGCTGCACCAAATTCATGTTGCCCACGGTGCGAGCTTCACGGATTTCGCAGGATGGCAGATGCCCGTGAGCTACGGCTCCGACCTGGCAGAGCACCACGCCGTGCGCACCGCGGCCGGCATTTTCGACATTTCCCACATGGCGGAGATCAGCGTGACGGGTCCCGACGCCGCCGCATTCCTCGATTTCGCCCTCGCGGGAAAGATGTCGACGATCGCCCTCATGCAGGCCAAGTACACGCTCCTTCTCGACGAGAATGCGGGGATCCTCGACGACCTGATCGTCTACCACAACGCGCCGGGGGAGTACCTCGTCGTGGCTAACGCGGGAAATCACGATGTCGCGCTGCAGGAGCTCACCGCGCGCGCGGCGAACTTCGACGCGACGGTCGTCGACGTGAGCGAGACGACGTCACTCATCGCCGTACAGGGGCCGCGCGCGCTGGAGGTCCTTCAGGCCACGACAGGGCTTGTCGTGCTCGACGGGCAGCAATCCTTCGCCGACCTCAAGTACTACTGGTCGACAGAAGCGACGTTCGGCGACCGCACCGTCTTCGTTGCGCGCACCGGGTACACGGGTGAGGACGGGTTCGAGCTGTACGTCGATACCGCGGATGCCGAAGCGCTCTGGCGCGCTCTGGAAGAGGCGGGCGAGCCAGTGGGGCTCCGCCCCGCCGGGCTCGCCAGCAGAGACACACTTCGGCTCGAAGCGGGGATGCCGCTGTACGGGCATGAGCTCGGCCGCGACATCCGACCGGCCCAGGCCGGTCTCGGCCGCGTCGTGCATTTCACGAAGGAAGGCGATTTCGTGGGCCGCAAAGCGGCGGAAGCGGGTCTTCCCGATGGCACGCGCATTCTCGTCGGACTCGTCTCCGATGGGCGCCGCGCCGGCCGCGCCGGGTACGCAGTGGTGGATGGGGGAAATCCGGTGGGAGAAGTCACGAGCGGTGCCCTGTCGCCGACGCTCGGGCACCCGATCGCCATGGCGTACGTCGACCCGAAATACTCTGACCCCGGGACCGTGCTCGACCTCGACATCCGAGGCACCATGGTTCCCGCGACCGTTACCGCACTGCCCTTCTATAAGAGAGAGAAGAACTGACATGGCTGACAAGGACAACCTCAAGTTCACGGCCGAGCACGAATGGCTCGACATCGACGGCACTGTGGCGACGATCGGCATTACCGATTACGCGGCAGACAAGCTCGGCGACGTCGTCTTCGTCGAGTTGCCGAAGACCGGAAGCACGATCCAGGCCGGCAAGGTCGTCGGCGAGATCGAATCCACGAAGTCAGTTGGCGAACTGTTCGCGCCGATGGACGGTACCGTCATCGACGCAAACAGCGAAGTCACCGATCGCCCGGAACTCGTCAACGAGGACCCGTACGGAGCCGGGTGGATGATCAAGGTCGAAGTCGCCGACGCGTCGGTGTTCGACACCGCGGGCCTGCTCGACTACGCGGCGTACAGCGCACTGGTAGGAGAGTAATGGCCGCCTCCACCGCGTCGGAGTTTGGCGGGTTCGCCGAACGCCACATTGGCACCGCCTCCGACGCTCAGGCCCACATGCTCAAGGTCCTGGGCTACGAGTCCGTCCCCGAGCTCCTGCGCGCCGCGGTTCCCGATGCGATCCAGATCGCAGACGAAACCTCAGCGCTTCCGCCCGCAGCAACAGAACGCGAGGCGCTCGCAGAGTTGCGCGGTTACGCGTCCCGCAACCGGGTGAACCGTTCGATGATCGGACTCGGCTACTACGACACGATCACCCCGGCGGTCATCAAGCGCAATGTGTTCGAGAACCCGAGCTGGTACACGGCGTACACCCCGTACCAGCCGGAAATCTCGCAGGGGCGCCTCGAAGCGCTCATCAACTTCCAGACCATGGTCGCCGATCTCACGGGCCTCGACACGGCGAACTCGTCCATGCTCGACGAGTCCACCGCCGTCGTCGAGGGCATGCTCCTCGCGCGCCGCGCATCGAAATCCGAGTCGAACATCTTCCTCGTCGATGAGGATGCACTGCCCCAAACGAAGGCGCTGCTGGAGAACCGCGCCGCGGCCGTCGGCATCGAGTTGCATTACACGCCGTATGACCAGTCGCCCCCGCCGGAAGACATCGACGTGTTCGGTGCGCTGATCCAGTACCCGGGGGCCTCAGGCAGAGTGTGGGATCCTCGCGAAGTGATCGGCGCGGTTCAGGCCCAGGGCGGTCTCGTGGTCGTCGCCGCCGACCTGCTCGCGCTCACGCTCCTCACTTCGCCGGGCGAGCTCGGGGCGGATGTCGCCGTCGGCACAACCCAACGCTTCGGCGTGCCCATGGGCTTCGGCGGACCCCACGCGGGATACATGGCGGTTCGATCCGGGCTTGAGCGTCAACTCCCCGGCCGACTCGTCGGTGTTTCGAAAGACGCGGACGGCAACGTCGCGTATCGGCTCACGCTCCAGGCGAGAGAACAGCACATCCGCAGAGAAAAGGCCACGTCCAATATCTGCACGGCGCAAGTGCTTCTCGCCGTCATGGCGGGAATGTACGCCGTGTACCACGGCCCGGCGGGCCTCAAAGCCATTGCCGAGCGCGTCACGTCCTATACGCGATTCCTGGCCGGCGCCGCAACCGATGGCGGGCACACGATCGTCCACGGCAATTACTTCGACACGATCACGCTCGAAACGGACCGCAGCGCCAACGAACTCGTGGCGCGCGCGTACGACGCGGGCTTCCTGTTCCGCCGCGTCGACGACAATCGGGTGCAGTTCTCGGTGGACGAGACCACGAGCGCCGACGAGCTGCTCGCGCTGGCCGGCCTCCTCGGCGCCGACCAGGCGACTCTCGACGGCATGGGCCCCGGCCGCACCGAAGTCGGCGGCTGGATTCCGCAGAGTCTGCTGCGCTCGAGCGAGTACCTTACGCATCCCGTGTTCAACACCCACCGCTCGGAGACGAGCATGATGCGTTACCTCAAGTTCCTCGCCGACAAGGACTACGCCCTGGATCGCGGAATGATTCCGCTCGGTTCCTGCACGATGAAGCTGAATGCGGCCACGGAGATGGAATCCGTGTCGTGGCCCGAATTCGCCGGCATCCATCCGTTCGCTCCCGAAGCCGACGTCGACGGCTACCTCGACCTCATCGAGGAGCTCGAGTCGTGGCTCGCCGACGTGACCGGTTACGACACGGTCTCGGTCCAGCCGAACGCGGGCAGCCAGGGTGAACTCGCCGGGCTTCTCGCGATCCGCGGATACCACCGCTCGCGCGGGGACGACAACCGCACGGTGTGCCTCATTCCCTCGAGCGCCCACGGCACGAACGCCGCAAGCGCCGTGCTCGCAGGCATGAAGGTCGTCGTGGTCGAGTGCGATGACCTCGGCAACGTCGATCTTGATGATCTTCGGGCGAAAATCGACCAGTACTCTGCGGAACTTGCCGCACTCATGGTCACCTATCCGTCCACCCACGGGGTGTACGAGCAGGAGATTCGCGCGATCACGGATGCCGTGCATGATGCCGGCGGTCAGGTGTACATCGACGGGGCGAACCTGAACGCGCTCCTTGGCTACGCCCGCTTCGGCGAGTTCGGCGGCGACGTGTCGCACTTGAATCTGCACAAGACGTTCTGCATTCCGCACGGCGGGGGCGGACCGGGCGTCGGGCCCGTCGCGGCAAAGGAGCACCTCGCGCCATTCCTGCCGTCGCACCCGTTCGCCCAGCGCAATCCGGGCGGCAACTCGGTCTCTGCCGCCCCCTACGGCAGCCCGAGCATCCTGCCCATCACGTGGGCATATATCCGCATGATGGGCTCAGACGGGCTGCGCGACGCCACGGGTGCGGCGGTGCTCGCAGCGAACTATCTGGCCGCGCGCCTGCGCGACCATTTCCCGCTCCTCTACTCGGGCGAGAACGGCCTCGTGGCGCACGAGTGCATCATCGACTTGCGTCCGCTCACCGAGGCCACGGGCGTGACCGTGGACGACGTCGCGAAGCGGCTCATCGACTTCGGCTTCCACGCGCCGACGATGTCGTTCCCGGTTCCCGGCACGCTCATGATCGAGCCGACGGAAAGCGAGGACCTCGCCGAGCTCGAACGATTCGTCGAGGCGATGGTGGTGATCCGCGCCGAGGCGGATGCCGTCGGAGCAGGCGAGTGGCCGGCAGACGACAATCCTCTCCACCACGCGCCGCACACGGCGCGCTCGGTGATTGCGGGCGAATGGGAGCACGCCTACTCTCGCGAGACAGCTGTGTATCCCGTGCCGTCCCTGATGAGGAACAAGTACTGGCCGCCCGTTCGCCGGGTCGATCAGGCGTGGGGCGACCGGAACCTGTTTTGCGCCTGCCCGCCTGCCGAGGCGTTCATGTGACGGGGGCAGTCACAGCCAGCTGAACACGGATGCGGCCCACGGGTACCCGACGAAGGTCGCGGCATCGAGGATGGTGTGCGCAATCACGAGGGGCAGCAACCTGCCGTAGCGGCTGTAGATCCAGCCGAACAGAACTCCCATCGCGATGTTGCCGACGAACGCTCCGAAACCCTGGTAGAGGTGGTACGTGCCGCGCAACACCGACGTGGACAGGATGATCGTCCAGCGCCCCCAGCCGAGTTCGCGCAATCGCGCGAACAGATAGCCGACGACGATGACTTCTTCCGTGATTCCGGCGCGGGCGGCGGCCAGCAGCAGTATGGGTACCGTCCACCAGTACTGATCGAGCGCGGTCGGGATGACCTGGACCGTAATTCCGATCTCGCGCCCGAGCAGATAGAGGCCAATTCCGGGAACGCCGATGGCGAGGGCCAGACCGAGGCCGAAGAGAGTGTCCCGAGCCGGATGTCGGAAGTCCACTCCCAGCCTGCCGAGGTGCGGGCTCGTCGACTGCCACAGCAGGAATCCGACGAGCGCGACGGGCACGAGCGCGAACGAGACGCCGAGGAGCTGGTAGATGAGGTCGAAAACCTCTCGGTCGCTCAGCGGCGCGTTGAGGGTCGCGGTTTGTTGAGACAACGCCTTCGACTGCGTGAGCCGATTCACGATCGCGACGACGGAGTACACGGCGGACGCCCCGAGCGAGAGCCCGAGCACGATGAGAACCTCTCCCCGCAACCGGCGGCGACTTACACCATTCGCCGCGCCGGCGATGGACTCGTTCATCCTTCGCGGTCGACCCGGCATGCAGGGGTCGCACCGGGAAGCAAAAATCTCAATCGGGCGACGAGACGGTAGCCGAGGTCGGCCGCGAGGGAAAACGGGATCGTGTCCATGAGCACTCCGAGGATCCGCCAGCCCAGGCCGGGCTGGAGTCGCAGCATCATGGATACCGCAAGATACCCGCCGTACTGGTGCTCGGTGCCGTGCCTGTCCGTCGCCACAAACCAAACCATGGCCGCTGCATCCTGGGATGTGAGCCCCAGGTCGTCCACATCGGCCCATTGATAGGGCGTTGAGCGCGGCGGTGCCGGGAGCGTGCGCTCCAGCCATCGGACGGCGCTCGTGCAGAACCCGCAATCGCCATCGAAAACCAGCAGAGACTGGTCGCGGCGAAGGGCGGATGCGGACGGCATGCTCTCGATGCTACGCGCCTCGACACGCCGATTCGCCCCCTCGACGTGCACTCGAGCGCGATATGAGCGCGAATTCGTTGCGTTCGACGCAACAATTCGCCAGAGTTTGCAAGATTCTCGTGTGCGCGTTACCACTGGGTAACGTTTGAGTTTACAGTTTTGCGTGTGGAGTGGTCCCTGCTTAGGGTTCTCTTTAACAAGCGATTCGGGGTGCTAGGAATTGTCCCGGGTTGTAATCCATCTTGCACAGGAGGAAAAGTGAAATTCAGACGCATCGGAGTGCCGATCGCGATGGCGGCAATTGCGGCCATGGCGGTTACAGGTTGCACAACAACCGGCGAAACTCCGTCCACATCAACCGGGGGCACCATCACGGTCGCCGAGGTTAACGAGCTCACCTCGTTCAACCCGAACACCCCGCAGGGCAACCTGGACATGAACTCCAAGCTCACGGGTTACACCCGCTCGAGCTTCTTCTACCTCGACAACAAGCTCAACATCATTCCGGACACGAGCTTCGGCACCGTGGAGAAGACGAGCGATGACCCGCTCGTCGTCAAGTACACTCTCGCGCCGACCGCCATGTGGTCCGACGGCACCCCGGTGACCGCTGACGACATGATGCTGGCCTGGGCTGTTCAGTCGGGCTTCTTCAACGACTCGACCACGGACGCCGACGGCAACGTGACCTCGGGAACCACCTACTTCAACTATGCGGGTGACACCTCGGGCCTCGGCCTCGCCGACAAGCCGGAGATCGGTGACGACAACATGTCGATCACCCTCACCTACAGCGAGCCGTACGCCGACTGGCAGCTCGTCAACCCGATCGATGCGCCGGCGCACGTTGTCGCGGACCAGGCGGGCGTTGCGCTCGCTGATGTCCTCGCGGCAATGGAGTCGATGCCTCGCGGTGACGCTGCCAACCCGGCAGAGCCGAACGCTGACCTGAAGGCCTTCGCGGACTTCTGGAACACCGGATTCGACGCGACCAGCCTGCCGTCGGACAAGAGCCTGTACCTCTCGTCCGCTGCGATGGTGCTCGATTCCTGGACGCCGAAGCAGTCGGTCACGCTCGTCCGGAACCCCGACTACAAGGGCGACCTGAAGCCGAGCGTCGACAAGATCGTCATCCGGTTCATCGGTGACGCTCAGGCGCAGGTGACGGCACTCCAGAACGGTGAGGTCGACATCATCAACCCGCAGTCCTCCGCCGACACGATCAAGTCGCTTGAGGCGCTCTCGAACGTGACGACGCTCACGGGCAACCAGTTCAGCTATGACCACCTGGACATCACGTTCACAGCACCCGTGTTCAAGGATGAGAACGTCCGCAAGGCGTTCCTGATGACGATTCCTCGTCAGCAGATCCTCGACGCCATCGTTACGCCGCAGAACCCGGACGCCGAGTTGGACAACTCGCAGCTGTTCTTCCCGGGAACCGACGCGTACGAGGAAGCGATCAAGGTGAACGGTTCCGACGCGTACAACGAGGTCGACATCGACGGCGCAAAGGCCCTCCTGGCCGGCGCGACCCCGGAAGTGAAGATCCTGTACAACACGAAGAACCCGAACCGCGTCAACTCCTTCCAGGCCATCCAGGCTTCGGCGGAGAAGGCCGGATTCAAGGTCATCGACGGCGGCGCTGAGAACTGGGGATCGCTCCTCGGAAGCGGCACCTACGACGCATCGATCTTCGGTTGGATTTCGTCCGGTGTCGGCGTTGCCGGCGTCCCGCAGATCTTCGGTTCTGACGGTGGCGGAAACTACAGCGGATACTCCAACCCTGAGGTCGACAAGCTGGCCAAGCAGCTCCAGGTCACCCTGGACAAGGCTGCTCAGGATGAGATCCAGATCAAGATTGACACCCTCCTGTGGGCCGACGGATACGGCGTGCCGCTGTTCGTTGCTCCGGGTGTCATGGCGCACAGCAACAGCGTCACTGGCGTTGTGTACTACCCCGGCCAGGCCGGTGTGGGCTGGAACTACTGGGAGTGGGCAAAGAAGTAACTTCCTGGTTCAGTCCCTCAGGGACTGACTCTGGATGAACTTCCAGGGCGGAGCGCCAGGACTATCGGTCCTGGCGCTCCGTTCCGTTCGACCTCCTCATTCAGTCCACCGTCGACAACGCGCGTACTGCGCGCGCATGCTCGGCTAAACTTCCCGCAGACCGCCATTGATGTCGGTCCGCGACAGGAAAGCGTTTCTTTCATGGTGACATTCATCGCGAGGCGACTCATCGTCTCGGTACTGCTGCTTCTCGGTGCGGCATTTATCATGTACCAGCTCACGGCCCTTGCCGGCGACCCGCTGGAAGAGTTCTACCAGAGCCGGCTTCCCAACAAGAATCAGCTCATCGCCGCCCGCACAGAGGCGCTGCAGCTCAACGTGCCGGCGCCCTTGCGTTTCTTCCTGTGGCTCGGAGGCGCCGCGAAGTGTCTGATCCCCTTCGCGGACGCGTGCGACCTGGGTCTGACCGCGCAGGGCCAGAAGGTCACAGACCTGCTTCCGCTCGCAATGGGCTCGACCCTCCAGCTCGTCACGGCGGCGACGATTCTCGCGATCGTCGTCGGCCTCACGTTCGGGATCGTCTCTGCGCTGCGCCAGTACACGACGTTCGACTTCGTCATGACGTTCGTCTCGTTCCTGCTGTACTCGCTCCCGTCGTTCTGGGTCGGCATCCTGCTCAAGGAGTTCGTCGCGATCCGCTTCAACGACTTCCTGCGGGACCCGCAGCTCGGCCCGATCTGGATCGCAGTCATCGCGATAGTCGTCGGATTGCTGTGGGTTGGGTTGATCGGCGGCGAGTTGCGGAGGCGCGTGAGCGTGTTCGTCGCGTCGACCCTCGCAACGGCCGCGGTCCTCATCTACTTCTCGGCGGCCAACTGGTTCCTGAACCCGAACATCGGGCCGGTGTTCCTGCTTCTCATGTCTGCGGGGATCGGATTGGTCCTCTCGACGCTCATGGCCGGATTGCGCAACCGCAGGGCGCTCCTGACTGCGGGAATCCAGGTCGTCATCACGATGATCTGCTACTTCAGCCTCCAGTCGCTCCTCGACATTTCCAGCATCTACACGCTGCTCATTCTCGGCCTCGTCACGGTCGTCGTCGGCCTCGCGACGGGCTACCTCGTCGGCGGTCCGGACCGCGGGCTGAACATGCGCGTCGGCTCGTTCACCGCCGTGCTCTCCGCCCTGCTCATCCTCGTGGACCGATTGATGCAGTCGTGGCCGGACTACCTCGGCAGGTCTGCTATCAACGGCCGCCCGATCGCCACGGTCGGTTCGCAGACGCCGAACCTCGGCGGCGACATCTGGATTCACGGGATCGACTCCTTCACCCACCTCCTGCTCCCGACCCTGACTCTCATGCTCATCGGATTTGCCGGATACACGCGGTATTCGCGAGCCGGGATGCTCGATGTTCTCAACCAGGACTACATCCGCACCGCGCGCGCGAAGGGTATGCCGGAGCGAGTGGTCATCGTTCGGCACGCGTTCCGGAACTCGCTCATCCCGATCGCCACGATTGTCGCGTCGGACTTCGGTGCGCTGCTCGGCGGCGCCATCATCACGGAGCAGGTGTTCGCCTTCTCCGGAATGGGTGCGATGTTCCAGCGCGGAATTTCGCTGCCCGACCCGAATCCGGTCATGGGATATTTCGTCGTGATCGCGGTCATGGTGATCGTGTTCAACTTCATCGCCGACATGACCTATTCGGCCCTGGACCCGAGAGTGAGGACCCGCGGATGACCATGATCAACGAAGGCGAACCGCGCCCGGTCGACCAGGAAGGCATCGCCAGAATCACCGTCGGCAAGAGCCAGGGTCGGATGATCCTCGAGCGGTTCCTGCAGAACTGGGTCGCGATGGCCTCGCTCGGCGTGTTCCTCGCGGTCATCGTGTTGTCCGTCACATCGATCGGCGCATTCGGGATCCCCGGTTGGTGGAAGTACCAGTACACCGACCTTGCGACCCCACTGAACGGCGGGGCACCCACACTGTCGCTCATCCCGGAGTGGCTGGGCGGCGATGGCATCACCCTCGGCGAGCATCCCTTCGGCCAGACGCTCATCGGCATCGACTACTTTTCGATGACGATGCGCGGCGTTCAGAACTCTCTCATCGTCATGTTCATCATCGGCGGGCTCGTCGCGGTCATCGGCACGGTCGTGGGCGCTGTCGCCGGTTATTACCGGGGCTGGGTCGAGTCCGTGCTCATGCGCTTCACGGACCTCATCATCATCATCCCGGTCATCGTTCTCGGTGCGGTCGTGGGAAAAATCGCGAGCGAGCATTTCAAGGGCCTCGGGGTCCTCGGCCTGTCCATCGTTCTCGGACTCTTCCTGTGGACCGGGCTTGCCCGCTTGCTGCGCGGCGAGTTCCTGACGCTGCGCGAACGCGAGTACGTGGACGCGGCGAGGGTTTCCGGCGCGCGGGACGCGAGGATCATGTTCCGGCACATTCTGCCGAACGCCATCGGCGTCGTCATCGTCGCGACGACGCTCATCATGGCCGCTGCGATCCTGCTGGAAACGGGACTGAGCTATCTCGGGTTCGGAATTCGAAGCCCCGACGTGTCCCTCGGGCTCATCATCAGCCAGAACCAGACCGCGTTCGGCACACGGCCGTACCTGTTCCTGTGGCCCGGCGTGTTCATCGTGATCATTGCGTTGACCGTGAACTTCATCGGCGACGGATTGCGCGACGCGTTCGACCCCAGGCAACGCAAGTTCGTGGCGCGCCGCATGAAGGAACAGGAATCGAAATGACGGCGCCGTCAGGGCAGCGCGATCGCAGCGATCAGGGCGACTGCGAGGGCGCTGCTCACGAGGATCACGATCCAGTGAATTCGCCGGTCCACGCGCGTCGCATCGGCGGTGCCCACGGCGATCCGATCGTCGGCAAGCAGCCGTTCCCAGCGTTGGCGCACGAGGTGGGCCGCCGCTCCGGAGTCCGAGGTCGGAAGGTCACCCGGGCTTATGCTCCCATCGGCGCCCCGGGGCGCGGAAATGCCCTTGAGGTCACGATTGCTGAGAGCCGCGGCAATTCGTCCTGGCGCGGGCGCGACCGTGACGGAGACGCGGCGATTCGGCGTGACGAGCGTCAACGCGTATTTCGTGTCCACCTGGATGAGGGCCGCCCACGGCACGACGGTCGTCGCGAACGTGTTCACGACCGTGACGGCCTCGTCGTCCAGCTTCAGAACTGGACGCCACAATCCGGCCCAGGTCAGCCACGCGATGAGCTCGATGAAGGGCATAGAGCGCAGGGCGGCGGTCGTCCCGGCGACGACGATAGCCACAACACCAGAAAGACACAACAGCCACGTCACGACGGCAAGCACACGGTTGAAGCGCGAATGGAACATTCGACTATCGTCGCAGGTGCTGGGCAGTGGTGGTTGACAGGGAGACCGAGCACATGACTGACACCCAAACATCCTCGCCGTTCGAGGCGATGGAAGAAATCACCCCAGAGGCGCGGGAAGGCGTTCCCGTTCTCGAGGTGAAGGACCTGAGCGTCGACTTCGGCGTCGACAACGAGTGGGTTCCCGCGGCCATCAAGCTCAATTACACGGTGAACAAGGGCGAAGTTCTCGCGATCGTCGGCGAGTCGGGATCGGGCAAGAGCGCGAGTTCCATGGCGGTTCTCAACCTGCTTCCCGTGAACAGCCGCATCCAGGGCAGCGTCAAACTCAACGGCGTCGAGCTTCGCGGCATGCGCGGCAATGAAATGCGCCGTGTGCGGGGCGAGAAGATCGCGGTCATTTTCCAGGAGCCGATGACCGCGCTCAACCCCGTCTACACCGTGGGATTCCAGATCGTGGAGACGCTTCGCCAGCACTACGGCGTGAGTCCGGCCACGGCCAAGGAGCGCGCCATCGAGCTTCTCACCATGGTGGAGATGCCCGACCCGAACAAGGCTTTCAACTCGTATCCGCACCAGCTCTCCGGCGGACAGCGCCAGCGCGCGATGATCGCGCAGTCGATCTCCTGCGATCCCGACCTGCTCATCGCGGACGAACCGACCACGGCCCTCGATGTGACGGTGCAGGCGGAGATCCTGGACCTCCTCCGCAACCTGCACAAGAGGCTCGATTCGGCGATCGTCCTCATCACGCACGACATGGGCGTCGTGGCCGATCTCGCGGACCGGGTCGTGGTCATGCGCGAGGGCCGCATCGTCGAGACGGGCACGGTGCGTCAGATCTTCGAGAAGCCGGTCGAACCGTACACGATCGAGCTGCTGTCTTCCGTTCCGCACCTTGGAACGAACGTGGAGCGCCTGCTTCCGCGCGGGGTGGCCGAAAGCGAACCGGTGCTCTCCCTGAAACACGTGACGATCGACTATCCCAAGCGCGGCCGCGTGCCGGCATTCAGGGCGGTCGATGACGTCTCACTCGAAATTCACCCGGGTGAGCTTCTGGGGCTCGTCGGCGAGTCCGGGTCGGGAAAGACCACGATCGGCCGCGCGGCCATGGGTCTCCTCCCCATCACGGAAGGCGAATTGCGCGTTGTCGGCAAGGACATGGCGAGCCTGCCGACGAAGGAGCTCCGGCTCCTGCGGCGAAAGACCGGCATCGTGTTCCAGGATCCGGCGTCGTCGTTGAATCCACGCATGCCTGTGGGTCAGAGCATCGGCGAACCCATGCTGCTCGCGGGGGTCGCGAAGGGCAAGGAACTGGACCGAAAAGTCGAGGCGCTGCTCGAGCAGGTCGAATTGCCGACGTTCTTCCGCAATCGGTACCCCCACGAACTCTCCGGTGGGCAAAAACAGCGCATCGGCATTGCCCGCGCGCTTTCGCTGAGCCCCGAGCTTCTTGTCGCCGACGAGCCGACGTCAGCGCTGGACGTGTCGGTTCAGTCGCGGTTCCTGGAGCTGTTGCTCGAATTGCAGGAGCAGCTGAATTTCGCGTGCCTGTTCATCAGCCATGACCTCGCGGTCGTCGATCAGCTCGCGCATCGCATCGCCGTGCTGCGCAACGGGAAACTCGTTGAGCAGGGCACGAGGGATGAAATTCTGCGTGGAGCCAAGGATCCGTACACGCAAAGGCTCATTGCCGCAGTTCCGCTCCCGGATCCGGATAAGCAGCGCGAGAGCCGCGAGCAGCGCCTTCGGGCGGCGCGGTAGACCGCAGTGAGCCTGCGAACCCGATAACAATTGAGTCTCCAGTGCGCAAACCGTGAAGTATGCCGTCGAGGCCCTCTAGTATCGAACGGGGCACGCTGTGCACAACACGGGGTGTCCGATCCATCCAACTTCTACAGGAGGAACAGTGAAACTCAGACGTGTAGGAATGGCAGCGGGCGCGATCGCGCTCGTCTCGGCCATGGCCCTGACCGGGTGCGCCCCGGCAGGAGACGCGGGAGGCGGTGGCGGCGACTCCGCCGCGATCATCACGGCGAACAGCTCCGAGCCGCAGAATCCGTTGATTCCGACCAACACCAACGAGGTTGGTGGTGGAAAGATCCTCGACTCCATTTTCGCCGGATTGATCTACTACGACGGCAAGGGTGCTCCGCACAACGATGTCGCCGAATCGATCACGACCGACGACAACATCACATTCACCGTGAAGATCAGGCCGGGACTGAAGTTCACCAACGGTGACCCTGTCGACGCCGACAGCTTCGTCACGGCGTGGAAGTACGGTGCTCTTGCGAGCAATGCGCAGCTTTCCAGCTACTTCTTCGAGGACATCGAAGGCTTCAGCTATGAGGAAGACACCGAGCTCACGGGTCTGAACGTCGTGGACGACACCACGTTCACGATCAAGCTCACCTCCGCACTGTCGGACTTCCCGCTGCGCCTGGGCTATTCCGCGTTCTACCCGCTGCCCAAGTCGGCGTGGGACGACCTGGCAGCCTTCGGCGAGAACCCATCGGGCAACGGCCCGTACATGCTCGCGGGTGACGGCGCCTGGAAGCACAACGAGAAGATTGACCTCGTTGTCAACCCGGACTACGACGGCCCACGCAAGCCCGCGAACGGTGGACTCACGTTCACGTTCTACCAGAGCCAGGACGCAGCGTACGCTGACCTCCTCGGTGGCAACCTCGACGTTCTGGATGCAATCCCGAACAGCGCGTTCGCTACCTTCGAGTCTGACCTCGGCGACCGTGCCGTGAACCAGGCCGCGGCGATCTTCCAGTCCTTCACCATCCCGGAGCGCCTCGCGCACTTCAGTGGCGAAGAGGGCAACCTGCGTCGCAAGGCGCTGTCCATGTCGATCAACCGCCAGGAGATCACCGACGTGATCTTCGAAGGAACCCGCACGCCGGCCTCCGACTTCACCTCCCCGGTGATCGCCGGTTGGACCGACAAGCTCAAGGGTGCCGAAGTTCTGGCGTTCAACCCGGATGAGGCGAAGAAGCTGTGGGCCGAGGCCGACGCCATCTCGCCGTGGACGGGCCAGTTCCAGATCGCCTACAACGCGGATGGCGGGCACCAGGGCTGGGTTGACGCTGTCATCAACAGCATCAAGAACACCCTCGGAATTGACGCAGCGGGCGCTCCGTACCCGACGTTCAAGGAAGCACGCACTCTCATCACGAACCGGGAAATCCAGACCCCGTTCCGCACGGGATGGCAGGCTGACTACCCGGGTCTGTTCAACTTCCTGGGACCGCTCTACGCGACCAACGCCGGATCCAACGACGGTGACTACTCGAACCCGGAGTTCGACGCGTTGCTGAAGCAGGGCTCGACGGCGTCCGATCTGGATGAGGCGAACGGCTACTTCCAGAAGGCGCAGGAGATCCTGCTTGAGGACCTGCCGGTTCTCCCGCTGTGGTACTCGAACGTCACGGGCGGATTCGGCACCGACGTATCCAACGTGCAGTTCGGCTGGAACTCGGTACCGCTGTACTACGAGATCACCAAGAAGTAACACCCGTTTCCAACAGGTGAGTGCGAGGGGTGGCGAAACTAACGTCACCCCTCGTACTGTCTTTGGCTTTGCTCGCGCTCTGGTAGCGTCGAAAAGCAAACAAGTGCAAACACAACTATGAATCAGATCTTCGAGATCCTCCTCGGCAAGGACGCCGCGTGACCCTGTATATCATCCGCCGCTTTCTGCAGGCGATCCCCGTGTTCTTCGGAACCACCCTCCTCATCTATTTCATGGTCTTCGTGATGCCGGGCGACCCGATCATTGCCCTGTTCGGCGACAAGTCTCCGAACCCTGCCGTGATCGAGCAATTGCGCGCCCAGTACCACTTGGACCAGCCGTTCATCGTGCAGTACTTCCTCTATATCGGGGGCCTCTTCCAGGGCGACTTCGGAGTGTCGTTCTCCGGGGAACCCATCAATTCGATCCTGTTGCGGACGTTCCCCGTGACCGCGCAGCTCGCCACCATGGCGCTCGGCATGCTCGCCGGGGCCGGAATTCTCGTCGGCCTTGTCTCGGGACTTCGCAAGGGAAAGTTTTTCGACAACTCATCCCTCGCGGTCAGCCTCATCCTCATTTCGTTGCCGATCTTCGTCACGGCGTTCGTTGTGCAGTACGTATTCGGTGTCTGGTTGGGCTGGTTCCGCACCACGGTGGGCAGCGGAGCACCCTTCCAGGATCTGATCATGCCGGCCGTCGTGCTCGCCTCGGCGACCTTCGCGCAAGTCATGCGGTTGACGCGCTCTTCGACCCTGGAAACCATGAATCAGGACTTTGTGCGCACCGCATACAGCAAGGGCTTGAGCCGCCGACGGGTCATTCCCGTGCACATCCTGAGGAACTCGCTCATTCCGAGCGTGACGTATCTCGCGACCGACTTCGGGGTGCTCCTCGTCGGCGCCACGATCACGGAGGGGATCTTCAACGTCCCCGGGGTCGGGAACACGCTCTACCAGGCGATCATCCGAGGCGAGGGCCCCACGGTCGTCTCGTTCGTCACGGTCATGGTGCTTCTCTATCTGGCCGTAAACCTCATCGTCGACCTGCTTTATGGACTGCTGGACCCAAGGATTCGCTATGTCAAATGAAACCGAACGCGCGCAACAGCCACGTGACGGCCGCGGGTCCACGATTCCGCACTACGTCGCGCCCGTCAGTGACGATCAGACCTTCGGAGTCGATGCCGTACGGGTCGCGGAGCGGCGCAGCAATCTGTGGCTTGACGCCTGGCGGGACTTGAAGGGGCGACCGCTTTTCTGGATTTCCTCCTTCCTGATCCTTGCGCTCGTCGTCATCGCCCTGTTCCCGTGGCTGTTCACCGATACGCCGCCGAACGACGAATGCTATTTGTCCAACAGCCACGGTGGACCCTCTGACGGGCACCCCCTCGGTTACACGAAACTCGGCTGCGACATTTATTCTCGAATTCTCTTCGGCGCTTCGACGTCGCTCTCGGTCGGATTCATCGTCGTGGCCCTGACGACCTTCCTTGGCCTGATTTTCGGAGCGTTCTCAGGGTTCTACGGAGGCTGGATCGACTCCGTGCTTTCCCGGGTCGGCGACATCTTCTTCTCGATCCCCTACATCCTTGCCGCGGTCGTCATCATGTCCGTGCTCTCCCAATACCGGAGCGTGTGGAGCATTTCGCTCGCGATCGGGCTTTTCGCGTGGCCGGCTACCGCAAGAGTGCTGAGGTCCGAAATATTCCGAGTGAAGAACGCGGACTTCGTGATGGCTTCGACCGCGTTGGGGATGTCGCGGATCAAGATCCTCATCAAGCATGTTCTTCCGAACTCCATCGCACCCGTCATCGTCATCACAACGCTGTCGCTGGCGGGCGCCATTGTGGCCGAAGCGAGCCTTTCCTTCCTCGGTGTCGGATTGGGCTCGGACATCATGTCGTGGGGAAATGACATCAATCAGGCCCAGACCTACTTGCGCACAGCTCCCCTCACGCTCGTTTACCCCTCCATTGCACTATTCATTGCGGTGTTTGCGTTCATTTCGCTCGGCGAACTCGTACGGGACGCGCTCGACCCCAAAGCGAGGGCACAACGATGAGCACTCCGGACCTCACTGCCGCGCGCGCGGCCGCAAGCGCGGGTTGGACCGCCCCTCTGCTGGAAGTACGAGACCTTCACGTGGGATTCCCGAGCCAGGACGGCATGGTCATGGCGCTCGATGGCGTGAGCATGTCGGTCATGCCGGGCGGCACGGTCGCGGTCGTCGGCGAGTCCGGTTCTGGCAAGTCGACGATGGCGCACGCGATCATCAACCTGCTCCCGGGCTCCGGGCAGATCACGAGCGGCCAGGTGCTGTTCGACGGACGCGAATTGACCGCAATGTCCCGTGCGGAGATCGAGACTGTGCGGGGTCGCGGAATCGGGTTCGTTCCCCAGGACCCCATGTCCAACCTCAACCCGGTGTGGAGCGTGGGGTTCCAGATGGAAGAAGCCGTGCGCGCGAACGGTGTGGCGTCCGGGCGCAGGGAGGTGAAGCTCGAGGCGACGAAAGCGCTCGAGCTCGCGGGCCTGAAGGATGCAGAGAAGCGTCTCAAGCAGTTCCCCCACCAGTTTTCAGGAGGTATGCGGCAGCGCGTCCTCATCGGGATGGGGCTTGCGGCTCGGCCGAAACTGCTCATTGCCGATGAGCCGACATCCGCACTCGACGTTACGGTTCAGAAAGTCA
This sequence comes from uncultured Cryobacterium sp., assembly GCA_964651535.1. Classification (GTDB taxonomy): domain Bacteria; phylum Actinomycetota; class Actinomycetes; order Actinomycetales; family Microbacteriaceae; genus Terrimesophilobacter. The sequence continues at coordinate 729,008 of CAZYYE010000001.1, forward strand.
TCCTCGACCACCTTGAGACGATGACGAGGGAGTCCGGCACGGCTCTGCTCTTCATCACCCATGATCTCGGACTGGCCGCCGAACGCGCTGAGCAGATAGTTGTGATGTACCGGGGTCGGATTGTCGAATCCGGTCCGTCGGTGGAGATCCTGCAGAATCCGCGTCACCCGTATACGCAGAGGCTCGTGTCCGCTGCTCCCAGTCTTGCCTCCCGCCGGATTCAGGCCTCTCACGTGAAAGCAAAGGTCGAAGGCGATGAGCCGGAGCTCGCTGCTCGGGAAAGTCCTACTGCGAAGGCGCGGGCAACGCGAAAGACGCTCTCCGGTGACGAAGGAGCCCCGGTCATCGTCGTTGACAACCTCACGAAAGTTTTCAAGATTCGTGGCGTGCGTGGCGTTGGCCGGTATTTGAAGGCAGTCGACGACGTGAGTTTCACGGTCGAGCGGGGAACGACCATGGCGCTCGTGGGGGAGTCCGGTTCGGGCAAGTCCACCGTCGCGAAGCTCTTGCTGCAGTTGGAGGACTCAACGAGCGGCACGATCTCGATCGACGGACAGAACACGGCCGCTCTCGGCCGTCGGGAACTGTTCGAGCTTCGGAGCAAAATGCAGCCCGTGTTCCAGGACCCTTACGGGTCGCTGGACCCGCTGCGCAACATCCGCAACATCATCGCCGAGCCGCTCGTGATTCACAAGGTAGGCGACAAGGAGTTCCGCCGCCAACGCGTGAGTGACTTGTTGGAGCAGGTGGCGCTGCCGGCCAACCTGGCATCCCGGTATCCGGGCGAATTGTCCGGCGGGCAGCGCCAGCGAGTCGCCGTCGCCAGGGCGCTCGCACTCGAACCCGAGATCGTGATCCTCGACGAGGCAGTCTCCGCGCTCGACGTGCTCGTGCAGGGTCAAATCCTTTCGCTGCTCGCTGAACTGCAATCGGAACTCGGACTCACCTACCTCTTCATCACGCACGACCTCGCGGTCGTGCGCATGATCGCCGACCGGGTTTGCGTCATGCGGCAAGGGCAGATCGTCGAGGCGTCGACGGTGGATGAAGTGTTCGACAACCCGAAGACGGACTACACGCGCGAGCTGCTCGCCGCGATCCCCGGCGCACGGCTCAAGCTCGGCGTGTGAGTCTGGTCTGGGGCCGTAGCCGGCCGCCGCGGCGGTGAAGCTCGGGCTCGTCAAGTAGTATTGACTGCCCCCCAAAAGATCGAGGACAGTACAGCCATGCCTATTGCCACCCGCAACGACTTGCGCAATGTGGCAATTGTCGCGCACGTCGACCACGGTAAGACCACGCTCGTCGACGCCATGCTGCGCCAGACGAACTCGTTCGGCGAGCATGCGCACGTCGAGGAACGGGCCATGGACTCCGGCGACCTCGAACGGGAAAAGGGCATCACGATTCTGGCGAAGAACACGGCCATCAGCTATGCGGGGCTCCATGCCACCGATGGCCCCGTGACGATCAACGTGATCGACACCCCGGGCCACGCCGACTTCGGCGGTGAGGTGGAACGCGGCCTTTCGATGGTGGATGGCGTCGTTCTGCTCGTGGATGCGAGCGAGGGCCCGTTGCCGCAAACGCGATTCGTGTTGCGCAAGGCGCTCGAGGCCAAGCTGCCCGTCATCCTGCTCGTCAACAAGACCGATAGGCCGGATGCCCGCATCGACTCCGTCGTCGCGGAAAGTCAGGATCTTCTGCTCGGCCTGGCGAGCGACCTCGTGGACGACGTCCCGGACCTCGACATCGACGCGATCCTCGATGTGCCCGTCGTGTACGCATCGGGGAGAAACGGCGCAGCGAGCCGCACGAAGCCGGCGAACGGCGAACTACCGGACAACGCCGACCTCGAGCCGCTCTTCGAGGCGATTCTCGAGCACATCCCTGCGCCGAGCTTCGACCCCGACGCGCCCCTTCAGGCGCACGTCACCAACCTCGACGCGTCGCCGTTCCTCGGGCGCCTCGCGCTTTTGCGAATCTTCAACGGCACGCTGGGGAAGGGGCAGACCGTAGCTTGGGTGCGCAAGGACGGCGAAGTCCACAACGTGCGCGTGACAGAGCTGCTCATCACGAAAGCGCTCGATCGCTACCCGGCGGAGAGTGCCGGCCCTGGCGACATCGTCGCGGTGGCCGGATTCGCCGACATCACGATCGGCGACACGCTCGCCGACCCGGACGACATCCGCCCGCTGCCGGCGATCACCGTCGACGACCCGGCGATTTCCATGACGATCGGCACGAATACGAGCCCGCTCGTCGGCAAGATCAAGGGACACAAGCTCACTGCCCGCATGGTCAAGGACCGTCTGGACCGCGAACTCATCGGCAACGTGTCGCTGCGCGTGCTCGACATCGGCCGCCCGGACGCCTGGGAGGTGCAGGGAAGAGGAGAACTGGCCCTCGCGATCCTCGTCGAGCAGATGCGCCGCGAAGGATTCGAACTCACGGTCGGAAAACCCCAGGTCGTCACGCGCCGCGTGGATGGCGCAGTGCACGAGCCCTACGAGCACTTGACGATCGATGCGCCGGAGGAACACCTCGGCGCAATCACTCAACTACTCGCGGCGCGAAAAGGCCGCATGGACGGCATGAGCAACCACGGCAGCGGATGGGTCCGGATGGAGTTCATCGTCCCGTCGCGCGGACTCATCGGTTTCCGCACTGAGTTCCTCACGATCACGCGAGGCACCGGCATCGCGAACGCCATTCTGCACGGCTACGCAGAATGGGCGGGATCGATTGTCACCCGCAACACCGGGTCGATCGTTGCCGACCGCGCAGGAGTCGCCACCCCGTTCGCGATGGTTGCACTGCAGGAGCGCATGACGTTCTTCGTCGAGCCTACGCAGGAAGTGTACGAAGGCATGGTCGTCGGCGAGAACTCGCGTTCCGAAGACATGGACGTGAACATCACGAAGGAAAAGCAGCTCACGAACATGCGTCAGTCGACCTCCGACACGTTCGAGCGGATGACGCCGTCGCGCCAGCTCACTCTCGAGCAATGCCTCGAGTTCGCACGCGAAGACGAGTGCGTCGAGGTCACTCCCGAGTTCGTGCGAATCCGCAAGGTCGAACTTGACCAGAACGCGCGCGCCCGCGCGACGGCGAGCCTCAAGCGGGCCAACGCGAGCTGAGCAGTTCTGCGCGGGGATCCGCAGTTTAAGGACAGTCACAGCCGCGCGGATAGCCTCGAAGGGTGGAGCCCGCGACCCCGCGGGTTCCCTGAAGGAGGACCGTGAGCGTGACGAATGGCACACGACGATCACTTCGCCGGAGGGTGGCGCTCATCGCCGGCGTGGTGCTCATCGGGGTTTCCGGATGCGCGACCACGGGCATCGGCGGAGAGGGCGCACTGCCAACAGCCTCGCCGAGCGCGTCGACGGAAAGCGACGAAAGCATGCGGACGGCAGCTCTCGTCGCCGCCGAGGAGTGCTTCCCTGGAATCTGGATCATGGACTCCGACACGTGGGGTTCGTTGCTCGCGGAAGCCGGAGTTCTCGCGTCGGAGTCGATCGACGGCACAGCTCGGCTCGTCGCGTACCCCGACGGCACACTGAGCACAGAGCTCATCGGGTGGAGTTACGAGATCCACATGCCGCCGAACCCGATTCTGGGTGATCAGGCACCCAAGACCATGACGATCTCGACGGATTCATCGGAGCCGGGAACCTACGAGATCGACCCCGCGGGCACGATCACGGTGACCGGCCACGAAAGGGAAACGGAAGGTGCGGGCTTCCAGTCGCCGCGGTCGTTCTCGTGCGAAGGCAGCCGGCTGATCGAAACGGTGGACGCCCTGGCGGGTGAGGTCGTGTACTACCGGAGAGGCTGACCCTCTGGGCCGCTTCTGCTCAACTTGCAAGCTCCAGCATCATCGCGCGGTGGTGGTCGCGCGCCAGTCGCGCCTGACCCTCGACCCCGAGCGACTCGAGGGCCGCGATGAGGCCGAGATGCGCGCGTTCGTCGTAGGGGTCGATGCCGAGAACCCGGCGATAGGATTCCGCCGCGAGAAGCAGGTTGCCTCGATTCGCGGCCGATTCCGCACGCAGCCGGCACAGTGCGGCAAACGAGTTCTGCGCCTGGAACCTCAACTGCTGCACCCAGTCCGCGTAGGGTTCGTCGGGGAATGCCTCGCCCGTGTACAGCTCGATAGCCCTCGTGAGCGCGGCATCGCGATTCGGTTCGCGCTCGGCGATCGCGCCGGCCGAGGATCGGAGAAAGTTCTCGACGTCGATGTCCAGTTCGTCGATGTTCAATTGGAGCACATTGCGGTCGGCGCGAAGAAAGCTTTGCGGAGGGTGGGAGCGCGCGGGATCGAGCGCGCGTCGCACCGTGCTCATCGCGACCGACATCCGGTTGCTCAGCGTCGCTGGGGCCTCGCCCGGCCACAGGACATCCATGACTCGCTCCCGCGAGACGGCCGCGCCGCGCTCCGCGACGAGCAATTGCACGAGTGCTCTCGCTTTGCGCGACGTCCAATGCGCAAGTGAACCATCGGCGCCGATGACCTCGAATCTTCCCAGAATCGAGATCGTCGGCCGCGAGCGAACGGACGATTTCGCGGAGTCGGGTGCGCCCGCGGTGTCTTCCAATGCAGCACCATGTGCGTCGAGCACAGTTTCGGCCCGGTGAACGAGGCCGGAAAGCGCAAGCCTCCGCGCCGCCGCGAGAGCCTGCGCCGCGAGGGAAACTGCTTCCTGCCCTGCATCGGCCTCGGTCGACGCACCCAGGGCTTCGGCGACGTCGAGCCAGGACTCCACGAGCCAGGGGATTGCTCCGGCCTGAGTGCACACCCGAACGGACTCGCGGTGGTGGGAGAGCGCTTCGTCGTGACGGCCCAGTACTCCGGCGAGCAGTCCGAGCGGCCGCGAAACCGTGCCCCACGCGGCGACGCCAAGTCCGATCGGCACGAGGCGAGTGGCATACGGAATGAGGGCGTCGCGCAATGCGCGAGCTCGATGCTCGTCGCCCACAATGGCAGCGACCTCGGACATCGCGGACATCGTGAGAAACCAGTGGCGGTCCCGAGGAATCTCCGAGAGAGGACGGATCTGCGCGAGCGCGCCAGCCGCGTCATCCAGCCGTCCCTGTGTTGCCCACAGCCACGCGAGCACCGCTGACCACACATCCCGGTCGGGCTCACTCTCGCGCGCGTGCAGATAGTACGGCTCGAGCTCGCTCGTGCGACCCTGCATCCACCTCACGACCGAAATCTGCGCGATCCAGGCAGACTGCGCATCCGGGTCCCGGTGGCGTTGCGCAAGTTCGAACGACGACTTCGCTAGTTGCTCGGCGAGGTCGGCATTTCCCTCCAGGAGCGCGCGCGAACAGCGGAACCAACCGGCGTGTCGGGAGTCTCGCAGTTCGCTGAATGCATCGGCCTCATGGTGTCGTGGTTCGAGCTCGGCATCGATTGCCCGAATGTCTCCCGACTCGAGGAATGCCGCGAGAAGAAGGAAGTAACCCTGCGATGCGAGATCTCGATCGCCGTGCAGTCGCGCAATCGAAAGCACTCTCCGGGCAGAGTGCAGGCGAGCGTCGAGGGTGTCCGGGTCGAGGTTCGCGGCGATGTCGGCGACGAGCGCATAGCCGAGGGCGAGATCGTCGCCCGTGCGCTCCGCCATGGCGAGTGCCGCGGCCGCCGTGGTTTGCGCCACCGACGCATCCGCGTTCATGAGCTGAGCTGCGGCAAGAGTCGCAAGCAAGCGCGCTCGCAAAGGGCTCGCGACGGCAGGGATGGCAGACAGCGCCGTCGTGCAGCGCGTCGCGCGCGCGAGCGCGGCGTCGCCCGTGAAGTCGAGTCGGAATCCCGGACCGAGCGCTGCGAGCGCCAGTGCGGAAGTGTCGCCATCGCGCACCGCCTGCTCCCACGCCTCGTCGATCGAGCGTTCCGCTTCCACGTAGTCGCCCGCTGCCCACTGGGCGGATCCACGTTCGATGACCACGCGGGTTCTCCGTGCGGCATCCCCAACGCCGAAGACGTCGATGACCCGCAGTGCCTGCCGAAAGTGCGTCACTGCGTTCTCGAATGCAAGAGCCGCCATGGCCTCGCGGCCGGCGACCTCGCACGCACCGAGTGCCTCTTCGGCGTGCTCGGCGCCCGAATGCAACAGGTGGTGCGCGCGTTCGGCTCCGCGTCCCCGCCGGTCGCGCAGGACTTCAGCGCAACGATGGTGCAGAGTGCGAATGTGATCCTGCGTCGAGAGTTCGACCGCAGCATTGGCGAGCAGGATGTGGGCGAACGCGATCTCTCCGCCGAGTTCGGCTCGGTCTCCAGGGGAGGACGAGCGGACGAGCACGCCCGCGTCGATCGATGGCGTCAGGTCCGCCTGGACGATTTGCTCCGTTTTCCCCAGTAGTTGCGCGAGTTTCTGCGGCGCGAGCGGACGACCGTGCACCGCGATGGCGGACAGCGCGATCCTGGACGCGTCGGGAAGCTGCTCGAGACGGCTTCGGGTGACGGATCGCAACGAGCTGTCGGTCGTCACTCCGAGAAATCCGGGGGCCGCATGGAGCTCGCCCCGAGTCACCCACAACCTCAGGACTTGCTCGACGAAGAGTGGGTTGCCGCCGGTGATGGCGTGAAGTTCCGCCGCTTCCGGCCCGTGTTCCGGAATGAGCGTGTGCAACTCTGCGATCGAAAGGCCGTGGAGGTCGATGCGCGCACCCACCTGTTCGAGGATCGCGATCTTCTCGCGGACGACCGGGTCGCGGACTTCTGCCGGGCGGAACGTGCCGATGAACAGGATGCGTTGCGCACGCCGTTCGTGGGCGAGGAAGCGCAGGAGGGCAATCGACTGCTGGTCGGCAACGTGCAAGTCCTCGAGAACGACGACGAGCGGCGCGGTTTCCTGCGCGGCGGCCAGCAGGGAAGCAACCGCTGTGAACAGGTCGAATCGGGTCGCGGTCGGGTCGTCCAGCAGGAGCGCGCGGAGGTCGTCCCCTTTCGCGGCAGGCAGGAGCGAGCGAATCACCGGAGTCCAGGGGGAGAAAGGCGGGGCGGCGTCAGCATCCAGCGATTGCCCGCGAAGCACCCGGTGCCCGCGTTGGCGCGCTATCGCGACCGCTTCCGAAACAAGTCGGGATTTCCCGATTCCCGCTTCCCCGGCGACGAGCGTGAGTGCCCGGTCGCCCGGGGGCAGCGCAGCAACCAGTTCCGCCAGCGGGCCGTCGCGACCCACGAACCGCATGCTGCCCGCGAACTGCGGCCGGGCGGGTCCGCCGACGGCCGATCCGCCCAGAGATGGCTGGGTCGCCGAAGGTGGCTCAGTCATTCCCTCCCACAGTACCGGCTTTAAGATTGCTCACAGGCGGGCCCGTAGGGTGGCAGACGGCCATCACAGAAACCAATCGATTGAGGAGTCCGCAACCGCTATGCGTACCAGCGCCAGGAAATTCACGACGATCACGACCGCCCTCGCCCTCGCATTCGGGGCGACATTCACTCTCAGCGGATGTTTCGGCAACCCGCTTGAGGAAGTGCTCAAAGGCGGTGCGGGCGAGATCATCAAGGGCGCCACGGGCGCGGACGCCGACTTCGGGGGGAAATCGATCCCGAAGAATTTCCCGGTCCAGATTCCCGTCGCCGAGGGTGAAATCGAGATGGGCGGTTCGGTGACGGTTGATGGAAGCACGGTGTGGACGTTGCGCATCCAGGCGTACGACTCGAACGCGTTCGAGACCGTACGAAGCCAGCTGATCAGTTCCGGATTCGAGGAGTCGTTCCGCACCGAGGGCGATTCGGCCATGGGCGGCTACGAAGGGCACGGCTACGGCTTGATCCTCAACGTCGACACGCAGGACGGCAAGACGGGCATCACCTACGTCGTCACCGAGCTCGACGACGAGTAGAACTCGACATTCCGAGGTCCTTTGTCCGAGGTTCTTCCCCGTAGTACGCTGGCGGAAACCAGCCGATCACGCCCCTACCCAACGGTGAGGAATTACGGAAATGGACCACGCTCGCAAGCGAATTATCGTACCGGCAGCGATCCTCATGTCGCTCCTGCTCGCTCCCATGCTCACGGCATGCGGGAATCCGGTTGAGGGCATCCTCAACCAGGTGACGGGTGGTGATGTGGATCTGGGTGGGTCGACTATTCCGGAAGACTTCCCCAAGGAGGTTCCGGTCGTTGCGGGTGCCGTCGTCTTCGGCGCCGGTATCGGCAATGGCGACGGCAAGGTCTGGAATGTCACCATCCAGGTGAGCGACGGGAACGCGCTCGAGGGAATCGCGGCCCAATTGACGGGCGCCGGATTCGAACCCGTTGGAGACGGAACCGTGCCGGGCGACGCGAATGCTGGAACATTCGCCAAGGAGCCGTACCACGTGATCGTGTTGGTTTCAGACGATGACAAGGGCGGCTTCATCGCGAACTACACCGTGACCTACGTCAAGCCGGGCTCCTGAGCTCCGCGTCCGGGCACGGTACTATTCGGCAACGGTGAATTCGGCCTTGCCGACCCCGTCGCCGGCCATTCCCGGCTTGCACACCGTGAAGTATGTTCCCGGTTCGACGGTCACGACCAGTTCCCTGCTCGTGCCGGGGCCGATGTTCTCCACCTCGCCGACGACACGCTTTCCGTCGTTGCCGAGCACATAAAACTCGGTCACAGCGTCGCCGCTGTTCGTCACGGCAAACACGACGCTGCCAGCCTGCGCAGCGGTGGCGGACAGAACACAGTCGTCTGCGGTGCTCGTGACGTCAATTCTGGTCGCGCCGTCATCCGAAGCAGGATTTGCTACGCAGCCGCTGAGTCCGAGCAGTGCGAGAGTCGCCGCAGTGGCGATGGCGAGAGGCAAGCGGGTCATGAAGCTCCTTCGTTGGTGAGTGCGACGTCGGATTCGACGGCCGCGGGGTTTGCCGGCGCATGTGGTTTTCGCAACTCGCGCACGAACAGCGCGAGCACCGGAACCGTGTACAGAACCCACACCGTGGCCTCGAGCCACGTGGTCGCCGGTGAGAAGTTGATTGTTCCCTTGAGCAGGGTTCCGTACCAGCTGTCGGGAGGAATGGCTGCGCTCACATCGAATGCGAGGGAATGCAGTCCGGGGAGCACCCCGGCCTCCTGAAGATCGTGCACGCCGTAGGAGAGCACGCCGGCGGCCACGATGATGAGGAAAAAGCCCGTCCAGGCGAAAAACTTTCCGAGGTTGATGCGCACGACCCCGCGGTAGATGAGCCAGCCGAGAATTATCGCGATGGCGATGCCGATGCTCGCGCCGAGCAACGGCATCGTGGACTCTCCCGTGGCCTGCACCGCTGCCCAGATGAAGAGCGCGGTCTCGATGCCCTCGCGGCCCACGGCAAGAAAAGCGACGAGAACGAGTCCCCATCCCGCGCCGTCGAGGTGGTGGTCCACGTCGTTGCGCAGCGAACTGCCAAGCGTTCGCGCAGTACGCAGCATCCAGAAAATCATCCAGGTCACGAGCGCCGTCGCGACAATCGACAGGGTGCCGCCGATGAGTTCCTGAGCTTCGAAACTCAACCCGTATGCGCCGAAGGTGAGGATGCCCCCGAGTCCGAGCGACACGGCGACGGCGAGTCCGACCCCAAGCCACAAGCGCGGCAGAACGTCACGGCGTTGGAGCTTCACGAGGTAGGCGACGAGGATTCCCACCACGAGGGCGGCTTCGAGTCCCTCGCGGAGGCCGATGAGCAGGTTGGCGATCACAATTTCACTTCAGGCTGGCGTCGGAACGCGTACGTCGCACGACGAATCAATATTGGTTAGGCTAACCTAACCAGGCAACTCTATCGTTGCGTGCGTATCCTGTCCACTGTGGCACCACGTACGAATCCAGAGCACGTGCTGCTGATTCACGCCCACCCCGATGACGAGACGATTTCCACCGGGGGGACCATTGCGACGCTTCTCGATGCCGGTGCGCGGGTCACGCTCCTGACGTGCACGCGCGGCGAGCGCGGGGAAGTCATCCCACCCGAGCTCCAGCACCTTTCCGGCGACGCGCTCGGCGCGCATCGCGAGCGGGAACTTGCCTCGGCAATGCGAGTGCTGGGGCTCACGGACCACCGGATTCTGGGCAATGAGGATGCGTGCGCGAACGGCACCGAACCTCATCGCTACCGCGATTCGGGCATGAAGTGGGGGCCGGACGGGGCAGAGCCGCTTTCGGAAACCGGAGACGGCACGTCGCTGACTGACGCCGGACTCGACGCGGTCGTCGCCGACATTGTTTCCGTCATCGACGAAGTGCGGCCGACGGCGGTTGTGAGCTACGACGAGCGGGGTGGCTACGGGCATCCCGACCACATTCGCGCGCACGATGCGGCGAGCATGGCCGCACTACTGACCGATACCGACTATTTCACCATCGTGCCGTCCGGCCAGGAGTCGCCGGGGGACATCCGCGTCGACGTGCGCGCGGTGATGGAGCGGAAAAGACTGGCGCTCGCCGAACACAGGACGCAATTGTCGATCGACGGGGACACGATCGTCCACTCGGGCGGTCAACGCGAACCCATCGGCGAGGTCGAGTCGTTTCGGCCGCGACGTGCAGCAGACGATCCGGGAGTGAATTGGGCGCGTCTCGGAGTCCCCTTGCGGATCACCGCATGCGTTGTCGCGCTCGTTCTCGGCGGGATCGTGGGCGCGATCGGCACAGCCAACCACCAGTACACGTGGGCGGTCACGTCTCTCGCGCTCACCGCGCTCCTTCTCGCCGGCCTCCGGTTCCTGTTCGCCACGCGGATCGTCGCCGGGTTCGCGGCGGTCGGCCTGCTCGGGGTGGTCTGGATGTTTTCGCAGACTGGCCCCGGCGGTTCCATTCTGGTCCCGGCGAACCTCGCGGGTTACGTGTGGGCGTACGGACCGCTCGTCCTCGCATTCGTCGGTCTGGCGTGGCCGCAGCCCGGAACATTCACCCGGGCTACGATGGGCACAGGCCCAGAGCCGGGAAAGGATGTCGAAGCACAGTGACGTACGTGATCGCACTTCCCTGCGTCGACGTGAAAGACCGCGCGTGCGTTGACGAATGCCCCGTCGACTGCATTTACGAAGGCGGCCGGATGCTCTACATCCACCCGGACGAATGCGTCGACTGCGGCGCGTGCGAACCGGTGTGCCCAGTCGAGGCGATCTACTACGAGGACGACACCCCGGAGCAGTGGGCCGATTACTACAAGGCGAACGTCGAGTTCTTCGACGACATCGGGTCCCCGGGGGGTGCGGCGAAGGTCGGCGTGATCGACAAGGACCACCCCATCGTCGCGGCGCTGCCCGCAAACATCAACAACACCGAGACCTGACCCGACGCGATGCCGCTCAACCTGCCCGACTTCCCGTGGGATGCTCTGGAGACCTACGCGGAACGCGCACGCGCGCACCCGCAGGGCATGATCGACCTCTCCGTCGGATCCCCGGTGGACGCGACGCCCGCCGTCATCCGGAAGGCTCTCGCCGAGGCATCCGATGCCCCCGCGTACCCGCAAACCGCGGGCACGCAGCAACTGCGCGAAGCCATCGTCGAGTGGTTCGCGCGGCGGCGCGGCGTTGAACTCGGGATCGCCAACGTGCTGCCGACGATCGGCTCGAAGGAGTTCGTGGCCGGGCTCCCGTTGTTCCTCGGGCTCGGGCCAGAGGACACCGTGGTTGTTCCGCGCGTCGCATACCCGAGCTATGCGCTCGGGGCCGCCGTCGTCGGCGCGGGCGTCGTCGCGGAAGACGATCCAGCGCTCTGGCCGGAATCCACGCGCCTGATCTGGCTCAACAGTCCGGGTAACCCGGATGGCCGGGTTTTGACGGTCGCTGAGCTTCGCGCGGCTGTCGCAAGAGCGAGGGAGCTCGACGCCGTCATCGCGAGCGACGAGTGCTACACAGAACTCAACTGGGCCCACGAACGGCCGACCGTGAGCATCCTCGACCCGAAAGTGATCGACGGTTCCCGCCACAATACTCTCGCGGTGTGTTCCCTCAGCAAACAATCGAACCTCGCTGGGTACCGCGCCGGGTTCGTCGGGGGATGTTCGCGCGTGCTTGGCCAAGTGCTCACGGTGCGAAAACACCTCGGACTCATGACTCCCGCACCGGTGCAAGCCGCGATGGTCGCCGCGCTCGCCGATGAAACCCACGTCGATGCGCAGCGCGAACTGTATCGCTCGCGGCGGGCTGTCCTGCGAAGGGCGCTGCAGGCTTCGGGATTCCGCATCGACCACAGTGACGCGGGCTTGTACTTGTGGGCCACGACGGGGGCACCGGCCTGGGACACGGTCGGTCACCTCGCGGATTCCGGCATACTCGCCGTCCCGGGGACGTTTTACGGCGACGAGACTCACGTTCGGCTTGCGCTCACCGCCGGCGACGAGGCGATTGCCGAAGCCGCTCGGAGATTGGAGAAAGCCTCCAGCCAGATTGCGGGAATCTTAGATGGTTCCACGGTCGACGGTTCCTCCAATTAGGCTGTACGCGTGACTGACGCAGTTTCTGACGATTCCAAAGCGACCCTCAGCTTTCCGGGAGGCAGCGCGGAGTTCCCCATTGTGCGGGGAACGGACGGTGCCAGTTCCCTGGACATTTCAACCCTCACGAGGCAGACCGGGCTCACGGCCCTCGACCAGGGTTTCGTGAATACGGCAGCGACGAAGAGCGCCATCACCTACATCGACGGCGATGAGGGAATCCTCCGATACCGCGGGTATGCAATCGAGGACATCGCGGCGAATTCGACCTATCTCGAGGTCGCGTGGCTCCTGATTCACGGCGAACTCCCCACAGCCGTCGAGCTCGACAAATTCGAAGACACGATCCGGCGCCACACGCTCCTGCACGAGGACTTGCGCCGGTTCTTCGACGCCCTCCCGCACAGCGCGCACCCGATGTCTGTGCTTTCGAGCGCCGTCGGAGCTCTCGGCACGTTCTACGAGGATTCCCTCGACGTTCGAGATCCGGAACAGGTGGAGAGCTCCACCGTGCGACTTCTCGCAAAGCTTCCCGTCATCGCAGCGTATGCGCACAAAAAGGCGCTTGGACAGGCTTTCCTGTATCCGGACAACAGCCTGAGCTTCGTGGACAACTTCCTCAAGCTGAACTTCGGCAACATGGCGGAGGAGTACGTGCCGAATCCGGTCCTGTCCCGGGCGCTCGAACGGCTGCTCATCCTGCACGAGGACCACGAACAGAACGCGTCGACCTCGACCGTTCGGCTGGTCGGGTCTACGGAAGCAAACATCTTTTCGTCGATTTCGGCGGGGATCAATGCGCTCTACGGTCCTCTGCACGGAGGTGCGAACGAAGCAGTGCTGAACATGCTCGGCGAGATCAAGGAGTCCGGCGAGTCCGTGAAGCAGTTCGTGGAGCGCGTGAAGAACAAGGAGGACGGCATCCGGCTCATGGGCTTCGGCCACCGGGTGTACAAGAACTTCGATCCGCGGGCGACTCTCGTGAAGGAAAGCGCCGATGAGGTGCTGGAGTCGCTCGGTGTTCAGGATGACCTCCTCGACATCGCGAAGGAGCTTGAGGATGTGGCGCTCGCCGACGACTACTTCATCGAGCGCAAGCTCTACCCGAACGTCGACTTCTATACGGGCGTGATTTACAAAGCCATGGGCTTCCCGACGCGGATGTTCACGGTGCTGTTCGCGATCGGACGGCTCCCCGGATGGATCGCGCACTGGCGCGAACTGAACCTGGACCCGGAGACCCGCATCGGCCGCCCGCAGCAGCTCTATGTGGGCCCCACCGCCCGAGCCTGGCCCCGCCGCTGATCCGGCCCGCTCCCTGAGGTGCGAGTGAAGCTCGCCTCGAAGGGAACCGACGAGTCACGTGAGTTCTCCCTTCGAGACAGGCCTTCGGCCTTCCTCAGGGAGCGGTCGATCACGCGTGCAGGGCCTCGTTGAGGACGGCGCCGTGTCCGGCGCGCTCAAGCACTTCAACAGCCCCCGTGAGCGAGTTTCGGCGGAAGAGCAGGCCGCTGAGGCCGCTGAGCGACTCGGCCTTGACCGATTGCTGGGCTCCGGAAGCGCTGTGCGCACCATCCGCCACGACCACTTTCGTGCCGGCCGTCACGTAGAGCCCGGCCTCGACGACGCAATCGTCCCCCAGTGAGATGCCGATGCCGGAATTCGCGCCGAGCAGGCAACGCTCGCCGATCGAGATCCGCTGCGTGCCGCCGCCGCTGAGCGTGCCCATGATGGATGCTCCGCCCCCGATGTCCGACCCGTCGCCCACGACGACTCCCTGCGAAACTCGCCCTTCGACCATGGACGCGCCGAGGGTTCCCGCGTTGAAGTTCACGAAACCCTCGTGCATCACGGTCGTGCCGGGGGAGAGGTACGCACCCAGGCGCACTCGGTTCGCGTCGGCGATGCGAACTCCCGGCGGAGTCACGTAGTCCACGAGGCGCGGAAACTTGTCGATGGCGTGGGCGATGATGCCCGCGCGTTTAAGCTGCGGTCTGAGGCGTGCGGCATCATCTGGATGAACGGCACCCGCACTCGTCCACACCACGGTGGGCAGGAGCCCGAAGATTCCGTCCAGATTGATCGTGTTCGGTTTGACGAGCCGGTGGCTCAGCAAGTGGAGGCGGAGGTAGGCGTCGACGGTCGAGGCCGGAGGAGCCTCCAGCGTGGTTTCGACCGTCACGAAGTCTAGCCGCACGGCGCGGCGAGTATCCTCGCCGATGAGCTCCGCGAGTTCGGCGGGAACCGCGCGGGGGTCGACATCGGCGGGGAGGGGGCCCAGGTGCGGCGCGGGGAACCACGCGTCGAGAACTGTCGCATTGTTGCCCACCGTTGCGAGGCCGTGCCCCCAGGCTGCCGTGTCCGTCATGCCTCAAGGGTAACGGGGTGCGCGACGCTCGATAAACTGGCCCAGTGCCGACCCTCGACCTGACTTCGTCCTCGATCGAGCTCACGCGGGCACTGTGCGACATCGAGTCGGTGTCAGGCAATGAGAGGCATATCGCGGACGCCGTCGAAGCCGCGGTCTCCTCCTACAGCCACCTCGAGGTGTTCCGGGACGGCGATGCCGTCGTCGCTCGGACGAACCTTGGCCGTGACCGCCGTGTCGTGATTGCGGGGCACCTCGACACCGTTCCCGTGAACGGCAACCTCCCGTGCCGATTCGAGGGGCATGAACTCATCGGACGGGGCACCGTCGACATGAAGGCGGGCGTTGCCGTTCAGCTGAAGCTCGCGGCCGAACTTGCCGAACCGAACGTCGACGTCACCTGGATCTGGTACGACCACGAGGAAGTGGCCGATGAACTGAACGGGCTCGGCAGACTTGCCAGAAACCGCCCCGAGTTTCTCCACGGCGACTTCGCGATCCTCGGCGAACCCACCAACGCTCAAATCGAGGGCGGGTGCAACGGCACTCTCCGCATCGATGTGATCACGAGGGGGATCCGCGCGCACTCCGCGCGCGCCTGGGTCGGTCGCAACGCCATTCACGCGGCGGCACCCATCCTGTCGACGCTCGCCGCGTACGAGCCTCGAAGCGTCGAAGTGGAGGGGCTCGAGTACCGGGAGTCGCTCAACGCGGTTCACGTGGCCGGCGGCGTGGCCAGCAACGTGATTCCGGATGCGTGCACCGTCACGATCAACTATCGTTTCGCTCCCAGCCGCAGCGGCAAGGAAGCCATCGAACACGTCACGAGCCTGTTCGCGGACCGGGACGATCTCACGTTCGAGGTCACCGATCTTGCCGAAGGCGCACGCCCCGGACTCGACGCGCCGCTCGCGAGGGCATTCATGCAGGCCGTGGGCGGCGAAGCATTCCCGAAGTACGGCTGGACCGATGTCGCCCGATTCTCCGCCCTCGGCATCCCTGCGGTCAATTACGGCCCGGGCGACCCACTGCGCGCGCACACGGATGACGAACGCGTCGACACCGCGCAGATCACCGAATGCGAGCGGGGACTGCGAGCGTGGCTGACGACGGCGTGAACGAGCACGTTCCGCGACGGAGCGCGCCCCACCAGCCCAGCCTCGCCCGCCAGCCGCTGCGCCGAATCGTGCTGATCCGCTACCGCATGACGCCGTGGTGGGTCCGGGTCACGGTGGTGTGGGCGCTGTCGCGCATCGTCACCACGGGCATCCTGCTGTGGTTCGCGGCACGGCAGCCCGCGAACGCCTGGACGGGGGCGCACCCCGACTATGTGTCGTTCGCTCAACTGTGGGACAGCACTTGGTACCACGTCGTCGCAGCGTCGGCGTATCCCTCTGTCCTTCCCGTGGATGAGAGCGGCCACGTCGGGGAAAACGCGTGGGCGTTCATGCCCGGATATCCTTTGCTCGTTCGCGGGCTCATGGTCATCACGGGCTTGCCCTGGGCGCCGCTTTCGGTGTTCGTGTCCTTCGCGTTCTCGCTCGCCGCCGCGCTCATGGTGTACCGGCTCATGAGGCTCGTCCTCCCCGGCGGGACGGCGCTGTTCGCGGTCGTGATCTTCTGCTTCGCGCCGTTGTCTCCCATACTGCAGGTTTCCTACGCGGAGTCCATGCACGTGTTCCTGCTCGCGCTCGCGCTCTTCCTCCTTGTGCAGCGCCGCTACGTCGTGCTCATTCCGGTCATCGCAGTGATGGCACTCACGCGGCCGAGCGGCCTCGCGTTCGCGCTCGCCCTCGCTGTCCACGCGATTCACCGGTTCCTCACTCGCACGAGAGACCCGTTTCCGCTGTGGGAGAGAATCCTGCTCGTCGGAGTCACGGTGTTCAGCGGTCTCATGGGACTCGCGTGGCCGTTTCTGGCCTGGATGGCCACGGGGTCGATTTCCGCGTACACCGATACGGAGCTCGCCTGGCGCGCCCCGTACCTGGGCTATCACGACCTTGTCCCCTTCACGCCATGGATTCAGGGCGCCGGGTTCTGGATGCCGGGGCCGCTCGGAATCGTCGTCCTCATCATCGTCGTCGCCGGATTCTTCGCGTTCCTGTTCACCCCCTGGGTCCGGCGCATCGGCGTGACGCTGCGGATCTGGGTTGCCAGCTACGCACTGTACCTGCTCGCGGTGTTCTTCCCCCAGTCGAGCACGTTCCGGCTCCTCGTCCCGCTTTTCCCGCTCGCCGGCGCGCTCGCAGTGCCTCGATCGCGCATCTACCGGGTTCTTCTCGTCGTCGTGCTCATCGCCGGCCAATGGGTCTGGTGTTACCTCGCCTGGTGGATTGATGGCTTCGATTGGACGCCGCCGTGACCGCTTGGTTTTCTGGTGTCGGACAAATGCGGGATAATGGAGGAAGATTCCACGAAAGGGGACCACTCATGGCAGCCATGAAGCCGAGGACCGGGGACGGGCCAATGGAGGCTGTGAAGGAGGGTCGCCTCATCATCGTGCGTGTTCCGCTCGAAGGCGGGGGACGGCTCGTCGTTTCCGTCAATGATGCAGAGGCGAAGGAACTTCACGAGGTGCTCGGCGGAGTCGTCGCGGCCATCAAGTAACTGACCTGCCCGAGCGCCGCGAGCCGTTCCAGGCGCGCGGCTCAAAACCCGTAACTGACCACGGGGTCGAGCGTACCGGCGTGCATCCGTTCGAGCACGAGCAACTCGTGAGGAACGACCGGGTGCGGGAGCGCGTCGAGCGAGAACCAGCCGAGGTCTGCGGACTTGTGCGTCTCGATACGTCGTGGTTCGCCATCCCACGACCAGCACTCGAAGAAGAAGTCGACGCGCTCGTCGACCGCTGCGTGGCCCGGAGCGGTGCGGTGCATTGCCGTCAACGGACGAAGGTCGTCCGACGTGATGTCGAGGCCCAACTCTTCGTTCGCTTCCCGACGTGCGGCGTCGAACACGGACTCGTACTGCTCGACGTGCCCGGCCGCTGCGGCCGCCCAATGCCCGTCCATGAACCCGGTGCCAACTCGAAGCTGCAGCAGCACGTCCTCGCCCTTGCGAAAGAACACGTATGCCGCGGGCACGACACGGAAGCGATCCGCGCTCACTGCTCGACGCTCGTGAGCTGGAGCAATCCGTCACCGACCGGCGACAGTGCGCTGATCACGGCGTCGGATGCCGACAACTCGCGCAAGAGGCTGCGGTATCCAGCGACAACGTCATCGCGGTAGGCCGGATCGGCGACGCGACCGTGCCACAAAGCGTGAGCGACGACAACGGTTCCACCACTCCGCACGAGCCGGAGCCCGTGCTCCACATACTCGATCACCGACTGAGGGTCCGCATCGATGAGGACGACGTCGTACGCGTGCTCATTCATGCGCGGAAGCACATCCCGAGCGCGACCCGTGATGAGGCGGAACCGGTTTGCCGGGTGACCCGCCTCGAGGAACGAGTCGCGCGCGTGCTGCTGGTGGTCCGCCTCGATATCGATGGAAGTGAGCGTCGCCTGCGGAGCGCCTTCGAGCATCCACAGACCGCTCACGCCGGCGCCCGTGCCCACTTCGATGATGTTCGTGGCGACGGTCGTCGCGGTGAGGATGGCGAGTTGCGCTCCCATGGCCGGCGTGATCGCCTCCACGCCGATTTCGAGCGAACGGGCGCGCGCACGCGCAATGTCCTCGGGTTCGACCACGAAGTCCTCCGCGAACTTCCAGTCCATTTCTTTTCCAGCCACGTGTTGCTCCTCGCTCACACAACTCTAGAGCGAATGCCCGCCGGGAACGGTTAGTCTGAACTCGTGTTCGGGTTGACGTTCGAGAAGCTCCTGTTGATCGGGATACTGGCGGTGTTCCTGCTCGGGCCCGAACGGTTGCCCTACTATGCCTCGCAACTTGCCCGCCTCGTGAAGAGCCTCAAGAAGATGGCGGATGGCGCGAAAGACCGCATGCGCGAGGAGATGGGGCCGGACTTCGACGAGGTCGACTGGAAGAAACTCGACCCCCGGCAGTACGACCCCCGCCGCATCATCCGGGAAGCGCTCGTGGACGATGTCGTCGTCACGAGCGCGCCACCTGTCGGCGAATCCGCGTATCTGAGGCGAAAGCGCCGCCTCGAAGAAGAAGGCAAGCGGGCGCCGTTCGACGCCGAAGCCACCTAGCTGCGCGCGAGTTCGATGAGTGCTGAGACCGTGCGCAGGTTACGCGCGGTGCCGGCGACGCCGAGCCGTTTGAGAAGTGAATCGGTGTTGAGTGTCGCCTTTCCCATCCCTGCGACAAACCGAAGGTGCAGGTCCGTGCCGTGGAGTGCCCATTCGTCGCCACCGACCGCGAGCTGCTTCGCCCGCTCGACGCCCGCCCAGTCTGGCGCTGCAGCGAGGAACGCGACGTATGACCACTTCGGATCCGCGACGGCGAACGGATGCTCGGCGAGCGAGGACTCCAGTTCGGGCAGGGTTCGGGAGATCACTTCGCGACGGAATCCGAACCGCGACTCCATTTCGCGCTCCGCCGCACGGTCGAACTCTGCCCACTCGGAAGCACTCCAGCCGTCCGGCACGTCGAGGACCGCGTTTCCGGACGCGATGTAGGTTCGCGCGCGCACTGCGCCCAGGCTCTCGAGCATCGTGCGGAACTCGGCCATCGGCAATCGCGCCGTGCCGCCGACGTTCACGGCGCGAACGAACAGGATCCGAATCGTCATCGCGCTGGCGTGCCCTCCGCTCGCTCGGGGTTCACCGGCGGCGGATGCCCTTCAGAACCCGCAGCAAAAGCAGCATGACGCCCGCGAGTTTCGCGACATCGGCTCCCGTGCGCGGCAGCGTCATGAGGCCGGTCGCCTCCGACGTCGTGTGGGAATCCATGAACCGCAGCAGGCCCTCGGGGCCGTTGCGCCGTCCGAGGCCCGACTGTTTGATTCCGCCCATGGGCGCATCCACCGAGGAGAACGTGGCGCGATAGCCCTCGTTGATGTTGATGCTCCCTGCCTCCAGTGCTCGGGCAACCTCGCGCGCGCGGCGAGTCGACCGGGCGAACACGGATGCGTTCAGGCCGAACGGGGACGCGTTCGCGGCGAGGATGGCCTCCGCGACGCCATCCACCGGCGTGATGGCGACGACGGGTCCGAACGTTTCGTTCCCTGAACACTTCATGGCGTCCGTCACGCCGGCGAGCACCGTCGGCTCATAGAACAGGGGGCCGAGGTCGGGTCGGGATTTCCCTCCCGCGAGCACGGTCGCACCGTGCGCCACGGCATCATCCACGTGCTCCATGACGCGATCGAGCTGGCTTGGGAGCGTGAGCGAGCCGACGTCGGTCGAATAATCGAACGCCGCCCCCTGCGTGAGCGCCGCGGTGCGTGCCACGAATTCCTTCGTGAACTCGTTCGCGATCGTGCGGTCCACGTAAATGCGCTCGATCGAGACGCAGAGCTGCCCCAGGGAGGAGAAGCACGCGTATACGGCGTCGCGTGCGGCTTTCACGGGATCGACATCCGCGAGCACGATCATCGGGTTCTTGCCTCCGAGCTCGAGCGATGCGCCGCGAAGCCCCTCGGCGGCCCGCACTCCGACTTGCGTGCCTGTGGGGGTCGAGCCGGTGAAACAAATGAAGTCGGAGGCGTCGTTGATCGCGTTCCCGACGATGCCGCCCGGTCCCGCGACGATGGCCCACACCTCCGGCGGAAGGCCGGCGTCGATGAAGGCGCGGCGCAGGGCGAGGATGCTCAGGGCCCCCTGATCGTCCGCCTTCTGGATCACGGCATTGCCGCCGGCAAGGGCGGGCAGCACATCCATGGCGGCGAGGCTGAGCGGGTAGTTCCACGGAGTGATGACGCCGATGAGGCCCTTGGGCCGGTAACTCACGCGCGTGCGGATGACGAGCGGGATGCCGCCGCGCCGGTTTCGGGATGCGAGCGCTCGCCGCGCGGACACCGCGTAGTATCGGGCGACATTGGCCGACTGGAACACCTCTTCGAACGCCTGGCCGCGGGTCTTGCCGGTCTCGGTCTGAACTGCATCCAGCAGTAGTCCGCGGCGCTCGAGGATCAGGTCGTGCGCTTTCAACAGCACCGCCCGACGACGCCCGAACCCGGCGAGGTGCCACGCAACCTGGGCAGCGCGGGCACGCTCAGCGGCCTCCGCCACATCCTCGGCCGAGCTGTGCGGGAGATCGTGGAGCTTCTCGCCCGTGAACGGCGCGTTGACGCGCGCGTGCGCGGTGCGGGATGAGCTGAGGTCGCCGTCCAGGTCGTCGATGACGCCCTGTGGCAGGAATGTGCCGGTCATAATCCCAACGCTACACTCGGATTCATGACCGCAATGGAGCGCTCGAACAACGCAACCCGACTCCCTCGCCGAACAATCGTCAAATACGCGATCGGCTCGATCGGCACCGGAGGGTTCGCGACTCTCCCTGGCCTCGTGATCCTCATCTACCTCACCGACTTCCTGGGAGTTTCAGTGTTTTTCGCTGGTGCCCTGGTCTTAGTCGCAAAAATCTGGGACGTGATTATCGATCCAGTGATTGGCAACCTCAGCGATCGAAGCCTGTCGCAGGTAGGGTCACGTCGGCCGGTCATGGTTCTGGGCGCCGTGCTTCTGCCTGTCTTCTTTATTCTGACTTTCGTTGTTCCTGTTGGAATCCCGCCACTTGTCGCTGGAATTTGGGTGCTCGTGGCTTTCGTGCTGGCTGCGACAGCGTTCAGTATGTTCCAAGTCCCTTACATCGCTCTGCCTGCGGAGCTCACGGAAAACTATGACGAGCGCACCAGACTGCTCACCTGGCGGGTGTTTGTACTCAGCCTCGCGATTCTGCTATTCGGTGCAGGAGGGCCAGCTATCCGCGAGGCCGCAGGCGGGGACAAGTCCTTCACCGGGTATCTTGTCATGGCCGTCGTCGCAGGACTGGCCATCGGAATCGGGCTATTTGCATCCAGTTTCGTTGCGAAAAAGGCCACTGTTCCTCGGTCGGCGGGCAGGCCCGGTTCACTCAAGGACGGATATGTCGAGGGGTTCCGTGCGATACAGCGAAGTCAACCGTTTCGTGCCCTGCTTCTCACCTTCCTCCTCCAGGGCCTCGCGACGGGCGCAATGCTCGCAGGGGCGAACTATGTAGGAAAGTATGTTCTCAAAGACGCGGATGCTGTCATCTTCCTCTTCGTCGCGCTCATAGCTCCGGCGTTGCTTTGTGCACCTCTGTGGGGAGCAATAGCGAACCGCATCGGCAAGGAACGTGCATTTGGAATCGCGAGTGTCATTTTTGGTGTTGCCGCGCTGAGCCTTGTGATTCTCATTTGGGCACCAGGAATCTGGGTATACATTCCCGTCGCGTTTGCCGGTGCTGCCTACGCGGGAATGCAGTCGCTGCCAATGGCTATGCTTCCTGACGTAATTTCCGATGACGCCGTGAAGCATGGGGACGGTCAGGCTGGAGTGTTTGGCGGTGTTTGGACAGCTGGAGAAACGACAGGAATGACACTCGGTGCAACTGCCTTCGCCATGTTGCTCGGGTTCGCGGGCTTTATCGAGTCCGCAGCACCGGTTGTAGTCGAGCAGCCACCGTCGGCAATTGCGGGTATAGCGATCGCGTTCAGCGTCCTGCCGGCCGCCATGATCGGGCTGAGCCTACTGTCGCTGGCTCGCTACCGTCTCAGGAAGGGCACGATCGGCCGATGAAGTTCCAGGAACAACCGGCCGACATCCTGGCCCGACTGCAGAATTTGCGTGACGCGGATGCCCCGACCCACGGCGGCCGGGTGCTGTCCTATGTGTACGACAGCGGGCTCGCCGAACTGGACGAGCTCGCGGCGGCCGCCATCCGGATGGTGCAGCCCGTCAACGGCCTCGACCCGACAACATTCACGTCGGTCGCGACCATGGAGCGCGAGGTGCTCGCGTTCGCGCGCGGGATGCTGCACGGAGACTACGAGGTGGTCGGAACGGTCACGAGCGGCGGCACCGAGAGCTGCCTGCTTGCCGTGAAGACGGCGCGCGACAACTGGCGCGCCGCGCATCCCGCGGCGGGAGCGGAGGGCACGGTGCCGCGCCTGCTCGCGCCGGTTACCGCCCACGCCGCGTTCCAGAAGGCAGCGCACTACTTCGGGCTCGAGCTGGATCTCGTTCCGGTCGGGCCGAACGGCACGTGCGCAGCGTCCGCCCTCGTAGAGCGGATGGGTGACGACGTCGCGCTCGTCGTCGTCTCGGCCCCGAGCTACCCGTTCGCGGCGCTCGACCCGATCGTCGACGTTGCTGCGGCTGCCGCCGAACAGGGCATCGCGTGCCACGTCGATGCGTGCATCGGCGGGTGGGTGCTGCCGTGGCAGGCCGCGGCGCCGTGGGACTTCAGCGTCGCGGGAGTGACGAGCGTGAGCGCCGACCTCCACAAGTTCGGCTATGCGCCCAAGGGGGCATCGGTGCTCCTTCAGCGGGGCCGCGACCGGCAGCGTGCGCAATACTTCGCGACCACCAGGTGGTCCGGGTACCCCGTGGTCAATCCCACGATGCTGGGCTCCAAATCGGCGGGGGCGCTCGCCGCGAGCTGGGCGATCATCCGGGCGCTCGGCGAGAACGGCTACGCGGAACTCGCCGCCAGTTGCGAGCGGTCGACGGCCGCGCTGCAGGCGACCGTGAACGGCATCGAAGGACTTCGCGTCGTCGGCAACCCGGTCGGCCCGCTGTTCGCCGTCGAGGCGGATGACTCTGTGCCGGAGGATCGGCGCGTCGACCCGCACCACTGGGCCGACCAGGTGCGCACGCATGGATTCCTGCTGCAGTTGCAGCCCGGATTCACGCAGTCCGACGGATCGCGGCTGCCACCGACCACCCACCTCACGATTACGCCCGTGACGGAGTCGGTGCTCGGAGAATTGTCTGCCGCGCTTCAGACTTCTGCCGACGAAGTGCGCGGCGTTCCCCCGGTCGTCGTCGCCGAGGTGCTCGCTGCGCTGCCAGGTGGGGCGCTGGAGGCTCTGCAGGCTCCGGATGCGCCTCCGCTCGACTCGGCGACCGCCGCGGCGCTGCTGGCAGGATTCGGACTCGGTTCCGAGGCTGGTCCCGCAGAACTGCCCGAGCGGATGGCGCCCATTCTCGCGCTCGTCGAGGCGCTCCCGGCCCCCGTCACGGAGCGGTTGCTCACGGAGCTGCTCGCGCGCCTCATCGAGCCGTAACGCGCTCGCGCGCAGATTCTTGTTCGCAATTCAGGCAGTTTGAGTCGGGTCACTTCGCAATTGCTGCAATTACGGGGTTCCTCACGGATGGCTGGCTGGTTTTGCCTGAATTGCGAACGTGCGGGAGGGGTTTGGCGGCGGGTGGCCGTCAGAAGCCTCAGTGCGGTGAGTTGAGGCTGGCTGCGAGCTGGGCGGCGACGGCGAGTATGGCCGCTGCGGCGGGATCCTCGGGGCGCGAGAGCACGATGGGGCTGCCTGCATCCCCGCCTTCGCGCAGCGGGAGGCTCAACGGGACTGACGCCAGGAGCGGCACGGGCTGCTCGGGAGTGGAGAGCCGCGCAGCGATATCCGCACCGCCACCCGAGCCGAACAGGTCCACCACCGTGCCATCCGGCAGCGTGAGCCCCGACATGTTCTCGATGACCCCGATGACGCGTTGACCGGTCTTGCGCGCCACGATCGCGCTGCGCTCGGCGACCTCCGCCGCGGCCGTCTGCGGGGTCGTCACCACGATGACCTGCGATTGCGGCAGCAACTGGCCCACCGAGATCGCGACATCCCCCGTGCCAGGCGGGAGGTCGAGGAGCAGGATGTCGAGCTCGTCGAAGTACACCTCGCTCAGAAACTGCTTGATCGTGCGGTGCAGCATGGGCCCGCGCCACGACACCGCCGTCGCCGGGCCCGGCAGGAACATCCCTATCGAGATGACCTTCACACCGAAGCCGATCGGCGGAAGCATGAGTTCGCCGACGCGCGTCGGCTTCTCGTCCGCGACGGCCAGGAGCGCGGGGATGGAGAAACCGAACACGTCCGCGTCGACGATGCCGACCTTGAGCCCGCGCGCGGCGAGCGCAACTCCGAGGTTCGCGGTGATCGTGGACTTGCCGACTCCGCCCTTCCCGCTCGTGATCGCGAAAATCCGAGTCGGCGAGTCGGGACCGAACTGCACGTCACGTTTCCGGGTGCCCTGCAACCGCTCGGTGAGTGCCGTGCGCTGTTCGACGCTCATGACCGACACGTTCACGGTCACCTCGTGAACGCCGGGAACGGACTCCGCCGCCTCGCGAACGTCCCGCTCGATGCGGTCCGCGGCGGGGCATCCGACGATCGTGAGCTTGATGCCGATCCTCGCCGCGCCATCCGCGAATTCAACGGAGTCGATCATGCCGAGGTCGGCGATCGGCCTGCGAATCTCGGGATCGATGACCGAAGCCAGCGCGGCCGACAATTTTTCGATCATCGGCTCACGTACGTCAGAATCAGTCAACGGCTTCGCTCTTCTGACCCCGATCCAGGTCCTCCAGCAGCGACCGAAGTTCGGCGCGGATGAAGTCCTTGCTCGCGAGGTCCTTCACCGCGAGGCGCAAGGCAACCACTTCGCGCGCGAGGTACTCGGTGTCCGCGAGGTTGCGTTCGGCGCGCTGCCGATCCTGTTCGATCTGCACCCGGTCGCGGTCGTCCTGGCGATTCTGCGCCAGGAGGATGAGCGGAGCCGCATACGACGCCTGCAGCGACAGGATGAGCGTAAGCGCGGTGAACCCGAGCGCTGCGGAGTCGAAACGCCAGCCGACCGGTGCCAAAACGTTGTAGGTGAGCCACACGATGCAGAACACGGTGAGGAAGAACAGGAACCACGGCGTGCCCATGGCACGCGCGACGCCTTCCGTGAACCGGCCGAACCGGTCGCTCGGCGCCCCGAACCGCGGTGCTCCGAATCGCGGTGCGAAAGAGGTGCGAAGACCCTTGGGTGAATCCAGCCTGTCGTCACTTCGACGTGCCATGGTCCTTGCTCCTTCCCGGTGTTGCGGATGTCTGAACTATCTCGAGCGGACTCGTATCGGCGCGCAAGAGCTTCGCCGGTTCGTCTTCGTCATGACTTCGCCAGTCGTCGGGTAGGAGGAAATCAAGAATGTCGTCTACAGTCACCACCCCGACCAGACGGTGGTTGTCATCCACGACGGGCACGGAGACGAGGTCGTAACTCGCGAGGATGCGGCTGACTTCGGCCGCCGACGTGTCCGCGTGCACGGGCTCCAACTTTTGGTCGAGCAGCGTACCGAGGCGCTCCATGGGCGGGAACCGCAGCATCTGCTGGAAATGCACCATCCCGAGGAACCGACCGGTCGGCGGCTCGTAAGGCGGCAGCGTGACGCACACCGCCGCACCGAGTGCCGGGGCGAGGTCTTCGCGGCGGATGAGCGCGAGCGCCTCGGCTACCGTCGTATCGGCAGGGACGATGACGGGCTCGGTCGTCATGAGGCCGCCGGCGGTGTCCGGGGCGTACGCGAGGAGCATGCGGACGTCTTCCGCTTCCTCCGGCTGCATGAGTTCCAGGAGCGCCTCGCCGCGTTCCTCGGTGAGCTGGGCGATGAGGTCGGCCGCGTCGTCCGGCTGCATCTGGTCGAGAACGTCGGCGGCGCGGTCGTCGGCGAGGTGCTCGAGGATCTCCACCTGCTCGTTTTCCGGCATTTCCTCGAGAACGTCGGCCAGGCGCTCGTCGCTCAACTCTTCCGCGACCTCCAGGCGTCGGGCGTCCGGCAGGTCGAGGAGCGCGTTGGCGAGGTCGGCGGGGAGAAGGTCTTCGTAGGTGGCGAGGAGCTGGCTTGCCGATTGGGGATCGCCCGACCGCGAGTCTTCCGTGACGTCCGCCCATGCGGCGAAAACCGTGTGACCTTTCGCGAACGGGGACGCGCTCGTCTTCGCGCGGCGAACGAACAATTCGCGCACTTCCCACTCGCCCTGCGGCGTCTTCTCGATGGAGACATCTTCGATCGTGGCGCGGCCCGATCCATCGACGAACGCGACGTTGCGCCCGAGCATCTCCGCGATCACGCGCACTTCGCCGCCGCGCTGCTCGAAACGGCGCAGGTTGATGAGCCCCGTCGTGATGATCTGGCCGCTTCCGATGCTCGTGACGCGGCCGATCGACAGGAAAATCCGGCGGCGACCAGGCACTTCGACCACGAATCCGACGACGCGCGGGGATTGTTTGCGGCGATACACCACGAGGACATCGCGAACTCGCCCCACACGGTCCCCGTGGGGGTCAAAAACTGCGCACCCGACAAGTCGGGCCACGAAAACCTTCGCAGCGCTCACGGTACAACCCTAGTCTTCGGGTGCAAGAATGGGCCTGTGAGCAATCAGAGTCCATTTTCGAGCCGGCGAGCAGTGTTCCCTACCCTCCCGAAGGGCGATGTGCTGGGCACGTACGACACCTACGATGAGGCGCAGTCGGTCGTGGATCGGCTCGCCCGTGCCGAATTCACGGTCAAGCAAATGGCGATCGTCGGCAGCGACTTGCGCACGGTCGAACGCGTGACAGGCAAAATGACGTACGGCCGCGCGGCTCTCGCCGGGGCGGCGAGCGGCATGTGGTTCGGTTTGTTCCTGGGGCTCCTGCTGTTCATCTTTTCGCCGTCGCAGAACGCGATCCTCTACGTCGGGGCGGCCGTGCTCATCGGCGCCGGCTTCGGAATGCTGTTCGGCATCGTGAGTTATGCGCTCAATCGCCGCCGCCGCGACTTCACCTCGATCCATCAGGTGATCGCCGGGAAGTACGAGATCATGATCGACCCGGCCCTCACCGCTAAGGCGCAGGACGTCCTTTCGCGACCGCAGTCCGATTAGAAAATATCCGCCAACGGCATCCTGAGGGCCCGGAGCGGTTACAGTCGAGCATTGTGTCGGAATCACGTCAGGAGTACGTACCGGACCCGCGCCGCTGGCGCGTGCTCGCGGTTCTCGTCGTCGTGCTGTTCATGTCGCTCGTCAGCGTCAGCATCGTCAACGTCGCGCTCCCGTCCATTCAGGCCTCGCTGAACGCCACAGACTCCGAACTGCAATGGGTGCTCTCCGGATACGCGCTCACCTTCGGGGTCGGCCTCGTCTCGGCGGGCCGCGCAGGCGACATTTTCGGCCGCGGGCCGCTGTTCATCGCCGGGGTAGCACTGTTCACGGCGTCGTCGATCGCCGCCGGCTTCGCCCCCGATCCGCTGCCGCTCAACGTCGCTCGCGCATTTCAGGGGATTGGCTCGGGACTGCTCAGCCCGCAGGCGGTCGGAATGATCCAGCACTACTTCCGCGGCGCCGAGCGGGCGCGGGCGTTCGGGTTTTTCGGTGCGGCAGTCGGTGTCTCCGTCGCCGTCGGCCCGTTGCTGGGCGGACTGCTGATCGAAGTGGCAGGCGTCGAGCAAGGGTGGCGGTGGACTTTCCTCGTGAACGTGCCCGTGGGGATCGTCGGGATTGTCCTCGCGTTCCTGTGGATTCCCAAGCCGCTGCTCAACCGGAACCGAGACGACGCAGAGGTTCTTCCCGCGGCGAGCCGCGACCTGGACCCCGTGGGGGCCGTGCTTCTGGGTCTTGCCGTTCTCGCGGTCATGTTGCCGTTCGTCGAAGCGGAAGCGAATCCGCTGGTGTGGATCTCGTTGCCCGTAGGCATCGCGATCCTGCTGACCTGGCTGTGGTGGGAGAGTCGGTACAAGCGTCTCGGCCGCAGCCCCATGGTCGATCTCGCCATCTTCCGCACCCGAAGTTTCGCGAATGGCTCTCTGCTCATCACGCTCTACTTCATGGGCGTCACGAGCGTGTGGGTGCTCGTCGCTCTGTACATGCAGAACGGGCTCGGCCATTCCGCACTCGAGTCCGGTCTTGTGGGTCTGCCCAGCGCAGTACTGTCCGCGTTTGCGGCACTCTGGGGCGGCCGCAACGTCGTTCGCTACGGTCGAAAAGTCGTCATCGGCGGCATGTACAGCGCGATCCTCGGGCTCGTGCTGAGCATCGGAGTCGTGTGGTTGCATTCCGCGGGCCTCGCGAGCCAGTGGTGGTTGCTCCTCAGCCTGTCCTTCATCGGAATCGCCCAGGGGTCGGTGATCAGCCCGAATCAAGCGCTCACGCTGGCGGAAGTGCCGCTGCGGTACGCGGGAAGCTCAGGGGGCATCATGCAGACCGGCCAGCGCATAGGCACATCCGTCGGAATCGCGGTCATCACGGCGCTCGCGTTCGCGGTGCTCAGTGTGAGCTCCTGGGCCGTCGCGTTCAACGTGGGTTTCGCGGCCATCATCGTCATCGTGACTCTTGCCCTTGCCGTCGCCTACGCGGACCTCCGGAATCGCACGAAGGGCGTTCGCTGAGCGCTCAGCGCCGACTCAGAACGTGCTGCGATCGGACCGGGTCAGGCGCGAAGCCAGGCCTCCACGGCATCCGCGGTGCGCGGGATTCCGATGGACAGGTTCTCGGCGCCATCCGCGGTCACGAGGATGTTGTCCTCGATGCGCACTCCGATGCCACGGAACTCCTCAGGCACCGTGAGGTCGTCCGGCTGAAAGTAGAGGCCAGGCTCGATCGTGAACACCATGCCGGCCTCGAGCACCCCGTCCATGTACATGTCCCGCCGCGCCTGCGCGCAATCGTGCACGTCGATCCCCAGGTGGTGGCTCGTTCCGTGCACCATGTACCGGCGGTGGTACTGCGCGTCAGGCTCATTCGACTCCTCCGCGCTCACCGGCAGAAAGCCCCACTCGGCCGTCTTCGCGGCGATGACCTTCATGGCCTCCGCGTGAATCTCGCGGAACCTGATGCCCGGCTTCACAATCGCGAATGCCGCGTCCGCCGCCTCCAGCACGGCCTCATACACCTGCCGTTGGACGGGGGAGTACGTCCCGCTGACGGGGAACGTGCGCGTGATGTCGGCGGTGTAGTAGCTGTCGAGCTCGATTCCGGCATCCATCAGGATCAGGTCGCCGTCGTTCACTCTGCCGTTGTTGCGGGTCCAGTGCAGGATGCACGCGTTCGCGCCGGACGCCGCAATCGTGTCGTAGCCCACGGTGTTGCCTTCGGCGCGGGCGCGGCGGTTGAACGCGCCCTCCACGAGCCGCTCCCCCCGCGGATGCGCCACAATTGCCGCACGGTCCGCGATGACGTCATCGAATCCCTGTTTCGTCGCGGCGACGGCCTTACGCATCTGGTCGATCTCGTAATCATCCTTCACGAGGCGCAGCTCGGAGAGGTCCCGCGCGAGCACTCCGTCGCCGCTCTGTTCGTCGGACTCCGCGTCAATGGATTCCGTCGCGGCGGACAAGAGCCGTCGACCATCGACCTGGTCCGTAATGTCGCGGTCGGCATCCCGCACGAGAAGCGTGTTCTCGTCCACGGAGTCCAACACGGCGTCGAATTCTGCGATGCCGCGGGTCGCGAGAGCGAGATCGCCGGCGACCTGCGCAAGGGAGGGGCGCGGTCCGATCCAGAATTCCCCAATCTCGGGATTCGCATAGAACTCGTCCGAGTCGCGGCCTGCGCGCTCGCGGAAGTACAGGGTCGACTCGTGGCCGTTCGCGGTGGGCTCCATCACGAGCACCGCGCCGGGTTCGGAGTCCGAACCCCACCCGGTGAGGTGAGCGAACGCCGAGTGGGCCCGGTACGGGTAGTCGGTGTCGTTCGAGCGCACTTTCGCGGCGCCCGCGGGCACGATGAGCCGTTTGCCGGGGTGCATCGCCGAGATCCGTTCTCGGCGGGCGGCGGCGTACGACGCCTGCTCGCGCGCGGCCGGCACCGCATCCTCGCGTTCCGCCCAGTTCGAGGCGATGTAGTTCTTGAACGTGTCGGACGCCGGAGTCGTCGAACGGTTGCTGGTGGCGCGCGGCGCCGGAGTGGTTGATTCGGCCATGCTCCCATTCTCCCCCTTGCGGGCGGGTTCGCGAAGACGGGACGTTGAACCCCATCGCGACCGGCACCCTAGAGTTGAAGCATGCCGGGCCCGATCGATCTTCACACCCACAGCAGCGTGTCCGACGGCACCGAGACGCCTGCCGAACTGATTCGGGCCGCGATTGCAGCGGGACTCGGCACCATCGCCATCACGGACCACGATTCGACGGCCGGCTGGCAGGAAGCGTTCGACGCCGCGAAGGGAACCGGCCTCACGGTCATCCCTGGCATGGAGCTCAGCACCCGGCACGGGTGGAAGAGCGTTCACTTGCTTGCCTACCTCATCGACCCCGACAACGCTGCGCTCCGCGAGGAGACCCTGCGCATTCGCGAAGCCCGGCTCACGCGCGCGGAAGCGATCGTGTCACGCCTCGCGGCCGACTTCGACATCTCCTGGGCGGATGTCGTCGCGCGCACCGCGCACGGAGCGACGGTGGGGCGACCCCACATCGCCGACGCGCTCGTGGCTCGTGGAGTATCGCCCGACAGGAGTGCCGCGTTCCGCGACATCCTGCACCCCAAGTTCGGCTATTACGAACCGCACTATGCGCCGGATCCGCTCGCGGCGATCAGGCTCGTGCGTGACGCAGGGGGCGTGCCCGTGCTTGCGCACCCCGGCACGCGCGGTGTCGATAACGTCATCACCGAGGAGCACCTCGACGTGCTCGTGGACGCCGGCTTGTTCGGTCTGGAAATCTACCACCGGGAAAACACCCCGGATGCGATGGAGCGGCTGTTCGCGCACGCGGAGAAGTTCGATCTGGTTGTCACCGGGTCCAGCGACTACCACGGGGCTGGCAAGCCGAATCGTCTCGGCGAGAATACGACAACCCCGGAAGTGCTGGCCAGGATCGTGGCGGAGGGTTCTGGTTCGACGCCGTTCCGCGGGTAGGTCAATCCGATCCGGCGCGCTGCCTACGCGGCGGGGGGTGTGTTTCCTGAGCTGGGGCGTCGCGTGCGGTTGCGGCGACGGCTCGAAGATCCTGAAACGTCATGGGTTCCTGCGCCAGCCGGCTTGTGTCCGCCGGACGTGCTCTGATCGCCGGATGCGTCGACCGGTCGCCCACCGCGCGTGCGGGTCCGCTCGCGGCCGCTTCCGCCCTGGCCCGAACGGCTCTGGCCTCCGCCACGACCTCCGCCATGCCCGCCGCCGCGCCCGGCAGCGGCAGTATCGCGACCGCCTCGACTGCTCGAACGACCCGCCGTCGCCGAACGCGGTTCGCGTTCGCGTGCGGGACCGGCGGTCTTCAGCCGCCCCTTGGCATCCGCGGGGATGTCCAGGTCCGTGTAGAGGTGATCGGACGAAGAATACGTCTCGACGGGCTCCGGCTGCCCCATGTCGAGCGCGCGGTTGATGAGGGACCACTTGTGCATGTCATCCCAGTCGACAAATGTGACAGCGATCCCTGTCTTGCCCGCACGCCCGGTGCGTCCGACACGGTGCAGGTACGCGTCGTGGTCCTCGGGGATCGTGTGGTTGATCACGTGCGTGACATCGAGCACGTCGATGCCGCGGGCGGCGACATCCGTCGCGATCAGGATGTCCTTCTTGTCCGACTTGAACGCGGCCATCGCCCGCTCGCGCTGCTCCTGGTTGAGGTCGCCGTGCACCGCCGCGGCGTTGAACCCGCGGTCGCCCAGCTCTTCGACGAGCTTCGCGGCCGCGCGCTTCGTGCGCGTGAAGATCACGGTCTTGCCGCGCCCCTCCGCCTGCAGGATGCGCGAAATCACTTCGTCCTTGTCGAGCGCGTGCGCGCGGTACACGACGTGCTTGATGTTCGCCTGCGTGAGGCCCTCGTTGGGGTCCGTCGCCCGGATGTGGATGGGCCGGTTCATGAAACGCCGGGCGAGCGCCACGATGGGTCCCGGCATCGTGGCCGAGAAGAGCATCGTGTGCCTGGCCGGCGGAGTCTGCGCGAACAGTTTCTCGATGTCGCTGAGGAACCCCAGGTCGAGCATCTTGTCGGCTTCGTCCAGCACCATGACTTCGACGTTCTTGAGCGAAAGCATCCGCTGGCTCGCGAGGTCGAGGAGACGGCCCGGGGTGCCGACGACGACCTGGGCGCCGTCCTTCAACTGCTCGATCTGCCCTTCGTAGGCTTTGCCGCCGTAGATCGCGGCGATCTTCGTCGCGCGGTTCGACGCCGCGGTGACGAGGTCATCGGCGACCTGGATGCACAATTCGCGCGTGGGGACGACGACGAGCGCCTTGACCCCGGGTTCCGGATCGGTGCCGAGGTGCTGCAGGAGCGGCAATCCGAATCCGAACGTCTTTCCCGTGCCCGTCTTGGCCTGTCCGATGATGTCCTGACCGTCCAGGCCCATGGGTATGGTCTGGGACTGGATGGGAAACGGTTCGATGATGCCTTTTGCTGCGAGTGCGTCGACCATGTCCTGATCGACGCCGAGTTCTGAAAATGTCAAGTTGTACAACCCTGTCTTGGGTGAGGCGATTACGCCCGTTTTCTCCCAGGGCGCAGGGCCCCGCCAGAGTGGGGGCCTCAACCAGTTTAGAGGAGGCTGTCGCAGTTGACGCGCACGGGGCTCCGGCCAGTCGCATTCGGGGCCCGGGGCCGCTTTTGGGTGCTGCGGGTTTGTGTGAAAATCTACTCATGCAGGCATCCGGCAGTTCCACGGTCTGGGACCGGATTCTGCTCGGGGTCATCGCCATAGTGGCGGCCTATGCGCTCGGACTTGTCATTGATGGACTGTTTCTCGGGGACCACGTTTTCGATCTGTTGGGGTTCGGCCCCGCCGACGGCGCGATCACGAGCGCAGAATCGCGCCACTACCTGCGTCTCGTGTACGCAATCCTCGGTGCGGTCATTGTGGGTTGGATGCTCGTCATCGGGGGATTGGTAGTCGGTCCCCTTCGTCGTCGCGAACGCTGGGCATGGTCGACGATCTCGACCGGCGTCGGTGTCTGGTTTGTTCTTGACACCGGAATTTCTCTGATTCTCGGTTTTCTCGGGCACGCGGTGTTCAATGTGGTGTTCGCCATAGCCCTCGCGGTGCCGCTCTTCTTCATTCGGAGGGAACTTCAACCTCGCCGGACGGCCGGCGGCTAGTCCACCTTCTCTCGGTCGGATCGGAACGGGAGAACCGACCGGGTATCCCGCCCAGATCGCACCATCCGTGCAACGGTAGGCTGTAACGGTGGCCACGTTGATCCCTCGTCGCAGGAAGCGCCCGTCCCCGACGCGCAAGCGCTCTCGGCGCCCGAATCCGAATCAGGTCGTGAACCGCGTCGCACTCAACGAGTTGACGCCGGAACTCTCCCGCTTCCTCGGTCAGGCCGCCTATCTCCAGTTGTCGTTTTTCGAGAACCTCTCCCGCGCGGTGACGTCGGCTCCGACGACGGCGTCGAAAGGCGTGTTGAGCCGCGTCGCCGGCATAGTCCTCGCCAGGCACCATTCGCTCGTCGCAGAGTTGGAGAAACTCGGCAAGGATCCGAGTGCCGAGATGGAACCGTTCGTGGGACCCATCGATTCGTTCCAGTCGAGAACGCAGGGCAGCGACTGGTGCGAGTCGCTCCTCGCGTACTACGTGGAGTCGGGAATTCTCGACGACAGTTTTGTCGGTATCGCGCAGGGGTTCGATGACGAGCACGCCGAACGCATTTCGCGAGTGTTGGCAGATGACGAGCCGCGACGGCTCATCGGATCCGAGTTGAGCGCGGCCATCGGAGAGAATCCGAGACTCGCGTCTCGACTTGCGCTGTATGGGCGCCGCCTCGTCGGAGACGTGCTGCTGGTGGCCAGATCAGCCCTCGATCTGCCGGAAAACACGGCTCACGATGACGAGAGGCTCGAGCCCGTCCTGACCGAACTCATCGCGGATCACACGCGAAGAATGGACGATCTGGGTCTGACTGCCTGACTGCCTGTCCGCTCAGCTTTTGAGCAGTTGGTCGAACAGTTCTTCGTCTCGCCGCTTGCGCCGCGGGGCGATCAGGAGCGGAAGCGCGATCGCGACGAGCGCACCCGCCCCGAGGCTCACCCACCAGATCCATCCGCCGTCGAATGTCCATCCGAGCCACGTAAGAGATGCCCACACCGCGGAGGCAACGGCAGCGCTCGCGGCGGGTAGAAGCGCGCTTCCGTAGGTTTCCCGCCCCGGCGTGAGGTAGCGCGGGATGAGGCCGAGCAGAACGGCCCCCAGCACGACGAAGAGAAGTTCCATCAGGCGACGAATCCTACCCGGCGGGAAAGCTCAGAACCCACCTCGACGTAGGCGAGGCTTTGGGCTGGCACGAGGAAGACGCGGCCCTTGTCGTCGACGAAGCGGATGAACTTCGCGTCGGTCTCCAGCGCGGTGGCCACGACCTTCTCGATGTCGGCGGCCGACTGGTCGGATTCAAAACTCAGCTCGCGCGGGCTGTTGATGATGCCAATTCGAATGTCCACGTGCCCAGATTACGTCAAATCGCACAGCGCGGTTTGCCGGTTCGTTGTCAGCGGAACCCCTCGAGTCGTGGGCGTGGGATAGCTTTGCATTCGTGACGGTCAAGGGTTTCTCTCCCGCGCGCGCTGCGCGCCAGGAGCCGCGCGAGCGGCACGAAGACGCATCCCAGGCCGCAGTGATCGCACTTGCCGATGACGCCTCCGCCGTCGTCATCGGAGCGCCGGGCACCGGCAAGACGTCAACGCTCGTCGAGCTCGCGGCCGATCGGGTTCTCGAGCGGGGGTGGTCGACGAACGAAATTGTCGCGATCGCGCCGAATCGCACGTCGGCGACGCGGCTGCGCGATCGACTCGCCTTGCGGCTTGCGGTTCCGACCGAGGGTCCGCTTGCGCGCACGATCAACTCTCTCGCCTTCGAGATCGTGTCCTTCGCGAGGCAGAGCGCGGGCGCGCCGCCACCCCGGCTCCTCACCGGCGGGGACCAGGACAGTGACATCGCGCAACTCCTCGACGGCCACGAGGAGGAAGGCACAGGGCCGCGCTGGCCCGAACCGCTTGACGAGCGCGTGCGTTCGCTGCGCGAATTTCGGACCGAGTTGCGTGAGATCATGATGCGGGCGACGGAGTACGGCATTGTCCCTGACCAGGTCCGTGCTCTCGCGAAAGAGCAGGGGCGTCCGGAGTGGGCCGCCGTCGCGGACTTCCACGACGAATACCTCCAGGTTCTGGGGGAGTTGCGGCCGGATCAGCTCGATTCCGCCGAACTCGCAGCGGCGGCCGCGCGGTCGATCAGTGCCGACGTCGTCCCCGAGTCGGTGTCTCGGCTTCGCCTCGTTCTCGTCGACGACGTGCAGGACGCTACCCAGTCCACGGTTTCCGTGCTGCGCGCACTCGCCAGCCGGGGGGTGCGCATCATCGCGTTCGGCAACCCTGATGTCGCCGTAACCGCGTTCCGCGGCGGAGAAGCGGATGTCGTGGGCCGGCTTGGCGCTGCCCTAGGCATCGAGGATCTCGTGACCCTTCGCCTGTCCCGATCGCACAGGCAGGCGGGCATCCTGCTCGCGTTCACCGACGCCGTGGCCGGGCGAATTGGTACAGCGCAGACTGTCGGACACCGCAACCCGGCGCCGCCGCCGCGCGCGGAGTCCGGCGATGGCGAAGAACTCTTCGTGGCCACCGCTTCGACTCCGGCACGGCTGTGGGCGGCGCTCGCGTGGCACGTTCGCGAACGGCACCTGGTTCATGGGGTTCGCTGGAACGACATTGCGGTGATCGTGAGGAGCGGCGCGCAGGTTCCCGAGATCGCGCGCTCGCTTGCCCTCTCCGATGTGCCAACCCGCACGGTTTCCGGTGGGATTCCGCTTCGCGACGACGTTGCCGCACGCGGCCTATTGACCGTGGCCGACATAGGAATCGGCCGCACCGAACTCACGCCGCAGCTCGCAACCGAAATGCTTCTCGGCCCGTTCGGCGGCCTCGACCGGCTTGCCCTCCGTCGGCTGCGTTTGGCGCTTCGCGCCGAGGAGATTGCTGGCGGGGGCAATCGACCGAGCGATGACCTGCTCGTGGAGGCGCTCGAAGCACCCGGGCGGCTCGCGACCATCGACCACCGGGCAGCGCGTTCCGCCGCTCGACTCGCCGAAACCCTGCGCATGGTGTCGGATGAGGCGAAGAACGGCGCCACGATCGAGGAGTTGCTGTGGCTCGTGTGGGAACGCAGCGGCCGCGCAGAACCGTGGCGGGCGCAAGCGCTCGGCACCGGTATCCTCGCCGCTGAGGCGAACCGGAGCCTCGACGGCATTCTCGCTTTGTTCACCGCTGCGAAACGATTCGTCGAGCGGGAGCCTGATTCTTTGCCATCCGTGTTCCTGACCGGAGTTCTCGACGCCCAGGTGCCTGAGGACACGCTTTCTCCCCAGTCCGCAGCGGACTCTGTTCTCGTGACGACGCCCGTCGGAGCCATGGGACTCGAGTTCGACACCGTGATCGTTGCGGGGCTCCAGGACGGCGCGTGGCCGAATCTGCGGATTCGCGGTTCGTTGTTGTCGCCGGACCGGCTCGTGCGGGCAGCGACGGGCACGGCCAGCGCGGGAATCGATGATCGGAAGGCCGTGCTCGCCGACGAGTTGCGGATGTTCGCGCTCGCGGTGTCCCGCGCGAGACGCGAAGTGCTCCTCGCCGCCGTCGCGAACGACGACGAAGCGGCGAGCGTGTTCCTTTCGCTTGCCCCGGAGGGCTGGCAGAAGTTCGCGGTCGACGCCCAACCGCCGCTCACGCTTCGGGGGTACGCCGGACGGCTTCGACGCAGCATTGCCGCTGCGGACGGCAAAGACGTTGTCGCCGCCGCCAATCTCGCGTTTCTTGCCGCTAAGGGAATCCCCGGCGCGAATCCGGACGACTGGCATGGGCTGCAGGAAGCGTCCACGACAGGGCCGCTGTACCCGGATGGCGAGCCTGTTCCCGTATCGCCGTCGAAGCTCGGCGCATTCGAGGAGTCGCCGCTGGACTGGTTCATCGACTCCGTTTCCGGCACCCAGTCGAGCACCGCCATGGGGCTCGGCACGATCGTGCACTGGGCAATGGAAACGACGCACGACCCTGCGGTCGAGTCGGTGTGGGCCGCGATCGAAAGCCGCTGGAGCGAACTCGTCTTCGAGTCGCCGTGGCTCGCAGAGCAGCAGAAGAGGGCCGCGCGGAAGCTCGCGGCGGCCGTGGCCGAGTACCTCGGCGACTTCGAGCGGGAGGGCAAGTCCCTGATCTCCGCGGAAGAACGATTCACGCTCGATGTCGATCGGGCACGAATGAACGGGTCGATCGACCGGCTCGAACTCTCGCCGGACGGCGGTATCACGATTGTCGATGTGAAAACCGGAAAGTCGGAAACGAGTCAGGCCGTCATCGACGAGTTTCCTCAGCTCGCCGCATATCAGCTCGCCTACGCTTCCGGAGCCCTCGATGAACTGCTCGAGGGCGTCGGCGGCCACCACGCCGGCGGGGCGAAACTCGTCTTCGTGAAAGAAGGCGTTCGAGGGAAGTCCTACCGCGAAGGAGTTCAAGCTCCTCTCAGCACGGATCAGCTGGAACAGTTCAGGGATCGCATCCGCAAGGCATCCATAGGCATGGCACTTGGCGTATACCCCGGTTCTCGCGAGATCGACCCGTACGGGATGGGGGATGCTGCCGTGCGTGCACTGCACCGGGTTCGGGCGGTGACAAGTGACTGAGCCGACATTTCGGGCTGAGGATCTCGCCGAGGCGCTGAGTCTGCATCGGCCGACCGCGCAGCAGAAGTCCATCATCGAGTGCGCGCAAACCCCCGCGCTCGTGATCGCCGGGGCCGGGAGTGGCAAGACCGAGACGATGGCGGGCCGCGTCGTCTGGCTGCTCGCGAACGGCCATGTCCGGCCGGGCGAAGTTCTCGGTCTCACGTTCACGCGGAAGGCGGCGGGCGAGCTGTCCGAACGAATTCGGCAGCGCATCGGCACGCTCGCGGCCACGGGACTGGTTTCCGCGGACGTCGACGAACTCGATCCGCCGACCGTGACCACCTACAACGCGTTTGCGAACACGATTTTCCGGGACAACGCCGTGCTGCTCGGGCAAGAAAGCGACGGCACGGTGTTGGGCGAGGCCTCGGCGTGGCAGCTCGCGCGGTCAATTGTGCTGGAGAGCACGGATGAACGGCTCGCTGCGCTCGACCGGACGCCGGATCGCATTACCACCGCGGTTCTCGAGTTGAGCCATGCGCTCAGCGAGAACGTCGTCGACCCCGCGAGAGTGCACGAGATGGCCGCGCGGTTCGCGCAACTCGCCGAACTGCCGAATGGCGGAAGGGGCGAATACGCCAAAGCGCTCGACATCATTTCCTCGGTGTCGTCTCTGCCGCTTCTGCTTGACCTTGCGAAACAGTTTTCGGAAGCCAAGTTCCGCAGAGGACTCGTCGAGTATGCGGACCAGGTGATGCTGGCGCTCCAGGTGATCCGCCGCGTCGAGCGGATCCGCGCCGAGCTTCGCGAACGCTACAAGGTTGTGCTTCTCGATGAAT
Source organism: uncultured Cryobacterium sp. (assembly GCA_964651535.1). Taxonomy (GTDB): domain Bacteria; phylum Actinomycetota; class Actinomycetes; order Actinomycetales; family Microbacteriaceae; genus Terrimesophilobacter. Next base: position 768,113 of record CAZYYE010000001.1, read on the forward strand.
ATCAGGACACGAGCGTGGTGCAGACGTGGCTGCTCTCGGAACTGTTCGCGGGGCATCCGGTGATGGCGGTAGGGGACCCCAATCAATCGATCTACGGCTGGCGGGGAGCGAGCGCGGCAAACCTGGAACAGTTCGCGCACAGTTTCGGCGCGGGCGAGCAAGTCCAGGAGTTCGCGCTATCCACGAGCTGGCGCAACGGAACGAGCATTCTCGTGTCGGCCAACCGCCTCGTCGAACCCTTGATCGCGACGACGACGGTGCGGGTTCAGGAGCTCGAGCCGGCTCCGAACGCCTCGACTATTCCCGTCGATGTGTGCTTCGAAGAGACGATAGCCCACGAGGCGCAGGCCGCCGCGCTCTGGCTGAAGCGTCGACTCACGGTGCCTGCCGGGGCAGAGAAGCCGACCGCGGCCATGCTGTTTCGCGCCAGACGTACCCAGTCGGTTTTCGTCGAGGCACTTCGCGCGGAGGGCGTACCGTTCCACGTGCTCGGGATCGGCGGTCTCCTCGACGAACCGGAAATCGCCGATCTCGTGTGCGCGCTCACAGTCGTGAGCGATCCGACCGCGGGGTCGCAGCTCGTGCGGCTTCTTGCCGGTTCGCGGTGGCGAATCGGAGTGCGCGACCTCCACGCCCTCAGCCGCGTTGCATCGTGGCTGCGGGACCATGACCATGCCCAGCAGCCCCTGGACGAGGAGACGAAAGCGAAGCTTCGAAATTCGGTCGCAGAGGGCGAGGGCGGATCAATCATCGATGCGCTCGACTTTGTGGCCCACGCGAGCGCCGGCCACGGGATGTTGGAGCGGTTCTCGGAGGCGGGACTGGCCCGATTGCGGGATGCCGGTGCAATGTTCGCACGCTTGCGCGCGCGCGCGTCTCTCGATCTGCTCGACTTCGTCGCCCTCGTGGAACAGGAGTTCAACCTCGATATCGAGGTGATCGCCAACGACAGGCGCTCGAACGCGCACGCCAGCAGGGAAGCGTTCTTCAACGCGATTCACGCGTTCCGCGCCGTCAACGAGGGCGGAGGCCTCGCCAACTTCCTCGCCTGGCTGCGGGAGGCCGTGCGCCGCGACGACCTCGCGCCGCGCCCGGAGGAGCCTGAGCGCGGTGCCGTGCAATTGCTCACGATTCACGGCGCGAAGGGTCTCGAATGGGACGCGGTCGTCGTGCCGAGGATGGTCGTCGACGAGTTGCCCGCGAAGTCTCGGGAAACGAACGGGTGGACCTCGTTCGGTTCGCTTCCCTACGAGTTCCGGGGAGATGTCGAGAGCCTCCCCGTGTTCGATTGGGAGAACGCCGAATCACGCAAGGACTTGGTCGCTCGCCACAAGGTTTTCACCGAAGGTGTGAAAGAGCGGCAGGAACGCGAGGAGCGTCGCCTCGCCTACGTCGCGGTCACGAGAGCAAAACATCACCTTCTGCTCACCGGATCGTTCTGGTCAAGCCAGTCGGGTGCGCGGGGCCCGAGCCCGTACCTCGTCGAACTCGCCGAAGCGGGGCTCATCCCTGGACTCCCCGATTCCCCCGAGGGTGGCGAGAAGCCCGAGTCCAGGGACGAGACGCCCATGGAATGGCCGGAAGATCCGCTCGGTGGCCGCCGCGACGCCGTCGAGCGCTCTGCGGAACTCGTGCGAGCGATCGAGCCGTCTGTCGAGGGGCCGTTTCGGGAACACCTCGAGTTGTTGCTGGCCGAGCGTGAAAGCATGGCACGGTCTGCGGAAACCGTCGACGTGCCTCATCGGATCCCCGCGAGCCGGTTCAAGGACTTCGTGACGGATCCGGCGGAGGTTGCTTCGGACATTCGGCGCCCCATGCCCGAGCGCCCCTATCGCGCGACTCGGCTCGGAACTCTGTTCCACGCTTGGGTCGAGGAACGCTCGGGGCTGTCTGGGTCGGGCGACGTCATCGACGCGTTGCCGGGCGAGCTGGACCTCGAGAATGCGGCGATCGACGGCGAAGAGCTTGCGAGGCTGCAGGAGACGTTCGAGAGGTCCGCGTGGGCGAGCCGCAAACCCGTGGAGATCGAGCGCGAAATCCACCTTCCGTTTGACGGGCACATCGTCATTTGCAAGATCGATGCGGTGTACGAGCAGGATGGCCGCTATCAGATCGTCGACTGGAAAACGGGCAAGGCTCCTCGCAGCGCCGAGGAACTTGCCGATCGGCAATTGCAGCTTGCCTTGTATCGCCTCGCGTTCGCGCGATGGAAGGGGATCGATCCGCTCGGCGTCGACGCGGTGTTCTATTACGTGTCTGACGATCGGGTCATCGAGCCCGACAGAATTTACGACGAGGAGGAACTCCTGGAGCTATGGCGTTCCGCAACGCACAACGGCTGAGCCGTTGCTCGGTTACGGCACGGCGCGAAGCTGCACGGGTCGGCCCATGATCGCGGAGGCTAGCGCTTCGACCGGTTCTCTCGGCGCTGCCGGGTTCTCGACGAGCGCGAAGTCGACGTCGCCGACCTCGGGGAGGTCCATGGAGGACGGAAGTTCGACGAGATCGGCGGGGATGAGCGATTGCGGGAACACGGCGACGCCGATTCCTGCGCGCACCGCCGCCAGGACGCCGTTGACTTCCCGCACGTTGCACGTGATGCGCCACGTGCGGCCGACCGACTCGAGGGCACGAATCGCGAAGTCGCGGCTCAGGCTCGGAGCCTGGTACACGATGAGCGGAAGCGGCGCGGCAGTGTCGATCGTGACACTCTGGTGGCCGACCCACACCATGCGGTCGCGGCGCACGAGGCGTCCGAGCGGGTCCCCGGACTCCTGCTTCACGAACACGAGATCGAGTTGGCCGGCGTGGAGCCGACGCATGAGCGCGCCGCTTTGATTCACGGTGAGTTCGAGGTTGATTTGCGGGTAGAGCTGTCGGAAGTCCCGCAGCACGCGGGGAAGCTGCGTGAGGGCGAGGTCGTCGGCCGAACCGAAACGGAGTCGGCCGCGCATCGCTGAACCCGTGAAGTAGCTTGCCGCTTCGTCGTGGGCGCCAAGGATGGTGCGCGCGAATCCGAGCATGGCGTCCCCGTTGTCGGTGAGCCGCACGTCGCGAGTGTCTCTCGTGACGAGGTGGCGGCCGGCGGCGAGTTCGAGTTTTCGGATGTGCTGGCTCACGGTGGGCTGGCTGAGTCCCAGCTGCTGGGCCGCCTGGGTAAAGTTCAGCGTTTCGGCGACGGTCGCGAATGTTTTCAGCAGTACTGGATCGAACATGCTCCCAATTATTACAGGATTCAATGAGAGTTATAGGCTCGATAGTACGAGCGAATGGCTCGGTTCATCGTACCGTTGACGGTGTGACACCGGAGCAGGCAGTGGACGAGGGGGCAACCGCACCCATTCCGGTCATGCTCGTACGCCCACGCTGGCGGGACACGTTCATTTCGCTCCAGGTCCACAACTACCGCCTGTATGTATTCTCGCAACTCGTGTCCAACACGTCCGCATGGGCCATGCGGATCGCGATCGACTGGCTCGTGTTCGAACTCACGGGCAGCGTTGCCCTCGTGGGGATCACCGTCGCCCTGCAGTTCGGACCCATGTTGCTTTTCGGCCCGCTCGGCGGAGTGATCGCAGACCGCTATTCCAAGAGGCACCTGCTCATCACCACGCAGTCCATCAATGCGGCGGCGAGCGCAATTCTCGCGGTTCTCACGATCCTGGGTATCGTCACGGCGTGGGAGGTGTTCGCGACGGCGCTCATCATGGGTTGCGTTGCGGTCGTGGACTCTCCCGCACGGTCCGTGTTCGTGAACGAGATGGTCGGGCACGGTCGCCTCGGCAATGCGATCAGCATCAATGCGTCGATCTTCCACCTCGGAGGGCTGGTCGGCCCCGTCATCAGCGGCATCCTGATCGCGCTCGCGGGCGCCGGATGGGCGATAGCCACGAACGCGCTCGCCGCGATCGTGGTGGTCGGGACGCTCTTGAGCATGCGCACCGCCGAACTTCTTCCGTCGCTCGTCGCCGCGCGCGGGAAAGGGCAGATCCGCGAGGGGCTGCGCTACGTTCGGTCCAAACCGACGATCTTCTGGCCCATCGTGATGCTCGCCTTCGTCGCGACGTTCGGAATGAACCTGCCGGTGATGCTCGTGGCGTTCGCGGACCACGTATTCGGCTCCGGCGCTGCCGGGTACGGTCTTTACAGTTCGGCGGCGGCGCTCGGCGCGCTCGCGGGGTCGCTCGTCTCCACTCGGCGAATGAATTACCGACTGCGCACGATCATGTTCGCGGCCGGGTGCTTCGGGCTCACCATCATCGCAACCGGTATCGCGCCGATCGCGTCCATCTTCCTCGTGTGCCTCATGGGCATCGGGTTCACGAGGCTACTGTTTGCCACGACGGCAGAATCGATCGTGCAAATGTCGACGAACCGCATCATCCGGGGGCGCGTCATGGCGATTTACGCCATGGTCGTTCTCGGCGGCCAGGCCATCGGCGCACCGCTCATGGGGTGGGCGATCGAGGTGTGGGATGTGCGGTCGGTGATGATCGCCTCCGGTGTGGTTCCCGCTGTCGCAGCCATCGTGATTGCGATCCTCCTGGCCAGGTCGGGGAAACTGCACTTGCGTTTCCGGACGCGCCGCAAGTTCATCCCCTTTGCGATCGAGGTTCGCGGGCAGCTGGGCTGAGTCGTCCAGCCGGAACCCGACGCCAGGCTATGCGCGACGCTGCCCGAGCATCGCCTCGACCTCATCGACGCCCAGAACGGGCATGGTCTGGTGGCCGAGCGAGTTGTCGAGGTCGTTCTGCACCGTGTCGGCGAGGCCGTGCAACAGCGAGACCGCGTCGTCGACGATCTCCGTCGAGCGTTCCTGTGTTCCGTGCAGGAGCCACTTTGCGAGCTCAAGCTCCGCATACAATCGCGCCCTGCGGCCCAACTGTCGATCACGGGAACCGCGAGCGAGCTGGTAGGCGTCGATGGCGGAATCTGCAACGCCGTCGCGGGGGGAACCGAGGAGCCAGAAAAGGTCGCGCGCGGGATCGCCGACGCTGAGCCCCTGCCAGCCGAGGATGCCGATGACCTCATCGCCGTCGCGCAGAATCGAGTCGGCGGAAAGCGCGCCGTTGACCACGGTGGGAGCGAACTGCCAGAGGGCGGAATCCTCGGTGGCGCTTTCCCAGCGGCCGAGCAGCGCGGCCGGCACGAGCGAAGTCGACGATGCCCGATCCATGATGACGAGGCATGCGCGGCGCAACTCGGCGGCGCTCAACACGGGCAGCCCGGCATCCGTGACGAAACTCGTGGGCAGGGCATGGATTGCGGCGATGGATTCTCCGATGGAGGTCGCGAGTCCGGCACCGGGGGCAATGTCGCCGAGTGCGATGCGGTCACCGTACACGAACTCGTACACGACGGCGCGTGTGCCGCCCACGGGGATCTGACCCGCGAACGTTGACACCGCAAACGGCAACCGCGAACGGATCCCCGCGCTCAGCGCGCGCAACGCCACGAGGTCTGCGGACTGTTCGGACTCTGCCCGCTCCGACGTGGGGATCCGGATGATCCAGTGCTTTCCGTCCGCACCCGTCACAAGCGCGGCTTCGAAGTCTCCGTGCGTTCCGGAGCCGATGGCAGTGGCGCCGGCGACGTCGAGCCCGGCAACCGCAGAACTGGCGAGCGCGGCAAGGGTGAAATGAGATCTGGCCATACCGTCAGGGTAGGTCGTGCGGGTCGGGGCGGCGCCGAACGCCACGCGCTTCACACCAAGCTCTCCTGCAATGATGAAGGGGTGACGGAACCCGCTGATCTCCCCTCCGGTTCTTTCGTGCTGCCGCCGTCGCGGCAGGAAGATTCGCCCCGACCGCTTTACGCTGCGAGGCAATTGGCCACACCATTGTCGCGAAGCGCCGTGGACCGGGACTACCTCTCGCGAACGCGCCCCGAGCTTTTCACAGAGTTGCGGTCGAGCAGCCAGACGCGCATCCTCCCGCTGTGGGGAGGCCGTGCGCTGTGCGCACCGGGGGATGTCACGTGCCTGCGGCTCCTGGCCCCCGGGGACGTGCCCGATGTCGCCACCCAGTTGTACCTCGGACGCTCGGTTTCGCCGTTCAGCAGGGAACCGATCGGCACACCCATCGTGGCGGCGGTCCTGTCCGAGGCGGAGGCACTCGCCTTGGGCGCCGAGGAGGAGTGGCTCGGACTTCGGGAACTCGGTGCGGTGCTGGATGACAGGGATGCCGGCCTTCTCGTCGAATCCGTCGCGCTGGCCAACTGGCACGAGACGCACCGGTTTTCGCCGCGAACCGGAAGCCCGCTCGTTTCCGAGCACGGCGGCTGGGTGCTTCGCGCCGCCGACGACACCGCGGAGATCTTCCCGCGCACCGACCCTGCCATCATTGTCGCCGTCGTCGACGATGACGACCGATTGCTCCTCGGTTCGAACGCCCTGTGGCAGAACAATCGGTATTCGCTTCTGGCCGGATTCGTGGAGCCGGGGGAGTCTCTTGAGGCCGCCGTGGTGCGGGAGATCTTCGAAGAGTCGGGAGTCCGTGTCGTGGATCCTGTTTACCTGGGATCGCAGCCGTGGCCGTTTCCCGCGTCGCTCATGCTCGGGTTCCGGGCTCTCGCGGATCCCGCGCAGGATTGGACGGTGACGCCGGATGGTACCGAGATCCTCGACCTCCGCTGGTTCACGCGCGAGGAGCTTCTCGACGAGCCAGGCCTCATCCTCCCCGGCCCGACATCGATCGCGAGAATCATCATCGACCGCTGGCTTGGAATCGGATGAGCGCCGAGAAACTTCTGGATGGGCTCGATCCCGAACAGCGGATCGTCGCGGAGTCGCTGCGAGGGCCGGTGAGGGTTCTCGCGGGAGCGGGCACGGGCAAGACGAGGGCCATCACCCATCGCATCGCGTACGGGGTGGCAACAGGGGTGTTCGCCGAGTCGAAAGTCATGGCCATCACGTTCACGACACGTGCGGCATCCGAGCTTCGCGGTCGCCTCAGGAAACTGGGGGCCGGCGGGGTCTCGAGTCGGACGTTCCACGCGGCCGCACTGTCGCAATTGGCGTTCTTCTGGCCGCAAGTAGTCGGCGGGACGATGCCGCGAATCCTCGAGGGCAAGGCACGCCTCCTCGGTCAGGCGGCGGAATCGCTGCGCATCAGGGTTGACACGGCGACTCTGCGGGATCTCGCGGCGGAGATCGAGTGGCGGAAGGTTTCTTCCTTGAGCATCGAGGAGTACACGGCACAGGGCAGGCCCGTGCCGAACATGCTCGATCGCGAGAAGGTAGCCGCTCTTCAGCAGGCGTACGAAAATCTCAAGGATGAGCGGCGGCAACTCGACTTCGAAGATGTACTGCTCGCGTGCGCTGGGATGATCGAGTCGGAACCGCGCGTGGCTCAACAGGTTCGCGAACAGTACCGGTTCTTCGTCGTCGACGAGTATCAGGACGTCTCGCCGCTTCAGCAGCGCCTGCTCGAGTTGTGGCTGGGGGATCGGGAAGATTTGTGCGTCGTCGGCGATGCGAGCCAGACGATCTATTCGTTCACGGGGGCGAGCCCGGATTTCCTGCTCGACTTTCCTCGGCGGTATCCTGAGGCCTCGTTCGTGCAGTTGGAGCGGAACTACCGTTCAACTCCTGCGATCATCGATGTCGCCAATCGCCTCATGCGCGAACAGAGAGGCGCGTTGAGCCTCGCCGCCGTGGAGTCCGAGTCGGGCGGGACTGCGCCGGTGGTGGAGGCGTATCGCAGCGACGCGGCCGAGGCGCGCGAGGTTGCCGCGCGAATCGCCGACCTCGTGGCGAAGGGCGAGAAACCGCAGAACATCGCGATCCTGTACCGCATCAATGCGCAATCTGCCGTGATCGGCAGGGCGCTCGAGGATGCCGGGGTCGCGTATCAGGTTCGCGGCGGCGCTCGGTTCTTCGACCTCCCGGAAGTGAAGCAGGCGATCATGATGTTGAAGGGCGCGACGATCGTCAAGACGCAGGAGCTGCTGTTCAAGACCGTGAGCGACGTCTTGCGCTCCCTCGGCTGGACGCAGGATCCGCCCGAAACGCGGGGAGCTGTGCGCAGCAGGTGGGAGTCCCTCAACGCGCTCATGCTACTTGCCGAGGAACAACCTCCCAATACGGGACTTTCGGAATTCGTCGCCGAGTTGCTCGAGCGTTCCGCCGGCCAGCACGAGCCGACGATGTCGGCCGTCACCCTCGCGACCCTGCACTCCGCGAAAGGGCTCGAGTGGGACACCGTGTTCCTCATCGGCCTTCAGGAAGGTCTCGTGCCCATCGGATATGCGACGACGGATGCCGCCATCAGCGAGGAGCGGCGGCTGCTTTACGTGGGCATCACGCGGGCACGGAAACGTCTCCAGTTGTCGTGGGCGGAGACGACCGGCCAGCGCTCCGGTGCGAACGCGCCGTCCCGATTCCTCGCGGAGCTGACTCGCTGAATTGCGGGATGCCCGCGCACGCGCAGTCCGGATGTCGGGGGTGTCGCCGCCGCGTGGGCCGGCCGGATTCTGCGTCGAGGGTGAACGAGATTGCGAAGGCATCCGGTTTTCCGGAGTGCCGGGCAAAGATGATCCTCGTGGCGAGCGTGGCCGCTTCGCTCGCGAGGAATGGGGATTCCGCTTCACTGCGCGACCCCAGCAATTGCGCGGCGAGCACCGGCCAGGCGGAATCCGAATCCCTGTGATGGAGCTCGAGGCAGTACAGGCACGGGCCGAATCCGGGTTCGATCATCGGCCCGACCCGCACGCTCGTGTCGCCGTACACAATCGGCAGGTGCGGTACATCCCGCCGCAACCAGGCGCCTCGAACCTCGGGGTCGATGACGAAGTGCGCGACGACGACGGCGAACTGGGGCGGGGGAGTCGAGGATCCCTCTGCGCCCTGCCGCTTCCGTGGAGCGCCGACGGACTCGGCGGGCCGACCTGACCTGAGCGGTTCGAGGCCCGCTTCCGCGAGGCGCAACGCGAGCCGATCGACCGTCGGGCCCGAGCCGGTGATCGCGACGCGCGCCCGCGGGCGTTCGCGGGGCGCGAGGAGTGCGGGCTGGATTCTCCTGCGGAACGCCTCCACTTGACCGACGGTCAATCCTGACTCGGTTCCCAGTAGCACGAGACCCTCCGGGGTGAGTCCCATCGAAAGCCCGTGGAGCATCCGCTCGTGACCGATGGACACGGATTCCAGAACCACGGGCGGGTCGTCGACCCCGAGCTGGAGGCTGTCGGGCGTGCGCCAGAGGAGCGGAAAGCGAGGGTCGAGCGCGAGCATCATTCCCACATGATGCCCTTCGCCCAGTTCGAGCGGCGGAATCGCTCCACAGGCGCGCGCGATTAGACCTCGCGGTGCGAGCGCCCCGCCGCACTCTACTCTTCGGTGGGCCGCTGCCCGTCGTCGTCCTTCAGCAGATCTTCGATGGCGCGGTCGATGTCGTCGAGTTCAGGATCGGGATCTGTGACGCGGGCGATGAGCGCGGCCGGATCGTCGATGTCGTCGCTCGTGGGAACGAGGTCGGGGTGCGACCACAGCGCATCGCGTTTCTCCGCGCCGACCGCATCCGTCAATTCCTGCCACATGGCGGCAGCCTCCCGGAGCCGACGCGGCCGAAGCTCCAATCCGACGAGCGTCGAGAACGCGGACTCCGCGGGGCCGCCCGATGCCCGCCTGCGGCGCACCGTCTCGGCGATCGCCCCAGACTTCGGAAGCCTCGATGTTGCTTGCGCGGTCACGACATCGACCCAGCCCTCGATGAGAGCGAGTGTGGTCTCCAGCCGTGCCATTGCGGCGAGCTGCGATTCGCTTTTGGGCGCGAGCAATTCGCCGGCGGATACGGCCTGCTGCAGCGACTCCGGATTGCCAGGGTCGAAGTGTTCGGCGAGTTCTTCCAGTCGCCCCGTGTCCACGGTGATCCCGCGGGCGATCTCGGTGATGGAGGTGAGGAGTTGGAGCCTCAACCAGCGGGCGTGGCGGAACAGCCGAGCGTGCGCCAGCTCCCGAACCGCCAGGTAGAGGCGGACCTGTTCCAACTCGATGTCGAGCCCCGCACCGAACGCATCCAGGTTCTGTGGGATGATCGCCGCCTGCACTTTCGCATCCTCTTCGGCGCCGAAGAGAGGAATGCCGACGTCGCCTCCCGAGACGACCTCGGTGGAGAGCTGGCCGACGACCTGCCCGAGCTGCATGGCGAACAGCGTCCCGCCGACGTTGCGCATGAGCTTGCTCGCGCCCGCGATCATGTCGCTCATTTCTTCGGGCGACTGCTCGTGCAGGACCCGCGTGAGCGCATCCGCGATGCTCGTGGCGACCGGCTCGGCCAACTGGGTCCAAATGGGCATGGTCGTTGTCACCCACTCCGTGCGGCTGATCAGTCGCGGCGTCCCCGTGAGCTCGGTGACGAACGTCGCATCGTCGAGCCACAGCGCGGCGACGTGGAACGCCTGCTCCAGCGAGGACCTCTCCGCGGGAAGGGATGGAGTGCGTTCGCGATTCGCGACAGCTTTCGCCTGTTCGAGGGCGAGATCCCAGTTGATGCCGTCTGAACTGTTCTGCAGCGCCTCCTGCAGCTTGTTCATGAGTTGCGCCACGAGCGCGGGATCGTTCGGAAGTCCCGCGGCGCTGGCGAGTTTGCCCGGGTCGATCTCCGCGTTGCCGGCGAGAAACTCGCGCAGCATGTCGCGAAACTCGTCGTCGGGCTCCCCGTCGTCGGATTCGCCGAACCCTGGGCGCGAATTGTCAGGCATGAAAACTACGCTAGCCCGTGGACGTCGGGAGTCGCTGGGATTTCACCTAGGCTTATTGTCTGCGATGTGCGCCTGTGGCGAACAGGGAATCACGAAAGGATGCGCGTGGCTCTCTTCACGGATGACGATTCTGGGCGGATCGATCGTTCGGGTCGTGGCCGCCGCATCGGCGGCTGGCTCGTCGCGGTCGCGATTCTGGCCGCCTCCGTGTTCGCTCTCGTGCCGTCCCCTTACGTGATCGAGCAGCCAGGCCCGGTGTTCAACGTCCTGGGCAGCGTCGAGATCGACGGAGACGAGGTCCCTCTCATCGAGATCCCGGGCGAGCGGACATTTCCGACCGGTGGCGCCCTCGATCTGCTCACCGTCAGTACCATCGGCGACCGCGAAAATCTGCCGAACTGGTTTGAGGTCATGGTGGCATGGTTTGATCCGAGCAAAGCCGTGATTCCGGTGGACGAGGTCTACCCTCCCGGATACAGCGTCGAAGATTCCAATGCCGATGCCAGGGTTGCGATGGCGAACTCGCAAAAGGATGCCATCGCCGCCGCGCTCATCGAGCAGGGCTACGACATTCCCAGAGTGGTGACGGTCGGCGCGCTCACGGAGGGTTCGCCGTCGAGCGGGATCCTCGAACCGGGCGATGTGATCGACACTGTCGACGGGAAAACGGTGTCGAGCGTTCAGGACATGCGAGACGTGATCGCGGCATCCGGAGCAGGAAATCCGCTGTCCATCGCCATCGAGCGCAATGGCGAGAAAATGACCGTGACCGTCACGCCGGTGCTCAGCGATGAGTCTCCGCCGGCGCCGATCGTTGGGGTATACCCGTCCATCGATTACACGTTCCCGTTCGACGTCACGATCCAGCTCCAGAACGTCGGCGGCCCCAGTGGCGGCCAAATGTTCGCTCTCGGCATCATCGACAAGTTGACGCCGGGCGAGCTGAACGGCGGCGCGAAGGTTGCGGGCACCGGCACGATCGACGCGAGCGGCAGCATCGGCGCGATCGGCGGTATCCGGCAAAAGCTGTATGGGGCACTGAGGGCAGGCGCGACATGGTTCCTCGCGCCGAAATCGAACTGCAGCGAAGTGGCCGGCCACGTTCCCGACGGCATCACGGTCGTTGCGGTGGACACCCTCAAAGATTCGCTGGCAGCGCTGAAAGCGATCGAAGCCGGGTCGGGAACCAACGCCCTTCCCACGTGCGCTTCCGGATAGCGAAGTCCGCGTGCCCAGTTCCAGCGGTTACCATGGGTTGATCCCTTTCCCCGAGCCTGGAGTGGTTCCTTGACCTCATCACAAGCTGAGCGCCAACCCGCTCGCCGTTCACGCACCCCCCTGGTTGCCGCGATTGCGGTGATCGCGGCACTCGTGATCGGGTTCTTCATTTTCGCCGGGCTCTACGCCGACTGGCTCTGGTATTCGCAACTCGGATACCTCAGTGTCCTGACGACGCAGTGGATCGCCACGGGAACGATGTTCCTCATCGGATTCTTCGCGATGGCGATTCCGGTCTGGATCAGCATCGAGGTCGCGTTCCGCTGGCGGCCCATGTATGCGAAGCTCAGCTCGCAACTCGACCGCTACCAGCAGGTCATCGAACCGCTGCGCAGGCTCGCCATGTACGGTATCCCTGTCGTTCTCGGCCTCTTCGCCGGATTCGCCGCGAGCGCGAACTGGAGAACCGTGCTGGAGTGGCTGAACCGCACGCCGGCAGGGAGAACGGATCCCCAGTTCGGCCTCGACGTGTCGTTCTACCTGTTCGAGTTGCCGTTCTATCGCTCCGTTCTCGCGTTCGCTTCGGCCGTCGTGCTCATTTCGATCATCAGCGCGCTCGCGACGAGCTATTTGTACGGGGCGATCAGGTTCTCCGGTCGGGAAGTGCGGATTTCGCGCTCCGCCCGCATCCAGCTCGCCACGATGGGCGCAATCTATCTGGCCATTCAGGGCGTGAGCATCTGGTTCGACCAGTACGCCACGATGGCGACTCAAACGAGTTCGGATCTGATCTTCGGCGCTTCGTTCGCGGATGTGAATGCGGTCATCCCCGGCAGGGCGATCCTCGCGGGGATTGCGGCATTCGTGGCGATCCTGTTCATTGTGACGGCGATCATCGGCCGCTGGCGGCTGCCCATTGTCGGAACCGCCCTGCTCATCGTCAGCGCCATCCTGATCGGCGGCGTGTATCCGTGGATCATCCAGACGTTCCAGGTCGTCCCGAGCGCACGAACGCTGGAGTCGCCCTACATCGAGCGCAACATTAACGCGACACGGGAGGCTTACGGCGTCGCGGATGTGACCGAGACCCCCTACAAAGCGAGTACGGATGCCGAACCGGGGCAGCTGCGCAACGATGCGGAGACGACCGCGAACATCCGCATCCTCGACCCTGCGCTCGTAACGGATGCGTTCGCGCAGCTCGAGCAGATCAAGCAGTACTACCAGTTCGCGCAGCACCTCGACGTCGACCGGTACACGATCGACGGCAAGACCCAGGACACCGTGATCGCGGTGCGCGAGTTGAACCAGGACGGCATCGGCGCGTCCAGCAACTGGGTGAACGACCACATCGTCTACACGCACGGCTACGGGGTTGTGGCTGCCTACGGCAACCAGCGCACGGTCGACGGACTGCCCGTCTTCCTCGAGTCCGGCATTCCGAGCAAGGGTTCCTTGGGAGACTTCCAGCCGCGCGTGTACTTCGGCGAGGCTTCGCCGGACTACTCGATTGTCGGCGCGCCCGAGGGCGCTCCCGAGGCCGAACTCGACTATCCGTCCGGTTCCGAAGAGGACAGCCAGAACGCGACGACGACGTACCAGGGCGACGGCGGACCGAAGCTGGACAACATCTTCAACAAGCTCGTGTACGCGATCAAGTTCCAGTCCGAGCAGATCCTGCTGTCCAGCGACGTGAATGATGAGTCGCAGATTCTGTATGACCGCAATCCTCTCCTGCGCGTGCAGAAGGCAGCCCCCTACCTGACGCTCGACACGGACCCGTACCCCGCGGTCGTGGACGGCAAGATCCTGTGGATCGTCGACGGTTACACAACGAGCGACCAGTACCCGTATTCGACGGTGGAGCAGCTTTCGAGCGCCATTGCGGACACGTACACGCCGACGCCGTTGTTCGCGGTGGACGACATCAACTACATCCGCAATGCCGTGAAGGCCACGGTCGACGCCTACACGGGCGAGGTGATTCTGTACGCCTGGGACGAGACCGACCCGATCCTGACCACGTGGCAGAAGATCTTCCCGACGACGATTCAGCCCATGAGCGAAATGAGCCCCGACCTCATGAGCCACGTGCGCTACCCGTCGGATCTGTTCAAGGTGCAGCGGGCGATCCTCGGCACATACCACGTGACGGATACGAACTCGTGGTTCTCGAGCGATGACGCATGGGTCAGCCCGCCGGACCCGACGCAGCCGGCAGCGAGTGCGAAACTCCAGCCTCCGTACTACCTCACGATGCAGGTGCCGGGCACGACCGACCCCGCGTTCACTCTCTATTCGACGTACATTCCGAAGGAGTCCGGCGAGAAGGCGCGAAGCATCCTCACCGGGTACCTTGCCGTGAATGCGGATGCCGGCTCGACGCCGGGGAAGATTTCGCCGGACTACGGGAAGTTCACGCTGTTGACGCTGCCGAAGGCGGAAACCGTTCCCGGCCCAGGCCAGGTGCAGAACAACTTCAACTCCGACCCGACCGTGTCGACCGAGTTGAACCTGCTCAGCCAGGGGTCGACGAGTGTGATCAAGGGCAACCTGCTCACGCTTCCGGTCGGCGGCGGCTTGCTGTACGTGCAGCCGGTGTATATCCAGTCGACGGGTGAGACCAGCTATCCGCTGCTCAAGAAGGTTCTCGTCGCGTTCGGAGACAAGATCGCGTTCGAGTCGACGCTGGATGCGGCGCTCGACGACATCTTCGGCGGCGACTCCGGGGCGTCTGCGGGTGACGGCGACGCGGACGGCCCGGCGACGCCCGGCACGGACGAGCCGGGTACGGACGAGCCGACCCCGCCGGCATCCGACAATGCAGCTCTCAACGCTGCGCTGAAGGATGCCGCGGCAGCACTCAAGGAGCGTGAAGCGGCCTACGCCGCCAACGACCTTGTCGCGGCGGCGCAGGCGGACAAGAAGCTGCAGGATGCGCTCGAGCGGGCCATCGCCGCGAGCGGCATCACTCCGTAACCGGGCCGTTCCCTGAGGTGCGAGCGCGGCGACTGTTGCCGTTCCCTGAGGTGCGAGCAGCGACTGTTGCCGTTCCCTGAGGT
>CAZYYE010000001.1:783190-1166499 GCA_964651535.1 uncultured Cryobacterium sp.
ACTGTTGCCGTTCCCTGAGGTGCGAGCAGCGACTGTTGCCGTTCCCTGAGGTGCGCGCAGCGACTGTTGCCGTTCCCTGAGGTGCGAGCGCAGCGAGCCTCGAAGGGAACCGGCAGCTTACTCCGTGATTCTCTTCGAGACGGGCTGCGCCCTCCTCAGGGAACGGGCTGCGCCTCCTGTGTTAGAGTTGACATTCGTAACGCGGGGTGGAGCAGTTCGGTAGCTCGCCGGGCTCATAACCCGGAGGTCACAGGTTCAAATCCTGTCCCCGCAACGAAAGCCTCGTCACGATTCACCGTGGCGGGTGCGAAAAGACCCGGACTCGTTGAGAGTCCGGGTCTTTTCGTTCGGGCGCAGCAGTTTTCGGTGCAGGACAGGAGTCAGGGATGCGCATAGTAATTCTGGGGGCGGGATTCGGCGGCTTGGAGCTTGCGACCCGGTTGTCCGAGGAGTGGGGCGATGACGCCGACATCGTGCTGATCGACAGATCCGATTCGTTCGTCATGGGTTTTTCCAAGCTCGACGTCATGTTCGGGCGGGCGACCGCCGACGCCGTGCGGCATCCGTACAGTTCGATCGCGAAGCCCGGCGTGACGTTCGTCCAATCGGAGGTGCGGGCGATCGACCCCGTCGCCCGACGCGTCGATACGGACGCGGGCACTTTCGACTCCGACATCCTCGTCGTCGCGCTCGGTGCCGATCTGGACCCGTCCGCCACGCCCGGTCTCGCTGAGGACGGTCACGAGTTCTATTCGGAAGACGGGGCGTTTGCTCTCCGCGACGTGCTCGCGAGCTTCGGCGGCGGCCACGTCATCGTCGGGGTGACCTCGACGCCGTTCAAGTGCCCGCCTGCGCCGAGCGAGACTGCGTTGCTCGTCCATGATTACCTCGCCGAACGCGGACTTGGCGACATCTCTGAAGTATCGCTCGTGATGCCATTCGGCGCTCCCGTTCCTCCGTCGCCCGAGGCGTCAGCGGCGTTGCTTTCCGCTTTCGAGAAACGGGGGATCACCTGGTACCCGAACCGCGTGGTGAAGGAGTTGAATCCCGCTCGGCACGTCGTCGTGATGCACGACGGCGAAGAGCTGCCCTACGACCTCTTCCTTGGCGTGCCGGCGCACACGGTGCCGCAAGTGGTCGCAGAGTCGGGGATGTGCCGGGACGGCTGGATCCCGGTTGACTCCCTCACGCTGGAAACTGAATACCCGGACGTGTACGCGATCGGCGACGTCACGAGCGTGGGAACGCCGAAAGCGGGTGTGTTCTCCGAGGGTCAGGGTGCGATCGTCGCCGATGTCATTGCGGCCAAGCATCGAGGCGACCGTCAGGCAGACAGCTACGGCGGCCGGGGCGTGTGCTACACGGAGTTCGGGCGCGACGGCGTCGGGCTCGTGGATGTCACGTTCCTCGCCGGCCAGCGCCCGACGGGAACATTCAGCGGCCCATCGCACGAGTTCGCGGCGACCAAAACCCAGTTCGGCGCGAGCCGCATCCAACGGTGGTTCGGACGCGACTGGTCCTGACTGCGCCCGCAAGGGTGCGGTAGCACTTACTCCGAGTCGTCTGTGCCTTGCTCGACGCCGCTCTTCTGCTGGTTCTCCCAGTCTTCGAGCAATTGCGGGTCGATGCCGCACTCGCGCACTTCCTGTGCGAGCTTCTTCGTGAGGCGCGACTTGCCCGCGGCGACCGCGTCCTGTGTGGTGCCGACGAAAATCTGGCCGTCCTTCGACTCCCGGTTGACGTCGGATGCCTCTTCGCACAGGTGGTAGACGTTGCCGGACTTCGTCCAGGTGACCTCGTCCGCGCCGGTGAGGAAAACGACAGCATCCGTGTCCTGGGCGTAAGCCTCTTGCGACGGCGCGTTCCAGTCGACGCCGAACACGAGAACGGCGACAAGACCGATGACGATTGCGATGCCGCCGGCAATGCCCTTCTGCTTCCCGTCCATGTCCTTGTTCAAGAAGATCATGATGATGAGGGGCAGGAAGGCGAGAATGGTCACGATCGCGCCGAGCTGGTTCTGCACGAAGAATCGGAACTTGTCCTTCTTCGACGCCGGATCGAGTCGATTCGCTTTCTTCCACAGCCACGAACCGACCGAGGCGAGAATGCCGATGACGACGATGAGGCCGATCAGAAGAATGAGGTGCCAGGTTTCGAACGGGCTTTGGCGCAGCAGCCAGAAAATCGCGAACACCTCAGTGCCGATCGCGACGACCCACAGCACCGCGGCGATGATGCGGAATCGCACGGCCTTCGACTTGGATTCCGCCGTGGGAGTCCACGCGCGCCCGTTATCCGACGACGTTTCGGCATCCGGAGCCGACTCGACCCGAACTACCTTCTTCTTGCCTTGCGCCATGGTTTTCCCCTGTCTCAGAATTGCACCAGCATAATGGATTCGTGCTCCCTGTCGCGTCGGTATTGTTCGTGTGCGTCCACAATGCCGGACGGTCGCAAATGGCGGCAGGATTCCTTCGGGCGTTGGGCGGAGACCGGATCGTGGTGCAATCCGCAGGGTCCGAGCCGGCCGAGCACGTGAACCCTGTGGCGGTCGCGGCGATGGCCGAGGTTGGCATCGACATCGCTGAGAACGAGCCGACGCGATTGAGCGTCGACACAGTTCGCGAATCGGATGTCGTGATCACAATGGGCTGCGGGGATGCCTGCCCGGTGTTTCCCGGCAAAAGGTACGAAGACTGGGAACTGGACGACCCGGCCGGCCAGGGCATCGACGTTGTGCGAGAGATCAGGAACGACATCCGGGAACGCGTCGTCGCTCTGCTGGACGAATTGCTGCCGGCCGGGCACTGACTGAACCGGGTCTCGTTCAGCGTTCGAGCACGACCGCGAGGCCCTGTCCGACGCCGATGCAGATTGCAGCCACCGCGACACCGCCGCCTCGCTGCGTGAGCGCGTGGGCAGCGTGGCCGATGATGCGAGCCCCCGAAGCCCCGAGCGGATGCCCGATCGCGATCGCGCCTCCGTGGATGTTGACTTTTTCCGGGTCGAGTTCCGGCCAGAGCTTCAGGCAGGCGATGCTCTGCGATGCGAACGCCTCGTTGAGTTCGACGACGTCGACATCCGCCCACGTCTTTCCGGCACGGGCGAGAGCCTTGTTCGCCGCCTCGACGGGGGCGATGCCGAAAATGTTCGGATCCACCGCGTGAACACCGCGGGAGACGATGCGCGCGAGAGGCTCCGTACTGAGCGCATTCTCGGCGCCGATCACGAGCGCTCCGGCGCCGTCGTTGAGTGGTGAGGAGTTGCCTGCGGTGACCGAGCCGGCCTCCCGAAACGCCGGTTTCAGTACCGAGAGGGTTTCTATCGTCGAATCCGCGCGGATGCTTTCGTCTCGCGCGAGCTCGACCCCGGGCACCGCAACAACTTCACCGTCGTAGATGCCGGCGTCCCAGGCCTCTGCCGCGAGCCGGTGGCTGCGCACGGCGAACGCGTCCTGCTCTTCGCGGCTGATCTCGTACTGGTCCGCGAGAATTTCGGCGGTCTCGCCGAGGGCGATGCTCCACTGTTCGGGCATCCGCGGGTTGACCATGCGCCATCCGAGAGTCGTCGAATACATGGGCTCGTGGCTTGCAGGGAATGCTTTCTCCGGCTTCAACACGACCCACGGTGCGCGACTCATCGACTCGACGCCTCCCGCGAGGATGAGGTTCGCATCACCGGTCTCGATCGCTCGGCTGGCCTGGATGACCGCCTCGACACCTGAGCCGCACAGCCGATTTGTGGTCGAACCGGGCACCGAGGTGGGAAATCCGGCCAAAATCGCCGCCATGCGCGCGACGTTGCGGTTGTCTTCGCCTGCGCCGTTCGCGTCCCCGAGGATGATGTCGTCGACGGACGCCGGGTCAAGCGAGGGGTTGCGCTCCAGAAGTTGCGCGAGCACAGTCGCAGCGAGATCGTCGGGTCGGACGCCGGCAAGCGCCTTGCCGAACCGGCCGAACGGCGTGCGGATCGCGTCGAACACGAAACTGGCGGACATCCGGCTCCTTCACTGGCGCGATTCCCTCCCTGCAGCGTATCGCCCCGCCCGCACGCTTTCCGTCCCCAAATGAAGGCAATCCGGACCGCTCCACCGATTGTGCCCTGCTATTCCGCAGAGTGGCTGACAGATTGCCTTCATTTGGGAACACCATCGGGGGACGGATGCCGTACGCCTCTCGGCACTCTCCGTAAGCTAGGGGCATGGCTGACTCCGCTATCGCGATCGCCGTCGCCCAGTTCGCACCGGACGACGACAAAGCGAAGAATCTTGGCGACATCCGCTCGCTCGCAACTCGCGCGGCTGAGCGCGGTGCGAAGCTCGTCGTGTTCCCCGAGTACTCCTCGTTCTTCGAGCCGACTCTGGGGGAGAACTCGGTTGCGGCGGCCGAGCCGCTGGACGGGCCGTTCGCCGTCGCACTGTCCGCGCTCGCGGAGGAACTTGGCGTGCACGTAGTGGCCGGCATGCTCGAAACCACCGAGGATTCGGGCCGCTTCTCGAACACGCTCGTTGCATTCGACCCATCCGGTGACCTCGTCGCGAAGTACCGGAAACTGCACCTGTACGACGCGTTCGGACAGAAAGAATCCGACTGGGTCGTCGCGGGTCCCATCGAAGAACCCGAAACGTTCACCCTCGGGGGTTTCACGGTCGGCATGCAGACGTGCTACGACATCCGGTTCCCTGAGGTCACCCGGCGCATCGTGGACGTCGGAGCTGACCTCATCCTGCTGCCGAGCGAGTGGGTGCGCGGACCCCTCAAGGAGCACCACTGGCGCACACTCGTCACCGCGCGCGCACTGGAGAACACCGTCTACATCGCGGCACCCGATCAGGCGCCGCCGATCGGCGCAGGAAACAGCATGATCGTCGACCCCATGGGTGTCGAGCTCGCGACGATAGGCGAAAACACGGATGTCGCTCTCGCGTGGATTTCGCCATCGCGCATCGCCGAAGTGCGTGCGGTGAACCCCGCGCTCGCGCTGCGCAGGTTTCGCGTCGCCGAACGTTGATTGTTGACTCGCGACAGGAGATTATTCCGAACGTCCCGGTCATTGCGCACAGTGGACGCTAACGCGCTCAAATCGGGGGAACTGATGGCCGAGCCTTATCGGGTAATCGTGGTCGAGGACGACAACGATGTAGCTGAATACACGAAAACGATTCTTGAGAACAAGTTGGGTTGCACTGTTCTCACGTTCGCCGACCCCGCGAAGGTGTTGGGTTCGGTGGTCGATTTTGCCCCGGATGTCATCATCACGGACATCGAGATGCCCGGGATGTCCGGACTCGAGCTCATTGAGCAGTTGCGCGGAGTTCAGCCAGGCATTCCCGTCATCGTCATGACCGCGCACGCTTCCATCGATTACGCAGTGTCGGCGCTGAGAAATCAAGCCAACGAGTTCCTCACGAAACCGGTTGCTTCCGCGGACCTGGTTTCCCACGTACAGCGCCTGGCCGACGAGGCCAGGGCGCGGAAGGCGAACGCCCCGGGCCGCGCGGTGGTGCTGGCAATCGGCGCTCACCCGGATGACGTCGAGGTCGGCGTCGGAGGAACGCTCGCCGCGCACCGCGAGGCGGGCGACCCAGTCGCGATTCTGACCTTGTCTCGCGGCGCGCGAGAGGGCGGAATCAAGACCGCGTGGGAGGAAGGTACGGCATCCGCGCAGGTCATCGGGGCGCGGCTGCTCATGGAGGAGGTTCCCGAGCACGAGCTTCGCCAGGAATTCGCGGCGGAAGCGATTTCGAAGGCCATCGCTCAGTTGAATCCGTCGATCATTTACACGCACAGCACGAACGACCTGCATCAGGACCACCGCACCGTGTTCGATGCGACCTTGGTTGCGGCGAGCACCGTCAATTCGGTTGTGTGCTACCAGGGTTCGACGGCAACCGTCGATTTCCGACCCAATCGGTTTGTGAATATTGACGCGTTCCTCGATACGAAACTGGCGATGCTCGCGTGCTTTGCGCGGCACGGCACGCGTCCGCGGTTCCTGGAACCGGAGTTTGCCAGAGCGACCGCGCTGTACTGGTCCCGATTCGGTCAGGGTACGTTTTGCGAACCGTTCGAGATCATCCGCGAGTCTTCCGAGGTGAAGTAGCACCATGACCGCCACGGTGGAGCGCGATACGGTGCGGGTGCTGGTTGTCGAGGATGGCGAGGATCAGCGGTTCCTCATGCAACGGTATTTCGAGTTGGCGGGGTGCGAGGTCACTGCTGCCGAGTCCGCTGAAGCTGCGATGGACGCGTTCGCCGACGAATCTCCGGATGTCGCCATGATCGACCTCATCCTCCCGGGGATGAACGGGTGGGAGCTTTCGGAGCGCATCCGTCTGCGCTGGCCGAGCTGCGTCGTGGTCATCGCTTCGGTGCTGGAGGTCGGGCGCCATCCGGATTCGCACGCCCAGTTCATGAAACCGGTCACGCGCGCGAATGTTCGCGATGTTCTGGAGAACTTTGTCCCACGGTGGGCGGCCTGACTTTGGGCAAGCGTGACCTGCTCACCGTCGTTGCGGCGGATGACGATGATGACATTCGCGCGCTCGTCGCGATCGCCGTGGAGCGGGTAGGACTGCAACTAGTGGCCTCCGTGGCGGACGGCGACGCGGCGTGGGATTCGATCCGTTCCACTGCGCCAGACATCGCCATCCTCGATGTTTCGATGCCTGGCAAGTCTGGCCTTGACGTGTGCCAGTTGATCCGCGAAGACGACTCCGTGAAAGATACGACCATCCTTCTGCTGTCGGCTTCCGTCACCGAGTGGTCACAGAAGTCCGGCTTTGATGTCGGCGCGAACGAATACTTGATGAAGCCGTTCAGTCCTCGCGATTTGGCCGCGCGGCTTTCCGATCTTGCGGTGGAGTTGGGGCAGGGCCGGTGAAGGTTTCGCGCCTTTACGCGCGCATCCGGGTCGATACGCCGACCCCTATCGTGAAGCAGTTGCCCGTGACGGTGTTTTTCGTCCTCGCGCTGATCCCGCTTATTCTTGCGCCGGAGAAGTTCGTGTCGAACCTCCTTGCGGTGACGCTCGGCATGGGCCTGGCGCTGGCCGCTACCGGTCTCGCCTGGTTCTTCACGGCGCGCTCGATCATGTCGGGATGGGCGCTCATGGTGCCCGTCATCGACTTTGTCGCGATCGGGTTGCTTCGCGGCGGAACCGGGACGAACAACTCAGCGTTCGGGGCGCTCGTCATTCTTCCGATCGTCTGGCTCGCAGCGGAAAAGGGCCGACGCTACGTCGTCTACTCCGCATTGGGCGCAGGCGTGACCTTGCTGCTGCCCATCGTGTTCGACTGGCACCTCGTGATGGATCCGGGTTTCATGGTTCGGAGCCTCGTGACCCCGGTCGTGTTCGCGGTGGCTGCTGCGGTCATCAACGAGTTGTCTCGCCAGTGGAGGCGGCGCGTTGAGTACGCGCATCGTGAAGCGACCGAGCGCGCGAGGATGCTCGACGAGAGCGTGGAGCACGCGGCGAGGCTTTCCGAGAGCGAAGCACAGCTACGGGAGCTTGAGCGCATGTTCCGCGGCCTTTGGGGCGCCGTGACGGAACAGTCTGCGATCGGGACGGACCGCACCGGCCTCATCGATGCCTGGAACCCGGGCGCCGTGAAGATGCTCGGGTTCACGTCCGACGAGACGGAAGGCGTCCGAAGGATCGACGAGTTCCACCTCGCGGAGGAACTCGCGAATCGCTCAAAGGAACTCAATTTTCCAGCGGGAGAGACGGTGCTGAACCCCGGGTTCTCGGCGCTGGTCGAGCCGGCGCGGCTGGGTAGCGCCGATGTGCGGGAGTGGACCTACGTGCATGCGGATGGACGTTTGATTCCGGTGGACCTCGCGGTGACGGCGAGGTTGAACGAACAGGGTGAGATCGCCGGGTATCTGTTCGTCGCGAGCGACGTGACGAAGGCGAAGGAACTCTCTCGCCTGAAGGACGAATTCGTCGGTCTCATCTCTCACGAGTTGCGTACGCCTTTGAGCTCCATCCTCGGCTACCTCGAATTGTTGCGGGACGAGGAGGGGACGCCGTTGTCCACGAATCAGCTGCACTACCTTTCGGTTGCCGAGCGAAACGCGAACCGGCTTCTGCGGCTCGTCGGCGATCTGCTGTTCACCGCCCAGGTCGACTCCGGCATGTTCCATGTCGACCAGAGCGAGCAAAGCCTTGACCGGATCGTCTCTGCCTCTGTCGAATCCGCTCGCCCTGCGGCGTCCTCCGCAGGAGTGACCTTGACGATGGATCCTGCGCACAGCGTGCTTATCCGCGGGGATGCGGTTCGGATCGGGCAGGCATGCGACAACCTCATTTCGAACGCGCTGAAGTTCACGCCGGAGGGCGGGACCGTCACCGTAAGCGTTGAGTCCTTGGGGGACAACGCGCTCGTTTCGGTTCGCGACACGGGGATGGGAATTGCGGCGGCCGAGCTCGACCAGCTGTTTGCGCGCTTCTTCCGGGCGTCGACGGCGACGAAGAACGCGGTTCCCGGCGTCGGGCTCGGGCTCGTGATCACGAAAGCGATTGTCACGGCTCACGGCGGAGAGCTCGATGTTGTGAGCGAGGAAGGCAAGGGCACGTGTTTCACGATGACGTTGCCGCTTGCCGGAAGTTAGCGTCTAAGGTCGGCGAGTTGCGCGGACGCGCGCTCGAGCACCTCGGTTTTCTTGCAGAACGCGAACCGGATGAGCGACGCGTAGTCTGCCCTGTGATCCGGCCTCACGAACGCGGTGACGGGTACGCCGACGACTCCGGCCAGCTTCGGCAGGTGCCTGCACGCTTCGTCGGCGTCGGGGAATCCGAGCGGGCCGGCGTCGGCGATCACGAAGTATCCGCCTTGCGGTTTTGAGACCGTGAACCCGGCAGAGCTAAGGCCCGAGGAGAGCAGCGCGCACTTCGCCTCGAGTGTTGCGGCAACTCCCGCGAAATAGCTGTCAGGCAGGGCAAGTCCGACGGCGGTGGCGGGCTGGAATGGCGCACCGTTCACGAAGGTCAGGAACTGTTTGACAGCGACGATCGCCTGCACGAGTTCGACGGGCGCCGTGATCCAGCCGATCTTCCAACCGGTCGTGCTGAACGTTTTGCCGCCGCTCGAGATGCTCACGGTGCGTTCGCGTGCGCCGGGCAGGCTCGCGATGGGCACGTGCGGCACGCCGAATGTGAGGTGTTCATACACTTCGTCGGTGACGATGATCGCGTCGTGCTTGTGGGCGAGTTCGACAACGAGTTCGAGGGTTTCCCGTGTGAGGATCGTGCCGGTCGGGTTGTGCGGGTCGTTGATCAGGATGAGCCGGGTGCGGTCGCCGATGGCGGCGCGCAACTCGTCGTGGTCAGGCTGAAAGTCGGCGCCGCGCAGCGGGACCGTGATGTGCGTGGCGCGAGCGAGGCCGGCGATTGCAGCGTAGGAGTCGTAGAACGGCTCGAGCGTGACGATCTCGTCGCCCTCGTCGGTGAGCGCGAGGATTGTGGCGGCGAGGGCTTCGGTCGCGCCCGCGGTCACGAGGACTTCGCGGTCCGGGTCGACGTCGAGGTCGTAGAACCGCTTCTGGTGCGCGGCGATGGCGGTGCGAAGCACGGGCATGCCGAGCCCGGGCGGGTATTGGTTCACGCCGTCGCTGATCGCCTGGCGCGCGGCTTCGAGTACTTCGGCGGGGCCGTCTTCGTCGGGGAACCCCTGTCCGAGGTTGATCGCGCCAGTGGATACAGCGAGTGCGGACATCTCGGCGAAGATTGTGGGCCGCTGCTCTCCGTCGTCTCCGAGGAGCATTGCGCCTCGTGCCGCCCTCTGCCATGCCCCGTGCACCGTCATGCAACCACGCTAGCGCGAGTTGTGGATAACTACTGCGCGAGCCGACGCGGGTGGCCTAACGTCATGCCCTATGAGGTTTCGGTTGCTGCCACCCGCAACTGCGCTCGCGGCTGCCCTGACCTGTGTGCTGGTGCTTTCCGGATGCATGCCAACCGATGACATCATCACACCGCCTCCGTCGCCGAGCACAGCACCCATTTTCGCGTCCGACGAGGAGGCGCTCGCCGCCGCCACCGAGGCTTATGCGAAGTATCTGGAAGTGTCGGATCAGATACTTGCTGATGGAGGGTCGAACCCGGAAAGACTGCTCACTGTTGCAACAAGGCCATTATTTGACACGCAATCCACGGGGTTCGAGACGGCTCGAACTGAAAACGTGCACAATGTTGGCCGAACAACTTTTGACAGCGTTCTACTTCAGCAGTATGACCCGAGTTCCACGGACGGGGTTGGTGTCATACGTCTGTATCTTTGCGTCGACCTGACAAATGTAGATGTCGTAGATGAAAACGGGCAAAGCGTTGTGTCAAATTCGAGACCGGATCGCATTCCGTTCGAAGTGACGTTCGACTCGGTCCGGGACGCAAATGGTGATGAATTGTTGGTTGCTAGCCAAGACAAATGGGGAGGGCGAGACTTTTGCGTGTAGCGATGCTTCCCGTTGTGGTGATCGTGTTCTCTATGGCCATGATCTCGCCAGCAGCTGCAGATACTGGCAGTTGCAACGACTATGAAAGGGCAACAACTGGATGTCCTGAGGTTTCCGCCGGGCACGACGGCCACGAGGTGACTCTAGACGGCCGGATCGATGTCCCGGCCGGAACGGGGGACGGCACATCAGGCTCCGCCGCAGAGCCCGTGCCGCCGCCAGTCGACCGTCCCGGCTATACGGTGACGATGCCCGTGACGCTCGCCGACGTGGCCCGATTCCGGCCCAATCCTGGCACCGACCACATGCAACCGGACGGCTGGATGATAGTCGGCCTTCCCACGAATTTTTTCGCGCGCGCCGCCCAACACGTGAAGTCGGGCACACTGCTCGGCGACCCGGCTTTCGTGCGATTCACTCCGGCCCGCTACGCGTGGACGTACGGCGACGGATCCGCGCGCACCGTCTCGACTCCGGGGTCGACCTGGAGTGCCCTCGGCCTCGCGGAGTTCGACGCGACGGCGACCAGTCACGTCTACCAGCATCCGGGCCGGTACGTCATCGACTTGACGATCGGTTACGCGCCCGAATATCGGCTCGCCGCATCGTCCGACTGGGTTGCGCTCGCCGGATACGTGTGGGTTCCCGCAAACCGTCTCGTCGCCGTCGCGGCTGCTGGGGCGAAAACAGTGCTCGTCGAAGACGAATGCACCACCAACCCAAGCGGACCCGGCTGCTAAGGCGATCCTCGGCACGATTCGTGCCGTAAGCAACCTGATACAGTTCAGGGTTCCTCGTCGGCGTGCTCACAGCGCAGACAAATACAATGTTCAGGCTGCGGATGGATGCTGTCCGTGCTTGGAAGGAGCACCCCATGAACGACACACCCGAATCCGACACGACACCATCCGACGAGTCTTCGCCAACCGAACCGATGTCACACCACACCGCTCCGGCCCACGCGTCGGCACCGGCGGCAGCGTCCTCCACGCCGCACAAGAAGTCCGGTGCCACTGGCCTCGTCGCGGCCCTCGCCGTCGGTGCGCTCATTGGCGGAGCATCCGGCGCGGGAGTCGCCACGTGGGCCATCACGTCGAACCTCGCGTCAGCGCCGACTGCCAGCGCACCCGTCGGGCCGGGCACCATCACAGTGAATGACCCGGCGAACGCGACCCAGATCACGGCGATCGCGGCCTCCGCCGGCCCCTCGGTTGTGACAGTTTCCGTCAACGGGGAATCTGCAGCAGGGACCGGCTCCGGTGTCATATTCACCGAAGACGGCTTCGTTCTCACCAACACTCACGTAGTGACACTCGATGGTGAAACCGCGCATCCGACAATTTCCGTGCAGTCCTGGGATGGCCACATCTACGAGGCGAAACTTATCGGCACGGACCCCATCACCGACCTGGCTGTCATCAAGATCGAAGGCACCTTCCAGCCGCTGCAATTCGCGGACTCCAGCAAACTCAACGTGGGAGACGACGCGATCGCCATCGGCGCGCCGCTCGGCCTGTCCAACACGGTCACGAG
Organism: uncultured Cryobacterium sp.; assembly: GCA_964651535.1. Taxonomy (GTDB): domain Bacteria; phylum Actinomycetota; class Actinomycetes; order Actinomycetales; family Microbacteriaceae; genus Terrimesophilobacter. Next base: position 795,181 of record CAZYYE010000001.1, read on the forward strand.
CGGGATCATCAGCGCTTTGAACCGCAGCATCACGGTTGCGTCCTCGGCTGCCCCGAAGGAGGAGTCTGACCAGGCCCCCAACGAGGACAACGGATCGGGACCGTTCAACTTCTGGGAATTCAAGGCACCGGGCGACAACAGCGAGCAGCCACCTTCGGCCGCTCAGCAGGCGAGCATCTTCCTGCCTGTCGTCCAAACGGATGCCGCCATCAACCCCGGAAACTCAGGCGGCGCGCTCCTCGACCTCGACGGCAAAGTGATCGGCATCAACGTCGCCATCGCCGGAACCGGCTCGGCCGTGCAAGGGCAATCCGGCAACATCGGCGTCGGATTTGCAATTCCATCCAACCTTGCCAAGCGCATTGCCTTCGACATCGTGAACAACGGCAAGGCCACGCACGGGCTGCTCGGCGCGACCATCATGGACGCCACGAGCGACAGCGCACTCAAGAATGTGTCCGTGGTCGGTGCGAGCGTGCAGTCCGTGACGGATGGCGGCGCCGCCAAGGCCGCCGGAATCCGGAAGGGCGACATCATCACCGGGTTCAACGGGCTCCCGATTACCGGCAGCATCGACCTTACAGCGCAGGTTCGCGCGGCCGAAGCGGGATCCGAAGCAACCGTCACCTACATTCGCGACGGAGAGTCGACAACCGTGACGGTAACGCTGGGGGAACTCAACTAATGCCATAGTTGACCGTATGGACAACGAAGAGACCTCCGTTCCGGGGGTCTCTTTCGTTATCCCCGTCCTCAATGAAGTCGACTACATCGAAAAGGCCATTGCGACGGTCCTCGGACAGGACTACCCGGGAGACAAGGAACTCGTGCTCGCACTCGCCCCATCGACAGACGGCACCACAGAACTCGTCGAGCGGCTCGCGAAGAGTGACCCTCGGATTCGCACCGTCAACAATCCGGGCGCCGATATCCCTGTGGGGCTCAACCTCGCCATCCGCGCCAGCACGAACCCCATCGTCGTGCGAGTGGATGCGCATTCGGAACTCGAACCCGGATACACGGCCGCCGCCGTCGCAACGCTTCAGCGCACGGGAGCCTCGAACGTGGGCGGGGTCATGCTCGCACGTGGAGCGACCCCATTCCAGTCCGCCGTCGCCCGCGCCTACAACAGCCCATTCGGACTCGGCGGTGCCCGATACCACGGAGGTGCAAAGGAAGGTCCGGCGGAATCCGCATATCTTGGCGTGTTCCGGCGTGAGGCGCTTGAGAAGGCCGGACTTTTCGACGAAACGATTCGCCGCGGCGAGGACTGGGAACTCAACCTGCGCATCCGGTGGGGCGGCGGCGTGGTCTGGTTCGACCCCGAACTCAAGGTCACGTACTGGCCGCGGGAGAACTGGCCCAAGCTTGCCCGCCAGTTCTTCGCGACCGGCGTGTGGCGCGCAGAACTGGTCCGGCGGATCAAGGGCCGCAACCCGTGGCGATTCTACGCTCCGCCGCTGCTCGTGCTGTCCCTCATCGCGAGCGTCGTCGTCGGCGTTCTGCAGCTGACCGGCGTGTTGCATGGCCGACTCGGGTTCGTGGCGAGCGCGGTGTACCTCGCGCCGATCCTCTATCTGATCCTCGTGGTTTGGGTCGCCCTCACGCAGGACACCGTCAGGCCGTGGCGGGATCGCTGGTTGTTCCTCATCGTGCTCCCGACCATGCACATCAGTTGGGGCACCGGATTCCTGCTCGGACTCGTCCGGGGCGCCGGAAACACGAACGACACATCCAGGACGGGAACCTAAAGCTTCTTCGGCGTTTTCGGTTTCTTGGGCTTGGGCATCGGCAGGACATCTGCCGTGCGCTGCACGAGATCCTGAAACCACTCGCGATTCTCCAGGCGATCGCCTGGCACGGCGTAGTACAGCTTCGACCCGGGGTAGGCGGGAGCCATCGTTTCAGGCCCCAGAAGCTCCTCGGCCACAGCGGTGGGTTTCATGAACACAGTGTCGTCGCAAATGAATGCGACCGTCTTCTCGTCGCAGTACAGCGCATACTCGCCGAACATTGATTTGGCCCGCACGGGAAGCGGATCGAGCTGGTCCAGAACGTATTCTGTGGTCTCTTTGCGGGTTGCCATGAACCAACGATAGTTCCTGCCCGGCAGCTACCTGAGGGGGTAGAGGACGATCATTCGCGCGGCAAGGCACTCGACCGGGATCGCGTCGTGGTAGCTGAGAGTCGCGGACTCCATGACGCCACCGCCGCCCTGGTAGCGGTTCCCGAGACCGAGGGTTCCCCAGCCCGGAACTGCCACCTGCTCCGTGCCTTCGATGATTCCGGAGCCCTGCGGGAAAATTGCGGCGAAACTTCCCGTGCCGGTGTCCAGCCCGAAACAGGATCCGACGACCGTGAGGGTTCCCTCGATCCGGTCGCTCGTCACGGGCTCCGCGTGGCGCGCATCCGACATCAGGATGTGGCCGGAGGCGCTCGACTGCGTGATCAGTTCGCTGCCGCCCACGCAGCCGGTCAAGGCGAGTGCCGCGAGCCCGACGACCGCGGCGGCGGAAACCGCCACTCGCAGGCTTCGGCGCGCCGTCACTAGATCTTTCCCTCCCGGATGAGCCGCGCGATAACGCGTTCTGCGGCGCGGCCGTCATCGCGCGGGTTGAACTTCTCGCGCCAGGCCGCGTACTTCGCAGCGTACTTCACCCGCACGGCATCCGGATTTCGCACGAGTTCCACGAGTTCGGCAGCGTCCTGCACGATCGGCCCCGGGGCGACCGGCAGCAAATCGAAGTAGAAGCCTCGAAGCACGTGCCGATACCGGTCGAGGTCCGGGGTGAAAAAGTAGATGGGCTTGCCCGTGACGCTGAAGTCGAACATGACGCTCGAATAGTCGGTGATGAGGGCGTCGGCGGCGAGGAACAGCTCCGACACGTCCGGGTAACTCGTCACGTCGAGTACTCCGTGTGCGTCGAGGTCCTCGCCGGGAGCGAGGGTTCTGGAGTGTCCGCGGATGAGGGTGACGTAGTCGGGCCCGAGCGCGGCGGCGAACCGCGAGACATCGAGATGATCGACATGCTCCGGCTTGTCGTCGCGCCAGGTTGGCGCGTACAGCAGAACCGTCGTATCAGGCTCGATTCCCAGTCGGGCGAGGACGGCTTCCCGATCGCCTGATGCGAGCACATCGTCGCGCGGGTAACCTTCCTGCCAGATTGGACCGAAGTAGGCGTAGGCGCGGCGAAACACTCCGGCCGCGAAACTGTTTTGCGCGAGAAGAATGTCCCACCGCGATCTCTCGCGAAGGGTCGCAAGCGCCGGTCGCAAGCCGTGCCGCGAGCGCGTGAGCGCGAGTTTCTTCAGCATGGTGCCGTGCCACGTCTGCATCACCGTTTGATGCCGCCGTGGTCGGTAGCGGTTGCGCAACCAGTCGTTGATGATGATGAGGCGCGCGCTCGCGCGGATTCGCCACCACTCGGCGCTGCCCTCCACGATGGCGATCGCGCCGTCCGGTACCGCGACAGACGCATCGGCAACCCCCCAGTAGCGTGCGACATCCGGGCGGACTGATGCCAGTTCGCGGTCAAGAGCGAGCGGATTGCAGGACGCGTTCTGCCCGTAAAAGCTTTCGAAGAACACGGCGTTCTCTGGGATCGGTTTCGCGGATCGGTATTCGTTCGCCAGTCGGGCCTGCTGTTCCGTGCCGCGCTCCGCGTCGGAGAGCGGCGGCGCGAACGCGACCTGCAGCCCGGTTTCCCGACGGTGAAACTCGATGCGGAAGAGGCCTGGTACGAGGTGGGCTTCCGGCACCGTGCCGACGCGCGCAACGCTGGCCTCCGCACCCGAATCAACCGCCCCCGGGTCGAGCTGCAGGCGGTAGGTTCCGGATGGCGGGGCAAGCAGCGGGCCGCCCCAGCGGCTCGCGAGGAGAGGCATGGTGGCGCGCCAGCCATCGGCAACAGCACGCGCTGCCGCGCTCAGGCGCAGGCGGGGGCCGACAAGTTCCAGCCGAACCGGAGCGCGGCCAGCGCCCTCGAACTCGAGTGCGGGTGACGCGCCGGAGACGAGGGTGATGCGCTCGATGTCATGCCGTGTTTCATCGGGATTCGGGGTCATCGTTGCGCTCCGAGTCGGGTACGGATCTGGTCGAACACCCGGGAGGTGTTGTGCCCGTCACGATATCGGTGGTGCCGCTCGGCGAGGCTGATTGCGTGCGCTGCGAGCCTGGATACGGCTGTCGTGTCGGAAACGAGGTCGAGCAGGCCGCGCCACGAGGCGACCTCGGTACCGCCGGTGAAATCGCGATAGTCCTCGTAGAGCCCGCGCGCCGCAACGTAATCGGAGACATCCGGCGCGAGGAACGCGATCGGGTGGCCGGTGAGGGCGAAATCGTAGGCAACGGAGGAGTAGTCGGTGATGAGCAAATCGACTGCCGGCAGGAGCGGATTCAGGTCGGGTGCGTCGCGCGAGGTGAGCATGCGAATTCGACCGGATGCGGCCGGACCGGCCTCGTACGCCCCGACGCTGTGCGGGTGAGGTCGAACCAGGAGCAATCCGCCGGTGCGGTCGAGGTGGTCGGCAATCGCGGCCCACTCCTTCGGGTTCGGTAGTCCGGGATCCTCCGCACCATCCCGCCATGTGGGCGCGTACAGCCACACGGGCGTGTGGTCGGCCGCCGGCGACTTGGCGTCGAGTTCAGTTCCGACGATGCGCGTCAGGTGCGCGCGCGCCGCTCGACGATCGCCGAGGATGCTGTCGTCGCGAGGGTCTCCCGTCACGACGATCCGGTCGCGCGGCACATCGAATGCGGTGCGAAGCCGCTCTGCCGACAGTTCGGACGCGGCGGGCATGAGGGAGATTCGGGACGCCTGTTTGCGGTACAGGCCCCGCAGCAGTGCGGGAGGCACGAGGCGGCTGCGGAACGTGACGGGGGAGTCGAGCTGGATTTTCTTCAACGGGATTCCGTGCCACAGTTGCACGACGAATGCCCCGCGCGTGCCGAAACGATTCACATCGCCGAAACCGTGGGTGAGAACGATGACCTGGGCGCGCAGGGTGAGCCTGAATCCGCGCCAGCTTGAACGCAGCACCGCGTGAAGCCCTAACGAGCGGGCGAGCTCAAGTTCGCGGCGCGACGCCGCGAGCCACACTGTCGTGATGGTCCCGTCGGCGTCGCGAGCGTGCCGGTACAGGGAAAGTGCGCCTTCACCGACGCCGGAACCGCAACCGAAGGCCCACAAGTTCTTGCGGCGAGGCACGATCGCGCTGGCGAGCGCGCCGAACGCGTAGAGCGGAGCGGAGAGAAGCTTCGTCGCATTCCCTCGGGCGAATGTGAAGCGGGGCACCGTGCGGTCGCACTCTTTCGTCGTGGAGGACTGTCGGGGCGAGCCTAGCAGCGCTGCCAGGTCCAGTATCGGCTGGGTAACGGTCGGGGCGGGCGGTCGGGCGCGGGCATCAGACGCTGCTTTAATCGGCTCGTGGCCATCCTGAAGGATCTGAAGACTGCGCGGCACATCATCCGCAATCTCATTCGCAGCAGGCGCAATCGGAGGAATCTCGGGAAACGCCTGGAGTCGGTGCCGCCGCTCGAGCTGGATAGCATCCGGATTGCCGTGTATTTCGCCGACACGAAGGTGAACCTCTACCAGATCCGACAGTGGTACGCGCCTCTCGCGGAGCTCGACAAGACCTGGCCGGTCGCGATCATCACGAGGTCGCCGAGCGCGACGCTCGCGATGCTCGAGGAGTCGCCTGTGCCCGTCGTCTATCTGCGCAAGGTCACCGACCTCGAACAGTTCGTGACCGACCAGGATTTGCGCATCGTGTTCTACGTCAACCAGAACACGAAGAATTTCCAGATGTTCCGGTACGGCCGAATGTGGCATGTCTTCGTCAATCATGGCGAGAGCGACAAAATGTACATGACCACGAACCAGTTCAAAGCCTACGATTACAGTTTCATCGCCGGCCAGGCCGCGCGTGAGCGCCTCGGCCGCAAGCTCTGGAACTTCGATCTGGACGCGCGCACCATCATGATCGGCCGACCTCAGGCCGACCACTTCGCCGGCGAGTTGCCGTACACGCCCGATGACCGGACCGTGGTGCTATACGCCCCGACGTGGGAGGGGGACAGGGATGCGGCAGCCTACGGGTCGATCGCCTCGCACGGGGTGACGCTCGTTAAGGCGTTGCTCGCGACGGGGAGGCATCGTGTCATTTTCCGGCCCCACCCGCGCAGCGGTGTGGTGGATGAGGAGTACAAGCGGGCGAACGAGGCGATTATTGCGGCGATCGCTGCCGCGAACGCTCGGGACCGCTCCGCGCAGCACGTTTACGATGCGGGGTCGTCGATGGGCTGGCAGCTCGCGGCTGCGGATGTCGCGATCACGGATGTGTCGGCCATGGTCTACGACCGACTCGCGGTCGGCAAACCGCTTCTCATTGCGCGTCCCGTGAATCCGGCGGCGGAGATCGACACCGAGGGGTACCTTGGCGCTGCCGAGTGGCTCGACGCTTCGGATGCTGCGGACATCGTGTCGATCGTCGAGCGGGTGCAGAACAGCCCGGAAGCGCAGGAGCGGCTCGAGCATTGGGTTACGCGGCACTTCGGCGACACCACACCGGGAGCGGCCACGCGGCGCTTCCACGCGGCGGTGGAAAAACTCGTGGCGGAGTGGGATAGGCACGCCGAACTCCACGCCGGCGATCGTCGGGTGCGCGAATCCGATCCGTTCGATGGCGAGGGAGACGATGAGGACGACCCGTCGGCCGAGGATGCCTAAGCGCCAGAGTCGCTGTTCGCTTCTTCGCTCCCTGCGGGGGCCGCTGTGATTTCCTGCTTCCCGTTCCCTGCGGGGGCCGCTGTGATTTCCTGCTTCCCGCTCCCTGAGGAGGCCCGCGACGGCCGTCTCGAAGGGATCCGCGCCAATAACGACCTAACGATCACCTGGGTCTTCCGCACCTCGGAGTGCACCTTGATCCCTTTCACACGCGGTTCAAAGTTCGGAGGGAACACATCCGGGACCGGCCCGAAGGCCAGGCGGGAGCTCGTGACTACTTTGCGAGCGAGCATGTTGTTCGCTGTTCCTCCGACGACCGCCCCGATTCCGAATGGCAGGAGCCGCCCGACCGCGCCGGTCGCTGTGTTGCGTGTGAATCGGCGCAGGAACGCCTTCCGCATCGAGTCGGCGATTTGCCCGACGAACGCCTGCGGGAGGTTCTTTCCGATCACATCACCCCAGAACTTCGTTTGCGGAACACCTTTGCCGGTGGCTTGGGCGGCGAGGTTTCGCACGAGGTCGGCGCCGGAAGTCCCGAGCATCATGGCCATAACGGTCGTGCGGGCCCGATCCGGATCGGTCACGGCGATTCCGTGGATCTCGGTGACGGACTGTGCGAACAGCGCGGTGGTCTCCAGGAATCCGGCCGTTTCAACCCCGGTGAGCACGAGGCTCACCCCCGTGCCGACTCCGGGGATGACCGCTGCTGCACCGACCCCGGCGCCGCCGGTCGTGACGGCGGCAAGGTAGCGGCGTTCGAGAATCTGGATCACACGGGCCGGGCTTGCATCCGGATGCCGTTTGCGGATGCCCCGGATGTGCGCGAGCACGACGGGCCGTTGCGTCGTGAGCAGGCGATCGAAGCCTTTCACGGCCATCGGATGCTGGGTCGCCTCGACGGTGTCGATCGCTTTCACGTGGTCCCTCCCGGTTGGGAGGTTAATCATAGGCGGGACCCACGGGCGAACGCTGACTACGCCGCAGTGTCGATCTGAAGGCGAGCGACGGGGGCGCCCTGATAGTCGACGATGGTCAACGTGGTCTTGCCGCGCGGAATATCGATCGTGAAGACGCCGGAGCGGGTTTCTCTCGGATCGACCCTGCCGTTTTTGAGGCGGTCGTCCATGAAGGCGGTGGGGCGTCCCTCTTCACCGGAGGCGTGCGTGGCGATGACGTAGCTCTGATTGCTTTGCACCTTGCCTTCGACGTTCTCCCAGCTGAGGGACAGCACGAGGACGCCGTTTTTCATCGTGTCCATCGGCGCGTTGTCCGGCAGGTCTGCCTTCTCGATGTAGTCGAAGGAGTGGATGGTGACGCGCTGCACGTCTTCGTCGCTCAGATTAGGGAACGAGTAGTACGCAACCGAATCGCCGAGTTTGAGTTCCAGAACCTGGCCAGGGATGGCGTAGCCGTTTTCGTCCAGCGCGCCGCCGCTTCCGGCGTCCCCGCCAGATTGGCTCGACTGCCCGGATTCATCTCCCGGCGCACTTGCGCCCGGCTCCGGAGCGCAGGAAGCAACGGAGAGTGTGAGAAGAGCCGCCAGGCACGCAGCCATCGCCATTTTTTTGCTTGTCAAAGTAGTTTTTCCTGTCCCTCGAATGCCCGAGTCTGTCACGTTGGCTCTGCCATTCCCAATCGCCTGCCGGTTCCTGTTCAGCGGGGGAAAGTGCCCGCGGTCCTCGGTAGGCTGGCCTGGAGACCACGCACGGGCGAATTAGGGCCGCGCCGCGCATCCCGGACGGAAGCTATGAGGGAGGACGGCGCATGGAGATTGCGAGAACGGAAGGCTTCCTCGACCGGGGCGGCGAGAGGGTCTGGTTTGAGACCGCGGGCGAAGGGCCGGACCTCATCCTGAGCCACGGTCTGGGCGGCAATGGGGCGGTCTGGTTCCAGCAGGTGCCGTTTTTTTCGCGCCATCGCCGCGTGATCACGTGGGACCAGCGCGGGTTCGGACGGTCGACGAACGTGACGCGCGGGCATGGCCCGCTGAACGCCGTGTCGGACATTATTGCCCTCATGGATCACCTTGACGTGGCGCGGGCGGATCTTGTCGGCCAGTCGATGGGCGGATGGGCTTCCCTGGGCGCCGCGATCGCTGTGTCGGACCGAGTGCGCTCGGTCGTCCTGGCGTGCACGACGGGCGGCATTCCGGTCGCTAGGGGGGCGACAGTGCCCGCGGCGGAGGCCGCGAGCGCCGCATCATCCGACACGTCGCCTCGAATTGCCCGACCCTTGGGTGTTCATCCGGCAATCGGGGATCGCCTTCCTGAGCTGGATCCTGCCCGGGCATATCTTTATCAGGCGCTCGGCACGTTCGGGGACAGACCCTCTGACGACGAGTTCCGGCGCCTGCTCGCCGGGACCTCATTTGACGATGAGGCGGTTCGCGGCCTGAGCGTTCCCGTGCTGTTGATTGCGGGGGAACTCGATGGCCTCATGACACCGACTCTCCTGAGAGCAGCTGCCACTTGGCTCCAGGAGTCCACGGTTGTCGAACTTCCGGGGCTTGGCCATTCACCGTACTTTGAGGACCCGGATACCTGGAACGCGGCCGTGGCAAACTTCCTCACGCAACACCCCTGACCGCCACCTGAAGGAGAATCATGGATCGCCCGCCAATCGAGTTCTTCGCGGCCCCGCAACCGCTGCCGTTCTCCGCCGCTGTGCGGGTGGGCGACGTGCTGTACCTATCGGGGCAAATGGGGATGCGCCCGGACGGTTCCCTTGTGGAGGGCTTCGAGGCTCAGATTCGGCAGCTGATGGACAACATTGCCAGCACTCTGGAGAGCGTCGGCCTGTCCATGTCCAGCGTGTTCAAGGCGACGATCATGCTCGGCGACATGTCGCGGTGGAGCGACTTCAACGCGATCTACCTCGAGTACTTCGATTCGGACCGGCTCCCGTCCCGCAGCGCGTTCGGTGCGGGCGGGCTCGCGATGGGAGCGGTGGCCGAGGTGGAGTGCTGGGCGTACGCGCCGAGCTGACAGCCGGGGCGGAAGCTGTCGCGCTATTGCGTCACGAGTCCGTAGTCGGCGTTGTATCGCTCGAGCACGTCGCCAATCGGGGCATCCAGCACTAAGGCGCCGCCGTCGAGGTACAGCCCGCGCGTGCAAAAGCGTTTCAAGTCCCGTTCGTTGTGAGAGACAAAGAACAGCGTGCGTCCGCCCGCGAGCAGCTTCTCGATGTGCCGATAGCACTTCTCTCGGAAGGCTTTGTCGCCCACCGCAAGTACTTCATCGACGAGCAGGATGGGTTCCTCGAGCCGCGAAATGACGGAGAACGCGAGGCGCACCTTCATACCGCTCGACAAGTGTTTGTACGGGGTGTCCAGGAAGTCGCCGATCTCGGCGAAGTCGATGATCTCGTCGAAGCGCGCCGCGATCTCATCCCGCTTCATGCCGTGCAGGCCGGACATGAGGTTGACATTGTCGCGCACCGTGAGGTCTTCTACGAACCCGCCGGTGATTTCGATGAGCGGGGCAACACCGGCGTGCACGTGCACCGTGCCCTCATCCGGGAGCAGCACGCCTGTGACGAGCTTGAGCAATGTCGACTTGCCCTGGCCGTTTCGCCCGACGACGCCGATCGCCTCGCCCTGCGCCACCGAGAACGACACATTGCGCAGCGCCCAGAACTCGCTCGGGCGGGTGCGGCGGTTGCGCCCGGCGAACAGGTCCTTGAAGTTGCGTCGTGAACGGCGGTTTCGGCGAAATCGGATGCCCGCGCCCTCAACCTCGATGACGCTCGGCGGCGCTTCAGCGGTCTGTGCCATCAGATCTCCTTCAACACGGAACGCTCCGTGCGGCGGAAGAGGACGATACCGATTGCGAGCAGGGCGAGGCTCACGGCGGTGCCGGCGACGACGGCGTACCAGTCGAGCTGATCGGGGAAGAATGCGCTGCGGTACAGCGCGAAGATACCGGCAAGCGGGTTGAATGCCGCGACCTTGTCGAGACCGAGAGGCAGATCGCTGAGCCCGTAGATGATGGGGCTCGCGTAGAACAGAAATCGCAGGATGAGCTTCACCGCCCGCTCCAGGTCGCGGAAAAACACCACGAGCGGAGCGACGATCAGGCCTATACCGATGAGCAGCACGGTTTGCAGGAGGATGGCGAGCGGGAAGAACACGACCTGCCAGTGCAGTTGAGCCCCGGTGAAAATGGCGAAGAGCGCGAGCACGGGAATGCTCGCCACGAACTCGATGCCTTTCGAGAGAACGAGGCGGTTCACCCAGATGGTGCGCGGAATCTTCGTCGACCGGATGAGTCGCGCCTCTCGCAGGAACGCGCGTGTGCAGTCGCCGACGGCACCGTTGAACCACATCCAGGGCAGGAGCGCCGAGAGCAGAAACACGATGTAGGGGCTCTCTCCCACCGCGCGGTCGAACACCTGCGTGAAGACGAACCAGTAGATGGCCGCCATGACGAGTGGATCGAGGATCGACCAGAAGTAGCCAAGCAGGGATGTCGAGTAGCGAACGCGCAGATCTCGAATCGTGAGGAGCCACAAGGAGTGCCGGTAGCGCCCGATGGGCGACCACTCAGGGCGCTGCGTAATGGTGGCGGACACGCCCCTATGCTATTGCCCCGAGGTCACACGAACAGGTTCGCGCGCTCCAGGTCTTCCGCAAAGTCGACTTCGACCGCGTACAGGTCGGAGATGTCGAGAGGCTCCACGCGCAGGCCGTCTTCCTCGATCGCGAGTTCGATGCCGCGCTCGAAGTAGTCCTGGTCGTTCACGCGGCTCAGCTGGCGCTGGAGCGCTGCCTTGGCGTCGCGGGAAATGAAGTTGATGCCGACGGCCTCGCCGAGTCCGCCCTTGACGCTCTTGGAGAGCTCGCGGATGTAGCCGTTCGCATCCGTCGTGTATTTGACTTCTTCCTCGGACACTTTGGCTGTGTTCACGGAGACGAAGGACTGGTCGCGCGCGACGAGCATGGACGCGCGCTCGAGGGCTTCGGGGTCGAAGACGACGTCGCCGTTCATCCACAGCACGCCACCCGGGGAAGACGCGCGAAGCGCGCGCAGGAGGCTCTTGGAGGTGTTCGTCTGGTCGTACTGCTCGTTGTAAACGAAGGAGGCATCCGGGAACGCCTCGATGATGTGCTCGAGCTTGTACCCGACGACAATCGTCACCTTCGCGTTCCTGCCGAACGCGTGGTGGATGTTGTCGAACTGCTGCTGCATGATCGTTCGTCCGTCGCTCAGCTCGGTGAGCGGCTTTGGCAGTGAACGGCCGAGTCTGCTGCCCATGCCGGCGGCGAGGATCACGATTTGCGTGGTCATTGGTGCTCCTGGAAGGTCGTGGCTTGCCGCGGTCGTCCGATTTCTCGGGGCGCGGCAAAATAACAGACACTTCGTCGTGCTCATGTCACTGTAACGGGCAAACCTCCCAGAACACCGGGGAAGCAGGGCGTTGTGGCCAATTCGTAATGATGGGCCGCCGGGCGTTCGAAGAGTGCACCTCAGGTTGATACGGTGGACTCCGTGCAGACAGCCGAGAGCATCCTCGCGAAGTTCGACGCGCTCATCGACAGGCTTGAGGCTGACGGCGCGAAAGAGAAGCGCGAGTTTCAGGCGGCGGAGCGAAAAGCGAAGGCCGCGGCCGAAGCTGCAGAGCCTGCCAGGTCCGCCGGTGAACCCGGTACCGGGGACCTGATCCTCCAGGCTCGGGGGCTGGCCAAGAACTTCGGCAACACCACCGCCGTGGCCGGAATCGATCTGGACGTGCGCGCGGGAATGATTTTCGGCATTGTGGGGCCGAATGGCGCAGGCAAGACGACCACGCTGTCCATGATCACCGGGTTGCTTCGCCCCGATGCCGGAACCGTCACTGTGCATGGCGCCGACGTGTGGAAAGACCCTGCTGCGGCCAAACGCCAGATGGGCGTGCTCCCGGACCGGCTTCGCCTTTTCGATCGATTGACGGGGAGCCAGCTCCTGTTCTACGCCGGTGTGCTGCGCGGACTCTCCGCTGACACCGTGAAGGAGCGAATGGCTCAACTGGCAACGTCGTTCGGTCTCGAAGATGCGCTCGGCCGGCTTGTCGCCGACTATTCGGCGGGCATGACCAAGAAACTTTCGCTTGCTGCCGCGCTCATCCATTCCCCGCGGATGCTCGTGCTCGATGAGCCGTTCGAATCGGTGGATCCCGTTTCCGCTGCGAGCATCATCGAGATTCTGAAGAAGTACGTTGCTGCCGGTGGCACCGTCGTCCTGTCCAGCCACAGCATGGATCTGATCGAGCGCATGTGCGATTCGGTTGCAATCATCGTGGACGGCGTAGTTCTCGCGTCGGGCACGGTGATGGATGTTCGAGGCGCCGGGTCACTCGAAGAGAAGTTTGTCGAACTTGCCGGTGGCCCAAAAAGCGTGGAGGGCATGGAGTGGTTGCACAGTTTCTCGGACTGAAACTGCGGCTGCTCGGCAACCTTTTCCGGCGCAGCCCCTGGCAGGTATTCGGCATGGCGGTCGGCCTTCTGTACGGACTCGGCGCGGCCCTCGTGGCGGTCGTCGCGCTCATCGCCTTGAGACTTGCCGAGGTGGATTTTGCCCGCAGCGTCGTTGTCGTCGTCGGTTCGGTCATCGTGCTGGGTTTCCTGGTTGTGCCGCTCGTTTTCGGTGCGGACGACACGATCGATCCGCGCAAGTTCTCCCTGTTCGGGATTCCCAACCGGCGCCTCGCGTTCGGCCTCGCCGCTGCCGCCTTCATCGGTGTTCCCGCTCTCGTGGTGGGGATCATCGCGGCCGCGCAGATCGTCACGTGGAATCGCGGCGGTTCGACGGCCGCTTTCGCGGTGATCTCAGCGGTTCTCATCCTCGTGACGTGCATTCTGGGTTCCCGTGTGACGACGACGATCGCGACCCTCCTCCTCGCGACGAGGCGGGCGCGGGAAGCGACGGGGCTCATCTCTCTCGTCGTCCTGAGCGCTTTGTCGCCGCTCATCGCGGTTCTCGTCACTGTCGACTGGGAAAAGCAGGGACTGGCGGTGCTTCACTCCCTGGCGGATGTCGCGGCCTGGACTCCGCTCGGTGCCGTCTGGGCTGCGCCGGCGCTCGCCGCGTCGGGTGAGACGGGGGCCGCAGCCGTCGCGCTCGCAATCGCCGTGGCCTTTGTCATCGTGTTGTGGTTCACCTGGCGGTGGCTCATTGCTGTCATGCTCGTTTCGCCTGAACGGGTGTCGCGCACTCGCGCCTACACGGGCCTCGGGTGGTTCTCCCGCCTCCCTGCGACACCGGCCGGAGCGATTGCTGCGCGGAGCCTGAGCTATTGGGGCAGGGACATGCGGTATCGCTCGGCTCTCGTGATCGTCCCCATTGTTCCCGCCGTCATTGTCGGCGCTTTGACGGTAGCTGGGGTTCCTTTGCACTATCTCGTTCTGCTGCCGGTGCCCGTCATGTGTTTCTTCCTCTCCTGGAGCACCGTGCACAACGATGTCGCATACGACAACACGGCCGTGTGGATGCACGTCGCTGCGAACACGAACGGCGCGGCGGATCGCATCGGGCGCATAGTTCCGCCGCTCGCGCTTGGAATCATCGTGATCGCCGTCGGAATCCCGTTATCGGCGTGGGGGTACGGGTCTGCGGATATCGTTCCTTCGCTGATCGGGGTGAGTGTGTGCACTCTGCTCGCGGGCCTCGGCCTTTCCAGCGTGATCTCCGCCGGATTCCCGTACCCCGCCGTCCATCCCGGGGACAGCCCGTTCGCGCAGCCTCAGTCGAGCGCGAGCGGGGCATCCTGGGTTCAGGGGCTGTCCCTCCTCGGTGTTTTCGCCGTGACAGCGCCGGCTGTGATCCTGGCGATCCTGGGGATCGCGGAAGGGGGCGGATGGCATGTCGCGGCGCTGGTTGTCGGCACTGCCATTGGCATTCTCGCGCTGTGGGGCGGCATCGTCGCCGGGGGTCGCGTGTTCGAGAAACGCGGGCCGGAGCTTCTCGCTTTCACCGCGCGGTACTGAACGGCGCAGCGCTGCGAGCGGCCAGCGGGCGCAGTACCCTTGAGTCATGAGTTCGACCGACACAGACCACACCGGGGGCGGCACGTCGACGCTGGACCGCGAACTTGAGGAGCTTCTGAACCAGGAGCAGCTTGAGGACGGAGACCACGAGCGCTTCTCGCACTACGTCCCGAAGGACAAGATCCTCGAGTCGGCTTTGACCGGCAAGCCGGTCCGCGCACTATGCGGAAAGCTCTGGACTCCCGGCCGCGATCCGGAGAAATTCCCCGTGTGCCCGACCTGCAAAGAGGTTTACGAGAAGCTGAAAAAGTAGTCGGCTATTCGTAGATCGTGCGGATGACGGGTTCGCCGCGCGCGAGGCGGAATGCATCGACGGGCAGTTCCGCTACGGAAACGGCACGGTGATCGCGGGCGAGGGCTGTCCCCGCGACGCCGAGGAAACGTGAATCAACAGTGCCGTCGGTGACGAGCGGAACCAGCAGCGGCCGCCCGGAATCGGTCGCCGGCGCCGCGTCCGGCGCATTCTCGACGTGCAGGACCTCAGCCTGGGCGATGCCACCCTTCATTGCCCGGACCGGGAACTTCCGCCCGCCGACAGAGAGTTTCGCGGCGGACTTCTTCGCCACCGAAACCCATTCGCCGTCGACTCCAGTTCGGGCGACGAGCTTGTACACCATGCCGGCGGTGGGGGCGCCGGAGCCGGTCACGACCGAGGTGCCGACCCCGTACGAATCGACGGGCGCGACCTGGAGCGCCGCGATCGCAAACTCGTCGAGGTCGCTCGTGACGGTGATTTTTGTCTTCGTCGCTCCCAGATCGTCGAGTTGTTTTCGCACGGTGGCCGCCTGACCCGGAAGGTCGCCGCTGTCGATCCTCACGGCGCCGAGCGACGTGCCGGCACAGCGCACGGCGAGATCGACGGCGGCCGTCACGTCGTAGGTGTCGACGAGGAGGGTGGTGCCGGGACCGAGCGCGGCGACCTGCGCGCGGAACGCATCCTCTTCCGAGTCGTGCAAGAGCGTGAACGAGTGAGCGGCGGTGCCCATGGTCGGAATACCCCACGTGCGCCCAGCTTCGAGATTGCTTGTGGCGCTGAACCCGGCGATGAAGGCCGCGCGGGCCGCGGCCACGGCGCCGCGCTCCGTCGCCCTTCGGGAGCCCATTTCAGCGAGCGGGCGGCCATCGGCGGCAGTGACCATTCGGCTTGCGGCGGATGCCACAGCAGAGTCGTAATTGAAGATGCTGAGGGCCAGGGTTTCGAGCACGACGGCTTCTGCGAACGTGCCCTCGACGACAAGAACCGGGGAGCCCGGGAAGTACACCTCGCCCTCGCGGTAGCCCCACACGTTTCCGCGAAACCGGTAGTCAGCGAGCCAATCGAGCGTGCCGGCGTCGACCACGTCGTTCTCGCGCAGCCACGTGAGCTCGGCATCATGGAAACGGAACTCGTCGAGCTGCTCGAGGAACCGCCCGGTGCCCGCCACGATCCCGTAACGGCGGCCGTTCGGCAGGTGGCGCGCGAACACTTCGAACACGCAGCGCCTCTCCGCCGTTCCGGCACGCCGGGCGGCCTCGACCATCGTGAGTTCGTAGCGGTCGGTCAACAGTGCGCTGGTCACTCTACGAGCCTATCGACTCGCGCGCTCGCGTCACCCGTCGCTCGCGTCGGTAGACTCTTGACTTGTGACCGACGCTCCCCTTGGCATCTTCGATTCCGGCGTTGGCGGGCTCACGGTCGCGAGGGCGATCATCGACCAGCTGCCGAACGAGTCGATCGTGTACGTAGGAGATACCGCCCATTCGCCGTACGGCCCGAAGCCGATCGCGCAGGTTCGCGAGTACGCGCTCGCCGTCATGGACGATCTGGTCGCGGAGGGCGTGAAGCTTCTCGTGATCGCGTGCAATACGGCATCTGCCGCCATGCTCCGGGATGCGCGCGAGCGCTTCACCGACGGGTACGGCATCCCCGTCGTCGAAGTGATCCAGCCTGCCGTCCGTGCCGCAGTCCGCCAGACGCGCAACAACAAAGTTGGCGTGATCGGCACCCAGGGCACGATCAAGTCGCGCGCGTACGAGGATGCGTTCGCCGCCGCGTCCGACCTCGAATTGTTCACGCGCGCGTGCCCGCGCTTCGTCGAATTCGTGGAGGCCGGGGTGACGTCCAGCCCCGAGTTGTTCCGGGTCGCCGAGGACTACCTCGCCCCGCTGAAAGCCGCCGGGGTGGACACCGTGGTGCTCGGCTGCACCCACTACCCGCTCATGTCGGCGGCCATCCAGTTCGTTCTGGGCAATTCGGTGACTTTGGTTTCCAGTGCTGAAGAGACCGCGTTCGACGTGTTCGATACGCTCGTCAAGCACCAGTTGCTGAGGGACTCTCCGACGCCGCCGACGTACCGCTTCGAAGCGACCGGGGACAGCAAGACCGAGTTTCTGGCTCTGGCCCGGCGATTTCTCGGCCCCGAGGTTTCCGCGGTCAATCTCGTGGAAACCACCGCAACGACGACAGCAGAGGAACCGGCCTGACATGACCGATTTACGAGTGGATGGCCGCGCGGCGAACGAGCTTCGCCCGATCACGATCGAACGTGGCTGGAGCGAGCAGGCGGAGGGCAGCGCGCTCATCTCGTTCGGCCGCACGAAAGTGCTGTGCACGGCATCCTTCACGAACGGCGTACCGCGCTGGATGACGGGCAAGGGCAAAGGATGGGTGACCGCCGAATACTCGATGCTTCCGCGCTCCACGAACGAGCGCATGGACCGGGAATCGGTGAAGGGCCGCATCGGCGGGCGCACGCACGAGATCTCCCGGCTCGTCGGGCGCAGCCTTCGCGCGGTCGTGGACATGAAGGCGCTCGGGGAAAACACGATCGTGATCGACTGCGACGTGCTCCAGGCGGATGGCGGGACCCGAACGGCGGCGATCACGGGGGCGTACGTCGCCCTCGCGGATGCGCTCGAGTGGGGCCGCGCGCAGCAGTTCATCGGCAAGAACGCGAAGCCGCTGTTCGACAGCATCGCCGCGGTGAGCGTCGGCATCATCGATGGGACGCCCATGCTCGACCTCGCCTACACGGAGGACGTGCGAGCGGAGACGGACATGAACGTCGTCGTGACGGGCCGCGGGCTGTTCGTGGAGGTCCAGGGCACCGCGGAGGCTGCGCCATTCGATCGGGGAGAGCTGGACGCCTTGCTCGACCTCGCGCTCGCCGGCACGTCGGCGCTCACAGGCATGCAGGCGACGGCGCTCGAATCCTGAAACCCCGCCATGAAACTCGTCCTCGCCACCCACAACGCCCACAAAGTGGCGGAGTTGCGCGACATCCTCGGTCCGCTTCTGGACGGCATCGACCTGATCGGGTACGACGGACCTGAGGCGGTAGAGGATGGTGCGACGTTCCAGGAGAACGCGCTCATCAAGGCGCGCGCTGCGTTCGCGCACACGGGGTTGCCGGCGATTGCCGACGACTCCGGGATTTGCCTCGCGGTGCTCGGCGGTGCACCGGGCATCAACTCGGCTCGCTATGCAGGTACCAGGGTCGATGAGGACAATGTTGCGCACCTCTTGAAGGAGCTGGCCGCGGTCGGCGCGCACTCCGAAGCTGATCGACGTGCCGAGTTCTGCTGTGCCGCGGCGTTCGTGGCGGAGGGGATCGAGCACGTGGAGCTGGGTGTGTGGCGGGGGACCGTGCTGCCGGCGCCGGTGGGCACGCACGGCTTCGGCTATGACCCGGTGTTTCGGCCGGACGGGTATGCCGTCGCATCCGCCGAGCTGACCGCCCAGCAGAAGAACGAGATCAGCCACCGACATCGCGCGTTCACGGCGCTTTTGCCTCTCGTGCGCGAGCACGTGCTCTGAAACCGACAATCGTTCCCAACTAGCGGACACGGCTCGCACGCGCTGGCCGGCCCCCGTACGGTTGTCGTGTGGGACACAATCATCATTCCGGCGCGAATCGCACGCGACTGTCGATCGTGCTCGGGATTGTCGCCGTCGTCCTCGTCATCGAGGTGGTCGGCGCTGTCCTCACCGGTTCCCTCGCGCTCCTGGCGGATGCCGGCCACATGTTCTCGGACACGATCGGGCTCACGGTGGCGCTCGCCGCCACCGTCATCGCGGCAAGGCCGGCGACGGATCGTGCGACGTTCGGTTTCCAGCGCGCGGAAGTTTTCGGTGCGCTCATCAACGGCCTCATTCTTCTCGCCGTCGCGATCGCCGTGGGCGTGCAGGCGGTCGCGCGCCTCGTCGAGCCGGGAGAGGTCGAGATCCAGAGCCTGCCGATGCTCATCGTTGCGACGCTCGGGCTGCTCGCCAACGTCGTCGCTGCGCTCATCCTGCGCCCCCAGGCCGCGTCATCGATCAACATGAGGGGGGCCTACCTGGAGGTGCTGGGGGATCTGCTCGGCTCGGTGGCCGCTATCGTCGCCGCGGCGGTCATCCTGACGACGGGATTCATGCCGGCGGATGCGATCGCCTCCCTCGCGATCGCGCTCATGATCGCGCCGCGCGCCGTGCTGCTCCTTCGGGATGCCGTGCACGTGCTGGGCGAGACAGTGCCGGTGGACACGAGCGTGGCGGAGATCCGCGGCCACATCCTGGCGACTCCGGGTGTCATCGACGTGCACGACGTGCACGTGTGGGCGATCACTTCGGGGAATCCGGTGTTCTCCGCGCACGTCGTCGTGGCGGATGAGGTCTTTGCCAATCAGGGCACGGGAAAGCTTCTCGATGAGCTCGCCGGGTGCCTCGCCGACCATTTCGATGTCGACCACTCCACATTCCAACTGGAGCCGGAGGAGCACGCCCATCACGAGGACCATTTCCACGACTGAAGTGGATTGGCCTGCCGAGAGACCCCTATAATTTCGGTGTGCCAAAAATCCGTGAACAGCTGACCCGAAACTCGTGGTGGCCGTGGCGGAACCGCTCGTGGATGCTTCTCGGCCCTGCGTTCGTGGCGGCCATCGCCTACGTCGACCCGGGAAACGTTGCGGCGAATCTCACGGGAGGCGCCCGGTACGGGTACCTGCTCGTGTGGGTCATTGTCGCGGCGAACCTCATCGCGGCCATGGTGCAGTATCAGTCGGCCAAGCTCGGTCTCGTCACGGGGCAGACCATGCCGGAGCTTCTCCGCGATCGGATGCGGCCGGCCTCCCGTCGCTCATTCTGGGCGCAGGCCGAACTCGTCGCGGTCGCCACGGACCTCGCTGAGGTGATCGGCGGCGCGATCGCGCTCCACCTCCTGTTCGGTCTCCCGCTCTTCCTCGGCGGGATCATCGTCGGGGTTGTTTCGATGGCTCTACTCGGCCTGCAGAGCCGATTCGGTCAGCGTCCGTTCGAGTCGGTCGTGATCGGGCTTCTCGCGATCATCGCGGTCGGGTTCCTCGCCGGATTGTTCGTGAACCCGCCGGACGGCGGTGAAATCCTGGGCGGGCTTGTTCCCCGCTTCGACGGCACCGACTCCGTGCTGCTCGCGGCGAGCATGCTCGGCGCCACGGTGATGCCGCACGCGATCTACGTGCATTCCGCCCTCGCCCGCGACCGGCACGGGAAGGCGACGGACGCGAACCGCAAATCCCTGCTGCGGTCGACGAAGTGGGATGTCGTCGTTGCGCTGGGGCTTGCCGGTGTCGTGAACCTCGGGATGCTGTTGCTCGCGGCCGTGAACCTCGGCGGCGTCGAGGGGACGGACACGATCGAGGGCGCGCACGCCGCCATCGAGGTCGCGCTCGGGCCCGGAATTGCCCTTGTGTTCGCAATCGGCCTGCTCGCCTCAGGGCTCGCGTCGACGTCCGTCGGCAGCTATGCGGGGGCGACGATCATGGCGGGGTTGCTCCACCGCCAGATCCCGCTGTTCGCGCGGCGCGTCATCACGATCATTCCCGCGGTCGTGATTCTCGCACTCGGAGTCGATCCGACGTGGGCGCTCGTGTTGAGCCAGGTGTTTTTGAGTTTCGGTATTCCGTTCGCCCTCATCCCGTTGCTGCGGCTCACGAGCGACCGCTCGATCATGGGGGCATCCGCGAACAGCCAGGCCGTGCGGTGGATTCTCGCGTCGATCGTCGTGCTCGTGGTGGTCCTCAATCTGGCGCTCATCGTTCTGACGATCACGGGATAGGCGGCCATGATGCGCGAGAAAGCGGCAGTCGCGAGTGCGGCAACCGAGGACTATGTGAAGGTGATCTACTCGCACACGGAGTGGCAGCCGGAGCCGATCACGACGTCGGTTCTCGCCTCGAGGCTCGGGCTCGCGCCGTCGTCGGTGACAGAAATGGTGAAGAAGCTGGCGGCCGCCGGGTTGGCTACGCACGTGCCGTACGGGGCTGTCACGCTCACTGCCGAAGGTCGGGCACTTGCGCTGCGGATGCTGCGACGCCATCGACTCATCGAAACGTGGCTTGTGGAGTCGTTCGGTTACGGCTGGGACGAAGTGCACGATGAGGCCGAGGTTCTCGAGCACGCCGTGAGCGACCGGTTCCTGGAGGCGATCGCCGAGAAACTGGGGCAGCCGCTCCGGGATCCGCACGGGGACCCGATCCCGCGAGCCGACGGCTCCGTCGAGCAACCGGACGCCGTGCTGCTGCAGGTTGCGCCCAGCGGTTTCACCGGGAAGGTCGCCCGCATCAGCGATCGCGATCCTGCGCTCCTGCAGTTCCTCGGCGAGCAGGGTTTCGCACTGGATTCCGTCGTGGAGGTCGTAGAGCGTCGGCCGTTCGGCGGCGCACTGTCTGTGCGGTTGGGCGGGAAGGGTCTTGACCTTGGCGACGAGGCGGCAAAGGCCGTCTGGCTGGCAGGCAGTCGGTAGTTACCCGCGGGGCGGGTCGTTGCTCGGGTCGTTGTCGAAGAAAGCCGAGTCAAGGACGATCTCTTCCGCGGTGAGTGGCGCGACTCCCTCACGCTGTGCCCGCCGCGCTTTCCGGCTCGACTGGACGTAGTGGAACACGGTGGGGATGAGCGTGATGGTGACCGCGCCGAGCAGGATCACGTCGATGTAGTTCTTCACGAAGTCGGCGATAGGCGGGATGTATCCGATGAGGAACCCGAAGAACGTGAGCCCGAATCCCCAGACCACGGCGCCGATGAAGTTGTAGAGGGAGTACTTCTTGTAGTTCATGTGGCCGACCCCTGCCGCCACAGGAACGAACGTGCGCAGGATGGGCACGAAGCGCGCGAGGATGACGGAGAGCCCGCCGAATCGTTCGAAGAACTTGTTGGTGCGTTCCACGTTCTCTCGACTGAACAGGCCGCTCTCTTTTCGCTCGAACACGCTCGGGCCGAACTTGTGGCCGATGAGGTATCCGACTTCGCCCCCCGCGAAGGCCGCGACTCCGATGAGGGCGCCGACCCACCAGATGTTCACGCCGAAGACGAGCGAGGTGTGGGTCAGCAGTCCGGAGATCACGAGCAGGGTGTCGCCGGGCAGCAGGAATCCGACGAGCAGGCCCGTCTCCGAGAACACGATGAGGCACACGACGACGAGCGCCCACGGTCCGGCGTTCGTGATGATCGTTTCCGGGTCGAGCCAGGGGATGAGTGCGGAAGGAACCAAGCGGGTTTCTCCAGTCGTGTGTGGTGAACGCGAATGCGTCCCTGACAGATTACCTGCTGGAGGTCAGTGTTCCGTGCGGGAGGCGGGACTTGAACCCGCACACTCGAGAGCACAGGAACCTAAATCCTGCGTGTCTACCAATTCCACCACTCCCGCGGCGACATCCAGTGTACTTTCCGCTGTGCCGGCCGGCGCTCGCGCATTCTGTGGATAACTTCGGCGTGCCCGGCGCGCGTTCGAGCAGGATGCTTTCGTGCATGCCGCCGTCTCCCTCATCGCCGAGCGCGTGCGCGAGCGAGTGCGGCTCGATGGGGTGGATCTGGGCAGCGACAGATCGCTCGCGGATGGCTACGTGCGGGAGGAAATCCGCCGCTACAGCGAGCGTGCCCTTGGCGGGTCGCTGCCGCTGCTCGATGATGAAGTCCAGGCCACGCGGGATGTTGTCGCTTCGATAACGGGTTTTGGACCGTTGCAGCCGTTCTTCGACGACGACACGGTGGAGGAGATCTGGATCAACTGTCCCGACCGCGTTTTTGTGGCCCGCAACGGCGTCGCCGAGCTCACGGACGTTTCGCTGACCGCTGTCGAGGTTCGAGACCTGGTGGAGCGCATGCTGCAATCCACGGGACGCCGCGTCGACCTGTCGAGCCCGTTCGTGGATGCGTCCCTGCCGGACGGCTCACGACTGCACGTCGTGATCCCCGACGTGACGCAAAAGCACTGGGCCGTGAACATCCGCAAGTTCGCGAAGCGCATCAAGGAGTTGCGGCAGCTCGTGGCGCTCGGCTCGCTCAGCCCTCAGGCATCCGCATTTCTGCAGTTGTGCGTGCGATCCGGCCAGAACATTCTCGTATCGGGGGCGACGCAAAGCGGCAAGACCACCCTCCTCGGTGCGTTGCTGACAGAGGCATTGCCGCACGAGCGCATCGTCACGGTGGAGGAAACATTCGAGCTGAGCTTTTCCGCCCGGGATGTCGTGGCTCTCCAGTGCCGCCAGCCGAGCCTCGAAGGGACCGGAGAGATCACGCTGCGCCGCCTCATCAAGGAATCGTTGCGGATGCGCCCGGACAGGCTCGTGGTCGGCGAAGTGCGGGAGGCCGAGTCGCTCGACCTGTTGATCGCGCTCAACAGCGGGTTGCCCGGGATGTGCAGCATCCATGCGAACAGCGCGACCGATGCGCTCGCCAAACTTTCGACGCTGCCGCTCCTTGCCGGACGCAATATCGACTCGTCGTTCGTCGTACCGACCGTCGCGGCGAGCATCGACGTCGTGGTGCATTGCGCGATGGCCGCAGATGGGCGGCGGTTTATTTCGGAGATCGTCGCACCCACCGGTCAGGTCTCTGCCGGCACGATCGACGCGGCCGCGATTTTCCAGCTGCGGGAGGGATCCCTGAACCCGACGGGGGTTCCTCCCGCGAGGATGGCGAAATTTTCGGCGTCCGGGGTCGACGTTTCCGCAGTGTTGTCGGGGGATCGCGCATGATCCTCCTGATCGGCTGTTGCCTGGGACTCGGTCTGGTGCTGGCGGCGTCTCCGTTCCTGTGGCCGGCCCCGCGACGGGGCTCCCGCAGGCCGAACCGCATCGTGCGCGCACTGAACGAACGGATGCGGCAGGCCGGTCTCCGCACGGTGTCGCTGCCGGTCTTCGCCGCCGCGTCGTTCGTGATCGGGGCCGCCGCGGCGGCTCTTGTCCTCGCCATCGTGCCCGTGGCGGCGCTCGCGGCGGCGGTGGGTCTTGTCGCGCTGGCGATGCCCACGGTAATCATCGGCTGGAAAGCCCGGGCTCAACGGCGTGCCAACCGCGCCGTGTGGCCGGAAGTTGTGGACCATCTGGTGTCGGCCGTCCGATCCGGAATGGCGCTTCCCGACGGCGTTTCCGCGCTTGCCCAGATCGGCCCGGCCGCCACGAGGGACGCGTTCGAATCGTTTCGCGCACAGTACGAGGCGACAGGCAGCTTCGGCCGGAGTCTGGACGACCTCAAGGAGCGGCTCGCGGATCCGACCGCAGACCGCATCCTCGAAACGCTGCGGATGTCTCGCGAGGTCGGTGGGACCGAGTTGCCGTCGGTGCTTCGCGCGCTCGCGGCGCATTTGCGCGTCGAGACCGCAATCCGCGGCGAGGTGGAGGCGCGACAATCGTGGGTCGTGAATGCGGCACGTCTCGGGGCGGTTGCGCCGTGGGTGACTCTTGCGCTGCTTTCGACGAGACCGGAGGCGGCCGCGGCCTATAACTCGTCGGCCGGGGCGACGCTCATCATCGGAGGTTTCGTCGCAACGCTCGTGGCCTACCGGCTCATGGTCGCGCTCGCGCGCTTGCCGGAGGAACCCAGGTGGTTCCGGTGACGACGACGGGCTGGGCGATCGTGTGCGGACTGGCCCTCGGCGTCGGTCTGTGGTCGCTCGCGAGCATGGTTCCGCGTCTTGGCCGAACGCGGCTCGTGCATCGTGTCGCGCCGTATCTTGCGGATGTATCGGATGGCGCGAGGTCGTTTGTCGAGCGTCGCCCATCGAATCCTCTGCCGGTGTTTGGCGCGGTTCTAAGCCCAGGTGTGGATCGGGTTCGTGCCCTCGTTTCTGGGCTGTTCGGGAGCGCAGAGGTCATTGAGTTGCGGCTCCGGCAGTCCGGTGCGCCCGACACCGTGGCCGTGTTCCGCTCCCGCCTTCTCGCGTGGACGATTGCCGGAACAGCTTCAGGAGTCGTGCTGTCCATTGTGATCGCCCAGTTCCAGGCGGTTCCCATTGCCGTGCACCTTGTGGTGGTGTTTCTTTCCGGGTTGGGCGGGTTCGTCGCGTGCGATCGGCGCCTGGCGATGGCGGCACGAAGCAGGATGAAGCGCATGTCGGCCCAGTTGCCGGTCGTGCTGGAGTTCCTCACGCTCAGCCTCTCCGCGGGTGAAAGCGTTCTGGATTCTTTTCGCCGCATTGTCGCGACGAGCCGCGGCGAGCTGGCGGCCGAACTCGGTGGAGTGGTTGCGGATGTGACGAGCGGGTCCGCGTTGGCCGAGAGCCTTCAGCACCGTGCGCGGAGCATCCGGTTGCCCGAGTTCACGAGGTGCGTGGATCAGATTGTCGGAGCGCTCGAGCGCGGCACCCCGCTCGTCGATGTGCTGCGGGCGCAGTCACAGGATGCGCGGGAGGAGTCGAAGCGCGACCTGCTCGAGCTCGCGGGCAAGAAGGAGGTCGCGATGATGGTCCCGCTTGTGTTTTTGATTCTGCCCGTGACGATCCTGTTCGCGGTATTCCCTGGGCTGTTCGTGCTGCAGCTGGGTTTCTGACGCGCGGGCCGCGGTGCGCGCAGCTAGTCCGAGGTCCTCAGGGATTCCAAGGCCGTGAGGACCAGGTCGAGGCCAAACAGGAACTCCTCCGCCGGGTCGTAGCCGGCAGCGACGAGAGCGGCGGCGGACTCGTTGAGGTACGGGAACTCGTCGGGAGGAAGCTGCGGCAGATAGACGTCTTCGGCCATGTCCGCGAACTCGTCGGCAGTGTCGAACGGCAGGCTGGAAGCCTGCAGCGCGAATCCGTACACGTAGACGTCGAGCAACCAATTGGCGTGCGTCGCCATGAGAACCGAAAAACCGGCCTTGCGCAGGCACGCGGTGACCGCTTCGCGGTGGCGGAGGTGCGCAGGCCCCGGCGATGTCCGCGACTCCATCAGGCCGATGGCCCACGGGTGTCGCGCGAGAACCTGTCGCGCGGATATTGCGCGCTGCCGCATTGCTGACTGCCAGTCGGTGCCTTCCGGCGGGAGTTCGATCTCGTCGAACACGACGTTGATCATGGCATCGAGCAGTTCTTCCTTGTTCGCGACGTAGTGGTAGATCGACATCGCGCCTGTGCCGAGCGCGTCGGCGAGTCTGCGCATGCTCAGTCCGACAACCCCGTCGCGATCGGCGAGACGAATCGCTTCGGCCACAACCCGTGGCTTGCTCAGCCCCCCGTCGGAAGCGGCCTGGTGTTGCACTTTGGCAGGCACTCGTCTCCTCGCTCCCTCGGCCGACTTGACCATCGTACAGCGTACGTGTCATAGTACAGCGTACGCGTACAGTGTACGAGTGCCGTCAATCCGGCGGCCTGATCGCTCTACTGGAAAGAAGAACCAATGACCATCCGAACGAACACCCCGAACCGGCTCGACAACCCGCGGATACCCGTGCACGTCAAGCTGGCGGCAGGCTGGACCAGCCTCATGTATCTCGTGCTCTATATCGACTACTTCCACCTCTACCAGCCCGACCAGATCGACATCATCCGTGGTGGCAACATCTTTGCGTTCGAAATCAGTGGAAGTTTGATGACCATCTTCTTCGTGCTCATATCGACTCCAGCACTGATGGTGCTGCTCTCCTTGACATTGTCCGCTCGTGCGAACCGCGCGACGAACCTCGTCGCTGCATCGCTGTGGATCCCCTTCTGCGTATTCAACGCGGCCGGGGCAACGTCGGACTATGCGCTCTACTACGTCGTCACCATCGGAGTCGAGGTGCTGATTCTCGCCTTCATCCTGCGCTTGGCCTGGACCTGGCCGCGAACCGCCGCCGTCCCGGCCGATTCCGCGACGACCGACATTCGAAAAGCATCCGTGTAAACGCGACTCGGAAAGCCCAACGGCGTGAATCCCGCCATTGCGGACACCGGGCAGACCGTGACCAGCTCCGTCGCGGTATGCGCAGAGGAGCTGGTCACGGTCGGCCCGGTGTCCACGTGGGGTACGCACGCCCGAAAGAGCAGAAAGGTTCATCATGTCCCCGTCCTCTCCAGTGACGGTCACCCGCCCGATTGCCAGGCAGAAGGCGGTGCGGCAGCGACAGAGGAGCGGATGG
Organism: uncultured Cryobacterium sp.; assembly: GCA_964651535.1. Lineage (GTDB taxonomy): Bacteria > Actinomycetota > Actinomycetes > Actinomycetales > Microbacteriaceae > Terrimesophilobacter. The sequence continues at coordinate 822,239 of CAZYYE010000001.1, forward strand.
CTTGCCATTTCCGGCCTCGTGCTGCTCAGTGCCCTCCCCGTGCTCGGTGGTGTGCTTCGCCTGAAGGACGTGAGCGCCGGGGCCGCAAGCGCACTGCCCGTGACCTCAACGGTGGCGATTGTTGGGCACATTGTGGCGATGACCGTGTTCTGCATTCTCGGCGCATTCCAGTTCTCTCCGGCACTGCGTTCTGGGCGCGGTTGGCATCGTGCCGCCGGCCGCGCACTGATCCCCGCTGGATTCATCGCGGCACTATCCAGCGTCTGGATCGCAGTCTTCTTCCGCGGCCCCTCAGATGAGCTGGCACTCGCGATGATTCGACTCGTCTTCGCAGTAGCAATGACGATGCTTCTTGTGCTGGGAGTGATCGCGATCAAACGTCGCGACTTTGCTGCGCACGGAGCGTGGATGACGCGCGCCTACGCGATCGCTGTTTCCGGTGGAACCCAGGCGCTCGTCGTCGCGCTGTGGACGATCCCCGCCGGTGAGGTCGACGCATATGGCGAGGCATCGCTCGTCGCAGCGGGTTTCGTCATCAACAGCGTCGTGGCGGAGTTGCTCATCCGGCGACGTTCCGGCCGGCGGGTTTCCAGGCGGCTTGTGGAAAACTGCCGACGAGTTCTCCCGGGATGTCCAATACTTCTCGAATGACGACTTCGCTTCTCCGCTATCCGCGCTGGGCACGACCACTTTCCGATGAGCGCGGCGACGTGCCGGGATGGGTGCTCATCACGCTCATGACGGCCGGGCTTGTGATCGTAATCTGGGCGATCGCGGGCCCGGCATTGAGCGAGGTGTTCCAGCAGGCGATCGACCGGGTCACCGGCTTCTAGCCGTGAGTTCGGCACCCGCGGTCGTTCTGGCGCTGCGCTCCCGCGCACGAGGCCGCGTGCGGGACGATACCGGTTCTGCGGTCGCCGAGTTCGTCATGGTGGTTGCGCTTCTCACCGTGCTCACGCTCTCGGTTCTGCAGCTCGGACTGGCCCTGCTCATCCGCAATACGGTGCTGGATGCCGCGGCCGAAGGCGCACGCTTCGCCGCGCTCGCCGACAACGGGCTCCACGATGGCGTCCAGCGGGCCACCGAACTCGTGTCCGTCGCGATTGGCCCGGCGTACGCCGCAGATGTGAGCGCGTCCTACGGCAGCTACCTCGGGCATCCGGCGGCGATTGTGACGATCAGGACGCCGTTGCCCGTTCTCGGGCTCATCGGGATCGAACACGGTCTGGAGGTGAGCGGACATGCCGCCGTCGAGACGCTGGATCATTGAACGGATGCTGGCGGAGCGAGGCTCCGCGTCTCTCGAATTCATCACGCTCGGAGTCCTCTTGCTCCTCCCCCTCGTCTACCTCGTGCTCGCGATGTCCGCGATCCAGGGCGCTGCGTTTGCCGTGGAGGGCGCGGCACGGCAGGCCGCGCGGGTGTATGTACAGTCGGGGAACGCTTCGGAGGCCGCAGCGCGCGCGGAACTCGCCATCCGCTTCGCCCTCGCGGATGCCGGCCTCGACGCACTCGAGCCCCAAGTGACCGTCTCCTGTTCCCCCCGGCCGGATGCGTGCCTCACGCGCCTCGGCACCGTCACGATCTCGGTCGCGCTGATCGTGCCGCTGCCGCTCGTGCCTGCAGCGCTCGACGTGGCAGTGCCGGCCGGAGTCCCCCTGCACGCGACGGCGACGGAGCAGGTTTCTCGATTCTGGGGCGCAGGATGAGCGATCATGTTCGACTCGTCCGCGACGAACGCGGCTCGATCCTGCCGCTCACGATCTTCTTTGCGTCTCTCAGCCTCGTGCTCATCCTGCTCGTGGTCGCCGCGACGTCCCTGTACCTGGAGCGCAAACGGCTTTACACGCTCGCCGACGGCGCGGCGCTTGTCGGCGCCGAGGCGTTCGACCTCGACTCGGTCTCGCTGACCCCGGACGGCCCGCGTGCGGTGCTCGACTCCGCGGATGTCGCTGCCGCGGCGTCCGGCTACCTCGCCACCGCCCCCACCGCGGGTTTCGAGTCGCTCGCGCTCGAGCGTGCGCAGACCGTGGATGGCCGCAGCGCGACCGTCGCTCTCTCCGCGTACTGGCGTCCGCCGATCCTCTCCGCACTCGTGCCCGACGGCATCCGCATCGAAGTCACTGCCGTCGCACGCAGCGTGTTCTCACGGTGACGCTGGCGCGTCGTGACCGACGAAGAGCACTGCCGCTCCGACGCCGATCATGAGAACGCCACCGGTCGCACTGAGCGTCGCGATCCGTTTCGGGTTCTTCGCGAACCAGTCGCGGGCTGCGCCGGCCGCTAGGGCCCACGCGCTGTCGGAGATGAGCGCCACGACGACGAACACCATGCCGAGCAGGAACAGCTGAAGCGGGATGTTCCCAGCACTGTGGTCGACGAACAGCGGCAGCACGGCCGCCATGAACACGATCGACTTCGCGTTCGTGACGCCGACGCCGAACCCTTCCCACACCGTGCGCCAGCCGCCGCGGCGATTGGCGGGGGCGACGATGGCATCCGCTTTCTGGCGACGATGGCGGATCGCCTGGATGCCTAAGAAGATTACGTAGGCGGCACCGGCGAACTTCACGATCGTGAATGCGACTACCGACTGCTCGAGCAGTGTGCCCAGGCCGAACGCGATCGCGATCGCGATGACGAACGCGCCGGAGACGTTTCCGATCACGCTGAGAAAACCACCCATGCGCCCCAGAGCGAGCGAGCGGCCGATCGTGAACAGCACGCTCGGCCCTGGAATCATGATGAGCGGGATGCAGGCCAGCCCGAACGCGAGCAGGTTGGCCACAGGGATCATACGAAATGCTAACGCGCGCGGGGAGCGTACCGGGGCAGGTACCGCCACATGACCGCGGCGCCCACAAGCCCGAGAACACCCATGACTCCCGCCGCGAAGGACAAAGACACGAGCGCAGTGAGTCCGGAGATCGCGAGCGGCGCACCAGCACCTCCGGCATCAGAGGTGAATCGCCACGCGCCGAGGAACGGTGCGGGATTGCGCGGATCGGCGAGGTCTGCACCGAGAGTCATGAGGAGTCCAGTGCCGAAACCGTTGGCGATGGCGAGCACCATGGTGATTCCGATGAACCAGGAGATGTTGGCAGGCGCATCGTGGGTGAACGCGAGCGCGAAGTGGCCAAGCCCCAGCCCGATCATCGACGGCAGTGCCGTCCACATCCGGCCCCAGCGATCCATGATCTGGCCGGTGGTGTAGAAGAGTGCGAAATCGAGGCCACCGGCGATGCCGATGATGAGGGCGATGTTGGCGTCCGAAACACCGATGCTCACAGCCCAAAGCGGCACGATGACCTGCCTGCTCGCTCTCACGGCACCGATGAGCAGGGCACCGGCGCCCAGCCGGGAGAGCACCCCGCGATTCTTTGCAATCGTGCGGAACAAACCGCGCGATTCACGCTCGGCCAGCACTTCACCTTCGCGTTGCCCGGATGCTGTGAGTTTCGGCCGGAAGGTCGCTTCGGGATCCTTGAGGAAGATCAGCAGCAGCGCTGCGACGAGGCAGCTGGCGAGGTGCACCCAAAATGCGGAGGAGCTCGAACCGGTCAGGTGAATGACGGCCGCGGCCAGGAATGGGCCGATGAAGACACCGAGGCGAACGCTGCCGCCGAGGACGGAGAGCGCACGTGCCCGAATGGCGATGGGAACGAAGCTCGTCATGAACGCGTGCCTGGCAAGTCCGAAAACGGCTGTCGCGAGCCCGATGACAAGAATCGCGATGCCGAGGACAAACGGGTTCGGCGCGAGCAGCGCGAGAGCGAGCCCCGCGATCGAGAGGAGTGCGGCGTAGATCATGCTCGCGCGTTCGCCGATCCGGCTGATCACCCAGCCGCTGGGGACGTCGCCGATCAGATGGCCGATGGTGAGCATCGCCGTGACGAGGCCCGCAACGGCAAGTTGCGCTCCGAGGTTGTGGGCGACGATCGGGATGATCGGGATGATGGCGCCTTCGCCGATCGAGAACGCGAGCGTCGGAAGGATGGCCGGGAGTGCAATCGACCGGAATCGGAAGGGGAGCGGTTCGACGGTCGGCATCGGGTTCGATGTTACCGTGGCTCCTCCGGCGCGCAGGTAGTCTTAAGCGGACATGAATGAACTGGATATTGCCGAAGACCTCGCCTCTCTGCGCTCGACTTTCGCCGACATCCGGTCCGTCGTCGGGGTGGAGCGACTCGAGGCGGACATCGCGACCCTGAGCGAGCAAGCCGGCGCCCCCGACTTGTGGGACGACCCGGAGGCGGCGCAGAAGGTCACGAGCGCGCTGAGCCACCGTCAGGCCGAGCTCGCGAAAATCACGAGCATCGAGCAGCGCCTCGACGACCTCGAAATCATGGTGCAGCTCGCGAACGAGGAATCCGATGAGGCGGCAGCGGCCGAAGTACGCACGGAACTGACGAGCATCCAGAAGCTGCTCGGCGAGCTTGAAGTGCAGACCCTGCTCAATGGCGAGTGGGATGCGCTGCCGGCGGTCATCACGATCCGCGCGGGAGCCGGCGGTGTGGATGCGGCGGACTTCGCGGAGATGCTCCAGCGCATGTACCTGCGGTGGGCGGAGCAGCACGGCCACCCCACGCGCGTGCTCGACACGAGCTACGCGGAAGAGGCCGGCATCAAATCCACGACGATCGAAGTCGATGCGCCGTACGCGTTCGGGACGCTGAGCGTCGAGGCAGGGACCCACCGTCTCGTGCGGATGAGCCCTTTCAACTCGGCCGGAAAGCGCCAAACCAGTTTCGCCGCCGTCGAAGTGATCCCGCTCATCGAGGAAGCGGGCGAGATCGAGATCCCGGAAAGCGACATCCGCGTGGACGTGTACCGTTCGAGCGGCCCCGGAGGACAGTCGGTGAACACGACGGACTCCGCCGTGCGCATCACCCACATCCCGACGGGCACGGTCGTGTCGATGCAGAACGAAAAGAGCCAGATTCAGAACCGGGCCGCAGCCATGCGCGTGCTGCAGTCGCGCCTGCTCGTGCTGCAGCGCGAGCAGGAGGCTGCGACGAAGAAGGAACTCGCCGGGGTGATCACGGCGAGCTGGGGCGACCAGATGCGCAGTTACGTGCTCGCTCCGTACCAAATGGTCAAGGACTTGCGCACGGAGTACGAAGTGAGCAACCCCTCCGACGTGTTCGACGGTGACCTCGACGGCTTCATCTCCGCGGGAATCCGCTGGCGCAAAAGGCAGTAGCGATTGCGGTCCGGCGCTGCCCGGTGAGTCGCTACGTCGCATCCGCCGCCCCGTGCCTAGGCTCGTAAGGTCATGATTCGTTTCGACCAGGTCACCAAGCTTTACGCTGGCAACACTCGCCCCGCTCTCAACTCCGTCACGCTGGAGATTCTGCGCGGGGAGTTCGTGTTCCTTGTCGGGGCTTCCGGAAGCGGCAAATCGAGCTTTTTGCGCCTCGTGCTCAAGGAAGAAGACCCTTCGAAAGGTCAGATCCACGTGCTCGGCCAGGATCTCGGCAGGCTCACGAGCCGCAAGGTGCCGTACTTCCGGCGCAATCTCGGCGTCGTGTTCCAGGACTTCCGGCTGCTGCCGCAAAAGTCGGTGTTCGACAATGTGGCGTTCTCCCTCCAGGTGATCGGTAAGTCGAAGGGTTTCATCCAGGAGTCGGTTCCGGATGTGCTGAAAATGGTGGGGCTGGCAGGCAAGTCCGGCAGGTTGCCCCATGAGCTTTCCGGCGGCGAGCAGCAGCGAGTCGCGATTGCGCGCGCGATCGTGAACAAACCGTCGATTCTGCTCGCCGATGAGCCAACCGGCAACCTCGACCCGGCAACGAGCTCGGGCATTATGACGCTCCTCGAGCGCATCAGCGGGGGAGGAACGACGGTGCTCATGGCCACGCACGATGCGGGCATCGTCGACAAGATGAAGCGCCGCGTGATCGAGCTCGTGAGCGGCCAGATCGTGCGTGATGAGCGTCAGGGCGGCTACCAGACGCAATCGATGCCGATTTTGCGCCAGGAGCCGCCGCCATCGTCATCCGGGTTCGGGGCGAACCGATGAGGGTGGGGTTGGTTCTCTCCGAGGTCGGGCAGGGGCTCCGGCGAAACATCTCGATGGTGGTGTCCATCATTCTGGTCACCTTCATTTCGCTTACGTTCGTGGGGGCCGCGATTCTGCTGCAGCAGCAGATCAATCAGATGAAGGGGTACTGGTACGACCGCGCCCAGGTTGCCGTGTACCTGTGCACCCAATACGACGAAGGCGGCAACTGCAATGCGGAGGAGCCGACCGCGCAGCAGAAGGCGGACATCGAGCAAGTGCTGAAGTCTGCCGTGCTCGCGCCGCTTATCGAGCACTACGAGTTCGAGGACCACGACGCCGCGTTCGCGCGCTACCAGAGCCAGTTCGCCGGCTCGGAGGGCACGTCGTTCGTCACCCCCGATTTCCTGCCGGAGACGTTCTGGGTGAATTTGAAGGACCCGTCCCAGTCGGATGCCGTGGTCGAGCGGATGTCGGGGGTCGCCGGTGTCGAGCAGGTCGTCGACCAGCGCAAATACCTGCAGCCGATTTTTGACGCACTGAATGCGGCGAGCATCACGGCGGTCGGCATCGCGAGCCTCATGCTCATAGCGGCCGTACTGCTCATTGCCACAACCATCCGGTTGAGCGCATTCAGCCGCCGCCGAGAGCTGGGGATCATGCGGCTTGTCGGCGCGTCCAACCGGTTCATCCAGACCCCGTTCGTGCTCGAGGGGGTTGTCGCCGCCCTCATCGGGTCGGCGCTCGCGAGCGGCGCGATCGTCGCCGTCGTGCAGTTCTTCGTGCAGGGTTACCTGAATGCGACGCCGTCGTCGACGCCCTTCGTGGACCTCGGCGACGCATTCATTGTCGTGCCGATCCTCATCGTGGGCGGGGCGTGCCTCGCCGCGCTTTCGGCGACCGTCGCGATCCGCCGCTACTTGAAAGTCTGACTCACCGAATTCCGGCCGCTCGCGCTACAATGGACGGCTGCTTGCGCGAAGGCGAATCGCCATCCGCACCAGCATCCGTATCCGCTTTCATCATTCAGGAGTTGCACCGTGCCCAGGGAACGTGGCGAAAAGGTCGTCGCCACCAATCGCAAAGCGCGGCACGACTATGCCATCGAAGACACCTATGAGGCCGGGCTCGTTCTGACCGGCTCCGAAGTGAAGTCGCTGCGCGAGGGTCGCGCCTCGCTCGTCGACGGCTACGCCTTCATCGACGGCGGCGAAGCGTGGCTGGATGCCGTGCACATCCCCGAGTACATCGGCGGCACCTGGAACAACCACACTCCGCGCCGCAAGCGCAAGCTCCTGCTGCACAAGGCCCAGATCCTGAAAATCCACAGCAAGGTCAAGGAGGGCGGATACACGCTCGTTCCGCTTCGGCTGTACTTCAGCGACGGGCGCGCCAAAGTCGAGATCGCCGTCGCGAAGGGCAAGCGCGAATACGACAAGCGCCAGACGCTCCGCGAACGCCAGGACAATCGCGAGGCGCAACGCGCGATGTCGGCGCGCAGGAACCTCGGCGACTGAGCTACCGGGCGACAAACCTCGCATCGACGGCGGCGGACACCTCGATGTCTTCCGGGCTGAGCGAGAGCTCAGCTGTGCCGGCATCCATCTTCATGAACCCGCGGGCTGAGGCGAGCTCGTAGCCTCCGCCCGCCGTGCTTGCCTGGTCGCCCAGCATCCCCGGGTCGGCAATGGCAATCGCGGTGACGCCCGACAGGCCGACGGCGTGCGCGTACGCGGTCGCTTTCGCGACGGCATCCGCCACTGCGCGTGAGCGCATCTCGGCGTCGGCTGCGAGCTGGCGTTCCTTCGTGAGCGCCCATTCGAGGGCGCCGACGGTCACGCCATCGGTGGTGGCCGCCGTCTCGACGAAGCGGGAGAGAGCATCGAAGTCGCTGAACTCGGCCGTGAAGTTGATGACCGCGTGGTACACCATCGCGAGCTGTTTGCCGTCGCTGTTCCAGGGGCGATCGCCCCATACCCGCACGGAGCCGCTCGACCACGACACGACGGGTCCGGCGTCTGTGTCGTGGAGCGCAGAGAGCTCCGAACGCACCTGTTCGGCGACGACGGTGGCTGAAGCGAACACGGGCTCACGTTTGCTGCCGTCCCGGTTCACGCTCACGCGAAGCGTGGCACGCTCGGCCGGGTACCGCGCAGAATGGCTGCCGCGCACGGTGAGGATGGTCTCGGTCATGACGCAAGACTACTTGCGTCACAACCGAGACCGTCAGCGAAACTGCCGAACCTCGTAAGGACTAGTAGCGGATGAGCTTCTTGTTCACGAATTCGGCCGCGCCGTACTTGCCCATTTCGCGGCCGATGCCGCTGCGCTTCACGCCGCCGAACGGGAGCTCGGGGCTGTCCGCGAGCACGACGTTGATGTACACCATGCCGGCTTCGATCTGGTCGGCCACGCGCATGGCCTGCTCGTGGTCGGTCGTGAACACGTAGGAGCCGAGCCCGAACGGAGTCGCGTTGGCGACCTTCACGGCCTCTTCCTCGCTCGACACCTTGTAAATGGATGCCACTGGTCCGAAGAACTCTTCGTGGTACGCGTCGCTGTCCGGCGAGATCTCGGTGAGCACGGTCGTCGGGAAGAATGCGCCGTCACGCTTGCCCTCGGTCACGACGGTTGCGCCTTGCGCTTCCGCTTTCTTCACCTGCTTCTCGAGGCCCTCAGCGGCTCCGAGCGAAGAGAGCGGGCCGAGGTCCGCCCCATCCTTCGTGGGGTCGGAGGGCTTGGCCGCGAGCATTCTCGCGGTGAGCTTGTCGCGGAATTCCTCGTAGAGGTCATCCATGACGATGAAGCGCTTCGCGGCGTTGCAGGATTGCCCGCTGTTGTCGAGCCGGGCGCCGTATGCAGACTCGACCGCATAGTCCATGTCATCCGTGCTGAGCAGGATGAACGGGTCGGAGCCGCCCAGCTCGAGCACGACCTTCTTGAGGTGCCTGCCGGCAACCTCGGCGACAGCGGAGCCCGCTGCCTCCGACCCGGTGAGCGAGACGCCCTGAACGCGCGGATCGGCGATCACATCGGCGACTTGCTTCGAGCTCGCGTAGATGTTCGTGTACACGCCATCCACCGCGCCCGCGTCGCGGAAGATCTGCTCGATGGCGGCGGAGGATTCGGGGCACTGCGAAGCGTGCTTGAGGATGATCGTGTTGCCGATGACGACGTTGGGTCCTGCGAACCGCGCGACCTGGTAGTACGGGAAGTTCCACGGCATGACGCCGATGAGCACGCCGAGCGGGCTCGTGCGCATGACCGCCGTGGCGTTCTCCGCGATGAGGTCGATGGGCTCGTCCGCGAGGAACTCGTGAGCGTTGTCGGCGTAGTACCGGTAAATGTCGGCCGCGAAGTCGACCTCGCCGAGGCACTGGTCGATGGGCTTGCCCATTTCGCGGACGATGATGGCGGCGAGTTCCTCGCGGCGCTCCGAGTGCAGGTCGGCAACCTTGCGGATGAGGTCGGCCCTCTCGTCGATCGACGCGGTGCGGGACCAGGTGCGATAGGCGTTCTCGGCGGAGGCGATGACCTTCTGGAGGTCGGCATCCGAGATCTGGTCGTACGTCTTGACGGTCTCGCCGGTGGCGGGATTGGTGACGGCGTAATGGCTCACGAGCCATCTCCTTTCGGGTGTTCCGGCAGCGCTGCGGGAACACGTTGGTGAATCGCGTTACATATACCTAATCATGTCCGGGGCGGGGTTGTTGACCCGAATCCCGGGCCGATGTGCTCTAGTCGCCATCGGTAGCGGCATTCGAGTTCCTGACGTAGAATGGAAGGCTGCCCGGGCACGTGTGCCGGGCGGATTGACAACTACGATTGACAACTACACAGCGCGCGACAGTGGCCAGCTCTTACAGCTCGGGGATGATCGGTTTCGACATTGCCTGCGAGACTGTGAGAAGCGGGTCGAGGATGCAGGGTTATCTCGTTAACGATCCCCGCAAAAAACAAGTGCCAATGCAAAGCGCACTGACTTCGCCCTCGCTGCCTAAGCGAGCGCACTAAAGAAGTCCGTCAGGCCGGGAATGCTCTCTACCCGGATTTCTGGCGTCATCCAGAGAGATTGCTGCGGCGTTACGTCTTAGGGCGCCGTGGGACTTGCACTAGGACTGGGCTCGTCGGTTTAGGTGCCAGTGGCAAATTCCGGAGCCGAGTAGAACGCTAGTACTGGCTACACCCGTAGAAGACACAGGACCACAGCAGTGGACGGGGGTTCAATTCCCCCCATCTCCACCAACGGACGGTCACTGTCGCGCGTTGAAAGTCTCTCCTGTGTCCTACGCTCGTGCGAAAATTTCGCCATGAGCAACGCACACACTTTCATCGAGCGGTATCTGGCGGCCTGGACATCCAACAGCCCCGAGGATATCGCCGCGGCGTTCACCGACGACGTCGTCTACAAGGGCTTTCCCACGGATCCGGATCCCGCGATCGGGCTCGAGCAACTGGTTGCGAAATGGACGTCCTGGGCCGACGAGCCCGGCTCCTGGTCGTTCGACTACAGCGTGTTCCTCGAAGACGATCGGGGCGCGGTCGTTCAGGCCGTCACCACCTACCCGGCCGGAGAGAAGACGGGCGTGTACGACAACGTCTGGCTGCTGCGGTTCGGGCCGGATGGCCGCGTGTCCGAATTCACGGACTATTGGGTGCAGCGGCCGGCACCCAGGAACAGCTAGCAGCCGCGCGTCGACTTACTTCCAGTAGTCGTTCGCCGCGGCCACCGTCTGGAAGTTGATCGCAATCACTTGCGAGCTTGCGATGAGCGCATCCGCGTCGTCCGCGTATCCGGGGCGCAGCTTGTCTCGGACTTCGGCGGAAGGCTGGGTGACCTTCACGCCCATCCGTGACATCTTTGTCGCGAGATTGAAGCCATCCTCAGGGGTCGCGGTTTTCAGTGTTGGCAGCCAGGAATCGGCCATGGGGTCTCCTCACGTGGGAATTCGTCACCTTCCACGGTACCTGTTGGCCGGCTTCGAGGCTGCTCTAGGTCTCGATCGCGCTACCGGTATCCTGCAGGTGGCGCCGCAGAGTCATGGTCGGGTCGACGTCCTGCTTGCGCCGATACTCGGCGAAGTTCAATTGCGTTCGCAGGTGGGTGCCGCCCCGCATTCGGTCGGCTTGAGCGGTTTCGGTCGCGAGGATGCCGGCAGCGAGCTCGAAGACTTCCTCCCGTCGCTCTGGCCCCACAACGAGCACGCCGTCATCGTCGGCGACGATGTGATCCGCCTCCGTGACGGCCGCGCCGTCGAGAAATGCTGTCGGCATCCGTCTGCCAGCGGGCGGAATCCGCCGCGGGCCATACGGGAACGCGCCAAGGCTGAACACGGGGAGTCCGATTTCGCGAAGCTGCGCTGTGTCGCGGTGGAGGCCCCAGATCACGAGTGCCGAAAGCCCGGCGAGTTTCGCTTCGAGTGCGATGAGATCGCCGATGCAGGCCTCGTCGAGCCTGCCGCCATTGTCCACGACGAGCACGGAGCCGGCGGGGGAGTCATCGATGGTTTCGAGGATGACGTCCACGCTGCCTAGGTGGGTGACCGGCATGGCGGGACCGGACACGACCGGTCCGGGCAGGAGCGGTCGCAGCGAGGCCGGTCCGGGGGCGACGTGGACGCCGAGTCGCACAGCGGCATCCGCGATTGCCGCGGTCGGCAGGGGCGGGGTGGGACGTGTCGGGGTTGGTTTGGGCACGATCTGCCTCCTCGGGGTGCTGCGCGGGGGAACTCGCCCGGCGCAGGTCTATTTTCACCTGCGGGCGACAAAAACACCCGCGCACCAGGGTGTGGCAGTGGGCGGCGACGTTACGGCAACTCGATGACGGTCATCCCGGGTTTCGGATGCGAATCCATGGTGGCCAGAGCCGTGGGTGCCTCCTCCAGCGAGATCGTGCGGCCGACGAGCATGCGAGGGTCGATCGCACCGTCCGCGATCTGCGCGAGCATCGCCGAATACCCGTGAGCGGCCATGCCGTGGCTGCCGAGTATCTCCAACTCGCTCGCAATGACGAGGTCCATCGGAATGGGCGCGAGCGCGTCGTCGCCTACCATGAGTCCGACCTGCACGTGGCGGCCGCGCTTGCCTAGGCACCTGATCGAGTTGCCGCTCGTTTCGCGCGAGCCGTACGCGTCGAGCGAGAGTTGGGCGCCGCCGCCCGTGAGTTCACGAATCGCTGTCACCACGTCAGTCTCACCGTGTACCGTGATCGCTCCGAGCTCCCCCGCGAGGGAAAGAGCTTCTCGCGACACGTCGATCGCGATCACGCGAGCACCGGCGGCTCGCGCGATCATGACGGCGGATACTCCGACCCCGCCGCATCCGTGCACGGCGACCCATTCCCCTTCCCGAACACGTCCTTGCGTCACGACTGCGCGGTAGGCAGTCGCGAATCGGCAGCCCAGAGCGGCCGCGGCAGCGAACTCCAGGTCGCGAGGAAGCGCGACAAGATTCGTATCGGCGGCGGCAATGCTCACGAACTCGGCGAAGGAACCCCACTGCGTGAACCCCGGCTGCGATTGGTTGTCGCACACTTGCTGGTTGCCAAGCCGGCATTGTTCGCACATCCCGCACGCGCACACGAAGGGTACCGTCACGCGGTCGCCCGGCTTCCACACGGTGACCTCGGGTCCCACCGAATCGACGACGCCCGCAAACTCGTGCCCCGGCACGTGGGGAAGGCGGATGTCCCGGTCGTGACCCATCCAGCCGTGCCAGTCGCTGCGGCACAAACCCGTCGCGCGAACCCGGATGACGGCACCGGCGGGCGGGCACTCCGGCACCGGAACGTCGGCAAGTTCCGGAAGGGCACCGAACTCGTGGAACCGTACTGCCTTCATGGTCGTCCTCAACGGCGTTCGCGCCCTCACTCTGCGGTTGGACGGCGCGGCGCGCGGCGTTCAGGCGGAGGCGGGACCACTTTTGCGGCCGTGACGTCGCCGAGAGCGATCGTGACGAGCCCCCGTCGCGTCTCGACGACGCACTCCGCAGCAGAAACCCCGCGGAGGTATCCGAGGGCGTCCGTGAATCCGCCGTCGATACGGCGCCGGACGGTCATCCGGGTGCCGAGCGGCGTCGAAGCAATCAACGCGGCCGGCCCAGTCATGCTGCCAGCCTATTCTCGAACGGGGTTCCCCGGCGGCGAGACGGGGAGGGTGATTTCCCCCGTGAGGACGAGGTTGCCTTGCCCCATCGACTGTTCGACGACGCTTTCGCGGTCGATCGTGGTGGAAAGCGGCACTTCGTCAATGAACAGCAGGAGCACGACGGCGAAGATCGCGAGAGGCACCATCCACAGGAACAACGGAGTCAGGGCATCGCTGTACGCCTGGTCGATGATCGTCCGCAACGCGTCCGGCAAGTGTTTCACGGCCTCGGGAGTAAGCGACTGCGCGCCTCCGATCGCCTGCGATCCACCGGACGGCAATCGCTCGGCGAGGAGGTCGAACAGCCGCGTCGCGAACAGGCTCCCGACGAGGGCACTTCCGAGGGTCGCGCCGATCTGGCGGAAGTAGTTGTTGGATGCCGTCGCCGTGCCCACCATGCTGATGTGGAACGAATTCTGCACGATGAGCACGAGGATTTGCATGCTCGCGCCGAGCCCGAGTCCCATTATGGCGAGGTACCCGCCGAAGACGGGCAGCGACGTTTCGGGGGTCATCGTTCCAAAGAGAGCGAGTGCAACGACGACGAGCGATGAGCCGGCGATGGGCATCCATTTGTATCGTCCGAAGCGCGACACGAGGAACCCTGTCCCCACCGAGGAGAGGAGCATCGCGCCCATCATGGGAATCATCCACAGGCCGGCAGATGTCGCGTCCTGACCGAACGTCATTTGCAGGTAGGTCGGCAGGTATCCGAGAACGCCGAACATCGCGATGCCGGTGAACAGCCCAGCGACCGTGGTCAGGACGAAATTGCGATCGCGAAACAGGTTCATCGGGATGATCGGTTCTGCCGCCCGCAACTCGACGAGCACGAAGAGCACGGCGGCGATGACCGTTCCGACTCCGAGGAGGATGATCTCGGGAGAGGTCCACTCGTATGCGCTGCCGCCCCAGCTCGCCACGAGAACGAGGCACGTCGTCGCGATCGTCAGCAGCGCGATCCCGAGGACGTCGATGCGCGGCCTGGCGTTGTCGTGCCTGGGCAGATGCAGGAACGCAATCCCGCCGGCAAGGGCAAGGATGCCGAGGGGAACGTTCATCCAGAATGTCCAGCGCCAGCCGATTTCGTCGGTGAACCATCCGCCGAGCAGCGGGCCGACCACGGAGGAGACGGCAAACACCGCGCCCATGATTCCCATGTATTTTCCGCGCTCTCGCGCAGGGACGACGTCGGCGATGATCGCCTGGGACAGGATGATGAGGCCGCCGCCGCCGATGCCCTGCACTACCCGGGCGACGATGAGCATGTTCATGTCCCCCGCAAGGCCTCCCAGCACGGACCCCGCCATGAATATCGAAATCGCGAACAGAAGAATGCCTTTGCGGCCGATGAGGTCGCCTACTTTTCCGTAAATCGGCATCATGATCGTGGACGCGAGAATATAGGCGGTCATGACCCACAACATGAGGTCGACGCCGCCGAGCTCGCCGACCATGGTCGGCATTGCGGCGCTCAGGACCGTCTGGCTGAGCGCGGCAAGAAGCATCGCGAGGATGAGGCCGACGAACAGCAGAGTCAGGCCGCGCCTGGACTCGTGGGATCGCGCTCGCGAGGGTTTGGGCGCGATGGCGGAGGGAGAACCTGAAGGCATTTCCTCATTTTTGCATGGAATGCAAAAATGCACAAAGTGGAGCGGACGCGGAGCCCGCTTCGGCTACTTCGCGCCGTCCTTGAGCGAACCGACGGTCGTGCCTTCCATGTCGAACGCGTAGCAAAGGATCTCGCGGTCGCCTTCGTCCCAGCTCTCCTGCGAGGGGTAGAAGTAGCTGAAGTTCAGCGAACCGTCGTAGTTGGCGGGTGCGCTCGTGAAGTCCAGGAATCGGGCGAGGCACGCGTCATCGGCCTTGTCCTCTATCGCCGACACGCCGGGAAACTCGGCATCCGTCAGGAGGATGCTCGCGATCGCCTCGTCATCGTGGGCACTGCCGCACGCGATGATCTCGATCTCGCTCACGGTGCCGTCCGTGGCCGCGACCGGCTCGGTGAAGCAATCGCCGACCTTGATGGAAAACACGCTCGAGTCATCCGCCGGGGCGCGCCCGGCAAGCTGATCGAGTGCTCCGCCAACCAGACTGCAGCCGCCGAGCACGGCGCCCAGCGCGACAGCGAGAGCGATGCCCGCAATTCTTTTGACCCTGCCTCGCATGGTGCCCCCGTCAGCGAATCCCGGAACCGGTTGTCGGGACTGCGTGAATCCTATCGGTTCGGTTGAAGCGATTGGGGAAGATTCATGGGGAATATATCTACGATCATGATAAGACAAATGCATCATGTTTCTCGAATACTCGAAAGGGGGCGCCACCGATGCGGGCAACCTTGAGGGCTTGTGCAAGGGCCATCACGACATCAAACACTTCCCCGGGTGGAGTGTGCGCCACATCGAACCGGGCGTGCTGGAGTGGGTGACGCCCCACGGGATAGTTGCCACGGATCGGCCCGACACCACGGTGCGGTTTACCGGGGCCTGACTTGCGTCGAGGTGCCCAGGATTTCGCGCACCGCTTCGTGCAGTACGCCGTTGGTGGCAAGCGCTGAACCGTGCCACGGGCCGGCTTCGCCATCCATCGCCGTGAGCATGCCGCCCGCCTCAGACACGATGGGGAACAACGCCGCCATGTCGTACGGTTGCAAGTCGAACTCGCCAGCGACATCCACGACGCCTTCAGCCACCATCATGTACGGCCACGCGTCGCTGTAGTCGCGCATGCGCCATGCGCGTCGCGCCAACTCAAGGTAGTTGTCGAGCTTCCCTGCCTGTTCGAAACGGTCCATCCCGCTGACCGACACGGAGGCATCCGCGAGTTCCGCAACATTCGACACTCGGATGCGTCGCGTCGAACCGTCGATATCGCGAGTGTGCGCACCACGGCCGACCGCGCCCCACCATCTCCGGCCGAGTCCCGGCGCGCTCACGACGCCCAGTACGGGCACTTCGTCGATGGCGAGCGCGATGAGAGTAGTCCACACGGGCACCCCGCGCAGGAAATTCGCCGTACCGTCGATGGGGTCGATGATCCACTGGCGATTCGAGTCGCCGATCGTCCCGAACTCCTCACCGTAAATCGAGTCGCCGGGGCGGTTGGCGGCAATCGACTCGCGGATGGCGTTTTCCACCGCCTTGTCGGCGTCGGTCACGTGTGTCATGTCGGGTTTCATCGACACGACGAGGTCGGTCGCCCGGAACCGGTCGTGCGAGATTGCATCGGCGACATCGGCAAGCTCGAGGGCGAACGCCAGGTCGTCAGCGAGGGGATGCTCGACTGAATTCTCATGATTGCTCATGGTGCAAGGCTAGCGAGCAATCGCTGCAGCGATTCGAGCCGTTGCGCTCCTGACTCGCCGAGGGCGCCCGCGCGCACCCCCTCATTGATCGCGCAGTCCGGCGAATCAGGCAAGTGCGTGCATCCTCGGGGGCAGTCCCTGGCGAGTTCGGCCAGGTCCGTGAACGACTTCAGGATGTTCGCGACGTTCACATGGCCGAGGCCGAACGATCGCACGCCGGGGGTGTCGATGATCCAGCCGCCCTGCCCTGGTCCGTCCACGCGGTACGAAATGCTGGATGAGGAGGTGTGCCGGCCGCGCCCGGTGACGACATTTACGCGACCGATTGCCCGATTCGCCTCAGGGACGAGAGCGTTCACGAGGGTGGATTTGCCTACACCGGAGTGCCCCACCGCGACGGTCGTGTGTCCGGCGAGCAACTCGCGCAACCGGTCAAGCGGAAAGTTTCCGTGCTCGCTCGTCACGATCGGCAGATCCAGCCCGGCGAAACTCGCGAGAAATTCACTCGGATCTGCGAGGTCCGTTTTCGTGATGCACAGGATGGGGGAGATGCCTGCATCGAACGCCGCGACGAGGTAGCGGTCGACGAGCCGCGGCCGCGGCTCGGGATCCGCTGCCGCCACGACGATGAGCATTTGGTCTGCGTTCGCGACGATGATGCGCTCGACTTCGTCGGTGTCGTCAGCACTTCGGCGAAGCACTGTCGTGCGTGGTTGGATGCGCACGATCCGCGCGAGTGTCCCCTCGTCGCCGCTCGTGTCTCCCACGAGATCGACCCGGTCGCCCGTGACGATCGCGTGCTTGCGCAACTCGCTCGCCCTCGACGCCGTGACTTCGTGCTCGTGCCTCGTCCCCTCGCCGACGAGAACGAGATAGCGGCCGCGGTCGACCGTGAGCACGCGCCCGTCCACCGCATCCGCGTGGTCCGGCCGGATCTTCGTGCGGGCACGGTTCCTCTTGGGGTTGGGGCGTTCGCGTGCTTCGTAGTCGGCGTATTTGTCGTCTTCGTCGTCGTCGGTGAGCCAGCTCATCGGGACCGTCGCCTCAACCGAGTCCGAGGGAAAACGGATCGAAGGAGACCGAACTGGCGGAACCGGGATCGGTCGAATCCGATCCGGAGCCTCCACGCGGGTGAACGAGTTCCTGCCAGAGTTCGGAGAACTCCGGCAGCGTCTTCGCGGTCGTGGCGATGTCCTCGATCTCAATGCCGTCCACGGCAAGCCCGATGATCGCTCCGGCAGTCGCCATCCGATGGTCGCCATAGGTGTGCCACACGCCACCGTGAAGAGGTTTCGGTTCGATCGCGAGCCCGTCTTCGAGTTCCGTCACGCTGCCGCCGAGCGCGCTCAGTTCGGCGGCGAGAGCCGCCAGCCGATCGGTTTCGTGGCCGCGCAAATGGCCGATCCCGGTGATGCGGCTCGGGCTGTCAGCGAGCGCCGCCACCGCAACGAGTGCGGGAGCGAGCTCGCCTCCCTCGCTCAAGTCGAGTTCGATGCCGGGCAACGCGCCGCCGCCGAGCGCGCCCTTGCCGCCGTCGATCGTGAAGCTTGTTCCGCTTCGTCGTGCCTGGGCCCCGAACAGCGCGAGCAGCCGGTCCAATTGAGCGCCGACTTGCGTCGTGGATTCCGGCCAGTCCTCGATCGTCACGGTTCCCCCGGCGATGAGCGCGGCGGCCAGGAACGGCGCGGCATTGGACAAGTCCGGTTCGATGTCCACGTCGCGACCGCGAATTGCGCCGGGGGGGACTATCCACACCCCGGGTGCCGGGTTCGAAACCGATACGCCCCGCGCGGCGAGAGCGGCGACCGTCATCTGGATGTGCGGAACGCTCGGAAGCGTGTCGCCCGTGTGGCGCAGCGTCAGCCCTTCTTCGAATCGCGCGGCGACGAGCAGGAACGCAGAAACGAACTGGCTGGATTCGCTCGCGTCCACCTCGAGTTCGCCGCCTGCAATGCGACCCATGCCGTAGAGGCTGAACGGGAGTGCGCCTCGGCCATCATCCGTCACGTCGACGCCGAGAGAGCGCAGCGCGGTGATTGTTGCGCGCATGGGGCGCTTGCGCGCGTGCGCATCCCCGTCGAAGGCAACAGGTCCGAGAGCCAGTGCGGCGACCGGCGGAACGAACCGCATGACGGTGCCCGCCAGCCCGCAGTCGATGGTTGTTCCCCCCGTGAGTTCCTGGGGAGTCACCCGCCAGTCCGCGCCGAACTCGCCGTCGCCCGGCACCTCATCGATGACGACGCCCAGTTCGCGGAGAGCCTCCACCATGAGAGCCGTATCGCGCGAGTGCAACGGAGAGCGCAGCAAGGACGGGCCATCCGCCAACGCGGAGAGCACAAGTTCTCGGTTCGTGAGCGACTTGGAACCCGGGATGCGAAGCGTGGAGGAAAGCGGACCTTCCGCGCGCGGCGCCGACCATGGACCGTCGGGAATCTCCAGAACGAGGTCGTCGTTCTGGTACGGATCGAACTCCGGCTTGGAATAACGGGAAACTAACATTGGTTACCAGAGTATCGGCAGTTCATTGCGACGAAATGGATGACTCAGCGTGCAGGCCCTACTCGAACACCCGGCATCAGCCTCGGCGTTTCCGGAATCCGGGATTCCCGACGCGAGTTGGGAACTAAGCTTGGCGGCGATGACGAAGAGCACAACGAGATCAGAATCCGGACCTGACGACGCTGAAGCGGGCGAAGACTTGAGCGCCCTGTTCGAGGAACAGGCGCTGCCGTTCATGGACCAGCTCTACGCAGCAGCCATGCGAATGTCCCGGAATCCCGCCGATGCCGCCGATCTCGTGCAGGAGACCTTCGTGAAGGCGTTCGCCGCGTTCCATCGGTTTGAGCAGGGCACGAATCTCAAAGCCTGGTTGTATCGCATCCTCACGAACACGTTCATCAACATGTATCGCAAGAACCAGCGAAACCCCTATCAGGGCACCATCGACGAACTGGAGGATTGGCAACTCGGCAACGCTGTTTCAGCGACGGCGGCGACGACGCGGTCTGCAGAGGCCGAGGCGATCGACCACCTTCCGGACAGTGCCGTGAAGGACGCACTCCAGTCGATCCCCGAAGACTTCCGCCTCGCCGTGTACCTTGCGGATGTCGAAGGCTTTGCGTATCAGGAGATCGCTGACATCATGAAAACACCGGTGGGAACCGTCATGAGCCGGCTGCATCGCGGCCGAAAGATGCTCCGGGAACTGCTGGCCTCCTACGCCACCTCGGGAGCTGCACAATGACCGATTGCGGATGCGAGAAAGCTCTCGCGGAACTCGAAGAGTTTTTGCACAACGAACTGAATGAGGCCGACTACGCCGACGTGAAGAACCACATGGAGAACTGCGGCGACTGCGAGGCCGAGGCTCACGTCGGCGCTGTGCTCACGAAGGCAGTCCAGCGGGCATGCAAAGAGTCGATGCCCGAGGAACTGCGGATCCGGGTTCTCACCCGGATCCGCGAGATCCAGTCGAGTCACTGACGTCGGTCCGTCCGACCTCCGGCTACTCGCCTCCGCCCTCGGGGGAGGGCGCCGGGTCCGGCTGTTGCGGAGCGGGCTGCTGCGGGCCCGGGGCCAGTTCGCGCTTGTCCCTCAGATCCTGAAGTCGTTCGCGGGCGTGCTCGCGCCGTTGTTCCCGCTGGTCCGCACGAGGGTGCTCCACCGTGATGTGCGCCGCAGGGCCGCGGTCCTGCGCTGTCGACGGGCCAACCTGCTGGCCGATCAGGATTCCCCCGAGGAGCCCCAGCCCGAGCAGGCCGACGCCGGCCAGGGAGGTCAGGACCCATCGGGATGTGTTTGACGGGCCGGAAGCGACGAGGACGGGCTGCACGTCGGCAGCCGCATCGCGTTCAGGGGCATCTTCTGCTTTTGATGTATTCGCCATGGGTGTACCTTTCTGCGCAGCGACTCGAGGCGAGAGGCCGTGCAGGAACGAGGTTGGTCGCGCCGGCTATGCGATCACCCTGCCGATCTTATGAATCCACCGAGACTCCACGTGCTCGGCAGATTCATAGGATGGGCACAGGAAACGCTGAATCGAGCATGGGAAGAATGCTGAATGAGCGAAACAGCCAGGCCGCAACAACTCGTTCGGCGGGACGGTTCCCCGATCCGCGCTCTCGTCGTCGACGACGAAGCCTCCCTCGCGGACTTGCTGTCGATGGCGCTGCGCTACGAGGGGTGGGATGTCAAAGCGGCGCTCAAGGGGCATGACGCGCTGACGTTCGCGCGCGAGTTCCAACCCGATGTGATCGTGCTCGACATCATGCTCCCGGACATTGATGGGCTGGATGTTCTTCGCCGGCTTCGACAGGACGGCTTCGACGGTCCTGTGCTGTTCCTCACTGCCAAAGACGCAGTTCGCGACCGGATTGCAGGGCTGACCGCGAGCGGCGACGACTACGTCACCAAGCCGTTCAGCCTCGAGGAACTCGTCGCGCGGTTGCGCGGGCTCCTCCGACGCAGCGCGCGAGCCGTCGATGCCGTCGACGACCCGGAAGTGCGCGTCGGAGATCTCGTGCTCAACGAAGAGCGCTATGAGGTGGCCAGGGGAGGCGTTCCCATCGATTTGACCGCGACAGAGTTCGAACTTCTCCGCTATCTCATGAGGAATCCGCGCCGTGTCCTCAGCAAGGCGCAGATCCTGGACCGCGTGTGGAGCTATGAGTTCGGCGGAAGGTCGAGCATCGTCGAGTTGTACATCTCCTACTTGCGCAAGAAAGTCGACTCGCTGGGGGCACCGATGATCCACACGGTTCGCGGGGTCGGGTACACCATCAAAGCAGTACCCTCGTGATCCGAACCCGCGCGCCCTGGTCGTTGCGTCGGCGCCTCGTGTTCGGCATGGTCGCCCTGCTCGCCCTCATGAGCATCGTGATCGGCGCTGCGAGCGTCCTCTCCCTTCGGCAGGCGCTCCTTCAGCGGCTGGACGCGCAATTGGCCTCGGCCATGGCTCGAAGCCAGACTTTCCTTCCGCAATTGGGCCTGGGTCCGATGGATGAACCTCCGGGCACGGGAACGGGCCAGGCCGCTGGCACCCTCGGCCTCATCGTGCGGGACGGCAGAATCATTGCGCCCCGGTACCTCGACGACGATGCGGTTTTGCAGACGCTCACGGCACGTCAACAGCGCGTGCTGCTGTCCGTGGACTCGTCGCGGCCCGTGTCGGTGCAGTTGGCCGGGGAACTCGGAGCCTACCGGATTGTGAGCGCGACGACCGCGCGAGGGTTCGAGCTGCTCGTCGGATTGCCCATGCGCGAACTGAACGCGACCACCGGTCAGCTCGTGCTCATTATTTCTCTCGTCACAGCCCTCGGAATCGCCCTCGCGGCTGGGATCGCCACGTTCGTCGTCCGGGTCGCGCTTCGGCCGCTGTCCGGTGTCGTCGCAACCGCTGCCCGCGTCTCGGATCTCGAACTCGACAAGGGCGACGTGGCGCTCGCCGAGCGCGTGCCCATGGCCGACTCCGACACGTCGACGGAAGTCGGCCAGGTCGGCGCGGCGCTCAATCGCATGCTCGAACATGTCGCTTCGGCGCTCAGCGCCCGACAGGCGAGCGAAAGCAAAGTGCGCCAGTTCGTCGCGGATGCGAGCCACGAGCTGCGCACGCCCCTCGCCTCCATTCGGGGCTACTCGGAGCTCACGAGGCGAAGCGGACACGAACTGCCGCCCGACATCGCGAAGTCGCTTGCCCGCATCGAGTCCGAATCGATTCGGATGACGGCGCTCGTGGAGGAACTGCTCCTGCTTGCCCGGCTCGACGAGGGGACAGAACTCAGGCTGGAGGCCGTGGATGTGGGGGCGCTCGTCGCGGATGCCGTCGAGGATGCCCGGGCCGCGGCCCCCGACCACGTATGGGCGTGCGAATCAGGCCAGAGCCAGATCACCGTCTCGGGTGATCCTGCCCGTTTGCACCAGGTGCTGGCCAACCTCCTCGGGAACGCGCGCGTTCACACCCCGCCGGGAACAACCGTGACGGCGAGCGTGACGGCAACACGCGGCCGTGCGTGCATCACGGTGGCCGACGACGGCCCGGGGATCCCCGAGGAATTGCTTCCCACGCTGTTCGAGCGGTTCGTACGCGGCGACGGATCGCGGTCGCGCACCGCCGGAAGCACGGGCCTGGGGCTTGCCATCGTGAAAGCGATAGTAGACGCACACGGCGGGCACATCGAGGTCACGAGCGAGCCGGGGGACACCCGGTTCACGGTTTTCCTGAACGACGCGAACGTCAGGGCAGAGTAAGCGCCCGATCCAGGATGTCGGCGTGCTCCTGGGCGCTCCGCTTGCTCGACCCCGTGGCGGGCGACGCGGACGCCGCACGCGAAACGACCGAAACGTCGCGCTTGTTCACCCGGAGCAGTTCGAGGCAAATGAACGGCCACGCGCCCTGGTTCTCTGGTTCTTCCTGCACCCACACCAAGTCGGCATCCGGATAGAGGCCGAGCACAGACACGAGTTCGCGCAACGGCAAAGGGTAATACTGTTCGACCCGGACGAGCGCGATGTCCTTGATGTCGCGCTTGTCGCGTTCCGCGAGCAGATCGTAGTGCAGTTTCCCCGAGTGAAGAAGCACACGCTTGACGGACGAGCGATCCGTGATCGTCGTGTCGTCGAGCACCGCCTCGAACTTGCCTGACGTGAAGTCGGCGACCTCGCTCGTCGCACCCCGCAACCGAAGCATGGCCTTGGGAGTGAACACGACGAGCGGTCGCCGCGGTCGGGCGTAGGCCTGGCGCCTGAGCAAATGGAAATACGATGCCGGTGTGGACGGTCGGGCGACGGTCATGTTGTACTCCGCGCACAACTGGAGGTACCGCTCGATTCTCGCGGAGGAGTGATCCGGCCCCTGGCCTTCATATCCGTGCGGAAGCAGCAAGACGACGCTCGAGCGTTGGCCCCACTTTTGCTCGGCGCTGGAGATGAACTGGTCGATGATGGTTTGCGCGCCGTTCGCGAAGTCCCCGAACTGGGCCTCCCAGAGCACGAGGGCGTCCGCGCGCTCCACCGAGTAGCCGTACTCGAAGCCCATGGCCGCGAACTCGCTGAGCAGCGAATCGTAGATCCAGAATCGCGCCTGCCCCTCGGAGAGGTTCGCAAGCGGCAGCCACTCCTGGCCATTGGCCCTGTCGTGCAGTACCGCGTGCCGCTGCACGAACGTTCCCCGCCGAGTGTCCTGCCCGGCCATTCGGACGGGGGTCCCCTCGAGAAGGACGGAACCGAGGGCGAGAAGCTCGGCGAAAGCCCAGTCGATGGACCCGTTCTGGCTCATGTCCTGGCGTTTCGCGAGGAGCGCCTTGACCTTCGGATGCACCGTGAAACCGGTTGGCGGGTTCGCGTGCGCGTCGCCGATCGCGGCGATGACGCTCGCATCCACTCCCGTCGTCTCCGGCTCGCCCCCTCCATCGTCCTGTTGGGAGCCCGGACGATCGAGATCCGCTACGGGTTTGCCGTCCTGGACGACGATCGGCATCGAGCCGGTCTGCGCGGCATGGGTTTCCGCGAACGCGCGTTCGAGGCGGTCCTGGAAGTCGGCGTGCGCCGCCTCGTACTCCTCCTCGGTGATGTCGCCTCGGCCGACGAGAGCCTCCGCGTAGAGCGTCCGAACGCTGCGCTTCGCCTCGATGAGGTTGTACATGAGCGGCTGGGTCATCGAGGGATCGTCGCCCTCGTTGTGTCCGCGGCGGCGGTAGCACACGAGGTCGATGACGACATCCTTGTGGAACTCCTGCCGGAAACCATACGCGAGCTCCGCGACCCTCAGCACGGCCTCCGGATCGTCGCCGTTCACGTGGAAAATCGGCGCCTGGATGGTCTTGGCGACGTCCGTCGCGTACACCGAGGTGCGTCCCTCCGAGGGAGGAGTCGTGAATCCGACCTGGTTGTTCACGACGAGGTGGATGGTGCCGCCGATGCGGTAGCCGCGCAATTGCGACATCTGGAGCAGCTCGGCGACCACGCCCTGGCCCGCCATTGCGGCGTCGCCGTGGATGAGGATTGGCAGGATTCTGAAGCTCCCGATCGGCTTCCGGTCCTGCTTCGCGCGAACGATTCCGGACAGCACGCTGTCGACCGCCTCGAGGTGCGAAGGGTTCGCCGCAAGGTACACGGGGATCTTCTCGCCGGATGCCGCCGTGAAGGTTCCCTCGGTTCCCAGGTGGTATTTGACATCCCCTGAGCCCTGGACGGTTCTCGGGTCCTGCGTACCCTCGAACTCGCGGAAAATTTGGCCGTAGGTCTTGCCGGCGATGTTCGTGAGCACGTTGAGCCGGCCGCGGTGGGCCATGCCGATCGCGACCTCCTCGAGCTCTTGCTCCGCCGCGGTCTGGATCACGGCGTCCAGGAGCGAAATCATCGACTCAGCGCCCTCGAGGCTGAATCGTTTCTGCCCTACGTACTTGGTCTGCAGGAACGTCTCGAACGCTTCGGCCTCGTTGAGCTTCGCGAGAACGCGCATCTGCTCGTCGTGCGTGGGCTTCGCGTAGGGCTTCTCGACGTGGTCCTGGATCCACTTTCGCTCGGCGGGATCCTGGATGTGCATGTACTCGATGCCGATTGTGCGGCAGTACGAGTCGCGGAGAATGCCGAGGATCTCCCGGAGCAGCGCGGAGCGCCGGCCGCCGAAACCTCCCGTGACGAACTCGCGGTCGAGATCCCAAAAAGTCAGGCCGTGGCTGGAGATCTCCAGGTCGGGGTGGGTGCGTTGGCGGTACTCGAGCGGATCAACATCCGCCATGAGGTGGCCGCGAACGCGATAGGCATTGATGAGCTCCTGGACCCTCGCGGTCTTGTCGACAGCGTCTGCCGTATCGACGTGGATGTCGGCCGCCCAGTGGATGGGGTCGTACGGGATGCGCAGGGCCGCGAAAATATCCTCATAGAATCGGTGCCCGCCGATGAGCAGTTCGTGCACTATCCCGAGGAAATGGCCGGAACCGGCACCCTGAATGACCCGGTGATCGTAGGTGGACGTGAGCGTGATGGTCTTGCCGATGCCGAGATTGGCGAGCGTCGTGGGGGACATGCCCTGGAACTCGGCGGGGTAATCGAGGGCGCCGGCGCCGATGATGCAGCCCTGCCCTCTCATGAGGCGGGGAACGGAGTGCACGGTTCCGATGCCGCCGGGGTTCGTGAGGGAGATCGTGGTTCCGGCAAAGTCATCCGCGGTGAGTTTATTGGATCGCGCCTTGGCTACGAGTGCCTCGTACTCGGCGACGAACTCCGCGAATCCCATGGTGTCAGCGCGCTTGATGCTCGGCACGAGAAGCGCGCGAGTGCCGTCCGGTCTCGGGATGTCGATCGCGATCCCGAGGTTCACGTGCGCGGGTGCCACGACGGACGGCTTTCCGTCGACCTCCTCGTAGTACACGTTCTGGCTCGGGAACTCCTTAATGGCCTTGACGAGGGCCCACCCGATCAGGTGGGTGAAGGACACCTTGCCGCCTCGCGCCCTCTTCATGTGGTTGTTGATGACGATCCGGTTGTCGATCAGGAGCTTCGCGGGCATCGTGCGCACGCTCGTCGCCGTCGGAACCGTCAGGCTCGCGTCCATGTTCGCGGCGAGCGACTTGGACATGCCGCGCAGAACGGTGACCTCATTTTGCGGCTCGTTGGTGCTCTCGACCTCGACGTGTTCGATGGGTTGGGTCTTCGGCGCCTCGGCGGGAATCGGCTGGGATTTTGGAGCGATGGATGTCGTCCGGGCAACCGGTTGCGTGAGCGACAACTCGGACGTGTCGGTGCTGACGGGCTCGGTGCTGGCTGGTTCTGGGCCGGCCGGATCCGGGCTCTCCGGCTCGGGAGCAGCCGGCGGAATCACGTCGCTCGTCTTGATGCGATGGTAGTTCTCCAGAATCGGCCACCAGGACTGGTCGACCGAATTCCGATCCGCAACGAACTGCCCGTACATCTCATCGACGAGCCACTCGTTGGCTCCGAACTCGCCCGAGGAGTCGTCCCCGGAACTACCGGTGGTTTGGCTGGACACGCCTGACCGCCTGCTCTCTGTTGTCAGTGCCTGAATCGTTTAGGCATCAATTTTCGGTGCCGTAATGG
Organism: uncultured Cryobacterium sp.; assembly: GCA_964651535.1. Taxonomy (GTDB): domain Bacteria; phylum Actinomycetota; class Actinomycetes; order Actinomycetales; family Microbacteriaceae; genus Terrimesophilobacter. The sequence goes on from CAZYYE010000001.1 coordinate 848,745, forward strand.
GAGGCGCAATGGCAACCCGTGACCCAGCTTAATCGCAATCGGCTGCGAAGCCCGTGTCATACCGAAACGACTACCCTTAAAATCATGCGCTTTTACGATACGACCCCGGCCAACGACCTCACCTACTCGGACGTGTTTCTTGTCCCGAGTCGTTCCGACGTCGCAAGCCGGCTGGATGTTTCGCTCGCGACGGATGACGGCACCGGCGCGACGATTCCGCTCGTATCCGCCAACATGAACTCCGTGACGGGCCCGAACCTCGCCGCGACCATGGCGCGACGCGGAGGCCTCGGAGTGCTGCCGCAGGACATGCACCTGCAGGACCTCGACGCGGCCATCCGCTGGGTGAAGGCCCAGCCGATACTGTTCGACACGCCCCTCGAGCTCGCACCCGACGCCACGGTCGCCCACGCACTGAGGCTCATTCCACCCCATGAGGGATTGGGAATTGTTGTCCGAACCGCGGCGGGCGAATACCTGGGCTGCGTCGAAGCGCCTGCGCTCGCGACGGCTCTTCCCCACGCGCCCCTCGGCGACATCCTGAAGGGGGCAGTCGCCACGATCGATGCCGACGATGTGACCGACCCGAGGAAAGCGTTTGACCTCATGGTCGCTGCGGACCTCGACTTCGCCCCGGTCACGCGCCACGGCGTCGTCGTCGGAACGTTGAGCAGGAAGGGCGCGCTGCGGTCCACCCTGTACACGCCGAACGTCGACGGTGAGGGGCGGTTGCGGGTTGCAGCGGCCGTCGGCATCAACGGGGATGTCGGTGCGAAAGCGAAAGCGCTCGCCGCCGCCGGTGTCGACACGCTCGTTCTCGACACTGCGCACGGAGACCAGGAAACGATGCTGAGCGCGGTGGCCGCCGTCGCGCGGCTCAACCTGTCGAAGCCCCTCGTGGCGGGCAACGTCGTCACGGCGTCGGCGGTTCGCGACATTACCGCCGCCGGCGCGACCATCGTCAAAGTGGGGGTCGGGCCCGGCGCCATGTGCACGACCCGCATGATGACCGCCGTCGGCCGGCCCCAGTTTTCCGCCGTGCTCGAGACCGCGGCCGCTGCCAGGGAACTGGGCGCGGCCGTGTGGGCCGACGGCGGAGTTCGGTACCCGCGCGATGTCGCGCTCGCGCTCGCGGCCGGGGCGGCATCCGTCATGATCGGCTCGTGGTTCTCCGGAACGATCGAAGCGCCGGGCAGGCTGGAAACGGATGAGGCGGGCAAACTCTACAAGGACAGTTGGGGGATGGCCTCGACGAAAGCCGTGCAGGATCGCTTTGACCGGCTCGAGCCGTACGAGCTCGCGCGAAAGACGCTGTTCGCGGAAGGGATCTCCTCGTCGCGGATCTACCTCGACCCCCAGCGACCTTCGGTTGAGGACCTCATCGACATGATCACCTCGGGCGTGCGGTCCTCGTTCACCTACGCGGGAGCGCGGGATCTCGCCCAGTTCCGGGACAGGGCACTCATCGGCATCCAGTCGGCCGCAGGGTACGAAGAAGGCAAGGCGCTGCCCGTCGGCTGGTAATGCCCCCGCGACGTTATACTCGATGAGATAATGGACGACCCTCCGCCTGAACGAGGCCGTGCTCAGCACTGCGCCGACGTTTTGCATGAACCGCACGTGAGCGACGTCACTCAGCAGGTATCGTGCCCGAGTTGATCATGCTCGGAGCCGGACTGCTCCTCACGATCGGCACCGGGCTCTTCGTCGCATCGGAGTTCTCCCTGGTGAGCCTCGATCGGTCCGAACTGGAAGCGCGCCGCGACCGCGGAGAGCGCGGCCTCAGAATCACCATTGGCGCGCTCAAGCGCACCTCCACCCACTTGTCCAGCGCGCAATTGGGAATCACCCTCACGACGCTGCTCACCGGATTCCTGCTGGAGCCCGCCGTGAGCAGCCTCCTGCGCGGCCCGCTGGAATCTTTGGGGATGCCGGGCGGGGCCGTTACCGCGTCCGCGAGCATCATCGCGATCCTGCTCGCAACGCTCCTGTCGATGATCGTCGGCGAACTCGTGCCGAAGAACTTCGCCCTTGCGCTCCCCTTGCGCGTTGCCCGGATCGTGCTGCCCTTCCAGGTTGCGTTTACGTGGCTGTTCCGGCCGGCCGTGACGGTACTCAACAACACCGCAAACCTCATCCTCCGGATGTTCGGAATTGAGCCGAAGGAAGAATTGTCGTCCGCGCGCACCGCGGAGGAGCTGCGGTCGCTCGTCCGACGCTCCGCGACCGCGGGAAGCCTCGACCTTGACACGGCAACTCTTCTGTCGAGGACGCTCGTGTTCGCCGGACATGATGCGTCGGATGCCATGACGCCGCGTCCGCGGGTCGCGAGCGTGGACAAGTCGGACACTGCCGACGCCGTCGTCGCGCTCGCGAGGTCGACCGGGTTCTCGCGGTTCCCGGTCATCGACGACAGCATCGATGACATCGTCGGGCTCGTTCATGTGAAGAGCGCAGTTGCCGTCCCACTCGACCGTCGAGCGGATGTCCCGGTCTCCGCCCTGACCTCCGATGCGTTGAGCGTTCCGGAAACCATGAAACTGGACGCTTTGCTCGGTGAATTGCGCGGTCGGGGATTCCAGATGGCTGTCGTGCTCGATGAGTACGGCGGCACGGCGGGCGTCGTCACCCTCGAGGATCTCGTTGAGGAGCTCGTCGGCGAGGTCGCGGACGAGCACGACCGCTCCCGGGCCGATGTCGTGGCGTCGAAATCCGGCATCACGTTCCCCGGAATGCTTCGCCCGGACGAACTCCTCGATCGGGCCGGCGTGCGGGTGCCGGATGACGGACCATACGAAACAGTCGCCGGATTCATCATGAGCGAGCTGGGTCGGCTTCCCGTGGTGGGAGACGTCGTGGAGCTGCCGAGCGGCGAATTGCGCGTCGAGCGGCTGGACGGGCGCAGGATCGATCGCGTGCGATTCACCCCCACGCCGGACGGAGGTTCGGAATGACGGACTTCTGGGGCATCGTGTGGCTTGCCGTTCTGCTGTTGATCAACGCGTTCTTCGTCGCCGCGGAATTCGCCGTCATCTCCGCAAGGCGCTCGCAAATCGAACCAAGGGCGGATGCAGGCAGCGTGGGCGCGCGCACCACGCTCCACGCCATGGAGAACGCGACGCTCATGCTCGCGACGAGCCAATTGGGCATCACCGTGTGTTCTCTGCTCATCCTGCACGTGTCGGAGCCGGCAATCCACCACCTTCTCGAGGCGCCGCTTTCGCTCACGGGCTGGCCGGAACCGGTCATTGCCGGCGTCGCATTCGCGATCGCCCTCGTCGTCGTGTCGTTCCTTCACGTCGTGCTCGGCGAAATGGTGCCGAAGAACCTGTCCTTCTCGGTGCCGGACCGCGCCGCGCTGATCCTGGCACCGCCGCTCGTGTGGATCTCGACGGTGTTTCGACCCGTCATCGTCGCGCTCAACGCCACCGCCAATGGTGTGCTTCGATTATTCGGGGTCGAACCCAAGAGCGAAGCAAGCAGCACGTTCACGATCGACGAGGTCGCCAACATCGTCGCTCAGTCGCAACAGGCCGGCGTGCTCAAGGACGACATCGGCGCCCTCACTGCGGCGTTCGAGTTCAGCGCGAAAACCGTGAGAGACATCGCGGTGGGCATGGCGCAGCTCGTGAGCCTGCCAGAGGGGGCGACGCCGGAGCAGCTGGAACGCGCCGTCGCCCAGCATGGATTCTCACGGTATGTTCTGCTCGATGGAGACGGCGAGCCCACCGGATATTTGCACTTGAAGGACGTGCTCGACCTGGAGGAAACCGAGGAGTTCACGAAGCCCGTTCCGCAGAAACGAGTTCGCCGCCTCATTTCCATCTTCCAGGAGGCGGATCTGGAGGATGCGCTCGCGGCGATGCGCCGGACCGGGGTGCACATCGCGAGAGTCTTCGATGAGCACGGCGCCGCGAAAGGCGTGCTGTTCCTCGAGGACATCATCGAGGAACTTGTGGGAGAAGTTCAGGATGCCACCCGCCGAAATCGCGGCACAGCGAACTATCGTTGAGGCATGACCGAGTACTCGGAGTGGACACCCGCCCACGCACGAGACTGGATCGCGGTACCGCGCGAGTGGGATGACAAATATTCGCGCGGGGTTCTGGGCATAGTCACCGGATCGGAGGACTACCCGGGTGCCGCCGTCCTTGGAGTCGACGCGGCACTCCACACGGGAGTGGGCATGGTTCGCCACCTGGGGCCCGCGCGCGTCTCCTCGCTCGTCCTTGCGCGCCGCCCCGAGGTCGTCACGATCGACGGTCGCGTCCAGGCGTGGGTGCTCGGCTCCGGCATGGACGAATCCATGGAAGATCCGCTGATTTCCGCCCATCTGGCGACTGCGCTCTCCTCCGGATACCCTCTCGTGCTCGACGCGGGCGCGATCGGTTCCGTCCGGGAGGCGAAAGGCCCGGCCGTCGTGACTCCCCACCACGGCGAGCTCGCGCGAGTTCTTCGCGCGGATGTCGCGGAAATCGCCGCCGAGCCGGAGATTTGGGCTCGCAGGGCAGCGGACAGTCTGGGGTTGACGGTCGTGCTGAAGGGTCACACAACGCTCGTGTGCGGGGTCGGGGGAAGCTACGCGATCACGTCGCCGACAACCTGGCTGGCCACTGCAGGAACGGGAGACAGCCTCGCCGGCATCCTCGGGGCCCTCGTCGCAACCCACGCGAAGGCGATCGCCGACGACGTGGGAACGCTAACCCACCTCGCGGCGACAGCCGTGCTGCTCCACGGGCTCGCAGCAGAGGGCGCAGGGGCAGGCGGCCCGTTCACCGTACTCGGCCTCAACGCGCAACTGCCCGCGGCAATCGCCGCACTCCTGCGGTGAACGGTTACGCTGAACCGTGATGAGGAGAATCGGCACGAACCGTTTCGCGCTGTGGTCGGTTTTCCTCCTCGTGCACTTGTGGCTCGGAATCGTGAACCTCTACGGCCCAGGCTTGCCGCTCGGCGACGTCACGATCGTGTACAAATACTGGTCGGACCGCGTCTTCATCGGCGACTACTGGGTGGGCATCCACAGCTCGTGGGTGTACCCGATTCTCGCGATCTTCCCGATGATCGCCGCTGGCCTCTTCGGCCCGGCCCACTATGCCGGCTCGTGGCTCACGCTCATCCTGATCCTCGACGCTGCCGCGTTCGCCGCGCTTGTCGGGGTCAGGCGACCCGTTCGGAGCCCGAGTGCCGCGTGGTGGTGGATCCTGTTCCTTGTTCTCCTCGGCCCCATTGCGCTCGGGCGAATCGATTCCGTCACCGTCCCGCTCGGAATACTCGGCGTGCTCTCCATCGCGACGCGACCGCGCGTTGCTGCGGCAGTTCTCACGGCAGCTGCGTGGATCAAGGTCTGGCCCGCGGCGATCGTCGGAGCGATGGTCGTCGCCGTGAAGGAGCGCTGGGCAGTTCTGTGGGCGGCCGTCGGGGTGAGCGCGGTTATCGTGGGCGTCGCGCTCGCGTTCGGAAGCGGAGCGAATGTCTTGAGCTTCGTGACGATGCAAACCGATCGCGGTCTCCAGGTGGAGTCGCCCGTCAGCACCGTGTGGTTGTGGATGGCGTTCAGCGGGGTGCCGGGAACGAGCCTCTACTACGACCAGCACCTCTTGACTTGGCAAGTGACCGGCGACGGCGTCGGCGCAGCAGGAGCGCTCATGACGCCGATCATGGGGCTCGCAGTTGTTGCCATCATGCTCATCGCGATTCTCGCCGTGCGCCGCGGCGTGCCGTCAGCGGCACTGATCGCCCCGCTGTCGCTCGCGCTCGTGTGTGCGCTCATCGCCTTCAACAAGGTCGGTTCGCCGCAGTTCATCAGCTGGCTCGCGGTCCCCATCGTGCTCGGCCTCGCCACGCATCGCGAAGGCCACGAACGGTGGTTCGCCATTCCGGCAACCCTGGGCGCCATCGCCGCCGGACTGACCCAGGCGATTTATCCCTACCTGTACGGCTGGCTCCTGAGCCTGAATCCGATCCTGCTCGTTGCGCTCACGGCCCGAAATGTCACGGTGTTCGTGCTGCTGGGCTGGGCGGTCGCGTCGATGTGGTCGCTCGGACGCGACACTCAGGATGACGTGACGCACAACGCCGAGCAACCGACGCAGTGGCCGCTCGGCGCGGCAAACTGACCTAGATGATGCCCGTTTCGTCGGACTGCACGAGGATGCCGTCCTGAATCGCACGCTTGCGCAAGGCAACTTTCGTTCCCACATCGATTCCCGCGACCCGGTACTTCTCGCGAATGCGCTTGAGGTACGACTTCGCGGTCTCTTCCGAGATTCCCAGCTGGAACGCGACCGCCTTCACGGGCTCCCCGCCGCCGTACAACGCCATGACGCGGCGCTCCTGCGCGCTGAGTTTCGGCGCGCCGCCGACATCGCTTGCGTTGAGCGCGAGGTCGAGTTCGGCAGAGATGAACGACTCGCCCTTGTACGCTGCACGGATCGCCTCCACGATCATGGCGGCATCCTCGCTTTTCACGAGATAGCCGAGCGCTCCGGCCGCAAGCGCCTCGCGAACGACATTCGGTTCGGAGTACGTGCTCATGAGCACCGTCTTCACGCCCGTCGTCTTGAGCGTCGAAATCTTGAGCGAAATCGGGAGGTTGTCCTTGAGGTCGAGATCGAGGAGCACCACGTCGACCGGGAACTCCGGATGAGTGAGCAGCTCAGGCCACGTCGTCACGGCGGCAACCATCGAAATATCGCTCGCGGCGGCGCGAATCCACTCGGTGAGCGCGCCAAGGAGCATCCTGTGGTCATCAACCAGTGCAAGTCGGATCGGTGCTTGGTCTGTCGTCACGGCGTTGGCCCCTATCTTTGAACTGTCTGCTCAGCATGGTATTGGTCAGCGGGGTTCGCGACCAGACAATCGATCTCGACTCGCAGGCCGGACTTCTCGTTCAGGTTGACGAAAGTGCCGACTTTCGCGATCGCATTCCACGTTGCCGGGTCCACCCGATTGCGGGAAATCCCGGTCATCGTGATGACAATGGGAACGGAAACCATCGAGTGCTGGTCCTCCGATTCCACCGAACCAACCGGGCCGAGCGTGAGGTGCAGGGTCGGGCGGTCCTTCTGCTTGTCGCTCACGAGAAGCCATACTCCCGAAAGCAGTCCGTCGCGCTGCTGGGGGTCGAGCAGACCGGCGAGGCTTCCCGAATCGGACAGCGTGACCGTCTTTCCGAGCTGCTCCGATTCTGTGATCGCGTGGTACAGCCAGGTCTCCCTGCGCCCTTCGATGAGGTGCAGCCGCAGCTCCGTGGCGAGCGACGCGGCGATGGACGCGGTCTTCGGGTCGAGGGGAAGTTTCGTCCTGCTGCTCGCAACAGAGTCGAACAGTTCCTCCGCGGCGAGGTCGAGCCTGGCAAGTTCCTCCGACGCGAGCATGCCGACGGCAAATCGCGGCGCGGACACCGTGCTTTGCACGAGGACGCGGTCCAGCTCGATCTGCACCATCCTGCGGAAGTGCACGACGAGCCACGTCGCAAACACCGTCGGGAGAACGACGGCGGAAAGGGTCACCAGTTGCGAGGGCAAAGTCTCCGGAGTTAGCGGCGTCGTCAGGAGGATCGCGGCAAGGAAGGCGGCGCCAATAAGCCCGACAGAGACGAGGATCTCGCTCGTTCTCCTCAGCGCGACGGCGATCAGCAAACCGAAACTCGCGGCAACGGATGCGGTCGCGTTCTCGCCGATGTTCTGGAGGGGCCAGATCGCAATGAAATCCAGGGCGATCACGCACGCGAGCGCGAGGAGGAATCCGGCGAACAGCCAGTGCGGCATGCGCTCGCCCGCCGTGGCGATCGTGACCGCCACCACGATCAGCACGACGCAGTAAATCAGCCATGCGAATGATGAGGGCAGCGGGTTCGGCACTGAGCCGATGCGCAACAGGTAGGCGGCGAGTCCCGCGAGCGCGGCAATGCCCGCGACGATTCCGGCGCCAATGCCCAGGAACCCGGTTCCGAGGCTCGCGCCGCCGGCGCTCGCCTGCCTCAGGGCCCTCGCCGCGGGCGACGAGGAGGGTTTCGGCCTGCCGCGCTTGCCGATGACGACCCCGAGGGTGTTCTCGTCCGGCCTCGCGTATCCGCTCACTTGGGCACCTCCAGAACCACGGTCGTCCCGGAACCGGGCGAGGAAAACAATCGCGCGGTTCCGCCCACTTCGCCGAGCCTTGCGATGACCGAATCCTTGAGTCCCAGTCGGGCAGAGTCGATGTCCTTCACGTCGAATCCGATGCCCGAGTCGGTCACCATGGCGCGAACCGTCGTTTCGTCGTCGGTGATCGTGACGTGCGCTTCGGTGACCCCGGCATGCCGCCGAACGTTCTCGAGGCACTCCGCAAGCGCGAGGAGAAACGCGTCAAGTACGTCGCTCGGAAGCAGAACCTGGCCCGTTCCGTGCCAGCTGACTTCGAGCCCAATGCGACCGAACCGCTGCTTCACGGACTCGAGCGTCGTGCCGAGGATCGCGTCGTCGCTCGCCGGTTGGGGAATCGAGCCCGTTGAGGTCGGCACGGGCTCCTGGGGCGCTGGGAACGTCCCGAGCCTCAGTTGACGAAGCAGGTTCGCGTCGTCGCCGGCCTGTGCGCGCAACGCGCCGGCCGTCACCCCGACTCCGGAGTGCGCCATGAGGGTCAGGGTCGCCAGAACCGTGTCGTGCAGGAGTCGAGCGGACTGGCGCCGCTGCGCTTCGATCTCGCTCGCCTGACGTTCGGCGCGGTGGGCGCGGCCAATGCTGTTGATGCGCCTAGCCGCCCTCGGCACGCTCAAGGAGATCCATTCGCCGGCCAGCGCGAAGACGACCCAGCCGAAGATGACCGCGCCGACGGCGTAGCTGATGAGACTTCCGGTGCCCGACACGAGGAGGACGAGCGAGACTGCGCACACGAACGTGGCCGCGAGCAGGGCAATCCGGGGGATGTTCCTCGTGAGGACGAGAGAGAAGGAAGCGAGAGCGCCGCCGGCGAACGGGATCAGCACGGTCGCCAGGCCGGTGCGATTGGATGTCGCAAAGGGCAGTTGAACGATTGTGAGGATCGCAAGTCCGGAGACGATGCCGAGGATCACCCACAGCAGCGAGTGGTTGCTGCCCAGTCTGACGAGGCAAAACACGAACACCACTCCGAGAAGCAGCGCCGCCATGAGACTCGTCTCGTCCACGAGTCCCGGAATGGCGAGACCGAGAAATGACACAACGGTCATCGTGATCCCGATCATCCGCACGGCACGGTGCAGGAGCCGGTCACGCTCTTTGGCGATAAGGTCCACGCCAGCAATCGTCACATGCTTGCCCCCATAAATGGGGGTGCGACACTGCTGTCTCGACACTCCGGGGAGGAGCGAACTCCCAGCAACTGCGGAGAATCCGTCACGCCCAGCCGCAGTGACGCTGGACGTAATCGTAGAGCTGCCCTCGAACGTCATCTCCGACGCCGACGTAAATTCGGCCGGTGTCGAGTTTCGTCGTCACCGTGAATGTGAAGAACGTGCCCCGCTTGTCCTCCATGACGACGTGCGGGTCGCAGCGTGCGGGGATGAGCGTCAGCGAGAAGCTGACCGGCGCGGAAGCAGCACCGATATCGAGGCCGAGCGGGATGATTTCCCCGGTTTTCCCCGTAGCGGGATTCACCGCATCCAGCAGGACTGTCCCGCGCACATCCTCGATCGTGAGAACGCCTCCCGCACCCGTGGGCGTCGCGGTGAAGTCGAGCACGGCGGGTGTTTCTCCTGCGAGCGAAATGAACCGCAACGCGGATGCCGGCTCGATGTTCGCAACCTCATCGACCGCGTGGCCGCGGCAGTCCTCCGCGGCGAGGAACGGCAGTTGGCCCATTCGATCCTGCGGCGCGAACGTCACCTCGCCTGTCGTTTCGGCACTGTCAATCGGACCGGTTGTGTAGCGAATGTGCACGCGCGGATCACCCGGCTGGGCGTCGCAGTCCGCAGCGGGCAACGTGACCCGGAAATCCGTCGACGTTCCCGGCCGGACCGTCGTCGGCGCACGCTCGTAGACCGCGGCCGGCGAATACGTGGGGGAGGAGAAGGACAGTTCGCGGACGGTGAAAGGATGCGCGGACGAGTTCTTGACCGCGACCGCGAGAGTGTGGTCCGCGTAGTCGAAGCGGCTCTGGTACACGTCGACGGTGACTCCGGGCGGGAGCGCCGTCGAAACGGAGTGAGAGCATGCGGCAAGCAGGGTGCCGGCAAGCAGAGCCACCACGGAAGCGGCGAGCGCGGAAAGCGCGGAGTGCCGTGATCGTGCTGTCACTCCGCCGATTGTACAAACACCGTCGCTCGACGCCAATCACTCAACATCGAACCAGCCTTCCTGGAGGCCTTGAACACGCAATTGCGCCCTCGTGCCGAGCTCGACGCCGATCTGGCGGTACTTGCGCCGCGCCCTCTTGACGTACGACTTGACGGTTTCCTCCGTGGTCGACATCTCGCGTGCGAGTTCGCGCATCGTCAGGCCGCTCGCGTACAGGGCGATCGCGCGCTGCTCCCGCCGTCCGAGTTTCGGTGCGGGAGTCGTGCTGAGGTCTGCGATCGCCGCTCCGAGCTGATCCGACAGGTAGCGCTCGCCGCGGGCTGCGCTGCGGATTGCGCGCGCGAGCTCCTCGACCCCTTGCGTCTTGGGGATGAAGCTGAGCGCTCCGGCGCGAATGACTCTGGACACTGTCGCGGGATCGGAGTGCCTGCTGATGACGACGATTTCGCTGCCCGCGGAAAGGAGCGCCTGGATTTTTACTCCGATGGAAATGGAGTCGTTCAAGTTGAGGTCCAGTACGGTCACTTGCGCGGGGAACTCGGGGTGCGAAACCAATTCGGACCACGAGTTGGCCTCGATGACGACGTCCAGTCCGAAGTGCCCGTCGTTCAGGCGCGCGACGAGTCCATCGATCAGGAGCCGGAAGTCGTCCACGACCGCGATCCGAATCGGCGAATCGGACGTCGAGCGCGTCGCAGCATTGCGGCGTCCTGGCATGGCCTTCGCACCCCCTCACCGTGACGTCATCCTACCGAAACTGAGCGCTTCTCCTGAACTGCCGCGAGGAAGCGGTAATTCAGGATGCGAGGAGCCGGGAAAGGTGCGGGCCAACGAGGTCGTTTTCGATGAGAAATGCGTCGTGTCCGAACTGGGAAGAGATGACCACTGCCTCGCCGCCGTCGATTCCGCGGGGAAGCTTCGCCGCGAGGTCGTGCTGCGTCGACACGGGAAACAACCGGTCGCTGTCGACGCCGAGCACGAGGCTGCGCGCGGTGACGCGGGACAGGGCGTCCCCGACGCTCCCGCGCCCCCGGCCGACATCGTGGGAGCTCATGGCCGTCGCGAGCGTGAGGTAACTGTTCGCATCGAAGCGCCGAGTGAACTTGTTTCCATGGAAGTCGAGGTAGCTCTCGACGGCGAATCGTCCGGCCCCGCCCAGCGGGCTCACATCGCTTTGCCAGCTGCGGTGAAACCGTTGATTGAGTTCACTCGGCGAACGGTAACTCAAGAGCGCAAGCCGGCGAGCCAGAGCGAGTCCGCGGTGCGGGCCATCTCCGTCCTTCGCGTCGTAATAGTCGCCGCCGCGGAATCCCGCATCCATCCGGATGGACTCGATCTGCACGGAGTTGAGCGAGATTTCGTCGGCGTCGCTCGCGGCAGGGGCAGCGAGAATCGCCACGCGCTCCACGCGTTCGGGGAAACTCACAGCCCATTCCAGTGCCTGCATCCCGCCCATGGACCCGCCAATCACGGCGGCGAACCGTTCGATTCCGAGCGCGTCGGCGAGGAGGGCCTGCACGGACACCTGGTCGCGAATGGTCACGTACGGGAACCGCGATCCCCACTCCTGCCCGTCCGGCCCGGAGCTCGCCGGGCCCGTCGTGCCCTGGCAGCCGCCGAGCATGTTCGGCGCCACCACGAACCACTTCGCCGTGTCGACGGGAAGGGAAGGGCCGACGATGCCGGACCACCAGCCGCTCGTCGGATGCCCCGGTCCGGCGTTTCCCGCAACATGGCTGTCACCGGTCAGCGCATGCAGGACGAGAATGGCGTTGCTTGCGTCGCCATTGAGTTCGCCCCACGATTCGAAGGCCACGCGGACGGAGGGCAGCGTACCGCCGAACTCAAGTCGTTGCGCCCCGAGGGTGGCGAACTTCCGGCCGCCGACGGGGTCTCCATCCCGCCACGCCCCCGTCGCAGGGGGCTTGCCGAGCAGCGATCGAATATTCGCTTCGGTGATGAATCCCGAAGGTACGGAGTCCGCTGCTGTTTGCCAGTCCATGGTGTGACCATTGTCTCCCGCAGCCGAATGCGGATGACGCGTGTTACGCCGCCAGCGCACCCCGCGAGGCCGCAAGGCCCTGCTGGAGGTCGGCGATGATGTCGTCGACGCTCTCCAGCCCGACCGAGAGTCGCACGAGGCCGGGGGTCACGCCCGCTGAGAGTTGTTGCTGTGGCGTGAGTTGGGAATGCGTTGTCGATGCGGGGTGGATGATGAGGCTCCGCACATCGCCGATGTTCGCGACGTGGCTGAACAGCTCGACGCTGTCGACGAGGGACCGACCCGCGTCGACTCCGCCCTTCAGCTCGAACGACAGAACTGCGCCGGTGCCGAGCGGAGCATACTTCTTCCCCGCCTCAAACCATGGGCTCGAGGGCAGACCGGCCCACGCGACAGAGGCAACGTCCGGGTGGGCCTCGAGCCACTCGGCGACCGCCCTCGCATTCTGCACGTGGCGTTCGATGCGCAGGCTCAGGGTTTCGATGCCCTGGATGAGCTGCCAGGCGCTCGCTGGCGCGATGGCGGAACCGAGGTCGCGCAGCAATTGGACGCGGGCCTTGATGATGTACGCGATGCCATCGCCCAGGACCCCCGTGTAGCTCGCGCCGTGGTAGGACGGGTCCGGTTCGGTGAGACCGGGGAATCTCTCGACGTTCTTGCTCCACGCGAACGATCCGCCGTCCACGATGATGCCGGCAATGACCGTGCCGTGCCCGCCGAGGAATTTGGTGGCGGAGTGTACGACGATGTCTGCGCCGTGCTCGAAGGGGCGGATGAGGTATGGCGTTGCGATGGTGTTGTCCACGATGAGCGGGATGCCGCTTTCGTGCGCGACGTCGGCGACCGCGCGAATGTCGAGAATGTTCACTCGCGGATTGCCGATGGATTCGGCGAAGAACGCTTTCGTATTGGGTTTGACCGCCCGACGCCACTCCTCCGGGTCGTCCTGATCCTCGACGAAGGTCGTCTCGATTCCGAGTTTCGCGAGCGTGTACTTGAAGAGGTTGTAGGTGCCGCCGTAGATGGAAGAAGACGACACGATGTGGTCGCCGGCCTGCGCGATGTTCAGAATCGAGAATGTCGTGGCCGACTGCCCCGACGAAAGCAGGAGCGCGGCGGTTCCCCCTTCGAGTGCGGCGACCCTTTGCTCGACGACATCCTGGGTGGGGTTTTGGATTCGGGTATAGATGTTGCCGAATTCGGCGAGCGCGAACAGGTTCTTCGCGTGGTCCGAGCTGTTGAAGACGTAGGCGGTGGTCTGGTAAATGGGGGTGGCCCGCGCGTTCGTCACGGGGTCGGGCTGCGCCCCGGAGTGGATCTGCTTCGTTTCGAATTTCCAGTTGTCGTTCGTTGCTGACATGGCTGTCTCCCTAGAATCGCGCGGATCGGGCGAGCGCCGTTCCGGTTATCCGAGACTAGGAACCGCGTGTGGCAAGGTCAACGCGCGAGGAAACACTCGGTAATGAAGGTTCGTCGTGGTCGGCCCCGCGCCCCTTCGCTGGCCTTGCTCTGGTCAGGAGCCAGCGAACGTCAGGTTGGATGACCGGGCGGAACAACCTGCGGCACGGCGGGCTCGCGAGCACGAGAGCGACCGCGACGCTCGCGACGCACAGGAGCATGAGCAGTGCCGAGGTCGGCCGCTGGGCGTCGAGCAACCCGGTCTCCCGGATCGGATAGAGCGCGAAGCTGTGCAGCAAGTAGACGTACATGGTCCCCGTTCCTAGTTCGGTGACGAGAATCGGGTGCCGCGGCACGAGAGCCAGAAACGCCGCGCACAGAATGACGGCGACGGCGAGGAGCGCAAGCCTTCCCGCACCGCCCAGCACCGAGTCGGTTCCGAGGTCTGAATAGGACTGGTCGTAGTAGAGCCAGTGGCGCAGATCCACGGTGCGCCACGTGGGGAGGTTGGCCGAAACGACCCAGGCGGCACCCGCGAAAATGGCTGCGGCTACGCCTCGAATCCACCACGCCGCTTCGCCGAGCCCGCGCCACCATTGCGCGATGTCGGTGGTCGAGAGCTTCCAGCCGAGTACGAAAAACGGAAGGAATCCGAACGTTCGAGCGAGAGCGAACGTGCTGTCCACGCCGTTCAGGTATCCGACGCCGACGGAAAGGACGAGGGAGATCGCCAAGGGCCAGCGTAAAAGCGCGAGGTAGGGCAGGACGAGGCGGAAGATCGCAAGCGACACGAGGAACCACAGCGTCCACGACGGCGTGGTCGGATCGAAACCGGACTCGCCATCGGCTACGAGTTTCACGATCGACCAGGCTGCTTCCATGATGACGTACGGGATCACGAGGTCCGTGAGCACTCGAAGCATGTGCCGCGCGGTTGGAGGCTCCGCGGAGGAGAAGTAGCCGCTGATGATCGCGAAAGCGGGCATGTGGAACGCATAGATCACGAGGTAGAGGGTGAGCGCGCCGCCTGAGCGGTCCACGAGGGGTTGGATCGCATGGCCGGCGACCACGAGCGTCACCGCCAGGAACCGGGCGTTGTCCCAGAATGCGATGCGCCCGGATCCGGCGACGCCCGGTTCCGATCTGACTGTCACAACCTCCGGGGTACCAGTGGATTCGGCGCACATCCTGTAAGACTGATGGGAAGACGGTGAAAGGCGAACGGCATGACGGCGCGGAAAGTGGTGGTCACGGGGGCGAGCTCGGGCATTGGCGCGGCGACGGTGCGGCTCTTTCGGGAGCGGGGCTGGGACGTCATCGGCGTCGCGAGGCGGGCCGGCAAACTGGAGGCGCTTGCCGCCGAGACCGGCGCGGAAGTATTCGCTGCCGACCTCACCGACCAGGCCGACGTGGACGCATTCAGGGACTTCGTGGCGCAGAACGGCCCCATCCACGCGCTCGTCAACAATGCGGGCGGCGCGTTCGGGATGGAATCCGTGGAGCAGAGCGATCCTGACGACTGGACGCGCATGTTCGATGTGAATGTGGTCGCCGTCAAGCGCGTGATCACCGCGATGCTTCCGCTCCTGCGCGACGGCGCTCGGGACCTTGGCCACGCGGACATCCTCACGGTCACCTCGATCGCGGGCCACATCCCGTACGAGGGCGGCGGAGGGTACAACGGCTCCAAGTTCGCGTTGCGCGCCCTCGTCGGGGTGCTCCGGCTGGAGCTCAACGGGGAACCGATTCGGGTCGTGGAGATCGCACCGGGCATGGTGAGGACGGAAGAATTCTCGCTGGGTCGTTTCGGCGGGGATCAGGCGAGGGCGGATGCCGTGTACGCGGGCGTCGGCAACCCGCTCACGGCGGAAGACATTGCCGAGGTCATCGTGCTCGCGCTGGAACTGCCGGGGCACGTCAACCTGGACCTCGTCACCGTGAAGCCCGTTGCGCAGGCCGCGCCGCACAAAGTGGCGAGGGTGCCCCTGGTTCCGAAAAGCTGACTACTCCGACGAACCAGCCTCGGCAAGCCGGGCGAACGCGAGAGCGGCCAGATACGCTGCGGCATCCGGCAGGACCGAATCGTCGAACCGGGCGAGGTTCGAATGATTGTAGGGCGCCGTCGCGGGGTCGAGGTCCGGCGGGCACGCGCCGACGAACACGAAGGCGCCCGGCACTTCGCGCAGCACGGAGGCGAAGTCCTCCGCGCCGCCGATCGGGGTCTCCGCGAGCAGGAACCGTTCCCGACCGAACATCTCGACGGCGACGCGTTCGGCCACGGCCACGTGCTCCGGCGCGTTGACGAGCGGCTCGGTCACGATGGCGAAGTCGATGTCGGCGCGCAATCCGAACGCCGAGGCGATTCCCGACACGAGCTCTGTGCTGTATGACTCGACGGCGGCGAGGTTCTCTTCGGAGAATGTGCGGACGGTCGCACCGAAACTCGCCGTGCTCGGGATGACGTTGCTCGTTCCGCGCTCGCCGCCGGAGAGCCACCCGACGGTGATGATCACCGGGTCGAAGGCGCTGAACCGGCGCGTGACCATGGATTGCAGGCCCGACACGATTTCCGCGAGCGCCTGGTTCGGATCTCTCGCGAGGTGCGGCGCCGATCCGTGTCCGCCGCTGCCCTTGACGGTCACGTCGAGGGTTGCTGCCGCGGCCATTAACGTGCCCGCGCGGGTGACGAAACGCCCGAGTGGCTGGCTCGTCGTCACATGCAGCGCGAACGCCCCCACGATGGGTCCGGACGCGAACCCGAGCGCTCCGTCCTCGAGCATGGCGTTCGCGCCGCGGTAGCCTTCCTCGCCCGGCTGCAGCAGGAACAGCACCTCTCCAGCGAGTTCGTCGCGATGGCTCGCGAGCAGATGGATGGCGCCGACCGCTATCGCCGCGTGGAGGTCGTGGCCGCACGCGTGCATGCGGCCGGGGATCTCCGACGCGAATACTTCGCCGGTGTCTTCGTGCAGCGCGAGGGCATCCAGGTCGGCACGAAGGATCACGGTCGGACCCGGCGCAGCTCCAGCGATCCGCACGATCGCCGAGGTCATGGGCGTTCCGCTTCCCGGGTCCACGCGGCCCGACTCCGGCCGAATGATATCGATCGGCAGCTCGGAAATGGAGTCGATCACGCGTTCGAGAGTTCTCGGCGTGTGGAGGCCGAGTTCGGGCTCGCGGTGGATGTCACGCCGCACGGACTGCAACTCGGGCAGGTACCCTGCGGCCTCGGCGGCGAGGTGTCGCAGATTCACGGGACCGCGACTTTCGGTTTCTCGAGTTCGTCCGCATCGGCGAACGCGAGCTTCGGCACGAAAAACAGGAGCACGGCGGCGATGAGGGCGCCGACGCCGCAAATGGTCCACACGAGGTAGTAGCCGAAGAGGCTTCCCGCGGTCGAACCTGCGATCTGCACAGCGCCAATCGTGAGCACGATAGCGAATACCGAGGACGCGAACGATCCACCGATCGTCTTCGTCGTGTTCGTGAGAGCCGAGGCTATGCCGGTTTGGCCACGCGGTGCCGCCGCGGCCGCGGCAGCGGGAAGCGCGCCCACGAGCGCGCCGCTTCCGAGCCCCGCGATGACCATGTTCATGAACACCTGCCAGGTTTCCAGGTGGAACGGAATGAACAGGAGATATCCGGTCGCCACGAGGAACGACGCGACGATGAGCGCGAACCGCGGGGTCCTCCATCGGGACACGAGCGGGAACAGCAGCGCGCCGACGATCATGGAGATGAGATACAGCCCGATGAGAATGGAGATCGTCCCCGACCCGAGCCCGAGTCCATATCCGAGGGCATCCTTGTCGGTTCCCGCATACGTTGCGAGCGGCGCTTGCGCTCCGAGCAGGCTGATTCCGATGAGGAACGCGGTGAGCTGGACGGGCCACATATTCGATTGCGCGAAGACCCTCACGTCGATGGCCGGATCCTTCTGCCGCAACTCGAAGCGAACGAACGGCCAGAACGTGAGGATTCCGAGGGCCATGATCGCCCACGGCCACCACTGGTCGTCGTTGAACTTGAGGAACGACAACCCCGAGGTGATGAGCAGGAGGCCGATCGTGAGGATCGAGAATCCGATCCAGTCCAGGGTTCGGCCCGGCAGCGACTCCGACTCCGGCACGCCGAACAGGATGACGAAGAACACGACGGTCACGGCGATCGCCGGCACCATGAGCGTGGGGATCATGGAGCTGTGAAGGTTGTCCGGTCCACCGAAGGCTTCGAATACCGCGGACCCCCCGAGGGCGCCGGCGATCGCGCCCGCCTCGAGCCCGACGATGAGGAGCCCAGCGGCTTTGCGCGTCGCTGATGCCGCGCGGCCGCTCCTGCGGCCCTTGTCGAAGATGAGGGCGATCTCGAGCGGAAGCCACACGACGTAGAACGCCTGAAGCGACCACGCGATGAGGAACGAGGTGAAGTCGCCGGCGAACGCGAGCCACCAGGTTGCCCCGGCAGTGAGCACGGTGGCGACGAGCAGGATCTTCTTGTGGCCGTACATGTCGCCGAGCTTGGCCAAGATCGGGACCACGAGGGCGGACAAAAGCAGTTGCGCACCCTCGAAAATGTTGAAGTCGGCGTCCCTGATCCCCAGGTACTTCACGAGATCGGGGATGAGGGGGACGTAGAAACCCTGCAGGATGCCGCTCACGAACTCAACGAAGATAAGGAAGCCGATGAGGCTCACCGTGACCGCACCTGCTTTTCCGCGAAGAAGAGTCATGAACGCACACTAGCGCCTCCTCCGAAAGTAGTCTGCTGTCATGGCCGCGCCGAAACCGCTCGCTGACCTCGTGGACGCAGGCTGGGCCGAGGCGCTCGCGCCGGCCGCCGAACGCATCGCGGCCATGGGGGAGTTCCTGAGAGCCGAAGTTTCTGCGGGGCGAGGGTATTTGCCGGCCGGGAACAACGTTCTGAGGGCGTTCACCTACCCGCTGGCCGACGTGCGCGTTCTCATCGTCGGCCAGGACCCGTATCCGACTCCCGGGCATTCGATCGGGCTCGCGTTCGCGGTCGACCGCTCAGTGCAGCCGATCCCGCGCAGCCTCCAGAACATCTATCGCGAACTGCATGATGATCTCGGGATTGCTCCACCCGGGCACGGAGATCTGACGGGTTGGGCCGAGCAGGGCGTCATGCTCCTGAACCGAGTGCTGACCGTGCGGCCGGGCGCCGCGGGATCCCACCGGGGAAAGGGTTGGGAATTCGTCACCGAGATCGCGATTCGTTCGCTCGCCGCACGGGGCGGGCCGCTCGTCGCCGTGTTGTGGGGTCGGGATGCCGCGTCGCTTGAGCCATTGCTGGGCGGCACGCCCGTCGTCACGTCAGTGCACCCGAGTCCGTTGTCGGCGCACGGCGGATTTTTCGGCTCGCGGCCGTTCAGCCGGGCGAATGACGCGCTCGTGCGTCAGGGTGCGCGGCCGGTCGATTGGCGGCTGTGACGGGGTTGGCGTCCCGACGGAAATTCTGCTTTACTTGTGCTATGTCAACTAGCACAACAATCGAGATCAGCGGATTGGGAAAATTCTTCGGTCCGGTGCGCGCGGTCAATGACCTCACGTTCAGCGTTCAACCGGGTCAGGTAACCGGTTTCCTCGGCCCGAACGGCGCGGGGAAGACGACAACGCTGCGGATGCTTCTCGGACTCGTGCGCCCGACTGCGGGCACGGCGACCTTCGGCGGCACAGAATACCGCCAGCTGAAGCATCCGCTGGCCACCGTCGGAACCGCGCTGGAGGCGTCGAGCTTCCACCCCGGCCGGTCCGCCAGGAACCATCTTCGCGGGTATGCGCTTGCCGCGGGAATCAGCAGATCGCGCGTCGACGACGTGCTCACGCAAGTCGGCATAGCCCAGTTCGCCGATCGCAGGGTCGGAGGCTACTCCCTGGGCATGAGACAACGCCTCGGACTCGCATTCGCGCTGCTGGGCGACCCGGGAGTCCTCGTCCTGGACGAACCCGTCAACGGGCTCGACCCCGAGGGGATCAAGTGGATCCGATCCTTCCTCCGGCAGCTCGCCGCGGAAGGCCGCACGGTTCTCGTCTCCTCCCACCTCCTCGCCGAAGTGCAGCAGAGCGTCGATCGCGTCATCATCATTTCCCACGGATCGCTCGTGTACGAGGGTGGGCTCGCGGAGCTGGAAGGCGGCCCACGGGTTGTGGCCGATTCGCCCGATCGAGCAGTGCTCGCGTCTGCACTCCTGGCCGCGGGCGCCGAAGTGGAAACGACCTCGGTTGGGCTCGCCGTGGTTGGGCTGTCGCGCGAAGAGGTCGGGCTCGTGGCGCTTTCGGCGGGGGCAGCGCTCAGCCTACTCGCAACCGAGCAGAGCGGAATCGAGAAATCGTTCCTCGATCTCGTGGGAGAGGGGGGAGCGCTGTGAGCGCCCCGATCGCCACCGCCGCTTCCGTGCTTCGCGCGGAGTTCTCGAAGATTTTCACCGTCCGCATCTGGTGGGTGCTCCTGCTCGTGCTCGTCGGCTACGTCGCGTTCACCGCTGGCGTCCTCGGACTCGTGTTCGGCGGGATCGGCAGCACGCTTGCCGAAAGCGGGGGGAACGTGCCTCAGCTTCCGGAAGCGATGCTTCCTCCCATCGTTTACAGCATCGCCTCGAGCATCGGATACGTCTTTCCCGTGCTGTTCGGAACGCTCGCGACGACCGCGGAGTTCCGGCACCAGACGCTCACTCCGACATTCCTCGCGACGCCTCACCGGGGAAAGGTTCTCGCCGCGAAGTTCGCGGCCCTCGCGGTGGTCGGCGCCGGGTACGGGGTTGCCGCGGTCGTGGCGTCCGTCGGAATCGGGGCGACGATCCTTTCTGCGACAGGACACGAGACGGGACTCGGCGAGACCGACACGTGGCTTCTGCTCGCGCGCATCGTGCTGGTGATGGCGCTGTGGGCGACCATCGGCGTCGGGCTCGGCGCGCTCATTCCGAGTCAGGTCGCCGCGATCGTGATCGTGCTCGCGTTCACCCAGTTCCTCGAGCCGATTCTCCGATTCGCTGCCATGACGTGGGACTGGATGGCCGGGATCGGGCAGTATCTTCCCGGGGCGGCAAGCGATGCGTTCGTCGGTTCGAGCGTGTTCACGTCGCTCGGAAGTGCGACGGGCGAGGTCCAGGCTCTCGACTGGTGGGCAGGCGGGCTCGTGCTGCTCGCGTTCGCCGTCGTTGCGGGAGTACTGGGCTATTTCACGAGTTGGCGCCGCGACGTAACCTAATACGCTTATCGCATGACGGAATCCGCGGTTTCCCAATTGAGGCTCGTCATCGAAGCGGAGGACTACGAGGAGGCACTCGTGTTCTTCCGGGACGTCCTCGGGCTCCCCGAGCGCGAAGCGTATGCGGGGGACAACGGCGAGAAGGTGTCGATCCTCGCCATTGACTCCGCGACCCTCGAACTTGCCAACCCGGCTCAAGTGCGCATGATCGACGATGTCGAAGTGGGGCGGCCGGTTGCCCGCCGCTCGACCCTGAGCGTCCGCGTCGCCTTCGAGGTAGCGGATGCCGTCGGCATGACCGAACGCCTCGCCGTCGGCGGTGCGCGGGTCGTGGCGGAGCCGACCGTGACGCCGTGGAACTCTCTCAACGCGCGGCTGGAGACGCCGGGCGGCGTGCAGGTCACGGTGTTTCAGGAGCTTGCGGAGTGATGGCCCGGAACAGCTTCATCGACGTCGGCGACATCGCGACGGCCGAACCCGGCGCATGCTCGCTCTGCTCGATCCAGTCGTAAGCGCTGTCGAACAGCAGGGTGTAGCTCCCGACGCCGGAGTGCTCGGGAAGCGTGACCGTTTCCTCTGCTTCGAGCCCGTGCACGGTGAGCAGAATGCGATTGAAGCCGTCGACCTCGTGGGTGGAGGCGGCGAGATACTGGAGGGTGCGCGCGGCGGGAGAATCCCAGTCCTCGATGGACATCGCCTCGCCGTTCGCGTTGTACCAGTCCATTTGGGTCGCCGAATCCAGGGTCTCCCCCCACACGGCGAAGCCGTTCGGACGCACGGCAGGATTTTCGAGCCGGAACCGGATACCGGCTTTCGCGATCGCGTGCAGATCGCGCTGCCAGTCCTCGAGGTTCCACGGGAGCCAGCTCAGCTCGTCGTCGTGAATGTACGCATTATTGTTGCCCCTCTGGCTCCTGCCGATCTCGTCGCCGGCCGTGAGCATGGGGGTGCCCGCCGAAAGGAACAGGGTGGCCAGGAGGTTGCGCATCGCCTTGCGGCGCGCGGTGAGAATGGCGGGATCGTTCGACTGCCCCTCGACCCCGTGGTTGAAGGAGTGGTTGTTGTCTGTGCCGTCGCGATTGTTCTCGCCGTTGCCGAGATTGTGTTTGCGGTTGAAGGACGTGAGATCCCACGCCGTGAAGCCGTCGTGCGCCGTGATGAAGTTCACGGATGCCGTGGGCCCGCGATCCGGGGAGAACAGGTCGGACGAACCGGCGATGCGAGTCGCGAACCGGCCGATGCCGATGGGCGCGTCGCCGGTGGTGCGCGCGGCCGCGATATCGCTGAGCCAGAACTGCCGGACGCGGTCCCGATAGCGGTCATTCCACTCGAGCCAGCCGGCAGGGAACCCGCCCGTGTGCCAGCCGTCGTGTCCGATATCCCACGGTTCAGCGATGAGTTTCGTTCCCGCGAGCGCCGGGTCGTCCCGGATCGCGGTCAGGAGCGGGTGGGCGGGGTCGAAATTCCCGTTCTCGTCGCGACCGAGCGTCACGGCCAGGTCGAACCGGAATCCGTCGATGTGCACTTCGTTCGCCCAGTACTTCAGCGAGTCGAGAACGAGCCGGTGCGTCGCAGGGTTTGACGTGTTGAGGGAGTTCCCGGTGCCGGACGAGTCGATGTAGCGTCCGTGCCCGTCCTGCCGGTAGTAGGTCGCGTCGTCGAGGCCGCGCAGGCTCGTGGTCGGCCCGCCGGGGCCCTCCTCCGCCGTGTGGTTGTAGACGACGTCGAGGAAGACTTCGATTCCCGCTTCGTGAAGCAGTTTGACCATTCCCTTGAACTCGCGCAGCACCCCTGCCGGCCCCGCGATCTGCGCCGCGGCGGATGCCCAGGCCGCATGCGGCGCGAAAAAGGACAGCGTGTTGTATCCCCAGTAGTTGGTGAGCCCCATGGTGATGAGGCGCTGCTCCGTGACGAACTGGTGCACGGGGAGCAACTCGACTGCGGTGATGCCGAGGTCCTTGAAGTAGCCGATCGTCGCATCGTGGGCGAGCCCCGCGTAACTCCCGCGGAGCTGTTCGGGCACCGCGGGGTTGAGTTTCGTCATGCCTTTCGCGTGCGCCTCGTAAATGATTGTCCGATCGATGGGGGTCGCGGGCTTGGCCACACCGCCCCAGTCGAAATCGTCGGCAACGACGCACGAGCGCCACTCGCCGCCGCTCGTCTTGACGAGACCTTTCGCATACGGGTCGATGAGGTGAAGATTCGGATTGAACCTGCCGAACGGATCCCCCGATTCCGGGCCCGTCGCGCGCAACGTGTACTTTCTGTCTGCCGTGAGCTTGGGGGAGGCCGCCGACCACACTCCGCCGCTGCCGCGCTCAAGCGGCACCGTGTCGGTGATCCAGTTGGGGTCTTTGCGCGAAAACAGGCACAGTTCGATCGCCGCAGCGCTCGCGGAGAACACGCGGATCGTGCCGCCATCGTCGGTGAGGGTGACGCCGAGGTCGCGAAGTGGGTCGGAGGTCGGCACCGTCCTAGAGTAATTGAGTGCGGGACCTGCCTCGCGCGAGCGATTGGAGGATACGTCACATGAGGGTCTATCTCGACCACGCCGCGACGACTCCCATGCTGCCCGCTGCGCGCGAAGCGTGGATCGATGCGATGGGCCTCGTGGGGAATCCGTCCTCGATCCACAGCCACGGGCAGAATGCGAAGCGCATGCTCGAGGAATCCCGCGAGCGCATAGCCGCGAGCCTCGGTTGCGACGCGATAGAGATCGTGTTCACTTCCGGCGGCACGGAATCGGTCAACCTCGCGATCAAGGGCCTGTACTGGGCGCGGGTCGCCGCGGATCCCGACCGCCGGCGCATTCTGGCGCCCCGGGGCGAGCACCACGCGACCGTGGACACGCTCGAATGGCTCGAGCGGCATGAGGGTGCCATCGTCGAGTGGGTGCCGGTGGATGAATTCGGCCGAGTGTCCATCGAGACGCTCGCCGCGCTGCTTGCGGCCCGCTCCGACACTGCGCTCGTGACGCTCCTGTGGGCGAACAACGAGGTGGGGACGATCCAGCCCGTTGCCGAGGTCGCGGCGCTCGCTGCCGAGCACGGCGTTCCCGTGCACGCGGATGCGGTCGCGGCGTACCGGCATGTGGCCATCGACTTCGCCGCATCCGGGCTCGCCGCCCTCTCGGTGTCCGCCCACAAGATCGGCGGGCCGCTTGGAATGGGCGCGCTCGCGTTGTCGCGGAAGGCAACGATTGTTCCGCTGATCCATGGGGGAGGGCAGCAGCGTCAGGTGCGCTCGGGAACGCAGGATGCGCCTTCGGCCCTGGCCTTCGCCGTTGCCGCAGAGCACCCGTCCGCACAGCTCGCCGCCCTTCGCGACAAACTCATCGGGGGGGTCCGGGCAGCGGTGCCCGCGGCGATTCTGAGGGGAGACCCACAGCACCGGCTCGACAACAACGCCCACTTCACGTTCCCGGGATGCGAGGGCGATTCACTGCTCTTTCTTCTCGACGCCGCCGGGGTGTCGGCGAGCACGGGTTCGGCATGTCAGGCGGGGATTCCCGAGGCCAGCCACGTGCTCATCGGGATGGGTCTCGGCGAACAGGACGCCCGGGGCGCGCTCCGCTTCACGCTCGGGCACACATCGACCGAAGCCGACGTCGACGCACTGATCGCCGCGCTGCCTCACGCCTATGAGAGGGCCGTGCGTGCAGGACTCGCGACGCGCGACACCCTCCGAGGAGCACGCTGATTTTGCACTTTCTCTGCATGTGTTAGTATTTTCTGACAGGTGCAAGTTTGTGAGGAAGTATGAACGCGGAAGAGCTGAGCGGCAAGCTCGCGGCAATTGCGAGCACGCAACGGCTGGGCATCATCGCCCAGCTCGTCGGCGAGCCTCTTCACGTGAGCGAACTGGCGCGGCGCATGGAAATGTCCCGCGCGCTCCTCTACATGCACCTGGCAAAGCTTGAGGCGGCCGGATTCGTGACGGGACGCCTCGAACTGAGCGAAGACGGCAAGGCCCTCAAGTTCTTCGAGGCCGTGCCGTTCACGATCAGCATCACACCGGCTGTCATCGCGGCGGCGGTCACTCAAAAGGAAGGTACGAACGACTGATGGAGATCTTTTACAGTTTCTGGTTCTGGCTCGCGGTAGTCGCGGTCGTGGGAATCACCGCGGGGGTCATCACCAACGCCGTGAACAAATCGGCGGAAACACGCAAGTACGTCGCGGATGCCGAATCGGGCGGCAACTACAAGAAGGTCGCCGAGGAATCGCTCGCGCTCAACGCCGCAGTCGTCGCGCGGCTGGACGCGGTGGAAACCCGGCTCGCGGCGATCGAGAAGACTCTCACCGAAATCCCCTGAGGCCGGCAGCCGTGCTCACGTTCAGCAGCATCTCGTTCGTGGCTTCCGTTCCAGCCCAGCCTGCCGCGCGCACACCGGAGCAGTCCCAGGACGCTCGGGATGAGGACGACGCGACTCCTGCATAGACTGAATCCGTGAAAGTTTTGGCAGCGATGAGCGGCGGAGTGGACTCCGCAGTGGCGGCCGCGCGCGCCGTCGACGCGGGCCATGAGGTGGTCGGCGTGCACCTCGCGCTCAGCAGGATGCCGGGAACGCTGCGCACTGGGAGCCGGGGATGCTGCACCATCGAAGACTCGATGGACGCGCAACGGGCCGCGAATCTCATCGGAATTCCCTACTACGTGTGGGATTTTTCCGAGCGCTTCAAGCTGGATGTCGTGGACGACTTCATTGCCGAGTACTCCGCCGGCCGAACGCCGAATCCGTGCCTGCGCTGCAACGAGAAAATCAAGTTCGCCGCGCTCATGGAAAAAGCGCTCGACCTCGGTTTCGATGCCGTCGCAACCGGCCACTACGCGAAAATCGAGTTCGACGCGAATGGCAACCGACAACTCCACCGCGCGGCCGACTGGGCGAAAGACCAGTCGTATGTGCTCGGAGTGCTCACGGCCGACCAATTGGCCCACAGCATGTTCCCGCTCGGCTCGACTCCGAGCAAAGCAGAAGTGCGCGCAGAGGCTGCCGCCCGGGGGTTCTCCGTGGCGAGCAAGCCGGACAGCCACGATATTTGCTTCATCCCGGACGGCGATACCCGCGGCTGGCTTGCGGAACGTGTCGGAGCGGAACCCGGCGACATTCTCGACCGCGAAGGAAGCAAGCTCGGTACCCACGAGGGAGCGGCCGCATTCACGGTGGGTCAGCGCAAGGGACTCAACATCGGTTATCCGGCTGCCGACGGGAAGCCGCGGTTCGTGCTCGAAGTACGGCCCAAGTCCAATGAAGTCGTCGTCGGTCCCCGCGAGGCGCTCGACCTGGCGGAAATTGCAGGGTCCCGATTCAGCTGGGCCGGCGTCGCGCCCGGGGAGATCGCGGACTCCGGCGCCCGGCCGTTCGCGTGCATGATCCAGATTCGCGCTCACGCCGAACCTGTCCCTGCGAAGGTCACGTTGAGCCGAGGCGAACTCGTCGCGGTCCCCGACGAGCCGCTTCGCGGTGTCGCGCCCGGCCAGAGTTGCGTGATCTACCACGGCACTCGCGTGCTGGGCCAGTTCACGATCGATAGGACCGTCAGCGCCTCGCCCGTGGCCGCCGGTGCTGAATCGATTGCCTGCGCGCGCTCCTTGTAAGATTGCAGGGGCTTCAGGGACCAATCCGGGTTCGCTCGCCTCGCTCCGCACTACCGTGAGGCCAAGAATTCCCGTGAGGCAATCGTGAACGCCAATCCGCTCGCACCGCCGTGGCTCGAACCCCCGGTCGACGCGAACGCGCTCGCGCACGGCGTCTGGCCGGCCAACGCGCTGCGGGAGCGAGGGGGAGAACTCGAGTTCGCCGGCGTTGC
The DNA here is from genome assembly GCA_964651535.1 of uncultured Cryobacterium sp. Taxonomy (GTDB): domain Bacteria; phylum Actinomycetota; class Actinomycetes; order Actinomycetales; family Microbacteriaceae; genus Terrimesophilobacter. The sequence continues at coordinate 875,438 of CAZYYE010000001.1, forward strand.
GGCGACTGAGCTTCTCGCCGAGTTCGGTTCTCCGCTCTATGTCGTCGATGAGTCGGATGCACGAGCGCGCGCGGCGGGAATCCGCCGCTCGTTCGAGGACGCATTTTCCGCGATCGGCGCCAACGTGTCGGTCTATTACGCCGGGAAGGCGTTTCTGTCCGCCGAAGTCGCGCGCTGGATGGTCGCGGAAGGCCTCGGCATCGACGTCGCGAGCGGCGGCGAACTCGCCCTCGCGCTCGCGGCCGGCATCGACGCTTCGCGAATCGGGCTGCACGGCAACAACAAGAGCATCGATGAGATCGACGGGGCCGTCGGAGCGGGCGTCGGCGCGATCATTCTCGACAGCGCGATCGAGATCGAACGGGTTGCCGAGGCCGCCGGCAGGCACGGCGCAGTGCAGCGCGTGCGGCTGCGCACGAACACGGGAGTCCATGCGCACACCCACGAGTACCTCGCGACAGCGCGCGAAGACCAGAAGTTCGGCGTTCCGCTCTCCGACGTCGCCGGGCACGTCGAGCGCATCCGCGAACTGGGTTCCCTGGACTTTCTCGGCCTTCACTCGCACATCGGTTCGCAGATTTTCGAAGTGAGCGGTTTCATCGAGTCGATCCGGCGCCTGCTCGCGGTCCACGCGACGCTGCTTGAGCGGGGACCCGTGCCCGAGCTGAACCTCGGGGGAGGATTCGGAATCGCCTACACTTCCGTCGACCGCGTCGCGCCGATCGAGGACATGGCCAGGAAACTTGCCGCGGCAGTGGCCGCAGAGGCGCAACGCCACGGCGTCGCCGTCCCGGATATCGCGATCGAGCCCGGTCGCTCCATCATGGGGCCGGCGGGCGTCACGCTCTACACGGTCGGCACGATCAAGGACGTCGACGTTGCCACGGACGCGGGGATATCGCTCCGGCGCTACGTGAGCGTCGACGGCGGGATGAGCGACAACGTGCGGCCGGCGCTGTACGGCGCCGACTACACGGCGAGGATCGCGAATCGGGTTTCGGATGCCGCGCCGATTCTCGTCCGCGTCGCGGGCAAGCATTGCGAGAGCGGCGACATCGTCGTGCGCGACGACTACCTTCCGGGCGACGTCGCCCCCGGGGACACTCTCGCGGTCGCCGCAACGGGCGCGTACTGCTGGTCCCTCGCGAGCAACTACAACTACCTTGCCCGCCCCGCCGTCGTCGCAGTGCGTGACGGGGCTGCGCGCGCCATCGTGCGGCGGGAGACCATCACCGATCTGCTGGGCAGGGACCTCGCGCTCGCGGGCGCGGAACCGGCCGCTGTCGACAGGCGGAGCGAACGACACGGCGACAGTCCGGGCAAAGGAGCCATCCGATGATCGAATACCGCAACTTGCGCGTCGCGCTGCTCGGCGCAGGAAACGTCGGAGCGCAAGTCGCAGCGCTGTTGCTCGAACACGGCGCCGAGCTCGCCGAACGGGTGGGCGCCGGGCTCGAACTGGTCGGAATCGCCGTGCGCGACCTCGACGCGGAGCGCACGGCGGACATTCCGCGCGAACTGCTCACGACGGACACGGAATCTCTCATTCTCGGCGCCGACATCGTTGTCGAGCTCATGGGCGGGCTCGAGCCCGCGCGCGAATACATCCTTCAGGCGCTCAATTCCGGGGCGGACGTCATCACGGGCAACAAGGCGCTGCTTGCAACCCACGGCCCCGAGCTGTTCGAAGCCGCGGAGCAGGTCGGCGCCCAGCTCTATTACGAAGCGGCGGTGGCTGGTGCAATCCCCATCATCCGGCCCCTGCACGACAGCCTTGCGGGAGACCGGGTGCGACGCATCCTGGGCATCGTGAACGGCACGACGAACTTCATCCTCGACCGCATGCACACGACGGGGGCGACGATGGAGGATGCGCTCGCGACGGCGACGGAGCTCGGTTTCGCCGAGGCGGACCCCACCGCCGACATCGATGGCTACGATGCGGCGCAAAAAGCGGCCATCCTCGCGAGCCTCGCGTTCCACACAGTGGTTCCCCTCGAGTCCGTGCACCGCGAGGGAATCAGGGACATCACGCTCGGCCAGGTCGAGGCCGCCAAACGCGCAGGCTACGTCGTCAAGCTGCTCGCGATTTGCGAACGGCTCGCCGATTCCGACGGCACAGAAGGGGTCAGCGCCCGCGTGTACCCCGCGCTCGTTCCGGCGGATCACCCGCTCGCCGCAGTCCACGGCGGCAAGAACGCGGTCTTCATCGAAGCGGATGCCGCGGGCGACCTCATGTTCTACGGTGCGGGTGCCGGCGGGCAGGAGACGGCGTCCGCCGTGCTCGGCGACCTCGTCACCGCCGCGCGGAGGCACGTGATCGGCGGCCCGGGAATGGCGGGTTCCCGTCACGCGAGCCTGCCCATTCTGCCCATGTCGAGCATTACGACGAGGTACCAGATTTCGCTTGCCGTGATCGACCGGCCAGGCGTGCTCGCGGAAATCGCGGAACTGTTCCGCGAGCACGGCGTTTCGGTCGAAACGCTCGTGCAGTCGATCGGGTCGGTGCGGGAGGGGTCGACTCCCACGGCTACTCTGGTAATCGGAACTCACGAGGCGTCCGAATCTTCCCTTGCCGCGACCGTCACCTCCCTGGCCGCATCCCTTGTTGTCGAATCCGTGGTGTCCGTCTTGAGAGTTGAGGGACTGTGAACATGGCTGAATCCCGAACGTGGGGGCCGAGCCCGTCGCCGCAGTGGCGCGGGGTCATCCGCGAGTACGCCGATCGGCTCGACGTGAGCGACGCGACACCCATCGTGACGCTCGGCGAAGGCGGCACTCCGCTCATCGACGCGACAGCTCTTTCCGCGCGCACCGGTGCGAACGTGTGGGTCAAGTTCGAGGGAATGAATCCGACGGGCTCGTTCAAGGATCGCGGGATGACGATGGCCGTGTCCAAGGCTGTGGAGCGCGGGGCGAAAGTCGTCGTGTGCGCCTCGACGGGCAATACCTCGGCGTCCGCGGCAGCGTATGCGACGAGAGCCGGAATCGCCGCGGCGGTACTCGTGCCGGAGGGAAAGATCGCGATGGGCAAACTCAGCCAGGCGATCGCCCACAACGCCCGGATCCTCCAGCTCGAGGGGAACTTCGACGACTGCCTGGAGGTCGCGAAGGAGCTCGCGGAGCGTTACCCCGTGCACCTCGTCAACTCCGTGAACAACGACAGGATCGAGGGGCAGAAGACCGCGGCGTTCGAAGTCGTCGACGTGCTCGGCGACGCCCCGGACTTCCACTTGCTTCCAGTCGGGAACGCGGGGAACTACACGGCGTACCATCGCGGATACCGCGAAGAGCTTTCTCGCGGCGCCGCCACGAGGCTGCCGCGGATGTTCGGCTTCCAGGCGGAAGGCAGCGCGCCGATCATCCGGGGCCACATCGTGAAGGACCCGGACACCATTGCGAGCGCCATTCGAATCGGCAATCCCGCTTCGTGGAGCCTCGCACTTGCCGCGCGCGACGACAGCGAAGGTTACTTCGGCATGTTCTCCGACGAGAAGATCCTGGAAGCCCACCGAATTCTTTCGGCGGAAACGGGAATCTTCGTCGAGCCCGCCTCCGCGATCGGCGTCGCCGGGCTCCTCGAGCGCGCGGAGGCGGGGGTCATCCCTCAGGGCTCCACCGTCGTCATCACCGTCACGGGCCACGGCCTCAAGGACCCGGCATGGGCGTTGCGCAATCCGGACGGTTCCGACGTCGCCCCGACGGTCGTCGCCGTGGACACGGACGAGGTCGCGAGCGCGCTCGGCATGAACGGGCGGGCATGACGGCGATGGCAAAGAAATCCGCAATTCCGACAGGAACCTCCGTTTCGGTCAAAGTTCCCGCGACGACCGCGAACCTCGGCCCCGGATTCGACACGCTCGGGCTCGCGCTCTCCCTGTACGACGAACTCGATGTGACGGTTCGCGCTGAGCCCGGCGTCCACGTGACGGTGAGCGGAGTCGGTGAGGGCGACGTTCCCACCGATGACTCCAATCTCGTCGCGCGCGCCATTTACCACGTCTTCGAGCGGTACGGGGTCCCACTGCCTGGGCTCGAGATCGCCGCGCGCAACGTCATTCCGCACGGCCGGGGCCTGGGTTCAAGCGGTGCAGCGATCGTGTCGGGGATCATGGCGGCGAAAGGATTGCTCACGGGCATCGCCGAGCTCGATTCCGTTGCGCTGTTGGAGCTTGCGACCGAAATGGAAGGGCACCCGGACAACGTCGCGCCCGCGCTGTTCGGCGGGCTCACGATCGCCTGGGTGGAAGACAGCGGCCCGAAGCACAAGAGGCTCATCGCCCACCGCGGCGTCTCGGCCGTCGTCTTCGTGCCGGAAGCCGCCATGTCGACGGCGCTCGCTCGGAGCCTGCAGCCCGCATCCGTTCCCCATGAGGACGCGATATTCAATGTTTCGCGCAGCGCGTTGCTCGTCGCGGCACTCGTGCAGAGTCCCGAACTCCTGTTCGCGGCAACCGAAGATCGCCTCCACCAGAGCTACCGTGCGAGCGCGATGCGCGAGACGGACGATCTCATCCGGATGCTGAGGAGCCATGGGCTGGCTGCGGTCGTGTCCGGCGCGGGTCCCTCCGTTCTCGTGCTCGGAAGCGACCCTGGCCAGAGGCTCACGGCCGCGGAACTCGTGGACGAAAACTCGGAGTCGCCGTGGCAGGCCCTCATGCTGGCCGTCGACTTCAAAGGTGCTACAGTGATTGTGCATCCGGTAGAAGGCTCTGACTGAGCGGGTATCCCCTGGGGGGTTTGCCGCTTCCGACAGAGGTCCCGGGTGCCATCACCAGCACTCGATCATCCCCCGCCCTGCGCACCCGCGCAGAACCGGTGAGGGTACGTGGTCGACAAGCTCCGCTGCGGGCCGCAGTGCACCGAAGGTGCAGGTTCCCGTCAGGGGAAAGGAAATCCTCCCAGTGACTGATCACAACGTTCGCGCCGACGGCTCGAACGCCGGGCCCCCGCTCACCGCGTTGCGGCTGCCGGAACTTCAGGTTCTCGCCGCGGAACTTGGCATTCAGGGCGCCGCCAAACTTCGAAAAGGAGAACTCGTGGACATCATCTCCGAGACCCAGACATCTACAGCAAAAGCACCAGCGTCCGAGGCGAGCGACCAGGAGGCTGCACCCAAAAAGCGTGCGCCCCGTCGGGCGACGGCTGCAGCGGGCGTCGTGACGACGACCGTCGCGGCGACGGCGACGGAGAGCGCCGCCCCGAGTGCAGCGCCGGCCGGCGCCGAACCCGAGGCGGGGGCCGCAAAGGAAAAGGACGCCGCCAAGGGCGCCGATGAGGGCGACAGCAAGGCCGACGCCGGGGACGGTTCGGGCGAGGGCGAGCCGACGGGGCAGCGAAGCCGCAGCCGGAACCGCAATCGCAACGGCGGAGACCGCCAGCAGGGAGAACGCCAGCAGGGCGACAAGCAGACCGACAAGCAGCAGGGCGACGGCCAGGGCCGCCAGCAGGGCGACCGGCAGGGTCGCCAGCAGGGCGACGGCGACGGCCACGGCGGCCGCTACCGCGACCGCAAGCGCCGCGGCCAGGGCGGCGGCGACGACGTCGAACCCGAGATCACGGAAGACGATGTCCTGATCCCCGTCGCCGGCATTCTCGACGTGCTCGACAACTATGCGTTCGTCCGCACGAGCGGCTACCTGCCGGGCAACAACGACGTGTATGTTTCGCTCGGGCAGGTTAAGAAATACAACCTGCGCAAGGGCGACGCCATCGTCGGGTCGATTCGCCAGCCGCGCGAGGGCGAGAACCCCGGCCGCCAGAAATACAACGCTCTCGTGAAGATCGACTCCATCAACGGACTCGCACTGGATGCGACGAGCGAGCGCGTGGAATTCGGCAAACTCACCCCGCTTTACCCGACGGAGCGCCTCCGCCTGGAAACCGAGCAGAACAAGCTCACCACGCGCATCATCGATCTCGTCTCGCCGATCGGCAAAGGCCAGCGCGGACTCATCGTCTCCCCGCCCAAGGCGGGAAAGACACTCGTGCTGCAGGCCATCGCGAACGCGATCGCCAAGAACAATCCCGAAGTCCACCTCATGGTCGTGCTCGTGGATGAGCGCCCGGAGGAAGTCACGGACATGCAGCGCACGGTGAAGGGCGAAGTCATCGCCTCCACCTTCGACCGTCCGGCGGAAGACCACACGACGGTCGCCGAGCTCGCGATCGAACGCGCGAAGCGGCTTGTCGAGCTCGGGCACGATGTTGTCGTGCTGCTCGACTCCATCACGAGGCTCGGACGCGCATACAACCTCGCAGCGCCGGCATCAGGGCGCATCCTGTCGGGCGGCGTCGACTCCTCTGCGCTGTACCCGCCGAAGCGATTCTTCGGCGCGGCGCGCAACATCGAAGACGGCGGCTCGCTCACGATTCTCGCCACGGCGCTCGTGGAGACCGGATCCAAGATGGATGAGGTCATTTTCGAGGAGTTCAAGGGCACGGGGAACATGGAGCTTCGGCTGTCGCGCCAGCTCGCGGACAAGCGCATCTTCCCGGCCGTGGACGTCAACGCTTCGGGCACGCGCCGCGAGGAGATGCTCATGAGCGACGACGAGACGAAAATCACCTGGAAGCTCCGCCGCGCCCTCGCGGGACTCGACACCCAGCAGGCACTCGAGATCGTTCTCGGGCGGCTGAGGGACACCTCGAGCAACGTCGAGTTCCTCATGCAGGTCCAGAAGTCGATGCCGACTGCTGGCGGGGCGAAGGAAGACTAGCCGCATGTTCGAGTCGGTGGCTGCGCTGCTGGCCGAGCATGAGGATCTGCAGACGCAGTTGTCGGATCCCGCCGTTCACGCGGATGCCGGCAGGGCCCGGAAAATCAATCGGCGCTACGCCGAGCTCAGCCAGATCAAATCGGCGCACGAGCACTGGGTGAGCGCTGCGGACGACCTGGACGCCGCACGCGAACTCGCGAAGGATGACGATTCCTTCGCCGCCGAGGTGCCGGCCCTCGAGGAGAAGCTCGCGACTGCGCAGGAAAAGCTCAGGCGCCTGCTGATTCCGCGCGACCCGGACGATGGGCGCGACGTGATCATGGAGATCAAGGGCGGCGAGGGCGGCGCGGAGAGCGCGCTGTTCGCCGCCGACCTCCTTCGCATGTATTTGCACTACGCGGAATCCAAGGGCTGGAAGACGGAGGTTCTCACCAGCACGGAGAGCGATCTCGGCGGCTACAAGGATGTGCAGGTTGCCATCAAGTCGAATGCGAGCGACCCCTCCCAGGGGGTGTGGGCGCACCTCAAGTACGAAGGCGGCGTGCACCGCGTGCAGCGCGTTCCCGTCACCGAATCGCAAGGCCGCATCCACACCTCGACGACCGGCGTGCTCGTGTTTCCCGAAGTGGATGAACCTGAGGAAGTGGACATCAGCCCCAACGACCTCAAAGTGGACGTGTACCGCTCGAGCGGACCGGGCGGCCAGTCGGTGAACACGACGGACTCCGCAGTGCGCATCACCCACCTTCCCACCGGAATCGTCGTGTCGATGCAGAACGAGAAGAGCCAGTTGCAGAATCGCGAGGCGGGAATGCGCGTCTTGCGTGCCCGCATCCTCGCCCGCCAGCAGGAAGAGCAGGCGGAACTCGATTCCGCGGCGCGCAAAAGCCAGATCCGCACGATGGACCGTTCAGAGCGCATCCGCACCTACAACTTCCCGGAGAACCGGATCGCCGACCACCGCACGGGGTTCAAGGCCTACAACCTCGACTCCGTCATGGACGGCGAGCTGGATGCCGTGATCGAATCGTGCATCCAGTTCGACGAAGAGGCGCGCATCGCCGAGCTCGGCGGCGAGGCGTAATCTTGATGCATGTCAGCGCGCTCCCGCAGTAACGTCGCGACGCTCCCGACAACCGTGCCGGTCGAGGACTTTCTCGCGGGCGTTGCGAACGAGCGCAGGCTCGCGGACGCGAGGGAAGCCATCGCGATCATGCGGCGCGTGACGGGTGTCGAACCCGTCATGTGGGGGCCGTCGATGATCGGCTTCGGCAGCTACCACTACCGGTACGACTCGGGACACGAAGGAGACTCGTTCATCGTGGGACTTTCGCCGCGATCGGCGTCCCTGTCCGTCTACGGGCTGTACAACGCGTACGATCCAGACCCGCGGTTCGAAAAGCTCGGTCCGCACAAGGTCGGATCGAGCTGCCTGTACGTCACCCGGTTCGATGCCATCGACAAGGAACTTTTCGAAACATTCGTGCGGGAGGCCTGGGAGAGGCAGGGGTCGCCCTGCTGAAACCCTCGACGGTCCGCGCGGTGCGCGAACGCGCGATCGCCGAGCTCGCTGCGGCGGGCGTGCCGGATCCTGTAGTGGATGCCGAACTTCTGCTCGCACACTCCATGAACCTCACGAGGGGGCAGGTGCAGGCGAAAATCGCGCTGGATGCTCTCCTCGCACCGGAGCTCGTCGCCGGCTTCCAGGCCCTCGCAAACCGACGCGCTGCACGCGAGCCGCTGCAGCACATCACGGGCCGCGCGCCGTTCCGGTCGGTCGAGCTCTCCGTGGGCCCCGGCGTATTCGTTCCGAGGCCGGAGACCGAACTCGTCGCCCAGTTCGCCATCGACGCTCTGCGGGCCTCGGCAGAGTCAGAGCCCATCGCGGTGGATCTCGGGACCGGCAGCGGCGCCATCGCGATCGCCCTCGCGACGGAAGTACCCCACGCGCGAATTTTCGCCGTCGAGCTTTCCCGGGACGCCCACGCGTGGGCGTCACGCAATGTCGCGGCATCCCGTGCGGGAAACCTCGAACTGCGCCTCGGTGATCTCGCCACCGCATTTCCCGAACTCGATGGCCGCGCAGCCGTCGCGATCTCGAACCCGCCGTACGTGCCGACGAACGCGGTTCCCCGCGACCCTGAAGTGAGGATGTTCGACCCGGCGGTCGCGCTCTACGGTGGAGTCGACGGGCTCGAGATTGTGCGAAAGGTCTCGGTCGCGTCTCTTCGGCTCCTGCATGCGGGGGGAACGCTCGTGATCGAGCACGGCGAAATGCAGGGCGCGGGAATCCGGGATCTGCTGGCCGCCGACGGGTGGAGGGCGGCCTCTACCCACCCCGATTTGCTCGGGAGGGACCGCGCAACGACGGCGCTGCGCTGAGTGGTGCGGCTAGCCTTTGCCTCGCTTCGCGAATGCCGCGATTGCCGCGTCGAGGCCGTCGGTCTGGGGCGCGTCATCGACCCACTCGATGCGGTACGCGTGGATGCCCAGGGCGGCAGCACCCGCGACATTGCTCGCAGAGTCGTCCGTGAAGAACGTGTCCTGCGGAATTGCACCGAACCGATCCATCGCACGACGGTAAATTTCGGCATCCGGCTTGCGTACACCGAGATCACTGCTCACGAGCACATTGTCGCCGACAATCTCCGCGACATCGGGCGCGAGGATCTCGAACGACTCGGCGAACGGCGACGGGTTGTTGGTGAGCACCCCGACCGTGCCGAGCATCGAGGCTCTCCGCAAGGCAGCGACGGACGCCTCGATGCGCGTGCTCGCGAGCATGCGCGTTTCGCGCCATGCTTCGAGCGTGAGGTGCGCCCCGGTTTGTCGGTTGAATTCGGAAAGGTACTCCGTTGCGGTGGGCCACTCTCCCGCCTCCGCACGCCGCTCGAAGCCTGCGGACCACCAGTCCTTGGCGAGCCTGTACTGGCTCAGACCGGTGACGAGGCTGAGCGCGGGGAGCCGGAGCCGGAAGTTGTAGTCATACAGGGTCTCGTCGAAGTCGAACAGGTACAGATCCACGCGGGCTCCTCACAGCACCACGCCGGTGCCACCAGAAGTCCAGTCTGCCCGAAGTAGGATGGCAATCGACATGGCGACCATTTACAACTGCCTGGACAGCAGCGAGCTGCTCACCGGCATGCGCCTCGCCCGGCAGGCGCTCGGCATGGGCGAACTCATCGTCCTGCCCACGGACACCGTTTACGGGATCGGCTGCGACGCGTTCAACGACGCGGCCGTGCGCCGATTGCTCGAGGCGAAGGGTCGGGGCCGTGAAGCGCCGCCGCCCGTGCTGATTCCCGGGATTCCCACGCTCGACGCGCTCGCCGAAGGCGTTCCGGATGAAGTCCGGAAACTCGTGAAGGCGTTTTGGCCCGGCGCGCTCACCGTCATCCTGCCGGTGCGCGAGTCGATCCAGTGGGATCTGGGGGAAACGCACGGCACGGTCGCGCTGCGCATGCCGGGCAACGACATCGCGCTCGAACTTCTGTCGGAGTCGGGCCCACTCGCCGTGTCCTCCGCGAATCTCACCGGGATGCCGCCGGCCGCCACCGCACAGGAAGCGTTCGAGGCGCTGGGCGACCTAGTTTCCGTGTACCTCGACGGCGGCCCTGTCGGACTGACGATCGAGGACGGAAACGACCGCGGATCCACCATCGTCGACGCGACGGGCATTGCACTCGGCAGGGAACTCACGATCGTGCGTCACGGCGCGATTCCGGACGACGCGATTTTCGAGGCTCTCGGGTGACGTTTTACATTCTCGCGGCCCTCGTCTCCGCCGCCGTCACGTTCGGGTTCGCCCTGGCCATTTGGAAACTCAGCACGCGATACCGCTTGTACCCGACGATCCGCGACCGCGATGTCCATTCGACGCCGACCCCGCGGCTCGGCGGGGTTGCGATCTTTCTGGGAATCGTCGCCGCGTTCGTCGTCGCGAGCCAGGTGCCGTGGTTTCATCTCGTGTTCGCGAAGCCAGGGCAGGTCATTGCCATCCTCGGGGCTGCGCTCATCATCGTCGTGATCGGCGTCGCCGACGATATTTGGGATCTCGACTGGCTGACGAAGCTTACAGGCCAGATCATCGCGGCGGGACTCCTCGTCTGGCAGGGAGTGCAACTTCTCACGCTGCCGGTCGGCGGGGTCACCGTCGTCCCGCCCGTTCTCGGCCTCGTGCTCACCGTTGTCGCGGTGGTTCTCGTCATGAACGCCGTGAACTTCATCGATGGCCTCGACGGGCTCGTCGCGGGGGTCGCGATCATCGCGAACGGCGTGTTCTTCATCTACAGCTACCTGCTTGCGCGAAACGTGGGAGAAGCGGAATACTTCAATCTCGCCTCCCTCATCACGGCGGTGCTGATCGGAGCGTGCGTCGGATTCCTCCCCCTGAACTGGCATCCCGCGAAACTGTTCATGGGCGATTCCGGCGCGTTGCTCGTCGGCCTCCTCATGGCGACCTCCGCGATTTCGGTGACCGGCCAGATCGACCCGAACTCCCTGCAGTCCGGGCGCATCCTCGCCCCCGCGCTCATTCCGATCCTGTTGCCGATCGCCATCCTCATCGTTCCGCTCCTGGACTTCATCCTCGCGATCACGCGGCGCCTGCGCGCGGGCAAGTCTCCGTTCAGCGCCGATCGCCAGCACCTGCACCACCGCTTGCTGGACATGGGGCACACGCACTTCAGGTCCGTTCTGATCATTTACGGCTGGACCGCCGTACTCTCCATCGGCGTCCTCCTGTTCCTGTTCCTTCCCGCGTTGTGGGTGATCGCGATCCTCGCCGTCGGGGTCATCGCGTGCGCGTGGATCACTTTCGCTCCCGTCCTGTCGCGAAAAAACGCCGACCCCGCACTACCGATCGACAAGGAGCTCTCGTGAGCGCAGCGCCAATCTTTCGCAGGATTCTCGTGTGGGGCGGATTCCTCGCCCTCGCCATCATCGTGGTCGGCGGTGGAATCGGTTTTCTCGCGGCAGGCACGCCGGGCATCGTGAGCGCGCTTCTCGGGACCGCCATGTCAGTCCTGTTCATGGGGATCACGGCGGGCAGCATCCTCCTCGCGCTCAAGGTGTCGGGGGATCCGGTCTCCCTCGCCACGTTCTTCGGGATCGTCACGGGGGGTTGGCTCGCGAAGATCATCGCCTTCCTCGTGATCGTGTTCTCGCTCAAGAACCAACCCTGGATCGACCCCACTGTGTTGTTCGTCACGATCGTCGCAGGGGTGCTCGGGTCTCTCGTCATCGACCTCGTCGTCGTCGCCCGATCCCGGCTGGGCTATGTGAGCGACGTATCGCTGCCGACCGACGATTCCAGCCAGGACTGAGGCCGGCGGCGACTTCGGCCAGATTCGGCACACCCCCGGTTTATTGATAGAGTCGTTTTCGAAGAATCCCGTGGTGAACGTGTGAGCGAATCACCGTGATCTACGCCCCTTTTCGCCAGTGTGAACATTCTGTTCACTGCGCCAGAACCAGGAGAAAGCGCTGCTAGAGAACGCCGTAAACCTGCTGGTGATGGCTGCGTCCGATGAGGGCGGGTTCCATGGCCCGACGATCTACGAATTCTTCCCGCCGGTCATCTTCTTCGAGGGCACCTGGTTCGAGATCAACCGCATCATTCTCGTTCGGTTCATCGCGGTCATCGCTCTCGTCCTGTTCTTTTGGCTCGGAACGCGCAAACTCAAAGTCGTACCCGGCCGCGGCCAGAGCATCGTCGAACTGGGCATGGGATTCGCCCGCGACAGCATCGCCGTGAGCGTGCTGGGCCAAAAGGATGGCAAACGGTTCCTGCCGCTCATCACCGCCATCTTCTTCATGGTGCTGTTCATGAACCTCACCGGGACGATTCCGGGGCTCAATATCGCGGGAACATCCGTTATCGGCGTCCCGCTGCTGCTCGCCGTGATCGCCTACGGCACGTTCATCTACGCGGGAGTCAAGAAGAGCCCGGGCAAGTTCTTCCGCAACTCGCTCTTCCCGCCCGGCGTTCCGCCGGGGCTCTACGTCCTCGTGACGCCGATCGAATTCATTTCGACGTTCCTCGTTCGGCCCGTGACCCTCACGTTGCGACTCATGATGAACATGATGGTCGGCCACTTGCTTCTCGTGCTGTTCTTCGCGGGAACGCAGTTCTTCTTCTTCACGGCGGGGGGCCTCTACTCCCTGTTCGGAATCGGCACGCTCGCCTTCGGGTTCGTGTTCACGCTCTTCGAAGTCCTGATCGCCGTGCTTCAGGCCTTCATCTTCGGTATCCTCACGGCCGTCTACATCCAGCTCGCACTGCTGGACGAACACTAGCCGCGCTCCAGGACCCGACCACAACTTAACAACACCACACGGATGCGGCACTCGCCGGATTCGCCGCAATGGAAGGAAACACACTCGTGGACATCGCTGCACTCTCCGGCAACATCGCCACCGTCGGTTACGGTCTCGCGGCCATCGGCCCCGGTATCGGCATCGGCATCGTTGTGGGCAAGACGGTTGAGGCCGTCGCCCGCCAGCCAGAGCTCCAGGGCCGACTGACCGTGCTCATGTACATCGGTATCGCGTTCACGGAAGCGCTGGCCTTCATCGGCATCGCGACCTACTTCTTCATGAACTGACGGTTCCTGACGACCTTTAAGGACAAACCATGCTTGCAGCAGTGATCCACGCGGCCACCGTCGTTCGGGCGGCCGAAGACGCGCCGCCGAGCCCGCTGTTCCCGCAGCCGTACGACATCATTTGGTCGGCCGTCTGTTTCGCCATCATTTTGTTCGTCGTCTGGAAGTACGCGCTTCCCCGCCTCGGCGCAATGCTCGACGAGCGTTCTGCGCTCATCGAGGGGAACATCGAAAAGGCCGCAGAGGCCAAGGCCGAAGCGGATGCGGCGCTCGAGGAGTATCGCGCGCAACTCGCGGACGCTCGCGGCGAAGCGGCGAAGATCCGCGAGCAGGCCAGGGCAGACGGCACGAAGATCCTGCTCGAGCTGAAAGAGCAGGCGCAAGCTGAGGCAGACCGCATCGCCGCCGCCGCCAAGGCGACGATCGAAGCCGAGCGCCAGAGCGCGCTGGTTTCCCTGCGCGGCGAGGTGGGTTCGCTCGCGCTCAGCCTCGCATCGGGCGTCATCGGCGAAGCGCTCACGGACGACAAGCGCGCGACGATGATCGTGGACCGCTTCCTGGCGGACCTTGAGGCAGACGGCTCCGCCGCTTCCGAGAAGGCGGGGGCCGCAAAGAGCGGTTCCGGCGCGACGGGAAAGAAAAAGTAATGGGATCCGCGACCAGAGAAGCGATCGCCGCGGCGAAGGCGGCGCTCGCCGCCCACGGCGATTCGGCGACGCTGGGCGCGGGCCGGGATTTGTTCGCGGCCGGTCGAGTCATCGGGGACTCGGCGCAACTGCACACTGTGCTTGCCGACTCCTCAGCGGACCCGGCAGCCAAGAGCGACGTCGTCGAGAGGATTTTCGGATCCCTGGATTCGGCGGCCAGAGGGTTGCTTTCCGGTCTCGTCGCGAGCCGATGGTCGCAACCCGACGACCTGCTTGCCGGTATCGAGGAAATTGCGATCCGGATCATGGCGATCTCGGCGGACTCCTCCGTCGACATCCCCGCCGAACTGTTCGCGTTCGGTGCTGCAGTGAGCTCGAACGCGGAACTTGAGCTTGCCGTGGGAAACAAACTCGGCGACCCGGCCGCAAAGGTCGCCCTGGTCGATGCGCTCCTGGACGGCAAGGCGAGCGAGCAGACCATCGCGATCATCGGCCACCTCGTCCGCCAGCCGCGCGGGCGCCGCATCGGCGCTTTGCTTCGCTACGCCGCCGGGGTCGTCGCTGACCAGCATGAGCAGGCCATCGCGACGGTGACGGTCGCGACTGCGCTCTCCGACGAGCAAGTGGAGCGCTTGCGCGAAGGGCTTGCAAAGAAGTACGGCGCAAGTCGGGTGAACCAGGTCGTCGATGCGAGCATCATCGGCGGAATGCGGATCTCGATCGGCGATGTCGTGATCGACGACAGCGTGGCGACACGCGTGAAGGAACTGAAGCTTCAGCTCGCGAGTTAGCGGCTGGGAACACCATCGGGGCGAGACCGCCCCGCAATGCAGAGGAAAGACAATGGCAGAACTGACGATCAGCCCGGATGAGATCCGAAGCGCCCTCCAGGACTTCGCGAATTCGTACGAGCCGACCAAGGCGGGAGCGACCGAGGTCGGGTACGTGCTCGACACGGCGGACGGCATTGCGCACGTCGAAGGGCTCCCAGGCGCCATGGCCAACGAGCTGCTGCGCTTCGCCGACGGCACACTCGGCCTCGCGTTGAATCTCGACGAAAGCAAGATCGGCGTCGTCATCCTCGGCGACTTCACGGGGATCGAAGAGGGAATGGAAGTCACCCGTACGGGCGAGGTCCTTTCCGTTCCCGTGGGCGACGCCTACCTCGGCCGCGTCGTCGACCCCCTGGGCAACCCCATCGATGGAATGGGCGACATCAAGTCGGAGGGCCGTCGTGCCCTTGAACTCCAGGCGCCGGGCGTCATGCAGCGCAAGAGCGTTCACGAACCCATGCAGACCGGGATCAAGGCGATCGACGCCATGATCCCGATCGGCCGCGGGCAGCGCCAGCTCATCATCGGCGACCGCCAGACCGGAAAGACGGCCCTCGCGATCGACACGATCATCAACCAGAAGGCGAATTGGGAGTCGGGCGACGTCAACAAGCAAGTGCGCTGCATCTACGTCGCGATCGGCCAGAAGGGTTCGACGATCGCGAGCGTCAAGGGTGCACTCGAAGAGGCCGGGGCAATGGAGTACACGACGATCGTCGCGAGCCCCGCATCCGATGCCGCCGGGTTCAAGTACCTCGCCCCCTACACGGGCAGCGCGATCGGCCAGCACTGGATGTACGGCGGAAAGCACGTCCTCATCGTGTTCGACGACCTGTCCAAGCAAGCGGAGGCCTACCGCGCCGTTTCGCTTCTCCTGCGCCGTCCGCCGGGACGTGAGGCGTACCCCGGAGACGTGTTCTACCTGCACTCCCGGCTGCTGGAGCGTTGCGCGAAGCTCTCCGACGAGTTGGGCGCAGGATCCATGACGGGACTGCCCATCATCGAGACGAAGGCGAACGACGTCGCAGCGTACATCCCGACCAACGTGATCTCGATCACCGACGGCCAGATCTTCCTGCAGTCCGACCTGTTCAACGCGAACCAGCGGCCAGCGGTGGATGTCGGCATCTCCGTCTCCCGCGTCGGCGGCGACGCCCAGGTCAAGTCGATCAAGAAGGTCTCCGGCACGCTCAAGATCGAGCTCGCGCAGTACCGCTCGCTCGAAGCGTTCGCGATGTTCGCATCCGACCTCGACGCCGCGAGCCGGCGCCAGCTCGCGCGTGGCGCCCGGCTCACGGAACTGCTCAAGCAGCCCCAGTACTCGCCGTACCCGGTGGAGGATCAGGTGGTGTCGATTTGGGCAGGAACGAACGGCAAGCTCGACGAGGTTCCCGTTGAGGACATCCTGAGGTTCGAACGCGAACTTCTCGACTACCTCGGCCGGCACACGAAGATTCTGGATACTCTTCGCGAGACGAACGTCCTGGACGACAAGACGGTGGAGAACCTGGACAAGGCAATCGACAAGTTCAAGCTTGATTTCCAGACGGGCGAGGGCAAACCGCTCATCTCCGCTGGCAAGGAAGAATTCGAGGAGATCGCTCCGGAGGACATCGCCCAGGAGCAGATCGTCAAGGGTCGTCGGTAACCAATGGGAGCGCAACTTCGGGTCTACCGGCAGAAGATCAAGTCTGCCAACACGACCAAGAAGATCACGAAAGCGATGGAGCTCATCGCGGCGTCGCGGATCCAGAAAGCGCAGCAGCGGGTGGCGGCATCCGGTCCGTACTCGCGCGCGGTCACGCGCGCAGTGTCTGCCCTTGCGACGTATTCGAACGTCGACCACGTGCTCACGACGGAGCCGGAGAAGATCGAGCGGGCCGCGATTCTGATCCTCTCGTCGGATCGGGGTCTCGCCGGCGCGTTCAACACGAACGTCCTGAAGGAATCCGGCGAACTCGCCGCGCGGTTGAGGGCTGAGGGCAAAGAGGTCGTCCACTACCTGGTCGGCCGCAAGTCGATCGCCTACTTCAACTTCCGGAAGCGCCCCATCGAGCAGTACTGGGTGGGCGGAACCGACAACCCGGAGGCCGAAACCGCTCACGAGGTCGGCAGCGTGCTCGTCGAGCGCTTCCTGCGCCCGGCTTCAGAAGGCGGCGTGGACGAAATCCACATCGTGTACAACCGCTTCGTGAGCATGCTCACGCAGACGCCCGAAGTTGTTCGACTCCTCCCGCTCGAAGTTGTCGAAGGCGTCGAGGAACCGGGGGAGCGGGAGATTCTTCCGCTGTACGAGTTCGAACCCGAAGTGGACAAGGTTCTGGACGCCCTGCTTCCCGTCTACATCGAAAGCAGGATCTTCAACGCGATGCTGCAATCCGCGGCGAGCAAGCATGCGGCGACCCAGAAGGCCATGAAGTCCGCGAGCGACAACGCGGACAAACTCATCACCGATTACACGAGACTGGCCAACAACGCCCGCCAGTCTGAGATCACCCAGCAGATTTCCGAGATCGTGGGCGGCGCAGACGCCCTCGCCTCGGCGAAGTAGCCAACCAGGAGAAACAGGATAGCCATGACGACGACAGCTCCGGCCGCAAAAAAGCCCGCCGCGAAGAAGCCCGCCGCGAAGAAGAGCGCCGACGCGAATCAGGCGCCCACGAAGCCCGGCGGCGTTGGCCGCATTTCTCGGGTCAACGGCCCGGTGGTGGACATCGAGTTTCCGCACGATGCGATTCCCGCAATCTACAACGCCCTCAAGACGACGATCACCATGGGCGACGAGTCCACGGAGATCACGCTCGAGGTCGCCCAGCACCTCGGCGACGACGTCGTGCGGGCGATCGCCTTGAAGCCCACTGACGGCCTCGTCCGCGGCCAGGACGTGCGCGACACGGGCGGCCCCATCACGGTGCCGGTCGGCGAAGTGACCAAGGGCAGGGTCTTCAACGTCATCGGCGAGGTGCTGAATGCCGAGCCGGGCGAAAGAATCGAAATCACGGAGCGCTGGCCAATCCACCGCAACCCTCCCGCGTTCGACCAGCTCGAGTCCAAGACGCAGCTGTTCGAAACCGGCATCAAGGTCATCGACCTCCTCACGCCGTACGTGCTGGGCGGGAAGATCGGCCTGTTCGGCGGCGCCGGCGTCGGCAAGACCGTGCTCATCCAGGAAATGATCCAGCGCGTGGCACAGGACCACGGTGGCGTGTCCGTGTTCGCCGGAGTCGGCGAGCGCACGCGTGAGGGCAACGACCTCATCCACGAAATGGAAGAGGCCGGGGTCTTCGACAAGACCGCCCTCGTGTTCGGCCAGATGGACGAGCCGCCCGGCACGCGCCTTCGAGTCGCGCTTTCTGCGCTCACAATGGCGGAGTACTTCCGCGACGTGCAGAACCAGGATGTGCTGCTCTTCATCGACAACATCTTCCGGTTCACGCAGGCCGGCTCCGAGGTGTCGACTCTGCTCGGCCGCATGCCGTCGGCGGTGGGCTACCAGCCGAACCTCGCGGACGAGATGGGAATTCTGCAGGAGCGCATCACGTCGACGCGCGGTCACTCGATCACGTCGCTGCAGGCCATCTACGTTCCCGCCGACGACTACACCGACCCAGCCCCCGCGACAACGTTCGCCCACCTGGATGCGACGACGGAACTCAGCCGCGAGATCGCCTCCCGCGGTCTGTACCCGGCGGTGGACCCGCTCACGTCGACGAGCCGCATCCTCGACCCGCGGTACCTCGGCGAGGACCACTACCGGGTAGCGACGACCGTGAAGCAGATTCTGCAGAAGAACAAGGAATTGCAGGAGATCATCGCGATCCTCGGTGTCGATGAGCTCTCCGAGGAGGACAAGATCACCGTCTCGAGAGCGCGCCGCATCCAGCAGTTCCTGTCGCAGAACACGTACATGGCGAAGAAGTTCACGGGGGTTGAGGGTTCGACCGTCCCGCTCAAGGACACGATCGAGTCGTTCGACGCGATCTGCCGCGGCGATTTCGACAGCGTGGCCGAGCAGGCGTTCTTCAACGTCGGTTCGATCTCGGATGTCGAGGAGCGCTGGGCGCAAATCCAGAAGGAGAACGACTGACATGGCCGTGCTCACGGTGAGCGTCGTGTCCGCCGACCACGAGGTGTGGACGGGGGAGGCGAAGCAGCTGATTGCGCGCACCGTGGAGGGCGAGATCGGAATCCTGCCAGGGCACGAGCCGATTCTGGCGATTCTCGGCCCGGGCGAGGTGCGCATCACGCTTGAGAACGGCACCGTGGTGAAAGCGACGGCCGAGGACGGGTTCCTTTCCGTCGCCAATGACGCCGTCACGGTCGTCGCGAGAAACGCCGGCCTTGTGACGCCTGCCGCCGACGCGCACTAGTGCACGTCCTTCTCCCTCCGTCGGAAACGAAGACGGATGGCGGCGACGAGCGCAGGCTTCTCGACCTGAACGCGCTGGGTTTCGCCCGGCTGAATCCGGTGCGACGAGCGATGCTCGCGGCCCTGCGTTCGCTCAGCAGCAATCGCGCTGTTGCTGCCGAGGCGCTCCGAATCAGCAAAGCCCAGCACTTCGAGGTCGACCGCAATCGGGCCCTCCGGCGCTCGCCGACGCTTCCCGCGATCGAACGCTATACGGGAGTGCTGTACGACGGACTGGATTTCGGGTCTCTCGACGTGCGGGCCAGAGAGTGGGCTGCGATGAGGGTGATCATTCACTCCGCGCTGTTCGGCTTGCTGCGGGCGTCGGATCCGATTCCCGCGTACCGGCTTTCCCACGATTCGCGGATTCCAGGACGCCCGCTCGGCCGCACGTGGCGCAACGCGATTTCCGATGAGTTGGATCGCCTCCCAGGGCTCATTCTCGACTTGCGCTCGGAGTCGTATGTAGCGCTCGGCCCCGCGCCCGCCGGGTCGTTCTTCCTGCGCGTGGTCACGGCGGGCGAGGGAAGCACGCGGCGTGCACTGAACCACTTCAACAAGAAGGCCAAGGGGGAGTTCGTACGGGCGCTGGCAACGTCGGGGATCGATTTTCCCGATGCGGATTCGCTGTGCGCGTGGGCACGCGATCGCGGCCTGCGCCTGGAACCCGGCGCGCCAGGGGAACTGCAGTTGGTCGTCTAGGCGGCCAGGAGCACGCCCTCGTGTTCGAGCAGCCACAGTTTCGTGGGAATGCCGTTTCCGCCGCTATAGCCGGTCACCCTTCCGTCGGACCCGAGTACACGATGGCACGGGACGATGATCGGGATCGGATTCGCGCCGATCGCGCCGCCCACCGCCCGGCCGGCCGTGGCGCGGCCCGTGCCGAGGCCCAGCTCGCCATAGGTGGTCACTTCGCCCCACTCGAGGGCGGAAAGCTGATCCCAGATGGCGTGCTGGAACGGCGTTCCGTGCGCGGCGAGCGGTATTGAGAACGAACGGCGCCGGCCCGCGAAATACTCGTCGAGCTGCTTGGCCGCGCGGTCGAGCACCCGATTGCTGTTTTCTGAGACCGAGTCGAACGGGAGCATCCCTTCGCGCTCGATTGTCAGCGAAACGAGAGCTTTGCCGTTGCTGACGAGTTCGAGTCGGCCGATCGGGCTGCGGGTTCGGATGAGCCAGGAGGGTGGAGTCGAAATGGACATGATTCGACGCTAAACCACGCCGGCGACGGCCGCAGTCGATCTGCGGAAGGTTGTGGACTGTGCGGGGGAGGCGAGGCTGGGCGGGAATGGCTAGCGTAGAAGCATGCCTGAATCGACGACGACTCCCATCCGCTACCGCAACCTCGGCCCCTCCGGTCTCCGGGTATCGACGATCGGGATCGGCTGCAATAACTTCGGCCGGGCCGGAACCGCAACCGAAACGCAGAAAGGGTCCAACGCCGTGATCGGCACCGCGATCGACGAGGGCGTCACGTTCTTCGACGGAGCCGATATCTACGGCAAACAGCGCGGCGTCAGCGAAACCCTCATGGGAAACGCGCTCAAGGACAAGCGGGACTCGATCGTGCTCGCCACGAAATTCGGCATGGACATGGAAGGTGCGAACGGACCCGATTGGGACGCTCGGGGTTCACGCCGCTACATCCGGATTGCCATCGAATCGTCGCTGCGCAGGCTGCAGACTGACTGGATCGACTTGTACCAATTGCACACCCCCGACCCGAAAACCCCCATCGAAGAAACGCTCGCAACGCTCGACGACCTCGTCTCCGAGGGCAAGATCCGCTACTACGGACATTCGAACTTCGCCGGCTGGCAGATCGCCGAGGCCGAGTTCACGGCGATCGCCGGACGCCATCCGAAATTCGTGTCCGCGCAGAACGAATACAGCCTTCTCGCTCGCGGCGTCGAGGCAGAAGTTCTGCCCGCAGTTCGCCGGTACGGGCTCGGATTTCTTCCGTTCTTCCCGCTGCACAACGGGATCCTCACGGGGAAGTTCACGCGCGAGGGCGGACCGGCGGGCTCGAGGGTGATGGGGGAGAAGAGCTACTTGCTCGAGCGCACGAACTGGGACGCCGTCGAGCGTTTCCGGCAATTCTGCGACGCGCGCGACATCACGATGCTCGAGGGAACATTCGGATGGCTGCTCGCCCAGCCGAACCTCGCTAGCGTCATCGCGGGAGCGACGACACCCGCTCAGGTGCGCGAGAACGTCGCCGCCGCAACCGCGTGGGTGCCGGAAGCCGACGACTTGGTCGAGATCGACGAAATATTCCCGCGCTGATTCGTGCGGTTCGACAGGGTGGCGCTTACGGGATGAGCAGCACGACCTTGCCAAGGCCGTGACCGGTCTCGAGGTCTTCGAACGCGGCCACGACGTCGGCCAGGCGGTACGTGCTGCGGATGGGAAAGACAAGCTCGCCCGCGGCAGCCTGCCGCGCAAATCCGGCGAGCTCTTCCGAGGTCTTCTTGCCGCCGC
Source organism: uncultured Cryobacterium sp. (assembly GCA_964651535.1). Classification (GTDB taxonomy): domain Bacteria; phylum Actinomycetota; class Actinomycetes; order Actinomycetales; family Microbacteriaceae; genus Terrimesophilobacter. The sequence continues at coordinate 897,131 of CAZYYE010000001.1, forward strand.
CAACCCTGCTGAGCCCGAGGTTCTCCGCGGGGTCGTTGTCCGCGATCGTATTGATGCGCTCGGCAGGAATACCGAGTTCGAGTGCCGTGGTGATGGCTCTGCCGCCGACGTGGTCCAGAGCGGCGGTATAACCGGATGGCGCCGCGGCGCGCAGCCGCTCGAGCTCGCCCTCGCCATAGGCGACCGGGATGACGCCGAGTGACTTCAGAAACTCGTGGTTGGCTTCGCTTGCCGTCCCGACGACAGTGGCGCCGGCGGCCTTCGCGAACTGGACCGCTACGACACCCACGCCGCCAGCGGCGGCCGTGACGAGAACCGTGTCGCCAGGTCCCAGTTCGAGCGAATCCACGGCGCGCCTGGCGGTATTGGCGACGAGGCCGATTCCTCCCGCGACCGCCCAGTCGAGCTCCGCGGGCTTCGCCGCGACGCGGCCCTCGGGCACGACGACAAACTCCGCCTGCCCGCCGCGGCCGATCCAGCCGAGAACCTCATCGCCCACGGCCCATCCCTGGACCCCTGAGCCGATTTCATCGATCACGCCGGCGAACTCCGCGCCCTGGAGGGAGGGGAGCGTGTGAGTCGGAATGTATCCACCGCGGCGCACCTTGGAATCGAAGGGATTGAGCCCCGCCGCGCGAACAGCGACCCTCACTTCGCCTTCGCCCGCGTGCGGCTCGGGGACGTCAACGACCTCCAGCACCTCGGGGCCCCCGTACTCCGAATAGCTGACTGCCTTTGACATGAAATCTCCCTGATAGTTTGCGGTTCCTCTCGATCCTACGGAAGCGGTGGGCACACGCAATTCGGCGAGAATTGCCGACGCCCGAATTTGCGGAGTGAGCGCTCACTCAGTTACACTTCCCGTTGTGCAATCCCGTCGCCAGGCGTCAGCGAGCAGCTCGCGCGCCCGCCCGCTGTCGGTGGATGAGAGGCGATCGGCGATCATCGACGCCGTCATGCCCTTGCTCGTGGAGTATGGGCGCGATCTGACGTCGAAGCAGATTGCCGAGGCCGCCGGTGTCGCGGAGGGGACGATCTTCCGGGCATTCGGAAACAAGGATTCGCTCATCGAGGCGGCCGTCGCCAAATTTCTCGACCCGGAATCGCTTCGGATCGGCCTCGAATCGATTTCCCCGGAGCTTCCCCTCGAAGACAAGGTGCTGCGCATCGTCGAACTCATGATGCAGCGGTTCAGCGAAGTGTTCCGGGTGATGGCGGCTGCCGGGGTCACCCACCCGCCCAAGCGGCACGAGCGCCGCCATGTATTCGCCGACATCATCGCCGAAGTTCTCGCTCCCCAGCTCGCCGAACTGAACTGGTCGCCGCATCGAACCGCGCACGTCATCCGGCTCGTGACGTTCTCGGCATCGCTCAAGGAGTTCAATGCCGGCATGGAGTTTGATTCCCACGAGCTCGCCGCGATCGTCCTCTACGGCATCGCAGGAAAGCCTCCCGCCTCCCAACCCGCCACAACAGCAGAAAACCAGGATTGAACAGCATGCTCCTCACGATTCTCCGCACGTACCTCAAGCAGTACTGGCCCATGCTCGTGGCGGTGGGCGTCTTCCAGCTCGCCCAGTCGCTCGCCTCGCTGTATCTTCCGAGCCTGAACGCCGATATCGTCGACAACGGGATCGCCAAGGGAGACGTTCCGTACATCTTCGCCGTCGGTGCCGTGATGCTCGGCATCACGCTCCTGCAGATCGTGTGCGCGATCACGGCGGTGTACTTCGGCGCGAAGGTCGCCATGTCGCTCGGCCGCGACCTCCGGGGCGGAATCTTCGACACCGTGAGCACGTTCTCCGAGCGCGAAGTCGCGCAGTTCGGCGCGCCATCGCTCATCACGAGGACGACGAACGACGTGCAGCAGGTCCAGATGGTCACCCTCATGAGCCTCACGCTGTTCATCTCGGCTCCGATGCTCGCGATCGGCGGCGTGATCATGGCGCTGCAACAGGATGTCGGGCTGTCCTGGCTCATGGCCGTGAGCATTCCGGTTCTGCTGATTGCCGTCGGGCTCATCATGGCGCGGATGGTTCCCCTGTTCCGGCTCATGCAGAAACGCATCGACAAGGTGAACCTCGTGCTGCGCGAACAGCTCACCGGGATCCGGGTCATCCGCGCGTTCGTGCGCGAAGGCCACGAGTCCGAGCGGTTCGCGACAGCGAACACCGAGCTCACCCAGACCGCAATCAGCGCTGGCCGCCTGTTCGCCCTCATGTTCCCCACCGTCATGCTCGTCATGAATGTGTCGACGGTCGCGGTCATTTGGTTCGGAGGGATCCGCGTGGGGGAAGGCGACATCCAGGTCGGAACCCTCATGGCATTCATGCAATACCTCATGCAGATCCTCATGGGCGTCATGATGGCGACGTTCATGGGCATTTTGGTGCCGCGCGCCGCGGTGAGCGCCGACCGGATCGGCGAAGTGCTCGACACAAAGACGTCGGTGACCTTGCCCGAGAACCCGGTCATGGAGGTGACCGAGGTGGGCACTGTCGAGTTCCTGGACGCCTCTTTCCAGTACCCGGGCGCCGAGGAGCCGGTGCTCAAGAACCTCACTTTCGCGGCTCGGCCGGGGAAAATGACGGCGATAATCGGCAGCACGGGCTCGGGCAAATCCACGCTCATCAACCTGCTCCCGCGACTGTTCGACGTGACGGGAGGTTCGGTCCTCGTCGACGGCGTCGACGTGCGCGACCTCGACCCCGACCTGCTGTGGAGCCTCATCGGCCTCGTGCCTCAGAAGCCTTACCTGTTTTCCGGGACGGTCGCCTCGAACCTGAGGTACGGCAAGCCGGATGCCACGGACGAAGAACTCTGGGATGCGCTCGAGATCGCGCAGGCGAAGGATTTCGTCGCCGAGATGGAGGACGGGCTGGATGGCCCGATCTCCCAGGGCGGGACGAACGTCTCCGGCGGGCAGCGCCAGCGGCTCGCGATCGCCCGCGCGCTCGTGAAGAAACCGGAGATCTACGTGTTCGATGACTCGTTCTCCGCGCTCGATACCGGCACCGATGCCCGATTGCGGCAGGCGCTCAGGAGAAAAGTGAGGGGAGCGACGATGATCGTCGTTGCCCAGCGCGTGTCGACGATCATCGACGCGGACCAGATCATCGTGCTCGAGAACGGCGAGATCGTCGGGATCGGCACGCACGATGAACTGAACGAGAACAACGAGACATACGCCGAGATCGTGTCGTCGCAACTCACGGCGGAGGAAGCAGTATGAGCGACCAGAAGGAATCCAGCACACCTGCCCGCCCGCCCATGCGCAGGGGCCCGGGTGCGGGGGGACCGTTCGGCGGCGCCGGCATGCCCGCCGAAAAGTCCCTGAACTTCGGCCCGTCTGCCAAGCGCCTGATCGCACGTCTGCGCCCCGAGTGGATGCGCGTCCTGTGGGTGCTCCTGCTCGCCGTGGCCAGCGTCGGAATGTCCGTCATCGGCCCCAAACTTCTCGGCAATGGCACGACACTCATTTTCGAGGGCGCCATTTCGAAGTCGCTCCCGGTCGGAGTCACGAAAGAGCAGATCATCGATGGCTTGCGTGCCAGAGGGCAGGATGGCCAGGCCGATCTGCTGAGCGGAATGCACCTGACCCCGGGAGTCGGGATCGATTTCCACGCGCTGTCCATGATTCTCATGCTCGTGCTTTCGCTGTACATCCTCTCGAGCGTGTTCGGCTGGCTGCAGTCCTACGTCCTCAACGACGTCGTGCAGGCGACCGTGTACCGGATGCGCGAAGACGTCGAGAAGAAGATCAACCGGCTGCCCCTGAGCTACTTCGACAAGACGCCGCGCGGCGAACTGCTCAGCCGGGTCACGAACGACATCGACAACATTTCGCAGAGCCTGCAGCAGACGCTCAGCCAGATCGTCACGTCGCTGCTCATGGTGATCGGCGTGCTCACGATGATGCTCATCACGTCTCCGCTGCTCACCGTCATCGCGCTCGTGACGATTCCGCTGTCCATCATCATCACGATCGTGATCGCGAAGCGATCGCAGAAAATGTTCGTCGACCAGTGGAAGCACACGGGCGAATTGAACGCCCTCATCGAGGAGAACTTCACCGGGCACGCGCTCGTGAAGGTGTTCGGCCGCCAGAAGGAGGTCGCTGCGGTTTTCAGCGAGAAGAACGAGGAACTCTACAAGGCGAGCTTCGGGGCCCAGTTCGTCTCCGGCATCATCATGCCGTCCATGATGTTCGTCGGGAACCTCGTGTACGTCGCGATCGCCGTCGTCGGCGGGCTGCAGGTCGCGAGCGGCGCGATGCGCATCGGAGACATCCAGGCGTTCATCCAGTACTCGCGCCAGTTCACCCAGCCCGTGACGCAACTCGGCAGCATGGCGAACCTCCTGCAGTCCGGAGTCGCCTCGGCCGAGCGCGTGTTCGAACTTCTGGACGCCGAGGACCAGAGCGAGGATGTCTCTCCGGCTCAGTCGCCCAAGGTAGCAAGCGGCCGACTCGAGTTCGAGGACGTGTCGTTCCGCTACACCGAAGACACGCCGCTCATCGAGCACGTCAATCTCGTCGCCGAACCCGGCCACACGATCGCGATCGTCGGGCCGACGGGAGCGGGAAAGACGACGCTCGTGAACCTCATCATGCGCTTCTACGAGCTGAACTCCGGGCGCATCACGCTCGACGGCGTCGACATCGCCACGATGACGCGGGACGATTTGCGCACGCGCGTGGGCATGGTGCTGCAGGACACCTGGCTGTTCGGCGGAACCATCCGGGAGAACATCGCCTACGGCAGGCCGGAGGCGACGGAAGAAGAGATCGTCGACGCGGCCACCGCCACGTACGTCGACCGCTTCGTGAAGACGCTCCCGGACGGCTACGACACCGTGCTCGACGACGAGGCCTCCAACGTGAGCGCGGGGGAGAAGCAGCTCCTGACGATCGCCAGGGCATTCCTGGCGCGCCCGAGCGTGCTCATCCTGGACGAGGCGACGAGCTCGGTCGACACGCGCACCGAAGTGCTCGTGCAGCACGCCATGGCGGCGTTGCGCAGCGACCGCACGAGCTTCGTGATCGCTCACAGGCTCTCCACGATCCGCGACGCCGACCTCATCCTCGTGATGGAGAGCGGCCAGATCGTCGAGCAGGGCACCCATGCCGAGCTGCTTGACGCGGATGGCGCGTACGCGCGGCTCTACGACGCGCAGTTCGCAGGGCCGGTCCTTTCGGAGGAGGACCTCGTCGCAGGCCCCGCAACGGGCAGCATCCCGCTGGGCGACTAACCGCCGACGAGTGGTGCCATGATTTTCGCGGCGAGCGAAGGGCGCTTCGTCACGCGCTCCTCGAAGTCTGCGATGTCCATGGCGGCCAGACCGAGGTTGGCGCCGATGAAGCGCAACGGTTCGCGTTCCCACAACCGCGAGCGGTGGTTCACCCACGGCAACTCCGCGAGTTCGGAGTCGACGCCGCCGATCAGATCGGCGATCGTGCGGCCCGCGAGGTTCGTCGTGCTGAGGCCATCGCCGACGTAACCCCCTGCCCACACGACGTTGGTCGCCGCATCGAAATCCACGGCCGCGTGCCAATCGCGGGGAACGCCGATCGGGCCGCCCCAGCGGTGCGTGATGGCCGCGTTCGCGACCTGGGGGAACAAGTCGACGAGGGCGCGGCGGAGATGCTCGAACACGCGCGGAGCGCGGTCGTAGCCTGGCCGAATGGCGCTGCCCCAGTGGTATCTGGCGCCCCGCCCGCCGAACGCGAAGCGGTTGTCGGCCGTGCGCTGTCCGTAAATGAGCAGGTGCCGGAAGTCGCTGAAAGTCTGCCCATGCTCGATGCCGATCTCGTCCCACACGGACTCGGCGAGCGGCTCGGTCGCGATCATGAGAGAGTACAGCGGCATGACCCGACGATGGGTTTGCGCGAACGAGGCGCCGAACCCTTCTGCCGCGACGACGATCGAGCCCGTCGTGACCACTCCGCGGGACGTCGTGACCCTGTGCGGCACCCACGAGAGCACTTCCGTGCGCTCGGCGATAGTCGCGCCCATGTTCTCGACCACGCGGGCCAGACCGCGGACGAGCTTGCCCGGGTGGAGCCTGGCGCACGCCGGGTCCAGGAGTGACGCGAGAGTGCCGACCGGATACGTGCGCTCGCCGAGCTGTCGCAACTGGTCAACCCCGTAGTGCCGCGCCTCGGCGATATCCTCGCGCGCGCGTGCGAGCTGCGGTTTCGAGCGGGCGAACAGAAGCGTGCCGCCGCGCACAAAGTCGCAGTCGATGCCTTCCGCCGAGGCGGCGCGGCCGACCTCGGATACCGTGTCGATCATGGCGCGGCGCATCGCGAGCGCGGCATCCAGCCCGTGGCGGCGCTCGAGCGCGGCAGTCGACGACGGGAACAGCGCTGAGCACCAACCGCCGTTGCGGCCGGACGCCCCGAATCCCGCGATCTCCTTCTCGAGAAGGATCACGCGCAATTCGGGGTTCCGTGTGAGCAGGTAGTACGCGCTCCACAAGCCCGTCAACCCGGCTCCGACGATCGCGACGTCCGCGGTGCAGTCTCCCTCGAGCGCAGGGCGCGGCACGAGGTCATCTGCCCCCGACTCGATGAGGGAGTCGAACCAGAAGCTCAGGTCCCGGTACGCCGACACGGTGTGCCTAGAGCCGCGTCCACGCCTCGGTGAGCACGCTGCGCAGGATGCCCTCGATCTCGTCGAACTCCTTCGGTCCGATCGTGAGCGGTGGCGCGAGCTGCACGACGGGGTCTCCCCGGTCATCCGCACGGCAGTACAGGCCGGCGTCGAAGAGAGCCTTGGAAAGGAATCCGCGAAGCAATCGCTCCGACTCGTCGTCGTCGAACGTCTCCTTCGTCGCCTTGTCCTTGACGAGTTCGATTCCGAAGAAGTAGCCGTCACCGCGCACGTCGCCGACGATCGGCAGATCCATGAGCTTCTCGAGCGTCGCGCGGAAGATCGGCGAGTTCTCCCGAACGCGTTCGTTGAGCTTCTCCTCCGCCATGATGTCGAGGTTCGCGAGCGCGACTGCAGAGGACACCGGGTGCCCGCCCCACGTGTACCCGTGGTAAAACGTCGTGTCGCCGTGCTTGAACGGCTCGTAGATCCGCTCGTTCACGATCGTGGCACCGGCGGGAGCGTAACCGCTCGTAATGCCCTTGGCGCACGTGATCATGTCGGGAACGAAGTCGTACGTCGTCGACGCGAACGTGTTTCCGATGCGGCCGAAGCCCGTGATGACTTCGTCGGCGATCAGGAGCACGTCGTGCTTGTCGCAGATCTCCCGCACGCGCTGGAAGTAGCCGGGAGGCGGCGGGAAGCATCCGCCGGAGTTCTGGACGGGCTCCAGGAACACCGCGGCGACGGTCTCGGGGCCCTCGAACTCGATCATCTCTTCGATGCGGTTCGCCGCCCACTGGCCGAACTGAATTTCCGTGGAAAGACTCGAGCTTGCCGAAGGGACGAAGCCGGCCTCGTCGGCGCGGTAGAAGTTCGTGTTCGGCACGCGGAATCCGCCCGGAGTGACCGGCTCGAACATTTCCTTCATGCCCGGGATGCCCGTGATCGCGAGCGCGCCCTGGGGTGTTCCGTGGTACGCGATGTAGCGGGAGATGACCTTGTGCTTCGTACCGCGACCCTGCAGCTTCCAGAAGTACTTGGCGAGCTTGAACGCGGTCTCGTTCGCTTCGCCCCCGCCGGAGGAGAAGAACACGCGGTTCAGGTCGCCTGGCGCCTCCGCCGCGAGGCGGTCGGCGAGTTCAATCGCGGTGGGGTGGGCGTAGGACCAGGTGGGGAAAAACGCGAGCTCCTCCGCTTGCTTTGCGGCAGCCTCGGCGAGCCGGCGTCGCCCGTGGCCGACGTTCACGACGAACAGTCCGCTGAGCCCGTCGAAGTACTTCTTGCCCTTGCTGTCCCAAATGTGGTGGCCTTCGCCGCGCACGATGATGGGCACTCCCGCGCCGCTCTCCATGACGGACTGCCTGGCCATCGCCATCCAGAGGTGGTCCTTGGCTTTCTGCTGCAACTCGGCCTCGTTGTAGGCTGTCGCGGTCGTATCGAGCATTGTCATTTCTTCTTACCTTGTTCCCCAGTTATAGAACTGCTTTTGTAGTTTGAGATAGACGAAAGTCTCGGTGGAATGCACCCCCGGGATGCTTCTGATCTCCTTGTTGAGCACGTCGATGAGGTCCTCGTCGTTTTCGCACACGATTTCCGCGAGCAAATCAAAACTGCCCGCGGTGAGCACGAGATAATCGACAGCGTCGATGCGTCCCACTCGGTCCGCGACGCTCGTCGTGTCGCCCGTCACCCTGATGCCGATCATGGCCTGACGGAAAAAACCCAATTGCATCGGATCCGTGACGGCGACGACCTGCATGACGCCCGAGTCGGTGAGTTTCTGCACGCGTTGTCGCACTGCGGCTTCGCTCAAGCCGACGGCTTTCCCGATCTCCGCGTAAGATCGCCGGCCATCCGATTGGAGCTGCTCGATGATCGCCTTGGAGACGGTATCGAGCTGGATCGGCTTGCCTGCGGCAGTCATGTATCGATTCTGTCAGTGAAACTGCTTTGTCACAAGCGATTCCGTACAGTTTGTGGTCTCGGACAACGAATTCGGTAGTTGCCGCGGGTTGAGATTGCGTGCGGTCCATTGTGCGAACATTGACGAGTGGACAGCAGGTCGGCCCCAAGCGGCACTCACACGGCAAGCATCCGCGTGCTCGCCATGCTCGCGGTGGGTGTGGCCGCCTGGCTCCTCGCGTGGATGGCGGTCCCGTGGGACCTTGCGCTTCTCATCGGCTGGCTTTCGGCATCCCTCACCTACATCGTGTGGGTGTGGTTCAGGATCGGAAGGATGGGAGCCAGTCAGACCGCTGAGCACGCCACGCGGGAAGACCCGTCCCGCCCGCTCGCCGACGCTCTGCTCGTCATCGCGAGCATTGCGTCTCTGGCCATTGTCGCCTTCGTTCTCGTGCGTCAGGACTCGTTATCCAGTGTGGGAAGCGTCGTCATCGGCGCGCTGGCGATTGCGAGCGTTGCCGTGTCCTGGTTTCTCATCCACACGCTGTTCACGCTCCGGTACGCCTCCCTGTACTACGACGGAACTCCGGGCGGCGTCGACTTCAACCAGAAGGAGCAGCCTGACTACGGGGACTTCGCGTACCTCGCGTTCACGCTCGGCATGACCTACCAGGTTTCGGATACGAGCCTGAACCGCCGAGAGTTCCGGGTGACGGCTCTGCGCCATGCCCTCGTGTCGTACCTGTTCGGAGCGGTCATCCTGGCCACGATCATCAATCTCGTCGCGAGCCTCGGAGGTCATTCGTGAGCGACGGGACCGAACCGACGGAAGGCGATGAAGCGGACACCATCCTCGGCCCTGCGATGATCGGCGAATCGCCGCCTCCCCTCATCGAGCCCGCGTCGGCTGAGGAAGACACCATCATCGTGACGCGAGCCGGCTCGGGCCGGCGGCGCGCGAGAGCGGCCGCGGACGACGTCGAGGATGTCGGGGCCGCGCAATTCGCCCTCCGGATCGGCACCCACCCTCCGATTCCGCTCGAAGTCCCCGCATACATCGGGCGCCGACCGAGCACTCCGCGAATCACGGGCGCGAAAATGCCCCGACTGGTCATGGTCCCCTCCCCATCGCGCGAAGTTTCGAGCACGCACGTCGAAGTGCGCCAGGAGGGTGACGCCGTCGTGGTCACGGACCTCGGCTCGACGAATGGCACGATCGTCACGAGCGGAGGTTTCCCGCCGCGAGGTTTGCGCCAGGGCGAGTCGGTCGTCGTCGGCGAGGGTTCCGTAGTGGATATTGGGGATGGAATCCGGATCGTTGTCGTGGCAGCGCCGGCCCATGCTCTAGCGGAAGGTACACGGTGACGGTGGTCGGCGAGAGCAATGCCCGGTTCGAACTCGCAATCCCGGACCGGGGCGATGCAAAGGTCGCGCTCGCGTGGGGGATGGCGACGGACGTAGGGAACGTGCGCTCCCACAACGAAGACAGCCTGGTCGCGGCGGGGACGATCTTCGCGGTGGCGGACGGAATGGGCGGGCACTCGGCGGGCGATGTCGCCAGCGCGGCGGTCGTCTCGCGGCTCGCGGAACTCGCGACGGGCGGCTTCGTGCAGCCGGAATCCATCGTCGACGCGCTTCGCGCTGCGACAATGGACATCTCCCACGCCCTGGACGAGCAGGAACTGGGCGTCGGCACGACAGTGACCGGTGCCGCGATCACGATTCACGGCGGCCATCCGTATTGGGTCGTCTTCAACGTGGGAGACTCGCGCCTGTACCTCTTCGAGCACAATGTGCTCACGCAAGTGACGGTCGACCACTCCGTCGTCCAGGAGCTCGTCACCGCCGGGCTCATTACATCGGTCGACGCGGCGCACCATCCGAACAGCAACGTCGTGACCCGTGCCGTGGGGTTCAACTCGGAACCCGTGCCCGATTTCTGGCTCCTGCCGGTCACCTCGGATTCCCGCGTTCTGGTGTGCTCGGACGGTCTCACGCGGGAAGTGGGCGAATTCGACCTCAGAGCCCGCCTTGCGGCCAGGAGCGGGCCGCAGGAAACAGCTCAGGCGCTCGTCGAGGATGCCCTCAAGGCGGGCGGTCGGGACAATGTCACGGCAATCGTGATCGACGTGATCGCCGGCAACGTGGCAGACGGCGACGATCTCCTCGAACTTGAGGACACGGCGCCTTCACACTGATGCGTAGGCCCTAGAAATGGGGCGTGAGTACTTCCTGTGAAGACTGTCATACTGGGCGAGAGTCCAGGGCCCGTCTGCCTAGAATGAGCAAGGGCCGAGCGAGCGCAACCCGATGCGTCGTGCCCGCGAGTGAGTAAGCGAGGGGGCACTATGGCGAGGCGCTTACCGTCGCAGCCACCCGTGCTGCCCGGCTTTTCCCACGTGCACATTCTCGGTTCGGGAGGTTTCGCCGACGTTTTCCTGTATGAGCAGAACATGCCCCGCCGTCAGGTTGCCGTCAAAGTCATGTTGAGCGAAATCGTGAACGACCAGGTGCGGCACATGTTCCAGGCCGAAGCGAACCTGATGGCCCAATTGAGCGCACACCCGTCCATTCTCACCGTGTATCAGGCGGGCGTTTCCGCCGACGGCCGCCCATACCTCGTCATGGAACTGTGTTCGCCGTCGCTCAGCGAGCGCTATCGCCGGGAACGGATTCCCGTTCCGGACATCCTGCAAATCGCGGTGAAGATCGGCAGCGCCGTGGAGACGGCGCACCGCGCGGGAGTCCTGCACCGCGACATCAAACCCTCGAACATCCTGCTCACGGCGTACGGACACCCCGTCCTCTCCGACTTCGGGATCGCCTCGACGCTCAGCGAAGCCGGCCATCGGGAAGCGATTGGCATGTCGATTCCCTGGTCGGCACCCGAAGTCCTCATGGACGAAACGTCCGGTTCCGTCGCCTCCGAGGTGTGGTCGCTCGCCGCGACGATTTACTCGCTTCTCGCGGGCCGTTCGCCGTTTGAGATCCCGGGAGAATCCAATAAGTCGACGGATCTGATCAGCCGGATCAATCGCGCGAAAGTGCAGCCGATCGGGCGTTCCGACGTTCCGGAGAGCCTGGAGAAGTTTCTGCAGAAAGCGATGACGAGAAAGCCGGAAGCGCGACCGGCGACCGCGATGGAATTCGTCCGGGGTCTGCAGGCGATTGAAACCGAACTCGGCGTTCCGCAGACCCCCGTGGAAGTCGCCGTCGACGACTGGGCGCTCGCGACCGTAGGCGAACTCGGTGATCGCACGAGGATTCGCGGGGTCGCAGGTGCGAACCACCAAAGCGGAGCGCGCTTGAGAAAGCGGCGTCGATTCGCGCAAGCCGACTACGCGCCCGTCGGCACCATATTCAGGGACACCGATCAGTCGCAACCGAACCCGAACACGAAGTCCAATCTGCGCAGCAGGGGCATGCAAGTCCTTGCCTGGTCCCTCATCGCTACCGCGGTGCTTGTCGTCACGCTGGGCGTCGTGGCCACGATCGTCCTTGTCCGTTCCAGCTCCGATCGGATTCCGCGGGTCACCGACATCCAGGCCGAGCAGTCGATTGATTCCATCGAGTTCAGCTGGTCCAATCCCGGGCTGCTCCCCGGCGACTCCTACCAGATCTCCGCGAACCAGGGGACCCAGAACAGCATCCAGCAGTCGACGACGTTCTCGGTCGATGCGAATCCCGGCGACCGCGTCTGCATTACCGTGACGGTGAACCGGCAGGGAAAAACCGGGGAACCCAGCAGCGAGAAGTGCGTGGAGTTCAGCGGATGACGGGCGACGATGTTTAGGCGCTGGCTCTCCGGCCACAAGTCCCTCGCAGTTTCGCTGACCAGCGGAACGGCGATCGTCGCCGTCGTTTTGACGAGCGCCATCGTCTCGGGCGGCTACCCGGCGCAAAAGGTCCAGCTCAACGATGCCTCCGTGTGGGTTTCGAATGGCGCGCAGCAGTTCATCGGCCGCGCGAATACCCAGATCCTCGAGCTGAATACCGTCGTGCCGACCGACAGCAGCGAGCTCGATGTCGTCCAGGACGGCACGACGGTTCTGCTTTTCGACGAGGGCAGCAGCAAGGTCGGAATCGTCGATCCGGCGACCTCCACGGTCGCCGACACGGTCCCCATGCCGACCGACGACCCGCACCTGTTCCTCGCCGGTGGCAACGCCGTCGTCACCGACGGGGACGGCCAGGTGTGGATTGTGCCGTCGGCGGAGTTCGAACACTTCGACCCTGCATCCGCGCCGACTCTGAGCCTCGGCATCAATTCCGTATTCGCCATGGACGCCGAGGGATGGCTCATCGCGTACTCGCGCGATGCCCAGCTCGTGTACCGGATCGACGCGGCGCACACGGCGTCCGTCGTCGAAACGCACGCACTGACTTTCGGCGACGCCGCAAGCGTTCTGTCCGTCACCTGGGTCGGGTCGCACTGGGCCGTCCTGGATGCGACATCGAGAACCCTCATCGTCGACGGAGCGAGCGTCGACCTCTCCGGGTTCGCGGGGGTCGCTGACACTCTTCGGCTTCAGCAGCCGTCGATGTCGGGCGAGGAGATTTTGCTCGCGTACTCCCGCGGCCTCCTGGCTGTCTCTCCGAACGGCGGCGACCCGAAGGTTCTGGTCGAGGACCGAACGGGCAACCCCGCCGCGCCGGTGATCGCAGCGGGATGCGAGTTCGCCGCCTGGTCGGACGGCACCGCCTGGCGTCGGTGCGGGTCCGGCGAACCGGTAACGCTCCTCCTTGCGTCGATGCCGCTCGGGGCTGCGCGCCTCGCGTTCAACCGCAATGGAGACAGGGTGGTGCTCAACGACCCGCGAGGCGGCGGATCCTGGGCCGTCCAGGCCCGCGGCGAACTCATCGACAACTGGGATGGCCTCGTTCATGTCCAGCAGCAGCAGGAGCAAGTGACCGAGAACGACCTCGATACGCCCCCCGACTATGAAAAGGTGCAGCAGCCGCCCGTAGCCGTGGACGACGCATTCGGCGCGCGGCCCGGCCGAAGTGCGATCCTTCCCGTGCTCCTCAACGATTACGACCCGAACGGCGACGTGCTCGTGGTTTCGCACGTGAGCGAATTGGATGAGTCGGTCGGACGCCTGGACATCGTGAACAATCGGCAGCAAGTGCAGATTACGCTCACGCCAGCAGCGAGCGGGTCAGTGTCGTTCCGGTACACGATCAACGACGGCCGCGGCGGCGAAGCGAGCGCCACGGTGACTGTCGCGGTGCGCGAACCGCACGAGAATTCACCGCCCGTGCAAATGCGCAAGAGCAGGAGCGTCGTCGCGCAGGGCGGACGCATGACGACCTCTGTTCTCGGCGACTGGGTGGATCCGGACGGCGACGCGTTCTATCTCTCGTCGGCATCGACCGGGTCCCCGGATGTCGCGAGTTTCAAGCCGGACGGGACGGTCGTGTTCGTCGAGGGGGGCGCGGCGAGCGTTTCCCGGTCCGTCGCTCTCGTCGTGACGGACGGCTCGGCGCAATCGAGCGGAAACCTCGCCATCACGGTGAGCGCGCCAGGGCAGGTCCCCATCGTCGCTGAGCCGTTCGTGGTGCTCGCCTACGCGGGCCAGACGGTCACGGTGCATCCTCTGCAGCACGTGAGCGGCGGCACGGGGACGATTCGGCTCAGCAGCGTTCCGTCGCGGACGGGCGCCGTCATTACCGCGAGTCCGGACTCTGGAACATTCCGCTTCTCCAGCAGCCAGGTTCGAACGTTCAGCCTCGAATACGTTGTCACGGATGGCGACCAGACGACGACCGGAACTCTGCGGATCGACGTTGACGCCCCGCCGGACGTGAACACCAAGCCGATCACGGTGCCGAAAACCGTCTTCGTGAAGTCTCTGAGCAGCGAGACGGTCGATATCGCGAACTCGGACATCGATCCGGCAGGCGGTGTGCTCCTCGTCACGGGAGTCACGGGAATTTCTGCGGGGGAAGGGATCCAGGCGGAGATCCTCGAGCAGCGAACGATCCGCGTAACCCTCACGGCGCCTCAGGACGATGGGCCGGTGTCGTTCGGCTACCGCGTCACGAACGGTCTCGCTTCAGCGGACGGGACAGTCACGGTCATTGAGATTCCGCGCCCGGTGAAGCTACAACCGCCGATCGCGACGGACGACACGATCTCCGTGCGCGTCGGTGCCGCAATCGATATCCCCGTCCTCGACAACGACATCCAGCCGGACGGTGAGTCTCTCACCCTCGACCCGCAGCTCTCGACGACGCTTCGGGGGGACTCGGGGTTGCTCTTCGCCTCTGGAAACATATTGAGGTACCTGGCCCCGGACAAGCCGGGAAACTTCGTCGCGACCTACACGGTCAGCGGGCCCGACGGCCAGGCGGCTCAGGCGGAAGTGCGCATCACGGTTCGCGAGGTCGTCGCTGCGACGAACAATTCGCCGGAACCGGTCACGGTCGTAGCGCGCGTGCTCGCGGGGGAGCGCGTGAACATCCAGATTCCCCTCGGCGGAATCGATCCCGACGGCGACTCCGTTCAGCTTCTCGGGCAGGAGACGAACCCCGAGAAGGGCGCCGTGACCCCGAACGGGTCCGACGGATTCAGCTACGAGGCCGGTGACTACTCGGCAGGCACGGACACGTTCACGTATACCGTGATCGATGCGCTCGGCGCTCGCGCCACGGGGACGGTTCGCATCGGCATCAGTCCCAGGAGCGGCGGCGCGCGCAATCCGGTCGCCATCGCCGACGAGGTCTCGATTCGCCCCGGCGGCTCCGTGACGATCCAGGTTCTCGCGAACGATTCGGATCCGGACGGCAGTCCGCTCACCGTCATCGATATTGTGCCGGTGAGCGACGCGGACATCGTCGCGGAAACGGATGGCACGGTCGTGACCGTGACGCCTCCCGTCGAACCCGGCCAATACGGCCTGATCTACACGATCCAGAATGAGCTGGGCGGGACGAGCCAGAACTTCGTGACCGTCACGGTGTCGCCGGACGCGCCTCGGGCGTTGCCGATCGCGCGCGACACGATACTGACGCTCACCGACATCCTCGGCCGGGATTCGATCGACGTGAACGTGCTCGCCAACGTGTTCTTCGCGGACGGTGCCGTTGGGAATCTCGGAGTTTCGCTTCTGGCCGGATACGACAGAAACGTCTCGATCACGTCGGATAAGCGGATGAGGGTGACGGTCGGTGAGAAACGGCAGATCATTCCGTTCTCGGTGTCGAATCCGGAAGACCCCTCGATCGTGGCGTACGCCTTCGTGTGGGTGCCCGGCTATGACGATGCGCTTCCGCAAATCAACCGAAAAGCCCGACCCCTCACGATCCCGAGCGAGTCGACGCTGACCATCCCGCTCAACGACTACGTGATCGCGATCGGCGGAAAGCCGGTTCGGCTCGCCGACACGACAACGGTCCGCGCAACCCATTCCGACGGGTCGAGCCTCGTGCGCGACGAACAGACCCTCGTGTTCCGCTCCGCCGAAAAGTATTTCGGTCCCGCGTCGATTTCCTTCGTGGTGACGGACGGAGTTTCCGCGAGCGACCCCAACGGGCGCACGGCGACCCTCGTTCTGCCGATCACCGTCACGCCGCGGGAAAATCAGCCCCCCGTCTTCAATGGCGCGGTCATCGAGTTCGAGCCTGGCCAGGAGAAGACGATCGACCTCCTGAAGCTCACCGACTACCCGTACCCCGACGACCTCGATGAGCTCGCCTACACGGCGCTCGCTCCGCTGCCGGTCGGATTCAGCTACACGCTCACAGGTCAGACTCTCGTCATCCAGGCGAGGGCGAACGCCGTCAAGGGAACGTCGACCGCGCTCGTGCTCGGTGTGCGCGACGATCTCGTGGCAGGCAAGGCGGGAAGCATCCAGCTCAATGTCGTCGCATCGAGCCGCCCGCTCGCCAAACCGGCAGCGGACACCGTCGTCGCCCCACGAGGGAAGACCACGGTCATCGACGTGCTGGCCAACGATGAGGCGACGAATCCGTTCCCCGGCAGCCCGCTCAAAGTCGTGGGCGTCCGCGGCATCGACGGGGCCTCGTTGCCTTCAGGCGTCACCATCACCCTGAGCGACAATCTCCGCACGCTCACCGCTGTCGTAACGAAGGAAGCGCCGGCACAGGACGTCAACGTGCAGTATCAAGTGGCCGATGCGACGGGCGACGTCGAGCGTTTCGTATGGGGGAACGTGCAGTTGCAGATCCAGGATGTCCCCGATCCAGTGACGGGCACGAGAATTTCCGCATTCGGCGACCAGAGTTTGACGGTCGCGTGGAGCCCAGGATCGTTCAACAATTCGCCCATTACCGGTTACGAGGTGACTGCGACGCGAACCGACACGGGATCGGTGTCCAGCGTGACGCAGTGCGCGGTGACGAACGGTTGCGTCATTGCGACCCGCGGCAACGGGCCGGCAAATGCGTTGAAGATTTCGGTGGTCGCGATCAATGCGATCGGCCCGTCCGAACCGGCCGGCATCGCCACGGCCGTATGGTCCGATGTGCTCCCCGCCGCGCCGGGCGGGGTGAGCGCGATCCCGACGAACACCGCGCCGGCCGGCGGTTCACTCGCGATCGCGTGGTCGGCGGTTGGGGACCCGCCCAATGGTTCGCCGGTGACCGGGTACACGGTGCGAATCACGGGGCCGAACGTCGACACATCCCTGCTCGTCCCCGTCGGAACGACAAGCCTCGCATTCGAGAACAGCTCCGGCACTCTCGCGCCGGCCGTCGCCTATGCGGTGAACGTGTTCGCGAGGAACAGCGCGCAAGTCGCCGGAGATTCCGGATGGCTGCGAAACCCCGCCGTGTCCGTCACGACCGTCGGCCCTCCCGGGCAGGCCGAAGGCGGCGTGACGGGAGTCGTGTACAACTCTCTCGGACACGTCAGGGTGAGCTGGGGACCGAGCAACCCGCAAGGGGCGCCCGGCGTGAACTACACCGTCGGAAGGTTCGAGTCGACCGACGTCCTGCCGACGACGTGCCAGAATCCGTCGCCCGGATCGGGGAAGCCCGGCTTCCCCGGGACGGTCTGGAATGACACGAGGGTCAGGGATCAGCACACCTACCGCTACGTCGTGTACGCGGATAACGGCTACTACTGCACGCCGACGGCATCCGGTGACGTGGTGACGATGCGGTCGCCGGGCACGGCCTCAGGAACAATCTGGCTGCAGCCGAGAGGCGGCCAATTCGACATCCAGGTGCGTGACGACCTTGCCGTCGCCTCTCTCACCGCAGCCAAGTTCCAATACGACGTCAACGGCGACAACAACTGGCGCGACGTCGTGGAGGGGCAATTCCTCACGTCGGCCGAGAACGCGTCCGTGTATGGGAATGCGCTCACCATACGATTCCGCGGCTGCCGGGACATGACCGATACGTTCTGCGGCGAACCCTCGGGGAGCATGACCCGCACGCCATTGAACGCGCGGGGAACCATCGTGAGCTGCGTCGTCGGCGCCGAGGTCGTCCCCGGCCCGCCGGTGAACGGCACGGATCCCGACCGATATCCCGTAACGTATATCTACTCGTTCGATACCGGGCTCGGATTCGGCAGCTACAGTCCGGACAGCTCCGTCCCCCCACCCACGATTCCGCTCATCGGCCAGACGAACGTGCGGATGAAAGCGATCGTCGACTTTGGCGTCGGCGTTTCTCCCGAACACAACGACCGGTACTTCACCGACCCTGGATACGCAGAAGCAACCTGCACGGAGGCACCATAATGAGCGAAAAGTCCATCGGCACTGCTCCGAAGAGCGGCACCGCGAGAACGATGACACCCGAGCAGGCTGCATGGTTTGCGGACATTTTCAACCGGCTCGTCGCGGGCGTCGATCAGGTGCTGCTGGGCAAGACCTTCGTCATCAAGCTCGCGTTCACCGCGCTCCTCAGTGAAGGCCACTTGCTCCTCGAGGACTTCCCCGGCACGGGGAAGACATCGCTCGCCCGGGCGATGTCGCAGAGTGTCGACGGCACGAGCAGCCGAATCCAGTTCACGCCGGACCTCCTTCCCGGTGACATCACGGGGGTCAGCATTTACGACCAGCGGTCGGGGTCGTTCGAGTTCCACGAGGGGCCCATCTTCGCGAACATCGTGCTCGCAGACGAAATCAACCGCGCGAGCCCGAAAACGCAAGCCGCCTTGCTCGAGGTCATGGAAGAGGGCCAGGTCACGGTCGACGGCGTGACGCACGATGCCGGTTCGCCGTTCATGGTGATCGCGACGCAGAACCCGATCGAACAGGCCGGGACCTACCGACTGCCCGAGGCGCAGCTCGACCGCTTCATCATGAAAGCGTCCATCGGCTATCCCGACCATGCGTCGACCCTGCGCATTCTGCAAGGCTCGGGCACGAAAGCGCACGACATCATCGTCCCTGCCGTCGTCACGGCGAAGGTCATCCTCGAGATGGGCGCGCTCGCCCGCACGGTGCACGTCGATCCGTCCATCAACGACTACGTTTCCCGGCTCATCGATGCGTCCCGAAACTCTGACGAAGTGCGCCTCGGCGCGAGCGTGCGGGCTGCTCTCGCGCTCGTCCGCACGGCGAAGACGCTCGCGGCGGCGAGCGGCCGGCACTACGTGATCCCCGACGATGTCAAAGTGCTCGCGGAGCCCGTTCTCGCCCACCGCCTGGTTCTTGACCCCGAAGCCGAATTCGAAGGCGTCACCGCCTCGAGCATCATCAGTCAACTGCTCCTCGAGACGCCTCCGCCGACGGACAGGCAAGCCGTGTGAACCACACCGAACCGGCCGAGAAGCTCCTTGCGTCGCCGACGCTGGGCAGCGCCAGCGTGGCCTCCAGGCGGTTCGATTCGACCCCATCCGCCGCCACGCAGGGCCTCACGAACGTCAGGACGAAGATCGTCGGCAACCGCACGGGCCGGCTCGCTGACGCGATCGTCGCGGTGGTTCGTGTCAGCCGAGGATTCGAGGAAACCGTACGGGCCTGGACCGCGAGAGTGTCCTCCGTCGTCACCCCGCTCGGCTGGTCGATGCTCGCTCTTGTCCCCCTGTCGTTCGCCATCGGATACTCCCTGGGGTGGATGGAACTCGTCGTCATCGCCTGGGCAAGCCTCGTTCTCGTTCTCGTCGCCGTCATTTATCTTGTCGGCCGCACGGCGTTCTCGGTCGAATTGAAAACTGCGCACTCGCGCGTGGTCGTGGGCGAGCAAGCTGCGGGGAGCGTCGTGATAGCGAACCCCACCCGGCACCGGATACTCGGTGCCGCGGTGGAAATCCCGGTGGGCACGGCAATGGCGGCCGTCACCATGCCGTCGCTGGCGAGAGGCGGAGTGTTCGCCCACGAGTTCCCGGTGCCGACCGCGCGGCGCGGGGTGGTCCAGATCGGCCCCGTGCGCACCGTGAGAGCAGATCCGATCGGGCTCGTGCGTCGCGAGCTTGTGTGGACGGATGCGCTGTGGATGTACATCCACCCGCGCACCATCGGAGTTCCCAGCACGACGACGGGGTTCATCCGCGACCTCGAAGGCAACCCCACGAGGCAGATCTCGAACAGCGACGTGTCGTTCCACGCGCTCCGCGAGTATGCGCCGGGTGACGAACGGCGTTACATCCACTGGAAGAGCACGGCGAAGACCGGCCGCTATATGGTGCGCCAGTTCGAGGAAACCCGGCGCAGCCACCTCGTCATCGCCTTGAGCCTCGCGTCCGCCGACTACGCGAACGACGAGGAGTTCGAGCTCGCCGTGAGCGTCGCCGGGTCCCTCGGCGTGCGCGCCATCCGCGACGCGAGGGAAGTCTCGGTCGTCGTGGGCGACAAGACTCCCGATTTCGCGAAGCGGAAAGTCTTCGCGGTGTCGCGATTGAGCACGCTCACGAGGAGCCGACTTCTCGACGACCTGTCCGTCATCGAACGGGACGAGTCCGCGCTGGACGTGCGCGATGTCGCCCGCGTCGTTTCCGAACAGGTTTCGGGCGTGTCTGTCGCCTTCCTCGTCTGCGGTTCAACAACGACGCCGACGCAATTGAGAGCGGCTTCGGCTTTGTTCCCTGTCGATGTCGAAGTCGTTGCGATCGTGTGCGACCCGGAGATCGTGCCGGGGTACCGCAGGGTTCCCGGCCTCAGCGTGCTGACGATCGGGTACCTTGAGGACCTGCAAAAGTCGCTGTCGCGGTCGGCGGCGGCGTGAACGCCGCGAAGAGCCCGGCAACGGGCAGCGCCAGAAAGAGCGTCGGATTCATTTCGGTATCGACCGTCATGCTCGCATTGTCGACCGGAATCGCATCCATCACCCTGTGGCCGAGCTACGCGAGCATGGCGCTCGTGACCCTCGTCGCCGTCACGTTCGCGGGCGCCGCGCTCATCGCGATTCTGGGGGCCGTGTTGCACTGGTCGAGCCTCCAAGTGCTCTCCGCGACTCTTGCGGCCTACCTGATCCTCGGCGTGCCGCTTGCCGTGCCGGATCTCGCGCTCGGCCGGGTTCTGCCTTCCCTCGCGGGGCTTCAGGAGCTGCTCCTGGGTGCCGCGACCAGCTGGAAGCGGTTGCTCACGATCAGCCTTCCCGTGGGCGACTACCAGGCGCTGCTCATTCCCGCGTTCATCGTGATCCTCGTGACGGTCGTGGTTTCGCTGACCGTCGCGCTCCGTTCGAATTTTCCGGATCTTGCGGTCCTCGGGCCCATTGTCGTGTTCATCGTCGGGATACTCTTCGGCCCGGAATCTGCGCTCTGGCCATTTCCCGTCGCGATCGGCCTGACGGCGATGATTCTCGTGTGGCTCATTTGGAACCGGTGGTATCGCCGACGAGAGTCCATTCGACTGCTCTCGGCGCGCGAGCTCAGTGCTGACGGGCAACCGGTGGAGCACATCGCCGATGGGGGCTTCGTCGGCGCACGCACCCTGTTGAGCGCCGGAATAATTCTCGCAGTCGCGGCCTCCGCATCCTTCGGAGCGTCGCAATTGCTGCCGCCCGTCAAGGATCGCGTCGTGTTGCGATCCGCGATCGCGCAGCCGTTCGACTCGAGGCACTATCCGAGTCCGCTGAGCGGTTTCCGCAAGTACCTGCAGCCCGCACTGAGCGGCAGGACTGTTTTCACGGCGACCAATCTGCCTCCCGGCGCGCGGATTCGCATTGCGACCCTCGACACGTACAACGGTGTCGTCTACTCGGTTGGCGAGGGAAGCGTGAACAGCGCGTCCGGCGCGTTCACTCGCGTGCCGCTGAGCGTCGACCAGTCGTCCGTGGTCGGAGAAACGGTGACGATCGACGTCACGATCGGCAACTACTCCGGGGTCTGGCTGCCCACGATCGGCAAGCTGGAACGCGTCGTTTTCGAGGGCGCGAATGCCGCACGTCTCCTCGGCAATTTCTACTACAACGACAACAGCGACACCGCGGCCGTTGTCGGAGGGGTGACCTCCGGAGATTCCTACACCGTGACGTCGGTGATCCCGACGCAACCGAGTGCATCCGATCTTGCGAAACTGCAACCGGGAACCGTGGACCTCCCACCCGTCGCCATAGTGCCAGAGGGTCTCGCCGCAACGCTTGACAGCTATGTCTCCGGCATCTCAGGTGCCGGCAACCGCCTCGTGGCGATGCTCGACGGATTGCGCAGAGACGGGTACGTGAGCCACGGCGTTTCGTCGACCGAGCCCGCGAGCCGCTCCGGACACGCGGCCGACCGCATCACGGAGCTGCTGACTGGACAGCGCATGATCGGCGATCAGGAGCAGTACGCAGTGACCGCCGCCCTCATGGCGAGGCAACTCGGCTTCCCGGCGCGCGTGGTGTTCGGATTTGCGCCCCAGGACATCGCTTCGACGGGTCCGACGGCGATTTCCGGCAGCGACGTGTCAGCGTGGATCGAAGTGAACACGACCCAGTTCGGTTGGGTCGCCATTGACCCCACTCCGCCGCTGAGGCCGATCCCGGACGCGGAGCCACTGGACCCGACCAAGGTCGCCCGTCCGCAATCCCCCGTCCAGCCACTGTTGCAGGAGCCGGAGACGCGCGACAGCCAGCTTCCGCCCAATACGAGTCAGGAGCAGGATCCCCCGGAGAACCCTGTTCTCGCGACGGTACTGAGGGTACTCACGGGTCTCGGTTGGGCAAGCCTGGTCATGCTTGTCCTGCTGTCGCCGTTCCTCACGATCGCGCTCGCCAAGTGGCGGCGCAGGCGGCTGCGCAGGTTGGCACCGTCCCCGATTCAGCGAATTGCCGGTGGCTGGGACGAGTTCGAAGACGCCGTTCTCGACCACGGTTTCACCCCGGGGCCCACTCCGACGCGCCTTGAAGTCGCGCAAGTCGTGGGCGGGACGCAGCCGTTCGTGCTTGCGGCGGTCGCGGATCGGGCGATCTTCGCGCCCGGCGAACCCGACCTGGAGCAGGCGATCCAATTGTGGAAATCCGTCGATGACTTGCGGTATTCCCTCGACTACAACCTCACGAGGTGGGAGCGGATCAAGGCGCTCGTTTCCCTCCGCAGCCTTGGTGGCTATAGTGTCTCAAGCTTGTTCACGCGAGAGAGGATGAAGCGGTGACCTGCAGCTACTGCGGTACCGAGTTGCCTTCCGACGCCATGTTCTGCGGCGAGTGCGGGAGGGCAGTCCTGGCCCCCACCGCGAAGCCGACCGCGGACTCTCTCTCGCCTCCCGCGACGATGCCGTCACCCCGGCCCATGATCCCGCCGCCGCTCACGCGACCCGTCGCGGATCCCGAGCCGTGGTCGAACGCATCCTCGGAGGGTATTGGGGCTGGTCCGGCGTGCCGGCAGTGCGGCGCTCCCGCGTCGCCCGACGACATCTTCTGCGGCGAGTGCGGATTCGTGATGGGGGCGATCGAGCATCCGGATTCGAGGCCCCGCGACACGAATGCCGTCGAGCGGCTGGAGCAGGTCGAACCGGATGCGGAGCCGGAACCGGATGCGGAGCCGGAACCGGAGCCCGAGCCGGAACCCGAGCCGACTCCTGACGCGCAATCGGAACCGGGGGCGCCCTCGTGGCTCGATGAGGAAGCGTTCGACGAAGACCTCGAACCGACCAGAATCACCTCCAGCCACCAGCTCGGCGAGCGATTCGTCCTGCAGTTCAGCACGGGCGAAACCTTCACGGTCCACGGAACCGGGCTCATCGGCCGCAGCCCGAGGGCCGAGCCGGGAGAGTACTTTGATCAGTTGGTGCCAATCGCCGATTCCAGCCGTTCGGTGTCCAAAACCCATCTGGAGTTCGGACAGGAGGAGGGTGCGTTCTGGGTGAAGGACCGGTACTCGGGAAACGGCACGATAGTGCGCGAACCGGAGTCCAAGCCCATCCGATGCCACCCTGAGCGGCGGTATCGGCTTGTGCGCGGATCCCGCGTGGACGTGGGGGAGCAGTTCTTCATCGTCAGCTGAGCGAACTTGTCCCACCGGAATGCGGCGGCCGCTTGTTCCCCACGGATTCTGCCGTCTCGCCGTGAGCAGGGGACGGGGCGTGGTCACCTGAGCAGGTGACGAATCTCCAGGAGATCGCTGTGCCGCGCGCCCCGGAACAGCCGAAGAGAACGCCGTTCCCGGTCTTTGCCACCGCGATGCCCGTGGCGGCAGCTCTCGCGCTTGCGGCATTCACCCAGTCTCCGTTTGCCCTCGTGTTCGCTCTGCTCGGACCCGTCGTCGCCGTTGCAAGCGTCGCGGACTCGATGCGCCGAGCCCGAAAAGATTCCCGTCGCGAGCGCAACCGGTTCGAGCGCGACATCGTTGCCGCGATCCACGCGATCGATGCAGCGCACGAGAGCGAGCGCGCCGGGCTCGAACTCGCAGCGCCCTCCGCCGTAGCGATCGCTTCGTTTCCGCATCACCATCGCGAACGATGGGGCGCGCGCACCGACCGCGAACTGACGGTTCGACTCGGCGTGGGGAGCGTGGAGAGCGGCGTTAGACTCGCGGGAGTCGGGACCCCGGACGACCAGTCGCCTCACGCCATCGCGATCGCGAACCTGTTCACCAGGGCCACGACACTCCAGCGAGCCCCCGCGACCGTGGATGCCCGCCGGGGAGTGGGCGTGTGCGGCCCCCGTCCGCAGGCTCTCGCCCTGGCGAATTCCGTGCTCGTGCAACTCGCACACGCGCTGTCTCCCGCGCACTTCACGGTCGCGTGCCAGCCGGGCGAACCGACGATGCCGGACTGGCTCAGGGTGCTCCCGCACTATCGCCCGCAGCAGCCCGCCATGCACGGCAACCGGCCCACGCCCCGCCATGGGCGCGTGGAGTTCCGCACTGCCGCCGGCGGCACGGCCGCGCTCGTCGCGGTTGCCGCGGACGAGGCCTCGCTGCCGCAGGAGTGCAGGATCGTCGTGCACATCGACGGCTCGGCCGCGCGGGTCGTACGGCATCCGGGCGGAGTCCCGTTCGCGCGATTCACCCCGGAGTTCGTGAGTTCCGGACTTGCGAAGTCGTTCGCCGAAACGGTTGCCACGGACGCCCCGCAAGCCCAAGGGCAGGCCCTGCCGCAGGAAATTGCCCTCGCCGAACTTCATCACCCGGCAACTGGCGGCCGCCGCTCGCTCCGCGCGACGGTGGGGATCTGTGCGAGCGGAGAACAGATCGTCGACCTCGTGCAGGACGGACCGCACGCCATCGTCGGCGGTACGACGGGCAGCGGAAAGAGCGAACTTCTCACCACGTGGATCCTTGCGATGGCGATCTCGCACGACCCGGCCGACGTCAACTTTCTTCTCGTCGATTTCAAGGGAGGGGCCGCGTTCTCGACCGTCGCGGGACTTCCCCACACCGTGGGAGTGCTCACCGATCTCGATGAATCCGCAGCGAGGCGGGCAATCCTGAGTCTGCGGGCAGAATTGGGAAGGCGCGAACGGATTCTTGCCGAAGCATCCGCGAAATCCCTCGATGAACTCGACGATGGCACGAACCTGGCACGGCTCGTCATCGTCGTCGACGAGTTCGCGACGCTCACGGCGCAATTGCCCGAACTCCACGAACTGTTCGCGGACCTCGCGGCACGGGGCCGTTCTCTGGGAATCCACCTCATCCTGTGCACTCAGCGTCCCGGCGCCTCCGTGCGGGACGCGGTGCTTGCGAATTGCTCACTGCGGATTTCACTCCGGGTGACGAACGACGCCGACAGCATCGCGGTCGTGGGTTCTGCGGCAGCAGCGCGATTGCCCCGCCACCACGCGGGCAGGGCACTTCTCGCGCTCGCAGACGGCGAACCCGAACTCGTCCAGTTCGCGATCGCGGCACCGCGGGACGTGGCCGCGGTCGACGAACGCTGGGGGGAACGAATCACCGCTCTGCATCGGCCGTGGGTCGACCCCCTGCCAGCAGTTCTGCTGCCCCGGGATGTTCCGCCCGCGCCCGCGCCGGCACTGGCGTTCGGCGTGGTGGATATTCCTCACGAGCAGCGGCGCGCCGCCGCAGTGTTCGATCCGGCCGAACACGGCAATCTCCTCGTCATCGGCGGGCATCGCAGCGGCAAGACCGGCGTGCTCGCGGCGCTCGCGCACGGTGCGGTCGACGCGATGATCATCCCGACCACCATCGAGGGGGCGTGGGATGCCGTTGCAAAGGCCCTCTCGACGGTGCGGACAGAACCCCGGCGCCGGCTCGTACTGTTCGACGACGTCGACGAGGTGCTCGGCAGATTTCCCGCCGATCACGAATCGGCTTTCGCTGACCGGCTCGGGAGACTCGTGAGAGAGGGCCAAAGGGCGGGGCTGACGGTAGCGATGACGGCAACCGCCGTTCGGGGCCGCCTCCAGGCCATCGCGGCGCTGTGCGATTCGACGCTGCTGCTGAAAATGCCGACGAGGCAGGACCACGCGCTCGCGGGAGGAAACGGCATCGACTACGAGCCCGACCTTCCGCCGGGAGGGGGCTGGTGGCGCGGCCACCGGGTGCAGGTTGCCCTCGCCGGTCCGCTTCCGCGCGCCGCAGAGAACCCGGTCGACGACGTGGTCATGCCGCGCGGCACGGCACTCGCCGTCGTGTCGTCGAGGCCGGAAGCAATTCGCGCTCGCCTCGAGCGCGTGGGCCCCGTCACGATGCTGGGTGCTCGCGTGCACGATCCGAACGCGATCGAGGTGGCGGGGGAGCCGCTCGTCGTGCTCGGCGACCCGGATGCCTGGCAAACTTCGTGGGGAACGCTCGCGGCTCTGCGGTCGAGGGCGCGGTTCGTGTTCCACGACTGTTCGGTCTCCGACTATCGGGCCCTCACGCGAAGCCGAGACCTCCCGCCACCGACAGATTCGCCCGATGCGCTCGTCGTGCTGGACCCGGATGGCCGGACCTTCAGGGCAACCTTGCCTGGGTGAGACAACGCCCGAGCACGGGTGTTTCAGGCCAGTGCGGTTGCCAGCGGCACATGATCGAAGCCGAGCGCGGATGCCACGGGCTCGTACACGACGTGGCCCGCGTGCGTGTTGAGGCCGCGCGCGAGGGCATCGTCCGCGAGGAGCGCATCGTGCCAGCCCTTGTTCGCGAGGGCTCGCACGTAAGGCATCGTCGCATTCGTGAGCGCATAGGTCGAGGTGTTCGGCACGGCGCCTGGCATGTTCGCGACGCAGTAGAACAGGGAGTTATGCACCGTGAACGTGGGGTCATCGTGCGTCGTCGGATGGGAATCGGCGAAGCACCCGCCCTGGTCGACGGCGATGTCCACGAGCACGCTCCCCGGCTTCATGCGCGAAACCAGATCGTTGCTGACGAGTTTCGGCGCCTTGGCGCCGGGGACGAGCACCGATCCGATCACGAGGTCTGCCGGCAGCAGCGCGCGTTCGATTTCGAACCCGTTCGACGCGATGGTTTTCACCCGGCCAGCGTAGATCTCGTCCAGTTCCTTGAGCCTCTGGAGGTTTGTATCGAGGACGGTCACCTCGGCGCCGAGCCCGACGGAGACGGACACGGCGTTGGTTCCCGCGACCCCGCCGCCCAGCACGACAACTTTCGCGGGGTAGGTTCCCGGTACTCCGGGCACGAGCAGGCCGGGTCCGCCATTCGGCTTGAGCATCGCGTTCGCTCCCACGATCGCGGACAGTCGACCAGCGACTTCGCTCATGGGGGCAAGCAGGGGAAGTGCCCGGTTGGGGAGCTGAACGGTTTCATACGCGATGGCGGTAACCCCGGAGGAGACGAGCGCCGCGGTGAGTTCCGGCTCGGCCGCCAGATGCAGGTAGGCGAAAATCAGCAGGTCATCGCGGAAATACCCGTACTCGTCGCGAATGGGCTCCTTGACCTTGAGCAGCATGTCAGCCGCATTCCAGGTGTCTGCCGCATTCGCGGCGATCGTCGCGCCCGCTGCCGCGTACTCCTCGTCGGTGATCGACGATCCGACTCCGGCGCCGGTTTCGACGATGACGTCGTGTCCGTTGGCGACGAGGTCGTGCACGCCGGCGGGCGTGATGGCCACGCGAAACTCGTTGTTTTTGATCTCCTTGGGGATGGCGATCTTCATTGTTCTCCTGCCCAGCGAATCGGAACTGCGACCCTAACTTCGAAGTGACGCCGCCCACGCTTCTTTGCGTTCTGTCGAGACCAACACTACTAGGCGCGCACGATGGAATCCGCACCTATTTGGGTCGAAATGGTGCTGATTTCGTGAAATTTGGAGTCGAATGTACCCGTTTCAGAACCTATTCGGTGTTTTTTTGTGTCGCGATGTGGCAGTATCGATCCACGCGGAACAAAGTTGTCTCCGTCCCGAAACGCACCAGTTGTAAGGAGTCGTGTTCACATGGCCAAACCACTGCCCGAAGATCCTTTCCTTCGCAGCCTCGTCATCCAGGCCCAGCGCGCGCAGTTCTCGCGGCGCACGATGCTGAAGGGTGCCGGCGTTGGTGCGGGAGCACTGGCTCTTGCCGCGTGCACGCCGGGTGGGGCGGGGGCCCCCGAACCCGCGAAGGACAAGTCCGACACGGACAAGATCGTCCGCTGGGACAACTGGGCCCTCTACCTCGACGTCGACGACGACGGAAACTACACGTCGCTGGATGAGTTCTCGAAGCAAACCGGGATCAAGGCGACGTACACGGAAGCGGTCGACGACAACAACACCTACTACGGCAAGGTGAAGGACCAGCTCAAGCTCGGGCAGGATATCGGCTGCGACACGGTGTGCCTCACCGACTGGATGGTCGACCGCTGGATCCGCTTCGGGTACACGCAGGAACTCGACTACTCGATGATTCCGAACGCCGCGAACCTCGTGCCGGCGCTCAAGAACGTCGCCTTCGATCCCGGTCGCACGATGTCTCTTCCGTGGCAGGGCGGATTCGCCGGCATCGCGTGGAACAAGGACGAACTGCCTGGCGGACTCACCTCGGTATCCGATCTGTGGGACTCCTCCCTCAAAGGCCGCGTCGGCGTGCTGTCCGAAATGCGGGACACCATGGGCTGCATCATGCAGGACCTCGGCACGCAAATCGACGGCGATTGGGGCGATGACGAGTTCACCGCCGCCATCGACATGCTGCAGAAGCAGGTCACGGACGGCCAGATCCGCAACATCAAGGGCAACTCCTACAAGGAGGACCTTCAGAACGGAGACACGCTCGCCGCGATCGTGTGGTCGGGGGACATCACGCAGCTCAACTTCGAGGCCGGAGACCACTGGGACTTCGCCCTGCCGAGCAAGGGCGGGACGCTGTGGAATGACAACTTCATCATCCCGATCGGCTCTGAGCACAAGAAGAACGCCGAGACGCTCATCAACTACTACTACGACCCCGAGGTCGCGGCGCAAGTGGCGGCCTACGTGAACTACATCCCGCCGGTCGTCGGCACGAAAGAGGCCATGATCGCGCTCGACCCGGAACTCGCCGACAACCAGTTGATCTTCCCGTCCGACGCCACCCTGGACAACGCTCACGTGTTCCGGAGTTTGGATTCGGCTGAAGACCAGAAGTACAACGCACAGTTCCAGGCGATTCTTCTCGGGGCCTGAGGTGGCATCCGGTACTTTCGCCGAAAGTGGTGCAGACCTCGAACTGGTGGGAATTCAGAAGAGGTTTCCTGGCTTCACGGCTATTCAGCACCTCGACCTGACGATTCCGGCAGGGTCGTTCTTCGCGCTCCTCGGGCCATCCGGGTGCGGCAAGACGACGACCCTGCGGCTCGTCGCGGGGCTCGAGGACCCGACAGAGGGATCGATCCTCATCGGCGGGAAGGATGTCACCCACCTCAAGCCGTACCAGCGCCAGGTGAACACGGTGTTCCAGAGTTATGCGCTGTTCCCGCACATGACCGTTCTGGAGAATGTGGCGTTCGGACTTCGGCGGCGCAAAATCGAGGACCCGATCGGCAAAGCACACGAAGCGCTCGTGCTCGTCGAACTCGACCATCTGGCAGCGCGCAAACCCCAGCAGCTTTCGGGCGGCCAGCAGCAGCGGGTCGCGCTCGCGAGGGCGATCGTCAACCGCCCGGCTCTCCTGCTCCTGGATGAACCGCTCGGTGCGCTGGACCTCAAGCTTCGTCGGCAAATGCAAATGGAGCTCAAGTCCATCCAGGAGGAAGTCGGCCTGACCTTCGTCCACGTGACGCACGACCAGGAGGAAGCCATGACCATGGCGGACACGGTCGCCGTCATGAACAAGGGGGAGATCGAGCAGCTCGGCGCACCGGAGGAACTTTACGAGCTTCCGCGGACGGCCTTTGTCGCGAACTTCCTCGGCCAGTCGAACCTCTTCACCGGCAACGTAACGGGCACGACGAGCAACAGCATCACCGTCGATGTCGAGGGTGCCAAGATCACGGTTCCGACGAAGCGCGCGCAACGGCACAAGGGGGAAGTCACCGTCGGGATCCGTCCGGAAAAACTTCACCTGCACAAGAGCGAGCCGAAGAAGGCGGCAGGCACCAACAGCCTCGGCCCCGGCCGCATCGTCGACGTGTCCTTCAGCGGCGTGAGCACGCAGTACACAATCTCCATCCCGGGGCTCGAGGGCATCACGGTTTTCCAGCAGAACACGTCGTTCGGGCCGCTCGCGGGCGAGGGCGCGGAAGTGTGGGTCAGTTGGGACGTCGACCACGGGTTCGGGCTCGAGGATGAGCCTGGCGCATCCCCGCGCTTCCCGGCAGACACCGACACGGCGACCATCGCGGTTCAGAAGCGGCGTGCGCTCAAGTCGGAGCTCGAGGAGTCCTGACCGTGGCCTTCAGCGCATTCGCGACGGGGACAGCCAAGGAGCAGGCGCCGAGGCGCAAAAGCAGGATCGCGCTGCTGCTCTTGCTGCCCGGAATCCTCTACCTCATGCTGTTCTTCCTCGTACCGCTCGTGTCCCTCGTCCTGACCTCGTTCCAGGAGCCGATCCCGTTCGGCGACATTGGCGAATACCAGGTGGCGTTCAAGTGGGAGAACTACATCGACGTCGTCAATACGTACGGCGGGCACATTTTCCGTTCGTTCGGCTACGCAATCCTCGCCACGATTTTCGCGCTGCTGTTCAGTTACCCGCTCGCGTACTTCATCGGCGTGAAGGCGCGGCGCTGGCCGCTCCTGCAGAATCTCATGCTCGTTCTCGTGATCGCGCCGTTCTTCATCAGCTTCCTGCTGCGCACGCTCGCCTGGAAGTCGATCCTGTCCGACGAGTCGTTCGTGATCACCGGGCTCAAAGCCCTCGCGCTCATGGCGCCAGATGCCCACTTCACGGGAACTGACGCCTCGGTCATCTTCGGGCTCACCTACAACTTCATCCCGTTCATGACACTGCCTCTCTACGCGACCCTGGAGAGGCTGGACACGCGGCTCCTGGAGGCCGGAGGCGACCTCTACGCGAAACCATCGGAGACGTTCTTCAAGGTCACGCTGCCCCTGTCGATGACGGGCATCGTATCCGGAGTCCTCCTGACCTTCATTCCCGCTGCCGGCGACTACATCAATGCGAGCCGGGACTTCCTGGGAGGAACCGGCACCGCGATGATCGGGAACGTGATCGAAAGCAACTTCCTCGTCACGTTGAATTACCCGGCGGCCGCCGCCCTGTCGATCATCCTGATGTCCGTGATTCTCGTGATGGTCACGGTGTACGTCAAGCGGAGCGGAACGGAGGACCTGCTGTGACACTTCAGGAAGGCCGTGCCCTCTCGAAAGCGGTGACCGCCCGCGCTCCGGCGAGCCGCCGTCCGCTGCGGCTCGGGTTCGGGAACTGGCTGCTGCCGCTTTACGCGATCATCGCGTTCGTGTTCCTGCTCATTCCCATCGCGTACACGTTCGCGTTCTCGTTCAACGACTCCGTGAAGTCGAACATCGTCTGGCGGGGCTTCACGTTCGACAAATGGCTCAACGTGTGCGACCAGATTCAAGTGTGCGTCGCATTCGGCAACAGCCTCATCATCGGCATTTCGGCGACGATCGCCGCGACCGTGCTCGGCACGATGATCGCGATCGCCCTCGTGAGATATCGGTTCCGGTTCCGGTCGGGGATCAGCCTCCTGCTGTTCCTTCCGATGGCGACGCCCGAGGTGGTCCTCGGCGCCGGGCTCGCAGCAGAGTTCCTGGCCGCGGGGGTGCAGAAGGGGCTTGGGACGATCATTATCGCCCACACGATGTTCTGCGTGAGTTTCGTCGTCGTGACGGTCAAGGCGCGCGTTTCAACCCTCGATCCAGCGCTCGAGGAAGCCGGCCGCGACCTCTACGGTTCGCCGAACCAGGTGTTTTGGAGGATCACGTTCCCGCTGTTGCTTCCCGGCATCATCGCCGCAGCGCTCCTATCGTTCGCTCTGAGCTTCGACGACTTCATCATCACGAACTTCAACGCGGGCACAACGAGCACCTTCCCGAAGTACATCTACGTTTCCGCAGCGCGCGGTATTCCGGCCGAGGCGAACGTCATCGCCTCTGCGGTATTCATCCTCGCGATCGTCCTCGTGCTTATTTCGCAGGTATCGTCTGCCATGAAGCGGAAGCGGCTTGCGGCAGCCACAGAATGACGCGCGGACTGGCACTCGGATGACGGGATATCGCGATCGCGATCGCCTCGCCCGGTTGTGGGAGCAGGAGACCTTGCGGTTTCGCGCTTCGCGCACCGAATCGGAGAAGCTGTGGCGCGCAGCCGTGCCGCATCTCCCGGATGGCGTGCCGATGCTGTGGATGGCGAAGTGGCCCGGCCCGTGGCCCGTGTACGTGAAGGATGCCTCCGGGTCGCACTTCACCGATGTCGACGGCATCGACCACGTCGATTTGTGCCTCGGGGACACCGGGGCGATGTGCGGGCACGCGCCGCCTGCGGCGGTCTCGGCGATCTCCGATCGCCTCGCGCGCGGTTCAACCCTCATGCTTCCCACCGAGG
Organism: uncultured Cryobacterium sp.; assembly: GCA_964651535.1. Classification (GTDB taxonomy): domain Bacteria; phylum Actinomycetota; class Actinomycetes; order Actinomycetales; family Microbacteriaceae; genus Terrimesophilobacter. Next base: position 929,863 of record CAZYYE010000001.1, read on the forward strand.
ATGCCGCGGTCGCAGCGGAACTGCTCGCCGCGAGATTCGCGGTGCCGAGCTGGCAATTCACGCTGTCGGCCACGGACGCGAACCGCAGCGTGATCCGCTACGCGCGGCAGGTCACAGGGCGGCGCAGGATCGTCGTGCACGACTACTGCTACCACGGCTCGGTCGACGAAGCATTCGCCACGCTCGACGAGAACGGGGCGGTCGTCGAGCGACGGGGAAACATCGGCGCGCCCGTCCCACCGTCCGAGACGACGGCCGTCGTGCCGTTCAACGACGTGGATGCCCTGGAGGCCCTAGTGGAGGCGGGAGACATCGCCGCGATGCTCATCGAGCCCGCGCTCACCAACATTGGAATCGTCCTGCCCGATGCCGGATACCTCGAGGCCGTGCGCGACGCCTGCACGCGGCACGGCGTGATCCTCATCATCGACGAGACGCACACCATCAGCGCCGGACCTGGCGGAATGACGATGTCGCTTGGTCTCGAGCCCGACGCTGTCGTCGTCGGAAAGAGCATCGGCGGCGGAATTCCCGCGGGAGCATTCGGAATGTCCGCCGAGTTCGCCGCGCGAGCGCGTGCGAGCGTCGATCTCGAAGACATCGATGTCGGAGGTGTCGGTGGAACGCTCGCCGGAAATGCGCTTTCCCTCGCGGGGATCCGCGCGACTCTCTCCGACGTTCTCACGCCGTCCGCATTCGAGAGCATGGCCGCGCGGGCGACGGAGTGGACGGCGGGGGTCCAGGCCGCTCTCGACGAGTTCGACGTGCCATGGCAAGTCACCCAGCTGGGCGCGAGATCCGAGTACAGTTTTCGCGCGACGTCGCCGCGGGATGGCGCGGAAGCGGCCGCGGCGGACGACTTCGAACTGCAGCAATACCTTCACCTGCACGCGCTCAACCGCGGGATTCTCATGACCCCGTTCCACAATATGGCGCTCATGTGCCCGACCACCTCGAGCGCCGATGTAACCCGCCACACGGTGGCATTCCGTGAGGCAGTGGCGAGTTTGTTCGACTGAATCTCACGAACGGGAGCTCGTGTGTACCCCGTTTTGGTGCCCTTCACGATGCACCGCGTGTGCCAGTATCAAACAGGGGGCACAACGCTTCCTCTCACGACGTCGTTAGGGATCACGCATCATGCAGAGTTCGTTGTCGAGGAGAACCGTGCTTCAAGGCGCCGGAGTCGGCGCGTCCGCGCTGCTCCTGGCCGCATGTTCCAGCGGCGCCGGCGAGGTCCCTCAGGCAGCGATCGACCTGTCCGAGAAGCAGAAGTCGCTCCGATTCGACAGCCGGGACACGTACCGCAACACGACGGGCGAGGACTTCCCGCTCCTGGAAGGTTTCACTTCGTCGACCGGAATCCAGGTGACGTACACGAACGCGGTCAGTGACGACAACATCTATTACAACAAGGTGAAAGCCCAGTTGAAGCTGGGTCAGGACATCGGGGCGGATGCCGCGGTGCTGAGCGACTGGATGGCCGAGCGGTGGATCCGGCTCGGGTACGTTCAGGGTCTCGACCTCGACCGAATCCCGAACATCTCGAACATCCGCCCGCGATTTGCCCGACCTGCACACGATCCGAGCCGCAACCAGTCGTTGCCGTGGCGCAGCGGATTCACGGGGATCGCCTGGAACAAGGCCGAATTGCCGGACGGGTTGACGGCGGTGTCCGATCTGTGGGACCCGGCCCTCAAGGGCAGGGTTGGCGTGATGTCGGCGATGCGCGACAGCCTCGGACTCATCATGCTGGATGCCGGTGTCGACATTGAAGGCACCGAATGGGGGGATGCCGAATTCTCCGCCGCCGTCGGAACGTTGCGCGACCAGCTCGCGACCGGCCAGATCAGCGCCATCAAAGGCAATAAGTACAAGGAAGACCTGAAGAGCGGCAAAACCGTCGCGGCGATCGCGCGGGCCGGCGACATCATGCAGATCAACCAGGAAGCCGGCGACCAGTGGGGTTTCGCGATTCCGGACAAGGGTGGTGTCCTGTGGAGTGATGTTGTCATCATCCCGATTGGTTCCACACATCGCAGCAACGCCGAAGACTTCATCAACTTCTACTACGACCCGATCCATGCCGTGGAGGTGGCTGCGGCGACCAACTTCATCTCACCCGTGGACATCCGCCAACTTGAGATCGATGTTCTGGAGGAAGCCGTAGCCAGCAACCGGCTCGTGTTCCCCACACCCGTCACGTTCGAGTCCGTGAAGACGTTCCGCACGCTCACGCAAGGTGAGGAACAGCGATACGGCGCGCAGTACCAGACGGTACTTCTCGGGGCATCCTGAATCGGTAGCCCCCGGAATGGGGTGCCGATGTGCCCCGAAATGGTGGGGAAGTCCCGCCTGATCCCGTGCCACTATCGAACAGGGGTGACAACGCGCCCTGCCGCGATGCCATGGGGGAATGTGCACGATGCTGAATTCATTGTCGAGGAGAACCGTCCTTCAGGGCGCTGGAGTCGGAGCCTCAGCGCTGCTCCTCGCGGCGTGCAGTTCGGCGACTGCCGCGAAACCGAAAGCGGCCGTCGACAAGTCGGATACGCAGAAGTCGCTCCGGTTCGACAGCCGGGACACGTACCGGAACACCACGGGCGAAGATTTCCCCCTCCTGGCCGAGTTCGCGCAAGCAACCGGCATTGCCGTCACGTATACGAATGCGGTCAGTGACGACAACGTGTACTACGGCAAGGTCAAGAACCAGCTCAAGATGGGTCACGATATCGGCGCCGATGCGTCTGTGCTGAGCGAATGGATGGCCGCTCGATGGATTCGCCTTGGTTACCTTCAGGAGATCGAACGCGACAAGATCACGAATTTCGCGAACCTGCGCTTGATGTTCCAGGACGCGCAGTTCGACCCGGGGCGGCGGTACTCGTTGCCGTGGCGCAGCGGATTCACGGGGATCGCGTGGAACAAGGAGGCCATCCCGGGCGGGTTGGCGACGGTGTCCGATCTGTGGGCTCCTGCACTTCACGGCAAAGTCGGCGTCATGTCCGCGATGCGCGACACCCTCGGTCTCATCATGCTCGATGCGGGCGTCGACATCTCGACCGACTCCTGGGGCGATGCGGAGTTCACCGCGGCCGTCGGAACCCTGCGCGACCAGGTCGCGGCCGGCCAGATCAGCGCCATCAAAGGCAATAAGTACAAGGAAGACCTGAAGAGCGGCAAAACCGTCGCGGCGATCGCGCGGGCCGGCGACATCATGCAGATCAACCAGGAAGCCGGCGACCAGTGGGGTTTCGCGATTCCCGGTCCCGGCGGTGTGCTGTGGAGCGATGTCGCCGTCATCCCGGTCGGGTCGACGCATCGCAGCAATGCCGAGGCGTTCATCAACTTCTATTACGAGCGCGAGAATGCAGTGCACGTCGCGGCGGCGACAAGCTTCATTTCACCCGTCGACGTTCGCCAACCGGAGATCGGCACGATTCCTCAGGAGCTTTCGCGAAACGAAATGATCTTCCCGAGCGAGGCGACGTTCGGGACGACCAGGGCATTCCGCACGCTCACGCAAGGGGAGGAACAACGCTACGGCGCCCAGTATCAGACGGTGCTGCTCGGCGGATCCTGACTCGGCGTGCGCGGCGGTCCTTCCGGCCATCGGTAGGGTTGACATCATGGACCGTTCAGAATGGTGGCGTTCCGCGGTCATCTACCAGGTGTATCCGCGGTCGTTCGCCGACTCGAATGGCGACGGCCTCGGCGACCTTCCAGGGATCGCCCGCCGGCTTCCTGCTCTGAAGGACCTCGGAGTCGATGCGGTGTGGCTGTCGCCGTTCTACACGTCGCCCCAGAACGACGCCGGCTATGACGTCGCCGACTATTGCGACGTTGACCCGCGCTTCGGAACCCTCGCCGATTTCGATGCCCTCGTGGCGGAAGCCCACGGACTCGGGTTGAGGCTCATCGTCGATCTCGTTCCGAATCATTCCTCGGATCAGCACCCCTGGTTTCAGGAAGCCCTTGCATCCCCGGAAGGCAGCCCCGAGCGTGCCCGCTACCTTTTCCGCGAGGGCAAAGGCGCACACGGCGACATTCCGCCCAATAATTGGGAGTCCGTGTTCGGGGGCCCTGCCTGGACGAGGATCACACGACCGGACGGAACTCCTGGGCAGTGGTACCTGCACCTTTTCGACGCGTCGCAACCGGATCTCGACTGGCGCAACCCCTGGGTGCGCGAGCAGTTCCGCGGCATCCTGAAATTCTGGCTCGATCGCGGAGTGGACGGCTTTCGCGTGGATGTGGCTCACGGGCTCATCAAGAAGGAGGGCATGCCTGACTATGTTGCCCCCAAGGGAGCGGCGAGCATGGGCGGGCTCGTCGAGACGCCACCGTACTGGGCGCAACCCGGCGTGCACGAGATTTACCGCGATTGGCGCAAACTCGTCGAGGAGTACCCGGGGGACCGGGTTCTCGTCGCGGAGGCGTGGGTGAACCCGCTCTCGGAGCTTGCGCAGTGGGTGCGTCCGGATGAAATGCACCAGGCGTTCAACTTCGAGTATTTGGGGACCAGGTGGGATGCTCCGGCCGTGCGCAAGGTCATCACTGACTCGCTTTCAGCTTTCGGCGCGGTCGGCGCTCCGAGCACGTGGGTGCTGTCCAACCACGATGTCGTTCGGCACGCAACGCGGCTCGCAATCACGTCGGAGAATCCGCAGGGAGAGGGGATCGGGCCGAAGTCGCCGGACAAGCCCGACCGCGCAATTGGGCTTCGTCGAGCGCGGGCCGCGACGCTCCTCATGCTCGCCTTGCCGGGAAGCGCGTACGTTTACCAGGGCGAGGAGCTCGGGCTCCCCGAGGACATGGAGTTGCCTGATTCCGCCCGCCAGGATCCCACGTGGTTCCGCACGAACCACAAGCGGTACGGGCGGGACGGCTGCCGAGTGCCGATCCCGTGGGAGGCGGAATCGCCAGCGTACGGCTTCAGCGCGACCGGCGAAAGCTGGCTGCCGCAACCCGCGGACTGGGCGGGATACGCGCGGGACGCTCAGGAGGGCCGCCCGGGTTCGACGCTCGAACTCTACAAATCCGCGTTTGAACTGCGTGCTGAGCAGGAGCTGGGCACGGGCGAGCTGAAGTGGCTTCCCGGGTATCCAGCGACGGTGGTTGCATTCCGAAACGGAAACGTGAGCGTGATTGCAAACATGGGGACGAAAGCCGTGCCACTGCCAGCGGGCGTCGTCGCACTGTCATCCGGGACGGTTTCGTCGGACATTCCGGGCGAGACGACCGTGTGGCTGACCGACTCCTAAAAGGCGACGCGGATATGGCCGACGGGGACTCCGCCGCCGAGCACTTGCTCGGTGACGAGCGCTGAAACGCGGTCGGCGTCATCCCGCGTGATGGTTCCCGCTCGAGCAAGTAGCTCCAGTGCCACAAGGCTCGTGATGCGGTGGCTGCCGTCCAGCGACTTCATGGCGACAGCGGTCCCGTCCGCTGCGCCCATTGCGATGACGCCTTCCGCGCCGCCCTTGCACAGCAGCCCGAGTTCCTCGATCACGATCGTGTTCGCCCTGCCGGGGCCGTCGATCGCCCAGGGGTAGTCCTGGATGGCAGCCGCCAGCCGCGCGACGTCCGCGTCATCGCCGCTCGCGTTCCTGCCTCGGGCGACGAGCGAAAACACTCTGGCGAGCGCGCGCAGGCTCACGGCGAACAGCGGAGCGCCGCAACCGTCTACGCCGACGTGCCCGACGGGTTCGCCCGTGAACTCCTCGATCGTTTCGCGGATGCGCACCTGCAGCGGGTGCTGCGGGTCCAGGTAGTTCTCGATCGGCCAGCCGTTCTCGACGCACGCGAGCAGGAACGCCGCGTGCTTTCCCGAACAGTTCATCGTGGCGCGGCGTTTTCCGCCGCTCGTTCGCGCGACGGCTGCTGAGGATGTGTTTCCCGGCCAGTCGAGCGGGCACTGGAGCGCATCCTCCGTGAGTCCCGCCCGCTCGAGCAACTGCAGGACCACCTCGACGTGCGCTGGCGTTCCCGAATGGCTTGCCGACGCGAGGACGAGCTGGGCGCCCTCGAGTGAGACACCGGACCTCAAAACCGCCAGAGCCTGCATGGGTTTGAGGGAGGAGCGCGGGTACACGAGCGCATCCACGTCGCCGAGCGCATCGATCACGGTGCCATCCGCTGCGAGGCTCACCGCCGCACCGAGATGCCGCGACTCCTCGAGGCCGTTTCGTTCGATCGTCGCCAATTCGACGACCCCGCCGACCTCGAGGGCGTGCGCGCGCTGGGGGTCGCCGGCAGCGTGGGTCACAGGGTGGCGAGCGCGTCCTCGATCACGCTCAACGCATCCAGGATCTGTTCGTCGCTGATCGCGAGGCTCGGCAGGAACCGGATGACGTTGCCATTCGTGCCCGCGGTGAGCAGGATCACTCCGCGCTCGAACGCGTAGCGAGAAATGGCGGTCACCGCGGCGGCGTTGGGTTCCTTCGTCGTCGCGCCCGTGCCGGGCTGCACGAACTCGATCGCGATCATCGCGCCGATGCCGCGCACGTCGCCGATGACATCGAACGTCTTCTGCAGGCGCAGCAGCTCTGGTTTGAGGGTGTTTTCGATGCGCACGGCTTCCGCGAGCAGCCCGTCCTTCTCGATCGAGTCGAACACCGCGATCGCCGCAGCGGCGGAGACGGGATTCCCGCCGAACGTGCCGCCGAGGCCGCCGGGGTGGGATGCGTCCATGATCTCGGCGCGACCGGTGACGGCGGCGAGAGGAAGGCCGCCGGCGATGCCCTTCGCCGACAGCACGAGGTCGGGAACGAGCCCGAAGTGCTCGCTCGAGAAGTATTTTCCGGTGCGGCCCATGCCGGCCTGGATTTCATCGGCAATGAACACGATGCCGTTTTCCGTGCACCACTTCTGCAGCGCAGGGAGATAACCGTCCGCCGGGACCATGAAGCCGCCCTCGCCCTGAATGGGTTCGACGACAAGGCACGCGAGGTCGGCTGCGCCGGCGGTTTTCTCCAGGAACGAGATCGTGCGCGCGGCGGCTTCCGCTCCCGTGAGGCCGTCACGGTACGGGTACGAGTTCGGTGCGTGGTGGATGTCGCCGGCGAACGGCCCGAAACCGAGCTTGTACGGCATGGACTTGTAGTTCATGGCCATCGTGAGGTTCGTGCGGCCGTGGAACGCGTGGTCGAGTACCGCGACGGCCTTGCGCCCCGTGTGCTTGCGGGCGATCTTCACGCCGTTCTCGACCGCTTCGGCTCCCGCGTTCACGAGAAGGGACTTCTTCGGGAAATCTCCCGGGGTGTGCGCCGCGAGGAGCTCTGCGACACGAACGTAGCCTTCGTACGGCGTGATCGTGAACAGGCCGTGCGTGAGTTCGCCCACCTGATGGCGAGCCGCCGCGACGACGGCGTCATCCGTGTGCCCGATCGTCGTCACGCCGATGCCCGACCCGAGGTCGATGAACTGGTTGCCGTCGACGTCGACGAGAATCGCACCGTGCGCGCGCTCGACGTAGACGGGGAAGCCCGATGCTGCGCCGCTGGCCACAACCGCGTTGCGTCGCTCGTGGAGGGCGAGAGATTTGGGGCCGGGAATCGCGGTCGCCACGAGACGTTCCGCGGGAAACGTGGACCGGCCGGAGCCGGAAGGCGAGGTTACGGTGGGAGCGAGCGTGTCAGTCATAGTGTTCCCATTCTATCGACGGTGGTAGCGTGCTGAGCGTGCGAACCGAACATCACTATGAAACGTCGATCGAGTGGCTCGGCAACCGGGGGACCGGCACGAGCGGCTACCGCGAGTACGGGCGGGAGGTGGTGCTGACGGCGGAGGGCAAGCACCCCATCGAAGGCTCGGCTGATCGCACGTTCCATGGCAACGCGGAGCGCTGGAACCCCGAGGACATGCTCCTTGGCGCCCTCAGCCAATGCCATTTGCTCAGCTATCTGCACGTCGCCGTCCTGCACGGGGTCGTCGTCACGGCGTACACGGACGACGCGGTGGGAACCATGGCGCAAACGCCGGATGGCGGGGGCCATTTCACCTCGGTGACGCTTCGCCCGGTCGTGACCGTGGCCTCCGCCGACATGGTGGATGCCGCGATCGCCGCGCACGGGGAGGCGAGCGCGAAATGCTTCATCGCCAACTCGGTGAACTTTCCCGTTCGTCACGAACCCCGAGTCGTCGTAGGCTGAGGGGCTGGCGGGCTCCTGTCAGCTTGTGCCTAAGTTCCTTCGGCAGGATGATCACGCAAACATTTCTGACGACGAAAGCAGCCCTGTGCAAAAAATCATCACGGTATTCGCCCTTGCGAGCATGGTCGCCATCCCGCTCGTCGGATGCAGCACTCCCGCGAATGCCGGGTGCATCGCACTGCCCGGCCCGCACTCCTCGCAGATCACGGCGACGGGTACGTTCGGCGACGAGCCGACGGTGACCTTGCCCCCCGCCTTCGAGGCGACCGAGACCGAGCGAAGCGTCCTCATCTCCGGAACGGGAGAGTCCGCGGTGGAAGGCCAGCTCGTTGAAGCCCACTACGCCGTCTACAACGCGTCAACGGGACAAGCCATCGAGTTGAACCCCGGCTCCACCTGGAGCAAAGGGAACTTCGTGCTCACCGAAAAACAGAATGACACGCTCCCCGGACTGTACAAGTCGTTGATCTGTTCCAAGGCGGGAGATCGCGTGGTTTCCGCCGTGCCCTCGAGCGAACTCTTCGGCGGGCTCAATATGGACCTGTCCGACAGGGGCATCGGCAGCACCGACACCGTCGTCTTCATTTTCGACGTCAGCAACGTGGGGCCGGCTCCGACCCCGACTCCGACTCCGAGCCCGACCGCCGCGCCGCTTCCGACTCCCACCGAGTGGGTCGACAACGTCCCCGCGGTGGATCTCTCCGGTGACGTGCCGGTTGTGACGCTTCCGGATGCGCCACCGTCCGAGGAACTGGAGCTCAAGGTGATCGCTGAAGGCACGGGCGACACCGTGGCAGACCAGAACTCCAGCGTCACCGTCGACTATCAGGGTATTTCGTGGGACGACGGGACGATCTTCGACCAGAGCTATACGAGGGAAGGGCCATCGTCGTTCGCGGTGAGCGGCGTCATCCAGGGGTTTGCGGCCGCCATGATCGGCCAGAAGGTGGGCTCGACCCTCCTCGTCACGATCCCGCCGAAGTACGCGTACGGCCTGGCCGGGGAGTCCGGCCACGCGCTTGCGGGGCAGACGCTCGTGTTCCTCATCCAGATTCGCGACGTGCTCAACGCCGAGTAAGGGCGCGCACGGCCGCTGAACGGCGCATCTCCAGCCAACGGGAGGTACTCTCACACCATGGAAACCGTGCTCCTCTACCTCCTGGGCATCGTGATCGTCGCCCTGGGACTTGCGGTTTCGATCGCCCTGCACGAACTCGGCCACCTCCTACCGGCGAAACTGTTCGGGGTGCGCGTCGGCCAGTACATGATCGGCTTCGGCCCGACGTTGTGGTCGCGCACGCGCGGCGAAACCGAGTACGGCATCAAGGCGATCCCTCTCGGCGGATACATATCCATGGCCGGAATGTTCCCTCCGGCGAAATCGGGCGGGCGCGGGCGAACCGCCAGCACCGGATTCTTCCAGGCGATGGTGCAGGATGCCCGCACGTCGAGCGCGGACACCGTGAGGGACGGCGAAGAACATCGCACGTTCTACGGGCTCGCCGTGTGGAAGCGCATCATCATCATGTGCGGCGGACCGTTCATGAACCTCGTGATCGCCGTGGTGCTTTTCGCCGTCGTGCTCAGCGGGTTCGGCGTGCAGCAAGTGAGCACGACGATCGGCAGCGTGAGCGAATGCCTGCTTCCCGCGACGAGCACCAGGGCCGAGTGCGCCCCGAGCGACCCGATCGCCCCCGCCGCCGCGGCGGGCATTCGACCGGGAGATCGACTCGTGAGCATCGACGGCGCGGCGGTGACCGACTGGACCTCGGCGACCGCCGTGATCCAGAAGTCGCCCGGAAAGAGCTTGAGCGTCGTCGTCGAGCGCGACGGAAAACTGGTGACGGTCGAGGCTACCCCGGCACTCACCCAGCGCTACGTGCCTGACGAGGACGGCAATATTGCAACAGACGCGGACGGCAATCCGCTGACGCGGGAAGTGGGCATGCTCGGCATCACGGCCGCGCACGAGTATGTGCCGCAGCCGCTCACCGCCGTGCTGCCTGCCGTGGGCGGAAACATCGTCGCGGTGGGAAACATCATCCTCCACCTTCCCCAGCGGATGGTCGACGTGTGGAATGCGGCATTCGGATCCGAGGCGCGCGACCCGAACGGTCCCATCAGCGTCGTTGGCGTCGGTCGCATCGCCGGCGAGGTCACGAGCATCAACACGATTCCGATTCAGGATCGCGCCGCCTACCTCATCGGACTCATCGGGTCCGTGAACGTCGCCCTGCTCGTGTTCAACCTCATTCCGCTCATGCCACTCGACGGCGGTCACATCGCGGGAGCCTTGTGGGAGGGCATTCGGCGCTTCTTCGCGAAACTGTTCAAGCGGCGCGATCCTGGTCCCGTGGACACGGCGAAGTTCATTCCGATCACGATGGCGGTCGTCGTGCTGCTGGGCGCAATGAGCCTGCTGCTCATTTACGCGGACATCGTGAAACCCATCAGCGTTCTGTAGCGCGGCCGCGTTTGGGCTCGACCCTGGGGTCGCCGCCCATGGAGGCCCGCCACACCCGCGACCCCAAGGTCGAGCCCAAACGCAAACGGTCAGATGCTAACGGCTGAGCAGCAGCGCCTCGCCCTGCCCGCCGCCGCCGCACAGCGATACCGCTGCTCGGCCGGTACCGCGGCGCTTGAGCTCGTACGCGGCGTGGAGCGCGAGGCGGGCGCCCGAGGCGCCGATCGGATGACCGAGCGAGATCGCCCCGCCGTGAATGTTCACAATGTCGTGGCTCACGCCGAGCGCGCGCGTCGAGTGCAGAGACACGGCCGCGAATGCCTCGTTGATCTCGATGAAATCGAGGTCGCTCACTTCCCACTTTTCGCGCTCGAGTGCGGCGCTGATCGCGTGCGCGGGCTGGCCGTGCAGGGAGTTGTCGGGGCCGGCAACCTGCCCCGGCGCTCCGAGCAGGGCGAGCCATTCGAGGTCATGGGCCTCGGCGTAGTCGCGGCTGCAAAGGATGAGTGCCGCTGCCCCGTCGCTGATTTGCGAGGAGTTTCCGGCGGTGATGGTGCCTTCCGGGTCGAAGGCCGGTTTGAGGCCGCCGAGCGTTTCCTCGGTGCTTTCCGCGCGCACGCCCTCATCCGCCGAGATGACCGTGTCGCCCTTTCGGCTCGTGATCGTGACGGGCGTGATCTCCTCGGCGAGAAGTTCTGCCGAGGATCCCGCACGCTGATGGGATGCGGCCGCGATGCGGTCCTGGTCGCCACGCGAAATTCCCAGCGGCACATTGTGGCGCTCGGTGGACAGTCCCATCGAGTCGTGGTCGAACGCATCGGAGAGCCCGTCGTGGGCCATGTGGTCGATCGCGGTGACGGGGCCGTACGGCCATCCCTTTCGCGAGCCCATGAGGAGGTGCGGCGCGTTGCTCATGGATTCCTGCCCGCCGACGGCAACCACTTCCGCTTCCTCCGCGCGGATGAGCCGCGCGCCGTCGATGATGGCCGTGAGCCCGGAGAGACACAGCTTGTTGATCGTCGTGGCGGGGACGTCGTAGCTGATGCCTGCGGCAATCGAGGTCTGCCTGGCAGGACCTTGTCCTGCGCCGGCCTGGAGCACCTGGCCGAAGAGCACGGCGTCGATGTCCGCGGCGTCGACCCCCGATCGCTCGATCGCGGCGCGCAGCGCGGTCGCACCGAGCTCTACCGCGGTGAGGGACGAGAGGGTCCCGTTGAGTTTTCCCTGCGGGGTTCGTGCCCCGGCGAGAATGACGACGTCGCGCTGATTCATTGTGTGCTCCATGCGGATGTGGTGGAACGGTGAGTCCTGTTTGACACTCTAGCGCGGAACAGGCTACGTTACTGAGACCTGAATCGTCTGTCATGTTTGGATGATTCCTCACGCCAACACAGCAGGAAAGGCAAAAAATGCGAGTATCGAAGAAGTACCTCGCTCCGGCCATAGTGGCCATAGCGGGACTGGCGCTTGCCGGATGCGCACCAACGGAAGAGGCCAGCCCCGGAGCCGACAAGGCTGCGGTCAAGGTCGCGATCATCACCTCCAGCACAGGGCCGCTCGCCGGATACGGCGCAGAGTACCTGCAGGGCTTTAAAGCGGGCCTCGACTACGCCACGGACGGAACGGGCGAGGTCGATGGGCGCGCGCTCGACATCACCTACGTCGATGACGCGGGCGACTCCGACAAGGCGGTCTCCGCCGCGAAGGAAGCGATCGGAAACGGCACGCAGATCATCGCGGGTACCGTCTCCTCCGGGATCGCGCTTGCGGTCGCCGAGCAGGCCGCCCAGAACAAGATTCTCTACATCTCGGGTCCTGCGGCAGCGGACGCGATCACGGGCGTCAACGAGTACACGTTCCGCTCCGGACGCCAGACGATGCAGGATGTCGCGACGGCCGGTACCTTCGTCGGCGACCTCAACGGGAAGAACGTGCTCGTGTTCGCACAGGACACCGCATTCGGACAGGGCAACGTCGCGGGAGTCACGGCAGTGCTCGGAGCCAAGGGAGCCACCGTCACCGGTGAGCTCGTCCCCGAGGACGCAACGGAGTTCACCCCCTTCGCGCAGAAGATCCGCGACGCAAACCCCGACATGGTGTTCGTGGCGTGGGCAGGCGCAACGACCGGCGCGATGTGGCAGGCGCTCTCGCAGCAGGGCATCTTCGACCTGGTTCCCGTCGTGACGGGGCTCGGCGACATCGCGAGTTACGGCGCCTACGGCGAAGCAAGTGAGGGAATCAGCTTCCTCAACCACTACTTCGGTGGCGCGGCGGGAACGGAGATCGAAAAGACGATGATCTCCTACCTCGACAAGAACGGCGAAAAGGCCGACCTGTTCACACCGGACGGATTCGTGGCAGCCCAGATGATCGTTCACGCGATCAAGGACGGCGGCGGCGATGACGTTCAGTCGATGATCGACTCCCTCGAAGGATGGAGCTTCGACTCCGTGAAGGGCACGATCACGGTTCGCGCAGGCGACCACGCGCTCATTCAGCCGATGTTCCAGGCGAAGCTGAAGGCATCCGGCGACACGTTCGTTCCGGAGCTCATCAAGGTCGTCGACGCAGACACCGTCGCACCGCCGGCCGCGAAGTAGTATCGGCGAACAATGACTGCCAACCAGCCCGTGCTCGACGTCGAGCACCTCAGCCTCCAGATCGGCGGCGCGCGCATCCTCGAGGATGTCACGCTGCAGGTCGCCGAGGGTGAGATGCTCGGCGTGATCGGCCCGAACGGGGCAGGGAAAACCACCCTGTTCAATCTCATTTCAGGCGTGCTCGCTCCCACTGCCGGGACGATCCGCCTGAACGGGCGGGACGTCACGAACGAGCAGATCCACCGCCGGGCGCGGGCTGGGATCGGCAGAACGTTTCAAACCTCGAGCCTGTTCAACGGGCTCTCAGCGCACGAGAACGTGAGGCTCGCCGCCCAGGTGGAACTGGGCGGCAGCCTCTCGATCGTTCGCTTCCCCACCATGCGGGATCGCGCGAGCGCCATCGCGACCGAACGGCTCGAGGAGGTGGGCCTTGCCCATCACGCCCGCACGGATGCCGGTGTGCTCTCCCACGGGGACAAACGCAAGCTCGAAATCGCGATGCTGCTGGCCACGAACCCCACGCTCATCCTCCTCGACGAACCCATGGCGGGCGTCGCCTCCGGAGATGTCCCCGGCCTCATCGAGGTCATCCGCGGCCTGCACAAGGACAGCGGGAGGACCGTGCTCATGGTCGAACACCACATCGACGTCGTCCTCGGCCTCGTCGACAACGTCGCGGTCATGCACCACGGCCAATTGCTCGCGCACGATACGCCCGAAGCGGTCATGGCCAATCCGGCAGTGCAAAGCGCCTACCTGGGGGATGCCGCGTGAGCGAACTCATTCTGTCCGTTCGCGGACTGAGCGCGAAGATTGCCGGCCAGCAAGTCGTCGAGGATGTGTCGTTCGACGTGCCGGCGACGGGCGTCACGGCGCTGCTCGGGCGAAACGGAGTCGGCAAGACGAGCACGATCAAGGGAATCCTCGGACTCATCGAGAGGAGAGGCGAGGTCACGTTCTATGGCGGCGGTTCGTCCGGCGGCGCCGAGGGCTCCCGCCTGGACAAGCAGCGCACCCACAGAATCGTCCAGCGCGGCATCGGCTACGTGCCAGAGGATCGGGAGGTCTTCTCCAAGCTGACCGTGTCCGAAAATCTGAGACTCGCGGAGCGCGACTCGTCGCCCCGGCGCGACTTCGTCGCCGAGTTGTTTCCGGACCTCGTCGCGAGATCGGGACAGCTCGCGGGAACCCTCTCCGGCGGCCAACAGCAAATGCTGTCGCTCGCCCGCGCACTCATCAACACGAACAAGCTCCTTCTCGTCGACGAACCGACGAAGGGGCTTGCGCCCATCATCGTCGGGGAGGTCGCCGACGCACTCGAGGAAGCCGCGAAGACCGTGCCCGTGCTTCTCGTGGAGCAGAACCTGCGCGTCGTGAAACGGCTCGCGGCCGGCGTCATCGTGATCGAGGGCGGACGCGTCGTGCATACGGGAGACGCCAACGAACTCCTCGAGGACGACGACATGACCCGACGGTTCCTCGGCGTCCACACGGAGGCGAACGCGTGAGCACCGTCATACTTCTCCTCATCACGGGCCTCGGCCTCGGCGCGCTGTACTTCCTGATCGCCTCAGGCCTCTCGCTCATCTACGGGCTCATGGGCGTCCTGAACTTCGCCCACGGATCCTTCCTGACCCTCGGCGCGTACATCGGCTGGGAGGTTGCCCGCCACCTCGGCGCCGACAACTGGGCCGTGTTCATCGCCTCTCTGCTCGTTGGGGCCGTGGTCGGCGCGATCTTCGCAGCGGCGACCGAGTTCTTCCTCATCCGAAAACTTTACGAACGGCACATCGAACAAGTGCTCGTCACGGTGGGGCTCGCCCTCGCCTCCGTCGCCCTGTTCGACGGAATCTGGGGAACGGACCCGATCTACGTGACGGGGCCGAGCTGGCTCGACGGGACGACCGAAATTCTCGGCGCGTCGATCCCCAACAACCGCTTCATCCTAATTCTCGCCGCCGTGCTCGTGCTGCTCGGAATCGTCGCGTTCCTCAAATTCACGCGCTACGGGCTCATCATCCGCGCGGGCGTGGAGAACCGTTCCATGGTCACGGCGCTCGGAATCGACGTTCGGCGCGCGTTCACCGTCGTGTTCGCGATCCGCGGCGCAGCAGCCGGCATCGGCGGAGTGCTCGCGTCGAGCTATTACGGGTACGTGTCGTCCGGAATCGGAGGGTCCCTCCTCATTTTCGCGTTCATCGTCACCGTCATCGGCGGCCTGGGATCGCTGAGCGGCGCCGCGATCGCCGCAGCGCTCGTCGCCGTGCTTCAGCAGTTCGCGAACTTCTATCTCGGCGGAACGGGCGACTTCGTCGTCGTTCTGCTCCTCGCGGTCGTTCTGCTCGTGCGGCCCAGCGGACTACTCGGGAGCAAAGCATGAACGGCGTAAAAGGGTTCCTGTCCCGACCACTCGTGAAGTGGGCGCTCGCCGGGGTGCTCGTCGCATTCCTCGCGATCCTGCCGATGCTCGCGATCGAGATCCCCGGTGTTTTCCCCGGCCCCACCTACACCCCGGGCACGCTGCAGTTGCTTGCGTTCAGCATGCTCATTGCCTCGCTCGCGCTCAGCTACCACCTGATATTCGGGGTCGCTGGGCTGCTCTCGTTCGGGCACGCGCTGTACTTCGCGGTCGGCGCGTACGGCCTGGGAATCGCGTTGCGGCACTTCGGGCTCGAATTGCTTCCCGCGATCGCCCTGACCTTCATCGCCGGCCTGGTCATCGCGGCGGCCGTCGGCGCGCTCAGCCTTCGCGTCACGGGCATTTCGTTCGCCATGGTGACGCTCGCGTTCGCCCAGGCCGGTTCGGTGCTCGTGCGCAAGAACCCCGGCCAGCTCACGGGCGGCGACGAGGGGCTCGCTCTCGACACGACGCACGTACCCGACATGCTCGTCGGGGTGGTGCAAACGAAGAACCTGTACTGGATGTGCCTTGCAGTTCTCGTGGTCGTGTTCCTCGTGAGCTCCTGGTTCGAGCAGTCCCGTGCCGGGCACGTCGTGGCGGCCACGAGGGAGAATGAACTGCGCGTGCGGGTCATCGGCATCCGGCCCTACTTCGTCAAGCTGCTCACGTTCGTGATCGGCGGCGTTCTCGCAACCATCATCGGAATGGCGTACTTGCTGCTGCAAAGCAGCGCGACCCAGAAACTCGCGTCCGCTGACTTCACGCTCACGCTCCTCGTGATCGTCGTGCTCGGCGGCGTCGGTTATCGCTGGGGCGCCGTGATCGGCGGAGTCGTGTACACCCTCCTCGACCAGCGGCTCACGGCATTCGCCTCCTCGGATGCCGTGAGCGGACTCCCGGACATCCTGCGCATTCCTCTCTCGCAGCCGCTGTTCATTCTCGGTACGTTGTTCATTCTGGTGGTTCTCTTCCTTCCCGGCGGCCTTGCCGGCATTCCGGGCAGGATCGCCCGCACGCGATCGCGGACGAACGAGCCGCGACCCGTGCTGGAGGACCTCTCATGACCGACGGACTGCACACGCTCGGTCGGTGGACGCGCGACCGGGCGATCGCGACCCCGAATCGGGTTGCCGTGGACGATCGCGGCGTCGTGCTGACGTATCGCGAACTTGACGCCCGGGCGAGCGCGCTGGCGGAAGCGTTCCTCGACACCGGCTACGGAGTCGGGGATCGCATTGCGACGATCACGGGGAACAGCGCGGACCAGGTCGTCGTGTTTTTCGCGTGCGCGAAAGCCGGACTCGTGCTTGTGCCGCTGTCCTGGCGGCTGTCGCCTCGCGAACTCGCCCTGCAATTGGAGAAAGCCGACCCTGCGCTGCTTCTCGTCGAAGACGAATTCACGACGCTCGCGACCGCGGCCCGAAAGCGGCTCATCAACCCGCTCGCCGCTCAGGGACTGGGGGCCGGGCAGATCGAGGCGAGCGTTCCGCCCCCGACGCGGGTCATTCTCGGCGACGCGCCGGAGCGAAGGGCCGTGCGCGACGACGACGCGCTGCTCATCATTTTCACGTCCGGCACGCAAGGCTCCGCGCGCGGGGCGATCCTGACGCACGGCAATTGCTTCTGGACGAATCTCGCGCTCTCCCGCACGGCGGAGATCACGAGTTCGGACGCCGTCCTCGCGTTCATGCCGCAATACCACGTCGGGGGCTGGAACATCCAGCCGCTTCTGGCCTGGTGGGTGGGCGCCACCGTCGTGCTCGAGCGCACGTTCGACCCGGGCCGCGTGCTCCAACTCATCCAGGAACGGCGCATCACGACGACCATGGGCGTGCCGGCCAACTACCTGTTCCTCTCCGAGCACCCGTCGTTCGCGGACGCCGACCTGTCGAGCCTGAAGCACGCGATCGTCGGGGGAGCACCCATGCCGGAGCCGCTCCTGCGCACGTGGCACTCGCGCGGCGTGGCGCTCACGCAGGGCTACGGCCTCACGGAAGCGAGTCCGAACGTGCTGTGCCTGCCCGACGAGGATGCGCGCACGAAAGTGGGACTTGCGGGAAAACCGTATCCGCACGTCGAAGTGGCCGTCGCCGATCCCGTCACGGGAGAAGAGCTCGAGGGGGACGCGACTGGCGAGTTGCTCGTGCGCGGCCCGAGCGTATTCGCCGGGTACTTCCGGGAGCCGGAACTGACCGCCGCCACGCTTCGGGACGGTTGGCTGCACACCGGCGACCTCGTGCACAGGGACAGCGAAGGTTATTTCCGCGTCGTCGACCGCATTTCCGACATCTACATTTCGGGCGGAGAGAGCATCGCCCCCACTGAGGTCTCCAGTGTGATCGCATCGCATCCCGCCGTCCTGGACGTCGCCGTCGTCGGCGTTCCCGATGCCCGGTGGGGCGAAGTGGGAATTGCGTTCGTCGTGGTGCGGCAGGGCATGGTCACGGATGAAGACGAGCTGCTCGTCCACTGTGCAGACCAGCTCGCCACGTTCAAGCTCCCCAAGCGAATTCTTCTCGTGCGCAGCATCCCGCGTTCGTCGGGAGACAAAGTGCTTCGCAGAGTTCTCGCAGAGCAGTACGCCGCGATGATCTCGGACGAGGTGACGACATGAGCGACGCCCCCCGCACCGAGCGCGGAACGCGCACGCGCGCCCGACTCCTGGAGGCAGCGGAAAAGGTATTCGCCGAGAGCGGGTACAGCGAAGCATCCATCGTGCGCATCACGGAGGCGGCGGGCGTCGCGCAGGGCACGTTCTACTTGTACTTCACGGGCAAGCTCGAGATCTTCGAGGAGCTCGTCGAGGATCTCAACCGCAGAGTCCGCCACGCCATGACGGAAGCGGCGGCAACCGCAACGACGCGGATCGAATCCGAGCGCGCCGGCTTCCGCGGCTTCTTCGAATTCACGGCAGCTCATCCCGCGCTGTACCGGATCGTGCGGGAGGCCGAGTTCGTGTCGCCGAGCGCGCTGAGGCTGCACTACTCGCGCATCGTGGAGGGCTACATCCAGGGGCTCACGACCGCGCAGCAACACGGCGAGGTCGGCGAATTCGATCCCGAGATCATCGCGTGGATTCTCATGGGAATCGGCGAAATGGTGGGAATGCGGTGGGTGCTGTGGGGCAACGGCGACATCGCGGGGGACGCGAGCGACCCCACCGCGAGCGGCACGTCGGAAGTGCCGTCTGAGGTCTTCGAGCACATGATGACGTTCATCCAGCGCGGACTCGGCGTCCCCGCGGATTCGGACAACTCCAGACAGGGAAAGGATCGGGCATGACGGACCTTGAGGGCCGCCGGGCACTCGTGACGGGTGGCGCGAGCGGAATCGGCGCCGCGTGCGTTGAAGCGTTCGCCGCGGCGGGAGCGCGAGTCATCGTGGCAGATCTGAACGGCGATGCCGCAGAGGCGCTCGCGAAGAAGGTCGACGGCGAAGCCTGGCAGGTCGACCTGAGCGACACGAAAGCCCTCGCCGACCTCACGCTCGATGTGGACATCCTCGTCAACAACGCCGGCGTGCAGCACGTGAGCCCGATCGAGGAGTTCGACCCCGAGCGGTTCTCCTTCATTCTGCGGCTCATGCTCGAGTCGCCGTTCCTGCTCATCCGCGCCGCACTGCCGAAAATGTACGAGCGTGGGCACGGCCGCATCATCAACCTGTCATCGGCCCACGGGCTGCGCGCTTCAGCCTTCAAGTCCGCGTATGTTGCCGCGAAGCACGGGCTTGAGGGCCTGTCCAAGGTCACGGCGCTCGAGGGCGGCCCGCACGGAGTGACGAGCAATTGCATCAATCCCTCCTACGTGCGCACGCCGCTCGTCGAGAAGCAGATTGCGGATCAGGCTCGCGCGCACGGCATTCCGGAGTCCGAGGTTGTCGAGAAGGTCATGCTCGCCGAAATCGCCATTCGGCGCCTCGTCGAACCGGAAGAGGTCGCGGATCTCGCACTGTGGCTCGCGGGCGACACCGCCGGCATGGTGACGGGAGCCTCGTACACGATGGATGGCGGGTGGACGGCGCGATGACGGCTGCATCCGATTCGAGCTACCGGCGCACGAGCGTCCCCGTGCGCGGCGGCGAACTCACGGTCGGCAGTTGGGGGCCGCAGGATGCTCCCGCGGTTCTCGCCGTGCACGGTGTGACGGCGAGCCACCTCGCGTGGCCCCTCGTCGCTTCGCACCTTCCCGATGTCCGCGTGATCGCCCCCGACCTTCGCGGACGCGGTCGGAGCAACGAACTTCCCGGGCCGTGGGGGATGCCGCAGCACGCAGAGGATCTGGCCGCCGTGCTGGATGGCTTCGGGGTGGAGAGTGCTGTCGTGGTCGGGCACTCGATGGGCGCGTTCGCTTCCCTCGTCCTCGCCAACACATTTCCCGAAAAAGCTTCCGCGCTCGTGCTCGTCGACGGCGGATTGCCGCTCCCGGCCCCGCCGGGGCTCAGCGACGACGAGCTCACTCGGGCGACTCTCGGTCCGGCCGCAGAGCGGCTCTCCATGACCTTCGAGTCCAGGGAGGCGTACCGGGCTTTCTGGAGAGACCATCCGGCGTTCGCGAGCGACTGGAGCGAGCTGGTCGAGAATTACCTCGACTACGACCTCGTGGGCACGGAGCCGAACCTGCGCGCGTCGAGTTCGCTTGAGGCGGTAGCCGCCGACTCGATCGAACTTCGAGGCGGCGCGTCGCTGTTGAAAGCACTCGACGAGCTCGCGCATCCGACGACGCTCATCACGGCTCCGCGCGGACTCCTGAACGACGTGCCGCCCCTGTACCCGGCCGAGGCCCTCGAGCAGTGGAAGGCGAAACTGCCCGGCCTGAGGACTCTCGCGGCCCAGTCAGCCAACCACTATACGATCGTGATGGCGGACGAAGGCGCCCGATTGGTGTCGGAAGCGATTGCGGCAGCACTGGAATCGAGCGCCGTCGGTGCCGCGCAACACGAGGAGGTCGAGCGGGCATGAGCATGGATAAATCGGTCGCGACGGCAGCGGAGGCCGTATCGGATATCGGCGACGGCGCGAGCATCGCGGTCGGCGGGTTCGGGCTCTCCGGGAACCCCATGGTGCTCATCACGGCGATCCTGGATTCCGGCGTCAAGGAGCTCTCGATCGTGAGCAACAACTGCGGCGTGGACGACTGGGGGCTCGGCGTGCTGCTCAAGGCCCACCGCATCCGCAAGATGACGTCGTCGTACGTGGGCGAGAACAAGGAGTTCGAACGCCAGTTCCTGTCCGGCGAGCTCGAACTCGAGCTCACCCCGCAGGGCACGCTCGCGGAGAAACTGCGCGCGGGCGGCTCGGGCATCGCGGCGTTCTTCACGCCGACCGGGGTCGGAACCCAGGTCGCAGAGGGTGGCCTTCCCCGCCGGTACAAGCCGGACGGCAGCATCGATGTCGCATCCCCGCAGAAGGAGGTGCGCTCGCTCGAGTTCGCCGGCCGCACGCGCGACTTCGTGCTCGAGGAGGCCATCACGACGGACTTCGCGATCGTGCACGCGCTGCGCGGGGACACGCACGGCAACCTCGTGTTCAACAAGGCAGCGCGCAACTTCAACCCCATCGCTGCAATGGCGGGAAGGGTGTGCATCGCCGAGGTCGAGGAACTCGTCGCCCCCGGCGAAATCGACCCCGATACCGTCCACTTGCCCGGCGTGTACGTGCACCGGATTCTCGAGGTGGGGCTCGACGTGGAGAAACGCATCGAGCGCCGCACCGTGAGGGAGGGATAGCCATGGCACTCACCCGCGATCAGATGGCGGCGCGGGCCGCCCAGGAACTGCAGGATGGCACGTACGTGAACCTCGGCATCGGCTTGCCGACCCTCGTGCCGAACTACGTGCCGGACGGGGTGACCGTGATCCTCCAGTCGGAGAACGGCATCCTCGGCGTCGGCCCGTATCCGACCGAGGACGCTGTCGATCCCGACCTCATCAACGCGGGCAAGGAAACCGTGACGCTGTTGCCCGGTTCTGCATTCTTCGACTCCGCGACGAGTTTCGGGATGATCCGTGGCGGCAAGATCGACGCCGCGATCCTCGGGGCCATGCAGGTTTCGGTGGCGGGCGACCTTGCGAACTGGATGATTCCGGGCAAAATGGTGAAGGGTCCGGGAGGCGCGATGGACCTCGTGCATGGCGCCGGCACGCTCATCGTGCTCATGGAGCACGTCGCCAAGGACGGTTCGGCGAAGATCGTGAACACGTGTTCGCTGCCGCTTACCGGACGCGGCGTCGTCGACCGCATCATCACCGACTTGTGCGTCATCGATGTGACGCCGGATGGCCTCGTGCTGCAGGAGCTCGCCCCCGGCGTGACCGTCGACGATGTGCGCGCGGCAACGGAACCGGCGCTTGCGATCGCAAAGGATCTGACATGACGACGACCCTGCTCGACGGGATTACCGCGACCGAGGTGGCGACGGACCGTCTGCGCGCGAACGTGCTCGAGCGCCCGGCGGGCGTGGCTGAGGGCGGCGAAGCGGGCACGATCGTGTTCATCCACGGCAACGTCTCCTCGTCGTCGTTCTGGCAGCCCACCATGCTGCGGATGCCGCAGGAGTACCGCTGCATCGCGATCGACCTGCGCGGGTTCGGCGACAGCGAGACGCTCGACGTCGACGCGACGCGCGGCCTCGCCGATTACTCGGATGATGTGGCCTCGGTCGTTGCCGCGATGGGCATCGGCTCCGCCCACTTCGTCGGCTGGTCGATGGGCGGCGGTGTCGTGCAGCAGCTCATGCTCGACCACATTGCGCTCATCGCGACGGTCACGCTTCAGGCGCCGGTCTCTCCGTACGGGTTCGGTGCGACGGCGGGCCCCGAAGGCAGGCTCGTGACCTCGGATGCCGCGGGCAGCGGTGCCGGGGGAGCGAACCCTGACTTTGTTTCGCGCCTCGCGGCCGGCGACACGACTGCCGACGAGCAGACGTCGCCGCGCGCCGTGTACCGCACCGCGTACGTCGCAGCGGGTTTCGAGTCCGAGCTCGAGGACCTCTGGGTCGAGTCGATGCTGACCACGAAGACGGGCGAAGGCAACTACCCGGGCAATTCGGTGCCGAGCGAGAACTGGCCGGGCTTCGCGCCGGGCGATCGCGGCGTCCTGAACACGATGGCGCCGACATTCTTCAACACCTCAGGCATCGTCGAACTCGAGCGCAAGCCGCGCGTGCTGTGGATCCGCGGCCTCGATGATGCAATCGTGTCGGATGCTTCCTTCTTCGATCTGAACTATCTGGGGCAGATCGGCGTTATCCCCGGGTGGCCGGGAGAGGAACTCGCGCCGGCGCAGCCCATGGTGTCTCAGACGCGCGCCGTGCTGGAGGCGTACGCGACGGCGGGCGGCGAGTTCCGCGAGGTCGCTCTGGAGAGCTGCGGGCACTCTCCGCACCTGGAGCACCCGGACTCTTTTGACGGCGCTCTCCTCGCGCACATCCGCTGACGGCGGGAAGCACGTGCCCGCTCGGTAGGATGAACGTGTCCCTGCAGCAAAGGCGGAGCATGGCGCAGTCAACTCTCAGCGTGAACGAACGCGCCGATCGTGTGCACGTCGTTCTGAATCGCCCCGAGTCCCGCAACTCGATCGATCAGGCCATGATCGACGAGTTCCACGACGTGTGCGCGGGGCTCGAATCGGATCCGAAGCTCCTCGTGATCTCCGGCGCCGGAGGCACGTTCGCGTCGGGCGCCGACATCCG
This sequence comes from uncultured Cryobacterium sp., assembly GCA_964651535.1. Classification (GTDB taxonomy): domain Bacteria; phylum Actinomycetota; class Actinomycetes; order Actinomycetales; family Microbacteriaceae; genus Terrimesophilobacter. Next base: position 953,169 of record CAZYYE010000001.1, read on the forward strand.
GCAGATGATCGACCGCGGCCGGAAAGAGGCCCTCGCGGGAATCAACACGACGCTGTTCCAGCGGATCGCTGCCCTTCCGATGCCCGTCATCGCGGCGATCGACGGCTACGCGCTCGGGGGCGGGGCCGAAATCGCCTACGCGTGCGACTTCCGGATCGCGACGCCGCGCGCGAAAATCGGCAACCCGGAGGCGGGGCTCGGCATCATCGCGGGGGCCGGGGCGACCTGGCGGCTGCTCGAACTCGCCGGGGAGCCCGTGGCGAAGGAAATCCTCCTCGCCGGGCGCGTGCTCACGGCGGCGGAAGCGCTCGAGCTGCGGCTCGTCTCCGAGGTCGTCGAGCCCGAAGCTCTCCTGGACGCGGCCGACGCCCTCGCCGACCGAATTCTGGCGAACGATCCTGCGGCGCTCATGGCCACGAAACGCTTGCTCGCCCTGCCGCGGGACGCGCATCCGCAGGCCGACCTGGAAGAGCAGGCCGTGCTCTTCGAATCCGAAACGAAGCGCGCCCGAATGACCGCGTTTCTCAATCGAAACAGCACGAAGGCGAAGAAATGACCCCAGTACCCGCATTGGTCGGCGTCGTCGGCGGCGGCCGGATGGGCGCAGGAATCGCGCACGCGTTCGCGCTCGCCGGCTCGAACGTGGCGGTCATCGAGCGTGATTCGCCGAGCGTCCAATTGGCTCGCGGCCGCGTGCTCGCAGCCATCATGACGAGCGTCGAGCGCAAGACCACCCGGGAGACGGCGGAGGACCTGACCGCACGCGTGGGCTTCGGCATGGATTTCGCCGCCCTCGCGGAGGCAGAACTCGTCATTGAGGCCGTTCCGGAGTCGCTCGAATTCAAGGTGGATGCCCTCGGCCGCGCCGAAGCGGCGGTGTCCCCCCTGGCGTGGCTTGCAAGCAACACGTCGTCGATTTCCATCACGACGCTCGGGCAGAGCATGCAGCGCCCGGAGAGATTCTGCGGCATGCACTTCTTCAATCCGGTCCCGCCGTCGAAACTTGTCGAGATCGTCGTGGGCAAGGAAACCGCCGACGAGCTCGTGGCTGCGGCCCAGCGCTGGGTCGAAGCGATCGGCAAGACCCCCATCACCGTGAACGATGTTCCGGGGTTCGCGAGTTCCCGGCTCGGCGTGGCGCTCGGTCTCGAGGCGATCCGGATGCTCGAGGACGGCGTCGCGAGCGCGGAAGACATCGACGCCGCCATGGCGCTCGGGTACGGGCATCCGATGGGCCCGCTGAAACTCACGGACGTCGTGGGGCTCGACGTGCGCCTCGGGATCGCCGAGTATCTGCACGTCATGCTCGGCGACCGGTTCGAGCCGCCGAAACTTCTGCGCGACATGGTGGAGCGCGGTGAACTCGGACGTAAGTCCGGAAAGGGATTTTACGAATGGCCGCAGGAGCAGAAATGACCACCGTGATCCCGAGCTACCTCCTGGACGAGTGGTGGACGCCGTCGACGGGGGCTGGCAGCGCGATCCTGGATGCGAGCACGGGAGAAACCGTCGCCTCCGCGAACGTCGCAGGCATCGACATCCCCGGAGCGATTGCGTACGCGCGCTCGGTCGGCCAGATCGGGCTCGGCGCGCTCACGATCCACGAACGCGCGCTGAAACTGAAGGAACTCGCGCAGTTCCTGAACGGCAGGCGGGATGAACTGTACGCGGTCTCCGCGCAAACCGGGGCGACGCGAGGCGACTCCATGGTCGACATCGACGGCGGCATCGGCGTGCTGTTCACGTTCAGCTCGAAGGGCAGGCGCGAACTGCCGAATTCGAACGTCGTCGTGGATGGCGCGGCGGAGGTTCTTTCGAAGGACGGTTCCTTCCTCGGCCAGCACATTTACACGCGACTGCCCGGGGTCGCGGTGCAGATCAACGCGTTCAACTTCCCGGTGTGGGGGATGCTCGAAAAGTTCGCCCCTGCGTTCCTCGCCGGGGTGCCGACGATCGTGAAGCCCGCAACACCCACCGTGTACCTCGCGGAAGCCGCTGTGCGCCTCATGGTCGAGTCCGGCATCCTGCCCGACGGCTCTCTGCAGCTGATTTCGGGTTCGGCGCGCGACCTCATCGACCACCTCGACTACCGCGACCTCGTGGGGTTCACGGGGTCCGCGTCGACGGCCAATGCGCTGCGCTCGCATCCGAACGTCGTTCACGGCGGAGTGCGGTTCACCGGGGAGACGGATTCTCTGAACGCCGCGATCCTCGGCCCGGATGCCGTGGCGGGCACCCCGGAGTTCGACGCGTACATCAAGTCGCTCGTGACTGAGATGACGGTGAAGGCGGGGCAGAAGTGCACGAGCATCCGCCGCGCAATTGTTCCCGCCACTCTCGTGGATGACGTGATCGCGGCGGCGGCGTCGCGTATCCAGGAACGTGTCGTCGTCGGCGACCCACGGGCGGAGGGCGTGACGATGGGTGCTCTCGTGAGCCGTGAGCAGAAGGACGAAGTGAAGGAACGCGTGCGAGAGCTCGTGGCGGCCGGCGGCGAAATCGTGCTCGGTTCGCTCGATGAGCCGGAGGTTCGCCGCGCCGACGGGTCGACGGGAACGGCACCGGAGGGCGCGTTCATGCAGCCCGTGCTCCTGCACTTCGCGGATGCGCTCGCGTCCGCCGCGCACACGGTCGAGGCGTTCGGGCCCGTCTCCTCGGTGATCGGCTACGACACGGTCGAGGAGGCCGTGGAGTTGGCCGCGCTCGGCGGCGGTTCGCTCGTCGCCACGGTGGCAACGCACGACGCGGATGTCGCCCGCACCGTGATCGAGGGCATTGCGGCGCACCACGGGCGCACGCTCATCCTCGACCGTGACGACGCCCGATCGAGTACGGGCCACGGTTCGCCCGTTCCGCACCTCATCCATGGCGGGCCCGGCCGCGCGGGCGGGGGAGAGGAGCTGGGCGGAATCCGCTCGGTGTTCCACCACATGCAGCGCACCGCGGTGCAGGGTTCGCCCGCAATGCTCACGGCCGTGACCGGGCAGTGGTTCACGGGCGCCCCGCGAAACCTCGATGGCCCGCACCCGTTCCGCAAGTCGATCGCGGAACTGCGCATCGGGGATGCGATCGCCTCGCCGCTGCGCGAAGTGACGCTCGACGACATCACGGCATTCGCGGAGTCGACGGGCGACAAGTTTTATGCGCACACGAACGAGGCGGCGGCGGCGGCGAACCCGTTCTTCCCCGGCATCGTCGCGCACGGCTACCTGCTCGTGTCGTGGGCTGCCGGCCTGTTCGTCGACCCGGAGCCCGGGCCGGTGCTCGCGAATTACGGGCTGGAGAACCTGCGATTCATCACTCCCGTGTCGGGCGGTGACAGCATCCGCGTGACCCTCACGGCGAAGAAAATCACGCCGCGCGAGACGGATGAGTACGGCGAAGTGTGCTGGGACGCGATCATCCACAACCAGAATGACGAGATCGTCGCGACGTACGACGTGCTGACGCTCGTCGCGAAGACCTGGCCGTAAGGGTGATTGCGCCCGTTCGTCGCGACTGCACCCGAGCGCGCAGGGGCAATTGCCGCGAACGGGCGCAATAGGCTGGAGCGATGAGCCGCATCTGGGAAAGACTGCTCAGGAGCGACGCGCAGGCGACGCGGGAGCTACCGGAAGCTGTCAGGCGAAACCTGCCGGGCAACGCCCTGCGCATCATCGGCGCGACCGCCCTGCAGAACTCCGGCGACCAGGTCGTGAAAGCATCCACGGTGCTGCCGTGGCTCTTCCACGCCCTCGGGGTTCCGAGCGCGCTCGTCGGGCTGCTCGTGCCCATCCGGGAGTCCGGTTCGATGCTGCCTCAGGCCCTCATCACCCCGTTCGTGCTGCGCGTACACCGCCGCAAGTGGGTGTTCGTCGTCGGGGCTCTCGTGCAGGCGGCGATGGTCGCGGCGATGGCCGTCATCGCGGCATTCGCCACCGGATTGGTTGCCGGCGTACTCATCCTGACCGCCCTCGCGGTGTTCTCGCTCGGCCGCAGCCTGTGTTCGATCTCCTCCAAGGATGTGCTCGGCCGCACCGTGCCGAAGGGAACGCGCGGGCAAATCAACGGCTTCTCGATGCTCGCCGCCGGCATCGTCGCAATCACCCTCGGTCTGCTGCTCCGTCTCATCGGCGGCGGCGATCCGCCGATCTGGATGCTCGTCGTGCTGCTTTCGGGAGGCGCGGTCGCGTGGGTGCTCGCCGCCCTCGTGTACTCGGGGGTGCGGGAGCCCGTGGAGGAATCCGCCGACGCCGTCGATCGGAACGGCGGCGACGTCGGCGACGGCAGCAGCGCGCCGTCCCTTTCGGCCGGGTTGAAAACCGCCATGACGTTGCCGAGGGACGATGTGCCTTTCCGCCGGTTCGTCACCATGCGAAGCCTGCTGCTCGTGTCGGCGCTCAGCCCGCCCTTTGTCATCACCCTCGCCGTGTCCTCCGGCGCCGGTGCGCTGAGCGGGCTCGGCGGGTTCATCATCGCCTCTGGCCTTTCCGCGGTTCTGGGTGGCCCCGTGTTCGGCAGGATCGCGGACCGCGCGAGCCGCACCCTCATGGCTGTGGGCGCTGGGGTGGCTTCGCTTACTCTCGTGGTGATGCTCGTCGTGAGTGGGCTTCCGGGTTTCGACGGAGAGTCGGTGTGGGGCGCGGCGGTGTTCGTCACGACCTACTTCCTCCTCACGTTCGTGCACACGGGGGTGCGCGTGGGGCGCAAGACCTACATCGTGGACATGGCACGAGGCGACCAGCGCACGAATTACGTCGCGGTGTCGAACTCCGCAATGGGCATCATCCTGCTCGCCGCGGGCGGCATCAGCTCGCTGCTCGCGTTGTGGGGCGTCGAGTGGGCGATCGCGTTCCTTGCCGCGCTCGGTTTCCTCGGCGTCATCGTCGCCGCGCGGCTGCCGGACGTCTCAGCACGCTGAACGCGGGCCCGATCACGCCGGCCGCGTCACTGCGTGCGCACGCCTCCGAAAGCGATCGTGACGATGTCGTTCGCCACATCGTCCGCGCTCACGGGGCCGCCGGGCTTGTACCAGTCGACGACGGACCCGATCATGCCGAACAGGAGCCGGGTGGCGGTGCGGGGATCGATGTCTTTGCGGATGTCGCCCTCGTTTCGTGCCTCATCCACGAGGTCTGCGACGACCTGGTTGAACGCGCGTCGACGCTCCAGGGCATTGCGTTCGAGCTCCGTGTTGCCGCGGAGGCGCAAGAGCAGGGTGACGAACGGCAACTGGTCGGTGAGCACGCCTACGGCGGACCGCAGCAGGAACATCAGGCGGTCGATCGCCGGCCCGGTCGATGCGAGCGGGTCGATGAGGATCGCTTCGAGGCTGTCGAGCGCGCGGTCGAGCGCGAGCTGCAGGAGGTATTCCTTGCTCGGAACGTGGTGGTAGATCGCCGACTTCGTGATGCCGAGCCGCTCGGCGAGCTGGCCCATCGAGGTGGCGTCGTAGCCGTGCTGGATGAACACTTCGGCCGCCACGCGCAGGATGGACTCCTGGTCGTGGTTCTGCCGTGCGGGGGCGGCGGTGTCTGTGTCGGTCATGTTGGCTGCTCCGCTCGAAGGCGATCCTGAGTCACTGTTTTGCCGTGGCCGCGGAACTCGGCGATGATGCCCTGTTCGTTCCGAACCTCGACGTCGCAAATCACGCTGCGGCCACGCCGGGATCGGACCTGGGCCGTGGCGGTCAACAGTTCTCCCGCGCGCCCCGGTGCGTAGTAGGTGATCTCGGCTCCTGACGAGACGGTCACGCTTCCTTCGCTGTTGCACGCCATGGCGAACGCGGTGTCGGCGAGCGTGAAAACGAGTCCACCATGCACGATCGCGTGGCCGTTCACCATGTCGTCGCGCACCGCCATCGTGACGATGGCGTGGTCTTCGCTCATCTCCACGACATCCATGCCGAGCAGTTCGGTGGATGCGCGGTCGTCCCGCAGCATCGTGTCCGGGCGTTCGTAGCTGTGAGGAAGCGCTGCGGTACCGGAAGCGGCGTCGCTCATCGTTGACCACCTATCTGTCGGGTGTTAGCCTAGGGCAAAGCCTAAACGAACGGTCGGTCAGTTGCCAAGTGCCTGCAGCCTTTCGCAATCTGAATCGACTCCCCGCAATCGAAGGTGATGAGCATGGCAGCCGCCCCAAAGACCAAACGCAGCGTTGACGCGGAGCTTCCGGAGGACCCGGCCGGCCGCGCCCGTTTCGACGAGCTCATCGCCGCCGATCAGCGCGTGGAGCCCACCGACTGGATGCCGGACGCATACCGCAAGACGCTCGTGCGCCAGATTTCCCAGCACGCGCACTCCGAGATCATCGGCATGCAGCCGGAGGGCAACTGGATTACGCGCGCCCCGAGCCTCAAACGCAAGGCGATCCTCATGGCGAAGGTGCAGGATGAGGCCGGGCACGGGCTCTACCTCTACTCGGCGGCGCAGACGCTCGGAACTCCCCGCGATCAGATGACGGAGGACCTGATCAGCGGCAAGGCCAAGTACTCGTCGATCTTCAACTACCCCACTCCCACATGGGCCGACATGGGTTCGATCGGCTGGCTCGTGGATGGGGCCGCGATCTGCAACCAGGTGCCGCTGTGCCGCGCATCCTACGGGCCGTACGCGCGCGCGATGGTGCGCATTTGCAAGGAAGAATCCTTCCACCAGCGGCAGGGTTTCGAGATCCTGCTGCACTTGTCGCGTGGCACGAAAGAACAGCATGAGATGGCGCAGGAGTCCGTGAACCGCTGGTACGCGCCGGCGCTCATGATGTTCGGCCCGCCGGATGCCGACAGCCCGAACTCCGCGCAGAGCATGGCGTGGAACATCAAACGGTTCAGCAACGACGAATTGCGTCAGCGTTTCGTGGACATGATCGTGCCGCAGTCCGAAGTGCTCGGGCTCACGCTTCCCGACCCCGACATCAAGTGGAACGAGGAGCGCGGCCACTACGATTTCGGCGAGCTCGACTGGGATGAGTTCTACGAGGTGCTGAAGGGCCGCGGGCCGGCGAACGCCATCCGCCTGGAGCGCCGCCGCACGGCGCACGAAGATGGTGCCTGGGTGCGCGAGGCCGCCGCGGCATACGCCGAGCGTCGCCGACGGGAATCCGAGAAGGCACGGGCCGCCTGATGAGCACTCCAGGAACGAATGACACCGAGCCGTGGCCCCTGTGGGAGGTGTTTGTGCGCTCGTCGCGTGGGCTGTCCCACTTGCACGCCGGTTCCCTGCACGCTCCGGATGCCGAAATGGCGGTGCGGAACGCGCGCGACCTGTACACGCGGCGCAACGAGGGCGTCTCCATTTGGGTCGTGCGGTCCACCGACATCACGACATCCGACCCCGACGCGAAGGGTGCGTTCTTCGAGAGCCCGCGCGGCAAGGAGTACCGCCACGCGAGCTATTACACGGAGTCTGAGGGCGTGAAGCACCTGTGAGCGATCAGACGTTCCGGATTTCGGCGGGGGAGGCTCTCACCGCCGAGAAGATCACCGAGGCCGGCGAGAAACCGACAGAGGCGGTGGCGAACTACGCTCTGCGCCTCGGCGATGATGCACTGATTCTGGCCCAGCGGCTGGGTTGGTGGATCGCACGTGCGCCGGAGCTGGAAGAGGATGTCGCCCTCGGCAACATCGCGCTCGACCAGCTCGGCCATGCCCGCTCGTTCCTGAGTTACGCGGCGCTCGCGTGGGACAAGACCGAAGATGATCTCGCCTATTTCCGGGATGAGCCGGAGTTTGTGAACCTGCAGATCGTCGAGCAGCCGGACGGCGACTTCGCGGCGACGATCGCGCGGCAGTTCATCATTTCGCACTTCCAGTTCGAGTTGTACCGCCGGCTGGAGATGTCGACCGAGTCGATGCTTGCCGCGATCGCCGCGAAGGCCGTGAAGGAGGTCGACTACCACCGCGACCACGCCACCCAGTGGGTGCTGCGGCTCGCGCTCGGCACCGAGGAGTCGCGTCTCCGCATGATCGCGGGGTTGGGTGTGATGTGGCCGTACGTGGACGAATTGTTCCGCGACGACGAGCTCGTGGAGTCTCTGGGCGATGCGGCCGTGCTGCCGTCGTCGCTGCGGGAAGACTTCGATGCGGTGACGGGCGCCGTGCTGGCGGAGGCTGAGCTGGAGCGCCCGGAGGGTTTCGTGGCGAGCGGCGGCGGACGGGACGGAATCCACACGGAGTTCTTCGGGCCGCTGATCGCGGAGATGCAGGTGCTCGCGCGCGCGCATCCGGAGGCGACGTGGTGACGATGGCGGCGAACGCGAGCCTGGAGGCCGAGGCCCGGCCGAAGCCCACGGAGGGTGAGGGCGTGCACGTGTGGAATCTTGCGGCGACGGTGCTCGACCCGGAGGTTCCCGTGCTCACGATCGAGGATTTGGGCGTGCTGCGCTCTGCCGAGGTGGTTGACGGCCGCGCGGTGGTGACGATCACGCCGACGTATTCGGGTTGCCCCGCGATGGATGTCATGCGGGAGGATGTGCTCACGGTGCTCCACGACGCCGGGTATGAGGATGCCGAGGTGAGGCTCGTGCTCGCGCCGGCGTGGACGACGGACTGGATGTCGGAGGCGGGCAAGGCGAAGCTCGAGAAGTTCGGTATCGCGCCGCCGACGGGGCATGCCGCGGTGGCCGGGCGTGCGGGCGGCCCGGTGCGTGTGGCGATGTCGGTGAAGTGCCCGCAGTGCGGTTCGCTGGACACGACGGAGTCGAGCCGGTTCGGGTCGACCGCGTGCAAGGCGCTGTACACGTGCAATGCGTGCCATGAGCCGTTCGACTTTTTCAAGGTGATTTGACGTGGGGCTCGAGCCGGCGCCGCAGCGGAAGCGCGCCCGTTTCCATCCGTTGACCGTGCGCGAGGTGCGGCGGCTGACGGAGGATTCGATCGAGGTCACGTTCGACGTGCCGGAGGAGTTCGCGGACAACTACGACTACGAACCAGGCCAGTACCTCGCGCTGCGCATGAACCTGAACGGCCGCGAGTTGCGCCGCAGCTATTCGATTTGCGCTGTGCCGGTGCCGGGGGAGTTGCGCGTGGCGATCAAGCGCGACCTGGGCGGCGAGTTTTCGACGTGGGCGAACGAGTCGCTTACCCCGGGCACGGTCATCGATGTCATGAGCCCGCAGGGCACGTTCACCACGGAAATAGCTCCCGATACGAACCGGCACTATGCGGCGATCGCGGCGGGCTCCGGGGTGACGCCGATCATGTCGCTTGCGCGCACGATTTTGCGCGCATCGCCGAACACGCAGTTCAGTCTCATTTATTCGAATCGCACCGCCAATGATGTGATGTTTCTGGAGGAGCTCGCGGAGTTGAAGGATGCGTTCCCCGCGCGGTTTGCCCTGTATCACGTGCTCACGCGGGAGAAGCGGGCATCCGAGATCATGTCGGGGCGGCTGGATGCGGAGCGGCTGGGGACGTTTCTCGAGTACTTGGTGCGTCCGGGCGATGTGGACGAGTGGTTCATTTGCGGCCCGTTCGAGCTTGTGCAGCTTGTGCGGGACACGCTCGAGGAGGCGGGGGTGGATCGCCACCACGTGCGCTTCGAGCTGTTCACAACGGATCGGCCTGACCGCCCGGAGGGTTCTGTCGGTCGGCCGGTGATCGTCGATGAGGGCGATGCGGTACGTAAGATCACGTTCACGCTGGATGGGTTGACGGCCTCCATCACCACGCCGGCGCACGGGCGCGAGACGGTGTTGAATGCGGCGTTGCGGGTGCGGCCGGATGTGCCGTTCGCGTGCGCGGGCGGAGTGTGCGGCACGTGCCGCGCGATTCTCGTGGATGGAACGGTCACGATGGACGAGAATTACGCGCTCGAACCGGAGGAACTGGAGCGCGGCTATATTCTTACCTGCCAGTCGCACCCCACGAGCGATGAGGTCACCGTCAACTACGACAGCTAACGCCCGTTCCCTGAGGTTCTCGAAGGTAACCGCGAAGTAACTGAAACCTCGCTCCCTGAGGAGCGCGCAGGGCGCGCGTCTCGAAGGGAGCCCGCCCATTACCCCTAGGATTCATCCCATGATCGACCTGACGATAGCCGACAACCTGGCCGAGCTGACCCTGAACATCCCGGACAAGCTGAACGCCCTCGACGACGCGGCCCTTTCCGAACTAGGCACCCGCTTACAGGAGGCGCAATCCGCGAAGGTCCGCGCCCTGCTCATCCGCGGCGAGGGTCGGGCGTTCTGTGCCGGCCGCGACATTTCGGCGGTGGATCCGGCGACGGATGACGCGCTCGCGTTCCTGAAGGATTCGTTCGGCCCGGTGATGCGTACACTGGCCGATTTCCCTGCACCGACGTTCGCGGCAGCGCACGGTGCGTGCCTCGGCATCGGTCTCGGTCTGCTCATCGCGACGGACGTCGTATACGTGTCGGAGACCGCAAAGTTCGGCTCGCCCTTCGCGAACCTCGGTGCTGTGTTGGACTCCGGCGGCCACGCTCTATTCTTCGAGCGTCTGGGTGTCCACCGCGCTCTGGACCTGATCTATACGGGCGAGCTCATGACCGGTGCGGAGGCGGTGGCGGCTGGTTTGTTCAGTCGTGCGATCCCGGATGCTGAGCTACTCGATTTCACCCGCGCCAAGGCCACAACGGCGGCGTCTGGCGCAACGCAGGCGTTCCTGGCGAGCAAGAGTCTGATCGCGCAGTTGCGTGACGACCGTGTCGGCTTGTGGGAGTCGGTAGCGGCCGAAAACGTGGAGCAGGAGCGCCTGCGTACGACGGCCGACTACCGCGAGGGTTTCGCGGCGTTCCAGCAGAAGCGGAAGGCAACATTTACTGGCAAGTAAAGTCAGATACCTATTGCACTATTCGAGTCGTGTTGCGTATTCAATTTAGGAGAGCGTCTACAGCGTTTCCGCTTGATGGCTGCCATGATATCGATTGTCAAAGAAAAATCGGAGGCCCACATTGACTGATATTGGAACTGACTGGCTTGAGGCGGGCGACACCGATGAAGCTGATGAGAATCTAGGTCAAATCGACGAATATGACCTCACGTCATCGCCAAACGACTTCAACGTCAAGACTATTTATGACTTCATAGAATCCGGCGCGGTGAAGATCCCCGGGTTTCAAAGGAATTACGTGTGGGACATTCGCAGAGCGAGCAAGCTTATTGAAAGTTTGATAATTGGCCTGCCGGTTCCACAGGTCTTTCTCTACGAAGAGGGTCGCAACAGTTTCCTCGTCATTGATGGGCAACAGCGCCTCATGACTATTTATTACTTTATTCGTGGCCGCTTTCCGCGTCGCGACAAGCGGGTTGAGATTCGACGGGTTCTTAGTGAGCAAGGTCGAATTCCGGACTCAATCCTCGAAGACTACAACTACTTTGACAACTTCAACTTGCAGCTTCCGGAAATTTCGCCAGGGCGGCCGAACAAGTTCAACAAGCTCAATTACCACACTCTTGATGACTACAAACTGCAGTTTGACCTGAGGACGATCAGGAACGTTATCGTGAAGCAAGTGCGCCCGTCGAACGATGATTCCTCAATATATGAAATGTTCAATCGACTAAATACTGGTGGAATTTTGTTAACGCCACAGGAGATTCGGTCAAGCCTTTATCATTCGGATTTTTTCGACGCACTTTCCCGAATGAATCTGGACCCTCGATGGCGCACTCTGATTGGGCAGCCGAACGCTGACCTCCATATGCGCGATATTGAAGTCCTCTTGCGAGGCATTGCGATATGGAAGATGGGTGGCGAGTATGCCCCATCGATGGTGAAATTTCTCAATCGATTCTCTAAGGAAGCGGAAAACTACGACAAGATAACTATTCAGGAAATCGAGTCTATTGTGAGCAAAGTCTTGGATGCGCTTGACGCCGTTCCTCGCACGCCTTTCCTCACGAAGCAACAGCGCTTCAGTCTCCCTCTATTTGAAGCAGTGTTTGTGGCAGCCGCGAAAAAATTCAAATCAAATGAAAGTTGGACGTTAGATCCCGACTTGGTGCGAGATCTGGCAGATTCCGAAGAGTTCCAAGTCTTCGCGCAAGAACAGACAACGAACACTAGCAACGTGAAAGGCCGACTGAGGATCGCTGAGGAGATCCTCTACAGAAATAGAGCGTAAGAATGGCTGGCCCCGTAGACGAACTTAAAGCTCAACATGACGCTCTTCTTGAGCATCTGAAGGAAGATCCATCTCTCCTACTCTCAACGGGTGTCGTTCTGTCGAAAGCGCTGTTGTTAGCTGGAGCGAGCGAACTCGAGATGGACGTTCAGCGAATAGTTGTGGAGTATTTTTACGAAGTCACACACGAAAATCACACTGCAACAGAGTTTGTGTCGAAGGCTGCGGTGGCACGTCACTACCACACGTTCTTTGATTGGGATTCAAAAAATGTTAACCGCTTCTTTTCTCTGTTCGGGCCGGAATTCAAGGAATACGCCAGCACTCGAGTTCGTGAAGATCCAACCCTAGCGAGTAATATTGAGGGCTTTCTGCGGATTGGGTCGGAACGTAACCGCCTAGTGCATGGGAATTTTGCGGCATACTCGCTCACGTTAACTTCAGATGAGATTTTTGATTTCTACGTTGCTGCCATCGGATTTAGGGACGCTTTGCCAGCACTGCTGAGAGGCACTGAGCCAGAAGGGTCATCGGACTAGAGCACCATTCGGCCAACTATGTATGCCACGTCAATTGCTACCGATGCCGTGCGCACGATGATCCGAGTCGGCCGCACAAATGATGGCCCACCGTCGGTATGGCATTTAGGTTGTTTTCGACCTCGGGCTCGCGCACTAGACCTGCAAGAATCTGTCCATGGATGACATCTGGCAGGGCTTTAGCAACCTGACACCGTTCACGTGGGTGATTGTGCTTGTCGCGCTCGTGCTCCTGTACCTGGACATCCGGCTGGGGGTGTCGCACGCCCTCCGTGACCATGCGCGATGGGTGGAGAGAAAGCGCATCAAAGCCACACGCACGACGTACCCTCCACAAGCGTTCCCGCCGATCACGCCGGAGTCGAGCGACCCGTTTTAGATGTTAGGTGCGCTGCGCGCGTTTCTCGACATTGTCGAGCCGCATGGTGGGGGACTTGGTACTGGGGCGCCATTCGTCGCGGGGGTTGAGCCAGGGTGGTGCCTTGATGTGGGGGACACCGCCGATCATTTTGATCTGCCAACCGGACGTTTCGATCGTTCGATGATGGAACCAGCACAGTAAAACACCGTTGTCGGTTTCGGTGGGTCCGCCGTTTTCGGCCGGGTCGACGTGGTGGATTTCAGTCCATGCGGCGGGGATGGTGCATCCGGGGATCGCGCAACCGCCATCCCGCACCATGATTGCCCGGCGCTGAGCGGGGGTGAAGCACCGCTGCGTCGACCCCATCCCGTGGACGCTGCCATCCGAATCGATCGAGAGCAACTCAAAACCGCCCGTGCACGCCAGGTGGCGGATCGTGCGCATCGACACCGGAGCCTTCGCCCCGTCGATGTATCCGCGACCGTGCCCACGCTCGAGGTCCTCGCCGCGCACCGTGACGATCACGGTCGGCGCGGCACCGCCGATCTTCGGCACCTGATCGCTGCGCGAATAGTGGTCAACCATGGAGGCGATGATGTCGTGGCGCTGCTGGTCGCGGGTGCGAGAGTCGGATGCCCGGTCGGCCTCGGCCTGCTCCTCCTCCGTGCGGAACTCGGTCTTGCTGCGCGGCGACATGAACGCGTCGAACAGGCGATTCAGTTTCGCCGCCACCTCGGGCATGAGCGCGAATCGTCCGCACACGAGCCCGCCGACGAGCGCCCCCGACTGGAAGCCGCGCGCATTCCAGGCGCGACGCTCCATCGGCTCCATGCCGTCCGGGTCCAGATATGCCTGCCACACCAACGCCTGATCGCGAATCTCATCCGCCGTGCACGCCGTCGGCACGAGGTCGCTCGTGCCGATCGCGCAACTGACAAGCTCTTCCTCCGCCGCGCTCAGGCCATCGATGCTCGCGTGACGGAACGTCGGGACCAAACCCGCGACGATGGCGGATGCCGCATCCACGCCAATCAGGCCGGCTTCGAGCGCGTCCGAAACGAAACGAAAACGGGCGGGGCTGGGCATGCCGGGCGCGGCCAGTTCCACGCGCGTCTCGTGCCCCAGCTTGATGCGACGCGACGCGGTGGCGCCGGATACGAGTGTGACGCGCTCGATAAGCTCGGTCGCGCTGCGGCACCCCTTGCGTGCGGACAGCGCGTCGGCCCGATCCACGAACCCCGTGGAGCGGTGGGCGACCTCCGCGGCCGCCTCGACGCGAAGCGCGTCCACATACCGCCCGAGCTGCTCGATCGCGGACATTGCCTCCAGCAGCTCGTCATCCTTCGACAACTGAAGCCGACGAGCCGGGATCGCGGCCGCCAGACTCCGAGCGAGTTCACGCGCGGCCTCCGCAATTGAATGCGCCGCCGCAGGGCACCCCTCCGCCCCGAAAACACCGGCGACGGCTGCCGGCGCTTCGAGGGCGGCGGTGGGGGAAGTCATAGCAATATTTTAGCGGAAGTCAAGACATAAATACGAGAAAATAGGCAAACCGTGGATAACAATTTAGAACATAAACACTAAAACGAGGTAGGCCTCGGCGGAGCGCGATCCGGTCACTCGCCGCTTCGTGGCGCTGTCAACCTGGAACGGCCCGTTGCGCGTCGTGCAGGTAACAGGCAAAGGAGCTCTCATGCGCACCAGCATCCGCATCGCCACCGTCTCTTTCGTTGTCGCCGCCTTCATGGCCCCCGCACACGCGGCATCCGCGGCCCCGATTCTGTGCGGCAGTGAAGTCACGGCACCGGGCACCACGATCACGCTCACCGAAGACGTTCACTGCGACGGCCGCGGCATCATCATTCGTACGGACAATGTCACGATCGATTTGGGCGGCCACACCCTATTCGGCAGCGGCTCACACGAGTACGACCCAGAACTGGGATCCTCCGCGGGGCTTGCGCTCCTCGGCGCCACCAATACCCGAATCCTGAACGGAACCATCTCCGGCTTCACGAACGGGGTGAACGTGAATCACAGCACCGCCACCGACGTGCAGAACCTCGTGATCGGCGACACCGCCCAGTTCGGCATGAGCCTGACGGACAGCCGCGGCATTTCGCTCAGCCACACAACATTGACGGGATCAGGACGCGAAGGGAGCGGGATCGGCGGAATCGTGGGCACGAACGTGACCGGCTTCTCGGCCGAAAATGCTGTGATTTCCCAATGGTCCGATTCGGGTATCTACATGAGCCCCGTCGCGGGATTCTCCCTTACAAACTCGAGCGTGACCGAAAACGGGGGACAGGGCCTCAGCCTGTGGTACCCGCGAAGCCAGATAGTGATTCAGAACTCGACGTTCTGGGGCAACTACGACGGCGTCCAGCTCGCTCACACGGACACGTCAGGAAGCGTGGAAATCTCCAACTCGACGATGAACGACAACGCGCAGCACGGTCTCTACACAATCAACGCGACAAACTCGCGGATTGTGGGCGTCACGGCCAACAACAACGGCGGCGAAGGCATCTGGATGGACTCCGGAAGGGACTGGACCTACGGCACCGACATCCCGTTCTACGCCAACATCCAGGGGTCGACCACGAACGGCAACCGGCACTCCGGAATATCCCTCTCCTTCGCCGGCCGCTGGTGGGTTTCGGGCAACCATGCCGAGGCGAACGGCGACTCCGGATTCGCGTTCTACGGGGGCGAAGCCATACTGACCAGCAACACGGCGAAAGCTAACGGCCTTGATGGCTTCACCTGGGAGAGCGGCTCCCGGGGGTCATCATCGGGCGACATCGCAACCAGCAACGACCGTCACGGTGTTCTGCTGAGAAATGGCGGTAGCAACACCGTGAGGCTGACGAACACCAGCGCCTCGCACAATGGTTCCACGGGCCTCACGGCAGAGAGCGGCGTTGCCAGAATTCAGAACGGAAGCTACTCCTACAACGTCTCCGATGGGATTCGGGCAAGCATCGATGTACGGATGACCACTGCCGATGCGGCAACCCCAGGTACGGTTCACGCCAACCGCGTCTCTGCAGTCAAGAACGGCAACAACGGGATCGCGTTCCTGAGCGGATCCACCGGATCGATCGACCACGTGTCGTCCACCAAGAACGGACGCTACGGGGTCTGCGTCGCGCGCGGCGTGCACATCGGGGATGTGCCGGCACACAACTTGAGCTACAACACGCTCGGCCCGCGCGGAGTCGTCTGCAACGGATTGATCTTCTACCCGCGCTGGCCCACGACAACACTCCCGCTGCCGCAAATGCCGCGATTGCAGGCAATCTACGGTTGACGCGGCGGCCACTCCACGAGGTCGGCCTCCCACGTCTCGGGCTTCCCGATCGTGCGGATGGGCTTGTACAGCGAGAAGACGATCGCACCGATGATGAACAGCACCGCGAACGCTCCCATCGCCAGGTTCACGTTCAGCCCGGCCAGGAGGGCGCCGGCCAGCACGGGGCCGAGCGGGGCAATCGCGACACCGGAGAGGTTCAAAACGGCGTTCATCCGGCCCTGCAGTTTCGACGGCGTGATCACGCTCGCGTAGCCGATGAGCCCGGAGTTGACGGCCGGAAGCAGGATGACCGCGATCGCGATCCACATCAGGTACTGCCAGTACTCCGTCGACAGAGCCATGGCAGTGCCGGCGATGACCGCCACGAGGATGCCGACCACGGCGAGCTTGCCCGCCGGGAAACGCTTCACGAGCGGCCCCGCGATGATCGAACCGACCACCATCGACGCGCCGGCCGCGGCGTTGATGAGGCCGATGAGCACCGGCTCCGTGGCGATTTGCACGAGGTGCAGGTTCAGGGCGAACATCATCCCGTTGAAGCCGAGGTTGATGAGCGCGAAGATGAAGAGGCTCGTGCGCAGGAACTTCACCGACCAGACGAAACGCATGCCCTCGACCAGGGTGGTCCAGGCGCTCGTGCCCTTCGTGTGCCCGAGATCCTCATTGAGCGGGCCCCGCACGAAGATGGTGCACACAAGAACGACGAGGTATCCGACCGCGCTCGCCAGGAACGGGAAGATCCTGCCCACCGAATACAGGAGGCCGCCGACGGGGCCGGAGACGAGCGACGCGACAGCCGAGCGGCCCTGCACGGCCGCCATCGCCGACCCCATTTGGTCGGCGCGGACGACCTGGCGGATGCCGCCCGCCTCCGCCGGCCCGAAGAACGACGCGACGATGGCCGAGAAGAACAGCACGAGCGTCAAATGCCAAACGGTCAAGGTCGACGTGGCGATCGCGGCGACGAGGGAGGCGAACAGGATGAAGTCGATCGCCGAGCAGAGGATGAGCAGCCGCCTGCGGTCCACGCGGTCGGCGATCGCTCCCGCCGGGAGCGTCGCCACGACGTACCCGATCGCGCCGAGCGCGCTGATCAGACCGGCCTGGAACACCGACTGGGTGAGGGCGAACGCGATGAGGGGCACGGCGAACGTCGCGAACCCGGAGCCGATGATCTGCGTCGTCTTGCCGGACATGAGCAGGAGGTAGTCGCGGTTGTGCCACAGCGACGGGCCTGCTGGCCTGGGAGAGTCCGAGACAGCGTCATCGGTCGTGGGAAGCGTGGTCATGACCGAAACTATAATTGCGCAAAAAGTATTGCGCAAGTGTATTTGCGCAATTTTTGTTGCGGAATTGCTAGACTGGATCCATGGTCAAACAGTCGTACCGCGTCACCGACACGTCGACGCTGCGCGCTCTCGCGCATCCGCTTCGCCAGCGCATCATTCTCGAACTGTCGGTGCGGCGCTCGGCGCGCGCCGCCGACCTCGCGGAGATCATCGGCGAACCCGCGAACGCGATCAGCTACCACTTGCGCGCGCTCGCGAAAGCGAACCTCATCGTCGAAGCACCTGAGCTTGCGCGGGACAGCCGCGACCGCGTGTGGACCGCGGCGCATCCGGAGGGCGTCTACATTCCACCTGATGCGGCCGACCCCGCAGGCGACCTTCTGGATCAGGAATTCATCACCTGGATCAGCAAGCTGATTGCCGAAACCATCCCGGAGGACCCGCTCGCCACGCGAGGACGGTACATGGGAGTTGCGCTCCTGACGAAGGACGAGTCGCACACGCTGTTCATGGAACTTGCCGAGGTTCTCGAACGCTGGCGCGAGCACGGAATGGATGCCTCCGCCGAGAACCCGCACGACCCTGCCCGTGTCTTCCACTACCTCGCCGCATTCGTGGGCAACCGGGACCTCAAGCCGGGCGTCTTCGCGGATCCGAAGGATGCGGCTGATCCGCCGACCTCCACCATCAATTGACCGGCGAGAAGTAGCTGGGCGCTACGCGCCCGAGGCCGGTTGCGATCTCCGGCTCCGGATGAGCGCGAGCGGAAGCGTCGCGAGCGAAATCGCTGCCGCCACGAGCAGCGCGAACGAGAACGAGTATCCCGCTGCGATCGCGCCCACGAGCACGGAACCGAGTCCCATCCCGGCATCGAATCCGACGTTCCACACGGCGCTCGCCGTCCCGTATTCGTGCCGGCGGGCGACCGCGAGGGCGAGCAGCAGCGTGAGATTCTGCAGGCCGCCGTACGCGATGCCGACAAGCGCCATCGCGGCGAGGAACAGGAACACCTGCGTGTCGCCCGCGTTCTGGACGGCGAGCGCCGTGAGCGCGAGGCCGACGACGGTGAGGATCACGAGAGGCCACAGGAAGCGCGACATCCCGTACGTGTCGGCGAGCGTCCCCATGCGCCAGCGGCTCACGGCTGCCGTGACCGTGAGCAGCACGAGCCCGCCGCTCGTCGCGAGCGGCGACGAACTCATTTGGGGAGCGAACGTGATCACGGCGCCGCCCGCGAGCGTCACGCCGATCAGCAGGATCGTGGGGCGTGCCAGACGGAACGTGAGCGACCTCGGCGGTCTGCCTTCGGATGCGGGGGACCGGGGCGCACTCTCGCGGCTGTCGACGGTGCTGTCATCACCGAGAAGCAACTGCTCCACTTCCTGGTCCCGAAGCGCCTTCGCGAGCCGGGGGGCGGCGGCAACTCCGAGAATGGAGACGGCGCCGAGCGCGAACACGATCCAGTAGCCGACCGCGCCGACGAGCCAGGGTCCTGCGGGCAGCAGGAGCACTTGCGGCACCGCAATGGCTGCGCCGTATGCGCCGATCGCGGCACCGTGGCGCGACGGGGGAACGAGGTGGGCGACCGCCGTGGATCCCGTGACGGTGAGCACCCCGAACCCGAGGCCGCGCAGTGCGGAGAGCAGGAGAATCCAGTCGAGTCGGTCCGAGAACAAGTGCAGCAGCGACGGCGCACCCATGAACACGAGGCCCGCGGCGATGACTCGGCCCGTACCGAATCGGCGCAGCAACCACGGAACGAAGGGTTGCGTGAGGATCGTGGCGAGCAGCAGGATTCCGTTGACGAGCCCCGCGCCGGCTTCATCCGAACCGCCGTGCACCGCCCACAGCGGAGATACCGGCAGGAGAGCTGCGTACCCTGCGAAACCGGCAGCGGTGAGCACGAGAAGCGCCGGCATCCCCGGTTCGCGCCACACCGGGATCCTGGGCGCACTGTCAGGTCGGCTCACGGAGTCCAACCTTAGCTGGCGCGTGTGCCCTGCCCGAGTGCCGCGGCCTTTTCTTCGAGCACCGCCCGAGTTTGATCGTTGGTGCACAAGTGCGCGGCTCTCGACAGTTCGGCGCGCGCCTCGTCCGTGCGGCCGAGTTGAGCGAAGAGTTCGCCGCGGATGCTCGGCAGCAGGTGAGATCCGCGAAGCTGGCCGGACGTGGCAATGTCGTCGACGATGCGCAGCGCGGTGGCCGGCCCCGTCGCCATCGACACGGCAACCGCCCGATTGAGTTCGACGATCGGGCTGGGGGAGAGGCGGCCGAGTGCTTCGTAGCAGAGCACGATGGCATCCCAATCGGTCTCCTCCACGCTGCCGGCCACGGCGTGGTGCTCTGCGATCGCCGCCTGCAGGCCGTAGTTTCCCCGGCCCTTGCCGAGGGCGTCGGCGCGCCGAAGTGCGTCGCGACCCCTCTGAATCTGGCCGCGGTCCCACCGTGACCGATCCTGATCCGCGAGCAGGATCGGCGCGCCGTCAGCGCCGGTTCGCGCCGCAAAGTGGGATGCCTGCAGCTCCATGAGCGCGACGAGCGCGAGAGCCTCCGGCTCCCGTGGCAGCAGGGCGGAGACCTTTCGGCCGAGACGGAGTGCTTCGTTTGCGAGATCCTTGCGGAACCATCGGTCGCCCGACGTGGCCGAGTAGCCTTCCGTGAACAGGAGGTAGATGACGCCGAGGACGGAGCCGAGGCGCTCCTTCCACTCCTGCGGGCCCGGCGTCTCGAACGGGACCTTCGAGGCGGTCAGTGTTTTCTTCGCTCGCACGATCCGTTGCTGAATGGTCGCGACGGGCACCAACAGCATGCGGGCGATTTCCGTCGCGCTCAAGCCGGCGACGATTCGCAGAGTGAGCGCGACCTGGGATTCCTTCGACAGCACGGGATGGCACGCGGTGAACACGAGGCGCAGGATGTCGTCGGCGATCGGCTCCCATTGCGACTCGTCGGTCTCGTCCAGAGTGAGCGCCAAAGTCCGGTACCGTTCGCCGAGGCGCTCATCGCGCCGCCACCGGTCGATGGCTTTGCGCTTGGCGACGACCGTGAGCCAGGCGCCCGCGTTTCGCGGGACGCCCGACTCCGGCCACTGCGCGAGAGCATCGACGACCGCTTCCTGGGCGAGATCTTCGGCGAGGGCGAAATCACCCGTCACCCTGGTGAGGGTTGCGACGATTTGCGCGCCCTCGATCCGCCACACGGCGTCGACGACGCGATCGATATCCGACATGCGCGTTCCCGTCTCCGATTGCCGTTCAGGATGTTCCGAGCTGCTCCCGCCAGCCTTCTTCCTTCTTGATGTATTCGTTGTCGGCGAAGTCCGCGAAGTCGCTCATGTCGGTGACCCGACGAACCTCGAGCTTGTTGCCGGGGCCGAGCGGGCAGCGACTCGCCCACTCGATGGCTTCCTCTTTGCTCGAAACCTGGATGATCCAGAATCCGTTGAACAGTTCGTGGATTTCGCCGTACGGGCCATCCGTCACAAGCGGCGGGTCGTTGTCGAAGTTCACGACGAATGCTTCCGAGAGATCGTCGGCGAGTCCGTCACCTCCGACCATGACTCCGGCCTTCATCATGGACTCGTTGTAGGCGCCCATCGCGTTGATGATCTGCTCGAAGTCCGCTTTCTCGTAGGCCGCTTTTCCTTCGGGGGTGGTGCGCATGATGAGCATGAATTTCATGGTGTTCTCCTTCGTCAGGGGAGGGTGCGCGGTGCGTCCTCCTACTATGCCGTCGAACGGCTGGGAAGAAAATCGACAGGGCTGGGAGATTCCGCCGAGAATTTTCGAGATGTGATCGGAGTTCCCGGATAATGTCACAGGGCGTCCGTGACGCACAACGGTCACTAGCATTGCCGAGTGGACAGTGATTGGATCGTGCACCGGCGTCACGGCGACAGCGAGATTCTCGGATGGATGCGTACCTCCGGCGACGGGTTCATCGTGATCGACCGACTCGGCCGCGAGCGGAGCGGCGTTGTGGATTGGTTCACAGCGGAACGCACCCTCGATGAGCTCGGCATCGGCTATCTGGCCGACAAGTACGAGCTTCAATTGGAGAACGGAAACTGGCTTCGCGTAAGGATCGTCGAGGTACGTTCTGATGAAATACGGGTCAAGAAAGACGACTTCGGCGACATGACGGCTCCGCAGATTTTCTACAGTGTCCCGTTCCCGATGCCGGATTCGCTGCGCACCATGCCGTAGAGGTGGATGGCGAAAATGCATAAGATTTCCGAATGATTGAGGTAGCTCTGTTTCATCACGCCCTCGGGCTCACTCCCGGGATCGACGCGTTCGCCGCAACACTCCGCGAGGCGGGCCACACAGTACACACGCCCGACCTGTTCGACGGCCGAACCTTCGCCACCATCGACGAGGGTGTTGGGTATGCCGGCGAGATCGGTTTCGGCGAGATCATGGACCGCGCCCGGCGCGTAGCAGAGGCGTTGCCGTCCGACGTCGTCTACATCGGGTTCTCGCTGGGCGTCGTGGCCGCTCAGATGCTCGCGCAGACGCGCTCCGGTGCCCGCGGCGCTGTGCTCTGTTACTCGTGCGTGCCGTACACGGAATTCGGCGAAGCGTGGCCGGATGGCGTGCCCGTGCAGGTGCACGGTATGGATGCCGACCCGTACTTTGCGGACGAAGGCGATCTGGATGCGGCGCGCGAGCTCGTCGCATCCACGAATAACGCCGAATTGTTCGTGTACTCCGGTGACCAGCACTACTTCGCCGACTCGACCCTGCCGTCGTATCGACCGGAAGCGGCGGAGCTGCTCATGAGCCGGGTTTTGGAGTTCCTCGACGCCAACGGCTGACGCTGGGGCAGGATGGGAGCGTGAAGCTCAAACTCGACCTGCACGACATCTACAACCGTGGTGTCGACATTGATCGGGCGCTGGGCGACATCATCAACGAGGCAGTCGCCAAGAAAGCGCCGCTCGTGGAGATCATTCCGGGCAAGGGATCCGGCGCGCTGAAGAAGCGGGTGCTTCGCTTTCTGGACCGGCCCGAAATCAAGGCCCAGTACCACCGCGTCGAGAAGGACTCCAAGAACTTCGGACGCGTGTTCGTGCACTTTCGGTGGAAGTGATGGCGATGTCTGCCATCGACCTGAACAGCGACCTCGGCGAAGGGATCGGCGAGGATGCCGCCATGTTCGGCATAGTCACAAGCGCGAACGTCGCGTGCGGACTCCACGCCGGCGATCGCGACACGATGCTCGCCTGTGCACGCCTGGCGGCCGCGCACCGCGTGAACCTCGGCGTGCATCCGTCGTACCGCGACCGCGAAGGGTTCGGGCGCCGCGACACCGAGGTTGACGCCAGCGTGCTCGCGCGCGACATCCGGGAACAGATCGATGCCCTGCGGACCGCCGCCGAGGCTGCGGGCACCAAGGTGCGCTACGTGAAACCGCACGGCGCACTCTACAACCGCATCGCCGTCGACCCCGTGCAGGCGGATGCCGTCGCCCGCGCGGCACAGGACGCGCACTTGCCGCTCCTCGGGCTCGGCGGGACTGCGATCCAGGCCGCAGCAGATCGCCTGGGGGTCCCGTTCTATGTCGAAGCCTTCGCGGATCGCGCTTACCTGCCGGACGGTACCCTTGCGCCACGATCGCTCGGCGGCGCGGTCATCACCGACCCCGCGGTCGCCGCAGAACGCGCCCTGATGATGGTGCTCGACAAGGCGGTTCCGGCCATCGATGGAACCACGATCCGGATGCGGCCCGACTCGCTCTGTGTGCACGGCGACACCCCCGGCGCCGTCGCAATGGCCGCACTCGTGCGGGAAAAACTCCTCGAGGCCGGAGTCGAACTGCGAGCGTTCGTATGAGGGTTCTCCCATACGGCGACCGCGCCATCCTCGCAGAGTACGACACCCTCGCCGAGGCGATGGATGCCTTCCGGTCACTCGACGCCGCGCGCCCCCGCGGAGTGCGGGAACTCGTTCCCGCCGCGCGCACCGTGCTCGCGCGAATCGACCCCACAGTGATCTCCCTGCGCGCCGCAGAGCAGTGGCTGCTCACCACGCCGGTCGCGCATGCCGCTGAGGGCATGAACGAAAGTGTCACTATTCCTGTCCGTTACGACGGGCCCGATCTGCAGTCGACGGCCGACCTCCTCGGCATCACTGCCGAGGAGCTTGTCTCCCGCCACTCGAGCGCCGAATGGCGGTGCGCGTTCATCGGATTCGCTCCCGGATTCGCCTACCTCGCGGGCCCCACCGGGCTCGAGGTGCCTCGACGGGCCACATCGCGCCAGTCCGTCCCCGCCGGCTCGGTCGGACTCGCGGGCGAATTCACCGGCATCTACCCGCGCAGCTCTCCCGGTGGCTGGCAGCTCATCGGCACGACGGACGCCATGCTCTGGGACGAAACCCGCGAACATCCCTCGACCATCGCCCCCGGGATGACCGTGCGCTTCGAGGTGCTGCCATGAACGCTCTCGTTGTGCTGCAAGCGGGCCCGAACACCCTCGTGCAAGACCTCGGTCGGCCAGGGCTCGCCCACCTCGGGATGGGTGCCGCCGGGGCCATGGACCGCGCCGCGCTCGCCCTCGCAAACCGACTTGTCGGCAATCCGTCGGATGCTGCGGGGCTCGAGATTCTGTTCGGCAACGCCTCGTTCGCAACCGACGAGGACACGTGGATCGCGGTCACGGGCGCGTGGGGGAGTGTCACCGCGGGCGGTCGTGAAGTACAGCCACACACGGCGACGATGCTGGCCGCGGGCGAAACGCTTCTCTTCGGGCAGGCCGCGAACGGCATCCGCTACTACCTTGCCGTGCGCGGCGGAATCGCCGCTCCTCCCGTGCTCGGCTCGCGGTCGCGCGACACGCTCGCCGGGATCGGGCCGGCGCCTCTCGTCGACGGTCAGAGCATCCCGATCGGGCGAGCGCCGGAGGTTCCGATACCGCCCGTGGACCTCGTGCCCGTGGATGCGCCGACGACCGGCGAGGTCACGCTCGAACTGCGCCCGGGGCCCCGGCGCGACTGGTTCACGGATGACGCGTGGCGGCTGTTTACGACCGCGGAGTGGACCGTGGCGCCGCGGTCGGACCGCTCCGGCATCCGCATCGAGGGGCCGGCTCTGCAGCGGGGCACCACGGGGGAGCTGCCGAGCGAGGGCATGCTGCCCGGCGCGATCCAGGTGTCGCCGGATGGCGCGCCCACGATTCTCGCGGTCGACCACCCGGTCACGGGCGGATACCCGGTCATTGCCGTCATCACGGACGAGTCCCTCGATGCGCTCGCACAATTGCGCCCAGGGCAACCGCTTCGCTTCCGGCTCGCCACCGGCCGCTGACCTCCTCGGCGCCGCCCCCCCCAACCAGAATCTGACCCAAATGAAGGCATTGCGGCACTCTCACCGCTGCCTGGTCCTGCAATTGCAGCAACCACCGCGGCCAACTCCTTCATTTGGGACACGAGCGGGCCGGGCGACCGTAGGCTGAGGAAATGGCTGGCATGCTGCGCGTGACGCGGATTCGCACGTACCCGGTGAAGTCGCTCGCGGGCAACGACGTCCAGTCCGCGACGGTCGAACCGTGGGGGCTCGCGGGTGACCGCCGCTGGGGGCTCGTCGATGACACGGGCAAGAACGTCACGGCCCGGATGGTGCACCACCTGCTCGGCCTGCACGCCGACATTGTGGATGCCACCACCATCCACGTCAACGATCGCGACGGCGGAACCATCACCGTGAGCACACCCCTGGACGCTGCGACGATCCCGGTCGGATTCAGCGGGCTCGACCGCGCCACGCCTGCCCCCGACGAGGTCAACTCGTGGATCAGCGACCGTATCGGCGTGCCACTGCGGCTGGTCTGGCAGCAGGATCCCACCGCGCGTCCCATCGCAGAAAAGCACGGCGGCCTGCCCGGCGAATCCCTCTCGCTCGCCGATGACGGGCCGCTCTTGCTTGTCACCGAAGCGTCGATGCGGCACCTCAACGAGTGGATCGCGGCCGATCAGGCGCTCCCGGATGTGCCCGACCTCGACCCCGGCGACCTGAGCGGCGCGGCGGCAGCGTCGAAGCCGCTCGACATCGTGCGGTTCAGGCCCAACGTCATCGTCGATGGCGACGTGCCGTTCGCCGAAGACTACTGGGGCACGGTAAGAATCGGCGAGACCACGTTCCGAAAGACCGTACTCTGCGACCGCTGCGTCATGACCACGATCGACCCCGCGACGCTCGAAGGCGGCAAGGAGCCGATTCGCACGCTCGCGCGCCATCGCCGCTGGGACGGGAAAACCTGGTTCGGTATCCGCCTCGCGCCCGTGAATCTCACGCCGGGCAGCACAGCCCCGATCGCCGTGGGCGACAGCGTGGAGGTCGGAGTTTAGAGTCCGCCGAGCAGCGCGATCGGGTTCTCAATGCACTTCGTCATGAAGCCCATGAACTCGCTCGGCACATCGCCGTCGCACACGCGGTGGTCGAACACCATCGACAGCACCATGATCTTGCGCACGACGATCTCGCCGTCGACAACCCAGGGCCGGTCGAGGATGCGGCCGACGCCGAGCATCGCGACCTCCGGCTGGTTGATGATGGGCGCTGAGCCGTCCATCCCGAAACCGCCGTAGTTGTTGAGCGTGAACGTGCCGCCGCGCAACTGGTCGTTCGCGAAGTTGCCGGTCTTCGCCGTCTCCACGAGAGCCGTGAGCGCGTCGCGCAGGCCCTCAGTGGTCATGTCGCCTGCGCCGTGGATGACGGGAACCATGAGCCCCCGCGCGGTCTGCGCGGCGATCCCCAGGTTGATGGCGGAGTGCTGCACGATCTCGCCTGCCGCCATGTCGACGCTCGAGTTCAGGATCGGCCACTGTTTGAGTCCGGCCACCACGAACCGGGCCAGGAGAGCGTTGAGGCTCCACCGATCGCCCGTGGACTTCTGCAGTTGCTCCTTCGCGGCGAGCAGCTCCGTGGCGTCGACGTCGAGCCAGATGGTGGCCTCAGGCACGTCGCGGCGCGAGGCTGTCATACGCTCCGCGACGATCTTGCGCAGGCCCGTGATGGGGATGCGGATGTCGCCCTCTGCGTTTGCGATGGGGCTCGGCGCGGCGCCCGTTGTCGGCGAGCCCGCCGTTGCGCTCCCGGCCCCAGCCTCGGCGATCACGCGCTCGACGTCCGCGCGCAGCACGAGACCGCCCGCGCCCGTTCCCTGAAGCGTATTCGCCGCGAAACCGTGCTCGTGGGCGAGTTTGCGCACGAGCGGGGAGACGACGGGCGACACGGTGCCGTCATCGAGCCGCCGCGGCGAGGGGCTCGCCGCCGTAGCCGCGACGCCGCGCCCGTCCGGATCGCGTGGGCTCCTTTCCGTGCCCGCGGCCGCGCCGGCACCCCGCCGACCGAATCGTCCGGAGGGCGCCGGCCGACGAGCGCTCCCGGCGGCGTCGGAGGGCGCGCGCGCAGCTTCAGGTTCTGACGCGCCGCCTTCGACTGCGACGGTCACGACCGGCTGCCCCGAGTGGATCGTGTCGCCGACGGCCGCGTGCAGCTTCTCCACGACGCCTGCGAACGGGCACGGCAACTCGACAACAGACTTCGCCGACTCGACCTCGATGATCGGCTGGTCCACGACGACCGTGTCGCCCACAGCGACGAGCCAGTTCACGATCTCTGCTTCCGTGAGCCCCTCGCCGAGGTCGGGAAGGATGAAGTCCTTGCTCGTCGTGGCCATCATCAGACTTCCCATTCCCACGTGCTCAGCGCGTTCAGGATCCGCTCGGGTGTAGGCAAATAGTACTTCTCGAGCAGGGGAGCGGGGAACGGGATGTCCGCCCCGGTGATCCGCAGGACGGGAGCGGCGAGGTGGTAGAACTCGCGCTCGGTCACGCGCGCAGCGACCTCTGCGCCGTACCCACCGAATTGGGCGGCCTCGTGGATGACGGCGGCGCGGCTCGTCTTCCGCACCGAGGCGCCGACCGTCTCGTCGTCGAAGGGGGAAAGGCTGCGCAGGTCGATGACCTCGACGGAAAGGTCCTCTTCCTCGGCGAGCTTCGCGGTCTTGAGGGCGACGGCGACGGTGGGGCCATAGGAAAGAAGGGTCACATCCGTGCCCTCCCGCACCACGGCGGCCTTGTTCATGGGAAGCGCCGGGCCGGACTGCCCGGTGCCCTCCTTCATCCAGTAGTGGCTCTTCGGTTCCAGGAAAATCACCGGGTCGTCGGAGGCGATCGCTTCGCGCAGCATCGAGTACGCGTCCGCGGGATTCGACGGCGTGACGACCGTGAGCCCCGGCGTGTGCGTCCAATACGCCTCCGAGGAGTCGGAGTGGTGCTCCACCCCGCCGATGCCGCCGGAGGTCGGGATGCGGATGACGATGGGCAGCGAAACGCGCCCGCGCGTGCGATTGCGCATCTTCGCCACGTGGGAGACGATCTGCTCGAATGCGGGGTAGCTGAACGCGTCGAACTGCATCTCCACGATCGGCCGAAGCCCGTACATGGCCATGCCGATCGCGGTGCCGATGATGCCGGATTCGGCGAGCGGCGAATCCCAGACCCGTTCCTCGCCGAAGTCGCGAGTCAAACCGTCGGTGATGCGGAACACGCCGCCGAGCGGTCCGACATCCTCGCCGAAAATGACGACGTTGGGATCCTCGGTGAGCGCATCGCGCATCGCGGAATTGAGCGCGGCGGCCATGGTGAGCGGTTTGGTCGTCGTCGCCATCAGCTCGCCCTTCCGTCTTCGTGTGCATCGTCTAGCTCGGTCCTGAGGGTGTCGCGCTGCTCGAGGAGAGACGGACGCGGCGCGTTGTAGACGTGCTCGAACAGCTCCATGGGGTCGAGCGCGGGCTCCGCGTTCATGGCATCGCGCATGGCGGAGGCCGCATCCTCGGATTCCTTCGCGATCTCCTCGCGCAGCGCGTCGTCGATGGCGTCCTGCGCCGTGAGGTACTTCTCCAGCCGATCGATCGGGTCCTTGTCCTTCCAGGCCGCGACATCCTCAGCGTCCCGATAGCGGCTCGGGTCGTCGGAGTTCGTGTGCGGCTCCATTCGGTAGGTGAGGCACTCGATGATGGTGGGCCCGCCTCCGCTGCGCGCCCGCTCCAGAGCCTCGGAGACGATCGTGTACACGGCGGCCGCGTCGTTGCCGTCCACGTGGTAGCCGGGAATACCGTAGCCCACGGCCCGGTCGGCGAGCATCCGTGCACGCGTCTGCTTCGCGATCGGCACGCTGATCGCGAACTGGTTGTTCTGGATGACGAACACGGTCGGTGCCCGCCACACCCCGGCGAAGTTGAAAGCTTCGTGCGCGTCCCCCTCACTCGTCGCGCCGTCCCCGATGAAGGTCACGGTCGCGATCGGGTCCGCCTTGAGTTTCGCGGCCGTCGCGAAACCGACGGCGTGGAGGGTCTGGGTGGCCAGCGGCGTGGCCTGCGGCGCCGTGCGGTGCTCGTGCGGATCCCAGCCGCAGTGCCAGTCGCCGCGGAATCCGGACAGCAGCTCGGCGGTCGGCACGCCGCGCGACCACACCGCGATGCTGTCGCGGTAGGTGGGGAACAACCAGTCGGCGTCATTCATGGCCGTGACGGTGCCGATCTCGCTCGCCTCCTGGCCGCGGGCCGAGGGATACGTGGAGAGCCTGCCCTGACGCGTGAGCGCCGTGACCTGGGTGTCCCAGCGGCGGGCGATCACCATGCGCCGGTAAAGCTCCTTGAGCACCTCGAGGTCGGGAAGTTCGTAGCCGCGGCGCTGTTTCGCCGGCACGGCTTTGCCGTTGGAGTCAATGAGAGTGAACGGTTCCGCGTCGGGCAGGACGGCGGGCGCACTCGTCTCGTCGGTGAGGCTCATTCCTCAATGGTGCGCCAGAGATTTGCCGGCGTGGAGGGCTTGCGGGCGAATCGGCACGCTTGGCGCGCGGCAGGCCCTCGGAACGGACGAATGGCCCTCTTTAGCCGCTCATAAGTGCCACGCGTCCGTAGCCAGTTCGGGTGCCGTGCCCGCCCTCTCCTCGAGGATCATGTACGAGCGCGTCGATGCCACGCCCGGCATGCTCCGGATGCTGTGCAGGATCGTCTCCGAGAGCGCGTCGTGATCGGGCGCGCTCACGGTCAGCAGGATGTCGATATCGCCCGCGAGTGCTTGAGCTTTCTCCACGAACGGCAGGGCGGCGAGGGCTTCCGACACGGTCGGCCAGTCCGCGTCCACCTTCACGATCACGATCGCCGTGATCCCGAGGCCGAGCGCTTCGCGATCGACGTTCGCCGAGAATCCGGTGATGACGCCGTGCTCGAGCAACCGGGTGAATCGCGTGTGCGCTGCCGTGCGGGAAATGTGGACGAGGTCGGCGAGCGCGCGGATGGACAGCCGCGCATCTTTGCCCAGCTCGGCGATGATCCGACGGTCGATGGCGTCGACGCGGTACTTTCTTCCCGTCACCGGCCGCCTCCTCGCGCGTTGTCGACACCCACTGTACTGCGCTCTGCGCGCCGCGAGTCAGCGGATTCTCGACGCCAGGAGAGGCGAACACGTTTCAGTAGACTCGGTTGCTGTGATCACTCGACTTTCCCACCTCTTCGTCCGCACTCTGCGCGATGACCCCGCCGACGCGGAGGTCACGAGCCACCGGCTGCTCGTTCGGGCCGGATACATCCGCAGGCAGGCGCCGGGCATCTTCGCGTGGCTGCCGCTCGGGCTCAAGGTGCGCCGCAAGATCGAGCAGGTCATCCGGGAGGAAATGGCGTCGATCGGCGGCCAGGAAGTGCACTTCCCCGCGCTGCTCCCGCGCGAGCCCTATGAATTGACCGGGCGCTGGACCGAATACGGTGACGGCATCTTCCGTCTCAAGGACCGCAAGGATGCCGACTATCTGCTTGCCCCCACGCACGAAGAGGTGTTCACGCTCACGGTCAAGGACATGTATTCGAGCTACAAGGACCTGCCGCTCGTGATCTACCAGATCCAGGACAAGTATCGTGACGAGGCCAGGCCGCGCGCCGGGCTCCTGCGCGGTCGCGAGTTCAGCATGAAGGACTCCTACTCCTTCGACTACACGGATGAGGGGCTCGATGCCTCGTATCAGGACCACCGCGACGCCTACGAACGCATTTTCACGCGGCTCGGCCTCGACTACGAGATCGTGCAGGCGGATGCCGGCGCGATGGGCGGGTCGCGCTCCGAGGAATTCCTGCACCCGACTCCCGTCGGTGAAGACACATTCGTTCGTTCGGCCGGCGGATACGCGGCGAACGTCGAGGCGTACCGGACTACTGTCCCGGACGCGCTTCCCGTGGATGGGCTGCCTCCCGCCGTCGTCCATGATTCCCCCGACACGCCGACGATCGCGACGCTCGTCGCGCTCGCGAACACCGCGGTTCCCCGCGCGGACCGCGAGTGGACGGCCGCCGACACTCTCAAGAACGTCGTGCTCGCGCTCACCCACCTCGACGGCACGCGAGAGCTCGTCGTGGTCGGACTGCCGGGAGATCGCGACGTCGACCTCAAGCGCGCGGAGGTTGCGTTCGCTCCTGCGGAAGTGGAAGCTGCGACTGACGGGGACTTTGCGAAGAACACGAAACTGGTCAAGGGCTATATCGGCCCGTGGTCTGCGGCGGGAGCCGTTCTGGGCGAGAAATCCGCCACGCGCATCCG
The DNA here is from genome assembly GCA_964651535.1 of uncultured Cryobacterium sp. Classification (GTDB taxonomy): domain Bacteria; phylum Actinomycetota; class Actinomycetes; order Actinomycetales; family Microbacteriaceae; genus Terrimesophilobacter. Next base: position 984,331 of record CAZYYE010000001.1, read on the forward strand.
GTACTTCGTCGACCCCCGCGTGGTCGACGGGACCCAATGGGTCACGGGCGCCAACGAGCACGAAAAACACGTCTTCGGACTCGTCGCCGGACGCGACTTCACCGCGGACGGCACGATCGAGATTGCCGAGGTTCGCCCAGGGGATCCCGCGCCCGACGGCTCCGGACCCGTCGAGCTCGCGCGCGGCATGGAGATCGGGCACGTGTTCCAGCTCGGCCGCAAGTACGCTGACGCGCTCGGGCTGAAAGTGCTCGATGAGAACGGCAAACTCGTGACCGTCACGATGGGCTCCTACGGCATCGGCGTCACGCGCATCATGGCGGTCATCGCCGAAGCGAACAACGACGAAAAGGGGCTCGTGTGGCCACGCGAAGTGAGCCCGTTCGACCTGCACGTCGTGGCCGCGACCAGGGAAGACGCCGTGTACGAGGCGGCGGATGCGCTCGTGGCCGAATTCGAGTCCGACGGCGTCGACGTGCTCTACGACGACAGGCCCAAGGTGTCGCCCGGCGTCAAATTCGGTGACGCGGAGCTCATCGGAGTTCCGCTCATCGTGATCGTCGGGAAGGGCGTCGCCGACGGCAACGTCGAATTGTGGGATCGCCGGACGGGAGAGCGCAGCCCGGTCCCGTTGACCGAGATCAGGGCACGGGTCTCAGCAGAACTCGGGTAACTTAGAGGCAGGTTCCGATCCGGTCTTGCCGGGTGACAACAGAAGAAATGAATAGTGGAGGCACGTCGTGGAAATCGACCTGGGCGAGCTGCGAAGGATGGAGCGCGAACGCGAGATCCCCTTCGAGGAACTCGTCACGATCATCGAGCAGGCGATCCTCACCGCGTATTTGAGGCACACGGGGATCGCGGATGTCCGAGATGCCACGCCCGCCGCTCGCGTGGAACTCGATCGCAAGTCGGGCCACGTCGCGATATTCGTGCCCGAATTGAACGACGACGGCGAAGTCATCGGAGAGTCGGAAGACATCCCGGGCGATTTCGGCCGGATTGGCGCGTTCGCCGCCAAACAGGTCATCAACCAGCGGCTGCGCGACATCGCGGACGATCATGTCCTGGGAGAATTCCGGGGACGCGAGGGCGACATCGTGGCCGGCGTGATCCAGCAGGGTCCGAATCCGCGCATGATCCACGTCGATCTGGGCACCGTGGAGGCGCTCCTTCCGCCGGAGGAGCAGGTGCCGGGCGAGGACTACGCCCACGGTTCGCGCATCCGCGTGTACGTCACGAGCGTGAGCAAGGGCCTCAAGGGCCCATCCATCATGGTGTCGCGCACGCACCCTTCCCTCGTGCGCAAACTGTTCGCGCTCGAAGTGCCCGAGATCGCGAGCGGCGCCGTGGAAATCGTGTCGCTCGCGCGCGAGGCCGGGCACCGCACGAAGATGGCGGTGAAAGCGAATGAGCCGGGCATCAACGCCAAGGGTTCCTGCATCGGCGAAATGGGTCAGCGCGTGCGCGCCGTCACGGCCGAACTGAACAACGAGAAAATCGATATCGTCGATTACAGCCCCGACCTCGCGACGTTCGTCGCGAACGCCCTGTCGCCCGCGAAAGTCACGAGTTCTTTCGTGATCGATGAGTCGCTCAAGGCGGTGCGCGCGCTCGTTCCGGACTACCAGCTTTCACTCGCGATCGGCAAGGAGGGCCAGAACGCCAGGCTTGCCGCGAAACTCACGGGCGCGAGAATCGACATTCAGCCCGACAGCATCCTCGACGACTAGCGCGCGGCGCTCAATCGGCGCGGTGGCGCGTCATCCGCGGGCAAACGCGATGCTTTCGCGCACGATTTCCATGACGATGGCGATTTCTTCCCGGTCCCGCGGACCGTACACCATGATCTCGGTGGCGTGGTCGGCGTACTGGTGCGGTTCGCCCCAGCCGAGCGCGCAAACTTCCAGGCACCGCTCCGCCGGGAGGCACACGTGGAGGCTCGAGTCGAGCACGCCGTGCACGTGGACGGGTTCCAGTCGCTCGGTGAGGGGAGCGAGCGAAGTCTCGGCCGAACGGGCGACCGGCAGATCCGAAAGGAACACCGCTCGCGAGCTGGCCGGCGAGACGGCACTGTGTCCCTCGACGACTTTGGGCAGTGAGAACACCGCCGCAACGAGGCGGCCCCAGTTCTGCGGAGGGGAAATCTGGCTCAATTGGCGGTGCGGCCCCGATGCGGAAGTCTTCGGTCGCGTCCCCAAACGGGCGGGAAGATCTGTCATGGAATGGAGCCTAGGCGTGCGGCAGTGCGCGGCGCCCAACCAAACACCGTGAGAAGGTCTAGTATGGAACCCGTTAGAACCTGCCTTGGCTGCCGTATGCGCGACGGTACCTCCACTCTCGTGAGGGTCATCGCCCGCAACGGTGAAGTGGTAACGGATCGCTCCGCTACTCTTCCCGGCCGTGGTGCGTGGGTGCATCCCACCCGCACATGCATTGAATCCGCACTGCAACGCAAGGCCTTCGGTCGGGCGCTGAAAGCGGGAACGGTGTTGAACACCGGGCAGGTTTCCACACTCATTGAGACCGCAACCGCGGTCACTGAAGAACAGGCTGATTGACCTATGGACAACTAATGAGCGGCTCGAAATGAGACCCGTCAGCGACTAGGTCTGCTCCCGTTTGGGGCGGACCCCAGACAGGAGAATTGTGGCTAAACCACGCGTGCATGAGATCGCATCCGAACTCGGCATTGAAACGAAACAGGCCCTTGAGAAACTCAAGGAAATGGGCGAGTTCGTCAAAGGACCCTCGTCCAGCATCGAACCGCCCGTCGCGCGCAAGCTGAAGGCTGCGCTTGCGGCCGATGGGGTCACTGCGCCCAAGGCCCCCGCAGACAAGCCGGCGGCCAAGACGCCGGCGGCGAAAGCTTCTGCGGCGAAGACGACCCCGGCTGCCCCCGCGCCGAGTGATCCAGCTGCCAAGGCTGACGCTCCCGCAAAGAAAGCAGTCGAGGATGCTCCGGCGAAATCCGCATCGCCCACGAGCGACGTGGCTGCGCCAGTAGAGTCACCGGCACCTGCCGACGGTGGGCCTGCTGCGCCGTCCGGAGGAGATATTCCCCGACCAGGCACCCCGCGCCCGGGGAACAACCCGTTCGCGTCGACTCAGGGCATGCAGCGTCCTGGGGCGCCCCGACCGGGCAACAACCCGTACGCGAGCAGTCAGGGGATGCAGACCAGACCCCCCTCACCGAGTGGAATTCCACGCCCCTCTGCACCACGGCCCGGCGCACCGCGCCCAGGCGTCGGTGCGGGCCAGCGCGCGGGAGCACCGGGAAGTCGCCCTGGCGGACCCGGTGGAGCCCGCACGGGAGCAGGCGGAAGGCCCGGCGGCGGATTCAGGTCCGGCGGAGCACCGGGAGCAGCTCCCGGAACCGGGTTCGGCCCGAATCGGCCGGCCGGCGGCGGAGGCCGCGGTCGGGGTCCTGGCGGCGGAACTGCTGGAGCATTCGGACGCGGCGGCGGTCGCGCGAAGTCCCGAAAGTCCAAGCGTACGAAGCGCGCAGAGTTCGAACTGAGGGAAGCCCCGTCGCTGGGCGGCGTGAGCGTTCCGCGCGGCGACGGCAACACGGTCATCCGCATGCGGCGTGGCGCATCCATCACGGACTTCGCCGACAAGATCGACGCGAGCCCGGGAAACCTCGTCACGGTGCTGTTCCACCTCGGTGAGATGGCTACCGCGACGGAGTCGCTGGATGAAGCGACGTTCGAGGTTCTCGGCGACGAGCTGGGGTACAAAATCCAGATCGTGTCCCCCGAGGACGAGGACAAGGAGCTCCTCGAAGGGTTCGACATCGACATCGATCAGGAACTCGAAGACGAAGATGATGAAGAGCTCGAGGCCCGCCCGCCCGTCGTCACGGTCATGGGACACGTCGACCACGGTAAAACCCGGCTGCTCGACGCGATTCGCAAGGCCAACGTCCGCGAGGGCGAAGCAGGCGGAATCACGCAGCACATCGGTGCGTACCAGGTGATCGAAGAGCACGATGGCGTCGAACGCGCCATCACGTTCATCGACACGCCAGGTCACGAAGCGTTCACCGCCATGCGTGCGCGCGGCGCGCAAGTGACCGACATCGCGATCCTCGTTGTGGCCGCCGACGACGGCATCATGCCGCAGACGGTGGAGGCGCTCAACCACGCCCAGGCCGCGAACGTGCCGATCGTGGTCGCGGTCAACAAGATCGACAAGCCGGAAGCGAACCCCGCGAAGGTGCGCCAGCAGCTCACCGAGTTCGGGCTCGTCTCCGAAGAGTACGGCGGTGACACGATGTTCGTCGACGTCTCGGCGTTGGGCAACATCGGCATCACCGAGTTGCTGGATGCTGTGCTCCTGACGGCGGATGCCGGGCTGGACTTGCGCGCAAACCCGAACAAGGATGCGCGCGGAGTGGCCATCGAGGCGAAGCTCGACAAGGGGCGCGGAGCTGTTGCGACCGTGCTCATCCAGTCGGGAACACTCGAGGTCGGCGACCCGATCGTGGCCGGAACGGCTTACGGACGTGTTCGCGCGATGTTCGACGAGAACGGGGAAGCGGTGGAATTCGCGACTCCGGCTCGGCCGGTTGCCGTGCTCGGTCTCACGTCCGTTCCCCGCGCAGGCGACGTGTTCCTCGTCACCGACGACGACCGCACAGCCAGGCAGATCGCCGAGAAGCGCGAAGCCGTCGAGCGCAATGCGCTTCTGGCTCGCAGCCGCAAACGCATCAGCCTCGAGGACTTCACGAAGGCCATCGAAGACGGCAAGGTCGACTCGCTCAACCTCATCCTCAAGGGTGACGTCTCCGGTGCCGTCGAGGCGCTCGAAGAGTCGCTGCTCAAGATCGACATCGACGACTCGGTGCAATTGCGCATCATCCACCGCGGAGTCGGCGGCGTCACGGAAAGCGATGTCAACCTCGCGACCGTGGACAACGCGATCATCATCGGGTTCAACGTTCGCCCCGACCCGAAGGCGCGCGAACGCGCGGCTCGCGAGGGTGTGGATGTTCGGTTCTACTCGGTGATCTACAACGCGCTCGAGGATGTCGAGAATGCCCTCAAGGGCATGCTCAAGCCCGAGTACGAGGAAATCCAGTCCGGCGTCGCCGAAGTCCGCGAGGTGTTCAGCTCCTCGAAGGTCGGAAACATCGCTGGCGTCATCGTGCGCTCAGGCACGATCACACGCAACGCGAAGGCCCGGGTCATCCGAGACGGCGTCGTCGTGGGCGACGGTCTCGCGATCGAATCGCTGCGCCGGTTCAAGGACGACGTCACCGAGGTGAAGACGGACTTCGAGGCCGGAATCGGTTTGGGCAAGTTCAACGACATCCAGATCGGCGACGAGATCGAGACGATCGAACTGAAGGAAAAGGTCCGATAACCGTTTCGGCGGACAGGGAGAAACATATGGCAGATCCGGCGAGGGCGCGCAAGCTCGCCGATCGCATCAAGGTGATCGTGGCGAAGCGGCTCGAGAAGGGGATCAAGGATCCCCGGCTCGGGTTCGTCACGATCACCGACGTGCAGGTCACGGGCGATCTTCAGCACGCGAGCATCTTCTACACGGTGTACGGCACGGACGAGGAGCGGGTGAACTCTGCCGCTGCCCTCAAGTCCGCGACCGGGATGCTGCGCTCCGAGGTCGGCAGGAACATCACGGCCCGGCTCACCCCGAGCCTCGAGTTCATCGCCGACGCGATCCCGGAGAATGCGAAACTCATCGAGGACCTTCTCGCGACCGCGCGGAATCGCGACACCGAGGTGTCGTCGCTTGCGTTGACCGCGCAGTACGCGGGCGACGCGGACCCGTACGTCAAGCCTCGCGAACTCCTCGAGGACGATGCAGTCGAGGATGACGAGGTTTAATCGGGCAGCCGATAGCTGTCCTCGCCGTCGGGTTCGACGAGTCCGTCGTCGAGGAGGCTCGCGAGCGCTCGCGAGAGCTGAATTGCATCGGGCCACGCGCGGCTGATGATGTCCGCGGCGACGGGCCCGTCGCTGCCGCGCAGTTCGGCCAGAATCTTCCCGCGCGCCTGCCGGTCCGAGCCTTCATATCGTGCCTGGACCGCTCGGGTCGGCCCGGAGTACTCGGGATAGCCCGCCGTGCGCCACGCGCAGCGCGCCGCGATCGGGCAGTCGCCGCACACCGGCGACCGGGCCGTGCACACGATCGCGCCGAGTTCCATGACGGCCGCACTGACGACAGCGGCTTCGACGGGGTCCTCGGGCAGAAGTTCCTCCATGGCGGCGAGGTCGCGGCCGGTAGCGGGAGGGGAAGGCTGTCCTTTGCCACCGATCGCGCGCGCGAGAACCCTGCGGACGTTCGTGTCGACGACCGGATGCCGCCGGCCGAAAGCGAACACCGCCACGGCCCGTGCGGTGTATTCGCCGACCCCCGGGAGTGCGAGGAGCTCCTCCACGTCATCCGGGACGATGCCGCCGTGGCGTTCGACGATCGTGACAGCGCACGCGTGAAGGCGCAAGGCCCTGCGCGGGTACCCCAACCTCCCCCACGCGCGCACGGCATCCCCCGCCGGCGCCGCGGCGAGAGCGCGGGGCGTCGGCCACTTCTCGAGCCACTCCCGCAGCGGCTCGATCACTCTGCTCACGGGCGTCTGCTGCAGCATGAACTCGCTCACGAGAATGCCCCACGCACCGAATCCTTCTGCGCGCCACGGCAGCGCGCGGGCATGGAGGCGGTACCAACGGGAAATCGCCTCAGCCAGCTGCGTGTGCTTCCTGGCATCCGGCGTCCGAGGTGCCCGCTGGGGCGGTCCAGTGCTCACCGGACTACTCTAGGGATATGGCTCGATGGGCACCGGAGAAGAAGGATCAGCTCGAGACGATCGCGGGCGAAATCCTGCACAATTACGGTCACGGGCGGACAATGGTGGCCGTGGACGGTCGACACGGCGCGGGCCAGTCGGAGTTCGCGGACGGTCTCGCCGAAATCCTGGAAGCGCGCGGGGCCAAGGTTTTCCGAGCGCACATCGACGACTTCTTCCGGCCGAGGGCAGACCGGGAACGTGCCGGCTGGTTCGATGGAAAGGCGCACTACCGCAACTCCTATGATTACTCGCTGCTCAGGCGCGTGCTCATCGACCCGTTCCACACGGCAGGCAGCACGGGTTTTGTCCTCACCGGATTCGATGAAGTGCGCGACCAGCCGGTATTCCAGCCTAAGTGGATGTCCGCCGGGTTCGATGCGATCCTCATCGTCGACGGCGTATTCCTTCACCGCCCCGAGCTTGTCGGCACCTGGAACTATTCGATCTGGCTCACCACTCCTCTTCTCGAATCCGAGGACAAGGACGTCGCGCGCAATTCGGCATCCGACGAGGCTTACCTCGCCGAGGCGAACCCGAGCGAGAGGGCCACGACGCTCATCGACAATCAGGACCCCGCGCATCCTCGGCGCGTGTTCGCGGACTCCTGCTAGATCTTCCCGAATCGGGACACGACCTCGGCCGGAGCAAGGAACACCCCGGTCGATTCGACCTCGTGCACAAGCTCCACAATGAGCGCGTTGATGGGCGCCGCTGATCCGGACGCGCTCGCGGCATCCACGATGGCGCCATTCAGGTAGTCGATCTCGGTCCGCTGACCGCGGCGGATGCTCTGCAGCGTCGAGCCCGGGTTGGGAGTTCGACCCATCCGCCACTTCATCACGAGCGGCAGGAGCTGGCCGATCGACGGGGGGACTCGGCGAAACAGCCGCAAAACGCCGTGCGAGAGCCCCTGAAGCTTCTCGAACTTCACGCCCGCGGACAGCCCGACGCCGACGGCTTCGCGCATGCTCATCGTGAGAACGCGCCGGAGTTCCCGGTGGGCGATCGTGTCCTGCGCGCTGAGGTTCGTGATGGCGGGGAGCGCATTGATTTGGTTGACGATGAGCTTCGTCCACTGCGCGCCGGCGAAATTGCGGGTCGTGTGGATCGGCATGACCGGCTCGAGCACGCTCAGCACGTACTCCACGTCGAGGCCCCCGCCGGTGTTGCCCAGGTAGGTGCTTCCCGCCGTGGTGACCGCGACCGTGCCTCCGGCGAGATAGGACGCCGCGAAAAGCGCGAGACCTCCGACGATGTCGGATCGGGGAAGAATCGCCCTGGCTGAGCTGATCCCCTGAATGCCGTTCTGGATGACGACGACGGGCACGCCGCGCAGGAGGTCCACATTCTCGCGGATGGCCGCCTGGGCGTCGAGCGTTTTCGTCGTGACGATGGCGAGCTCCGGCGCTCTCGTGAGGGCGGGATTCGCCAGCACGCGGGCGACGTGGTCACCCCATGCGCCGCTGAGGCGGATCCCCTCGGCGCGGATCGCTTCGAGGTTGTCCCCGCGCGCGGTGACTTCGACATCATGGCCGCCGCGGTCGAGGAGCGCGGCGATCACTCCGCCGACCGCCCCCGCCCCAATCAGACCGATTTTCACGATTCCAGCCTAAGGCTCCGCCTTGACATTGGTAGCCTCAGAGGGTGATTCACACCGTGCGGCGAAGCGGGATCCTGCTCGTCGACAAGGCGGGCGCGATGACGAGCCACGACGTGGTGTCGCGCGTGCGGAAACATGCCGGCACGCGCCGCGTAGGGCACGCGGGCACCCTGGATCCCATGGCGACGGGCCTGCTCGTGCTGGGGCTCAACAGCGCCACTCGGCTCCTCACGTTTCTCGTCGGGCTCGACAAGGAATACCTCGCGACGATCCGGCTCGGCGGGTCGACTCCGACGGACGATGCGGACAGCCCCGTGGATCGGTTCGCGGATCCGAAACGGATCGCCGAGCTGACCGAGGACGAGGTTCGGGAATCCATTCGGCCCCTCACGGGCACCATCAGCCAGATTCCTTCGGCGGTGAGCGCCGTCAAGGTGGATGGGCGCCGCGCATACGAACGGGTTCGCGCGGGTGAGCATGTCGAACTCGCCGCGCGGACGGTGACGATTACCCGGTTCGAGGTCCTTGCGATGCGCCAGGACGAATTCTTCGATCTCGACGTGCGCATCGCGTGCTCGACGGGGACGTACGTCCGCGCGCTCGCGCGAGATATGGGGAGCGCACTCGGCGTCGGCGGGCATCTCACCGCGTTGCGCAGGACCAAGGTAGGTCCGTTCGATGTTGCGGACGCGAACACTCTCGAGGACGTGGACGTCGAACGGGACCTCATCCCGCCTGCCCGCATTGCGCGAGCGCTGTTTCCCGTACTTGACCTGTCCGAACGGCAAGCCGTCGACCTCGGCCACGGCAAACGGTTGACGGTCGACCGCACGGTGGAGGGCGATCCGGCAGGGCCCATCGCCGCGATCGCGCCCGACGGCCGACTCGTGGGCCTTCTGGCGATTTCCGATGGCGTTGCGGCGCCGATCATCAACTTTCCGGCAGAAAGCGAGTAACCATGGTCGAGTGGTTTGCGTGGGTCCAGATCGCCGTTGCGGTTGCTGCGGGTCTGCTGTGCCTGGTTCTCGGCGCGGTCGGCCGGCAGCCGGACGACTACACCATGGGCCCCGTGCTGCTCGTGGAGGTCCTCCTCGTCGTCCAGCTCGTCGTGGCGATCATCGGGCCGGCAGTGGGAAACAACCCGTCCGGCAACCCGCTCGAGTTTTACACGTACCTCGTTTCGGCGATCATCCTGCTGCCGCTCGCCGGATTCTGGGGGCTCGTCGAACGCACGAGGTGGAGCACCCTCATCCTCGGAGTGGCTTCCCTCGCCGCGGCGATCATGATCTACCGGATGCTGCAGATCTGGACCGTCCAGTCGATCTGACGAGCGCGAAACCAAGAGCGCGAATCGCCTAACCTTGAAGCGATGCACACTGTTCCCGAAACCGCCACGAGCCGAACCCGCAGGTCCCGGGGGATCGGCGGCGTTCTCATCGCCGTGTACGGCGTTCTTGCGCTTGCCGCCGCCGGCCGATCGTTCGTGCAGATCGCCACGAAATTCGATCACGCGCCGCTTGCGTACGTGCTGTCCGCGCTCGCGGCGGTCGTGTACATCCTCGCGACCGTCGCGCTCCTGGGCGAGGGCGCACGCTGGTACGTCGTGGCGTGGGTGACGATTTCGTTCGAGCTCGTCGGAGTTCTCGTGGTCGGCCTGCTCAGCATTTTCGACGGCGAGTTGTTTCCGAGCGACACCGTGTGGTCCGTCTTCGGCCGTGGCTACCTGTTCGTCCCCCTCGTTCTCCCGGTCCTCGGAATGATGTGGCTGGCAACGCGAGGCCGTCCGGCGAGGACACTCGCGCCTTCCGCGGACGCGGAGGTGTGACGTGAGGATTTACACGGCTCTCGCGGAGATCCCGGCGGATTTCGGCCCCTCGGCGGTCACGGTCGGCAAATTCGATGGGGTGCATCGCGGCCACGAGAGGATGATCGACACGCTCCTGGCCGAAGCGCGCCGGGACTCGCTCGTGCCGACCGTCCTCACGTTCGACCGAAACCCGCTGAGCGTCCTCGCGCCCGCCGCGTGCCCGCCGTCCCTCGTGAGCAATGAGCAAAAGCTCGAATTGCTCGAGCAGTTGGGCGTCGAGGTGACGGTTATGCTCACGTTCGATCGCGCGTTCAGCGAGAATTCGGCCGAAGCATTCGTCGAGGATGTCCTCGTCGCGGCGCTGCATTCGACGATCGTCTACGTCGGCCCCGACTTCCGGTACGGACGGGGCGGCAAGGGCGACGTCGGTCTGCTGGAAGAGATCGGCCGTCGGGACGGTTTCGAGGTCCGCCATTTCCCCATCGTGGAGAGCGGAAACCGGCGCGTGTCCTCGACGTGGGTGCGCGAACTTCTCGCGGCGGGTGATGTCGCCGCGGCGAGCCGGTTGCTCGGGAGGTTCCCGACCGTGCGCGGCGCCGTCGTGCGGGGTGAGCAGCGCGGCAGGTCGCTCGGTTTTCCTACCGCGAATCTTTCCCCCGACTCCGAGGGGCTCATTCCCGCAGACGGGGTGTATGCGGCATGGGCGATCGTGGACGGGCTGCGGTATCCGGCGGCGGTATCGATCGGCAACAATCCGACGTTCGACGGTGTGGCCGATCGGCAGGTTGAAGCCCATTTGCTTGGCCAGGATTTCGAGCGCATCGATCCGGACCTGTACGGCTCACGTATCGAAGTCCAGTTCGTGGAACGAATCCGGGGGATGGCCGCATTCGACGGCATCGACGAGCTGGTCGCCGAGATCAGCGCAGACGTGGAACGCGCGGCCGCGATATTGCGGGACGCGCAGGAGCCGGAGAAGTAGAACCGCCCGTCACCCGAGCAGAGCCGCGCGGTGCACGAGGGCGGCGGCTCCGATGAGCGGGCCCTCGTCGGACAGCGCCGACGGCACGACGCGCACCTTGCGCACGAAATCGAAAGTGCTGTGCTCGTCAATTCCGCGCCGGATGTGCTCGAAGAGGTCGGGCGTGACCGTGGAGAACCCGCCGCCGATCACGACGAGTTCGAGGTCGGTGAGGGAAGCGGCCGCGCCTATCGCCCGGCCGATCGCGCGCCCCGCTCGTTCGACGGCGGCGACGGCGATCTCGTTCCCGGACGCGTAGCTCTGTGCGAGGTCCTCGCCCGTAGCCCCAACCCAGCCACGCGCCTGAGCCCACGCGACGCTCCGCGGGCCGGAAGCGATCGCCTCGAGGCATCCCGTGCCGCCGCACGCGCAGGGGTCGTCGAAACCGGAGACCTCGACGTGCCCGATGTGGCCGGCGTTGCCGGAGGAACCCGTCACGGTGCGGCCCCCGAGGATGAGTCCGCCACCGATTCCCGTCGACACGACCATGCCCAGCACGTCAGGACATGCCTGCGCCGCACCAACCCAGTGTTCGGCGAGCGTGATGCAGAGGCCGTCCATTCTCAAGGTCACTGGCGTGTCGGGCACGCACTCCGACACGAGATCCACGAGCGGATATCCCCGCCAGGCGGGAAGGTTGAGCGGAGACACGAGCCCGCGGCCCAGATCGACAGGCCCCGCAGATCCGATTCCGACACCGCGCAGGGTGGCGCGAGCGTGAAGCGTCTCGACGGTGGCGGACATCGCTTCCCGCACGTGCGCCGCCAGCTCTCCGGAGGTGCGCGAAGCGCCAGTCGGACGGCGGAAGCGGCTGCCGTGGACGACCCGCCCCAGTTCGTCGACGAGTGCGCTCTCGACCTTGGTTCCTCCGATGTCGAGCGCGAGTACGAGGCTTTCGGGCATGTTCCGAGCCTATTGGGGTGGCTGCGCGTAGGGTGACAATATGACCCCCGATTTCGTCGAACTCGAGTTTGCTCGGCGGCTGGAGTTCCCGCCGGCGATCGTGTTCGACGCGCTCATCGACCCCGACCTCATCGGCGGATGGCTTGCGCACGCCGTCGTGGATCCCCACGTGGGAGGCACGTACGATTTGGTGTGGCTCACGAGTTCGAGCTTCCCGCCTACTCGCGGCACGATTGCCCTGTTCGACGAGCCGCACGCGCTCACGGTCGAGACCGACAATCGCGGCCGGTTCCAATTTCTGTTGGAAGCCAGCGACGGCGGCCCGCGCGGTACGAGCACGATCCTCACGACCAGGGTCGCGGTTTCCGTCGACTCCGCGTTCCTCCCGCGGGTCGCGGCCGACTGGCAAAGCAGCCTCGATCAACTGGACGCGCTGTTGCGCGGCCATCCGGTGGATTGGGCGAACTGGGACCGGGATCGCGCGGGTGCGTGGCGGGAGTATCTGGGCGCTGCAGGCGGCCGCTGAGGCGCGCTCTTCACCCGCGACCGTTGTTCATTCGCGCAGCCATGCGCTCGCGTGCTGCTCATATGAGCAAACCCATCAACGGATGTTGAGAATTGCGGGGCGCGCGCCTAGCGTTGGAGGTGAGGAGGGCGCCATGACACTGCAGGCTGCCGCTGACGCGGAGCTGCTCATGGTGCGCGTCGCCGAGCTCTACTACGAAGAGAACAAGACGCAGGACGAAATAGGAGCGCTCGTCGGCGTAACCCGGTGGAAGGTCGGACGGCTCCTCACTCAAGCGCGCGATCGCGGGATCGTACGCATAGAGATCACGCATCCCCGTGCTCGCCGTCTCGGCGTCGAGCGGGAGCTCCGGGAGCGCTTCGGCCTGCGGGATGCCGTCGTCGTTCCCGACTCCGACGATGTGCTTTCGCGCGTAGCCCAGGCGGCCGCCGACTACCTCACAGCACTGCGACCCGTTCCGCGCATCCTCGGCATCAGCTGGGGCCGAACTCTGGACAGCGTCGCCGACCACCTGGGGCGCGGCTGGGCGACGGGGGTCACGGTCGTGCAGATCAATGGGGGAGTGAGCCTCAACCGCAGGCCGGGAACCGCATCAACGACCGCGGCCGAGATCGCCCGGAAAGGCGGCGGCCACCCGATCCTCTTGCCGAGCCCGGCCATTCTCGAACGCCTCGAAACCGCGAAGGCGATCTCTACGGACCGCACCGTCGCGGCCGTCCTGGATCGTGCCGCGGAGGCCAATGCGTATCTGTACAGCGCGGGAGTGGCCGACTCTTCGTCGATACTCGTGGACAGCGGATACCTGACTCCCGAGGATGTCGCAGAACTCGTGCGCAAGGGCGCGTTCGGCGACGTCGTCGGCCGCTACATCGATGCGAATGGAAACCCCGTCGACCCGGGACTGGATGAACGTACAGTGGGACTAGGACTCGACCAGTTGCGCGCGGCGGAGACCGCGATCTTCGTGGTCGCCGGGGACGCCAAGCACGACATCGCCCGCACGGTCGTGACAAGCAAACTGTGCAGCATCATCGTCACCGACGAGTCCACAGCAGCAGCACTTCTGGAGGAACAATGACCATCGACCAATCCGTCGCACTCGCACCGGCGTCTCGGGCGATTCAACTCATCGGCACCGACCTCACCGAGAAAAGTCTCAAACTCCATCTCGATGGCCTCTCCGGCGTCGACGCGGTCGGCCTCGAAGCGCGCGCGGCCGGACTCGCCACCCGGTCGATCAAGACGACCTCCAAGGTGTGGGCGCTCGACACCATCATCCGACTCATCGACCTCACGACCCTCGAGGGCGCGGACACGCCGGGCAAGGTGCAGTCGCTCGTCGCGAAAGCCATGAACCCGGACCCGAGCGACCCGACCACCCCGCGCGTCGCGGCCGTGTGCGTGTACGGCGACCTCGTCGCGGATGCGGTCGCGGCGCTCGGCAGCGCGCACGCCGCCGGCGGACCGACGGGCATCAACGTCGCCGCCGTCGCGACCGCGTTCCCGAGCGGTCGGGCATCCCTCGCCGTGAAACTCGCCGACACGTCCGAAGCCGTCGCGGCCGGTGCCGACGAGATCGACATGGTCATCGACCGCGGCGCGTTCCTCTCCGGGCGCTACGGCCTCGTGTTCGAGCAGATCGTCGCGGTCAAGGAAGCGTGCCGGCGCGCGGACGGCAGCTACGCGCACCTCAAGGTCATTCTCGAAACCGGCGAACTGAACACTTACGACAACGTGCGGCGCGCCTCCTGGCTTGCCATCCTCGCCGGTGCCGACTTCATCAAGACCTCCACGGGCAAGGTTCAGCCGGCGGCGACTCTTCCCGTGACGCTGCTCATGCTGCAGGTCGTGAGCGACTGGCACCGCCTGACCGGCGAGAAGATCGGTGTGAAGCCCGCGGGCGGCATCCGCTCGTCCAAGGACGCGATCCGCTATCTCGTGACGGTCGCGGAAACCGTCGGCGAGGAGTGGCTCGTCCCGCACCTGTTCCGGTTCGGGGCATCGAGCCTGCTGAACGACGTTCTGCTTCAGCGCCAGAAGATCACCACCGGCCACTACAGCGGCCTCGACTACGTCACGATCGATTAGGAGCAACCATGTCTTTCCTCGAATACGCTCCGGCCCCGGAGTCCACGAGCATCCTGCATCTGAAGAAAAGCTACGGCCTCTTCATCGACGGCGAGTTTCGCGACGGGCACGGCACGCCGTTCACGACGATTTCGCCCGCGAATGAATCGCCCATCGCGCACATCTCGAACGCGAACGCCGCAGACATCGACACCGCGGTCGCCGCGGCCCGGCGCGCCTACGACAAGGTGTGGTCGCGCATGAGCGGGAAGGATCGCGGCAAGTACTTGTTCCGCATCGCCCGCCTCGTGCAGGAGCGCACGCGCGAACTCGCCGTGGCGGAGAGCCTCGACAACGGCAAACCCATCAAGGAAAGCCGAGACGTGGACGTTCCGCTCGTCGCGGCGTGGTTCTTCTACTACGCCGGATGGGCCGACAAGCTCGACCATGCGGGCCTCGGCCCCGACCCGCGATCACTCGGCGTCGCAGCGCAAGTGATCCCGTGGAACTTTCCGCTGCTCATGCTCGCGTGGAAGATCGCGCCCGCGCTCGCTGCAGGGAATACTGTCGTGCTGAAGCCAGCGGAGACCACTCCGCTGTCCGCGCTCATCTTCGCCGAGATCCTGCAGCAGGCGGACCTTCCCGCCGGGGTCGTGAACATCGTGACGGGCGCCGGCGACACCGGCTCTGCGCTCGTGAACCACCCCGATGTGAACAAGGTCGCGTTCACCGGGTCGACCGCGGTGGGCAGGGCGATCGCCAAGTCGACCGCGGGAACCGCCAAGAAGCTCACGCTCGAACTCGGCGGCAAAGCCGCGAACATCGTGTTCGACGACGCCCCCATGGATCAGGCGATCGAAGGCATCGTGAACGGCATTTTCTTCAACCAGGGCCACGTGTGCTGCGCAGGCAGCCGATTGCTCGTGCAGGAGAACATCCACGACGAAGTGCTCGATCGGCTCAAGCAGCGCCTGTCGACGCTGCGGATGGGCGATCCGCTGGACAAGAACACCGACATCGGTGCGATCAACTCCAAGGCGCAGCTCGAACGCATCCGCACGCTGTCCGATATCGGGGAAGAAGAGGGCGCGACGCGGTGGACAGCGGACTGCGAAATCCCCGCCAAGGGCTTCTGGTTCGCTCCGACGATCTTCACGAACGTGGAGACAAGCCACCGGATCGCGCGCGAGGAAATTTTCGGACCCGTGCTGTCCGTCCTCACGTTCCGCACGCCCGCCGAGGCGATCGCGAAGGCGAACAACACGCCGTACGGCCTCTCCGCCGGAATCTGGAGCGACAAGGGCAGCCGAATCCTCGGTGTCGCCGACAAGCTCAAGGCCGGAGTGGTGTGGGCGAACACGTTCAATCGCTTCGACCCCGCGAGCCCGTTCGGCGGGTACAAGGAGTCCGGCTATGGCCGCGAAGGCGGCCGCCACGGGCTCGGCGCCTACCTGCAGTCCGGTTGGCGCGCGGATGCGCAGAAGTCTCTGCCGCCCAAAGCCAGCACACCCGCGAAACCCGTCCGTGCCGCAAAGAAGGGAGCGTCGAAATGAGCGCTCACTTGACCATCCCGAAGACGTACAAGCTGTACATCGGGGGAGCGTTCCCGCGAAGCGAATCCGGCCGCACCTACGAAGTGGTCTCGCGTAAGGGAGCGTTCCTCGCGAACGCGGCGAAGGCGAGCCGCAAGGACGCCCGCGACTCCGTCGTCGCGGCCCGGGCCGCCGTATCCGGCTGGTCCGGCGCCACCGCCTACAATCGCGGCCAGGTGCTCTACCGCATCGCCGAACTGCTGGAGGGCCGTAGAGCGCAATTCGTGGACGAGCTTCGCTCCGGGAGCGGGCTCACCGACGCGCAAGCCCACCGTGAGGTCGACACGGCGATCGACGTGTGGGTCTGGTACGCCGGCTGGGCGGACAAGTACCTGCAGGTCACGGGCAACGGCAACGCCGTGAGCGGACCGTACTTCAACATCTCCACGCCGGAACCCACCGGCGTCGTGGCGATTGTGGCGCCGCAGGACCCGGGCGTTACGGGCACGGGGCTTCTCGGCCTCGTCTCGGTCATCGCACCGGCGCTCGTGAGCGGCAACACGGTCGTGGTGGTCGCGAGCGAATCGGTTCCGCTTCCGGCGATCAGCCTCGCAGAAGTACTCGCGACGAGCGACGTTCCTGCCGGCGTGGTGAATATCCTCACGGGGTCGCCTGCGGAGATCGCACCGTGGCTCGCGAGCCATGCGGATGTCAACGCGCTCGACCTCGCTGGAGCTGGCGATCTGGATTGGATCGACCTGCAAATCGCGGCGGCCGACACTCTCAAGCGCGTGCTGCCCCCGGAGCCCGGGATCCCGTCGCCCGCAGTGGACCGCATCCAGTTCTTCACGGAAACCAAAACCGTGTGGCATCCGAAGGGCATCATTTAGCGGTACGGATCGAGTTGGACGACCACTGGATTGTTCGGCGGCACGTGACGTAGTCTTTCCTGTTGGGGGATGGGGGTCCTTGTGCGCTGGATTACGCTCGCGGTCGCGACGGTGCTGCTGTCGACTTTCGCCGTGCTCGGCATCGGCACCGCGGCGCACGCGGAAGGCGAAGGCACGATTCTTTCGCTCGTGAACCAGGCGCGGGCCGCCAACAACCTGGGCCCGCTCAAACTGAACTCGTCGATAAGCTCTGTCGCGAATTCCTGGGCGAATCAGATGGCCGCGAATGGCGCCATGACCCACAACCCGAATTATTCGAGCCAGATTCCGTCGGGCTGGAGTCGCGCGGCGGAGAACGTCGCACACGGGTATCCTTCGCCTGGCGCCACCCACGACGCGTGGATGAATTCGTCGGGCCATCGAGCGAACATTCTGGGCGACTTCACCGATATCGGGATTGCGTTCGTCACCGTGGGCGGATCCACTTGGGCGGTAGAGAACTTCGCGAAGTACGGCGCGAGCGTACCGCCTCCCGCGCCCCCGACACCGCCTGCGGCGCCCGCGCCGCCGCCCACCGTGGAGACTGCGCCTCCTCCGGCGCCCTCGCCTTCCGCCTCGTCTCCCTCGTCGCCGACAGGTGCAGGGAACTCAACGCAGGGCGCATCGCCGCGCACCGGGAACGGGCAGAGTGGCCCCGCGCGCGTTCCGGACGGCGGCCTGGCGGCACAGTCAGACGATGCCCCGGTCGCTCAGGATCGCGCGGATGGAGGCCTGCAGGATGCTGCGGGCGCTGCCGACCCGGATTCCGACGGCACGGATCGCCCGCAGCCGCGCATCGATCGCGTTTCCGACGGCCGCGTCGGCTCACTTCCCGGCGACAGCGCGCCCGTCATCATTTCGCTGGGAATGCTGCTTGCCGTCGGAGTGCTCGTGGCAGGGCCGCTCGTCGGAATGCGCCTGTGGCGGCGGTGGATCCTGTACTTCCGGTAGCGCACGTCGGAAAAGTAACGGAACGGTAACGAACCGGCTATAGTGGGCGTACCCACTTTCCGGGTCCCGACCGAACGACGAATGGCGTGTCAATGGCGACTGCCCACCATCCCACCGTGCGCACTGCGCGGCGCGGGGTCATCGTGGGCATTCTCCTGCTCGGGCTCGTCGTCACGATCGGATTCGGCCCCGATGCCGGGCGAGTGGAGGCCGCAGGGCTGTTCGGAGGGTTGAGGGGGCCCGGTGAGGCGGCATTCGTCGCCGGACATCGCGGCGACCGGTCGGTTGCACCGGAAAACACCATGCCCGCGCTTCAGGCCGCGCTTGATGGGCCCATGGACTTCATCGAAACCGATATTCAATTGAGCACGGACGGAGTGCCCGTGCTCATGCACGACACGTTCGTGGATCGCACGACGAATGGCACGGGGCGCGTGAGCGACCTCACTCTTCGCGAGCTTCAAAGCCTCGACGCCGGGGCATGGTATTCGCCTGCGTTCGTGCGGACCAGGATTCCCACGCTCGAGATCCTGCTTTCCTCGCTTCAGGCAAAACGGGAATCCGGGCACGCGAAGAAAGCCCTGCTCGAGCTCAAGGGCTTCTGGAACCCTGACGAGGTTCGCATCGTCACCGACCTCATCGCCCTGTACGGCGTCGGGGAGCTCGTCATCCTGTCGAGCTTCGACACGTCAACGATCGACCACGTGAGGCAGGTCGAACCCACGATCCCTGTCGCCATCATCTCCTCGACGCTCCCGAGGGATCCCGTCGGCTTCGTCCGGCTCTACGAAGCGGTCGCGCTCATCACGAACCATTCTGCGGTGGAACAGGACCCGTGGGTCGTGGACCGGATGCACCGTGCCGGGCTGGGACTCGTGATGTACACGCTCAACTCGAAGGCAGCGTGGGAAAACGCATTGAAACTCGGAGTCGACGGAATCATCACTGATCGGCCGCAGCGGCTCGACCGGTGGCTCGTCTCCGCGACGAACCGCTAGCAACGATCCGACTCGAATTTCTGGGGATTCCCAGCACCGTAGAGCATGATGGACTGTCTACCGCGTTCGCGTGGGGAAGAAAGGGGTGGCCAGATGAGCGAGTCCGAAGGCTCACTCTCGGTCGACGCTCGCCCGAGTATTGCTTTCCTCGGCGACAGCATCACGGCCTCCGGGGACTGGGCCGCGTGGCTCACGGATGAGCGAGTGGTGAATCTTGCCGTGAGCGGCGAGACGACTTTGGGCCTGCTCTCGCGAGTCAACGACATCATCGCAGAGCGGCCAGACGAGATCTGCCTCCTCATCGGCACGAACGACGTCGGCTCCAACCGGTCTGTCGAGCACATCGTGCGCAACATTCAAATGCTGCTGGTCGAGCTTCGTCGCGAATTGCCCGACGTGAAGATTCTTGTTCAGTCGATCATGCCGCGCGACCGCAAGTACTCCGGACGGATTCAGGAAGCCAACATCCATTTGTGGCAGTTCGCTCCCACCGTCCACGCCCTCTATCTGGACTTGTGGCCAGCGCTCGCCGACGACTCGGGAGCGATACGCTCCGAGTTCTCCCGAGACGCCCTGCACCTCACGGACGCAGGTTACGAAGCATGGCGTGCCGAATTGCTTCCCGCTTTGTCCGAACTGAGGGAACTTCCGCCCATCAGCGGGCCGGTCAATACCGTCGTGTGATCGGGCCCGATATTCAGAGTTTGCCGACGAGTCGCGTGTAGAAATTCACGCCCTTCAGAAATGTCGCAACCCGAATCCGCTCGTTTTTCGCGTGAAGTGTCCCTCGCTCTTCCTTCGACATCTCGAAGGGACTGAATCGGTAGACGTTGTCGCTGATGCGCGTGAAGTGCCGGCTGTCGCTTGCTCCGAGCATGACGTACGGGGTCACGATCGTGCGAGCGAACGTCTCCTCGATCGAGGATTTCACGAGATCCCATGCCGGTCCGACCGTCGGAGAGACGGGCGAGGGCTCCGTCGGGTGCAGGGATTCGATGATCACTCCGCTGTCGCGAATGGCGCGGCGCACGTGCTCTGTCGCTTCGGCAACGCTGGAGTTGACCGCGACACGGATGTTGACGATGGCCTCTGCCCGCTCGGCCAGGGCGTTCGCGGCGTGTGACCCTGTGAGCTGCGTCACCGCCTGGGTTGTCCGCACCATCGCGTTCGTTTCGTCGCCGAGGCGCGCAAACAGTCCAAGAAGGGGGAGTTTCGTGAGCCACAGGTTCGTGAACACCCACCGCAGCGGCTGGCGAGCGTGAGCGCCGAGCGTTTCGATCATCTCGAGATTCGTGGGAACAAAGGACTTGCGGAATGGTTTTCGGTTCAGCCGCACGAGCGCGCGCGCGAGCCGGACGGTCGCCACCATCTTCGGAGGGGTCGAGGCGTGGCCGCCCTGCTGTTCGACGGCAAGGCGAAGGCTCAGGATTCCCTTTTCAGTCACGCCGACGACGGCGATCGGGCTCGATACGCCGGGGAAGATTCCTTCGACGACCGCGCCGCCCTCGTCGAGCACGAGCGCGGGCCGGATTCCCCGACTCTCCAGCACGTCCACGATGACCCGTGCGCCCGATCCGGCAGTTTCTTCGTTGTGCCCGAAGCACAAATAGACATCATGCTCGGGAGTGAAGCCTGCGGCGAGTTGTGCTTCAACGGATTCCATGATGCACGCGAGGGAACCCTTGTCGTCGAGAGTGCCCCGACCCCACACGACCCGGTCGTCTCCGTCGCCGACGATCTGTGCGGAGAACGCCGGGTAATCCCAACCATCGTCGTCCGCGTGCACCACGTCGTAGTGCGCCATGAGAACGGTCGGAGGTCCGGCGCTCGCTCCCGCCCACGTGAACACCATCGAATGCCCATCGACGATCTCCGTTTCCAATGCGGCGTGCGCTTTGGGGTAGAGCTTCGCCAGGGTGCCGCGGAACAACTCGAACTGCGCCCAATCGATTTCGCTCTCCTCGAGGCGGGAAACGGTGGGGATGCGGATGAGGGCGCGGAGGTTCTCGACCGCGCGCGTTCCGTCGATGATGGGCTGCACACTTCGACTCTATAAGCCGGATAGCCTTGACCCGATGACCTCGTACCCTGCCCCCGCGTTCACGCGGCCCGCACTCGCCCCTGGGCTCCTGGGGGCCGTCGTCCTCATGGCTGGCCTCGCCTTGCTCGATAACGCGAGCGGCTATTTCTGGATCATGACGGTCGTCGCTATCCTCGCCGTCATCGTCGCCGTGTACGCGTGGCAGGCCAGGGCGCCGTGGTGGTTCGTCGCGATGGCGCCGATCGCCATCGCGTGGAACCCCGTGTGGCCGCTGGACCTCCACGGCCAGTGGTGGGTTGCTGCGCAGTTCGCCGCGGCGCTGGCGTTCATTGCGGCCGGAGTATTCATCACGGTAAAGAACACCAAGGATCGCAACGGCCGATGACCGCGGTGGACCTGCCTCGCAAAAGGTAGACTGGTAGGGCTTTAGATTCGCGCCGCAGGTTGTGACCGTTTCGGGCTCGAAAGACAGGCCCGACCACTATGAACCGTTCAACCCCGCACTCCACCGTCGCCACCTCGGTCTCCTCCGGCATCCCCGTGGCGAGTTCGCATCGTGCGCCTCGCCGGGAGCGAACCGCGGCGACCATTGCCGACACGACGCTCATCCCCCGCGAGGCGATGGTCGAAGACTTGCTGTTCATCCGCAGGATCCTGGATGAATCCCACATCGGCTACCTCCTCGTCCGGGGTGACGAGTCTCGTCGAGGCACGGTTCGGCCGGTGCTCGCAATAGATGCGCGAGAGCGGGAGAGGGTCGTGGCCGCTCTCGCCGAGGCGTGCGCAAACGAGCCGATGTATTCGCGAGTTGCGCCCGATTCCGCTCCGCTCCGACCCGCAATTCACCGCGGCCCAAAGCGGGGTCACGACCGGAAGTCGCCGGTTCTCGTGTCCTCAGGGTCGCTCGCGGGCGGCGCATCTGATCATGCGTTCGTGCTGTACCGTCCGCGCGTGAGCGCGAGCGGGACACTCAGGTGGGGCGCGCGGCACGGCGTGGGGCTGGAGTTCTGGGTGCGCGACGAAGTGGACATCCACCTGCCGAACGCCAATGTCCTGTCACGAGCGACGATTCCGCAGGGCGAGGTCGCCGAGTCTGTCACGACGCAGTTCGGTATGACCTGGCCGTCGCTGGACGGCATGTGGGACACCCTCGCATCGGATATCGACTTCCCCATCGACACCGTGTTCTCGTGGGTCGACGGCACGGATCTGGAGTGGCAGCGGGCACGCGCAGCGCGCATGCAGAGCTACGTCGTGGGGGAGGGCGACGATCACGAAGCGCGGTTCCGCCAGGTGAACGAACTCAAGTACGCGATGCGCTCAGTGCACATGTTCGCGCCGTGGATCCGCAACATCGTCATTGTCACCGATTCGCCGCAGCCAGACTGGCTCGCAGACCACCCCAGAGTCTCGGTGCTCCCGAGTTCCGAATTCTTCGGCGATCCGCGTGCGCTCCCCACGTACAACTCCCATGCCGTGGAAAGCCAGCTTCACCGGATCGACGGCCTGAGCGAACACTTCCTCTACTCCAACGACGACATGTTCTTCGGCAGAGAAGTCGGGCCGCAGGCCTTCTTCACCTCCGGAGGGATCAGCCGCTTCATCGAAGCCGACACTCGAATCGGGCTCGGACTCCCCGCGCCGTTCCGCAGCGGGTTCGAGAACGCCGCGAGAGTGAACCGCGCGCTGTTGATGAAGCGATTCGGGCGTACGATAACCCGACACCTCGAACACTGCCCGACGCCGCTTCGGCGTTCCGTGCTCGAGGAACTCGAGGCAGAGTTCCCGGCCGACTTCACCCGTACAGCGCGAAGCCGATTCCGGTCTGCAACGGACATTTCGGTTACCAATTCCCTCTACCACTACTTTGCGCTCATGACCGGGCGCGCCGTCCCCAACGAGTCGATGCGGGTCACGTACGTCGACACGACCACGCGCGCCGGAATCGCGGGTCTTGCCGTGCTGTTGCGCGACCGCGATCGGGATTTCTTCTGCCTCAATGACGGAAGTTTCCCCGAAATCTCGGCGGAGGCGCGCGCCGAAGCCGTGACCGCATTCCTTGAGGGTTACTTTCCGCTCGCCGCTCCGTGGGAGCTCGGCGAACGCTGAGACGGAGGGCTACACCCGGGTGAGCTGCCAGGTGACGTCCCGGCCCGCCGAGTCGAGTTGATCCGCGTCAAGAACCCATCGCTCGTCAACCGACGCAGGTGGGATCACAATGCCATCCGCCTTGAGTGCTTCCGCGGTCCGTTCGGCGGAAACCCAATCGAGGGTCGTCGAGTCGCCGACCGGGACGACAGTGTGCATGACCGTGTGGTCGTAGACGTGTATGAGGTTGTACGCTTGCGCGCCGTCCCTCGCCCTCGTCGCGCCGATGGGCGCGGCGAGATCCTGCGTATAGCAACTGGCGGACGCGACCGAAACCGGTATGCCGGCGAACGTGGCGTTCGTGGAGTAATGGAGGTGCCCGGCGATGATGCTCCGGACATCCGTTCCTTTGAGCACCTCGGCGAGGGCCCCCTGCTCGCGCAACTCCACGGTCACCGCCAGGTCGAGGACGCACGGAACCGGCGGATGGTGCATGGCGAGAATCGTGCCATCCGGCGCATCGTTGGCGAGCTCCTCGGCGAGCCAGTCGAGTTGGCGCCCTTCGAGCTGGCCGAAATGGTGCCCCGGGACGCTCGTGTCGATCGAGATGATGCGAAGTCCGTTGAGATAGTAGACCTTGTCAACGGGTTCTTCCGAGGGAAACTGGCCGAGCAGCGTCGAGCGGAATGCCGCGCGGTCGTCGTGGTTGCCCATGACCCAGATCGTCTGCGCGCCGAGCCGGCGCGCGACGGGGTCGATGATCGACCTCAATTTTCCATACGCGACGGGCTCCCCCTTGTCCGCGAGGTCCCCGGTGAAAATGATGGCTTCCGGGCGAGCGCCGGATCGCTCGAGATCGCAGAACACGCGGCGGAGGCGCTCTTCGCTGTCGATTCGGCCATAGAGCTGGCCGTTGGCGAGCAAATGGGTGTCGCTGAGGTGCAGGATGAAGTGGTTTGGCCGGGGGTATTCAGCCGTCCGTGGGGGCATATGCCAATGCAATCGCGTAATTGGCCAGCACACCGGTAGCGTGTCGGCGAGTCGGATTTCGCGCCGGGGGTGTCGCGATACCGCCCAGTATGCCCTAAACTGAAAGGGTATCGCGAGGATCCAATCGCGACCTGACCTTGCCACTGGCAAGTTGCTCGGGTTCGGTTCCTCACAGTTCGTGTCGGGCAGCCAGAAGCCACTGGCCAGCGTCTTAGGTGTAAATGCGCGAGCGGTACGCCGCGCGACAGTCGTGCGGCGAACACTTGGGTGAAGCTCCCTAAAGGAGGAAAATGGCTCGATCGGGCCAGAAGACCACGCCAGCGGGTCGAAAGACCGCAGGCGGCCGTTCGGCGAGCGGGAAGGCGGCGCAGAAGAAGTCGGCAACCCGGCGCGCGCGTCCCGGCGACGACGTCGGAATCATCCCGATTCTGGCTCGCGCGGTGCGGGAAGTCGAGAACGCGGCGGCCCGCGGGAAAGTATCGCCGGCGAATCGCACCAAGTTCCAGGTGTCCGCGCTTCTCATGCGTGACGAGCGGGCGCGAGCGAAAGCCGACACGACCAGTTCCGATGCCGAGCGCATCGAAATCCTCAAGCGCCTGGACGGCATCGCGACAATTCTTGCGAAGACCGCCGCCCGCGACACGACGCTCATCCAGTTGCTCTCCGAGGACGCGAAAATTTCGGATGCGGCGAAGAAACTTCGCCGGGACATGCTCATCGCGTCCGGCACAGAACTCTCCGCCGACGAGCTCATCATCGTGAAGGAGCCGGAAGCGGTCGCCCCGTCCGCAGAGAAACAAGTGGTTCCCCAATCTGTGCGGCAGGCGCAAATGGCCAATCCGTTCCTTGCCCCTGACCTCTCGTCCATCCAATCGGCCAAGTCGGCACAGGCAAGCCGTCTCGCGAACTGGGAACTGCTGGATCCGCTCTTTCGGGCGTTCGAGTACGGTGCGGGCGGCGGAGCCGCGACCATGGAATTGCCCGAGGCCGCAACGTTATCGGTTCCGGGAAGTCCCGACCTGATGCGCCACCAGGCGCAATTGCTCGCCGCGGTGAAGAAGGGTCACCGAACCTTCCTCGTCGCGGATGAACCGGGCCTCGGCAAGACCGCGGAGGCTCTGCTGGCCGCATCGGTCTCCCACTCGTACCCATTCCTCGCCGTGGTGCCGAATGTGGTCAAAACCAACTGGGCGCGGGAAGTGGAACTGTGGACGCCGCAACGCACGGCGACGGTCGTGCACGGCGATGGCAACGACGTGGATGCCTTCAGCGACGTCGTGATCGTCAACTACGAGGTACTGGATCGGCACGTCGGGTGGCTCGGCCGGTTCGGCTTCAAGGGAATGGTCGTCGATGAAGCTCACTTCATCAAGAACCTGAGTTCCCAACGCTCCCGCCACGTACTCGCGCTCAGCAAGGTGATTCGGGCCGCGCAGCCGAACGCGCTCATGATGGCGTTGACCGGAACCCCGCTCATCAACGACATCGAAGACTTCCGCGCGATCTGGCAGTTCCTCGGCTGGATCGATGACAAGAAGCCCCTCCCTCCGCTCATGCGCAAGCTCGAGGAGACAGGCCTCACGCCGGCCGACTTCGGGTTCTTCGCCGCGGCGCGAAAGGCAGTCATCGACATGGGGATCGTCCGCCGGAGAAAAATCGACGTCGCGGCCGACATCCCTGCACGCCGCATCGCGGACCTGCCGGTGGAACTCGACGACGAACTCGGCCGCAGCATCCGCGAGGCAGAAGCTGCGCTCACTGCGCGCTTGCTGGAGAAGTACCGCCGGGTCATCGCGGCGAAACCTGACGGCGCTCAGGAAGACCTCATCCGCGTCGTTGCGCACGCCGAGCTGGAAGAATCCAAGGCGGCAAAGACCGGCGAGAACGTGTTCACGATGGTCAGGAAAATCGGTCAGGCGAAGGCGGTCCTCGCCGCCGACTACACCGCGCAGCTTGCCCGATCGGTCGGCAAGGTCGTGTTCTTCGCAAAGCACATCGATGTCATGGACGCGGCGGAGGAGCATTTCGCCAGGAACGGCTTGAAGTCGATTTCCATCCGGGGCGACCAGTCGAGCGCGTTCCGGCAGAAGCAGATCGACGCGTTCACCAATGATTCGGACGTGTCGGTCGCCGTCGCCTCGCTCACCGCGGCAGGGGTCGGACTGAACCTTCAGGCAGCATCCAACGTCGTGCTCGCGGAGCTTTCCTGGACGAGCGCCGAACAGACGCAGGCAATTGACCGGGTCCACCGGATCGGTCAGGCCGAACCGGTCACAGCCTGGCGGATCATCGCGGCGCACACCATCGATGCGAAGATCGCCGAACTCATCGACAGCAAGGCAGGACTTGCCGCCCGCGCTTTGGACGGTTCGGATGAGGAAGTCGTCGCGGAATCGAACGTGCAATTGGAGGCGCTCGCCGCGCTCCTGCGCGAGGCGCTCGGGAATTCGATCAGCGCGTAACGAGAGTGAGCATGAGCCGCGACGGCGCGAGGGCCTCGACTTCGTGGCGAAGACCGCCATCCATCCGGAGCAGCCCTCCGGGGTGCAGCGTCACCTCCTGGCCGGCCGCGCGCACGAGGAGTTCACCGTCGAGCACCTGAAAGAGCAAGGGGAACGGTGCGGAGTGCTCCCTGAGGACGTGCCCTGCTGAAAACGTGAGAATGACGACGCGGACATCCGGGTGGGTGAGAGCCGTCGAGTGGCCGAGCCCCGATTCTGGAATGGGCGAGCTCGCGCGCACATCGTCGATCACGGTCATCGAGGGATGGCTGCTGGGTTCGGACATACCTCCACGCTAGCCGCCGTAGTCGCGGAGTGGGATGGTGGAGGTATGACAGTTCGAATCAAGCGGATCTACGATGACCCGGTTGCCGACGATGGCTATCGGGTTCTCGTCGACCGGATCTGGCCTCGCGGCGTGAGCAAGGAACGAGCGAAGCTCGACGAGTGGCTCAAGGAGGTTGCGCCGTCGACACAACTTCGCACGTGGTTCCACCACGAGGAACCGAAGTGGGCCGAGTTTCGAACGCGATATCGGGCAGAACTCGATGGCAACCCTGCAGTCGGCCAGCTGCGATCCATTCTGGAATCGCACGACGTCGTCACGCTCCTGTACAGCGCCCGCAGCGAGACCGAGAATCAGGCGGTCGTGCTCGCCGAATACGTGCGCTGAACCTTCAACTATCTAGCGATACTTTAGGGGTTGCTTCCTGGCGGGGTCATGCGCCATAGTTATTGAACCGAGGAGGTCAAACTCCAAGGTAATAGAAAGCCTCCAGAAGCTACTTGTAGCAACCGGGGGCTTTCGCCTTTTAAGCTCAGGCTCTGTGGTCCCGGTTTGCCGGCCCGTTCCCGCTTGTACCCCAATGTCCTCCGTCTCGGGGACACCACAACGGGGGTGACCCCCACTGGGGGCAGAATTGATTCTTGTGGATGACTTATCTTTGAGTCACGCAAGACGGGGGAAACCTGGAGGCGGTGGCAGGCTTAGGCCGGCAGCGAAATTACGGGGGTAGATTCGCAGCCAGGCAAGCCGAAGTTCCACCGCCTCCTCATCCGTTAACGCGGGGTTTCCGGCGAGCTGATTCGCTTCTGCTCTACAGGAACGGAAGCGTATACCCGCTCACGAGTTCCGGCGCGAAATAGGTGGCAGCGAACCACGCGCCGACGACCACTGCGGCGAGAATCAGCCACACCCACAGCAGCATTGAATTTCTGCCGGTTTCGCGTTTCACGGCGATGGTTCGCACGAGCAGGTACACGGGGGCTGTCAATACCGCCCAGGCCCAGTGCGCGGGTCGATTGAATCCCGACCAGTCGAGTTTGCGGCGATCCGTGATCGCGAGAATGATCGTCGCGACGTAGAGGGCGGCGACAACGATGCCGGCGAGCATCCACCATTCGATCCCCGGCGGAACGTACCGCGGGTAGTTTTCCCCGCCCTTGACCGCAGCAATGACGAGGATGCCCGTCATGAGCGGCATGGTCGCGATGAGCCAGCCCGAAACGGTCGACTTGCGGGCGGAAGCCGTCGGATACAACGTATCTGGTGTTGTTGCGGAGCTTCGCGGTTCCTGCGCCCACGCGCTTGATGCAGAGATGGGAACGGAGCCGCTCGCCGTGGCCGCGAAGGGTCCCGTGTCGGCCGAGACGGAGGCAGCGGGACCCGTGCCAATCGAACCGGTTTCGAACGGGTTCTGGTCCGCCGGGACCTGGGCGCTCGCGGGCGGGGCGACTGGCTCAGCGGGTGCCTGAGGAGCGTCGGCGGAAGCGCCGCCGCCGTCCTTCACCCAGTCGAACGCGGTCGGCACGGCGGTATCGGGCTGAGGAGAAGACGTCGTGGCAGAAAGCGGCCCCTCGGAAGGTCCCGTGGCTCGCTCGCGCAGTTCACGACGCGACGGCAGAGCGGGGGCTTCCTGAGGCGAGGCGGGCGCCGGGGCGGGAGGCACGATGAGTTCCGGCGCGGGAATCGGCGCCTGCACCGGCTGCGGTGTCGGTTGCGGCTCCGGTACGGGCTGCGGCTCCGGCGCGGGCGCGGGCGTCGGGATCGGCGCCGGTGTTGGTTCCGGCACTGGCTCTGGATTCGGCGCTGGTGCTGGCTCTGGTTCCGGAGTTGGTTCTGGTTCCGGCTTGGCGGGCGGCGCCGGGGCGCCAGGCGCGGGTGCCGCGACGACGGGAGGATGAATGGATTCGGTCCAGCTCTGGCCATCCCACCAGCGAAGCTCAGAAGCTCCGTACGGGTCGGGATACCAGCCAGCGGGGATTGGCGCTGCCTGGTCTGGTGCCATGAGTGAGTTCCTTTCCACTGATTCGGGTTCAGACGGAATTCCACAAGTCTATTCACGCCCCCCGGACGCGGCGTCCCCCAATGCTGGAGTGTTGCCATTCAAGGCTATCGAAATCTCGGGGGCGGGGACACCGCGGGGAACCACCAGGAGCGTTGCCGGGGCCCAGCCCCCTCGGGTCAACGGGTGAGCAGTCCCGCGCGGTCGGGGTGCCTGTCGAACCATTCGCCGACATACCAGCACATGGGCACGATCCGAAAGTCGGACGTCGACTCCACGTCGTTGACGGCGAACTCCACGATTTCGCCCGCGAGGCCTTCGCCTCGGTGTTTCGGGTCAGTGAATGTGTGGGTGAAAGAGATCGCGTTTCCGTTCACCCTGTAGTCGACCGCGCTCGCGATCCTGCCGTCGATCCGGAGGGTGTAACGGTCAGAGTCAGATTCTTTTGCGAGTTCCTTGCCCATGATTCCAGCGTAACCAAACGAACGGCGCGCGGCTGACGCCAGCGGGCGGAGACAATCAGCGCTGAGCGGAGGGCAGTGCGTTCTCGATCGCCTCGATGAGCTCCGGGGCATCCGGAGTGACTTTCGAACGAAACCGCGTGACCTCGCCATCCGGGGCGATGAGGAACTTCTCGAAGTTCCACTGAACCTTGCCGGCCGCACCCCGGGCATCCGGCACTGTCGTGAGCTTCTCGAACAGGGGATGCGAGTTCTTTCCGTTGACCTTCACCTTGTCGAACAAGGGGAATGTCACCCCGAACGTGGTGGTGCAGAACTCCTTGATGTCGTTCGCGGTTCCCGGCTCCTGCGACAGGAACTGGTTGCACGGGAAACCGAGAATCGTGAGTCCGCGCTTCCCGTACTGTTCGTAAAGCTTCTCGAGCCCCGCATACTGGGGCGTGAATCCGCACTTGGACGCGACGTTGACGACGAGTACCGCGCCGCCGGCATAGTCGCCGAACGTGGTTTTCTCCCCGTCGATCGTCGTGAGGGGAATGTTGTTCAAGTCCATGACTTCAGGTTACGTTGAGCGCTCGGGTTTCGCTGAGCCGCCGAGCTTGGGCTATCGACCTGCTGCGTAGCCTTGCGCCCCGCGCGGATTAGCGGCGGCAAAGAGCGTGCCGTTCTCGTCGACTCCCACGGTGGAAAGCCTGCCGAGCGCCCAATCGCCAGCACGAGTAACGACGTGGCCTCGCTCGGCGAGCGAGTCGATCACCTCGTCGCCGAGGCGATCCTCCACGACGGCTCCGCCCGGCTCCCACGTTCGCGGCCAGAAAGAGTCGGGGAAGGCGGTCGAGTGCAGGTTCGGCGCATCGATTGCCTGTTGCGGCGTGAATCCGCCGACGATCACGCGAAGCAAGTAGGGAAGTTGCCACTGATCCTGCTGGTCTCCGCCCGGAGTGCCGAGAGTGGCAACGGCTCGCCCGCCCTTGAGAATCACGGTCG
The DNA here is from genome assembly GCA_964651535.1 of uncultured Cryobacterium sp. Taxonomy (GTDB): domain Bacteria; phylum Actinomycetota; class Actinomycetes; order Actinomycetales; family Microbacteriaceae; genus Terrimesophilobacter. Next base: position 1,014,832 of record CAZYYE010000001.1, read on the forward strand.
GCGTGAGTGTCGTGCGGGGGCGGCGGCCGGGTTGAAGGGATGACGGCGTCCCAGGCTCCAACCACGTCATCTGCAGTCGCGTGCCGAGGCAGAATCCGAGGTCCGGGATCGCGGGAGAGGATTGCAGCCACCCGCCGGAGGGCGTTACCGACACGATGTTGCCCCACCGGTCGATCACATCGAGGTGGCACGTGTCGCCTTGGGTTTCACCAGTTTTCTCCACCGTCGGTTCGCCCACTTGATGCAGCTCGACATAACGCTGCCCCGCGGAGGGGATGGACGGCGCCGATGCGCCGACGCGGAGTTCGGGAAGGAAAGGTTCGTAGCCTGGAATTGAGCCGGGTCGAAACTCGAGGGACGCCTCCTCTCCGATGAGTGCGCGACGGGCGGCAGCATATTCCGCCGAGAGCAACTGCTCGAGGGGAACGGGCAGCGAGTCTCCGTAGTAGGCTTCCCGATCCGCGAGTGCGAGCTTCTGAGCCTCCAAAACCGTGTGCGCTCCGAGCGCCGTCGAAGGGTCGAGCCGCGCATCGTCCAGGCCGTCAAGGATTCCGAGCATTTGCAGCAACACGGGACCCTGCCCCCAGGCGGACGATTTGGCGACGGTCACTCCGCGGAACTGGCGTGTCACCGCCGGTTCGTAGGACGCGCGGAAACCGGCGAGATCCGCCGCGGTGATGACGCCCGCGTGGTCGCCGCCCGTGGAGTGCCTGTGCGGTGAGCGCGCGAACGTCGCGATCGCCTCCGCGACAAACCCGCTCGACCACTCGTCGCGTGCTGAATCGATTCGTGCTTCCCTTGTTGGACCCCGAGCAGCTGCCGCCAGCCGTTCCCATGTTCTCGCGAGAGGGAGATTCACCAGCACGTCTCCGGGATTCGGTACTCGCCCGCCCGGCATCCAAAGTTCGGCAGAGGTCGGCCAGTGCGTTTGGAACAGGCGCGAGACCCGTTCAATCGTCGCGGCGACCCGTTCGAGAACCGGATGCCCGTCTCGCGCGTAGCCGATGGCGAAGCCGAGCACATCGCTCAGCTCCCACGTGCCGTGGTCGCGGAGGAGCAGAAGCCAGGCATCCACGGCGCCGGGGATTGCCGCGGCGAGAGCCCCTGCGCCCGGTACGAGCGTCAATCCCTCAGCGCGGTAATGCTCGATCGTCGCGCCAGCGGGCGCGGGTCCCTGCCCCATGAGGACTACAGGGGTGCCTGGATCGTCTGCGGTCGCGAAAATTCCCACGAGGTCGCCACCGGGTCCGTTCAAATGGGGTTCGACGACGTGGAGCACGAAGGCGCAGGCCACGGCGGCGTCGAAGGCGTTTCCTCCCCGTTCGAGCACGGCCTGACCCGATGCGGTGGCGAGCCAGTGGGTGGATGCCGTCATGCCGAACGTGCCGCGCAGGGTCGGCCGCGAAGTGAATGGCGCCGGCGAAGTGAATCTCACGCCTCCACGCTATCGCGCGTCGACGTGAAGCAATCGGCCTTTACGCGCCGAGCAGCGACGCGAACAGCACGTAATAAATGGTGCTGAACGCGAGCACTGCGATGGCGGGGACAATCGAGCACAGGATGTTCACGATGAGCGGCGCCCAACCGTGCCCGACAGTCCGGCTCACGTGGACTCCGCGCACGATCAGGTAGATGGTCGGGCTCAGAAGCATCCACCACGGCGTCGCGGTCTCGGTATGCAGCGAGTTCTGCAGCACATGACGATCATGAACGGCAAGCGCGACCGCGAACGCGAACAGCACGACGCCCGTCAGGGTGACGAGGAAGCTCGAGTAGAGGTCGCCGAGAGTGATGATGAGGCCGAGAACGAGGATGGTCGCCCAAAGAGGCATCGTCGCAATAGTCCACACGGCGCCCGTGTATGCGCGAGTCGGGTGGAACAGCATAGTGGGTTTGGCCACCATGGAAACCTGCTCCTGGGTGTCGTAGCGGCGGTTGATGGGTCGGTACGGGTCGATGGGCGGCAGCGTCGCATCCGTGCGAATCGGGACGGGCGAGAAGTACTGGTTACCGGTGGGAGGGGCAACGGGATGACGCGGTCGCGTGGTCGAGGTCCACTGGCTGCCGTCCCACCATCGCGCTTGCGAGTCATCCGTAGGATCCGGGTACCAACCCGCGATGATGACGGTGTTCGCCGTATCGATGGACATTTTCCCCCCAAGGAAGTTCTCTGGCCCCGCGCTAGTGAAACTTTCCCACTTATGAAGCTAGTAGATTCCTGGGAGCCCTACACGCCCCCCTTCGCGGGTAATGGCGGATGCTGCGGAGCTCTGTGCGCATCATCAGGCTTCCGCGGTACGGTCTGGCCATGACGAGAACTTACGTAATTACGGGTGCTGGATCGGGAATCGGAGCGGCGACGGCAGAAGTCCTGATGGAACGCGGTCATCGAGTGATCGGCGTCGACCTGAAAAACGCCCAGATCGAATCCGACCTCTCGACGCCGAACGGGCGCGCGAATGCGGCAGAGAAGGCTATCGAGGCCGCTGGCGGCACCGTGGACGCCGTGATCGCGGCGGCCGGAATCGCTCGGCCGGTGCCGCTCACCGTTGCCGTCAATTTCTTCGGGGTGACCGAGTTTCTCGAGGCCATGCTTCCGGCGCTTGCGAAAAGCGGTTCGCCGCGCGCGGCGGTCGTGAGTTCCATGGCGACGCTGCAGCCCGTCGCGGACGATCTCGTGGACATGATGCTCGCGGGGGACGAACCGAAGGCCCTCGAACTGGGCGAGGCGCTCGCCGGGCAGGGGGAGCAAGTGGGCTACTTGAACTATTCGTCGAGCAAGCGCGCGCTGAGCCGGTGGATTCGTCGGGAGTGCATCACGCCCCGTTGGGCGGGCGCGCACATTCCGCTCAACGCGGTAGCACCCGGCACGGTACTCACTCCCATGACGGAGGGCCTGCTGGCCACGAAGGAAGGCGCGGCGATGGTGGATGCCTCCGTGCCGATGCCGCTCAATTATCACCAGAGCGCGGAGTCGGTCGCTTTGCTGCTCGCGTGGCTTTCGAACGAGGAGAACACGCATACGACGGGGCAGACGATTTATGTAGACGGCGGGGCCGATGCGAGCCTGCGCGGCGACGACATCTGGTGAGTGGTCACGGCGCCGGACCGTTCGCGCGTAACGTGGGGGATGCGGGCTGGCCGCCCTGCACGAAGTAAGGGGAACGAGTGGCGACTGAGTGCATCCATGGATTGGACTTTGCCCGGTGCGATGCGTGCTCGCCGAAGTCCCCGCCTCCTGCCCGCAACGCCGCCGCCGCACGATCGGCGACGCACAGGGCGCCCGCCAAACGCGGGCCGGCCTCGCGTGCTGCTGCAGCGCCTGCGAAAGTCGACACGGGCGCGCGCCGGATTTTCCACCTCACTCATCGACGAAATCTGGCGAGCATCCTGAAAGCGGGCCGCGTGCTCTCGGATGCGTCCGGAGCGACTCCGGCGGTGGACATATCCTCTGCGGACAATCGCGAACTGCGGCGCGAGGTTCGGGCGGGCAGCGAACGGGCGGCGCCGGTGTCGGCGTTCGTGCCGTTCTTTCTGGTTCCGAACGCATCCCTGTGGGAGCGAATTCGAGACAGCGAATCGGACCTGCGGCTTGCCGAAACTGTGCACACCATGCCGGCAGCTGACTTCGTGATTCTCGTGAGCACCGTGCGCGCGGCGGGGGAGTCCGCGGTAGTCGCGGACGGTGACGCCGCGGATCCCGCGACGCGATTCTCCGAGCTCGCCGAGTCCGGAGGGCGAATGCCCCGTCGACTTCACGAGGAGGAGCACGTCGTGTTCGATGCGGAGTTCCTCGTGCCGGAGAGCTTCGCGTTCGATGCGGTGACGCTCGTCGGTGTCGCCAACGACAAGGTGAGGTCCGACGTGCGGGCGTTGCTCAATGAGCACGGCTACACCCAGAAGGTTTCCGTCTACCCGCCCTGGTTCCAGCCTTCCTAAGTGGTCCCAATCCACAACACGTCCCATGCGCGCGTCGCGGCTACGTTTCCGTGGCGGAGCTGATTCGCATCAGCTCCGCTGGTTCGTTCATGGTCCGCACCGGCCTCGGTGGTTTTCTGGCAAGGTGAGGGCATGGCTTCGACGTCTCTGCGAATCGTGATTCTCACGGGTGCCGGGGTGTCCGCCGAGTCGGGCATCCGCACCTTTCGAGCTATCGACGGTCTCTGGGAAGAACACCGCGTGGAAGACGTTGCGAGCCCCGAGGGGTTCGCCGCCGACCCCGAACTCGTGCACCGTTTTTACAACGAGCGCCGACGCCACCTGCTGGACGCCGAAACCCAACCCAATGCCGCGCATGAGGCCCTGGCCAGGCTGGAGAGCGAGCTCGACGGACAGGTGCTCGTCGTGACGCAGAATATCGACGACCTTCACGAACGCGGGGGAAGTCGAAACGTCATCCACATGCACGGTGATCTTCTTAAATCTCGCTGTGGCGATTGTGGCGCGGTTGTCGAGACGCTTGGCGACACGAGCGTCGACGACCGGTGTTCGCGTTGCTCCGGGAGGATGCGCCCCCACATCGTGTGGTTCGGCGAAACGCCCCTGCGGATGGAGGAGACGTTCTCCGCTCTGGAGAGTTGCGAGCTGTTCGCTGCCATTGGCACGAGCGGCACCGTGTACCCGGCTGCGGGATTCGTGCGGATCGCGCGAAGCGCGGGGGCGCACACCGTCGAACTCAATCTCGGCGACTCTGAGATCAGCGCCGACTTCGATGAGAAGCGTGCGGGGCCCGCGAGTGAACTGGTTCCCCGATGGGTCGGCGAGGTGCTTGCTTCGGGACGGCAACCGCACCGCACATGATTGCTGCTGCGCTACTTCGAGATTTCGAACTCGTTCACGGTCACGCCGAGGCAGTTGTCTTCGACATAGTTCATGCCCGCAGCCTTGGCGATCTCCCGAGCTTCGGGGGAGCGGATCCCCAATTGCAGCCAGAGGGTTTTCGCCCCGATCGCGGCAGCCTGCTCGGCGACCCCTGCGGCTTCGTCCGAGGGCCGGAATACATCCACGATGTCGACGGGGACGGGGATGTCGGCAAGGGACGGATACGCTTTCTGCCCAAGAATCTCGTCCGCCGATGGGTTCACGGGAATGACGGTGAACCCCGCCTTCAGAAGCCAGCGGGGAATTCGATTCGCCGCCTTTCGCTCGTGCGTCGACGCCCCCACGACCGCGATCGTCGTCGAAGACTCCAACAGGGCTCTCAATTCGCTTTCGCTCAGTTCATTGTCAGTCGACGGCGTTTCACTCACTGTCACTCCCCATTCTTTCGGTCAGTTGCGCGGACACGAACTCCACGAGGTCGGCGAGCTCTTCCTGGCTCACGGTGTGCGCCATCGGGTACCGGTGCGATTCGACGGCCGCGTGTTCGGCCAGCCACATTCCCGTGTGCTCGACCGCGCTCTGCGAGATCACCTGGTCGTGCTCTCCGTGCGCCCAAAAAACCGGCATTCGCGGCTCCCGCGCCGCGAGAGCGGCATCGCCCGGATGCCAGGTCGGTGCAACGAACCCGCTCAACTGGAGCACGTAATCGAATCGCTCCGGTGCTTCGCGGATGAGCTGCAGCGCCATGCATCCGCCCTGAGAGAATCCCATGAGTCCGATTCCCTCCGGAGCGAAGTCGAGTCCGTCGATCCAGTTCAGGACGCCGGCCACTGACGCATCAAGCAGCGCGGTGTCAGCACTCGACGATTGCGCACCCGCCTGAAACCAAGCGAATCCGCCAGCGTACTCGAGCGGCGCGCGAAGAGATGCAACGACGATGCCTTCGGGAAGGAATCGATTGAGCCCGAACAGGTCTCCTTCGTGGCTGCCCAGGCCGTGCATCATGACGAGAAGAGGTTTGCCTGAGCGCTCATCCAGCGGTACATTCCACAGCACCGCATCCGAATCGATCGCGCGATTCGGCAGGCTGCCGGATCGTTGTTCGCTCATGCTTCCACCCTAAGCGAGAAGCCGACGGCGGCGCTGCGGGGTCGGGGGCGACGTCAGCTTGCAGCGAGCACGTTCGGAGCCCACGACGAGATGGGCGCCACGGGCGCCGCGAAGTCCGTGTTCACCGTTTTCCATGTCTGCAGCCGCGGCACGACCCACAACAGGTAGATGCCGAGTGTGACAACGGAAAGCAGCAGCCACCACAGCCACCGACCGAGCAGCCCTACCGCGCTTCCGGTGAAGACCAGTTGCTGACCGTCTATGAAGGTGTGCTTGCAGCGCCACCTTTCGATCAACACCACCGCGAACGGGTAGCAGATTCCGAGGGTGAGCGTCGTGATCAGGATGCCGAGAATGGCCGTACCCACATACGTGGCGGCGCCTCCGTCGAAGCTGAATCGGGTTGCTTTGGGCATACCCTTCTGTATATCTGCGCGCGCATCCGGATTTCGAGTCCCCTTACTGGTCACGTTGCCGTAGACAGCCCTGTCTGTACCCCTTGAATTGGGACGTGAAACCGATATGCCGGTGACGTAACCTCAACAGTAAGAGATCTCGCTGAACCCGAAATTCAGCGACTCCACAAGGGGGAGCTGCTCGGCAACGGGCGCGACGAGGTGTCGACGAGTTACACGCTGTCGCACCGCAACGCGCGACGCACCCGAAGCAGTGTGGAGTTAAGATCATGGATCAACACCCAGCACAACCCGAACCCGGGGGGCTCGAGATCGAAACCCTTCCCTCCATCGACGTACCGCAAAGCGACTGGCCGAGCCACTCGCTCTTGCGGCGCGCTCAGATCAACTCCATGGGGGACGGTCTCGAATGGCCCAAGGCCACGTTCGAGCAACTGCCGCTGCTCCGCGCCATTTCTCTCATCGCCGATGATGGCATCATTTACGCGCGGCTCTCCAGCGAGTTCAACTTCGATCGATTCGTCGACGCCACGACAAGCGATGACGATCCCGCCCAACCGCCGGGCCACATGCCTGACCGGCAGCGTTTCTACACTCGCGTCACCGACAACGGGTTTCACGTCGTGGGTGTATTCAGCGCTGCCACGATCGCCGGCCGGCGCCGCTATTTCCAATGGCTCACGGGGGCCTGGGTGGAAATCGGGCTCAGCGGATTCCTCTACGTCCGCGACGACCTCGACACTCATTTTTCGGAAGTGACGGGCGCTCAGCTCGAAGAGACCCAACCGGGCGCGACAACGACGCCAATGACCGCGGAAGACGAGTGGACCGCCGAATCGGTGCAAAGCCAGTTCGTCGGAGACCCCATGGTCGAAGGAGGACCCAGGGCCGCAGGAGACCCCAACGTCGAACAGGAAACAGGGTCCGCGCCGGTGCCCGCGAGCAATTCGGGCTCCGGTGACGAACCGAAGTCCATGTTCGAGCCCGTCATCGAGCCCGACATCGATCCGTCGGTCGCACCGTTGACGGCAGCGACATTCCCCCACATCGCGCCGCCGGATCCGCACAGCATCGACAGCCTCCTGCCGCCACCTGCCGCGGAATCCGATTCCCGCCTGCCGGTCGAGCAGGTTCAGCCGGAATCCGAAGCGGTCGTCGGGCCGGCCTCTGTGCCGGAGTCTGCACCGGCACAGGCCCCGGCGCAGGCACCGACAGGGTCTGCTACCGCGGCACCTGCGGGCGCCGCCGGATCGGATGCGGCCGCCGCGATCCAGCGCGGAATCGCGGTCGCGCTCGCGACCGTCGCGCACCGCAATGACGTCGACCTCCTGGGGGCACCCATGATCGATCACGTCGCCAGGGTTGCAGAAACGTTCGATGCCAAGAACGACCATGTTCGCCACTGCGCGGCCTGGCTTCACGACGCGCTCGAACGCACGGACCTCACGGAACGCGAACTGCTCGAGGCGGGAATTCAGGCGGAAGTCGTGGAAATCGTGGTGCTCCTCACTCGCAAGGAGGGGGTTTCCAACGATGCCTGGTTCGCTGCGATCAGCGAGAACCCCGATGCGCGGGCGATCAAGATCAACGCCATCAGGGACAACGCGGCGCCGTGGCGGCTCCGAAGGCTGGAGCCTGCAACTCGCGCAGAGATCGAGCGAGTACACGCCGAGGCTCTTGCGGCATTGAACATCGGATAGCGGGGGAGAGCCTAGGCTGGCGCTGCCTGCCCGACCGGGGTGCCGGCCCAGTCGATGAGGGTCCAGCCTTCGGAGGGCGAGCCCTCCAGCGTCACGATGCCCGTATTGTCGAGGGCATTTTCCGCGCCGAACGACGGTGCGACATTGTGCGCGCGGCTCGACACCCACACTCTGATGGATGCCCCATGGCTTACTGCCGCCGCGACATCGACGCCGGAATTGGCAATGGCCGCGATATCGGAATCGAATCGGCCGAAGAACTCATGGCCATCCGCCCCGCCCGGCATGGTTGCGCCAAGGTCTCCGAGGCCCCACGCGTACACGACCTTGAGATATCGGTTGATCGACTCCCGATCGCTGCGCAGTTCGAGGTCTCCCGCGCTGATCTCGTGGAGACCGGGCCGAATCTCCACGTCAATTCCTCTCGCGAGAGCCAACGGGGTTGCTGTCAGCTGAGTGCGCACGAGAGTCGACGCAAACAGCGCGCCCACATCCGCGTCGGCGAGGGTCGATGCCAGTTGCTCCGCCTGGGCGGTGCCGAACTCGGTGAGACCGGGACCCGGGTGCGCGGTATCGAGCTGCCCGAGCACATTGCCGGGGGTTTGCCCATGCCGGATGAGGAGTAGTCGCACAATTCGATCCTGTCATGCCGGCGGACTCCCGGCAGACGACGCAGGTCCCGACCTTGCTTTCCACCCCCCAAACAGGGCACGCTTGGTTTCCATGACACTGTTCACTGAGTCCACAAGAAAACTTCTCGTTCCTGTCGTCGTTCTTGCCGTGCTGGTCCTCTCGATCGCGCTGTTCTTCTACGCCGCGTCCACCGTCGCAGCAGACATGCCATTCATCGGCTGGATTCTCCTTGCACTGATTGCCGTTGGCGCGCTGTTCCTGGGGTGGCTTGCGTGGGAGCAAGCCGCCTCGGCGCCTTCCGCCAAAGCGTCGGCGCGAGAGCTCACCACTCCGGCAATCATGATGATCGTGCTCGAGGCATTCACTCTCGCTGTCGGAGTGCTTGCGGCGTTCGTCTGGCTGTCGCCCGCGATGGGATTGCCGACGATTCTCGTCGTCCCGTTCGCCCTCGGGCTCGTGAGCGTCGTTGCCGTGATCCTCGATTTCCTGTCCAAAACCGGAAGACTCGCAGAGCGGTGGCGTGCCATCGAAGTAGGTTCCAGCGTGATCGTGGTGTTCAGCGTCATCGCGACGATGTTCTACCTCGCACTCGGCACCTGACGGCACTGAGTCAATCGAACGCGCGAGCCCAGTCGAGCTGACTAGCCGATGGTGTAGATGCCCCAGTCATCGACGCGCCAGTCGATCCAGCCGTTGACGCGCTGGAGGCTGACGACGATGTCGTAGGGTGCCCCTTCTCCGCCGTGGGCTCCCGAGCACTCGAACGTTTGGCCGATCATCACGGGAGGCGCCGCAGGGCACGTCACGTCGAGCTTCGCGCCGATCACGGCAGCATCCGAAACGATGGACTGTTCAGCCTGAGAAGAGAACACGGTGGGGATCGTGGAAATGAGAAGTCCGGGCACCGCGACGATTGCGCCGAGCTGGAGCAGCCCGAGCGCGAACCACACGAGCACGGGGCCGAACCCGCCGCCCGATTCGCGAATCGCCGCGATCGCGCGCGCGATGAGGTACACGGGCGCTGACAGAAATGCCCACAACCAGTGCGCCGTGACTTCGTGGCCCGTCTTCCGCAAACTGTGGCGGTCCACCGCGGCCAGGGCGATGGTGAGCGGATACGGCGCGATCCAGATTGCCGCCATGATCGTTGACGACTCCGCCGTGCCGAACGCCGTGAGCACGAGCAGGCTGAGCACGAGCTGCAGCAGCGGGACCAGCGCAATCATCCACACAGCGCCATTGTTCGTCGACTTGGAGTGCGGAGCCGTCTGCGCCTTCAGGTAGGCCTGGTACTTGGGGTCATTGAGCGGGTCGACTTGAGGCGCCCAATTGAACGTGGGCTGTTCCTGCGGGCTCTGGTGCGTTGAGCGCGTCGCGAAACCCTCGAAGACGGAATCCTCGGCGCGTCCCGCAGTGCTGGACGGTTCGGTGGGAGCAGCCGGCGGGAATGGCTCGCTGAAGGAGGTAGCCGGAAAGGACTGGGCCTGGCCGTCCTGCAGAGACGCGGCGCGGGCGGCGGCCATCGGGTCCGGTGTCGTCGATTCGGTGCCGGATGCGGTCGTGGCGAACGGGTCGAATGGCGCGGGTTCAGGGATGTCCTGCTGCATGTCCGATTTCGACGGCGGCTCCAACTGGAGCAGGGTCAGCGCAGTGGGCCTGGCGAAATCGTTGCCATCGCGGCGCTCGCGCTCGCGGCGCTCGCGGCGGGTGAGCTGATCCTCGTCGCTCTGGGACGGGTCGGCGTAGTCAGTCTCGTCTTCGGGCCATGCATAGGTCGTTTCCTGCATGACCATGGGGGCGCGCGCTTCCGCCGTCTGGTGGGTCCACGCAGTGCTGTCCCACCAGCGCAGCTGCGGAAGCCCGAGCGGATCCGGGTACCAGCCCGCTGGCGCGCCGTAGAAACTATTGTCGTCCAAGACTCGTCCCCCGAAATCATGTCAACTTGGTTACTTTCGAAGTTTAGGGTGCAACCGGTCGATTGAGAACACCCTTTTTCCCCCAAATCAGGGGTGGTGGCGTTGCCGTCGTGCAACGGCAACTTTCGAAAGAGTACGCAGCCATCCTAGGCTGCGCGCATTCCGACGACAACGTCCGGGCGGTGCGAGCCCTCTCAGTTCGGTCAACAACGGCCATCGTGTTGACCGAGGCAATCCGGGGTGGAAGACTCAACCGCAGTGGACATCACACTTATGGTCGCGCTGGTCGTCGTCCTGGCTCTGTTCTTCGATTTCACGAACGGATTCCACGACACTGCCAACGCGATGGCTACCCCCATCGCCACCGGTGCGTTGAAGCCGAGGGTCGCAGTGTCGATCGCCGCGATTCTGAATCTGATCGGCGCATTCCTGAGCACCGAAGTTGCCAAGACCATTTCCGGGGGCCTCATCCGCGAGGGCGGCGGCGGTATCCAGATCACGCCGACCATGATTTTCGCCGGGCTCATCGGCGCGATCATGTGGAATCTCGCGACGTGGCTATTGGGTCTGCCGTCAAGCTCGTCCCATGCGCTATTCGGCGGGCTCATCGGTGCGGTCGTCGTGGGCGCCGGCGTGGGCGCGATTGATCCGGGCGTGCTGCTCAGCAAGATCGTTTTGCCCGCCGTCCTTGCTCCCGCAATTGCCGCGATTGTGGCGTTCGTCGCCACGAAGATCGCGTACGGGATCACGCGCGGCCCGCGCGCGCACGTGACCCGAAGCCGATTCCGCGTCGGGCAGATCTTCACGTCGAGCCTCGTGTCGCTCGCCCACGGCACGAACGACGCGCAGAAGACCATGGGAGTCATCACGCTCACCCTCATTGCGGGCGGCTTCCAGGCGGCCGGCACGGGTCCCGAATTCTGGGTTATCGCGGTGTGCGCTCTTGCGATCGCGCTCGGAACCTACGTGGGCGGATGGAGGATCATCCGCACGGTCGGAACCGGAATCACCGATGTTTCGCCCGCGCAGGGTTTCGCGGCAGAGGCCTCTACGACCGCGACGATCCTCGCGAGTTCGCACCTGGGTTTCGCGTTGTCGACCACGCAAGTGGCGAGCAGTTCGATCATCGGGGCCGGGCTCGGACGCAATCACCGCGCCGTGCGGTGGCGGATCGCGGGCAAAATCGCGATGGCCTGGCTCGTCACTCTTCCCTGCGCGGCAGGGATGGCGGCGATCGCGGAACTCGTGGCGCGGCTTGGCCCTCTCGGAATCGCCGCCGACGCGCTCGCCGGGGCCACCGTCATCGCGCTCATGTTCCGCCGCGCTCGGCGAAATCCCGTGAACCACAAAAACGTGACGGGGGAGATCCCGGTCGTTCGGCACACGCCGAGCGTCGTCATGCCGAAGGTTCCGCCGAGCATCGCGAGTGCGAAGCCGCCCAAGCAGAAGGCGGCGGAAGCGGAGTCGATCGCGAGGGACGCGTCGTGATCGACTGGGGCGACCTGCTTCTCGTCGCCGTCGTGTCGCTCATTGGAGCGTGCGTCGTCGTCACGGTCGCGGCAGTGGGAATTCGGCTCTTCGAACAGGGCAAGTTCGCCCAGCAGTCCGCCGAAGTCGCCGGTCGGTCCGGCAATGCGGGGAGGATTTCGCTCGCGGTCGCGAGGGTGCTCTTTGCCGTGTGCGCGCTCGTGGTGCTCTTCGGGGTCTACCTCATCGTGCCCGCATTCCACTGAGATTCTCCCGCGCCGCCCGCGGGTAGAGTTGGAGCATCCATCGTCAAAGGAGATCATCGGATGTCTGAAGCGCCGAGCGCGTTGCCCGTCACCAACCCCGAAGGCCCGACACGGACCGAAAGCGACACCGTGGGGCCGCTGGAGATCCCCGCCGACGCGTACTGGGGCATCCACACTGCCAGGGCCCGCGAGAATTTTCCCATCACGCGTCGACCCATCTCCGTGTACCCGGATCTGATCAGGGCGCTCGCGATGGTGAAGCAGGCCGCGGCGAGGGCAAACAAGGAACTCGGGACTCTGAGCGCGGCCAAGGCGGACCTCATCGACCGCGTGTGCCAGGAAATCATGGACGGCGCGCTCCACGACCAATTCATGGTCGGCGTCATTCAGGGCGGCGCGGGCACGTCCACGAACATGAACACGAACGAAGTGATCGCGAACCGGTGCCTGGAGCTATTGGGCAAGCCGTTCGGCGACTACGTCGACATGCACCCCATTGACGATGTGAACCGCAGCCAAAGCACGAACGACGTGTACCCGACGGCCATCAAGCTCGCGATGGTGCTGAGCCTTCAGCGGCTTCTCGCCGAGCACGTGAAGCTCAGGGACGCATTCGCGCGCAAAGGCAAGGAGTTCGCACACGTCTTGAAGGTGGGCCGCACCCAATTGCAGGATGCCGTGCCCATGACGCTCGGCCAGGAGTTCAACGGATTCGCGCACACCATCGCGGAAGACTATGACCGGTTGAACGAGACGATTCCGTGGCTCAACGAAATCAACATGGGCGCTACCGCAATCGGCACGGGCATCACGGCAGACCCGCGCTATGCGGAAGCCGTGCGCCGGCACCTCGTGGAGATCACGGGAATCAACATGGTGACCTCGCCCGACCTCATCGAGGCCACGAGCGACGCGGGGATCTTCATGACGCTGAGCGGGCATTTGAAGCGCGCGGCGGTGAAGCTCTCGAAGATCTGCAACGACCTCCGGCTGCTTTCCAGCGGCCCGCAGGCCGGCATCGGCGAAATCAACCTGCCCATCAGGCAGGCGGGGTCCTCGATCATGCCGGGCAAGGTCAATCCGGTGATTCCGGAAGTCGTGAACCAGGTGGCGTTCAGCATCATCGGCGCGGATGCGACCGTGACGGCAGCAGCGGAGGGCGGCCAGTTGCAGCTCAACGCGTTCGAGCCGGTGATCGCGCACAGCATCCTCCAGTCGCTCGCCTGGATGACGAACGCGTGTTACACGCTGCGCATCCACTGCGTAGACGGGATCACAGCGAACATGTCGCGCCTTGCGGCCCAAGTGGAGTCGTCGGTCGGCGTCGTGACGGCGCTCACTCCGTACATCGGGTATGCGGCCTCAGCGACTCTCGCCCACACCGCGCTCACGACGAATGCGTCGATCGCCGAACTGGTCGTCGAGGCGGGGCTCATGAAAGCCGAGGATGTCGCTCGCGTGCTTTCCCCGGAGCGGTTGAGCGGCCTCATGCCGACGACCGGCGTCATCACCGTGATCCCAGACGGCGCGAAGGAAGAAGAAAAAGGCTAGCTATTTCTCGTCGTCATCGCTTTCGATGTCGAGCGCTTCGTCGCGGGCCTTTCCGGCGGCGATGATGACGCCGTCGACGAGGTGTTCACCGCGGTCGACGATCCGTTCGCGAACACCTTTCGCCGTCTTCGCGACGTTCTCGGTGGCGTCCTGGGCGACCTTGGCGACTTGTCCGGAGACATCTTTTGTCGTCTCGGCGACCTTGCTGGCAATGTCCTTCGTAGTCTCGGCGACTCTGCCGGAGACCTCTCTAGCGACGACCGATGCGCGGGCGGCGGCATCCTGTGCCCCCGCCACGGCCGCTTTCGTTCCGGTGACGACCTTCTCCTGAACGATCGGGGCGTTCTCCTTCACGAACTCCTGCGTCTCGGCGACGACCCTCTGGACGCGGGGGTCCTCCCAGGCTTGCGTCGCTTTCGTCTTGATTCGCTCATACCGCGGGCGACCGGCGCGCGCGCCGAGAACGTAGCCAAGACCGAGTCCGACTATGAAGAGAAATTTGAGTCGCATGCACCAACGGTAATGGGTCAGCCTGAGAATCCGTTCGGTGTTTGCGCAACCCGCCACATGTGAAGGCTCGCATAGCTGCGGTAAGGCGACCAGCGTTCCGCGTACTCGGCAATGCCTTTCGGAGTCGCCGGAAGGCCGAGTCGCTCGGCACCCTTCAGCAAAACGAGGTCGGTGGCCAGGAGAACGTCGGGCGCTCCGAGCGTGCGCATCGCCACATATCCGGCGGTCCACGGCCCAACGCCCGGCAGGGTGACCAGTCGCTCGGTGAGTTCCGTGACCGTCATAGGAGGGTGCAGGTCGAGCATCCCTGAGGCCAGCGCGAGCGCGACACCGTGAATAGCGGCCACGCGCCGTGCGGGTCCGCGCAGCACGTCCAATCCGCGCTCGGCGAACTGCGCTGCGGCGGGAAACTGGCCGGTCCCGTCGAGCTCCGCGGCAAGCCGTCCAAGCACGGTGCGGGCGGCAGCTATGGAGATTTGCTGGCCGATCATGGTGCGAAGCAATTGCTCCTCCGGATCGAGACTGCCTGGGAGCCTCATGCCGGGATTCGCCGACACGGTTGCGGACAGAGCCGGATCGTCGGACAAGTGCGCATCGATCGCCGCGGAATCGGCATCGAGATCGCACAACAGCCGCACGCGAGGGACCAGTTCGGCGGGTAGGGCACCTCCGTCGAGCGAGGCGAAGACGGTATCCGGGCCGCCGAGTTCGATGGCGAGGGCCGCCGCCGTGCCGTCTGGCATCCGAATTCGCCGCTCGTAGCGCGAATCGTCTCCAGCTTCGATGCCGGGGACCGCGTGCGTCGACAGGTAGCGCAGGAGCCCGGCGCCGTCGAACGGCGCACGAGTCGAAAGTCGCGTCGAAGTCACACGCCCACTCTCGCACGCGGCACCCACGCCGATACGCTGGAGGAATGCAGCACGGCACACATTCCGGAATCGCCATGGTCGGCAGCGCGAACATGGACATCGTGTTCTCGGTCGAGCGCATCCCGAGCCCCGGGGAGACTCTCCTCGCCGATTCGGTCGCCAGATACCCGGGAGGCAAGGGCCTCAATCAGGCAGTCGCCTCTGCGAGAGCCGGAGCGGCGACGACGTTCCTCGGCGCCCTCGGCAACGATGACCACGGCTCCGAGCTTTTCGCCACGATGGCGGATGCCGGAATCGATTCGACACTCGTGCGTCATGTTGCCGCCGACACGGGCCAGGCGTTCATCGTCGTGGCCGATAACGCCGAGAACACGATCATCGTGGCATCCGGCGCCAATGCTGAACTCGCCTCGCTGACCCCGGCCGAACGCGAGGTGGTGGAAGCTGCGGAGGTTCTCCTCATGCAACTCGAGCTGCCGCTGGAGGTAGTCATGGAGGCGGCGCTTGCGGCGCAGGCCGCAGGCACGATTGTCATGCTGAATGCCGCTCCCGCGCGGCAAATCCCCGACAAGCTCATCAGCGCTCTCGACTACTTGATCGTCAACGAGCATGAAGCGTGCCTGATGGCGGAAACCGACGATCTCGCCGAGGCCTCCCGTCGCCTCGCCTCGCGCGTCGAATATCTGATCGTGACGCTCGGCCGGGACGGCTCGGCGCTCTACCATCGCGGCGACGAGGCGGCCAGAGTTCCCGCGCGCGACGTCGTGGCCATCGACACGACGGGCGCAGGCGACACATTCTGCGGCGCATTCGCCGCAGCAATCTCCGAAGGCCGAAATCTCAGGGATGCTGCAGCCTTCGCCACCGCGGCCGCGGCCCTGTCCGTGCAAATCCTCGGTGCAGTTCCCTCGATTCCGTCCCGGGATCGCATCGAAGCGATGCTTGCGGAACCCGCATGACGCGCGGCTGCCGGGGGATACTGAACTTTGGCGAGAATTTCGACGCCTGACAAGGAGTGCACATGGACACCGCCACACTCGAGGCCATCATGGCGTTCGCAACAGCGGGCTGGGCGCTGGCCCTCCTGCTCCAACTCGTGGACGTCATCACCGGGCACCAGGTGCGACGGGCCGGCAGGGCGGCCGGCACGCGAGATCGAGACCGGATACTCGCGTGGACGGTCGCCGTGTGCGCGATCGTGCTCATCGCCGTCATCCTCATCGCGGACTTCGCGGCCCGGCTGGTTCTCGATCGCACCGAAACGCTGTGGGGTTCCCTGCTTCTCGTAGCGCTCGTCGCCGTTGCCGCGATCACCGCGCTCCTGGCGGCGCGCGCCCTTCGGCGGCCCCAGACCGGATACCAGGTGATCAGGGACGAGTTGCGGGCCCTCAGCGGTTCTCGAATATCCAAGGGCAGGCTTGCCGACTACCGTGCGTGGCTGTCCGCGATCGACGCGAGGGGGAAGGACCTGAAACGGCGCGTCGTCACGGGCCGTTGGGTGCGTGTAATCCCCGCTCTGGTCGCTCTCGCGGGGCTGGCGGCAGCTGTGTGGCTCGCGAGTGTCGACGTTCTGCAGCCGTGGCAGGCGGCTCTCTTCATCGCCGCCACCGGCGTGAGCGTGTGGCTTGGCGTGTGGGGCGCGAGGATTTCGCTCGCGCGGAACCTCGCCATCCATGCGGTGCACCAAAAGCAAAGGGCAGAGGCGATTCTCATGCTCGAAGATCTGGAACGGAAGACGCCGCGCAAAGTTGCGGGACTGAGCGAACGGGTCTCCCGCGCGCTGGCGATACTCCGGGAACAGCAGGGCCAGGCGGTCCCCCCTCACAAGGAGAACTAGCGCGAAACGGTCCCGCGCGAACCGATAGACTTGCATGTCCGAAAAAAAGGGGTGTGAGCCTGGGTGGCATCGAGCGAACTGGAGCGAGAACGCGCCTACGTGGGGATGTTGTACGAGCGGCTTGACGACCTCCAGAGCGAAGCCGAAAAGCAGCTGGCTCTGGTTCGATCGGAAAATGTCGGCGGCGGCCATCAGGCCAGAAGCGAACGCGACAGTTTCGCGAAACTCTACGAGGACCGCATCGCCCAGTTGAGGGATGTGGGGGAGCGGCTCGCATTCGGGCGGCTCACGAGCGATTCCGACGATGAGGGGCTCGTCCACCGTTACATCGGCCGAATCGGATTGCGAGACTCGACGCAATCGCCCATCCTGCTGGACTGGCGGGTTCCGCAGGCGAGCGCGTTCTATCAGGCGACGGCGAAAACTCCCATGGGCGCTCGCGCTCGACGCCATCTGATCTCTTCGGGTCGAACGCTTTCCCGCATCGAAGACGAAATCTTCGACCCCGAACTTCTCGACGAATCCTCCGTGCAGTTGCAGGGCGAAGGTGCACTCCTCGCTGCACTCGCCGCTCAGCGCACGGGCCGGATGTCTGACATCGTGGCAACGATCCAGGCCGAACAGGATCGCATCATCCGATCCGAGCTCGGCGGCGTTCTCGTCGTGCAGGGAGGGCCAGGCACGGGCAAGACCGCTGTCGCCCTCCACCGTGCGGCCTACTTGCTCTACTCCCATCGCGAGCGGCTCCGCTCCAGCGGCGTGCTCATTGTCGGTCCTTCCCGCTCGTTCCTGAAGTACATCGAAGCCGTGCTCCCCTCACTCGGCGAGTCCGGGGTCGTGCTCGCGAGCGTCGGCCAGTTGTATCCTGGCCGCGAAGCGACGGCCGTCGACGCGCCCAAAGTCGCCGAGCTCAAGGGGCGAAGCGCCATGGCCGCGGTGCTCGCGCGGGCCGTCGCATCGAGGCAACGCGTACCCGCCGAACCGCAACCCCTCGACATCAACGGCGAGACCATTTTCCTCGAGCCCGAGCTCGTCGCGGCGGCGATCCAGCGCGCGCGGGAAAGCGGAAAATCGTACAACAACGCGCGCGTCGTGTTCGTGAAGACGGCGCTCGCCGCGCTCACGAGGCAGCTCGCCGAGAAGCTTCGCGCTCAGGGCAACTCCATCGACGATTCCGATTTCGCGATGTTGCGGGAGGACATCCGGAGCTCTCACGACGCGCGAGTCGCACTCAACACCGCGTGGCTTCCCCTCACTCCGGAGAAGCTCCTGCAGGACCTGTACGCGCGCGGGCAATGGCTCGCATCCGTGACCCCGGGCTGGTCGGCAGAGGAACGGGAATTGCTGCGCCGCGACCGGTCTGCGCCCTTCACGGTGTCCGACATCCCACTCTTGGACGAGGCGGCGGAACTTCTGGGCGAGGTGCCGACCGAAAATGCCGCGGCCCGCCGCGAGGAGAAGCTGCAGCAGAAACGCGACATCGAGAACGCGGAGCAGGCCATCGCGAATATGGGCGTCGGTGGCAGGGTCGATGCGAAGCGGCTTGCCGCGGGATTCGCAGAGTATGCGGATGCCGGAACCACGGCAGAGCGGGCGGCGGCGGATCGCACGTGGGCATACGGCCACATCGTCGTGGACGAAGCGCAGGAACTGTCTCCCATGCAGTGGCGCTTGTTGTTGCGGCGGGGGCCTTCCCGCTCCTTCACCATCGTCGGCGACATCGCTCAGGCCGCCGCGGCATCGGCAGCGGAAACGTGGCAGCACGCGCTTGCGCCGCTCATCGGTCAGCGCGACGAGGGCGATCGCTGGCGTCTCGAGGAACTCACGGTGAATTATCGGACACCGTCCCAGATCGCGGCGGCAGCCGAGTCGGTGGCGATCGCCCACGGTCTGCCGGTGACGCGGTCGGTGTCCGTGCGGGAGAGCGAGTGGCCGATCGAGTTTGTGCGGGACCCGGTTGCGGCCGTCAACCTGGCCCTCGAAGTCGAGGGCACTGTCGCTGTGATTGCTACCGATGAACGCGTCGATGGGCTTCGCGAAACTCTTGCCCTGGAGTTTCCCGGGCTCGTGGGCTCGGCGGCGGACGGACTGGGTTCGGATGTGACCGTTCTCGGCACGAATGAGGCGAAGGGGCTCGAGTTCGATTCCGTCGTCGTCGTCGATCCTGCCGCGATAGTGCAGGCAACCGAACGCGGGCCCGCTGCGCTGTACGTTGCGATGACGAGGCCGACGCAGCGGCTCGTATTCGCCGAGGCGGAAACCCTTCCGCCCGGCCTCTAGAATCGCGAAAACAACGGCAGGGCATTGATGAGCCACACCGCGACGACGGCAATGACGATGAAGACTCCCGCGAGGGGGATGCCGCGCCGGAGGCGGCGCCCAGGCCCGGCGACCGAGTTGGCAGCCATCCGAGCCCCGAGCGTTGATTCTCCTGCTTCGAGTGCCGTGCTGTCGGCGACCCGGTCATCCGCGTAACGCACCGTGCGATCCACTGCCTTGCCGCCGACGTTATCGACGATCCTGAAAATGCGCGCGATCGTTGCCGCATTCAACAGGTCGAACGGGCGCGACGAGTAGAAGAACATCCAGTCGTCCACAATCTCGACATCGAACTGAGTCGCCTCGTCGATGAGGAGCGCCATGAGATCCGGAGTGAACACGTAGAGCGCGTCGCGTTCGTACTCTTTGGGGCAATACAGCGTGAAATACCTGTCAAAATCCCCCTCGAGGGAAAGAATCTGGCCGCGCGAGAACCTGATCGGCAGATTGGACCCGAAGAAGTTGTTGGCCTTGGCATCCAGCACCATGTTGGGAAGCATCCGATCCAGCGTGATGGCAAGGTACCCCCAGTGATGCACTGTGCGGTTCTTGCCGGATCCGGTCGTGTAACTGAGGTTTCCGAAATCCAATCCCGGGCGAGAGGTGCGGGAGATCCGCTCAGGCACGCGGCGAGAGGAACCGATCCCGAAAATTGTCCCCGGATAGCCGGGCACCAGCCCGTTCGCGGTGAACAAGAGGCCATTCGCCTCGGCGAATCGCGACAATCGGACGAGACGCGCCCACGACGCCTGGCCTCCGACGAACCAGAATGCCGTGACCACGCCGGCGGCGACGAGCATCGTCGCGAGAAGGACGAACGCGGTGGATCCGCCGGAAAAGAACTGCGAGTAGATCGACAGCATGATGCTGAGAGCGATTGCTCCGCCGGCAATCAACACGGCCAGCACGACACCGGAGGTTGCCGAGGCAGCGGGAGTCATCGACCGTGCGGAGTCCTTGCGGAACGCCGCGATCTCCCGTCTCGAGACGGGGGAAGTGAGAGAAGAGAAGTCGAGAGTCGCCACGTTCGCTCTCTCACCCCGCTGCAGTAATTGCCGACATTCCGAAAATGGTAGCGGTGTCGGACGTCTGCGGGCGTGCCATTCTTGAGGAGTGAGCATCCTCAGCGACGGTCTTCTCCAATCGATTCACGAACGCGCAGCAGGGTACGACAGCGATAATTCGTTCTTTGCCGAGGACCTGGCAGAATTGCGCGCGGCCGGCTACCTCACAGCGCTCGTGCCGAAGAACCTGGGCGGGCTCGGGTTGACGCTGCGCGAAACCGCGCACGAACAAGTCAGGCTCGCCGCCGCGGCGCCGGCCACGGCTCTTGCCGTCAATATGCATCTCGTGTGGACGGGAATTGCGAAGACCATGCTCGATCGAGGCGACGATTCGCTCGAGTTCGTTCTCACCGACTCGGCGGCCGGCGAACTCTATGCGCTCGCCATCAGCGAGGCCGGAAACGACCTCGTGCTGTTCGGAAGCACGACCGAGGCCGTGCCCCAACCGGACGGCGCATACGAGTTCACGGGTACGAAGATCTTCACGAGCCTTTCGCCGGCCTGGACGAGACTCGGGCTATTCGGCCTCGACAGTTCCTCGCCGGATGCGCCGAAACTCGTGCACGCCATTGTCGACCGCACGACGGAGGGCATCACGGTCCTGAACGACTGGGACACGCTCGGGATGCGCGCATCCCAAAGCAACAGCACCCGCCTCGAGAATGTGCGCGCTGAGCCGGATCGGATCATCCGCCGCCTCGACCCCGGTCCCAATCCCGACTTGTTGATCTTCGCGATCTTCGCGAACTTCGAAACCCTGCTTTCGTCCGTCTACATCGGTATCGCCCAGCGTGCGCTCGAGCTCGGCGTCGAGAAAGCGACGAAGCGCACGTCGGCGCGAAATGGTGGTGCGGCCAAATCGCTTGACCCGGATGTCCGGTGGAAGCTCGCGGATGCCGCAATCGCGTTCGACGCGATCCTCCCGCATCTGAATGCGATCGCGAGCGATCTCGACAACCGTGTGGACCGTGGCGATCAATGGTTCCGGGCACTGGTCGGACTCAAGGTGAAGGCGACCGAAACCGCGAAGTTCGTGGTGGATCAGGCCATCCGGGTCTCCGGCGGTGCAATCTACTTCACGGGCAACGAACTTGGGCGCCTGTATCGGGATGTTCTCGCCGGCGGATTCCACCCGAGTAACGAAGATTCGGCGCATGCGACGGTGGCGACAGCCCTTCTCGGTCCGCTGCCGTAGCTGGTTTCCCCGTCTCCCTGCACAGACTCATCGCCCGGTGCGGCACTTGGTGCGGCTCTTCCGGGCGATGAGTTGTTCTCCATCCAGAGTGCACCCGATCGCTGCTGGTTGCAAGTGTTTTTTGCGAGTTGGCCGGTCCACAGAATGTACTGCCCCCGGATAGGCCACATCACAAATGGGGGTCTCGATTGCTCACCGGTTTTAGTAGCGTCGGAAATGGTCGCGGCGTACGCGGGCACGGCACAGCAGTGCTGGCAATTCACGACGTGGAACAGTGAGGGGGGTGGGCGCGTTGCGCAACGACGCCGTCGAACCGCTCAGCCGCGTCGCCACACAACCACTGTCCGCGGTACACGAGTTTCTCGGGATCTGGGCCGGCCGTGCCCGGCAATCCCTCGTGGCGCGCCTCATCGGGCGGAATCCGGTTCCGTCGGAGCATCGGGCCGCATTCCGTCAGGCGTGCGGAGATGTCGCTGTCGCCGATTCGCTCGCGCAATTGGGCGCGGCGTGGCTCGTCTTCCGAGCCGTTCCCGTCGGGCGGGAGCTCGCCGATCTCGAATACATCGCGATCGGACCGGCCGGAGTCTTCTCCATTGCCGTGCGGCACCATCCTGGCCGCGCAATCTGGATCGACGGAGGCATCCTCCTCGTGGAGGGCGAACGGATGCCGTACATCCGCGATGCCGAGTTCGAGGCGGTCCGCTCCTCCCAATTGCTTTCCGAGGTGATCGGAGCGCGCGTCGAAGTGACGCCGTGCCTGGTCATTGTCGATCCGCGGAGCTTGACCGTGGCCAAGCCGCCGAAAAGGGTCGCCGTTCTCACACCGCGAGATATGCGTCCCTGGTTGAGGGATATGCCGAGGGTGCTCTCCCAGGAGAAGCTCGCCGCGTTCCAGGCAGCGGCTTCGGACAGGGAGGGCTGGCAGGACATCCGCAACCCCTCGGCCGAGGTCGTCGGCTGGCTCGCCGCGTTTCGAAAAGTTCAGACCGAGGTCAACCAGGCGCGCCATGTGAGACTCACCTGGGTGACTGGCGCGCTGGTCCTGCTGTGGCTCGGTGCCATGGTGGGGATCGGCGGCTTCACGACGAGTCTGCTCGTCCCGTAGCGCAGCGCTAGAAAACGAGGAGAGAAACGATTCCGACGGCCGCGACGATTGCGGTCGCGAGAAATGCGATGAAACCGCCAACCAACAGCACACGGGATTGATTCATTCGCTGAATCCTCGTCGTGCTGTTCTTTTCCGCGAGGGCATCCCTGGCCTCGGTCAGGGTCCGAAATGTGCCGACGCGCCGACCGCGGCGATCCGTAGCGCGGTACTTCCCGCGTGGGGTTCGGTCGATGCCGCCGGCGACTTCGCCATCGTATTCGGCGACCCAGCGCGTGGGAAGCACGGGAACCCACTCCGGGTTCTCGTAGGGGACAACTGGTTCGTCTAGTGAGGTGGACATTTCACCCGCCTTTCCGGACAACCGCCGTGGATTGCCAATCATCGGGCCCGCAACGGAAAGCGAGGGCCCTGAACGCTCGTGATCACGAGCGAGAGCAGTCCGCAGCGACCCGCCAATTCTACCGGCCCGGAATCGCGCATCACGGCTTGTGGAGGGACTTGTCGGGACTCTCACAGGGTCGCGCTTGCGTGAGAACGGGCGACCATCCGCCGGCCGCGGGCCTTTCACGAGAAAGTAACGATTCGATCCTGACTTGTGCTGGGGGTGTTTCTCACCCCCGAACTGCACTACTGTCTATATCGCAGTTGCAGTACCTCGCAGATCTTGATTGCCAGTGAACCGGAAACGGTGATCTGATCCTTTCGGGAGCGGACGATGAACACCGCGACGAGTGGATTCGAAAGTCGGATCCACGCGAGCAAGACTCCTGAAGGAGAAGAAAAAAATGGCAGTAGGCACCGTTAAGTGGTTCAACGCGGAAAAGGGCTTTGGTTTCATCGCCCCTGAGGACGGAAGTCCTGACGTGTTCGCCCACTACTCGGCTATCACCGGAAGCGGCTACAAGTCGCTCGATGAGAACCAGAAGGTCGAGTTCGACCTTGCACAGGGCCCGAAGGGCCCGCAGGCGGAGAACATCCGCCCGCTGTAATCACTGAACTGGCCGGCCCCGCGCAGCGCTTAGCGCCGCGGGGCCGGCTTTTTCTTTGCCCGGCGGCATGCCCGGCGCGATTGCGCCCGCCCGCCGCGCTTGCGCACGTTCGACAGGGCGCAATTGTGTCAAACGGGAACAGTTGCGTGTCTGTGTCGGTTACTGTCAGTGACCTCGACAAGGATGGAACACATGACTGACGCGCCCACGATGACCTCGCCCGAAGCTGATCTCGCCACATTCCGAGAGCGCCGGGATTTGGCGGTGGTCCAGCCGCTCGGCAGCCTCGCGCTCGTCAACACGCAGTGGATCGACTCCGAGCAATCGGTGTGGGGCGTTCCCGGGTTGTGGGCGCCGCTGCCTGCGGGGGAGTCCGGATTGCAGCTCACGGCTGCGGGAGCCGACGGCATCCGGGTCGATGGCGAACTGGTCGATGGCACGGTGGTTGTCGCGGGCAAAGATTCTGCTGAGCCTGCCGATATCGTCTTCAGCGACACTGTTCGAGGTTTCGTCATTGCGGGGCCGACGGGAAATTATGCGCTGCGCGTGTGGGACGCGAATTCGGAGGGCATCCGAAATTTCGGCGGAATCGACGCTTACCCGTACAACCCCGAATGGGTCGTCGACGCGCAGTTCACGGCGATGCCGGGCACGACGATGCCGTTCGAGCACAGCAAGGACGACGGTGAGACGCGCGAGCTCTCGATCCCTGGCGAGATCTCGTTCACCAAGGATGGCGTCGACTATTCGCTCGCGGCCATCGAGTCCGGGCGGGCGCTGCAGATCGTGTTCTCCGATGCGACGAGCGGCGTGGACACCTACAGCGTCGGCCGGTTCCTCTTCGTGGCGCCGGATGCGTCAGGAAAAGTGACTCTCGACTTCAACCGCGCGGTACTCCCGCCCTGCGGCTTCTCCTACGCGTTCAATTGCCCGATGCCGCCGAAGCAGAACCGGTTCGCCATCCCAATCGAGGCGGGCGAGAAGAACGTCCTCGCGAAGGACGGTTCGCTTCTGCACTAACCAGCGTTGGTGAGCGCTTCCACTTTGTTGCGCAGTTCATCGTCGCTCGGCTCCACGAAGTGGGTGCCGTCTGAGAACGCGATGACGGGGATGCTCGTGCGACCGCTGATGGCTTTCGCGCGATCCGCCGCTTCAGGTTCGGTGAGGAGGTCGACGTACTCGTAGTCCGCACCCATTTCGTCGAGAAGCTTCTTCGAGCGGCGGCAGTCGCTGCACCAGTCCGCGCCGTACATTGTGATCGTCGTAGCCATAGTCACGTCAACGAGCATGGCGCGACATTCATTCCCTGCGCCCGATCCGGCCAGCTATTGTCGGAGTCTCAGGGCAGACTGGACACGTGTTCCTCGCCGCAACCTCACACGCAGATGGGGTGTTGCTGTCGGCGCTCGATGACGCGGGATCTCCGTTCAATGAGCCGCGAGTCGTCCCGCTCGCGGAGTTCCCCCACGAGGTCTCGCGACTGGAGTTCAGTGGCGAACGGCCACGCTGGGTGTGGGATGACACAACGACCTGGTATCCGAAGCTTCTCGCAGTCGGGGTGCGAGTGGAGCGGTGCGTCGACCTTCGACTGTCCCATGCGATCCTCCGCAACTCCGAACTCACGGCGATGACTGCGTTTGCCCGAGCGGAGCGCTCTGGCTGGGATGAGCCGGCACCGGAAGAAAGCGCACGACCGCGTTCCGGTGCTCGGGCGACGGGTGACGGGCTCTTCGAGCTCGAGCTCGAGTCCGAGTCACGCGCTGTGCCGGCCGCGACCGATGCTGTCGCCGAGTTCCGACTTCAGCGCGAAGCGATTGCGGCATCCACGGACCCGGGTCGGATCGGTTTGCTGCTCGCTGCCGAGTCGGCGGGTGCGCTCGTGGCAGCAGAGATGCAGTTCGCCGGGTTGCCGTGGCGCGCCGATCTTCACGAGGAGCTTCTGGAAGATCTGCTCGGACCGCGTCCGCAGGCGGGGGAACGTCCGGTGAAGCTCGCGGCGGTGCTGGAGCGGGTGAGAAGCGCGCTGGATGCGCCCGACCTCAACCCTGACTCTCCCGCCGACCTCATCAAGTCGCTCAAGCGCGCCGGGCTCATGGTCTCTTCGACGAGGTCGTGGGAGTTGAAGAAGCTTTCCCATCCGGCGATCGAGCCGCTCCTGGAGTACAAGAAACTCAGCAGGTTGCTGAGCGCGAATGGCTGGCACTGGCTGGATGCGAACGTGCACGATGGCCGGTTCCGGCCGGATTACGTCGTCGGTGGCGTCGTGACGGGTCGTTGGGCGAGTAAGGGTGGCGGGGGCGCGCTGCAACTCCCGAAGCAAGTTCGAGGAGCGGTGGTGGCTGATCCGGGCTGGAAGCTCGTCGTGGCGGATGCTTCGCAGCTTGAGCCGCGCATCCTCGCCGCGCTGTCTGGCGATCGGGCGATGGCGGAGGCCGGGCAGGCGAAGGACATGTATGCGGCGATCGTGGCGAGCGGCGCAGTTGCGACGCGCGACAAGGCGAAGGTCGCGATGCTCGGCGCGATGTACGGTGCGACGACGGGGGAGAGCGGGCGGCTCATGCCTGCGCTCACGAAGGCGTACCCGCGCGCGATCGGCTTGGTGGAGAGCGCGGCGAGGGCGGGGGAGCGCGGTGACGTTGTGACGACGCGTCTCGGGCGCAGCTCACCGCGCCCTGGTGGCACGTGGGGAGACGTGCAGGCTGCGGCCTATGGCGATGCGGCGACGGATGCCGATGCAAGCCGTGCGCGTGGCCAGGCGCGTTCGTGGGGTCGGTTCACCCGCAACTTCGTGGTCCAGGGCTCCGCCGCGGAGTGGGCGTTGTGCTGGATGGCGACGCTGCGCGGCTCGTTGCGCGAGCTTGGTGGAAAGGCGTGGCTCACGGATGCCCCTCACCTCGTGTTCTTCCTGCACGACGAGATCGTCGTGCATTCGTCCGCCGCGATGACGGATGCCGTGGTCGCCGCGATCGAGTCAGCCGCCGCCGAGGCCGGCCGCCTGCTCTTCGGTGCAACTCCCGTCGAGTTTCCCCTGAGCATCGCCGTGGTCGACTCCTACTCCGACGCGAAGTAGCGCCGCTCTGCCCCCTGAGGTGCGAGCGGAGCGAGCCCTGCCCGCTCCCTGAGGAGGCCAGGGGGGGTCGTCTCGAAGGGAGCGACCCGGCATTCGTCGGCCGCGTTCAGCTTGTCGAGTCTTTCGCGGGCCGGCCACGCCTGGGAACCTCGGTGCTCAGCGGCACCGGGTCTGCCAGGCCGGCAGAGACTGCCCGCGCGAGCCGCGATTCGAAGTGGTCGAGCCAGCGCACCTGGGCCTCTGCCTGGAAGATGAGCGAGTCGACGACGAGCATCCGCGCCATGTCCTGTGAGGTCTCGGGGTCGCTCGACGCATTTTTTGTCTTCGTGAGCTCCTGGAGGTTCTGCAGCGTCGCGGTGCGCTGCACCTGGATAACGCGCGCGATGTCGACGCCCGGTAGGGTTATGGCGATCGCGAGCTTGATGGCGAGTTCGTCCCGTGTCGCGGCGGAGCGTTCGACGGGGGAGCCGAGCCAGCCAGCCACTTCTGCGCTGCCGGCATCCGTGATGCGGTAATGGATCTGGCCTGAACTGTCGGTTTCCGCATCCTCACTCTCGGCTTTCTCGACGAGCCCGTCCCGCTCGAGCCGATCGAGCGTGTTGTAGATCTGGCCGACGTTGAGGGGCCAGGTGGAGCCGGTTCTGCGATCGAATTCGCTGCGCAACTGATAGCCGTAACACGGCCCCTGGTCGAGGATGGCGAGGAGGCTCTGCCGGACGGACATGAGGCCCTTTCGATTTCATTGGCCGATATTGCTCTGCCGAGTATGTAGTTACGGAGTATAGCCATACTGAGCATCCATTAGTCAAACGCGTCCGCGTGTCGGGAATCACACTCTTGTGATTTGCCAGCTTCATCGGTCATAATGCAAAGGAAACTTCATACGTTACGAATCTCGTTCCACAGGTCGATGGGGAAGTCGCACCTAATGGAATGGAGTTATCGTGACTGCTGCACAAGCGCGCGGAGTGCTGTACGTCCACTCATCGCCGAAAGCCTTATGCCCCCACGTCGAGTGGGCGGCCGGTGGCGCCCTCGATCGCGCCGTGAACTTCAACTGGGACGTCCAGCCCGTGCTCAAAGGCGCCATGCGCGCCGAGTACTACTGGGAAGGCACCCAGGGCACAGGGGCGCGCCTCGCCTCAGCCCTGCGCGGCTGGGAACACTTGCGCTTCGAAGTGACAGAGGATCCCACCCCCGGCAGCGATGGCGGCCGCTGGCTGCACACGCCCGACCTCGGCATCTTCTACGCGCAGACCGACACCGTGGGCAACGTCGTCATCCCCGAGGACCGCATCCGCTACGCCATGGAGGTCGCCGGATCCGACGCATTCGAACTGCACCGCGAACTGCGCCTCGCCCTCGGGCAGGCGTGGGATGACGAACTCGAGGTGTTCCGCCACGCGAGCGACACGAACCAGGTGGTGTGGCTGCACAAGGTAGGTTGATGCGCCGCCGCTTGTGCGGCGCATGGGGTCGCCTGGTGCACGCGTCGAGTGATGCCCATCCGGACGAAAGATGGTGCCGAGGCGTCATCTTTCGTCCAAACGACCATCATTCGGCGGCGCGGGAGGCAGTTCGTGCGTCGCTACTTCGCCAGTCGGTAGCGGAGGTGCGCGAACCCGCTCGATCCGCGTGCGCTCGCTCGTCACCGCATCCAGAGTTCGCGAGAAGACGACCTTGTCGGTGTCGCGCCAGATCCGCCCATACTCCTGGATGTAATCCGGACCACCCTCGACGATGCCCGGGTCCTCCCAGAAGACCATCGTTTCGTAGAGCCGGCGGCCGTACAGGACGGTTCCGACGGTGCGATCGAGGTCATTAGCCAGTCGGTGCACCTCTTCGTCGGGTTCCGCCCAACGGAAGGACCCTTCCGCATCTTCGACGTATCCATCGAGCGAGCAGATCGCGGTGTAACTCAATCGTGCCATTCGGATGATCCCGTGGGTAATCTGCGGACGCAATGAGAAATGTCGGTGGTGCGGTGTTGTCTTCAAGTATGGAACCAGCATCCGGCGCCGAGGTGATCTCAATCGATCCTTCAGCGTTTTACGACGATGGGCTCCCGATCGACCCGAAAGTATTCGAGGACGATGTGATTCCCGTCGACCCGACGGGCTTCGATGAGGACGCGTGGATGGCGTGGCTCGAAGCCGAGTTTTCGCGGGCGCCGTCTCCGGCCGAGCGCGTGGAGCGCGTGATTTCCCTGCGGGCAGAAATGGCCCGTTTTGCCGCGCTGGAGGCTCGCGAGTTGGCCGCGCTCGCCGACGAGATCGACGGGAGTTCGACGCCCGGCGGAGCGACAGGCACCGCTGACCTGGAGTACCGGTCGCTCGTCGCTGAGCTGGCCGTGGCGTTGCGCGTATCCGATCGGACCATGGCCTCCCGGCTGGACCAGGCCACGACTCTCGCGCGGAGATTCCCCGCCACCCTGAATGCGCTCGAGGCGGGCGCGATCGACCGCGGTCATGTCTTTGCCATCGTGGAGAGCGGGTCGATCATCGACGACACCGCTGCGCGCGCACGATTCGAGCATGAGGTGCTGCGCACGGCGGAGGAGCTCACCCCCGGGCGGCTGCGCCGGGTGGCCCGATTCGCGGCGGAACGCCTCACGAGCGTGTCCTTTCAGGAGCGGCACGCCCGTGCGCGCGAAGAGAGAAATGTTGCGATCTCCGAAGTCGGCGACGGGATGTCAGAGTTGATTCACACCCTGCCGACGATCCTCGCCGCGGCGATCTGGGACCGACTCACCCAGCAGGCCAAGGCGGTGAGGAACGCCGGCGACTCGAGATCCTTCGACCAGCTCCGCGCCGATCTCGCCACCGAGATGATGCTGACGGGCCAACCGTCAGGTGATCCGGATGCTCCGCACGCTGCAGGCGTGGGCATCCGCGCCGAGATCGCCGTCGTCATTCCCATGTTGACGCTGCTGGGCGGGCGCAGCGGCGACGGCGACGAACCTGCCGCGATCGTCGGCAAGGGGCCGATCGACCTGGCGACAGCGAAACAACTTGCGGGCACCACGAAATTGTGGACCCGGATTCTCACCGATCCGGTCACGGATCAGGTACTCGCGACGGACGACTACCGGCCGCCGGAGAAATTGCGGCGATACGTGCGCTTCCGAGACGGACGATGTCGGTTCCCCACTTGCAATCGCAGTGCGTGGCGATGCGATGTCGACCACACTGACGAATGGCACGATGGGGGCACGACCAGTCACGACAATCTTGCTTTGCTGTGCCGGTACCACCACGTGCTCAAAGGCAACACTGCCTGGAAAGTAGTGCAAACCTCGCCGGGAATCCTCGAATGGACGAGCCCGTTTGGCCGCGTCATCACGGATGTTCCCGACAGGCCCGTAAAATTCAGCTAGGGTTTGCGCCCGGCCTGTGCGACGGGAGTCTCAGCGCGAGACTCACACGCTGCGGAACGCCACCACGGCATTGTGCCCGCCGAACCCGAACGAGTTGCTGATCGCCAGTTGCGGTCCATCACCGAGGGGTCGCGGTGACGTCACGACGTCGAGAGGGATCGCGGGGTCCTGATCGTCCAGATTGATCGTGGGCGGTGCCATCCGTTCGTGCACGGCAAGGATCGTGAAAATCGCCTCGAGCGCGCCCGTGCCGCCGAGCAGGTGACCGGTCGCGGCCTTCGTCGCCGACACCGGGATGTCGTGGAGCCGATCGCCGAAAATGCGCAAAAGCGCGTGGTACTCGGCAATGTCCCCGACGGGCGTGCTCGTCGCGTGCGCGTTGATGTGCGTGACATCCTCGAGTGCTCCCCCCGCATGTTCCACCGCGATGCGCATCGCGCGCGCGGCAGCGTTGCCGTCCGGGTCCGGAGCCGTGATGTGGTAGGAATCGCTCGTGACTGAGCCGCCGGCAAGCTCGGCGTAAATCCTTGCCCCGCGGGCGAGCGCATGCTCCTCGGTCTCCAGAACGATCGAGCCGGCGCCTTCTCCGAGCACGAAGCCGTCCCGGTTGAGGTCATAGGGGCGGGACGCCGCTGCGGGGTCGTCATTGCGCTTCGAGAGCGCCTGCATGGCGGCGAACGCCGCAATCGGCAGGGGGTGGATGGCCGCCTCGCTGCCGCCCGCGATGATGATGTCCGCGAGCCCGGCCTGAAGGTGGTCATAGGCGTTCGTAATCGATTCGGTGCCCGACGCGCACGCCGAGACGACCGTGCGCGCGCCGCCGCGCGCGGAGAGGTCCATACTGATCGCTGCGGCGGGGCCGTTCGGCATGAGCATGGGAACCGTCATGGGAAGCACGCGCCGCGGGCCGCGCTCGCGCAACGTATCCCACGCGTCCACGAGAGTCCAGATGCCGCCGATGCCCGTTGCGTAGTCGACTGCGATGCGAAGCGGGTCAACGTCGGGGGATCCGGCATCCGCCCAGGCCTCGCGCGCCGAGATGAGCGCGTGCTGGCTTGACGGGTCGAGGCGCTTGGTTTCGACCCGTTCAAGCACGTCGGCCGGGGCAACCTTCGCCTGGGCGGCGAATGTCACAGGGAGCTCGTACTGCTCAACCCAGTCGGCGTCAATCGCGCTGACTCCGGATTCTCCGGCAAGGAGCGCATTCCATGAGTCGCGCACGTTGCCGCCGAGAGGTGAGCTCGTGCCGAGCCCGGTGACCACGATCTTCTTGAGCGTCATTGAGTCATCTCTCCATCAATCACATCGCACGCCGTCGACCGCCCCGATGAACATCCGGACGGCCGAAGGCGTGGCACAACTAGTTCTGCGCGTTGACGATGAAGCTGACGGCGTCGCCGACGGTCTTCAGGTTCTTGACCTCGTCATCCGGAATCTTGACGTCGAACTTCTCCTCCGCGTTGACCACAATGGTCATCATCGAAATCGAATCGATGTCGAGATCGTCGGTGAACGACTTGTCCAACTCGACCGTGTCAGTCGCGATGCCGGTTTCGTCGTTGATGAGCTCGGCGAGGCCGGCCAGAACTTCTTCGGTGGACAATGCCATTGTGTTATCTCCTTGGGGTATTGATGACCGGGGATTAGTTTAGGGCAGGACGACGACCTGCGCCCCGTACACGAGGCCGGCGCCGAATCCGATTTGCAGCGCGAGGCCGCCGGAAAGCTCCGGATGCTCCTTCAACAGCCGGTGCGTCGCCAGCGGAATCGAGGCGGCAGAGGTGTTTCCCGTGGTTTCGATGTCGCGCGCGATAATCACCGATTCGGGAAGTTTCAATTGTTTGGCAAATTCGTCGATGATGCGCATATTCGCCTGGTGCGGGATGAACGCGGCAAGGTCTGCCGCGGTGATTCCGGCATCCTCGAGCGCTTTCTTGGCCACCTTCGCCATGTCCCACACCGCCCAGCGGAACACCGTCTGACCTTCCTGGCGCAGCGTCGGCCAGTTCGCGTCTCCCTCGCGGTAGTCGATGAGGGTCGAGTTCATTCCAACCGCGGCCGCCTTGGATCCATCCGAACCCCACACGGCCGGGGAGATGCCCGGGAAATCGCTCGGCCCGACGACGACAGCTCCGGCCCCATCGCCGAGGAGGAACGAAATCGAGCGGTCGGTCGGATCGACGACGTCGGATAGCTTTTCGGCGCCGATCACGAGCGCGTAGCGGGCGGCGCCGGAGCGGATGAGCGCATCCGCTTGCGTGAGGGCGTACGAGTAGCCGGCGCATGCGGCATTCGCGTCGTACGCTGCCGCGGGATTCGCGCCGACCCGGTCGGCGACGACGGCGGCCATCGAGGGCGTTTGCTGAACGTTGCTGATGGTCGCGATGATCACGAGGTCGATCTCCGCGGGATCGACACCGGAGACCTCGATGGCTTCCTTGGCCGCATCCGTCGCGAGATCCACCGCCAGGATCCCGACTGACGCCCGCGTGCGCGTGACTATTCCCGTGCGCTGCTGAATCCACTCGTCGCTCGAGTCGATCGGGCCGATGAGCTCCTCGTTCGCGACGACCCGGTCGCCTCGCGCAGCGCCGAACCCGTAGAGGCGTGTGTACTTCGCACCCGTCGACTGCTTGAGTTTGGGGGTTGTCATGAGTTCTCCATCATCTCTACCGCGGCGTGGATGTCATCGGGTGTCTTCACGGCAATGGTGGGCACGCCCTTCAATGCGCGCTTGGCAAGGCCGACGAGGGCGCCGGCCGGGGCGACCTCGATGATGCCGGTGACGCCCGCTTCTCCGAAGGACTCCATGCACTTGTCCCAGCGGACGGGGGACGAAACCTGGCCGACGAGCAAGTCGAGGTACTCGCGTCCGCCAGAGACCTGTCTGCCGTTGTGATTCGTCCAGATCGGCATGTTCGCATCGTCGGCCACCAGGGCGGACGCCGCCACCCGCAGCCGATCGACGGCCGGTTCCATGTAGCGCGTGTGGAAGGCGCCGGCGACCTGGAGCGGAATGACACGCGCACCGGAAGGAGGGTCGTTCTTGAGGGCCTCGAGCGCGTCGAGGGCGCCCGCGACGACGACTTGCCCGCCCCCGTTGAAGTTCGCCGGCTCGAGCCCGAGCTCGCCGAGTTTTGCGAGAAGCTCCGATTCGTCGGCACCGATGACTGCGCTCATTCCGGTGGGCGTGAGCGCAGCGGCATCCGCCATGGCGCGCCCGCGTTCGGCGACGAGGCTCATCGCATCCGTTTCGCTCAGAATGCCGGCGGCGGCGGCGGCTGTCAGTTCACCCACGGAATGCCCGGCGATGCCGCCGATCACGTTCGAGCGGCCCTGCAGGAGCACGTACAGCGTGAGCAGTCCGGCAGCGACGATGAGCGGCTGTGCGACTTTCGTATCGCGAATCGTGTCCGCGTCGGACACGGTGCCGTGAGCCGCGAGGTCGAGTCCTGCGGCATCCGAGAACCGCGCGAGGCGCTCTGCGAGCCCGGGCACGTCGAGCCAGGGCGCGAGGAATCCGGGCGTTTGGGAGCCTTGTCCGGGGCACACGACGACGATCACTTCTCTAGTCTGCCAATCCTTCGATGGTTTGCACTGTGACAACCTCACCAACAATAGCCGGATCCGTTGTCACGTCCCACAGCAGCCTGCGCAGTTTCACGCTCTCAGCGCCGACGGCCGCCCCCTTCCGGCTCGGCGATCGACCCGATGATGAGCGCCGCCTGAAGGATGAGGGATTCCCTCGCTCCCGTCGCGTCGTAGCCGATGACATCGGAAACCCGTTTGAGCCGATACCGCACTGTGTTGGGGTGAACGAACAGCTCACGAGCGGTGGCCTCAAGCGAGCGGCCGTTGTCGAGGTAAGCCCACAACGTCGTGAGCAGCTCATTCGAGTGGTTTTGCAACGGTCGGTAAATCCGGCTGATCAGGGTCGCGCGGGCGAGGGCGTCACCCGCGAGCGCACGCTCAGGCAGCAAGTCGTCCGAGAGGGTTGGCCGCGGGGCGTTTCGCCAGGATCTGGCGACCGCGAAGCCGGCCAGGGCAGCTTTCGCACTGCGGTTCGCATCGACGAGGCTCGGCACTTCGTGTCCGAGAACGAGGTGCCCTTCGCCGAAGCCGGGTTCGAGAGCGTTGGCGATTTCGAGGAACGACAGGAGCGGGGTGGTGCTTTCGTCCTCGTCCGGAGGCGATGGCAGCGCGCGGCCGATGACGAGGACGAGCCGCGAGCCCTGAACGCCGATGAGCACGTCCGCATCCAGGTGGCGTGCGGTTCGGCGCAGCATGTCGACATCGAGGACCTGCGGCGCGGTGCCGACGAGCACGGAGACTTCGCCGTGACCGTGCCAGCCTAGCGCCGCGATGCGGCTGGGAAGTTCGTCGTCGTACTCGCCGCTCAGGATGCTGTCGACCACGAGTGCTTCGAGGCGCGCGTCCCACAGCCCGCGCGCTTCGGCCGCGCGCGCGTAGACGTCGGCAGCGCCGAACGCGATCTCGCGGGAGTACAGGAGGATTGCTTCGCGCAGCGACTCATCGCGGCCCTTGACGCGTTCCTCGACAACCTCGACCGTGACCTTGATGAGTTGGAGAGTTTGCGTGAGGCTCACCGAGCGCAGCAGCTCCCGCGGGGCAACCCCGAACACGTCGGCGGCGATCCACGGCGTCGATGCAGGGTCGTCGTACCACTGGATGAACGAAGAAATACCTGCCTGCGCGACCATACCGACGGCAGATCGTCTCCCGGGAGGCATGTCGCCGTACCAGGGGAGGGTTTCCTCGAGACGGTGAAGAGTCGCCGTCGCAAGCTCTCCGGACACGGCTTTCAACCACGCGAGTGTTTGCGACTTCGTCTTCGGCGAGGCTGCTTTCTGGGCCGACGGCGTCTTCGACGGCGGCGTGGTCGGGGTCATTTCGTTGCCGATGGCTTTCGTGCCGCTCAGCTTTCGCCGCCGGCGGAACCGGTCGTGCCCGCGGTCACGTCGTGCAGGCGATAGCGGTCGATCGCCTGCTGAGCGAGCGCAGGATCGAGCCGTCCCTGGCGGGCAAGTGACTGCAACGTTCGAACCACGACGGATGGGCCATCGATCTTGAAGTACCGGCGGGCCGCAGCACGAGTGTCCGAGAATCCGTAATCGTCGGCGCCGAGGGTCGCGAAGTCGCCCGGCACGTACTTGCGGATCTGGTCAGGCACGGCGTGCATGTAGTCGCTCACCGCGATGAAAGGACCTTCCGCGCCTGTGAGTTTCTGGGTGAGGTACGGCATCCGTCCGCCCTCGTCCGGGTGCAGGAAGTTCCACTCGTCGGCTGCGAGCCCCTCGCGGCGCAATTCCGTCCACGAGGTGACCGACCACACGTCAGCGGCGACGCCCCAGTCGCGCGCGAGAAGCTCTTGCGCCTCGAGGATCCACGGTACGGCGACACCGGACGCGAGCAATTGCGCGCGCGGTCCGCCGGCATCCGAACGCTTGAGAAGGTAAATGCCTTTGAGCAGTCCGTCAAGATCGAGGTTCTCCGGTTCCGCCGGCTGCACGAGAGGCTCGTTGTAGATCGTTATGTAGTACATGACGTCGGGGTGCGGATGCCGCCCACCGTACATACGCTCGAGGCCGGCCCTCACGATGTGGCCAAGCTCGTATCCGTACGCGGGGTCGTAGGAGACCACGGACGGATTGGTGGACGCCAACACGTGCGAATGTCCGTCCGCGTGCTGGAGGCCCTCGCCGGTGAGCGTCGTGCGTCCGGCGGTCGCTCCCATGATGAAGCCGCGGGCCATCTGGTCCCCGGCGGCCCACATGCTGTCGCCGGTGCGCTGGAAACCGAACATCGAGTAGAACACGTAGATCGGAATCAGCGGTTCGCCGTGGGTGGCATAGGAGGTGCCGACGGCAGTGAACGCGGCGAACGCCCCTGCCTCGTTGATTCCCACGTGCAGGATCTGACCCTGCTCGCTTTCCTTGTATGCGAGAAGCTGGTCGCGGTCGACGGACATGTAGTGCATGCCGTTCGGGTTATAGATCTTCGCGGTGGGGAAGTAGGCGTCCATGCCGAATGTGCGCGCCTCATCCGGGATGATCGGCACGATGCGGTGACCGAAATCCTTCGATCTCAGCAGATCCTTGAGCAATCGCGCGAAGGCCATGGTCGTCGCGATCTCCTGCTTTCCCGATCCGCGGCGCGCGACCTCGTAGGCGCTGTCGTCCGGCAGCGTGAGTTGCGCGTATCGGCTCCGGCGCTCCGGAACGAAGCCGCCGAGAGCGCGGCGGCGCTCAAGCAAATACTGGATGGCCGGGTCGTTCTCTCCCGGGTGGTAGAACGGCGGCGTGTACGGATTCTCCTCGAGCACCGCGTCGGTGATCGGGATCTGCATTGCGTCGCGGAAGTCCTTCAGATTGTCGAGCGTGAGCTTCTTCATCTGGTGGGTCGCGTTGCGGCCCTCGAAGGATGGCCCGAGGCCGTATCCCTTGATCGTCTTCGCGAGAATGACGGTCGGCTGGCCCTTGTGCTCTGTGGCCGACTTGAACGCGGCGTATACCTTGCGGTAGTCGTGGCCCCCGCGCTTCAGCTTCCACAACTGGTCGTCGGTGTAGTCCTTGACCATGTCGGCGACGCGCGGGTCACGTCCGAAGAAGTGCTCCCGCACGAAAGCGCCGTTCTCCGCCTTGTAGGTCTGGTAGTCGCCGTCCGGCGTCTGATTCATGAGGTTGATGAGCGCACCCTCGGTGTCTCTCGCGAGCAGTTCGTCCCACTCGCGGCCCCAAATCACTTTGATGACATTCCAGCCGGCGCCGCGGAAGAAGCTCTCGAGCTCCTGAATGATCTTGCCGTTGCCGCGCACCGGTCCGTCGAGGCGCTGGAGGTTGCAATTGATGACGAACGTGAGGTTGTCGAGGTTGTGGTTCGCGGCCCACTGGAGCGCGCCGCGGCTTTCCACCTCATCCATTTCGCCGTCACCGAGGAATGCCCACACGTGGCTTTCCGACACGTCCTTGATGCCGCGGTTCGTGAGGTAGCGGTTCGCCTCCGCCTGCCAGATCGCGTTGAGCGGGCCCAGCCCCATCGACACGGTCGGGAACTCCCAGAAGTCGGGCATGAGGTGCGGGTGCGGGTAGGAACTGAGTCCGTTGGGCGCCTTCGACTTCTCTTGGCGGAATCCGTCAAGCTGCGCTTCGTTGATGCGGCCCTCGAGGAAGGCGCGCGCGTACATTCCAGGGGATGCGTGGCCCTGATAGAAGATCTGGTCTGCGCCGCCCGGGTTGTCATGGCCGTGGAAGAAGTGGTTGTGGCCCACCTCGTAGAGCGCTGCGGACGAGGCGTAGGTCGAGATGTGGCCGCCGACCCCGATCCCGGGCCGCTGGGCGCGATGCACCGTGATCGCGGCGTTCCAGCGAAGCCACGCGCGGTACTTGCGCTCGATTTCCTCGTCGCCGGGGAATTCCGGCTCGTTCTCGGGAAGGATCGTGTTGATGTAGTCCGTGGTCGGAACCATGGGGACGCCGAGCTGAAGATCCTTGGAGCGCTTGAGCAGGCTCATCATGATGTCGCGGGCGCGCTCGCGGCCGTGTGCGGCCACGACGGCATCGAGCGACTCCTGCCATTCGGCAGTCTCCTCCGGGTCGGAGTCGATGTGGTTCATCGAGTAGGGATCCTGGTCGTTGACTGTCACGGTTGACCTCGCATGATTCTCTGCCAACGCGCTGGTTCGCGTCGATCTCTGTGGCCAGCGCGCCTCACGATCGGTTCCCGACCGTGCGCTGCGCGGGTGCTGGAGCACGCCAATTCTAGTGAGTCCAGCTTGTCATGATTTCGCACTCGCCTCACCGGCTATCATGGAACCTCGCTTCCGCCGATGCGGGTGCGGGCCTTTAGCTCAGCTGGTAGAGCGCCACGTTTACACCGTGGATGTCATCGGTTCGATCCCGGTAGGGCCCACGAATGATTTACACGATCGGACACTCCAACCTCTCCGTCGAGGAGTTCACTTTGCTCCTCGACGGGCACGGTGTCGATACGGTCGTCGACATCCGTTCGTTCCCAGGCTCGAAGCGGAGCCCGCAATTCGCCGAGCAGAGCATGCGCGAGTGGCTGCCTCGATACGTGAGGCTGCCGAAACTGGGCGGCCGCCGTCGGGACAAGAGCTCCGACCCCGCAATCAACGCTGGTTGGGAAAATCCCAGCTTCAAGTCGTACGCCGACTATTCGCTGACGGACGAGTACGGAGAGGGTCTGGACGAACTGCTCGAGCTGTCCGGGAGCCGGACTCTCGCGATCATGTGCGGGGAACCGGTGCCGTGGCGGTGCCACCGCGCGATAGTGTCCAATTCCCTCGTCGCACGCGGCGTGCCAGTTTTCCACATCATGCCGGGCGGAACTGCCGTCAAGCACACGATCGGCCTTTACGGGGCGGCCCCGCTCGTCCACGATGACGGTTCCGTGACGTACCCGAAGTAGATTCCGAACTCCCTCGGGCGTCGAACGTTTTGTTCCCAGTTGACTGCCTTCGGCACGCCGAACCCGTCGGGGCGCGGCGACGACGTATCATGTGGGCCATGGTTGACCACGACAACCCGGCCGAGGGCGACCGCGATCCCGACATCGAGGATGGCGAGTCCGGCGAACCCATTGGGCCGAGACGGTCAACCTGGACGCCGCCGTCGGCAGAATCCGGCGATGGCGCCGAAGTCATGAGCGACGATGACCTCGCCAATGCACTGGAAGAGGATTTCGATCGCGTCACGCACTTCGGGCTTTTCCCTGTCGGCG
This sequence comes from uncultured Cryobacterium sp., assembly GCA_964651535.1. Classification (GTDB taxonomy): domain Bacteria; phylum Actinomycetota; class Actinomycetes; order Actinomycetales; family Microbacteriaceae; genus Terrimesophilobacter. The sequence goes on from CAZYYE010000001.1 coordinate 1,053,809, forward strand.
GCGCGGTCGGTGCGGACGGCGCGGTCAATGAGGTCGAGGAGGTCGAGGAGGTCGAGGAGGACACGGTGGTGCCGGATGGCGCCGACACGGTCGCTGCCGCCGTGCAGGAGACTCCTGACAACCTTCCCCCAGCACCTCCTGTGCGCCGCTCGCTCCCGATGACGGAATTGGCGGCCGCCCTCGCGGAGCAGGCGGCGCAGCCCGGAAGCTCGGGCGACATCATGGCGAAGCTCGAAGAACAGCTGCGGCTCCGCGAGCAGGACGCCGCCGAGTTCAGCACGTGGCAGGAGTCCATGCTGGCCACGGGAGCGATCGACGCGATCGACGAGGTGGAGTCGGCCCGATCCGCGTTCGGCGACCTGTTCTCCACGACTACGTCTGTGCCGACGGAAGCTGTGCCGTCAGAAGCCATGCCGTCAGGATTCCGCGATGAGGATCGAGAACCGGAACCGACGCACACGTTCCGGCTGGACGAAGTGCTTGACAGCGACCTGTTGAATGCGCCGGCACCGAGCTCTCCGCCGCTGCGGGATATCCCGCCGCCTCCCGGGCACGAGCTCACGGCGCCGATGGGCGGCAGTCCGCCCATCCCTGACCTCATCGAACCCGTCCCCGTTCCTCAGGCCGACCCGGGTTCGTTCGATTTTGATTCCCTGTTGAGTGGGGCAGTTCCGGAGATCGACAGCGAACAGACCGTATACATCGGCGACCCGCCAGGAGCGTCCGATTCGGATGGGCTCGCGGAGCTCCACTCCGTCCGCGACGACGACGTCGCAGACACCGACCAGGCCTACGCCGACCTCATGGGGCCCTTCCCGGTCACTTCGGAAGGCATCGCCATCCTGCCGGAAGCTCCAGCGCCACCGGTCGAACCGCTCTCCAGCAGACAGGTTCCCGCTGTCACCGGGACCGTCAAAGCTCCGGATCCCGTCGGGCTCGAACTCCGTGGGCCGTCCGCGTTCCGAGTGGAGGAGAGTTCCGTCGAACCGACCGCCCTCGATCAGCGGGTAGGCAGGGCGGCGAGGCTGTTTTGGCTGTGGTTCGCCGCAAACTCGTCCGTGGTGAGTGTCGCGTTCGGCGGGGCAGTGTTCACGCTCGGCATGAGTCTGCGGCAGGCGATCGTGGCCACCCTCATCGGGATAGCGGTCTCCTTCCTGCCGCTGGGGCTCGGAACGCTGGCCGGAAAGTGGAGCGGTCAGCCCACCATGATCGTTTCCAGAGCGACATTCGGACACCTCGGGAACATTCTGCCGGCCCTGTTCGCGCTCGTCGTGCGCGTGTTCTGGGGCGCGGTGCTGTTGTGGTTCCTGGGCGCGGGAACCTCGCGCATTCTCGTGGGCGCCGAACTCACCGGCCCTCTCGGCGAGTCCCAGGTGACGATAATCGGACTTGCAGCAGGGTTCCTGCTTGCTCTCGTGATCGCATTCTTCGGCTACGGACTCATCGCCAGGATCCAGCTCGCATTCACGGCCATTTCGGGCATCCTCATCGTCGGTCTCATCGTCATCACCTGGCCCGCGGTGAATATCCAGGCCGCGCTCACGATCGGAGACGGACCCTGGATCCTGGTCGTCACCGGAGCGGTCCTGGTGTTCAGTTTCGTTGGGCTCGTCTGGGCCGTGAGCAGCGCGGATCTCGCGCGGTACCAGCGTCCAGGGAGCTCGGGAACGTCCTCCATGCTGTGGGCGACGTTCGGCGCGACCATCCCGGCTTTCGCGCTCATCGCTTACGGCGCGCTCCTCGCCGCATCCAATCCGGACATCGCTGCGGGCCTCGTGGAAACGCCGCTCGACACAATCGCTCTCCTGATCCCCATTTGGTATCCCGTTCCGCTCATTGCGGCGCTCGCGTTGAGCCTGCTGTCCGGCGTTGTCATTTCGATCTACTCCGCGGGGTTTGCGTTGCAGGGGACGGGGGCGGCGATGCGCCGCTCCGCTGCCGTCATCGTCGTCGGAGTCGCCGTGGCCGCCGCCGCGATCGCCATTTCGCTGTCCGTGGGAGATTACACGCTCATCCTTCGGGACCTTGCGACGAGCCTTGCCGTGCCCATGGCGGCGTGGGCGGGGATTTTCGGCGCAGAAATGATGATTCGCAACCGCGGATTCAACTCACAGGATTTGCTCAAACGCGGCGGCATCTACAAAGACGTCCACTGGGTGAACCTCGTGATGCTCGTGGTCGCGACGGCCGTCGGGTTCGGGCTCACGACCGCCTCGGTAGGGTGGCTGAGCTGGCAAGGCTACCTGTTCCCGCTCCTTGAAGTGCCGCTCGGAAGCGACCTCGCGGGAAGCGACCTCGGCGTGTTCGTCGCACTTCTGTTGGGAATCCTCACCCCGATCCTCGCAGGGATTCCCGGCATTCGGCGGCAAGAGCAGGGCGGGGTTCGCGCGAACTAAGCTGGGAGGATGGCATCCAAGGTTGTCGTCACCGTCGCTGACGTTGCCCGCGCGGCGGAGAAACTGTGGCCAGTCGGCGGCGCAGAGGAGTGGGATGCGATCGGCCTTCTCGCGGGGGATCCGCGTGCCGCGGTGGGCAGCATCCTTCTCGCCGTCGACGCGGTGCCGGAGACAGCCGATGAAGCCGTCTCCCTTGATTCGGGCATTCTCCTCGTCCACCATCCCTTGCTTTTGCGCGGAGTCACGAGCGTCGCTGAGGACCGTTTCAAGGGCTCGGTAGTCTCCAGGCTCATCCGGGGCGGCTGCGCGCTCTACGCGGCGCACACGAACGCGGACGTCGTGGAGACGGGAACCTCGGCGGTGCTCGCCCGTCGACTCGGCCTCGTCGACCCGGTGCCGATCGCCGCGACAGCCGGCGACAGCGGGGGGCCGCGAACCGGAATCGGCCGAGTCGGCCCACTCGATCAGCCCGTCACGCTCGGCCGCCTCGCGCGCACGCTGGCCGAGATTTTGCCACCGACGGCATCCGGGGTTCGCGTCTCAGGAGATTTCGAACACCCCGTCTCCACGGTCGCGCTGTGCGCCGGCGCAGGCGACAGCTACCTTGACTCGCCTCTCGTGCAGGCCGCGGATGTGTACATCACGTCCGACTTGCGACACCACCCCGCGTCGGCATTCCGGGAGAACGCGAAGCTGTCGGACGGGCCGGCGCTCATCGACATCTCGCACTGGGCGGCCGAATGGCTGTGGCTGGACACGGCGGCCGAGGAACTTCGCCGAGCCCTGCCGGGTGTTACGGTGACGGTCAGTGAACTCCGTACCGACCCGTGGGATTTCACGATCGTCCAGTAGAGCACGCTGACAAGCAGAGAAAGTTGGTTCCCCCGCGATGCCGCTGAAAGCAAGCCCGGAAGACCAGGCGGTTCTGCTCGAACTCCAGGCGATAGACACGAAACTGCAGCAGCTCGCACACAGAGCGAACTCGCTGCCGGAGATTGCCACGATCGAAACCCTGACCGCCGAAGCGGAGGAAGCCAGGCTCGCGAGCGTGGGGGACAGCGGTGCGCTCGAAGATGCGCGGATCGAGCTCAAGCGCGTCGAATCGGATGTCGAAGTCGTGGAGGCACGGATCGCACGCGACCTCGGGAGGCTCGACACGACATCGTCCGTCAAGGATGTCGCAGGCCTTGAGACGGAACTCGCGGCTCTGCGAAAACGGCAGTCCGACCTCGAGGACATCCAGCTCGCCGTCATGGAACGAGTGGAGGAACTCGAAGCCAGGGCACGCGCGACGAGCGAGGAGCACGAAGCGCTCCGTGCGCGAATTGCCGAAGCGGAGTCCGCTCGCGACGCCGCGCTCGCGATCATCAACGGTGAACGCGAGCACGCCGCCGCGAATCGCTCCGTCATCACGGGCAAGCTCCCAGTGGAACTTGTCGCTCTGTATGAGCGCCAGCGCGAACGTTACGGGGCCGGCGCATCCCTGCTGCAGGGCGGCGTTTCGAGCGCGAGCGGCGTAAAACTCAATGAAAACGACATGGCGGCAATCCGCGCGGCCGCACCCGACGATGTCGTACTGTGCCCCGACAGCAACGCGATCCTCGTGCGCACGAGCGAATCCGGAATCTGATGGGGCGTGTGTTGATCATCGAGGCCGATGGCGGGTCCCGCGGGAATCCGGGCCCTGCGGGGAGCGGATCGATCGTGATCGATGGCGAGAATGGCCAGGTACTCGCCGAGGTCGGCAGGTATCTCGGCGTCGTCTCCAACAACGTGGCCGAGTACACCGGACTCATCGAGGGCATCCGGCGGGCACTCGCGATCGACCCGGATGCCGAACTGCACATCCGACTGGACTCCAAGCTCGTAGTGGAGCAAATGTGCGGCCGCTGGAAGATCAAGCACCCGGACATGGCCGAACTGGCCGCCGTAGCACGGGAGCTCCTCACCGGTACCCCCGTGCGCTTCGAGTGGATCCCGCGTGAAAGCAACAAGCGAGCCGACGCCGCTGCGAACAAAGCGATGGACCTTCGCACCGACTTCGACTCCCAGTAGACTGTCCGTGAATGGGTCGGCAAGACGGTCGCGTCGATTGGCAACAATCGCCGAGGAACGTCCGGGCTCCACAGGGCAGGGCGGTGGGTAACACCCACCCGGAGCAATCCGCGAGCAAGTGCAACAGAAAGCAGACCGCCGCTGGCGCGTTGATTTATCAGCGAGCCAGGGGTAAGGGTGAAACGGTGGTGTAAGAGACCACCAGCGGCCCGAGTGATCGGGTCGGCTGGGTAAACCTCGTCCGGAGCAAGATCAACAGGGAACGCCAAGGCTGCCCGCCGAGTTCCCGGGTAGATTGCTGGAGGCCTGCGGCAACGCAGTCCCGAGATAGATGGCCGTCGAAGGTGCTTGAAGCACTGGAACAGAACCCGGCGTATCAGCCGGCCCATTCACTCCGCCCGCTCAGTTGGCGGCCAACGCCGCCGCTCCGACGATTCCGGCGTTGTTGCGCAGGGTCGCCGGCTTGATGGGCGCACGCAGCGTGAGCAGCGGCAGAAACTCTTCCGAGCTTTTCGAGATTCCGCCGCCGACGAGGATGAGGTCGGGGGAGAACAGCAGTTCGAGGTGCTCGTAGTAGCGCTGGAGGCGCTTTGCCCACTCCTTCCAACTCAAATCCTCATTTTCCTTTGCGGATGTGGAAGCGAGCTTCTCCGCGTCGCGGCCGTCGAGCTGGAGGTGTCCGAGCTCCGAATTGGGGATGAGCTCGCCGTCGTACAGCATCGCGCTGCCGATCCCCGTGCCGAGGGTCGTCAGAATGGTGAGTCCTTCCGCGTCGACTGCCGCACCGTACCGCGCCTCCGCGACTCCGGCGGCATCCGCGTCGTTGACGAAGTGGATGCTGCGGCCGAGTTTCTGTTCGAATAGCTTCTCCGCCTCGAGTCCGATCCACTTTTTCGACACGTTGGCGGCCGACATGGTCCTGCCGTGGATGACGATCGCGGGGAAGCACACGCCGACCGGAGTGTCGGGCCCGACATTGCCGAGTTCGTCGAAGAGGGCGAACACGGTGTCGAGGATGTCCTCGGGTTTTCCACCTTCGGGGGTCGCCAGTTTCTTCCGATCGGTGAGCAACTCTCCGGTCGCGACATCCACGATCGCGCCTTTGATTCCGGTGCCGCCGATGTCGATTCCAACCGCCGTCGTGCTCATTCCGCTTCTCTTTCGCTGAGGGTCAGGATTTCGGTGCCGCTCTCTCTCACGACGATGGTGTGTTCGAATTGCGCGGTCATGCTTTTGTCTTTCGTCGTGACAGTCCAGTCGTCCTCCCACAGATCCCAGTCTGTGGTGCCGAGCGTGAGCATGGGTTCGATCGTGAACACCATCCCGTGCTCGATGACGTCGGTGAAATGGGGCGAGTCGTAGTGGGGGATGACGAGGCCGGAATGGAATGCTTCGCCGACGCCGTGCCCGGTGAAGTCGCGCACGACGCCGTAGCCGAAGCGTTTCGCGTAGGACTCGATGGCGCGCCCGATCACGTTCACCTGCCGGCCGACCGCTGCGGCTTTGATCCCGCGCCGCAGTGCTTCCTTCGTCCGCTCGACGAGGGCGGAGACGTCCGGATCGACCTCGCCGACGAGGAAGGTGCGATTCGTATCGCCGTGCATGCCGTTCGTGAACGCCGTGATGTCGATGTTCACGATGTCGCCCTCCAGCAGCACGGTATCGTCGGGTATGCCGTGGCAGACGACCTCGTTGACCGAGGAGCACAGGGACTTGAGGAACCCCCGGTAGCCGAGAGTGGAGGGGTACGCGTCGTTGGCGATGAGGAACTCGTGCCCGATGCGGTCGAGCTCGTCGGTCGTGATGCCGGGGCGAATCGCGTCCCCGACCGTGTCGATCGCGGCGGCGGCGATCCGGCCGGACTCGCGGATGCGGTCGATTGCTTCCTCGTCGTACACGTCGATGCCGGACAACGTCGGCTCGGCTTTGCCGACGTATTCGGGGTAGGGAATGTGGCGCGGTACCTGACGGTGTGGTGAGAGTCGTCCGGGGATGAGGTGTCCGTTGGAATCCCTGGGCATAGGATCGATTTTAGGCGGCAAAGGAGGCTCCCATGACCGAGTGGTGGTTCAACACGAAGACCCAGGAGGTCGAAGAGGGCCCGCAATCCCTCTCGGCACTCCGCGTCGGCCCGTTCGACTCTCGCGAAGAGGCATCCCGCGCGAACGAGATCATCGCCGAGCGCGCGAGGGCCTGGGCAGCGGAAGACGCCGAGGAGGACTAGAGGATTCCCTAGACGATGCCCTGCGCGAGCATCGCGTCCGCAACCCGCACGAAACCCGCCACGTTCGCACCCACGACGTAGTTGCCGGGATGACCGTACTGCTCGGCCGCCTCGAACGAGGCCGAGTGGATGTCGGCCATGATGCTGCGCAACCGCAATTCGCTCTCCTCGAAACTCCAGGCCTCCCGCGCCGCGTTCTGGGCCATCTCCATGGCCGACACGGCCACGCCGCCCGCGTTAGCCGCCTTTCCTGGTGCGAACAGCACACCGGATTGGTGGAACGCGTCGACGGCGTCGGGGGTGCAGGGCATGTTGGCCCCTTCGGCGACCGCGAGCACGCCGCCGCGGATGAGCGCGTTCGCATCGTCGGAACCGAGCTCGTTTTGCGTCGCGGACGGAATCGCCAATTGGCCCGGCACCTCCCACACGCGGCCCGAACTGGAGAACGTCGCACTGGGGCGCCTCTCGGCGTAGACCGAAATTCGCTCGCGGCCGGCTTCCTTCAGCTCTTTGAGCAGTTCGAGATCGATGCCGGCGTCATCGACCACGAATCCGGACGAGTCGGAAACCGTGATGGGCCTGGCGCCAAGTTGCTGAAGTTTTTCGATCGCGTAGATCGCGACATTGCCGGAGCCGGAGACGATCGCGGTCTTGCCTTCGAGGCGCTCGCCGCGAACGCCCAGCATCTCCTGCAGGAAGTACACTGTGCCGTACCCGGTTGCTTCCGTGCGTACGTGCGCGCCGCCCCAACCGGTTCCCTTACCGGTGAGCGCGCCCGCCTCGTGGCGATTCGAAATCTTTCGGTACTGCCCGACGAGGTAACCGATCTCTCGGCTGCCAACCCCAATGTCGCCTGCCGGAACATCGGTGTCATCGCCGATGTGGCGCGAAAGCTCAGCCATGAAACTTTGGCAAAAACGCATGACCTCGCCGTTGGATCTGCCGTGCGGATCGAAGTCGCTTCCGCCCTTGGCGCCGCCGAGGCCTTGCCCGGTGAGCGCATTCTTGAAGATCTGTTCAAATCCGAGGAACTTCATGATGCTCAGGTTCACCGACGGGTGGAATCGCAGTCCGCCCTTGAACGGCCCGAGCGCCGAATTGAACTGCACCCTGAATCCGCGGTTGACTCGCACGCGTCCGCCATCGTCCACCCACGGCACGCGGAACATGATCTGGCGCTCCGGCTCGACGAGGCGTTCAAGAATGCCGGCCTCGATGTACTCGGGATGCTGGGCGAGGACGGGCGCGATCGACTCGAACACTTCGCTCACGGCCTGGTGGAACTCGGATTCGAGTGACCCGCGGGCGATGGCGGCGTCGAGGATGTCGCGGGCAAACGTAGGCGTAAATTGGTGCACGGTGCTCTTTCGCTCGATGTGGTCTGAGCGCACTGCGGGAACTCGTGCGCTTGTGGCGCGAAGGTTGCTGCGTTACTCGTAATTGTGCTCTGGGCCCGGGTAGGCGCCGCTGGCGACATCGGTTCGGTAGTTACCGACCGCTTCCGTCAGGACCTCTGCGAGGTTCGCGTACTTCTTCACGAACTTCGGGATTCGACCGGTTGTGAAACCCGCCCAGTCCGTCCAGACCATCAACTGGCCGTCGACGTCAGGGCCGGCCCCGACGCCGATGGTCGGAATCCGCAACTCTTTGGTCACCTGCGCGGCCGCGGTAGCGGGAACCATCTCCAACACCACCGAGAACGCGCCGGCATCTTCGACGGCGTGCGCATCGGCGAGGAGCTGTTCGAGCCCTTCGCCGCGTCCTTGAATCATATGGCCCCCGAGCCCATGTTCGCTCTGCGGCGTGAATCCGATGTGCGCCATGACGGGGATGCCGGCGGACACGATGCGGCGAATCTGCTCTGCGCTTCGCGCGCCGCCCTCGAGCTTCACGGCGTGCGCGTGGGTTTCTTTCATGAACCGAAATGCGGTGTGCAGCGCTTCTTCCGGTCCGCTTTCGTAGGAACCGAATGGCATGTCGGCCACGACGAACGCGCGGCTCACCGCCCCCGCCACGGCGCGTGTGAGCGGGATCAGTTCGTCGATTGTGACGGGCAGCGTGGTGTCGAATCCCAGTACGTTATTGCCTGCGGAGTCGCCGACGAGCAGGAAGTCGATCCCCGCAGCGTCAAAAATCTTCGCGCTCAACTGGTCGTAGCTCGTGAGCCCGACAATCGTGATCCCATTCTCCTTCGCGGACTGGAAATGCCGTGTCCGCACTTTCTTCAAATTCGCCTGGGCAGCCGCCGCTGCGGGATCAGTCATGGAGCGAGTCTAGCCACTAGCCTGATAGTCGGGCTGAAATACGCAACCGACGGCAGGACAGGAGAGGAGCTCATGGACAAGCAACGCGACTTCGTTCTGCGCACCATCGAGGAACGCGGCGTCAAGTTCGTGAGGCTGTGGTTCACGGATGTCGTGGGCACGCTCAAGTCTGTGGCCATCGCCCCGGCAGAAGTGGAAGGCGCATTCGCAGAGGGCGTCGGCATCGACGGCTCCGCCATCGAGGGCCTCACGAGACGCTACGAAGCGGACGTGCTCTTGAACCCCGACCCCGCGACATTCCAGATCCTTCCCTGGCGCGGCGAAATCGACCCCACTGCGCGCATGTTCTGCGACATTTCCACTCCGGACGGCGAACCGGCGGTCGCCGACCCTCGCAATGTCCTCAAGCGCACGCTGGAGAAAGCAGCAGATCGCGGGTTCACGTTCTACACGCATCCGGAGATCGAGTTTTACCTGCTGAAGAGCTCGAAGCTCGACGACGGCGGCCGCCCGGTGCCCGTGGACTCTGCCGGCTACTTCGACAACGTCCCTGGCGGTACAGCGCACGATTTCCGCCGCCGCTCGGTTCGCATGCTGGAGGACCTCGGAATCTCGGTCGAGTTCAGCCACCACGAAGGCGGCCCTGGGCAGAACGAGATCGACCTTCGCTACGCGGACGGGCTGACGACTGCGGACAACGTCATGACGTTCCGGACGGTCGTGAAGGAAGTGGCGATCGAACAGGGTGTGTACGCAACGTTCATGCCCAAGCCGTTCTCTGAGCACCCCGGTTCGGGCATGCACACGCACATGTCCCTATTCGAAGGTGACACGAACGCCTTCTTCGAGGCCGGGGCCCAGTACCAATTGTCGAAGGTCGGACGGCAGTTCATCGCGGGCCTGCTCATGCACGCGCCGGAAATCACCGCGGTCACGAACCAGTTCGTGAACTCGTACAAGCGGCTCTGGGGCGGCGGCGAGGCACCGAGTTTCGTGTGCTGGGGACACAACAACCGTTCGGCGCTCGTACGGGTTCCCCTGTACAAGCCGAACAAGGGCCAGAGTTCGCGCGTCGAATATCGCGCCATCGACTCCGCCGCGAATCCCTATCTCGCATACTCGCTCCTGCTCGCCGCAGGACTCAAGGGCATCGAGGAAGGCTATGAGCTTCCCGCAGAAGCCGAGGACAACGTGTGGGACCTCACCGACTCTGAGCGAAAGGCGCTCGGATACAATCCGCTGCCGGCGAGCCTCGATCACGCGACATCACTCATGGAGAAGTCGGAGCTCGTCGCGGAAACTCTTGGAGAGCAAGTGTTCAACTACGTGCTGCTGAACAAGCAGCGCGAGTGGAGCGCGTACCGCGCCCAGGTGACGCCGTTCGAACTGGACAGCAACCTGGAGATGCTCTAGCGCACATGGCCCGATCCACGCCGGGAGGGAGGGCAGGGCTTTCGGAGCTCGCCCGGCTCGGTTTCGCGGAACTGGCCGAGGCAAAAACCCGACTGGAGGATTTCCCTCCGGAGATCATTCCGCATCTCGCCGCGAGCGCAGATCCGGATCAGGCGCTCCGATTTCTCTCCCAGTTGAGGGATCGGGCGCCCGAAGCGCTCGTTCAGTCGCTGTCCAGGCCGGATTCGGCTGCGCGACTCATCCGCGTTCTCGGCGCATCCGCGGGGTTCGGGGACTTCTTCCGGCGGCGGCCGGAACAACTCGCGTGCCTCGACGATCCTCTCGAGACGCTTCCCTCGTTCGAGGAGATTCGGGCCGAACTGGCAGCGGCCGTCAGCGAACGTCGGACCGACGATCGACGCGATTGGTCCGCCGTGCTCGCGCTCCGGCTGCGATATCGGCGCATTCTGGCTCGCATCGCGGCATTCGACCTCGAGCAGGAAGACCAGCTGGGCGGTGTCGGCGACATCGCCGAGTGTCTTGCGGACTTGGCTGGCGCCACGCTGGATGTCGCACTCGACGTGGCCCGCGAGTCCGCACCATTTCCTGCACAGGAAGTCGAGGCGACGCGGCTCGCCGTCATCGGAATGGGCAAGGCCGGCGCCCACGAACTGAACTACCTGAGCGACGTCGACGTCATCTACCTCGCTGAAGCCGGCCCCGATGTTTCCACCGACCGCGCCATCGAGATCGGCACGTGGCTTGCCGTGCAACTGGGGCGAATCGTCCAGAGTCCGGATGTCGAGCCCGAGTTGTGGGAGTTGGATGCCAACCTGCGCCCGGAAGGCAAGGATGGCGCCCTCGTGCGCACCCTGGAATCCCACCTCGCCTATTACGAGCGCTGGGCGAAGGGGTGGGAGTTCCAAGCCATGATCAAGGCACGGCCCATCGCGGGCGATCTGGACCTTGGCGCGCGTTTCGTGGACGCCGTTTCGCCCATGGTGTGGTCGAGCGCGAGCAGCGAGAATTTTGTCGGTTCCGTGCAGAGGATGCGCGAGCGGGTGACAGAGCATATTCCGCCGGAGGAGCGGGACGTTCAATTGAAACTCGGCCGGGGCGGCTTGCGCGACATCGAGTTCGCCATCCAGTTGCTCCAGCTCGTCCACGGCCAGATCGATCAGCACGTGCGGCAAACGGGCACGCTCGCCGCCCTTGACGCGCTCGCCGAACGCGGGTACATCGGGCGCGAAGAGGCGGCGAACTTCGCCGGGGACTATCGTTTCCTCCGGTTGCTCGAACACCGGATCCAGTTGTCGCGCCTGCAACGCACTCACCTCATGCCCAGAGACGAAAACGCGTTGCGCGTGCTCGCGCGATCGAGCGGGCTCGCGACGACGGCAGCCGAACTGGGGGAGCGTTGGCGCACCGTGAAGACCGAGGTTCGCTCCCTCCACGAACGGTTGTTCTATCGCCCGCTGCTGTCGGCGGTCGCGGCGCTGCCCGAAGAGGGTTTCGCGCTCACGAGCGAACAGGCGGCTGCCCGGCTGTCCGCGATCGGGTTCCGGGATCCCGAGGGCGCGTTGCGTCACATCGGCGCGCTCACGTCCGGGATCTCCCGCAGGGCGACGATCCAACGAAACCTCCTTCCCGTGCTCTTGCAGTGGTTCGCCGAGGGCGCGGACCCGGATCGCGGGCTCCTCGTGTTCCGGCGCTTGAGCGATGCCCTCGGCGAATCGCCCTGGTTCCTGCGGATGCTGCGCGACTCCTCAGGAGCCGGCCACCGCCTCACGCAATTGCTCTCCGGCAGCAAATTCGTCGGCGACCTCTTCGAACGCATCCCGGAGGCGGTCGCGTGGCTCGAAAGCGACACCGATCTGGTCCCCCGTTCGCTCGACGTGCTCGAGGAGGAGGGCCGCTCGATCGCGAAACGGCATTCCTCCGATCCGGCGGCGGCCGCGCTGGCCGTGCGCACTGCGCGTCGGCGGGAGATCCTGCGAATCTCGGTCGCGAGCATCCTTGAGCTGCTGTCGATCGAAGAACTGGGGCACGCCCTCGCGGACGTGATGGCGTCGACGATCGGCACGTCCCTGGCCATCGCGCGCGCGTCGCTGGGCCGCGAGATTCCCAAAGGCATGGAGTTCGCCGTCATCGCGATGGGGCGGTTCGGCGGGCGGGAACTCGGATTCGGCTCAGACGCGGATGTCATGTACGTGTACCGTGCGCCGGACGGCAAGGGCGAGGAATCCCAGAAAGCGGCGGAACGGATTATTGCCCAGCTGGGCGCGCTCACGGAAGACCTCCAGTTCCCGCTCGACTTGGACAACGGGCTCAGACCGGAAGGAAAGACCGGCGCCATCGTCCGGTCGCTCGACTCCTACCGCGCATACTACGAGCGCTGGTCGCTCACATGGGAAGCTCAAGCTCTGCTGCGCGCCCGCGCGGTCGCCGGGGATGAAGCGCTGGCCCGCGACTTCGAACTTCTCGCGGATGAAGTGAGATATCCGACGGCGATCTCCCCGGCGGATGTTCGCGAAGTGCGCAGGATCAAGGCGAGAGTCGAGGCGGAGCGACTTCCGCAGGCGGCCGAGCCGTCGCGGCACTTGAAACTCGGTCGCGGATCGCTGAGCGACATCGAGTGGCTCGTGCAGTTGCTGCAGTTGAAACACGCCGCGGAGATCGAAGGATTGCGCACGACCTCGACCCTTGAAGCACTCACTGTCGCGCAGGAAGCCGAGCTCTTGACCTCGACCGACGTCCGCAGGCTCCACGATGCCTGGCTTTTCGCCTCGCGCATCCGATCTGCCATGACGCTCTGGACCTCCAAGACTTCGGATGTCCTGCCGCGCGACCGCGACCAGCTCGACGGCATCGCGCGCCTCATGGGGTACCCGCCCCGATCCGCCAGCAGACTCGAGGACGAGTACCTTCGTGTCACGCGCCGGGCGCGCCACGTGTTCGAGACGCGATTCTACGGAGACACGGTCTCACCGGCGCACGCCCGGTAGCGTGGCGGCCTAAACCCCGTAGTAGAGCTCGTACTCGTACGGGTGCGGCCGCAGCGACATCGGCGCGAGTTCCTTTTCGCGCTTGTACGCGATCCACGTGTCGATGAGGTCCTGCGTGAACACGCCACCCTCGAGAAGGAAGTCGTGATCCGCCTCGAGCTCGCGAAGCACGGCATCGAGAGTCACGGGCAATTGGGGGATGCTCTTGGCTTCCTCCGGCGGCAACTCGTACAGGTCCTTGTCGATCGGGTCGAGCGGCTCGATCTTGTTGCGGATTCCGTCGAGCCCCGCCATGAGCTGGGCCGCGAACGCGAGGTACGGGTTCCCGGAGGCGTCGGGGCAGCGGAATTCGATGCGCTTGGCCTTCGGGTTCGTCCCCGTGATGGGGATCCGGATGGCCGCGGAGCGGTTTCCCGCTGAGTACACGAGGTTGATCGGGGCCTCGTAGCCCTTCACGAGCCTGCGGTAGCTGTTGATCGTCGGGTTCGTGAACGCGAGCACCGCGGGCGCGTGCTTCAGAAGCCCGCCGATGTACCAGCGGGCGATGTCCGACAGTCCGCCGTAACCGCTTTCGTCGTAGAAGAGCGGTTTGCCGTCGTTCCACAGCGACTGGTGCGTGTGCATTCCGGAGCCGTTGTCACCGAACAGCGGCTTCGGCATGAACGTTGCCGTTTTGCCCCATTGCTCCGCTGTGTTCTTGACGATGTACTTGAATTTCAGGATGTCATCGGCCGAGTGCACCATCGTGTCGAACCGGTAGTTGATTTCGGCCTGGCCGCCCGAGCCGACCTCGTGGTGCGCTCGCTCCAGGATGAGGCCGGCGTCGATGAGTTTGAGGCTGATGTCATCGCGCAAGTCGGCCTGCTTGTCCACGGGACTCACGGGGAAGTAGCCGCCCTTGAGCGGAGTTTTGTTGCCCAGGTTTCCGCCCTCTTCGATCCGGCCGGAGTTCCACGCGCCCTCTTCGGAGTCGATGGCGAAGAAGCTCGAGTTCGGCTTCACGTCGTAGCGCACGTCGTCGAAAATGTAGAACTCGGCTTCCGGGGCGAAATAGGCGGTATCGGCGATGCCCGTGGACGCGAGGTACTTTTCGGCCTTGCGCGCGACCTGGCGCGGGTCCCGCCCATACACCTCGCCGTTGCGCGGGTTGTAGATGTCGAACACCATGATGAGCGTGCGCTCGACCCTGAAGGGGTCGACGTAGGCGGTGGTGACATCCGGAATCAACTGCATGTCCGATTCGTGAATCGAGGCGAACCCGCGGATCGAGGAGCCGTCGAACAACTGCCCGACGCTGAAGAATTCGTCATCCACGGATGAGGCGGGAATGTTGAAGTGCTGCTGCACGCCGGGAAGGTCGGTGAAACGCACATCGAGGAACTTGACGTCGGTGTCCTTGATGAACTTCAGGACTTCGGACGGATCACTGAACATGCGATGACTCCCTGGTTGAGGTGCGGGTGGCCGCGGTGTGCAGCCGTGAAAAGCGTAAGCCTGCGCGGTTTCGCAACGGTATCACTCGTGTTTCGCCCATGTTTCGGGGCTCGCCTAGGATCGGATGGTGCCCGCTGCAAATTCCCCGCCCTCGTCTGCGCAACAGCGGTGGCCCGGCGAGAGACTGGGATTGCCCGAGTCCGGCCCTCGATCGATCGCTCGTCCCGGACGAAGGATCGGCGCGCTCGCCATCGACTGGGGTTTGAGCGTTATCGTCTCGGTGGCGTTCTTCCAGTACGACGCGTTCGCGACGCTCGGGGTTTTCGCGCTCACTCAAGTCGTGTTCCTCACCCTCGTGAGCGGCAGCATCGGCCATGTGCTGTTCCGAATTCGCCTCGTGCCGGTGGCCGGGGGCTGGGTCGGCGCGTGGCGTCCGCTCGTGCGCACCCTCCTCCTGTGCGTCGTCATCCCCGCGCTCGTGTGGGACCGCGATCAGCGCGGCCTGCACGACAAGGCCGCGGGTACGGTTCTCGTCGTGAAGTGAGGTCGGCGAGGAGATGTGCCCCGTCCGTTGACTGCACATCGAGCCGGGAATCAGGCGCGGCGCTGCGCGCGAGCCTTCTTCGGGTCGATCCCCTTGGGGATGGGGAGGTTCGGTCCCTTGTGCAAGGAACTCACCCGGTTGCTCACGGCGTACACTTCGGCTTTGCTCAACGCCTTCTTGAACCTGCCGAGTCGGCGCGCGAGCCTGTGGAGGGGAACGGAATCCTCGTCCGGCCCGACGTGGAGCACGTTGACGGGCACATTCGGGAGGATGCGCGCGATCTTGCGCCGCTCATCGTCCACCATTTTCTGGGTGCGAGCCTCCGGGCCCTCGCCGATGAGCACGACGCCCCCCTTCCCGACGGCGCGGTAGACGGCATCCTGCGTTTTGGGGCTGATTGCTATCGGCATTTCGCTACCCGTCCAGCCGCGGGGGAGCGAACTCTTCAGTACAGCACCGACGGCGCCAGGCTGGCCCGCGATTTGCGAATAGGCGGCCCGCTCGGCCTTGCGGCCAAGAACAACGAGGAACGCGAGGAGACCTCCCAGGACGCCGGCGACGATCCACAGGATCATGCCGGGCGCATTTCCGGGGGAAAGCAGGAAGCCGAGCAGGAGGCCGACGAGCACGGGAACGGCGAATCCGAGCGCCATCCACCAGATGGCGGTCGAGTCGTATCGCCGGGTCATCTGAAAGACCTGATACATCTGTTTGAGACGGCCGGGCTCTTTCGCGGGTTTCGGGCTGGTCTTCTTCGTGCGTGCCATGACCTCAACGATACCGGCTCCACTCCCGGGTGTGCGCCCGTCGCCGGGGTAGTGCACATCCCAGGGGCGTGTCGCGATGACGGGGCGCGGTCGGCGCGAGGATGGCACCGTGGACACTCTCGGCGGCTACCGGCTCGTGAGAAAACTGGGCGCGGGCTCCAGCGCCGAAGTGTGGCTTGGCAGTGACGGATCCACGACCGTTGCGATCAAGGTGTTTCGATCGGACGTCGAACTCACGAGGATCGATTCGGAGATCGACGCTCTGGCTCGCGCATCCCATCGACATCTCCTCCGCCTGGACGACCTCACGACGGGGCCGGATGGGCTGCCGTGCCTCATCCTTCAGCGGCTGACGGCGAAGGGCCTCGGATACCAGCTGGCGCGCCGGCAGTTCTCCCCGGCGGAGGCGGTGACGGTCCTCGCGCCGCTCGCCATGGCGGTAGCCGAACTCCATCGCCTGGGAGTCGCGCACGGAGCCGTGACGCCTTCGTCCGTGTTGTTCGACGAGTCGGGCGCGCCCGTGCTGGCGCGATTCGGGTCGGCGGCGATAATCGGCGACCTTCCCGAGGACGCGGCGTCCGCGAGCCTGTCTCCCGCTCGCTTTACCGAGGAAGCAAGGGTCGCCGCAGATCTCGACGGACTTGTCGCAGTGTGCCGATTGGCGCTCGGCGAAGACGGGACGGACGTCACCCGCTGGATGGATCACCACGCGCCAGAGCTCGCGCCCCACACGTTTGCCCGCGAGCTCGCGGATCGATTGTTCGCACTGGCCGAACCGGCCCCGGTTTGCCTCTCGGCGGGGGACTCGGGATTCGGCAGGGGCAAAGTTCGATCCCGCATCGACCCTCCGGAGGAATCCGGTTTGCCGCCGGACTTCGTGGACGTTCCGGAGCCCGTCGTGGCCCGACACGTGCACATCGAGGTGATGGGGGCACTGTCGGCCGCGCGGGCGCAGATCGCTGCGCTGCTTCGCCCCGTGCGCAAACCGGTTTGGATCGTGGCGGCGGGTGTCGCGGTCGCTATCGTCGCGTTCGCGGCCATCGCGCCGACAGGGGATTCGAGCGGTTCCGAGGTGCCGATTGAGACTTCACAAGGGCAACCGACTGGCGGCAGGCCAGCTACCGCGCACGCTGACCCCGCGCACGCTGACCCCGCGATCGCTGGTGCAGAACCGATCGCAGCGGGCACCGCGCTGCTTCACGCTCGGGCAGCGTGCTTCGACGCACGTTCCGTGCTGTGCCTGGACGGGGTCGATCAATTGGGGTCTTCAGCCATGGAGGCGGACAGTTACCGGATTCGCGTGCTCCAGTCCGGCGGTGTTCCGGATCACTCCCTCGACTGGATCACCGATTCCGCAACGAATCCTTCCGCGGAACTCGTGCTGAGCGTCGTCGAACGGATCGGCGACACGGCGCTGCTCTCGGTCGGCCACGCAAAGAACGTGTCGGCGCAGTCGGAGTTCTCGCCGACTGCTTCGCTGCTCATCATCCGTGGAGACGATGGTTGGAGAATCCGGGACATCATCCCGGCCGACGCGTCAGCGGTTAGTTGAGGCCGAGGTTTCCGCGGAAGTCGCCGGACTCGAGGCGTTCCTTGACCGCGACCAGGAATCGGGCCGCGTCCGCGCCGTCGACGATTCTGTGGTCGTAGGAAAGCGCAAGGTACGCGAGAGAGCGGATCGCGATGGCATCGAGGCCGTCGTCCGTCACGACGACGGGACGTTTTGTGACGATTCCGGTGCCGAGGATGGCGGACTGAGGCAGGAACACGACGGGAGTGTCGAAGAGCGCGCCGCGCGAACCGGTGTTCGTGACGGTGAACGTGCCTCCCGCGAGCTCGTCCGGCTTCAGCTGGTTGTTGCGCGTGCGTTCCGCCAGGTCGGCGATCTCGCCCGCGAGCTGGGCGATGTTGAGGTCGCCCGCATTGCGGATCACCGGTGTGAGCAGTCCGCGTTCGGTGTCCACGGCGATGCTGATGTTCTCCTGGCCCGGGTAGACGATGTTCTCGCCATCGATGGTGGCGTTGATGATGGGGTACGCCTTGAGCGCTTCCGCGGCCGCGAGAGTGAAGAACGGCAGGAACGTGAGCTTGTTGCCGGTCTTCTGCAGGAATTCGGCTTTCACCGAATCCCGGAATGCCGATACTGCCGTGACATCCACCTCGACGACGGTGGTGAGCTGAGCCGATGTCTGCATCGACACCACGGCGCGCTCAGCGACAACTTTGCGCAGTCGCGACATGGGAACCGAGGTTCCCCGAAGGGGGGAGGTCTCCAACGGCGTGCGCGCTGGAGTGCCGCCGCCTGCGGCGCCGGTGGCGGACAGCACATCCTGCTTGCGGATGCGCCCGCCGATGCCGGAACCGCTGATCGTCGACAGGTCGATTCCGCTCTCATTGGCGAGTTTGCGGACGAGCGGAGTGACATATCCCGCGCCCGAGGCAGCGGGTTGTGCCGGTGCGGCCGGCGCGGGTGTAGAGGCAGGCGCTGGGGCGGGTGCTGATTCGGCCGCGGGTGCAGGCGCTGATTCGGCCGCGGGTGCAGGCACTGGTTCGGCCGCGGGTGCAGGTGCTGGGGCGGGCTCTGCTGCCGGCGCTGGTTCGGGAGCGGGCGCGGGTGCGGGCGCAGGTTCTGCTGCCGGAGCGGGTGCTGGAGCAGGCTCGGCAGCAGCCTCGGGCTCGGCAGCCGGTGCGGGGGCTGGCGCGGTCTCGGCCGTCTGGGCGGGCGCTTCGGCAGGTGCGGCTTCGGCGGCGGGCGCATCGCCCTGTTCCGGTGCGGCGCTTTCGACGCCCTGACCGACCTTCGCCAAGGGGGTTCCCACTTCAACTGTTTCGTCCTCGGCGACCAGGATCTCTTCGAGAATGCCGGCGACGGGTGAAGGGATCTCGGTATCGACTTTGTCGGTCGACACTTCCACTAACGGCTCGTCGACCTCGACTCGATCGCCGACCTTCTTCAACCAGCGGGTCACCGTTCCTTCAGTGACACTCTCGCCGAGTGCCGGGAGGTTGACGGATTCGCTCATTAGTGGTGCTCCTTGTTAAGCCGTAGTTGTCCCATCAAGCATAGTTCGGGTTGCTCGATCACATCGCGTGGAGTGGTTTTCCGGCGAGAGCGAGGAACGCTTCACCGAGTGCTTCGTTCTGGGTCGGGTGCGCGTGGATGAGCGGAGCGATGTCCTCCGGGTACGCTTCCCAGTTCACCGCGAGCTGTGCCTCGCCGATGAGCTCTCCGACTCGCGCGCCGATCATGTGCACGCCCACGACGGGTCCGTCCTTGACGCGAACGACCTTGATCGATCCGGAGGTGCCGATGATGTGGCTCTTGCCGTTGCCGGCCAGGTTGTAGTCGTAGCTCGAGACCTTGTCATCCCCGTACTCCGCCTTCGCTTTGGCTTCCGAGAGTCCGACCGAGGCGACCTCGGGATCGGAGTAGGTGACTTTGGGAATGTTGGTGTCGGAGATCACGATCGGGTTGAGACCCGCGATCTCCTCCGCGACGAAAATGCCGTGCTGGAAGCCGCGGTGTGCGAGCTGGAGTCCCGGCACGATGTCGCCGACCGCATAGAGGCCGGGAAGGTTCGTGGCGAGGCGTTCGTTCGTGATGACGAAGCCGCGATCCATCGTGACCCCGACATCCTCGAATCCGAGGTTCGCTGTCGACGGACCCCGCCCGACCGCGACGAGAAGAAGCTCGGCCTCGACGGTTTCACCGTTCTCGAGAGTCACGACGACGCCCGAGTCGCTCTGGGTGACGCTTTGGAACCGCACACCCAGCTTGAATTCGATTCCGCGCCGGCGGAATGCGCGCTCGAACTGCTTGCTGACCGATTCGTCCTCGTTCGGGACGAGGTTGGGGAGTGCCTCGATGATCGTGACTTCCGCACCCCACGAGCGCCAGACGCTCGAGAACTCGACGCCGATGACCCCGCCGCCAAGAACTGCGACTTTGCGGGGAACGAAAGGAAGGTCCAGCGCCTGCTCCGACGTGATGACGCGGCCGCCGATCTCAAGGCCCGGCAGCGACCGCGAGTAGGAACCGGTCGCGAGCACGACGTTCTTTCCGGTGTACTTGTCGTCGCCGACCTGGACGGCCGTCGGCGAAACGAGCTTGCCTTCGCCATCGATGACCGTGATCCCTCTGGCTTTGATCAAACCCTGGAGGCCCTTGTACTTGCTCGCGACGATTCCTTCGCGGTACGCCGTGACTCCCGCGATGTCGATGCCTTCGAATGTGTTGGTGACGCCGTACTTTGCCGACTCGCGCGCAACATCCGCCACTTCGGCCGCGTGCAGAAGTGCCTTGGTGGGAATGCAACCGACGTGCAGGCACGTGCCGCCGACCTTGTCCTTTTCAATGAGCGCGACGCTCATTCCGAGTTCTGATGCCCGGAGCGCTGCAGCGTATCCGCCGCTTCCCGCTCCGAGGACGACTAGGTCAAAGTTCTGTTCCGACACCGGGCGACTCCCTCGAGTTTCAGCCTGTTCACGCACCCGTTCGCTGGCGAGCGTCACGGGGGATTGGTACGGCAGGTTTTCCTGCCACTCCGACTGTACTACGCGAGCGAAATCCGCTCAGCCAGCGCGACGAGAGTGCGCACGCCGACGGCCGTCGGCCCCTTGCCCGTGTAGCCGAAACCGGTCGAATCGTTGTTTGCCGCTCCCGCGATGTCGAGGTGCGCCCACGGGATCCGCGAGCCGTCAACCGCAGTTCCGATGAACTCCTGGAGGAAGACGCCGCCGAGCAGCATTCCCGCCGCCGTGTTGCCCGGCTTCGCGTTGGCGATGTCCGCGACATCCGAATTGAGAAGAGTCCGCAATTCGGCCGGCAGGGGCATCGGCCAGAAGAACTCTCCGACGTGCTTTGCCGCGTCGACGACGTCGCCGACGAGTTTCTCGTCGCCCATGGTCCCCACGTATCGGTCGCCGAGCGCGACGCGAGCGGCCCCGGTGAGCGTCGCGACATCGATGATCGCGTCAGGTTTCTCTTCACTCGCGGCTACGAGTCCGTCTGCGAGAACGAGGCGGCCCTCGGCATCCGTATTCAGCACCTCGACGGTCTTGCCGCCGCGCATGGTGAGGACGTCGTTGGGGCGAATCGCCGACCCGGACGGCAAGTTCTCGGCCAGGCACAACCATGTCGTGACGCGCAACCCAAGGCCGAGCCGGGCGATGGCGAGTGCGGTGGCGAGGACGGTGGCGGCGCCCGTCATGTCGTACTTCATCCCGACCATGCCTGCGGGAGATTTGAGGGAGAGCCCGCCGGAGTCGAACGTTATCCCCTTGCCCACGAGCGCGAGGTGTTTGGTTGCGCCCTTCGGGTTGTACTCCACTTTCACGAGCCGCGGCGACCTTGTCGAGCCCTGACCGACGCCGATGATGCCACCGAACCCGCCATCGGCCAACTCCTTGTCTCCGAAAACGGTGACGGTTACCGGCGCGCCGTCCGCCAATTCCCGCGCCGTGGCGGCGAAGGTCTCGGGATACAAATCCAGCGGCGGAGTATTGACGAGGTCTCGAACGGCGTGGACCGCTGCCGCGACAATTCCTGCCCGGGCGAGCACATCGTCACCCACTTCCACATCAGAAACGACAGTGATGTCGGTCGCCGGAAGTTTGGCCGCCTCCTGGGACTTGGTGCGGTACCTCGTGAACGAGTAGGAACCGATTGCCGCTCCCTCGAGAACTGCGAGCACGTCGTCGCTCGTTGCCGTGGGAAGGGCAAGTGTCAGCGTGCTAACCCCGGTGAGCTGGCGCACGGCCGAGCCAGCGGCCCGGCGCAAGCTGTTTGGCGATACCGGCGACGTGCCGAGCCCCACAAGCGCAATGCTTTTCGCCGAGCCTTCCGGCGCGGCGAGTCGGCGAACATCATCCTCAGATCCCGATATCCCGAGAGCAGCGAGAGACGACCTGATCGGCTCGAGCGCGGCATCGTCGGACAGGAGGACGGGGCCGTTTTCCGACCCTGCCACCCCCACGACGAGGACATCGGATTCGAGGGAAAGGGCGGGCTCGGAAGAAAGGTGAAGGGAAGCGACAGTCATGGGGCAATGCTATCCGGCGATCCGGAGCAACCACTGCGAGGGGCCCCGGGGGCTGTTCGCTCAGGGCATGACAACCTGCGGCCATGCTGCCAGCGAGTGGAGATTTGTCGCGGTTAGAGTTGAGGAATGGAAGACCCCGCGGGCCTCTACACCCTCAGCGCCGACGTCGCCGACGTTCCGACGGGATTGCCCCTCGTCGCAGGGCTGACCGGATTCGCGGACGCCGGTGGATCCGTCGCGCTGTTCACCTCCAACCTCATGGACACGCTGCACACCGAGGTGATCGCCGCCTTCGACAACGACGCGTTGCTCGACTACCGTGCGCGCAGGCCGACGATCTATTTCGAGCAGGATCACTTGACGAACTATCGACCTGCCACGCTCGCACTGCACCTGGCCACGGACGAGATCGGGCAGCAATTCCTTGTACTGACCGGCTACGAACCCGACTTCCAGTGGGAGCGCTTCACGGCCGCGGTGATTGGACTCATTGACAAGTTCCAGGTGAAGTCCACGACCTGGGTGCACGCCATTCCCATGCCCGTTCCGCACACGCGTCCGATCGGCGTGACGGTGAGCGGCAACCGTTCCGAGCTCATCGAAACATTCTCCGTATGGAAACCGCACACCCAGGTTTTGGCCAATGCCCTCCACGTCGTGGAGCATCGGTTGCACGAGCTGGATCATCCGGTGGCCGGATTCGTCCTGCTCATCCCGCACTACCTTGCGGATACCGAGTATCCGGATGCCGCGTTCAAGGCGCTCGAACTCGTGAGTTCGGCTACGGGATTGATCTTCGCCACGACGAAACTTCGCGATGAGGGCCGCGATTTCGTCGAAAAGATCGACAAGCAGGTTGATGACAATCCCGAGCTCGCCAGACTCGTCGGAACGCTCGAAGAGCGGCACGACGCCTATATGGCCGGCAATCCTCTGCGCTCCCCGCTCATCGACGAAGACGGCGAACTTCCGACCGCCGACGAGATCGCCGCCGAGCTGGAAATTTTCCTTGCACTGCGCCACAACGGCGACGATGACCAGCAGAGCCCGCGCCCGGAATAGAATCGGGTCTCGCGCGGTTGCAGTAGTTGACGATGCGGGAATGGCATAACGCGCGCAAGCGGTCAGAGGCGCGACCCATTCCATGCAATAATTGACCACGGACCCGTTCAGGTCGTCCTGGAGTTGGCATCATGCAGTGTGCCGGCACAGGGACTTGACATGGGTCCTAGTACTGCCCAAAAACGGCTGTGCGGGGTGTACGACAAAGATCGTGCCAAAGCCGACTGGGCAACCTGTTGAGGAAAGGTGACCGAATGGCAGCCAAAAGCAAGGCTGAAGCCAGCCCGGCGACCGACAAGAAGACGTCCACCGGAAAGGTTGCTGCGGCGGCCAAAGCGTTTGCGACGAGAGCCGGCTTGCGGCGCGGCGCTGCGGCGAGCGAAGAGCCCGTAGCGCCGGTTCCCGCGAAGTCCAGCGGTCGGGTGACATCCACCGCTCCGGTGAAGTCCAGCGCGGCAGCGAAGAAAGCTGCGCCCGCGAAGGCTGCGCCCACCACCAAAACCACTGCTGACAAAGCACCCGCTGCGAAGGCGACGGCGGCGAAGTCGACGGCGGCCAAGGCGACCGGGGCTAAGGCGGCCACGACCAAGGCGGCAGCAGCCAAGAGCACGTCGACGAAATCAGCTGCTGCGAAGTCGCCGTCGAGCAAGGCTGCTACAACCAAGGCCGCTGCGTCCAAGGCTGCACCCAAGACGGCGACCGCCAAGAAGGCTGCACCCAAGGCTGCAACCGCCAAGTCTGCTGCACCCACGACGGCGGCAGCCAAGACTGCCGAGCCCAAGGCCGCGGCTTCCACGAAGACCGCGCCCAAGGCAACCGCCACAAAGGCAACCGCCACTAAGGCACCATCGAAGAGCACGACGAAGAGTGCCCCGAAGAGCACCCCGAAGGCTGCAGCCAAGGCAAAGGGCAAGGGCGCGGGCGCGGACAAGGCCTCCGGTGCAGGCGAAGTCGATTTGAGCGACCTCGAAGCCGAGGTCGGCGAGGACGAAGAGATCGACATCGCCCCTGATGACGACGTCGACACGGAAGCGGCCGCAGACAAGGACTCGGATGACGACGTCGACGAGGACGAAGACGAAGACGAGGACTCGAAGTCCGCGTCGGGCAAGAAGAAGGACGATTCCGATGACTCGTCGGATGACGACTCCGAGGACGAGGGAACGAAAGAACCCCTGCCGACCGGGGCGCTCAGACTTTCCCTCGTCGATGACGACGACGATGTGCCGGTCTATTCTGCGGCGATCACGGGCGCGACGGCCGACCCTGTCAAGGACTACCTGAAGCAGATCGGCAAGGTCGCTCTCCTCAATGCTGCGGAAGAAGTCGAGCTCGCCATGCGCATCGAAGCGGGTCTCTTCGCCGAAGACAAGCTCGCAGAGGCCAAGGGCAAAATCAGCAAGGAGCTCGAGCGCGAGCTTCGCTGGGTGGCCAGAGACGGGCAACGCGCGAAATCGCACTTGCTTGGCGCGAACCTGCGCCTCGTGGTTTCGCTCGCGAAGCGCTACACGGGCCGTGGCATGCAGTTTCTGGACCTGATCCAGGAGGGCAACCTGGGCCTCATCCGTGCGGTCGAGAAATTCGACTACACGAAGGGGTTCAAGTTCTCCACCTACGCAACATGGTGGATCCGCCAGGCGATCACGCGCGCCATGGCCGACCAGGCGCGCACCATCCGAATTCCCGTCCACATGGTGGAGGTCATCAACAAGCTCGCCCGCGTGCAGCGCCAGATGCTGCAGGACTTGGGCCGCGAACCCACTCCCGAGGAATTGAGCCGCGAACTCGACATGACGCCGGAGAAGGTCGTCGAGGTGCAGAAGTACGGCCGCGAGCCCATCTCGCTGCACACCCCGCTCGGCGAGGACGGCGATAGCGAGTTCGGTGACCTCATTGAAGACACGGAGGCTGTCGTTCCTGCGGATGCCGTGGGATTCACCATGCTGCAGAGACAACTCGAGAGTCTGCTCGACTCGCTTTCCGAGCGCGAGGCCGGCGTCATCCGGATGCGGTTCGGGCTCGGCGACGGGATGCCGAAGACCCTCGACCAGATCGGCGACACGTTCGGCGTGACGCGGGAGCGCATCCGCCAAATCGAGTCGAAGACGATGGCGAAGCTTCGCCACCCGTCACGGTCGCAGTCACTGCGCGACTACCTCGAGTAGACCGCCGGTGAGGTACTTCTTCCCCATTCTGCTCGGCCGTCTCGTTCGAGTACTGGCACGGCTGCGTGGGGGAGGGTCGGCGTTTCCGGGGCTTGTGGTGTTGAAGTTGGCACCGAAGTTCCTGGAGCATGCTGTCGAGAAACTGCCATTGGGCGTCGTTGTCGTCTCCGGCTCGAACGGGAAATCCACGACGACGAACATGCTCGTCGCGGTGCTTCGCGCACACGGCGTGAGCTTGTTCACGAATCCGTCCGGCGGCAACATTCCGCAAGGCGTCGCGTCGTCGTTGCTCGCCTCCGTGTCACCGACGGGACGAATTCGTGAGGATCTGGCGGTGCTCGAAGTCGATGAAGGGTACGGCCCGGAACTCGCGAAGCGGCTACGGCCGACGAGCGTGCTGCTCATCAACATTCAGATCGACCAGCTCAACCGCTATCACGAGCCGGATCGCGTCTACGTTATGCTCCGCACTGTCGCCCAGGCCGCGTCCCGCGACATCGTGCTCAACGCGTCCGACGAGAATTTGCGGGCGATGGGCGATGAACTCGCCTCCGCGGGACGTTCGGTCGATTACTACTCGGTTGCGGATGGCGTACTTGCGGAATCGCCTCACGGTCTCGCCAGCGCCACGCGCGTTGGCGACGGCGACTTCGCCAAAGTCGAGAGCCTGGCGACCGTGGTCGGCCTGACGGGTGCGACCGCCGTGATTTCCGCCGGTGCCGAGACCGAACAGATCCAGCTCCCCGCCCGCGGTGTGCACTACGCCGCAGACGCCGCAGGGGCGATCGCCATGGCGCGCACGCTCCTGGGCACGAGATTCTCCCTCGCGACTGCGTCCGACGCGTTCGCGGCGCTCGAAACGGTGTATGGGCGCGGCGAAACCCTCGAGGCCGATGGCGAACCCATCGAGGTCATCATGATGAAGAACCCGCCGAGCCTGCAATTGAATCTGAATGCGCTGGACCGGGTGCCGGCGCAACTGTTCATGGCCGTCGATGAGGGAACGCCGGATCCCTCGTGGATCTATGACACGGACTTTTCCCTGATTGACCATGTCGACGTGCTCACGGGCACGAAAGCGTGGCACATCGCAACGCGGCTCGCCTATGCAGGCATACCGGTCGGCAAGGTCATCCCCGACGTGAAATCGGCGCTGCGGGAGTTTCTCGCGCTGCCCGCGCCCGAAGGAGACACGAAAGTCGCGCTCGTGAACTACGAACTCATGATGGAGTTGCGCAAACTCCTCGGCTATCTCGAACTCGAGGGGGAATCGTGAGTGCCGTGCGCATTCTGCACCTCTATCCGCGGGAGCTCGGAATCAACGGCGACGCGGGAAACGTCGCCGTGCTTGTTCGCCGGCTGGAATGGCGCGGGCTGACAGCCGAAGTTTTTACCAAGGGCATCGGCGATCCGATGCCGACGAACGTCGACCTCGTGCACATCGGCACCGGCCAGGCCGCAGCGCAACGCGCGGTGCACGCTGACCTGGTGGGCAGTACCGGCGCATTGCGCGAGATCGCCGACGATGGCGTCCCCATGGTCGCCATCACTGCAGGCTGGCAGCTCTTCGGCCGCGAGCTGGAACTGGCGGACGGCACCGTTCTGGAAGGAGTCGGCATCCTGCCCTCACGGGCCAGGCTCGTGAATGATCGCGTCATCGGCGAGATCACGGGCAGGGGGCCCGACGGCGCGCTCGTCGCCGGTTTCGAAAATCATGGCGCTGTGACGACTCTCCTCGACGGCGCCTCGCCCGTCATGACGGTGTCGAAGGGATTTGGCAATGCGTGTCGCGACGAAGTATCCGGCCCGCGCATCGACGGCGTTCGCGACGGGGTCAACCTTGGCACGAACATCCACGGCCCGTTTCTGCCGATGAATCCGAGTTTCGCCGACGAACTTCTCACCGCGGCGCTCGCGCGGAAGGGTGCGGCGCTGCCCGAAGCGGATGATCGGATTCGCGCCGTCGACGAGCTTGCGAGAAAGGCGCGCGAAGCCATCGTCGGACGCGTCGGTCGATAGCGGCTAAACGTGTCCGGGCCCGTCGGTGTACACGCGGGGGACGCGGACGGCCACTTGCGTGACGATCTCATCGCCGATGCTGTCCGCCCACTCGGCCCACTCTTCCGCGGTCGGCTCGCCGGAGTCGCCAGAACCGAAGAGGAGTACTTCGTCGCCGACCCTGAGCGGTTCCACACCGTCGTCGCGCGCATCAATGGTCGACGAATCCACCTCGATCGCACGGATGCCGCGGCGCGCGCCCGCGGCGAAAACCTCGGCTTTGGGCAAGGCTGCCGCCGCGATCCCATCGCCGAACCCCGCGCCGATCGTCGCGGTGCCGCGCTCCGAATCGAGGTCCGTCACGGTCGTGGACAGTGTCATCACCGGGATGAGCCCCAAGCCACGGCCGTCGACGTCGTCGAACGGAGAGAGGCCGTACGCGGCGATGCCGAATCGAACGAGATCGAGCCGCGCATCGGGCATCCGAATGCCAGCAGAGCTTGCGGCGAGATGAGTGACGGGAAAGTGCGCACCCAGGTCTTCGGCGATGGCAATTGCAGACAGCAGCCGATTGAGCGCGTCAGCATCGTCTTCGGGCGACGTGTCGGCCAGGTGGGACCAGGCCGCGTGAACGACGACAGCGCCGGCCTTCTGAGCTTTCAGCGCAGCGACGATCAGCTCGGGCCAGTCCTCCTCGGTCGCGCCGTTGCGATGGAGCCCCGTGTCGACTTTCAGATGAACGCGCACGGGTCGTTCGGGACGGCTTGCAACGATCGCGTCGAGCTGCCAGCGAGCCGAGATGCCAAGATCGATGTCGTAGAGTGCCGCTGTCGCGAAATCGGTGTGAACACCGTGCAGCCACGCGAACAGTGGAGCAGTGACGCCTGACGTGCGCAGGGCAACCGCGGCAGGGAGCTCGAGCACCGCGAGGGATGTCGCGCCCGCCTCCAGCGCAACGGGCGCGAGTTGAGCCATGCCGTGCCCGTAGGCGTCCGCCTTGACCGCGAGCATGACTTCGGAAGGGGCGACGAGCTCCGCGAGCGTGCGGACATTGTGCCGGAACGCCGCGAGGTCGATTGTCGCCACTGCGGTCACGATGACTCCCCGCTCATCCAGGTTCGAACGACGCGGGGGCCGAGGCCGGCGGTCAGGTGCTGCGGCGTGCGTCGGGCCAGCGCCGCCCAGTCCCGCAACGCGGGAGCTCCCGCGTCCGGATCACCCCAGACGGTCACTTCGTCGCCCACTGCCGCCGAGCGGTCTCCTAGGTCGAGGACGAATTGGTCCATTGCGATGCGACCGGCGACGATCGCGAGTTCTCCCGCGATCGCGGCGTGGGCTGTATTCGATCCGAGCCGTGGGATGCCGTCGGAATAGCCGAGGCCGACGAGCGCGATGGTCCCGTCCTGCTCCGTGCGGTAGGTGTACCCGTAGGACACTGCGCTACCGGCGGGGACGCGCTTGACGGCGACCACTTCGCCGACGAGCGTCGCGACGGGCCGCAGCGCGATCGACCCGAGCTGGGGGGAGAATCCGTACGGCGCGAGTTCGACGTCCGCGGCTCCGGGTCCCGCGTGCGCGTGAAGGCCCGATGCGAGGGTGATCCCCGGCGATACGCGAAACCGGTGGACCCCGTGTTCGGCCGCCGCGGCGACGACCGACGAGAGGCCGTGTCCGTAGGCATCCGCGCGGACGTCGACGGCGAGATCCGCAGCAGCATGCTCGTGAAGCAGTGCGGCGATATTGGCCTCGAGCGCGGTGCGGGAAAGCCGGGCTTCCCGCAGCAGTCCGGTCAAACTCAGAGGGCGGAGTCTTCCAGAAGCCGGCTCGACTCGTCGTGCCAGTCTGTGGCGACGGCGGCGAGCTTCTCCTGGTGGCGGCGACCGTGGTGGGCGCAGAACAGCAACTCGCTCTCGCCGATCATCACGCGGATGTAGGCCTGGGCTCCGCAGCTGTCACAGCGGTCGAGGGCGGTGAGCTCATAGGAGTCCCGCTCGACGGTGGCCGTTGTTCCTGCGCTGACCTGAGACATCTGCACTCCTATCGCTGTTGTCCGTACACCTATCCAAACATGCCGGGGGGCTTTTCGCCGGTTGGGGGCGGGGTATTTCGCTGTGCGCGTAGCGGACGCGGTATTGAGGGTGTCGGAGGCCGTGAAGGTCGGTGCGGGTCATTAGGGTGGAATACGGCCCGGCGGCGATACTGCACGCTGGAATTGCGGCGACAATGGAGGTCTTCTGTGGCGAGTTCTGACTACTCAGCGCGGCACTTGTCCGTGCTGGAGGGTCTCGAAGCCGTCCGCAAGCGCCCAGGAATGTACATCGGCTCCACCGACTCGCGCGGGCTCATGCACTGCCTGTGGGAGATCATCGACAACTCCGTCGATGAGGCCCTCGGCGGTTCGGGCGATGAAATCAAGGTCATCCTGCGACCGGACGGCAGCGTTGAAGTGGTCGATCGCGCACGCGGCATCCCCGTCGACATCGAACCGAAGACGGGCCTGTCCGGTGTCGAGGTCGTGTTCACGAAGCTTCACGCCGGCGGCAAATTCGGCACGGGCTCGTACACCTCGTCCGGGGGATTGCACGGTGTCGGGGCGTCCGTCGTCAACGCGCTTTCCGAACGGCTGGATGTCGAGGTGGATCGCGACGGCAAGACCTGGGCGATGTCGTTTCATCGCGGGGAGCCCGGGATATTCGCGGATTCGGGTGAACCGAAACCGGATGCGCCGTTCACGCCCTTCGTTTCCGGAAGCGAGCTTCGCGTGGTCGGAAAGGTCGCTAAGGGCATCACGGGCACGCGCGTGCGGTACTGGCCGGACCCGCAGGTCTTCACCCGCACCGCGTCGTTCCAAATCGACGAATTGCTCGGCAGGGCGCGGCAAACCGCATTCCTCGTCAAGGGACTGGGAATTCGCGTCGAAGACCTTCGCGGGGACGAGCCGGTCGATGAGCACTTCCGGTATGCGGGCGGAATCGTCGAGTACGTCGACTTCCTTTCGAAGGATTCCCCCCTCACATCAACGTGGCACATCACCGGATCCGGCACATTCACGGAAACCGTGCCCGTCCTCGACGACTCTGGGCACATGGTGGCGACCGAACTCACGCGGGACTGCGAGGTCGAGGTGGCACTGCGCTGGGGCACCGGGTACGACACGGAGATCCGCAGCTACGTCAACATCATCGCGACTCCGAAAGGCGGAACGCACCTGGCCGGATTCGACCAGGGGTTGATGAAGTTCCTGCGGGCGCAAGTGGAGCAGAATGCCCGCCGACTCAAAGCCGGGAATGACAAGCTCGAGAAGGACGACATCCTCGCGGGCCTCACCGCGGTTCTCACCGTGCGATTCCCCGAACCGCAATTCGAGGGGCAGACGAAGGAAATTCTCGGCACGCCAGCAGTGCGCAACATCGTCGCAAACGTGATCGCGAAGGGGCTGGGCGAGCGATTCTCGTCCACGAAGCGCGACGACAAGAACCAGGCGGCCCTCGTGCTGGAGAAGATCGTCGCCGAAATGAAGGCGCGCGTATCCGCGCGGGCGCACAAGGAGACGCAGCGCAGGAAGAACGCGCTGGAGAGTTCGTCGTTGCCGGCCAAGCTAGTGGACTGCCGCAGCAACGATGTCGCCAACAGCGAGCTGTTCATCGTGGAGGGCGATTCGGCGCTCGGCACGGCGAAGCTCGCGCGCGACAGCGAGTACCAGGCGCTCCTGCCGATCCGCGGAAAGATCCTGAACGTGCAGAAGGCGTCGTTGCCGGACATGCTCGGCAACGCGGAGTGCGCATCCATCATCCAGGTGATCGGCGCGGGTTCCGGACGCAGTTTCGACCTGTCGAGCGCGCGGTACGGCAAAGTCATCATCATGAGCGACGCGGATGTCGACGGCGCCCACATCCGCACCTTGCTGCTCACGCTGTTCCATCGCTACATGCCGGAGATGATCAAGGACGGCCGGGTGTATGCAGCCGTCCCGCCGCTGCACCGCGTCGTCGTCGTGAACGCGGGTTCGAAGCCCAACGAGACGATCTACACCTACTCGGAGGCAGAGCTGAACGCCGTGCTTGCCGGCCTCAAGAAGGCGGGGAAGCGCTACCAGGACCCGATTCAGCGATACAAGGGCCTCGGCGAGATGGATGCCGAACAATTGGCGACGACCACCATGGACCGCAGGCACCGCACACTGCGGCGGGTGCGCATCCCGGATGCGGAGCACGCCGAAACCGTCTTCGAACTTCTCATGGGCAACGATGTCGCCCCGCGCAAAGAGTTCATCATCGCCGGTGCCGCGGACCTGAGCCGCGACAGAATTGACGTATAACGGTCGATGCCGGGGCGCTAATGGCCATCGAGCTGAGCGCGTACCAGTTCGGCCAGGTTGTGCGGATAAACCGTCTCCGAGGTCGACTTCAGGTCGTCGAGGGGCCACCAGCGCGACTCGAGCATCATGCGCTTCTCG
This sequence comes from uncultured Cryobacterium sp., assembly GCA_964651535.1. GTDB lineage: Bacteria > Actinomycetota > Actinomycetes > Actinomycetales > Microbacteriaceae > Terrimesophilobacter. The sequence goes on from CAZYYE010000001.1 coordinate 1,085,612, forward strand.
AGGTCACTCCAGCCGGCGGAATTGATTTCAACCCTGTCGACGTGGGCGACGAAGAACTGCTCGTACTGGTGCAGCGGCTCTCCCTCGAACGTGAAGTCCATTTCCTGCTCGAAAACCGGGCCGCTCACCGACGGCAGCCGGACGCCGGTCTCCTCCAGCACCTCCCGCAGCGCTGCATCGCGCGGAGTTTCGCCTGGTTCAAGACCTCCGCCGGGAGTGAACCACCACGGCGCGGCATCCGGCCGGGTCGAGTCGATGCCGCGGAACAGCAGTACGCGATCCCGCTCGTCGAACAGGATCACGCGGGCCGCCCTGCGGTTCGGCACCGGCCGCTCCCTCACGCCGATTGAGCGGACGTGCCGATGGAGCCCACCACGGCGGCCAACGGCGTTCCCGACGCGTCGCGTTTCGCGCCGGCATCCGGAAGCTCCCGTGCGGCCCCGTCTGTGCCCACGGCCAGCGCGGGGGCCGTCCCCGCCCAGGCGAGCGCGAGGGAGTCCTCGCCCTTCAGGAACGCGTGGCAGCGGACACCGCCGGTGCCGCGGCCCTTGCCCGGGAACTCCGCGAACGACGACACTTTCGCGCGGCCCGGATCGGTGCCCGCAATCGTGTCGCTGTGCGCGGAGATCGTCGCGACGACCACGTCTGCGCCCGGATCGACGGACGTGAAATGGATGACCACGGCACCGGCAGACAGCCTCATGCCCGCCATCCCGGCGGCGCTGCGCCCCTGGGGTCGCACGGACGAGGCGGGGAAATGCAGCAATTGGGCATCCGAGGTCACGAACACGAGCTCTTCCGCGTCGGTGCCCTGGGCCGCGCCGACCACCTCGTCGCCGTCCTTGAGCGCAATCACCTCGAAATCGGGTCGGTTCGGGTAGTCTCCAGCCGCCAGTCGCTTCACAATTCCCTGCTTCGTGCCGAGCGCGATGGGCGCATTTGACTCAAGGGATACGAGCGCGACCACGCGTTCCTTCCCGGCATCCAGCGCCAGATATTCGGCCACCTTCGCGCCCGCGGCAAGCTGGAGGGAATTCTCCGGAACCTGCGGCAGATCGACGGGGGAGAGGCGCACGAGCCGCCCCAGGTTCGTGATCGCCCCGATTTCGGTTCGACTCGTCGTCACGACCGAGGACCGGATCGCATCATGCTTGCTTCGGCGGATGGCGCGTACCGGGGTGTCGGACAGCTCGTCACCGATATCCACGCGGATGATGCGCCCGGTCGTCGAGAGCAGCACGCGGCATGGCGTGTCCTCGATCTCCAGCGACACGGGCGCCGCCTTCGACCCGGCCGCCCTGGAGGAGCCCGCATTGGCGATCGACGCCCGCGCCTCGGTCAGGAGTGTCCTGCGGGGAGTACCGAACTCCTCGGCCACCGCCTCGAGCTCCTCCGAGACCAGCTGCCGGATGAGCGCAGCGTCCGACAGGAGGCGCTCCAGCTCCGCGATCTCCGCGCGCAGCTTGTCGCGCTCCGCCTCGAGCTCGATGCGCGAGAACTTCGTGAGTCTGCGCAGCCGCAGCTCGAGGATGTATTCCGCCTGCACGTCGCTCAGGTCGAAGACATCCATGAGACGTTTGCGGGCCACATCGGAGTCGTCGCTGGCCCGGATGACCTGGATGACCTCGTCGATGTCGAGGATCGCGATGAGCAGGCCGTCGACGAGGTGAAGCCGTTCCTGCCGCCGCGCAAGCCGGAACGTCGTTCGCCGCGTCGTGACGGCGACGCGGTGGTCGACATACACCTGTAGCAGGTCGCGCAGACCGAGAGTTCGCGGGCCCCCGTCGACGAGCGTGACGTTGTTGATGTTGAACTGGTCTTCGAGCGGCGTGTGCTTGTACAGCTGCTCCAGAACGGCCTGCGGGTTGAATCCGGTCTTGATGCCGATGACGAGGCGCAGCCCGTGCTTGCGGTCGGTGAGGTCCGTGACATCCGAAATGCCGGAAAGCTTCTTAGAATTCACCCCGTCCTTGATCTTCTCGATGACCTTCTCGGTGCCGACCATGTAGGGAAGCTCCGTGACGACGAGTCCCGTCTTGCGCGCCGTGATGTTCTCCACCGAGACGCGTGCTCGGGTTTTGAAGCTTCCCCGACCCGTCTCGTACGCTTCGCGGATGCCGTCGAGCCCGACGATCGTTCCGCCCGTGGGCAGGTCGGGGCCTGGGACGTACGCCATGAGGTCATCGAGGCTCGCATCCGGATTCGCGAGAAGGTGCCGTGCGCCCCCAACGACCTCGATGAGGTTGTGCGGCGCCATGTTCGTCGCCATGCCGACCGCGATGCCCGACGCGCCGTTCACGAGCAGATTCGGGAATGCTGCGGGCAGCACATCGGGCTGCGTGAGCTGGTTGTCGTAGTTCGGCACGAAGTCGACGACATCCTCGTCGAGGTCGGACACCATGGCCATCGCGGCGGCGGCGAGCCGTGCTTCGGTGTACCTGGGTGCCGCCGGGCCGTCATCGAGAGAGCCGAAGTTCCCGTGGCCGTCGACGAGCGGCACGCGAAGGATGAACGGCTGCGCGAGGCGCACCATGGCGTCGTAGATTGAGGCGTCGCCGTGCGGGTGCAGCTTGCCCATGACGTCCCCGACGACGCGGGAGGACTTCACATGGCCGCGGTCGGGGCGAAGTCCCATCTCGCTCATTTGGTACAGGATGCGGCGCTGCACGGGCTTCAGCCCGTCGCGGGCATCCGGGAGCGCGCGAGAATAGATGACCGAGTAGGCGTATTCGAGGTAGGAGCCCTCCATCTCGGTCGAGACATCGATGTCATCGATGCGCTCGCCTGCAGAAGGTGAACCGGGCTCTGAAGTGCTGGGCGGGGGTACGGAAGGCGTAGTCATAGGATTGCGACCATGCTACCGGCCAAGAATTCAGGACGGCCGAGCCTTGCCGATGTTCTTCCGAGTTGCCTCGAGGCTGTTCTCGGGACGTCGAACTCGCTGGCTCTGCCGCCCGTCGATCGGGCCATCGTCGTGCTCGTGGACGGCCTCGGTGTTTCGTCTCTCCGTGCACGCGCCGGGCATGCGAGGACCATGGCGAAGGCGCTCTCGAAGACAGCGCTCGCTGCAGCGGGATTTCCGACCACGACCGCATCGAATCTCGCCACGCTCACCACGGGCGAGCACCCCGGAATTCACGGACTCGTCGGATACACCGTGCTCGACGCGGCGAATGATCGCGTCGTCAACCAGCTCACTGGATGGGATGATCGCCTCGACCCAGCGACGTGGCAGAGATCTCCCACGGTGTTCGAACGGGCAGCGGAACGGGGAATCCCCGCTGTCGTCGTCGCCCAGGAACGCTACCGGGAATCGGGGTTCACGCGCGCGGTTCTGCGGGGTGCAGCGTATGTTTCCGGCAAGTCCATTCCCGAGCGGTTCGCGGCAGCCAGGCAAGCTCTCGATGACATGCACCGCGGAATCGTCTACCTCTATATTCCGGAACTCGACCAGGCCGCGCATGCACACGGCTGGGCGTCGACGCAGTGGACGGACGCGCTGGAAACCGTAGACGCCGAACTGGCTCGTTTCGCACCGGAGCTGCACAGCCGCGAGGGCCTGCTGCTCACCGCAGACCACGGTGTTCTTGACGTTCCCGCAACTTCTCACATCCTGTTCGGGGAGGACTCAGCGCTCGTCGACGGCATCCGCTTCGTCGCCGGCGAACCGCGATGCCTTCAGCTGCATTTCGAGCCTGACGCGAGCGCAGAGGTTCGGAAAACGATTCTCGAACGTTGGAGGACTGCGGAGGGGGGAAGGGCCAGCGTCGTTTCCAGGGATGAGGCTATTGGCGCGGGGTGGTTCGGCCCGAGGGTTGACGACGCAGTCGTACCGCGCATCGGCGACATTCTCGTGGCTGCCCGACGCGCGATTGCCTACTACGACGTTCGAGCGGAGTCGCAGGCCGGCAGGCTCATGATCGGGCAGCACGGTTCGTTCTCGCCAGAGGAAACGACAGTACCGTTGCTGAGATTCGGTGCGTTCAGCTCTCGGACTGGCTAGGCGAAGTTTGGCTCATCGGGGTTCGGCTACGCCGGGTCGTCGTCCGACCTCGCGCCGAAGACGATCTCATCCCAGCTCGGCATAGCGGCACGACCGCGTTTGGACGACTTCTGCGACAGATTGTGGACGGGCCTGGGCGGCGAACCCATGCTGTCCGGTTCATCATCGAAATCGGTGAGAGGAATGTCGACGAGCCGAATGGAACCCGTGGAGGGATGATCCGCCATCGCGTCGGCGTCGTCGTCGTAGTGCGCGACTTCCCGCTCCCCTCGGCGGCGGCGCAGCGCTTCCAAAAGGTCTGCGGTCTGGTTCGACGGCGACTCCTGGGCGTTGTCGTCCTGAATCGCCGGAGCGGCCGCGACTTGGGGCAGCGTGTCCATCAACGACGTATCGCGTTCGGAATCCTCCTGGAGCGCGACCCCGACGGGAGGTGCCCCGCGCAATTCGGATACTTCCTGATCGATGAATGCCCCGCTGTCGAATCGCGAGTTGTCCGCGACTCGGTCGCGACCGTCGACAGCTCTCAAACGGGGAATGAGCGTACCCGTCAGGTCGCCTTGCCGGGACAGCGTTTCCGCCTCGTTGTTGAGTGGAGCGAGCGCGGCCTTGCGGGGATCGAAACGCCACCGCGCGTCATGATCGATGTGCTCGGAGGTGAAGGACAATTTGACGACCCAGCCGTGGCCATCCTCCTTCCAGCTGGCCCATCGCTCGCCTGTCGCGTTCAGTCCTCGCAGCCGGGCGAGAATCGCGGACCCGAATGTTTCGCTGGAGTCCCCGAATTCGGTGTCCATCGCGGTGTGAACGGGGACCGCGAGTGCAGATTCGATGACGAATTCGCGCTCCGCGAGAATCGGGCCTTCGAAGCGCTGGATGTACTCGAGCGACGCGCCCGTGATCGAGGCGACATCCTGAGCGGACATTCCGGAACGGATGTGGGCCTGAATCTCTCTGGGTGCCAGTCGCGGCGAGGTTCCCGGCGCCGACGCGGCCTGCCGCAATTGCTGAGCGAGCGCCTCGTCGACCGCGATGCGAAACCGTTCGCCAGCGTCCGAGGAGACGAGGAGCGCGCCATCTTCGACACCGATGACTCTCAAGTCCTCCATGAGCATGCCTCTTCCACATCGTGAGATTGCCTTTAGGGTGCCATGAAACACGTGGCGGATCAGGGAATACCGCGGGCGTGCCGGAAGTTCAATCTGGGGTGTTGATGTGAGTGTCTGCGGGCAGTTTGCTATTGACATTCAATTGATGCAAACTACCCCCGCCGATTTCGATAAAAGACGACAACCGAGAAGTGGATACGAATGGCAACCGACTATGACGCGCCGCGCAAGACCGACGACGATTCGGAGTCGATTGAGGCGTTGAAGGAACGAGTTCCGGACAAAATGTCCGGGGTCGTTGACGTCGATGACTCCGACAACCCCGGCGGATTTGAACTGCCCGGCGCGGATCTTTCCGACCTCGACCTGGACGTGGTTGTCCTGCCGGCCCAGGCGGACGAGTTCACGTGCGTGAACTGCTTCCTGGTGAAGCATCGCTCGCAAATCGACCACGAAGAAAAGCTCGGACCGATTTGCCTCGAATGTGCGAATTGAACGGGTTTCACCGCGCCTGAGCCGGCCGCTGCATCACCGCGGCGGCGAGCTTCTCCGGATGCCGCGAGGATACGAGCCAGTACGGCGTCGGATCCTGCGGGTCCTTGATTTCGATCTTCACGACGGGACCGATCCACCCGCGAATTAGCAACCACGCGCGTGCATCCAGGTTGCGCCCCCGTTCGAGCGTCGATTCCGGCTCGCGAAAAGCGCGCGCTTCGCCCGCAAGGCTGAGCGGCAGCGTTGCGCGGCCCGCCGTGAACGTGGTGTCCGTCACGACGATCGTGGGCGAGGCGAGAATGAGTATTCCGACGCATCCGGCATACAGAACCGCGGCAACCGCAATGCCCACTGTGACGCTGATGGGTAGGAACACTAGAAGGCTCGCCGGAATGACCAGAGCCATCGCGAGGTAGAGCCAGGCGGAGGCCCACAGTCGTTCGCGGTAAACAGTCATACCCCTATTCGACCAGACTTTCCGACGCCCTCTGCACTAACCTCGAATCGTGATGGACGACGTGCACGTGCTGATTGTGGGAACGAAGGTTCCCGAGTATGCGCACCCCGGCGACGCGGGGGCAGACTTGGCGGCGGCCGAAGCGGTCGTGCTGGGTCCCGGCGAACGAGCGACGGTGGGGACCGGGGTGTCCATTGCCCTCCCGGATGGCTTTGTCGGATTCGTCGTCCCACGCAGCGGACTGGCCGCGCGGCACGGCATCACGATCGTGAACAGCCCGGGAACGGTCGATGCAGGATACCGAGGCGAAATTCGAGTGACGATTCTGAATACGGACAGCTCGGAGTCGTATTCTGTTGCGGTCGGAGATCGAATCGCCCAATTGATCGTTATGCCGGTGTCGCGAGCGAGGTTCACCCCGGTAGGCTCGCTCCCCGGGAGCCATCGCGGGAATTCGGGTTTCGGCTCGACCGGTAAAGGAGATTCGGATGGTCAGAGTGCCGACGGATCATAGGCAGGAGCACACGGCGTGAACGATGTACAGGATGCGGCAACCGATGGCCAGGACGAACAAAACCAGGCGAAGTCCGGCCCTGCGGACCGTGAAACGGCCGGCCCTTTCGACGAGTCCGAAGCCAATGCGGTTCGCCCCTACGTCAACCTTGGCGGAGTGAAGATCCTGCCGCGCGAGGGTCTCCAATTGCGTTTGGAGGTTGAGGAGAGCACGCAGCGAGTCGTCGCGGTCGGTCTTGACTACGCGGGATCCACGCTGCAGGTGCAGCCGTTCGCGGCCCCGCGGTCGACGGGGCTCTGGCACGAGATTCGACACCAGATCGCCGACCAGATCGCGAAGCAGGGCGGAACCACGAAGTTGTCCATCGGCCCCTTCGGTCCCGAACTGCTCGCGGAGATTCCGGCGACCGCCCCTGGACAGCCTGGTGCGCGCCGGTTCGCGAGGTTCATCGGCGTCGACGGTCCCAAGTGGTTCCTTCGTGGGGTCATCGCGGGGGATGCTGTCACGAACCCCGATGCCGCCGCGAAGGTCGAGGACCTGTTCCGCAGCATCGTGGTGGTTCGCGGCACGACCCCCATGCCGCCTCGCGATCTCATTCCGCTCGCCGTTCCGCAATCCAGCACCGGTCCGGTCAGCTCCGGCCCGCTCGAGGTGTGATGTCTCCCGCGCCCAAAGGAGACGCGAACGACGATTCGGGCCAGGATGAATCGCTCCGTGAGGCGTTGCGTTCTGCGGTCGGCAAAGCGGGCATTGGCCAGGTAGCTCCCGGCGAGGTGCCCACCGGTTCGTCGCTGCTGCGTGCCGTCGGAGGCGTTCGCGGCCTCGTCGAGGCGATCCTGCCCGGGCTGGGTTTTCTCATCGTGTATGCGGTCACGCGCGAAGTCCTGCCTTCCGTGATCGCGCCCGTCGCTCTCGCTGTGCTTTTCGTCATCGTCCGGCTCGTGTCCCGAACGCCGGCGACGCAGGCGTTTGCCGGAGTTTTCGGCATCGCCCTCTCTGCGGGTCTCGCGTTGTTCACCGGGCGGGCCGAGGACAATTTCGCGCTGGGTCTCGTCATCAACGTGGTCTCGGTCGTTGTGCTCCTGGTCAGCCTGGCGGTGCGCTGGCCGCTCATCGGCCTCATAGCGGGAGTGCTCACGAATGAGCTCACCGAGTGGCGAAAGCACAAGGCGAAAAGGCGCGTGCTCACGATCGCGACGTGGCTGTGGGTGGGCGTGTTCTCGCTGCGACTGGCCGTGCAGGCTCCGTTGTACTTCACCCAGCAGACGGAACTCCTCGCGGGGATGAAGCTGCTCATGGGAGTTCCCTTGTACGCCGCCATGCTGTGGGTGACGTGGCTGCTCGTCACATCGGTGTACAGGCGTGCTGGCGAGCCGCCACCACCGTCGACGTAGAAGTGGTATATTTATCTTGATATCAAGATAGTTTTTGTACAGCAGTACGGCGATCAGAGGAGACACGGGATGTCCGCAGTGAACAGTTTCGGGGCCGAGGACACACTGACGGTCGGCGGCAAGGATTACCGCGTCTACCGAATTAACGCTGTGCCCGGCCACGAGAAGCTCCCGTTCAGCCTGAAAGTGCTGCTGGAGAACCAGTTGCGCACCGAAGACGGCAAGAATGTGACGGCCACTCAGATCACTGCTCTTGGTTCCTGGAAACCGGAAGCCGAGCCCGATACCGAAATCCAGTTCACGCCGGCCCGCGTCATCATGCAGGACTTCACCGGGGTGCCGTGCATCGTCGACCTCGCCACCATGCGCGAGGCCGTGGCTGAGCTCGGGGGAGACCCGAAAAAGATCAACCCGCTCGCACCGGCGGAAATGGTCATCGACCACTCCGTGATCGCCGACCTGTTCGGCACGGAAAACGCGTTCGAGCGCAATGTGGAGATCGAGTACGAACGCAACGGAGAGCGTTACCAGTTCCTGCGCTGGGGGCAGACCGCGTTCGACGACTTCAAGGTCGTACCTCCCGGCACGGGAATCGTGCACCAGGTCAACATCGAGTACCTCGCGCGCGTCACAATGACGCGCGAAGTCGGCGGTGTGCTCCACGCGTACCCGGATACGCTCGTCGGCACCGACTCCCACACCACGATGGTCAACGGCCTCGGCGTCCTCGGCTGGGGCGTCGGCGGCATCGAAGCCGAGGCGGCCATGCTCGGCCAGCCGGTCTCGATGCTCATCCCCAAGGTCGTCGGGTTCAAGCTCAGCGGATCGATCCCCACGGGCGTGACGGCGACGGACGTCGTGCTCACGATTACGCAAATGCTCCGCGCCCACGGCGTCGTGGGCAAATTCGTGGAGTTCTACGGTGCGGGAGTTGCCCAGGTCCCTCTCGCGAACCGGGCGACGATCGGCAATATGAGCCCCGAGTTCGGATCCACCGCCGCGATGTTCCCGATCGATCAGGTCACGCTCGACTACTTGCGGCTCACGGGCCGAAGCGAGGAGCAGATCGAACTCGTCGAAGCGTATTCGAAGCTGCAGGGCTTGTGGCACGACGCGAGCCGCGAACCGGAATTCAGCGAGTACCTTGAGCTCGACCTCGGGAGCGTCGTCCCCTCGATCGCCGGGCCCAAGCGGCCCCAGGACCGCGTCGAACTCACGAAGGCCAAGAGCCAGTTCGAGAGGGACCTCGACGCCTACGTGTCCGGTTCCCACTCGAATCCCGCCGCCGTCGCGCTCAAGGACGGCCGTGAATTCACGGTGGATCACGGCGCTGTCGCGATCGCCGCGATCACGTCCTGCACGAACACGTCCAACCCCTCTGTCATGCTCGCGGCCGGATTGCTCGCCCGCAACGCGTCGAGGAAGGGGCTGAAGTCCAAGCCCTGGGTGAAGACCACGCTCGCGCCCGGGTCCAAGGTCGTCACCGACTACTACGAGAAGGCCGGGTTGAACGGCTACCTCGAAGATCTCGGCTTCTACCTCGTCGGCTACGGCTGCACGACGTGCATCGGAAACTCCGGACCGCTCGAGGACGAAATCTCGGCAGCGGTGAACCAGAACGACCTCGCCGTAACTGCTGTGCTCTCCGGCAACCGGAACTTCGAGGGACGCATCAACCCCGACGTGAAGATGAACTACCTCGCGAGCCCACCGCTCGTGATCGCTTACGCGCTTGCCGGCTCGATGGACTTCGACTTCGACGCCCAGCCGCTCGGTCAGGGCACTGATGGCGAGGATGTGTACCTCAAGGACATCTGGCCGGATGCCGCCGAAGTTCAAAAAACGATCGACGACTCGATCGACAGCTCGATGTTCGTCACCCAGTACGCCGGCGTTTTCGACGGCGACGAACGTTGGACCTCGCTGCCGACGCCTGCGGGCGACGTGTTCGAGTGGGATGAAGCCTCCACGTATGTGCGCAAGCCGCCGTACTTCGACGGGATGACGATGGAACTCACGCCGGTCACCGACATCTCGGGTGCTCGCGTTCTGGCCACACTCGGTGACTCCGTGACTACCGACCACATCAGCCCGGCGGGGAGCATCAAGTCCGACAGCCCGGCGGGCCAGTACCTCACCGCCCACGGGATCGACCGGAAGGATTTCAACTCCTACGGATCGCGCCGTGGAAACCACGAGGTCATGATCCGCGGTACATTCGCGAACATCCGCTTGCGCAACCAGTTGCTCGCGAGCGAGAACGACGGCTCAGGGGTTGAGGGCGGTTACACGCGCGACTTCACGCAGCAGGGCGGCCCGCAGTCGTTCATCTACGACGCGAGTCAGAATTATCAGGCCGCTGGGACGCCGCTCGTGGTGCTTGCCGGCAAGGAGTACGGTTCCGGGTCCAGTCGCGACTGGGCGGCCAAGGGGACGAGCCTGTTGGGCGTCCGCGCCGTGATTGCCGAAAGCTTCGAGCGCATTCACCGGTCGAACCTGATCGGCATGGGAGTGGTTCCACTCCAGTTCCCCGCAAGCCTGAGCTGGGCTTCACTCGGGCTTGATGGTACGGAAATGATCAGCATCTCGGGGCTCGAAGCGCTCAACGAGGGCTCGACGCCGAAAACGGTGCGAGTGCGTGCCGAGCCGACCGCCCATTCTGCCCCCGGCCGCAGTCCCGTTGAGTTCGATGCCGTCGTGCGCATCGACACGCCCGGTGAAGCCGACTACTACCGCAACGGCGGAATCCTGCAGTACGTGCTGAGGAGTCTCGTTTAGGCGCAGTGCACCGTCATTCGACACCCCGGATCGGCGGGGTGTGGAACGTCGAACCGAACACCCGCTCTGACGCGCCGACGCGATCCAGGTACGGTGTTGCACCGCCCATTTGGAACGGCCAGCCAGCTCCGAGGAGGAGGCACAGGTCGATGTCCTCGGGGGCAGAAACGACTCCATCCTCCAGCATGCGGTGGATCTCGTCGGCGAGACCGTCTTCGACGCGGCGGAGGATTTCCTCGCCCGTCATGGCTGTGCCCTTGCCCGCCCCCTTGGAGACGATCGCGACGGCCTTCTTGTCGAACCCGGTGATCTTTCCCTTGCCGTCGCGGTCGAAAATCTTGCCGTGGTCGGCGAGCTTGTGCAGATTCTCACTCTCGAAGAACCGGTCGGGAAACGCGGCGTGGTGCGTGTCGAGCACGTGAGCGCCGACCGTGAGGCCGACGAGTTCGAGCAGTTCGAACGGCGTCATAGGCAGGCCGAACGGTTTGATGGACTCGTTCACGACCTCGAACGGAGTTCCGGTGTCGACGGCGTTCATGGCCTCTCCGAGGAGCCTCGCGAGGATGCGGTTCACGACGAAACCAGGGGTATCGGTCGTGATGACGGCGCTCTTGTACAACGCGGCGGCGGTCACCATCGCGGTGCTGAGCGTCGCGTCGTCCGTCTTCGACGTCTTCACGACCTCGATGAGCGGCATGACCGCAACTGGGTTGAAGAAGTGGAATCCGACCACCCGTTCCGGGTGCTTGAGTTTCGCGCCGATCTGTTCGACATTGAGCGACGACGTGTTCGTCGCGAGCACTGCTGTGTCGGAGACGTGTTTCTCGATCTCTGCGAAAACGTCCTGCTTGATGCCGAGTTCCTCGAACACCGCCTCGATGACCCAGTCGCAGTCCGCGAAGTCCGCCTTGTCCGTCGTACCCGTGACGAGCGCGTTCAACCGGTTCGACTCGTCGGGGGAAATGCGCTTCTTCTCCAACAGCGAGGCGATCTCCTTGCGGATGTACTCGAGCCCCTTGTCGACGCGGCCCTGGTCGAGGTCGGTGATGACCACGGGAACCCTGAGGCGTCTCACGAACAGGAGTGCGAACTGGCTTGCCATGAGCCCTGCGCCGATCACGCCCACTTTCGTGACGGGTTTTGCGAGCGCCTTGTCCGGTGCTCCCGCCGGCTTCTTCGCGCGCTTCTGCACGAGGTTGAAGGCGTAGATGCTCGCGCGGAACTGGTCGCCCGTGATAAGCTCGGCGAGTTTCTCGTCTTCTGCGGCGAATCCGGTCGCCCGGTCGGTGTTTTTCGCCGCCTGGAGAAGTTCCAGCGCAGCGTACGGGGATTTCGCGACCGTGCCGATGCGGGATTCCAGCATTTTCCTCGCGATGCCGATGGCCATATCCCATTTGACGGCTCGCTCGATCTTTCCCGGCTCGTTCTTGCGCTTGACCTTCGTCGTTTCGGAGATGACGCCATCCGCCCAACGGATCGAGTCCTCGAGGAAAGTCGCGGGGCTGAACATCACGTCGGCTATTCCCAAGTCAAGGACATCCTTGCCCTTGAGGGTGCGGTTGTTCTTGAGTGGATTCTCGATGATGACCTTGAGGGCGTTCTCGATGCCGATGAGGTTGGGGAGCAACCACGCGCCGCCCCAGCCCGGAATGATACCGAGGAAGACCTCGGGAAGGGCGAGCGCAGGGATGGAACTGTCCACGGTGCGGTAGTTCGCATTGAGGGCGATTTCGACGCCGCCACCCAGCGCCAGGCCGTTGATGAAAACGAACGAGGGCACACCCATGTCGTTCAAGGCGCCGAGCGCCGCGTGCCCCTGCTGCGCGAGTTGTTTCGCGATCGCGCGGCTCGGGATGTCGCTCGCATTCGTGAGGTCGGCGCCCGCAGCGAGAATGTACTGCTTTCCCGTCACGGCGACTCCGTGTATCTCGCCCTTCTTCGCACGCTCCTTGAGCGTCGACAGGGTTTCTGCGTACTCCTTGAGCGTGAGCGGGCCGAGCGTATTCGGCCTCGTGTGGTCGCGACCGTTGTCGAGCGTCACGAGCGCGAGAGTCCGACCATCCGAGATCGCAATGTCGCGAACGTAGGAGTGCGTGACGACCTCGTCTGCCGAAAGCGCGAAGAGGTCGTCGAATTCATCGGCTGCAGCGCTGTGGTCTGCCTTTTTCCTGGCCATGGCTACTTCCTGTTTCCCTTGTAGTGCGGGTTCTCCCAGATGACCGAGCCGCCCTGGCCGAGTCCGACGCACATCGCGGTCAGGCCGTATCGCACGTGAGGGTGCTCTTCGAACTGGCGAGCGAGTTGGATCATCAGGCGTACACCCGACGAGGCGAGCGGGTGCCCGATCGCGATCGCGCCGCCCCACATGTTCACGCGCGGGTCGTCGTCGTCGATGCCGAAATGATCAAGGAGAGACAACACCTGGACGGCGAACGCTTCATTGAGTTCGAACAGGCCGATGTCGTCGATGGTCAGGCCTGCCTTGCGCAGGGCCTTTTCGGTCGAGGGGATGGGTCCGATGCCCATGATCTCGGGGTCAACGCCGGCGAACGCGAAGCTCACCATGCGCATTTTCGGCGCAAGTCCGAATTCCTTCGCGGCATCGGCACTGGCGATAATGCTCACCGTCGCACCGTCGTTGAGCCCTGATGAGTTGCCTGCGGTGATCCGCCCGTGAGGTCGAAATGGAGTCTTGAGACCGGCGAGCCCCTCCATGGTCGTCTCCGGGCGCGGTGCCTCGTCGCGTTCGGCCAGGCCCCATCCCGCGTCGCTCTTGATCGCGACGGGAATGAGGTCAGGCTGGATTTTCCCGTTCTCGTACGCCGCGGCAAGCTTGTGCTGGCTGTTCATGGCGAAGCGGTCTGAGCGCTCCTTCGTGAGTTGCGGGAAACGGTCGTGGATGCGCTCCGCGGTCGCCCCCATGCTGAGGGCATCATTGCCGACAAGCTTCTCAGCGACGAACCGGGGGTTCGGATCGACGCCGGACCCCATCGGGTGGCGTCCCATGTGTTCGACGCCTCCCGCAATCGCGATGTCGTACATGCCGAAACCGATTGCCCCGGCAACCGTCGTGACCGATGTCATTGCTCCGGCGCACATCCGGTCGATCGCATATCCGGGAACGGACCGCGGCAATCCGGCAAGGAGCGCGACGGTGCGCCCGATGGTCATGCCTTGATCGCCCTGCTGCGTGGTCGCGGCGATCGCGACGTCATCGAACCGGTCAAGAGGGATGGACGGATTGCGCTCGAGGAGTCCGATGAGGGCTTTCGTGATGAGGTCGTCCGACCTCGTCTGCCAGTACATTCCTTTTTCGCCGGCCCGCCCGAAGGGGGTGCGAACCCCGTCCACGAAAACGACCTCGGATCTTTCGGCCATGACGACTCCCTATTTAGTAACGACACTTCCGATACTAGGCGCGTCGAAAATTCGGCGGGAATCCTTTGATTCTTCCTACGAGGGCGGCGGGTTCACTTCGGGTTCGGGTTGGCTTGCCTCGACAAACGCATCCACGATCAATTGCGCGGCCGCGTCGCACTGCCACGGGCGAGCACCACCCGCGGTGAGCTGGGCTCGAACACCCTCAACGGTCAACGGTTCCGGTGGTTCCCAGGCGACCTGGCGCAGCAGCTCCGGTGTGAGGATGTTCTCCACGGGAATGGAGAGGTTGTCGGAAAGTTCCGCGAAAGCGCTCCGAGCGAGCCTGAGGCGCCTGTCGGCGTCGGGCTTCCGATCCGCCCAGGCGCGTGCGGGAGGGATGGAGTCGCCGGGAACGCGCAATCGAGGAAGGTCATCCGTGGCGGTTCCGGATTCGATCGCAGCCCACCACCTGGCGAGCTGGGATCTGCTCGCACGCCCCGTGAACTCGCGCAATGCTGCGAGCTCTTTTCTGGTCGTGGGCAGCGCCTTCGCCGCCGCCGTGATGGAGGCATCGGGCAGGATGCGGCCAGGGGCGGTGTCGATTTCGCGGGCGAACTCGTCGCGCGCGTGCCACAGAGCGCGCGCGACCGCGAGATTGCGAGGCTGTTTGAGCGAGTGCAGGCCCGAAAGTCGGCGCCACGCCTCCGGATTGGCGGGTTTGGGCTCCTTGTCGAGCGTTGCCTCGAACTCCTGGCGTGCGATATCGAGCTTGCCGGCATCCTCGAGGAGAGCGGCGATGGAGTCTCGAAGGTCGACGAGCAATTCGACGTCGAGTGCGGCGTAAACCAGCCAGGACTGCGGCAATGGGCGCGTCGACCAGTCGGCGGCGGAATGTGCTTTCGCCAAGTGGATCCCGAGCAGTTCCTCGACGACGGTGCCGAGGCCTACCCGGGGAAGACCGGCCAGCCGCGCACCGAGCTCGGTGTCGAAGATGGTCGACGGTGACAACCCCACTTCGCGCAGGCACGCCAGATCCTGGCTCGCAGCGTGCAGAACCCACTCGGTGGAGCCGATCGCCGATTGCAGCTCGGTGAAGTCCCCGATCGCGGGGGGGTCGAACAGGAAACTTCCCGAATCCCTTCTGAAGACCTGGATGAGGTACGCGCGCTGCGAATAGCGGAAGCCGGATGCCCGCTCCGCGTCGATCGCGATCGGCCCGGACCCCGCGGCGATGCTGTCGACTGCCGCCAAAAACTCGGCCCGCGAATCTATGACGTCGACCGGTTCGTGGGGAGCTTGTTCGAGGCTCACGTGGACGAGCGCCTCGCAGACAGCAGGGCGACGCCCTCTGGTGTGGGTGGCAGGCCCGCGAGCATGCACAGGAGGTCTCCCCAGCCTTCGACGTGAGCGGCAATCGACTCGTTCGACGGCGTCCAGCTCGCTCGCAATTCCAGCTGGGCCCCGTCTCCCTCGTCGGCGAGCCCGCCGAAACCGGTGGAGAGTATTTTCGTGGCGGTTCCCGAGGCATTCGAGTAGGCGGCGCCGCGGGAGTCCAGCGCGTCGACGAGCCAGGACCACGCCACTTCGGCGAGAAACGGATCGATCCCGATGTCGGTTTCCAGTGGCGCCTGCGCAAAACAAACGACTCGGAATGCTCCGCCCCACGCGTCCGGCGTTTCCGGGTCGTACAGCAGAACGAACCGGCCCGTCGCGACGTCGGAGTCCGCGCCGTGTCGTGCAGGAGTGACATCCGCGGCGAGCGCGAGGGAGTAGGGCGCCAGATTGCTCGGTGCGGCGATTTCGCTGACGCGGAGTTCGCCGCGGTGCGCGGCACCGCGCAGTGACTCGACGGCAGCGTCGAACACGGCGGGCAGTCCCGATCCGGTCGCGTTCGCTGGCACGCTTGAAGACTAAAGTTCGAGAGTGAAGGTTTCGCGCAGGCACGCCGTCGTCGGGTCATTGGCAATCGGCGTGGCCGCGATTTCTGCGGCAGTTCTGGCGGTCGTGGTCGCTGCGGCCCGCACGATCGTCGTCCCCCCGCGGTCGCGCGAAGAGGACACCGAGGTTGTTTCCGTCGATCACGAGGCGGGCACGGTGACGCTCGGGCATTCCCCGGACGCGGTAGTCGATGGCAAATACAGCTTCTGGTTCTCGAAGGGAAAAGGCCACGCGAGAGTGGGTGAGATTATCGCCCGCTCGTCGGATACGGTCACTCGAAAGCTTTTGGCCGTGGACTTCGGGAATCTCGACGACGCCAGGCGCGGCCGATTCAACGGATGGTTCTATGTGAGTCCGGGCGATCTCGACGTCGAGTTCGAGGAGGTCGCTGTCCAGACCGAATTGGGCCCCGCGCCGGCCTGGCTCGTTCCTGCGGCATCCGCGGGTGATGCGGAACAAGCAGGCAACGGCAAGTGGGTGATCCAGATTCACGGCAGAGCGGTCACTCGAACCGAGACCATCAGGGCGATTCCCGTGTTCCGCTCTGCTGGCTACACGAGCCTGCTGATTTCCTACCGCAACGACACCCTCGCGCCGACGAGCGCCGACGGCAGGTATGCGCTCGGCGACACGGAGTGGAAAGACATCGACGCCGCTGTGAAGTACGCGATCGAGCGCGGCGCCCGGTCGGTCGTCCTCATGGGCTGGTCCATGGGTGGTGCGAGCGCGCTCCAGGCGCTTGCGCGTTCCCGTCACGCCGGGATTGTCGACGGCGTAGTTCTGGATTCCCCAGTCGTCGACTGGGTCACCGCCCTCGACTATCAGGCCAGGGCGAGGGGAATCGTTCGCCCTCTCCGGAGTCTCGTTTACCTGATTCTCGGCGCGCGGTGGGGGCGAGTTTTTACGGGGCTGCGCGAACCGATCTCGTTTGCCCGGCTCGACTTTGTCTCCCGCGCACGCGAACTGGGCGTGCCCATTCTCATACTGCACAGCGACGACGATGCGTACGTGCCGTCGACGGCCTCGCGGGCACTTGCCGCTGCGCGGCCGGACATCGTGACTTTCGTGCCATTTGCCGATGCCCGCCACACGAAGCTGTGGAACCATGCTCCCCAACTGTGGAACGCGAGCATTTCGGCGTGGCTTACCTCTCTGAAGCCTTCAGCCAGTCAGGAGAGCACGGCCCATCGGGCGAATAGGTAGCCCTCGGAATCCGACAGTAGGTGCTCGAGTCGCAGCGGAAGGTTCGCAGCGAGGCCGGGAAGCACGCGAGTGTCCGTCGCGCTCACCTGGGGGCTCGTGGACAGGCACAACTCGTCGACGAGACCGGCATTGAGCAGCTGGCTCGCGAGGTTCGGTCCGCCTTCGCACACAATCCCTTCGTGGCCGAGCGCGCGGAGCGAGTGCGTCGCTTCGGCAAGATTCACGCTCGCGCGACCGCTCGCCGTCTCGAGCTCGATGATGGCCGCATTCTCGATGCCGAGCGTGGCCCGGACGGTGGCGGCCGATGCCGAAGGACACAACACGATCACTTTTCCCGCGGGGACATCGCGGGGGATTCGGTGCCCGCTCAGGTCCCCTGACCTCGTGACGATCGCCAGGGGAGCGGATTTCGGCAGAAAGTATCCTTCGGTTCGCACGCTCGCCGCCCCGACGAGAACGATGTCGGCCAGGCGACGGAGTATTCCCAGGATGCGGCGGTCGACGCGATTGGTGAGCGACTCGGATGTCCCGTCTGCGCCGGCCGCCTGGCCGTTGACGCTCGCGACGAGATTGATGCGGAGCCAACGCCGTTGCGGAGCGGCATAGAGGCCGGAGAGGGTTTCCCGACCGTCCAGGGTGTCTGCGTCGATCTCGACGGACGGCCACGGCACGAGCTGCCGCAGTTTCACGTCGTCGTCCTGGCCAGAACCTGCCGTTTCGTGCGACCCAGCATTGCGCTCATTCCCCGGATGCGCAGGGGACTGACGGCTTCCGTGAGCCCCAGGGTGAGGGGGAAGTCTTCCGGGATGTCGAGAACCTGCGACGCGGTGAGCCCCGAAAGGCCCTGCACGAGAATCGACGCAAACCCCCGAGTCGTCGGAGCCTCCTTCGGCGCTGTGGCGTGAAGGTGCACGATCCCGGCGTCATCCACGTCGACGAAAATGTACACGGGCGACTGGCATTCGACGACCCGTTCGAACAAATCAGGATGATCCCGGTACCTCTCCGGCAGTTCCGGGAGTTCGTTGGCGAATTCCAGAAGCAGCGTCAGACGATCGCGAACCTCGAGCTCGCCGAATTCTTCACGAATGTCCGCGAGTGCCTGGGGGAGCGAAGTGTCAGGCATCATCTCCCCATTCTTCCATCGCGGTCACCGGCGCGGGACTTCCCCCGGCTCGGGTCCGGTCGCAATCGGGACGCGGACTGAGCTGCCCCACTCGGTCCACGAACCGTCGTAGTTTCGGACGTTCTCGAACCCCAGCAGGTACTTGAGAACGAACCAGGTGTGGCTCGACCGCTCGCCGATCCGGCAGTATGCGACGATGTCGTCGCCCTCCTCGAGGCCGGCCTCGCCGTGATAAATCGCGTCGAGTTCGGCGCGAGGCTTGAACGTCGCATCGGGTGCTGCGGCCCTCGCCCAGGGAACCGAGGCTGCAGAGGGGATGTGGCCCGCGCGGAGCGACCCTTCGCTCGGGTACCCGGGAATCTCCGTTCGCTCGCCCGTGTACTCCTCGGTCGAGCGCACGTCGACGAGCGGCTTGCCGAAGTGCTGGAGAACGTCGTCCCGATAGGCGCGATTCGTAGAATCATCCCGCTCGACGACGGGGTACTCGACGGGCACGATCGTGGCGGCATCGGTCGTCAGTGGCCGGCCTTCCTCCTGCCATTTGGCGCGTCCGCCGTCCAGAAGTCGGACGTCGTCGTGACCGAACAGCGTGAATACCCACAGCGCGTATGCTGCCCACCAATTGCTCTTGTCGCCGTAGAGAACCACGGTTGTGTCGCGGGAGATCCCTTTCGAGCCGGCCAGCTTCGAAAACGCTTCCGAATCCAGGAAATCGCGCTCCACCGGATCGTTCAATTCGGTGTGCCAGTCGATCTTGACGGCACCGGGGATGTGCCCGGTTTCATACAGGAGCACATCTTCATTCGATTCGACGACGACGAGTCCAGGTTTGCCGAGGTTGGCTTCGAGCCATTCCGTGCTCACGAGCCGCTCGGGGTGCGCATACTCGGAAAACTTTGCCGCTGGGTCAGTCTCGACGGTCATTCGGCTTCCTCCTGTGTGTGCCCATCCGGCGGACGTCGCGAAAAGCGGGAGTGACGGCGATAGGCTGGTGTAGTCCCGCTAGTACCAATGTACGCACTATCTCTGCGTGGCGGCGAGGACGACGACAGTCCGTCAACCCGTCGGTCACATCGATCCAGGTTGAGCAAGCACCTTGAGGAAGAGCGACGTGCAAACACCACAGAAGACGGACCATGGGAGCATCACCTCCCGTCGGTCGAGTCTCTCCGGTTCCGAAATGGTCGATCATTTGGTTCCCGGTCGGCAGTTTCGAACGGCGACCGTCGACTCCTACCGGCCAGACCCCGAATACCCTTCGCAAGCGGCGGCGGTGGATGCCGTGCGGGCGTTTGCTGCGTCGTGGCTGCCAGGATCGAACGGCTTCTTCACGCGCAGGAAGAGCTCCGTCGCTCTTCCCGGAATTTATCTGGATGGCGGGTTCGGCGTCGGCAAGACGCACTTGCTTGCCGCACTGTGGAGCCTTGCACCGGGCCGGAAGTATTTCGGCACCTTCATCGAGTACACGGCGCTCGTCGGTGCGCTGGGTTATGCGGGAACGGTGAGCCTTCTGCGCGGCGCGAGTTTGATTTGCATCGACGAGTTCGAGCTGGATGACCCCGGGGACACGCGGCTCATGTCGCGACTACTCGGCGACCTCGTGGCGTCCGGCACGCGCATCGCCGCAACCTCGAATACGCCGCCCAATGCGCTCGGCGACGGCCGGTTCGCCGCGGTCGACTTTCTGCGGGAGATCGACTCCCTGGCCGCGCGATTCGCCATCATCCGCATCGATGGGCTCGATTACCGGAGGAGGGCGATCGACGGTCACGCTGTGGCCGTCTCCGAGGATGAGTTCGAGAGCGCCATCGAGGAAATCGAAGGGCAGGTCACCGTCGATGACTTCCCAGTGGTTGTCCGGCACCTCGCGACAGTTCACCCTTCCCGATACGTGAAAATCATCGAGGGACTCGCGGCCGTGGGTATCCGCGACGTCACGGTCCTGCACAATCAGTCGAATGCGCTTCGCCTGGTTGCGTTCGTCGACCGCCTGTACGACGCGCGCGTTCGCGTCATCGCGACGGGGGTTCCGTTGGATCTGGTGTTCTCCGAGGAAATGCTCGCTGGCGGCTACCGCAAGAAGTACTTGCGTGCCGCGTCGAGGTTGATCTCGTTGACGAGCGGTGCGCTCGACTGATGTGAGGCAATGGCGGGTGTAGTCTCGGTGTCGGAGCGCCGGGAAGTCGGGTCGGCATGGCGTCGCGGTTGCGACGGAACGTGTTGATGGATGATGCGGAGAAAACCGTGCGTGTTTCCGAACTGGCAATAACCATCCCTGTCGTCGACCGGGAAACCAGCGTTGTGACTGCCGCGCAGATCATTGCGCGGGACAGCAGGGCGAGCATCGTTGTCGCCGATGCCAAGGGGCACCCGGTCGCCGCCATTGCCGCAGTCGACGTCCTTCGGGTTCTCGTTCCCCGATACGTCATCGACGACGTTTCGCTCGCAGCGGTTTTCGACGAGAAGGGTGCGGATGAAGTCTGGCGGAACGTTCCTTCCCGTACGGTCGGAGAACTCGTCGACGATGACGAGTCGCGCACCCTCGACATCCTCGAGGTCGAACCGGATGACACGCTTCTTGAAGTCGCCGCGCGCATGGCCGATTCGCGCGCGGTCGTCGCACTGGTCAAAGGCGAGCCGGGCGAAGCACTGAAGTTCGTGACGTTGCCCGCCGTGCTCGATGCTGTTCTCCATGTCGGCCACGGCGCGAAGGGCACGGGCGCTTCGGCATGAGCATTCAGGTGATCCTGGCGCTCGTCATTTTTGCGGGCGCCTACGTCTTCATAGTTGCCGAGTGGGTTCCTCGCATGACCGTCGCCCTTGTCGGCGCGGGCCTCATGATCGTCATCGGCGCCACCGACGACCACGGCGTGTTCTTCTCGGAAGAAACGGGAATCGACTGGAACGTCATTTTCCTTCTGCTCGGGATGATGATCATCGTCGGGATTCTGCAGCAGAGCGGCGTGTTCGAATTCCTGGCCATTTGGGCCGCCAAACGTGCGCGGGGGCGACCGTTCGTCATCATGGTCATGCTCGTGCTGATCACGGCAGTGCTTTCCGCATTCCTCGACAATGTGACAACGGTGCTGTTGATTGCGCCCGTCACGCTGCTCATTTGCGAACGGCTTGCCGTTCCCGTCGCACCGTTTCTCATCGCGGAAATCATGGCGAGCAACATTGGCGGAACGGCGACCCTGATCGGCGATCCTCCCAACATCATCATCGCGAGCCGTGCCGGTTTGAGTTTCAATGATTTTCTCGTGAACCTTGCGCCCATCGTCGTCGTGCTGCTGGCCGTGTTCATCGGTTTGTGCTGGATCATGTTCCGCAATCAAATGCGCTACGACCCTGAGCGCGTCGGTCGAGTCATGGCGCTCAACCCGCGGGAGGCGATTCGCGACGTTGTGCTTCTCGTGAAGTCGCTCATCGTGGTTGCGCTCGTGTTGACCGGGTTCATCCTTCACTCTGCGATAGGCGTGGGGCCGGCGATCGTCGCGCTCTTGGGTGCCGGCGTCCTCGTTCTGATCGCGAGGCTCGAGCCGCGGAAAATCTTCGCCGACGTCGAATGGGAGACGCTCCTGTTCTTCGTTGGGCTGTTCATCATGGTGGGTGCTCTCGTGAATCTCGGCATCATCCGCTATATCGGAGAGCTCGCCATCGATGCGATCGGAGACAACTACTTCGGGGCCGCAACCGGCCTGTTGTTCGGTTCGGCGATCGTGTCCGGAATCATCGACAACATCCCCTATGTTGCGACGATGGCCCCACTCACGAGCGACCTCGTCCAGGCAGGCGGAGCGGCGGCCCAACCGTTGTGGTGGGCGCTCGCTCTCGGAGCGGATTTGGGCGGGAACCTCACGGCCATCGGCGCGAGCGCCAACGTGGTTGTACTGGGAATCGCGAAGCGGGCCGGCCATCCGATCTCGTTTTGGACGTTCACGAAGTACGGCATTCTCGTCACAGCCGTCACCATTTCGCTCAGCCTGCCCTATGTCTGGCTTCGCTACTTCGCGTGAGAGTCATCCCCGTTAACGAAACGTTCACACCAAGCCCCCGCCCGTAACACGCGCGAAACCATCCGAGCGGTGTTGCGGAAACCTGCGCAGGGCACTCTGTCAACCATGCGAAAAGTTGACGGAAAGGCAGGCTGATGATGGATACCGGCGAACTTACGTGGGCGGTGACGGCGTCCGCGCTCGTGCTCCTCATGACCCCGGGCGTTGCGTTCTTCTACGGGGGACTTGTCAAGGCGAAGAGCGTGGTGAGCATGATGATGATGAGTTTCGGTGCGCTCGGGCTCATCAGCGTCCTGTGGATCCTGTACGGATTCGCCATGTCCAGCGTCGACGCTCCTGGCGACTTCAGCGGCAATCCGTTTTCCGACTTCGCCCTGGTGTCTGCCGACAACGAAACACTCATCGGTGCGCTCTTCGGGGCGACGTTCGCGATCATCGCCGTTGCGCTCGTGTCCGGAGCGATCGTGGATCGCGCAAAGTTCGGTGCGTGGCTTGCGTTTGCGGGGCTGTGGGCGACGCTCGTCTACTTTCCCGTCGCGGCGTGGGTGTGGGGCGGCGGATGGATCATGAACCTCGGCTATGCGCTGGGGCTGGACTACACCGTTATCGATTATGCGGGTGGCACCGCCGTGCACATCAACGCGGGTGCAGCGGCTCTCGCTCTGGCGATTGTGCTCGGCAAGAGGGTCGGTTTCGGCAAGGGGGCGCACAAACCGCACAATGTTCCGCTGGTGCTTCTCGGGGCGGCCATCCTCTGGTTCGGCTGGTTCGGGTTCAACGTCGGTGCCGAGTACCTGAACGGCATGGCCAACGCGGGTCTCATCGCGATCAACACTCTCGGCGCCACGGGAGCAGCCATCATCGGCTGGCTCGTAGTCGAAAAGGTCAAGGAGGGGAAGCCGACTGCGGTGGGGGCGAGCTCGGGCGCTGTCGCCGGCCTCGTCGCCATCACGCCGGCGTGCGCGAATCTCACGCCGGGCCTCGGCCTGCTTCTCGGACTCATAGCCGGTGCGGTGTGCGCCATGGCCGTCGAACTCAAATTCACGTTCGGATTCGACGACTCGCTCGATGTCGTGGGCATCCACATGATCGGTGGGCTGCTTGGCACGGTGTATCTGGGCTTCTTCGCAACGGGCACCGGCCTGTTCGTCGGAGGGAATGCCATGCAACTCGTCATCCAGCTCATCGCGTCGGTTGCCGTGCTCGGGTATTCGTTCGCGGTGGCTCTCGTGATCGGGTGGGCAATACACCGAACGATCGGATTCCGTGTGAAGAGCGAGGACGCGCGCGCCGGAATCGACACGATCATGCACGGCGAGAACGGGTACGTGCTCGATTCGGTCTGAATGTTTTCGGCGCGGGGTCGTCCCCTTCGTGGTAGTCATGGAGAGTGGCTGACCCGATCCTCTATCTGGCGTGCGCCGTCATCACGCTTGCCGGAGTTCCGGGGATGCTCCTGTACACGGGCGGGACCTGGATCGTGCTGAGCCGGGACATTGCTCAACTTTGCGGCCTGTGGGTTGTCGTCGGCGTTGTGACGGGATTGACGGGTGCGCTCCCAGGCGGTTTCGCGATCCTCGTGCCAGTTCTCGGGCTCGTGGTCGGAACCGGGGTTGCCGCGGCTTTGGCGGAGCGGATCGGGGTGCGCGGCATCCGCGCCGTGCTTCTGGCGGGGTTCAGCCTCCTGATCTTTCTGCCGCTCGCCCTCGTCGTGTTCGGGGGCGGCGGAACGTGGCTGTATCGGGAGGTGGGCAGCCTCGACTTCGCCGGCGCGCTCCCGGCGGCGATCGGCACAGGCGGCTTTCTGACGGTGTTTGCTCTCGCATCAGGCACGCGTGCGGCGAGCGAACGGGTTCTTGCCCTGAGGGGAGCGATGCTCGTCGCCGTCGCGGCACTCGCGTGCGCTGTCGGCCTGGAATTGCGGATCGACGAGCTGACTCCCGCCATTGCTCTGCACATGCTCATGACCCCGGCGATCGCGATTCTGGCGGCGGCGGGGATCGAGCGGGTGAAGCGAGGCCGCAACACGCGCGAAGGGCTCGGGGCCGGGACGCTCGCGGGCACCGCGGCTGCGCTCGCGACGACCGCCTATCTCGAGACCGTTTCTGCCCTCATCCTCGGACTTCTCGCCGGTGCGGTCGCCGAGGCGGCGTTTCGCGGCGCTTCGGCCGCCTGGCGCCTGGCGACGCCGCTGTTGATCGGGGGTGTAACAGGGATGCTGTTCCTCGGGATTTTCGGGCTGGATGTCGGGTTTGTGTACTCCGGGCAGCCAATGCTTCTTGCCCGCCAGGCGCTGGTTGTCGGCGTTTCGCTCATCTACACCGCCATCGTGTCGTTGGCGCTCATCGTGCCGCTTCGCGGCCGGTTCCGCCGATGATCGCTCACGAGGCAGCCGGGAAAAGGGTGGGCCTTCCCAGGCGATTCTCAAACAAGCGCCCGGCGCTGAAATCGTTGATTCACCATGTTCTCAAGGGGGCTGAGGCGCGCGGTCCGCGCAATCGAACCTCAGAAAGACACGATACTCGGGGCGCGGTCGCGAAAAATTCGGTGAAGTCTCAAACACGATTGACTCCCGAACAGCGTGCGGAGCTGGTCGCCGACTACGAGGCAGGAATGCCGGTTCGGATGATTGCCGCGAGGTACGGAGTACACCGCGGAACAATCCCCACAATGGTCCAGCGCGCGGGTGTTTCGCTCCGCATTGTGGGGTTGAGCGTTGACGAGCGCGAGCAAGCGTCATCCCTCTATGAAAGTGGGATGACGCTCACGCAAGTCGCCCGTCGCATGAGAATCGGCGATGAGGCGGCACGCCAAGCGGTATTGGACTCGGGTGGACAAATCCGGCCTCGGGGTAGGCCCGCGAAAAGTTGAGCTCGGGAAGCAGCCGCTAGAGATACAGCAGCCGGTCCGCGACAGCTTCAGGAAGGCGCTCGATGGCTCCCGTCTGTTCGCTTAGCGTCCGGAAATTCCACCAGATCTTCGCACGAACCTCGTCGGTCGGGATTCCCCACGCTTCACTCAAGAGGAATTCTACGCGCTCGATGTCTGCAGGCTTGCGAGCGCGAACCTGCCGCGCAGGGAAGTCGGTTTCACTGAGTACGCGGTCTCGTGGCAAGTAGCCGATCTGCTCTACGGTCATTGCGGCGTTGACGGAAAAGTAAGCCCCAGCGTTCAACGCTCGCCTGGTATCGGCTTCGTTGCCGGTGAACCAGTGGAGGATTGCACCGTGCAACCCTGAGCTGTGGAGGTGACTGACCACCTCTGATGCGGCTCCAGAGCTGTGGATTGAGACAAGAACTGGCTCGCTTTTCACGATGGTCAGAATCTCGTCGAAAATGGCGCGTTGACGTAACCAGTCTCCACCGCGTCGGTCCAGGCCGACCTCGCCGACCAGCGCGAATGAAGGAAGCAGTTCCTCAAACAATTGTGAGTCCCAGCGCTCCCTAGCCGTTGCGACTCCTGGGTGTACACCAACACCCCAAATGAGGGTGTTGTTGCTCAGGTTCCTCACGTGGGTTGCTTCAGCCAAGCTTCGGGTCATCGCGAACACCACGGCGTTCCCGAGAGCGGCGACTTGTGAGCGGGTGACATCAGGTGCGATGTGGGCATGAACGTCTAGAGCCGGGAGTGGTTTGAGTGTCATTTGAGGTCTACCTGTCCGAGTTCGATGAGTCCCCGATGCGCGAGCTCTTCGATTGCGTCGAGATCCGCGTCTGGCGGCCAGGTTCCCGCGTCGATGGCGTCGCCGTCAATCCCTCGGGCCGTGGCGTAACTGATCGCGGCGCGGTCGCTATACCGTCGCTCTAACAGTTCTTCGCGCCCCGCAGGACTTAGGGTGCCGGAGAGATAGATGGTGTGGTCGGTAATACCAGCAGCGATGAAGGCTCCTCTGCGAGTGACGCAGGCGTAGCACAGTCCGCAATTCAGGGTCGAGTTCCCGCCCTTGATGCGCGCACCATCGAGTTTGCTGCACGACACCGTCAGACCGGCGATGTGCTCCCATCTGGTTGGCGGATGGGTGTCGGCCACGAGGCGCATCTCTTCGCCCTTGGTGAACTCGGCGAAAGGGTTCGTCGCTGACACATGAAGGCCTATCTCCCGCAGGAGTGTGTTGATGCGGTAGAAAGTCTCCGGGTGGGTCGACCGGGTTGAGAGGGCACCGGCTCGGTTGGGATGCAGCGGCAGGTTCAGGCTGGTAAATCCGTTCTCGGGGACGAACAGGGTCGTGGCGTTCCGGCTCGCGGCGATAGCGACGCCGAGTGCCACGAAAAGTAGCGAGCGGCTGCGGCTGGAGCTCTCCTTCTTCTGCCCAACCTGACTGAACTCGATCTGCGTGTATGACGGGACGGAGGGATAGGAGACCTGTAGCCACTTGCGAATTGTGTTCTGAGCTTGCCGGACGGCGGTCGCGGAATCATAGTGGCCGACGAACAGCGGAGCATCGTCGCGCGCACTCAGGAGGTGGAGGGCGCCGAGGTAGGAGTCCAGTCCGCCACTCAGAAGCGCGACGGAATCTACCGATCCCGAGTCGTCATTGCGTACCGGCTTGGGTCTTGTCGTCGGGTCCTGCACCAATTCCAGCTCCCAAGTGTCTCCGGTAAGCCAGCACAGCAACTGTGCGAACTGATCCGCGGCTCCGCCCGTCCACGACGCCGGCTGTGAAACTTCGACTGTCAGTTCAAGCCGTCTCGTGAAGGATGTAGGCCGGTCCGAAAGCCGATCAGCGAGGTAAGCAGCTCCGGCGAGTCGGACAAGGTCGACAGCTTGGTTCGGGAGGTCGCCGAGCGTGGTGAGCCACCAACCGAGTCCACTTTGGATGGTCTCGGTTTCGCCAGCGGCGTCTGGCCATTTCAATCCGTAATGGCTTGCAGGAATGTCGCTGGTCGAGTTTTCGCTGGAGACGTAAAAGCGGGTCAATGCCATGATTTTTACCTCGCTCGCAGGACTCGTAGTGCTCGTTGGACTAGGTCAGCAGCGGCCTGGTGCAGAGTGTTCGCTTTTAGCGCGGGGGTGGCGTCAATGTCGAGACCGCGCACTTTCGCGTCGATCCAACCGCGCAGCATGCGTTCTCGGGTGAGCGCTTCGGCCCCGTCTAGTGTCCCGTTGATGATTTGATTCTGGAGTTCTACGAGCCCGAGTTGAAAGATATAGGCGCTAACGAAGCCTTTGATAGCTTCGCTGGCGGTGGGCGCTTCCGCATCGTTTGAGACGATCTTTTTGACCTGTTCTGTGGCGGCCTGCCGGATGGCACGGTCGTCGGGGTGTCCGTCGTCTCCGATCATGAGCGTGACCAACCTGCTGATCCGAGCGCGAGGGCTAAGGGAATCGAACTCGGCGAGTGAAAGCCCGTAGCTCGCCAGCCCCTGCGCGTCGCGGTTGCGCAGTGCGTACGCAGCGCCAATAGTTGCGCCACCCCGCGATGCCCCGCCAATGACTTGGCGAGATGACCTGCTCCCGGAACGGCCAGTACCCGCCGACCGGCCGGTGGAACCTCCTCCTGCCGCCCCTCCTGCGCCTGCGCCGCGGCGTCCGGGCACTCGGGGGCGAGGGATCGGCGGCACGGTATTGCGCCGCGATGCAGGATCATCCCGCCACAACGCGTCCGCAAGCGCCTGCCCGAGCCTGTCCAAGCTCGAGGCTGGCTGGGCAGGATCAAACAGCGTGTCTGTCGGACCGCTAAGGTCGGCGATGCCGTCACCGTCGCTTGTGCCGCTGTCCGCGCCGCCGCTGCTCAGGCCGCTCCATGCGTCACGGAAGTCATTCCACTCGGCTGAGTTACTGCCACCGTAGGCGCCACTAGTTCCCACTGAGCTGCTCCACCTCATCTTTGGCCGCCGCCTGCACCGAAGGATGCAGAGACGTATCTGCCGCTGCACGACGTACCAACTCGATCAGCGCGGGGCGACCGCTGCCGGCAAGCTCCACGATCGCGCCGGGGGTCAGTCGGGCGCCCCAACAGTGCGCCGCGATTCCCGTCGCCGCTGAATCCTCAAGGGTGTGGTTTTTGCTCACCCAGAGCACCGTGCCTCGGACGACAGCTTCAGCATCATCTGTGCGCTTTGTTGCCCCGATCAGAACGTCTAGGGCCGCCAACTGCTCATCCTCGCCCCGTTCACTCAGCGTGTCCGCAGCAACGTTTCGAGCGGCTTCGCTCTCGCCTAGCAAGGCGTTGATAAGGCCGAGGACATCGTCCGAGACCTGAGCACCCATGCTGACATTGACGAGGCTCGCGGCAAGACTGATGTACGGATCAAGATCCTCGTCCCGCAACGCTGGCGGGGACGAAGCCCAGTCCCGGGTCGCTTCATCAATACCATCTGGAAGTGTTGCTTCCTCCTCGTCTCCTTCTGGGCTTGCCCACGCCTCCCACCGACGGAGGAGGTTCTTCCGCTCTTGGGTGGATGTGCCCGCGAGAGTGTTGAAGGAGGACCGGTAGAGCTCTTCAAGCAGCAGCATCTTGATCATCACCGATGGCGCCACGGTGACACCGCGTGCACGCGCGATGGATTCACGCACACCGAAAGCATTGAGGAACCGCTTGATCTGACGCGGATTGGATCGGCGATCCGCGCTGAGACCTTCCGCGAGCTGCGTTGCGAGCGCGAGGTCGTCCGGCGAAGGAGATGCGGGCAAGCTCTCCAGGTCATGCAGAAGCGGGGCCTGATTCGCGTTACGTCTGACACGCACGTGGTCGGCAAGCGCCCGCAGATCGGCATCGTCCATCAAACGTCCGGCGATCAATAGTCCGATGTAGGCCTCCGCATCGGCCGAGGACAGGCGTGGTAGCGCGATCGGAAGCTGGACGATCTTCTCTAGGTATCGCTTGGCGAACACGTCCCCGCGTCGCGCTCCATCCAAACTCACTGAGATGGCGTCGCGCACCATGTCTTGGTCTGCCGCCAGTACGAACACCATCTTGTCCGTCGCCAGGAACAGCTTGATGGCTTCAAGCGTCGCGGTCACCGCATCTGGCAGACAGCGGTCGAGGTCATCGACAAGAACAACGACCCGCTGCACGTCCGGGATGAGTGCGAGCAGTTCCTTGTACGCGTCGTTGAAGCTGGCCATCGAGTCCGGTCCCGCCGGGTCCTTTGGCCGGAAGATATCTACGATCTCCTCCGGGTTCACCTGGAACGTCAGTGCACCTTTTGCGATCGCAACCGCCGCTCGGCTCCAACTAATGCGCCCAAGCAGCTCTTTTGCTTTCTTCGCAACGCTCTCCTTGACTCCCGCGTCCGTGATTTGGGCCTGGATGCCATGCAGGATTTCGGAGATCAGGGAGCCTTTGACGTCGTCCTGATCGTCATACGCCCACGGGTTCGTCGAGACCACGAAGCAGGTTGAGTCGCCTTCGAATTCGGCTTCGATGAGCTTCAAGATTGTGGACTTGCCGCCACCCCATGGGCTTTGCACCGACAGCGTTAGGGGATGGATGTGATGCTCACGCACGGCGGCGACGATGGGATCAACTACTGCATCAAAGCCGAGAAAGTCGAGGCTGCTGGGGTTATCGTCCCACAGCCGAATCCTGGGTGAGGTCGCCACCATTGCCTGCCTCGCTCTCTGGCGATGGCTTGGCTGCACGATTCGCCTAGATAATGCTGCGTGTCATATCATTCCTATTCTTGCGTAGGACGAATGCGATTCGGTGACGACACGACGAGCATCGCGCGCCTCCGGCACAATACAGCGGCCTGAGGCCTTGCGAAGCTCTGTTGCCGCTCTCGATAATGACTGAAGAGCGGTCGACGTCGGCGAGACTCCGGCTCAGACGTAGTTCGTCTCGTTAGAAACGGAGATCGGCCCTGGTATCGCTTTGGTCCGCGGGTAAGCCCGAGCTGGCAGCGCCACGTGCGTCAAATGCATCCTTGCGCCCCTCCCATCGAGTACCCCTGTCGCAGCTCGCCTTTCCGCACGAACGGCGACGGCCTCACGCGCGTGAGCGCGAATGAGCAGGATTAGGCTGACGGGACCAATGATGATGACCTTTATCGTGTTCCACAGGCACAGGAGCACGAGGAGGTTGAGCCAGCCGGGGCCGCCGTCGGCGATGAGGGTGGTGCAGATGGCCGCCGCGAGTAGGTAGGGCGCGGCGAGGAGCATCGCGGGGATGCCCCATTTCAAGCCTCGCCTGGTGCGGAGGGCGTCGAGGAGGATGTTGGTGGGCATGTAGTGGCGTAGGAATGCGCGCGCGTGGACGCTAAGGTTCCAGAGTTGGCGGATCATGACGGGGGTTCCTCTCACAGGCACGACAGATTGTCGGAGGCGGTGCGTGTGTGAGTGGCTGTTGGCCTGCCCCGAAGAGCGTCATATCAAGGAGAAATCCACCTCCCTTACAGGGTACGACGTACCGGCGACATTCGGAAGGGCAACGATCACAGTCCCCGGCGGGCGCCTTCGTGCTGGGCCGCTCGTGACTGGTCTTCACTGGAGTGCGTGATTGTGAGTTCGTGAAGGCGTGACACCGCGACTTTGGCTCGTGCGGCGTCGATCTTCTGCGCGTCATTGTCCGGCGCCGGGCCGAGCGGGGTCTTTGTGGTGATGCCGTACCGGTCGCGATACACCGCCACCGTTCGGGCGTGTTGCCGCCAGGTCGTAGCGACTCTCGCGTCACCGGGTGCATCTCCGAGCGCGAGGACCCAGTCCTGCCCTTCGGTGACTGCTTGATCGAGGATCGCGTCGGCGCGGTGCCGGATCAGGTCTCGGCGTTCGGTGAGTGCTTTCCGCATTTCGCTGCTCATCGGGCCGGTTGCTTCGGGGATGAGGCCGGCGATCAGGCGTGCTGGTTTGCGGGTGCGGCCTGAGCCCGCGGGTCGGGTGGTGGCTCGTGCGAGGCGGTGGTGGAGGATCGCGGCGATATCGTCGGCGTCGCCGAAGCCCTGGGCCGCGACCAGGCGCGGCATGAGCGCGTCCACGTTGTGGTGGTTCGCTTCCGCGCGGCGCAGTTCTGCGGTGAGGGCGCCGAAGGCGTCGGATTGGATGGCGTCTTCTGCGTCATCTGCGGTGAGGCCGGATTCACGAAGGAGGGTAGCCCAACGGTCGTGTTGGGCGGCTTGGGCGATCGTGTCGTACTCGGCGGCGAGCTGCGCCACCGATCCCCACTGTTCGTGTTCGGCGGTGATCGTCTCGTGTGCGGAGAGTTCCGCACCGACGTGCTGGAGCACCCCGTAGAGGACGCTGCGTGCGGTTGCGTCCGGGTTGTCGGCGGGGTGCGGGCCTTCGTGGGAGTCGTCGGGCCGGTCGGTGGCGACGTACACCTGGTTCGCGTGCCGGCCGCGAGTCATCGCGACATACAGGTTCTCCCTTGTGGTGCTGGGGTCGGCGAGGACGTGGGCGGTGTCGGTGGTGATGCCTTGGGCACGGTGCGTGGTCACCGCGTAGCCGAGGTTCTGTAAACGCACCTACCTCTCACACGAGTAGGAAGGTGGGGCCGACAGATGGGCCACGAACAGCAGGAGCAGACCACGGAGGCGTTGCGGGCGGTGGTGTATGTCAGGATCAGTGACGACCCCGAGGGCACCGAACGTGGCGTGGATCGGCAGGAGTCCGACTGTCGCGCCTACGCCGCCGCCCACGGGTGGGACGTCGCAGCGGTATTCCGTGAGAATGACACGTCGGCGTTCAAGCAGCGTACGATCACACTGCCGTCGGGTGAGCGGGTACGGCGAGTGATTCGCCCGCAGTTCCGCGCCATGCTGAAACACCTCACCGACGGTCACGCACGGGTGATGGTCGCGTATGACTTGGATCGTGCGGTGCGCGACCCGCGTGACTTGGAAGATCTCATTGACGCGAAGGTGCTCGGCGGGTTCACCGTCCGCTCCGTGACCGGTTCGCTTCGGCTGGACACGGACTCTGATGTGGCGATGGCCAGGGTGCTGGTCGCGATGGCGAATAAGTCATCCGCTGACACTGCCCGCCGTGTCGCGCGGGCGGCGAAGCAGCAGGCTATCGAGGGTGCCTGGCACGGGGGCAGGGTGCCGTTCGGGTACCGGGCCGAGGCAGGCGCGCTTGTGATCGATCCGGTGACCGGGCCGCTGGTGGTCGAGATGTACCAGCGGGTGCTGGCCGGTGACTCCCTGTATCGGATTCGGAAGGACTGGAACGCGCGCGGCATTCTCACCACTCACGGGTGTGCGTGGTCGGATCGGACGCTCAAGATGGTGCTCTACAACCCCTCCAACAAGGGAGTGCGCGAGTACCGGCCCGTCATGCCAGATGGGAGCCGTGCGAAGACGTCGAAGATGCAAGTGCAGGCGGCGTGGCCCGCGATTGTGGATGAGGATACCTGGCAGCAAGTCTCTGACGTGCTCGACGCGAGGAAGAAGGCCCGGAACTTCCACCAACCTGGCAGCGGTGTGGCGGTGCGGATGTATCCGTTCTCGGGGTTGATTCGCTGCTCGCTGTGCGGAACGGCGATGATTCACCGGGGCGGCGTGTACCAGTGCTTACAGCCGACCCCGGGCGGGTGTGCCCGTTCGATTCGCTCCGCTGAAATCGCCAAGCTCGTCGAGGAAGCAGTGCTGGCGACGTTCGAGCAGATCACCCTCCACCCCACGAAACACCGATCCTCTGGCAGCGATCTTGCAGCAAGGGTTGGGCTCGCGGCGACGCTCGACCAAGATAGGGGGCGTTTGGCGCGGCTGGATGATGACTACTACGACGGGCTGATCGATAAGGCCATGTGGGTGCGGCAACGCGCGAGGATCGCGGAGCGGATCGAAGCGACCCGCCGCGAGTACGCCGCGATCACACCTGAGCACGCCGGGTTGAGGATTGATGTCACGACGGTTGCTGCTGAGTGGGAGGGGCGTACCCCAATGTGGCAGTACCAGGCGGCGAGTCTGATCTTGCAAGCCGTATTGGTGCACGCTCACCCCGCTGACATGATGACCGCTGTCCCCAAGCGTCGCAACGAGAGCACCGAGGAGTTCCATGTGCGCCGCGATGCGCACCGGGCGGCAGTGCTCGCGCGCCGGGTCGAGTTCGTTTGGCGCGCATAACCCCAACGATTTGTGATCGGCCCCGCAGCCTTGAAATGTTCAGGGTGCGGGGCCTTCGCAATTCTCGTCAGTGGGTGCGATCACGCAGCGCGGCGCGGCGCAGAGTCCGCGCAGTTCGGCCAACACGGCGGGATCGACTATGGCGGTGGCGAGACCTTGCGCGCAGCGAGAGGCAGCAGCGAGCCGCGCGCCGAGCGTGGTGGCGGGCGACGGTGCAGCGGCGGTGGACGTAGCAGCGGGGGTAACAGTACGAGTGCTCATACCGTTAGGTGCGGAAGCCCCACCCCCAAATTAAGGCACGGTGCCTTCGTCGGCGTTGGCGGCGCGAATCATCTTCATCAGCGCCTCGTCGTCGCGCAGAGCGTCCAGTGTTTCGCCGTTCAGTAATCGCAGCAGCACACCCTCACCTACCGGGCTGCCCGAGTGCTTTGGGTCGGGATGCCCGAGCACAATCCGCAACAAGGCCGACCACGACCGGGGCGGCAGTCCGAGCAGCATCGGAATCGTACGCTCACGGCGCAGTACCTCAACACCACGCTGCCGAGAGGAGAGATCGGCAAGCCGATAGGCCACATGCTCCACACACTCGGCGACCAGTGCAGCATCCCAGCCCGCAGACTCGAATAGCGCGACCGTGGCAGACAGCAAAGCGGCCACTCGCGCCTCATGCTCGCTCTCGTCCGGGTCGCCGTCGTAGTGTGTGAACGCGGGGTGATAGTCGGTCAGGCGCTCCCGCTCGGCGAACCGCACTGCATCGTGGACCCGATGATCCTGGCGGTGTGGCGCACTTTGCTGGCTGATGTCAGTATCCCAGAGGCGCGAGTCTCCGCGTGACAGGTGATCTGCACAGCACGGGTCACCACAGCCCACGGATTGCCCGCGTTGCGCGTCGAAGGCGCGAGCATCACCTCGAACGCAGCGGACGCCACCTCCCAGGCGTCTAGCCCGTGCTTACGTGCGAGCGGCTGGTACTTGGTCGCTGTGTAGCGCATGAGTTCAGCTGCTTCGCGGTCGCCCCGCCACGCGCCCGGCCCGGCGCCGTGTAGCCGGGTGAGTAGGGAGCGTAGGCCTTCTGGGCTCTCGAAACCGCTGCTGGTGGACCCAGCCGACCCCGCACCGACATTGATTGCGGGTGAGGTGTGTTCGTCCACGGTGACGCCTCCCAGAAGGGAGGTGCGTCACCGGAACCCAAACCAACGCGCCAGAGCGCACACGGCTGCGTGCGCCATCGACGGGCCCATCACTAGTGATCCGCAGTGGCGGGCTGTGGCTGTCTCGAGGCGCGGGAATCGGCTCGATGAAGTCTGGGCGCTCAAGCACGGTCGCGTGCGGGGCCGAACTCTGTTCCGCTGTCTTGCTGTTAGCGCGCGGGCGAACGTCGCGACGCTAGTCACCCTCCGGCCAGCCCACGGGCATGGCCGTTGTGGGCACGACGAGTCTTGCGGCGATTAGCTCGTCAGCTTCAATGGCATGGACTAAGGAGGCTTCTACAGCCCAGGTGATGGCCGCGATTGCCGTACGGCCATCACCTCTCAGACGAAACGAGCTATGTCTCAGTCGCAGCCGTGGCTGGCGGCTAAAATGGGCGGTCTACGCATTTCGTGACGCGTTCGGCAGGGAGTTGCTGCGTAGGTATCTCAGGCGAGGTTT
This sequence comes from uncultured Cryobacterium sp., assembly GCA_964651535.1. Classification (GTDB taxonomy): domain Bacteria; phylum Actinomycetota; class Actinomycetes; order Actinomycetales; family Microbacteriaceae; genus Terrimesophilobacter. The sequence continues at coordinate 1,120,655 of CAZYYE010000001.1, forward strand.
GCTTCGATCCAGGTTCGCATTGCTGCACGGATGATCTCGGCGTTTGCCTGACCGCCGTAGGTGGCAGCGAATCGGTCGTCCACGACGTACAACTCGGATAACCCGATGTACGCGTCACGGTCGGGTTTCCGTCCGCCCCAGTAGTCCGTAACCCAGGCGTAGTGATCGGCAACCAGCGCCTGGAACGATTCGGAGTCCGCGGCGATGCCCGATTCCGCTGCGCTGCGCAGCGCAGCGTTCACGTCGAGACTCTTCGCGTCATCTGCGTTTCGCTGGGCTTCGTTCATGCCCTCGCGCCGCTTGGCACTGCGCTCCCAGGCATCGTCCCCCCAACGCTGCCTTACCTCGCCTTCGTACTGAGACTGGTCGACGCCAGCGAATACTTCATTGATGGTCATGTCTTGGCCTTTCCGTACCGCGTGCAAGGTTTGCTGCACCACGGTGATCTGCTGAATTGTGCGATCTCGCCGCTCCTCCAAGAGCGACAGATGCGACTGGATCGTTTCTTCGAGCGACTCGTCATCATCGAGTGCGATCTGAATAGTTGCGAGGGGCAGTTCTAAAGCGCGGAGTGAGAGGATTTTGTACAACCGAGAAAGCTCTGTCTCGCCATAGAATCTGTAGCCGTTGCTCGCTACCCGTGACGGATGCAGAAGCCCGATCTGTTCGTAGTGGCGAAGCGTTCGACTGGTCAGCCCGGTCGCGCGCGCAACGTCTCTGATTGGCCACTCCTGCATGTTCTGCTCCTAGGGTTACGCTCGGTAGGCGTCGAACGAGGCTTCAGTGGGAACCTCAAAGTCGCCAGCGATGTGGCTACCCACCCATTCCTGCGCCTGCGCCTGATCAGTGACTCTGGGAGCAGTCAGGATGATCTTGTTGCCGTCTGCATCGGTAAACGCGACGTCTGTCGAAAACCATGGGGTGTCAAGAGGTCCACTCACGTCGGCACCCGCGCGACGCAACTGCTCCGCGACCTCAGCGAGGTCTACATCGCCAGCGGCAAACGATGCCGTCGTAGACCCGGAAACCGCGGTACCTGGGGTCACGAGGATGTCCTGGTACTTCTCACGCCGCAGATGAACGAGCGAGGGAGCGCCATCTGGTCCGGGGATGGTCGCGAGCGTCACGAAGCCGGCAGCGGTGTACAGGCGTTCCGTGGCTGTCAAGTCTCGGGAGACGAGGTTGACGAACATGGGCATGGGGTAGATTGACCGGTCGATTTCCGGCCCTGTTTTCTCTGTCATGTCTTCAACCATTTCAGTTGACGTTACGGCAGAGTCAAGTCCCACGTCCACGCTTCTGACGCAGATCACACCACGCCTCCACAATTTGTCCCCGACACACGTTCGCATCAGACGACACCCCCTCGTTCCGATGACAGCGCAATCTCGATCTCCGACCCCATACATGAATATGCACGTATGCCACCGTGGGTGGGGCGTGCGCACCTCCCTCATGAGACAACTCATGAGGGAGGCCGAGATGAAGGGCGGGGTGATCCTGTTTCGCGGCAACGGTGCTGCCGCGCGCCGTTATATCGAAGCCGACCGTTCCCGCGCGGATGAGTATTACCTCGGCGCGGATGATGCCGTGGCCGAGTACGCGGTACTCGACGGGCGCGGCGAAGTCACCGCTACCCACGCTCTGTCGGCGGATGAGTACGAGGGGTGGGTGGACTGGATCAATCCCGGCACGGGCGAGTCGATGGGAACTCCGCGCGCGGCGGCCGTGGGTATGAAGGGGTCGCCGTTGTTCGCGGAGATGACGATCAATGCCCCCAAGAGCCTGTCGGTTGCCGCTGCACTCCACCCCGATGTATCGGTGGCACTCGACGCTGCGCAGCAGGACGCCCTTGCGGAGATTCGCCAGTGGCTGGGTCAGCACTCGGTCACTCGGGTCGGTCCGCGTGATGCGCGGGAAGTGTTGCCTATCGAGCGGATGCAGGTCGTCGGTATCCGTCATAAGACCTCGCGTGCGGGTGATCCGCATCGGCATATCCATATGCAGATCGGCATGCGGGTGTGGGCGGCTGGGAAGTGGCGGGCACTGGATACGGCAGCGTTGTTCAAGCAGCAGGGCGCGATCCGCGCCCTCGGTACGGCGGTGATCGCTGCGCACCCGCAGCTCGCGCAGACCCTTACCAGGCATGGCCTGGCTCTCGACCCGGCCAGCGGCGAAATCAGGGAGTTGGAGCCGTTCAACGCGATGATGTCGAAGCGGTCGGCGCAGATCAGGCGCAACCTCGACCGGCTCGAAGCCGAGTGGGAGGCCGCGCATCCGGGCGAGGAGCTGGGGCGGGTGATGACGGCGCGGTTGCAAGGCATCGCGTGGACGCACCAGCGGCCTGGCAAGAAGCCTGTCGACCTCAAGGATGAGCAATGGTGGGTGCAGGAACTCCGTGAGGCCGGATACGACCCCGCAACGTCTGAGCACCGCACCTCGCAACCAGCCGTCGCGGTGGATGAGCTATCAGTGCAGGAGGTTGCATCGCGGGCGCTGGATCGGAGCGCCGCCTCATCCTCGGCGTGGACGAGGCACACGCTCCAGGAGCACGTCACCCGCATCACCACCGAAGCAGGTGTGCAGGCAACCCCTGCCGAGTTACGGGAGTTCATCACCCTGGCGACCGACCTTGCCGTCTCGGATTGCTTCTCGGTGCTGCCGCCTGGCGCGGCGACGCCGGAGCATGTCGCGCACCTGACCAGCCTCAGCGTGCTCACCGCAGAGGCCGCGCTCCGCGACCAACTCACCGCCACGAAGCCAAAGCGGAAGTCGGAGCACCCCGACGTGACAGAGGCGGCGATCGCCGCCGGACTCGATAGAGGGCAGACGGTCGCGGCAGCGGCCGTCGCATCTGCCGATGCGCTGGTGATCGTGGAAGGAGCAGCAGGCAGCGGAAAGACGACCATGCTCCGCACCGCCATCGACGTTGCCGCCGAGCATGGCAGACCGTCGCGGGTGGTTGCCCCGACGTTGCGCGCCGCGCAGGTCGCGCACGAAGAACTCGGGGTGCCCGCAACCAGCGTCGCGGCGCTCGTGTATGCGCACGGGTGGCGCTGGAATGCTGACGGCGTATGGACACGCATCGCTGTGGGCGATACCGACCCCGAGAGTGGTCGCGCCTACACCGGCCCGCCGAAAGATACGCGCTTGTCGCGGGGTGAGCGGGTGATCGTGGACGAGGCCGGGATGCTCGACCAAGACACCGCTCACGCCCTCCTGGCCGTCACTGCCGAGGCAGGCGCGAACGTCGCGCTCGTCGGCGACCGCGCCCAACTCCCCGCCGTCGGCCGAGGCGGGGTGCTCGAAATGGCCGCGCAGATACGTGGCCGAACCTATGACATGACCGAACTACACAGGTTCGCCGATGCCGAGTACGCAGCACTCACGCTGGCGTTGCGCGATCGCGAGACCCCTGGCGACGTGTTCGACCAGCTTGCCGTGCTGGGGCTCGTGACGTTGCACGCCGATGATGAGCAAGCCTGCGAGCGTATCACCGAGACCGCTCACCATGGCGAGGCGATCACGGTCGTTACGAACGACGAGGCGGCGGAGTTGAATGAGCGCATGCGCACCGGCCGGGTTGAGCGTGGCGAGGTTGATGACGAGGTGACGGCAACCGGCAGCGACGGCCTGCCCATCGGGGCCGGTGACCTGATCCAGACCCGCAGAAATGACACCGCGCTCGGAGTCGCAAACCGACAGCAATGGATCGTCCAGCACATCGCCGACGACGGCACCGTCTATGCCCGCGAGGTTGGCAGCGGCCGCAAGAACCCCCGCACTGTCACCCTGCCGCCGGAGTATGTGGCCGGGCATGCGCACCTGTCCTATGCGGCGACCGCGTATGGCGTCCAAGGCGCAACCGTCACCACCTCCCACACAATCCTGTCGGAGGCGACCACCGCGGCCGGGGTCTACGTCGGGATGACCAGAGGCCGCGAGACCAACCGGCTGCATGTCATCGCCGAAGACATGGCCGATGCCAGAGCACAGTTCATCGAGGCATTGGAACGCGACCCTGCAGACCGAGGCCTCGCCCACGTCACAGCCCAAGCAGCAGAAGCCGTACGCGGCCTCGTCGCCAATGGCCCGGTCAAGCTCGTCACCGAAGAACTCGCTCGCCTCGACCAGGTAGCCGAGCGCGCCAAGGAGCAGGCAGACCGGTGGGAGCAAAAAGCCGCGCGCCTCGACGCCCAACGAGACGCCCACCGTGCCGAAGATGAGCAAGCCGACGCCGTAATCCACGCTGCTGAGGACGCAGCCGAGCACGTCCGTACCGAAGTCACCAGGCCACTCGTCCAACGAGCAGAGCAGGACGGCGCGACCTACCTTGCCGCTGTCGAGGACGAAGCCGCCGCCAGCACCCGACTCTCGGCCGTCGGCAGGTTCGGTCGGCGCAAAGCCCGCGCCGAGCACCAGGCCGCGAAGGAACAGACGCAGACTCAACGGGCGCGAGTGCGCGACAACTGGGGCAGCGCACCGCCCCGTAATCACCAAGCACTCCCCGGATGGGCAGCCCAGACAGCGGCACAGAAAGCGAAAGGTGACCCCCGCGTGGCCGAAGCCGCCCGCGCCGCCGACGCTGCGCGCACCGACCGAGGAAAAACCTCGCGGCGACACAAGCAAGAACGGTTCGCATTGTTGGCTCGTGAAATTGGAACCGAGCAAGCACGCAGCGATCAGTTCGGAATGCGCACCGTCAACCCACAGCGTGCCGCCCGAGACGCCCTCACGCGAGCAACATTGGCGCGCGCCGAAGCCGACGAACTCCGCAACCTCTCAGTCAACGACGCTGCACGAATCATTGCAGCCAAGCGGGCCGAGCAGGAACAGACACGACGGCTGTTGGAGCAGCGAGAGCGGCAACTCAACCCGTTCCAGCGCACCACCCCCGGCAGCGACCCAGGTCGTGACGGGCCAGCACGCGGCCTGTGATTCCCGGGTTTGCTGCTCCGATGAACTCTGTGCTACGATCGGGTAAGATGATCGGCATGGGTAACTTGATTTGCGTGTTCGCTGTGACGCACACGCTTGCTGTTCGCGACCGCCGCGCCTGACGGCGCGCCTCGCTGAACGCTTCGCGCGTCGTCCATCCGAGAGACCATTCGCGTCTCGGAACGGCGATTTTGCGCATCCATTTTCTCCGTCTGCGCTCTGCCCTGTTTCCGAGGCGTTCCATCCTTTCTTTCTTGGAGCGCGAACATGCCTCGTTCATCCCACGGTGGCCGCCACGAACTCGGCCAAAACTTCCTCATCCACACACCCACAATCAGCAAGATCACCGCTCTAGTCACCGCGACGAAAGGGCCGATACTCGAACTTGGCGCTGGAGACGGCGCACTCACGAGACCTCTCGCCCAGCTCGGCAGGCCGGTGACCGCGATTGACCTCGATGAGCACCGGATCGCTGGCCTCCGCCGCGCGCTGCCGGATGTGAAAATCAATCACGCCGACGCGCTCACCGTCCCTCTCGACCACCCCGTGATCGTGGGGAACATCCCCTTCCATCTCACCACCCCGATCCTGCGCCGACTTCTCCGCGTCGGCACCTGGACTCAGGCGGTGCTCCTTACGCAATGGGAGGTCGCCCGCAAACGCTGCGGGATCGGTGGCTCCACCATGTTGACCGCACAAACCGCGCCCTGGTTCACCTTCGACCTCCACGGCCGGGTTCCCTCCTGGGGTTTCCGACCACGCCCCAGCGTCGATGGCGGCATCATCCAGATCAGCAGGCGCAAAGATCCGCTGATTCCCGGCTCGCAGCGCACCCGGTACCAACAGTTCGTACGCGCGGTATTCACCGGCCGAGGCAGAACCCTCGACCGTGTCATCGCGAACGCGAGCCACATCGACCCCGGCCGAGCCCGGCAACTCCTGAGGCAGTGCGGCGTCGATACACGCGCACTGCCGAGGGACCTGACACCGGAGCAGTGGGCCGGAATCTGGAACGCGATACCTGAGTAGCCACCCCCAGAGCCACCATGCACGACACAACTTTCGCGATTCGTGGTCTCTCGGCCCGCGATGACGAGTCGGTCGCGTGAGCGTCCTCACGGCGACCGGTAGAATAGAACCGCGCGCACGCGCACGTTCACAGGTGAGTGTGTTTGGGGAACCTCGGCTATCCGAGATCGACGTGTTCGGCCACGTACCCGGCAGGCAATATCACCACCCCACGACTGCCGGCGCGGCGAACCGTGAGTGATCCGTCGTCACGGACATCGGTGACCGTCCAACGGTCGCCGTTGCGGACCCATCCGCGCCCCGCGCGGAGGCGTCGGTCGTTACGACGGGTGATGACCACCTCCCCGACGGCTGCTCGGGAGTCGTCGTGGAGTTCGACTTCGCGGAGGGCGTTCACGGTGCCGTCGAGGATCAGGTCGGCGCGGGCGCGCTGGTTCAACGCGTGCACGGACTCATGGGAATCGGCGATCAACACGGTCGCGACCCCGGCAAGGGTGTCGGCGCGCCAGGCAGTGTAGGCGGCATCGATCATCGTCTCGGTATCGCCACCTGTGATGCGTCCGCGGTCTGAGTAGGTGTCGATCGCTTCGGTGCGGCCATGACGGAGGCCAAGGGATGCGGTCTTCTCCCAGTCGTTGACGAACCGGTGCACGTCGACCAGTTCAGGGGCATCGTCGCGGTCGTGGACAAGGAGGGCGAACGCACCGCCGGCGGTGACGGACTGGAGTTGCGCCCAGTCGCCCACCAGCAGCACCTTCGCCCCGGCATCCTGCGCCAGCGCTGTGATGCGGTCGAGGGAGAGGGTTCCGGCGAGGGAGGCTTCATCGACGATGACCAGCTGCCCAGTGCGGAACGTTGCGCCGGTGCGCTGGTGGGTGTCCCACCATTTCGCGGTGTTCTCGGTGCGGATGCCGAGGTCATCGGCGAGGACCTGCGCCGCGACCGCCGACGGTGCGAGCCCAACGACGCTGTCGCGTCCGTGCTCACGCTCCCAGGCGGTGCGAAGTGCACGCATGGCCGTCGTCTTCCCTGCACCTGCGGGGCCTACCAGCACGTCCACGACCCGGCCTGACACGGCGACCGCCGCCAGCGCGGTCGCCTGATCCTCACCCAGCATTCGCCCTTCACGGTCGGGGCGGGCGGTTACGTTCTCCACGACTTCCACGGGCACTGTTGGTGCGGTGGTGGTGCGGGCGCGTTCAAGGAGCCGGTCTTCGGCAGCGAGGAGTTCTTTCGAGGAGTACACCGTCGAAGACTTCGGACGGAACGCACTCGTGCCATCTTGCCGACGAAACACGGCAGGGCTCGACGCGAGCTCGGGCGGAGTCAACCGGAGGGATGCCTGTTCGGCGGCGTCCACCACCATGCCGACGATCGCTTCACGGTCTCTGGTGGTGACGAACCTGTATTGCATGGTTTGGCGAGCGGCTTCGGCGGTGAGGTTCCACCGGCGCCACGTCGATCGTTTCTCACCGACCGTCTCGACCACGCTGCGTCCGAGAGCTGCGACGACATCGAGCGGCACATCATCCGCACGCAACAGCAGCGGCGCATCATTCGTGGTCACCGTACCCGCCCACGGGGTGGCGTCTTCCCCGAGCAGGTGTGTCGCGCGGGCCCGCCACTCGGAGGTGAGGTCAGCAAGCGAGCGAACTTGCTTCTCGGGTCGGGTGGCGAGCGTGGCCTGTGCGCGCAACCGGACGATCACCGCCGGCGCCGGCCGGCGCCCATGGGCGGCAACGTACTGCTCGATGAGGCGATCGGTTTCCGCGTCGATATGGCGGGCGCGAGTGGAGAACTCCGCCACCAATTCCTCCGGCACCGTGCTGATCGCCCAGGCCGGGTTGCGGTCACGTCCCATGTCTCGTGCTTCCCACTCGACACCGAACGCGCGGGTGAGGTGGTCGGCGAACACGGCCTCGTGCAGTTCCGACAGTGCGACCGTCGCGGCGTGCAGGGGGCGGCCGTCGAGGGAGCGCCACTTCCCGTCATGGGCGGTCTGCACCTTGTTCGAGATCACCACATGCGTGTGCAGATGCGGATCACCCGCGCGGGAGTCGTAGTGGTCGAACGCGGTGGCAATCACCCCGGTCACATCCGCCTGCGCAACAGCCCCGTTGCGGCCAGCCGTGCCGACTCGGGTTGCAGCAACCTCGCGTTCGATGAACGCAACCATCTCCGCAACCGCCGCGTGATGCGCGTCCGCAATCAGCGATTGCGTGCCCGCATCCGACACCGCCCACAACACCGACGCGGACTTCGGAATCGAGAACGTGAAATCGAACCCCGCAACCGCCTTCCGTGCCCCCTTCACCGTCTCCTCCGCCTCGATTACGGCGACCGCTTCCGCACGCTCCGTCAACGCGAGCTCGGAATCAAGCCCGGCGATGCGTTTCTGGATGCGCTCAGTCACTGTCGGGTAGTTCCGATACGCGCTCCCGAGCGGATCACCCGTCACTGGGTCAAGGCCCCGACCGATCAAGAGTTGAAGCTGAACCTCCGAGACCTGATCACCGACGACGATCGCACCACCGCCGAGAGCAGTCACGGCGGAGCCAAGCCACCGGCCCGGAGGACTGCCCTTCTCCGCGTAGTAGCGGGTCAACGGCGTCGAGAGCATCCGGTCGCCATCCCCCGTCGCGACGGTGCGCAGGAGGTACTTGTAACCGTCGCCGGCGGACATCACCCGCATCGAAACCGTCACCACACACCGCCCTCGTCTTGCTGACGAGGTGAGCGTCAGCACCCGCACGCAGCGCGTGCTCTCCGACGCCTGACGAGGCAGGTGGCGGGCCTCGCTTGCAAGAGGCGTGGCAACTCATTGGGGGGCGAACGAGAAGCGGCGGACGGTCTATCCGAGGACGGGCAGCGCGGCGGTGATCGAGGAACCGGACGGTGCTCGCTGGGTGAGTTCGTGCACCTGTCAGGTGACCAGCCCGGAGCAGTCGTCATTCGACTCGACTTTCGGGATTCACCGCCCCGGAAGGTGCCGCGTGCTCGACCCGACCTCCTCAGACCAGACCCCACCGCTACGAGTTGGTTCTCTTTTCTCCGGCTACGGAGGCCTCGACCTCGCCGTCGAGGAAGTCTTCAACGCTGAAACAGTCTGGTTTTCCGAGATCAACGAACCTGTCGCTCACGTGTTCTCTCGCCACTGGCCGAACGCCCCGAACCTCGGCGACATCACCACCATCAACTGGAGCGCCGTCCCGCCGGTAGACATCCTCTGCGGCGGGTTCCCCTGCCAGGACGTGTCCACGGTCGGGAAGATGGCCGGCCTCAAACCTGGCACGCGCTCCGGTCTCTGGGCGCACATGGCGGCAGCGATCGAGGCGCTGTAACCGGAGTGGGTCGTGATCGAGAACGTCCGCGGGCTGCTCTCCGCATCCGCGATCCGCACGAACCTCGAAGGAGACGACGATGAGCAACGCAACCCCGAACATGCAACCCCCGCCGGCACAACCCCTCGCAGTGTGGAACCCGACCCGTGGCATCTGGGAGAAACCGCAACTAGACCTCTTCGGGCAGCAGGAGCAGTTCTGGGAGACCTGGCCGACCTCGGGATGGATGCGACATGGATCGGTCTACCCGCTTCCGCCATCGGCGCCCCCCACCCCAGATTCCGGGTCTTCATTGTCGCCCATCGCGCTCTTTCGCACTCCGTTGGCATCGGACGCGGCGAGAGGCGGGGAAAGCCTGCAACAAGTCAAAGCACGACGCGGAACGATCGCACTCAGCCACCAGATCATCGACCTCGCGCTCCACGGCCCGAGCGGATACCCGCGACCCGAGGAGCCAGAGAGCCTGTGGGCTCTGATCGGGCAGCTCTTCGACGCTGGGGACGATACGCCGATGCCATAACGCGATGGGAACACATCACCGGACGATCTGCGCCAGCGCCCGCTCTCCTGAATAGTGATGCTGGCCCACGTCCTGCACCGGCGTTTGTCGAGTGGCTCATGGGCCTGCCGTCGGGTTGGGTTTCCCATCCCGAACTTCGCCTCACTCATGCCCAGCAACTCACCGCGCTCGGAAATGGAGTCGTCCCACGACAAGCGACCAGGGCGCTACATCATCTGATTGACGTGCATCGCACGTGACATGACCGGACACTAGCTACTTGTGGGGATAACATCCGTTGCCCCGCAAGTCGATTGGGTACCCTGTAGGGGTATGGGCGCTAAGGGGGAGCGAATTGGGGGTAATGGCAAATACGAGGCTGGGCGCAGGAAATATCCGTCGTCTCCGTATTGATCAGCTGCTGATCGCGCTCTTGTGTATTGTCGGCGTCTTGGTGCTGTTGCTGACCATGTATTCCATGGCGCACCCCGGGTCTGGGGCGCGCATTGACAGGTCTACTCCTGACCATTCCGCGTCATCTTCCGCGTTCACGTCACTTCAGATCCTCGCATCCCCAACTGAGATCGATGCTGGCTCTTTGGATTCTGCGACCTCGCGGGCTTCTTCCGGTTCGACTGAAGGCGACCTGATGTGCGCAATATTGGGTGCGAGCTGCATGCTCGTCCTATTCGCACTCTTTGGCCGAATTCTTGTTGCTCGCCCCGCCGTGATCGGCGCTCCTCGCATCTCTTGGGAGCCCGCAAGAGTTCAGTTCGTTCGAGAGAGATTTTCGATCCGCCCGTCACTCATCGCTTTGTCGATAAGTAGAACCTGATCCACAGGGGGATGACGGTGCCTTAAAGCCCGTCGCCTTCGCCACCAAGGGCGTACTGGTTCATTTCTCAAGCTCTGCTGACGGGTAGTTCTCACGGCCATAGTTGTCGCGGTCGTCGAAAAGCTCCGAAGTGAACTTTGGCTTACTCAGGTGCCTTGAGAGCAGATTCTCCCTGCTATGACGAACCCCGTCTACTTCGACAGCGAGGTAGCTGCCCAAAGAATTACGAGTCCATTTGCAGCCAATTTGGCGCTGCCTCACGAGGTGGTGATTCCAATCCTGGAGTACTCCCAGAATCGCCGACTGTTTTCACCCATTCACGCGCAGACACGTACGGCGCATGCAGAAATAGCTCCGATCGCATACGACTGCGTGAAGATCATCGTCGTCCGTGGGGGAAGCGCGGTGCTGTTCAGCGAGTTCGGAGCCCGCCATGTCAACGTCGGGGATGTGGTTGTCCTTGCAGCAAACACGTTGTGCGGTGCAGAGCCCGAGGGCTGGGTGACGACCACGACGCTGTATCTGGATCGGGACTATCTTGTCGATCAGGTGTTCTGGCAGTACGCCGCCCGGTTCATCGACCGCCTCGACGCACACCAGTTTCTGGAGGCGTACTACGCCGACGCTGCCCAAGTTGTTCGTATCGGTGAGGATAGGGCGAGCCTCCTGATGCCGTGGTTGGACGAATTGGTGTCATTGAGTATCGAAGGATTTCCGCCTGAACGGTTCTACCGTGCGCAGTCCTTACTGTTCGCAGTTGTCGATGTCATCATCCCGTTCCTTGCTGCCGCCGATCATCGACCCGTAGGAACCCGAAGGACCGCAGTGCGACTGGCACCACCACGGCACCGTCGTTTCTTCCCATTGCGCGTCGAGGCGAGGCGCGTTGCCAACCTCCTCCGTGGGGAACTTGGGCGCCGATGGTCTCTTGCCGAGCTTGCGGATGCCGTGCATCTCTCGCCGTCACAGTTGGGTCGAGTGTTCGTCGACGCATACGGGAGGTCCCCAATTGCGTATCTGACGATGCTGCGGGCCGAACGGATGGCTGATCTGTTGCGTGAGACGGAGTTGCCGATCGCGATTATCGCATCCGAGGTCGGCTGGGGTGATGCTGATTTCGCGGCCCGTCAGTTTCGCCGTAGCGTCGGCGTCACTCCGAGCAAGTATCGGATTATGAGCCGACGCAGTGGTTCCTGAACCTCACGGCCGCGATGTTGAGGTGGGCCAACTCGTGGGTATTCGCGATACCAGCAGGCTCAGAGATAATGGCAGATCGACTCAGCTACACATGCCTCTGGTGGTGTCCGTACTGCGTGCTCTCGAAGCTCGGCGATGTTCGCGCGCAGTTGATCGAGTTGAGCGAGTTGCTCCTCTATTTCGACTAGGTGTTGGTCAAGTAGATCCCGCACATGTCCGCATGGCGAGTGGCCGGCATCGCGAACGTTGAGGATCTCCGCGGTCTGCGCGAGTGTGAACCCTGCCGTGCGTGCCCGTTCGATGAACTCAAGCCGATGCACCGCATCGTCACCGTAACTGCGATACCCAGCCGGTGTACGTTCTGGCGGTCGAAGCAATCCACGCGCCTCGTAATACCGGAGTGCGGACGGCCTGGTCTTAGTTTTCTCGGCGAGTTCTCCGATCCGCATAGGACACCTCCATCGCAGCTTGACCTTCAAGCTTGCTTGAAGGTACATCCTGTCAGATGTGGACGCGCGTGTGATCCAGCTCATTCAAGGAGGCAATATGACACAGCACAGCGAACTCGATCTTGCGATAATCGGCACGGGCGGGGCAGCGATGTCGGCGGCGATCCATGCTCGACTCCAAGGGGCGAGTGTCGTAGCCATAGAGTCGGGTGTGCTTGGCGGTACCTGCGTGAATATCGGGTGTGTGCCCTCCAAGACGCTCCTTGCCGCGGCACACACGCGTCGCACCGCCCTCTCGAACCCGTTCCGTGGCGCTCCCACGTCAGCTGGCTCGGTAAACCTCGAAGCGATCATGCAACAAAAAGATGAACTGGTCGGCATGCTCCGTCAGACTAAGTACGCAGACATCGCCGCCGCCTATGGATTCGACATCCTCGCCGCCACCGCAACCTTCCTTGACCCTGAAACTCTCCTTGTCGACGGACGACCGATTCGTGCGAAGTCATACCTCGTCGCCACTGGTGCCGAGCCTCACATTCCGGCCATCCCCGGGATCGAGGGCGTTGACTACCTCACCTCAACGACAGCAATGGACCTCACAAAGCTGCCCGCCTCACTCGTGGTTATCGGCGGTGGTTTCGTCGGCCTCGAACAAGCTCAGCTCTTCGCCCGCCTCGGGAGCGATGTCTCCGTCATCGGGCGACTCGCGCCGCATGCGGAACCGGAATTGTCTTCCGAACTACGCAAAGCTTTTCTGGACGAGGGCATTGCCGTCGTCAATGACCGTGTGATATCGATCGTTCAGCACGACGGCTTCGTCGGGGTGAGTACTCGCGCGGGAAAGGAAATCACCGCGGAGCGTGTGCTCATCGCCACCGGACGAACTCCACGCACCGGCAAGCTTGGCCTCGATGCGGCGGGCATTGCGACTGACGGCCGCGGCTTCATCATCATTGACGAAGAACAGCGTACGTCGAACCCAGCCGTACTCGCGGCCGGTGACGTGACCAATGTGCCGCAATACGTGTACGTCGCCGCGACAAGCGGAAAGATTGCAGCACGCAATGCTCTCGGCAGTCATGAACAGGTCGACTACACCGGGCTGCCTTCCGTGCTATTCACCTCACCTCAACTCGCATCCGCCGGGATGACCGAAGCCGAGGCGATCATCGCCGGATACCGATGCGCCTGCCGGTACCTGCACCTGTCCGATGTGCCGAGAGCTATCAGCAACCACAACACTCGCGGAGGGATCAAGATCGTCGCCGATGCGGATTCCGGCAAAGTCCTTGGGATCCACGCTCTCGCCGACGCGGCTGGGGAGATGATGCTCGCCGCGACTTACGCCATTACTGCCGGGTTCACCGTCACTCAACTCGCCGACATATGGGCTCCATATCTCACCATGGCCGAAGGTATCCGCCTCACCGCGAACCTCTTTCGCAACCAACTCCCCACTTCCTGCTGTGCCTAAAGCGTCGCGCGGATTCCGATTCGAGGCGCCACGGCTGTGAGCGGGGACTTCGGTTGGCCCCTGCTTCCATCTCCGTAACTACTTCTTGTAGAGTTGGCGTGGGAGGCCTTTGATGGCGACGGTTCGAACACGTGGACGAGGCGAGCTCGAGGCTGAGGTAATGCGGATTCTCTGGGAACAGAATGAGTCTCTGAGTGTGCGGCAGATCCAGGCTTTCGTCACTGGCCACACACCGGCCTACACGACGTTAATGACAGCTTTGGATCGCTTGCAGAAGAAAGGTCAAGTGGTTCGCCGGGGAGTCTCTCCCCGGAAGGTACGGTTTCAAGCGGCACAGTCGGGCGAAGATCACGTGAGCTTAGTGATGATGTCGGCGTTAGAGGATGCCGGAGATCGGCACGCAGCGCTGCTACGATTCGCGGGTAATTTGACAGCCGAAGATGCTGACTTGTTGCAGCAGGCAATCGCTACTGGCCGCGACAAGAAGCGGAGGTAGGGGACGGTGTTCTGGGTAGTCGCCTTTGCAGGTTCGGCCGCGGCATTATTGCTGCTTAGTCCGCTTCTTCTGACAGCGGGACGCTGGCAGGTCCGGCGGCCGCGCACGGCGATGACGTTGTGGTTCGGAGCATTCTTTGCAGGGTGCGCACTCGCGATGGGGTCGTTGCTGGCGGCCCTGGTCTCAGGAATGGCGGCATCGGATGCGCCCTCGGCACTTGAGGCGGTCGCTGTCAGCGCATTCGCCTGGGTGAGTTTAGGAATTGTCGGCGCGGTTATTGCGTTGGTCTCCCTTGCTGCAGAACCCCTGATCTACTCGTACCGAGACAGGGTAAACCGGCTTGCGCCAGTCGCGGTGTCTCGCGAGGACCGCGGCCGCTTCACGTTGGTGCGGTTCAAATCGGATGAGCCTGTGGCATGTGCGATTCCCGGCCGGCTGCCGGAGATCCTTGTTTCCACAGCCCTTGAAACAGCGCTTACTCCATCGGAGTTACGGGCCGTGCTCGCACACGAGTACGCGCACCTGCGGCATCAGCACGGGTGGGCGGTGCGAATTGCGGAGGTGAACGCGCTATGCCTGCCCCGAGGCGTGCGCGCGGGCCGAGCGCTGAAGCGGGCTACGCTCTTGCTGGTCGAGTTGATCGCCGATGATGCGGCAGCAAAGCAAGTGGGTGCAGCGAACCTGGCCAATGCGCTTACCAGGTTGGCTCAGGTGACTGGCGATATGAGCTTGGAGTTGCGGGCGGCGCGGCTAACAATGAGGCGCTGGCCGACGGCCAGACGTCGACGGGTGCCAGCGCCGATCCGCATCTGACCCAACTTGTTCTTAGGTTAGGGGATGGTGACGGGGATGATGGCAATGGGCTGCTCGTAGGTGGAGACGCGGGCGGTGATCAGGATATGCCAGTCACCTGAAACGGGCAGCGTGAGCACAGCGGTATAGTCGCCGGTTCTCGGGTCGAGTTCTGGCGTGCCGGTAAACGGGCCGAGTTCCCGTTCGGGTAGCCGGGCTTCGATGTGTACTTGGTCCGGCGTGACGGGTACGCCGTTATGTTTGAGCCTGAACGTGATGGTGTTTTGCCCCGTGGAGGTCGGAGTAAAGCTGCCGTCGACTAGGAGGCCTTGAGAATCGGCGTGAACAGTGGTGTCGCGCGACGCGGATGTAGTGCTCGGCGGCATGCCGTGGTGGCTAGGACTGGAGTTGGTAAGGAACCCGGTGACGATGAGCACGGCGATTAGCAGCGCGGCTTCATAGCCGAGGATGCGTCGCAAGCTCGCCCACCGCAAGGTAGCGGTGGGTTTCTGGATGATTCGTGGGAGCAGACGAGTACGGTTCCAAGCCGCGAGGGCGATCACAGCGATGACGATGCCGAATTTGAGGAGCAGGGTTCGCCCATAACTGGTGTCGACGAGGGTGGGGAGGTTGCCGACGATCATGACAGCCATGACGGTGCCGCTCAACGCTAGGAGGATCGCGCTACACAAGGCAAACTGGGAGAATCGAACCGTCACTCGCGCCGCAAACTCAGGCGCCATTCTCGGGCTGGTGCCGGATCGACGAACGCTCGCGAGGAATCGGAGCAGCCCGGCGACACCGCCTACCCAGAAGGCACCTACGAGTAAGTGACCGATGTCGGCGCTCATGATCAGCCAGCTCGGTTCGACTGTCTGCGTGTGCCCCGCGAGCACTGGCACCGCCACAGTAATTGCGGCGACGATCGCCGATGTTCGCCGCCAGTACGCGGATGTGCTCTGGGCCGCCAGAAGATAGGCGGCCAAACCCGTGACGAGGATGATGAGGGCGCTCGCAACTGGTTGCCAGAGCACTCCTGGCAGCCAGGTTCCGGGACTTGCGATCTTCCAGGGCTCGGCACCCATCACGCGCAATGCTGAGGCGGGGATCAGCAGCAGCGACGCGCCGATCGCAGTGGCAAGTCCGATCCGCCATACTCTGCGAGTGCGCGGATCGGCGGGCCCACGGGTCCGCAATACGACCCGGTCGAAGAACAGCAGACCCGCAAACATCAGCAGTCCGACGTACTGCAGCACTGCCAACATCGAGACCGTGAACTCGATCGAAGATGAGATCGCAATAGCAGCGTCGGCGGTCGGAGCCGGGGACAGGGGGACCTCGGTGCCGATCTGAAAGGTGATGACACCGGAGATGGGGTGTCCATCGGCCGATACCACGCGATAGCTGAGGGCGTAGGAACCCTCGCTGAGATCGCCGGGTAGTGCGACCGTGATCAGACTGTTCACTGCATGGGCATTGAGGATGATCGGGTCGTCGGCACCCGGGAAAAGGCGCATTCCACCGTCGATTAGTTGGACGGGTTCGCTAAAAGGCAACTCGGCTGTCTCTGGCGCCTGGTCGAGCACGGCGCCGTCCTCGGGCGTGGCGCCCAGCAGTTCGGCATGGGCCGACGCCGACTCAACCCCGCCGACCAGCGTGAACATTGTTGCGAGTAACAAAGTCAGCAGAGCGAGCGAGCAATGCCGCAGTCGTGGTCGCCTTCTCTCCCCGGCGACTACTGGAATCATGCCGTTCTGCGTCCCCGCAGTAGCGCGACCATACCCGTGATTAGGCCAAGCGCTCCGACAATGAGTGAGGTGACTATCAGCGCCGTCTGCCCGGAAGCGTCGGCGGCTGCAGCACCGCTTTCGCCCGCCTCCGACCAAGGAGCGTCGGTCTTCGTACCGTCACCGTCGGTGCTGGAGGCAATCACCTCAATGGTCGGCGCCGGAGCGTCCAGGTCGTGTGGGTCCTGCCCTTCTGCGGGGATCTCCACCCAAACATTCTCGCCCACCTCACACGACTGCACGACAGGGAATGGCAATGTCGTTTCAGTGGCAACCTCGGGAAGTGTCAACGAGAGCGTGAACGCGTCCCGAATACCGTCCGGCACTGGAGTGTTCGTCGTGTAGAGAACCTCGCCGACGCGCTCGGTGACCTCGTTGCCGCTACTGTCCGTGATCGGCGACTCAAGCGTCTCCATTACCTTCTCGACCGTCCAGTTTGCGTTCGCGGTGGGTGAGACAGTGTTGATGCCCTTCGGGATCTGAATCGCGATCGCGGTCGTGGGCGACCCTTCACAGCCGTGGGAGAAACTGAACGTCAACAGTGTCGAGGAACCGGCTTCACTGCTACTGCCGCTAAGATCGACATGGGCGTTCGCGACGGCCGCCCCGCCGAAGGTGAGGGCGAGCGCGCCGAGTGCGGCAACACCGCTGACCAGCAGGGGACGCTTTTTACGTGGGTTCATTGGTTCTCGATTCCTTTTCATTGTGTCCACCGAGTGGTGGACCGGCTAAGTGGCACTCGGTATATCCAGTCAGGCGAGCATGAGCCAACACATGGCAGACATGCCGAGACTCATCACGGCTCCAGAAGCAACACTGCCGGTGTGCTCCCGCCGGGTTCGACGAATGCCGCGAATACATTCCAAAAACTCGACCAGAAGAATCACTCCGGCGACCAGAAGCGCGGCCGTCGCGGTCACACCGGATAAGGCGGCCCATCCGGTTAGCGCCGAATGGCCATGCCCCGAGTCCGAGGAGTTTTGCCCAGCCGGGGTCATCACAGCGACCATCCACACCATGGCTAGCATCATCACCACGTGCGCCAGCTGATGCCCTGGACCATGCCCACCCATCGCCCAACGTGGGACCGTCCGCGCCAATTGAAGCATCAGCAACACGCCGAACCACGCTGCCGCCGTCGTGAAGAACACTATCTGCGGGACAGCTGGCACCATCCCCCACCACGGCCAGGCCATTGCGGCCATATCCACGGCCATGGCGATATGCAGGGCATGCCCGACTGCTTGGGCGGGCCGAGCGCGATCGTGCGGGATGCGGTAGGCCGAGTAGCCAGCAAGGGACAAGAAGACCAGGGTGAAGGCCCACCGCATGATCGGGTCGGCGACCAATGCCCCTCCTCACGATCTCTACAACACGTAGTAGATACACTAGCGGCTGGGTCCGGCGCACGCAAACTACATGTTGTAGGGTTAGCGGGTGATTGGTTTGGGAACGGTGGGGTATGTAGTGGCGGCTCTTGAGCTGTGGGTGAACGGGATGACCTGCGCGCACTGTGAGCGAGCCGTCACCGCGGAATTGTCCTCGCTTGCCGGTGTAGAGGAGGTGCGGGTCGACGCTGTTTCTGGCCGGATTCGCTTGACTCATGCCGTGCCCCTGGAACCTACTGTGATCGCTCGCGCGATCGAGCAGGCGGGTTACGAGTTGAAGTCCTGGTCAGCCGATCACGATGGCTGAGCTGCATTCGTCGCAACCGGTCAATGTCGCATCGACGGACCCCCGGGTCGTCGTCCGCAACCGCGTATTCATCGGGATGCTCGTGATCAGCGCCGCGGTACTTGCCGCTGGGGTACCCGTGGCAACGGCGGTGCTGCTGGGCGAGGCGCCCTACGAGCAGCTCTTCCGCAGCTTTCCGGGCCTAGATGTCGCCATCATCACGACGCTGCTGCACGCCGGGGCTGAGGTGGGATGCCTGGTCAGCATCGGTTCCCTCGTCCATCTACTGTTCCTTCGTGGAGTTCCGGCGAAGCGAATACGGTACCTGGATCAAGTGTTTGAGCTCACGGTGTTGCGCGTCGCGGCTGGCGTGTGGGCCGTGTGCGCGGGCGGACTTGTGGTGTACAGGGCTTTGGATGTCAGCGGGCTAACGTTTTCACGGCTGGCCGAGCCCGGCGCATTCGCCTACCTGTATGAATTCAGTGACGCACCCCGTGCATGGACCGTTAGCTTCGTCGCCGGGATGATCGTGTTCTCCGCAGCGTATTTTGCTAATCGCTGGACAGGACTACTGATTCCCTTATGGGCTTCTGCGCTCGCCGCGCTGGCGCCGGTGGTGACCGGCCAGGTGCTGGTCGGGCCCGATCATGACTTCGGCAGCGATGTCGGAATCTTTCAAACCCTCGTGGTCAACGTGTTCTTCGGCGCTGTCGCGGTGGCGGGGATCCGGCTCGCCTCCGGCCGACTGGTAGACGCTATAACACGGCGGCGCCTTTTCCTGGTTGGTGTCGTGGCGTTGCCTGTGATCGCCGTTACCGATCTGGTGCTCGCGTGGTTCAAACTTGCTGGCAGCGGCCTGACCGACTCCTTGACCGGGTGGTTGATTCTGAGCCGCTGGATAGTTCTGGCCCTCGTTCTTGCGACCGCCGGCTACGTGTGGTGGCTGAGTCGGCGCAGACGGTTGCTTGATCATCGCGTCAACGCCGCTTCGGCAGTCCTGATGATGGCGATCGCCGGCTGGGTCGGGATCACTGTTGCGATGACGCGGCAGCCTCCGCCGCAGTACTTCGTTCCCACCAGCATCCAACAAGTGTTCATGGGATTCGAAGTCCCCGATCCACCTACCCTTGCGGTGCTTTTCGGCCAGTGGCGACCGAACCTACTATTCCTGGGTATCGCCCTGGCCGCGATCGCTGTTTATCTTGTCGCGGTCCGTACCCTCCATAAGAGGGGCGATCGATGGCCATTCGGCCGCACGCTCTCCTGGCTGCTGGGCTGGACGGTAGTCGTGTTCGTGACCAGTTCTGGGTTTGGAAAATACTCGGCCCCCGACTTCGGCGTGCACATGATTGTGCACATGAGCTTGAATATGCTCGCACCAGCGCTACTTGTCCTGGGCGGTATCGTCACCCTTCTGCTGCGCGCCAGTCGTTCCCGTCCGGGCGCTCCGGCTGGCCTGCATGATTGGTTGACGGGGTTGTTGCATTGGCCTGTGCTCCGGCTCGTCTACAACCCGTTTCTCGTGTTCGTAGTCTTTATTGCTTCGTACTATGGGCTGTACTTCACGCCCATCTTCGGTGACTTTATGCGCTTCCATTGGGCGCACCAGGCGATGAATCTGCATTTCCTGATCGTTGGCTACTTGTATTACGGGCTGATCATCGGTGTCGACCGGCCGCCGCGTCCGCTCCCGCACATTGGCAAGCTCGGCTATGTGCTAGCTGCGATGCCATTCCACGCATTCTTCGGAATCATCCTGATGACCAGCGCGAGTTCGAATCTGATCGCCGAAAACTTTTACCGCTACCTAGACCTGCCGTGGGCGGACCTGGAGGCCCAACAATATTTCGGCGGCGGTGTCGCCTGGGCGGGCGGTGAGTTCCCTTTGCTGATCGTCATCATCGTTCTTGCTTTGCAGTGGGGCAGGCAGGACACCAAGGAAGCCCGGCGAAAAGATCGACACTTCGACACCGGCCGTGACGCCGAGTTCGATGTCTATAACGAGATGTTGCAACGCCTCACGGAAAGAGAGGCGCGCCGTCCTCTCCCGACACAAGATGGCCAGGCACGAAGGGAACCGAACGAATGACGCTCAATGCAACGTCGGCTATCGACACGGGTGAGACGATCGAACTGGACGTCTCCGGAATGACGTGTGCGGCCTGTGCGGGTCGGGTCGAGCGAGCGCTGAACAGGCTCGACGGAGTCAGTGCGACCGTAAACTACGCCACCGAGCGGGCCATCGTCACTGGGATCTCCGACGGGGGCGTGCCGCGTGCGATCCAGCAGATCGAGAACGCCGGTTACGGGGCGCATCTGCGCGATGGTGCGGACGACGCCTGGTCGCGCCGTGCGACCGAGGTTCGTATCATTTCCCTGCGCCGGCGTCTGGTGGTGTCGGCGATCTTGATGGTGCCCTTAATGGACATCACCATCGTCCTCGCCCTTGTGCCTGGGTGGAGGTTTCCGGGCTGGGAATGGGTATGTGTGCTACTGGCTTTGCCGATCGTGCTCTGGGCGGCGTGGCCCTTCCACCGTGCCACGATTCGCAATCTCCGCCACGGCATGGTCAGCATGGACACCCTCGTTTCGCTCGGCATCGCCGCGTCCTTCGGCTGGGCTGTCGCGACCCTCCTATTCGGTGTGGGCGACACCGGTGAAGACGGCTACTGGCTCGGGTTCGGCGTCACCCCTGCCGGCGCAGACTCGATCTACCTCGACGTAGCCGCCGGGATGACGACCTTTCAGCTCGCTGGCCGATACTTCGAAACCAGATCCCGCCGTAAAGCTGGCGACGTCCTCGGCGCTCTCAACTCATTGGCAGCCACCCACGTGCGCATCCTCCGCCACGGGATCGAGAACGTCGAACCCGTAGGCGCGCTCCGTGTCGGTGATGTGTTCGTGATTCTGCCCGGCGAGACGATCCCCGCCGACGGTACCGTCATTCGTGGCACGGCCGCAGTGGACGCAAGCATGATGACCGGCGAACCCGTCCCCATCGCCGTGATGCCCGGCGACACCGTCACGGGCGGGACGATCAGCACCGACGGGCGCCTGGAAGTGTCGGCGACATCCGTCGGTGCACATACCCAGCTTGCGCAGATGGCCGCCCTCACCCAGCAAGCCCAAGCGCGCAAAGCGCGCGTTCAGACACTTGTTGACCGTGTGGTGTCCTGGTTCGTTCCCGCCGCTATCCTCCTGTCGGTCCTGGTTGGGATCGGTTGGGGTTTGGCGGGCACCCCGGTCCAGCAAGCGTTCGGGATCGGCATCAGCGTCCTCATCATCGCCTGCCCCTGCGCGCTGGGCCTCGCGACCCCGACCGCACTCATGGTCGGCATCGGCCGAGGAGCTACCCTCGGCATCCTCATCAAGGGCCACGACGCCCTCGAAGCCTCCGGGGGCATCACCACCGTCATGCTCGATAAGACAGGCACCCTCACCACCGGCCAAATGACCGTCGAGACCGTCACCCCCCTCGGTATCCCCGAACACGAACTGCTCCGCCTTGCCGCCTCCATCGAGCGCGGCTCCGAACACACCATCGCCCGAGCTATCGAACGCAGAGCCCTCACGCACGTAACCGACCTCCTCCCCGTCGACGACTTCACCGCCCTGCCCGGGCTTGGCGCCACCGCACGCATCGACAGCTCCCGGCTGCTCATCGGCAACATCCAACTCGCCCACGACAACGGGATCCCGATCACCTCCGCCGCGCAGGACGCAATCGACCTCGCGGACGGCGCCGGGCACACCATCGTTCTCATGGCCCGCAACGACCGCCTCATCGGAGTGATCGCCCTCGCCGACACCCTCAAACCCCACGCCATGCGGGCCGTTTCCGCGCTCAAAGCTCAAGGCCTCGAGACCGTGTTACTCACCGGCGATACCCCAAACGCCGGCGCACGAACCGCCGAGATACTGGGGATCGATCGTGTCTTCGCTGGGGTCCTCCCCTCGCAGAAGGCGGACGTGATTCGCGCCCTCCAAACGGACGGAAAGAAGATCGCGATGGTCGGAGACGGCATCAATGACGCTGTCGCGCTCGCCACCGCCGACCTCGGACTCGCCATCATGACCGGAACTGACATCGCGCTGAAAGCCGCCGACATCATCCTCGTCCGCGACGACCTCCTCGTCATCCCCGACGCCATAGCCCTCTCCCGGCGTACCCTCCGCACGATCCGCACAAATCTCGTTTGGGCCTTCGGATACAACGTTGCCGCAATCCCCATTGCTGCAGCAGGGCTGCTCAACCCGCTCATTGCCGCCGCAGCCATGTCGTTATCATCCGTCCTCGTGGTCTACAACAGCCTCCGCATCCAACACGTTCGGGGAAGTCGCTGAACCGCGCACTCTCATGACTATGAGAATGCGACGTTACCCCGGGGCCACTCCTGGCTTTGGCGCCGTCATGCTCAACTTCGGCATCGTCAACGTCGTCTTCTCCCTCACATCCACCACCGGGTTGGCTGGGGGCCGCTGCTCGGCCTCGTGTTCGGGGTCGGCATGGACACCATGCCTCGGACCACCTTAAATGGCGATCTCCCTGCTCATCGTCATCGGCGGGCTCATGGTCAGCGGCATCTGGTCGATGTGGATCTACAGGATGCGAGCACTCATTGGCGGACTCGTCCTCTCCATATAAAAAGCTGACCGCCCACCGCACCACAAACCTGAAGGAAACGATTCATGACCGGTGCACTCGCGTACACGAGTGAACGACATGTGCCTGCGGGACGGTTGAGACAACCATCGTCGTCCGCGGCGGTCAACAACGGGCTTACCTTATGGCTCGCCGCAATTGTGATCGTGATCGGAGGGATATTGAACGCCCTGGCCTTTCCCGGTCTCGGCTGGTGGCCTCTCATCTTCGTGGGCACTCCACTCATCCTCTTCGCCCTCGTCGGGCGCCGGGTGTGGGCATCGCTCGTGGTGGGCCTTTTGGGCGGGTTCGCATTCTGGGGCACGCACATCCTCTGGCTCACGATCTACCTCGGGCCGGTGCCTTGGCTTGCCCTTGCCGGTCTCGAATCGATCTTCTTTGCTCTTGGTTGCGCACTCGTCGCCATTGCCTGGCGTGTCACCGATCACGCATTCCGCAGCAGGTGGGGGCGCCTCGGCCTCACCCCCGTCGTTATCGCCGGCCTGTGGCTTCTTCGGGAGTCCATCACGAGCAACTGGCCGTACGGAGGCTTCTCGTGGGGACGGCTCGCCTTCTCCCAATCTGAGAGTCCATTTGGCGAATTAGCGGCCTGGGTCGGGGTGTCCGGACTATCGTTTCTGCTCGCCTGGGTTAGTGCCCTGACGGTTCAGGTTGCGAGGGAATCGGCTACATGGAAACGCGTCACCCATACTCTGCTACCTCTCGGTCTGGTCGGGTTAATGCTGGCCGTGCCCGCGTTTCCAGTAGTCGAGTCGGGAACCATGCGAATCGCAGCGGTGCAGGGTAACGCGGATGCGGGTCTGTTCGCGGCGTCCACCCCCGGTCAGATCCTGCAAGACCACGTGGCGGCCACCGAACCGCTCTACGGCGAAGATGTGGACCTAGTGGTTTGGCCGGAAAACGCATCCGACCTCAGTCCGCTGGAGGACAGCGAGACCGCCGCAACACTTAACCTGGTAACCGAGCGCATGGACGCTCCACTTGTCATCGGCACAATCACCACTGACGGCAGCGAGACGTACAACAGCCTCCTGCTCTGGGAGAACGGCGACGGCGCCATCGATCAATACGACAAAATGCACCCCGTGCCATTTGCCGAGTACATCCCCGACCGCGACTTCTGGTACCCACTGGCCCCCGATCTGTTCTCCCTCGTCCCGCGCGACTTCGCGATCGGCACACGCGACAACATGTTCGACGTCAACGGCGTCGCCGCGGGTCTCGCAATCTGCTTCGACATCGTCGATGACAACCTCATCCGGGAGATGATCGCAGGAGGAGCGGGGCTCATTCTCGCTCCCACAAACAATGCCGATTTCGGGCGTACCGACGAGAGCCTGCAGCAGCTCGCTATCGCCCGCTTGCGCGCGATCGAGACTGCCAGGAGCCTAGTGAACATCTCAACCGTGGGGACCTCAGCGATCATCGCACCCGACGGCAAAACCATCGACCGCTTGCCGATATTCGAGAGAGGTGCCATGGTCCAGGATGTTCCGCTGAGTAAGACGACGACTCTCGCCACGGTCGCCGGCCATGGGATCGAACTCACCCTGTCCGCGCTCGGGCTGGCTGGGCTGATCGTAGCGGGACTAATCATCATTCGCACACGCCGTGTCCAACCGTCACCCCGCGTAAAGGTGACCGTGCAGGACAGATTCGAGTAGAGCAGCAGATGGATGCTGACCATTCCTTCTCGCCTTGACACTTCACCGCCAGGAGGCTCATAGCCCGCCAGCTCTGGCGCCCTCGTGCTCAACAGCAGTTTGGGTTTGATTGCAGACCTGGTGTTCAGTAATTACGCAGGCTACATATGCTGCCGTCGGGCCGACCGCCCATGACTGTATGAAGATTAACGTCGTTCGTGCTGGCTGCACCGCCGAATACGCTGCGCAAGTGGAGGTGGCAATCGGCCGTAACCAGGATCCCTCGTTGTGGATACACAAATATGCGGGGCCTATACGAGATCGCTTGGTTCTTTTGCATGTCGGACATCGAAAGCCGTAGGGCAGCTTCCAAAGTCAAATCGGGTATCATCGATCGGGGATGCCCTGGCCAGGCACCGTGATCCGAAGGGAGCGCTGTGCGGACGTTGATGCTGAAGCTTGCAACGGCTGCGCTGCTGGTTCTCATCGCGGTTATGGGCAGTGCCTTTTTGCAACATGCGGAATCAGTCTCAGGCGCAGAGAGCATGGTGACGGAGCCACTTGTTTCGGTGTCGCCTCCTGACATAGGTCTCTTAACAGCCGCCGTGCCTGGCGGAGTTTCTTTCGCCGATCAAACGCCGGAGGGTTCCGCTTCCATCGCTGCGTCGTCTGTTGATCTGATCGCGGCTGGCGCGTGTGCCGCCATTATAGGTTGCTGCATCCTGGGATTTGCTCTACTGCGACTCCGCTTCCGCGGCGCACCCAGATCATCTTGGACCACGGCTCTCCGACGGCCGTCACCCGTAGCATTTCCTCCGGCCCCGCTAGCCTCGCCGATCCGTCCGTCATTGATTCTTCTCTCCATTAGGCGAATCTGATTCGTTGGGCTAACGCGTCCACGTCTGCTGGAGCAAACAACGTGCACGAGTAGCGCGAACCCGCACCTGGCTACGCAGCACGCAGCTCTTTGGTGACGACCGACCCGCGTTGGTTGCATTTCGAGTGCCCAAGAATTTCATTCACCCTGGAGAGACATTGAGAATCATTCCCCTTTCTATCGCAACGGTTGTGGCGGCCGCGCTGTTGTTATCAGGCTGTGCCGCCGACCCACTGGCCGAGCAGTATTCGAAGGGTGAAGACAAAGGCTATTTGTCTGTGGATGGCACCATTTCCGAGTTTGCCCCGGCCGACCGTGGCGAGACCGTGGTCTTCGACGGCACGGCGGATACGGGCAACACAGTGTCCAATCAGGATTACGCCGGTGAGGTGCTGGTAGTCAACTTCTGGTACGCAGCGTGCGCACCCTGTCGAGTTGAAGCGCCGGATCTTGCTGCCCTGTCGGCGAAGTATCAGGATGCCGGTGCCAGCTTCCTCGGTGTCAACGTCTACGACCAACCAGAGACATCGCTCGCATTCGCGAGAAAATTCGACATCGCGTATCCCTCGATCATTGATGCTAACTCGGGGACGGTCCGGCTCGCGTTCGCCGGCCACGCTCCACCCAGTGCCGTGCCTACGACGCTGGTGCTGGACAAGCAGGGCCGTGTCGCAGCACGATTCATTGGTCTTATCGAAGCGCCCTCGATGCTTGACACCATAATCAGCGATCTTATTGCAGAGGATCTGTAATGGGGCCGATTGAGCAGATTGTGGTGTCGGGCAGTCTCCTAGTCGCCCTCCCCCTTGCGCTTCTCGCCGGGTTGGTATCCTTCGCCTCGCCGTGTGTGTTGCCACTGATCCCCGGGTATCTTGGCTACGTCGGCGGACTCAGCGACAACGGGGGTCGCGCAGATCGCCGGAGACTCCTGCTGGGCGTCCTGCTCTTCATCCTCGGCTTCAGCTCGATTTTCGTGATGTTAGGACTCCTCTTCGGAGCGGCGGGCCTCTTGTTGGTGCCGTGGATGGATCTGATCACGCGCATCGCCGGCGCGATCATTATCCTGATGGGCCTCGTCTTCATCGGAATGTTCACCTCGATGCAGCGCATGATCAAACCCCGATGGAAGGTCGCGACCGGCCTGGCAGGCGCACCATTCCTGGGCATTGTCTTCGGGTTGGGCTGGGCTCCATGTATCGGTCCGACGCTGGCAGCCGTTCTCGCACTCAGCCTGAACGGCGGCTCACCAGCTCGCGGTGCACTCCTCGGCGCCGTCTACTGCCTCGGTCTCGGCATACCGTTCCTACTGGTCGCGTTTGGCCTGAATTGGGTGACCGGCTCCGTGAGTTGGCTCAAGCGCCATATCCGCACAATCAACATCATCGGTGGCGTATTGCTGATCCTCGTCGGCATTGTCATGGTCTCCGGATTGTGGACGAGGCTCATGTCTAGTTTGGGAGGGGTGATTAGCGGTTTTGTCCCGGCCATCTGATCACATCGACGTCCCGGCACCTTCAACGAAAGACGACCGAGTCGCGCAACCAAAACTGGGTTTCAGCGGGTACTTGCGATTCTTCTGGCGTCAACTAACCAGTATGCGGACGGCGCTGATTCTATTGATGTTGCTGGCCATCGCCGCGGTTCCTGGCTCGCTGGTGCCACAGCGCAGTTCGGATCCGAACGGTGTCGCCAAGTACTTCAAGGAAAAACCAGATCTCGCTTCGGTCCTCGACAACTTTCAACTCTTCGACGTATTTACCTCGGTATGGTTCTCCAGCGTCTACTTGCTGTTGTTCCTCTCATTGATCGGATGCGTGATTCCCCGCACCGTCCACCATCTACGCGCGCTGCGTACGCTTCCCCCGAAGACACCGGCACGGCTGGAGCGGCTGGACGGGTTCAGCTCAGTGGAGTCGGTGGATACCGATGCAGTCGTCGCGATCGAGTCCGCACGAAAACTTCTGCGCAAGAGCGGTTATCGTGTCCGCGTGTTCGAAGCACCGAGCCTGTCCGTATCGGCCGAGCGCGGCTACCTGCGGGAAACCGGCAACCTGGTGTTCCATACTGCATTGATTGGGGTACTCATAGCGGTGGGTATTGGTGGTGGTTTTACCTATACAGGCCAGCGGGTAATCGTTGAGGGACAGCCGTTCGTGAACGTGCTGAGCGACTATTCAAGTTTCACACCCGGGCGGTTCTTCAATGAGAGCATGTTGCCGCCTTTCCGCATGGTTCTAGATGAGTTCTCCGTAAAGTACGAGCAGGAGAACTTCAATGCCTACGGATTCCCCGTGGACTACGCAGCGGACGTCTCTATCACCATCCCGGGAGAACCGGTCTCGCGCGGCACCGTCAAAGTGAACCAGCCACTACCGCTTCTCGGCTCAGATATCTTCTTACTCGGGAACGGCTACGCACCGCGCATCACAGTGACGGACGGTGACGGGAACGTGGCTTTCACTGACATTGTCCCCTTCCTGCCGCAGGATGCGAATCTCACCTCGATGGGGTTCATCAAAGCGCCTGACGCGCTGCCGGAACAGATCGGCATGATCGGCTTCTTCTATCCCACCGCAGCGGAACTTCCCACCGGCGCAATGACGTCAGCGTTTCCCGATCTAAGCAACCCTCTTCTGACCCTCAACGTATACACGGGCGACCTCGGCATTGACGATGGCATTCCCCGCAACGTGTATGCCCTTGATGTAGATGGCATGACACAGGTTGCCGGAGGGGACAGTGGCACGGAGTCGATCAAGCTCCGCCCGGGCGAGACTGCGTCACTCCCCAACGGGTTGGGAACAGTCACGTTCGAGGACGCGGACCCCGACCCAGCGACGGCAACCGACTACGGGGACAGCGTTCTACGGTTTGCCACTTTCGACATCACCTATGACCCATCGCGAGGGTGGGTGCTTGGGTTCACTCTGCTAGCCATTGGCGGGCTCTTGACCGCCTTGTTCATTCCCCGCCGCCGGGTATGGGTGAAGGCCGTCGAGACGCCCGACGGCGTACGGCTGGAGTATGCCGGCCTTGCACGCGGATACGACCCGGGACTTGAACTTGCAGTCAACGACCTCGCGAAACGACACTTTCAAACGCTCGAAATCAAGGATAAACCATGAAACTGATACTCGACGAGTACTCACTCGTTGCAATCTATTCGGCGATGAGCATATACACGCTCGCCTTCGTGATGTTCGCGATCGACTTGGCTAAACGATCTGCCCGCATACCGGCGGTCGTCGGAAATGCCTCTGACCGTCGACCGTCCAATGCTCAGGGAGTCATCGCCACTCTCCAGAAGACCGAGCCCGAGCCACCGACACCGATCTATAAATTCGAGCGCATCGCCTTCTCGCTCGTCGTTCTCGGCTGGGTGATGCATGCCGCCGGAGTGGTGTTGCGCGGGTTCGCGCAGGGCTTCGTTCCTTGGGCAAATATGTTCGAGTTCTCGCTGATTTCATCCGCACTTATCGTTGGTGTCTTCATCGTCATACAGCGGTGGCAGAATCTGAGATTTCTGGGGGCCTATATCTCTGGGTTTACTCTGATCGCATTGGGGGTCGGTACCGTAAACTTCTACGTTCCAGTGAAGCCGTTGCCGCCCGTGCTGGACTCCTACTGGCTCGTTATTCACGTCTTCGTCGCATCGCTTGCAACCGCGCTCTTCGCCATTGGTGCCGGGCTCGCAATTGTCCAGCTTCTGCAGGCCAGGCGCGAAGCTGGCAAGAAGTCGCTTGCTTTACTGAAGACGCTTCCGGATGTCGTGAAGCTGGAAAACCTCACCTATCTCACGACGGTGATCGGCTTCGTCTTCTGGACCTTTACGCTCGTCGCCGGATCCATCTGGGCAGAGCGTTCGTGGGGCCGATATTGGGGGTGGGACACCAAAGAGGTCTGGACATTCATCATCTGGATCATCTATGCCGGGTACATCCATGCGCGGGCCACCCGAGGGTGGCGTGGAACACGCTCCGCGTGGCTGGCGATCATAGGATTCGCCGCGGTGATCTTTAACTACGTCGTCGTTAACGTATTCATACCAGGGCTGCACTCGTACTCAGGTCTTTGACCCGACCTGAACGCGCACGGCCCTGGGTGGTGCGGATGTTCTTTCCCCGGTCTCTCCGACACTTATCATCGGGTTTGCCCGCGGGAATGGAGTCCTCCTGCCGAATGAATCGCCCCGGGTTGTGTGGAGGGTCTCCCAATTCTCCCGTTCCAGGTCCCGAATCCGCTGCGCATTCGAGCCCGCAACGCCTCGGGAGCTAGAGCCTCCATCGAGCCCCAGTCGATTCATGAAGCATGACGCGCGACGGACAAGACGAACCCAACCAGAACACTGATGGCGACCACGATGGCCAGCACTCGATAGGTCGCCAACCAATGCGTCGTTACTCGACGTGGCCGCTTCACTGCGCTCAGGAATAACCCCAGCGCGATGAGCAAGGCGAGACCACCGGCCGCCACGAGCAACGGGGTGCGAATAAATGTTGCAACCAGCACTGCTACGCCTCCGCCGTTCCAGGCGGTTAGCTCGAATAGCCTCCGTCGCGCCGTGGGCAGTTCCTCCGGAATCCATGCTTGCCCCACGCCCAATCCGAGTTGAGCCACGCCAGCGACGAGTACGAGATAGGCAGCGGTCCATGAGCCCATCTCGAGGCCCAGAGGGCTGGTGACTGCAGCCACCAGTCCGCCAGCGACGACACAAGCGATTCCCGTCAATGCGAAGGGTTGGGCCGCGCTCCACCGAGCGTGCATTTCCTCATCGACCAGTTGGGCGTTACCCATGCTCGATCAATACTCCCCATCTTCGGCGGACCCGATCGAATCCTTGTAGGCGCTTTCAAGCGACGGCGCCATCATTCATCTTGATTCGTTGTGTTGATGGTAACTTGTCGAGCACCGTGATTGATGGAGATGAAGTAGCCGTGGCGTGGTTGCCGGTTGAGTCTGCAGGTTACGTTCTCCATGTCCCAAGGCGATCCGGCCGCGCCACAGCGGGACAAAGTACGCTCTGTTTTCGCTGTCACTAACCCTCACTCGACAAGTCTCAGCGTGAGCTAGCGCAGTACACGTGGCACAGTCTGGTGACCTGTCTGAGGCCAGGGGTCGCCACTCAGAAAATGTGTCGAGGGCACTAGAAGGCGAAGATGAAGGGGAACTGCACGAGGATGGTGAGCACAATCACGGCATAGTTGGTGAGGACCATGACCCATGCGAAGGGAAAAAGCTGCTGCCCGACCCGGCGGGTGCGGTCGCCGAAAAGCGTGCCGTGCTTGAGGCCCCACGCAAGCAGGTACCACCACATCGGAATCGTGACAGCCCAGACCAGCATGCAGTACGGGCACAGCACGCCGATGACGAAGGCGCTCTGGATGTAGAGCCAGGTCACGAAGAGCCAGGCGCCGAGCACGCCAAGGGTGAACAGTCGCCAATACCAGGCGCCGAACCGCGCACCGGCAAGCAGGCCCACGGCGACGGCAATCGGCGCCACGAAGCCAGCCACGCCGAGAATCGGGTTTGGAAAGCCAAAGAGGGTGGCCTGCCACCGGTCGAAGAGGGCACCGCAGGAAACGAAGGGGCTGACGTCGCAACTGAGTGTCACGCCGGGGTTCTGCAGGCTGCGGAGGCGCTCTAGGAGCAAGATTACAGAAGAAAGCCAGCCGATCGCGCCGGTGACGGATAGGACGGCGGCCAGTGATAGCGTCGCCCGCCGGGTTGGATCGCCCTGCTTCGTGTCCATGCCCATCCTCCGGTCCGCGATCATCCATCCTGCCCTTTGAGTCTAGGGACGGTGGATGGCGCGTGTGCACAACCCATGCAATACTCTTCATATGTTCAATCAAGCAGTAGCCGGTTAACCCGATGGGTGCTGGCCATTCGCATTCCCCGCTGAGTGCCGGCGCGAAGCACAGACGCCCGCTGATCATCGCCTTCGCGTTGACCAGCAGTTACATGCTCGTCGAGTTCATCGTCGGGTTCACCGTTAACTCGCTCGCCCTGATCTCCGACGCCGCCCACATGGGAACGGACGTTCTCGGGCTCGGCATGGCGTTGGCGGCGATCACGCTGGCAAACCGCCCCAGCACCTCACAGCGCACCTATGGGTTGTATCGCCTGGAGGTGCTGGCGGCACTGGCCAATGGCATCCTGTTGTTCGCCGTCGCCGGCTATGTCCTGTTTGAGGCGGTGCAGCGATTCAACGAACCGCCTCAGATTCCGGGCGTGCCGTTGCTGATCGTTTCCACCATCGGGCTCGTCATCAACCTCATCAGCTTTCGGCTGCTGATGGCCGGTTCGAAGGAGAGCCTCAACGTCAAAGGTGCCTACCTCGAAGTCCTCGCCGATCTCCTCGGATCGGTGGGCGTGATCGCGGCGGCGATCATCCTCCTGACCACTGGATGGGCTTACGCCGACCCGATCATCGGCGTCGGAATCGGCTTGTTCATCCTGCCGCGCACCTGGAAGTTGACCCGTCAAGCGTTGCGGATTCTGCTTGAGGTCGCCCCGCCCCATATCGACATGGACGAACTGCGCACCGAGGTTCTGGCAGTCGATGGCGTTGTCGAGGTTCACGATCTTCACGTGTGGACGATCACCTCAGGCATGGAATCCGCCAGCGGGCACGTCGTCATCGCGGCCGATCGTGACTACCAGAAAGTTCTTGATTCGGTGCTGACCATGCTCCGTGAGCGTTACCACATCGAGCACGCGACGATCCAGTGTGAGCCTGCGACGTTCGAGGAGCCCACTACCCCCGTGTGAACAGCGAGAGATGAGTAGCGTGAGTGTCATGAGTGAGAAGTTGGGTGCGCGGGGGCCTGGTCCTGAGCGGCCGCGGCCGGTTCACCCCGAGAAGGTCGAGCAAGCCCGGGCGAACATGCCATCAACGCGAGAAACCATCGATCTGGCGGATGTGTTCAGCCTGCTCGGCGATCCCGGTCGCGTCCGCATCCTGACCGTACTGCTGTCGGGTCGAATGGCGGTGCGGCACATTGCCGCCGTGGTCGAGCTGAGCGAGTCGGCTGTTTCTCACGCGCTACGCTTGTTGCGCGCCCATCGGGTCGTCGACGTCGAACGCGATGGCCGGAACGCCTACTACGCGCTGGCCGACTCGCACGTGCGGATGCTCCTTGAGTTGGCACTTGAGCACGTTGGACACACTGTGGTTCTGCATCCCGCGGACGGATCTGATCCCCATGTTGGTCCGGGTCCCCGTGCCGCGCGCTCGCACATGACCGTCACGTAAGATTGATCCAGTGAACCTGCCCCCTGCGCTCCGTTTCGAGGCCACGCCTGGCCCCGCGGCGATGATGCGACTCTTCACCGTTATTTTGGCGGTCACGATGGTCCTTCTGGGAGCGCTGGCCGCACACCATGTCCAGGCCGCTCAGGGCGAGACAGGCCACGCGGTTGTTGCGGAGCTTGATACTGTCCCTCCGCCGCTGGCGGGAAGCGGCGGGTCGCCCGACAGCGTCGGTGAGCACTTGGTGCTTGGACTGGCTACGGGTTGCATCGTGTTGATCGCCTGCTGCACGCTGGGCCTAGCGCTCTTGGCCGCGCGTGCTTGGCGAGCGGAGATGTTCAGACGACTCAATGGGGTCGCGCAATCTCTGTGCGCACTCATCATCGGCCCGCCACCAACCACGCTCGCCACTGTCGCCAGGCCCAGCTTGGTCGCACTCTCAATCAGCCGCACATAGGCACGAACCGGCACTGAAGCTCGCGGCGCTATTGCGCGCCCTTTTGCTCGTGCCGGTGTCCTCTGCGCGCTTGGATCACGGGCGTGCTCGACCTGATAGTTCCCATGAGCAGTGAGAGAGTCCAACATGACCAGTACCAATACCAAAGTCGCCCTCGTGTTATCTGGCGCGATAGTCCTCGTAGTAATCGCGTTCATCATCGTCGCGATCGTGCAAGCCCAACCGTCCAGCCCAGAAGCGCAGGGCGACCCCAGGACCGGGCTGGCGTCCGCCATCCAGGATGACAGCCACATCTTGGACGACGCCGGCGAGGGCGCGGTGACCGTGGTGGAGTTCCTCGACTTCGAGTGTGAGGCCTGCGGCGCCTTCTACCCAGTGGTTGAGGATCTGCGCGAGGAGTTCTCCGGCCAGATAACCTTCGCCATCCGCTATTTTCCGCTGCCTGGGCACTTCAATTCGACGAACGCTGCGATCGCTGTGGAGGCTGCAGCGCAGCAGGGGCAGCTTGAAGCGATGTACGAGCGGATGTTTGAGAGGCAGGCGGAGTGGGGTGAGGCTCAGGAGTCGCGGGCCCCGCTTTTCCGCCAGTTCGCTGAGGAGCTTGGTCTCGATCTGACGGAGTACGACGCCGCCGTGGCCGACCCAGCCACGGCGGAGCGAGTGCAGTCGGACTTCGATGACGGAGTGGCGCTCGGCGTCAGTTCTACTCCGACCTTCTTCGTCAACGATCGAATCGTGCAGTTGGCATCGTTCGAGGACCTTCGCGCGGCGATTCAAACGGAACTAGACCGTTGACGTCGCCGTTCGAAGAGCTGCGACTCAAGCGGGTGATCGTGGTGGGGGCCGGGCAGGCCGGCTTAGCGATGGGGCACGCCTTGGCTCGTATCGGGCTAAGACCTCAGGTCGACTTTATGATTCTCGACGCCGCTGTCGCTGGCGAGCGTGCATGGAATCGGCGATGGCACTCGCTGCGATTGTTCACCCCTGCCAGACACTCGTCTCTACCCGGCATCGCCTTCCCTGGCGACGGGGCTCGGTATCCGAGGACCGATGAAGTGTCCGTCTACCTGGATGACTACGCTAACCAGCTCGGCCTGGTGCCGATGTGGGGCACCCGAGTGCATGGAGTTCAGCGTGACTCGCATGGGCACGGGCTGACCCTGATGACGAACGTGGGCGAGGTTACCACCCGCAATGTGGTGGCCGCCACGGGGCCGTTCGCGGAACCGCGGTTGCCCGAATTCGCCGGCCGGGTTCGAGTGCCCGGGCAGAGCCTGCACAGTGACAGCTACACGCATCCCAAGCAGCTTCCCGATGGGTCAGTGCTGATCGTCGGTGCTGGTAATACCGGTCGGCAGTTGGCTCGCGAGCTCGCTGGCTCCCATGAAGTCACACTCGCGGTCGGGACTCCTCAACGGGAGCTGCCGCAACAAATCCTCGGGGTCGACATCTTCTCCTGGATGACGGCGACCGGGGCCCTGCGGATTCCTACGGCCCCTTCCATCGGACGTCTGGCCCGGCGAGAGGTGGTGATCGGCCAGAGCCTGGAGGAGTTGCGTGCCCTCGGTGTGCGGATGGCGCCGCGACTCGTCGACGCGGCGGGGTCGACCTTTCGTTTCGACGACGGCAGTACCCTCGCCGCCCAGTCTGTGCTGTGGGCGACCGGCTACAAGCCGGGTTTCGGCTGGCTTCCCGATGAAGTCCGGGGCTCAGACGGCGGGATCGTGCAGACTCGAGGCGAGACATCCGTCCAGGGCCTGTACGTCCTCGGCCTGCCCTGGATGCATACACGAGGTTCCGCTCTTCTGAGTGGGGTCGGCCGCGATGCGAGGCGAATCGCCGGGATAATCGGTCGACGACCGTGACCCGCGCCAATTTGCGAACCGCCGCCCCCTCTAAGCGTTCTATACGACTGGCGAGAGAGAGTTCAGTGAGGTTGAGCGGATCAATCGTCTGGACGCACGGAACTAGGTGCGTCGTGCTAATGGAGTTGTGTCAAATCGGCATGAGCATGAGCATGAGCAGGGACACGAGGAACGGGGCATGGTCGCGACCTAGGGACAGCACTAGGAGCCGCTCCCAGTTCGCAGAGATTCAGCACCGATGCAGGTGTGGTCGTTGGGGTGGCGGTCCTGATCTTGAGCTCGGCCATGAGTGATCCGGGCATCGTCGGTCCGGTGTGGTGGCCAACCATGCCCCCGAGCTTCGAGCAGTTCCTGATCGCGGGGCTCCAACCTGTTCCGCTACTCCCTGTAGTCGCCTTGATCTTGGCTGCCGCATACGCGGCGGGTGCGATACGAATGTGGGCGCGAGGACGCCGATGGTCAGCGATCCGCACCGCCTGCTTCCTCTTCGGTTGCCTCCTACTCTTGCTCATCACCGGTGCCGGTGTCGAAGGATACGGCCTTGGAATGTTCTCCGTGTTTATGTTTCAGCAACTGACGTTGATGATGGTAGTCGCCCCCTTGCTTGTGCTCGGCTCCCCGGGAACGCTTCTTCTGCGCGCCACCCCCCATCGCGGCGTTGGACGATGGGTGCTTCGGCTGGCGCTGTGCGGGCTGCGTTCGAGAGCGGCCAGATTCGCTCTGCACCCGGCTCTGGTCATCCCGCTCATGTTGCTGTGCTTCTTTGTGCTCTACCTCGCTGGTGTCGCCAACATACTGCTTCGAACCTGGACCGGTCACATTCTTCTTGAGATCGCGTTTCTCATCGTGGGCATCTTGGTCACCGCACCACTGGTATCCGCCGACCCACTCCCGCGGCGAACGTCGTATGTGAGTCGTCTGTTTGATATTTTCATCGAAATGCAGGTGCACGCCATTTTCGGGCTGGTGATGCTTTTGTCCGCAACACCTTTGGTTGCCTACTTTGTAACCGCTGCTCCGGAAACCTGGGATGTGGACCCGGTTCGAGACCAGGGCGTGGCTGGAATTTTGGCGTGGACATATGGAGAGTTGCCCCTGGTCGTCATGCTGATCGTCACTCTCACGCGGTGGTACCGCCAGGACTCGACGCGGGCTGCGAGAGCCCAGAGTCGCAATGATGCGGAGATGGTCGAGTACAACGAATATCTGCGGCACCTTCAGCGACGTGATAGCAATACGACGGCAAACCCAGGAACCTAGGATGGGCACGGTTATCCAGCTGATTCTTCTCTCTTGTAACCTAACGAGCGAGAGCGGGAGGATTGGTCGCCGAGCCCTCGCACCCAGATTAAACGCGCACTGATCCGGGTGATATCAGCGTGATCCGGAGCTTTGGTCACCTGCCTCGCTGTCGGTGAGGTAGAACAAGGCTGACTACGTCGGGTTCAGCGTTGCACCTGGCGGTCGCACACTATCTTGTCCGTCGTCCGTCTCGATGCTTCGCTGTTCCGCCTGGCGCACCTTCTGGTCGTAAGGGTCACCCGCCGTGTGCGGGTGACTGGCCGGGAGGAGGATGCCGATGGCGACGGCAGAAGAGGTACGGGCGGCGCGGGACGCGAAGCTCAACGCTCTGCACGAGAAGCTCACTGATGCCGTCGAGCGGTTGGTGTCGGGTGAGGACTGGCGGCAGGCGTTGGAGTTTGCTGCCCGGTTCCGCGCTCGCTCGTTCAACAACACGCTGCTGATCTGGGTACAGCATCAGGCCGCATTCGAAGCGGGCCGGGTGCCGGAGCCGGCGCCGACGCATGTGGCGGGGTTCAAGCAGTGGCAGGCGCTCGGTCGGCAGGTGGAGAAGGGGCAGTCGGGGTACATGATCCTCGCCCCGGTCACGGGCCGGTTCGCGTCGAGTACACCAGCAGTTGCGGAGTCGTGGCGCAGGCTCGGACGCTTCGAAAAACCCAAGCCCGGTGAGGCCGTCCGCTCGCGCATGGTCGGTGTGCGCCCCGCTTATGTCTGGGACGCATCACAGACCACAGGCGATCCGATCCCTGAGCCGCCGCGCCCGCACCTGTTGGAAGGCGAAGCACCCGCCGGACTCTGGGAGGGTCTTGCCGCGCGCGTGGAGGCGGAAGGATTCACCGTGTTGAGAGTGCCGCATGAGGGCATGATCCACGGCGCGAACGGGGTCACCGATTTCGGGGCGCGGTCGGTGGCGGTGCGGGAGAACATGGATGCTGCCGCGCAGGTGAAGACCCTCGCGCACGAGCTCGCCCATGTGCTGCTGCACGGTCCCGACAATCCGGATGCGGTGCAGCATCGTGGGATTGGTGAGGTGGAGGCCGAGTCGGTCGCGTTGATGATCGGTGCCGCGCACGGTATGGACACCAGCTCCTACACGATCCCCTATGTGACCGGGTGGGCTGGCAACGTCGACGGGAAATCGCCGGTCGAGGTCGTGCAGGCGACGGGTGAGCGCGTCCGTAAGACCGCCGCCGCGATCCTTGATGGCCTCGATACCGTGCAGATCGGCAACGGTGATCCTCCGGGCCTCACTCGCGATGGTCCCTCGTCCAAACGTTCCGCACCGACGATGGCTGCGGGCGCTGATCCTCTCTCCGAGTCGTCTCCTCAGCGTTCCGTTGGTGCTGCGGTGAGGAGTCTCTGATGGGTGCCATCGATGTGTTCGCTCAGGTCGCTGGGCTGTCGGTGCGCGACGCCGCCGTGCGGTTCGCTTCGGTGGGGGTGCCGGTGTTCCCGTGTGTGCCGGGTGGGAAGCGTCCTCTCGTGGAGCACGGCTTCCATGAAGCATCTGCTGAGGTCGGTCAGGTGGCGGCGTGGTGGCGGCGATGGTCGACGGCGAACATCGGCATCCCCACCGGTGCTGCTTCTGGGGTGGAGGTCGTCGATGTTGATGTGCACGCGGCGGGGACCGGGTTTCCGGCGTTCCGTGCCGCGCACCGCGAGGGTCACGCGGCGGGGTGGGCGGCGCTGGTGCGTACGCCGTCAGGGGGTGTGCACGCTTACTACCCGGTCGATCCCGACCGGCCGCAGCCGTCGTGGCAGGCGGCGCGGGCGCATGTGGACTTCCGGGGTGCTGGCGGATATGTCATCGCCCCGCCCTCGGTGATCGCCCGTCCGAACGGGCTGCGCGTGCCGTATCGGCTGATCGTCGCCTCCGGTAGTCTCGCCGCGCCGGTGGACGCGGCAAGGCTGCGGAACTTCCTCGATCCGCGCCCCCCGATCCCGATCAGCCGTGCCTCGCGGAGTATCCGGCAGGGTACGGACGCGCGGGTGCTGGCCGGGTGGGTTGCCGCGCGTGGCGAGGGCGAACGCAACCGTGGCCTGTTCTGGGCCGCCTGCCGACTCGCCGAAGCCGGCACCCCGCCGTCTGCGGCGTTGGATGCGCTGGGGCCGGCGGCAGAACACGCCGGGCTGGGATCGCGAGAGATCATCGCGACGATCCGCTCCGCCTACCGCGCCACCCACCCCGCCCCGACTCGGGAGGCCGAACCCGTCGGGGCCGATGCGCGCCGCATCGTGCGGAGTTCAGCGGGGCGGGCGCTGTCATGACCGGGCCGGCGGTGCCGCAGGGCCGGCGGTTGGCGGTGGTGACGGCGATCACCGGGACGGTGTTCATCGCCGCTGGCGCGTTCTGGTTGTCGTTCACGGCGCTGGCTGATCTTGCCCGACGCTCGGGGATCGATGGTGGGCAGGCGTGGGCGTGGCCGTTGATCGTGGACGGGATCATCGTCGTCGCCACCGTCGCGGTCGTCGCGCTCGCCGGGCAGCGCCGCCCGACCTGGTACCCGTGGACGCTGCTGGCTGCGGGGGCGATCGTGTCGGTGACGGCGAACGCGATCCATGCCGTTATTGCCGCAGACGCAGATGTGCCGAGCGTGCTGGCCGCGAGTGTCGCGGCGGTGCCGCCGCTGGTGCTGCTCGCGATCACCCACCTCACCGTCATCCTCACCCGCCCCACACCAACCGGTGAAGTTACCGCAGCGGAACCTGTGCTGAGCGAGAACGCGGAGCCGGAGCCTGGATCAATGGAAATGCTCCCTCCATCTGCGGCCACGGGTCCGGTCATGGTGCCGTCCGAGCGGCGCGCGGTGGCCGCGCAGTTGCGCGAGACGGAGGGCTGGTCGAACAAGAAGATCGCCCGTCACCTCGGTGTGCATCCCTCGACCGTGGGCCGCTGGTTCACTCCGTCCCCGTTCGCCGGCGCTGAGACGAAGGAGCTGACCCTGTGAACGAACAACCAGACGACCAGCGGCACGACGCACGATCTGAGCGGACTGACCTGGTGATAGCGCCCGATGCAGAGAGGACCGCGGTCGAGGCGGAGCGTTCGGCCTTCGCGGTGCACCGTGACCCGTCGCTGAACACAGGTGCGCCGGGCACGCGGGTGGGGCGCGGGATCGAGTGGGTGCGGCCATCTGATCTGATCGCGGCCAGCAGTGCCCGCGTCGCCGGGCGCGGCATCGACCTGCACGCCGAGCTCGCCCGCCGGGTGCGCCGTGCACCCGGGCGCACCATCCGTGCCGGACGCGACAGCGTGCGTGCCGCACGAGAGCGGATCGGTTCTCGCGTCGGCGAGGTTCCGGACGTGCCGGAGTTCGATGTGTTCGAGTTCGAGTACCGGCGCCCGTCCTCGTCGTGGGTGCGGGCGTCAGGGATCGGGCTGAGGTGAACTGACATGCCTCCGCTCTCTGGGTGCCGCAAGGGTGCTGGGGAGCGCGTGCGCACCTTCCGGGTAGGAGGTGCCACTATGCAACGACACCAGCACACCAACCGGGCGGCATTTGAGAACTCGGAGAACCTGCGGAGCCTTCTGCGCAGACTCCACGACGCCGGCAACGGTGCGTGGAGAACCGACCCCGATGCCGCCGTGCTGATGCGGCACGCTGCGGTGAAGTATGCGGCGCTGGCTCGTAAGCACGGGTTGGACCCGTGGGAGGCGGCAACGGCGGCGTTCGAGGCTATGCGTACCCCGTCGGTGCGGCGGGCGGATGACCCGTGGGCGGTGATCACCCGTGCCGTGCAGGTGACCTGCATTGCCGAAGGTCGGGCGAATGGGCTGTTGTGCTCGGTGCATCAGGCGCGCCGTCCCCGGTACTCGAGTTTCCATGACGCCGAACGCTTCTCCGACCGGGAGAACCCGCTGATCGACTACCACCCCGCCTTCCACATTGACCCCCACAACCACGACGACGACGACGATGCTGACGCCGATCCGTCTACAGAGGCGGAGGCGGAGGGTGCGACAGGTGTAGGCACTGCGGTCGAGGACACGATCATGCTGTTCTGCCTACTCAGGTGGGAACCCGACATCGCCCGTGCCGCCATAGAATACGTCTGCGCGCGGCTGGCCGAATCCGCATCCCGTGCCGGAGCCTATGAGTCGTTGCGGCGGGACCGGCACGCTCGCGCCTTGCTCGATCTTCCCGCACCGTCCTGGTATCGGTTGCTGCGGATCGTGCTCGGCTCCCAAGACATCAACCTCACCGGCACCAGCGCCGGCCGCGGGGTACTGCTGCGGCTGCTGATCGGCGAACCGCTCCGACATCTGCTGGGTGACGACGACCTCGTGCTCTCGGTCACCCTCGCCGCCCCCGGTATCTTGCGGGGGC
This sequence comes from uncultured Cryobacterium sp., assembly GCA_964651535.1. Lineage (GTDB taxonomy): Bacteria > Actinomycetota > Actinomycetes > Actinomycetales > Microbacteriaceae > Terrimesophilobacter. The sequence goes on from CAZYYE010000001.1 coordinate 1,161,553, forward strand.
GATCCGAATGAGCACAGCGGTGGGGCACGTCGAGTTGGAACGCGCGGTCGAATCGATCTGGGCCGGCCGGCGGCACCGGAACGACCATGGCGACATTGACGCCCTCGTGGCCTCGATCGAGCGGGATGGGTTGTTGCAGCCGATCACGATCACCCTGGACGGGATGCTGATCTGCGGTGCCCGTCGCCTCGCCGCGATCCGCCAGCTCGGGTGGAAGACCGTCAACGTTTGGGTGCGCTCCGGACTCTCCACACGGCTCGGGCAGCTCCTCGCCGAGCAGGACGACAACCTGCTGCACAAGCCCCTCACCCGTACCGAGGAAGCCACCCTCTACCGGGAAGTCAAGATGGTCATCGCCGAAGATGCCGCCCGCCGTCAGGAAGCCTCCCGGTTCACCTCGAAACAGGAAAACCCCAGGTCACACGGTGGGGCCACCGTGGCACCACCGTCACCGGCAGGTTCCGGGAAGACCCGCGAACAGGCGGCACTGATGGTCACCGGCCGCAAGGCGTACACCAGCCTGGAACGGATCGGCGAGCTCCAAGAGATCGTGGACGACCCCGCCCAACCCGAGGACGTGCGCGTGCGGGCTCAGACGGAGCTGGACGGGATCGACGAGGGCGAGTCGATCACCGGGGCGCAACAGCGCATCCACGCCGCCCAAGCCCTTGCTGAACTCGACACCCTCGCACACGACCCCGCCCAGCCGGCCGGCATCCGCGACACTGCCGCCGCCGGTGCCGCCCGGCTACGGGAACTGGAGCAGACCGCACGGGCCGCAGACCTCCAACGGCTCGCGCAGCTCGCGTTGGAGCGGGCGAAAACGGCCACGAAGAAGCGCCCCGCCCAGCGGGCAGGCACGGCACGGCTCCACCCCGTCGAAGACGAACCACGGACGCTGTTGCCGGTGCGGTCGTTCATCTACCTCTGGGACGACCTGGCCGGGTGGGCCCAACGGTACGACCCGGCGGTGATCGGTGCCGCACTGTCACGGGAACAGTGGGAGCGGTTCGAAGCGACCCTCGCGGCGACGATCGCATTCGCCGAGGCCGCGCGTGCCGTCCGCGACCAGCGACGCGAAACCGCCTGAACTCCACCCCACAGTGCTGCTGGTGTGGGGAGTGTACCTGTCCGGTGACCTCACTTCGTCTGGAAGGACACTCGGATGGACCGAACGGATCGTCGCCGACGTACGGTGCTGATCGCCGCCATCGCCGGCAGCCTCATACTTTTGTTGCTGATCGGGTTCGGCATCTACGGCCTCCTCCGCGGACCCGACACCCCCAAGCCGGCGCCTACGGAACCCACCATCGCGACCGCGCCGACTCCCAACGTTGCAGCGGGTGCGGGGCCGCGCCCGGTAGTCGCGCTCGGTGGGCCGGAGGCGTTCGCGCGCGAGGTCGCGGCGGCACTGTTCACCTGGGACACGACCAGCGGGTACGGGCCAGCTGACTACGCGCAAGAACTGGCCGATGCCACCGCGAGCGTCGAAGCCGATGCGGCAGCGGGTGACGTGCGCGCCTACCTGCCGACGCCTGCGGCGTGGGCGCAGTTGCGCACCCATCAGACCCGGCAATGGCTCACCATCGACACCATCGACATCCCCGCCGCGTGGGAGACCGCCGTGACGCAGGCCGCACCGGGGCAGCTTCCTGAGGGTGCGGTTGCGTACACGATCAGTGGCACTCGGCACCGGGACGGCACCTGGAACACTGAGCCCGTCACCACCGACCATCCCGTCGCGTTCACCGTCTTCCTCACCTGCGGTATCGACCGTTCGGATGCTCCTCAACCGAGTGACAACGGCGCCGCTGAGACTTGCCAGTTGCTGCGGCTCTCGCAGCTCGACAACCCGCTGCGGTGATCCCCAATGCTCCGCAAACTCCTCGCCGCCCTCGCCCTGACCGGAGTGTTCCTCGGCCCCACCGTCGCGGTCGTCTCGGTCGCCGTCCTCGCTAACCCTGCGGTCGCCGCCTGCGCGCCGGGGTCGCTGATCGTGGGACCGATCCCGGACTCGCTGACAGCGACGACGAAGAACGGTGAGACAGTGACGCTGAACCGCACGCAGCTGACCCATGCGGCGACGATCATCACCGTCGGCGGGCAAACTTCTGGTGTCGGCCGGCCCGGTGTGGTGATCGCGCTCATGGCCGCACTCACCGAGTCGCATCTGCGGATGCTCGCCAACACCGGCACCTACCCCGAATCCGGGGACTACCCGAACGACGGCAACGGCTCCGACCACGACTCCCTCGGACTGTTCCAAATGCGCCCGCAATCGGGATGGGGCACCGTCGCCGAACTCATGGACCCCACCTATCAAGCGCGCGCGTTCTACGGCGGACCCACCGGACCCAACTACCCGTCACCCCGCGGTCTGCTCGACATTCCCGGCTGGCAGCAACTCGACCCCGGTGAAGCCGCCCAAGCCGTCGAAGTCTCGGCATACCCGGACAGGTATCAGAACTATCAGCCCGTCGCCGAGGCGATCCTGACCGCCCTGACCCGCCCCGCACCCTCTGGCAGCGGTGGCACGGGCGGAGTGATTGTGCCGGAGACGACGCGGATCGTGTTCCCGCTCCCGGACGGTACTTGGGTTCGGACAAGTGCGTTCGGGTGGCGGATTGACCCCGTCACGTTTGAGCAGGCGTTTCACTCCGGCAGCGACTACGGCGCCGCTGACGGCACCCCCATCTATGCCGTCGCAGACGGGATCGTCGTCCACGCCGGATACACCGGCAACTACGGCGCGCTTATCATCATCGAGCACACCGTCGGCGGGGAACGCGTCGCGTCGTACTACGCGCATATGTGGGAGCACGGCGTCCACGTCACCGAAGGGGTGACCGTCACCGCCGGGCAGCACATTGGCGATGTCGGCTCCTCCGGCAAATCGACCGGACCCCACCTCCACCTGGAAGTTCGCCCCGGCGGCAGGGGGCAACCCGCGATCGACGCCGACGCGTGGCTCACCGATCACAACGCGGAAGGCATCACCGGCGGCAGTGCCAGCCGTGCGACCTGCACGCTTGGGGGTGGGTTTTGATGGACGTGTTCCCCGACTTCGGTTCCGTCGGCGGGGCTAGCGACCTCCGCACAGTTGTCGGCGCCCTGCTGATGTTCGTCCTCATCATCGCGGTACTCATGCTCATCGTCTCCGCGATCGTCTGGGCGATCGCATCCAGCACAGGGAATCACCACACCGCCACCAAAGCCCGCGTCGGCGCGTGGGTCGCCCTCGGCGCGGCAGCGCTCGCAGGTGCCGGAGTCGCGTGGGTCAACTTCCTCCTGGGCGTCGGCGACCGCCTGTAACGAGCTATCCGGGGTTCCAGGCCACGGAAATCGCGCGCCCTTTTCGCGGTGAGCCGTGGTGCACCTGCCTACCAAGTCCGGTGAGTACCGGGTTGTCAGCAGAAGGAGCATCCAGTGATCGACATCGACCCGAACGGGACCGGGCTTCCCGGTATCGAGCAGTTGCGCATCATCGTCGGCGCGGTGATGACCGTCGGCCTCATCCTCAGCGTCTTGGCATTGATCGTCTCCGCGATCGTGTGGGGTTTCGGTGCGAATAGCTCCAACCCGCACCTCGCCTCGCGCGGGAAGGTCGGTGTGCTCGTCTCGTGCGGGGCGGCGATCATTTGCGGTGCGTCGGTGACGCTCATCAACTTCTTCTGGGGCGTCGGCCAAGCCGTCTAACCCAACCCACGAGCATCGACGGGAGGAGCAGTTGTGAGTGTGTGTGATGTGCCGGTGATCTCCGCCGTGTGCGAGACCGTCGGGCAGGGCGCTGCGACGTTGATCGCGGCCCCGTTCGACTGGCTCGCCCAGGCGATGGGCGGGGCCGCGGCGTGGCTGTTCGAGGCGGTCTGGATGGTGTTCGACACCACCACGCTCGTGGACGTGTCAGACCCCGGCTACATCGGCGTCTACAACATCCTGTTCGGGGTCGCCGTGTTCGTGGTGCTGATCTTCTTCTGCCTGCAACTGATCACCGGCCTCATCCACCGCGACCCGTCCGCCCTCACCCGCGCCGCCCTCGGAGCTGCGAAAAGCATCCTCGGCTCGTTCGTCGCCATCGGGCTGACCGGGCTGCTGTTGGAGATCACGGATCAGCTGACGATCGGGATCGTGCAGGCCAGTGGAAACACGATGGAGAGCATCGGTGACCGCATCACCCTCCTCGCGGCGGGGTTCGGGGCGCTGAACATTGCCGCGCCCGGGGTGGGGGCGATCGTGACGATTTTCCTCGCAGGGCTCGCTATCTCGGCGGCGGGGATCGTGTGGTTCTCGTTGCTGATCCGTAAGGCCCTGCTGCTGGTCGCGATCGTGTTCGCGCCTATCGCGCTGGCCGGGTTCTCTTGGGATGCCACGAAGGGGTGGTTTGCGAAGTGGGCAACGTTCGTGATCGCACTGATCCTGTCCAAGCTCGTGCTCGTGGTGATCTTCCTCGTCGCGATCACCCAGGTCAGTGCCCCGATTGAGCTGGATCTCGTGTCGATCAGCGACCCGATTGCCGGGGTGGTGTTGATGTTCATCGCCGCGTTCGCCCCGTACATGACCTACAAGTTCCTCTCCTTCGTCGGCTTCGATATGTATCACGCGATGTCCTCCGAGCAGGAGGCGAAGTCGGCGCTGAACCGTCCCGTGCCGGTCTCGTCGGCGCCGAAGACGGACGGGGCGAAGAAAGTGCTTGACGGGGGCGGCGAACCACCCGCGTCGGCCGGTTCAGGAGGTGCTGCCCCGTCTGGTGGCGGGGCTCCCGCGTCCACTGGTGCGGCCTCGACCGGAGGGGCCGCAGCGGGTGGAAGCGCAGGAGCTGGTGCCAGCGCTGGCGCTGGTAATGCAGGTGCGACTGGCGCGGGTGCGGCGGGTGCGGGTGCCGCTGCGGCGGGGCCGGCGGCTGCGGTCGTCATTGGCGCGAAAGTCGCCGGCGCTGCGGCGACCGCC
>CAZYYE010000002.1:0-147375 GCA_964651535.1 uncultured Cryobacterium sp.
GACTTAACCCAACATCTCACGACACGAGCTGACGACAACCATGCACCACCTGTATACCGACCTTGCGGGGCGACTGTTTCCAGACGTTTCCGGTATATGTCAAGCCTTGGTAAGGTTCTTCGCGTTGCATCGAATTAATCCGCATGCTCCGCCGCTTGTGCGGGCCCCCGTCAATTCCTTTGAGTTTTAGCCTTGCGGCCGTACTCCCCAGGCGGGGCGCTTAATGCGTTAGCTGCGGCACGGAGCTCGTGGAATGAGCCCCACACCTAGCTCCCAACGTTTACGGCATGGACTACCAGGGTATCTAATCCTGTTCGCTCCCCATGCTTTCGCTCCTCAGCGTCAGTTACGGCCCAGAGATCTGCCTTCGCCATTGGTGTTCCTCCTGATATCTGCGCATTCCACCGCTACACCAGGAATTCCAATCTCCCCTACCGCACTCTAGTCTGCCCGTACCCACTGCAGGCCCGAGGTTGAGCCTCGGGGTTTCACAGCAGACGCGACAAACCGCCTACGAGCTCTTTACGCCCAATAATTCCGGATAACGCTTGCACCCTACGTATTACCGCGGCTGCTGGCACGTAGTTAGCCGGTGCTTTTTCTGCAGGTACCGTCACTTTCGCTTCTTCCCTACTAAAAGAGGTTTACAACCCGAAGGCCGTCGTCCCTCACGCGGCGTTGCTGCATCAGGCTTGCGCCCATTGTGCAATATTCCCTACTGCTGCCTCCCGTAGGAGTCTGGGCCGTGTCTCAGTCCCAGTGTGGCCGGTCACCCTCTCAGGCCGGCTACCCGTCGTCGGCTTGGTGAGCCGTTACCTCACCAACTACCTGATAGGCCGCGAGTCCATCCTCCACCGATAAATCTTTCCACCCCCAGAAGATGCCTCCGAGGGTCGTATCCGGTATTAGCCGCCGTTTCCGGCGGTTATTCCAGAGTGAAGGGCAGGTTACTCACGTGTTACTCACCCGTTCGCCACTAATCCACCAGGAGCAAGCTCCCGGCTTCATCGTTCGACTTGCATGTATTAAGCACGCCGCCAGCGTTCATCCTGAGCCAGGATCAAACTCTCCGTAAATGTTTGATTGCACGACGACCGAAGTCACCGTGCACATCTAGTGCAGCTGGCCGCCCAAGGGCGAACCTGCTGCAAGTTTGATACTGACAAGAACAAACATCATTGCTGACATTTGTATTTTGTCTATATATATTCCAAAGGAATCTCCTCAGTCGACCGAAGTCAACCGACGAGGTTTTTGGCATTTGACATTGTGCACGCTGTTGAGTTCTCAAGGATCGGGCGCGCCTAAAGCGTGACCTTCCGGCCGTTTTTAGGGCAACTGCTCTAACCTACCACCACCCGGTGTGCTCCGCGCACCGTCGAGCCCCGATCGCTTGGCGATCCGGGACAAACGGGACTGGAGAGTTCCAGAGGTGGGTCTTCCATCTTAGCCCGACGCACACCCTGCAGCAAGTGCAGTGAGCCTGTCGGAGAGGAAGTCGTTCCGCTTGAGGTCCAGTAAGCGCTACGGCTGCCTGAAACCTTTGGGGTGACAAGGAGAAACTCTATGTGCTCAGGGGGGGCTGTGCAAATTTCTGTGCATCCCGGGCGTGTCGCGAGAAAACTACTTGATGAAGACGCCGGCGAGCGTCTTCTTGCCGCGGCGCAGGACAGCCATTCCGTGGTGCACATCGGAGGCGCCGAGTGCGGCATCCGCGGAGTCGACCTGTACGTTGTTGAGGTACACGCCGCCCTGCGTGATCGCCCTGCGCGACTCCCCCAGGCTCGACGTCAACCCGGTGTCGACGAGGAGCTGCGTGATGAGCGCACCGGGCTCGGCCGTCGTATTCGGCACCTCCCGCAAAGCGGAGGCGAACGTTTCGGCATCCAGCTGGGACAGATCGCCCTGCCCGAACAGCGCGGCGGAGGCCGCAATCGCCGCGTCCGTTGCCGCGGCGCCGTGCACGAGCGTCGTGACCTCGAGAGCGAGCCGTTGCTGCGCCGCACGTCTGAACGGTTCAGCAGCCACGGCATCCGCAATCACGTCGATCTCGGCCCGCGAAAGGAACGTGAACACCTTGAGACGGTCAACGACGTCTGCGTCATCCGTATTGAGCCAGAACTGGTAGAACGCATAAGGGCTCGTGAGTGCGGGGTCCAGCCACACGGCATTGCCCTCGCTCTTGCCGAACTTCGTCCCGTCGGAATTCGTGACGAGAGGAGTGCCGATCGCGTGAACCGTGGCCCCTTCCGCCTTGCGGATGAGTTCCGTGCCGCTCGTCAGGTTGCCCCATTGGTCGCTGCCGCCGGTCTGCAGAACGCAACCATACGTGCGGTAGAGCTCGAGGTAGTCCAGGCCCTGCAGGATCTGGTAACTGAACTCGGCGTAACTGATTCCCTCGCTCGAGTTGAGCCGCGAGCTCACGGCGTCCTTCTTGAGCATCGTGCCGATCCGGAAGTGCTTGCCGATGTCGCGCAGGAAATCGATCGCCGACATCGGCGCAGTCCAGTCGAGGTTGTTGACGAGCCGCGCGGCGTTCGCCCCCTCGAAGCTCAGGAACTTCGAAACCTGGGCCTGCAGGTAACCGACCCACTCTGCGACGGTCTCCCGGTCGTTGAGCGTGCGCTCCGCCGTGGGCTTCGGGTCGCCCACGAGTCCCGTGGAGCCGCCGACCAGGCCGAGCGGGAAGTGGCCGGCCAACTGCAGCCGGCGCATGAGGAGGAGCTGCACGAGGTTCCCCAGGTGCAGGCTCGGCGCGGTGGGGTCGAATCCGCAGTAGTACGTGATGGGAGGCCCCGCAAGGAGCGTTTTCAGTTCAGCGGCATCCGTCGAAATGTGGACGAGCCCTCGCCACACGATCTCCTCCCACACGCTGTCGAACGAGTCGTCGTTGCGTTGGGTTGCGAGGGATTCGGATGCTGGCACCGGGTCAGGATATCAGTGGCCCGGCCGTTGCCCCGCAACGCTCTCCCCCGGGCCGGGATCCATCGGGCGCGGCGGGTACACCCACGCGACGAGCACCACAGAGATGATCATGAGCAGCAGCCAGGAACCAAGTTTCGCGATGGAGACGAGTTCCCACCCGTCGGCCTGATTCGGATAACTCCACGCTTGCGACCACGTGGCGACGTTCTCCGCGATCCAAATGAACAGCGCAACGAGCACGAACGCGACGACAATCGGCATCCGGAGTCTGGCGCGGAAAATGCGGAAGTGCATCATGCACGGACCGTAGACCGCGAGAATAGCGAGCAGGAGGAGCCAGCGCGCGTCCCAAAGGTAGTGGTGGCTGAAGAAGTTCACGTAAATGAGCGCGGCGAGGATGGCGGTGATCCACCTGCGAGGGTATCGCTCGAACCGCAAGTCGAAAAGCCGATACACGCGCACGAGGTAGGAGCCCACCGAGGCGTACATGAAACCGCTGTACAGCGGAACGCCCAGGATCTGGAGGACACCCTCCCCTTCGTAGATCCACGAACCGACGCTCGTCTTGAACAGTTCCATCCCGGTGCCGACGATGTGGAACAGGATGATGACGCGCAGTTCGCGCAGCGTCTCCAACCGAAACACGACCATGAGAATCTGAATGGCCACGGCGGCGAGCGTGACGAAGTCGTTGCGTGCGAGGGCGGCGCCGTCGGGATACCACACGGCGGTCGCGAACAGCAGGACGAGCATGGCTGCGCCGAACACGCAGGCCCAACCCTGCTTGAGCGCGAACACGACGAATTCGACGAGCCAGCGAGCCATGCGGCTCTGCGGCACTTTTTGCAGGATGCGGTGGGCGTGTTCATCGATGAATCGCTCAACTGCGGTGCCGTCGCCACGCCGCGAAGGTTGTGGCTCAGTCACGGGCTCACCCTAGCCGAAACACCGCTCCTTGATTTGGCAAGTACTAATGCTTGATTTGGATGAATCATGCTTGTATGCTTGACCCTACAAATTCACGTCCAGAGACTAGAGGAGGAGGCGATGTTCGTTCTCACCGCCGACCAGGTGGACAGCCGCTCCAGCGCCGACCGCGTTGCCGCGATGATCGACTTCCTCAACGCTGGGCCGCTTCGCCCCGTGCTCAAGGCCGACCGCACGGCAGGCGACGAGCTGCAGATCCTGGTTGCGGATGGTTCCGACGCGCTCACCGTCATTCTCCACCTCACCCGCACCGGGCAGTGGAGCGTCGGATGCGGGACAGGCGCCGTGAGCACGCCTCTTCCCGGCAACATCCGCGAAGCAACGGGCAGCGCATTCATTGCGGCGAGGAAGGCCGTCGACCGCGCGAAGAAGCGCCAGACGAGGTTCGCGCTCGAATCCGAACCCGTCACGCCGGAAGCGGCAGACGGCGAAGCGCTCATCGACCTGCTCCTCGCACTCCGAGCCCGCCGGAGCCCCGAGGGCTGGGAGCTCTACGACCTCCTGTACGGCACAGACCTGACCCAGGCGGATGCCGCAGCTCGACTCGGCATCAGCCCACAGGCAGTGAGTCTGCGAGCCCGCGCGGGAGAGCTGCGAACAGAACAGGCCGCGCGGGAACCACTCGCACGAATCCTCGATCAACTCGGTAGCGTTGAACCGATCGCAACGGGAGGCCGCGCATGATCATTCTCGACATCATCCTCTGGAGCGCACTTCTGCTTCTGCTGGTTGCCGGGCTCTTACTGTCACTCATCGCGAGCCGACGCCCTTCCCCGCACAAGCCGGGACCACACTGGCTCGTGATTCCCGTGGTTGCCCTCATCGCCGCCGCGATCGTGTATTCCGCTCTGGGAGGAGTCCAGAGCGCACCGGCAGTCGGATTCCACGTCGCCGCGATCGTACTTCTGCTGTTGATCGGCGTCGTGGGCGGCAGCCCGCTCGTGCTCGTCGTGCTCGAACTCGCCGGAAGCGGAGCTGTCCCGCTCGGCGACCACGGCGGCATCATCGTGAGCGATACCGGGGCGAAGGCGAAGGATCGCGAGATCCTGCGCGGCGGCATGACCATCGGCTACCTCGAGCGGCTCGCGATCATCGGCGCAGCACTGGTCGGACAATTCGCCGCCGTCGCAATCGTGATCGCCGTGAAAGGTCTCGGCCGGTTCTCCGAACTGGAGAACTCCGCCGCCCGCGAACGGTTCATCATCGGCACGCTCGTGAGCATCGTGTGGGCCGCAGCGTGCGCGGTTCCCGCGGTCATCGGCCGGGCGGCCTAGCTGCGTCGTTTCGGCGCGTGCGCCTTGTAGGGCGATACCGTGGGGTCGCCGGGGATCCAGAACCGCCACGGGAATTGCTCCGTTCCCCCCGGCCCTGACACCCCCGTGCGCGGGCCCGTCGCGACCTCGGGCACTCCCCCGCCCAGCTCCAGGCGGATGCGGCTCGTCGCCAGGTCCGCGCCGCCGTCGGCGAGCGTGATGCCCGCGGCCACCGTGAGGCGAGCGGGTCCTCGAGCCAGGTCGGCATCCGACCGCGACGTGTCGCGGCGCGACCGGGCCAGTTCGAGACCTTCGATGATCTCGCCCGCGCGCAGAAGGCACCCCGAGGCCTGACCTTCCGGTCCGCACACCACGTTCGCGCACGTGTGCATGCCATACGTGAAATACGTGTACACGTGACCGGGTTCGCCGAACATGACCGCATTGCGGTTCGTCTTTCCGCGGTACGCATGCGACCCGGGATCATCCGACCCGTGGTAGGCCTCCACTTCCGTGATCCTCAGCGCCACCGTGCCCTCCGGCGAATCCACGGTCAGGATCGACCCGAGGAGGAGTGGCGCCACCTCGAAACTGGGCGGCAGAAGGAGAGAACGATCGAGTGGCATTAGGCCGAGAGCTGGTCGGAAAGGGACTTCACCCGCAGCGTCAACGCCTCCAGTTGCTCGGCAACCCGCTCGGGCGCAGTACCCCCTGCGCCGTTCCGGCTCGCGACCGAGCCTTCCACCGTGAGCACGTCGCGTACCGCCGGAGTGAGGTGCTCCGAGACGGAACTCAACTGCTCGTCGCTCACCTGCGCGAGATCGAGGCCGTTCGCCTCGCAGAACGTGACGAGTGCACCAGTCACCTCGTGTGCATCTCTGAATGGGACACCCTGCCGCACAAGCCACTCGGCGACATCCGTCGCGAGAGAGAAGCCCTGCGGCGCGAGCGCCGCCATCCGTTGGGTATCGAAACGCAGGGTTGCGACCATGCCGGTGAACGCGGGCAGAAGAACTTCGAGAGTCTCCACCGAGTCGAACACGGGCTCCTTGTCCTCCTGCAGGTCGCGGTTGTAAGCGAGCGGAAGGCCCTTGAGCGTTGCCAGGAGGCCCGTGAGATTGCCGATGAGCCGACCGGCCTTGCCGCGTGCAAGCTCCGCGATGTCCGGGTTCTTCTTCTGTGGCATGATCGACGAGCCCGTCGAGTACGCGTCGTGGAGTTCGACGAAACCGAACTCCCGCGTGTTCCACACAATGATCTCCTCCGCGAACCTCGACATGTCGATACCGAGTTGCGCAGTGATGAACGCGAACTCCGCAATGACATCGCGCGCGGCCGTCGCGTCGATCGAATTCTCGCTCGGGCCGGAAAGCCCGAGTTCGCGCGCGACGAGCGCAGGGTCGAGCCCCAGCGAACTCCCCGCGAGGGCTCCAGCGCCGTACGGGGACACGGACGCGCGCACCCGCCAGTCCCGCATCCGCTCCAGGGTGCGCACGAGCGGCCACGCATGCGCAAGCAGGTGGTGGGCCAGGAGAACGGGCTGGGCGTGCTGCAGATGGGTGCGGCCCGGCATAACCGCGGTCGGATGAGCCTTCGCCTGGGAAACGACCGCGTCGATGAGCTGGATCACGAGGCGCCCGATAGCCCTCGCGCGGTCGAGCAGATACAGCCGGATGAGCGTCGCGATCTGGTCGTTACGGCTGCGCCCCGCGCGCAGTTTGCCACCGAGTTCCGGACCGGCGATGCGCAGCAGTTCCCGTTCGAGAGCGCCGTGCACATCCTCGTCGCCGTCCTGGGCCACGATCGAGCCGTCCAGAACGCCGGCCAGGAGTTCCTCGAGCGCAGCGAGCATCCGCTCGTGCTCTCCCGCGTCAAGGTAGCCGGCTGCCGCCAGAGCGATCGCGTGCGCGCGGGACCCGGCAATGTCATAGGGAGCGAGCTGCCAGTCGAAGTGGGTCGACCGGCTAAGGCGCGCAAGCTCGGGAGAGGGCCCGGAGGAGAACCTGGCACCCCACAGGCTCCCCTCGTTGGTCGAACCGCCCGTGGACATTACGCGCCTGCCGCGCCGTTGCCTGCCGTGCGCGCCGATGCCGCATCCCGACGTGCGGAGATACGGCTCGGCAGGGACCACAGTTCGATGAACCCCTTCGACAGCGACTGGTCGAACGTGTCGCCCGTGTCATACGTCGCCAAATCGAAGTCGTACAGACTCTCCGTGCTGCGCTGGCCGGTCACGACCGCCCGCCCGCCCTGGAGCGTGAGGCGGATGTCGCCGCTCACGTGCCGTTGCGTGTCCTCGATGAACACGTCGAGCGACCGTTTGAGTGCGGAGAACCACAATCCGTCATACACGAGGTTCGCCCAGTCCGCTTCGATCTTGCGCTTGTACCGGTTGAGGTCACGCTCGAGCGTGATGTTCTCGAGCGCCTCGTGCGCGGCAATGAGCGTCGTCGGCGCCGGGGTCTCATAGATTTCGCGGCTCTTGATCCCGACGAGACGGTCCTCCATGATGTCGACGCGGCCGATTCCGTGCTTGCCTGCCACGATGTTCAGGTTCTGGATGATCTCGAGCGGAGACTGCGCTACGCCGTCAATGGCGACCGGGATGCCCTGATCGAACGTGATGATGATTTCATCCGCCGGCTTCACGAGCGCCGGATCGTCCGTGTATTCGTAGAGTTCCTCGATCGGCGCATTCCACGGGTCCTCGAGGAACCCGGTTTCCAGCGTGCGCCCCCACACGTTCTTGTCGATCGAGTACGGGCTCTTCTCGGACTGCTCGATCGGCAGGTTTCTCTCCTGTGCGTAGATGATGGCCTTGTCCCGCGTGAGCGCAAGATCCCGAACGGGCGCGATGCTCGTCAATTCTGGGGCAAGCGCGGCTATGGCCGCCTCGAACCGCACCTGGTCGTTTCCCTTCCCCGTGCAGCCGTGCGCGACACTGTCGGCGCCGAGTTCGTGGGCAGTGGAGGCCAGATACTTCGCGATGAGCGGGCGGGAAAGACCGGACACGAGCGCGTACTGCTTCTGGTAACTCGCGTTCGCCTTGAGCGCTGGCATCAAATAGTCGTTCGCGAATTCATCCTTCGCATCCACGACGATCGCGTCCACCGCTCCGCAGTCGAGGGCGCGCTGGCGGATGTCCTCCATGTTCTCCCCACCCTGCCCGACGTCGACGGCAAGGGCGACAACCTCCTTGCCGGTGGCATCCTTCAGCCAGCCGATGCCGACAGAAGTGTCTAAACCGCCCGAGTAGGCGAGTACTACGCGTTCTGACATGGGGAATGTCTCCTTGTTTCGTTTTCAGTGTATTCAGGCATGGTTCAACAGCCAGACGAGCAGGGCCTTCTGGGCGTGCAAACGGTTCTCCGCCTCGTCCCAGATGACGCTCTGCGGACCGTCCAGGACCTCGGCGGTGACTTCGAAACCGCGATCGGCGGGCAGGCAATGGAGGAAGAGCGCATCCGGTTTCGCGAGTGCGAGGAGTTTCGCGTTCACCTGGTAGGCGTTAAGGCGGGTGAGGCGCTCGGCTTTCTCGCTTTCCCGTCCCATCGACACCCAGGTGTCCGTCACGACGACATCGGCCCCGACAACGGACGCTGCCGGGTCGGTGAAGAGCGTCACGGAACCTCCCGTCGTCTGCGCGCGCTTCTTCGCATCCGCAACGACGGCTCCCGCAGGTTCGTACCCGGCCGGCGCAGCAATGCGTACGTGCATCCCCGCCGTCGTGCCGGCGAGGAGGTAGGACTGCGCCATGTTGCACGCGCCATCGCCGAGGAATGTGACGGTGAGCCCGGCGAGCTCGCCGCGATGCTCCCGGATCGTGAGTAGATCGGCGAGCAGCTGGCACGGGTGGAAGTCATCGCTCAGCGCGTTGATGACGGGGACTGTCGTGCCCGCGGCCATCTCCTCCAACCCGGACTGCGCGTACGTGCGCCAGGCGATCGCGGCGACCTGGCGCTCCAGCACGCGCGCGGTATCGGAGGCCGTCTCCTTGCCGCCGAGCTGGCTGTTGGCGGTGCTGATGATGAGGGGCACTCCGCCGAGGTCGGCAATTCCTACGGCGAAAGACACTCGGGTGCGCGTGGAGGACTTGTCGAAAATCACCGCGACGGTCTGGGGCCCCGCAAGCGGCGTGAGAGCGAAGCGGTCCTTCTTCAACTCGAGGGCAAGGTCGAGGATCGCGGACTGTTCCGCCTGGCTCAGATCATCGTCCCTCAGGAGGTGGCGCGTCATGATATTCCTTCCAATGCGGCGGTGAACAGTGCGCGGAACTCGGCGAGTTCGGCATCCGCCACGATGAGCGGAGGCGCAATACGGATGCTGCTCTCGTTAGGGGCGTTGATGATGAGCCCGCGCGCGAACGCGGCGCGGGCGAGGTCCTTCGCCACGGGTTCGGAAAGCCCGACGCCGATCAAGAGCCCCCTCCCCCGCACTTCGGCGATGAGCGGATGCGCCAATTCCGCGATGATCGCGCGCAACTGTTCTCCGCGCGACGCGGCATTCTCCACGAGTCCCGAACTCTCGATCTCGCCCAGTACGGCGTTGGCCGCGGCGGTCGCGAGGGGGTTCCCGCCGAATGTGCTGCCGTGATGCCCCACAGTCAGGAGCGCGGACGCATCCCCGAATGTCACGAGCGCGCCGATGGGCATCCCGCCGGCCAGGCCTTTCGCGATCGCGATCGCGTCGGGGACGATGCCGAACTGCTGGAACGCGAACCAACTCCCGGTGCGTCCGATTCCGGTCTGAATCTCGTCGAGGATGAGGAGCGCTCCGTGCTCCCTCGTCAATTCCCTCGCCCGCGCGAGGTAGCCGTCAGGGAGCTCGACGACACCGGCCTCGCCCTTGATGGGCTCGAGGAAAAGCGCCGCGACATCCGGCCCCATGGCCGCCTCGAGCGCGTCGACGGTCGAATCGAGGTGTTCGACGCCGGGCACGAGAGGGGCGAACGGTTCCTGCAGCGCCGGCTGCCCCGTGAGAGACAGCGCGCCCATGGTGCGGCCGTGGAACGAACGGTTCAGCGCGAGAATGCGCGGCCGCGCGCCGCCCGCAGCATTCAACCGGGCAAGTTTCATCGCGGCCTCGATCGCTTCCGTGCCCGAGTTGCAGAAAAACACCTTGCCGGCATCACCCGCGCCGCTGATGCGCCGGAGGCGTTCCGCGAGCTCGATTTGGGGCGGTGTCGCGAAGTAATTGGACACGTGGGCGAGAATTGCGATTTGACTGCTGACCGCGTCGACGAGCACGGGGTGCGCATGACCGAGCGAGTTCACCGCGATTCCGGCGAGGAAGTCGAGATAGCGATTCCCCTCGGCATCCCACACGGAGCAACCGTCGCCGCGAACCAGCAATGCCGTGGGGTCGGTGATGGTGCCCATCATGCTCGCGCGGTACCGCTCGAGCCAGCCCTCGTCGCTCATGATGACGTCCCTTCTGTCGGTGAGACGATCGTGCCTGAGGCGCCGAACGGTTCTGAGACGAGCACGTGCGGGATCCGACCGTCCACGATCGCCACGTGCGCAACGCCGCCGAGGACTGCGTCGCGTGCGGCGGTGAGCTTCGGGATCATGCCGGAGTCGAGTTGCGGCAGCATCACCGCCACCTCGTCGGCGTCGATCGCCGGGACCAGGGTGGGATCGCCCGGCCAATTGCGGTACAACCCCGACACATCCGTCAAAAGGACCAACCACTTTGCCGTGAGCGCCGCAGCGAGCGCTGCTGCCGCGGCATCCGCATTGACATTGAGAAGTCCGCCGGTCGCGGACTCCCTGGCGATTGCCGAGACGACGGGAATCCCTCCCGCGTCGAGCACCGCCCCAATCGACGCGGTTTCCACGCGCAAAACTTCCCCGACACGACCGAGGTCGACGTGCTGTCCGTTGACGAGGGTGCCCGCCACTCGTGCGGAAAACAGGCCATCGTCGCCGCCCGCCAGCGCCGCCGGGGTGCCGCCTGAGGCAGTCAGCCGCTCCGCGAGCTCCGAGCCGATCCGCACGAGGACGTCCTGGACGACTTCGACAGCTTCCGGCGATGTGACGCGAAGGCCTCCGCGGAACTCGCTGGGGATGCCGCGCGCGACCAGTTCGGAAGAAATCTGCGGTCCGCCGCCATGGGTCACCACGACGCGGATGCCGCCACGCTGCAACGCGACAATGTCCTCGCAGAACGCGTCGGCGAGCGCGTCGTCGATCATCGCGTTTCCGCCGAATTTCACCACGACCGTGTCGCCGCGAAGTTCCTCCAACCACTGCGTCATGGCCATCAGCTCGAGTACGCGCTGTTCTCGTGCACATAGGCGTGCGTGAGGTCGTTGGTCAGGATCGTCGCGGAGAACGATCCGGCAGCAAGGTCGAGGTCGAGGGCAAGTTCCCGTGGCGTGAGGTCCACGCTCTTTCTCGGGACGTCCGGCTGGCCGGCGTGGCACACGCGGACGCCGTTCATGATCACGTCGACCTCGTAGGGGTCGAATTGCGCGCTCGTCGTGCCGATCGCGGCGAGGACCCGTCCCCAGTTCGGATCGTTCCCGAACACCGCGGCCTTGAACAGATTGCTTCGGGCGATGGACCTGCCCACTTCCTCGGCATCGGCCTCGCTCGCCGCTCCGCGCACCGTGATCGTGATCTCGTGGCTCGCCCCCTCGGCATCCGCCATGAGCTGCTGCGACAGGTCGGCGCACACCTCGGTGAGAGCGGCCGTGAACGCGTCCAGCTCTGGTCGGATACCCGATGCCCCTGAGGCAAGCAGCGTCACCTGATCGTTCGTCGAAGTGCAGCCATCCGAATCGAGTCGATTGAACGTCGTCGCCACCGCACGCCGCAGCGCCGCGTCGAGCTCCGGGGATGAGAGGTCGGCATCCGTCGTGAGAACGACGAGCATCGTCGCGAGCGCGGGCGCGAGCATGCCCGCCCCCTTGGCCATCCCGCCGACCGTCCAGCCGTCGCGGCCGCGCACAGACATTTTCGCCACCGTATCGGTCGTGAGGATCGCGTTCGCGGCATCCGCTCCGCCGTGCGGACTCAGTGCTCTCGCGGCCACCTCAACCCCCGCGAGCATCGCCGGCCGATCGAGTTGCTCGCCGATGAGCCCTGTCGAACACACGAGCACATCGGCGGACGAGACCTGGAGCGCCGAAGCGACGGACTCCGCCGTCGCGTGGACGGTCTGGAACCCTTGGGACCCCGTGAAACAGTTCGCGCCGCCGGAGTTCAGGACGATCGCGCTCACGACTCCGTCGAGAATGACCTGCTCCGACCACAGGATCGGATTCGCCTTGGCGCGGTTGCTCGTGAACACGGCGGCGGCGGACGTGAGAGGACCGCGGTTCACCACGAGCGCGACATCGAGCCCGCCGGACTTCCTGAGCCCTGCGGAAACCGCGGCAGCCTCGAAGCCCCGCGCGGCCGTGACGCTCATGGTGCGACGCCGTTCACCGGCAGGCCCGCAGACTCCGGGAGCCCGAGCGCCAGGTTCGCCGACTGGATCGCCGCGCCCGCCGTGCCCTTCACGAGATTGTCGATCGCAGTCACCGTGACCACTCGTCCTGCCGATTCGTCGACCGCGAGTCCGATGAGCGCCAGATTGGAACCGAGCACATCCGCGGTCTTCGGAAATGATCCTTCCGGCAGCAGTGACACGAATTGCTCGCCCGCATAGGCGGCTTCCCATGCGGCCCGAACATCGCGCGCCGTGGCCCCCGGCGCGAGCCGGGCCGTGGACGTCGCGAGAATGCCCCGAGACATCGGCACGAGGACGGGTGTGAAGGAGATGCTCACGTTCCGTCCGCCTGCCGCCGCAATATTCTGAATGATTTCCGGCGAGTGCCTGTGCACTCCCCCGACGGCATAAGCGCTGGCTGAGCCTGCGATCTCGCTTGCGAGCAACTCGGGTTTCAGCGCTTTGCCCGCGCCGGAGGTTCCGACCGCGAGGACGGCGACGAGGTCATCCGCCATCACGAGACCCGCGCGTACGCCCGGCGCAACACCGAGAGTGATCGCAGTGACGTTGCACCCGGGGACCGCGATGCGCTTCTCTGCCACAAGTGCGTCCCGTTGCTTTCCGCCGGAAGAGAGGACAAGCTCCGGAAGCCCGTACGTCCAGGGTTCGTGGAATTCTCCGCCGTAAAAGGCATCCCATGCCGCGGCGCTTTCGAGTCGATGGTCTGCGCCGCAATCGACGATGAGGGGAACGTGGTCGAGACCATCGGCGAGTGAACCGGAGTGGCCGTGCGGAAGAGCGAGGAACACGACATCGTGCGATGCGAGCGAGGTCGCCGACGTTTCGGCCAGCACGAGGTCGCGGTACGAACGCAAGTGCGGGTGCACGTCCGCGAGAGACGCGCCCGCGTTCTGGTTCGCGGTGACCGTGCGCACCTCGAATTCGGGATGGTGGGCGAGAAGGCGGAGCAACTCGCCTCCCGCGTAACCACTCGCTCCGGCAACAGCTACGGAAACGGACATATCAACAACCTCTTAGGCGTGCGGCGGACAGGGACCGAGGCGGCGACGCGGCGGGGCAGCTGTGAAAGTTCAGCGCTGCGGCGTCGCCGAGAGTCGGCGCGCACGGCGACCGCGGAGGTTCACACGACGAACATCGCCGAGCAGGTGCTGCTCAAGGCGGGAATCGCGGGAAGTGTCCACGCCGCAACGATACCGGGTCTGCGTCCCGACCGGAAATCGCGAACCAAAAGGTTATGCCCCGTGGGTTAAGGTTGAACCCACGTTGCGCTCAGAAAGTGGAGCGCCGAGAGGAAAGCGGGACCCATGTCTTCACCATTCGATGATCTCCTCCAGCAGATCCCCATCAGCGACATCGCGAAGCAAGTGGGAATCGAACCCTCGGTCGCCGAAGCAGCGATCGCCCAAATCCTTCCGACCCTCGTGGGCGGGATGGCGGCGAACGCGCAGGACGCCAAGGGTGCCGACTCGCTTACGAAAGCGCTTTCTTCCCACCAGGACAAGCTCGGCGGCCTCAAGTCCGTCAAGGACATCGACACGGATGATGGCGAAAAGATTGTGAGCCACGTGTTCGGTTCGAAGAAGAACGAGGTCGTGAAAGCGGTGTCCGGCTCGAAGGGCGTCACTCAGGACATCATCGCCAAGCTCCTGCCGATCGTCGCACCCATCGTTCTGGCGTGGGTCGCAAACCAGTTCTTCGGCGGGGACAAGGGAACATCGACGAAGAAAACATCCGGAAAATCCCAGGAGTCTTCGGGCGGAATTGGCGATCTTCTCGGGGGTCTTCTCGGCGGAATGGCCGGAGGAAACTCCGGGGGCGGGGACCTGCTCGGCGGGTTGCTCGGCGGACTGCTCGGCGGCAAGAACTAGTCCCGCAGCACCGCCCCGAATTTCTTCGCGGCGGAGGCGACGCCGGCCAGTTTGGCCTCTGTCGCTTCCGCTGCGGTGAGCGTGCGGTCGGGGGCACGGAACCGCAGCGCGAACGTGAGCGACTTCGTGCCGGGCTCGAGGCCAGAGCCGCGGTAGTCGTCAACCAATTGGGCGTGCTCGAGAAGCGCGCCGGCACCGGCCGTGAACGCGGAAAGCACTTCGCCTGCCGTTACGGATTCGGCAACGACGAGCGAAACATCCTGGGTTGCGGCGGGAAGCGTCGCTATCGCGCGGGGGGAAACTTCCCGCGGTGCCAGTTCCATGAGCCGACTCAGATCGAGTTCCATGACGGCAACACGTTTCGGCAGGTCGAGTTCGTGCGCGAGGGATGGAAGGATCTCGCCCGCGAATCCGACGCGGACAGATTCGAAGAACACGGCGGCCGTGCGGCCAGGGTGCAGGCCATTCACGTTCGCCGATTGAGTCGTCAGGGTCATTCCCAGTGCCGTGGCAACCATGTGGACGGCAGACAACGCGTCGGTCAATCCCGCGGCGACCGCGGGCTGGCCGGGTTGTTTCGCGATGACATCTCCCAGGACGAGCACCGCGAGTTTCACGGGCTGCGGAGGGATGGAAGCGTTCAGCGCCGCCAATTGCGCATCCGTCGGCCGTGCCGTTCCCGAAGGAATCGTCACGGGCTTCGCCGCGGTCCCGTCCGGCAGGAATACGGTGCCGAGTTCGAATAGCGACAAGTCAACAAGCCCGCGGGAGAGGTTCCTTTGCGCGGCCGTCACCAGACCGGGGAGCAGGGACGTGCGCAGGAACGGCGCGGCACCATCGAGCGGGTTGGACAGTTCGATCGCAGGAACCGCATCGCCGAATTGCGTCAATTGCGACGCCGTCACGAACGGGTACACGAGCACCTCGGTGTGGCCGTTTGCAGCGAGTACGTCAGAGACCGATCGGCGCAACCGTTGCTCGCGCGTGAGACCCCGGCCGGGCGGTGCCGTTGGCAGCACCGCTGGGATGCGGTCGTAGCCGACGATCCTCGCCACTTCCTCCGCCAGGTCGGCCGCGTCGCGAAGATCGGGACGCCAGGTCGGCGGTACGACCGTGTATCCGTTCGGCCCCGGTGCGATCGCAGCGCCGATCGCTTCGAGCGAGGCCACCGTTTCCGCTTCGGAGAAGTCGGCGCCGACGAGCGAATTGACAAAGCCGGCAGGCAGAACAATGGGTTCGCGATCGGGAATCGTGCCGACGCGCCACACCTGGGCATCCGCGACGCCGCCTGCGAGCTCGACGAGGAGCTCTGAAGCGCGCGTGGCAGCTGCCTCCGCGACGCAAGGGTCGACGCCGCGTTCGAATCGCTTGGACGCTTCGCTCGGGAGCCGATGACGCCGAGCAGACCGGGAAATGGAAATCGGGTCGAAGTTCGCGGCCTCGATGAGCACATTGCGTGTCGCAGAGCTGTTCTCGGTGCGCGCGCCGCCCATGACGCCGGCCATGCCGATCGGGCCGTCCTCGTCCGTGATGAGGAGGTCTTCGACGTCGAGCTTTCGATCGTGATCGTCCAGCGTCGTGATCCGCTCGCCCTTCCGGGCCCTTCGCACCGTGATCCCGCCGCGAATCGCATCGAGATCATAGGCGTGGAGGGGCTGCCCCAGCTCGATCATGACGTAGTTGGAAATATCCACGACGAGCGAAATCGATCGGATGCCGGCGAGTGCGAGGCGGGAGATCATCCACGCTGGGGTCGGACGGGTCGAGTCGACATCGCGCACCACTCGCGTGACGAAGAGCGAGCAGCCCTGGTTGCCGCGGATCGGTGCGTCGTCGGAGAGCGTGACGGGTACCGGGTTGCTCCCTTCGAGACGCGCTCCGCGCTCCTCAGCGAGCGGGGCAGGTTCGCTCCCTGAGGAGGCCGAAGGCCGCCTCGAAGGGGGCGCAACCGCAAGCGCCGGATCCCGAAATGTCGCGCCGGTGGCGTGCGAATACTCGCGCGCGATTCCGCGAATGGACAGCGCATATCCTCGATCGGGCGTGATATTCACTTCGACCGCCCAGTCGTCGAGCCCGAGCAACGGCAGTGCGTCGGCGCCCACGTCCGGGTCGAGTCCGAGTTCGGCGAGGCGCAGGATTCCGTCGTGCTCGTCGCCGAGGCCCAGTTCTCGCGCGGAGGCGATCATCCCGTCCGAGACGTGCCCGTAGGTCTTGCGCGCCGCAATCGGGAACGGCCCCGGAAGCACGGATCCGGGCAGCGTCACGACGACCTTGTCGCCGACGACGAAGTTCTGCGCGCCGCAGACAATTCCCCTCACGTCATCGCGAGCAACCTGCACCTGGCACCAGCGAATCGTCTTGCCGTTGCTTTGCGGTTCATCCACGAAATCGAGAACCTGGCCGACGACGATGGGCCCCTCGAGCCCGAACGTGTGGATTGCCTCCTCTTCGAGCCCGACGCGCACGAGCGCGGCATGCAGATCTGCCGGGGTGAGCGTTGCGGGTGCATCCACGAATTCGCGGAGCCAGCTGACCGGTACGCGCATCAGACGACCATCCCGAACTGCTGCGAGAAGCGAATATCGCCCTCCACCATGTCGCGCATGTCCTTCAACTCATTGCGGAACATGAGGGTGCGTTCAATGCCCATGCCGAAGGCGAATCCCTGATACTCGTCGGGGTCGACACCCGCCGCGCGCAGCACGTTGCGATTCACCATGCCGCAACCGCCCCACTCGATCCAGCGGGCGCCCCCCTTCGCGTTCGGCTGCCACACGTCCATCTCCGCGCTCGGCTCCGTGAACGGGAAGAAGTTGGGACGGAGGCGGATTTTCGCTTCCTGCCCGAACATAAGCCGGGCGAAGTGTTCGAGCGTTCCCCGCAGGTTCGCCATCGTGAGACCTTTGTCGATCGCAATTCCCTCCACCTGGTGGAACACGGGCGTGTGCGTCGCGTCGAGTTCGTCCTTGCGGAATACCTTGCCCGGCGCCACGACGTAGACGGGGAGGTCGCGCGAGAGCAGACTGCGGATCTGCACGGGCGAGGTCTGGCTGCGCAGGACGAGCCGGGAACTTAGCGGCTCGACGAAGAAGGTGTCCTGCTCGCTGCGTGCTGGGTGGTCGGCATCCGTGTTCAGGGCATCGAAGTTGAACCACTCGCTCTCAAGCTCAGGCCCTTCTGCGACCTCCCACCCCATGCCGATGAAAATGTCCGCGATGTGCTCCATGAGCAGGTTCAGCGGATGCCGCGCGCCTGGCGACCATCGGCTCGGCACGGCCGTCACATCGACCGCTTCCGCCGCGAGTTGTGCGGCCTCTTCGATTGCCGAGAGTTCGGCTTCGCGCGCTTCGATGGCTTTCGCGACCGCCGCGCGAGCCTCGCCGACGAGCCGACCGGCCACTGCCTTCTGCTCGGCGGGCACATTCCGCAACTCGCCGTTGAGCTTTGCGAGCGGGGAGCCATCGCCTGCGTGGGCGGATCGAGCGGCCTTCAACTCGGCCATGGTCGACGCGGCGTTCACCGCAGCGAGCGCAGCGGCCTTGGCCTCGGTGACGGCGGGTTCGGTGATGGGACTGGGGTCAGACACGAGACCCAAGTTTAGTGGGGCGGATCGGGCGGACCGTATCCGGGTCCGGGAAGCGTGATCGCGCGCGTGCCGTCGACTCCGATCTGCCTCGGAGTGTTCGGCAGGGCCTTGCCGAGACGCGGCCCGCTTCGCCGTGCCACGAACCGCGCGATCCACGACATCGTGAGGTTCAGGACGAGGTAGATCACGAGTCCGATCGCAAACAGGGTGAACATATACCTGCTGCCGAAGAAGTTCCGGTTGTTGCCGATCGTTCGCGCGAGCTCCGGGTAGCTCACGATGAACGCGAGCGAGGTGTCCTTCAGGAGAACAACGAGCTGCGCGAGGATGATCGGCAGCATCTGGCGGAACGCCTGAGGGAATTCGATGAACGCCCACGCCTTGATCGGGGTGAGCCCGACCGCGAGCCCCGCCTCGCGTTGGCCGCGCGGAAGGGACTTCACGCCGGCCCTCAGCGCTTCGCCGATGATCGCACCGTTGTAGAGGGCGAGTCCGAAGACCCCGGACCAGTACGAACCCGCCGCGAACACGAGGAACACGAAGAAGATCATGAGGAGCACCGGGATGCCCCGGACGAACTCGAGGATGACGCCCGTGATTCCGCGCACCGCAGCGAAGCGGGATGTGCGTCCGAAGGAGAACAGGATCCCGATGAGCACGGCGAGCGCCGCAGCCACAGCGGCCATGCGGAGCGTGTTGAGCGTACCGATACCGAACGAAATCCAGACGTCCGGGAGCGCGAGGATGTCCCAGCGCGACGGGTCGAACGTCCCCGGTTGGATGGCGCCGTTCGCGTTCACGCGCGGCGCGGCGAGCGTGAGGTACATCCAGAAGAAGAACGCCACGATCAGGATGACCCCGATGATCGACGCGATCATGGAGCGGCGGCGCGTCTTGGGCCCCGGCGCGTCGTACAGAACGCTCAGACTCATCTCATCACCACCACTTTCTTCTCGATCGCTCCGGCGATGAGCCCGAGGGGAACGGTGATGACGAGGTACAGGAACGCCGCGTAGATGAGGACGAGGATGACAGAATCCGGGTGGTCGCGAGTTGCGGCATCCGTCTGCTTGAAGAGTTCATCCACGAAAAAAATGCCCGCGACCGACGTGTTCTTCGTGAGCGCGATGAAGACGTTGATGAGCGGCGGGACGACCATGCGCGCGGCCTGCGGGAGCACGACGAGCGTCACGGTCTGCGCGAATCCCATGCCGACGCTTCTCGCCGCCTCCGCCTGACCGACGGGAACGCCGTTGAATCCCGAGCGGATCGCCTCCGCCACGAAGGGCGACGTGTACGCGGTAAGGCCGATAAGGGCAAGGGGGTAGTAGTCCAGGTCGGAGCCGAGAATCGGAATGACCAGGGCGCAGAACATGAGGACGAGCAGGAGCGGAACGTTGCGCAGCACTTCCGTATAGACCGTCGCGAACATGCGCAGGGACGGCACGGGCGAAATGCGCATCGTCGCGATGAGAACACCGACCACGAATGCGCCGACCCCGGAGATTGCGAGCAGCTGAAGCGTCATCACGAATCCCGCGAAGTATGCCGGCGATACGTCGATGATGGCGTCGATCATGCTGTCCACTTCACCTCCCGGGGTTCAGGGGTCGTTTTCTGCGGTGTGGCCCATCCGCACTCGCCTGCGGATGGGCTCACCGTTGTCGAACTAGTTGGAGTAACGGTCCACTGCCGGGGGCTCCGGCGTCTTCAGGACCTTGCCGGCTGTCGCCTCCCAGGCGGCCTTCCAGCTGCCGTCCGCGTAGGACTTCTCGAGCACGTCGTTGATGAAGTCGCGGAACGCGTCGTCA
This sequence comes from uncultured Cryobacterium sp., assembly GCA_964651535.1. GTDB lineage: Bacteria > Actinomycetota > Actinomycetes > Actinomycetales > Microbacteriaceae > Terrimesophilobacter. Next base: position 19,886 of record CAZYYE010000002.1, read on the forward strand.
TCGTGCGCGAGGCCGATACCGTACGGCTCCTCGGTGAACGGGTTGCTGAGAACCTCGAACTCGCCGGCGTTCTGGTCGGCGAGGCCGGCCAGGATCACGTTGTCCGTGGTCACGGCGATGACCTTGCCGCTGCGAAGCGGCTCGAGGCAGTTCGAGTAGGTGTCCGTCGTGATGAGGTTCACACCGTATTCGGCGATGTTCTTCTCCGACGTGGAACCCGCGACGCTGCACACATCCTTGCCTGCGAGGTCCTCGGGGCCGGTGATGCCCTCAGGGTTGCCCGCAAGAACCAGGATGTCCTGGCCCGCGTTGTAGTACGGTCCGGCGAAGGAAATAACTTCCTTGCGCTTGTCGTTGATCGTGTATGTCGCGACGACGATGTCCACGGTGCCGTTCTCGATGAACGGTTCGCGGTTCTTCGACACCGTCTCGACCCACTTGATGTTGTCGGCCGAAATGCCCAGCGCGGCGGCGATGATCTTGCCGATTTCCACGTCGAACCCGACTGGGTCGCCGCTCGGGCCCTTGAGGCCGAACAGAGGCTGGTCGAACTTCGTGCCGATCGTGATCGTGCCGGCGTCGGCGAGCTTCGCCATCGTGGTTCCGGCCTCGAACGTGGGCTTCTCAACTACCGGCGGCGCTGTGGTGCCGCTTGCGCACGCGCCGAGTCCGAGGACGCTGGCGGCAGCGATGGCAGTGATCATCAGAGTCTTTCTGATTCTCATATCTGTCTCCTTGCTAGGTTTCTTACCCACGGATCAGTGGGTAAGGATTTTCGAGAGGAAGTCTTTCGCCCTCGAGGTTTGCGGGTCGGTGAAGAACTTCTCGGGAGTAGCTTCCTCCACGATTTCGCCTTCCGACATGAACAGCACCCGGTGGGCGGCTTTGCGCGCGAAGCCCATCTCGTGGGTGACGACGACCATGGTCATGCCATCCTCGGCGAGCTGCACCATGACATCCAAAACCTCGGCGATCATTTCGGGGTCGAGAGCCGACGTCGGTTCGTCGAGGAGAATAAGTTTGGGATCCATGGCGAGCACGCGCGCGATGGCTACGCGCTGTTGCTGCCCACCGGATAGCTGGGACGGCATTTTCGCGGCCTGGTTGGCGACGCCGACGCGATCGAGCAACTCCATCGCGTGCTTGTCTGCCTCCGCCTTGGAAACGCCCCGGACTTTGCGCGGGCCCAGCGTGACGTTTTCGAGGACCGTCTTGTGGGCGAACAGATTGAATGACTGGAACACCATTCCGACGTCGGCACGCAGCTTCGCAAGCCCTCTGCCCTCCTCGGGAAGGGCGATGCCGTCGATCGTGATGGTGCCGCTGTCGATCGTCTCCAGACGGTTGATCGCGCGGCAGAATGTCGACTTGCCCGACCCGCTCGGTCCGATGACCACAACGACCTCGCCGCGCCCGACCGTCGTCGTAATGTCCTTCAGGACGTGAAGCTCGCCGAAGTGCTTGTTGACGTGGTCAATGACGACAAGGGGATCACCACTGTGTGAGGGCACCATTTCTCAAGGCTCTCACGCGGTCATGTCGCGGAACAAACCGCCCAGCCGTTCGTAACCGATACGTGACACGACTTCGGCCGTCGAAAGCCACGGTCTCCGCCGACGTCTAAAGCGCCTCGCGTTGAGCGAACGCGGACTCGTAGAGGCACACGGAAGCCGCGGTCGCAAGATTCATCGATTCCGCAAACCCGTAAATCGGCACGCGCACGACGTGGTCGGCGAGGGCCACGTGCTCGTCGTCGAGTCCGCGGGCCTCGTTGCCGAAAAGCCACGCTGTCGGGCGGGCAAGAATCCCCTTCGTGCGTGCCTGGAGAAGATCGTCTCCCTTGATGTCTGCCGCGAGCACCTGGATTCCCGCTTCGCGACATCGGTCGACGACTGCCTCCAACTCCGCGCCGACGGCGATGGGCAAGTGGAACAGAGACCCGGTGGTCGATCTCACGACTTTCGGGTTGTAGAGATCGACGCTTCGGCCGGAGAAGATGACACCGTCGGCGCCCGCCGAATCTGCCGCCCGCACGATGGTGCCGGCATTTCCGGGGTCGCGGACTTCCTCCAGGATGGCCAGGAGCGTGGGAGTCTCGCCGCCGGGCTTTCCGCGCATCACATCCTTGAGCGCGGTCGGAAACTGGTTGCACACGGCGATGATCCCCTGGGGGGTGACCGTATCAGCCATCGACTCGAGAACCTTCTCGGTGACGAATTCGACGTCGACCCCCGCGTCGACCGCAGCCTGGCCGATATCCCGGTATCGCTCGAGGGCAGTGGGAGTTGCGTAGAGTTCGACGACGAGTTCCGCGCGGTACGCGAGAGCTTCGGCAACCGCCTGCGGCCCCTCGAGCAGGAAAAGCCCGGTCGACGACCGGGCTTCCCGCTTGCGAAGTTTTGCGACGGCCCGGATCCGCGGGGAACGCGGGTTGTCGATCATGCACTGAGTCTAAACAGAACAGCGTCTAGGCAGCAGACTTGTCCTTGGGCGCGTTGACGTCCTTCGGCAGCGCAGCCTTCGCCGTCGCGACGATCGACGCGAACGTCGCGGGCTCGTTCACGGCGAGCTCCGCGAGGATTCGGCGGTCAACCTCGACGCCGGCGAGGTTCATGCCCTGGATGAGACGGTTGTACGTCATGCCGTTCTCGCGTGCCGCCGCGTTGATGCGCTGGATCCACAGGCGGCGGAAATCGCCCTTGCGCGCGCGGCGGTCGCGGTACGCGTAAACGAGGGAGTGGGTGACCTGCTCCTTCGCCTTGCGGTAGAGGCGCGAACGCTGACCGCGGTATCCGGATGCGCGCTCGAGGATGACGCGACGCTTCTTGTGGGCGTTGACGGCCCGCTTTACTCTTGCCATTTCCTGATATCCCTTACGTCGTGGTCTTTAGCGACCGAGAAGCTTGTTGATGGCCTTGACATCGGCCTTGGCGACCGGCTCGTCCGCGTTCAGGCGGCGCTTGCGGCGACTGGACTTCACCTCGAGGTTGTGGCGCATGCCAGCCTGCTGCTTCATGAGCTTGCCGCTCCCGGTGATCTTGAAGCGCTTCTTCGCACCGGAGTGCGTCTTTTGCTTAGGCATCCTTCTTTTCCTCTTTCTCGCTGGCTTTCTTTGCGGCCTGACGGCGTGCATCCGCCTCCGCTTTCGCGGTGGCCTTGTTCTTGAGCGGTCCGATGACCATCACCATGTTGCGACCGTCGATCGTCGGTGTCGACTCGACGGTGCCGTACTCGGCGACATCCTCGGCAAATTTCTGGAGCAATCGGACGCCCTGATCGGGGCGGGACTGCTCACGACCACGGAACAGGATCATGGCTTTGACCTTGTCCCCTCCCTGGAGGAAACCTTCAGCGCGCCTGCGCTTGGTTTCGTAGTCGTGCTTGTCAATTTTGAGGCGGAACCGAACCTCCTTGAGGATCGTGTTCGCCTGGTTGCGCCTGGCCTCCTTGGCCTTCTGCGCCTCTTCGTACTTGAACTTTCCGTAGTCCATGATCTTCGCGACCGGTGGCTTGGAATTCGGTGCGACCTCGACGAGGTCGAGGTCCGCCTCCTGCGCCAAACGCAGTGCCACTTCGATCTTGACTACGCCGACCTGCTCACCGCTGGGGCCGACGAGGCGAACCTCTGGCACGCGGATCCGGTCATTCGTACGGGGATCGCTGATAGGTAGCTCCTCACATCATCTTCTGACACGGCTCGGCACGTCGGCGGGTGCCGGTGTGCTGGCGAGAGAGGAAAACCACCGGTCTGCCCCGCGGATTTTCACCACGCCGCAAACCCGGCACCCTGAACTACCGCTCGCGTTTACCAGGCGCACGGCGGGGTGCCAACAACCCGGTAACCTTGAGAAGCGGTCGCGGGTGGGAGAATCTCCACTTTCGCACTGGGAACACGTGTGTCCCAGAGCCCGCATGAGTCTAACAGAGGAAATCAGTATGAGCGAGCCGGTCGGCAGCCAGGAAATTCGGGATATTGCGGATGTTCCTGCCGTGGAACTCATCAACACGGTGGCCGTTCACCTGTTGAGCGCCGCTGCCGTGAAGTGCGGCCTCGCCGACGACCCGGAATCCGACATCGATCTGGATGAGGCTCGCAAACTCATCAACGCTCTCGCTGGCCTCGTGACGGCTGCAGCGCCCGAGATCGGCAACCACCACGCGGCTCCCCTGCGCGACGGCCTCCGATCCATCCAACTCGCCTTCCGCGAGGCATCGGCATTTCCCGATGCGCCGGGCCAGGGGCCAGGCGAGAAGTACACGGGCCCGGTCAACTGACCGCTCTCTGGCGTCAGCTCGTGAACGCGATTTCGAGCGAATCGACCTGACGCGCAATCACTTCGCTCGTCGACCATCGAGCCGAAAGCCGCGAAAGCAGGGCATCGAGGTCGCTCTCGCCGAGACCGGCGGCGAGCGTGATCGACACGATAAGCTCCGGCCCGCGAAGCCGCGCCTGAGGGTCGCCAGCACTGAGTTGAACCCCCACGACAACCGGTTCATCGACGACGGATGCGGCGAATGCACGCGCGACATCCACCGAGCGAAAACTCGGAACCCACTTCTCATCCTTGACGATCGACCACAACGCCGGACGCCGGACGGCAAACTCGGTCTCGGACGTCGGATCGAGCACCACGAGATCGGTACCCTCGCTCGCCGCAGCAGCGGCCACGCGCGGTGCAGCCACCGGAACTGGCCGGGCTACGGGATTCCAGACCGACATTGCCGCGACCGAACTGAACACGGGAAGAACCGTGCGGCCGTCCGGCCCCTCCACGGTGACGATCGAGAGCTCCTGGGATTTGTCAATTGTTCGCCCGCGATCGTCCAGCCCGACTTCGCCGAGCGCCGCGAGCAGGGGAACCAGCAGCCGCGAATGCCTGAATGCCTCGACAACGTCCGACTCCCCGGAAGAACCGTTGCGGAAGTTCGCGATGGCTTCGAGCAACAGCGGCGGCGCGCTCCCGTCGTCGTGGGCGTTCGCGTTAGGTTCGAAGTGGCGACCGGCCCACGGTTGACCGGCCGAGTCCGCCGTATTCGGGTTCCTGGCCATCGGCGGGCAGCTAACCTGAGGCGACGTCGAGCGCGGCCGCGAGCGTGAACGCCTTCGTGTACAGGGCTTTGCCGACAATCGTCCCTTCGAGGCCGAGCGGCACGAGCGCCCTGAGCGCCGCGATGTCGTCGAGCGTCGAAATGCCCCCTGACGCGATAACGGGTTTGTCTGTTCGGTTGATCACGGAGGTGAGAAGCTCAAGATTCGGACCCTGCAGTGTGCCGTCTTTCGTCACATCCGTGACAACGTATCGCGCGCAACCCGCGCTTTCCAACCGGTCGAGAACGTCGAACAATTCGCCGCCGTCCTTCGTCCAGCCGCGGGCGGCGAGAGTGGTGCCCCGAACGTCCAGCCCGACGGCGATCGCTTCTCCGTACGCCGCGATGACGTGCTCCGTCCACACGGGATTCTCGAGAGCGGCAGTGCCCAGATTGATGCGCTTGGCTCCCGTCGCGAGCGCCGCCTCGAGGCTCGCATCGTCCCGGATGCCTCCCGAGAGCTCGATGTTGACCCCTCTGGCCTGCTTGATCACCCGCTTGATCGTTGCCTGATTGCTCCCCCGCCCGAATGCCGCATCAAGGTCGACGAGGTGAATCCACTCAGCGCCCTGGTCGACCCAGTCCATCGCTGCCCCGACGGGGTCGCCGTAGCTCGTCTCCGTTCCCGCTTCACCGCGCGTGAGGCGGACTGCTTTGCCGTCAGCAACATCCACTGCGGGAAGCAGCACAAGCTTCGGGGTCGTGTTGAAGTCGCTCATCGACATCCTTGATCGGGGAACAGGTGAAGAATCAGATACTAGTCACGGTCAAGCGATGCCACCCAATTGGACAGCAACCGCAGACCCGCCGCGCCAGACTTTTCGGGGTGGAACTGGGTTGCGGTGAGCGGACCGTTTTCCACCGCGGCAAGGAATCGCTCGCCGTGAGTCGTCCAGGCGAGTTTCGCCGGCGGGAGCGGTCCGTCGTTCGGCAGGAGCCACTCTGCGGCCGCGTTCGAGTGCACGAAATAGAATCGCTCGTCGCTGACCCCGTCGAACAGGACGGAACCCTCATCGGCATCGACCGTGTTCCAACCGATGTGCGGGAGCAGTGCGGATTTCAGTTCGCGCACGTCTCCCGGCCACTGCCCGAACCCCTGCGTCGTCTCGCCCCGTTCCGTTCCACGGTCGAACAACACCTGCATGCCGACGCAAATGCCCAATACGGGCCTGCCTCCCGCGAGGCGCCGATCGATGAGCTGAGCGCCGCGCACCGCATCCAATGCGGCCATGACGGCCGAAAATGCGCCGACCCCCGGCACGACAAGCCCATCCGCGCGCTCGACGGAGCGCGCATCCGACGCCAACCGAACGGATGCGCCCGCGAATTCGAGTGCCTTCGCCGCGGAGTGCACGTTTCCGCTGCCGTAGTCGAGAATGACGACGGAGGGCGCGATCACGGCTACAGCGTGCCCTTGGTCGACGGGACGCCGCTCTCTCGAGGGTCCAGCGCCACAGCGGTACGCATCGCTCTCGCGAACGCCTTGAATTCGGCCTCGGCAATGTGGTGCGGGTCGCGTCCGCCGAGCACGGTGACGTGAACGGTGAGACCCGCGTTGAGCGCGATGGCTTCGAAGACGTGCCGCACGAGTGAGCCCGTGAAGTGGCCTCCGATGAGGTGGAACTCGAACCCCGCCGGTTCCCCGGCATGAACAAGATATGGGCGCCCAGACACATCCACAACCGCCTGCACGAGCGCTTCGTCGAGCGGTACGAGCGCGTCGCCGTAACGGGAGATCCCCGATCGCTCCCCGAGCGCGGCCGTGATCGCACGGCCGAGGAGGATTGCCGTGTCCTCCACGGTGTGGTGCACGTCGATGTGGGTGTCACCCGCGGCGCGCACGGTCAGGTCGATGAGAGAGTGGCGCGAGAACGCGGTCAGCATGTGGTCGAAGAACGGAACAGTCGTCTGGATGTCGGAAGCGCCGGTGCCGTCGAGGTCGAGGGTCAGCTCGATGCTCGATTCGCTCGTTTCCCTGCGGAGCTGCGCCGTGCGGTGCGAAGTCATGGTCCCAGCCTACCGACGCGGGATCTCGGTCATTGCCGAAAGGAATTCGCTCGTTTCCTCCTCGGTTCCCGCGGTCACTCGCAAGTGCGATTCAATGCCGACGTCGCGAATGAGAATGCCGCGATCGAGCAGTTCAGCGAACACCGCGCGGGGGTTCGCGACTCCGCCGAACAGGACGAAGTTCGTCGACGAGGAGTGAGGCGAGTATCCGAGCCCGGGCAGCTCGCGAATGATTCGATCCCGCTGCGCGACAATGTCGCCGACGACGGCGAGGAGCTCAGAAGAGTGGCGCAGTGCGGCGCTCGCTGCCGCTTGCGTGAACGCGGACAAGTGGTACGGGAGACGAACCAATCGCAGCGCATCGATCATGGCCGGATCCGCTGCGAGATAACCGAGCCGTGCGCCGGCAAATGCGAACGCCTTGCTCATGGAGCGCGAAACAACGAGTCGTTCCCGACCTTCCAGAAGCGTGACCGCGGACGGGGTGCCGATCGGCGCAAACTCGAAGTACGCCTCATCCACGACGACGATGCCCTTTGTGGCGTCGTACACCTCGCGAATGACCTCGAGGTCAAGAGCCGTTCCGGTCGGATTGTTGGGCGAACAAAGGAATACGAGGTCGGGCGAGTGCTCCGTCACTTGCCGAACAGCGGATTCCGAAGAGAGCTCGAACGCTTCGTCGCGGGTTCCGGAGATCCAGGCCGTGCCCGTGCCCCTCGCGAGGATCGGGTACATCGAATAGGTCGGTTCGAACCCGAGAGCCCGCCTGCCGCCGCCTCCGAATGCCAGGAGGAGTTGTTGCAGAACCTCGTTCGACCCGTTCGCGGCCCACACCTGGTCCTGACTCAGCCCGCTCCCCAGATAACCGGCGAGCCCTTCGCGAAGTTCGGTGAATTCTCGATCCGGGTAACGGTTCGCCGTGAGAACTGCCGCCGCCAGCGAGGTGACGATGTCGTATGCGACGTCCTCCGGAATCGGATGCGTGTTCTCGTTGACGTTGAGCGCGATCCGAACGGGCTGTTGCGGCGCTCCATAGGGGTTCAGGCCGCGAAGATCATCGCGCAAGGGCAGGTCGGCGAGGGTAACCACGTGCGCAATATTACGTGAGCGCCGCAGGCGGTTACGCCGGGTTCCGATTCACGAAGGCTCGATGCCCCGCCGGGTCAGCGTGCGTACGCGGACGGAATCGCGAGGCGATCACCCGGGTGAACCACGGAGGACTGCAACTGGTTCAAACGCACGATGTCGGAAATCACATCACGGGGATCCGCTCCGGGGGCGACTGACTCTGCGACCTGCCACAGGGACTGGCCCGCCTCGACCGTCACATAATCGAACGAGGTGCCGGAGGATTCGGTATTCGCCGTAGCCATACCGCCGTTCAACGCGATCGCGAAGGCGAGCGAGATGACGAAGCCGATCACGAGAATCGCGACGACTGCGCGGCCGCGCCGCGTCAGGCGAAGGCGAGGCAACGCTTCGCGTTCACGCGGGGGCGGCGCCATCGTCGGTGCCATCGTCGTTGCCCGCGTCTGCGCCATCGTCGGCGCCATCATCGTTGCCATCGTCGTTGCCATCGTCGCCTACCTCCTGTGAACTTCCGTATCCGGCGCTCGGCCGGGAGCGCCGGATACGAAGCTATGTTCCGAATCTATCTTCGAATTGTCTCAAAATCAAGCACATCTTCGATCTTTTGTGACATCCACTGCGCAACACACTCGAAGAGATGTTTGTTTCCGGACGCATTCCGGGATACAGTTTCGATTGTCAGAAGCAAGCCAATCAGGAGCCACTGACATTCGATACGCAAATCGACAAACGCAAGGGCAGGCGGGAAAGCAATGGACGAGACCGAACTGGCAGCCGCGAAACCGGGCACGCGCCGGCGCCGCAGCCTCAGCGATAAGCAGCTCGCGATCCTCGAGTTCATCCAGCGGTCGGTGTCGACCCTCGGATATCCTCCGAGCATGCGCGAGATCGGCGACGCGGTCGGCCTGGCCTCGCTCTCGAGCGTCACCCACCAGCTCAACCAGCTCGAACTGAGCGGCTATCTGCGCCGCGACCCGAATCGCACGCGGGCACTGGAAGTGCTCATCGAAGTGCCCTCGGCGAGCGAATCGAGCGAGTCAACGATTCCCGTCGGGGATGCCGCGATGGTTCCGCTCGTCGGCCGAATCGCCGCGGGAGTGCCCATCACCGCGGATCAGCAGATCGAGGAAGTGTTCCCCCTCCCCCGCCAGCTCGTGGGCAAGGGTGATTTGTTCATGCTCAAGGTCTCCGGCGAGTCCATGATCGACGCCGCCATTTGCGACGGCGACTGGGTTGTCGTTCGCCAGCAACAGAATGCGGAGAACGGCGAAATTGTCGCTGCGCTTCTGGACGAGGAAGCCACCGTCAAGGTCTTCCAGCGCCGGGACGGCCACACCTGGCTCCTGCCCCGGAACACGGCGTATGCTCCCATCGTCGGCGATCACGCCGTCATTCTCGGCAAGGTCGTCGCGGTGCTGCGCTCCGTGTGATGCGATTTCGAAGTGCCGCTCCCAAGGGAGCAGCGGGACCGGACTACGCGCCGATCGCCTGAAACTCCTTGAGGGACACCTCGTGCTGGGCGGTCACGAGCGCGATGACCCTGGTTCCCGCCTCCTCGTATATCGTCGAGAGGATGGTTCCGCGATCATGCAGCGCGGAAATCACTTCACCGTGGTCATATGGGACAAGCAGCTCGACCCGGATGTCCGGCCGAGGCAGGAGCGCGGCGATCCGCTCCAGAAGCTCATCGATCCCCTCTCCCGTGCGTGCGGAGGCGAAAACGGCGCCGGGTTCGAGGCCGCGGAGCGCGAGGCGCGCATCGGCGTCGATTCGATCGACCTTGTTGAACACGACGAGTTCCGGAATATCCCTCGCCCCGAGTTCCCCGATCACGTCGCGAACGGTCGTCAGCTGGCTCGCGGGATCGGGGTGGCTCGCGTCGACGACGTGAACAATGACATCCGATTTCTCGACCTCTTCGAGGGTTGACCGGAATGCCTCGACGAGTTCGTGAGGCAGGTTGCGGACGAACCCGACCGTGTCGGTCAGTGTGTACGGGCGCCCGTCAGAGGTTTGGGTGCGCCGAACCGCCGTGTCGAGGGTGGCGAACAGCGCGTTCTCCACGAGCGCGCCCGCTCGCGTGATGCGATTGAGGAGCGAGGATTTTCCGGCGTTCGTGTAGCCCGCGATCGCGACGGATGGCACTTCATGGCGCCTGCGATTCGCGCGCTTGGCGTCCCGCGCAGGCGCAAAACCCTTGATCTGCTTGCGCAACCGGGCCATGCGGGTGTGGATCCGACGGCGATCCAGTTCGATTTTCGTCTCACCAGGTCCTCGCGAGCCCATGCCGACGCCCGCTCCGACCTGCCCACCGGCCTGACGGCTCATCGATTCACCCCAACCGCGCAGCCGGGGAAGCAAGTACTCGAGCTGCGCGAGTTCGACTTGCGCCTTGCCTTCGCGGCTCTTGGCGTGCTGGCTGAAAATATCCAGGATCACTGCCGTCCGGTCGATCACTTTCACGTTCACGACATCCTCCAGCGCACGCCGCTGGCTCGGGGAAAGCTCGGTGTCTGCGACCACGGTGTCCGCGCCGACCGCCGCGACGATATCCCTCAACTCCTGAGCTTTGCCTTTGCCGAGGAATGTGCTCGGATCCGGATGGCTCCGTCGCTGCAGCACACCATCGAGCACGACGGCCCCTGCCGTTTCGGCGAGCGCCGCGAGTTCCCTCAGGGAGTTCTCCGCCTCGAGCAGGCCATCCTGCGGATAAATGCCGATCAGGACCACGTTCTCGAGCCGCAACTGCCGGTATTCGACCTCGGAGACGTCCGCGAGCTCCGTGGACAATCCGCCGACGCGGCGCAGCGCCTGGCGTTCCTCACGGTCGAGTTGGTCGCCGTCGTGGTCGTCGACAGTTCCCGCGTCAGGTTGGAGCGCGAGCGCTCGCGAGCCGAACAGCGCGTAGTCGCCCGCCCGAGCGTCGGCGGCAGCCAACACTCGGTCGATGGGATCCGCTGATGCGCGGTCTCGATCCTCACGTTCAGTCATTGAGTTAACCCTAGCCTCCAGTATTTGGGTAAGTTTCTCTGCATGGCCGACGATCACTACTTTTCGTCAACTCCGTCCAGTGCGCTCCATTTTCGGCCGATCCGGGTCACGCTCGCCGGCACCGAGGTCGAACTCACGACCGCGAACGGCGTGTTCAGCCCCGAGCGCATCGACACGGGAACTCAAGTGCTTCTTGCGAACACTCCCCCTCCTCCGCCGGGGGGTCAGTTTCTCGACCTTGGCTGCGGGTGGGGACCCATCGCCCTGAGCCTTGCGCTGCACTCTCCGCGCGCGACCGTGTGGGCGGTCGACGTGAACGAACGCGCCCTTGAACTCGTTCGCCAAAATGCACAGAAACTCAGCCTCACGAATGTCAACGCGTGCACACCCGACGATGTTCCCGACGACATTTCCTTCATGACGATTTGGTCGAATCCTCCCATCCGCGTGGGAAAGAAGGAACTCCATCGCTTGCTGGAAAGGTGGCTGCCGCGCCTGGATTCCGGTGCGGATGCCTGGCTCGTCGTGCAGCGAAACCTCGGCTCGGACTCGCTGCAGCGCTGGCTGAGCGGCGCATTGCCCGAGGATTTCGCTGTATCGCGCGCCGCGACACGAAAAGGATACCGCGTGCTTCGGGTTCGCCGACGCTGAACCGCGCGGTCAGTACGTGACCACTCCGTCGAACACGAGCTCGGCCGGACCGGATAGTGAAACGTGCTCGCCGTCCTCTGCGGGCCACATCCGCACCCCCAGCGTGCCGCCGGGGACTTCGACACGCCAGTGGTTCGGTGCGGTAGAGCCCGCCCAGTAGCGAGTTGCCAGCGCCGCCGCGACGGCCCCGGTGCCGCACGAGAGCGTTTCGCCGCTTCCGCGCTCGTGAACGCGCATCCGGATCGAACCGACGCCGTCGATCACGAGCGGATCGCGCGGCACGACGAATTCGATGTTCGCTCCCGCGTCGGGTTCTGGTTCCAGAATGGGAATCACCCCGAGGTCTGCCGAGTCCAGTTCCTCTTCGCTCGACAGCGCCACGACGACGTGGGGGTTCCCCACGTCCACTCCGAGCCCCGGGCGCGCGACTTTCAGGTTCCGCGCTCGCACGAGCGGCTCGCCGCCAGCCAGAGACCACCGGCCCATATCCACCTGGAATCCGTTCGCGTTGCGCTGAACGTCGCGCACGCCGCCGCGCGTCCCGATCGGGAGCGTGTCGCCTGCACCGAGCTCCACGAACCCGTTTTCGATCAAGAACCTGGCGTACACGCGGATGCCGTTCCCGCACATTTCAGATACGGTGCCGTCGGAGTTGTAGTAGTCCAGATACCATTCGGCAGCATCGTCTTCCTCGAGCGCAGCAGCACCGTCGGAAAGATTCCGGGATCGGACGGCGCGGATGATCCCATCCGCGCCAATCCCGAAGTGCCGATCGCACAGGAAGCGAATCTGCTCTGCCGTGAGGTTCACCGCGCCATCGGGGTCGGCGAACAACACGAAGTCGTTTCCGGTCCCGTGGCCTTTCGTGAAATGGAGATCAGGCATGGGCCAATGCTAGGGCAAGCGCTTGCGCGCGAAGACCGGGGTCATCGTATTCGAGCCAGTGCGCGTTGGGGTACCGTCGGAACCAGCTCACTTGCCTTCGGGCGTACCGCCGCGTGAGCGCAGACGCCTGATCGATCGCCTCCGATTCGCTCAGTTCGCCGCGGAGCTGGCTGATCGCCTGCGCGTAGCCGATAGCGCGCCGCGCGGTGACGCCGCCTTCGATCCCGAGCGGGATCAGTCCGCGAACCTCATCGAGCAGCCCGTTTCGCCACATCGAAAGGATGCGTTCATCCAGTTTCGCGACGAGTTTTTCGCGCGGCGCCGTCAGGCCGATCACGACCGTCGGCTCTCGCGGTGTTCGCTCGTCGGGAAGTCCGGAGCCGAACGGCTTTCCCGTGAGCTCGATCACTTCGAGGGCGCGAACGATGCGACGCGCATTGTGCGGCCCGATTGCGCGCGCCGCTCCCGGGTCCAGCTCGTTGAGCCGGCGGAGCATCATCCCCGGACCCGACTCGGCGAGTTCGTCTTCCAGCCGCCTGCGAATTGCCGCGTCGGTGCCGGGGAACTGGAAGTCGTAGAGCACGGAGGACACGTAAAGTCCTGACCCACCGACCAGGATCGGGGTCGCACCGCGCGTGCGGAGGCCCGCGATCACATCGCGCGCGGCCTCCTGGTAGTCGGCGACGCTCGCCTCCTGTGTCACGTCGAGGATGTCGAGAAGGTGGTGCGGGATGCCGCGGCGCTCGTCGACGGGAAGTTTCGCCGTGCCGATATCCATGCCCCGGTACAACTGCATGGCGTCCGCGTTCACGACTTCCGCTCGGTGGCCCTGATCTGCCAGCGCCCCGGCCAGGTCGAGGGACAAGGCGCTTTTTCCCGTGCCCGTGGCGCCGACGACGGCGAGAAGCGGAAGCGTCAACGTCGTGACGCTGGCGGGTCCGTCGTGACCGGGCGCAGCGTCGGCAGGCCGAGCGAAACTGACGCACGCCCTGATCCTGCGGGTGCCGGGGTTGCGCAGCTGCCCGCTTGCGCGCGATCCCACGCGTCGCCGGCTGCGGTTCTGCGCACGGCCAGCGGTGCGTCGTCCGCGGAATCGGCGATGAGGTGGAACGGTGCCGCGTTCGACACGACGACCGTGGCGACATCGCCGGGCCGCGGCGTTTCGCTGCCCTTGGGGAGGTCGAAGTGGACGAGCCGGCCATCCCGCGCTCGGCCGCTCATCCGTTGCGTGTCCGCATCTTTGCGGCCCTCGCCGTGTGCGACGAGCACGTCGACCGATTCGCCGACCTGCCGCAGGTTCTCTTCCCAGGAGATGTGCTCCTGCAGGGCGGTGAGGCGTTCGTAACGCTCCTGCACGATTTCCTTGGGCACCTGATCGTCCATGGTTGCCGCCGGGGTACCTTCGCGTATGGAGTACTGGAACGTGAAGGCGGATGCGAAGCGGGATACTTCGACGACGCGGAGCGTCTCCCGGAAGTCGTCTTCCGTCTCCCCCGGGAATCCGACGATGATGTCCGTCGTGATGGCGGCATCCGGAATTTTCGTCCGCACACGGTCGAGGATGCCGAGGAACTTCTCCGAGCGATAGCTCCGGCGCATGGCGCGCAGGATACGGTCGGAGCCGGACTGCAGTGGCATGTGCAGTTGCGGCATCACTGCCGGCGTTTCGGCCATCGCATCGATCACGTCGTCGGTGAAGGCTGCCGGATGAGGGCTTGTGAAGCGGATGCGCTCGAGGCCGCTTATCTCGCCCGCGGCACGCAGCAGCTTTCCGAATGCCTGGCGGTCCCCGAATTCGACGCCGTAGGAATTCACGTTCTGACCAAGCAGGGTCACTTCGATGACTCCGTCGTCGACGAGCGCCTGAATTTCGGCAAGGATGTCGCCGGGGCGACGGTCCTTCTCTTTGCCGCGCAGCGAGGGAACGATGCAGAACGTGCACGTGTTGTTGCAGCCGACCGAGATCGAGACCCAGCCGCTGTAACTCGACTCTCTCCTGGTGGGAAGCGTCGAGGGGAACACATCAAGGGATTCGAGGATTTCGAGTTGCGCTTCGCCGTTGTGCCGTGCGCGTTCGAGAAGCGCGGGCAATGACCCCATGTTGTGGGTGCCGAACACCACGTCGACCCAGGGCGCCTTTTCGAGGATCGTGCCCTTGTCCTTTTGCGCTAGACACCCGCCGACAGCAATCTGCATGCCCTCGTGCCGTCGCTTCACGGAGGCCAGCATCCCCAGGTTGCCGTAAAGCTTGTTGTCCGCGTTCTCCCGCACCGCGCACGTATTGATCACGACGACGTCGGCTTCGGCTCCGTCCGCCCTCGCGTATCCTGCGGCTTCGAGCGTTCCGCTCAGCCGTTCGGAGTCGTGGACGTTCATCTGGCAGCCGTACGTGCGGACTTCGTACGTCCGTTGCGCGGGTGCGGCGAGAGTTTCAGCGGTCATGGTCATTCCAGCCTAAGTCAGGGAGCTTCACTGATCGTGCTCCTCACTGCTGGGTGAGTGTGACAGTCAATTGCTGTGCCGTCTTCGACGTGCGCATGATCATGTCGACGGCGCCGGTTTCCGGATTCCACGTGCCCGAATAATACGCGGTTCCCTGTGTTTCGTTCAGGTACACCGCCACGTGGAGCATTTCGTCGCGGACGTCCCACGTATCGCCCGGGTAATCGTAAGCATTGTCGCCGTAGCTGATTGCGACGGTGCCGTCGGCGTGCAGTGTCAATGTCGTGAGATCTCCGCCGCTGTCCGTTCCGCTCCACACGGTGTCGCGGGGGTCGATCGAGCCGCCGATGAGTCGGGTGGAGTCGATGGCCGTGACGGTGGGCGTGGGCGTTGCGACGGGCGACGGTTCGAGGAATGCGCACCCTGAGAGCAGAAGGGTTCCGCACACCGTGAGTGCGGCGAGGGCGAGGGACCGGTGCGGATTCACGTCCTCGATCCTAAGCGTTCCCGTCGGTCGCACGCTCCCGCCTGAGTGCGGCAGCTCGTTGGGGCTAGCGAAACCGAACACCGGCGGAGCGCGCGGGCAGCGCGGCGATCACCGCGTTCCGCACCGTCTCACCGGAGTATCCCTTGCGCTGGAGGTAGCCGCTCAGCCGGCGAACCGCCGTGTCATGATCGAGCCCGAGCAGTTGCGCCGCACGCCGTTCGGCGAGCGCTTCGGCCCTCGCGTCTTCGTCCTCATCGCTGAGCTGGTTCGTCGCCGCTTCGATGATGCCCTGATCGATGCGGCGCCGGCGGAGTTCCGTGACGAGCGCGGCCCTGCCAAGGCCCTTTCGCTCATGCTGGGTGCGAACGATCATTTCGGCGAGGGCGGCATCATCGATGAGTCCTGCCCGCTCGAGTCGTTCAAGTTCGTTCTCGATGACGTCGGCTTCGAAGTCCCGCGACAGGAGGAGCGATTCGAGCTCCCAGCGTGACATCCCACGTCGAGCAAGTGCCCGCGTGCTCACTTTCTGCGCGAGGTGATCCTGCTCTCCGCGTACACCGCCGCCATCAGCATCGCCAGCGCCCTTCGGCGGGGTCACCCCCGGAAGGTAGGTGACCCGCGCCAGAGTGCCGTCGGAACTCATTGTTCGCCCGCCCTGCGCGCTGATGCCGGTGCACGCGTCATGATTGTTCTCCGGGGGTCGATTCAGACGGCCTTGCGGCTCGCAAGCTTGTCTTCGATCGAGTCGACCGTCCCCACGTCGCCGGGAAACTCGCCGTCCGTGTCCGTGCCGCCGGCCTTGCCAGGCGATTCGTCCTCGACCACCGCGGCGGCGAGAGCTGCGGCCGCAGCAGCAGCGTTCGCCGCCTTGGCTTCCGCGCTGATGCCCAGCTTGGTCATGATCTTGCCTTCGATCTCGTTGGCGATCTTCGGGTTGTCGGTCAGGTACTTGCGCGAATTCTCCTTGCCCTGGCCGAGCTGGTCGCCATCGTAGGTGTACCAGGCACCCGACTTCTTGACGATTTCGTGCTCCACGCCGAAGTCGATGAGACTTCCTTCGCGGGAGATTCCGGTGCCGTACAGGATATCGAACTCCGCTTGCTTGAAGGGAGGTGCCATCTTGTTTTTGACGACCTTCACGCGCGTCCGGTTGCCCACGGCATCCGTGCCCTCCTTGAGCGTTTCGATGCGGCGGATGTCGAGCCGCACCGAGGCGTAGAACTTGAGCGCCTTTCCCCCCGAGGTGGTCTCCGGGCTTCCGAAGAACACGCCGATCTTCTCGCGCAGCTGATTGATGAAGATCATGGTGGTTCCGGTCTGGCTGAGCCCGCCGGTGAGCTTGCGCAACGCCTGCGACATGAGCCGCGCCTGAAGCCCGACGTGCGAGTCGCCCATTTCGCCCTCGATCTCGGCACGCGGCACGAGGGCGGCGACCGAGTCGATGACAATGAGGTCGATCGAACCGCTCCTCACGAGCATGTCGGCGATCTCCAGCGCCTGCTCGCCCGTGTCCGGCTGAGAGACGAGAAGGGCGTCGATGTCGACACCCAGGGTTTTCGCGTACTCGGGGTCGAGCGCGTGCTCCGCATCGATGAATGCCGCAATGCCGCCGTTCTTTTGCGCATTTGCGATCGCGTGCAGCGTGAGAGTGGTCTTGCCCGAAGACTCCGGGCCGTAGATCTCCACGATGCGACCGCGGGGCAGGCCGCCGATGCCGAGCGCGACGTCGAGCGCGATCGATCCGGTCGGGATGACCGCGACCGGTGCGCGCTCGTCACTGCCGAGGCGCATGACGGAGCCTTTGCCGAACTGGCGGTCGATTTGGGCGAGGGCGGTGTCGAGGGCCTTCTCGCGATCTGCGGGTGATGCCATGGGTGGCTCCTTTTGCTCGATATCGGTGTGCCTATAGGCTGCCGTTCCTCCCACCGCCGATGGTGCAGGGCAAGTGAGTTCCGCGACAAGGCGTTTGGCTGCATTCGCCAATGAGTCAGACAGTACGCTTGACCGGTGACATTTTCCGTCACCGACGTGCGAACTGTGCACAACCCGTTTTCGATTGCTGCTGTGTAGGAGCCTACACATCTACGAAGAAATGTTCGATAGTTCGAGCACGGCGTGTCACCGAGGTTCGCGCAAACCCACTCCGTGTCGTCGAGACTCGGGGACATCGCACTCGCGGCACAGCGCGAGCCACACCGTCCGAGCGGGAACTCCCGCGGCGAGCGCCTGCTCTGCGGTGCGGTCCTGAAGTTCCCCGAGCACGAGATCCCTCGTCACGGCGTGGCCGAATGACTCACCGAACTCCGTGCTCACCGCGAGTCGAAACTCACTCAGTCGCACGGCGCCCACTCCCCCGCAGGACTACGTTCGATGGCGCTCGACTCAGCGGACAACCAGGTCTGCGTCAAAGTCCGCGACGAGGTCATCGGGAACGGTGTCGGGAATGATGTTGATGCCTTCGATGACGGCAAGCCGATCGCCGACCTCGCGCATGATGACGGAAATGGGAGTGTCGAGAGCGTCCGCGACGGACGCGAGGATCTCGGAGCTCGCCTCCTTCTGCCCGCGCTCAACCTCGGACAGGTATCCGAGCGCGACGGAGGCCTTGCTGGCGACCTGGCGAAGGGTGCGCCCCTTTTGCAGACGGAAATCACGGAGAACGTCTCCGATTTCCTGACGAACTAGAACCATGGGACCCTCCTTTTCCTGTCCAGAACTTCTATTGTCTCAAGCTGTGCTGCTGCGGCGCCAATCGGCCCCGCTACTGTACAACGTCTTGCGCTCAAACTCTAACCAGTGCTTCCTGTGCGGCCATTGTGAATCACCAGTTGTAACGAAACTGATGCTGGACCTATTCCCGCCCACTCGCCAGTCCCCTTTCGAGTGTCTCCCCTACCCAGTCCAGAGCCGCCGCGACGGCCAGGGTCCGGACATCGTCCCGCGAACCGGAAAGGTCGAGCCGACGCGAGTGGGACTCGTCCCGCCACGACAGTCCGAGGTATACGACGCCCGGCGCATGACCGTGCACTGGTTCCGGGCCGGCAACGCCCGTCGTGGAAATCCCCAGAGTGGCCGGCACCCCGCCCACGGCCAGTCGATCGCGCACGTTTCGCGCCATCGCGCGCGCGACATCCGGATGGACGGGACCGTGTTCGGCAAGGAGGGCAGGATCCACGCCCAGGATCGTCGACTTGAGTTCCGTCGCGTACGCGATCACGCCGCCCACGACCACCTCGGACGCTCCGGCGGGTCGAATCATTTCCGCGACGAGCAGTCCGCCGGTCAGCGACTCCGCCACCGCGACCGTCATTCCCCTCGCGGCGAGCCGCGCAACGATGTCGACGGCCTCGGCCACGTCAGCCCATTCTCGAGACCGGGCGCGATCGGCGAAACGCATTCACGACGTACTCGATTCCCGTCGACAGCGTCAGCGCGAGAGCCACGCCCATGAGCACGGCATTGAACCAGTGCATCCAGTCGCCGAGAAGCAACCACACCGGCACAAGGTAAAACGAGGTCGCGATCGCTTGCACGATCGTTTTGAGCTTGCCGCCTCGCGAAGCGGGAATCACGCGGTCCCGCACGACCGCCAGGCGAAACACCGTAATGCCGAACTCGCGCACCAAAATGACAATTGTCACCCACCACCACAGTTCTCCGAGAATGGACAGCGCGATGAGCGCGCCGCCGATGAGCACTTTGTCGGCGATCGGATCGAGCAGCTTCCCGAAGTCGGTCACCAGGTTCTGGCGGCGGGCGAGAAGACCGTCCACGCTGTCCGTCACGATGGCGAGGATGAAGAGTCCTGCCGCGAGGTACCTCAGCAGGCCGAACTCATGGTCATCGGCGAGGAGCAACCACAGAAACACGGGTGCGAGGAGAATGCGAACGACCGTGATGATGTTGGCGACGTTTCCCGTGCTGGCGGGAGTGTCGCCGCTGCGGGCGACCCGTCCGCGCATCGGATAGTTCTTTCCCGTGGGAGTCGCATTGCCCCCGGAGTCAGCGCTGTCCCGTGGGGACGATGCGTCGGGCAGCGTCACGCGTCATTCCCTGTCTGTTTGCGACCAGGCGTCCTCAGTCGATGAGCCTTCGACTTCATCGTAACCGGTCGTCGATGCCGCAACCGGATCGGAACCGGAGCGGTCGGCCTCGTGAGGCTCGATCGCGTGACCGCCGCCCCCGCCGCGCAAGCGAGCGATCACGTCGGGCAATTGCTCCGCCGAAACGAGGACTTCCCTCGCCTTCGAACCCTCGGACGGGCCGACGATTTCCCGCGACTCGAGGAGATCCATGAGGCGTCCCGCCTTCGCGAAGCCGACGCGGAGTTTGCGCTGCAACATCGACGTCGAACCGAATTGCGTACTGACCACGAGCTCGGCCGCGGCCAGAAGCACCTCGAGATCGTCGCCGATGTCGCCGTCGACGGCGTGCTTTTGCGTCGCCGCAGCAACATCCTTGCGGTACTCGGGGCGGGCCTGGGACGTCACGTGCTTCACGACGGCCGCGACCTCGCTCTCGCTCACCCACGCGCCCTGCACGCGGATCGGCTTTGAGGCTCCCATCGGGAGGAACAGGGCGTCGCCCTGACCGATGAGTTTGTCCGCGCCGGCCTGGTCGAGGATGACGCGGGAGTCGGTCATGCTGCTCACGGCGAAGGCGAGGCGGCTGGGCACGTTCGCCTTGATGAGGCCCGTCACGACGTCGACGCTGGGGCGCTGAGTCGCAAGGACGAGGTGGATTCCGCTCGCTCGCGCGAGCTGGGTGATGCGCACGACGGAATCCTCGACGTCGCGCGGGGCGACCATCATGAGGTCGGCGAGTTCGTCCACGACGACGAGCAGATAGGGGTAGGGCTTGAGTTTCCGCTCACTCCCCGGCGCGAGGGTGATCTCCCCCGCGACGACAGCGGCGTTGAAGTCGTCGATGTGGCGGTAGCCGAAGCTCGCCAAATCGTCGTAGCGCATGTCCATTTCCTTCACGACCCAGGACAGCGCCTCCGCGGCCTTCTTCGGGTTCGTGATGATGGGCGTGATGAGGTGCGGCACGCCCGCATAGTGGGCAAGCTCGACGCGCTTCGGATCGATGAGCACCATGCGCACTTCGGCAGGTTTCGCCCTCATGAGGAGGCTCGTGATCATCGAGTTGATGAAACTGGATTTGCCCGAACCGGTGGCGCCCGCCACGAGCAAGTGAGGCATTTTCGCGAGGTTCGCCACGACAAATCCGCCCTCGACGTCCTTCCCGACACCGATCGTCATGGGATGCGGGCTCGTCGTGCTCGCTTTCGAGCGCAGCACGTCCCCGAGGGAAACGATCTCGCGATCGGAGTTGGGAATTTCCACGCCGATCGCGCTCTTGCCGGGGATGGGCGAGAGGATTCTCACCTCGTTGCTCGCGACAGCGTAGGAGAGGTTCTTGCTGAGCGCCGTGACGCGCTCGACCTTGACGCCAGGGCCGAGTTCGATTTCATAGCGCGTGACCGTCGGACCGCGGCTGAAGCCCGTGACGACGGCATCCACCTGAAACTGCGACAGCACTTCGGAAATGGAACGGACGATTTCGTCGTTCGCGCCCGATCGCGTCTTGGATGGCGTTCCGGGCTCAAGGACGGCAGGAGTCGGAAGCCGGTACGGCGCAGTCGGCTGATCGGCTTTGGCGTCATCGAACTCGCCCGCTTCACCCTTTTCGCGAACTCCCGCCGAGAAACCGGGGAGCCGCTCTGCCGGGCCGGGAACCCCGTCCCGCACCGAGTCGTCGCGGATGCCGGTGGCCGAACCGGCGTCGACCTCGCCCGTGAAGCGCTTGACCGCGTCTTCCGCTTTGAGCAGGTCCTGAATGAGTTCGATCCCGAACTCGTCCTTCGGAGTCCGGTCGATCACGTCGGTGCGTGCGTTCAGGAGCACGGGGCTGTCGAAGGCGGGCTCGTCCTCGCGCTCCGTCTTGTTCCGCCGCCACCACGGCACTTGATCCGCGCCGCCGTCGAGCCCGAGGTCGTCGAGCGTCCCGAGCGGAAGGGTTTGAGTCTTCGCGAGTTTCTTCGCGGCGAGTTCCTCCGCATGGGGAAGCTCAGCGCCGAACAGGTAGGAGTACAGTTCGCGGAGCCGGAATCCGATCCGGTTCGGCGGGGTTTTCGTGATGATGAACAGCGAAAGCACGAGCGCGAGCGCGATGAGCGGGACCGCGACCCAAACGCTCAAGTACGTCGCGAGCGGCATCCCGACGGCGAAACCCACGATGCCGCCCGCCTGGGCGAAATTCGCGATCGGTTCGCCCCAGGCCGGGCTGCCGCCGTAAACGTGGGAAAGACCGCAAATGCTGACGATGAGCACGCCCATGCCCACGCCGATCCGGCCGTTGTCGTTCACGGATGACGGGTGGCGGAAAAACCACACGGCAAGCACGAGGAAAATCACCGGCAGCGCGAACGCAAGGCGGCCGAATGCGCCGCCGAACGTGTACACGCTCAGGGCGATGGCTACGGGATCGTTCGGAAAAAACCACTCGACCGCTGCGCCGCCCGCCGCGAGCAGGATGAACAGGAAGGGCACTCCGTCGCGCAGTTCGCTCTTCGCGAGCGTTTCCTTGCCGAACAGCCTTGCCGCGCCCCCCACGGCATGGGCCATCCCCAACCAGAACTTCGTCAGGATGCCGGGCTCCTGAACCGGGGTTCGCTTCGAGCGTGCCGCCGGTCGGCGGGCCGGGGCGGGGCGCGATCTGCCCGTCGAGGCGCGCGAACGCGACGTCGACCGTGAGGTCGGCGACGATGACGTGCGCGAGGCCATGCGCTCAACGGTACTTCGCTGCCCCGTCAATCGTGGGGAGACTCCGGGGAGTGTCTCAATCCCTGGGGCGAAGATTCACGCTTCGATGACGACAGGAACGATCATGGGGCGGCGGCGGTGCTGCGAGTTCACCCAGCGCCCGACCGTTCTGCGGATGACCTGGCTGAACGCGTGCGTGTCGCGCGTGCCGTTCTCCGCCGCGTCCGTGAGTGCCTTCACGATGAGCGGCTTCACGTCGTCGAATACCGCGTCGTCTTCCGCGAAACCGCGGGACTGGATTTCGGGACCGACGATGATGGCCCCGTTCTGCGCGTCGATGGCGGCGAAAATGGAAATGAATCCTTCCTCGGCGAGGATTCGGCGGTCTTTCAGATCGGCCTCGGTGATCTCCCCGACCGTCGAACCGTCCACGTAGACGTACCCGAGGTCCAGCTGGCCCACGACCTCGACGACTCCATCTTTGAGATCGAGCACGGTGCCGTCCTCGGCGATGAACGTGTTCTCCTCCGGTACGCCCGTGTCGATCGCGAGTTGCTGGTTCGCCACGAGGTGCCGATACTCGCCGTGGACGGGCAGCACGTTTTTCGGCCGGATGATGTTGTAGCAGTAGAGCAGTTCACCGGCGGCGGCGTGCCCCGAGACATGCACCTTGGCATTTCCCTTGTGCACGACCGTGGCGCCCAGCTTCGTGAGGCCGTTGATCACGCGGTACACGGCGTTTTCGTTGCCCGGGATGAGGCTCGACGCGAGGATGACCGTGTCGCCCCTGCCCACTTCGATTTGATGTTCGAGATTCGCCATGCGCGCGAGCACCGCCATGGGTTCGCCCTGGGAGCCGGTGCTCATGTAGACGATGCGATCCTCGGGCAGGTCCGCGGCCTTCTTCGTATCGACGAGCACGCCTTCCGGCACTTTCAGGTAGCCGAGATCCGCCGCGATGGTCATGTTGCGCACCATGGATCGGCCCATGAACGCGACCTTGCGGCCGTTTGCGTGCGCGGCATCCAGAACCTGCTGCACACGGTGGACGTGGCTCGAGAAACTTGCGATGATGACTCGCCGCGGCGCCTTGGCGATGACGGTTTCGAGCACCGCGCCGATGGCGCGCTCCGAGGGGGTGAAACCGGGGACATCCGCATTCGTGGAGTCCACGAGGAACAGGTCGACGCCCGCCTCGCCCAGCCGAGCGAAAGCCCTCAGGTCGGTGATGCGGTCGTCGAGCGGGAGTTGATCCATCTTGAAGTCGCCCGTGTGCAACACGACGCCGGCGCTCGTCGTGATCGCGACGGCGAGCGCATCCGGGATCGAATGGTTCACGGCGATGAACTCGAGACCGAAAGGGCCGAGTCTTTCCGTCTGGCCCTCCGTGACCTCGAGCGTGTACGGGGTGATGCGGTGTTCCTTGAGTTTCGCTTCGATGAGGGCAAGCGTCAGTCCCGAACCCAGGAGCGGGATGTCCTGGCGCAACCTGAGCAGGTAGGGGACGGCTCCGATGTGGTCTTCGTGGCCGTGCGTGAGCACGATGCCGAGGACATCGTCGAGCCGGTCGCGCACGGGCGCGAAATCCGGAAGGATCAGGTCGACTCCCGGCTGGTTCTCTTCGGGGAACAGCACGCCGCAGTCGACGATCAGGAGCTTTCCGTCGATCTCGAACACGGTCATGTTGCGGCCGATTTCGCCGAGGCCGCCGACGGGGATGATGCGGAGAGTCCCGGACGGGAGATCCCTCGGCGCGAATACCGCTGAATTCATCGCGTGGTTCCTGCGACCTTCGGTAGGGCACCGCCTGCTGCGGCGTTGCGGTCTGGTCGGAAGTTGCTCAAGTTGAGTCCCGGAATGTCCCCGATCCGCGCGAGGTCATCCTCGATTTGCGCGGCCTCGAAGTCCTCGGGGCCCACGAGCGGCAGTCGCACGCGCGGCGAGTCGATACGGCCAAGGCCGTGCAGAATGTATTTGGCTGCGACGGTTCCCGGCACGTGGGTCATGACGGCGCGAACGAGCGGTTCGAGCAGGCGGTGGGCGGCCGTCGCTTCGGAAATGTTTCCCGCGTTGACCGCATCCACGATCTGGCGGTACGGGCGGGTGGCGATATTGGCCGTCACCCCCACGAGGCCCGTAGCACCGATGGACAAGTGCGGAAGCACGTTCGCATCGTCACCCGAAAAATACAGCAGATCGGTTTCGTTGAGCACGCGGCTGACCTGGCTGAAATCGCCTTTCGCGTCCTTGATCCCGACGATGTTCGGGTGCTTCGCCACGCGCATGATCGTCTCGTAGTTGATGGGGACACCCGTCCGCCCTGGAATGTCGTACAGGAGGACCGGCAGGTCGGTCGCGTCGGCGATGAGCCGGAAGTGGGTGAGGATGCCGGACTGTGTCGGCTTGTTGTAGTACGGCGTCACGATCATGACGCCGTCGGCGCCGGCCTTTTCGCTGTCCCGGTAGAGCTGCATGGCGTGGGCGGTTTCGTTGGAGCCGCCCCCCGTGATGATTTTCGCGCGGCCGGCGGCAACCGACTTGCCGACCTCGACGAGCTTGACTTTCTCCGGGTCGGTGAGCGTGCTCGTCTCTCCTGTCGTCCCGGAAACGACGATGCCGTCCGCACCATCGTTGATGACGTGGTCGATGTGCTTCTCGACTCCGGCCCAGTCAACTTCGCCATCGGCGTTGAACGGGGTGACAAGTGCGACGAGCACCTGTCCGAACGGATTTTCTCGAGTACTCACGAGTTACAGGCTACCGTGCCGGACCAGCGCGCGATTTGGCCGGTCGGCGACCCTTGACTGCCGCCGTGCGCCGGGAGCAGGATTTGTGCAGCGAGAGGACGAGGGCATGCTCCTGATCCTTTCGCCAGAAGGCGACCTGGCCGGCCATATCGAGTTCTTCCCGCCCGTGAGCTACTGGGACGCCTTCGAGCTGTCGTACCAGCTGTACGACGATCGTTTCGCGGGCAAGGGCTTCGTCTCCGAAGCCGTGCACTTGGTCGTCGACTATTTGTTTGCGACGAAGAAGAAGAACCGGATCCAGCTCGTCATCGTCCCGGGCAATGCCGCATCGCGCAGGATCGCGGAAAAGTGCGGCTTCACGGAGGAAGGTATCGCGAGGGGCGCCTTTTTCAACGACGGCTCAAGCCAGGACGTGATGCTGTACTCGCTCGTGGCGGCAGACGAGCGTCTGTGGCACGCGGCGAACGCCGCCGGTCCTTAGGGCGCGACGCGACCGTTTTCGTTGAACGCCGAGTACGTGAGCGGCATGAGTTCTGCGAAGTGGGCTTCCATCTTCTCCGCGCACATCTCGATCTCGCGCTGCGGGAAGGACGGGAAGTGGCTGCCCTCGCGCTTCGTGCGCAGCGACAGGAAGTTCATGAGAGACCGCGCATTCATGGTCACGTACATCGACGAGTAGATCGTGAGCGGCAGGACGATGCGGGCGACCTCCCGCGCGACGCCGGCCTCCAGCATCCGCTGGTACGCCTCGTACGCGTGCTGCGATACGTCCCTGGTCTGCTGTTCGACGAGCGCGGTCTGCTCGGCGGATCCCGGATGGAACTCGTACGCGCCAGGCTTCCCGGTCTGCAGCAGGTTGCGTTCGGCCGAAGGGATGTAGAACACCGGATTGAGCTCACGGTAGCGTCCCGATTCCTCGTTGTAGGAGGCGATGCGATGGCGCATGAACTCGCGGAACACGAAAATCGGCGCCTGAACATAGAACGTCATGGAGTTGTGCTCGAAGGGAGATCCGTGACGGTCGCGCATGAGGTAGTTGATGAGGCCGCGGTTGCGCTTCTGGTCCTGCTCCGTCTCGGCGCCGTCGAGCTGGCTCGATTCGAGAGTCTGCTCCCCTTGCGTTGACACGCGCGCAGCGAACAGCACGTCGGAGTCGTGGGCGCTCGACCGCACGAGTTCGACGGTCACATCGGACCGGAACTGGATCGGAGGAAGGGGCTTTGCAATCTGGTCTGGGTCCTGCGGGGAATCAACTGGCACGAATTTCACGATAGCGCTCGGCGAGACCCCGCCGCCTCGGGCACGCCGACGACGCAGGCTTGGGGTTGCCTGAATTCCCCGTTCCCGCCCGCACCCTTTGTCGTATGGTGAGACGACAAGGGAAAGGGGCGACCATGGCCTTGACAAGCGAATCCACAACACTTTGGATCGGCGATCTGGCGTCGGGAAGCGGCACGATCAGTCTCGACTCCTCGGAGGCCGCGGAGTTCCCGGTCACGTGGGCCGGACGCACGACGGGTGAGACCGGCCGGACGAACCCGGAGGAATTGCTCGGAGCCGCGCACGCCTCGTGCTTCTCCATGCAGTTCTCGAGCCTGCTCGCGAAGGCAGGAACTCCGCCTACGAGCCTGCAGGTCACGGCCGCCGTGACGTTCGATCCCTCGCAGGGCGGGATCCTGGGCAGCCACCTCCTCGTGAGCGCGCAGGTCGACGGCATCAGCGAGGATGACTTTCAGAAACTCGCAACCGAGGCAAAGGAGACGTGCCCCGTGTCGCACGCTCTCGCCGGGATCACGATCACGCTCGAAGCAAGCCTCGCGTAACTCGCCTAATCCGCAACGATCCGGTTGCCACGTTCCATCGAGATCGCCGTGCGGATCATCGCGCGCGCCCGGCGGCGGTCTCCGCACGCGTCGTACGCGAGACCAAGCCGGTACCAGGACTCCCACCTCTCAGGTGAACTCTCGGCTTCGGCCTTGAACCGGGCGAACGCGGCTTCCGCGGCGGATCGCTCCAGTCGCCCACTCGGTCGGCGCGGCAGGTCCTGCAGCGGGTCCTCGTCCTGTGCGCTGAGCATTCGCGCGAGCCGTTCGCTCCGGATCCCGAACAGAAGCTCGACCGCGAGCGCCCAGAATCCGACGAGCGGGAGGACGATGAGCGCTACCCCGAGCCCCTTTCCGACGGGCTCATCCACGGCGATAAGCCGCACCGCGAGCTGGACGACGAGTACGAGGTAGAGCACGAGAAGTGCGGCCATGACGGCCGCCGCAATCCGACCTTTCATCGAGAACCGGGAGCTTCGGACCCGTCCGCTCCAGCCGCGGCCTCGTCGAGCCCCAAGAGCGCATCGAGTCCGACCGTGACGCCGCGCGCCGAAGGCAGGGCGCGCAGAGCAAGCATGATCCCCGCCTCGTACGCGGTCTGGGACAGCGTCTCATGGCTCAGCGTGAGCACTTCGCCTAAACCTCCGAAGTAGACGTCCAGCTTCGCGACGACCCCCTGCATCCTGATGCTGTGCACCGGTATGCCCGCTATCTGCTGGCCGCGGGCACGCTGGTCGACGTGCGGAGAGGCCACGAGGCCGTGACCGCCGTCTTCGCGCGCCGTCGCCATGAGTTCGGCCGTGCGGATCGCGGTACCCGAAGGCGAATCGATCTTGGATGCGCTGTGAGCCTCGACGATCTCGATCGAGTCGAAAAAGCGTGCGGCCGTTGCCGCGAACCGGGTGGCGAGCACCGAGCCGAGCGAAAAGTTGGGGACGATGACGACCGCGGCACCAGGTTTCTCGTCGACCTTCGCCGCGATTGCCGCGACGCGTTCACCCGTCCAGCCGCTTGTGCCGACAAGCACCTTGAGGCCGTTGTCGACCGCGAATTCGACGACATCCCGGCTGACCGCGGGAACGGAAACATCGACCACGACATCCGCCCGCGCCATTTCGGAGAGCTCGTCCTTCGAACTGATTGCCGCGGCGAGCTCGAACTCGGCGGATTCGCTGATGAGCCGGGACACGAGCGTGCCCATGCGCCCTGTCGCGCCCACGACGGCGACCCGAATAGCCATGTCGCCAATCTATCAATCCTCTCGGATACTGCGGGCGCTCCCCGATCTCACGGTCGTAGGCTTGCACCGTGGAGTTTCAGAACTCGAGGTTTCAATCCGTGAAGTTTCGGGATGCCCTGCCGTCGGATCCGGATGCCCGCCACTTGCTCGATGACTATTTCACGAGCCGCGAATTGGGATTCGCCGGCGCAAACGGGTACACCATCGTGTTTCCGGGCGATCACCAGTTCACGCCGCCGCATGGGGTGTTTCTCGTCGTCGAAGTCGGCGGGGAACCGCTCGCGTGTGGGGGCACAAGACACATCGAGTCGGACGCGAGCGGCGAGCAGTGGTTCGAAGTCAAACACTTGTGGGTCGAGCCGGAAGCCCGCGGGCACGGGCTCGGTCGGCGCCTGCTCGCGGAACTTGAAAGCAGGGCGATTCGTTTCGGTGCTACCCGCTCCGTGCTGGACACGCACGCGACCCTGGAGGCCGCTGGCGGCCTCTACCTCTCAAGCGGCTACCAGTCCATCGAGCCGTACAACGAGAATCCGAACGCGACGAACTGGTACGGAAAACCCCTCGCGCCTTAGTACGGCTGGGCTTCCGGCAGTCCGGTCCGCAGATCGGCCGGCAAGTGACCGAGGTCGTTGTGCGTGACCAGCACGGGCGGTTTGGCCGTGCGAACGCGGATGATCGTGAGCCCGCAATTGGCCTGATTGAGCCCCATCCACCGCCATGCGGGAGCGCCGAACACCTCGCGCACGAACCACGCGATCACGAAGTTGTGGGTGATGAGGAGTTCGTGGCGTTCCCCTCTCGCCGGGGAGAGCCACTCGGAAACGGCGTCCGACATTTGGGCCTGCCCCGCTTCGATCTCCTCCGCCGTGACCGACCCGAAGAACGGCTCGAACGCGTGCGGAAGCTCTGGCGATGGCCCGCTGGGGATGCAGTCCATGAGGAGAGCAGTCGGCTTCGCCTCCAGATCCGGAAGGTGATTGGTCATGATTCTCGCTGTCTCCTGCGCGCGCTGGAGCGGCGAATGCCATGCGGCGTCGAACGGCACGTTCACGAGCCGCTTTGCGATGGCTCTGGCCTGGCGCTTGCCCCTCGCCGACAGCGGGCCGTCGGGCATTCCGTGTTCAGCGTCCTGCTGTTCCCCGTGGCGAACGAGATACAGGAAGTGGGACATTGTCGTCCTCCAAGATTGCAGTGATGAGGGAAAGTTGCCAGGTCAGGCCGCTGTCGCCGGAGTGCCCGCCACTCCCGCGAAGGTCGCCTCCTCTGTCGCGCCGACGGCCGCGATGCTCAAGGGTCTGGATGAAAGGTCCTCTGCGAGAGCGATGACGTCGCTCGTGGTCACCAGATCGAGCCTGCGCAGGGTTTCATCGAAATCAGCGAACTCTCCCAGCGTGATTTCCGATCGGCCGAGCCGGGACATCCGCGTGTCGGAGTCTTCGAGGGCGAGCGCAGAAGCTCCGATGAGCTGCCCTTTCGCGCGATCGAGTTCGTCGGTCGTGATCCCGCCATCCGCCATGCGCCGGAACTCCTGCACAAGGAGCTCTGCTACCTGCCCGGCCTTCGCGGGGGAACAACCGGCGTACAAACCGAAAACACCCGCGTCGGAGTAGCTCGGTGCGAACGAGTACACGGAGTACGCGAGGCCGCGCTTTTCGCGGATCTCCTGAAACAGCCGCGACGACATTCCGCCGCCGAGCACGGAGTTCAGGACGGCCATGGCGCTCCTGCGTTCATCCGTCGCCGTGATGCCGGGAACCCCGAGCAGGATGTTCGCCTGCTCAATGGGCCGCTGAATGACCACGAGCGGATTGCCTCGTTCCCTCATGCCCTCGAGAGTGCTGCGGCGAGCGACGGGCGATGCAGCGGGCTCCGCGCCCCAGCCGGCACCGGCGAGTGCGGCGACGACGCGATCCACCAGTTCGACGTGCGACACGCCACCTGCTGCAGTGACGACAAGATCCTGGGGCCGGTAGTTCGCGCGGTAGTGCTCGGCGACCGCATCACGCGACACGGCCCGAATGGTGTCGGGGCTGCCTCCGATCGGCCTGGCAAGCGGATGCGATCCCAGCACGGCCTCGAAGAATCGCTCGCTCACGACGTCGGTCGGGTCGTCGTCGGCCATGGCGAGTTCTTCGAGAATGACTTCGCGTTCGGTTTCGAACTCGTTTTGGTCCAGAGTGGACGACGTGAACATGTCGCACAGCACATCGACGGCCATGGGCAGGTCGTGGTCGCGGACCTTCGCGTAATAGCACGTGAACTCCTTGGCGGTGAGGGCGTTGTGCTCCCCTCCGACTGAGTCGAAGCTCACCGCGATATCGAGCGCAGTGCGGGTCGGCGTGCCCTTGAAGAGCAAGTGCTCGAGGAAGTGCGTCGATCCGTAGTGCTCGACTCCCTCATCCCTCGAACCTACGGCGACCCAGAATCCGATCGTGACGCTGCGGGCCACAGGCACTTGCTCTGTGAGGATCCGCACGCCGTTGGGAAGAATGCTGCGTCGCACGGCGCATTCGCCCGATGTCGTGAAACCCAGTTCTGCCAGGTCCAGTGGTAGTTCGACTGCGCCATTCATCACCGTCGAGCCTAGGTCATTGTTTCGGCCCGAAACCACACGGAATACGCGGCTCGATATACCGGGGTACAACTGGTCCGCATAATTGTGGACAAACAGACTTGTCTGTCCCCAAAATCGTGCTAGTCTGTTCCACCAAGGGGGCAGGAACCCGGTAGATCATACGGCCGAGCTTTCCTGGCGACCGAGCCAACCCGAAGGCGCGGTCGCCAGGATCCTTCCCCGGAAATACTGCACGTTCTGGATTTCCATGGATTACCCGCCATGGAGAGCACCGCCGGATTTCCCCCCAAATCCGGCCCGCTCCCGGAAGGCAGTGAGGAAATCTAGCCAATCTGCCCGAGGGAGCCACGCTGTGACTGTTGTAGAGGAACGTCCAACGTCACAGCGTGCCCCCTGGGCGAAAAAGCAGATTCTCGAAACCGCCACCGAGCTGTTCTACGACGAGGGCATCCGCCTCGTCGGAGTCGACCGCCTGATCAGCGCATCGCAAGTCACGAAGGCGACGTTTTACAAGCACTACCGGTCCAAGGACAATCTGGTCGTCGCCTACGTCAACGGCCAGCATGCGAGCGACAAGAAGTTCATCGAAGATCTCATTCGCGACAGCAGCAGCCCGCGGGAGGCGCTCGAAGGGATCGTCGCCCACGACGTCGACCTGTTGAGGCGTCCCGGTTTCCGCGGCAGCCATTTCCTGAATGCTGCGGCAGAGTACCCGGACCCCGAGCATCCGATTCGCGTGCTGGTCGGCGAGCACCGCGACTGGTACTCGACCACGATCGAGTCCCTGCTCAGCGAGCTCGGCCATCCGCTGCCCGGCGAAGGCGCCGATGACTTCCTCATCGCCCACGACGGGGCCATGGCCGGCGGATACGCCGGGGATCCCATCGCAGCCTCCGGCGCACTCCAGCGCGCCGCGGCGCGAATTCTCGATGAAGCGACGCGCTGAAGAATCCCGCTAGGCGGAAACGTCGTCGAGCGCGGCGACCTGCTGCCGCGTAAGCAGAATGTCCGCAGCCGCGACGAGGTCGGCTACTTGGGACGCATTGCTGGCGCCGACGATCGGCGCGGTCACCGAATTCTTGGTGAGCAGCCATGCGACCGCGATCGTCGCCGGCGCGCAATCGTGTTCGCTGGCGATGCGGTCAACCGTCGACAGAATGCGCTGGCCCCGTCGATTCAGATGCAATTCCGCGTCCCCGCCCAGCACGATGTTTCCCGTCGAATTCAAATCCAGCTCCGACTTCGTGCGGTAGTTTCCGGCGAGAAATCCGCCGTCGAGCGCGAACCTCGGCATGACCCCGAGCGATTGCTGATCTGCGATCGCAGCAAGGCTTCCCTCGAACTCTGTGCGGTGCATGAGGTTGTATCTGCACTGCACTGCCGTGAACGGGGCGAGGCCCAATTGCGCCGCGATGACCCTGGCTTCGAGGATGCGATTCGCGGAGTGATCGGATGCGCCGACCGCGCGCACCGTGCCGCGCCGAACGTTCTCGTCCAGCGCGACGAGAGTTTCCTCGAACGGGACCGACTCGTCGTCCAGGTGAAGAAACAGCACATCGATGTAGTCGGTGCGCAGCCGGGAAAGGCTTGCCTCGATTGCGGCGGCGACAGAGGCCGAAGACAATCCCGGGTGCTGCGAGCTCTTGCCGATCTTCGTCGCCACGATCATGCTCTCCCGCGCGCGCCGCGAGTGCATCCAGTCCCCGATGATGGCCTCGCTCCTGCCCGCAGCATACGAGTCCGCCGTGTCGATGAGGTTTCCCCCGAGTTCCCGGTACGCGTCGAGAACCCCGTAGGACGCTTCCTCCGACGCAGTCCAGCCGAACGCGTTGCCGCCGATGGCGACGGGAAACACCCGGGGACCCAGTTCTCCGAGCACGCGCCGGCGACCTCTGGTCGGATACTGGGAATCCGAGCCGTTGATCGGGAGAACAGTGGTCACGGGGCGAGAGTATGCCAACTCCGCGGCAACTCGAGCGAGCACCCGCCAATCGTTATCAGTGTTTTACTATCGTAGGGACAACGCGAGCGAGATTAACTCGCACCGAAGGACGTGACGCGCGATGAACGATCCGAATTGGAAACTGCCCGTCGTTCCCGATTTCGAGCTGAAAAGCCCCGAGGTCAAGGAAGGCGACTTCCTTCCGTTGTGGGCTCGAACCGCGTCGGCCGGCGGCGAAGACCGATCCCCCACCCTCAGTTGGAGCGGTGCTCCGGCCTCGACGAAAAGTTACGTCGTCACGGTCTTCGATCCTGACGCGCCGACAGGCAGCGGCTACTGGCACTGGGCCGTGTACAACATCCCGGCATCCGTGACCGCCCTGCCCGCCGACGCGGGAAACCCCGATTCCGGCCTGCTGCCCGAAGGCGCGATCACGGTCGCGAATGAGTCGCGCGAGGAACGGTTCGAGGGCGCTGGGCCGCCCGCCGGCCACGGCGAGCACCGCTACGTTTTCACGGTTTCTGCGCTGGATGTCGAACACCTCGAACTTCCGGCAGGGTGCACCCCCGCTGTTCTCGGCTTCGTGATGCGGGAGTCCGTCATCGCGCGAGCGCAACTCACGACGCTCTCCATGACGCCGGCGTCACACTAGCCCGCCTGGCGCCGCCTAGGTTTTCACTTCGCCGCGAGCATCCTCGCGTGCGCTATTGCTTCCGGAGTCGTCGCGAACACTTTTCCCGCCTTCTTCAACCGAGGGGCCGACGTGAGGGCGAGCAGCACCTTTCGGTGCCCTTGCTGTATTCCGGAGAGCAGAACCGTGATTCCGCGTTTTTCGAGCTTCACGATCGCGTCGTCGAGCATGAGCGCGCCCGTGGCGTCGATCGTGCTCAAGCGACTCATCCGAAGAATGACGACGGCGACATCCGTCACCTCGGAAAGTTCGAGGAGGAACCGGTGCGCAGCACCGAAGAACAACGCGCCGTCCAGCCGAAATGCGACGATACGGTCGTCGAGCAGGCTTTGTTCTTCATCGGCGTAGTCGGTCTCGTCGAGCGGGACTCGCGACACTTGAGCTGATCGGGCGACCGCGCGCAGCGCCACGATTCCGGCGAGAACGAGCCCGGCCAGCACTGCGCTCACGAGATCGATCAGCACGGTGACTGCGAACGTGACGATGAGGACGATCGCATCGCCGCGCGACGATCGCAGGATGCTCCGGATCCCGCCGACCTGCACCATTTGCACCGTCGTGGCCAGCAGAACCCCCGCGAGCGCGGCAAGAGGAATGACCCCGACGAGCGGGGCCGCGACGAGGACGAAGAGCAGGAGCACGATCGAGTGCGAGAACGAGGAGAGCCGGGACCGCGCCCCGGCGCGCACATTCACCGCAGTTCGAGCGATCGCCGCTGTCGCCGGCACGCCGCCGAAGAAGGGGACGACGAGGTTCGCGATCCCCTGACCGAACAGTTCGCGGTCGGGGTTGTGCTTCTGGCCGACGCTCATGGCATCGGCGACCGTCGCGCTCAGCAAGCTCTCCAGCGCGGCGAGAGCTGCGACGGCGAGCGCAGAGGGCAGAAGCGCTCCCCACGCTTCGTGGTCGAAGAATCCGACGGACGGCGCGGGGATGCCTCGCGGCAACTCGCCGACGACGCCGAGCTCCGGGGTCAGGAAGAACGCCGCGGCCGTGGCCGCCGCGACGGCGAAGAACGAGAATGGAAGTGCCGGCCGCCAGCGGGCACCGAGCAGAATGGCCGCCGCGACTCCCCCGGTGATGAGGATCGGAGCCAGCGCGGGCGCCTGGAGGTACCGCGCGATCGCATCGACGGCAAGTTCGATGATGCGCTCCTGCTTTCCCGGTTCCACTCCGAGCATGTTGGGGACTTGCTGGAGGGCAATTACGACTGCGATTCCCGCCGTGAAGCCCTCGACGAGGGACGAGGGCAAATACCTCACCCACTGGCCGATGCCCGAGACGGAGAGCAGGAGCAGGATGATGCCCGCCATGACTCCCACCTGAAGCACGCCGGCCGGTCCGAATTGGAGAACGACAGGGATGAGGACGACGGTCATCGCACCCGTGGGGCCCGACACCTGCAGGTTGCTTCCACCGAAGATTGCGGCGAGCGCCCCGGCAATCACGGCGGTCGTGAGCCCGGCCTGGGCGCCGAGTCCCGACGCAACGCCGAACGCGAGCGCGAGCGGCAGCGCGATAATCGCGACCGTCAGGCCCGCCAGCAGGTCCCGTCCGGGAGAGTGCCGCATGGGCATGAAGTCGTTGCGCGAAGGGAGCAGACCGAAGAGTCGACGCGCTACCGTCTTGGCGCCTTCGGTCCAGCGCCGTTGCATCACGGGCTCGGGACGGTTGGTGCTTTCGCGGCCCTCGATCCCTCCTCTTCGAGCGAGTCAAGGATCGTGCGGGAATTTTCGAGGTGGGCGACGAGCAGTTGCTTGGCGATCGCGAGAAGGTGCGCGATCCTCTCGTCGCGAACCGAGTAGAAGATAGTGTTCCCTTCCCTGCGGGTCGCGACGACGTTGGCACGGCGCAGCACCGCGAGCTGTTGGGAAAGCTGGGTGACCTCGAGTTCGAGGAGGTCCGCCAGCTCGCCGACCGACGACTCGGCTTCGACGAGCCGCTCGAGGGCCCTGATGCGAATGGGGTGCGCTATCGCCTTGAAGAGATCAGCCTTGAGCGCGGCGAGGGGAAGTTCGGTAGTCACTACTCAACTATATAGAATAATTGCAGAATAGCGAACTAGATGAATAAGAGTCTACTTTTCGGCGTCGGCCCGCCTGAGCACTCCCGCGGCGTGGCGAAGAACCGGTTCATCCACCATCATGCCGTTGAAACGGAACACGCCCTTCTCCTCCGATGCCGCCGCAATGACCCCCTGAGCCCACGCGAGCTCGTCCGGCGTCGGACGAAACGCCTCGAGGATGACCGCGACTTGCTCGGGATGAATGCACGCACTCGCCGCGAACCCGCTCGCCATCGCGTCCTGCGCCTCCGCCGCGAGGCCGTCCAGGTCGTCAATGGCGACGTGCACAGCATCGATCGCCGCCTTTCGATGCGCGCCCGCCGCGAGCAAAACGGCGGAGCGCGCGTGGCGGGCGACATCCCGGTAGCGGCCCGTCGCGTGCCGGCTGGAGGTTCCCCCGAGCGAAGCCACGAGATCTTCTGCGCCCCACATGAGCGCGACGACGGATTCGTGGGCCGCGAGCGCCGGAGCCGCGAGGACGCCGGCCGCAGTCTCGCACAGAACGATCACGCCATACCCGTCGAGCGCCCTCAGCTGGTCGGGCGAGTCCGCCTTCGCGAGCATGATCGTGCGATAGTCCGTGCGCTCCACCGCAGCAAGGTCGGCAGCGAAATCGGCGGTGCCTGCAGCATTCACGCGCACGATCGTCGTCGCCGGGTCCAGCTGGTGCGCGACGAGGGACTCTCGGGCGCCGGCCCGATCGGCGGGCGCCACGGCATCCTCGAGATCCAGAATCACCGCGGGCGAGCGCTCAGCCGCTTTGTCGTAGCGGTCAGGCCGGTCCGCCGGGCAGAACAAGAGCGCGGGCCCGAACGCGAAACTCATTGCGCGGCCGATTCGCACCACACGAGCGTGTGCCTCAGCGCCGTCGCAACGACAACGCCATCCTGATTCTTCGCGCTGTGCTCGAACGTCACAATTCCCTGGCCGGGCCGCGACTTCGAGAGCCGGCTGGCCGTGACGAGCGTCTCCGAGTACAGCGTGTCCCCGTGGAACACCGGATGGGGGAAGGACACGTTCTCGAAACCCAGATTTCCCACGATGGTTCCCTCGGTGAGCTGGGCCACCGAACTGCCGACGAGTATCGAAAGCGTGAGCATGGAGTTCACGAGCCGCTGCCCGAACGGCTGGGTCGCCGACCACGCCGCATCCAGATGCAGGGACTGGTTGTTCATCGTCATGGTCGTGAACAGCACATTGTCCGCCTCGGTGATCGTGCGGCCCGGCCGGTGCAGGTACCGCGTGCCGATCTCGAACTCGTCGAAGTAGAGGCCGCGCTGAAGCACCACGCGCCCGCTTTGGGGCGCGGAGGCACCCGCGGCCGCCTTCTGCGTGTCGTCAGTCATGCCGTCACCTTCCGGTCATCACATGTTAGCCATCGAGCCCGAGCGAGCGAGCGATGATCATGAGCTGGATTTCGTTGGTTCCTTCGCCGATTTCGAGAATCTTCGAGTCTCGGTACTGGCGCGCGACCAGGCTCTCGTTCATGAATCCGTACCCGCCGAAGATTTGCGTCGCGTCACGCGCGTTGAGCATCGCCGCATCGCTCGCCACGAGCTTCGCGATCGCCGCTTCCGTCTTGAACTCGAGTCCCGCGTCGCAGCGGCGCGCCGCGTCGAACCAGGCGAGCCTCGACGTGTGCACCCTCGCCTGCATTTGCGCGATGGTGAAAGCGATGAACTGGTGCCGCGCGATGGGAACGCCGAACACGTTGCGCGACTTCGCGTACTTCACGGACTCTTCGACGCATCCCTCTGCTGCGCCCGTCGCGAGCGCGGCGACAGCGATTCTGCCCTCGTCGAGGGTCCGCAGAAAGTTCGCGAACCCGCGTCCGCGCTCCCCGAGCAGGTTCTCCGCCGGCACGCGCACGTCGTCGAATGTGAGCGGATGCGTGTCGGATGCCCGCCAGCCGACCTTGTCGTAGGAAGGCTCGACCGTGAACCCCGCAGTGCCGTGGGGGACGATGATCGTGGAGAGTTCCTTCGTCACCGTGCCGTCATCGCGCGTCCGCTCCCCCGTCACGGCGGCGACGGAAATGAAGCGGGAAATCGGCGTTCCCGAATTCGTGATGAACTGCTTCGAACCGTTCACGACCCACTCGTCGCCGTCGAGCACGGCAGTGGTTCGCGTGGCCGCGGCATCCGACCCTGCCTCGGCCTCGGTGAGTCCGAACCCGGCAAGCGCGCGCCCCGCGACGAGGTCGGGCAGCCAGGTCTCCTTCTGCTCATCGGTCCCGTAGCGATAGATGGGCATGGCGCCGAGCCCTACCGCGGCCTCGAGCGTGATCGCGATGGATTGGTCGACGCGCGCGAGAGCTTCGATCGCGAGGCACAGAGCGAAGTAGTTTCCGCCCTGGCCCCCGTACTCTTCGGGGAAGGGCAGCCCGAACAGCCCCAGTTCGCCCATGCGAGCCACGATGTCCATGGGCAATTCGTGTTTGGTGTCTGCCTCGTAGGATCGCGGCGCAACGACGGTGTCGGCGAAGTCCTTGACCATGGCGTACAGTTCGAGCTCTTCTTCGGCGAGATCGTAATTCATGGTGCTGCCTCCTCGGCGTCGGGGGAAACGGTAGCGAGAAGTTCCCCAAGCTTCACGAGATCTCCCGGTTGTGCGGAATGCTGGACCGTGCCCGCAACGGGCGCGGTGAGCTTGTGTTCCATCTTCATGGCTTCGACTGTGAGAACCGTCTCTCCCGCGGCCACGCGGCTCCCGCTCGCGACGGGGACGGCCACGATTGTTCCCGGCATGGGCGAGCGGATTTCGGGGCTCGACGGGCGGCTTTCGCGTTCGATCGCTGCGAGGCGCTCCCGGACCAGGTCTGCCCGGCTGAGCAGCGCGAGCGGCCAGCTGAAACCATCCTGTCCGAGCCACAGCGTATCGCCGTCTCGCGCGATGGACCACGTCGTCGAAACACCGTCGATCTCCACGACGTTTCCGATGGCGCGCGCCACGTAGTGCTGGCCGTCGATCGTGAGCACGTCCCCGTTCACCAGGACTTCTGCCCGGTCGGTGGCGTTCGTTGCGAACCAGTACCGCCGCGGTGCTCGGTCGCCTCCCATACGCCAGCGCGCTGCCGTGCGCCACACGTCCACATCGTGCGAGTGCGCGTCAGCCTCGAGCCACAGCGCAGCTGCGCACAGGAGCGCGGCATCCGGGTGCCGGAACTCGAGCTCGGGAAGCCGCCTCTCGATGAGCGTCGTGTCGAGGCGGCCCGCGGCGACATCCGGATCAGACAAGAGCGCGCGCAAGTACTCGATGTTCGTTCTGACTCCCAGGACCGTCGTGTCGGCGAGCGCGCGATCCAGCCGCGAAAGCGCCTCGGCACGGGACTGCCCCCACGCGACAACCTTCGCGAGCATCGGGTCGTAATTCGGGGAAACGACGAGACCGTCGATGAGCGCGCTGTCGACACGGATGCCGTCCCCGCTCGCTTCGTGCAGTGCGACGACCGTCCCCGTGCTCGGGAGGAACCCGTTCTCCGGGTCTTCGGCATAAACCCGGGCTTCCACGGCGTGGCCCGTCAGAGTGACATCCTCCTGCGAAATCGTGAGGGTTTCGCCGGCCGCGATGCGAATTTGCCAGGCCACGAGATCGATGCCTGTCACGAGTTCGGTCACCGGGTGCTCGACCTGGAGCCTCGTGTTCATCTCCATGAAGAAGAACT
Organism: uncultured Cryobacterium sp.; assembly: GCA_964651535.1. GTDB lineage: Bacteria > Actinomycetota > Actinomycetes > Actinomycetales > Microbacteriaceae > Terrimesophilobacter. The sequence continues at coordinate 59,037 of CAZYYE010000002.1, forward strand.
CGTCCGGCGCATCGTCCGAGACGAGGAATTCGACGGTGCCCGCTCCCACATAGTCGACGCTGCGCGCGACCGTGCACGCGGCCTCGCCGATCTTCGCGCGCGTTTCGGGGCTCAGCAGCGACGACGGGGCCTCTTCGATGACTTTCTGATGCCGGCGCTGCAGCGAACACTCTCGCTCGCCGAGATGGATCACGTTCCCGTGGGAGTCGGCAAGCAATTGCACTTCGATGTGCCGAGGTGACGTGACGAGCCGTTCAAGAAGAAGCGTGTCGTCGCCGAATGCCGCCGCGGCCACGCGGCGCGCCGTCGCGAGCGCATCCGAAAGCCCGGACTCCTGGAACACGGGCTCCATGCCCTTGCCGCCGCCGCCGGCCGATGGCTTGATGAGGATCGGGAATCCGAGCCCCACCGCCGCGGCGTGCAACTCGGCTTCGCTCAGGCCGGGTGACGACACCCCCTGAATGACCGGAACCCCGGCGCGGGATACGTGGTCCTTCGCTCTGATCTTGTCGCCCATGAGCGCGAGCGCGTCCGTCCCCGGACCCACGAACACGATTCCTGCGCTCTCGCACGCGCGAGCGAAGTCCGCGTTCTCGGAGAGGAACCCGTAGCCGGGGTGGATGGCTTCCGCCCCCGTCAGCTTTGCCGCCTCGATGATGGCCGGGATGTTCAGGTAGCTTTCCCGCGGGGACGCCGGTCCGATGTGCACGGCAACGTCGGCTTCGCGCACATGACGCGCTGCCTTGTCTGCCTCGCTGTAAACGGCTATCGAGCGGATTCCCAACTCGCGCAGTGTGCGAATCACGCGGCACGCGATCTCGCCGCGATTGGCCACGAGCACGGTATCGAAGTAGGGCATCACCATCACATCCGGAACAGGCCGAAGGCCGGGTCGGGTAGCGGAGTGCGCGAGGCGACGGCGAGCGCGAGTCCGAGCACCGTGCGCGTGTCTGCCGGGTCGATGATTCCGTCATCCCACAGCCGCGCCGTCGAGAAGTACGGGCTCCCCTGCGCTTCGTATTGTTCGGTGATGGGCGCCTTGAACGCGGCTTCGTCTTCGGCCGACCACTCCTCGCCGTGCCCTTCCAATTGTTCGCGCCGGATCGTCGCGAGCACGCTGGAGGCCTGCGGGCCCCCCATGACGGAGATTCTGCTCGCCGGCCACATCCACAGGAAGCGCGGACCGTATGCTCGGCCGCACATGGAGTAGTTTCCGGCGCCGAAAGAGCCGCCGATCACGACCGTGAACTTGGGCACGCGGGTCGTGGCGACCGCGGTCACCATCTTCGCGCCGTCCTTCGCGATGCCGCCGGCCTCCGCATCCTTGCCGACCATGAATCCGGAGATGTTCTGCAGGAACACGAGAGGCACGCCGCGCTGGTCGCACAGTTGAATGAAGTGGGCGCCCTTGAGCGCGGATTCGCCGAACAGGATGCCGTTGTTGGCGACGATGCCGACCGGATGCCCGTGGATGCGCGCGAATCCGGTCACGAGCGTCGTTCCGTACTCGCGCTTGAATTCGTGGAACTCGCTCGCGTCGACGAGCCTGGCGATCACTTCGCGCACATCGTAACTGCCCTGCACGTCGACGGGCACGGCACCATAGAGCTCCTCCGGTGCCACCGCGGGCTCGCGAGCGGCACGCACTTCCCATGCCGGGGAGGGGGGCGCGGGCAGCGTCGCGACGATGTCGCGGACGATCTGGAGCGCGTGCTCGTCGTTCTCCGCGAGGTGGTCGGTGACTCCGGACGTGCGCGAGTGGAGGTCGCCGCCGCCCAGTTCCTCCGCCGTGACGATCTCACCGATCGCGGCTTTCACGAGGGGCGGCCCTCCGAGGAAGATCGTGCCCTGATTGCGTACGATGACGGTCTCGTCGCTCATGGCAGGAACGTACGCGCCGCCGGCAGTGGACGAACCGAGAACGGCCGCGATCTGCGGGATTCCCTGCGCCGACATGTTCGCCTGGTTGTAGAAAATGCGCCCGAAGTGGTCGCGGTCGGGAAAGACTTCATCCTGACGCGGGAGGAATGCTCCCCCGGAATCGACGAGGTAGATGCACGGGAGGCGGTTCTCGAGCGCGACTTCCTGCGCCCTCAAGTGTTTCTTTACCGTCATCGGATAGTACGTTCCGCCCTTGACCGTCGCGTCGTTTGCGACAACCATGACGTGGCGCCCGTGCACGAGGCCGATACCGGCGACGAGGCCGGCACCGGGCGAGTCGTTGTCGTAGAGATCGTGTGCGGCCAGCGGCGCCACTTCGAGGAAGGGGCTCCCGTCGTCGAGCAATCGGTCGACACGGTCTCGGGGAAGCAGTTTCCCGCGCGCGACGTGCCGTTGCCTGGATTTCTCGGGGCCACCCAGGGACGTCGCTCGAAGCCGCTCGTTCAGTTCGGCAACCAGTGCGCGCTGCGCGGCATCATTCGCGCGAAAGCTCTCGCTGCCCGTATCGAGCGCGCTGTTCAGGGTCTCCATCGACGACTCCCGCTTCGTGGGCTGGTTCGTGGGTTGCTTGTGGTGAGCGTGACGCCGGGGATAGTGTTGCCCCGTGAGAACTAGGTTAGTGATCACTAACTGATTTGTCTATGGGCAGGACGAGGATGAGCACAGCGACGGCACGCAGCGCAGCAAAGGCGAGCCGCCGCGCCGCGCTCCTCAGCGCCGCCGCGCGGTTGTTCGCCGAGCGAGGGTACTCGGGCACGTCCATCGAAGATCTCGGTGCTGAGGCAGGGGTGAGCGGCCCGGCGCTCTACAAGCACTTCGTCGGCAAGCAGGCGATTCTCGCCGCAATTCTTCTCGACGCGAGCAACGGACTCCACGCGGGCGGTCAGGAAGTCTTGTCCCGCACGCGCGGAAAGGAAGCCCTCAACGCCCTCATCGAATTCCATGTCGCGTTCGCACTCGACAATGCCGATGTCATTCGCGTGCAGGATCGGGACCTCGAACAATTGCCGGAAGCCGACCTGCACGCTGTCCGCGCGCTCCAGCGTCGCTACGTCGAACTGTGGGTCGACGTGCTCGCCGGCCTGCATCCGGACAGCGACAGAGCCGTGCTCCGCACTCGGGCCCACGCCGTGTTCGGCCTCCTGAACTCGACCCCGCACAGCGGACTTTCCCTCGACCGCTCAATGCTGGGCGCGGAGCTGGAACGCATGGCGCTCCTCGCTCTCGCCTGACTACGGCATCGGGTTCGCCACACGACCTTCCGTGCTGAGGAGAACAATGACGGAATTCTCGGACAGCGCGAGGCCCGCTCGAACGCCGTCGTCGCGGATGACTGCGCGCATGCCGGCGAGCGTCGACGCGCCGCACGGTCCGACGTCGTGACCGAGTTCGGCAAACTCGTTCACTGCCGACCGAACCGTGGCATCGTCGACAGCAACGGCGACGTCCAGGCCCCTCATGAGCGACGGCAACGCGATCCGGGACGCTGTCCCCGTGCACAGCCCGGTCATGATCGAACCAGCGGACGTGTCGACCGTGCGAAGTTCGCCGGCGCGAAGCGATGCGAGAACGCATGCAGCTGCGGTGGGCTCGACGGCAACCACGGCGGGGCGGAAGCGTGACACGCCGCGGTAATACTCGACCGCGGACTGCAGGAGCGAGCCCACGCCCGTGGGCACCACCAGGACATCCAGCTCCGCACTCCGCGCGTCCAACTGCTCGTCGATCTCGAAGAACAGCGTCGTGTACCCTTCGACGATCCAGCGGGGGATGTCCTCGTAGCCCGGCCACGAGGTGTCCTGGATGAGCAGATCTGCCTCGTTTCCCTCGACGGAAGCTGCGGCGGCGCGCACGGCATCGTCGTAACCCTGCCCGTGCTCGATGAGCTCGGCACCTTCCGACCGGATGCCGTCGAGCGCCGCCTGGCTCACCCCCGCCGGGGTGTAAATGCGCGCACGGATGCCCAGGAGCCGCGCGAGGTGCGCGACCGCGCGGCCGTGATTGCCATCCGTCGCGGTCACGAGCGTCGCGCGAGCGTCGCCGATCGCACCGCGCAGCGCCGCAATCGACACGGCGTCGAGGTCGACTCCGAATCGGCGTGCGAGTGTTTTCGCGACGGCCCAGGATGCGCCGAGGATCTTGAACGCGGGCAACCCGAGCCGTTCCGACTCGTCCTTGAGGAACACGCCGCCAACGCCGAGTTCAGCGGCGATGCCCGGCAATTCTGTCAACGGCGAAATCCGATAGCCGTCGAGAGTGCGGTGGAATGCCCTCGCGGAGGCGATCGGTTCCGGCGCAGTCCATGCGCTGGCCCCCGGATTGCGGAACGGTGCGAGGTCTGATGCGGTCATGCCCCCATCCAATCAGACGCGAGTGGGACGAGTATCCTTGGCACGTGCCGACCGACACCGCTTCGCAGCCCCCGCGGGATCGCGCCCCGCTCGGGGCGTCCTTCTGGAAGCTCCTCACCTCCTCTGGCCTGTCCAATCTGGCAGACGGCATCTTCAAGCTCGCGCTCCCGCTCGTGGCGATCCGGTACACGCAGGAGCCCGTGCTCATCGCGGGGCTGAGTCTCGTGCTCTCCCTGCCCTGGCTGTTGTTCGCGCTCCAGGCCGGCGCGCTCGCGGATCGGCTGGACCGCCGCAGGATCATGCTCGCCGCGAACATCGCGAGAGGCGCACTGCTCGCTGCCGTCGCCGCATCCGTCGCTCTCGGAATCGAGTCGATCTGGGTGCTGTACCTTGTCGCGTTCTGCATCGGGACGACGGAGACGCTGTACGACACGTCCGCGCAGTCGATACTCCCGCAAATCGTGAAACGCACCCAGCTTTCTCGGGCAAACGGCAGGCTCTACGCGGCGGAGCTTGCGACCAATCAGTTCATCGGCCCTCCCCTGGGAGGAATTCTCGTCGCCGCGGGCGCCATCATCGCGTTCGCGGTTCCCGCCGGCCTGTGGATTGTCGCCGTCGGAATGCTCGTCCTCGTCCGCGGGAATTTCCGGGTTCCGCGCGACGCCCCCGCGTCCATGCGTTCAGAAATCATGGTTGGTTTGCGTTTCCTCTGGAAGTCGACCGTGCTGCGCACGCTCGCGTTCATGACGGGTCTGTTCAACCTCACCGCGAGCGCCGTGTTCGCAATCTTCGTTCTTTACGCGGCAGGGCCGGAGTCGGCCATGAAGCTCACCGACGCGCAAGTCGGTCTCCTGTTCACGACCACGGCGATCGGCAGCCTGATCGGTTCGTTCCTCGCCGAGCGGATCGAACGGGCCATCGGACGGACCCGCGCGCTCATCCTCGCCATCCTTGGCGGGGGAATTCTCATCATCACGCCGGCGTTTACGGCGAACGTGTTCATCGTCGGGGCCGCGTTCATGCTCGGCGGCCTCGGCATCGTCATATGGAATGTGGTGGCGGTTTCTCTTCGGCAATTGATCACGCCGGATCGGCTGCTCGGGCGAGTGAACAGCGGCTACCGCCTGCTCGCGTGGGGCACCATGCCGCTCGGAGCAGCCCTCGGCGGGGTCCTGGGGCAATTCTTCGGACTCACGCCCGTGTTCCTCATCATGGGAATTGCCACATTCGGCATCCTGGGGTTCCTGTTCGCGCTCACCGACCGCACGATGAACGAGGCCGTCGCCAATTCAGAATCGTCTGCCGAGAGCAGTTAGGTCGCAACCCGACCCGTCTTAGACCATGGTCAGCAGCACGGCGGGATTCGCGAGAATGGCCCCGACGTCCGCGAGGAACCTGCTGCCCTGCTCGCCATCGACCAATCGGTGGTCGAACGAGACGCTCAGCGTGAGAACTTGCCGCAAAGCGATGTCGCCGTTGTGCTCCCACGGCATCCTCTTCACTGCGCCGAGGGCGAGGATCATCGCCTCGCCCGTGTTGAGGATGGGCGTACCCGCGTCGATTCCGAACGAACCGATGTTGGTGATCGAAATCGTGCCGCCGGCCAGATCGGCGGGCGACGCGGTCCCTGCCTTCGCGGTCTCCACGAGAACGGTCAGCGCGTCGGCGAGCCCGACGAGGTCGAGCGCATCCGCGTCCTTGATATTGGGGACCATGAGCCCTCGGGGCGTCGCCGTGGCGATCCCCAGATTCACGTAGTGGAATTGGATGATCTCCTGCGCCGCGTCGTCCCACCGCGAATTCACCGAAGGGTTGCGCTCCGCTGCGATGCACAGCGCTTTGGCGACGACGGTGAGAAGGTTCAGCCTCTTCCCGCGGAACGCGGACGACTCTTTGAGCGTCGCAATGAGGTCCATCGTCGGGGTGACATCGATCGTGAGGAACTCGCTCGCATGCGGCGCCGTGAACGCGCTTCGCACCATGGCGGCCGCGGTGTGCTTGCGAACGCCCTGGATCGGCGTGCGTGACTCCCGTTCGCCTGCGCGCCCTACCGGCCAGACCTGGACTTCCCTGCCGGCACCGGAAGCGACGGACTCCTCGGCCGCGGGAGCTGCCTGCGCGGCGGCAGCCTCGACGTCCTCGCGAGTGATGAGGCCCTTGTCGCCCGTTCCGGTGACGCTGGCCAGGTCGATGCCGAGGTCCCGCGCGAGCTTGCGCACCGGCGGGGTGGAACGCGGCGCTTCGGCGACGTTCGGATCCGGCCTCTCCGGAACCTCCCGCCGTTCCTCCGGGCGCGGGCTCGGCGGCGCGAATGGCGACTCAGGCTCCGCCGGCGTCGATCCTTTGCGGGCTCGTCGCGCAGGGCGGCCACCGCCTTCGACCGGCGGACCGTAGCCGACCAGCACGGGCTCGCGCTCGGGCTTTCCGGAGGCCGTGCCTGAGTCCGCTGCGTCGCCGTCGTCGCCCTCGAGCTGGAACGCGACGATCGGCGCTCCGACCTGAACGGTTGTCCCCGGTTCGACGTACAACCGCGTGATGACGCCGGCAAACGGCGATGGCAACTCCACGAGAGCCTTCGCTGTCTCCACATCGGCGAGCGGCTGGTTCAGTTCGACCGTGTCGCCGACGGCGACGTGCCAACTGACGAGCTCCGACTCGGTGAGCCCTTCCCCGAGGTCGGGTAGGGCGAAATCCTTCGCGGCCATCTAGTCCTCCCAGTCGCTCAGGGAATTGGCGCGGCCGAGAACACGGTCGACGGCGTCCAGGAGCCGATCGAGGTCCGGCAGGAAGTGCTCCTCGAGCGCGGCAGGCGGATACGGCGTATCGAATCCGGTCACGCGCGCAGGGGCGGCTTCGAGCCAGTGGAAGCATCGCTCCGTGATGCTCGCGGCCACTTCTGCGCCGATGCCGCCGGACTGCGCGGCTTCGTGCGTGATCACGAGCCGGCCGGTCTTGCGCACGGACGCGGTAATGGTGTCGAAGTCGATGGGCGAAATCGAGCGAAGATCGATGAGCTCGATCGAAATCCCGTCGTCGGCGGCCGCTTCGACGGCATCCTTCGCGGTCGCCACGAGCGGCCCGTAGGCGACGAGCGTCACATCCGTGCCGGGTGAAACCACTCGTGCCCTGCCCATCGGGAGCACAGACTCCGGCTCGAAATTCACTTCGCCCTTGGACCAATAGCGCCGCTTCGGTTCGAAGAACATCACGGGATCGTCGCTCGCGATAGCTTCGCGCAGCATGTCGTATGCATCCTGCGGGTTCGAGCAGCTCACGACGCGAAGCCCGGCCGTGTGTGCGAAGTAGGCCTCAGGAGATTCCGAGTGGTGTTCGACGGAACCGATACCTCCGCCGAACGGCACGCGGATGGTGATCGGCATGCGCACGGCGCCGCGAGAGCGGTAGTGGAGCTTCGCCACTTGCGAGATGATCTGGTCGAACCCGGGATAAATGAACCCGTCGAACTGGATTTCGGCAACGGGCCGGTATCCGCGCATCGCGAGACCCACCGACATTCCAATGATTCCCGACTCCGCGAGAGGGGTGTCCCTCACGCGGTCGGTTCCGAACTCGGCTTGAAGTCCGTCGGTGACACGGAACACGCCGCCGAGCTTGCCGATGTCCTCGCCCAGTAGGAGGACCTTGTCGTCGTCCAGCATGGAACGCCGGAGCCCGGCCGTGATGGATTTCGCGAGCGTGAGGGTCGAGGTTCCCGTCGCCGCCCCTGTCGCGGTCGTCGTTTCCGTCGTTGTCGTCGTCATCACTCATCACCCTCGAAGTTTGCGAGGTACGCAGCGTACTGCGCGCGCTGGCGCTCCAGCACGGGGTTCTCCTCCACCTGCACGTTGTCGAACACGCTCATCGTTAGGGGCGGAGCCATGTTCTTGCATCCCGCACGGAACTCGGCGGCGACGCTGTCTGCCTTCGCCTTCACGCGAGCCTTCGCGTCATCCGTGAAGATTCCCTTGTCTTCAAAGTACTTCTCAAGCCTCGAAATCGGGTCCTTGGCTTTCCACTCCGCGAGTTCGTCCGCGTCCCGGTAGCGCGTGGGGTCGTCGGAGGTCGTGTGCGGCCCCATGCGGTAGGTCACGGCCTCGATGAACGTCGGACCGCCGCCGCTGTGCGCACGGTCGAGGGCGATGCGGGTGGCCGCCATGACGGCGAGCACGTCGTTGCCGTCAACCCGCATGCTGGGAATTCCATAGCCTGGCGAGCGCTCGGAGATGTGCTTGGCGGCCTGGAGGCGCACCGGCTCGGAGATGGCCCAGTGGTTGTTCTGGCAGAAGAACACGACGGGCGCGTTGTAGGTGGCGGCGAAAATCATCGCCTCATTCGTGTCGCCCTGGCTCGTCGCGCCGTCGCCGAAGTACGTGATCACGGCGGAGTCTGCGCCATCCATCTGGATGCCGACGCCGTAACCGACCGCGTGAAGGGTCTGGGCTCCGATGATGACGGCCGGGATGGCCATCCGGTATTCGGTCGGATCCCAGCTGCCGTGGGCGTGGCCGCGCCACACTCGGACGAGGTCGTCGAGCGGAACGTTACGGCAGTACGCGACGCCGTTCTCGCGATAACTCGGCATAATGAAGTCGTCGTTGCGGAGCGCGCGAGCGGAGCCGATCTGGGCGGCCTCCTGGCCGAGAAGCGGAGGCCACAACCCGAGTTCGCCCTGGCGCTGCAACGCCGTCGCTTCGACGTCGATGCGCCGAACGACGACCATGTCCTCGTAGAGGTCGGTGAGTTGCTCGTCGGTGACATCGGCGATCCACCGGTCGAGCGTGGGGTTCGCATGGCGCTTGCCGTCGGCGTCGATGAGCTGAACGTAATCGCGGTCGTCGAGCAGGTCGACCTCCGAGTCGCTGGAATTTGACACAGTTGTACGCAACACTTCACGCCTTCCTTCGGGATTTTCGACTGGTGAGCCGCTCATCCACTCCAGAGGATCGGCCACGCTTGTTGGCAGACCGACCCGCTCCAGCACCGTTGACTGGCATATAGCGACATTACGCAGTGCGGCTGGGAATTCACAACCCAACCTGCCGCGAGGGACAAAGAACGGGCCCGCCCTTTGTGGGGGCGGGCCCGTTGCGTTTGTACCGTTGTTCAGTTTCGGCTAGGCGTCTGCCGTCACTCCGACGCTCTCGGATGCCGAGGCGGCGCTGTCGGAGTCCGAAGACTCTGCACCGTCGCCCGCGCCATCCTCAACGGGTGAGAGCGAAAGCTTCCCGCGGTCGTCGATCTTGGTGATCTCCACCTGGATCTTCTGGCCGACGGAGAGCACGTCTTCGACGTTCTCCACGCGCTTGCCTCCGGCGAGCTTGCGCACCTCGGAGATGTGCAGCAGGCCGTCCTTGCCCGGCGTGAGCGAGACGAACGCGCCGAACGTGGCGATCTTCACAACGGTTCCGAGGAACCGCTCTCCGACCTCCGGGTTCAGCGGGTTCGCGATCGCGTTCACCGCGGCACGCGCAGCCTCGGCCGACGGACCGTCGACGGCGCCGATGTACACGGTGCCGTCATCCTCGATCGAGATGTCAGCTCCCGTGTCGTCCTGGATCTGGTTGATCGTCTTGCCCTTCGGGCCGATGAGCTCACCGATCTTGTCGAGCGGAATCTGAACACTGATCACGCGCGGCGCGGTCGGTGCCATCTCGTCCGGGGTGTCGATCGCAGCATTCATGACCGCGAGGATCGCCGTGCGGGCTTCCTTCGCCTGGCCGAGTGCAGCGTCGAGCACCGAGGACGGAATGCCATCGAGCTTCGTGTCGAGCTGAATGGCGGTAACGAACTCGCTCGTACCGGCGACCTTGAAGTCCATGTCGCCCAGGGCATCCTCCGCACCCAGGATGTCGGTGAGTGCCGCGTAACGGACCTCACCATCCACGGTGTCGGACACAAGGCCCATCGCGATGCCCGCGACTGGTGCGCGCAACGGCACACCGGCATTCAACAGCGACAGGGTCGATGCGCACACGGAGCCCATCGACGTCGAACCGTTGGAACTGAGAGCCTCAGACACCTGGCGGATCGCGTACGGGAACTCCTCGCGGGGCGGCAGCACGGGCGCGAGGGCGCGCTCGGCGAGGAAGCCGTGCCCGATCTCGCGACGCTTCGGGCTGCCCACTCGGCCGGTTTCACCTGTCGAGTACGGCGGGAAGTTGTAGTGGTGCATGTAGCGCTTCTTCGTCACCGGGGCGAGAGAATCGATCTGCTGCTCCATCTTGAGCATGTTCAGAGTCGTGACGCCCAGAATCTGGGTCTCTCCGCGCTGGAAGATCGCCGAACCGTGAACGCGCGGGATGACCTGCACCTCGGCGTCGAGCGGGCGGATGTCCGCGAGGCCGCGGCCGTCCATCCGGATGCCCTCGGTGAGGATGCGTCCGCGAACAACCTTCTTCGTGACCGACTTGTACGCCGCGCTCACCTGGTTGTTCGCCGACTCCGGCAGTTCTCCTGCTTCGACCTTGGCCGCGATGGCGTCCTTCACGCGAGTCTTGAGTTCGTCGTCGGCGGTGTTGCGTTCGACCTTGCCCGCGATCTGGTAGATGCTTGAAAGCTCGGTTTCGGCGAGAGCCGCGACCGCGTCGTAGGTGGCATCGTCGTACGGCGGGAAGACCGGGTAATCCTGGATCTCCTTGGCTGCCTGAGATGCCATTTCCGCCTGGGCCTTCACGAGCTGAGCCAAAAACGGCTTCGCTGCTTCCAACCCCTGGGCGACGACGGCCTCGTTCGGCTTCGTTCCGCCTGCCTTGATGAGCTCCCATGCGTGCTCGGTGGCTTCGGCCTCGACCATCATGATCGCGACGTCTTCCTTGCCGTTCTTGTCGGTGACAATGCGGCCCGCAACAGTGAGGTCGAACACGGCCTCTTCGAGCTGCTCGTGCCTGGGGAACGCCACCCACTGGTCGCCGATGAGCGCCATGCGGATCCCGGCGATGGGGCCGCTGAACGGCAGACCGGAGATCTGGGTTGAGGCGCTCGCCGCGTTGATCGCGAGCGCGTCGTAGAACTCGCCCGGCGCGATGCTGAGCACCGTGATGACGATCTGGACCTCGTTGCGCAGTCCGTCGACGAACGACGGGCGAAGCGGGCGGTCGATCAGTCGGCAGACCAGGATGGCCTCCGTCGACGGGCGGCCTTCGCGGCGGAAGAAGCTGCCGGGGATTTTTCCTGCGGCGTACGAACGCTCCTCGACATCCACCGTGAGGGGGAAGAAGTCGAAGTTGTCCTTGGGGTGCTTTCCGGCGCTCGTGGCGCTCAGAAGCATGGTGTCTTCGTCGAGGTATGCAGCGACGGCACCCTGTGCCTGCTGCGCGAGACGGCCGGTTTCGAACCGGACCGTACGCTTGCCGAACTTGCCGTTATCCAAAACGGCTTCGGCGAATTTGATTTCTGGACCCTCCATGTGGGGGTTTTCTCCTTTGCTGGTGTCGCGCCCCCGTGTGGGGCGCGGCGCGAACGTCGGAGCAGGAGTCAAGCAGTCAGGGGCGCGCAGCGATTGCGCTCGGGCGCCGGCTCTGATCAACAGTAGAAAGTCACCGTATCGAGACGGTAATTCACCACCGGTGACCAGCATCTTGCCAGCCTGCTCCGCAATTGATCCGGTCGCGCTCTGAGAGCGCGGTCCCGAAACAACCTCGTAGAGTCTATCAGCCGCGCTGGCGGCAACCTAGTGCCGACGCGCGCACGCTCAGGATCTGGGCTACCGCGGCGTGTGGGCGCGCGTTGCCGCCACGTGTTCGCGAACCGCAGGAATGACCTCCCCCGCGAACCGTTCGATGACGGCCGCTTCGTCCGAGGCGAGGATGAATCCGCTTATCCCGAACTCGGTGGCAAGGCGCACGAGCCGTTCCGTCGTCGCCTTTTCGGCGTCGATGTTGAGCCAGCGGCGGATGTCTTCCGGCGCGCGTCCTGCGTCGCGCGCGCTGTCATCGATCTTCGCGTTCATTTCGGCAAGCGCGTCCATGCTCTTCAGGTACCCGAAGGACGGTACCCATCCGTCCGCGAGCCTGCCGGTGAGGTTCAGCATGCGCGGACCATAGGCGCCGATCGTTATGCTGATCGGCTGCGGCGTCGCGGGTCCGCGCTTCGCACCATTGACGGAATAGAACTCGCCGTCCACGCGCGCACCCCCGGGCTCGTCCACCGCCCACAGCGCGCGAATGACCTGGATCGCCTCCTCGAGGGCGTCCACCGAGTGGCCGGCTGTGAGACGGCGGCCGCCCACAGCTTCGATCGCATCCCAGAACCCGCCGGCCCCCAGCCCGAGTTCGAACCTGCCTCCGCTCAGGAGGTCGATCGTCGTCGAGGCGCGCGCCAGGAGGATTGGCAGGCGCAATGGCAGGTTCGACACGTTCGCGGCGAGGCGGATCCGCTTCGTGCGCGCCGCGACGAACGCGAGCAGGCTCCACGCATCCAGAAGCGCAGGCTGATACGGGTGATCCTGGAATGTCGCGATGTCGAAGCCGAGCGTGTCGCTCAACTCGGCAAGTGCGACCACGTGATGCGGGTCCGCCGACTTCGGCGTGATGAACGTCCCGAACTGAATGTCATGCCTGTAGTCCGTCATAGCATCCAACCATTGCACAATAGACTCCGAGTGCCCCGTGTCGAGCATTCATCCGCTCAGTGACTACGCTGGAATCATCCCGAAAGGAGCCGCCCGTGCGAGTTGGTGTGACGCGAGAACAACGTGCAGGAGAACGGAGGGTCGCGGCAACACCGGAGACGGTTGAGCAGCTGACAAAGCTCGGTCTCGAGGTCATCGTCGAGAAGGGCGCAGGAGTCGAATCCGGCATTTCGGATGCGTCCTACAAGGATGCGGGAGCCTCCATCGCGCCCACGCTGGCGCTCGGCAAACTCGACGTCCTGCTGCACGTTCGGCCGCTGTCGGTCGCGACGGCGAAAGCGCTCAAGAAGGGCGCAGTGACGATCGGCATGGCCTCCCCATCCACCGAGCAGGAAACGGTTTCCGCGCTCGCACGCGCCGGTGTGACGTCCTTTGCGCTCGAACTCATCCCCCGGATTTCCCGCGCCCAGTCGATGGATGCGCTCAGCTCGCAAGCGCTCGTCGGCGGTTACCGCGCCGTGCTCGAAGCGATCTCGCGATATCCGCGGTTTTTTCCCCTTTACATGACCGCAGCCGGCACGATTCCGCCGGCGAAAGTGCTAGTCCTCGGTGTCGGCGTTGCCGGTCTTCAGGCGATCGGAACGGCAAAGCGCCTCGGCGCGCGCGTCTCTGCCAACGATATCCGCGCAGCCTCGGCGGATGAGGTCAGGTCCATGGGCGGCACGTTCATCAATCTTGACCTCGACACCGCCGCCGAGGGAACGGGCGGCTACGCGAAGGAACTCCAGGAAGACCGCGCGAAGCGCCAGCGCGACTTGCTCGCTCCGCACGTCGCGGCCACCGACGTGTTGATCACGACGGCCGCCATTCCCGGCCGCGCAGCGCCGCTTCTCGTGACCACCGAAATGGTGAAAGGCATGCGCGCCGGCTCGGTCGTGGTCGATCTCGCGGCGGAGTCCGGAGGGAACGTGGAGGGCGTCGTCGCCGGCAAGGACGTTGCGGTGCCCGTCGACGGCGGAACGGTAACGCTCGTCGGACTCAAGGATGCCGCATCCGCGATCCCCTCGGATGCGTCGCGCCTGTACGCGAAGAATGTCGCAAACCTGCTCGCGCTCATGACCGCGGACGGCACCGTCGCACCGGACTTCACGGACGAGGTCGTGGGAGGCGCGTGCCTCACGCGCGATGGCGCCGTCGTGCACGAGCCGACAGCGAGCGCACTGGCGGAGAAAAAGCCCGCTGCGAAGAAGTCCACCCGTCCCGCGAAAGCGCCAACCACCAAGAAGGGAGCCAACTGATGGAATCCACGGAAGCCGTCGTCCTTCTGACCTACACCGTGCTCGCCGTCTTCGTCGGTTTCGAAGTCGTTTCGAAGGTCACGAGCAAGCTGCACACTCCGCTCATGTCGGGCGCCAATGCCATCCACGGCATCATCCTCGTCGGCGCGATCATCGTCGCAGGCGAGACGACGGACCCCTGGCTGCTGACCGTCGCGATTATCGCCGTCGTTCTGGCCACCGCGAACGTCGTCGGCGGATTCGTGGTCACCGACCGGATGCTGGAAATGTTCCGCACCAGAAAACCCGCCAAGACCGCAACGCCAGTTGAATCCACCACTTCGGAGGTCGCCAAGTGAGAATCCTCACCCCGGAGTGGACTGCGCTCCTGTACCTCGTCGCTGCCGTGTGTTTCATTCTCGCGCTCAAGGGCCTCTCCTCGCCCAAGCACGCGCGCCGCGGCAACCTCATCGGCGCCGCCGGCGCCCTCATTGCGATCGTCACCGTGTTCCTGTCGATGCACGTGGAGAATCTCCTGCTCATCATCGCGGCGATCGCCGTCGGGTCCGCGATTGCCGTTCCCATTGCGCGCAAAGTGCAGATGACGCAAATGCCGCAACTCGTCGGCGGCTTCAACGGTGTCGGTGGCGGTGCCGCGGCGCTCGTCGCAGTACTGGAACTGGGCCAGCACGAAGACATCGTGTTCCGGATCGCGGTCGTCTTCACGATGCTCATCGGCGCGATCTCGTTCTCGGGTTCGGCCATCACGGTGTTGAAGCTGCAGGAACTCATGACCACGCGGCCCGTGCTGTTCCCCGGGATGCGCTGGATCATGTCACTCGCCGTCGTCGCCTCGATTGTCGCCGGCGTGTTCGTCGTGATGTCCGGCAACTGGGTGTGGGCCGTGGCGCTCCTCATTCTCGGCCTCATCGTCGGTGTGCTTCTCGTGCTGCCCGTGGGCGGCGCGGATGTCCCGATCGTCATTTCGCTGCTCAATGCGTTCACGGGCATCGCGGTCGCCGCGAGCGGAATCGTGCTGGGCAATGTTCTTCTCCTTGTCGCCGGCACTCTCGTCGGTGCGAGCGGAACCATCCTGACCATGGCGATGGCCAAGGCCATGGGCCGGGGTGTGACGGGCATCCTGTTCGGCGCGTTCAAGGGCGGTTCGACGGCCGGCTCGACCACGGTGAGCGATCGCCCCGTTCGGTCGAGCTCGCCGGAGGATGTCGCCGTGCAGCTCGGTTACGCGCAGAATGTCGTCATTGTTCCCGGCTACGGCCTCGCGGTTGCGCAGGGCCAGCATACGATCGCGGAACTCGCGACGACGCTGGAGGACCGCGGAGTGCACGTTTCGTTCGGCATCCACCCGGTTGCCGGCCGGATGCCAGGGCACATGAACGTGCTGCTCGCCGAGGCGAACGTGCCGTACGAATCTCTCAAGGAACTCGACGAGGTCAATTCGGAGTTCAAGTCGACCGATGTCGTCCTCGTGGTCGGCGCGAATGACGTCGTGAACCCCGCCGCGAAGACCACACCGGGCTCCCCCATTTACGGCATGCCCATTCTCGAGGTCGGAGACGCGAACCAGATCGTGTTCCTCAAGAGGTCGATGCGTCCCGGATTCGCGGGAATCGAAAACGAATTGCTGTACGACCCGAAAACCGAATTGCTGTTCGGCGACGCGAAGGATTCGCTCGGCGCGGTGCTCGCAGCGGTCAAAACGCTGTAGCTCCGCGCAGCGAGCGGCATCACGTCGCGGTGAAACCGCCCGTCGGGCTGAACGACGGGTCCAGCGCGAACGGGTCCTGCACCCGGCTCGACCGATCCGACGCCGCAACGGCGCGAGCGAACTGCACGGAGGCTCGCTCGATGCGCTCGGGCAGCGACGCGAGGGTGTTGCGCGCCGTTTCCGAGTCGTCGGCGGCGCCCCAATCGGCGGAGGCCGCAAACACTCCCGTGGGGGTCACGTCGGCGCGCAAGTAAGCAAACAGAGGACGCAGCGCATGCTCCAATGCGAGCGAATGGCGCGGGGTGCCACCCGTCGCCCCGATGAGCACGGGCATTTCCGCGAGCGTCTCCGGGTCCACAATGTCGAAGAACGACTTGAACAATCCGCTGTAGCTTGCCGCGAAGACCGGGCTCACGGCGATGAGCCCGTCCGCGCCGATGACGGTTTCCAGCACCGTCGCCAAGGCGGGGCTCGGGAAACCGGCAAGCATGTTGTTCGTGATGTCGCGGGCGTGATCGCGCAGTTCAATCGTGTCGACCCGGACACGGATGCCCTTGTCCTGCAGCCTGCTGCTCGTTGCTTCGGCGAGCCGGTCCGCGAGCATGCGGGTCGATGACGGTTGGCTCAGGCCTGCGGACACGACCGCGATTCGACGTGCGGTGCCGTCTGCGGGCAGGGCATCCTGAGACGCTGGCGTGCTTGTCGGCGCAGGGTTCTGGTGCGCTGGGTTTTCCGCGAATGTCGGCGTCATTGTGCACCATCCAAAGCCGATTCGGCCGGGGCGTCCTGCGCAGCGGGGTCGGCGAGGGCCGCGTCGCGCGCGGCGACCCGCGCCGCGTGCGTCGGGCCATCCGGGACATGCGCTGGGCGGTCCTTCGCGAACTCCTTGCGCAGAGCAGGTACGACCTCGCCGCCCAGGATGTCGAGCTGCTCGAGTACGACCTTGAGCGGAAGCCCGGCGTGGTCCATGAGGAACAGCTGGCGCTGGTAGTCCCCGAAGCTCTCTCGCATGCTCGCGTAACGGTCGATGACCTCCTGCGGACTGCCGACCGTGAGCGGGGTCTGGGCCGTGAACTCCTCGAGCGAGGGACCGTGGCCGTACACGGGAGCATTGTCGAAGTAGGGCCGGAACTCGTTCACGGCATCCTGCGATTTCGGCCGCATGAACACCTGGCCTCCGAGACCGACGATGGCCTGATCTGCGCTCCCGTGGCCGTAGTGCTCGAACCGCTGGCGGTACAGGCCGATGAGCCGCATGTAGTGCTCCTTCGGCCAGAAAATGTTGTTCGCGAAGAATCCATCGCCGTAGAAGGCGGCCTGCTCGGCGATCTCGGGCGAGCGGATGCTGCCGTGCCACACGAACGGCGCAACATCATCCAGCGGCCTGGGCGTGGACGTGAAGCCCTGCAGCGGGGTGCGGAACTGGCCGCTCCAGTCGACGACGTCCTCGTGCCACAGCCGATGCAGCAGTGCGTAGTTTTCGACCGCGAGAGGGATTCCCTGGCGAATGTCCTGTCCGAACCACGGATACACGGGGCCGGTGTTGCCGCGGCCGAGCATGAGGTCGACGCGGCCGTCCGCGAGGTGCTGCAGCATCGAATAGTCTTCGGCGATTTTCACCGGGTCGTTCGTGGTGATGAGCGTCGTCGCGGTCGACAGGATGAGGTTCTTAGTTTGCGCGGCAATGTAGCCGAGCATCGTCGTCGGTGAGCTGGGGACGAAGGGGCGGTTGTGGTGCTCCCCCGTCGCGAAAACGTCGAGTCCGACTTCTTCAGCTTTCAGCGCGATCGCGACCATCGACTTGACCCGCTCGTGCTCGGTCGGCGTCGTGCCGGTTGTGGGATCTGTCGTCACATCACCGATGGTGAATACTCCGAATTGAACGGTCATCAGGTAGCTTCGCCTTTCCGTGCGCTCGCGCGGTCGCTAGTGGCAACGGGACCCATGGTGAAAGTATTCCCATTCTGAACTATGCCCAGTGGACTCACCGCCGGCCCCTCCATGGTTGGAACATGCGCCTAACTTTGCCGACAGCCAACGACCTCGCCGAACTGACCAAACACCGTGACGACGCGAGCGTCAGCATTTACCTCCCGTCCTCGCCCCGTCCCGACCAGGTCGAGGCGGTGCAGCTCGCACTCAAGAGCGCCGTCACGGAGGCGGAAGCCCAGCTGAAAGAGATCGGGATTCCGTGGCAGGCCATCGCCGAGATCGCGAAGGCAGCAAACGACCTTGAGTCGGACCGGGAGTTCTGGCGGTACCAGGCTCATGCCCTCGCTGTTTTCGTCGCACCGGGAACCCTCACTGCGTTCCGGGTTGCGAACTCTCTCGAGAGTTACCTCGCCGTGGGCGACCGATTCGACATCGGGCCGCTTCTGCGTTCGGTGACGTTCCCCAACCGCGGCTACGTGCTGTCGATTGCCGAGGACGACATCCGGCTGCTCGAACTCTCAGCCGACGAGCCCCCCATCACCGTCGAGCTCGAACTGCCGCCCGAGTTGGATGGCGTGCTCGAAATCGCCGCGCATGACGGCCGCTTCGATCAGCGCCGCGCGGACGGCGCGACGGGGCAGAAAATCGAGCAGCAGCGCTTTTGCCGTCTGATTCAGGATGCGGTGCTCGATCAAATCGGGGATGAGACGCTCCCGCTGATTCTGGCCGCCACGCGCGATCTGGAGCCCGCCTACCGCGCCATCAACACGTACTCCGGCCTTCTCGAGACCGGGATCGAAGCCCACCCGAGCTCGTTGACCGTCGATGACCTGAATGCCCGCGCCCGCACGATTCTGGACGAGCACTATGCGCAGGAACTTGCCGACTGGCGAGAACAGTTCGGTACCCAGCGCAGCAACGGGCTCGCCACGAGCCAGCTCAGCGAAGTCGCCAGAGCCGCAACGGCGGCGGCGGTTGACGAATTGCTGTTCGACATGGATTCGACCCTCGAAGGCATCATCGATGACGCCGGAGTTGTGCACGAGGTGAGTGAACCTGATGCTGAGCACTACGGAATCGTCGACGAGATCGCCGCGCGCGTTCTCCGCTCGGGCGGCACGGTGAGGGCCGTTCGCGCGGGAGATCTGCCCGACGACACCCCGGTCGCGGCGTCTCTTCGTTTTGCCCCGTAGATTCCAGTAAAACTCGAAGCAATCAACACCGACTCAGGAGGCACCCATGTCCGTGAATGATACCGCCACTCAGCGCATCACAAGAGCAATGACGGGTACTCTCGTTGCCGTCTCGATCCTCGGCATCATTCTGGGCATCCTCGCACTCGTCTGGCCGGGCGCGACCTTGCTCACGGTCGCGATCCTGTTCGGCAGTTACCTCATCGCCGCGGGGGTGTTCCCCGTGAGCGCGGCCATCACGGCAGATTCGCTGGACGCGGGAGTGCGCTGGTTGCTCGGCATCCTGGGCGTGCTCATCATCGTCGCGGGAATCATCAGCCTCGCGAACCCGTTCAGTTCGCTCATCGCACTCGCGTTCGTGATCGGCATCGGCTGGATCCTTGACGGCATCGTGGACATCGCGGCCGGCGCAACCGGTTCGACGCGCGGTCCGCGGTGGCTCGCCGTGGTCAGCGGCGTGATCTCCATCATCGCGGGAATTGTCATCTTCCTTCTGCCAGGGCTCGCGATCGCCACGTTCGTCCTGTTCGGCGCGATCCTCCTCATCGCGGTGAGCGCAACGACCCTTCTCACGCTTCCGTTCCGCTCCAGGAAAGCTGCAGCCGCCTGACGGCCGCCCCTAGGCGAGTTCCGCGGCCAGCAATTCGAGTGTGCGTACCCGACCCGGTGCGCTCCTTCGCTCTGCGCTCGCGTGCGCTGACGCACCGGGCGACACCATGACCTCGTCGACGCCGAATGTCTTTGCGAGTTCGCGGATGCGGTCGGCCGCCTGCCCGGGTGCGTCGATGATCCATCGCGCGGACATCCGATCCATGAGTTCCTGCATGGTCGGCGTGACGTTCGTCTCCGCCGCTTCCTCCACGGTCGGTTGCGGGCCGAGCGGGAGTCCGGTGAGCAAGCGCGCCATCTGTTGAAGTTGGGGCAGGGCGAGCGCGTGCGCTTCCGCAGCGGTGTCGGCGACGATCGCGTTCACCGTGAGGAACGTGCGCGGATGCGCCAGAGTTTCACTGGCCGTAAAACCGCTGCGATACAACTCAAGCGCTCGAGTTGTTCCCTCGCCGGAGAAGTGGTGGGCGAACACGTACGGCAGTCCCAGTTGAGCCGCGAGCCGCGCCGAGTAGTCGCTCGAACCGAGCAGCCAGATCTCCGGTGTTGTTTCGGCGCGCGGGGTCGCTGTGACCGCGTAATCGCGATTGTCCGTACCGGGGCCCCCGCCGAGGTGAAGCGTTGCGCCATCCGGGTTCAGGAGCGCTGCGATGTCCCGCACGTTGCTCGGGAACGCGTCGACGTCGCTCGTCGCCCCGCTCGAGCGCAACAGCGCCGTGATGATGGGGTCGCTGCCCGGTGCGCGGCCGATCCCGAGGTCGATCCGCCGGGGGAACGCGGCCTCAAGAGCTGCGAATTGCTCGGCGACGACGAGCGGCGAATGGTTCGGGAGCATGACACCGCCGGAGCCGACCCTCATGCTCGTGGTGTTCGCGGCGATGATGCCGATGAGAACGGGCGGGTTCGTCGCGGCGACGGCAGTCATGTTGTGGTGTTCGGCGACCCAGTACCGTCCGTAGCCGAGTTCATCGGCCCGTTTCGCGAGGGCTATCGTCGCGGCGATGGCATCGCCCGACGACTGGTTGCTGCGAACCGGAACGAGGTCGAGCACGGACAGGCGCGGGGTCATGGTGGTCATCGTGATGGTGAACCTCCTACTTGGCGCGCCTATTCCGCGCGCGCGTCACCCACCACTGCACAAGGTAACTCCCGAACAGCAGGATCACCCCAACGACGAGCGCCGTCCGAAACAGGAATCGGAACGCTCCGGCCTGCAGTGTGAAGGCGAGAACGGCCGTGACGACGAGAATCGCGAATATTCCAAACCGAAACAGGTTGATGCGCGCGAGTGGGCCCGTTCGACGTTTCACGCGGTTCCTTTCGCGGCGTTCTTCCACGCCCAGTAGACGATGCCGAGCGCAATAAGCCCTTGAGCCGCGATGTAGGTGAACATGATGAGGAAGTCGACTTGCCACAATTCGAACCTGGGATGGAATTTGTTCAACCCCAGGAGGGTGTCGGATGCCGCGAACAGCGCACCGCCGATGGCGACGAAAGTGTTGCAACTCAACGCGATAGCGCCAATGGCGACGAGAACGAGGCCGTAGATGGCAACCGGTCCGAGTAGCGCACCCGTGTACGGCGCAAGGACCACGACGAGGGCAACCCACCACAGCAGGTAGCCGATGGCCCAAAGCGATATCCGGCGCATCCTGAGCTTGCGCAGGAACAGGGCGATATAGGCGATGTGTGCGATCAGGAAGAGCCCGAGCGCGATGACGAAGCTGAGGTCGCCTGGTGAGGCGATCCCGACGTCGCCGGCCCACGAGAACAGGAGGGCGATCGACGCGAGCGCGGCAACCTCGGTGCGCCAGCGCGGCAGTGCGAACAGGACGCCGGCGAGGAGGAACGGCATGAGAAGCGGTTTCGTGAACGTCGACAGAGGTTCGGCGTCAATCGCGAGCGCGGCAAGGTGAACGATGCCGACAACTGCGTAGGGCGTGAAGACTGCGAGGGTGCGGGCTCTGTTCATGCCTTGACCCTATTGCCTTTCGGCTCAGCCCTGTTTTGCAGCACCCCGAGATAGAAGCGCCGGCAGCGCCACAAACACGAGTGCGGCGACGACCGCGACGATGAGGATTTTCACGATGAAGAACACTACGCTCAGCAGCAGGTTGACGAGCCACCACGCGATCACGATGGAGACGATCACGCCGAGGATCGTGAGGATGAGTGCGCCGGTGCTTTTCACGGTTGGAGTCTAGCGGTCACGATTGTGCGGATCGCAGCTAGTCGGCGATGTGCACGACTTTGAGGCGTGAGGTGTGACCTCGCACGATCTCAATGCGGCTCTTCGGAACGTCGAAGTGTTTCGCGAGCAATTCGATTACTGCAGCATTTGATTGTCCGTCGACGGCGCGTTGTTGTACGAAGACCGTGAGCATGTCTCCGTCGGCCGAGGTTCCCTCTTCAACGAGCAGGCCTTTTCGGCTGCCCGGTTTGACGCGAACGGAAACCTGCACGATTCGAGGCTAGCGGGTGGAACGGAAACGGGCCGGCACCCGAAGGTGACGGCCCGTCTGCCAAGCGTGTGCGACTTATCGACGCAGCCCGAGGCGCTCGATGAGCGTGCGGTACCGGTTGATGTCGACGTCTGACAGGTATCCGAGCAGTCGACGGCGCTGACCCACAAGAAGAAGCAGTCCACGACGCGAGTGGTGGTCGTGCTTGTGCGCTTTCAGGTGCTCGGTGAGGTCCTTGATGCGCGCGGACAGCATGGCTATCTGCACTTCGGGGCTTCCCGTGTCACCTGGGTGAGTGGCGTACTCGTCGATGATCGCTTTCTTGGCATCTGGTGCTAATGGCATAGATGGCCCCTTCTCCTCGTTGCGCGGTGCCGGTCACCTCTTGTGCCAGCTCTCTTTATCCGCGGCCGTTAGACGGCAACCTTGCGAGTTTAGCACCCCGGATGCCCCCGTGTGGCGAGCGTCAGAGCCGTTCGCGGAGTGCCTGGGTGATTTGTTCTTCCGTGGGCGATCCGGCCAGCCGAGTCCCCGTGTTATACACGCGGCACGCGAGGTCTGTGGTGGTTCCGCCGCTGGGGAAGAGGTCTTTTCCGTCGATGAGGATGGTGGGGGAACCGGCGAACGCGTAGCGGCCTGCTTCTTCTGGCGTTGTGAGGAGCACAGTATCAATGGCGAGGTCTGGCCTGCCCACGGCATCCAGCGCGTTGCGCAGGAGCACGCCGGTCTCTTCCCAGTTCGGGCATTCGTCGATGTGCAGCAACTGGACGTTCATGTTTTCATCATCGCGCTTTGGCGGGTTTTTCGCTGGCCGAGTGGAACCTTGTCGACGGCATCCATTCGTCGGATCCGCGACCCCGCGGTCGGTCTCCATTTTTGGGCGGGGTCGTACCAGACGGGTGCTTTCACATAGGGGGCGCCGTTGATCATCCGGAATTGCCATCCGGATGTGTCGAGCGTTCGATGGTGGAACCAGCACAGCAAGATGCCATTGTCTGTATGAGTCTCGCCGCCATTTTCGACCGGGTCGACGTGATGGATTTCGGTCCACGCGGCGGGGATGTGACATCCGGGGATGCTGCATTCACCGTCCCGCAGGGCGATGGCCCGCCGTTGTGCCGGGGTAAAGCAGCGTTCCTTCGAACCCATTTCGATGAGGCGGCCCTCGTCGCCGAAGACGATTCGCTGAATTCCGCCGGTGCACGTGTATTGCTTGACGACACGCATGGATACGGGCGTCTCCAGTCCGTCGATGTATCCGACTCCCCGATCATCCTCAAGGTCGCTCAGGCGCACACTCACCATCACCACGGGCGCACCGCCGCCCACGGTGGGCGTTTCGGCGCTGCGCGCGGCCGTGTCGACGATGCCGGCGAAGATATCATGGCGTTGCTGTTCGCGTGTGCGCGGGTCATGTTGGTAGTCGTTCGCGGAGAGTTCTTCGTCGCTCAGGAACGCGGGCGCAGTGCGCGGGGACATGTACGCGTTCACGAGCGCCGTGAATTTGGCTGCGACATCCGGGATGAGGGCACCGCGCACCCACACGAGCCCGTCGTGCTCGCGCCCCAGATTGAAGGAGCGCATGCGCAGTGCGCGCTCTTCGACCGGAATGCGGCCGTCCTGGTCGAGGCGCGCCCTCCACACGTCAGTCTGAATCTTCGTGTCGTCGGCAGTGCACGGGTAGGAGGATTCGGGAGCGGTGCCGGTCGCTGCAGCGACGAGCTCGAACTCGGCGGCCTGGATGGAGAGGGAGTCCACGGTGGGAGCGATCGACGTGAGGCCACGAATTATTGCGTACGCGCTGTCGAAACCCAGATCGCCGGATGCGAGCGCTTCGGCGATGTGCGGGAACGGTGCAGGCAGCTGCTCCCCCACGAGGGAGTATCGCGTACGCGTATTGCGGCCGATCTTGAGTCGCTTCGAGACTGATTCGCTGGATGCGAGAGTGATGCGCTCGAGCAATTCGGTGGAGTTGCGGCATCCCTTGGTCGCCGCCAAACCGTCGGTGCCGAGGTCATGCCGCGAACGGTGATCGATCTCGGCCGCCACCGCCACCTGCAGGGCATCGAGCCGGCGGCCCAGCCGCTCGAGCGCGCCGGCGGTCAGTAGCAATGTGTCATCCCCGAGCCGCGCTACCGCCCCGGGCCCGAGCACGCCGGCGACTACGCCGGTGATCTCGTCGAGCTCGGATGCGGGGGTGGTCATACCCCAATTTTCCCACGTCGAACATAGATTCGAAAGTAGAAGATCTTTCTATCCACAGGGGTTGTGAGGGAGAGGACGTGTCCGCGAGCGAACTACGCAGCAACCCGATCGGCATCGCGGTGCGGCACGTGCACGCCATCGAACACGCCAGCGCGGATCGCCTGGAACACCTCGGTCGCAGCCTGCTGCAACCTGCCCTGCCTGTGCGACGCCTCCACGGCGGCAAGGCGGCGGGCGCGCTCGTTGTAAATGACGTCCGCATCAGCCGGGTCTTCGACAATAACGCCGCCGAGGTTCACAACCCACGCCGAAACCACCTGGCGCAGCGTCGAATTGGCGAGCGAAATGAGCACCCGGTCTCCGCGCGCGAGGGGCCGCACCTGCGTAATGAGCGCGCGTGCGAGCAAACCCGGAGCGAGAAGGTCCGCAGCCTGGCGGTCGGACACGTTCTTCGGGATTCCGATGAGCGTGTCGATGTCGACGACCGCCTGATCGCCGAGCGACAGGGGGAACACGACACGGTCACCGCGCACGAAACCGTCGCCGGGGTGACCGACATCCGTCACGGTCGCCGCAATCATGCTGCCGGTCGCGTCAATTTCGACGCGCACCTGCCTGGCGACGGGCCGTCGAATAGTCGAAGTGTTCATACCTGTGAAAACAGGCAGCCTCCGGCGAATATTCCTAACCCACAAACTCACAGCGATTGCCGCCCGCTATCCTGAGCGTGGGTCGCGGTAACCGCGCCCACCAACAGAAGAAGTGAAAGGTTCAGAAATGATTACGCTTTCCTGGCTCCTCATCATCACGATTCTCGCCGCAGCGCTTGCTCTTTTCGACGGCATCAGTCGCGTGCGCGGACGCGGCGCGAGCTCCATCCTCGCGATCGCCGAGCTACTCTTTGCCGCGCTCATGCTCCTGTCGATCTTCTTCGCGTTCCCCGCACCACTTGGAACATTCGCCTTCGCGCTCGTGCTGGAAGTAATCCTCATCCTGATCATGCTTCTCGGCGGGGCTGGCGGACGCGGGAGAACGACGGTCACCGTGATCGCGCTCATCCTGAACTCGGTCGTCGTGCTCATCGCGGCAGGATGGCTCACCATCCCAGGTCTCGGCTAAAACTCCTCGTTCGTATCCGGGTCGCCGCCCCACAGCCGCCCGGATTCGAGCGACGCGATCGACGCCACCTCGGCATCCGAGAGTTCGAACCCGAACACATCCAGATTCTCGCGCTGCCGGCTCGCGTGCGATGACTTCGGCAGCGGGATCGATCCGAGTTGCACGTGCCAGCGCAACACTGCCTGAGCGGGCGTCACGCCGTGTGCCTTCGCGACCGCCGCAACCGCAGGGTTTGCCAGGAGTTCCCGCTGGTGCGCAAGAGGAGACCAGCTCTGCGTCTGGATGCCGTGCTCCGCGTGGAACTCGCGCATCGCAGCTTGCGGAAAGTGCGGATGCAATTCGATCTGATTCACGGCAGGCACGACACCGGTCTCCTGAATGATGAAAGCCAGGTGCTCCTGGGTGAAATTGCTCACGCCGATCGAGCGCACCAGACCGTCGTCGCGCAACGTGATCATCGCGCGCCACGAATCGAGGAACCTGGCCACCCTCGGCATCGGCCAGTGGATGAGGAACACGTCGAGGTAATCGACGCCCAAATTCGCGCGCGACTCCTCGAATCCGGCAAGGGTCTCCTCATACCCGTGGAACCGGCCGGGGAGCTTCGTCGCCAACACGATGTCCTCCCGCGGCACCCCGCTGCGACGTACCGCCTCCCCGACCTGTGCCTCGTTCTCGTAGTTCAGCGCCGTGTCCAGCAACCGGTACCCGCACGCGATCGCGGAGAGCACAGCATCCGTACCCTCGTCGCCGTTCAGCAGGTAGGTTCCGAAACCGATTGCGGGAAGCTCGTTTCCGTCGTTCAACGGTCGATTGTGGATCATCATGCTCCCAGTGTGGCGCACGATGAACGCGATAGTCTCTTCGGGCACCCACTGGGAAGGAGCACTCGTGTCGCTGGCGGGGATTCTTGACGCACTGTTGATCCTCTTGATACTCGCGTACTTCAGCTACGGCTGGATCTCCGGCTTCGTGCGGAGCGTTTTCGGTCTCGCGGGGATCGCGCTCGGCGGCGTTGCGGCGTTCTTTGCCATTCCCCTCGTCGGTTCGTGGGTTCCGTGGCCGCAGTGGCGGCTATTGTTCATCATCCTCGCCGTGTTCGTGCTCATCGTCGCCGGCCAAACCATCGGGTCGCTCATCGGGCGCGCCATCGGCCGACGCGTCGAGAGGTCGCGACTAAGTATTGTCGACCGCGTTGCCGGTGCGGTGGTGAATGCCGTCGTCGCCGCGCTCGTGGTGTCCATGGTGGCGTTCAGCATCGGTTCGCTCGGGGTGCCCGCCCTGTCGCAGGCGATCGCGAACTCCACGGTCCTGCGCACCATCAACACGCTCACGCCGCCACCGGTGAAGGATGCGCTCGCCCAGGTGCGCTCGATTGTCATACAGGAGGGGATTCCGCGCATCGTCTCGGCGGCGGGCGGTCCGGTTGCCGAGCCAGAGTCGCCGCCGGCAATTCCGGATGTCGACAGGTCGAGCCCGTCGCTGGAGAAGTCCGCGCTTTCCGTCGTCAAGGTGACCGGGAACGCGTACCAGTGCGGACAGAACCAGTCGGGCAGCGGGTTCGTCATCGCCGAGGATCGCGTCGTGACGAACGCGCACGTGGTCGCCGGAGTCAGCGAACCCGTCGTCGAAGTGCCGCGAGTTGGAGCCAAATCCGGGCGCGTCGTGTACTTCGACCCGATGAACGATCTCGCGGTGATCGCCGTCCCCGGGCTCGGCGTTGAGCCGATTCCTGTGCGATCGAACCTCCCGGAAGGCGCAGAGGCCGTTTTCGACGGTTACCCGCTCGGCGGCCCGTTTCAGTCGCGATCTGCGCAAGTGATCCAGGTGATGACGGTTCGAGTCAACGACATCTACGGAGGGAATCCGCACCCGATGGAGGTGTACCAGCTCGCCGCGCACGTTCAGCAGGGCAACTCGGGTGGTCCGCTCATGTCCACGAACGGCGATGTCGCCGGGGTCATCTTCGCAAAGGCCGCGGATACCGAGAATGTCGGGTATGCGCAGACCATGACCGAGCTTCAGCCGGTCGCCGACCAGGCAGCGGGCTGGTCTTCGCCCGTGTCCTCCGGATCGTGCATCCGCCGCTGAGTTTGCACGCCGACCCTTTTGCTTGTGGCCGTGGGCTTCATCACGGGCACAACGTCAGCCCGCGGTCGGAGCTGTGGCAGTGCTCCGCGGCATCCGCAGGGCGTAAACGGAGGCGATGGCCAGAAGCACGACGGCAGAGCCGAACGCGGCTGGGTAGGAGAACGCGTCGAGCAGCGCGCCGGCGGCGAGCGGCCCGATGATGGCGCCGAGGTCCGCGATCGCGGAGAACACGGCAACCGGCTGTCCGCTCTTCTCCCCCGCCGCATCACCGACGGCCGCGGCCGGTGCCGTGCCCATGAACGCCGACGCGACACCGAAGACGCACAGCAAGACGATGAGCACCCACAAATCGCCGACGAAAGGAATTGCAAGCATCACTGCGGCCGCGAGAGCATAGGAACCGATGATGGCGGGTTTGCGTCCGACCTTATCGACGAACGTGCCTGCGGGCCCGAGGGCGATCGTCTGGACGACCGCGGCAATTGCAAATGCGATGCCCGTCCACAGTTCCTCGCGGTGCAGCAGTTCGACGATCAGGATGGGCACGAGCGCGCTGCGCACCCCAAGGCTCGCCCATCCGGAAGCGAAATTGGCGATGCACGCCGCCCGGAACCGCTCATCGCTGAGCACGACGCGAAACGGTATCGCCACCGATTCCGACGGTTTGCTCCCTGCGACCGCTGTGGATGCGGGCCGCAGGAACATGAGGCCCACCACTCCGGCGATGACGAGCGTGCCCGCATAGAAGAAGAACGGCGCGCGCAGCGAGATCACGGCGAGAAGTCCGCCGATGGCCGGCCCTGCCATGCCGCCGATGAGGAAGCCACCCTGGTAGAAACCGACCGCGCGCCCGCGCATCGATTGCGGCGTCGTCGCAAGCAGGAGCGACATGGCGGAGATCGAAAACATCGCGGAACCGATCCCCCCTGCCCCGCGCAGTATGAGGACTTCGAGGTAGGACTGAGCCAACCCGACCATGGCGCTCGACACCGCAACGATCGCGATGCCGATGGCGAGGATGGTGCGCTCGCCACCCCACGTGATGAGCTTGCCGACGAAGGGGCTTGAGACGAACCGCATGAGCGCGAACGCGGAAACCACAGCCCCAACCTCTGTGTACCCAACGTTGAAGCTGCGGATGAAGAGGGGCAACACCGGGATGACGACGCCGAAGCCGACCATGACGAAAAAGGCGATGACGCCGAGCACGATCGTCTCGCGGGACAGCCGCGGTTTCACGGCGGGAGTTGGCACCCTCTCAGGCTAGAGCGTTCTGCGGGCGCCAACCGACGGCTCGCCCGGTGACCGCCCGTCGTGTGAGCTTTCAAGCTAGAACGTGCCCTCGTTGAGGCGAGTCTGCATGGCCTTCACCGTCTCCGGCCCGGCCTTGCCATCGACTGTCACGCCGAGGTAGGTCTGGAGCGCTTTCGTGCTCGCCGGCCCGAATGCGCCATCAGCGGTAACACCCAGCTTCGACTGGAGCGCTTTCGTGCTGACCGGCCCGAACACCCCATCCACGGTGACACCGAGGACCTCTTGGAGCGCCTTGGTGGTTGCTTCGCCCCACGCGCCATCGACAGCGAGTTGCGGACTAGCTTTCTTCGCAGCCTTCGCCGCACGCACTTTGGCACCGGCTTCGCGCGCGGCGTCACTGCGCTCTTTCTTTGCTTCCGCAGCGGCTTGAGCCGCGAACGCCTCCCTGGCCGCCTTCGCGTTGGCTTCGTTCTTCGCCTTTTCCGCCGCCGCTGCGTCGTTTGGCTTCTTCTTGTCTCCGCCGAACAGTCCCATGAGTCCTCCAGTCGTCAGAGACCAACACACGTGCGGCTGCTCTCTCGATTCCGCCCATGCTATCAGTGCGCAAATTCTCCGAGGGATCATCGCGACAGCAGGCGAGGGCGAATCACCACTGCGAAAGAGAATTTCCGAGTCCGGTGCTTCCTTTTCGTCAACCCTCGACAAGGGGTCATTCGTCGTGACAATGTAAGCAAATGATTTTCTGAGGAGGATCGATGAAACACCCGACCCGCACTGCCGCGCCGCTCCTGCTCATGGCGCTCTTTTCCACTGCGTTGCTGACCGGATGCACTCCGCCCGCCGGCACGGGCAGCGACCCGGCCGACGATGGTTCCGGCTCGAGTCAGAACCCCTGCGTCGTGGGAACCTGGCACCTGGATGTTGCCGACTATGCGAGCCAGGCGGAGTCCTACGTCCTCGGGCTCGGCATCCCCATCGAAGGTTTCGCGATGGAAGGCGCCGGCACGATCCAGTTCACAACGGACGGGCTCGTCGCGACCGACATCGACCTGACGACGACCGGCACGATTGTCGCCGGCGAAACGAGCGTGCCCCTCAACTCGAGGTCTGGCTACAACGCAAGCGGCGACTGGTCGATCGGCAGCGACGGCTCCTCGCTCAACCTCGCGAACTGGTCGCACACCCCCGATCCGGACGTACCCGTCGACCCGTCCGCGCCGCCGATCCCCGCGATCGACTACACCGACATTCCCTCCGTCGCGGCGGTGTGCACAACGTCCACGCTTGTCTTGAAGGCTCCGGATGCTCCGATGTCGGCGCAGTGGACACGTTGACGCGACCCGAAGACGCAGTCAGCCGAGAGCGACAAGCAGGCTCAACACCGCGAGCACGAGCGTGACCGGTGTCATGGTGTAGCGCTCCGGTTTGCTGCGCGAGATCGCGTTCATCAGGATGCCGAGCGTGAAATACGCGAAGATCACCCACGCGGCGACCTGAATCACGCCCGCGTTCCCGAGAAGCACGACGAGCCCCGAGCGCTCCAATAGCACGACCGCGATGAGTGCGTAGATGATGATCGACACGGCGCTGCCGACTCTCAACCGGGTGGGAAGCACCCTGGATTGACCTCCCCAGGCGAAGTGGCCGAGGGGCGCGCCGGCGACGAGCGCAAGCTGGAAGACGGCAAGAAGCGCGAGGATCACGCACGCGGCGATGGCGAACATGAGAGCACCCTATCGGATTCGAGAATCGATTCTGAGCCCTGTAGGGCGGACGGGACTTGAACCCGTGACCGACGGATTATGAGTCCGCTGCTCTAACCAGCTGAGCTACCGCCCCGCGCCGCGAGACGGCCTCAGGATGCAGACTCGCCGAGCGACACCTCGGTGACCGGGTCGGTCACCGCTTCACCACGATACAGTCTCTCAAACGTCGTGAGCGTGCTCTCGATGTCGTGTGGCGCGATCAGTTTCATGCTGTTGCGCTTCAACCGCGCGAGTTCCTCGTCGGATGCCGTGAGCACTTTCGTGAGCTTCGACACGAGATCGTCGACATCCCCTGGCTCGAACAGGTACCCGTTCTCTCCCGGATGCACGAGGTGGGGAAGCGCCATCGCGTTCGCAGCGACCACCGGCAACCCGGACGCCATCGCCTCCATCGTCGCGATGCTTTGCAGCTCCGCCGTCGAAGGAATCGCGAACACCGTCGCATTCGTGTACGCGGCCCTCAACGCTTCATCCGAAACATAGCCAGTGAACGTCGTCCGATGCGCGATGCCCACCTCGTTCGCGAGCCTCTTCAATTGGTTCATGAGGTCGCCCCCGCCCACGATCTCGAGCTTCGCGTCAAGCTCAGGGTCGAGCTTCGCGACCGCTCTGATCAGCACGTCGATGTGCTTCTCCCCCGTCACCCGCCCCACGAACAGGATGCGATTCGCGGTCCTCTTCTCGAAGTTCGGCGTGTACTCGCTCGCGTTGATGCCGCACGAGATCGCGTGCACACCCGTGAGGTCGGTCGCCGCCTCGAGGAACTCTGCACCCTTGCGCGTCGGCGTCGTGATCGCCTCCACGAGGTGGTACGTCTTCGCCGCATCCTTCCACGCGATCCGGATCGCTGTCTTGCGCAAAAACTTCGGCAACAGCGTGTGCTGGATCAGGTTCTCGGGCATGAAATGGTTCGTCGCCACAACTCGAATTCCACGGATTTTCGCCTGTCGCGCGAGTCCGCGCCCGACCAGAATGTGCGACTGGATGTGCACGACATCCGGCTTCACCTCGTCGAGGATGCGCGCCGCGTGCGCCTGGCTGCGCCATGGGAGAACGAAGCGAAGCCAGTCGTGCGGGTACCAGCGCCACGAATACACGCGATGAACCGTGAACTTTGCACCATCGTGTTCTTCGACGAAAACCCCGTGATGGCGATCGGCCGCGGGGGCTTCGACGACGACGTCGTGCCCGCGCCCCACGAGTCCGGCCGCGAGCCGGGATGTGAAATTCGCCGCTCCGTTCACGTCGGGCGGAAACGTGTCTGCACCGATCAGCACGCGCAGCGGCGCGGAATTGCGGCGAGACGAACTCTTTGGGGCTTCAGGCAAAATGTGGGTAATCCCTCGTGCTGTAGGCGTACAGACCAGCCTAGTGCCGAGCCTGCGGATGGTACTTCGCAAGCTGGAAAACACCGTACACAGCGAGGGCCGCAGCGGCAACGTAGGCGATCACGGCATACCACGGCGCGCCAGCGGCCTCCTGCAACACCACAATGCCGATCGTGACCGCCACGAGCGGGTCGACGACCGTGAGGCCGGCAATCACGAGATCAGGAGGGCCGGATGAGTAGGCGTTCTGCACGAAGTATCCGCCGAGAATCGCCGCGGCCAGCAGAGCGACGATGCACGTGACGGTGAGCCACTCGAAATCGCCCGTCTTCGCCCGGTCGATGACGACCTTCGCCAGAGTCGCCACGAACCCGTACAGCACGCCGGCGCCGAGGATGAAGGCGATCGCCTTGAATCGATCCCGGAGGAATGCGAACGCGAGCGAAAATCCCATGGTGATGACTCCGAGGATCGCCAGGATCACGCCGAGCTGGGCCGCGCTGATGGGGCTCGACTTCGCCGTGAAGGCCGCAACCGTGACGAACAGGCCCACACCTCCGACGCAAAACGCGATCGCGCGAATCGATCTGCCATCCAGCGCCACCTTCGAAACCCTCGAATTGACGACGGCGGTGATCACGAGCGCCGTCGCGCCGAGCGGCTGCACCACGATGATGGGTGCCAGGTACAGGCTCGTGAGCTGAAGGAGCACGGCAAGCCCGAGCATGACGGAACCGATCACCCAGGACGGCCGCGCAAGCAGCAGGAGGATCTGGCGCGGACTGAGCCCTGGGCTCGTGTCTATTTCCCCCGTGTCCGCCTCGACACGACCGACGCCCCGGTGTTGAAACTGCGCGCCGAGCGCGAGAAACACGGCTGCGATGAGTGCCACAGGGATTCCGAGCCACTGGTTGGGCGTGAGCGTCACGAACTGATCCGTGAAGTCAGTCAGGTCAGGCGGCACCCCATGACTTTACCGGTTGCGGCCACGATATTCTTGGCGAATGGCCGTTCTTCCGATTCGCATCACCGGCGACCACGTGCTCCATTCGCCCGCACGCCCAGTCACGGAATTCGACGGATCCCTTCGCGACCTCGTCGCGAACATGGTCGAAACGATGAAAGCTGCGCCCGGCGTCGGGCTCGCCGCCCCGCAAGTGGGAGTGGACTTGCGCGTCTTCGTTTACGACTGGACCGGGGACGACGGCGTGCGAACGAACGGCACCGCGATCAACCCGACACTGTGGGTAACGCCCGTTCCGGTCGGTGACCCGGATGACGAAGCCGAGTCGGAAGGTTGCCTGTCCATCCCGGGAGAACGGTTCCCGCTGCGCCGGGCGGACGAAGCACTATTGCACGCGGTCGACATCGACGGAACACCATTCGAACTCCGCGCATCCGGTTGGCTCGCCCGCATTCTCCAGCACGAATTCGACCACCTCAACGGCGTGCTGTACGTGGATCGGTTGAATCACGAACATGGCCGGCTCGCGCGAAAAGCCGTCAAGAAAAACGGCTGGGGTGCGCCGGACCTCAGCTGGCTCCCTGGGCAGGACCACCTCGAGGGTTACTGACGGCGGCCGCTCTAACCCCAGCCGCTCAACCGGATGAGCGCCGCGGTGACCGCCGCCAGGACCACGACGATCACGAACGGCACGCGCAAAGCGAACAAGGCGACGGCGACCGCGAGCGCCGGCACGCGGGCATCGAATTGGAGTCCGGCGCCAGAACCCAGTGTCTGCACCGCGACGAGCGCGGACAACAGCGCGACCGTGAGCAGGTTCGCGATCCGCGACGGCGCAGGTTTGTCCAGAGCGGATGTGGGCACGAGGTACCCCGCCAGTTTGAGCGCGAGGCACGAAAGCGACGCGACGATGACGATGAGCCAGAGAGTCACACGCCCTCCCTCTCCAGCGGAACCAGCGGAGGTTCGGAGTTCGCGAACCAGTTGAATGCGCCCACCACGACCGCTACAACGCCGGCGACGAGCACCGGAAGACCCGGCATGAGAACGGGGGTCAAAACGATCGCCACGACAGCAGCCGCGCTCGCAACGGCAATCGTCTGCAGTTGCCGAAGCCGTGGCCACAGCAACCCCACGAACGCCGCGGCGGCAGCAGCATCCAGCCCCCACGCGCGAGGATCGCCCAGTGCGTCACCGATGAGGGCGCCGACGAGGCTCGTGAGGTTCCAGCCGACAAACGTCGCGGCGGCTGTCGTCCAAAATCCGATCCGCTGGCTGCGCTGGGTCGGTTGATTCGTCGCGACGGCGGTTGTTTCATCGATGGTGACCCACGCGGCGGCGACCTTCTTCCACCACGGACCGCCGATGATGGGCGCGACGCGCACGCCGTAAATGCCGTTTCGGATACCGAGGATCGCGGCGCTCGCGATCGCCGTCGGCCCCGCGGCCACCCCGCCCGTCGCAAGCACCCCGATGAGGGCGAACTGCGAACCGCCCGTGAACATGAGAAGGCTCATGACGCAGGTCTGCCACACGTCGAGGCCGGCAGCAACCGCGAGGGCGCCGTACGAGACGCCGTACGCCGCGGCGGCAAAACCGACCGCAAGACCAGCCCGGATAGCTGCGGAGTCTTCACGGCTTTGCACGGCGGTTTTCACCCCGAGTCTCCAGTTCTTTTCCATTGCACAGTGCACTCGGCAACCGAAGCAACCGGACTGGAGCACACGTTGGCTCCCCGACTTGGACTCGAACCAAGAACCTGCCGAAGTCTGATTCCGACATCTAATCCGTTGCGATCCTTGTGTTCATAAGGGTCCGCGGGTATCCAACTACGCTCTACTACCGCCCAGTACTGGACCTTTGGGGTTCCTCGACACCCGTTTTTGGACGTGAATTGACCACAACGATTGCAGGCTGCGGTGCCGGAATTGGCCTGATCTGGTCGAAGCCAGCTTGGGAAAACGAGACTCCCACGCTGAGGCACAGCGCAGCGGGAGGACAAGATTCGGCCAGGCAGCAATCAGAGATTCTTGTTCAGCCATTTCGCCTGGTCCCGGGCACTCGCTGTCCGAACAACGGCCTGATACATCCTCTGCAGATCGACCGGGTCAGCGAGATCAACAGTGGCCTCCGGCCCCCAATAAATGGCCCGAGGAAGCTCAACGACACCGAAAGCGGGGCCGGATAGCTCCAAGAGCGACTCCGGCAACTCGTACTCGATAGCGTCCGTGTACACCAGCTTCTCCATGCTGGACCTCTTCCTATGGCCATCATCCCGACATCGGAAGTCTTGCGTGCCGGATAGCACGTGAGACGTCGTCGAAATCGGTATACGCGTATTGCAGGGAACGTGGCAGTCGGGAACCTCAGGCGCCCCGTCACCACGGCGCCCTGCCTCTATGGTGCGACCATCGGCACCTTCCGTGGCTGTTGGCTTCGAGCATGTCGGCACACGCCCCTAGCCTCAAAGCATGGGCGCATCAGATCTGATCCAAGTAGCCGCCGTTCTCGCAGCCGTTTTCGCGGCGATCGTGGCACTAGTTATCTCCGCCTTGGATCGAAGGAACGCTCGACGGATTGCTGACGCCGACCGGGCGAGTTCGCTCCGTCATGGGCATCTCATGTTTGAACTCCAAGCGCTTACGCGTTTATCCGAGAACCTTAATAGAGGAGGGTCCACTGACCGACAAGAGGTGGCACGTATGGGCGCAGAGGCTCTGACTCTTGTTGGCGTGTTAAGTCCTGAACGTGTGCCTGAGTTATGGGAACGTAAAGTTGGCGATGATGACCGTTTGCGAGCAGCCTTCGCCGACCCAGATATGCCGGACTACAAGAAGGAAGCGATCGAGGCGCAACTAGGTATCAGTGCTGTCTTACGTGACATCCGCAATGAAATCGCGGTGGTCTAGGTGGACACCGCAGCTCTCTCTATCGCCATTCTGAGCATCATCATCGCGACGCTCGCGCTCGGCTGGCAGATTGCGGCGTGGAGCCTCGACGGACCTCGCATTCGCGCAACCCTCCAGCATGGGGCTCTGGGCCGTGGCGGGGCCGTCGTGTCAACGGTCGGGCGCGACAAGAGGCTACGCGATATATCCTCCATGGTTGAACAGGGCTGGAACGGGCCTCAGGTCATCGCGGTCGCGGTCACCAATCACGGTAGGTCACGCGCGAAGATCACGAGGTTCGGGATTCAACTCAAGCGCGGCGGCATGAGCGTGCAATACCCGGCCGGTAACTCGTGGTCGCCAGCGTTACCGCACTGGCTTGAACCAGGAGAGTCAGCTACGTGGTATGGCGATATGCAGGATGCTCGAGCCCTCGTCGATGCGACACGTCAATCAATCCGCGCCGACGCCGGCGGAGTCTTTATGACGGTCGAGACCGGCACCGGCAAGACGGTGCGCACGCGTCGTCACCTCGAATTCGACTAAAGCCCGTTGGACAGTTCGCGAACGAGGGAGTCATTGTTCCGCTCCCTGCAAGTGTGCCCAAGCGACCTTGGCGGGTCAGTGAACTCGTTTGAGCTTTCGCGTCCCGACGATCAAGTCGGCTACTGTCCGCCCTCTAGTTTTCGGAGCCGCTCGGCAATGCCGCTTCCATCGCGGTAACGATCCGGTGTGACGCTCATCCACCGGCGCAGAACCTCGATCTCCTCCGCATGCTGACCGAGCTTCCGGTGGATTATCGCGGCTTGTTCGGTATACCAAGGCGCCGGTTCCCTGCCGTCCCGGGCCTTCTCTGCGCCTTCGATGGCGAGGTAGCAGAGACTCAGTGCTTCGTCGAGACGACGTTCACGCTTCAACTGCTTGATCGGTTCGACTGCCTGCAGGAAGTGAATGCCGTCGACCATACCGCCCTGGACCTGTCGGCCTCGATCTCCTCCGGCCTGCAGTGCGTGCTCTACCATCTGGTTGGTCACCGCTTGATTCGCCAGTCGTTTCTCGGATGCCGTCAACGGCGGCGGGGATGCTTCGGAATATTGCCATTCAGGAGATCCGCTGCCGAGCCAGCCCCATGCCTCGGCGCGAGGACCCATCCCCGCGTCGCGGGT
The DNA here is from genome assembly GCA_964651535.1 of uncultured Cryobacterium sp. Lineage (GTDB taxonomy): Bacteria > Actinomycetota > Actinomycetes > Actinomycetales > Microbacteriaceae > Terrimesophilobacter. The sequence goes on from CAZYYE010000002.1 coordinate 95,878, forward strand.
GTAGAACACTTGAAGAGGAATTGTCGTCGCGCCCTCGACGGACAGGCTCAACAACTTCGCTACATGGCCAGGTAGATAGCCAATCCGTTCCCCTTCGGCGAAGACGGCTACGGCGTTGGGATCGACCGGATTGTTCGGTTCTCTCTGCAGCACTCCACTGATCAGGAGCATGCCGCGGCCCGGCCCAGGGTTGCGCGCAAGCAGAGCGCTTATGGCATCCTTTCCAAACGTCGTTGTCCCCGACAATTTGACTAGTCCTTCGACCGACGGTCCCCCGAGCGTCAGAGCAACGTGGGCGGAGGCTGTCTCATCACGCACCTGCATACTCCCGCCGTTTGAGGCGTTCTCCGTTTTAGCCTGTGAAGATCGTCCGCGGAACTTGTCCAGGATTCCCATGTCGCGATCATTGCAGATCCGAGACAATCTAGCGCGCTTTCGCCCGCCCGCCGCATCGGAGGAGTCACAACGAGGGCTCTCTGTCTGACGTAAATCGAAGTCGTCGACCCCCGTCAACGTCTTCTAAACACCTCCGAGCCGAAACGATCCGGGTTGACCTCGATTGCGGCCAGTTGTTCACGGTGTTCAGCCGCGAAGACCCCCAACAAGAAGTCGATGCGCCTGCGCGGGTAGACGCCCCCAGTGATTGTCGTGAACACGAAATCATCTGGACTTGCACCCGTATTCTCCAGCCGCCGTTCGAGAGCCCGGATGGTCGAGCCTGCGATCGCCCTCGGAATCGATCCCGACTCGGTGCGCCGTACTGACGCGCGGTTACCTTGTTGCGCATCCCGTGGGAGAAGAACTGTTGGGTTGGCCTCGTCCATGTTGATGTCCCGCCTGCGCAGTGCCAGAACGTCTGTGATGGAAGCGGATGTTCCCCATCCGATCTGGACGGCATCTTCGAGCTCAGGAATGTCTTCGACACGTCTGGATGGTGACTTCCACTTTTGCAACAGCCTCATGACGATGTCGAACTGTTCAGGGGTCAGCGCGACTCCCTTTGGTGCAGGGAGTCGTACGACGGACCGGATGGGGTTGCGAGCGATTGCCCCGAGTGACACTGCTTCATTCAAGAGCTGAAACAACGCCATGCGCGCCTCCCGCGCTCTGGTATGACCCTGGGTCTCCAGCAGCTTGCACAGGAGTTGATCGATTCGCGCGACGGTCATCTCCCTCAGCGTAAGTTCCCTCATCTCCGGGAGCACGAACTCTCTCAACGCTTCAAGTTCGACTCGGCCTACAGTTGGGCGCTCATCGAGATCGAGGTTCAACTCCCTGTCGCAAGAGTCAACAAGTTCCGCTAGGGCGGAGTCGGCGGTGATTGGCGAGACGAACCACTCTGATCTCGTAACCGCGGATCGAATCAAGTCGGCCGCGACGATCTCTTCAGACCAGCCGCGCGCGCGGAGATATACAGTCTTGCCGTCGACTCCCCCGGTCCGCGCTCTGCCGCTGACTCGACCACTCGGTTCCCGGGTGAATCGAATCGTCCCCAATTCGCCGGGCTTAAGCCTTGGTCTGGGCATCAGTCATCCTCATTGCAGTCTCGATTAAGATCACTTTGCATGTGTGCGGCATCTGACCGAATGAACGGACTCTCGCCACACAGACAGGACTCGGAGGTCCTGACCCGTTCGGTGACCTGCAGGTGCAGCGTTCATTCATGGTGTCGATTCCCACCCAACGCTCGGTCGAGTATTGTCGCCGACGTTGGATCGACCTGCTCCGCGGTGACCACGTAGCTGGCTCTTGTCACCGACTCGTTCGCGTGCCCGAGGAGGCGTGAGGCGAGGGTGATACCGGCCGACCGCTCGACCAGAGTTGCTGCCGTACGGCGGAAGATGTGCGAACTGAACTCCTCCACATTGATTCCCGCCGATCTAAGAACCTCGGAGTGCGCGCCAACAAACCCTCGGAGCAGCCTCTCGAAGTTGCTGATGCTAAAGGGGCGGCCGCTCGATGTGGCGAAGAGGTAGTCGTCAGGGCCGGTACCAGCGAGACTCAATCGTCTGGCTACCGCCAACACTGCAAAACGAGGCAAAGCAATGCGCCGTCGCTGGCGGGCATACTTCGGCGCGTTCTTTCGATGCAACCCTTCGGCACGCGTTTGTCGTAGTGTGCCATCGATCAACACGGTGGGGATTTCACCGCCCAGGTCAACATCCTGCCTTCGGAGGGCGAGAAGCTCGCCCACCCGTGCTGATGTCCCCAGCATGATGTCCATCCCGTCCTCGAGTTTTGTGAGGTCGTACTGAACGCCCGATGGAGATCGCCAGGCTCGAATCAGCGACCGGATGAGGGTCAGTTGTTCTACGGTCAGGAACGATTCGCGTTTCTCGCCTCCTCGAAGCCGCTGTACGTCGCGAATGGGGTTAGTGGCGATGACCCCATGGCGGGCTGCAACTCCCATAATCTGCGAGAGCATCTTCCGCAGCCTGCTGGCAGCGGAATGCCCTTGGGCGGCCAGAACGGTCTGGATGATCCGGTCACACCGCCCGACCGTCATGGACTTCAGCGCGACCGCGCCGCAGGCCGGCAGAACGAGCAGGCGAACGTTGTTCTCATACGCTTCGATGGTCGAACTCTGGACCTGTCCGTACATGCGCTTCTCCGCTAGCCACACCGCGCACGCCATCGCCACGGTCGACTCGCCAGTGAGGTCGGGGTTGAACCCCGTCGAGGCGGATGCTGCCCGTTCCACCAGTGCAGCACGGATGCTGTCCTCATCGGGGCCGATAGCGGATAACCTTCGGACCTCGCCGCCATCGGTTCGAACTCGAGCGCGCCCCTGCAAAGACCCATTCGCGAGGCGGACGTAGTTGATGGTTCCCAACTCACCCGGGGCGTTCCTCGGCCTACTCATGGCTCAGCCCCGCCATCTGGGTGAAGCCCCACATGGTGCGGTGCCCAGCTCGTGGAGCGGCCTGACCCTGCGCCTTGCGTGGGCGACGGTTCAGGAACTGACTTGTGATCGGAAGGAAGGCGGCTGGCCTCAGCGAGATCCGCACGCCTGTGTTGCTTGCATCTGGAGTGTTCATACTTGCTCTATGCGCGGCAAAACACGGCGGCTGTGAGTCATTTCGCAAACAGCGATGCCGCTTGCCAAACCGGGCCACCCCACTCTTCATCCACCGGAGCTCTTCATGTCTCAGGGTCGAAAGCCGTTCACGGCGGATCGCAGGCGGCGGCTTGCGAAGTTGATCGTGGCCGAAGGCTTGTCGATCCGGCGTGCCCCACTCGGTGCCGCGCGGTATTCGTCGAGTTGTTTGTTCAGGCGGCGCATCTATGCAGCCGCTTCGCTACTCGCCGTCCTCGTTTTGATCATTGGTGTCGCCGTCGATGCCCCCCGGGCCCTTCAGCTCGAGGTAGTGGCGTTTGGCGAGGTCACCGATCTGCGCGACGGCCACAACGAGCTCCGTCGCCGCGATCACACCGCGCGGCGCCGGAGAGAGGTCGAGTGCGGCATTCGGGTCGTTGGCGGCCATGGGTTGGACTCAGTTGTTCTCATACTTGCTCACCCGGTCTCGCCAGCTCTTGATGCGGTCTTGCTCCCCCTGCATCTCACCCACGGTCGGAGGCACGAAGTTGACCTCCTCGCTCTTGTCGTGGCGCCTGGCCCACTTGGACGTAGCCCCGTAACCGGACTGGAACTCGGTGTTGTCGTCGTCGGTGATCTTCGCGGCGATTCGGAACATCTTCGGCCGGACCTCGGTCGTGCCACGATCGACGAGCTTGAAGGCGATCTCGCTGCGCACGATGCGCTCCCAGGTCTCGGAGAGTTTGCCCGCCCACTCCGCGGGGGCCCGCTCGTAATCATCCGCGGACATCCCCGACTGCGCCTTCTTGATGCGGTCCAGCTCGGTCTGCAGGTCGTTGATGCGCTGCCTGGCGTCCTTCGCCTTCCAGGGATAGCCGTCCACGACCTTGCCAGGCTTGCGCGCCCCATTGCGTTCGATGGCCCGCTCGGTGAGCGTGACGCTAAGTTCATCGGTGGCCTTCACGATCTCACCGAGAAACATCAGGTCATGGGTGAAGACGATCATCTGCCGGTCCTTGGCGATCTCGACGATGCGGCGAGCCGCCTTCTCGCGGCGCTCATGGTCGAGGGATGACATTGGGTCATCGAGGATCACAGCCGACTTGGTGGCGTCAAACTTGACCTCGGTGAAGAAGCCCGCGAGGCCGGCAGCGGCCTGTTCTCCCTCGCTGAGCACGGCCTTCGGCGAGCTGGGGGAGGCACCGAGAAGCGCGGGCCGCTGCCGCAGCTTGCCCTTGGAGCCGCCCTGGTCGCCGAAGACGACGTGCTCGAGCTTGAGGCGCTCCGACTCCCGGACGAAGTGGTCCTTGACCGCGTCGGTGACATAGGTGCGCGCCAGCGTGCTGCCCTCCACCGTGATGGGCTGGGTGGTGATCGTGCCCTGGATCTTCCGAAGCTCGCCGAGGGCCTTGAGCCGGACGACTTCCTTCTCAATGGCAGGCCGAACGGCAGCGATCGCGATCTGCCCCTCCAGGGCGCTCAGCTTCTTCTTACAGTCCGCGAGGGTCCTGTCGAACGCGGTCTCATCGACCGCGGCCGCCTTGGTCTTGAGGTCAATGGCCTGCGCCCGAAGCGCAGCGACGTCGACGACGGCCAGGGCCACCCACGGCTCCTCCGACTCGCCGCGCAGGCGCTCCCCCATGCGCGACCTAGCCGTCTTCGCCATCTCGAGCGACACAGTCAAGGAATCGGCCAGCGGCTTGTCGCTGGTGGCCACGAAGTTGATCGCCTCCGTCGTCTCCTCGTTAGTGACGTCGATGGCTTTCAGGTCCTTGATCGCCTGCGCGAAGGACTCCTCGGCGACTTTAGCGCGAGTCGCTACGTCGTTACGGACGAACCGGTGGAAGCGACGCAGGCGCTCCTGGGCGTCTGTCTTGAGCGGTTGCTGGCACAGTACGCAGACGTGACCGTCTGCGGTGGCCGGGAAGTCGACGTCCGGGTACGCCTCGGCCATAGAATAGCTCTCCGCTGCCTGCCAGAGGGCCTGCCATGTATCGCCGCCGACGCCTGCGAGTGGCTCACCCCCGAACGAGGTCTTGGAAGCCTCCCTCGTTGCACCTCGGAGCGTCGTCGCCTCTACTTGTAGCTTGACTCGCTCGTCGCCGCGCTCCGGCGACAGATCAGCGGCCACGTTGTCGAAGTGGTCGGCCAGCTCCTCGATCCTGGTCGCGGCCAGTAGCAGTCGCTGCTTCTCCTTCGCCGGGTCGCTCGTCTTGAGGCGTGCTTCCTCCTGAACGAGTTCAGCGTAGACAACCTTGGCGTCATACGTGAGGGCTAGCGCATTGTTGATGTCCTGCTTGGTGGTGGCCGCAGCGAGCCCCGTGAGGAAGGTCTCGGCCGGAGTGCCAGGCGGGACGGAAGGCTTCACCATCACTTCGGCCTCGTTCGCACGGATCAAGTCGTCCACGGCCGCACGCACCGCGTCGACATGGATGATCGACTCGTCGAGCAGGTTCAGCACCGAGGGGCGGTACGCTCGCTCGGTGTCGCGGTCGAGGTAATCGCTACCGCACGCCTCGTCGTTGAAATGAGCTTGGGTGAGTGCGGGCTCGAGGAGGCCCGGCCAGGTCTCGGTCGTCACGGTGCCGCCCAGCGAGTATGCGATCTGAGCGGACTGCGTGCGCGTCGAGGAGGCGAACGCGTCGGGAAGGATCTTCTCGTGGTGCCGCGCGCCGACGACGTCCTTCACGAGTCGGGCGTACCCGGACTTGCCGCTGCCGTTGTCTCCGTAGATGACCGTGACGCCGGTGGCGCCGAACGTCAGGGTTTGGTCGTCCAGGAGTGCGTTGATCTCCTTCAGCTCACCGATACTCACGATCTGGACAGTGTCGCCACCCGCGAAGCCGGTCGGGAGGTCGGCAGCAGCGAGCTCCGGCGACTCCAGAGTGACCTTTTTTTTCGACGATCGCCTGCGCGACTGAAGTGATGTAGTCGTCGTCGATAGTCTCACCGCGAGCAATCCGCTTGAGGAGGTTGCGCAGCCAAGTCGGGCGTCCCTTGGCCCAGTCGAGGATGTCCCGCTCAATCGAGGCCATGACGAGATCTCCTGACCGGCGGCACGGACACGGGGGCTGAGGCGGCGACGTTGACGCCAATCTGTCGCCTGATTATGTAGGAGCAACCACCAATTGCAAGCGCAAGCACGCGTGCTCCTCTCAAACTGCAGTCGACTTGAGGCCATCTCTATTCGCCACCAACACCCGACTGGCGACACTCCTTCACCTCGACCGACGGCCCCCCTCGACAGGCTTCGGCCGCCCTAGTACGGGCGCATCATTGAGGGGGCCTACGACCCGACCGAGCCAGTAGGGCTGCGCTCCATAGCAGCTTCTCGCCGCACGGATGGGTGCAATAGGAGCGATCAGCGCCAGTCAGCCGAGCATGGTCGGGTTGCGTCCGCCGCCGCAAGCTCCAGTTCCCTCATCGCGCGCTCCGCAACTACAGGGAAATTCCCGGCAGTTCGCCAAGAGCCCCGCCGCCACGACAAACCTACAAGCACCTCTTGCAGGTTGCCCCTCCGCTATCCGGACGGCGGGAGACCTTCGACCTCCTTCATAGAGCACATTGCTCTAGGAGATGCGAGTACTCTCGCAACACGGACCTCGGTGGCGACGAGCTGAGCGCGCACAATGCCTCAACCGACACCACAGCGCGCAAGAAGGGGGTTCAGGCATGCTCAGGCTCTTGAACTCAGCAGCTGTGGACGCTAGTCATGGGCGGCCGGCACTGCTGCGGTGGCAGCGAACTACCTCGTGGTGTCTGGACGGGCTATCGGTTGCGCAGGAGGGCAGTGCGTAGCACGCCGATGATCTCGTCCTTCTCCTCGGGGACGGAAGTTGCCGCTACAAGGGTGAGCACCGCAAGCATGTGCCCCGCCAACGGCTTCGCACTATTCCGGGCCAGGTAGTAGGCGGCGAGGGCGACGGCGCTGCGCTTGTTCCCGTCGGAGAGCGGGTGATTCTTGACGGTGAGATAAATGAGGTGCGCGGCTCGATCTTCGACCGTCTCATAGAGCGGCTCACCAAAGGACGACTGCTCTATGTGGGCGAGTATCGCGCCGAGTCCATCACCGCGTTCGACCCCGAAGAGCTCGTCAGCCGGGAACTGTGAGCGAACGGTGGCGATCACTTCACGGGCTGAAACCAGGTCAAGGGACCAGCTCGGTGCGGTACCGGCGGTGTCGTCGAAGGATCCGCGATCGTAAGCGTCGAGGAGGTTGAAGTCCGGCGAGTAGAGGCGGATGACGCCTGCGAGAACCCCATCGGACGACTCGTCGTGCTCGATCTCGGGCATGGCTGGAGAGTCTACCAAGTGGAAATCGAGCGTGGACCGCTCGTGTGGGCGAGAACTCTCGGGCATACTCGCCGGTCGTGAGCTAGGAAGCGTCAAGCAAGATTCTGGGCTGCACATCTCGGTGAACACGACGACAGGTCACAGCCCTCAAGGGTCAAGGCTCAACTTCTCTTCCTCACTGTCGGAGAGAAGCTCCAGGGGTGACTCGATATCGCCCTTCCATGCTTCGATACCCTCGCGAACGGCGAGGGCCGCGATCACCAACGCGGCGACAGAGTCCGCCCACTCCCAACCGAATATGGAGTTTGCGAGTAGCCCAATGAGTACCGACCCTGACAGGTAGACGCAGAGGAGGAGCTGTTTGGAGTCGGCAATGACACTGGCGGACCCGAGTTCATTGCCTGTGCGTCTCTCGATCCAAGCCAGTATGGGCATGACGAGGAGGCTGAGCGCCGCGATGCTGATTCCGAGCGGGCTGTGATCGACCGCCTGAACGCCCGCGAGTGACTGGATCGCGTCAACTGTCACGTAGGCGGCGAGTGCGAAGAACGCGATCGCGATTGCCCGCACGCTCGCTTTCTCCCAGCGCTCCGGGTCCTTCCTGGTGAACTGCCACGCCACGGCGAGGGCGGAGAGTACCTCGATGATCGAATCCAGGCCGAACCCGATCAGGGCGGCAGACGAAGCGATTGCGCCTGCGGTGATGGCCACGATGGCCTCGATCACGTTGTAGGTGATGGTGAAGCCGACGATCCAGCGCACTCGGCGGTGCAGCACCGCGCGTCGCTCAGGCGTCACCGCTTGGGCGCCACTCACTGTGCGCTTCCGCAGCATCCGGGAACCGTGCATGCCGGGTCAGCACACGGAGCGTTCTCGTCCACCGCGAGGGTGACATTAACCAAAACCATCAGCGCCTGAGCAAGATGCGGGTCGGCGATTTCATATCGAGTCTGCCGGCCCTCCGGCTCCGCAACGACGATGCCGCAGTCGCGCAAACATGTCAGGTGGTTGGAGACATTCGAGCGGGTCAGCTCGAGTTCGCGAGCCAATACCGCTGGGTAGCTCGGCCCATCAAGAAGGGACATCAGGATGCGGGACCGCGACGAGTCCGCCATGGCGCGACCAAGTCGGTTCATGACCTCGAGGCGAGAGGCAATAGTCAGCATGCACTGACTATACAGCAACTGCTGAACTCTCACGGATCAAGGTGGTATTGTCTCTGACCCGATCGGGGGCTATCACGCTGGTGAAGTCGATTGAGGTATTCGTTGTATGTGTCCGTTTCGGCGTCGCTGCGGCTCTGAGCTTTCGCGGCACGTGTTGTGTCCTGGCGCTGCCACCGTATGAGAGTGACGATAAGCATTACGACGAGGGGCAGCTCTCCATAAGTCCACGCCAAAATTCCGGCCACCCCCTGGTCGCGAAGTGGGTCGACGCCCCAAGCTTTCGGAGCGGCGGTGACAAAGTAGGCCACCACAGGTGCTGTGGACAAGAGCATCACCAGTCCGAACATGGCGTGAACCTGCATCTCGATGAACACATCAAACAGACGACTCACATACGACGTTCGCCGCGGGAGCGGGTCGGAGGATACGAGCGGCGCGGTGACCAAAATGCCCACGACGAGGAACGCAATCTCAAGAAAGATGTGACCGGTCCAGGTTCGAAGCAATACGTCAGCGGCGCCGCTTAGGTAAAGCCCAAAAAAACACAGGACCATGAGCGGGATGACCAAAGCCGGGTGGAGAGCGAACTTGGCCGCACGCGAACGCAACCCGCCAAGTGCCAGTCGGAGCACCCATCGTCCGATGCCGCGATGGGGCATCGCGCGCAAGAGCAGGGTTCCCGGCGAACCGAGAACGAGAAGCGGGGCGACCACCATCATCAACGTGAGCTGCTGAAACATGAAAACGGAGAACATCCCAAGGCCGTAGCCTTCAATCCCTAAGCCGGTGATGGCGAAGAGCAAGAGGCAGCCAAGGAGGAAGCAGATGGTGCGGATCACTGGCCATCGGTATCCTCGCGTCCACATTCGACTCGCACCCGCCAGGTATGCCAGGGCCAAGATCGAGGCGACAGCGGGCAGGAGCGGAATGGGTTGAGGCCCCGCGACGAAAAATTGCTCAAAGCTCGGCGACAAGGTCGGCCACCACACCGGACCGATGACGCTCGGGTCACTCATGGCCGTACGTCAACATCGGGTCCGCGACCCCAGCGACCACGCACAAGTCACTCTTGGATCTTCGCGAATCTGCGGCGGACTCTGGGTTCGGCCGCTGAGCTGGGTGATCGCGCGGCATCGTCTCCATGTCCAACCTCCGGCCCGCGATCATCCATCGCCTTCCTCTCGAGTCTATGGACGACGGGATCGTGTCTGTTTGCAACCTATGCAATACTGTTCATATGTTCAGTCAAACGGTAATCGGCTAGTCCAATGGGCACTGGCCATTCTCAATCGCCGTTGAGCGCCGGTGGGAAGCATCGACGACCACTCATCATTGCCTTCGCGTTGACCGGCAGTTACATGCTGGTCGAGTTCATCGTAGGGTTCGCCGTTAACTCGCTCGCCCTGATCTCCGACGCCGCCCACATGGGGACTGACGTTCTCGGGCTCGGGATGGCGTTGGCGGCGATCACGCTGGCGAACCGCCCCAGTACCTCACAGCGCACCTATGGGCTATATCGCCTCGAGGTGCTGGCGGCCCTGGCCAACGGCATCCTCTTGTTCGCCGTCGCCGGCTATGTCCTTTTCGAGGCGGTGCAGCGATTCAGCGAACCGCCTGAGGTCCCGGGCGTGCCAATGCTGATCGTGGCCGCCATCGGGTTCGTCATCAACCTCATCAGCTTCCGCCTGCTGATGGCCGGGTCCAAGGAGAGCCTCAACCTAAAAGGCGCCTACCTCGAAGTCCTCGCCGACCTTCTCGGGTCGGTGGGCGTGATCGTAGCGGCAATCGTCCTCTTGACCACCGGATGGGCTTACGCCGACCCGATCATCGGCGTCGGCATCGGCTTGTTCATCCTGCCACGCACGTGGAAGCTGACCCGTCAGGCGTTACGGATTCTACTCGAGGTGGCCCCGCCCCATATCGACATGGACGAACTGCGCACCGCAGTGCTGGCCGTCGACGGCGTGGTCGAGGTTCACGATCTTCACGTGTGGACAATCACCTCGGGCCTAGAGTCCGCCAGCGGGCACGTCGTCATCGAGCTTGATCGTGACTATCAGGGCGTCCTCGACTCGGTGCTGACCGTGCTCCGCGACCGGTATCACATCGAGCACGCGACGATCCAGTGCGAACCCGCGGCGTTCGAGGAGCCCACTAGCCCTGTATGAACTGCGAGAGTTGAGTAGCGTGAGAGTCATGAACGAGAGGACGGGCCCCGGCGGTGACCTGCCGCGGCGGGTTCACCCTGAGCAGGTCGAGCAAGTCCGGTCGAGCATGCCCGTAGCGCGAGAAATCGTCGACCTGGCCGATGTGTTCAGCTTGCTTGGCGATCCCGGTCGGGTCCGCATCCTGATCGCCCTGCTGGCGGGCCGGATGGCGGTGCGGGACATTGCCGCCGTGGTCGAGCTGAGTGAATCAGCGGTTTCTCATGCGCTACGCCTGCTGCGCGCCCATCGGGTCGTCGACGTCACCCGCGATGGCAGGATTGCCTATTACGCGCTGGCCGACGCACACGTACGTGTCCTCCTCGAGCTCGCCCTGGAGCATGTGGGCCACACCGTGCTTCTGCATTCAGCGAACGAGCCGGATTTCCATCTCGGTCCGAGCCAAAGTACGGAGCGCTCTGGCACCCCGCCAGTCAAGTAACATTGATTCGATGAGCCTGTCACCTGCACTTAGCCTCGGGGCCACGCACGGCCCGAGGGCGATGATGAGGCTCATCACCATCGTCCTGGCGCTGATGGTAGGCGTCGTGGGGATGATGATGGTCGCACATCACGCCCAGACCGCCTTGGGCGAGTCGGGCCAGGCGGTCCTTGCGGAGTTCGACACGCTCCCTCAGTCGCTCACGGGCGGCGTCGTCTCGACGGACACTGCTGGTGAGTACCTCGTGGCCGGGTTGGCCACTGGCTGCATTCTGTTGATCGCCTGCTGCGCGCTGGGACTGGCCCTCCTGACCATTCGCGCTTGGCGGGCGGACTTGTTCCGACGACTTGGTCGGGTCGCGCAACCTCTTCGCGCGGTCATCCTCGCGACCCCTATGGCGCTCACCCCTGCCATCCCGCCCGACTTGGTCGCGCTCTCCATCAGCCGCAGATAGGCACGAAGCGGCACTGAAGCTCGCGGCGCTGCTATGCGCCCTTGCTCCAGCCGCCGTCTCTGCGCGATTCGATTCCTACGCGCGCGCCCTGATGCATCCCCGAGCCTTGGAGAGATCCCGAACATGATGACCAACGTCAATGACGGACAGCTGGAAGACACCGCAAGAGAATGAAATCCCACCCCCTCCGTCCCAGGGTCGGCATTGCCATCGCCGCTACGACCATCGCCCTGGTCTTCGCAGTTCCGCCTCCCGCGGCAGCACACGATGGCCTCGTAGCCAGTACTCCGTCGGCCGGAAGTACCGTGACGATCGAACTCGAAAGCATCTCATTGACGTTCAGCAATGAGCTCATCGATATCGGCGACTCCAACGGAGCCTTCGCAATTCAAGTAGTGGGGTCGGATGGTCTCTACTACAACCTCGATTGCGTGCGGCGCGAGGGTCCGACGGCGTGGACGTCGGTCGCGCTCGGAGAGTCGGGGTCATACGAAGTCACCTGGCAAGTCATCTCGTCAGATGGTCATCTCAGTTTCGACAGCTTCAACTTCGCTTACGAGAAGCCGGCGGATACAGTGGCCGTCCCCGGTGCCGTGAGTGCCCCCTGCAGCGCCAACAACAACGGCGGAGCGGCCGGCGAAAGCGCCGACGCTTCTGAGGCGGCGGCCGATGCCCTCACAATGACCGGGGTCTGGGCGATCGTCGGCGGAATCGTCGCCTTCTTGGCCGTGTCCGCGGTTGTGGTAGCCACGATCGGCGCGCGGAACCGCCGCGGCCGAAGGTCGCGCCCAATAAATTCGACTCACACCCTGGAGGACCATTGAGAATCATTCCCGCCACCGGGGCCGTCGCCGTAGTGGCCGCACTGTTGCTGTCGGGCTGTGCCGCCGACCAGTGGGCTGAGCAGAATTCGGAACGCGGCGACAGAGCCTACGTTTCCGAAGATGGCAGCATCTCCGAGTTCGCCTCGAGCGAACGGGGCAAACCCATTGTGTTTGAAGGCGCCACGGATACCGGCCTGACGGTGTCGAGTGACGATTACGGCGGCGAGGTACTGGTGGTCAATTTCTGGTATGCGGCCTGCGCGCCGTGCCGGGTTGAAGCTCCGGATCTTGCTGCCCTGTCGGCCAGGTATCAGGGTGCCGGCGCGAGCTTCCTCGGCGTCAACGTTTACGACCAGGCGGAAACTTCGCTCGCATTTGCAAGGAAGTTCGACATCGCCTACCCGTCGATAATCGACGCCAACAGTGGAACCGTTCGGCTGGCGTTTGCCGACTACGCCCCGCCCAGTGCCGTGCCCACCACGCTCGTGCTCGACAAGCAAGGTCGCGTTGCGGCACGATTTCTCGGCCTGATCAAGTCCCCGTCGATGCTTGACACCATCATTGGCGACCTCATCGCTGAGGACCTCTAGTGGGCACGATCGATCAGATCGTGCAATCGGGGAGCCTCTTGGTTGCCCTGCCACTGGCCCTCCTTGCCGGGCTGGTCTCGTTCGCGTCGCCCTGCGTTTTGCCCCTGGTTCCCGGGTACCTCGGTTATGTAGGCGGCCTCGCCGGCACCGGCGGCACCGCTGATCGCCGGAGAGTGCTGCTGGGCGTCCTGCTGTTCATCCTCGGATTCAGCGTGATTTTTGTGACACTTGGTCTCCTGTTCGGGGTTGCGGGATTGCTGCTGGTGCCGTGGATGGATTTGATTACCCGCGTCGCCGGCGGGATCATCATTTTAATGGGGCTGGTGTTCATCGGGTTGTTCGGCCGGATGCAGCGCACCCTCAAGCCGCAATGGAAGGTCGCGACCGGGCTCGCTGGTGCGCCCTTCCTCGGCATCGTGTTCGGGCTCGGCTGGGTGCCGTGCGTCGGTCCCACCCTGGCGGCGGTGCTGGCACTGAGCCTCAACGGCGGTTCCCCTGGCCGGGGTGCGCTGCTGGCGGCCCTCTACTGCCTGGGCCTGGGTATCCCGTTCCTCCTGGTTGCACTCGGATTGAACTGGGTGACCGGCTCCGTGGCCTGGCTGAAGCGACACATCCGGGTGGTCAATATCGTTGGCGGCGCACTCCTGATCATTGTCGGTGCCGTCATGGTCTCCGGGCTGTGGACCAGGCTCATGTCCAGTCTCGGTGGGGTGATCAGCGGTTTTGTCCCGGCCATCTGACCACATCGACTCCCCACCCCCGGCGCCCAATGGCTCTGATGTCACGCTGCCGAAACTTGATTTCGTCGGCTACCTGAGATTCTTCTGGCGGCAGTTGACGAGCATGCGCGTCGCGCTGTTCCTGTTGCTTTTGCTGGCGATCGCTGCGGTTCCGGGCTCTCTCGTACCGCAGCGCACCTCTGACCCGAACGGGGTGGTGAAGTACCGCAAGGACAACCCGGAACTCGCCCAGTTCCTCGACAGCATTCAGGCCTTCGATGTCTACACCTCGGTGTGGTTCTCCAGCATCTACCTGCTGCTGTTCCTGTCGCTGATCGGCTGCGTGATCCCGCGCACCCTGCACCACCTGAAGGCGTTGCGCACACCCCCGCCGAAAACGCCGGCCCGGCTGGAGCGCCTGGCCGGGTTTACCACGGTTGACGCCCCCGAGTCGGATGCGGCCACCGCCATCGACTCCGCCCGCGCGCTGCTGCGCAAGAGCGGGTACCGGGTGCGCCTGTTCGAAGGGCCCCACCTGTCGGTGTCCGCCGAGCGCGGGTACCTCCGGGAGACCGGCAACCTGGTCTTTCACACGGCGCTGATTGGGGTGCTGGCATCCGTCGCCATCGGTGGAGGGTTCACCTACACGGGCCAGAAGGTCGTCGTGGAGGGCCAGCCTTTCGTCAACGTGCTCAGCGACTACTCCTCGTTCAAGCCGGGGCGGTTCTTCGACGAGAGCATGTTGCCGCCCTTCCGAATGGTCCTGGACGACTTTTCTGTACAGTACGAGCTCGAGAATCTCAATGCTTACGGGTTCCCCACCGACTTCACTGCGGATGTCTCCATCTATGCACCCGGCGAAGCCGTCTCGCGAGGCGCTGTCAAAGTCAACGAACCGCTTGCCGTTCTCGGCTCGGATGTCTTCCTGCTCGGCAACGGTTATGCACCCCGCATCACGGTGGCGGACGGTGACGGAAACGTGGCGTTCACTGACATCGTGCCCTTCCTCCCCCAGGATGCGAATCTTACGTCGATCGGGTTCATCAAGGCGCCGGACGCACTGCCCGAGCAGGTCGGGATGATCGGGTTCTTCTATCCCACCGCGGCGGAGCTTCCGACCGGCGCCCTGACGTCATCCTTCCCTGATCTACTCAACCCGGTCCTTGCACTTAACGTGTACACGGGCGACCTCGGTATCGACGACGGCGTGGCGCGCTCCGTGTATGCGCTCGACATCGACGGCATGACCCAGGTCGCCGGAGGCGACAGCGGCGCCGCGGCGATCCGGCTTCGACCGGGCGAGACAGCGCAACTCCCCAACGGTCTGGGAACCGTCACATTCGAAGATGCCCGCTCCGGCAGTCCGGAGACGGCCAACGGCAATAGGGATAGTGTTCTGCGGTTCGCGACGTTCGATCTCACCCATGACCCGTCTCGTGCGTGGGTGCTCGGATTCGCCCTGCTTGCCGTGGGCGGCCTCTTGACCTCCTTATTCGTCCCGCGCCGCCGCGTCTGGGTGAGGGCCATCGAGCAGGAGAATGGCGGCATCCGCCTGGAGTATGCGGGTCTGGCCCGCGGAGACGACCCCGCTCTCGACACCGCGGTCGCGGATTTCGCTGCCCGGCACACCGCTGGATTGAAAAGTTAGGCTGCACCGTTGACCGATACCCTTGACTCCTACTCGCTCGTGGCGATCTATTCCGCGATGGGCGTCTACACGCTCGCGTTTGTCATGTTCGCGCTCGACCTGGCCAAGCGGTCTGCCCGAGTTCCCGCGGTCGCCGAGGCCAGGCGGGGCCAACTCACAAACGCCGCCGGGATCATCACAACACTGACCCATGGCGACCGGGACAGTGCGCCCAAGGCGCGCTACAAATTCGAGCGCATCGCGTTCGCCCTGGTCGTACTCGGCTGGGTACTCCATGTAGCCGGGGCCGTGCTGCGCGGAGTGGCCCAAGGGTTCGTCCCCTGGGCGAACATGTTCGAGTTCTCACTCACATCGTCCGCCGTCGTGGTCGGGGTCTTCATCGCCATCCAGCGCTGGCATGACCTGAAGTTCCTCGGCGTCTACATCACTGGATTCGCCCTCATCACCCTCGGTGTCGGCACAGTCAACTTCTACGTGCCAGTCAAACCATTGCCGCCCGTGCTGGACTCCTACTGGCTGGTCATCCACGTCTTCGTCGCCTCACTGGGAACCGGGTTTTTCGCTATCGGTGCCGGGTTGTCCCTCGCCCAGCTCTTGCAGGCCGGGCGCGAAGCCGGCCGGAAGTCACTCGCGCTGCTGAAGACGCTGCCGAATGCCATCAAACTCGAGAACCTTGCCTACCAGGTGACGGTGGTGGGGTTTGTATTCTGGACCTTCACCCTCATCGCGGGATCCATCTGGGCGGAACGCTCCTGGGGGCGCTACTGGGGCTGGGACACCAAAGAAGTATGGACGTTCATCATCTGGGTGACCTACGCAGGGTACATCCACGCACGGGCCACTCGCGGCTGGCGGGGAGCACGATCCTCCTGGTTGGCCATCGTCGGATTCTCCGCCGTGATGTTCAACTACACCGTCGTGAACCTCCTCTTCAAGGGCCTGCACTCCTACTCGGGCCTGTAAGCCAGCATCGAGGGCAGTGTGCTGCGCCCGCTGCACCACAGACTTGCTCCTGAACCCGCTGCTCGGTTCGATCTGGAAATTTTCAGAGTCTATCGACCCGGCGACGAGGCGAACCCGACCGGTTGCTCGACCGACGCTGGCTGGGTACCCAAGGATTGCGCCTTCGGGAAGGTCATGGGTGCCCCGGGCGGCTTCTACTACCCGGGGGCGATGGGGTCGCCGATCAACGGCAGCGGGACCAATCGTAAGTGGTGGTGAAAGTGGGACTCGTCTACCCCTAATCGATAGGGCTTCCCGCTCCTTCGTCTGCACGGACCGGCGACACTCGACATCGCCACGTGCGCGGTGGGTATCGTCAGGAGCCGGCTGGTGAATTTTCGGGGTCGTCCGCGCGCCCTGGCTCGCTCATCGCGTTCACGCTCTTCCGTGCGGGTCCGCGACCGTCGCGGTACGGGCTCAACTCGGGCTCCGGGTGCCGGCGGGTCTGGACGACAAAGAGGACAACTCCGACCGCCACCGCGACGAAGGACGCCCACACGTTGGCGGGGATGCCGAACAGCGCATCGCTGGTGGGATCGATGCGGATAGCTTCCAGCCAGCTCCGGCCGAGCCCGTACCAGATGAGGTAGCTGGCGAATGCGCTTCCCCAGCGAAGGCGCAGGCGACGCTCCAGCAGCAGGATGATGACTACCCCGATCAGGTTCCAGATGATCTCGTAGAGGAAGAGCGGATGGAACAGCGTCCCCGCTGGAAGGCCATCCGGGAACATCGTGTCCGTCGGCAGAATCTCCAACCCCCAGGGAAGCGTCGTCGGCAAGCCGAACAGTTCGTGGTTGAAGTAGTTGCCGATGCGCCCAAGCGCTTGGGCGACGAGCATCGCGGGCGCCAGGGCATCCGCAAACGACCAGAACCGGATGCCGGTGCGTCGACATCCGATCCACGCGCCGACGGCACCACCGATGAGTGAGCCGTAGAGGGCGTTGCCACCGTCCCAGATCGCAAACACGCTGCCGAGATTCGCGCCCGGGTAGAAGTAATCGCCAACGTGTGTGAAGACGTGGTAGAAGCGTGCTCCAATGATTCCTAGTGGCACCGCCCAGATGATGATGTCGAGCACCACGCCGCTCTCGGCACCCCGCGCTGATAAGCGTCGTTGGGTGATGATCGTCGCCGCAGCAATGCCCGCAAGGATGCGCAATGCGTAGGTGTGAATCGTCAAGGGTCCGAGCTGGAATTGTGCCCAGATCGGGTCAGGACTGGGAATGCTCATGGGATGCATGTTTAACCTCACTCGTAGCCTTGCTTCGCTCCACCCTCACGCTAAGTCCGCACACCATGGGGGCGCTACTTCGGCGTCGCCTTCGGGACCGCCGATTCCCAGTGGAGATTCGCGCGCTTCGCGCGGGAGATCATCGTGAGAGCGCCGATCGCTCCCACGAGCGCCACGGCCAGCAACGCGAGGCCTGCACCGGCGAGGCTGGCGAGACCGACCCACCCCGCCACGGGGTACGTGACGAGAAAGCATGCGTGGGAGAGGGCGAACTGGGCGGTGTAGACGAGGTTGCGGTTCGCGGGCGTCGACGCATCCGCAAGTAGACGAGCTGACGGGGTGTTGATGAGGGATGTGCCGGCGCCCAGCACGACCCAAGTGACAATCAGCTCCCACCAGCCGGCCTCCAACTCCACGGCGAGGAACGTCGCAGCGACCGCGGCGACCAGGCCGACGAGCACTGTGGCGATCCCGGTCAGCATGGTGCGTGTGACGCCGATCCGGTCGACAATCCAGGGGATGTTGAGCGCGACCAGCAGCGACCCGACTCCGTACGCGCCGAGCATCACCGCGAGGGCGGCATCGTCGAGCCCGAACACGCTCTTGGCGTAGACGACGGAGTTGACGAGCACGAGGGCGGTGCCTGCCGCCACCACGATGTTCGTGAACACCAGGAAGCGCAGGCTCGGGGTCGCCGCGAACACTTTCACCCCCATGGGCAGCCTCTGCCAGAACGTTGTCGCCGCTCCGCCGGGCGGCGCGGGAATGGTCGTGATCAGCACGAGTAGCGCGGACGCGGCAAAACCGAGGCTCGTCCCCACGAACAAGATGTTGTAACTGACCACGGTGAGCAGTGCAGCAGCGATGGCAGGGCTGACGAAGGCTTCGAGGTCGTATGCGAGACGGGACAGCGACAGGGCACGCGTGTAGTCGCGCGCCTCGGGCAGCACCGACGGGATAAGGGACTGAAACGCCGGGGTGAACGTGGCTGAGGCGGACTGCAAGATGAACACGAGCAGGTAGATCTGCCAGATTTCGGTCACGAACGGTAGTAGCACAGCGATCGCCAACCGAACCCCGTCGGCGCCGATCAGCACGGCCTTCTTGGGGAGTCGGTCCACGAGCGCGGCGACGAGTGGTGCGACGCCGACATAGGCGACCATCTTGATGGTGAGCGCGGTGCCGAGCACCGAGCCAGCGGCATCCCCGGCCAGGTCGAACGCGAGCAGACCCAGTGCGACGGTGAGCAGGCCGGTGCCAAGCAGCGCGATGACCTGTGCACTGAACAGCGAGCGGTAGGTGCGGTTGCGGAGTACCTCGATCACGCGTGGTGCCCCGGCACGTCGTCGACGGCGTGCTCGGCCTGCAGGATCGCCTCCGTCACGAGCCGGCTCGCATGCTCGTCGGCGAGCCGGTACAACATGTGATTGCCGTCTTGCCGCACGCGCACGATCTTGCCCCACCGCAGTTTCGCCAGGTGCTGCGATACGGCTGCCGGGCTTCGGTCGACGATGTTGGCGAGGTGATTGACCGAGACCTCCCCGACCTGCAGCGCCAGGATGATCCGGATGCGCGTCGCGTCCGCCAGCAGCCTGAAAACCTCAACGGCAACTTCGACGTAATCGCTGTCGGGTTCGAGCCGTCCTATCTTAGTATCTGCGTGCATGCTTAGATACTAAGGCAGTTCCCATCGGCTAGGCGATCGTCGTGCCAAACAGCGTTCCTAGCAGGAACGTGGCGACCAGGGCCAGCGTGCCACCGATCAGAGTGCGCAGCACCGCGCGCCCCCGACGGGCCGCACCGATCCAGGCTGCGACATACCCGGTGACGGCCAGCGCGACGAGTGTGGCAGCGAAGGTCCACACGATGCGTTCGGGATGCGGCAGCAGCAGCACTGTGACCATCGGCAGCAGTGCCCCAAGCGTGAACGCCACAGCCGAAGCGAATGCCGCATGCCACGGGCTGACCACATCGGTCTGGTCGATGTTCAGTTCCATGGCGAGGTGCGCGCTCAGAGCGTCCTTATCGGTCAGCTCGGTCGCCGCCAGGGTAGCCGTGCCCGTGCTCAGACCGCGCGCTTCGAACAGTCCCACGAGTTCTTGGAGCTCGGCCTCCGGGTCTTCGGCCAGTTCACGGCGCTCTTCCTCGATCAGGGCGTGCTCCGAATCGCGCTGACTGGACACCGACACGTACTCGCCCAGCCCCATCGAGATCGCGCCACCCACGACCGCCGCAGTACCCGCCAGGAGAACCGGCAAGGTGTCCGCGCTCGCCGCGGCGACCCCCACGACTACGGCGGCCGTCGACACGATGCCGTCGTTCGCACCGAGTACTCCGGCGCGCAGCCAATTCAGCCGTTGGGCCAGGCCCGCGCGGTGCGGCTCATCCGGATGCTGTGACGAAGCAGGGTCTATGGCCATGGCGACCACGTTACTTGCTCGGCCGTGCTCGCTCGCGAGCCCGAGTCGACCCGTTCGAACGTGTCGAGTCATCTGGCGTGCCTGCCCCACTGCGGCATCGTCGTGGCTGAGCCGCAGGGCAGGCAGACCCGGTACGAGATTGCCGCGGTCAGGCGCAGCAGGAGGTGGGGAGTTCGTTTCGGAAGAGGTTCGCGGTGAGGCGGATGCCTTCGGCCATCGTGAGGTACGGCGCCCAGGTGTCGGCGAGTCGGGTGACGGTGAATCCGGCGGTGATGGCGTAGGTCGCAGCGAGCATCATCTCGCCGGCGGTTTCGGCAAGTGCGTGTATCCCAAGGACTTTATCGGTGTCAGCGTCGGCGACGATCTTGATGCCGCCGCGGGTGTTGTGGTTAGTGATTGCTCGCGGCACGTCCGACAGTCGCAGGTATCGGCACGCGCACCGATACCCGGCGGCGATGGCTTCAGCTTCGGTCATCCCGGCGGACGCAAGCTGCGGTGCGGTGAACAGCACGGAGGGCAGCCCGGTGTAGTCGACGTGCTCGGAGTGGCCGAGGGCGTTGCGTGCCGCGATCTTCCCGGTCATCGCGGCGACGTACACGTACTGGGGCACGTCGGTGACGTCGCCGGCGGCGAACACGGCCGGGTTCGTGGTCCTCTGGTGTTCGTCGACGATGATGAAGCCGCGGTCGTCGGTTGCGATGCCTGCGGCAGTCAGGTCAAGCCCGTCGGTGCGGGGCGTGCGGCCGGTGGCGATAAGGACGCGTTCACCGGCGGCTTCATTCCCGGTACGGGTCCGCACCCGGATCTGGCCATTGTCGTGGGTGACAGTGGCGGCGCGGTCGTTGATGACGATGATCCCCTCGGCCAGGAAGGCTTTGCGTAGTTCGGAGGAGAGCTCCGGCTCGGCGCGTGGAGCGAGCCGACCGATGATGGTGACGGTCACGCCGAGGCGGGCGAAAAGTTGGGCTTGTTCCATGCCCACAAAACCGCCACCGATAACCACGAGCGACGCGGGCAGCTCGGTGAGTTCCATTGCGGTGGTCGAGGTCAGATAGTCGACCTCTTCAAGCCCGGGGATGGACGGCAGGTGGGCTTCGGCACCGGTGGCGAGGAGATACGACTTGGCACGTATCGCTCGTCCGTCGACGAGGAGGGTTCGCGGGTCAGTGAATGTCGCTTCGCCGTAAAGGATGTCAAACCCGTACGCCGCCGCGATGTCAGCGTACTTGGTCTGGCGGAGCATGCCGACCAGCTCATCCTTCTGTTGCACGAGTGCGCCGAGGTCGACCGTGTCGGCGGAGGTCGGAACGCCGGAGAATGGGTTCGCGGAGGCAGCGTGGCGCGCGTGCGCGGCCGCGAGGAGAGTCTTCGAGGGCACACAGCCCACATTCACGCAGGTACCACCGAGAGTGCCGCGTTCTACGGCGACTACGCTGGCGCCATCAAGTCGAGCGTGGATCGCGGCGGACATCGCCGCCCCGCCTGTGCCGATCACCGCAAGATCGAATTCTCTGCGCTGTGTCATGATGCCTCCTCGGGCCTATCGGGCCGCTTGCGGGGTGATCCTTCAGAATGGACCTTCAAGCATGCTTTAAGGTCAAGCTCGGATTATTGGAGGTATCGCAGTGCGTATCGGGGAACTCGCGGAGAGGATGAAGACGACACCGGCGACACTGCGGTACTACGAGGAGCGTGGGTTACTTCAGCCGCCGGAACGGACGGCCGCCGGGTACCGCGCCTACTCCGACGACATAGTGCTGCGACTCCAGTTCATCGACCGCGCACGCGCGGCAGGGCTAACGCTCTCGCAGACCGCGAAAATCCTGGGCCTTCGCGACGCAGGCCACTCGCCGTGCACCCATGTGCGGGACCTGCTTGACCAGCGTCTAGTCCAAGTCGATGAGCAAATCGCGCAGCTCAGGCTTCTGCGGGCGAGCATCGCCGAACTTCGCTCGAACGCAGCAAGGACGCCGGCGGCGGCGTGCACACCCGAATCAGTCTGCCGATACCTTTGAGTTGACGTGACCCGCTACAGAGACCCGGGAAGCAGCTCCGCGAGGAGCACCTCGACGCGCGCGTTGATGTCGTCGCGCACCTGCGTAGATATAGCGGGTCGGGCGCGCCTTTTCGTGGGGACAGCCCTCGTGAATGTCAGCGTTCGCCCAGTGTCGCGAGCAGCTCGCGGTACTGTTCGGGCGTGATTTCCCCCCGGGCCAGTCTTTCGCCCAGGATGGTGCGCGCGGAATCCTGCCCACCCGGGCCGACCGAATACGATCGCCCCGACCGTGTTGCAACGACAATCAGGGCCACTAACCCGGCGACTACAAGGAGCGTAAAGAGCACCCCGGGAATCCACATCCACCACATGCCATACTCGCCGCCCCACCACATCATGGCGAGACCTCCGTTCTGCGGTTGCGTACTTCCAATCTACTCCGATCGCGGGGAGCCGGTCAGACGCACTCGGACCGCCTTTCCATTAGACGAAGTCAGTTCTGATGCCGAGTGTCGCGTCGGTGATCCGGGTCGATTCTTCCGCGGTGCTGCCTCCCGCCAGGGCGCGGACTGCATCAATCGTCTCCGGTACGACGATGGCTTGATTGTCGACGGCGGAGACGAAGAAGAGTTCCTTGTCCTGAACCGTCAGGATGTCCTCCCAGAGAGCAACCTCATACATGTCACCGCGGGAACGACCGAGATCCCGCATCAACTCGATCACACTGTTGAGCGCGACCACTCCATCCGAGTGCCGAATGAACGCGACTCGCGGCATCGCACGCAAAGCGCGCACGATCTCATCCCGGCCCGCAGCCCGCGTCAGTTCGACCGTCCAGAAGTGCGCGTGATTCTGAGTATGGGAACCTTTGGCAGCGATCGTCATGACATCAAGTTCAGGAATCACTGTCTGCGCATCCGGCCCCTGATGACTCGGAATGGACGACTCCGGGACGACCGTGTTCATGATCCCGGAGTGGTCGGATTCCCAGGGGTCAGTGGCACGTCGAATAAGCACACCCCGAGCTCGAGAGAGCAAGTCCGCGTTACGCAGGGCGGCAAGTGTGCGAACGGTCGCTGTCGTGTTGCACGACACCACGCGCGTCGCATCAAGCCCCCTGGCGGTATCGAAGTTCACGTGGGCCACGAAGGAGTGGCCGGTCAGGGCGTGACGTTCGCCGCCCTGAAAGATTGCCTTGACACCGTGCTCGCGGTAGTGGTCGAAGTTGGAGGCTCCGATCCCGGACGGGGTGGCGTCGACAACGACATCAACTTGGTCAAGCAGATCATGGAGGTGCCCTGCGACAGGGAGGTCAGCATCCCGCATGACAGCCTCCGAGTCGTGAGTCGCCGCGAACACGGAGATCTCCTGGGACACCGCTGCCTTGACCCGGTAGTCGGCGGTAACGTCGCCGACGCCGACCAGTTGCATGTCGGGCTGGACGCGCACCGCGTCCGCAACCCGCTTTCCGATCACCCCGTAACCGTTTACCGCCACGCTTATCGTCTGAGCCATCAGAGCTGCTCCTTGCCGATGCTGGCCAGTTGGTCGACTCGGGCGCTGGCGAGTTCGCGACGCCCGCTCGCACTTCTCCGGAGCACACATTGGGCGCTCACCTCGGGGCGCAGGTCCAGTCGTCGCAACAGCTGGGCGTTCAAAGCGACGACGATGGTCGACACCGACATCAAGGCGGCGCCGACCGACATCGGGAGCACGATCCCGATGGGCGCGAGCACGCCAGCCGCGAGTGGCACAGCGATCAAGTTGTACCCGGTGGCCCACCACAGGTTCTGCTTCATCTTGCGGTAACTCGCGTTCGAGAGTTCGACGATCGACAGCACGGACCTCGGATCGCTGGAGGCGAGGATGACGCCCGCCGACGCGATCGCAACGTCCGTGCCGGCCCCGATCGCAATTCCGACATCCGCCTGGGCCAATGCCGGGGCATCGTTGACCCCATCGCCGACCATCGCGACCTTCCTGCCCTGGCTCTGGAGTTCGGCGACCTTCGCGGACTTGTTCTCCGGGCGCACTCCTGCGAGCACGAGGTCAATGCCCAAATCGGCGCCGACCTTGTTGGCAACCGCCTCGGCATCGCCGGTGATCATGACAACCTCGATGCCGAGGTTGTGCAGTGCATCGACGGCTTCACGAGACTCTGGCCGAATCTCGTCGGCCAGTTTGAGTGCACCGATGACCTTGCCGTCGGAGAGAACGTGCAAGATGATCGCGCCCTCGGCCTTCCACGCCTCAGTGGCGGCCAACGGTGCGACACCGTGCCGATCAAGGAGGTGAGGGCCACCAACGCTGATGCGCTTACCGTTGACAGTTGCGACGACTCCTTCTGCAGGAGCGGATTGGAAGTCCTCAGTTCTCGGCAGCACCAAGGAACGCGCCTTGGCGGCCCCGACGATCGCCTTGGCCAGCGGGTGCTCGCTGTCCCTCTCGGCTGCTGCCGCCAGCGCGACGACTTCGTTCTCGCTCACGTCACCGGTGACCTCGACGGCCGACACGATCGGCTCGCCCTTGGTCAGGGTCCCGGTCTTGTCGAAGAGCACCGAAGTGACAGTGCGCATGCTCTCGAGTGCCAGCCGATCCTTGATCAGCACTCCGCCCTTCGCAGCCCGTTCGGTCGCGATGGAGACCACCAGGGGAATTGCCAATCCCAGCGCGTGAGGGCACGCGATCACGAGCACGGTGATCGCGCGGACGACTGCGGCGTCAGGATTGCCCAGCAGGGTCCAGACGACTGCGGTGATGATTCCTGCCCCGAGCGCGAACCAGAACAGCCAGCCTGCCGCCCGATCCGCGATTCTCTGCGCCCTCGATGAGGAGTTCTGTGCGTCGGCCACGAGCCGCTGAATCCCGGCGAGTGCTGTATCGTCGCCCACGGCAGTCACCCGCACGCGAATCGCGGTGTCGGTCGATACCGTCCCCGCAACTACGGAATCGCCCGGTCCCCTACTGACCGGCCGCGACTCCCCCGTGACCATTGCCTCATCGATGTCTGCGGTGCCGGTGACGATCTCGCCGTCCGCGGGGACACGCCCGCCGGGCCGAACCATGACCAGGTCGCCAACGCGAAGGGACGCCGGCGTCACTACCACGATGTCGTCGCCGTCGATTCGCTCGGCCTCATCCGGGAGCAGCGCCGCCAGTGACTCCAGCGCGGAGGACGTCTGGGCGAGCGAGCGCATCTCGAGCCAGTGCCCAAGCAGCATGATGACGACGAGGAGAGACACCTCCCACCAGAAGTCGAGCGCGTGATCAAGCAATCCAAGAGTGGCACCCCAGGAAGCAACGAACCCCACCGTGATGGCCAGCCCGATCAGCAGCATCATGCCGGGCTTGCGGGCCTTGAACTCGTCAATCGCGCCGACCAGGAACGGCCTTCCGCCCCAGAAATACACAACGGTGCCCAGCACCGGCGAAACCCACTGCACGCCCGGGAAATCCGGGAGTTTGTACCCGAGGAGGTCAGCGAACATCGGGCTGAACGCCACAAGCGGTATGGCCAGAACAAGCATTATCCAGAAGAGCTTGCGGAACTGCGCTACATGGTCGGCCCCGTGGCCGGCATGCGATCCCCCATGATCGTGGCCGGAGGCACGATCATCCCCATGGGGTGAATCGTGCTCGTGGCCGGAGTGACCTGCCGGATGTGGTGTCTCCGCCGCGTGGTGACCCTCGTGGTGGTGATCGTGGTCATGACCCTCAGGTGTTGCGCTCATGGCGTCACCATATACCCTATGGGGGTATTCTGGCAACGCGTTTGCCCCGCGCGGAGTGTGCCTGTCATCTCGCTTGCCTGATGATCTTTGTTCCAGTGGCGTCGATTCGCACGATGCCGCGGTCATCCACGAGGATGATCGCTCCCGAATGAGCAGTGGTCAAAGCTTGGACCGTTCCCTCGACCGGTTCGACGACCTCCCATAGCCCATTCGGAAGCGAGCGCCAGAGCATCGAATCCGTGCCTACGCCGAGAAGGCTCCCGTCAAGGAGTGCGGTCAGCGAGTAGAGCACGGGCGCGTCCGGCAGCAGTTCGAAGGTCGCGCCCTCGTCACTGCTGAGCTGAACGCCTTGCTCCGTCGCGGCGTAGATCCGGCCGGTGGATGCTGCGAGGCTTGCTGCCTTGACTTCGGCGCGGTCGACCCAAGTTGCCCCTCGGTCTGTGCTGACCCGCACTGCAAACGAGGATGAGCCGATGCCGTACAGGGCACCTGACGGATCTGAGTCGAGGACATGGAAGTCCTCTACCCCGGTGAAGGTGATCGGGTCCCAGCTCTGCCCGCGGTCCTCGCTCCGGAGTATTCCGAGGTTCGGGGACCCGAGCTCAGCAGGGGTGCCGGGGCCGGGGTGGCCGGATGCGAACCAGGCTTCGTCGGTGATCGTGAAGCCCATCGCGTCGAAGTCGTAGCCTCCGATGGGACCTTCCATGTCGCCACCTTCGGTGACCACATAGATCCCCTCGTGGGTCGCGACGAGAATCTCATCGGAACCCGGTTCGACCGCCAGGCCGTGCACGTGCTCGAACGGGTCTGGTGTTGCTTGCGTTGGCACGGTCGTTTGGGCGCAGCCCGCGAGCAGTAGCACTCCTGCAAGGGAGGCGCCCACGGCGATCCTAATCCGCGAATTGCGCGGAGTGGCCGTTGAGTGGTTGTTCATAATTTTTCCCCTTCGCACGACGAGAAGCATGGTGCTCTCGTTCGTGGATTGAGGGCGGAGCCGATCGGCTCCGCCCCTCATGGTCAAATGGTGGTCAGCAGTTCCTGCATGGTGGCGATCTCGTCCGCCTGGGTGGCGATGATCTGCTCGGCGAGTGCGATGACATCCGAGTTCCGGCCGTTGTTCACCGCACCTCGGGCCATGTCGATGGCCCCTTCGTGATGCACGATCATCTGCTCGAGGAACAATTTGCCTGCCTCGGGGCCATCCGCAGCCTCGAGGTCATCCATGTCATCGTCTGACATCATGCCGTCGCCGTGATTCATCCCGCCGGGCATGCTGAATGCAACGCCCCAGCTGTCAAGCCATCCCTCCATGATCTGGATCTCTGGCCCTTGGGCGTCCTTGATCTGCTGGGCGAGATCGAGCACGCGCTGGTCGACGCCCTCCTTCTCGAGGACGATGTCGGCCATCTCAATCGCTTGCTGGTGGTGCGGGATCATCATCATGACGAACATTTGGTCCGCCATGTTGACGTCGAATGGAACGCTTGTCGGCGGCGTGCCGCCGGTGCCCGGATCCGTTCCGGGGGGTCCCCCTGGTTGTGTGCACCCCGTCAAGACGAGGGCTGCGCTGACGACGGTGGTGATGAGCGCGATGGTGCGCTTACGCATGGGATAGGTCCTTTCGAATTAGTCGATAACAGTGATTCATTGCCGGGGCAGGCAAAGCCTTTCCGGCGCCGCAGATGGCGGCGGCGAATCACGTGCGACTAATCGAAAGAACCAGAAGGGATGGAGGTCGTAGCAGCGCGACAGCGCCGCGCAGCCAAGTGCTGGAAGCTGCGATCCTTCTCAGCATGCCGAAGGTGACCCTCGAGGCCGCAGGGGGCACGAGGACGAGAAAAGTGGCCAACAATGCGAGGATGCACGCGACCATGAGCATGGAGTGCACCGGTGCCGAGCCTGGCGACCCGCAATCGCAGGGCTCGATCGCTTTTGAGCCAGCAAGCGCCGCAGAATCGGACAGGGCTATGTCCGCCGCGACGGTGTGAGCCGATTCCTGCGAGTGCTCTGTGGGGGTTGCGCTGTGCATCGCCAACAGCCCGACAACTACTGAGAGGGTCACCGCGACCGCAGCGATGAGCCGCGCGAAGGAGCGCCGGTTATGCATCATCGACCGGATCCAGCGCATCACGGAGAGCTCCTCTCGGCTACTACGCTAGTCGCTGCTTCTCGATTCTGCGCCGCCCGCCGTGACTTCTCCAGCAGCACCAACAGTCCAAGCACTCCGTCCTTGACCTGGGTGCGGCCCACGACGTTCCAGTGGGTCCGGAGATGCTCTTGCAGGTACGAAACGATGTGGTCGAGCGGGACCACGTGCGGGCGGGATGCCCTGGAAGAATGCCCCGGGTTACCGAACGCGACGGTGCGGATGACGTGGCCGGCCGGGGCCACGACGCTACCGCGGCGCAGCAGTTCGTCGACGAGGCCCGCCGCAGCATCCGGTGGGCAGCATCCGAAGCGGGTGAAGGCAGCGATGAGCACCTCGGGGTCCCGCATTGCGCGGTTGAACTTTGGGGAGCCCTCCTTCACCTCGCCGACGATCATGTCGGCGGTTCCCGGGATGACCCCGAGAGCGGGATCAGTGGCGTGACGATCGTCGGCGGGCTCGTGGGCGAGACGAATCGCAAGGATGTCGAGGTCGGTCACGGTTCGCACCTGGTTGCGCGGGGAGACCTCGAGCACGGGATACTCGGCGACCGTGAAGTAGCCGTTCACGCGAAGGTATGCCTGTACCAGCGCGACCGCGTTGTCCATACCGTGTCAACCCTTGGCAGCCACGACGAGGTTCGACCTGGTGGGTCCAGGCAGGGGACGGAAGCGCTTCAGACGCAGGCTATTCGTCACAACGAACACCGATGAGAAAGCCATGGCGGCAGCGGCCAGCACGGGGTTGAGCAGTGCGAGCATCGCTACCGGGATCGCGGCGGTGTTGTAAGCGAATGCCCAGAACAGGTTTCCCTTGATCGTGCCGAGGGTGCGCCGGGCCAGCCGGATGGCATCCGCTACCAGGATCAAGTCGCCGTTAACGACAGTCAGGTCGCTCGCGGTGATCGCCGCATCCGTGCCTGTGCCCATCGCGATACCGAGGTCGGCTGCAGCAAGGGCAGCAGAGTCGTTGACCCCGTCGCCGACCATCGCCACAACCTTGCCTTGCGCCTGAAGACTACGAATGACCTCAAGCTTTTCTGCCGGGGTCACCCGGGACTTGACCGTCTCGATGCCGACCGTGTCGGCCACCGCCTGCGCCGCTCCGGGATTGTCGCCGGTCAGCAGGATCGGGGTGAGTCCAAGACGCGTGAGTCGCGCGATCGCCTCCCGGCTCGTCGGCTTCACCGTGTCGGCGATGCTGATAGCGCCGCGAAACTCGCCATCTGAGGCGACCGCGATCACGGTGGCCCCGCGCGTTTCGTCCTCACGAATGGCCTCAGCGAGGTCGGCCGGCACTCGCACTGACCATTGGTCGCGGAGCCACTCCACGCGTCCGGCGATGACCAGACTGCCGTCAACGAGGGCCTGCACGCCGAATCCTGCGTGGGCGGCGAATGCCTCCGCGGGTTCCGGAGCATCCACGCTTCCCACGATCGCGCGCGCGATGGGGTGTTCCGATCCGTGCTCCACGGCGGCCGCCAGGCGCAGCAGCTCGCCCTTGGTGACGCCAGCAACGAGGTGAACGCCGCTGACAGCCATGACGCCGCTCGTCACAGTGCCCGTCTTGTCGAGCACGATCGTGTCGATCCTGCGGGTTTGCTCGAGCACTTCCGGGCCCCGGATCAGGATGCCCAGCTGCGACCCGCGCCCCGTGCCGACAAGCAGCGCGGTCGGGGTCGCCAGGCCCAGCGCACACGGGCAGGCGATGATCAGAGTTGTGATGGCGGCGGTGAACGCGATCTCGATCGGCGCGCCGGTGAGCGCCCATCCGGCGAAGGCGACCCCCGCCAGGACGATCACGATCGGAACGAAGACCGCTGACACTCGGTCAGCGAGGCGTTGCACAGGAGCCTTCCCGCTCTGCGCCTCTTCTACGAGTTTGCCCAGGCGCGCCAGCTCAGTGTCGCTGCCGGTGCGGGTAATCTGTACGACCAGCCGACCGCCGTCATTGATAGTGGCACCCACCACACGGCTACCCGGCCCAACTTCCACCGGCATCGATTCGCCGGTCAACATGGTCTCGTCGACGGCAGAGGCGCCCTCCACGACGAGGCCGTCGGAGGGGATCTTCTCGCCGGGGCGGACAACGACGGTGTCGCCCTCGGCGAGTTGCTCGACCGGAACCCGCGTCTCGACACCGTCACGGAGCAGCACGGCGTCTTTCGCGCCGAGCTCAAGCAGAGCACGCAGGGCTGCACCTGACTGTCGTTTGGCACGGACCTCCATATAGCGCCCGGCGAGGATGAACACTGTCACTAATGCGGCAACCTCGAGATAGAGCTCATGCCCCCCTGCCTCGGGAGTCCCGAACAGGGTGATCGACATTCGCAGGCCCGGCATGCCGGCCTGGCCGAAGAACAGGGCGTACAGCGACCAGCCAAAGGCGGCGAGCACGCCAATACTGATGAGGGTGTCCATCGTCGTTGAGCCGTGCCGCGCATTGATGGCGGCGGCGCGATGGAATGGCCACGCACCCCAGACCGCAACGGGCGCTGCGAGGGTGAGCACGAGCCACTGCCAGTTGGTGAACTGCAGTGCTGGGACCATCGACAGAATCGCGATGGGGAGGCTGAGCGCCGCCGTGATCACGAGTCTGCGGCGCAGGCTCGTCAGTTCGCCGTCGGGCTCCGGCACGTCCTTGGCGGTCCGATCGGAGGCGGGCGGCGCGGGAATCGCCGCTGCATAGCCAGCAGCCTCGACTGCTGCGATCAACTCGTCGATCGAAACGTTATCCGATCGGACGCGCGCCTTCTCGGTTGCGTAGTTCACCGTCGCTTCAACACCGGGGAGCTTGTTCAGCTTTCGCTCGATGCGATTCGCGCAGGAGGCGCAGGTCATCCCCGTGATGTCGAGCTGAACATCCTGAGTGCTCATGACGACTGAGCGAGCGCGTACCCGGCCTCCTCGATTGCCCGGCGCACCTGCTCGGTGTCCAGCGTCGCCGAACTGGCGACAGTGACCCGTGACGCACCTCCGACGTTGAGGTTCACGCTCACGTCCGCGACTCCGTCGATGGCGGCGAGTTCTTCCGTCACGCTGTTGACGCAGTGCGAGCAGGTCATTCCCTCCACAAGAAAGTCGGCGACCACAGCATCCTCTGCGATCGAGGTCTTGTCTTCCGACTCCATCGACGTCTTGCTCGGCGCGCAACAGCTGCAGCCGGCATTCATGTCAGTCAGACCAAGGTCGCGGGGTTCGGTGATTGCCATTGTTGTTTCCTTTCGTGGGGTGAACGGTCAAATCATGAACGCACGAGGCGGGCGATTGCCGCGCTGGCCTCGCGGAGCTTCTCTTCCGCGACAGGGCCGCCCTGGACGGTGGCTTCGGCGACGCAGTGGATGAGGTGATCGTCCAGGAGTGCCAGCGCCACGGACTCCAACGCCTTCGTTGCGGCGGAAACCTGGGTCAGGACATCGATGCAATACGTGTCCTCATCGATCATGCGTGCGAGACCGCGTACCTGACCTTCGATCCGGCTCAGGCGTGCCCGCAAGGCGTCCTTATCCGCGACATATCCGTTCATAGTTCAACTACCATACACCCCATAGGGGTAACCGGTATAGTTGACGTCGTCAGTCAGTCAGACGGATGGATGTTCCATAGTGGACGGAGTCGATGTGACCAATTGGTATGTGATTACGGGCGGCCCGAGTTCGGGAAAGACAACCACCGTGGAACTGCTTCGTGACCAAGGCCACACAACAACTATCGAGCATGCACGGCACTACATCGATCTTGCACGCATCGACGGGTCGAG
This sequence comes from uncultured Cryobacterium sp., assembly GCA_964651535.1. Lineage (GTDB taxonomy): Bacteria > Actinomycetota > Actinomycetes > Actinomycetales > Microbacteriaceae > Terrimesophilobacter. The sequence goes on from CAZYYE010000002.1 coordinate 127,540, forward strand.
CGTGGAGCAGATCCGCGCACGCCAGTTGGAGTTCCAGCACGGGGTGCTCGCTATGCAGGTCGAGGAAGAAGCGTCCCTGAACCCCGACGAGATAGTCTTCCTCGACCGGGCCCTGCCGGACTCGCTGGCCTACTACCGGTTCCTCCGTCTCGAACCTGATGCCGAACTCCTCACTGCCATCGAACACGCACGGTACAGGAAGATCTTTGTTCTCGATCTCCTGCCGTTGGCGAAGGACTACGCGCGTACCGAGGATGAGAACGACCAACGAGTCATCCACCACCTCATCATCGACGTCTATCGCGAACTCGGATTCCCTGTCATCCAGGTTCCAGTTCTGCCGCCGGCTGAACGGGTCGACTTCATCCTCGAATGCCTCTAGCGCCGACGACGCGAGCCCTCCAGCAACCGACCGCTCAAGTACCTCACGCGTACTCAAACATAGATCCGCCGGCAATTCGGACAAGTCTGTCCATAAAGAGACCCACTAAACAAGAAGAATGCCCGCTACTTCCTTGGAAGTACGGGCATTTTGCTCCTCGACTTGGACTCGAACCAAGAACCTGCCGGTTAACAGCCGGCTGCTCTGCCAATTGAGCTATCGAGGAATGGCGATTCAGCTTGTCACTTTATCAAAGATTGCGGCCAGGCAATTCCCTTCGACCGCGAACCGTGATCACGAGAAGTCGGGGAGCAGGCATGTCGGCGAATCGATGAACAGCGGTGTCCCCACCATCATGGGAACGCCCGATTGCGGATCCAACTGGAACGCCGCGATCGTGCCGGAACTCTGATTCGCCACAAGCAAAAGGTTGCCGACAAGGCAAAGCCCGCGAGGAACATCCCCGCCGCTCGGAAGATCGGCGATCGGCTTCAGTGTCGCAGCGTCGATTGCGACGATGCGGTTGGAACCGCGCAGTGCCGTGTACAGGAAACGGCCGGTGGAATCAACCACGAGCCCTGCGGCGTGATCGCCGACCGCCGCACCGGAGTCACCCGAATTGACGATTTGCAGATTGCGCCCACCGCCGAGCGTGAAAACGGAACCGCCGAGCTCGCCGACCAAATAGATCTTGCCTGCCGTGGGAGACACCGCGAGATCGCGAGGACCGGTGCCCGGCGGCAACTCGACCGATGACTCCAGGCCGAGCTTTCCCTCGGTCCAGCGGTAGACGCTCACCCGGTCCGTGCCGAGATCCGCGGTGATCGCCGTGTCACCGAACGCGAGTGTCGAGTGCGCGTGCGGGCCGTCCTGCTCCGGCTTGGGGCCCTTGCCGCTCGAGGTAACGCTCGCGCGCAGTTCTCCGATCCTGCCCTGCGAATCGAGCGGATAAACGTCCACCTGGCCCGTGCCGTAATTGGCCGCATACAACCACTCGGGTGTCGCGGCGAGGTGGCACGGGAGCGTGCCCGACGTGGGTTGCCCGCCCATCGGGCTGAGCGTCGTCGACTTGTTCTTCCGATGAAACGCCTCAACGCGGCCGTTCGCCTCATCCACCGCGTAAATGACGCCGCTCACGCTCGCATGGATGAGAAACGACGGAGAAGAAGCCACTGCGCCGATCCCGGCGAACTGCAGTCCCTTGTCCGTCACGCGAACCGCAGAGATGCCTCGCGCGAATCCGCCCATATTCTCGGTGTACGCACCTACCCACAACAGAGTCAATAGCCTGCCTCCGGGTCCACTAGTCCTTCGAACTTGGAATCACTCAGGAACGCTCGCACGTTAGTCTTCACCTTCTCCGCCAGCAGCGGCGTCGTCATTTCGGGCGTGTCGGCACTGTGCGGGGTAATGAGCGCACGCCGCTCAGACCACAGCGGATGGCCGTCCGGAAGGGGTTCGGGTTCCGTGACGTCCAGTCCGGCGCCGGCGATGGCGCCGGCGGCCAGCGCCGCCGTGAGAGCGTCGGTATCGACGAGTCCGCCGCGCGCGACGTTGACGAGAATCGCGGTTTCCTTCATGAGCGAAAGCTCCTCGGCACCGATGAGCCTGGTTGTTTCTACCGTCATGGCCGCAGCGACGACGACAACATCGGCTGCGCGCAGAACCTCGTGAAGACGATCGTTCGTCACCGTGCGCTCGGCACCGTCGAACGTGTGCGAACTGCGTCGGACGATTGTGACCGCTGTGCGAAACGGGGAAAGGAGCCGCACGAGTTCACGGGCGATGCCGCCTGCACCGATGACGACCACGTTCGCGCCATAGAGCGATGCGCCGAGTTTCGGACCCCAGCTCCGAGCCACAACGCGCATCGGCAACTCGCGCAGGAGCGCGAGCATGAGCGCGAGCGCGTGCTCTGCCACCGGCTCAGCGTATGCGCCCTTCGCGCTCGTCCACAGCGGACGATCGCGGCCCGCGTGCTGCTGCAGGACTTCGGTGAACGCATCGACGCCGGCCCACGGCAACTGGACCCAATCGACCCCGGGGTACTGGTCGAGAATCCCGGCGAACTCGGCAGCCCGATCGTAGGACAGCCACACAATGCCCCTTGTCTTCTCGGACAGCGGTTCGACTGTACCCCCCGCCGCTTCGATCGCGGAGACGAAGAACTCGTCCGCCTCAGGGAGCACGGCGATGGGCCCCGTCCTCGGACGCCGCGCTGGCGGCACATCCTCAGCCGGGGAGGCCAGCACAATGCGGTGCTGAACCGAGCCCCCACTCGAAGTCATGCACCGACTTTATCGAATCGTGATGCCGAGAGGGCCTTCAGATAGGGATGAATCGGGTCTTTCAGTACCCCATTGATGGGGCCAAGCCCCACGACGTTTCCTCGATTTAGCACGAGCATGCGCTGCGCGACGTACTCGACGACGGCGAGGTCGCTGCTCACGATGATGGCCGAAAACTCGCGCTCTTCCTGCAGCTCCCGAAGCACATCCAGAACTCCGGTTCTGACCGTGACATCGACGCCGCGCGTCGGCTCGTCGGCGACGAGCAGTTTCGGCTCGAGGATCAGTGCCCTCGCGAGCGCCACCCTTTGCCGTTGCCCGCTGCTGAGTTCGTAAGGGTAGCGGGTCATCAATTTGAGGGGCAGCCGAACGGCATCCACGAGGGTCGCGACAGCAAGGCCCGCCTCGCGCGAACTGAAGCGACGATCTCTCGAGTAGATGGGGTCCGCAATGTTCTCGGCGACCGTCAAGCGTGCATCGAGCCGTTGCGCCCCATCCTGGGCGAGGTAGCCGACTTTCAGCCGAAGCCGGTCGCGTGCCCGTGCGCCGATGCGGCGCACTTGCGTATCGAACAACGTCAAGGAGCCCCCGCAAATCTCGGGGGCCTTCGCGTCCGCCAAATCAGAACCGCCCTGCAAACCCATCACCGCGGCGAGCGTCGACTTTCCACAGCCCGACTCCCCGACGATTCCGAGGATCTCGCCCTGCTCGAGCGTGAAACTCACTCCCGCCACGGCGAGAAACCTCGATCGCACATCTCTTGCGCGGTAGCGGATCGACAGGTCGTCCGCCCGAACGACGGGAACGTGGTGTGAGGTCAACCGGTGGCTCCTGCTGGCTCAAGTCCCCGCAACCGGTGAAGCTCTTCTCGCCGCTTCGCCTGCAACACGGGGTCCGGCACGGGCAGGGACGCGAGCAGCCGTTGCGTGTACGGGTGCTTCGGCGCAACGAGAATGTCTTCCCCGATACCCTCCTCCACGAGTCTGCCCTTGTACAGCACGGCGATGCGGTCGGCGAGCAAATCCACGACGGCGAGGTCGTGGCTGATGAACAGCGCCGCGAACCCGAACTCGCGCTGAATCTCCGCGAACAGCTCCAGCACGCGCGCCTGCACGGACACGTCCAGCGCGCTCGTCGGTTCATCAGCGATGAGGAGTTTCGGCTTCAGGGCGATCGCCCGCGCGAGGCTCGCCCGTTGGCGCTGCCCGCCGCTCAACTCATGGGGGAATCGATCGCCGTAGCTTTTCGGAAGCTGCACGGCCTCGAGCAATTCGTCCACGCGCGATCTCGCGGCAGCGGCGTCGCCGGCGTGACCGTGAACGATGAACGGCTCGGCAACACACTGCGCGATGGTCAACAAGGGATTGAAACTCGTTGCCGGGTCCTGGAACACGAAACCGATGTCCTGACGCAACGGGCGGAACGTTCGCTCGCGAACGCCGAGCATCTCGCGGCCGAGCACCGAAAGAGATCCGCCGGTGATCTTCGTGAGACCCGCGATGGCTCGGCCGATGGTGGTCTTGCCTGACCCGCTCTCGCCGACGAGCCCAAGCACCTCCCGCGCAGAGATCTGGAAATCGACGCCGTCGACGGCCCGAAAGCTTCCACGTCCCAAATGGCCCTGATACTCGATGACGAGGTCCTTCGCGACCACGAGCGCCTCGCTCGACGCCGCGGTTGCACGTTCAGCCGCGCGCTCGCGCGTCTTGATCGTGCCGGCGCCGATGAAGGGCACCGCCGCGAGAAGCCGCTTCGTGTACTCGTGCTTCGGGTGGTGGAACAGCGTGACCGCTTCCGCCTCTTCCACGATCTTTCCTTGATACATGACGGCGACTCGGTCGGCGAGATCGGCGACGACGCCCATGTTGTGGGTGATGAGCACGATGGCGGCATTGAACTCGTCTCGACACCACCGCAACAGATCGAGGATCTCGGCCTGCACCGTGACGTCCAGTGCCGTCGTCGGTTCATCCGCGACGATGATCTCCGGTTCGAGGACGAGCGCCATGGCGATAACGATGCGCTGCTTCTGGCCGCCCGAGAACTGGTGGGGATAGTAGTCCACGCGGTGCTCCGCGTCGGGGATTCCTACGCGTGTGAGGAAGTCGATCGCCTTCGCCCTGGCCTGCGCCCTCGTGTACTTGCCGTGAGCTCGCAAACCTTCCGCGATCTGCCACCCCACGGTGAACACCGGGTTGAGGGCTGTGGACGGCTCCTGGAAAACCATGGCCGCGCCCGTGCCCCGGATCTCGCGAAGCCGACTTCCGGACACCCCGATGACGTTGTCGTCGCCGATCATCACCATGCCCGACGTCGTAGCCGTCTCCGGGAGAAGTCCCAGAATCGTTTTCGCCGTGACGGTCTTTCCGCTGCCGCTTTCGCCAACGATCGCAAGCACTTCGCCCTTGCGCACCGACAGGCTAACCCCATCCACTGCGCGAACGTCGCCGCCGTCCGTCGCGAACGTCACAACGAGATTGTCGATTTCGAGGGCCTCGTCGCCCTTCATGAGGGTGCTCACAGATCCTCCTCCAGCTCATCCACATCCGAGACGCCCGCCCCGCTCGCGAGGGCACGATGGCGAGTGCGCAGCCGCGGGTCGGCGAGGTCGTTGAGGCTCTCCCCCACGAGCGTGATGCCGAGAACGACAAGCACGATGGCGGTGCCGGGGAAAATCGAGGTCCACCAGATGCCGGCCGCGACATCCGAAATCGATTTGTTGAGGTCGAAACCCCACTCCGCCGCGGCGGTCGGTTCAATGCCGAACCCGAGGAACCCGAGCCCGGCAAGCGTCAGGATCGCTTCGGAGGCATTCAGCGTGAGGATGAGCGGCAGCGTCCTCGTCGAGTTGCGCAGCACGTGGCGGAACATCACGCGCGCGTTGCTCGCGCCGATGACCTTCGCCGATTCGACGAACGCCTCCGACTTCATGCGCACGGTCTCCGACCGGATGACGCGGAAGTACTGGGGGATGAACACGACTGTGATCGAGATCGCCGCGGCCATGAGCCCGGTGAACAGGCCGGAACGGCCCCCCGAAATCACGATCGACATGACGATCGCGAGGAGCAGCGACGGGAACGCGTACACGGCGTCCGCGACCACGACGAGTACCCGGTCGAGCCACCCGCCGAAGTACCCCGAGACGAGACCCAGGATCACCCCGGCGAACACCGAGAGGGCTACCGCGATGACGATGACGAGGACGGCGGTTTGAGCACCCCAGATCACGCGCGACAGCACATCGTATCCACCCACCGTCGTACCGAGGAGGTGGCGGCCCCCCGGTGGAAGCTGCGCTCCGAAAACTCCGTTCTCGTCGCTCAATTGCGAATAGCCGAACGGAGCGAGCCCCTGGGCGAAGGCCGCAGTGAGCAGGAAGATCGCGATGATCACGAGGCCGGCGACGAGCATTCCCCGCTGCCAACCGACGCTTTGCTTCAGTTCGCGCAGGAGCGGCAGCCGCGACCAGATTGTCGGCTTCGCAATAGACGACGTCGTCACGTCAGTACCTCACTCTCGGGTCGATGAGCGCCGCGATGATGTCGACGACGAAGTTCGTCACAGCCACCACGACCGCGAGGAACACAACGATTCCTTGAACCGCGACGAAGTCCCTGGCTTTGATGAACTCCACGAGAGTGAAACCGAGTCCCTTCCACTCGAACGTCGTCTCGGTGAGGATCGCACCGCCGAGAAGCAACGCGATCTGGAGGCCGATGACCGTGATGATGGGCACGAGCGCCGGCTTGTACGCGTGCTTGCGCACGAGCCTGAATTCCCGCACACCGCGCGATCTGGCGGCGTCAACATAGTCCTGGCCGAGCGTTCCGATGACATTGAGCCGAACGAGCCGCAGGAATATCCCCGCGGTGAGGAGCCCCAGCGCGAGTCCGGGAAGAATCGCGTGCGCGAGGACATCCCCGAAGTCCGCGGGGTTGCCGGTCCGCAGGGCGTCGATGAGGTAGATATTCGTCGGATGGTCGAGGAACTGAAGATTCAATTCCGTCCGCGGCGACGCTCGGCCGTTCACCGGAAGCACCTTGAGCCACACGGAGAACACGAGCTTGAGAAGAAGGCCAGCGAAGAACACGGGGGTTGCGTAGAACAGGATCGCGACGACCCGCAGCATGGCGTCTGGCCAGCGGTCGCGCAGGTACGCGGCGAGCATCCCCAGCGGGATGCCGACGATGAACGCGACGATGAGCGCGTAGAACGCGAGTTCGAGAGTCGCTGCACCCTTCTCGAACACGATTTGGGAAATCTGCTGGTTCGTCGTGAGCGTCGTACCGAAGTTGCCCGTGAACAATTGCCCGAGATACTCGAAGTACTGGATGAAAATGGGGCGGTCATACCCCGCGGCGTGAATGCGTTCCGCCAACTGATCAGGGGGAAGCCGCCCGCCGAGGGCCGCGGTGATCGGATCGCCGATCAAGTGCATGAGCAGGAACACCATCGACACGAGGATGAACACGGTCGGAAGGATCAGAAGCAATCGAATGATGATGTACCGGCCGAGCTTCCCGCCCGAACCCTTCGACTTCGCCGACTGATCCGATTGAATTTCCGGATCAGGAGCTTCTGAAACTGCGGTGGTTGTCATCATTGCCAATCGTTGCCCACGAACACTCAAACTCGGTGAAGAGAAACTGCAAGAAAAGGGAGGGGGCGATCCGCAGCTTTCGCGGACCGCCCCCAGTAACGGCTCTTCGATAGTAGCCGCCTTGGTGCGTCCTACTTGCTCAGCACGTTGAAGCGGAACTTGAAGGAGGCGTCGAGTGTTTCATCCACGCCCTTCACGTCCTTGCCTGCAACGACGACCTGCGCACCCTGAAGCATCGGCAGGGTCGACAGCTGTTCAGCGACCTTCTCCTGGATGTCTTCGATCATGCCCTTGCGGGTCGCGGGGTCGCCTTCAGTGGCCTGGCCCTGAATCAACGTGTCGATCGCCGGGTCGCTGAAGTGGTTCTTCAGGAAGTTGTCCGTCTGGAAGAACGGCGACAGGTAGTTGTCAGCGTCCGAGTAGTCCGGGAACCAGCCGAGCTGGTACAGCGGGTACACGTCAGCTGAGCGATCCTTGGAGTACTGGACCCACTCCGTCGACTGCAGGTTCACCGTGAACAGTCCGGAGGACTCGAGCTGCGACTTGATGAGCGCATACTCATCGCCCGAGCTCGCACCGTAGTGGTCAGGGTTGTACTGCAGGTTGAGAGTCACCGGCGTGGTGACACCAGCGGCGTCGAGAGTCGACTTCGCCTTGTCAGCATCCGGGCCGCCGTTTCCGTCGCCGTAGAGATCCTTGAGAACCTCGGTGGCACCGGTGAGACCGGCCGGAACGTAGGAGTACAGCGGCAGGTAGGTGCCCTTGTAAACCTGGTTCGCGATCGCTTCGCGGTCGATGAGGTCGGCAATCGCCTGGCGCACCGCGAGCGACTTCGCCGGGTCGGCTTCCGCAGTTGCAGCGCCGAACGGCATCGTGTTGAAGTTGAAGACGATGTAGCGAATCTCGCCACCCGGGCCCTTGTGCACAACGACGTTGTCATTGCCCGACAGGCTTTCGATGTCGGTCGCAGACAGGCTGCGGGTCGCGACGTCGATGTTGCCTTCCTGAACGTCCAGCTTCATATTCGACTGGTCCGCGTAGTACTTCAGGTTGATCGTGGCCGTCTTCGGCTTGCCAAGGAGACCCTGGTAGCCGTCATAGGCCTTGAACTGGACAAGTTCGTTGAACTTGTAGCTCGAGATCACGTACGGACCCGCGAACGCGTTGCCGTCAACGATTTCCTGGTCGGTCGTGAGCGCGTCCGCCGAGAACACGTCCTCGTCCACGATCGGACCGGCAGGGCTGGAGAGGATCTGCGGCCAAATCTGGTCGTTTCCGGCCTTGAGGTGGAAGACGACGGTGAGGTCATCCTTCACTTCGGTGCTGTCGAGGTTGTACAGCAGCGTCGACGGGCCGTTGTCCGCCGCGATCTTGAGCTGGCGGTCGAAGCTGAACTTCACGTCCGAAGCGGTCAGGTCGTTGCCGTTGGCCCACTTGAGACCGGACTTGAGTTTGACCGTGTACTCGGTGGGCGACGTGAACTCCGCGGACTCGGCAATGTCAGGGTTCACATCGGAGCTTCCCGGGTTCGAGTTCATGAGGAACGGGAACACGTTGTTCATGATGAAGAACGAGCCATTGTCATACGAGCCGGCAGGGTCAAGCGTTGTGACCTTGTCCGTCGTACCTACCGTGATCGTGCCCGACGTACCGGAATCACCGGAATCGGTTCCTGCCGCGCAGCCGCTGAGCGCCATCGCTGCAATGGCAACGCCACTGAGCGCGGCGAGCGACCGCTTTCGGATCGTGGATGCGGATGTCATATCCGTGATACCTCTCTCTGTTGTGAGATACCACCACAGCCAAAGTGGGCTGAGGCGGGGTAAACCCCGTGGCGTGCAGGTAAGCACGTCGCAGGTCGTGTGTATTACTTACTTGATAACACGGTTTGCTGTGCTGGCGGACACTGAGCGCGTCATTGCGGCCCAATATTTATTGTTCTGCAACCTAATCTCCGATGAGCGCGCGCCGCTCGGCCTCGACGCTCATGAGTTCGCGCTGGAGTTCCCGGTACCGATCCGGTTCGGCGCTCGCGTCGGTCCGTTGGAGTCGACCGAGCAAGTCTGCTTTCATGGCGAGCAAATCGCGTCCGATGAGGGAAGCAACGACTCCACGGCAATAGATGGAAAGTTCCCTTCCCGCTTTGTCCGGAATCGGTGCGACGACGAGTTGGCTGACGATGCCCGCGAAACCCTGCGGCACTTCCTCCACAATCCTTTCGACCCAGTTCGGTGCCGCGAACGCATCCATGCTCGCGGCGACGGCGTCGCGGACGACGGCGAGCGTCGTATTCGTGAACGCGACAGAGCCGATCCGCATGCCCAGCTCCTGACCGACGGCGTCCGGATGCTGAAGCACGGCCATGAGCGCATCGCGCTCGAGTCTCGTCACCGGATCGGTGGGCAAGTGGGTGATCGACGGGCCGGGGGCGATGGCCTGGTCCCCCCGGCCTTCGCCGGTCCCCTGCGACTGGGCCCTGTCGTGTCGGAACCGGTCCGATTCGGGACCCCACGCGCGCGAATCTTCTTGCCGGTTCCGGGCAGACGCGGTCACAGCCCTCATGACCTCCTGCGGATCCACGCCGATCCACCCTGCAAGGTTTCGGACATAACCGCTGTGCATCGCTTGATCGCGAATGCTCGCGATGACCGGCGCCGCCGCCGCCATGGCGCCGGATCGGCCCTCCACCGTCTCCAGGTCGAACGACGAGAGCACGCGCTTGATCATGAACTCGAACATGGGCTTGCGCTCGTCGATGAGCCGTCGGAGGGCATCGTCCCCTCTGGCCAGCCGCAAGTCGCACGGGTCCAATCCGTCCGGAGCGACCGCAACGTAAGTCTGGGCGGCGAATCGCTGTTCTTCGGCGAACGCGCGGCTTGCCGCCTTTTGCCCTGCCTCATCCGGATCGAACGTGAAAATGACCTCGCCGAGGCCGTGCGAGTCGGCATTGTCGACATCGCCCAGTACGCGCCTGATGACCTTGATGTGGTCGACGCCGAACGCGGTGCCGCACGTCGCGACGGCCGTCGTCACACCCGCGATGTGGCACGCCATCACGTCCGTGTAGCCCTCGACGAGGACGACCCGCTTGCTTCGGGAAATGTCACGTTTGGCCAAATCGAGTCCGTACAGCACTTGCGACTTGTGATACACGAGAGTCTCGGGGGTGTTGAGGTATTTCGGACCCTGGTCGTCGTCCAGCAGTTTGCGCGCGCCGAAACCGAGCGTCTGTCCGGTCGTGTCGCGGATAGGCCACAGGAGACGGCCGCGGAAGCGATCGTAGGTCCCCCGGTCCCCTTCGACGATGAGGCCGGCTGCGAGCATCTCTTCCACGCTGAATCCGAGAGTCTTCAGGTGCGAACCGAGCGCGTCGTAGCTTTTCGGCGCGAAGCCGATGCCAAATTGGGCGGCAGCGGCGGCGTCGAAACCGCGGGCGCCGAGGAATGCGCGCCCGGGCTCGGCGGCCGGAGTCGTCAACTGGGCGGCGAAAAATTCGGCGGCGGCCCGGTTCGCTGCGAGCAGGCGAGCGCGATTGCCGCGGTCGGCCGTTGCGGCGCCGCCATCCTCGTAATGGAGTTCCACGCCGACCCTCGCGGCCATCCGCTCGACAGCTTCGCTGAACGTGACATGATCCATTTTCTGCAGGAACGTGAACACATCGCCGTCTTCGCCGCAACCGAAGCAGTGATACCGGCCGACCTGTTGGCGCACGTGGAAACTCGGACTGCGTTCATCGTGGAACGGGCACAATCCCTTGAGGGAACCGACGCCCGCGCTCTTGAGAGTCACATAGTCCCCCACGATGTCGGCAATGTTGATCCGCGAACGCACCTCGTCGATGTCGCTTCTGCGGATCAGGCCTGCCATGCCTAGATTCTAGGTGCGGGGATCCTCACGTGCCGGGCCCGGTACCCCGGCCGCCGACCAGGGTGCGGTGCCAGGAGTTGGCGGACTGGTCCGTGAGGCTCGCCACCTGGTCGACGACGGCCCTCTTGCGCGCCGCGTCATCGGCGGCATCGTGCCAGTCGGCGGCGAATCCCGCATCCAACGACTCCGGACCGCGCTCCAGCAGGGCGTCGGCGAGTTCCATGATCGTGTCGCGCTGGCGCGCATACACGGGCTTGCGCTCATTCGTCGACATGACGTTCGCGGCCACGATGCCTTTGAGCACGGCGATCTCTGCGCGAATCTCCCTCGGCACGACCACGTCCGCGCCGAACCGCGCGAGATGTTCGGCATCGTGGGCCGCGAGAGTCGCCTGCGTGGCGATGCCCGCGAATCTCCCGATGAGCTGGCTCGTGAGGTTCTTGAGCCTGCCTTGCGCCGCGCGGGTGCCGTCGTACTCGTCGATCCACGATTCGAGGGAGTCGAGGCGGTCGAACGCGGCGATGAGCTCGTCATGATCCAACTCGCCGCCGATCCACGCGAACATGGAATCGACGAGGTCGTCATGGTTGACGCGCGCGCCGAGGGCAGGCACATCGATGTAGCCGCCGACGATGGCATCCTCGAAATCGTGCACCGAATACGCGATGTCGTCGGAGAGGTCCATCACTTGAGCTTCAATGCACAATTGGCGGGTGGGGGCGCCATCCCTGAGCCAGAGGAACGCGGCGGTGTCGTCGAGGTAGAACCCGAACTTCGCCCGGCCGGACGGATCGCCGATCGCGCTCTCCGCGGGCCACGGATACTTGCAGCTCGCGTCGAGGCTCGCGCGCGTGAGATTCAAACCGTACGAGCGACCGTCCGTGGCGAACACCTTCGGCTCGATTCGGGTGAGAACCCGCAGCGTCTGCGCATTCCCTTCGAACCCGCCGATGTCCGTGCACCACGCGTTGAGAGCCCTCTCGCCATTGTGTCCGAACGGCGGGTGCCCGAGGTCGTGGGCGAGGCACGCGGTATCCACGACATCCGGGTCGAGACCGAGGCTGGAGGCGAGCTCCCTCCCGACTTGCGCGACCTCGAGCGAATGCGTCAATCTGTTGCGCGCGTTGTCGATGCCGGCCGTCGGGCTGAGCACTTGCGTTTTCGCGGCGAGGCGGCGCAGTGCGCTCGAGTGCAGGACGCGCGCTCGATCCCTCGCAAAATCGCTGCGCCTCGTGGAGTGCTGTTCCGGCATCCAGCGGGCGGCGTCATGGGCGGTGTACCCGTCCGGCCGCGGTGGGGTGCCTGAGTTCTTCGAATGACTCGGCTCAGCCACCGGTGGTGTCCGCTTCGCCCTCGGTGAGGTCGCCGCGATGACTCTGCGCGAGCTCGCGGCTGTCGAGCCAGCCCTCAGGCAGCACGGTACGCTTCGGATGCCCGGCGCGGCCCCGCGGGCCCTCGGCGTCCTCCCCCGGGTACGGCTGAGCCCAGTCAAGCTCGCCCAGCAGATCGTCGAGTTGCTGCAGGCTTTCCACGCGAGCGAGGGACGAGCGCAGGTCGCTGCCCACCGGGTACCCCTTGAGGTACCAGGACACGTGTTTGCGGATGTCGCGGCATGCCCACTCCTCGCCGTCCTGGTCGTCGGACGAGAAGAAGTCCGCGAGCAACTCGGTGTGGCGCCGGATGGTGGCCGCGACGACTCCGAGCGTCGGACGCGCTTGGAGCAGCGTCGCTGCGTCCTGCGAGAGTTCCCCCGAACGGACTTTGAACGCGGCAACCAGATCGCCGAACAGCCAGGGTCGGCCGAGGCATCCGCGGCCGACGACGACCCCGTCGCAGCCCGTCTCCTCAACCATGCGGATCGCGTCGGCGCCGCTCCAAATATCTCCGTTGCCGAGCACCGGCACATCCGAGATCGCCTCCTTGAGGCGGGCGATGGCGGACCAGTCTGCCTGACCGCTGTAAAACTCCGACGCGGTCCGCGCGTGCAGCGCGATGCTCGCGGCCCCGGCACCAGAGGCGATCCGGCCGGCTTCGAGGTACGTCAAATGGTCGTTGTCGATGCCCTTGCGCATCTTGACCGTGACCGGCACGTCGCCGCCCGCCTTCACGGCGGACTCGACAATGTCGCGGAACAGGTCGAGTTTCCAGGGCAGTGCCGCACCGCCGCCCTTGCGCGTGACTTTCGGGACGGGGCACCCGAAGTTCAGATCGATGTGGTCAGCGCGGTCCTCGGCGACGAGCATCGTCACCGCCTCCGCCATCGTGTTCGGGTCGACGCCGTAAAGCTGGATGCTGCGCGGAACTTCCGACTCGTGGTGGCGGATGAGCCGCATGGTCTTCTCGCCGCGCTCCACGAGAGCCCGGCTCGTGATCATTTCGCTCACGTACAGGCCCGCACCGAACTCGCGGCACAGCCGCCGGAACGCGGTGTTCGTGATGCCCGCCATGGGTGCGAGCACGACAGGAACCTCGAGCGCGATCGGCCCGAGTTGCAGCGCTGGGGTTGCCGTGGCGAGAGAAGTCATCGACTCGATTCTCCCAGATAACTCAGTGAGGCAGCTCGCACGTGTCGCCGACACACACGGAGGCATCCTGCTGACCGACCATCGTGAGCGGCGGCCTGGCCGCGGTCTCGGGTCTGGGCGTTGTTGTCATGACTGCGCTGCTTTCTCGTCCTTCACCTGTTTCAACGCGGCGGCGAACGTGGATGCGTCCTGCGCTCCCGATACGCCGTACTTGCCGTCGATCACGAAGAACGGAACGCCCTGGATTCCGTACTCCTGCGCCTGGGCGACGTCCGCCTTCACTGCGGGAAGGTGCTCTTCGGATTCGAGCGAGCGCACGACGTCGGCGCGGTCGAGTCCGATCTCCGCTGCGATGTCTGCGAGATCCTCGATTCGGCCCACATGCTCTCCGTTCACGAAGTACGCCTTCAGCAGACGTTCTTTCATTTCCACCTGACGCCCTTTCGATTTGGCGTAGTGGAGCAACTCATGCGCCTTGACCGTGTTGGTTTGGTGCACGGAGCCGTAGTCGTAATCGAGACCGACCTGCGCCGCGATGCCGGTCACGCGCTCGATCATCTCTCCCACCTGGTCGAGCGACAGACCCTTGCGCTGAGCCAGATAGTCGGCCGGCGTGCCCTCGAAGTCGACCGGGGTGTCTGGCGCGAGCTCGAACGAGTGGTACTCCACTTCGACCTCGCCGCCGAACTCGGCGACTCCCGCCTCGAACTTGCGCTTGCCGATGTAGCACCACGGGCACTGGACGTCAGACCAGATGTCGACTTTGATTGCTTCGCTCATACTGGGGCCAACGGTTCTGCCCGCATGGGCATTCCCGCCGGCCCGACGGGGTCGGCTACGCGCCGAGCAGTTGTTCGGCGAGATATCCCTGCAGGCGGTCGAGCGCGATGCGCTCCTGCGCCATCGAGTCGCGCTCGCGCACTGTGACCGCCTTGTCCTCGAGCGTGTCGAAATCGACCGTGATCGCGAACGGGGTGCCGATCTCGTCCTGCCGCCGGTAGCGGCGGCCGATCGCACCGGCGTCATCGAAATCGGTGTTCCAGAACTGCCGGAGGTCGGTCGCGAGCTGCTTCGCAATGGGCGAGAGCTCCTCGTTGCGCGACAGCGGAAGCACCGCGGCCTTCACGGGTGCGAGCCTCCGGTCGAGCCGCAGCACCGTGCGCTTGTCGACGCCGCCCTTCGTGTTCGGCGCCTCATCCTCGTGGTAGGCATCGACGAGGAACGCCATCATCGACCGCGTGAGGCCCACTGCGGGTTCGATGACGTACGGCGTCCACCGTTCGTTCTTCGTCTGGTCGAAGTACGAAAGGTCAGTACCAGAATGTTCGCTGTGGGTGGTCAAGTCGAAGTCGGTGCGGTTCGCAACGCCCTCCAGCTCCCCCCATTCGTTGCCCTGGAACCCGAATCGATACTCGAGGTCGACCGTGCGCTTCGAATAGTGCGACAGCTTCTCTTTCGGATGCTCGAACAATCGCAGGTTGTCCGGATTCATGCCGAGGTCGGTGTACCAGTTCATCCGCTGGTCAATCCAGTATTCGTGCCATGTCTCGTCGCTGCCGGGCTCGACGAAAAACTCCATCTCCATTTGCTCGAACTCGCGCGTGCGGAAAATGAAGTTGCCCGGCGTGATCTCGTTGCGGAAGCTCTTGCCGACCTGCGCGATGCCGAACGGCGGTTTCATCCGGGATGCGCCGAGCACATTGTTGAAGTTCACGAAAATGCCCTGCGCCGTCTCCGGGCGCAAGTAGTGCAGGCCGCTTTCCTCTTCGACGGGGCCGAGGTACGTCTTGAGCATCATTTGGAAATCGCGGGGCTGGGTCCACTTCCCGCGGGTTCCGCAATTCGGGCACACGATGTCGGCGAGGCCGTTTTCCGGAGCGCGCCCCTTCTTTTCCTCGAATGCTTCCTCGAGGTGATCGGCCCGGAACCGCCTGTGGCAGTTCAGGCACTCGGTGAGCGGATCGGTGAACGCGCCGACGTGACCAGAAGCAACCCACACCTGGCGGGGCTGGATGATGGCGGAGTCGAGTCCGACGATGTCGTCGCGGGAGGTAACCATCGCCTTCCACCACTGGCGTTTGATGTTTTCCTTGAGCTCGACACCCAGGGGGCCATAGTCCCACGCAGAGCGCGATCCGCCGTATATCTCCCCCGCCTGGAAAACGAACCCGCGGCGTTTGGCGAGAGAAATGACGGCATCGAGTGGGGAAGCGGTGGCCACGAGTTGAACTCCAGAGGTCATACCGGGCGCGCGGCTCGCGTCCGGTCGGCTGTGATCCTCCAGTTTAGGGCCGGGCGGAGGTGGCTGACTGCCAGTGGTTTCGTCCTGACCGCGCCGACTGCCCCCTCACCGCAGCGCTTTCGTGACCGCCTCGACATCGCTGAGGTCATTCCACAGGTGCAGAGAGGCCCTCAGGCGCCCCGCGCGCCCCGACACCGTGATTCCGGCGTCGATGAGCCTGGCCATGTCTTTCTGATCCGCATCCGCCCACGTGACGATCGGCTGGTGCTGCCGAGGGATGTCGAGAGCGTCGCACAGCGCGTCGCCGAGCCCGCTCGTATAGGACCACACCTCGTTCATGTCGAGACCGGAAAACAACTGGATGGCGGGCTCGGCCCCAACCCATGCGGGCCAGGCCGGAGAGACATCGAACCGGCGTGCGGATGCCGCGAGCTCCATGGAAGGCCCGTAGCACGAACCCCACACGTCGTCCCCCGCATACCAACCCGCCTGAACCGGTGTGAGCACACTCTGGAGCCGCTCGCTCACGGTCATGAAGGCCACTCCGCGCGGCGAGCACAACCACTTGTAGGCGTGGCATAACGTCGCATCGAACATCGATGCGTCCGCCGGGAACACGCCTGCAGCCTGCGTGAGATCGCACACCGTGTAGGCGTCATGCTGCTTCGCAGCGGCGACGATTGCCGCAGCATCCGCGATGCGCCCGGTCGCCGATTGCGCGAGCGAGAACACGACGAGCCACGTTTCGTCCGTCACGGATGCCGCGAGCTCGTCGAGCGGCACCGCGCGCACCCGAATTCCCGGACGCTGCTGGAACGGGAACATGATCGAGGAGAAATCTCCGTCCACGCACAGAACCTCGGCACCATCCGGCACCGCGGCAGCGAACACGCTCGCCATGACGGAGGTCTGCGAACCGGTCGCGACTCTGGCGGCATCGACGCCCACGAGCTTCGCGTAATGAGCGCGCGTGTTGTCGTGGATCGCGTCGTAATCGACGGGGTCGCGGCGGCCCGAGGCCCACAATTCGATGTCGGCCAGTTGCGCGTCTACTGTCGCCTTCGGCGGCAGGCCGATCGACGCGACAGCAAGGTACCCGCGTGCGGCGTCCTGCCGGAACTGGCCGATGGCACTCGTAAGCGCTGGAGAAAGCGTGCGGCTTGTGGCCGCGGATGCAGAAGTCATACCTCCATCCTGCCTCTCCCGTCGCGCGGAGGCGGCGCATTCCAGTGCAACTTTCTTGCGCCCCCATCGAGATCATCGCGAAGTCGAGCGTACGGCGCCGAATTTCCGGGGAACCATGCGGGGTCCGCACTGCTAACATTTGCTCACCTCCGTTTCGCCCGGCAAAGAAACAGGACGCCGTGACAGTCACTTCCCGGTCTGCAGTGAGGGTTTTCGTTGCCTTGGCCACGGGTGCAGTCCTCGCGGCCAGCGCCGCACCAGGAGCTGTCGCCATACCGTTGGAATCGCCAACGCCGACCCCCACCACCCAGGACAGTGTCGTGACGTACTACGGTCCGGACAACTGGGTGTACGACGACGGCGATACAGCCACCTACGACCAGACGTTCGGCGTGGATTGCTCGAGCGGGGTATGCCTGCTTTTCGGTTACGCGGAAGAACTCCGAGTGCCGCGCGTGGAGGTTGTCGATGGACGCGCAACGTTCGACGTTCCCGCTGAAGGGGCCCTGTGCTCGGACGAATACCAGTGGGCAAACACGACAACCGTGGAGTTCGCCGGCACCACCGCGACGCTGACGCAGGTCAGCCACGGAACAGGCATCATCACGTGCCCGAATGGAACCAGAAATCAATACATCGGAGTCACGAGCACCAGTCAGGGCACTCTCGTCTCCGGCAATCCCTGCTTCATCACGCGCACCTGCCCGACGCCGGAGCCGACCGCTTCACCAACGCCCATCGCGGTTTCTGCTCCCGCATCGCCGCCCGCACCCTCGAGAGCCGTGGATGATCCCGGCGTTTTGAGCGCACTTCCCACCGTCGCCGCGGCCGTCTCCCCGCACAACGCGCTATGGGCAACCGCAATGGCGGTCATTCTCGTGCTTCTGCTCGCGTTTCCGACGCAACTGCTCAACTCCGCCGTTGAAGCGGGTTCGGAGAGACTTGCGCACTGGGGCGAAAAGTTCGCCAACACCGCCCGAGGCGTCGGGCCACGGTGGCGCGCGATGATGCCGCGCGTCACTTCCGTTGCCGGATGGCGCGCCGCCGCGATCGGCATCGCCGCTGCAGCGATCATTTCGTCGTTCGTCGACCCCGGATTTGGATTGAACGCGGCCAGCATCCGCACCTTCGTCTCGATTCTCATCTCGCTCGCGATACAGATCGTGGCCGGCTGGTTGCTTCTGGTTTGGGTCGTCAGACGAACGCATCCCACGGCGACGGCCGAGTTCGAGTTTCGCCCGCTGACCCTCCTCATCGTCGTGGTGGCCGTCATCCTCACGCGAGTCACCGGATTCGAGCCGGGCATCATCTTCGGACTTGTCGCCGGAGTCGGTTTCGGAGCGCTTCTGGCCACTGCCGAACGTGCGCGCGTCGCGCTCATCGGGTTGGCGCTCGCCTTCGCCTTGTCCGTTCTCGCGTGGATCGGTTACAGCTTGCTGAGCATCCTCGATAGCGGCGGCCCGGTCGTCGTGTTCCTTTCGGAGACCCTGTCGTCGCTGGCCATAGCCGGCATCGCGGCGCTGCCCATCGCCCTCGTCCCGATCGGCGACATGACGGGACGCATCATCTGGAAGTGGAATCGCTGGGTGTGGATGGGTGCCTACGCGGTGGGGCTTTTCGGATTCTTTCTCATCCTCATGCCCATGCCGTTTTCCTGGGAGGAGGTTCCGCTGAACCTTCCGGTGTGGACTGGCCTCTTCGTCGCATACGCTGTGGGTGCGGTCATCGTATGGGCGCTCATCGTGCGTCCGTGGCGGAAGGCAGAAGGCGCGGAAGCGATCGACGGGAACCAGCCGGAACAAGCCGCAACCGAATCCGGGACTACGGCCTAAGCGTTCGGCGCATCCTCGGCCGCACCGAATCGACGATTTCGTGCGGCGAACACTTCGACCGCCCGCCACAGGTCTTCGCGCGTGAAGTCGGGCCACAGGGTATCGAGGAACACCATCTCTGCGTAGGCGCTCTGCCACAGCAGAAAATTGCTCGTACGCTGCTCCCCCGAACTGCGCACGAACAGGTCGACGTCCGGCAGGTCGGGCGTGTACAGGTGCCGCTGGATGCTGCGTTCTGTGATGCCCCCCGGCGTGAGCCTGCCCGCCGCAACCTCGGTCGCGAGAGCACGAACGGCATCCGTGATCTCGACGCGCCCGCCGTAGTTCACGCACATCGTGAGCGTGAGCACGGTGTTTCGCGCGGTCAGTTCCTCCGCGAACTGGAGCTCCTTGATGACGGAACCCCACAGCCGAGGCTTCCGTCCAGCCCAGCGGATGCGCACGCCCCAGTCGTTCAACTGGTCGCGACGGCGATGCAGCACCGCACGGTTGAATCCCATGAGGAAACGCACTTCGTCGGGAGAACGCTTCCAGTTCTCGGTAGAGAACGCGTACACGCTCACGTGCCGGACGCCGAGCTGGATGGCGCCGGCCACGACGTCCAGCAGCGCGGCCTCTCCTGCGCGGTGCCCTTCGATGCGCGTGAGTCCGCGCGCGTTCGCCCAGCGGCCGTTGCCGTCCATCACGATGGCGACGTGCTCCGGGATCGCGGCCGCCGGAAGCTTCGGCGGGTACAGTCCCGTCCAGTCGATGGGCCGGAAATCGACCGAATCCTTGTGCGTCTTCGGCGCGGGGGTCATCGTGTTCTCCCTTCGAGACGATCGCCTGCGGCGATCTCCTCAGGGAGCGGAACGGATCGATCGCCTGCGGCGATCTCCTCAGGGAGCGGAACGGAACGATCGCCTGCGGCGA
>CAZYYE010000002.1:147475-242561 GCA_964651535.1 uncultured Cryobacterium sp.
TCTCCTCAGGGAGCGGAACGGAACGATCGCCTGCGGCGATCTCCTCAGGGAGCGGGATAGCACGAACGGGCTGCGGCGACCGATCGACGTGCTGGAGCGAACGCAGGCTGCGCTCGAGATGGAACTGCACGTATGCCGCGATGATCCCGCTCGCCTGGCTGCGGGAACGCTCCTGCGAGGCATCCGCATATGCCCAGTCGCCGGCAAGAAGCGCGGCGAGAAGTTCGAGCGTGAGAGCGTCGAGGCGCGGAGCCCCCGGAGGCGCGACGTCGTCCGAGACAACCCCGCCGAGCTGCACGACGAATGCGGTGTGCGGCCCTGGCGCCCCCGTTACCGCGCAATTCACAAAGCTCGGCTCCCAGCCCGCGATGGCGAGCGATCTCAGCAAGTAGGAGTCCAGAGTGAGGCTCGCACCGTGTTCGCGGCGGGCCAGCGACCGCAACGCTCCCACGAGGAGCAGGTACTGCTGGAGAGAACCCGCGTCTTCCGTGACCTTGTCCGCGGTTTCCACCATGACGTTGGCGGCGGTGAAACTCGCGTAGTCGCCCATGATCTCGGCACCGTACGCCCCAATGGATTCTGCCTGGGTGACGATGTCGAGGCTGCGGCCCTCATAGAATTGCGCGTCGACGACCATGAACGGCTCAAGCCGCGAACCGAACTTCGATCCGGTGCGGCGAACCCCTTTCGCGACGGCGCGGATCTTGCCGCGGTGGCGCCCCAGCATCGTCACGATCCGGTCGGCTTCACCCAGCTTGTGGGTTCGCAGCACGACGGCTTCGTCTCGGTAAAGGGGCATCCACCAATTATCGGCGCACGAGCGTCGATTGTGCCGTCGCCGGCCCGTCGGTCGGCCGATGCACAAGAATGTGACCATGAGTGCGAACAGAACGAAGCCTGCGCGAATGCCGGAACGTGTCAACTCCACCGATCGGGCCGCGCTCGAGTTGTTGCTGCGCGAAACCTCGGTGGGACACTTCGCCTTCGTGGACGACGGGCTTCCCGTCGTCATGCCCATCGCTTTCGCGGTGGAAGGGGACGGACTGCTCCTGCACGGGTCGACCGGATCGTGGTGGCTGCGGCGGATCTCCGCCGGGATCCCCGTGACCGTTTCCGTCATGACAGTCGACGGTCTCGTGTTCGCACGGTCCGCGTTCGAGTCGTCGATGCGATATCGCAGCGCCGTGCTCTTCGGATCATGCACGAGTCTGGCCGGCGCCGCCAAACTCGCCGCGCTCGACCTCGTCACGGATGCGCTGCTGCCCGGACGGAGAAACGAGATCCGACCGCACAACCGCAAGGAACTCGCCGCCACGCTCGTCCTTCGAATGCGCATCGACGAATGGACTTTCAAGAACTCGACCCAGTGGCCGGAAGACCCGGATGAGGATATCGCCGGCGAGGCATGGGCAGGCGTACTGCCCATCCACACGACATACGGCTACCCGCTGAGCGCGCCGGATCTGCGGTCCGGTATCCTGGTGTCCGAGTCGGTGGAAAAGCTCTCGGGGCGAAGTCGCGTGACGAGCCCCTAAGTGGTCACGAGCTCGCGAACGCCCGCTGGGAGTCGAATCGCTCTGTTCACGGCCGAAACGACCGCTTTGAGGCTCGCGGTGGAAATATCGGCGTCGATGCCGACGCCCCACAGCCGCTTGTCGTCAACCTGACATTCCACGTAGGCGGCCGCGAGCGCGTCCCCGCCCGCACCGAGCGCGTGCTCGACGTAGTCGTACACCTTCACGTCGATGCCCTCTCCGCCCAGGACGCTCAGGAACGCATCGACAGGTCCGTTCCCCGTCCCGTTCGCCTCTACCGTCTCTTCGCCGACGCGAAGTTCCGCAAAAAGGGACACCACGCCGGACATGTCGCTTTCCGTGCGGGTTCTCGTCAACTCGAACCTGCCCCACTTGTCATCGGGCGAAGACGCAGGAAGGTACTCGTCGGTGAAGATCGACCAGATTTGCGCGCTGGAGACTTCCCCGCCCTCAGCATCCGTCTTCGCCTGCACGACGCCGCTGAACTCAATTTGCAGTTTGCGGGGAAGATCCAGGGCGTGGTCTGCCTTCAGGAGGTAGGCGACTCCGCCCTTTCCGGACTGCGAGTTCACCCGGATGACCGCTTCATAACTTCGACCGAGATCCTTCGGGTCGACCGGCAGGTACGGGACGGCCCACTCGAGGTCGTCTACCGACACGCCCTTGATTGCGGCGTCCGCGGCCATAGCCTCGAAACCCTTCTTGATGGCGTCCTGGTGCGAGCCGCTGAACGCCGTATAGACGAGGTCGCCCGCCCACGGGCTGCGTTCGTGCACCGGAAGCTGGTTGCAGTACTCGGCGATGCGCTTGACGTCATCGAGATCGCTGAAGTCGATTTGCGGATCGATGCCCTGCGTGAACAGGTTGATTCCCAGAGCGACGAGGTCCACGTTGCCCGTGCGCTCGCCATTGCCGAACAGGCACCCCTCGATGCGGTCTGCGCCGGCCAGGTATCCCAACTCGGCGGCCGCGATCGCCGTGCCTCTGTCGTTGTGCGGGTGCAGGCTCACGATGACGTTTTCCCGGTGGTTCAAGTGGCGGCACATCCACTCGATCGAGTCGGCGTACACGTTCGGGGTCGCCATTTCCACGGTCGCGGGGAGATTGATGATGACCTTGCGCTGGGGGGTCGGCTCGAAGACCTCGAGCACCTGGTTGCACACCTCAACCGCAAACTCGAGCTCCGTGCCCGTGTAGCTCTCCGGCGAGTACTCGTAGTAGATATCAACGCCGGGCGCGAGCTTTTCCGCCGCCTTGCATAGTCGCGCACCGTTCACGGCGATATCGATGATGCCCTGCTTGTCGGTGCGGAATACGACATCGCGCTGCAGGATGCTCGTGGAGTTGTAGAGGTGCACGATCGCCTGCTTGGCACCGCGGATCGACTCGTACGTGCGGTTGATGAGCTCTTCGCGCGCTTGCGTGAGCACCTGGATCGTGACATCGTCCGGGATGAGGTTCTCTTCGACGAGCTTGCGCACGAAGTCGAAGTCCGTCTGGCTTGCGGAAGGAAACCCGACCTCGATCTCCTTGTAGCCCATCCTCACGAGCAGGTCGAACATGATCTGCTTGCGTTCGGGACTCATCGGATCGATGAGGGCCTGATTGCCGTCGCGCAAATCCACAGCGCACCATCGCGGTGCCGTCGTTATCCGCCTGGATGGCCACTGCCGGTCCGGCAAATCGATGCCGAGGGTTTCGTGAAACGGGCGGTACTTGTGAATCGGCATCGCCGACGGTGATTGCGTGTTCTTCATGGTCTTAGGTCTCTCGCTCGGTCCAGCAGTTCAGCCAATGGGTTTGACGGCCACGACGAACTCCGCGACGAGGGAGGCCTTGGTTAGGACTCGTCGCGGCAGCTAAGAAGGAGCAAACCGAACAACACGAGATTCAGATTAGCACCGCGGCTGCGAACGCGCGCCGCCGTGACGAATAAGTGACCGAATATGTTGGGTAGTGGGATGGCGGTGTCTTCGCAAAACTGGAGGCATGAACCGTACGACTCCGGCTCGCAGGCCCTACCTGCGCGTCGCCGCACTTATCGCTGCGCCCATCCTTGCTGCGCTCGCCTTCAGCGCATGCGCCACGCCGATGGTGCCAGGCAGCCAGCCGCCCTCCGGGATTGCCGCCGACGGCGAAGTCATCGGCCAGGGCACCGTGCTCCAGGTCGGCGACGCCCCGCCCCAGTTCTGCCTTGGAGGCGTCATGGAGTCCTACCCGCCGCAATGCCAGGGCCCCGAGATCGTGGGCTGGGACTGGGACGACGTGGACGGGGCAGAAACGGCTGGTGGCGTCACGTGGGGTGCTTATGCGCTGCAAGGAACCTGGGACGGCGAGCGATTCACCCTGACCCAGCCGGCGATTCTGCTCGCGCTCTACGACCCGATTCGCATCGATGACCCCTTCACGGACCCGGACAATGCCGGGTTGACCGGAACGTCGCGTCTCCTCGAGATTCAGGACGAGCTCTCGGCCACTGCCGCACTTCGTCCACTGGAATCTGCGCCGCAGAACGGGTACCTGTTCGCGACCTATCTCTACGACGACGGCGACCTCCAGCGATACCTCGACACCCGCTACGGCCCTGCGGTCGTCCACGTGGTAAGCGCGTTGAGACCAATCGGCGACGACTGAGTCCGTCGACCGAGTGCGCACAGAGCGGAACGCGACCCCAGTAAAGCAAAACTAGGGTCGAAACATCCTGCGCCGGATGCGGCGAACGGGAATGCTGTGTTCATCGGCCGGTCAGGTGCACCGCCCGTTCCAGGAGGAACTCATGTATTCCCACACCCGTTCGACCCGGCGTTCCGCGCGGCTACTCGGCATCGCAGCCACAGCAGGCGTCGTCGCGCTCGCTCTCACCTCGTGCATACCGATCAACGTCCAGCAGGGGCCGCCACCGGTTGACTTCAAGGGAGTCCAGTCCGCGACGATCCAGATTCAGGCCCAGGGAACCTTTATTCCCCAGGGCACGACGCAGCCGTCGGAGACCGCAGGCCGCGGTTCAGGATTCATCATCGACCCGAGCGGCATCGCCGTCACGAACAACCACGTCGTCGTCGGGGCCGGGACGCTCAAAGTCTGGGTCGGAGGCGATACAGGGCAGCAATACAACGCGAAGGTTCTCGGCGCGTCCGAATGCCTTGACCTCGCTGTGATCCAACTCGACACGGGGAAGTATCCCTACATGGGTTGGTACAAGGGCGACATCGAAACCGCTCTCGACGTCTACTCGGCCGGATTCCCGCTCGGTGACCCTAACTTCACGATGACACGCGGAATCGTCTCGAAGGCCGACGTTCCTCAGGATGACTCGTGGGCATCACTCGATCACGTCATCGAGCACGATGCGCGAATCCGGGGTGGAAACTCCGGCGGACCCCTCGTTGATGCCGAAGGCCGCGTTGTCGGTGTCAACTACGCGGGCCGCGACGACCTGGACTACAACTTCGCCATCCACCGCGATCAGGTTCTGCCCGTGCTCAAGGACCTACAGGCAGGCAATCCCGTGCTCTCCCTCGGACTCAATGCCCAGGCCAGACAGCCTGCTGACGACGGTTCGCCACTCGGCATCTGGATCGAATCGGTCGCGGCGGGCAGCCCTGCGGATATTGCGGGGATCGAACCGGGCGACGTGCTGTTCGACATGGCCGGCGTCACGTTGGCGCGCGACGGTTCCCTTGGCGATTACTGCCAGGTGCTCAAGACTCAGGGCGTCGACGCGACCATCGACTTCCAGATTTACCGGCCCATTGACGACTCGGTGTACGAGGGCCAGTTCAATGGAAAGGAACTCAAGCTCGTGTCCGCCGGCAATCAGGGCGGAGGCGGAACCGTCGACAGCTTCGTCACGGTCACCGACGACACGGGAGCCGTCAGTGTCACAGTGCCGAGCAACTGGAAACAGACCGACGGCGCGGGCTTCACGAGCGACTCCGGTGCGATGTACTACGACATCACCGCGACGACCGACATTGCGAACTACAGCTCAAGCTGGGGCGTACCCGGAGTGAGCGTGACCGCGAGCGTCGACGCGTTGGGCAGCGACCTCGCTCAGATTATCGCGAACTACAAGTCCAACGTCGGGTCCGAGTGTACGGTCCGAAATGAGGGAGCATACGACGACGGCTACTACATCGGAAGCTTCGTTTACTTCACCGCGTGCGGCGGGGGAAGCACCGACTACGCCGTCCTGGCAGCCAACGACGCGGCCAACACGCACCTCATGATCGTGTCTGTTCAGATGGTGTCGGACTCGGATAAGACCGTCGTGCTCGACAACATCCTCAACAGTTTCCAGGCGGTGTTCTAAGCCCGGACATCGAGCTCCCCCAGCCCTGTGGTGGGAGGACAGGTCGGGACGGTGCGGTCGCGCCGTCCCGACCTCGTCACGGCGTTGTGTCGACCGCGAGAAGCGAGGCGAGTTCCCCTCTGGAGGTCGCGCCAAGTTTGCGATAGCACCGGGACAAGTGGAATTCGACGGTTTTGATCGTGACGAACAGGCGCGCTGCGATGTCCCGATTCGACAGTCCGAGAACGGCAAGGTCGGCAACCCGCCGTTCCGACACGGTGAGGGCCGTGCGGCGCAGCGAAACAGTCGTCGCGGCGTGCAGAATCGCCTCGACGATGGGCTTCTTCGGAAGGACGTCGTCCCGGATACCGCACACGAGGGCGATGGGTTCGGGCGACAGCAGGGACACGATGTGGCCGAGGACGGTCGCGGATGCCTTATCCGCCCATTGAAGGTCATCGACGATGAGGAGAACGCGCTGGCGAGCGGCGAGCCGGGCGACGGCCCAGCGCACGGCCCAGGAAATCTCCGCCACGTCGGTATCGACCGCGCCCCGGGCAACAAGGTCGAGGAGTGCGGCGCCAGGTCCGTCGAATGGCTCGCGGCCCTCCTGCGACACGCGGCCGAGTCCCGCGAACCACTGATAGATGACTCCGTAGGGAATCGGCGCGTCGAGGGGCAGGCAACTCGCCGACAGGGCGAGCCAGTCGTCATGATCTGCCGCGATCGCCCGAAGGATGGCGGATTTGCCGCTGTGCGCCGGCCCGGTGACGGCGAGCGTTATCGCGCCGGCAGGACCGACCAGCTCAAGCTGCCGACGCAGCTGATCCAGTACATCCTCGCGCTCGATGATGGCCATATCGCTCCACTAGTCCCTGAGAGCCAATGACCGATTGTAGGGGCAGCACGTGGTGCAGGGATAGAGTCTGTGTCATGTTTCATCCCTGAGCCGCTCTGGCGTCATCTAGAAGCCCAACCTGCCGAGTTGCTTGGCATCGCGCTGCCAGTCCTTGGCAACCTTCACGCGCAGGGAGAGGAACACGTGTTTGCCAACGAGAGGCTCGATGGATTCCCGCGCTCGCGCCCCGATCTCCGCTAACCGACTGCCTTTGTGTCCGATGATGATGCCTTTCTGGCTGTCTCGCTCGACCCACAGATTAGCGAAAATCTCCAGCAACTCCTTGTCCTCGCGCTCGACGAGGTCGTCAATCGTGATGGCGATCGAGTGCGGCAACTCATCCGTCACGCCCTCGAGCGCAGCCTCCCGGACGAGCTCCGCAATGCGCGCCTCCAGCCCCTCCTCCGTGACCGTCTCGAGCGGGTACAGCGGCTCGGACACGGGCAGGAGTGCGATGAGCTCCGTCGCGAGAATATCGAGTTGAGTTCCGGTGAGCGCAGATATCGGGATGATCGCCTCCCACTCGCGAAGCGCGCTCACCGCGAGCAACCGCTCGGCCACAGTCGACTTCGAGGCGGCATCCGTCTTCGTCACGATCGCCACCTTCTTCGCCGTCGGAAACTGGTCGAGCTGTTCGTTGATGAATCTGTCGCCCGGGCCCAACTTCTCGTTGGCTGGA
Source organism: uncultured Cryobacterium sp. (assembly GCA_964651535.1). GTDB lineage: Bacteria > Actinomycetota > Actinomycetes > Actinomycetales > Microbacteriaceae > Terrimesophilobacter. The sequence goes on from CAZYYE010000002.1 coordinate 154,879, forward strand.
ACGCACAGACACACGACGTCGACATCCGCGAGAGTCGACGTCACGACGTCGTTGAGCCGTTCCCCGAGCAGGGTGCGGGGCCGATGCATCCCGGGGGTGTCCACGAGAACGAGTTGACCGTCCGGCCGGTGCACAATGCCCCGGATGGCACGCCGGGTGGTTTGCGGCTTGCTGCTCGTGATGGCGACTTTCTCGCCGACGAGCGAGTTCATGAGGGTCGATTTGCCCACGTTCGGCCGACCCACGAAGGTAGCGAATCCGGCGCGGAAGTCGCCGCTCACGACGGCACCTCTTCCTCGGGCGGCGGGACATCGAGTTCGGTGTCCGGATCGCGCTCGACGATCACCGTCCTCAGTTTCCTTCCCCTGCCTTCCGTGCGCTCCGCGGTGAGCACGAGCCCCGCGACGTGGGCGACAGAGCCGGTCGTGGCTATTCGTCCCAGCGCTTTCGTGAACAGCCCGCCCACCGTGTCGACGTCGTCGTCGTCCAGTCGGAGACCGAAAAGTTCACCGAGTTCATCGATCGGCAGGCGCGCGCTCACCCGAAAGCGTCCGTCACCCAGGTCTGCAGCGACGACGACCTCGCGATCATACTCATCCGAAATGTCACCGACGAGCTCCTCGATGATGTCTTCGAGGCTCACGAGGCCCGCAATCCCGCCATACTCATCGACGACCATGGCCAAATGGTTCGATTCGAGCTGCATTTGTCGCAACAACTCATCGACCTTCTTCGACTCCGGAACGAAAAGCGCCGGGCGCGCCAGCCCCGCCACCGTCGTGCCGTCAACATCGAGCGGGCGTTCGAACGTGAGGCGCGCAACGTCCCTCAAATACAGCACTCCGAGCACCTGATCGATGTCCTCGCCGATGACGGGCATGCGCGAGACGCCGGTGTGAAGGAACAGCGCCATCGCCGAAGCAATCCCCGCCTCGCTCTCGATCGCCACCATGTCGGTTCGGGGAATCATCACCTCACGCACGACAGTGTCGTTGAACTCGAAAATCGAGTGAATGAGTTCGCGGTCGTCCTCTTCGAGTACCTCGAGTTCGGTCGCCTCGTCGACCATGCTGAGCAATTGCTCCTCCGAAGAAAACGACACCGTGCGGGGGCGGCCGGGAGTCACTCGGTTCCCCATTGCCACGAGTGCCGCAGCGACAGGACCCAAAATCACGCGCGACGCGTGCACGGGCCACGCGCTCCACCGGATGACCTGCCGCGCGTAGACCCGCCCCACGGCACGCGGACTCGCCCCCACAAGAACGAAAGAAGCGAGGGTCATGATGAACGCCGAGAGCAGGAGCGCCCACCACCATTCCGCGAAGACCGAGGCGAAAGCGAGCGTCACGAGGACAGCAGCGGTCATTTCCGACACGACGCGCAGGAAATTCACCGTGTTGACGTGTGCGCCGACATCCCCCGCTATCGCCTGGAGCGAGCGTTTGGCCCTGGACGACTCAGCGAGTTCCTGCAGATCAGCTCGCGACAGCACACCCAGGGCGGAGTCGGCCGCCGCGAACCAACCGCCGAGGGCGACGAGCAGCGCGGCGACAGTCACGAAGACCGGGATCATTGCTTTCGGCGTTTCCGCTCGGCCTGGGCGAATCCCGCGAGAATCTCGCCCTGGATGCCGAACATCTCCTTCTCTTCGTCCGGCTCGGCGTGATCGAAACCAAGCAGATGCAGCAAGCCGTGGCACGTGAGCAGTACGAGCTCATCGGTAAGGCTGTGTCCGGCCGCCGTCGCCTGGCTCGCTGCGACCTGAGGGCACAGCACGATATCGCCGAGAAGGCCAGCCGGCGTCATCGCGTCATCCGTGCCGGGCCGAAGCTCGTCCATGGGGAAACTCAGCACATCGGTCGGACCTGGTTCGTCCATCCACTGGACATGCAGCTGCTCCATGGCCGCCTCGTCGACGAGAACGATGCCCAGTTCCGCATCCGGATGCACGTGCAACTGGTCGAGCGCGTACATCGCCAGCCGCTGGAGGGCAACATCGTCCACATCCACCGACGACTCGTTGTTCACTTCGATGCTCACGATCGTCCGCCCCGCCGCTTGCCTTCGTTCGAGTACCGGCCGCGATTGAGAGGCGCACGTCGCTCCTGACGACTTTGGCCATCCTGAGCCTGGGCGTTCTCCCGTTCGAATCGCTTGACTTGTCTTTCCGCGTCGTATTTCGTGTACGCGTCCACGATCCTGCCAACGAGGCTGTGCCGCACGACGTCGTCGCTCGTGAGGCGGACGAAGTGGATGTCGTCAATGTCCTCAAGAACGTGGGTGACGAGCTGCAACCCACTCGCCCCCGCCGGCAGGTCGATCTGGGTCACATCCCCGGTCACGACGATCTTCGAACCGAATCCGAGTCTCGTGAGGAACATTTTCATCTGCTCGGGGCTCGTGTTCTGCGCCTCATCGAGGATGATGAAGGAATCGTTCAGGGTGCGTCCGCGCATATAGGCGAGCGGCGCCACCTCGACGGTGCCCGTCGCGAGCAGTTTCGGGACGACATCCGGATCCATCATTTCGTTGAGCGCGTCGTAGAGCGGTCTCAGGTACGGATCGATCTTGTCGTTGAGGGTGCCGGGGAGGAATCCGAGCCGTTCGCCCGCTTCGACCGCCGGGCGGGTCAGGATGATGCGGCTGACCTCCTTGCGCTGAAGCGCCTGAACCGCCTTGGCCATGGCCAGGTAGGTTTTCCCGGTACCAGCCGGCCCGATACCGAACACGATCGTGTTCTGATCGATCGCATCCACATAGTTCTTCTGGCCGAGGGTTTTCGGTCGGATGCTCTTGCCCCTCGTCGTGAGGATGGCCTGGCTGAGAAGTTCTGCGGGGCTCGACCCCGGATCGTTCCTGAGCATCCGCGCCGATGATTCCACCTCTGCGCGTTCAAGGTCCCGTCCGCTTCGCACCATGCTGATGAGTTCCTCGACGAGTCGGCGGGCGGCCGCGACCTGCTCCGGGTCGCCTTCGAGCATGACCTCATTGCCCCGGACGAGAACACGCACGAGGGGAAACTGGCTCTCCACCGTCTTGAGCAGTCGATCCTGCGGGCCGAGGAGGCGAACCATCGCGATCCCGTCCACTTCGAACCGCTCGCGGGCAACCTGATCGCCGCCGTCGTCTCCCGGGTTCAGGTCTTCGCTACTGGCCAAGGGATCCTTCCGGCAGTTCGCCGCCCGAGTCGGCGCCGAGAACGTGCGCGTGCACGTGGAAAACAGTCTGTCCCGCGGCCTCGCCCTCATTGAAAACGAGTCGGAAGTCGCCACCGCAGTGCTCGTTGGCAAGGTGTTTCGCCGTCGCAACCACCTCCGCAAGAAGTGCGGGGTCGCCGGCGGCGAGTTCGGACACCGTGCGGTATTGCTCCGTCTTGGGTACGACGAGCAAGTGCACGGGCGCTTGCGGTTTGATGTCCCTGACCGCGATGAGCGTGTCGTTCTCGAACACTATGTCGGCCGGAATTTCTCGCGCGACGATGCGCGTGAAAACTGTCGGTTCGGCACGTTCGGTCATGGTCACCATCTTAACCGGTGCGCGGCCGCGGCGGGGCGAGGCGTTGTCGGGTCTACCAGCGGCCGAGCATCGCGTTGAGCACGGCGATCGCGGCCGGACCCGCCGTGCTTGCGCGGAGCACGTTGGAGCCGATGCGCACGCCGACGGCCCCAGCAGCCAGAAGCTGGGTCAGCTCGGCGGGAGCAATTCCCCCTTCCGGCCCCACGACCACGAGAACATCCCTGCCGTCCGTGGCGAACGAAAGCAGCGATTCCTGGGCGGTCGGATCGAGTACGAGAACCTGGAATTCGTTGCCGAGGGAGGCAAGGTCAGCGGTCGTCGCGAGCGGTTTGAGCGCCGGAATGCGCGACCGGACGGATTGCTTCGTCGCCTCACGAAGAATGCTTCTCCAGCGCTGCTCGTGTTTGGACACCTTCGCCCCTACCCATTTCACAATGGATCGCGAGGCCGCCCACGGAATCACGCCGTCGACGCCGAGCTCGGTCGCAGCCTGAACGGCGAGCTCGTCCCGACCGCCTTTGGCGAGCGCTTGGGCGAGCCAGAGCTGGGGGCTCGGTTCGTCGTCGAAGAGCGTCGACTCTACGCGGAGCTCGAACGCGTCGCCATCCACCGCGGCGACTGTGCCGGAGGCGATGAGCCCCCTCCCGTCGCCGAGCCTCATCCGCTCGCCCACAACGAGTCTGCCCACCGTGATCGCATGCCGCGCCTCCGACCCGGTGACGGTGATCGTGCCGCCCACAACAGCGTGGGAAGCATCGTCGGTCAGGTAGAAATGGGCCACCGAATCCGCCCGATCAGGTACTCAGTAGTTCACACATTGAGAAAACGATCGCGAAGCTTCTGGAACAGGCCCTGCTGGAATTGCGTGAGCACGGGGTCAGATTTCTTGCGCGTCGACGCGAACTGTTTGATCAGGTCAGCCGCTTTCGAGTCGAGCTTCGTCGGCGTGACAACCTGCACGCCCAGTTTCAGGTCGCCCCGGCCCGACCCGCGAAGGTGAGTGATACCTCGATCCTTGACCGTGATGATGTCCGCGCTTTGGACACCCGGTCGGATCTCAACCGAGACAGGCCCATCGAGCCCCTCGAACTTTGCGGTGGTGCCGAGAATCGCATCCGTCATCTGCACTTCGAGGGTGGCAAGGAGGTCGTCGCCGCTCCGGCTGAAAATGTCGTGGTGCCGAACCTTCACCTCCAGGTAAAGGTCGCCGTTTGCGCCGCCGGCCGGTCCGACCTCTCCCTGCCCGGCGAGCTGGAGCCGCAAGCCGGTCTCGACGCCTGCCGGAATGTCCACGGTGACCTTGCGTCGGGCGCGAACCCTGCCCTGACCGCCGCAGCTCGGGCACGGATTGGCGATGACCGTGCCGTACCCCCGGCACGTGCCGCACGGGCTCGAGGTCATGACATTCCCCAGGAGGCTTCGCACGGACCGCTGGATCTGGCCCGTCCCCTGGCAAATGTCGCACGTGACGGGCTGAGTTCCCTTGGCGCAGCATGAGCCCTCACAGGCTTCGCACACGACTGCGGTATCGACCTCGAGGTCCCTCGTGACTCCGAATACGACATCGGCAAGTTCCACCTCGATGCGCAGAAGGGCGTCCTGGCCCCGTTCGCGTCTCGACCGCGGACCTGTCGTTCGCTGCGCGGCGCCGAAGAATGTTTCGAAAATGTCGCCGAACCCGCCGAACCCTGCGCCGCCGGAGCCGCCAAGGTCGTACTGCTCTCTCTGCTGCGGGTCGGAAAGGACATCGTATGCGTGAGTGACGAGCTTGAACTTGTCCTGCGCCTCCGGGCCCGGATTCACATCCGGATGAAGTTCGCGCGCGAGCCGCCGGTACGCTTTCTTGATTTCCTCGGGCGATGCAGTCCGCTCGACGCCGAGTACCTGGTAGTGGTCTGCCACAAATTTCCTTCGGATTATTCCTCGCCGAGAAGGCGGGAGAGGTAGCGGGCGACGGCGCGCACCGCTGCCATATTGCTCGGATAGTCCATCCGCGTCGGGCCGAGCACTCCAACGCGAGCGAATTCTCCGCCCGATGAAGAATAGCCACTCGCGAGCACCGATGCTTCACCGAGGCCGAATGCCGCGTTCTCGCTTCCGATGCTCGTGGAGAGTCCGTGCTGATCCGGCTCCATCTCGGCGAACAACCGAAGCAGAGTGACCTGCTCCTCGATCGCCTCGAGCACGGGGACGATGCTGCCACCGAAGTCCTCAGCGGTCAGCGCGAGATTCGCCGCACCGGCCATGACGAGCTTCTCGGTGCGGTTCGCGGCAACCTGGTCTCGGAGGCTCGAGACGATCTCGGTCACGATCGGAGCGCGGGCCTGAGGGAATTCGCCCACCACGCCATCCAGTGCGGTTGCCGCGTCGCTCAGGAGGAGGCCGCCAAGTTTGACGTTGAGCTTCGCGCGGATGTCACCGAGGAACTCCTGGTCGAGCTCAGAGCCGATGTCGATATGCCGCTGTTCCACTCGACCCGTATCGGTGATCAGCACGATGAGGAGTCTCGTGGTGCTGAGCGGGACGAGTTCGATGTGCCGCACATGGGATCGGCCAAGCGTCGGGTACTGCACGAGCGCAACCTGATGAGTGAGTTGCGAAAGCAACCGCACGGTCCGAACGAGCACTTCGTCCAGGTCCGTCGAATTCCCGAGGAACGTTTCGATCGCGTTTCGCTGAACCGGGGTCAGCGGACGAAGGTCCGCGAGCTGGTCCACGAACACGCGATACCCCTTGTCGGTGGGGATTCGGCCCGACGACGTGTGGGGCGCCACGATGAGCTCTTCCTCCTCCAGCATGGCCATGTCATGGCGGATCGTCGCCGCCGAGACGCCGAACGCATAGCGCTCGACGATGGATTTCGACCCGACGGGTTCGCGGGAGGCGACGTAATCCTGCACGATGACTCTCAGCACATCGAGGCTGCGATCCGAAACCATGCGCGCACCCCCTCCTGGTATTGGCACTCTATCGTCAGGACTGCCAATTGTATCGCGACATACCACGAGTCAGGCGTTGCATGCGGACGGCAAGGGCAGTACCTTATGGGTGAGCCTCCGGCCTGCCCTCCTCAGGAGAGTCGCGCCAAGGCTGGCCCAGTCCGAACCCAACCGGGATCGCGTTCGACCATCTGAAAGGCAAGATTAATGACTGATCAAACACCCCCGGCCGCAGCGCCGCAGCCGGCGGCACCGTTGACGGCTGCCGAGGACAAGCAGTGGGCCATGTGGTCGCACTTTGGCGGGATCCTCTGGCTCCTCCCATCGCTCATCATCTTCCTGGTCTTCAAGGACCGCGGAACTCTCGTGAAGCAGGAGAGCAAGGAAGCCCTCAACTGGCAGATCACTTTCCTGATTTTCTACATCGGCTGGGCGATCATCGGAGCCATCCTGACGTCGGTCCTCATCGCGACCGGCGCGTGGAGCATCCTGTGGCTTCCGACGCTCATCGGATGGCTCATCTACCTGGCGAACGTCCTGTTCTCCGTGATGGGCGGCGTGAAGGTTAACGGCGGCGGCAGCTACCGCTACCCGATCAACTTCCGTTTCATCAAGTAGCACTCGGCAACAGTTTGGGAGAGTCGGGCTTTCGAGCCCGGCTCTCCTGCTTTAATGGTGGTTATGACAGAGCCCATGCCTCAACCAGAAAACCCCTACCAGGCGTCACAACCGCTCAGCCCCTCCGACGAGAAATTGTGGGCACTCCTCGTTCACATCGGGGGGATCTTCTTCAACTTCCTCCCCGCACTCATCGGCTACCTCGTCCTGAAGGACCGTGGGCCGTTCGTGCGCCAGCACACGGGTACTGCCTTGAACTTCCAGATCACGCTCGTGATCGCGTACGTCGTCGGTGCCATCACGTCGCTGCTGCTCATCGGTTTCCTGATTATGGGCGCAGCCTACGTGCTCAACATCATCTTCAGCATCCTCGCCGCGGTCGCCGCGAACAGGGGCGAGACGTACGAGTACCCGCTCGCGATCAAGTTCATCAAGTAGCAACTGTTCCCTGAGCGCCACCCTGAGGAGGGCGTAGCCCGTCTCGAAGGGGAGACCGAAGGCCGTCCCGGAGGGAACCCCGCCGATCACTCAATCGGTGTGCAGGAGCGCGCGCACCACGGCATCCGCGAGGAGCCTGCCGCGCAACGTGAGCACAACCCGCCCGGCGAGCGCTTCGGGACCATCGACAAGACCGTCCGCGATGAGCGCGGCGATCGCGGTGCGCCCGCGGGGGGTGAGTTCGTCCGTCGGCAGACCGTCGCTGATGCGCGTCGCGAGCATGACCCGCTCCACCCTGTGGGTTTCTTCGTCGAGGCTCTCCCTGCCTGCCGCCGGTGACTGTCCCGCACGAATTCGCTCGCCGTACGCGGAAGGATGCTTCACGTTCCACCACCGAACACCGCCCACGTGGCTGTGCGCGCCCGGTCCGATCCCCCACCAGTCATGCCCCTGCCAGTATGCGAGGTTGTGGCGCGATCGGTGGGCGTCTCCTCTGGCCCAATTGCTCACCTCGTACCATTCGTATCCGGCGGCGGCGAGCATCCGATCCGCGAGTTCGTACTGCTCCGCCGCGAGGTCATCGTCGGGCGTCGCCACTTCGCCGCGGCGAATCTGGCGGGCCAGCTTCGTTCCGTCCTCGACGATGAGCGAATAGGCGCTCACGTGGTCCGGTTCCTGTGCGAGCGCAGACTCCAGGGACACCCGCCAGTCGTCGAGGCTCTCCCCCGGGGTGTTGTAAATGAGATCGAGGCTCACGTCGAGGCCAGCATCCCTCGCCCACGCGACCACGAGCGGGACGCGCGAAGGGTCGTGGGTGCGTTCGAGCGTAGCGAGCACGTGAGGCACCGCGGATTGCATGCCGAAAGACACTCGCGTGAACCCCGCGGCCCTCAGCGCGAGGAGGTAATGAGCATCGACCGAGTCGGGGTTCGACTCGGTCGTGACCTCGGCGTCGGGCGCCAAACCCCATGTGCCGCGGACCGCATCGAGCATGGCCGCGAGGTCGGACGCCGGAAGGAGGGTAGGCGTTCCTCCGCCGAAGAACACCGTCGATGCTTTGCGATCGGGAACGCCGGATCCCGCGAGCACCGACCCGGCGAACGCGACCTCGCTGATCGCCTGGGCCGCATAGTCGGATCGTTTCGACCCGCGCAACTCGTCTGACGTGTAGGTATTGAAATCGCAGTACCCGCAGCGCACGCGGCAGAACGGCACGTGCACGTACACGCCGAAGTGTCGACTGGCCGCAGCATCCGCCGCGGACGCCGGCAGCAGCCCATCGGTCGGCGCAGGATCGGCGATCGGAAGGGCGGAGGGCACCACCCCATTGTCGCGCAGTTCAGGTGAGCGGATCGGAGAGCGAGCGGAAGTATCTGCGCGTGATCGCGGACTGAATGAGCCTGAGCACGGGATAGACCGCCCACCACTGCCACGCCGACGGCCTCGAGAACGAGCGGACGGTCAGCCACACGGAACCATCCTCCGTCCGGTCGACGATGAACGCTTCCTCGCCCATTTCAGGGTGCCCGGGGAGCGTCCCATACGCGAAACCCTTGCGATTCGGCTCATCGATGACGTAAATGACTCGGCATGGGGCCCGAAAACGCACGGGGCCGATCGGGAGCACGAGAGTTGCGGTGTCGCCCGGGGCGATGAAAGTCTGCCCCTCCGCACCGTATACGACCTCGTCGACATGGGAGGCATCGGGGGCGATCGGTGCGCCGTCCGAATCGTACGTGATCGGAGTGTAGGTGCCTTCAGTGACGTGCGACGGCGAATCCTGAACCCGCACGTCCATTCCGGAATTGCGCTGGATGCCCCAGCTCAACGTGGCCTGCCACGCGTGCTCCCAACGGGAGACGCCATGGCCGATGCGCGAGCGCCGCTCGAACGGGCGAAAGCCGGCCGGCGGAAACGTCATGAGGTCCGCGGCCTTCGTGCCGCCCACCGCGCCGTAGTTCACGGTGCGCAGCCAAGCGGACTGCCTCGCCATCACTTCTTGTCCTTCTTCTCCGTGTCCCCGGATAGTGCGGCGATGAACGCCTCCTGGGGCACCTCGACGCGGCCCACCATTTTCATGCGCTTCTTGCCCTCCTTCTGCTTCTCGAGGAGCTTGCGCTTGCGGGTGATGTCACCGCCATAGCATTTCGCGAGCACATCCTTGCGCATCGCCCTGATGCTCTCCCGCGCGATGATCCGCGATCCGATCGCGGCCTGGATGGGCACCTCGAACTGCTGTCGCGGAATGAGTTCGCGCAAGCGCCCGGTCATCAGCACGCCGTAGGCGTACGCCTTGTCGCGGTGGACAATGGCGCTGAACGCATCGACCTGCTCGCCCTGGAGGAGAATGTCGACTTTCACGAGATCGGCCTCCTGCTCGCCGTGCGGCTCATAGTCGAGGCTCGCATAGCCCTGCGTGCGGCTCTTGAGCTGGTCGAAGAAGTCGAACACGATCTCGCCCAGCGGCATCAGATAGTGAAGTTCGACCCTGTCCTCGCCGAGATATTCCATTCCTTGCATGGTTCCGCGACGCCCCTGGCACAATTCCATGATCGTGCCGACGTAATCCTTCGGAGCGAGAATCGAGGCTTTCACGACAGGTTCCGTCACGCTCGCGATCTTGCCGTCGGGATACTCGCTGGGGTTCGTGACGGTGATCGTGCGCTTGTCCTCCGTCGTGACCGTGTAAATGACGGAAGGTGCGGTCGTGATCATGTCGAGCCCGAATTCGCGTTCCAACCGCTCCGTGATGATCTCGAGGTGAAGGAGGCCGAGGAATCCGCAACGGAATCCGAATCCGAGGGCCACGGAAGTCTCCGGCTCGTACACAAGCGCAGCATCAGACAACTTCAGCTTGTCGAGCGCGTCCCGAAGTTCGGGGTAGTCGCTGCCATCGATCGGATAGAGGCCCGAAAATACCATCGGCTTGGGTTCCGTGTAACCCGGCAGAGCTTTCTGGGCCGGCTTGGATGCCGTCGTGACCGTGTCGCCGACCTTCGACTGCCGCACATCCTTCACTCCCGTGATGAGGTAGCCGACCTCGCCGACGCCAAGCCCCCGCGTCGGCACCGGTTCCGGCGAGCTCACGCCGATCTCCAGGAGCTCGTGGATGGCGCGCGTTGACATCATCTGGATGCGCTCGCGCGGCGACAGCGAACCATCGATCATGCGGACGTAGGTGACGACGCCGCGGTAGCTGTCGTAGACGGAGTCGAAGATCATGGCTCTGGCCGGCGCCTGGGAATCTCCGGAAGGTGCGGGGATCCGCTCGACGACCATATCCAGAAGCTCCTCGACGCCAACCCCGGTCTTGCCGCTCACGCGCAGAACATCGGCGGGGTCTCCTCCGATGAGTCCGGCAAGTTCTTTCGCGTACTTCTCCGGATCGGCGGCGGGGAGATCGATCTTGTTGAGAACGGGAATGATCTCCAGATCGTTGTCGAGAGCAAGATACAGGTTTGCGAGCGTCTGGGCTTCAATACCCTGCGCGGCATCCACGAGCAGGATCGCCCCTTCGCACGCCGCGAGGCTCCGCGAGACCTCGTAGGTGAAGTCGACGTGGCCGGGTGTGTCGATCATGTTGAGCGCGAACGTCTGGTGGCCGCCGTGGGCAGTCGCCGCCGCCCACGGCATCCGGACAGCCTGGCTCTTGATCGTGATGCCGCGTTCGCGCTCGATGTCCATGCGGTCGAGGTACTGCGCGCGCATGTCCCGGTCGCTCACGACGCCGGTGATCTGCAGCATGCGGTCGGCGAGAGTCGACTTGCCGTGGTCGATGTGCGCGATGATGCAGAAATTGCGGATGAACGCAGGATCTGTCGCCGACGGCTCGAGCGCCTTCAGTGCTTTGGGGGTCACGCGTTCCTCAACTAGTGGCCGGTGGGTCATAGGTCGAACAATTCTCCCATGCTCTGCGGGGAACACTCTGCGCACGAAGATGCCGCAGGTCGCCCAGAGCACGGGGATTCTGATAAAGTTACCTCTTGGCTCGCGTGCGGGGTCGGGTCCAGACGACTCGCGGAACGTACGCCCCTATCGACTCTCCCGGCCGATCGGCCGTGACCAAGACTGTCTCACAACAACGAAAAGGTTCACCGTGGCAAATATCAAGTCGCAGATCAAGCGCATCGGCACCAACCGCAAGGCGACCGAACGCAACCGCGCCGTCCGCAGCGAAGTCAAGTCCGCTATCCGCGCAACCCGCGAAGCGATCTCGGCAGGCGACAAGAAGGCCGCTGCCGCCTCGCTCGCCGTCGCCACGAGGAAGCTCGACAAGGCCGCGAGCAAGGGCGTCCTTCACAAGAACCAGGCCGCGAACCGCAAGTCGTCGATCGCGAAGCAGGTCGCGGCGCTCTAAGCCTCACTGCGCAGAAATACCGCGCGCGCTGATCAGGTTAACCATGCGCTCGAGCGCGAAAACGGGGTCGCGCGCTTCTCCCTTGACTTGCGCGTCCGTCTGGGCCAGCAGGCTGATCCCGCTCGCGAGGCCATCTTCGGTCCAACCCTGAAGATCGCGCCTGGCGCGATCCACTTGCCACGACGCCAACCCGAATTGCTGCGCAAGCTGACCCGAACTGCCCCGCGCGCCGGACACCTTGGCCATGGTGCGGAGTTTGCTCGCGAATGCCGCGACGATGGGCACGGGATCCGCGCCGGATGCGAGCGCGTGGCGCAAGAGCGCGAGAGCTTCCCCGTGCCTGCCCGCGATGGCGATGTCCGCCACCCGGAACGCATTGGTTTCCACTCGGCCCGCGTAATAACGCTCGACGGTGGACTCGGTTACGTCGTCTCCCGTGTCGGCGAGCAGTTGGCGGCATGCCGCCGCAAGTTCCGCGATCTCACCGGAGAATGCTCCGACGAGCGCTCGAACAGCACCCGGCGTGATCTTGCGGCCTGCCGCGCGGAATTCGGCGGACACGAAATCGGATCGATCCGTTTCCTTCTTCATGTCGGGGCACGCGATCTCGATGCCGCCGCCGAGCCCGCCCCTCACGGCATCCAGGAGCTTCTTTCCCCGGACGCCGCCGGCATGCCTCAGGACAAGATAGCAATCGGCCGCCGGCGACTCCAGATAGGCGAGCGTTTCGCTGAGGAACGCATCGGTGCACTTCTCCACACCGCTCACCCTCACGAGTCGAGGTTCGGCAAACAGGGACGGGCTCGCCAGTGTCGCAAGCTCGCCCGGCGAATAGTCGTCCGCGGCAACATCGCTCACTTCGAGGCTCGAATCCTCCGCGCGCAAGATGTCCCGCAGCAGTCCGATCGCACGCTCCGCGAGGAAGTTCTCGGTTCCCGACACGAGAATGACGGGCGCAGGGCGAACCTTGTCCCACGTCAACTGCGGGATCTTCTGCGCGCGCGTCGCCGCCATCCGTCACCTTTCGTGCTGTGTCGCCCCAGCCTGATTCGAGCCCAGCCTAACGCGAGCCAGGGTCACGCCGGTGGCGCGCGCTGGGTCCACACCGCGACCCCGCCACCCGGGGCGGGTGACAGCGCGATGAACCCTTCCAGGTCGGTACGGGCGGCGACTGTTCCAGCACGCTCAAGCATCCCGAGCAATTCGTCGGTCGGATGACCGTATGTATTGTCGCGTCCGACACCGATGATTCCGACACCGGCACTCACTTGCTCGTACAAGCGCTCGCACTGATCGGCCGAACCGTGGTGGGCTACCTTCACGACGTCGACTCGAGAGGGGTGGGCAACGCTGAGCAACCTCGACTGACTCTCCTCCCCGAGATCGCCGAGGAACAGCGAACTCAGACAGCCTTCCTGGCACACCCCGACGCCGTCGAAGCGAATGGCGATGCTAGCGGGATTTCCCGGCTCGAGCGTGCCCAACCGTGCTGGCGGCCACAACACCTGCCACCGCAGGTCCCCGAGGATTCCCGTTGCCCCGAACGCGACCTCCTCCACGGCCGTACCCGACGTGATCAGCGAATCCCGCAACTCCGTGTCGCTCGCGTCGGACACGGGTCCGACAATAGCGTGGCGCACCCGCCCGAAAACTGCAGACGTTCCGCCGACGTGGTCGAGGTCGTAGTGGCTGAGCACCAACAGGTCAATGCGTTCGATCCCCAGGTCGCGCAAGCACTCCGCGAGAAGTTTCGGGCTCGGACCCGCGTCGATGAGCGCAACGGACCCGCGGCTGCGAACCACAACGGCGTCCCCCTGCCCAATGTCGCACGCGGCTATCTGCCACTGAGCGGGCAACGCGGCCTGCCGCCCGATGCCCGCCCCCAACGCCGCCCCCAGGTAGCACACGAAAAACACCGCGAGCATTCCGGACAGGATGCGAGTCTGGCGCGACCGCGGTCGGAACAAAACAACGAGTGCAAGTGCTGTGATGATGACCAACGTGACAACGCCGATCGCTCCCGGCAGCCAGGGTGCCTGCGAAGCGGGCGCCGCGGCGAAGAATCGCGCTACCGCGGAAATCCAGGTCGACGGCAGCCACGCGAGGTAGGTGCAGACGGTCCCCAGCGGTTCGAGTATCGGCAGAAACGCGCACCCGAGCAGGCCGAGGACGGTCGCAATCGGGGCCGCAGGTTCGGCAAGCAGGTTCGCGATGACGCCGTACACCGGAATCGCCGGGTTGAGCAGGATGAGCACCGGCTGGCACGCGAGCTGGGCGGCGATCGGAATCGAAATCACGGCAGCAACGCGCGTGGGCAACCACCGCGAGAGAATTCGGGTGAGCGGGCGTGCCAGCACGAGCAATCCTGTCGTGGCGAGGACGGAGAGAATGAACCCGTAATCTCTCGCCAACCACGGGTCGGCGGTCAGGAGCACGATGACCGCGGTCGCGAGCACGGCGATTCCGCGCGCGGGCCGACCCGTCGACATTGCAGCGAGCACGAGGGCCGCCATGACGGCCGCGCGCAGCACGCTCGCACTCGGCGTCACCAGAATGACGAAACCGGCGAGTACCGCGAGGGAAGCCGAGATCCTCAGCCAGCGCCGGGTGCCGAGCGCTCCGAGTCCGAGCATGACGAGACCCACGACAACGGCGCAATTCGCGCCAGACACCGCGGTGAGGTGGCTGAGCGAGGTGACCTTCATCGCGGCGTCGAGAGTGTCGCTCACCGCGCTCGTGTCGCCGATGGCCAGACCGGGCAACAGCGCGCCGCCGTCACCCGGCATACTCTCCGCGGCGCGGTGGAATCGCTCTCGGAGGCCGTTCGCCCAGGCCAAATGCCATGGCGGCGCAGCGAGCACTGCGGAATCTCCTCGCGCGAAGATGAGAAATCGGATTCGATCGCCCGGATCGGCGGAAACGATCGTTCCCGAAATCGCTACCGTCGTCCCTATGCCGCCTGGCGGCATCGGCCCGAAAACGAGCGCGGGAATCGAGAGCCCGTCCACGGCGTTTCCGCGAGCTCTCGCCCCGGTTACCGTGACGGGAGTCGGAGACGCGGCCGGGGACAACTCGCTGTCGGTATCTCGCACAGCCGTGATGGACACGGATCCACGGTGTTCTGCCGCGTCATGCAGCACGTCCGGATCGCGCGCGAAACTCAGGGCGGCCGCACTCGTGACGAACAGTGCGGCGACCGCTGCGATGACGGTCGCCATGGCGAAAGTAGCACGGAATCGGGCGCTCAAACTCGCACTGATCGCGGCGAGCGCGCCCAGCATCCACAACGCGGCCGCGCTGGGTGCGAGCAGCTCGGGGAATGCGATCAAGACCCCTACCGTTGTCCAGCCGACTGCCGCGGGGATCACGAGTCGGGCATCCAGCCTCATATGGTCACGAGATCCTTCAAGCCTGCAAACGTCTTGTCTCCGATGCCCGCCACGCTCAGGAGGTCGTCGATCGAGGTGAAGCGCCCGTTTGCCTCACGCCACGCGATGATCCTGGCGGCGAGCGACGGACCGACGCGCGGAAGCGTCTCGAGGGTCGCGGCGTCTGCCGTATTCACATTCACCTTGCCGCCCACCGACCCCGGCGCGTGCTCTGCAGCGCCGGCTTCGCCCTCCGTGGGGACATAAATCTGCTCCCCGTCGGAAAGGAATCGCGCCAGATTCAGCTGGCGTCGGTCAGCATTCTCCGCAAACCCGCCTGCCGCCGCCACGGCGTCGATCGCGCGGTCGCCGTCGCGAAGTTCATACAGCCCTGGGGCGGAGACTGCTCCGAGAATGTGGACGAAAATCGGAGCGCGAACCCCTTCCGGCGTAGAGCTCGCGGCAGTCGGCGTCGTCGATGCCCCGACGATTGTTCTGCTTCCCGACCCTGCGGTGAACGCCGATACGAGCACGGCAACTCCAATTCCGACCAGGAGCAACACGATGGCGGACCCGAGTCCCACGCGAACTCGGCTGGTGCGCGAGGCCGCAAGCGGGTCGGGAGGCGGCATGCGCCGAGATTAGCCGCGCGCGACGCCGGCGCTCGCCCGGCCGCCGGGAACTGTGCACTGCCGCCGTCTCTCGATCGTGAGTGGGAGCGGAGCGACGCGTGCGGTCCGGCTAGCGCGTGACGACGTTCACGAGCTTCGGCGCGCGGACGACGACCGTCGCGATCTGCCGGTCCCCTACCGTCCTGGCCACTGCGGGCAGCGCGCGGGCCAGTACCTCGAGTTCGGCGGGAGTGACGGAGGGGCTCACCTCAAGGCGATCGCGCAGCTTTCCATCGACCTGCACGACGCACGTCACCGACTCGGCGACGAGCAGCGTCGGATCCGCCTTCCGCCACCCGTACAGGGCGACGGTGGGCGGATACCCGAGCGCCTCCCACATCTCTTCCGCGACATACGGCGCGAACAGGCTCAGACCGAGCGCGACGGTCTCCGCCGCCTCGCGCACTGCGGCATCAGCACCGCCTGGACCGCTGTCGATTGCCTTGCGTGTCGCGTTCACGAGCTCCATGATGCGCGCGACAACGACATTGAACTTGAAGGATTCGACGAGCCCCGGCGCGTCGGCGAGAAAATGGTGCGTCACGCGCCGAAGCGCCACATCGCCGGTCTTCCACTCGACATCGGGTGAACTCGTGACATCCTGCGCGAGACGCCACGCGCGGGCCAGGAATTTCGCGGAAGCGTGCGGTGCGACATCCGCCCAGTCGATGTCGTCTTCCGGCGGTCCTGCGAACGCCATCGTGAGCCGGATCGCGTCCACGCCGTGCTCGTCGATCTGATCGCTCAGTCGCACGAGATTGCCCTTGCTCTTGCTCATCGCCGAACCGTCCATGAGCACCATGCCCTGGTTCAGCAGAGCCGTGAACGGTTCGGTGAACGTGATGTATCCCATGTCGTAGAGCACCTTGGTGATGAATCGCGCGTACAGAAGGTGCAGGATCGCATGGGTCACTCCCCCGATGTACTGATCGACGGGTGCCCACCGTTCCGCCTCAGCCGGGTCGAACGCCTGCGTGTCGTCATTCGGATTCAGAAACCGCAGGAAATACCACGAACTGTCCACGAACGTGTCCATGGTGTCGGGGTCCCTTTGCGCGGGAGAACCGTCGCGCGGGTCCGCCACCGACATCCATTCCTCGTCGCCGCCGAGAGGAGACGTTCCTTTGGGTGAAAGGTCGAGCCCCTCAGCAGAAGGCAATTCCAGCGGCAATTGGTCTTCGGTGAGCGGAATCAGTTCGCCGTCAGCCCCGTGAATGATCGGAATCGGCGTTCCCCAGTACCGCTGCCGCGAAATGAGCCAGTCGCGGAGCCGGAAGTTCGTCGCCGCGCGCCCCGTGCCTCTGGATTCCAGCAGTTCGATGGATCGGGCGATCGCATTCGATTTGCTCAGGCCGTCGAGCGGGCCGGAGTTGACCATGCGTCCATCCCCGTTCAGGGCGATACCAGTGCTCTCGGGATCCAGCGGGGGAAGGTCGTCGGGGAACTCGCCCTCTGCGATCACGGGGATTGCGCCAGTGACCGGCGCATTCGTGTCCACGACCACCCTCACGGGAAGATCGAATTTCCGTGCGAAATCCAGGTCGCGCTGATCGTGCGCGGGGACGGCCATGATCGCGCCGTGCCCGTAGTCCGCCAATACGTAATCGGCGGACCAGATCGGAACTCGTTCGCCATTGACCGGGTTGATCGCCCACCGCCCGAGGAATACGCCGGTCTTTTCGCGTCCGGCATCCTGGCGTTCGATCTCCGTGTTCTTTTGCACCTCAGCCAGGTAGGCGCTGAAAGCCGCCTGAACGTCGGCGTCCGCTCCCGCGACGAGTTCCGCAGCGAGTTCGGAATCCGGCGCCACGACCATGAACGTCGCGCCGAACAGAGTGTCCGGGCGCGTTGTGAACACCGTCACGGGATCGTCGCGGCCCTCGATGACGAAGTCGACGTCTGCCCCGACGGATCGGCCGATCCAATTGCGCTGCATGGCGAGGACCTTCGACGGCCAGAAACCCTCCAGCTGATTCAAATCATCGAGCAGCCGATCGGCATAGTCGGTGATCTTGAAATACCACTGCGTGAGCTTCTTCTTCACCACGACGGTGCCGCACCGTTCGCACTTGCCGTCGACGACCTGCTCGTTGGCGAGCACCGTCTGGTCCTTGGGGCACCAGTTCACCCACGACGCCTTGCGATAGGCCAGGCCCGTCTCGAACATCTTGAGGAACAGCCACTGGTTCCACTTGTAGAATCCGGGGTCGCTCGTGTGAAGAACCCGGTCCCAGTCGAACGACGCGGCGTATTGCTTCATGGACGCCTTTTGCTGGGCGATGTTGTCTTCGGTCCACGGCCTCGGGTCGATCCCGCGCTTGATCGCGGCATTCTCGGCCGGGAGCCCGAACGAGTCCCACCCGATCGGATGCAGGACGTTGAATCCCTGTTGGCGCCAGTACCTCGCGATGACATCGCCCAGCGCGTACGCCTCCGCGTGCCCCATGTGCAGGTCGCCGGAGGGATACGGGAACATGTCGAGCACGTACTTGCGCGGGCGCTTGTCGTCGGGGTCGCTCGTGCTGAACGGCTGGAGCTCATCCCACACGGCCTGCCATTTGGCCTGGATCCGGGCGACGTCGTATCCGGAGTCCTCGTCGGTGTGATGGTGTGCCACTGCGGTCTCTCTTCGTGCGAAAGGTGTGCGGGCGATCACCGTTGATCTTCGACACGCCCTTGCATGCCGAGACCCGAGTTATAAGGTTACCAATCCGAGCGCGCGCAACAGCGCATGCGCTTTGACGCGGGTTTCTTCGAGTTCCGCCTCCGGTACCGACAGCGCCGTGATTCCACCGCCCGTTCCGATCGTCGCGCCGCGATCATCCACAATGATGCTCCGGATCACCATGGCCAGGTCCACGCTTCCGTCGAGCCCGAAATATCCGAACGCTCCGGAGTAGATTCCCCGAGCCCGGCCCTCGAGTTCATCGAGAATCTGCACGGCGCTGATCTTGGGGGCACCGGTCATCGACCCCGCGGGGAAGCACGCGAAGACCGCATCTACCGGATCGCGCCCCTGCGCAAGCGTGCCGCGAACCGTGCTCACGAGTTGGTGCACTTGCGCGTAACTCTCCACCTCCAGGAGGTGCGGCACCGAGACGGAACCGACCTCGCACACGCGCGACAGGTCGTTGCGCACGAGGTCGACGATCATGAGATTCTCCGCACGCTCCTTGTCGCTCGTGACAAGCTCCTGACGGAGATCCCGGTCCTCCTTGGCAGTGGCTCCGCGTTTCCGGGTCCCCTTGATGGGTTTCGATTCGACTTCGCCTTCCGGCGACACCGAAAGAAACTGCTCTGGCGACGAACTCAGCAGGCTCACGCCCGCGCACCGCAGATATCCGCCGTGATGACTGGGGCTCAGTGCACGGAGTCGGAGAAACGTCTCCATGGGGTCCGCATTCACGCGCGCGCTGATTTGCGTGGTGAGGCACAACTGGTAGGCGTCACCGGCCCGAATTCGCTGCTGGCACTCGCGAATCATGGCGAGGTACTCGTCGTCGGTGTGCGCCCATTCCGGTTCGTGCGCTGCGGCCGGGGGTTCGCCGGCTGGTCTTTCGCGTCCGCCCTCGAGCGCAGAGAGTGCGGATGTCGTTTCGTCGCGCCACGTGGCGGCCTCCGCTGTCCACGAATCGGCTGCGATGACCAACGACACGGTGCGGGAACCATGGTCGAACACGACCGCGCGATCCGCGAACTGGAACGCCGCATCCGGATACCGTGACGTCCGCCCGCCGACGGTGCCGAGAGTCGCCGTGTGCAGTTCGTACCCTAACCACCCCACCCAGCCCAGAGGGAACGGCGAACCGCCGGAATCGATCGCCCTGTTCTTCTGCTCCGCGCGAAGGAAATCGAAGATCGACAGGTCGTGGCGAGTGCCAGAACCTGGCTCGAATACTCCGCCATCGCTCGATGATGTGACCTCGCGGGAACCGCTCCCCATGCAACTCATTCCCGAACTCGCCCCCGCCCCGGAGTCGAGCCAGAACGCGGGTCCTTCGCCGCCGCACAGCGCGGAGAATGCCACGGAAGGTTCAACCCAAAAGGTCAGGTGTGTCGAGATCACCCGGCGGCGCATACCCTAACTCTATGAGCAACGCCGTGCTGTATCGCTGGGTCGAAAGCGCGCTGCACGCGATCGACTATTGCGACCCGCGCGAGTATCAGGTGGAAGCGATGGACTCGTTCCTCGTGAGCGAGGGTCGGGCATTCGCGCTCGATCTCCACCGGACCAGATTCTTCGACGCGGCCAGGCAGCGCGGAAGAGGCCTGGACGACTTCTCTTCGCTCAACCTCGCGGCGTTCTGGGACGCCGCCCTTGCGCTTATCCCTCGATCCGGGAATTGGTTCCCGCGCGTCGAACTGCTCTCGGAGAGTGGTGCGGCGCACCTCGCGTTCCGGCATCGGTCCGCCCCCGGGCTTGCGCGTTCAGCCGTGCTGGCCACTCTCGACCAACCGGACCCGCGGCGCGCGCCGGAAATCAAAGGACCGGACGTCGATGCCCTCCTCGGCGCGCGCGAGCGCGCGAGGCAGCGGGGTGCGGACGACGCGGTCATCCTCACGCCCGACGGATTCGTCGCGGATGGAACGACGAGCGCGATCGTGTGGTGGCGAGGTGACATCCTGTGCGCTCCGCCGGCGCCCGACGAGGCGCCGGAGTTCTCGCGCGTCGACAGCATCACCGCGAGGAGCGTGTTCGCCATGGCGACCGCCCTCGGCGTCGAGACGCACCGTGAAAGGGTGACGCCGAACGAGCTCGACGGAGCCGAGGTATGGATGTTGGGCGCGCTGCACGGCATCCGCATCGTCACGAAATGGATCGACGGTCCGAAAGTCGCGGAATTGCCCGGCAGACTGGGTGTGTGGCGGGACCGCCGCGATGCGTTGCGCAAACCGATGGGAGCTGCCGCCACGTGAACGATGCCCTCAACTGGATTCTCGAGCTCGTGCAGAACGTCGACCCCGTTCTCCGCACCATTTTGGCCGGTGTCGGGATGCTCCTCGAAACGTCCGTGCTCATCGGCCTCATCATTCCGGGCGACACCGTCGTCATCGTCGCGAGCACCGGCATTCAGGATTGGGTCCAGTACTTCGCCCTCATCCTCGCGGTAATCGGCGGGTCGCTTGCAGGGGAGAGCATCGGATTCGCACTGGGGCGGTTCTTTGGCCCCAGGATCAGGGGGAGCCGCCTCGGCATGCGTATCGGCTACGAGAACTGGATGCGGGCGGAGAACTACCTCGACCGTCGAGGAGGGATCGCCGTGTTCATTTCGCGGTTTCTGCCGATCCTGCATTCGCTCATTCCTCTCACGGTGGGAATGAGCACGATGCGGTACCGCAAATTCCTGGCGTGGACGGTTCCCGCCTGCACCGTGTGGGCGATCGGTTACGCATCGGTGGGTTGGGCGGCAGCGGGGACGTATCGGGAGCTGTCCGGCCGCCTCCACAACGCGGGGTTCTTTTTCGTCGGCATCATCGTGCTCTTCCTTGCTGCCGTGTTCGTCATCCGCAAGATTCTCGAGCGCAGCCAGAGCCGACACATGAAACTCCCGGGTGATGGCGATGCCAACACCCGGGAGGATCTTCCGTGACGGCAGCCCCTACAGCAGGCCCACCTTCTTGAGCCAATCCCTCGCCACGGTCTCCGGCGACGGCTTGGAATCACCGGCACTGATCTCGTTCAGGCTCATGAGCTCTGCCGTGGTGAGCTTGTTCGACACCCGGTCGACGATGTTCGCTACGGCGACAGAGTAGGCCTTTTCGTTGAACAGCGGAACGATGTTCTGCGCCGCAATGAGGTGCTTCGGGTCCTCCAGAACAACGAGGTCGTGCTCCTTGATCGACGGGGTCGTCGTGTAGATGTCCGCGACCTGGATGTTGTTGTTCAGCAGGTCGCTGAGCGTCCCGGGGCCGCCATAGTCGTCGATGGCTTTGAACGTCCAACCCGTCACGCCGTAGACGGACTCGAGGCCCGCTCGTCCATAGGAGCGACCCTCGAACTCCGTGTTCGCCCCGATCGTGATCGTCGACGCGATGGGCGCGAGGTCGGCGATCGTCACGAGATTGTTCTCTTCCGCGAACTCCTTCGTGACCACGAGCGCATCCGCGTCCTCAGCCTGAGCTGCAGACGAGACCTTCAGCCCCAACGGCTCGAGCACAGCGGGAAGTGCTTCCATGACGTCGGCTGTCGACGTCGCGGTCGCCTCAGGGTCGGCTCCGTACAGGAGGTTTCCCGCGTAGTCCGGGATCATGTCGATCGAGCCGTCCTGCAAAGCCGGGATGAATGTTTCCCTCGATCCGATGGATGGCGAGTACGTGACGGTGTACCCGTTGGCCGCAAGCATCTGCCCATACAGCTGGGCGAGAATGTCGCTTTCGGCGAAGCCCTGGGATCCGACCGTGATCGTGCCCAGTTCCCCGCCGCCGTCGCCGCCGAGCGGGTCGCCGGACGCGCATGCCGCGAGGCTCGCGGTCAGGCCGATCGCGACGAGGCCCGCCGCGATTCGCTTTACTCTGTGTGATTGCATTCCGTTTATCCTTCCGTGATGGGTGCCCTGGTCAGGGCCGACGGCGCACTGCGCCGATTCGACCTGGTTGTGGTGCGTGCCATCCCGCGTGACACCCCGTGCGGGACAACAAGTTTTTGGACGATCGCAAGCACTCCGTCTGCGACGAGCGCGAGAGCGGCGACCAGAATGGCGCCGGCGAAGGCGAGCGTGTAGTCGTGAAGGGCAAGCCCTTCAATGAGAAAACGTCCTAGCCCGGTCAGGCCGACATAGCCGGCGATCGTCGCCGTCGCGATGATCTGGAGAGTCGCCGAACGGATGCCGCCGAGGATGAGGGGCAGTGCGAGCGGGATCTCGACCTTTCCGAGAATCTGCCGCTCCGTCATGCCGATTGCCCTCGCCGCATCTATCGTCTCCCGATTGACGGAGTCGAGGCCGGAGTAGGCGCCGGCGATGATCGGCGGAATCGCGAGCACGGCGAGCACGACGACGAGCGGCCAAAGTCCGAGCCCGGTGAACAGGATGATGAACAACAGGAGCCCGAAAGTCGGAATAGCGCGGAATGATCCGGTCAGGGCAATGACGAAGTTCTTCCCCTTGCCCGTGTGCCCGATGAGAAGACCGATCGGTATCCCGATGAGCAGCGCCGCACCGAGGCTCAGCCCGGTATAGAGCAAGTGGTCCATGAGTCGAGGGAGAATTCCCTTGTCGCCAAGCAGGTTCGCCGGGTCGAAGATGAATGCGAGCGCGGCCAGGAACAACATCAGGCAGCACTCCCCACGGTCAATGCCGAGCGGCCGGAGTCGCCTGCCGCTCGCGCCCAGGGCATCAGGATGCGGCCGATCCCCACGAGAATCTGATCGAAAACAATCGCGATGATGAGCGTGAATGCGATGCCGATCATCACTTCTGTCGGAAAGTCGCGCTGATACCCGTTGATGAAGAGATACCCGAGCGCCCCGTTGCCCACGAGCGCCCCGACACTCAGCAGGCTCACGGTCGTCACCGACACGACGCGAAGATTCGCCAGCAGAACGGGGCCGGCCAGCGGCAACTCCACCTTCCAGAATCGCGACACCGAGGAGAAGCCCACGGCAGTGGCGGACTGGATGACGTCCCGGGAGACCGAGTCGAATGCATCCGCGGCACCCCGCACCATGATCGCGATCGCGTAGATCGCGAGCGCTACGACGACATTGATCGGATTCAGGATCTTCGTACCGAGTACCGACGGCAGGGTGATGAAGAACGCGAGCGACGGGATCGTGAAGAGGATGCCGAACAAGGTGAGTTGAATCGCGCGGGTCACTCGAAACCGATTGGCGAGCCAACCGAGGGGGACGGAGGCTATGAGGCTGACGATGATCGGAATCGCACTCAGTCGCACGTGTTCAAGCGACAGTCCGAAAACCAGATCCCGGTTTTCCCATAGCCACTGCATCAGGCGTCTCCCGCCTGATCCGTCTTGTTCGAAATGCTGCGCGATTTCGGGCTGGAGTTGCCGTTCGCGATGACTCCGCCCGGCGCATCCACGACGCCCGCCGCATTCCCGGCTCCGTCCACGAGAACGAGGTCGTTCCCCGCGGATTCGACGCTCGCATCCACCGAGAGGCGGCGCTTTCCTCGTCCGACTCCAATGAAGTCCGCGACGAACGTGTTCGCCGGATTGGCGAGGATCTCGCTCGGTGCACCGTGCTGGGCGATTTGCGCGCCCTCCTGAAGGATGACGACCTGGTCGCCAAGCAGGAACGCCTCGTCGATGTCGTGGGTGACGAATACGACCGTCTTGCCCAGTTCCTGCTGCAGTCGGATGAGCTCCTGCTGGAGGTCTGCGCGCACGATCGGATCGACGGCGCCGAACGGCTCATCCATGAGAAGGATATTGGGGTCGACTGCCAGCCCGCGGGCGACGCCCACTCTCTGCTGCTGGCCGCCGGAAAGCTGGCTCGGATAGCGGTTGGCAAGCGACCGATCGAGGCCGACCGTGTCGAGCAGTTCCATCGCGCGATCGTAGGCCTGGCTCTTGGGAACACCCTCCAACAGCGGCACGGTGGCCACATTGTCGATGACCTTCCGATGGGGAAGAAGTCCGGAGTTCTGCATGACGTAACCGATGCGACGGCGAAGCTTCACGGGCTCGAGCCCCGCGATGTCCTCGTCGTCGATCGCGATCGACCCGCTCGTCGGATCGACCATCCGGTTGATCATGCGCAACAGGGTTGTTTTGCCGCAACCCGATGAACCGACGAAAACTGTCGTCTTCCGCGACGGGATGACGATGCTGAAGTTGTCCACGGCGAGCGTGCCGTCGGCGAATTGCTTGGATACTCCGCGAAACTCGATCATGGTGGATCAGCCAATTCCTCGCCGGACAATGGTGTGCAACTCATGTATTTCGAGGTGAGAAAAACCGGGTTCGCTCACGCCAGACATCAAAGTCAAACACTATTCGGTGCCACTGGCATTCCCGATTGGTCACATTTTCAGGAAATTCACCCGGACTGCGGTTCGCCGAACACGCTCACGAGGTAGGTGCGCGCGAGGGAGCGAGCCTCGTTGATGAAGGCGGGATCGCCCTTCGGCTGGAACGCGAAAGCGCGCGCAAGAAGCGCATCCACGATGGAGAAGGTGACTTCAAGATGGAACGCGAGCGACGCGCCGCCCGGCACGTCGTACCGGGACACGAGCACTGACGAAATATGGGAGGCGACGAGGCTGCTGCCGGTAGGGCCGTCTTCGCGGGGCCGCAAGTCCAGAACATCGCCGAACCGCAGCGCCGCGAACGCAGGCTCGTTGGCGAACGCATCCACTCCGAGATCGATCATGGAATCGATGGCATCCCACCACGTGGGGTGGGTGGTGGAAGCAAATGTTTCCGTGACGCGATCGGAGAACCGGTCGATGGCCCGGGACGCGACACTTTGCAAAACGGCGATTCGGTCCGGGAAGTAGCGATACACCGTGCCGATGGATGCCCCGGCGCGCTCCGCGACCATCGCGGTGGTGAGGCGTTCGTAACCGACGGCGTCGATGGCGGCGGCAGCTGCATCCAGCAAGCTCGCGAGCCGGGCATTGCTTCTGGCCTGCACGGGTTCATTGCGCAGGATTGTGGAGGTACCGGGCACAATGTTCTCCGTTTCTGCTTCCGCCCCGCATGGTGAGGATTGGTTGTTGCGTGATGGGAGAAATACTAGCGCGCCCCCCAACCGGGGGCACAACTGGCGGCGATGAATTGTGAAGATACACAGGTTGCGGGCGCGGCATGCCGTTAATGAAAGACTGAGCGCATGACCGGGTCAACGATGCCAGCCGATGGCAGCACCGCATCCGAGGCGCCGGCATCGCGGCTTCCGGCCAGGCTGGAGGACCGCTTCCACCGCTTCCGTGAGCGCCGTGCCCGCAAACGCGGCCTCACCCCGATCGTCATTCCCTTCACGGGTTATGGTTCGACCTCCTGGATCCGCGTCCTCTCCAGAGTCCTGCTCGCTCGCCCGGGCGCTGCGGATGAGATCCGGTACAAGAAGATTCGTGGCTGGCGGAGTTTCACGAGCGTGCCCGTGGGGGACTCAACGGTTTTTGTCGGGATCGACGGCAAGGAACACCCCGTCCTGGCCGACCGAGGCGGAGTCATCGACGAGGTCATTCAGGTCGCGCTCTCCCCTGGATGGCACACCATCACGATGCGCGTTGAAGACTCGGATCCGGTGACCGCTCCCATATTCATCGTCGATCCGAAGGCGACCATCGGCCTGATCTCCGACGTCGACGACACCGTCATGGTCACGGCCCTGCCGCGGCCGCTCGTCGCAGCCTGGAACACTTTCGTTCTCGATGAGCACGCCCGAACACCGGTAGCCGGAATGGCTGTGCTGTTCGAGAAACTCGTTCGGGACCACCCAGGCTCCCCCGTTGTGTACTTGTCGACGGGCGCCTGGAATGTCGCGCCAACGCTCTCCCGATTCCTCTCCCGTCACCTGTACCCACCAGGGCCGCTGTTGCTCACCGACTGGGGACCGACCCACGATCGATGGTTTCGCAGCGGGCGCGCCCACAAGGAGGAAAGCCTTCTTCGGCTCGTCGACGAGTTTCCCCACCTGAAATGGATCCTCGTCGGCGATGACGGGCAAAACGACGAAGCGCTCTACGGAGCGTTCGCCGAAGAGCACCCGGATCGCGTCGCCGTCATCGCCATCCGGCACCTGTCCGGCGGTGAAGCGGTGCTCGCCGGACGCCGCGCGAAAGTCAAGCACCCGGAAGAGGGCAGTCCCGTTCCGTGGGTGCGCGGACCGGACGGTGCGGAACTTGCCCAGGGGCTCGATCGGCTTGGGCTGCTCTAGCCCTCCCGTGCGCTAGCGTGGAGTGCCGTCTGATCCGCCGGAAATCGCGATTCGGACCCCACAACCCTTCAGGAGACACACTTGATCGAACGCGGCCTGCTGGTGCGCCACGACGCTGTCATCCGTTCACTGACAGTCACCAGGACGACCACGCTTTCCCCCGGATTCTGCCGAGTGACGGTGAGCGGTGACGATCTCGACGGATTCGCAAGCCCCGGCCCGGCCGACCACATAAAGATCGTTCTCGAGAATGGCGAGCGCCGCGACTACACGCCGCGCGAGTTTCGCGCCGCGACACCGGGCAACGCCGCGGAGCTGGACATCGACTTCTTCCTCCATGGTGACGGTCCCGCCGCGAACTGGGCGAGGGGTGCGGTCTCTGGCGATCCTGTTCGGGTCGGCGGGCCGCGCGGTTCGCGCCTTCCGCCGACGGGGGCCGGAAGGGTCGTGCTGGCCGGCGATGAATCGAGCCTGCCAGCGCTCGCGCGCTGGATCGAACTGCTGCCAGAGGAGACGGAGATTTTCGGGTTTGTCGAGCTCGACAATCCATCGGATGCCGCCTACCTCAACCCCGATCATGTTCACAGGGCCCGCATCGTGTGGCTCGACAAGGCCGTTGGCGTCCTGGAACGCGCAATCCGCTCGTTCGGGCCGATCGATGATGCCACGTTCCTCTGGATTGCCGGCGAAGCCACGTCGCTCATCCCCATCCGCCGCTATCTTCGGCGAGAGCTGGGCCTCGCGCAACCACAGGTTTCCATCGACGGCTACTGGAGGCTCGGCGAGGCGAACCGCGACCACCATGCCCCCATCGATCCGGACGACCCGGAAGACTGACGCCGGGAGGGCATGTTGGCGCAAGCGGCGGTTAGACGCTTCGTCGCCCCGTGATGGCCCGTGCGAGGAATGCGATCACCGCGATGATGGCAAGCACAATTCCCACCCAAATGAGGAAGTTGAGCGACTGGACGAACCCCCCGGTCACAAGAAGCACGATGGCGATGATGGCGACAATGGCGAGTAGCAGATTCATGATGTAACTCCGTTTCTGTCACCACACAACCTATTCCCCAGACCCCCCAAACGGGGGTCTTGCAGGATACATCCAGCTATTCCACAGCTAAATGCCGGGAACTACCAACCCACCGGAACCGCGACGAATCAGCGCAAACTGCGCCGCCAGGATGCGGGACCGCCCGACCCGGCCGGATACGTATCGAGCGTGACCGCGTCCCGCTTCCATGCGGCGAGAACGGGTTCCACAATGCGCCAGCACTCCTCGATCTCGTCCGCGCGAACCGACAGAGTCGGGTCATTGGAAAGCATCCCGGAGAGAACCTCGCCGTAGGGTTCGAGTTCTCCGGCGCCGAACTCGGTGCTCAGCACAACCCGGTCGATCGTGAAAGGGTCGCCCTGTCCGTTGATGTTCAAGTCCAGACGGATATCGTCCGGGCTCAGCGAAATACGCAGCGCCGCCGGACCCGGCATTCCGGCGAATCCCGTCGGCAGGTGCGGGACATCCTTGAACGTGACGATGATTTCCTTGCGCTGGGCCGCAAGCGCCTTCCCGGATCGAAGTGTGAACGGGACGCCGGCCCACCGCCAGTTGTTCACGGAGAGGACGACTTCGGCAAGGGTCTCCGTGCGGTTCCTCGCATCGACTCCCTCCTCGCGAATGTAGGACGGCAGCTTTCGGCCCTTCACCGTGCCTGCCGTGTACCTCGCGCGGCGGCTGGCATCTGCGGCCCGCCCACCGAACACGCTCGTCGCCCTCAGCACCTGGGCCATGGAGCCCCGCAGGTCCTCGGCCCCGACGCTGGATGGCGCCTCCATCGCGACGAGCGCCATGACGAGCAGGAGGTGGCTTTGAATCATGTCGACGAGCGCGCCGGCGCGGTCGTAATAGCCCGCGCGCCCCTCAAGCCCGAGCTGTTCGTCGAACACGATCTCCACGCTCTCGATGTTGTTGGAATTCCACACCGGCTCGAGGATGCGGTTGGCGAACCGCAGTCCCAGGAGATTGAGAACCGTCGACTTTCCCAGGAAGTGATCGACGCGGTGAATCTGCTGCTCGGGGATGATTTTCACGAGCTGCCGGTTGAGCGCCGCTGCGCTCGCAAGGTCGGTTCCGAAGGGTTTCTCCAGTCCGAACACCGTCCCATCGGGCAGGTCGACTTTCGCCAGGGCCCTGCACGCGGCGATCGTGACGCGCGGAGGGAGAGCGAAATAGAACGCGGGCGTCCCCGTGCAGCGGGCGAGAATTGCTTCGAGATCCGCGTGGCTCGTGACATCCGCCCTGTGGTACTCCGACTTCGCGGCAAGGGCCCGCGCCGTCGCGCCCGTCGCTCCGCTCGAAGCGAAGGATTTTTCGACGCGTGAGCGCCACGCCGCATTTGACATGGCGCCCTGGCCCACTCCGAGCAGCGCAAAATCCTCGCTCCGCCCTGAGTCGACGAGTTGGCCGAGCCCCGGAAGAAGCAACCGTTTCGTGAGGTCCCCACCGGCGCCGAAGATGACAAGAGTTCCGATTTCTTTGGCCATCCGCCAAGGGTAACCCCGGTGGCTGATGACAAGATGGAATGATGCCACTGGATATCGAGGACTACGCCATGATCGGCGATTGCCATACCGCCGCCCTCGTAGGGCGCGACGGCAGCATCGACTGGTTGTGCCTTCCACGGTTCGACTCCGCATCGACATTCGGCGCACTTCTGGGCACCGAGGACCATGGCCGATGGCTCCTCGCTCCCGCAGAGCCGATTGTCGAATCGAGCCGGCGGTACCTCGGATCGACCTTCAACCTGGTCACCCGCTGGATCACCGAGACAGGCGAAGTCGAGGTCATGGATCTCATGCCGCACGGAGACCGGCGCGCCGATTTGATCCGGCGAGTCCGCGGCATCCGGGGCACGGTTGCTATGCGGCAGGAATTGCGCATTCGCTTCGGCTATGCGGACGCGATGCCGTGGGTGCGCCAAATCAAGGAGAAAGCGGGACACGGCATCATCGCCGTCGCCGGACCGGATGCAGTCGTCGTCCGGGGCCCGAAACTGACGGCCGCGGACCACGCGCACGTCTCGGAATTTTCCATATCGGAGGGCGAGACCGTTGACATCTCCCTCACGTGGTATCCCTCGCACCGTCTCGTTCCAGCGGCGCCGGACATCGACGCCGCAATCGCCAGGACGACGGCGTGGTGGACTGACTGGGCCGCTTCGTGCACGAAAGGACAGGATCGATACGAGGACGCGGCGATGCGATCCCTCCTCGTACTTCGGGCACTCACCCACGAGGACACGGGCGGCATTGTGGCCGCGGCGACAACGAGCCTGCCCGAGCAATGGGGCGGCGTTCGCAACTGGGACTACAGGTTCGTGTGGCTGCGGGATGCATCTTCGACCCTGGATGCCCTTCTGGGAAGAGGATTTCACAGCGAAGCCGCGACGTGGCGCCGCTGGTTGCTGCGCGCGATCGCCGGCGACCCCGGCGACGTGCAGATCATGTATGGTCTCAGCGGCGAGCGGGAACTCACGGAGACCACGATCGACAGCCTGCCCGGGTATCGCGGCGCTTCGCCCGTGCGGAAAGGCAATGGGGCGTTCACGCAGTATCAGGGCGACATTTTCGGCGAGACGATGCTCGCGCTCGCCAAGGCGCGCGACCTCGGAGTCGAGGAGGATGAGTTCTCCTGGCCTCTCCAGCGCGCGATACTCAGTTTCGTCGAAGAGAATTGGCAACGGCTCGATCATGGAATGTGGGAGATGCGCGGCCCACGCCAGGCGTTCACGCACTCGCGCGCGATGCTATGGGCGGCCCTGGATTGCGGGGTCCGCGGCGTTCGCGACCACGGGCTCGACGGTCCGATCGAGAAGTGGGAGCTGCTGCGCGACGAAATCAGAGACGACATAGAAATCCGTGGATTCGACAGCAAGCGCAACACGTACACGCAGTATTTCGGAAGCCGGGCGGTGGATGCGACCTTGCTCCAGCTCCCCCAGATCGGATACCTCGCGTATGACGATCCTCGAATGCTCGGGACCGTTGAGGCGATCGAGAACGACCTGCTCGTCGACGGATTGCTTCTCAGGTATCGCACCGACCACTCCGACGACGGCTTGCCTCCGGGAGAACACCCATTCCTGGCCTGCTCATTCTGGCTCGTGGAACAGTACGCGCACACGGGCCGGCTGGACGAAGCCATCGCCCTCATGGATCGACTCGTCGGATTCTGCAACGATGTCGGTCTGCTCGCGGAAGAATACGATGTGGACGCCGGACACCATGTCGGCAATACGCCTCAGGCGCTGTCCCACCTCGGTCTCGTGCGCGCTGCGGATGCGCTCTCGGCGGCAATACGGTGAGTGTGGCGTCCGATCGCCGCCTGGTTCGCGCTCGCCTGGCCTCACAGGGAATCTCGGCGGCGACCGATTCGAACCCCGCCGACATCGTCCGGCGGATGACGGCGATGCAGGCGCAGGATGTCCCGAGCGCGACCTGGTCGATTGGCCTCAGGAATCCGAATCTTTCGCTCGCGGACGTGAACGAAGCGTTCGCCGAGGGTTCCATCGTGCGCTCCTGGCAGATGCGGGGAACGCTCCACGTTGTCGCGCCCGAGGATCTTCGCTGGATCCTTGCCGTTACCCGCGAACGGTCGGTTCGGGGCTCGCTCGCGCGTCGAACGGCCCTGGGCCTCAGCGAATTAGACCTGGAGCGCGCCCGAACCGCCGCACTCACGGCGCTCTCCGGCGGGCGCGCCCTCCCCAGAACACAGTTGTACCGCGCCTTCGATGACGCCGGCGTAGTCACGGCGGGCCAGCGCGGCTACCACATCCTGTGGTTTCTTTCGGTGACCGGCACCCTCGTTCTCGGCCCGCCATCCGGGACGACGCAGACTTTCGCGCTCCTCGACGAATGGGCGCCCGAACAGCGAAAGCTCGAGCACGACGAAGCACTGTGCGAATTCGTGCTCCGCTACTTCAACAGCCACGGGCCAGCAAGCATCCATGATTTCGCGTGGTGGTCCTCGACGACCCTCACAGAGGCCAGGGCGGGTCTCGCTCTGGCCCGGCACGGGCTCGACTCGGTGGACCGCGACGGAGAGAAGCTGTATTTTGCCGCAGGCACGAATCTGAATTTGCCCCGGGACGGCGTGCGGCTGCTTCCCGGATTCGACGAGTACCTGCTCGGGTATCGCAATCGAACGCCGCAGCTTCCCGCGAATCGTGCGGACGACATCGTGCCGGGAGGCAACGGAGTGTTTTGGGGAACCGTCGTGGACGACGGCATGGTCGTCGGGTCGTGGAAACGCGCGCATTCGAGATCCGGCGTCTCACCCGCCATTCGGATGTTCTCGTCGACGAGCGCTCGAATGGAGCGCGGCATCTCGCAGGCGCGGCGCGACTACTCGGAGTACGTCAACGGCGCGCACGACCGAGGTCGTTGATCGAAGCCGACAGGTACGGTATCGTTCAACTGCGCGCTGGCGTGCCCCCCCAAACAGGGTTCGCCACTGGGCACGGTTTCTGTTACCCGAACGGAAGCTTCTTCACACCCCCGGAAGGAACAACCAGCAATGATTGCTGAGTTGAGCATCGCGCCCGTTTCCGGCGCCATCATCCCCCTGCCTTTCATCGTGACGCTTGCGCTCGCCGTTGCCGTACTGATCGGCATCGGCATTGCCGTCCGCAGACTTCGTGCGGCGGGCAATCTCACGATGGCGACCGCATCCACGAGCGCGGCAGCAGCTTCGTTCGTTGTCGCCGCGACTATGCTCGCGGTGGTCGCAACGGGAACCGTGTCGCCCGCGAGCGCCGCACGGGCGATTTCCCCCTCGGTGCCGGACACGGTCGCCACGCAGGATGGATTCCAGCCGATCGTGATCGAAGATCTCGAGGGATACCAGCTCCCCACGAAGTAGAGTTCGGCGGCCGCGGCAACCGGCGTACTGTGTTGGCATGCGAGCCGTGACGATTCCCGCCCCCGGCGGCCCCGATGTCCTCCGCGTGGAAGACCGCCCGGATCCGGCACCCGGCCGAAGCGACGTGGTGATTTCGGTCGCCGCCGCCGGGGTGAACCGAGCCGACCTCCATCAGCGCGAGGGCAACTATCCGCCGCCCGACAGGTCGCCGGACTGGCCGGGCTTGGAGGTATCAGGAACCATCGCGGCGGTGGGCGATGCCGTCGCGGACTGGAAACCGGGCGATCGGGTGTGCGCTCTTCTGCCCGGCGGCGGCTACGCTGAGCTCGCCGCGGTACCGGCCGGGCTCGTGTTGCCCGTGCCGGAAGTTGTCGACCTGACAGATGCCGCAGGGCTCCCCGAGGCGATGTGCACCGTCTGGTCGACCGTGTTCATGAGCGCTGACCTGCGCTCCGGCGAGACGCTTCTCGTGCACGGCGGTTCAGGGGGCATCGGCACCATGGCGATCCAGCTCGCTCGGGCAATCGGGTGCCGCGTTGCCGTCACCGCGGGAACCGATGAGAAACTCGAGGCATGCCGGGCCCTCGGCGCCGACATTCTCATCAACTATCGAGATCAGGACTTTGTCGAGATCGTTCTCGCCGCAACCGACGGCCGCGGAGCGGACGTGATCCTCGACGCCATCGGCGGCGGATATCTCGACCGCAATCTTCGGGCACTCGCCCCGCACGGCCGAATCGAACTGATCGGAAACCAAAGCGGCGTGCCAGGCGAACTCAGCATCGGCAGGCTCATGGCGAAGTGGGGCACCGTTCGGGCGAGCACGTTGCGCGCGAGACCGCTCGCGAACAAGGAGAAGATCGTCGCGAGCGTACTGGCCAACGCCTGGCCTCTCGTCGCATCGAAGCAAGTGCGGCCGATCATCGATCGCAGCTTCCCGTTCGAGGAGGCTCGCCGTGCGCACGAGGCGATGGAATCCGGAGATCGAATCGGGAAACTCCTTCTCGTGCCGTGAAGGATTCGAAACTGGGGGGCTCTCGCGCGCGGCCACTACGCTGACAGAATGCACAGCGGGCCGCGTCGGAGTCCACCGGCGCTACTGGTGCTTTCGGCGCATCCAGGACCGAGCATCGCCGTCACCCTCGTGTGCGTCGTGTTGGGGATGGGCGCTGGACTCGAGCCCTGGCGAATCGCGGTCATCGGGTTCGCGATCCTGTTGGGCCAGTTCTCGGTCGGTCTTTCCAATGATTGGCTGGACGCCGGACGGGACCTCCAGGCGGGTCGCGCTGACAAGCCGGTAGCTCGCGGATGGGTCAGCGTGTCCTCGGCGCGCACCACGGCGCTCCTGACCGGCGCGGCGGGAATAGCCGCAACAAGTGTCCTCGGTGGCCGGGCGACCGTCGCCCACGTCCTGTTCATCGCGTCCGGCTGGACGTACAACTTCTGGCTCAAGCGCACAGCGTTATCGGTGCTGCCGTACCTGGTCGGGTTCGGCGTCCTCCCGGCAGTCGTCACGCTCGCGCAGAGCACCCCGATGCTTCCGAGGCTCTGGGTCGTTTCGGCTGGGGCACTTCTCGGCGTTGCCGCCCACTTCGCGAACGCACTCCCGGATCTCGACGACGACCGGTTGACGGGAGTGGTCGGGCTCCCGCACCGGCTCGGAGCGCGTACCTCGGGAATCATCACGTTCGCAGCCCTCGCCTCGGCGACGGCGCTCACCGTGAGCGGCTCGGGTTTGCCCGGAACCGGGGATTTCCGAACCGTAATTGCGTGGAGCACCCTCGGCGTCGAGGCGCTCATCGTGGTCTGCGGAGTCGTACTCGCTGCCACGAGGCCGCCAGCTCGCCCGCTCTTTCGGCTCGTGATCCTCGGCGCTTTCGTCGCGGTGGCTTCCGTTGCGCTGGCCGGGACTCAGCTCACGGCATCCTGAGGGTCGCCTGCGGCGGCCGCATCGGCGACAGTGTCGGACGTGTGCGGCGCGCGATCCACGTTGTTCTGAATTCCGATCGCTGAGATCACCCCTCCAGCGAAGAGAAGGGCGGCGCACACGATCAATGCGCGGTGCAAACCGTCAACGTCGAGGCGTTCGACGACGATGATCCCGAGCATCGCCACGATCAGGAGTCCGGCGATCCGCGCAATGGCGTTGTTGACGGCGGAGCCGATTCCCGCCTGTTTCTCGCTGATCGCGCCAAGAATCGCGGAGGTGAGTGGGGCGACCGTGATCGACAGACCGAGGCCGAAGAGCATGATGCCCGGGAACAGTTGCCACCAGTAGTCGACGTCGGCGGTGACGGTGAGCATGAGCAGGTGTCCGATGCCCGCGAGGATGGGTCCGACGGTCATGAACACGCGCGGACCGTACCTGCCGGACAGGCCGCCGAAGTAGGACGACAAGAGCATGAGGATGATCGTGACCGGGAGCGCGGAAACGCCCGCGAGGGTTGCCCCCCAGCCTGCGGTCTGCTGCAGGAAGACAACCAGAATGAAACCGGACATCCCGAGCGCGCCATAGATGAAGAACGTCGCCACGTTTCCGACCGCGAAGTTGCGCACCGTGAACAGTGCAAGAGGCATCATGGGCTGCTTCGCCGTGGCTTGCCGCCACAGGAAAGCCGCCAACGCCAGTACCCCGACGACCAGGGGAATCCAAATGACGGGGTTCGACCAGCCGAAATTGGCTTGCTCGATGAGGGCGAACACCGGACCTCCGACCCCCGCGATCGCCAGCAATGCCCCCGCGTAATCGATCGTCATGCTGCGATCGCGTTCACCGGTGTGCTCCACCTTCACGAGAAGGATGAGCGTGATGGCAATCGGGATGATGTTGATGCCGAACACGAACCGCCACGACAGCAAGTCGACGAATAACCCGCCGATGATCGGTCCGGCAATGAACGCGGCACTCGTCCAGGCAGTCCACGAACCGATCGCCTTTGCCTGCGGCGCTCCCCGGAATGCCGACATGATAAGGGCGAGGGAACTGGGGACGAGGAGCGCGCCCGCGACGCCCTGCAGCCCACGTCCGATGATGAGGATCTCCGCTGTCGGCGCGAGCGCGCACAGGAGGGACGTCAGACCGAAGCCCCACAGGCCCGCGCGGATGACAAAAACCCGCCCGAAGACGTCCGACAGCGAGCCTGCGACGAGGATGAGCGCGCCGAGGGTGATCAGGTAGGCGTCGACGACCCACTGCTGGGTGGAAAGCCCACCGCCGAGTTCGTCGCTGATGGCGGGGAGCGCGACGTTCACGACGGAACCGTCGAGGAAGGCGACAAACGAGGCGAGAATCGCGATCGCGAGCACCAGACGCTGTTGGCGAGTCATGGTCTCAGTAAACACCCCGCTCGGCGGGTTGCGCTCGTCAAAGTTCGCCCACGTCGGTGATCCGGATGACCGCTACGCCCTGCTCCGCCGATTCGGCGAGGTCGACGACGGCGGTGATCCCCCAGTCGTGGTCGCCCGCCGGGTCGGCCAGAATCTGCCGCACAGTCCAGACCTCGGGAGATTTTTCGATCATGAGCATCGCGGAGCTGCGGGCATCCGCATCCGTGCCGATGTGGTCGTGGACGGCGTAGTAGGCGTCGAGCGCTTCGCCCCAGCGTCTGGCGTCGAACCCGGATTCCGCATCGAGTTCACCCAGGGCCTCAGCATCATCGAAGGCCGCGAGCTGGACGCGGCGGAACAGTTCATTGCGCACGAGCACCCGGAACGCGCGCTCGTTCGTGACCACGGAAGGCGGCGGTGGCGGCACGACCGGTTCATCGTCGTGGGCGGCCCCCGGGTGGCTGAGTTCCTCCCACTCCTCCAGGAGGCTCGAATCCACTTGTCGCACGAGTTCGCCGAGCCACTCGATGAGGTCCTGGATCTCCTCCGTCTTCGCCGACTCCGGGATGGTCTGGCGGATGGCGCGAAACGCGTCGGAAAGGTACCGCAACAGCATCCCTTCCGAGCGCGCGATCCCCTGAAAGCCGACATACTCATTGAAGGTCATGGCGTTCTCGTACAGGTCGCGCACAACCGATTTGGGGCGCAGCTCGAAGTCCGCGGCCCACGGTTGGGATGCGCGGTAGGTTTCGAACGCGGCATCCAGCAGTTCTTCCAGCGGTTTCGGATACGTGATCGCTTCGAGCAGCTCCATGCGCTCGTCGTACTCGATGCCCTCCGCCTTCATGGCGCCGATCGCCTCGCCGCGAGCGCGGTGCTCCTGCGCGGAGAGCACAGGGCGCGGGTCCTCCAGCGTCGCCTCGATGACGGAGATGACGTCCAACGCATAGCTTGCCGCTTGCGGATCGAGCAGGTCGATGACGGCGAGCGCGAAGGGCGAGAGCGGCTGGTTGAGGGCGAAGTTCGGCTGGAGGTCGACCGTGAGGCGGAACTCGGCACCCGCCTGCTCGACGATTCCGGCGGTGCGCAGTGTGCGGTACATCGCGAGCGCCTGGCGGGCGAGCTCGCGCTGCCGCGGCCGCGATTCGTGGTTGTCCTCCACGAGCGCGCGGACTTCCGCGAACGCGTCGCCGCCCCGGCCGATGACGTTGAGCAGCATGGCGTGACTCATTCGCATGCTGGAGACGAGCCGCTCCGGCTCGGCCGCGACGAGTCGGCTGAAACTGGGTTCCCCCCACGACACGAAACCCTCCGGCGGTTTCTTCCGCACGATTCTCTTGAGTTTCTTTTCATCGCCGCCCGCCTTCGCGACGAGACGCGCGTTCTCGATCTCGTGCTCCGGCGCCTGAACGGCGACGGTCCCCGCGGTGTCGAAGCCGGCCCGCCCTGCACGTCCGGCGATCTGGTGGAATTCGCGCGCGTTCAGCTGGCGCATCCGCGTGCCGTCGTATTTCGTGAGTGCGGTAAGCACCACGGTGCGGATGGGCACGTTGATGCCCACCCCGAGGGTGTCCGTGCCGCAAATGACCTTCAGGAGTCCGCGCTGGGCTAGCTGCTCCACGAGCCTGCGGTACTTAGGCAGCATGCCCGCGTGGTGCACGCCGATCCCCGAGCGGATGAGCCGCGACAGGGTCTGGCCGAACTTCGTCGTGAAGCGGAAGTCGCCGATGAGGTCTGCGATTGCATCTCTCTGCTCGCGATCGATGACCTTCACGCTCGTGAGCGCCTGCGCGCGCTCGAGGGCCGCGGCCTGCGAGAAGTGCACGATGTAGATGGGTGCCTGGCCGGTGGACAGCAACTCCTCGACCGTTTCGTGGATGGGCGTCGTTGCGTAGTAATAGTTCAAGGGAACCGGTCTGTCGACACCGGTCACGCATGCCGTCGGCCGCCCGGTGCGTTTCGTCAGGTCCTCGGCGAGCCAGTCGACGTCCCCGAGGGTCGCGGACATGAGCAGAAATTGCGTCCGCGGCATCCGCAGGAGGGGAACCTGCCACGCCCAGCCGCGTTCGGGGTCCGCGTAGAAATGGAACTCATCCATGACCACGAGGTCGGCCGAGGTGTCTTCTCCATGCCTCAGCGACAGGTTCGCGAGGATCTCCTGCGTGCAGCAGATGATCGGCGCCTCCGCGTTCACGCTCGAGTCGCCCGTGACCATGCCCACGTTCTCCGCGCCGAAGATGTCCACGAGGGCGAAGAATTTCTCCGACACGAGCGCCTTGATCGGGGCCGTGTAATAGCTTCTCTTTCCCGCGGCGAGCGCCGCGACGTGTACGGCGACCGCGACGAGGGACTTGCCTGTGCCGGTCGGTGTGCTCAGGATGACGTTCGCGCCCGAGACGAGCTCCATGATCGCTTCGTCCTGCGCCGGATAGAGGGTGAAGCCTTCGGATGACGCCCAGTCGACGAACGCGGAATAGACGAGGTCCGGGTCGCCGCTGTCGGGAATCTGCACCCGTTAACCGTCGCACACTCCCGGCGGGATGCCCGATCCCGACTTATGCTGAGGGGATGCCCGATCAGCAGGTTGGCGCGAAACCCCGGCGGACATCCGCCGCGACGGTCCGCGCGCGCTGGCGGGCCGTGTTCGCGGGTCTCGCCGCCGTGAGCGCCGGACTGGGCGTCGCGGAGGTGCTCGCGGCGATCCTGTCGCCCACGTCGAGCCCGCTGTTCTCGGCCGGTTCCCTCGTGATCGACCTGGCGCCATCGTGGCTCAAGGAAAGCGTCATCGCCGTATTCGGAACTGCGGACAAGGCGGTGATCATCGCCTCCGTCGCACTGCTCGTCGCCGTACTTGCCGCCCTCGCCGGACTCGTCGAACGGGCAACGCCGCCCTGGGGGCGAGTCATTGTCGCGGCGGTCGGCGCGCTCGGCCTCGTCGCCGCGATGACCAGGGCAGGCTCCTTTCTCGTGTCGGCGATTCCGTCGATCGCGGCCATCCTCATCGGCGTGTGGTTGCTCGGCGCGCTCATCCGGCGATCGGAGGCCGTCGACTCGTCGATTGGAGAGCAAAGTCAGGGAGCCTCTCGGCGCACGTTTCTCATCAATACGGGACTCGCGGCCGGGCTCGGGGTTCTCGCCACCGTCGGCGGTCGGATCGTCGCCACGGGAATTCAGGCCGTCGACTCCGCACGGCGGATGTTCACCCTGCCTCGCCCCGCCGTCGCCGCGCCGCCGATTCCTTCACGTGCGTCACTCGACATCCCGGGAATTGCGCCGCTCGTCACGAGCAACGTCGATTTCTACCGCATCGACACCGCGCTCATCGTGCCCTCGATCGACCCGGACCAATGGTCGCTGCGAATCACCGGGCTCGTCGACAATGGGGTGACCCTGACGTTCGAGGAACTTCTCGCGCTTCCCCTGGAGGAGAGCTACACGACTCTCGCGTGCGTTTCCAACCCTGTCGGCGGCGGGCTCATCGGAAATGCCCTGTGGCTCGGCTATCCGATCCGGCACCTCCTTCAAAGGGCGCGCCCGAAGGCGGGCGCGGATATGGTCCTGTCACGCAGCGCAGACGGTTTCACTGCAGGCACTCCGCTTTCGGTGCTCATGGATGACCGGAACGCAATCCTCGCGGTCGCCATGAACGGGGTTCCTCTGCCCGCCGAGCACGGTTTCCCGGTGCGGATGGTGGTGCCGGGACTGTTCGGGTACGTTTCGGCGACGAAGTGGGTGACCGAGCTGAATGTCACGACGTTCGCGGCCGATACCGCGTACTGGACCCACCGGGGCTGGAGCGCTCTGGGCCCCGTGAAACTCTCATCACGCATTGACACTCCTCGAGTGTCGCGCACCGTTGATGCCGGAACGGTCGTGGTTGCGGGAGTCGCGTGGTCGCAACATGTCGGAGTGTCCCGCGTCGAGGTTCGGGTTGACGACGAGCCGTGGTCGGAGGCGACGCTCGCGGACGCGATCTCCGCCGACACGTGGCGCCAGTGGTCGTTCGCGTGGGACGCGACGAGCGGGCGGCACGAACTCACGGTGCGGGCGACGGATGCCGACGGCATGGTGCAGACTGCGGCGTATGCGGATGTCGTGCCTGACGGCGCAACCGGACACCACTCCGTTGAGGTGACGGTGTCCTAGGACGCCACCCGCGCGTAGCAATCCAGCACGTAGTCCCAGAATCCGGCGACGTCGAGCTTCACCGGCACGAGCGCGTTCGGGATGCTGGAGCGGAAGTCCGTGACCGTCATGCCGGCGGTCCACTCCCCTGCCGTCTCCACTTCGACCCGCGCGGGCACGCTCGTGAACAGGTCCGGTCGGCTGATGTACGCCACCGCGCACACGTCGTGCACCGCCTGACCGCCCCAGTCCGGGTCCTGCGGGTCGTTCCAGAACGTGGCGAGCGGGACCACGAGGTCGCGGCCCAGAGTGCCGAGCGCCAGCATCCGCTCCGTGACGGCATCATCGACGAGCGCCTGCAGCGTGAGGTCGAGCCCCACCATCACGACCTGCCAGCCCGCCTGGAACACCTCGGCGGCCGCCTCCGGGTCCGCGTAAATGTTGAACTCGGCGGCCGGCGTCGTGTTGCCGCGCGTGAACGAGCCGCCCATGATGACGAAGGATGCCGCCCACTTGGCGACCCGCGGTTCCTCGCGAAGCGCGAGCGCGATGTTCGTCATCGGGCCGGTCGCGACGAGATGAATCTCTCCGGGGGCATTGCGCAGTGTTTCGATGATGACATCCACGGCGTTGCGCGGGTCGAGCGGAAGTGTGGCCGGCGGCAGAATGACATCGCCGATTCCGCCAGGACCGTGCACTTCCGCCGCGTTTTTCGTTTCGCGCACGAGCGGCCCGGCAGCTCCCGACGCGACTGGGATGCCCGTGAACCCGAGGTGCTCGCGCAATTCGAGCGCATTGCGGGTCGTGTTCTCGAGCGCGACATTGCCCCCGACCGTCGTGAGGGCGACCAGTTCGAGCCGTGGGTCGCTGTGCGCAAGGAGAATCGCGAGCGCATCATCGAGGCCCGGATCGCAATCGAGCAGCAGTTTTCTTGGGGACACGGACTCAGCCTAGGGCGAGCGAGTGCGAAAGTTCGTCGCCCACTGGCAGGTAAAGTTGACTCATGACTGTGCGGCGCGGCTGATACCTCGTGGCCATTGTCGTTGCCGTCGCCCTCGCGGCGAGCCTGTTCTACGGTGCATCCGATTTCCTTGGAGCGTTCACCGCCCGCAAGCTCACCGTGCTCAAGACGAGTGCCGTCGTTTACCTCTCCGCGACCATCGTCGCGACCGCTGCACTGATGCTCACGGCATGGACGTACAGCGACCTGGCCCTGTTGGCAGGGTCGGTCGCCGGAATCTTCGCAACCGTCGGGATGGTCACGTTCTACGCCGCGCTCGCGATCGGGCCCATGAGCCTCCTTGCGCCGCTCATCGCGCTCATTCAGACCGCGATCCCCGTCGTCGTGGCCGCCGTCACGGGTCAAAGCCTGCGGCCGCTCGCATGGGTCGCAGTCGGCATCGCGCTACTGGCCACAACGCTCATTTCCGTGCCCGGCAAGTCGGCGACCGGTCACCTCGCGGGTGAAAGGATCACGGCGCGCGGCGCAGTGCTCGGCCTCGTCGCCGGCATCACCCTGGGGCTTTCCACGGTGTCCCTCGATGTCGCCCCGGATGATTCCGGCGTGTTTCCCGCATTCCTCGACCTCGCGATCGGACTCGCCCTGCTTGCCCCGCTGCTCGCGGTGCGCCGGTTCAGAAACAGCGACGCGTGGCTCCACGGGGCGCCGGTGGAAACCTCCCCGAGTCCCCTCGCGGCGCCGGTCGGCGCGCGAATCTGGGCGTTGAGCGCGGCCGCAGGGGCGCTCCTCGGCATCGGCAACATTCTGCTCGTCATTGCGCTGCACGCCGGAAACCTCGCGGTGGTCGCCGTGCTCGTGAGCCTGTACCCGCTTGCGACAGTGCTTCTCGCGTGGTTCGTTCTCAAGGAGCGCATCTCGCGCGTGCAGTTCCTCGGCGTCGCACTGGCCATCACCGCGGCCGTCATGCTTGGATCGTCGTAGATGACCGACGAACGCAAGATCGACCCCGCAGAGCTCGACACCGTTCTGCGAGTCCTCGCGGCGATGGACGAGCTTGACGAGGATCACCCCGATTTCATTGCCGTCCGCCAGGCGACGGCGCGGATGTTCAAGGCGGTCAAAAAGAATCGGCGTCTGGAGAAGCGTGCGGTGATCGCCGATGCGGACCGCGCGGTCATCGCGGCGACCGCGACGGGAGCGCCGGACCGCATCGATGACGAGACGCGCGGCATCCCGCTCGCCACGCGCGTGGCAGCTCCCGTTGCGGGCGAACTCATCAAGCCGCGCGCGTGCTACATCTGCAAGAAGCACTACACCCAGGTGGATGCGTTCTACCACCAGCTGTGCCCGGACTGCGCGGCATTCAGCCACGCCAAACGGGATGCGCGCACCGACCTCACGGGTCGCCGCGCTCTTCTGACGGGGGGCCGCGCAAAGATTGGGATGCATATCGCGCTGCGTCTCCTTCGCGACGGCGCTCACACGACAATCACGACGCGCTTTCCGAGGGATGCCGCGCGGCGGTTCTCCTCGATTCCAGATTCGGCGGACTGGCTGCACCGCTTGCGCGTCGTCGGCATCGACTTGCGCGATCCGGCCCAGGTGCTCGGGCTCGTCGAGTCGGTGGCCGAAGCCGGGCCCCTCGACATCCTCATCAACAATGCCGCGCAAACCGTTCGCCGCTCCCCCGGCGCCTACGCCCCGCTCGCGGCCGCCGAGTTGGAGCCGCTCCCCGACGGACCGATGCCCGACATGCTCACGTTCGGCCACACGAGCGACCTGCATCCGCGCATGCTCCTGCCAGAATCCGGAAATGTCGCCGCCGCGCGGGTGATTTCGTCGAGCGCGGGTGACGCACCACCCGCCACTGACCAAGACACCAGCGCATCCCGTGCCCCTTACCTGGCGGAGCAGGCGATGACCGCGGGTTCGTCCTCGCTCGAACGGATGGCGGCGGGGACCGCGATCGACGCGGGAGGACTCGTCCCCGACGAATTGCACGTCAACAGCTGGACTCAGCACGTGCAGGAAGTGGAACCCCTCGAATTGCTCGAAGTTCAGCTCGCGAACA
The DNA here is from genome assembly GCA_964651535.1 of uncultured Cryobacterium sp. Lineage (GTDB taxonomy): Bacteria > Actinomycetota > Actinomycetes > Actinomycetales > Microbacteriaceae > Terrimesophilobacter. The sequence continues at coordinate 198,030 of CAZYYE010000002.1, forward strand.
TGACGGCGCCCTTCCTGCTCATCAGCAAACTGCGCCCCGCCCTGGCGGCAAGCACAGCGCGCCGAAAGTACGTCGTGAACGTGTCCGCCATGGAGGGGCAGTTCGCGCGCCGATACAAGGGCCCCGGTCATCCGCACACGAACATGGCCAAGGCCGCGCTCAATATGCTCACGCGCACGAGTGCGGGCGAGATGTTCGAGACGGATGGCATCCTCATGACCGCCGTGGACACCGGCTGGATCACCGACGAACGACCGCACCACACGAAAGTACGCCTCGCCGAGGAAGGCTTCCATGCACCGCTCGACCTCGTGGATGGAGCTGCCCGGGTTTATGACCCGATCGTGCGAGGCGAGGACGGCGAGGATATTTTCGGAGTCTTCCTGAAGGACTACCGACCAGCCGCTTGGTAGTGTCGCGCCCTGGGCCCGTTCAGCTCACGGAGTCTCCGCATCGGCGCGAAGGACCGGTTCGTCTCGCTCATACCTCTGATAATCGTCGCGGGATCTTCGCCGGTCACGTCGCGGCGCTGCATTTTCGCTGGCATGACTTCCTACCCCGGTAGACTGTTCCCTTGGATTGCCGGGAAGACTGGTCGGCGGTTCCCTCGGCGACCCTGTCGCGGGGCCCAAATCCGCTGGAGCCACATGACAGTACCTCAATCCCCCATGTCCCGTCGCAAGCGCGCGCGCCATTGGCTCACCCTGGAGACCACGAGTGGTGGTCTGCTCGTTCTCGCTGCGCTCGTCGCGCTGGTGTGGGCGAACTCGCCGTGGCGAACCGGATACTTCGAACTCTCGAAAATCGTTGTCGGCCCGGCCGCCGTACACCTTGATCTATCCCTGGCGTCCTGGGCAACGGATGGCTTGCTCGCGATCTTCTTCTTTGTCGTCGGGGTGGAACTCAAGCACGAGTTCGTGGCGGGAAGCCTCCGCAACCTCAAGGAAGCGGCGGTGCCCGTGTTTGCCGCGATCGGCGGCATGGTGCTCCCCGCCGCTTTGTACATCGGGGTTGTCCTCCTCGCGCAGGATCCAGACTCGTTGCGCGGTTGGGCGATTCCCACCGCCACGGATATCGCCTTCGCACTCGCCATTCTGGCCATCTTCGGCCGCGGGCTGCCGACAGCGCTGAGAACGTTTCTGCTCGCCCTCGCTGTCGTCGACGACCTCCTGGCCATAGTCATCATCGCCGTGTTCTACACGGCGGAGATCAACCTGGTCGCGCTCGTGCTCGCGCTCGTCTGCATCGCGCTGTTCGCGCTCGTCGCTCGGATGCGCTCACCCCGGTGGTGGATCCTCCTGCCGCTCGCCGCGGTCGCGTGGGCGTTCATGCACGATTCGGGGGTGCACGCCACCATCGCGGGCGTGCTCCTCGGGGTCGTCATTCCCGCCCGGTTGCTTTTCGACGAGCCTCGGCCCCGAACCCATCGTTACGAACACGCCGTGCGGATCTGGTCCGCCGCCGTCGCACTGCCGATCTTCGCGTTCTTCGCGGCCGGGGTGTCGATCGTGGACTCTGGCGGCGCTGGCGCACTCTTTGCCCAGCCGGTCGTTGGCGCCATCATGATCGGCCTCGTGGTCGGAAAGCTTGTCGGGGTTCTGACTACGACGGCACTCGTCACGAGGTTCAGTGCCCTCCGGCTCCCCGAGACGCTCAACCTTCGCGACCTCGTACCTGTCGGCCTGCTTTCCGGAATCGGGTTCACGGTGTCGTTATTGATCGCCGAGTTGTCGTTCCCCGCAGCTGCGCAATCCGCTGGAGCGAAGGTCGCCATCCTGAGTGCGACTCTGGTTGCGACGGTTCTCGCTGCCGCCACGCTGCGCTGGGACAGCCGACGAGCGCGCTGAATATTTTGTGGAGCTGAGGGTGTGTGAGTTCAGGACATAGTTGACAGATGAGTCGCGACATCGTTTACAACTAGGTAACGCAACGATGGGGCATGTCCAAAGCCCGAGTCATTGTGTTGTCCGTTGCCCAGCAGGGAATGAGTGTCGCTGCTGCCGCTGCCCGTTTCGGTGTGTCACGGCAACACGTTTACGTGCTCTTGGCCCGTTACCGACAGGGCGGCATCGACGCGGTGGAGCCCAGGTCCAGGCGTCCCAAAGTTGACATCAGCCATAGTGACTACAGCATCAACCCGACCGAAACTGCTGGGCCAACAAAGCCAAAAAGCCCGACCAAAGGCCGAGCTCTTTGTGTACTATGTCGCGACTCATCTGTCAACGATGTCGCGACTCATCACAATTGTGGAGCTGAGGGGATTCGAACCCCTGACCCCCTGCATGCCATGCAGGTGCGCTACCAACTGCGCCACAGCCCCGTACCGTGCGATCGCTCGCACACAACTTCCCTAGATTACTACACCGGCATCCACCTCACGGCACCGGTCACACGTAGCCCATATTGGTCGCTGCTTCGCGCGCGGTAACCAAAAGCAGGTCCATGGAGCTGGCGGTTGCCTGGACCTGCAGTTCGAACCCGTCGACGAGCACGTGCACCGTCCACACCTCGCCTATCTCGTCCGTCGTTTCCTCGAAGTAGCACTCGTCCATGAACGGCGGGCACTCGCTGTAGCCTGCGGCCCTCCACTGTGCGACCTGTTGGGCATCCGTTTCGGTTCCCCGCTCGGCCGCGAACACCGTGACATAGCCGGCATCGGAATCCGGGATTCCCCACAAACACGTTAGCCCGTCACGAGCCGCAAAACTCTGCGCGGCGCTGCCTCCGAGATCCGCCGCGAAGTACATCGACGTGAAGCTTTCGTGAAACTGCGAATGGATGAACGCGATGGGGACGAGGACATCGCAATCTTCGGGAAGGGTGAGCTGAGAACCCGCGGCGGACGCGGTCGGCGTCGGGGTCGGCGTCGAGAACGTGGGGACAGGCGTCGTCGTGGGGACGACGGGCTCCGGTGCGCAACCGGCCAGAGCGAGCATCAGCACCGCGGGAACGACAAGTGCGCGAATCTTCATCGAATGGCCTCTGGTCTCAGTGAGTTCGTGAGTCGTGTGTGCCCATTGTCGCATGACAGTCCGAGCGCAGTAAGGCCATCAGCCGGTCGCCACGAGCCTTGACCGGAGACTGCGCATCCCGTGGACCGCCGACCGCAGCTCCTGTGCACGATGTTGCGGCAGAAAAAGCTGGGTGTGACGACCGAGGTCGCTGGCGGTTGCGCTCACCGCCACCGTCTCGACGGACATTCCGAACTCGAGGCCGAAAACCTCTATTGCCCCCGCGCCCTGATAGGGGACGTAGACGGGCGTAGTGACGACGAGAACGGATCGGATGCCGTGCGCGCGAGCCGCCCAGAACCGAAACGTATCGACCGTGTTGGCTCGGCGAAGTTCCGGCCGCGATGACGGCGCGGCGACGACACGAAGAGTTCGGCCATTCCAGCCCCAGGAGTCTTCGCGCCAGACCGAGTTTCCGGCAAGGCCGGACGACGGTACTCCGTGCGGATCGACGGACTCGGGCTGCCCGAGCCCGAACGCCAGTTCCATCCCCGTCGTCATGGCATCGAACTCGTTCCCACCGGCGACCCCGAGCGCGCGCCCAAGCTCTGATTCGTCCCCCGCGAAAGGTCTGAAGCCACCGAGGAATACGCCCTCCCTCCACTCCAGGCCGTGGTCGGTCAGCTCTCGAAGGTAGCGCGGCTTCACGATGCCCGCACGCACCATCCCTCCCGTCATGATGACCGCGTCGTATGCGGTTCGTCGCGGCCCCGGTGTTCCGGCCAGACCGAGCATCGTGGCCGCAGAGTCGATTGCGGCGGCCTGACGCTCGGAAAAAGTGGAGGGCGCTGCAAGATTGCGTTCCCGACCGCCGCGGAAGTCCCAGCGTGAAGAAGCGAAATTCTCCAGAGAGTCCAGAAGTTCGACTCCGGCGAGCCGGCGGATCGAACCGGCGGCGGATTCCGAGAACGCGGAAACCACATCGCTGTCACGAAGGGCCATGGCCCATCGATCAATGTCGTCGATACAGCGTTCAGCGTCGCCGGGCAACGCGTCCCAGCGGGGAAGCTCGACGGAGGTCATGTCTCCAGCGGGATTACCGGACAATCGCTCCACAGTCGCTCCAGCGAGTAGTACATTCTGTCCTCGTCGTGGAATACGTGGACGACCAGGTCACCGAAGTCAAGAAGAATCCACCGGCCCTCAGACCGCCCCTCCCGGCGAAGTGGCTTGGAGCCAATCTCCGTGAGCTTGTCCTCGATTTCGGAGGCGATCGCCTGCACCTGCCGTTCGCTTCGTCCGCTGGCCACAAGAAAGATGTCGGCGAATGGCAGCGGCTGGGAAACATCGAGCGCCACCAGGTCTTCCGCCTGCTTGGAGTCGGCGGCCGCCGCGGCAACCGCCAGCAACTCTCGCGCGCGATCGGATGCCGTCACGGGCTCAGAATCCGGCAATGGGGTGAATACGTCACGAATCAGAAGATCTTGAAAATCATTCCGGCGACCACGAGCACGACGACGCCGATCATCATCACTCCGGCGGTGATGGAAAGCACCATGGGCAGGTTGTTGCCCCGCGGCCGCGTCGTCTGGATGATCCCCTGCGACGATGTATACGTGCTGACAGCCCGAACTGCGCGGACGGGCGCGGAATCGGGTGCGGAATCTTCACGGTCGTCCGCGTCGATGATTGAGTCGATGTCGGCGCGATCGTAACGCGAAGGGTGGAGTCCGTTGATCCCCAAGCTCCGAGGCAAATCGATCGAACCGGTCATGAGCACCTGGCCCGTCCCGCTGACCGGGCCGGTGATGGGTCCTGTCGAGGGGAACGACGGCAGAACGAGTGCGCTCGTGGTGATCGCATCGCTGGACGAAAGATCTCGCTTGTGGGGACCGCGCGCCTTTTGGTACTGCTCGTCGATGTCCACCTGGCTCGACCAGTGCCCTGCCGGAGCGGCGTACACCTCGGGCGCAGACACGACTTCGCGCAACGGCTCCGCCGGAGACTCGGGACCCGCGATCGCGGGAGAGTCGGCGACCGGAGGTGCCGGGCGTTGCGCCACCTCAGGAGGAGGTGCGGAAACGGAAGCAGGAGGCTGAGGGACGGCAGTGGGCGCGGCCGCGGACGCTGCGGGCGCCGGACGCTCCGGCATAGATGCCGCGGGCGCCGGATACTCCGGCACGGCTGCTGGGGGTGCAGTGGCTGCTGGCGGCGGAGAGGGAGCTGGCGGCTCGACAAGCGGCGGGATCTGGCTTGCCTTGAGCATCCTGTCGAACTCCGACATCGCTTCGGTCAACTCCGCGCTCTGCGCTGGCTTCAGACCCTCGGGCAGCTGCGCGGGGACCGGTGTCTCGACCGGTGCCTGCGCGGCCGCGGCGTTTCGCATTTCGCGAAGTTCGCGCCGGGTGATGGTGTGCTCCCCTGGGGGACTCTGAGGCGTGACGGGCGCTTCCGCGCTCGTCGCAGGCACGTCGGCGGGTGTGACCACGATTGGGGGTGTGGGAGTCGGCGCAGAATACGCCTCGGGAACCGGCCGATTCGCCTCCACGGAGGTGTGGTAGTTCAAGTCTTCGCTGCCTGCGGACGGCGGGGTCCACGGCGCCGGCTGGGTCGAGGAGAAGGACGAGCCGCGCGATTCGGGGCCGAAATCCCTCAGTCGATAGCCTGGACTTTCCGCCGCCGGGTTGGCCGGGGCGGATGCCCGAGGACGGCGAAGCGGCGTGTCGGAATCGGGGCGGGGCTGCCGCGCTTCCGTCGCGTATCCCAGGGGTTCCGCGGTCAGATTCTGCGACCAAATTTGCTGATCAGGAGCACTTTCCTGGCTCTCAACCTCACCCGTGTCCGACATGACGGCCTGGGCGTGAGCGCGCTCGCTCTCGCGAAGAGCTCGCCGACTCATCGGCTGCTGATCTTGCCAGGTTGTCACGTGGAACTCCGATACAAATGGTACTTGGCGATGTACTGCACGACGCCGTCGGGAACCAGATACCAAACCGGGAAATCCCGGCTGACCCGGCTACGACAGTCGGTGGACGATATAGCCAGCGCAGGCACTTCCAGCAAGCTTACGTGCTCCTCCGGCAATCCGGAAACGGTCAGCCGATGTCCCGGCCGGCTCACAGCTACGAAGTGCGCAAGCGAGAAAAGCTCCGGCGCGTGCTTCCATTCCAGGATTTCAGCCACCGCATCCGCCCCCGAAATAAAGAACAAGTCGGCATCGGGATGCGAGGCGCGAATCTCCGTCAACGTATCGAAGGTATACGTCGGGCCGTCCCGATCGATGTCGATGCGGCTCACGGTGAAATCAGGGTTGGACGCGGTCGCAATGACCGTCATGAGGTATCGATGCTCCGGCGCCGAGACGTCGCGTTTCTGGTACGAGTGCCCAGTGGGCACGAAGATCACTTCGTCGAGGTCGAAATGCTGGCGAACCTCGCTTGCAGCAACGAGGTGTCCGTTGTGAATCGGATCGAAGGTTCCGCCCATCACGCCTATGCGGGCACGCGGATGCGCGGAGGCGGCCATGGAAACGCCCTTAGTGGCCGCTGTGCTCGCCCGCGCCCGAGTGCGCGCTGTCGTGGTCATCACCGGTAGCGGATACGCGGTGGGCATGCCGATTGGCGACGTCGCGGAAACTCCACGTGACGAAGCCCAGAATGACGGCGATCGCGAATGCGGTGAGCGCAAAGGCCCAATTCGGCATGAGGAGGGGTGCGGCATGCTCTTCCGCGGCAGCGACAGCAAGCAGAATCATTAAACTCTCCGTTCGGCTGGCGAGACCGGCTCAGTGGCCAGCGCCCTCACTAATCTATCGTGAACAGGCGCGCTCGGGGCAGTTTCGCAGGAGAACCACGTACCGAGCTGTTCACCGGCAAGAGCCCGGCCGATGAACTCCGTCGACGTCAACAGCACGGGAGTCCCGGACGACGCGGCCATTTTCGCGGCCGACACCTTGGTTCGCGCCCCGCCCGTTCCGACGCCCGTGTCGCCGATCCCGCCGAACTCCACTTGCTCGAGCGAGTCCTCAAAAGCAACCTCGTCGATTCGCTCTGCGCCGGCGTCGCTCGGTGGCTTCGTATAGAGCGCGTCGACGTCCGACAGCAACAACAGCAGATCGGCGCCAACGAGCTGGGAAACGAGGGCGGCGAGCCGGTCATTGTCCCCGAACCGGATCTCGTGCGTCGCCACGGTGTCGTTCTCGTTCACGATGGGCAGGATGCGCAGCGCCAGCAGGCGCTCCATCGCCCGTTGCGCGTTGCTGCGGTGGGCGGGATTCTCGAGGTCTCCTGCCGTGAGAAGCACTTGCCCCGCGACGATTCGGAAGCGGTCGAGGCTCTCCTGATAGCGGAAGATGAGAACATTCTGGCCCACTGCGGCCGCAGCCTGCTGCGTGGCGAGGTCGCTCGGCCTGCCGTTCAGTTTCAAGTACGGCATTCCCGTGGCAATCGCGCCGGACGACACGAGAATGACCTCCGCACCTCGTTCGTGCGCGGCAGCGAGTGCGTCGACGAGCAAAGGGATCTGGGCGGCGTTCACGCCGCTCACCGAAGACGAGCCCACCTTCACAACGATTCGCTTCGCGAGAGGAATCTGCGCGCGCGTTGTGATGCGTTCAGTCATGTTCGTTCGTGTCGTCCTTTTCTCGCTTCACCGCAAAGCCTTCGTCGTCGGTCCACAGACCGGCTTCGCGTTCACGGATAAGTTCCGCACGCGCATCAGCCTTCGCATCCATGCGGGCGAAGTAGTCGTCGCGGCGTTTGCTTCGGGTCGGACGCTCCGATGCGTCCAGGCGGGCATCTGCGCCGCGCGGACTCGTGATCAGCTCGGCCGTCGACGTGAGCGTCGGCTCCCAGTCGAAGACGACACCGTGACCAGCGCCAATTACTACTGTAGACCCGGCGACAGCGCCCGCCTTGAACAACTCATCCTCGACCCCGAGCTTCGCAAGCCGGTCGGCGAGGAATCCGACCGCTTCGTCGTTGGTGAAATCCGTCTGCGCGACCCAGCGGTCCGGCTTTGCTCCGATCACGCGGTAGATGTTCCCGCCCGATCCGCCTTCGACGCGAACATGGAATCCACCGTCATCGACAGCCTTCGGCCGCAGGACAATTCGCGGACCGGCCTCCTCAACGGACTCCCGAGCGATCGTGACGAGTCCGGCCAGCGCGAAGGACAATTGCTTGAGTCCCTCCCGACTCACGGTGGAAATCTCGAACACTGCGAACCCGCGCGCCTCGAGGTCGGGTCGCACCATTTCCGCGAGCTCTCTGCCCTCCGGGATGTCGATCTTGTTGAGGGCGACGAGTTGCGGACGATCCAGAAGCGGAAGCTGGCCCTCTGGCACCGGGTAGGCGGCGAGCTCGTTGAGGATGACATCGAGATCGCTCATCGGGTCCCTGCCCGGCTCCAGCGTCGCGCAGTCCAGCACGTGCACGAGAGCGGAACACCGCTCGATGTGGCGGAGGAACTCGAGGCCGAGCCCCTTGCCCTCGCTCGCGCCCTCGATGAGGCCCGGCACATCCGCGATGGTGTACCTGGTCTCCCCCGCCTGCACGACTCCGAGATTCGGGTGCAGCGTCGTGAACGGGTAGTCCGCGATCTTCGGCTTCGCTGCCGACATCGCGGCGACGAGACTCGACTTGCCTGCTGAAGGGAACCCCACGAGCGCGATGTCGGCGACAACCTTGAGCTCGAGGACGATGTCGCCTTCCCAGCCTGGCGTGCCGAGCAGAGCGAAGCCAGGTGCTTTCCGTTTCGTGCTCGCCAGCGCCGCGTTTCCGAGTCCGCCCTGGCCGCCGGCAGCCGCGACGAAACGCATCCCCGGTTCGGAGAGGTCGGCGAGCTCGTTGCCGTCGACGTCCTTGACTACCGTGCCGACCGGCACGGGAAGGACAAGATCCTGAGTGCTGAAGCCGCTGCGGTTGTCTCCCATTCCAGGACCACCATTGTCTGAGCGGCGGTGCGGTGCGCGGTGATAGCCGAGGAGCGTCGTCACTTGCGGGTCGCTCACGAGGACGATGTCGCCGGCGTTCCCGCCGTTGCCGCCATCCGGCCCTGCCAGCGGTTTGAACTTTTCCCGCCGGACGGACACGCATCCGTCCCCGCCGTTGCCCGCGCGAAGGTGCAGGGTCACCTCATCGACGAATGTCGCCATGAGTTCTCCTTGCCCTTAAACGCCGTAGGGCGAGCCGAAGCTCGCCCACGGGAAACCTGATTGCCGCTACTCGGCAGCGACGATGTTGACAACCTTGCGGCCGCCCTTTGCGCCGAACTCGACGGCGCCGCCCGCGAGGGCGAAAAGCGTGTCATCGCCGCCACGCCCGACGTTCACGCCGGGGTGGAAGTGCGTTCCGCGCTGGCGGACGAGAATCTCGCCAGCGTTGACGACCTGTCCGCCGAAACGCTTGACGCCGAGGCGCTGCGCGTTCGAGTCGCGGCCGTTGCGAGTGGAGCTCGCTCCCTTTTTGTGTGCCATGAGTGCGAATCCCTTTACTTGATGCTGGTGATCTTGACGCGGGTGAGCTCGGAGCGGTGCCCCATGCGGCGCTTGTACCCGGTCTTGTTCTTGTAGTTCTGGATGTTGATCTTCGGGCCGCGCAGGTCGGCGACGACCTCGCCTGTCACGGTGATCTTCGCGAGCGACTTCGCGTCATGGGTGATCTTGTCACCGTCGACGTACAGCACAGGGGCGAGTTCGACGTTGCCGTCCTTGTCCGCCTTAATGCGGTCGAGAACGACGATCGAGCCGACCTCGACCTTTTCCTGCCGACCGCCGGCGCGCACAACTGCGTAAACCACGTGGAACCCTAACTGTTAAAAGAATTGTCTCTCACATCAGACTTCGGCGTTGAAAGCGGGCTCAGCCCAGCACACGCCAAGGGTCAATACTACTGGATTCTTCTGTTTACGGTCAAACCTGGTCGATGAGACCGGACACCTCGTGTTTCGCGGGGTGCGCGCGCAACCACACCCACAGCAGGACGGCAGCCAGCACGGTGAGCGGAACGAGGTTGATTGCGGTGGACAGCGCGGTGTAGAGCGAGTTGGAAAATGCCCAGTCCGCGTTCGATGAGACTGTCGTAAAGAAACCCTGCGCCCAGCCGAATACCAACCCTGCCGAGCTATCGAAATTCTGAAACAGCGACCCCACGAGCTGCACCAAAAACACGACAAGGGCACCGGCCGCGACGGCGAGCAATGATCTCGTGATGACGTGGCCAATGTGCAGTTCGGCCGCGACCGGTGCCAGCAGCCACAGGCACAGGAACACTCCGACAGCGAAGGGGAGAATTCCGAGCACGAGCCCCCACAGGTACAGCGGGAATATTTGCGAAAGAACGTGCGGACCATTGCTTTGCGCCAGCGCCACGCCTGCCAACACCACGGAGGACAGCAGTTGCAGCACAACCTGTGTTCCCAGCACGATGAGTGCGGCGGCCGCTGCGGCTACGACGCCGCGGCGACCGAACAAGCTGGCGAAGCGTCGCATCCGTTTCATCCTCCTAGACTCTCACCCATGACCGTGTTAATCGACCGCCCCCGATGGCCCGCCCACGGTACGCTCTGGTCGCACGTCGTGAGCGACGAGTCCCTCGAGGAACTGCACGCATTCGCGGCCGCCGTCGGGCTGCCGTCCCGTTCATTCGACCTCGACCACTACGACGCCCCTGAAAACCGGTACGACGAGCTCGTCGCCGCCGGCGCGGAACCGGTCAGCAATCGAGAACTCGTGAAACGGCTCCACTCGAGCGGGTTGCGCGTCACCCAGCGCGAGCGCAGGAAAACTACTCGCTCGACTTTGTCGTAATCCCTGCGGAAGACGCTCTGCGCGGGGTACGCGCGCGACCAGCTGCTGCGGGTGCCGACGCCGGAACCGCCGGCTCTGGCGTCTTCTGGTCGCCTTCCGTGTCTTTCGACGCAGTGACGGATGAACCGGGCAGCGCATCCAGCACGGAGTCGAGCAATTGCTCGGCATCCTTCGCGCTGATCTTCCTGGGCTGCCTCGTCGACTTCGTCACTGGAATATCCAGGATCGCCACTGTCTCGTCGTTCTTCGAACCTGCGCTCGCTTCGGCGGGAGCCTCCCCGCCGTCAGCGACGGTCGATCCGGGCGCCGTCGACGGTTTCGCCTCCGTTGCGGGATCCACCTGATCGTGAAGCTCGACAACGGGCGCGATCGTGCTCGCGGCAATCTTGGCGAGAGCATTCTTCACATCGTCGGTGATGGCGTGCGTGCCGCCGCTTGAGCCATTCCCGCTCTTTTGGGATCCCTGCTGCCCGCCCTTCCGCGAACCCCGCTTCGGCTCGGGCTGCGGGGACTGGCGGTGCTTCGTGACCGGGTCGTGGTGCACGACGATCCCTCTGCCCGCGCAGACGTCGCACGGCTCGCTGAAGGACTCAAGCAGGCCGAGTCCCAGCTTCTTGCGGGTCATCTGGATGAGTCCGAGCGAGGTCACTTCTGCGACCTGGTGCTTGGTGCGGTCCCGACTCAAACACTCGACGAGCCTGCGCAGGACGAGGTCGCGATTGGTTTCCAGGACCATGTCGATGAAGTCGACGACGATGATGCCGCCGATATCGCGCAGCCTCAACTGGCGCACGATCTCCTCCGCGGCCTCCAGATTGTTCTTCGTGACCGTCTCCTCGAGGTTTCCCCCCGAGCCGACGAACTTTCCCGTGTTCACATCCACGACCGTCATCGCTTCCGTGCGATCGATCACGAGAGATCCGCCGGATGGGAGCCATACCTTGCGGTCGAGAGCCTTTTCGATCTGCTCGGTGATTCGGAACTCATCGAAGGGATCCGCGGGACCTTCGTGACGGATGACTCGATCCGCGAGGTCGGGAGCAACCGCTTTCACATAGCTCTCGATCGTCGCCATGGCGTCATCGCCGGAAACCACAAGCTTGTGGAAGTCCTCATTGAATACATCCCGGATGATCTTCACGAGCAGATCCGGTTCGCTGTGCAGGAGCGCCGGCGCCGGCGAGTTCTCTACCGCTGTGCTGATTTGCGTCCACTGCTCGGTAAGGCGATTGACATCGAGAGTGAGCTGCTCTTCCGTGGCGCCTTCTGCGGCGGTGCGCACGATGACGCCGACATTCTCAGGAAGCACTTCCTTCAGAATCTTCTTGAGTCGAGCGCGCTCGGTGTCCGGCAGTTTCCTCGAGATTCCGTTCATCGAACCGTTCGGCACGTACACGAGGAAGCGCCCGGGCAGGGAGACCTGGCTCGTAAGCCGTGCGCCCTTGTGGCCGACCGGATCCTTGGTCACTTGAACGAGAACCTTGTCTCCTGGCTTGAGCGCGAGTTCGATGCGCCTGGCCTGCTGCTTGCCTTCGCCCGTGTTTTCCGCCGCAGCATCCCAGTCGACTTCGCCCGAGTAGAGCACGGCGTTCCGGCCGCGTCCGATATCGACGAATGCCGCTTCCATGCTGGGCAGGACGTTTTGCACTCTTCCCAGATAGACGTTTCCGATGAGCGAGGCTTCCTGCGCCCTCGCCACGTAGTGCTCGACGAGCACGTCATCTTCCAGGACGCCGATCTGAATGCGGTCATCCTTGGATCGCACCACCATGGCGCGATCGACGCTCTCACGCCGCGCAAGGAATTCCGCCTCCGTGATCACGGGGCGACGTCGACCCGCATCCCGCCCGTCACGCCGCCGCTGCTTCTTTGCTTCAAGCCGCGTCGAGCCCTTGACACGTTGAGGTTCGTTGCTTGGTGCCGGCTGCTGGCGAGGCTGGCGAACCTTGACAACCGTGTTCGGCTGCGCCGAATCCGCACTGCCCTCTTCACCTGATCGGCGCCGAGTGCGACGTCGGACCGTCGAGGACTCCTGCTCGCCGTCCGAGCGCTGGCCCTGCCGAGGAGGCATCGGCGGAAGGTCCGGCGCCTGAAAGAGCGGGGCGAGCGCCGAAACCGGAACCTTCGCGGCGGTGGGCTGTTTCGGCTTCCCCGAGGCCGAGTCCGAGTCCGGCGCGCCGGCAGCGGAAAGCGGCTTCGCGGCCGCGGCGGTTGCCGCGGACTTGGGCGGCGCCGACTTCTTCGGAAGGTCCGCCTGTTTCGGCGCGGATTTCGCAGGCGATGTTCTCTTCGCTTTGTCGGGCGCGGGCGTCTCAGTCTCCTTCGGGACCGCAGTCTTCGATACTGCAGTCTTCGGTACTGCAGTCTTCGGCTGTGCGTCTTTCGCTTGTGCGACTTTTGGCTGAGAAGTTTTCCTCGGCGTGCTCGTCGGCTCGGCGGCCGAAGTGGCGGTCACCTTCGATGCGGGCGATTGATTCGAGGGCTCGGCAGATTCCGGTGCGTTCTTCGCGCGGCGTCCGCCGAAAATGCGTGGCTTCTTCTTGTTTTCGTTGATCTCCACCATCGCTGGTGCACTCCTAGTGCCCGATGCGGAAGAGGCCGCGCCACCCGTCGGGTAATGCTCTCGCGGCCATCGACTCAAAGCCGACGCCCACTAATCCTTTGCGTTAATACGCTTTCTCGTACGAATCGCCGAGCGATTCGCCGTTGCCCGGTTCAGAGACCGGGAAGCTTTTTCTGGTCATGCCGAGCGCGGCTCGGACGACTGCAGCTATTATCGCACGCCTTCGCTCAAACCAGATTCCCGCGCATGCAATAATCGCGAGGTGAGCCAGATCCAAGCGACCCGCAGCCCGATCCTCCTTGCCGTGTTCCTCGTCATCACGGGAACGATCGGAGTTTACGCATCCTGGGAACTGACCGTGGCCAAGTTTCAGACTCTTCTCCATCCGGACACGAACCTTGGTTGCGACTTCAGCGTTCTCGTTCAGTGCGGGAAGAATCTTGACGCGTGGCAAGGCTCCGTGTTCGGGTTCCCGAATCCGCTCATCGGGCTTGCCGGATTCGTCGCTCCCATCGCCGTCGGAGTCGGAATCCTCGCCGGGGCCGCGTTCGCGCGCTGGTTCTGGGTCGTGTTCAACGTCGGCATTGCGGGTGCGTTCGCGTTCGTCTGCTGGCTCATCTACCAGAGCATTTTCAACCTGCACACACTGTGTCCGTGGTGCATGGTGGTGTGGAGCGTCACGATCCCGATGTTCTGGGCTGTCACCCTGTACAACCTCTCCGCGGGCAACATTCCCGCCGGGGCCCGCGCAAAGAAGTTCTTCGCTGCGGCATACGGCTGGATTCCCCTCATCACTTTTGTGAGCTACCTCGCCGTCGCCATCATCGCCCAGCTCAAGCTGGACGTCCTCACGTCCCTGTTCTACTAAGGGGTTCGTCCCTTCACGACGAAAACGGGCGGCCCCCCGAAGGAGACCGCCCGCACGATTCGCGTATCGACTATTTGGTCAATCCGTCCACGTAGTCCTTGTGGTCGGCCATCCAGTCGGCGACGATCGACTCGTAGTCGCTGGCGTCCGCACCGCTGTTGTACAGCACGTTCTCCAGCGAGTAGAGCAGTTCGGAATCCATCTTGAAGTTCTTGATCCAACCCGTCAGCGTTGGGTAGTCCTTCTCGAAGTTCGCCTGCCCGATCGAGTGAATCGACTCCGCGGTTCCCAGCGTTCCCTTCGGGTCCTCCAGGTCGCGGATATCGTACTCGTCGTATGCCCAGTGCGGGCGCCACAACGTGACGACGATGTTCTCGTCGTTGTCGAGAGCCGCAGTCAGTTCGGCGAGCATGGCGGGAGTGGACGACGTGATGAAGTTCATTCCCTCCAGACCGTACCCGGGAATGACCTGCTCCTGAGTAGCCTTCGTGAGGCCGGCTCCCGGCTCGATTCCGACGATGCGGTTTCCGAACGCGTCTGCGTTGGCGGCCAATTCGTCCAGGGACGTGATCGGAGCATCACCGTTCACGGCGATCGTGAGTGCCGCTTCGTCGTTCCATGCTCCGAGGTCGGTGAGCTTGTCGCCATACTCGTCCATGTAGGACTGGTGAGTGAGCGGCAGCCAGCCGTCGAAGGCCACGTCATAGTCGCCAGAGGCGATTCCCGCAAAGACGGGACCGGCATCTGCGTACTCGAGCGTGACGTTGTATCCCTTGTCCTCCAGAACGAGCTTCCAGAGAATCGAGGCGGCTTCACCTTCCGGCCAACCGTTGAATACACCTACCGTGAGGTCCATCTTGTCGCCGGTCTGTTCCTGGCTTCCCGTGTCGGTGCCAGAACCGGTGTCCGCCGCGCAGGCACCGAGGCCGAGCGTCGCAGCGGCCCCTATGGCAAGTGCAGCCAATAGTCGCTTCTTCATATTCTTTGTTTCCTTTCGGCCCCGCTGTGTTGGGGCGATTGGGGTGTCGCACCGCGTCAGCGCGGGTGGCCTCAGCCACCTACCTGACGGGCACCGTGTCAGTCGGCGAACTGCCGACCGAGTCTGAGTCGGAGGGAGTGTTTCCCGCCGGGGCTTTCGAGAAAATGGACATCGCGCTCGACGTTCTACCGCTGCCCAAAGTCGCAGTAAGGCGGTCGAGCAGGATTGCGAGAATGACGACCGCGAGTCCTGCTTCGAAACCAAGCCCGATGTCGATGCGCTGGAGCGACTGCACGATGGGCTTGCCGAGTCCTGGCGCGCCGACCATGCTTGCGATCACGACCATGGACAGCGAAAGCATGATGACCTGGTTCACGCCCGCCATGATGCTCGGCATGGCGAGCGGAAGCTGAATCTGGCGGAGGATTCGACGCGGCGATGCACCGAAGGCGTGGCCGGCCTCGACCACCTCCTTGTCAACACCGCGGATTCCCAGTTCCGTGAGGCGAACGCCCGGTGCCAACGCGAACGCGATCGTGGCGACAATGCCGGGGACGGCTCCAACACGGAACAACATGATGGCGGGAATCAGGTACACGAACGCCGGCATCGTCTGGAGGAAGTCCAGGATGGGCTTCACGATCGATGACACCGTCAGGGAGCGGGCCGCCCAGATCCCGATGGGGATGCTGATCGCGACGGCGATGAATGCGGCAACGATGGTCAGCGCGAGCGTATCCATCGCGTTCGACCACTGATTCACGAACTGGATCAGGAACAGGCCCGCAGCCGCGCCAAGCCCGAATCTCCACCCTCGTGCGTACACGGCGAGGGCGACAATGATGATGATGATCACCCAGAACGGCGGAGTTCCGACAACCCAGGTCACGGAATCGTAGAAGACCTGGAAGATGCTCTTGATGACATCGAAGATGATGGAGAAGTACTCGGTGATGAAGTTGACAAAATCCTTCACCCACACGCCGAGCGGAATTCGAAAGTCGAACATTACTGTGCACCTTCCTTCGCGCGGCTCGCTTCATCGGAGTCGTCGATCCCGTCAGGGTCCGACTCGAGGAGCATGTCTGTCACGACATCCGTGGGGATCGTGGAGGGCGGTTCCAGAGCGGTCGGCTCGCCGTTGGAGGTATCGATGTTGCCGAGGGCGGCAAGGAGCGTGACGCGAGGGATCACACCGAGAAGCCGCCGCTCATCGTCGATGACGGCAATCGGCAGATCGTTTTCGACCGCGACCTCGTACAGGTCGGCGAGGGCGATGTCCCCCGAGACCGCCGCAACGTCGGTATCGATCGCGGACTCCAGTTCCGTTTGCTTGTTCGTGACGAGTTTCATGACGTCGCGGTCGCGCACGGCGCCGACGAGCTTGCGGCCTCGCCCAAGAACGAACGTCGCGGAAGTCTGAAGGTCGCGCATTTCGCGCAATGCCGCTCGCGGGCCCGCGGTGTCGGATACGACGGATCTCGCAGGCTCCATGGCGCTGGCCGCCGTGAGCACCCGTGCCCGGTCGACATCCTGAACGAACTGGGCGACGTAGTCGTTGGCCGGGTCTGTGAGGATCTCTTCCGGGGTGCCGACCTGCACGATGCGGCCGTCGCGCATGACCGCGATCCGATCGCCGAGGAACATGGCTTCGTTCAAGTCGTGCGTGATGAAAATGATGGTTTTGCCGAGATCGGCGTGCAGCTCGATGAGTTGCTCCTGCATCTCGCGCCGGATGAGCGGGTCCAACGCGGAAAACGCCTCGTCCATGAGCAGGATGTCGGTTTCTGCCGCGAGCGCCCGGGCGAGCCCGACGCGCTGCTTCATTCCGCCGGAAAGTTGAGCGGGCAGTTTGTCTCCCCACCCGCCGAGGCCGACGACGTCGATGACTTTTCGTGCGCGCTCTTCCCGTTCGGTCTTGGGCATCCCCTGGATCTCGAGGGCATACGCGACGTTGTCGAGCACTGTGCGGTGGGGCAGGAGAGCGAAGTGCTGAAACACCATGGACACCTTGTGGCGGCGGACGTCACGCAAATCCCGCGGAGGGATGCCGGAAATGTCTGTGGATCCGATGGTCACGGCACCGGACGTGGGCTCGAGCAGGCCGTTGAGCATTCGAATGAGCGTGGACTTGCCGGAGCCGCTCAAACCCATGACTACGAAAATCTCGCCTGCTTTGACTTCGAAGCTCGCATCGATGACTGCGGCGGTGCCGAGCGCGGCGATGTCGTCACGGCTTGCTCCGGCCTCGAGTTCGCGGACCGCGTCGTTGGGTCGACGCCCGAAAACTTTGTAGAGCTTGTGAGCCTTGACGGCGATGGGGTCGGGTTCGGTCACTGTTGCCTCCGCACCCCACGGCACCATTGAGCGCACGGGGTGTTTTGGTCACGCCCGGGTTGTCGCAGACTGCCCCATCATTCACATCGGCACGCCGAGAACTATCATTCGGCGGCCGGCCGGGGCTGAAGCGATCATGGGATCAGCTTCGTCGCGCCAACCGTACGATCGTGGGCCATTCACCATTGCGGAGCGGCACGCACGAGCGCGGTCTGAACTTGCTTGTCCTACGGTATCAAGGTTGGACGAGTCCGGCAGGGTGTGCTACGTGGCACCGTCAGGTCAAGAAAAACGCTGATCAGAGGCACAAATGCGCTAAAGGCCGAGCAAGATGGGTGCCCGGGTTTGTTGCAGTTTCGTTACCTGAACCGCCTTCACGGAAACCACAGCGCGAGTTCGCGCGCTGCGCTCTCCGGCGAATCCGAACCGTGCACGAGATTTTGCTGCACCGCGAGCCCCCAATCGCGCCCGAGGTCGCCGCGGATCGTGCCGGGCGCGGCGCTGGTCGGATCCGTCGTGCCCGCGAGCATTCTGAATCCGTCAATCACGCCATTGCCCGCCACACGCATGGCGATAACCGGACCGCTCTCCATGAACTCCACAAGCGGCTCATAGAAGGGTTTGCCCTGATGCTCTTCGTAGTGTTGCGCGAGCAGGTCGCGGCCGGCATGCAGGAGCCGAATGTCCACGAGCTGATAGCCTTTCGCCTCGATGCGGCGAAGTATTTCACCCGTCAGACTTCTCGCGACGCCGTCGGGCTTCACGAGGACCAGGGTTTCTTCAACGGGATCGTTCACTTAGGTCTCCTTCGCTTCGGAACTGTCAAGCGTCACTTTTCGGGCATCCAGTCTTCGTCCGGTCACGAAGCAGAAAACCCACAGGGCGGCAAACCCTGCGCCAACGAAGTACATGAGAGCCATCACGATACCGGTGGCGATGAGCACCGCCTGCAGCAGCCACCCGAGCCACACGCCTGCGGGGTATCGCACCGCCCAGGCCGCAATCAGAAACAAGACGAAAAGCGCTGCCCCGCCTCCGAATGCCACTCCTGCGGGAACCGCCTTGAGCCCGAACGCCGTCACGGTCGCGAAAAACATCAGCGCCGCCTCGAGGCCGAGCACTATCGACAGCAGCGACTCCGTCGCGCTGCGCTGCCGCCGAGCGCGCTGCTCGCGCGCCGTGGCAGATCGGTCTGCAGAGTCAGTCATCGAATCCAGCCTTGCACAGTGGCCAGTTCGATGGCCTCACCGACGAGAGTGATGGAGCCCGTCACGAGCACCGCGCGCCCGTCCTCCGCAGCAGCCCACTCCCGTGCTTCCGCGAGCGCCGCCTCGAGCGTGTCGAACTCCAGGCGAACTGCCTCGTGCACCCACTCATCGACCCGCTCCGCCAGCTGATCTGAGGGAATGGCGCGATCGGAATGGGACTGTGTGACGTGGATGCGTGTCGCGAGAGGAGCAAGCTCGTCAACAATGCCGTGAGCATCCTTGTCTTCCAGAATGCCCATGACAAGCGCGAGTTCGTTGAAGTGGAAGTAGGTGCGAATTGCGGCCGCAAGCGCTCGCGCGCCGTGCGGATTGTGCGCGGCGTCGACGATGACCGTCGGGTCGACGCCGAGCGTGTGCAATCGCCCTGGCGACGTCGCCGTCGCGAGCCCTTCTGCGAGAACCTCGAGGTCGAGTTCCTGGTTTCCCCCGCCGAGAAACAATTCAACCGCAGCGATCGCCAGTGCCGCATTCTCCGCCTGATGATTTCCGAACAGCGGCAGGAACAGGTCCGGATAGTTTCCGGCGATCCCGCGCACCGAAATAACCTGGCCGCCTACCGCGATGGTCGTCGACTCCAGGGCGAACGCCTCGCCTTCGACAAAAAGGGAGGACTCCGTGAGGCTCGCCGCTCGTTCGATCGCCGCGATGGCCTCAGGAGGCTGCTTCGCGGATACGACGTTCGCGGCCGGTTTGATGATTCCCGCCTTCGTCGTCGCGATCTGCGAAATCGTAGTTCCGAGCCGGTGCATGTGGTCGAGCGCGATCGCCGTGAACACGGCAACCTGGCCGTCAGCGACGTTCGTCGAGTCCCATTCGCCGCCCATTCCCACCTCGAGCACGACAACGTCGACGGGTGCGTCGGCGAAACTTGCGAATGCCAGCACAGTGAGTGCCTCGAAATACGTCACGGGAAGCTCGCCAGCAGCCTCGAGCTCGGCATCCACCATGTGAAGGTACGGCCGGATGTCATCCCAGTTCGCGACGAGCGCCTCGTTGCCGATCGGTTCGCCGTCGATCACGATCCGCTCGTTCACCCGCACGAGGTGCGGACTCGTCATGAGGCCCGTGCGCAGACCGTGGGCGCGCAGAATGCTTTCCGCCATGCGCGCGGTGCTCGTCTTGCCGTTCGTTCCCGTGATGTGGATGATCGGGTACGAATGCTGCGGGTCGCCGAGCAGTTCGGCCACGCGCCTGGTCGGCCCGAGGCGCGGCTGCGGGTTCGATTCGCCCACTCTCGCGAGCAACTCCGCGTACACGCGATCGGCGTGCACCTGGAACAGCGCATTGTTGCCGATCTCCGGATCGTCTTCTTCGCGCTTCTTAGACACGTGTCCCCCTGCCCTGGCGGTGGAGTTCGACGAGCACAGCGCCGAGATTGGCGAACTGGCCCGCGTTTACGGTGGCACGAAATGCGTCGCCGGTTCCATGGATCGCAGCGAGCTCCTCGAGCGTCGAAAAATCCCCCTCGAACGTCGCGGCCGCACGCACCTCGATGGCCGTGGCAAGTGTTTCCTCCGCGATGACCGAGGAAAACCCAGCGACGCTGTTCGCTTCCGACTCGTCGGCGAAGTACAAGCGCAATTCGATCCGATCGCTCACGTCGAGGGAAGCCGACCGCCGCGTGTCCTGAACAGCACGGATGATATCCCGGGCGAGGCCCTCGGATTCGAGCTCCGGCGTCGTCACGGTGTCGAGGATCACGAAGCCCTCCGAGGGCAGGAATGCGACCGCGTTCGACGGGTCTGCCGACTCGAGAACGAGTTCGAATTCACCCTCGAGCAGTTTCTCGCCGCCTGCCGTGACCCTGCCGCCATCGACGCTCCAATCTCCGGATTTCGCAGCCTGGATGATGCGCTGCACTTCCTTTCCCACGCGCGGGCCGAGAGCCCTCGCGTTGACCGAGAGTCGGCGGGTGATGCCGAAGCCGCCGAGGCTGTCTTCGGCGAGAGGCGCAAACACCACCGACTTGACGTTGAGCTCGTCCTGAAGGATCTCGGTGAACTCTGCGAGCCCTGCGCTGTCCCCCACGACGGTAAGCGTGGCCAGGGGAAGCCGAACTCGATGACCCGTCGACTTGCGAAGGGCGAGGCCGGCCGAGGCGATCTCGCGCACGCGATCCATCGCTCGGACCAACGCGTCGTCGCGCGGAAACTCCCGCGAGTCCGGCCAATCCTCGAGGTGTACGCTCCGCCCGCCCGTGAGTCCCTTCCACACGGTCTCCGCGACGAGCGGGACCAGCGGCGCCGCCGCTCGGGTTATGGTCTCCAGAACCGTGAACAACGTGTCGAATGCGGCCGTATCGTTGCCGGCCCAGAACCGGTCGCGGCTTCGCCGCACGTACCAGTTCGTGAGGACGTCCGCGAAGTCGCGCAGCTTGGCAGCGGCAAGCGGCGAATCGAGCGCCTCGAGATCAGCCGTGACGTCGTCGAGGAGTTGCCCTGTCTTCGCGAGAAGGTATCGGTCAAGCACGTTCGTGGAGTCTGTGCGACGCTTCGCCGTGTAGTCATCAGCGTTCGCGTAGAGGGCGAAGAAGTAATACGTGTTCCAGAGCGGAAGCAGGAATTCCCGCACCCCGCCGCGGATGCCCTCCTCGGTGACGACGAGGTTGCCGCCCCGGATGACCGAGGACGACATGAGGAACCAGCGCATGGCGTCCGCGCCGTCCCGATCGAACACTTCCGAGACATCCGGATAGTTGCGCAGGCTTTTCGACATCTTCTGGCCGTCGCTGCCGAGCACGATGCCGTGGCTGAGGACATTGCTGAACGCCGGGCGGTCGAAGATCGCGGTGGAGAGCACGTGGAGCGTGTAAAACCAGCCGCGCGTCTGCCCGATGTATTCGACGATGAAATCAGCAGGGCTATGGCTGTCGAACCAGTCCTGATTGTCGAACGGATAGTGAACTTGCGCGAACGGCATGGAACCGGAGTCGAACCACACGTCGAGCACGTCCTCGATGCGGCGCATCGTGGACTTGCCCGTCGGATCATCCGGGTTCGGACGCGTCAGCTCGTCGATGAACGGCCGGTGCAGGTCGGTGTCGCCTGCCTCGTTCACGGGCAGCCGGCCGAAATCCTTCTCGAGTTCCGCGAGGGAGCCGTACACATCCACTCGCGGGTAGTCGGGATCGTCGCTCTTCCAGATCGGGATCGGCGACCCCCAATAGCGGTTGCGCGATATCGACCAGTCACGGGCATTCGACAGCCACTTGCCGAACTGACCGTCCTTGACGTTGCCCGGAACCCAGTTGATCTGCTGGTTGAGCTCGCCCATGCGGTCGCGGAACTCCGGCACCTTCACGAACCAGCTCGACACGGCCTTATAAATGAGCGGATTGCGGCACCGCCAGCAGTGCGGATAACTGTGTTCGTAGCTGGCCACTTTGAGCAGGCGGCCCATGTCGCGAAGCTGCTGCGTGAGCGGCTTGTTCGCGTCGAACACCTGCAGTCCGGCGACGCCGTCGATCTCCGGGAGGAATCGCCCGCCCTCATCGACCGAGAGAATGACCGGGATGCCGGCTTGGGCGCACACGACCTGGTCATCCTCACCGTAAGCAGGTGCCTGATGGACGATGCCCGTGCCCTCTCCCGTCTCGACGTAGTCTGCGACGAGAATCTGCCAGGCGTTCTCGGTGCCGTACGTGTCGACGTCGGCATAGAAATCCCAGAGCCTCTCATAGCGGATGCCGGCAAGCTCAGCTCCCGTGACGGTGCGGGAAACGGCCGCGCGAGCCTCGGCGGCGGATTCGTATCCGAACTCCTTTGCGTAACCGGCGATCGTGTCGGCGGCCAGCAGATAGGCGGCCGCCCCATCCGCGGAAGGGATCACCGCGTACTCGATCGCCGGTCCGACCGCGAGCGCGAGGTTCGTGGGAAGCGTCCACGGAGTCGTCGTCCAGGCGAGCGCGTTGACGCCCGCGAGCCCGAGCGCATCGGCTTTCTCCCCCGTGAGCGGAAACGTGACAGTCACGGACTGGTCCTGGCGCATCTTGTACACGTCGTCGTCCATGCGCAGTTCGTGGTTGGACAGGGGTGTCTGATCCCGCCAGCAATACGGCAGCACGCGGTAGCCCTCGTAGGCGAGGTCCTTGTCGTAGAGCTGCTTGAAGCCCCAGATCACGGACTCCATGAACGTGACGTCGAGTGTCTTGTAGTGGTTCTCGAAGTCGACCCAACGGGCCATGCGGGTGACGTACTCTTCCCACTCCTTCATGTATTTGAGAACGGAGTCTCGCGCCACCTGATTGAACGCCGCGATGCCCATTTCCTCGATCTGGCTCTTGTCCGTGATGCCGAGCTGGCGCTCCGCTTCGAGCTCGGCGGGGAGCCCGTGCGTGTCCCAGCCGAAGCGGCGGTGCACTTGCTTGCCGCGCATGGTCTGGAAGCGCGGGAACAGGTCCTTCGCGTATCCGGTGAGCAAATGCCCGTAGTGCGGCAGTCCGTTCGCGAACGGCGGCCCGTCGTAGAACACCCACTCGGGCGAACCCTCGCGCTGATCCACCGAGGCCTGGAATGTGTCATCCTTCGCCCAGAACGCGAGAACGCGTTCCTCGAGCTCCGGAAAACGGGGACTCGGGCTCAGGGGCTCGACAGGCATGTCGTGTCCGCCGTTGTCGGCTGCGCTGTGGCGATCTGCGGAGATCGGGTAGGTCATCGGTGTCTTTCCTCGTGCTGGGCGTCTGTGCGCTGTCTCAACACGAGGGCGACGGATGCCGCGGTACCACCTCGCTTGCCCGAACCGGTCGCTGCCGCCCCTGGCCACTCATTGCGGACGATGACGAGCCCAACCGTTCGGTTCTACCAGGCGGTGTGCCCCGCCGTTCTTCCGAAAACTCCCCGGTGATGGCCGGATCAATGCTTCTTTGCCAAGGATACAGGGAGCGCAACCGCATTCGCGCATCCGCTGAGCAATTCACTGAGGGCTACGGTTGCTGCGGGCCTAGTGGCAAGTGTGCTTCTGGAGAAGTGCCGCAAGGACTCCGGCACCGGTTTTCGCGTCATCGACGGTCACCACGAACCGCTTTCCGTTCGACTGCGTCACTTCGATTCCTTCGCCCGCGCGCAGGATGATTCCGCTGCGACCGTCGCCGGACCACCGCCAGCCCCATCCTCCGAATTCTCTCGTCGGATCGATGTCAACGACGGCGACTTCCGTGATCCTGTCCAGCGGGATGCGCCTTCGCGGCCAACCGAAAAGCCCCTTCACGATGAACCCCCGTCGATCAGCGGAGACCCGCCACCAGAAATTGGTCAGGGCGAGCACACTGACGAAAGCGACGATGGCCGCACCGAATACAAGCGAATTCGACGAGACGGTCACCGTCACGACAACGATCGTGAGCGCAACGAGGACGGCTAGCCCTGTCACGAGCAGCGGCGCGGCGCTGAGCTTCGCGGATCGCGACCAGGACACTCGCTCATCCCCCTGCACGTCGATGGGCCGCGGCTCTGTCCCCTGGCTCGTCACCGACTCGCTCGCCGGCAACAGGAACCACGCAACGGCGGCAAGGAAGAACGCGATCGCCGCACCGATCGCGAGCGATGGCCACACGTCGGGCGCGTCGCGCGCATCCGGAATCCCCCGCTGCAGCGCGACGCTCGCGGTGAACGCAACGGACAGGCCGATCCCGAACCAGACGCTCGTAACTTGCAGAAACTTTTGATTCCATGTCAGTTTGCCCGACGGCAGCGGCTTCCACGACCACGCCACCGCGAAGGTGCTGAACATCGCCGTCAAGACGAGAGGGGCGAAGACGAACGGGACCGCCTCCCCGAATCCATCGGCGCCCGCACCGCTCCAGTGGATGGCTATCGGGTCGGGAAGTTCCGGCAGCCAGCTGACCATGAGGATCGTGGCGACAATGGCAACCGCGACGGGAAACACGCCGCCGATGGCAATGACCCGAGCGCGGGACGGTGCGGCGAGCGACGTCACTTCCGGTTGGATGCTGTTCTTCATTGGTATGTCTCTCTGATCAGCGCGGCGAGCGCGGTGGGCGAGATTGCGAGTTTGCGCGCTTCGTCGATGACCTTCGCGACCGCCTGGTTGAGGGCTTCGTAGTCTCCCGCGATGCGCCCCGTCACTATCGCGCCCCGGCCGGGCCTCAATTCGATAAGGCCCTCATCGCGCAGCATCTGGTACGCGCGCAGCACGGTGTGCACGTTGATGTCGAGGGAGGCCGCGAGCTCGCGCGCGGACGGGAGCCGCTCACCGACGGCGAGGGTTCCCGCGATCGCGGACGCGCGCAGGCTCCCGGCAATCTGGTCGAACAGCGCGATGCCGGAGGCCGGGTCGATTCGGATGAGCACGAGTCAAGTCTATTGTTCTAATTGCACTAGCGCAAGTGCATCACGAAGGTACTCCGCGAGCGTTCGTCTTCCGATGCCGCCCATGATCCATGCACCCCAGGCCGCGATGATGGCACCGGCGAGGGTATTCGCTCGCACGTTCAGCTCGAGCGAGTGCCGATCCTCGCCCGCCTCCCCGGCGAGCGCACCACGGATCAGTTCAGCGACCCTGGCGACGCGGGCGAGGCCGGAGGCGACGAGCTCGTCACGCGTCCCCATGACATCAGATTGCGTGACCGCAAGCGGCACGGTTTCGGTCCCGACCTCGGAACCAACGCGCGCAATTGCGTCGATGACGGTCATCCCCGACGCGAGACAGGCGGCGAACCGGGCGATTGCCCGATCGGCGTCGATCCACAGCAGATCGCTCTTTGATCCGAAGTAGTTGAAGAACGTTGCACGGCTAACGCCCGCCCGCTGCGTAATCTCCTCGATCGTCGTTCCCGCATAACTCTGCTCGAGGAACAACTCGGCCGCGGCCTCTTCGATGGTGTCTCGGGACGAGGCCCGGGGCCTGCCCACCGATCCGGGTTCGCGCGTCATGCGATCCTCCCACTAGGATTCATTTTTGTACTCAGTCCAACAACCCTCTCATTTTCGATAAGAAGGATGCAGCGTGACCGCGACAGACCTCGACCCCATCGTTGTACCACCATCCAACCGCAAGGTCGCGAGAAAGGTTGTCATCGCGTCCTTCGTCGGCACCTCGCTCGAGTCCTACGACTTTTACGTGTTTGCGTACTTCAGCGCCATTTTCAGCGCGCCGCTCTTTTTCCCGGAGCAGGACCTGGCGGCCGGAACGATCCTCTCGTTCCTCCTGCTCGCCATGTCCTACCTCGTTCGGCCCCTCGGAGCGGTCATCTTCGGCCACCTCGGCGACCGCATTGGGCGCAAGCGCACGCTCCTGTGGACCATCGGGATCATGGGCCTTGCCACAGGGACAATAGGACTCCTCCCCGATTTCTCGCAACTGGGCATCCTCGCGCCCGTCGTGCTCGCGGTGCTGCGGGTGATTCAGGGGCTCTCTCTCGGTGGCGAATGGGGCGGCTCCATTCTCCTTGCCACCGAGCACGCCGAGTATCGCAGGCGCGGGTTCTATGCCGCGCTGCCCCAGCTCGGATCACCCGTCGGCACGATTCTCACCGGCGCATTGTTCCTCTTCCTGACGTTTGCGCTCAGCAACGAGGACATGCTCGCCTGGGGTTGGCGCCTTCCATTCCTGCTCGCGTTCCCGCTGCTCGGGGTGTCGCTCTACCTGAGGCTTGCCATCGAGGAGACGCCGGTCTTCACGACTCTCGTGACGACAAATCGCCGCGCGCGCATTCCAGTCCTCGATGTGTTCCGCTCGCACCCCTTTGCCGTCGTCGTCGCAATTTGCGCCGCGCTCCTGGGCATCGGTTCGTACTCGCTCATGAATACGTACACGCTCGCATACGGCGTGACAACTCTGGGGTTCTCGTACCAGGAACTGTTTCAGGCCACCCTCATCGGCAGCCTCCTGCAACTCGTCACGATTCCGCTTTTCGGCGTGCTTGCGAACCGGATCGGATCTGCGAGAGTGGTTGCGATCGGAGCGTTCGGCACGCTGCTCATCACGTTCCCCCTGTACTGGATGCTGCAGTTCGCGACGTTCCCCATCCTCGTCGGAACCATGATCGTTGGCGGCATCCTTCCCACGCTCGCGTGGGCAGGGCTCGGCGGACTCATGTCCGACCTGTTCTCCGGGCCCGTGCGGTACAGCGCGCTGTCCATCGCCTACAGTGTTGCCGCAGTGCTTTCGGGTCTCATACCGCTGGCAACACAGGCCCTCGCGAACGTGACGGATTCCGCGTGGTGGCATCCGGGAATCGTGCTTGCCGCGCTTTCCGCACTGACTCTTGCAGCGTCCATTATTGCGCAGCGCATCCGCGTCCACGACGAGGTCCATGCCCCGTCGTAACGAGATTCACCCCGCGGTCCGATGCGGGAAATTTGGCACTGGTGCGCCGGTCGCGCGCGCACCTATGATTTCCCACGAACATCGTTCGTGCCAGCATTCACTGACAGTTCGGGGACATCATGAGCGACGACACTCCCACCGTCCGATTCGAGCAAGCCGAACCGAATGGCGGTGGGGAAGACGGTGGAAAGAAGTCGAAGGCTCTGCTCATCGCGCTCTCCATCGTGGGCGGAATTCTGCTCCTCGCCGTCGTTGTGCTCCTCACGCTCCTCTTTTCGCGCGGAATGGGTACACCCGCAGCAGCCCCGGGCAGCGGACCCAGCGGTTCGGCAACGCCCAGCGCAACGGCCAGCGAGACCCCGAGTGCAAGCCCGAGCGACACTCCGAGCGCTGCCCCGAGCGAATCGCCGAGCTCCAGCCCCAGCGCACCGCCGAGCAACAAGACGGCAATCGACCAGTTCACGGTCAGCCCGACGACCGTCACGTGCAACAACAGCGCACCGGGCGGTCCATTCCCTCTGTACATCAAGTTCACGTGGAGGACGTCCAACGTGACGCAAATCGGGTTCGGGGTTGCGACGGATGACGGAATCAATCAAGGAATGGGCTGGAATCTGCCCACCAATGGCAACAGCGACGACAATTTTCCCCCAGGAAACAGCCCGTACGAATTCCCGTGCCCATCGGCGAGCCAGACCTACACGCTGACCGTGATCGGGCCCGATGGCAAGGTCTCCAAGAAGGTCACCGTCACGAACAACGGCGACCACTAACGCAGCCAACCGAGCCAGAGGAGTCGACATGTCCGTCCCATCGGGGTCGTCCGCCGCAAACAGGAAACTTCTCATTGCCCTCGTCTCGGTTGTCGGCGTACTCCTGCTCGCCCTCGTCGCGGTCATCTTCCTCATGATCGGGCAAGGGCTCGGCGGCCAGCCCGCGGGGGCACCCGTCACTCCCGGCTCGCCGTCCGCATCCGCAAGTGAGCCACCCAGCGAGGCGCCGAGCGCGAGCCCATCCGGCGAGGCGGCCCCTCCCGCGGACACGACGACGCGGTTTACGAGCTTCTCTGCGCCAACAACCGTGCGGTGCGATCCGGGGGACGAGGACAACCAGCCGCCGAAGCCGACGCTCATGGTCTCCTGGGCGAGCACGAACGCGGTTGAAGCGTGGTACTCCCCCGGCAACCAGGATGCCAAGAACAAGAACTACATGCGGATCCCGTTGAGCGGCACCCAGGACGATTTCACGGACGAGCACTTGTTTCCGTGCTTCGACCAGGGCCCTTCGCGCGACTACACGATCACGCTCGTCGGCCCGAAAGGCGAACACGTCAGCAGAACCTGGACGGTGACCGACCTCAGTCGGTAGCGTCAGTACTCTCCGAACGCAGCGCGGAATGCTCCGGTAGCATGGGGACACAACCCACACTCAGGCACCTCAGCACGTGACACGGTGCCGCACATAGCGAAACCGGAGTACGTCATGGCCGCGAGCCTTCCCGACAAGCCCATCCTCGAAGGACTTGAAAGCAAGTGGGGTGACCGATGGGAATCAGACGGCACCTACCGGTTCGACCGAGCAGCAGCCCTCAACCATCCGACGCCGCGCGAGAACCTGTACTCGATCGATTCACCGCCGCCGACCGCATCCGGTTCGCTGCACATCGGCCACGTGTTCAGTTACACGCACATGGATCTCGCTGCGCGCTACCAGCGGATGCGTGGAAAAAGCCTCTTCTACCCGATGGGTTGGGACGATAACGGCCTCCCCACGGAGCGCCGAGTGCAGAACTACTACGGCGTGCGCTGCGATCCGACGCTGCCCTACGACCCCGACTTCACTCCGCCGTTCGAGGGCGGAGACAACAAGAGCTCCAAAGCTGCCGACCAGAAGCCGATCAGCCGCCGCAACTTCATCGAACTGTGCGAAACCCTCACGGTCGAGGACGAGGTGCAGTTCGAAGCGGTTTGGCGCGCGCTCGGCCTCTCCGTGGACTGGACTCAGACGTATCGCACGATCGGCCCTGAGGCGCAAACCGCTGCGCAACGCGCCTTCCTGCGCAACCTGGCCCGTGGCGAGGCCTATCGCGCAGAAGCTCCCACGCTGTGGGATGTGTCGTTCCGCACCGCTGTCGCGCAGGCCGAACTTGAAGACAAGGACATGCCGGCGGCATTCCATCGGGTCGCCTTCCGCAAGCCGGACGGCACGTCCGTGCACATCGAGACGACACGGCCCGAATTGTTGCCCGCGTGCGTAGCGCTCGTGGCGCATCCGGATGACGAGCGCTACAAGCCGTTGTTCGGCACAACCGTTCGCACTCCGATTTTTGACGTGGAAGTACCCGTCGTCGCGCATCGCCTCGCCCAGCAGGACAAGGGCTCCGGCATCGCGATGATCTGCACGTTCGGCGACGTCACAGACGTGGTGTGGTGGCGCGAGTTCGACTTGCCCAATCGCACGATCATCGGTCGAGACGGCCGTGTCGTCGCCGACGCGCCGGATGCAATCTCGACGGAATCCGGGAGAGGCGCCTTCGCCGAGTTGGCCGGCAAGACCGTCTTCAGCGCGAAAGCGCGCATGGTTGAGCTTCTCCGAGAAAGCGGCGACCTCGATGGGGAACCGAAGCCCATCACCCATGTGGTGAAATTCTACGAGAAAGGCGACAAGCCGCTGGAGATCGTGAGCACCCTGCAGTGGTACATCACGAATGGCGCGCGGGACGAAAAGCTCCGCGATACCCTGCTGGAACGCGGCCGCGAAGTGAACTTCGTGCCGGACTTCATGAGGGTGCGCTACGAGAACTGGGTCGGCGGGCTCACCGGCGACTGGCTCATTTCCCGCCAACGCTTTTTCGGTGTGCCCATTCCGGTGTGGTACGAACTTGATGAGAATGGCGAGCAGGGTGCGGTGATACCGGCAGCCGAGGACTCGCTCCCTGTCGACCCGTCATCGGACACTGCTCCGGGCTTCGAGGAAAGCCAGCGCGGACAGCCAGGCGGATTCGTCGGCGAACTGGACATCATGGACACCTGGGCCACCTCCTCGCTCACGCCTCAAATCGCGGGTGGCTGGGAACGCGACCCTGAGCTGTTCGACCTCGTGTTCCCGTACGATTTGCGCAGCCAGGGCCAGGACATCATCCGCACGTGGCTGTTCTCGACCCTGCTGCGGGCAGAACTCGAGCACGGCGTCGTTCCCTGGAAGAACGCCGGGCTCAGCGGATTCATCGTCGACCCGGATCGCAAGAAAATGTCCAAGTCGAAGGGCAACGTCATCACCCCGGCCGCGATGCTCGAGGAGCACGGTTCCGACGCTGTCCGATACTGGGCCGCGTCGTCCCGGCTCGGCACGGATGCCGCATTCGACCCGCAGAACCCGAAGCAGATCAAGATCGGGCGGCGGCTTGCCATCAAGATTCTCAACGCCTCGAAGTTCGTGTACTCCTTTGACGCGCCGGACCCGGTTGACATCGGCGTGGTCACGAACCCTCTCGACATCGACATGCTGGCCGAGTTGGGCGCGATTGTGGAAACCGCGACGAAGGCGTACGACGAGTACGACCATGCACGCGCTCTCGAATCGACAGAGCACTTCTTTTGGACGTTTTGCGACGATTACCTAGAGGTCGTGAAGGAGCGCGCTTACGGCGGGTCGACGCCGGAGGGACAGGTGTCCGCGGTCGCTGCGTTGCGCATCGCCGTTGATATCCAGTTGCGGCTGCTTGCTCCCGTCATCGCCTTCGCGACGGAAGAAGTGTGGTCGTGGACCCACGACGGCTCAGTGCACACGGCCCCGTGGCCCACGCCTCCCGTTGCCGCGGCTCCGACCGGCCTTCTCGGGCTCGTGAGCGACGCGCTCATCGGCATCCGACGTGCGAAAACGGACGCAAAAGCTTCGCAGAAGACGGAGGTGGCGTCGGCCACGATCGCCGGGCCGGCTCTGTTGCAGGATGCCGGCGAGGACTTGCGCGCAGTGGGCAGAATTTCAGAACTCTCGTTCACGAAGGCGGATGAAGTCGCCATTGCAGAAATTGTCCTCGCGGAAGGCGCGGAATAGTGCAACTGGGGACACGGTGGGCACCGGGAGAGACACCCCCAGCGCGACTTCCCGAAGTCGTCGTGGCTGCGATCCGCGACGTTGAGCAATCGCACGGTGCGACTCTCGCCCAGTCCGGGCGGCGCTGGACGCTGACCTGGCTTGAGGGCCGGCCGGTTGTTGAACTGGATCCCGACACTGGCTCTGGCACCGTGACGACGATTTCCGTCGCGCCGGGCGAGGGCAAAGCTACGATTAGGTCAGGCGACCCCGACGAAGAGTGGATTGAGGAAGAGCTCTAGGTAGCTGCACCCCACGCTTCGTCGGGGTCGAGTCTGTTCAGACCGGCCGACGGGTCAGAGCCCGAGCCGCTGGGTGAGGCGGAGCGCTGCCGCCTCGCGATGCTGCTGGGAAGCCCATGCCTGACGGCGGCGGGTGTGTTCGGCGTGGTTCAGCGTGGCGCGTGCTTCACGGTCATGGGACCACTTGAGCATGGCCACGGCGACGTTCGCCACGACACCGTCGACAGCGTGGATATAGCTGCTCTTGGGCATCGGCTGGTCGTGCCGGTGAATGGTCGGTATTGGGGCGGTCATAGTCATGATTCGGTACCTTCTTCGTGCATGTCGTTGAGGGGGATTTCTTCGCCGTCGATGACGGGGAAAGCATGGAACTGGATTTGAACCGGGCGGGATCCTGGGGTGCGCTGGTCGCGATGTTGTTCGGCGAACTCGGCGACCATGGACATGTAACGCTCCGCGAACTCCCCCAATTCCTCCGCGGTGACGAATACGTTCGTGAGGCTCACGACGCTCGCATCGATCCACTGCGGGGCGAGTTCGTCGTATCCGCGTTCCATGAATTCGGCGAGCGTGCGCTCCCGGTTGCTGGACCATTCGCGCATGACGAGCTGGCTCGCCTCGCGCCCGGCCAGAGTTTCCTTCATCTCGGCCGAGCCGAGGGTGATTCCACCTGGCGTGCGTTCCCACCAGCGTTCGCGCCCGACTCCCCTGCCCTCGACTTCGCGCACGAATCCGTGCTTTTCGAGTTGGCGGAGGTGGTAGCTCGTGGCGCCGCTGGACTCCCCGAGCCGTTCGGCGAGCCCGCTGGCGGTGAACTCTCCATACGTTGAGAGCGCGTCGAAGATCTTGACCCGTAGCGGATGCGCCAGGGCCTTGAGGGATTCGAGGTCGATCGTGCGTTCCCGCAGAATCGGCCTCTGATCGTCGCTGTTGCTCACGTATACAAAGATACCATTGCAAAGAACTCTTTGCAACTATCTCTTTGCATTAGTTTCTTTGCATTCATTCCTTTGCATCCGTGGTGCCTGCTCGAAGCGGCACGGCGACGCAACAGTCACCCTCGGCAGATCACCTCGCCGTGCGGCATGGCCAGCCAGCCATCCGGTTCGTTGATCCAGTCCCGCCACGCGCGGGAAATGTCGATGAGGTCATCCTGGTGGGCCAGCCCCGCATCGATCGCGTCAACGGCCAGCGCCGACTGCAGAATCCGGGTCTCCCACATGCTCCCCCACCACTCGCGGTCCGCCTCGGAGTTGAACCCCCACACGGATGCCGTCGAATCGATCTCCGCGTAGCCTGCGCTCCTCGCCCACGATTTGAGTCGCCTCCCCGCATCGGGCTCCGTGTTGTTGCTCCGATAGACCGCTCGGATGAGCTCCAGCCACCGATCGAGACCCTCGGAGTCCGGGAACCAGAAGCACGCGCCATAGTCGACGTCCCGCGCCGCGACGATGCCGTCGGCCGTGCGCACGCGCCGGAACTCGCGCAGTACCCGCACCGGATCGGAGAGGTGTTGAAGCACCTGGTGGGCGTGGACCACGTCGAACGACTCGTCTTCGTAGTCCAGTTCGTACGCGTTGCCGACCACGAATTCGACGTTATCGACATCCCGCTCGGCGGCAATCTCCGTTGCCCTTTGGATGACCTGCTCCGACGCATCTACGCCGACCACTTTGGCGGGGCTCACTATCGCCGCAATGTCGATGGTGATCGTGCCTGGACCGCAGCCGACATCCAGGACTGTTGTGCCGGAATGCAGGTACGGTGCGAGATAGGCCGCAGAGTTCTCAACGGTGCGCCAACTGTGGGAGCGAAGGACGCTCTCGTGGTGACCGTGGCTGTAGCTCTCTGACGGTACCGCCATGTCTACAGCCTAATAAGGTTGGAGGATGATGAACCCGTTTTTTCAACCGAGCACCCTCCCCTTCGAACTGCCGCCGTTCGCGGATATCGAGGACGAGCACTACCTGCCTGCTTTCGAGAAGGGATTCGAGGAGCAGCTCGCCGAGGTGTCGAACATCACTCGACGGCGCGACATGCCGACGTTCGAGAACACGCTCGTGCCTCTCGAGCGCAGCGGCCAAACGCTCACGCGCGTGGCCCGGGTGTTTTACAACAAGTCCTCGTCAGACTCGAGCGATTTCACGAACGAGCTTGAGGAGCAGATCGCTCCGCGCATGGCCGCGCACGAGGATGCCATCAAGCTCGACGCTCAGCTTTATTGGCGCATCAAGACGATTCACGACCAGTTGGACTCCCTCGAGCTCAACGATGAGCAGCGGTACCTCGTGGAGCGCTATTTCACGGAAATGACACTCGCTGGGGCCGGACTCGACGACGAGCAGAAGGAGAAGCTCAAGGACTTCAACCAGAAGCTCTCGACGCTTACGACCCGATTCGAAAAAAACCTTCTGGCGGACACGAATGATCTCGCCGTCGTCATCGACGACGTAGCGGAGCTCGACGGCCTCGGCGCAGGCGAAATCTCCGCCGCAGCGGAGGCGGCGAAGGAGCGCGGTCTCGACGGGAAGTACCTCGTGACCCTCGTGCTGCCGACCGGGCATCCGTACCTTTCAAGCCTGACGCGCCGCGACGTTCGCGAGCGCATCATGGCGGCATCCCGCTCGCGGGGAAACCGGGGCGGCGATCACGACAACACGAAACTCGTGTTGGAGATTGCGAAACTTCGGGCCGAGCGCGCAAGGCTTCTCGGGTTTGACACGCACGCCGGGTTCGTGACCGCGGACGAGACGGCCAAGACTCCGGAGGCTGTCGCCGCCATGCTGGGCAAGCTCGCCCCTCCTGCGGCCCGCAATGCGCGCGCCGAGCAGAAAGACCTCGAGGAGATCGCCGGCCACAGCATCGAGCCGTGGGACTGGGACTATTACACGGAGAAAGTTCGCAAGAAGAAGTACGACGTCGATACCGCGGCGATGCGCCCCTACTTCGAGATCGAGCGCGTCATGCGCGACGGTGTGTTCCACGCGGCAACCCTGCTGTATGGCATCTCGTTCACGGAGCGTCCGGACCTCGTTGCCTACCACCCCGATGCCCGCGTGTTCGAGGTCACGAATGAGGACGGCTCGCCCGTCGGCTTGTACGTGTGCGATCTGTACACGCGCGACTCCAAGCGCGGAGGCGCGTGGATGAACGAGCTCGTCGGCCAAAACGACCTGCTCGATCAGCCGGTCGTCGTGGTGAACAACCTGAACGTCCCGAAGCCCGCGGCCGGAGAGCCCACGTTGCTCACGTACGACGAGGTCAACACGTTCTTCCATGAATTCGGTCACGCATTGCATGGCTTGTTCGCCCGAGTGACGTATCCGAAGTTCACCGGCACGAGCGTGTTCCGCGATTTCGTGGAATTCCCGAGCCAGGTGAACGAGATGTGGATGCTGTGGCCGGAAGTGCTCGAAAACTACGCCGTGCATCACGAGACGGGCGAGCCGATGCCGCAGGAACTCGTCGACAAGCTCAAGGCTTCCGAGCAGTTCAACGAAGGTTTCAAGACGAGCGAGTACCTCGCCGCTGCGATGCTCGATCAGGCGTGGCACGCGATCACCGCCGATGACTCGGTCACGAATGTTGCGAAGTTCGAGGCCAATGCGCTCGCGGCGGTCGGGCTCGATAACCCGGCAGTTCCCACGCGGTACTCGAGCACCTACTTTGCGCACACGTTCGCCGGAGGATATGACGCCGGGTACTACTCCTACATTTGGAGCGAAGTGTTGGACGCCGACACCGTGGAGTGGTTCAAGGAGAATGGCGGGTTGACCCGCGCGAACGGAGACCGGTTCCGCGAGAAGCTGCTGGGCGTCGGAGGCAAGATGGATGCGCTGGACGCCTACCGCGACTTCCGCGGTCGCGACGCGGTCATCGAGCCGCTGCTGAAGCGCCGCGGCCTGGAGTAACCGTTCCCTGAGGAGGGCAAAGCCCGTCTCGAAGGGAACGCCAGAGTGACTTGCGGGCCCGCTCCCTGCGGAGGCCCGAAGGGCCGTCTCGAAGGGAACGCCAAAGTGACTTTCCGACTTCCCTTCGAGGCTCACTGGGTTCGCACCTCAGAGAACGGGAAACTGCTCCTCAGGGAGCGGTTTCTTCCGCAACAGGCAGCGCTTCTGTTCGCGGTGGCCGCCGCCCCCAGCCCAGCCACAACATGAATACGGCCCCGACCAGCAAACCCCAGAAGGCTGACCCGATCCCGATCAGTGTGAACCCGGATGCCGTCACGAGGAACGTCGCAACGGCCGTGATCCGATGTGGGGGGTCTTCCAGGGCGCCAGTGATGGAGGTGATGAGCGCCCCGACCACCGCGAGTCCGGCGACGGCGATGATGAGGATGGGCGGCGACGCGGCAACCAACGCGGTCGCAACTCCGGCGCCGAGTCCGAGCAGCAGATAGAGGATCCCTGCGCTCAGCGTGGCGATCCAACGCCGGGACTTGTCCGGGTCCGCCTCTGGGCTCGCCATGATCGCGGCGGTGATGGCCGCGAGGTTGATGGCGTGGCCGCCGAAGAACGCTCCACCAACGGTTGCGACGCCGGTGCCGACAAGCACCGGGCGTGGGGGTGTGGTGTATCCGAAGGTGGACATCACGACAAAGCCCGGCACGTTCTGCCCTGCCATCGTCACAATGAACAACGGCAACCCGAGGCTGACGATCACGGCGGGGTCGAACACGGGCACTACGAACGAGAGCTGAGGTGCGAGCTGCGCTTTCTGCACCCAATCGCCTCCAGCTGAAATCGCGATCACGATGGCGGCGACGAGCATGGCGGCGGGCACCGCCCACCGCGGCGCGAGCCGGAGCATGACGAGCCAGACGAGGATGATCGGCAGCGCCAGAAGCGGGAAGTCGATCATGGCCGTGACCGGCGCGAGGCAGATCGGGAACAGGATTCCGGCAAGCATGGCGCTCGCGATCGGTTTCGGGATGCTCGTCATGAGCCGCCCGAGCGCTGGCCACAGACCGCAGAGCACGATGAGCGCGCCGCACACGATGAACGCGCCGACCGCCGCCGCAAAGTTTGCGTGACTTTGTCCGGCAGCGACGAGCAATGCTGCGCCCGGAGTCGACCACGCAATCGAGATGGGAATGCGGTACATGAGCGCGAACACGATCGAGGTGATGCCCACGGTCACGCACAGAATGAGCAGCCCGGAGGATGCCTGCGCGTCGGTTGCCCCCACCGTCTGCAGACCGGCGATGACGAGCGCGAACGACGTGGCGAAGCCGGCGATGGAGCCGACAATTCCGGCGGAAATGGGCTGCAGGATGGGCTATCGGTCCTTTGCGTCACGCGGGCGGGAGTGACGCCATCCTATGGCGTGAATACTCCCCGCAATTGTTCCCACGACGATGCGCGCACGTACACCGGGATCTCATCGATCGGCACTGACCTGGAGACCACTTGCTCTCCCGCGAAAGACTGGCCGGTCCAGGCATCCACCCATTCGCCCCTCGGGAGATAGGTGTCCCAGGTGTGCGCGCCCGGCTCGGTCACGGGAGACACGAGCATATCGTTGCCGAGCAGGTATTGCCGTGGAAAGTCCCAAATGCGCGGATCGTTGGGCCACTCGAAGAAGAGAGCGCGCATCAGCGGTGCGGAGTGTTCGATGCAAAGCTCTGCCTGAGCGACCAAATACGGTACGAGGCGTTCGCGGAGTTCCGTGAAATGCCGGTAGACGGTCAGCGCGCGCGGGTCACCGGATTGCTCGGCAACATTCCACGGCGTGCGGTCGCGCGAAGGAACTCGATGCGCGTTGAATTCCGCGTGGTATTGCATGATCGGGCTGAATACCGCCATCGCACCGGTGCGCAGGTACAACTCGGCAGTGGGCAACTCGCCGGAGAACCCACCATGATCCCAGCTCCACGAAAAAATACCAGAGGCACCCGCCGTTAACCCCGCCGTGACCGAAGCACGATATGCCTCCCAGGTGGAACGCTCATCACCAGCCCAATGTCCCGGGAAGCTTCCTGCTCCTGCGTGACCGGCCCGACTAAAGGTCATGCCGTCGGTCCCAGCCCGGGCAAGCAGTTCGTGAAACGCCTGAGCATAGAGATTGGGGTAACGGTTATTCGTCACGTCGCCTCTCGTGCCATCCCCGAATCGCAGTTCATCACCCCACGTGTGTTCACCGCCATCCGTCTTGAACCCATCAACGCCCATCTCCTCGAGCAGGTAGCGTCGCTTGTCGGTCCACCACCCGCGCACGTCAGGCCTCGTGAAGTCGGGTAGCAACGCGCGAGGGAACCACCATCCTCGGTTGCGGTACGGGCTGCCATCTTCTTCCATAACCGCGTATCCGCGCTCAATCAGCGCAACTCGATCAGCTATGAGTTGTTCATCGTCTTCGATGTCATGGTCGGGAACCACGGGAATCTGCCACAGGATCACTTTCACACCCCGAGCATGCAACCGATCGATCATGCCTTTCGGGTCCGGCCATGCACCGTTTGGCGGGAATGTGAAATCGGCGTAACTCAGTGGTTCACCATCATGGCGCGGGGTGTACTGAGCGTCGCGCCAGATGTGGATCGTGCCCTCGTCGCTCCACGCTTCGATCACGATCGCGCCAACCGCGACGCCTTCGGCCAGCGATCGTTCGACCTCCGCCTCGACGCGTTCCTGAGTGTTCCACTCGTTGGAACTGATCCAGGGACGATAGGCCCATTCCGGTATGCGTGCCGGGGTGCCCACGGTGCTGAGAAACCCTGCAAGCACTTCGGACGGCGAACCGTCCCACGATCGGAGCGTGACGACCGGATCGTCCGGGTCAATAAGCACTTCCACTCGCAAAAGGTCCAAATCTCGGGCACCAACATCGAACCACACGCGGCGAGTCGTATCGACGTGAAATCCCCAGCCTGACCCACCCACGACGTGCGCGAACGGCACGGGAAGGTACGTGCGCTCACCCTGGTCGCAGTACTGCTCAAACACAGTCGCATCAACGGCCCAGCCCCGCTGGTCGAGCGCGTGGAAACGTTCGCCGAGCCCGACGACATGCTC
Source organism: uncultured Cryobacterium sp. (assembly GCA_964651535.1). GTDB lineage: Bacteria > Actinomycetota > Actinomycetes > Actinomycetales > Microbacteriaceae > Terrimesophilobacter. Next base: position 236,439 of record CAZYYE010000002.1, read on the forward strand.
GTTGGAACCAAGACCCAACGCGAACCGCGCGCGCAGCACCCTGCCGTCTGCGACCAGCCACTCCAGGCTTCCGGCCGCCAAATGGCCGGGAGCGCCACGCTCGACAAGTTCGCCTCCAGTTGGCCGCCAAGTGCCGACCGGGAGTGCAAACCACTCGGTGGCTGACCGGGCATCGTGAGCGCGGAATCGGTATCGAACCCGGTCTCCCGCAGCAAACGGGCCAATGGAAACGATCCACGCATCCAGACCGCCCGTGTCCTCGCCAGCTTCGGCGGCGGCCGCAAGGTGACCGTCGACCTCGCCCAGCGCTCGCCCTGACGCAGCCGAATCAAGTGCAGAAGTGACGAGAGACATTGTCGCGTCATTGACGTCAACCTCGATAACCGGTGCACCAACTTCGCTCGATGCGAGAACACCTATGGTGACAATCTCGCCATCCACTGGTACTTCTGGCGACCGCTGGTCAAGGCTTGGTCGGTACGCGTGTCCACGTCCGGACGGTTTGTGGCGGATCAACTTTCAGGTTCTCCTGTCATGCGAAGGCTGGTTGCGAGCGTGAGGTACATGGCGTGCGACCACAAAAGCGGGGAGGCACTCGGCCCCCATCGATCGATCCACTCGGCTGTGCGCTCGGGATGGAGTGCGTGAGCATCGACCTGTTCGGGCAGATTGAGACTTTCGTCGGACTGGTCGGCAATCCAATTTGCGAGCTCGACGGCGCGTTCAGTGTTGCCGGTGACCGCGTGGTGCCACCCGAGGAACCCTGCGAGCAAAATCCACTCGCCGCCGCCGTAATAGGTATCTGCACGGAAGCGGTAAACACCGCCGGGCGCCAGCTCGTCTTCAATTTTGTCGATGGTGGCCATGGCTATCGGGTCACTCGGCGGGTACAGACCAAATGGAGTCACGCACGCAATCAGACTCGCGTCGATCTCTTCACTACCGAAGTATTTGATGAGGTGGCCATCGTGCACACCCTCCGACGCCACGAGAGCGGAAATCTGCCCGGCGACGTCTTTGGCTCTCGCACGGAGCTCTACGCCCAGTTCCGGCCATTCGCTCGCTGCCAGAAGGCCACTACGAATGGGGGCGAGGCTCGACGGATGCCTATGGTTTCCGTTTTCCTCCCACCAGTCATAAAACGGGCTTGCCCAGAACACGCACAGATACCGGACAGTCAGCTCGATGCCGGAGGTGAACGGTGCCCGGCTCCGACCATGGCGAAGCGAATGCTGATCGAGCGCCCAAAGCCACGCTCCATAACCATCCAGTTGAAAGTCCTGCCACTCAGTGCCAGACACGTCTCCATCCACCGTGTATCTGGTGTGGAGGTGTTCGGTGAGCGCGACGTCCTCCACGTCGCGCTCACCCCGGGCGACCAGATCCAGGATCTGTTCGCTTCGGTCGGTAAGGATGCGATTGCACCAGCCGAAGAATGCTTCAGCACTGGCAACCTCACCCACCCGGCTCATCGCATCAGCGATAAACGCCCCATCCCTGAACCAGCTGAACTGATACGTCGGAAAGGTCGGAGACGCGAGGTACGCTCCGGTGGCCGCTTGTCCACCCTTGATAACCTCAATACTGCGTGAGATTAGGGCCTCGTGAGTCGGATTGTTCGTCATGTTTAGAGCAGCGCGTTGACTTCTTCGACGGCCTTGTTCAGGGCGTCTTCAACGGACATTTCTCCCAACACTGCTTTCTGCAAATACAAGGTCACAATGTCCTGGAGCTCCTGCTGGCGCTCGATTACTGGTGGTACGACAACCGAGTCGAGGGAGTCGAACACCGCCTGGCGGTTAGCCGGAGGCGTGATCGACAGGTATGGCTCAAGCAACGCCTTGTCCGCAACGGCCGGAAGTTCCCAGTCTTCGTTTAAACGAATGTGGACCGTGAGATCTGATGAAGCAAGGTACTGAAGCCACTTGGCAGACTCAACCGGGTGCTTGGTATTCGCGGAAGCGACACCAGCGTTGGCGAAGAAGTGTGACGCGTGCTGGGTATTTCCCGGCTCGACAACGATGTCCCACTTGCTCGGGATGTCGAGCAGATTGTTGAATTGCCAGATTCCGTTGTGCCACATGGCAATCTTTCCCTGCTGGAAAAGCACGTCGTCACCAATACCGCCCATTTGGGCTTCGTTTGGCATGGTGGTGCCGACCTTGTCCACCAAGTGGTGGGCAGCTGCTATCCCAGCCTTGCTGTTGAAGGTTGCCTTCGTCATGTCTGCGTTGAAGAACTCCCCCCCACTTTGTGCAAGCGACTTGTAAAACTCAAAGAACTGGACAGGCTGATACTCGCCGAAAACCCCGGCGCCCACATCTGTGAGCTTCGCCGCAGCCGCCTTCTCGTCGGCCCAAGTCCAGTCGGCGGTCGGATAGTCCAGCCCAGCCGCATCAAACAGGTCCTTGTTGTAGATGAGGACAACTACTGAGAAGCTCTCTGGAAGTCCCAGCTGCACCCCGTCGTAATTGAACGCGTCATAGGCTTTGGGGAAGTAGACACTCTTATCAATGGCGTCGGGTGCCGCCGATTCAAGGTCCAGTAGTGCTCCGGACGAGGCGAACGAAACGAAATTTTCGTAATTCAACTCGAAGGTGTCGGGCGCTGTATTTCCGGCGATTCGTGTCTTCAGCGACGTGAAGTAATCCTCATACGGGGCGTTCTGCACCTTAACGGTGATGTTGGGATTTTCGTCTTCAAAGGCGTCGACAATTCGCTGGAGTTGAGCCTCGTGGTCCGCACCCGCGGTGAAGTTGAAGAATTCAATAGTGACGGGTCCGTCGCTTTGCTCAGGACCAGCAGAACATCCGGTGAGCAGCAGAGCGGCGGTGGCGAGAATTCCCATTCCTGCCATGCGCCAGCGTGCTGCGGGAGTTGTGGTGTGCATGATTGCGTTTATTCCTCTCTTAGTGAAGGGCTCAGCCTTTGAGCCCCGACATAGCAACGCCTTGGAGGACGTAGCGTTGCGCAAACAGAAATACAGCGACGATCGGTAGAACAGAGATCGTCGCTCCCGCCAGCACAAGGTTCCAATCGGTAACAAACCGACTGGACAGGCTGGAGAGACCTAGGGGCAGCGTCATCAAGTCCGGAGAATTGATGATGATGAGGGGCCAAAGGAAATTGTTCCAGGACCCCATGAAGGAAAATACGGCGACCGTTGCGATCGCAGGCTTTGAAAGTGGAAGGACAAGCGTCAAGAAGTTTCGGACATGGCCGGCACCGTCCATAAATGCTGCTTCTTCGAGTTCACGAGGGAGACCAAGGAACGCTTGGCGGAGCAGGAAGACCCCGAAGGGCATCGCCATCTCGGGAATGATGAGGCCCGCGTAGGAATCGAGCATGCCCATGTACCGCAGCTCAATGAACAGTGGAACCACCATGACCTGAAACGGAACCATGAGCGTCGCGAGAAAGAGGACAAAGATCGCATTGCGGCCACGGAAGCTCAGTCGGGTGAATGCGTATGCGGCCATTGCGCTCGTCATTACCTGCAGGAACGTCACTGCGAGTGAGACGACGACGCTGTTGAGTACCCATCGAAGGATGGGCACCTGAGTGAACAGTCGCTCGTATGCGGATCCGTCGACGGGGTTGGGGATAAGTTGTGGCGGCAATCTGAAAAGCTCGCCCGTCGTCGTGAGTGAAGTCGATACCATCCAAACGAACGGAAAGAGGAAGACCATACCGCCCACCGCGATAACGATCGTGCGGACCCAAACGGCGGTCTTTGATTCAGTCGCCATAATGCACCCACCGCTTCTGGAATTTCAGTTGGAATACGGTGAAGAGAAGGATGATCGCGAAGAGAACCCAACTCATCGCTGAGGCCTCTCCCATTAGCCCGTACTTAAATGCGTTCTTTACGACCTGTTCCATCACTACTGTCGTTGCGCCTGCCGGGCCCCCCTCGGTCATCACCCACACCTGGTCGAAAACCTGGAACGCACCAATCATCGCGAGAATCATCGCGAAGAGGATTGATGGGGTCAGCAATGGCAGAGTGACAAATCGCAGCTTTTGCCATCGCGTGGCACCGTCGATGGTGGCAGCTTCGTAGAGGTGGTCTGGAATGCTTTGAAGGCCGGCAAGCAGAATTAGCATGTTGAACCCGAGGTCCTTCCACACCGACGCGATGATAATCGCGGGCATGGCCCAGTTCGGGTCGGTCCACCAACCCGGACCCTGGATACCTACCAGGCCAAGCACGTAGTTGACCATTCCACCCTGCGGGCTCAGGAGCCATTTCCACAGCAACGCCACGACGACCCAGCTCGTGACTACCGGCAGGAAGTAAATCCCGCGGAAGAACGTCGCCCCTTTGAGTTTGCTGTTCAAGAGCACTGCGATGGCTATCGCCCCAACAAGCACCAGAGGAAGGTACCCGACCATGTAATACAGCGTGTTTAGGAGGGCCCTGTGGAACTTGGCATCGGAGAGCACTTCAACGTAATTGTCGAAACCGAGAAATACGGGTGGCCGCAGCAAATTCCACTTGGTCATGCTAACCACGAGCGAGGCAAGCATGGGGAAGATGCGGAAAACCAGCAGGGGTATCAACGCCGGCAGAAGGAACAAGGCCACGAGGCCCGCCTTTTTCCACCCCCGATCACCGACCACGTTCGGCGGCCTTTGTTCTTGGCACAACAGAAAGCCGAGAACGCACGAGTCGCCCCTGTTCGCCCGCGAGCCCGACCGCATCGAAAGGCGTTGACAGCACTAATGCAGCGGCGCCCTGAGCCCAGCTTTCGTCGCTCCACGTTTCGATTTCGACTGGCACCCCTCGCCGAGACGGAAGCAGGCTTGCGCGGAACGCAGGTTCAAAGCCGGTTGCCCAGTACTTCCACGCTGCGGTGCCTTCACCCAGCACGATGACGGATTCGGGATCGAAGATCTGGACCACGCTCGCGAGAACTTTAGCGAGTACCTGCCCGGCGTCTCGGAAGACTGCGATAGCGCGTGAGTCTCCGTCGTCTGCGGCCCTCGTAAGCGCGCCGATGGTGCTTGACTGAGGGATGATTCCGGCAGCTCGCGCACGTCGTTCCAGTGCTGCCTGCCCGACGATCGTCTCAAGGCATCCATGATTTCCGCAACTGCACAGTTCGCCTTCATCGACTACGGGTACGTGGCCAATTTCACCAGCGCCCCCGGAACCTCCCCGCAAGACGACCCCGTCCATTACCAGTGCTGCTCCGACCCCGGTCCCGATTGTGAGTGTAAGGAAAGTGTCGTGGTTGCGCCCGATTCCAAAGAGACGCTCAGCCATGGCCAGTGCATTGACGTTGTTTTCGACGAGCACGGGCAAACCCAGGATGCGGCGCAGGGTCGGACCAATCGGGACGTCATTCCAGCCGAGCTGGTACGAGTCGACGATCCCGCTTCCCTGCGCATCCACAGTGCCAGGAATTGCAACCCCGATACCGAGAATAGGCATTCCGCTGCCGTGGGAGATGAATTGCTCCGTGGCGACCCCAAGACCTTCCAACAAGGTCGCCGCTGCGGCGTCGAATGGCTCCTGAGACGAGCGGATGACCGTGCCGTCCAATTCGACTTCGACGAACGCAAGGTGGTCCGGCGCAATTTTGAGTCCGATGGCGTGGCCCGCCGAAGCCACGAGGCCGAGGATGCGCGCAGGGCGGCCACCTTGCGACGGCGAGTGTTCGCGTTCGTCGACAAGCCCATCACCGATCAGTTCCTTGACGAGCTGAGTGATGAGTGCGGGGCTCACGTTTAGGCCCCTCGCCAGATCGGCGCGCGATGCGGGCCCCTGCGCGCCAAGCCGCGCCAGGATCGCTGAACGCGTGACATCTGTGCGTCCGCTCGAACGAGTCGCCATGTCGGGTCCTTGGGTTCGGAACTACTTTGTTTAGAACTAAAGGAACTCTAGAAGTAAGTAATGAAGGATGTCAAGCTTCCTCAGCAACGTTTTGTCCCAAATGAAGGAGTTTCTGGAATTGGATACCGAGAATTCGGGCCACTTGCGCGGAATTGGACGGCAACTCCTTCATTTGGGCCTGAACCCGACACAAGGAGACCTGGATGGGGCGACGTTGCGCCCTTCGAGACGCCCGCTCCGCGGGCTCCTCAGGGAACGGATCGGCGCCCGCTCCGCGGGCTCCT
>CAZYYE010000002.1:242661-391622 GCA_964651535.1 uncultured Cryobacterium sp.
CCCGCTCCGCGGGCTCCTCAGGGAACGGATCGGCGCCCGCTCCGCGGGCTCCTCACGGATCGGCGCCCGCTCCGCGGGCTCCTCAGGGAACGGTTCCTACTAAGCGGACTTCTCGCGGCGTTCCGGCTTGCGCGGCACGATCGTCGGCGCCGCATTCTCCAGCACCGCTTGCTTCGTCACGATCACACGGTCCACGTCGTCGTTCGAGGGCACCTCGAACATGATCGGCCCGAGGACCTCTTCCATGATCGCGCGGAGGCCCCGGGCACCGCTTTGGCGAAGGACGGCGAGATCCGCGATAGCCTCCAGCGCATCCGGCTCGAATTCGAGCTTCACTCCGTCGATCTCGAACATCCGCTGGTACTGGCGCATGAGCGCGTTCTTGGGAACCGTGAGGATCTCCATGAGCGCGGCCTGATCGAGCGGGGCGACGGTCGCCACCACGGGCAACCGGCCGATGAACTCCGGGATGAGGCCGAACTTGTGGAGGTCCTCCGGAAGCACTTCGCTGAAGATGTTGATCTCGTCGCCCTTGATGTGCAACGGCGCACCAAAACCGATGCCCTTCTTGCCTGCGCGATGGGAAATGATCTCCTCGAGCCCTGCGAACGCGCCGGCGACGATGAACAGCACGTTCGTCGTGTCGATCTGGATGAATTCCTGGTGCGGATGCTTGCGGCCGCCCTGAGGCGGAACGGACGCAACGGTCCCCTCGAGGATCTTCAAGAGCGCCTGCTGCACGCCCTCCCCCGACACGTCGCGAGTGATCGACGGGTTCTCCGCCTTGCGGGCGATCTTGTCGATCTCGTCGATGTAGATGATGCCGGTCTCCGCGCGCTTCACGTCATAGTCGGCAGCCTGAATGAGCTTCAGCAGGATGTTCTCGACATCCTCGCCCACATAACCGGCCTCGGTGAGCGCCGTCGCATCCGCAACGGCGAAGGGCACATTGAGGCGCCGAGCAAGAGTCTGGGCCAAATACGTCTTGCCGCATCCGGTCGGACCGACGAGCAGGATGTTGGACTTCGCGATCTCAATGTCGTCGCCAACGGATTCGGCGGGCACGATCGTCTTTTCGGCGCGCACTCGCTTGTAGTGGTTGTAGACCGCGACAGACAGGGCACGTTTGGCCTGTTCCTGACCGATCACGTACTCCTCGAGGAAAGCGTAAATCTCTTTCGGCTTCGGCAGCTCAAACTCGCTCGCGGCCTCCTCGCCGGACTCCGCGAGGCGCTCTTCAATGATCTCGTTGCACAATTCGACGCACTCGTCGCAAATGTAAACGCCAGGTCCAGCGATCAACTGCTGAACCTGTTTCTGGCTCTTTCCGCAGAACGAACACTTGAGCAAGTCCGCGCTCTCGCCGATGCGTGCCATGCTCGCCTCCCGTAACTATTCCGCCCAATCCCTCAGGCAGTTCGCGCCGAATACTGTGCAGGTACGAGCCTAACCCGCTGCACGGACAGTCGCTGCAACGTGACGATTTACGGCTTCGGCGCGCCGTCTAGAATGGAGGTGAAGAATGCGAACGGATTCCAGAGTGACGTCACTGACACGGTGGGCACGAGTTGCCCGCGGGACCGCTGCCGCAACCGTCGCGCTCTTCATCGCCGCATTCTCGCACGACCTCGCCGGAGGGCCACTACCCGGAGTTGCCGGCATCACGCTCTGTCTGGCGTTTTCGATCCTCGTCTGCATTGCGCTCGTTGGCCGCCGGATGGCGAAAACCCGCCTCGCGGCATCGATTGCGGCCAGTCAGGCGATGTACCACTGGGTATTCGGTACCCTCGGGACCTCAACCATTCCGACCGGACCGACACTCGGCCACGTGCACAACGCACCCATTGAATTTGGCCCCGCTGCCTCGAACGTGCACGACGGCAGCGACATGTTCGTCGCCCACTTCATAGCCGCGATCGCCACCTTCATCGTCCTGGCATTCGGCGAACGCAGCATGGCCGCGACTGCGCGGTACGCTCGCTCGATCGCCCGCTCGCTGTTCACGGCACCGCCGGATGCGCACGTGAGCGAGAATCCGTCACTCGGTCTCCCTGGTCGCCAGGTCAGCCTTCCCACAGCACGCCGAGTGGACCACTCGGGTCTCCGTCACCGCGGGCCGCCGCTTTTCGCCGCCGTCTGATTCACATCCTCACTGCGTCGCAACGCATTCCCCATCTCACGGACTTGGCCTGCCTTGACGCCGGCCGAAAGGAAACTCATGAACCGCACAAGTACCGCGGTCGTCGCCTTAGGCGCCGCACTGCTTCTCGCGCTGGCGGCGCCCGCCGCCGCATCCGCCCACGTCACCGTAAGCCCAAACACAGCATCCGCTGGATCGTATGCCCTCGTAAACATCAAGGTGCCAAACGAGTCGGCGACGGCCGTCACGAACGAGATTGAAGTATCCCTGCCCACCGAAACCCCGTTCCTCAGTGTGAGCTACGTCCCTGTGGCCGGATGGACAACGGAACTCATTCGGGAAACGCTGGCATCCCCGGTCAAGATCGGCGACAACACAGTCACGGAGGCGGTGGTGCGCGTCGTCTGGACAGCAACGCCCGGCCATGAGATCAGCGCCGGCCAACTTCAGGTGTTTCCTCTGTCGCTTGGACCGGTACCTGACACCGGCACGATCGTGATGCCGGCAGTTCAGACGTACAGCGATGGCACAGTCGTTTCCTGGAGCGAGATGGGAGACAACGCTCAGCACCCCGCGCCCATGATGTATGTGAACGATGCTCCGGCGGCCGGCGGTCACGAACCCGCAGCTGAGGAACTCAATTCCGACAGCGAACCGGGAGCCACTCCCGACACGCTGGCGCGTGGCTTGGGAATCGGTGGACTCGTGGTTGGCGCGCTCGGGCTGGTTCTCGCTGCCGCGGCGCTGCGAACAAAGACGGGAAGGTAAACAATGTCATCGTCGAGAATGCACTACACCGCGCGGGGTCTCCTGGCCGCCAGCGCATTGGCGTTCGCGTCCGTCCTGGCGTTCGCGGCACCAGCTTCGGCGCACAACTACTACGTGTCATCCACCCCGGAGATCAATCAAGTGCTCACATCACTGCCGGACGAGTTCATGGTGACAACCAACGACAACCTTCTCGAACTCGGGGGCATGGAAGGTGGATTCTTCATGGAGGTGAAAGGCCCCGATGGTCTCTATTACGGAGACGGATGCGTGACCGTATCCGGCCGGTCGGTGACGATGCCTGCGGCGCTCGGTCCCGCTGGTGGATATTCGCTGAACTGGCAGGTCGTCTCGGCAGACGGACACACGGTGTCCGACACGATTCCGTTCACCTGGCAGCCTGCAATCGGGGAAGAAACCGGCATCACGGGAACAGCCACACCGCCTCGCTGCGGAGAAAATTCCGAACCGCCGGCGACAGTTGCCCCGACGACGGGCGCGCCGCCCCCTAGTACCGATGTCGGCGCCGAGAACGATTCCTCCACCGAAGTCCTGTGGATCGGTGGAGGAATCGTCGCCGTTGCGATCGCCGCGATCGCCGCGATCGCCGCGATCATGCTGTTTCGACCGAAAACTACTTCGCGGTAATTGCGGCCGGCTGCGCCTTGCGGCTCGTGAGCACCTGGTCGATGAGACCGTACTCCAAAGCCTCGGCGGCATTCAGGATGTTGTCGCGGTCGATATCCTTGTTGACCTGCTCCGGCGTGCGGTTCGAGTGGAACGAAATCGTTTCCTCGAGCCACGTGCGCATCCGCTGAATCTCTCGGGCCTGGATCTCTATGTCAGATGCCTGCCCGTGGCCGGCATCGCCGGTCGCGGGTTGGTGGATGACGATGCGCGCGTTCGGCAGCGCGAGGCGCTTGCCGGGCGAGCCCGCAGCCAGGAGCACAGCAGCAGCCGAGGCCGCCTGGCCGAGGCACACCGTCTGAATCTCCGGGCGGATGTACTGCATCGTGTCGTAGATGGCAGTCATGGCGGTGAATGAGCCGCCGGGCGAGTTGATGTACATGACGATGTCGCGATCCGGGTCCTGGCTTTCCAGCACGAGAAGCTGCGCCATGACGTCGTCTGCCGACGCGTCGTCGATCTGCACGCCGAGGAACACGATGCGGTCCTCGAACAGCTTCGCGTACGGGTCCTGACGCTTGTAGCCGTAGGCGGTGCGCTCCTCAAATGTCGGGAGGATGTAGCGGGACTCCGCGGTCGGGCCGGCCAGTCCGCGCGCGTCCAGGCGTGCACCCGCGCTCATCGAAGGGTTAGTGAATTCCATGTTCCGTGTCCCTACTTCTTGACCGAGTCATCAGTGCCGCCGCCGCCGACAACATCCGTCGCGAACTCGCGCAAGTGGTCGACGAACCCGTATTCGAGCGCCTCCTGTGCGGTAAACCAGTTATCCCGGTCGCCATCCGCAATGATCTGCTCGACGGTTTTGCCGGTCTGCTCTGCCGTGAGCTCCGCCATCCGCTTCTTCATGTCGTTGATGAGGTTCGCCTGCGTCTGGATGTCCGCCGCGGTTCCGCCGAAGCCACCAGAGGGCTGGTGCAGGAGCACGCGCGCATTCGGGGTGATGTAGCGCTTGCCCTTATTGCCCGAAGAGAGCAGGAACTGGCCCATCGATGCGGCCATGCCGATGCCGACCGTGACGATGTCGTTCGGCACGAACTTCATGGTGTCGTAGATCGCCATTCCGGCCGTAATGGAGCCGCCCGGGGAATTGATGTAGAGGAAAATGTCGCGCTTGGAGTCCTCCGCTGCTAGCAGCAGAATCTTGGCGCAAATTTCGTTGGCGTTGTCGTCTCGCACCTCTGACCCAAGCCAGATGATGCGGTCCTTGAGGAGTTGGTCAAAAATGCTGCTGACCAGTGCCGGTTGGGCCATTCTGTCGAGCTCCGTTTCCGTTATCGCTGTGAGTCGAATCTATCGGAGCCAGGCGACCCACATTGGAGTGTTCGCCGTGGGCAGATCATCGGCGCGCCGACCAGATCGTTGCTCAGCGCGCGTGTTGCAGCGGAACGCTGGTGTCGCAACACCGGCGCGCGACGCAATCACTCGCGCACCGTGAATGGTCTTAGTGGTCGTGCCCATCGTGGTCGTGACCGTCGTGCCCTGCATCCGCTTCGATGAAGTCGCCACCCTCGGCCGTCGCGGATGCCGTGAACGCCGTGAGGTCGACTGCCTTGCCGTTGGTGTCGGTGACTTTCGCCTTCGCCAACACGGTCGCGAGCGCCTTGCCGCGAGCAACCTCGGCGACCATTCCGGGGATCTGGCCGTTCTCGTCGAGCACCTTGATGAATTCACCCGGCTCCATTTGATACTGGGCTGCGCCCTGCATGAGGTACTGGGTGAGCTCGTCCTGGCTGACCTTGACCTCTTCGGCCTCGACGATCGCGTCGAGCAGAATCTGGCTGCGGAACGTCTTCTCGCTCGACACGGTCACTTCGGCGCGGTGCTCGTCGTCTTCGAGGCGCTGCTCATTTTCGAGGTGACGGTGCACCTCATCCTCGACGAGCTGCGGTGGAACGGGGATCTCGACCATGTCGAGGAGTTTGTCGACGATCTGGTCGCGAGCCTGTGCGCCCTGGCCGAAGACCTTGGAGCGTCCGACCTGCTCGCGGATGTCCGCCTTCAATTCGGCGATCGTGTCGAACTGGCTGGCGATCTGGGCGAAGTCGTCGTCTGCCGCGGGGATTTCGCGTTCCTTCACTGCGGTGAGATGGATGGCGATGAGCGCATTCTCGCCTTCGTGGTCGCCGCCCATGAGAGGCGCCTCGAACGTGGTGTCTTCGCCGGCGCTCAGTCCGTCGAGCGCTTCGTCGATTCCATCGATGAGTTCGCCGCTGCCCACCTCGTAGGAGATGCCGCTCGCGGTGTCGACCTCATCGCCCGCGATGGTGGCGTTCAGGTCGATCTGCACGAAGTCTCCCGTTGTCGCCGGGCGATCGACGGTAACGAGCGTGCCGAAACGGCTGAGCAACTCCTGCAGTTCCTGCTCGACCTCGTCATCCGTCACCTCGACGGCGTCGACGGTGAGCTTCAGTCCGTCGAGTTTGGGGAGCGTGAATTCGGGGCGCACGTCCACCTCGACCGTAACGGTGAGGTCGCCGCTGAAGTCTTTGAGGTTCGGCAGTTCCACGATGTCGGCGCTGGGGCGGCCGAGCGGGCGCACCTTCGCTTCTTCTGCGGCCTGACGGTAGAACTTGTCGAGGCCGTCGCTCACCGCGTGGTTGAGTACCTCTTCGCGCCCGACGCGCTGGTCGATGATGGGCGCGGGCACTTTGCCTTTGCGGAAGCCTGGGATATTGATTTGCTCTGCGATGTGCTTGTAGGCGTGATCGACGCTCGGCTTCAGCTCTTCGGGGGTGACCGTGATGGTCATTTTCACGCGGGTGGGGTTCAGGCGCTCGACACTGGTTTTCACGATTCGATTTCTCCTGGTTGGTGATTCTGCGGTGCTGACTGGGGACTTGTGTCGGGGCGACAGGAGTTGAACCTGCGGCCTCCCGCTCCCAAAGCGGGCGCTCTACCAAGCTGAGCTACGCCCCGTACGAAGGATGGCGGCCAGAGAACCGGATAGCGCGCACGCGCACAGAAATTGGCCTCGGCAAGTCTAGCCGAGTTCTGGCGATGCCTCTCCCTGTCGTCGAGCGCGCATCCCGACGTGCACGACGAACTGCGCGCATGTATTAGGATTGCACCGCAATGTGTGGCTTCTGCCGGCGATTGCGGGGATGTAGCTTAGTGGTAAAGCCTCAGTCTTCCAAACTGATGATGCGAGTTCGATTCTCGTCATCCCCTCCCATGAGACGTCGCCACAGCCTCTAATGGGCGTGTCGATGGTGCGAGTCCGGATAGTGTTCGTGTGAGTGCGTCAATGTCGCGTGCGAATGCTCATGTCGGTGCCACATGCCAGCCGCTACCAACACGTCGCCGTCGTGGTCATGCTGGTGGTGGTCATCGTGAGAGTGCCAGTGGTCGTGCGTGACCTGTTCATGAGTATGTTCGTGTTCGTGCCGTTCGGTCAGATGCGGCCAGACGCCGATTCCCATGAGACCGCCCGCGATCGCCAGCGGCCAGGTAACCGGCTCCCCCATTGCGATCGCGATGAGCGCACCGAAGAACGGCGCAATCGAGAAGTATGCGCCGGTGCGGGCAGTGCCAATGTGGCGCATCCCCACAATGAAAAGAGCAAGCGAGACTCCATAGGCGAACAAGCCGATGGTCATGGCGCCAGTGATAACCCAGACCGATGGGAGGGTTGCGCCGAGCAGGAAAGCAAGGATGAGGTTTATTGGACCAGCGACGGAGCCCTTCACCGCGGCAAGCCATGTTGCGTCGTTGAGGGCAACCTTGCGGGTGAGGTTATTGTCCAGCCCCCAGCACAGGCACGCGCCGAGGATGGCCAGAGCAGGCCACGGTGACCCGAAGTTTGCCCCGGACGGGATGCTCAACACCACGGCGCCTGCGACGATCGCGACCATGCCCAGCGCGATCCGCCGGTCGAAGTTCTCTCGGAACACGAACCACGCGAGCGTGGCGGTGAATACTGCCTCAGCGTTGAGGAGAAGAGACGCTCCCGACGCCGGCATATTTGCCAGCCCGAGCATGAGAAGGACTGGTGCGACCAACCCGCCGAAGAATACCGCCCCCACAAGTGGCGCAACTTCCTTCCGGGTGATTCGCACTCGCGGTGCGCGGCGGATGAGGCGCCAGGCCATTAGGCCGATACCGGATCCTGTGTAGAGAAGTCCCGCCAGCAGCCACGGGCTCGCATTATCAAGAAGAACCTTCGCGAACGGCGTGCCAGCTCCAAACAGAATTGCTGCGGCAATGGCAGCTTGCACGCCGACATGCTTCAGGCTCTTCACGCCGTCCATTCTTGCCGCTCAGGGGCAAGTAGAGCCTTCGAGTGGTAGCCATTCGGACGAAAGGGCATGCCTAGGCGCCATCACTCGTCCGAATGACTACCGCTCGACGTTGCTGGCTCGGAGCAGCACTCACACCGTGCCGAGAAGGCCCGCCACCGAGTCGAGCGCACCGGGCACGAGGCGGAAGTACGCCCAGGTGCCACGTTTCGTGCGGTCGAGGTAACCGGCATCCACGAGCACCTTGAGGTGATGCGACACCGTGGGCTGGGACAGGCCGAGCGGCTCGGTGAGGTCGCACACGCACGTCTCGCCATCCTCGTGGGCAGCCACCATCGAGAGGATGCGCAGCCGCGCGGGGTCAGCGAGCGCCTTCAGCGAAACGGCGAGGCTCTCCGCATTCTCGACGGATATCGACTCCCGCGTGAGCGGCGCACAGCACGACTGCAGGTCGCGGATCGGAAGCAACTCGGTCATTGTCATGCGCCAATCATCTCACATATATTGACAGTCGTCGATATCCTCCTGAATAATGACTACATCGACAACGATCGATGAAGGAGGTGCTGAATGAACGAGGAATGCACAACGGGGGCTTGTAGCCCCGAAGCCTGCGCTGCAGGTTGTTGTAACTCAGCCGGCTGCTGCTAAGTCGCTCCGCCGAAAAGGCGGTCGTCTCGGCAACTGTCGGGGCGACCGCTCTTTCGGAACAATCGTTTCGTCGCCCTAACGGCGCGAGAACAAGCGGCTCAGAAACCCCGTCGAATTCGCTTTCGATTCATCGATTTGCGCCTGGGTGTGCTTCCCGCCGCACCAGTTCGCTGCCGGCACCGATCGCCGCACCTCCTGCACGTGCTGGCCGCATCCTGACCATGTCGTTTTTCCGCACACACGACATCTCGCTGGTCCGCACATAACGCCTCTCCGGAATCAATGGATCGCACCACGGGGATACTTCCAAGTACCCGATTACTATACCCCCAGGAGTATCCTGTTGTGAGCGCCAGACTACGAAAGGTATACCCATGACTTCACATGAAACGAAACCCGAGACCCGAGACGCTGCCGATGCCCGACGCAAAATCCTCAATCGCCTGCGCAGGGCACACGGTCAACTCGCCGCAGTTATCGGCGCAGTGGAGAGCGAAGCGAACTGCCGCGACGTCGTGCAGCAGCTCTCCGCAGTATCAAAGGCGCTCGACCGCGCTGGCTACCTGGTGATCTCCACCGCCTTGAAGGAGTGCCTCACTGAACCCGAGACTGACGGCATCCCCCAGGAGGACGAACTGGAGAAGTTGTTCCTCTCGCTCGCCTGACCAGACATTGGTAGGCGACAGACGACATTTCCGACTCGTGGCCCTGAACCCATGACGAGTTTTGTGCTTCACGAGGACGAACGCTTGGCAGCGCAAAAGTCAAACCGCGTCTTGGCCCGCTCCGGATGCTGTCCTCCGATACCCTGAACCGACACTGAACCCGGGGAGGCGTCATGGCCGACGAACACACCAACTACGGCCAGTACGCCGGATGGGTTGCATTCCCACGCAACCCGCAGGATCTCCTCAGCACGAGCAATTGCCCGGCGTGCTTCGCCGTGCTCTCCAGCACCGTGTGCGTCAAGTGCGGGCTCGACCTTGGGCATCCGGATGCCGCGAAACTGCACACCGCCTCCCTCGCGGCCGCGAGCGCGCTCGACGAGCGGCTCGCGATCATCGGCCGCATCCGGTTTGACACCGCGAGAGACCAGAACGCAGCACGCGAGCACACGGCCGGGACACAGCGCCCTACCGAGGTCGCGGACGCGAGCCCACCGCACTCTCCCGCCGCCGCAACGACAGCTGCTGCGCCGACAACCATCGCAGCGCCGCCGCAACCTCCGGTTCGACCCACCGAGGATGGCCCTGTCCGTCGACGTTCCAGCGTGCAAGTCACTTTGCTCATCGTCGGAGTTTCCCTGCTCTCCGTCGCCGCGATCTTCTTCCTCGTGTACGCATTCATCAACTTCGGGATCGTCTGGCGCAGCGTCATCATCGCTGCCCTCACCGTGGCCGCCCTTGTCGGCGCTTCGCTCCTACGCCGGCGCAACCTGGCCGCGACCGCCGAGGGAATCGCCGCGTTCGCGATCGTCCTCATCTACCTCGATGCCTTTGCGATCAGAGCGAATGACTTCTTCAATTCGGGCGCCGCACACGGCCAGGTCTATTGGGGTTCAGTCGTCATCGTCGCAGCGCTCGGGTTCGTCGTGTGGAGTCGTACGTCGTCACTCCGGCTTCCGAGCGTCGTCGGATTCGCGAGCTTCCCCATCGGCGTCGGTATTCTCGTCGCAGGCCTCACGGAGGAGCTTGCGCTCGGCACGCGCGTATTCCTTTCGTTCCTGTCGATAGCCGCAGCAGGGCTCATCCACCTCGTGGCCCGGCGAGAGAACAACCCGGCCGTCGTAGAACGTGTCGTGATCCTCATTGCGGCCATGGTCGCTCTCCTCGTCAGTCTTGCTTCAAGCCTGTTCGCGTATTCGGATGTGAAACTGGCGCCCACATATGCAGCCCTCGCGGTGGCGGTTGTCGCCGCCGTACACGTTTGGGCACTCGTCGCCGGGCGAACGCCATCCCGTGTAGACGGCGCGTTCCGCTGGATGTTCGCGGCGATGGTCGGGTTCGCCGCTTCGTTGGCGGTGGGACTGTCCGCAACGCGAATCGACAGCCGCTCCTTCGTGCTCATAGCCCCGTCCGTCGCGGCGGGCACCGTGGCTCTCGCGTTCAGCGTCATAGCCGCACGTACCGTCAACCGCACAGAGAAGACGCCGCTCGTGGTCGCCGCCTGGAGCGCCGCGGCCGTCCTGGCGCTGAGTCTCCTGTCGCCGGCGCTCGTCACTGCCGGGTCTGCCGTCGTCGCCGCCGTAGGAATCCCGCCGTGGGCGATCGAGCCGGGGAGTCAGATCACGGCGCTGCCGGTCGACTCGGTGTGGGCAGTTCTCGCCCTCGCCATCGTGACGGCTCTCACTGCCGCGGTGTGGACCGCGACCGGAGAGCTTCGTTTGCACGGGCGCTCCACCGCCGTGCTCTGGGCGGCGCTCGTCACGACAGTCGGTGTCGTGCCCGAATTGCGCATCCAGTGGATGGTGATGACCGGATGGTTCCTCATTTCGGCGGCCTGCCTCGGTCTGCTCCTCCTCGCGCGTCGACGCGCTACCGTTCGCCGCAGTCACCGCGCGGCGCTCCTGGCCGGCATGATCGTCGCGGGCGTTCTCGCGTACCTCGTCGGCTGGATGACGACGACAACATGGTGGATCGGCACGCTCGCGATCCTCGTCATCCTCATCGCATCCCGCGCACTCGTGAATCGACCGGGGGCGAAAGCGGCACTTCTGGGCAGCAGCCTCGGCGTCGCGCTCGCGTCGGTGGGTTTCGTTGCCAGCCAGCTCACGATGGGCACCGGCATCGGATGGGACGTCGACCTCGCGAATCGACTGGTCCTCACGTCACTTGCCGCCGTCGTCGTACTGCTCGGCGCGGCGATTCCGGACAGGGGAACGAGCGGCCTCGACCGCCGTGTCGAATTCTGGGTTGCGGCGGGGGCATCCGCGATTGCGATCCCCTCAGCAACCGTGTTCGTAGCCCAGTTGCCGGCCTCGCAGCGCCTCGCCCTGCTGCTCCCGGAACACGGGACCAGCCTCGCAACTGCCGTCATCCTGTTGGGGGCACTCGCGCTGTGGTCGGGTCTCCGGGCGAATCAGCAGTTTCGCCCGGAACGCGCGATAGCGTCCATTGCGGCAGCGCCCGCGCTGTACCTCGCTGCGGCCTCGTTCGCTCGATTGATCCAGGTGCCCCACTTCGTGAACTCAGTCGTTCCGATTACGGCCGCCGTGCTCGCTGCCGCAGGATCCCTCGCCATCACGACGATGCGACCAACCACCGCGCCCCGATGGACCCGCGAACTCGGCATCGCGCTCGTCGGCATCCCTGCCGTGATTTCCTCGGTGTGGGCGGATGACGCCCTCACGTGGCTCGTTCTGCTCCTTGCTTCTGTTGCCGCGCTCCTGCTTGCGATTGACCGCGATGGACTCTTCTCCTCTCGATCGGGACGGCATCACATCGGCTGGTTCGCTCTCGCGCTCGCGACGGGAGGACTGTGGTGGAGACTTGACAGCGCCCGGGTTGCCGACCTCGAGTTCTATGTCGTGCCCGTGACTCTCGCTCTCCTCGTGATCGCCGCCCTCATCGCGATGACCGCGCGCCGCGAGGATCCACAGCGCGACTCTGCGGCCGCCCCCATGATCGCGCTCGGCGCACTCCTGGTGAGCCTGCTGCCCCTCGGTGCGAATGCCGCCACCGGGTCGATGACGTACGCCGCCTGGTTGTTCGCGATCTGTGCAGCCTTCCTCCTTGCGGGAAGCGCCGTCACTCGCGGATCGCTGGCCCAAAGGTTTGCGGATGCCGGCGCACTTGCCGGTGCGATCGGCGTCATCGTTCTTGCTGCCGGTCGCACGCTGTTGCTGCCCATCGCCGAACCGGAGCGAGACGTCTGGCCCGCCGGCGCTTTCGTGGTGCTCGCACTCGCCGCCTTCCTCCAGGTGCGTCGTCGACCGGCAGGCTCCGAGCGTTTCCGTTCGACCGTCAGCCAGGTCCTCGGGCTCGTCGCAATGACGATCCTCCTCGTACTCGAGGTGCCCGCAGTGTCCCAGGATGCAAACGGCAGCATCCGGGCTCTCGCGCTCGTCCTCGTGTTTTCCGTCATCCACGTCATCGCATTCCTGGTTTCTCGCGCGCCACTCACCCGACTGCTCGCGATCTTCGCCATTGTCTACGCGGCGCTCGGTGGGATCGCGGGAGTGTGGGCGGACGCTTTCCACCCGATCGAGCTCGCGAGCATCCCGATCGCCGTCGCCCTGCTCCTCACAGGGGCGGTGCAGCTGAGGAGGGTGCCGACCGCCACAAGCTGGCCGTGGCTCGGACCGGGAACCGCTGTCCTGCTCGTGACCTCGCTCCTGGCCACAATCGACGAACGGCCGCTGTGGCGATTGGTGGGGCTCGGTGTGGTCGGCATCGCCGTCATCATTGCGGCGGTCGTCCTTCGCCTGCAATCGCCGTTCACGATCGGCGTGATCGTCGTGCTCGTCCACGGCGTAGCCACATTCCTGCCGCAACTGCGCGCCGCGTACGAATCCCTGCCCTGGTGGATGTGGTTGGGGGCAGGCGGCGTGCTGTTAATTGTGCTCGCGGCGCGTTACGAGCAACGAATTCGCAATCTGAAGGAGCTCGCGCTCAAATTCGCCATGTTGAGGTGAAACTGGCCCCCAAAGGGGGGACTGCGAGGCGAGTTTTGCCCCCCTATCATGGGGGTACCGTTTACCCCCCGGCTCACGGTAAGCCAATCGCCGCAACCCGAAACGCCAAGCGGCAGGCAATAGCAGGAATAACGATGTCCCAAACCCCGCAACAGTCCCTTCCGCCTTTTGGCTGGTATCCGGATCCCACTGGGCTCCCGATGCTGCGTTGGTGGACCGGATCCGCCTGGACAGACCAGTTGGAAGCACCGCGCCCGGAGATTCAACCCGCAGCAGGGTACTCAACTCAGGATCTCGGCCAGCGCGACCTGCTCGCGTCCTAAAGGATAGTCGGCGTCCTGCGCACGTAGTTCTGGCCTGGTGGAGCGTTCAGCGTTGCAACCAGGCCAGAACCGCGAGCACTCGCCTGTGGTCGCTGCCCGAATCGTCGAGCCCCAGCTTCGTGAAAATCGCGGTGACATTCTTTTCGACTGCGCCGGTGCCGATGAACAGAGTTCGTGAGATAGCGGCGTTCGTTCGACCTTGCGCCATGAGTGTGAGCACCTCGCGCTCCCGTGCCGTGAGCGACTCGAGCGGGTCGTGCTGCCGGCCGAGCAGCTGGGCGACCACCTCGGGATCAAGCACCGTGCCGCCGGACGCGATGCGTTCGACGGCGTCCTGGAGCTCGTCGAGGGATGCAACACGGTCCTTCAGCAGGTAGCCAACCCCACCGGTGCCGTCGGCGAGCAACTCGCGCGCATAGGCCACTTCGACGTACTGGGACAACAGCAGGATGCCGACCTCGGGCAGGATGTGCCTGGCGCGGATCGCGGCGCGCACGCCTTCGTCGCGGAAGGTGGGAGGCATCCGAACGTCGAGCACGAGGAGGTCCGGTGCCAGATCGGTGAGCGCCTCGAGCATGCTGTCGCCGTCGCCGAACGATCCGACGACCTCGACTCCAGCCTCCTTGAGCACGCGGACGAGCCCTTCGCGCAGGAGCACGGAATCATCCGTTACCACCACGCGAAGGGCCGCCATGCACTCCAGAGTAGTCAGGGTGAGCGGGTCAGGGTCAGTACGTCACAGGCAGATGGCCGGTGGCAGTGGTTGGACCGCCAACCGGGCTGTCCAGCTCGAGCGTGCCGCCGAGTCCCCTCAGGCGCTCATCGAGCCCGGCGAGACCGTGGCCCTCCGTCGCGGCCGCGCCGCCATGGCCATCGTCCGTCACGACCACGTCAAGCCACCAACTGTCCTGCTCGGGGATTCTCCGCATCGCAACGGCAACTCTGATCTCGGTTGCACCCGAGTGCTTCGTGGCATTCGCGACGAGTTCGCTCGCCACGAAGTAGGCGTTCCGCTCGATCTCCTGTGGCAGCGTGAGGTCGGCATCGAGCGCATTGGTCACTGTCACGGTCACGCTGCTTCGTGCGGCAAGCGACTCCAGGGCGGCAATGAGGCCGCGATCCAGCAGAATCGGCGGAGCAAATCCGCGGGACAGCGCGCGCAGCTCCTCCAGTGCCTCGTGAGAGCGTAAGGTCGCCTCCTCGATGAGCGCCCTGGCAGCATCCGGGTCCGTGTCGAGCTGTCGCTCGGCTGCAGCGAGATCCATTTGCAGTCGGACCAGCCGCTGCTGAGGGCCATCGTGGATGTCCCGTTCGAGCCTACGCAGCGAGTGGCCCTCCGCCGAGATCGCGGCGCCCCTGGATGCGCTCAGATTCGACACTTCACGACGAAGGGCGTCCGAATGGAACGGCCCCAGAACGCCACTCGCGATCGAGTGGTGAAGCAACACCAGCCCGCGCGTGACGAACGGAAGCGTCGCGAGGAACACGATGCCGAGCACGAGTTGGGCGACGTTGTCGAGTGCACTCCAATCGATTCCGCTCGCGGCCCAGTCGACGGATCGATCACCGAAGACCTGGTAGAGCCAGCGGGAAAGGAACCACGAGTTGGTGCCGTCGGGGGTGAACCGGTCCCAGAACCAATAGGTCGCGCCGCCGAGCCCGACCGCAATCCAGGTAATGGTGATCGTCCAGGTGATGAGCGAGATGGCGAAATTGATGACCGTGGTGTGTAGGGCATACAGCCAGTAGTGACCGCTGCCGAACAGGGTGCGTGCCCAACCCCAGAATCCCGGCTCCCGCGGCCACTCGGGTCGGTCGATCCGCGGCCGACCCGCCCACCCGAGGCGCACGAGTTCGAGAGTTCCAAACCCTCGGCCGACGTAGAGAAGGGCGGCGAGGAAAAATACGCCAAGAATGAACGTGATGATGGTTCCCGCGCCCGCGCTGAGCAGGGATACCGACACGGAGAACCCCGCCACGGCGATGGGCAACGAGAGAAGAAGGAACCCCAATTCTCGCGGGACGCCGCGCCACAGGCGGAGGTAAAGATTGCCTTTCATGTTCTCCAGAGTGGCAGAAGCGGGGTGGTTGTCGATGGTTGTTGTTGTCATGCATCCAGCCTCACCATTGCGGATCGACAGCGACATCCGGCCAGCGCCCAAAGTGACGGTGGGGTTATCCCCCGCTGGTTCGATCAGAGGGTTCGGTGTGTCGGATGGCCACCGAGCAATGTCAGCGACACCGGCATGGTGCGCAGTTCATCCCCAGAGCATGTGTTCGGATCGTGGTCGATCGCGATGAGATCAGCCACCTGACCAACTTCGACGCGGGAATGCGTGGATGCGGAAAGCGCCTCGTCCACCGTGATGGTCTGCTCCGGATGCCACGGCTCGCGACCATCTCGCGACCTCGACACTGCGGCGCTGATCGTGACCCATGGGTCCAGCGGCGACACCGGCGCATCCGAACCGAGAAGCAATTCGGCGCCCGCGTCAATCAGGGTACGCAGCGCGAAGGAGCGATCGGTGCGACCGTCCCAGTAGTGTTCGGCAATATCGCGGTCATCCATGGCGTGCTCCGGCTGCACGCTCGCCGCCACCCCGAGCGCTGCGAAGCGGGGGAAGTCCTCCGGGCGAAGCAACTGGGCGTGTTCGATGCGTCCGTGGCATCCGACGATCTCGAACGCATCCAGCGCGAGCCGGTTCGCGTCGTCGCCGATTGCGTGGACAGCCGGGTGGATGCCGGCGGCCCACGCCGTGCGCAGGAGCGGGACGAGCTGCTCGGTGGGCACCGTGAGTAGCCCGCGCTCCCCCGTCCCTGGGTAGTTTTCGACGCAGAACGCAGTGCGCGTGTTGAGGGACCCGTCGGTGAGGATCTTGAACGGGCCGACCGTGAGCAGCCCTCCGGAGCCTTCGATCACGTCACCCGTGCTGTGCCCGGCGGCGACGGCCGCATCGAGGTGGTCGGTATAGATTCCCGCCTGGACACGCAGCGCATCGAACCCGGCGGCAAAGCGCCGCCGCCAACTCGTGAGATTGTCGGCCATCTCGTAGTCGACGACTCCGACGACTCCGCGTGACGCGGCCGCGCTGGCAGCCTCTGCCACCCACTCGTCGAGAGTTGCGTCGGGCACCTGACCGAGTCGTCCGACCACTTCGAAGCAATCATCTTCGAGCAACACACCCGTTGGGTGCCCCGCGTGACCGTACATCTCGAGCGCGGGAGTATTGAGCCAGCAGCAGTGGAGATCGCCGCTGATGAGCACGGCGGGCATCCCCGGCACTGCGGCATCCAGGAGGTCGACCGTTGGCGTGTCCGGCCACAGTCCGTCACGGAAACCGTGTCCGATGACGGGCTGGCCCTCCGCAATCCGGATGCGTGACAGGTTGTCCGCCATCGTTCGGGCGGCGTGTGCCGCGGACGCCGCCGCGGACAAGTCGATTCGGCGCACCGCGAGCGCGTGCTGGTTGGCGTGCACATGGTGATCCCACAGCCCAGGCAGCAACCACCGGCCGTCAATGTCGATGGGCTCCCCCGCAACCGGCGTGCTGTCGGACGGCGAAATCGACGCGATCCGCCCGCCGGAAATCGTCACGTCGACAATCGTGTCGCCCACGCGCGCGTTGGCGATGGTCGTCACAGCGATGCACCGTTCACGCGGCGCATGTCGTCGGCGAGTTGCGGATGCGCATAATTCGCACCGTGGTCGAGTTCCTCGACGATCGTGCGTTTGATCTCCTCAGGCTTGTCCTGGCTGAGCTTCAATCGAGCCTCGAAGCGCGAAACCACGATGCGAAAACCGACCGTTCCGTCGAAAATGCTGCGGCCATACTCCTCGTTGTCTTTCAGGAGATTCGGATGCGGCATCCGGCCCTCGAAGTGCTCGACGAGTTCGTCCAGAACGCGCCAATTCTCGTCATCGCTCAGGATCTCCGGCACGCCGTACAGGTGCGCCGTCGAGTGGTTCCAGGTGGGAACAGCGGGGATGTCGCCGTACCAACCGGGGGAAATGTAACCGTGGGCGCCCTGGATGATGACGAGCACCTCGGACGTGCCCAGCTCGAGAGACCGGTCGTCCGGTTTGCCGACGTGGCTGACGATGCTGATGTCGTCGCGGCCCTCTTCGAGCATTACGGGATAGTGTGCCGCCACGAGCCCTTTCGCGGTGTTCGCGACGATGGTCGCCCACGGATTTTCCCGAATGAGTTTCCTCACTTCGTCGGGGTCTTTCGTCACGTAGTGGGGAGTGCGTCTCATGGGCTCAAGCTTGCCACGATTGGGAAGCCGATCCCGCTACGCCTGGCAGCGCGGGCACCAGTACAGCTTGCGCGCCGCAGCGACCTCCAGCACGATGTTCGTCCCGCACGTTCGGCACGGTAGTCCAGCCCGGCGATATACCCAGTGCCGGTCGTCGCGGCTCGCAAGCGCCTTCGCGTACTCCTCCTCCGAGAGGTCGTCCATCGTGAGCATCTGTCCGGTCTGCACGCCGATGTGCAACAAGTGCGACCAGTCCTTCCAGAGCGCGCGCACGACTTCCTCGGGGAGGTTCTTGCCAGGCGTGTGCGGATTCAGCCTCGCGCGGTAGAGCAACTCCGCGCGATAGACGTTCCCGATGCCGCTCACCACGGACTGGTCCATGAGCAGAAGGCCGATGCGCGTCGGCTTGCGTCGGATGACGTCGACGAACCGATCCTCGGCTGCCTTGCTGTCGTCCACGAGCGGATCCGGCCCGAGCCTCGCGATGACCGCGGCGACCTCCTCGGGTTCGAGCACTTCGCACGCGGTCGGCCCGCGAAGGTCGGCCACGGCGGTGTCGGTGAGGAGCCGGACGCGCACCTGGCCGATCGGCTCAGGCGGAAACGTCTCGAGGGCTTGCTCGGTCTCCTGCTCGGACATCCTCAGGCGGGTGCGACGCGGTGCGCCGATCGAGTGGAGGGAGTCTTCGTGCTCGCCGACGACGGTGTCCTTACCGCTCCCTGAGGAGTCGGCGCCCGTAGTTTCGCTCCCTGAGGAGGCCGAAGGCCGTCTCGAAGGGAGCGTACTAGGTAACTCCCTTCGAGACGCTGGCTTTGCCAGCTCCTCAGGGAGCGGGATTCCGCGCATGCCGGTTTGCCCCATGCGGCCGCTGGCGGATGCTGTGGTCGCGTCCGCGGTGATGTCGCCCGCGAAATCCCACGCACCGTAGATGCCGAGGTGCACGCGCAACCAGAGTCGCGGCGCGTCCTCGTCGGCCGCAAACTCGAGGAACAGCTGCTTGCCGACGGCCTGGGAGTCCGTCATGAGGAGCCCGTCGAGACGCGATGCGCCGTGAGCGAATCGACCCTGCGGCGAACTCACGGCGACCCGGTGCCCTACGAAATTCAGAGCGAACTGCCGTGCGATGCGATGAACGGAGTGACCTTCTGGCACCTCAGTCGACCTGCTTGCCCGCGATCGCGCCGGTGTCCTCGTACTCGAGCAACTGGGCGATGCGGCGCGCGTGACGCTCCGCACCGGAGAACGGGGTGGCGATGAAGGTGTCGATGAAGAGGATCGCCTCCTCCACCGTGTGCTGGCGGGCGCCGATCGAGATCACGTTCGCGTCGTTGTGTTCGCGCGCGAGCTGTGCGGTCGGCACGCTCCACACGAGCGCTGCCCGGGCGCCACGCACCTTGTTCGCGGCCATTTGTTCGCCGTTGCCAGAACCGCCGAACACGACGCCGAGGGCTGCGACCCCCGCCTGCTGGTCTGCCACAACGCCGATTGCCGCGTTGATGCAAAACGACGGGTAGTCATCCAGCTCGTCGTACTCCGCGGGTCCGTGGTCTATGACGTCGTGGCCCGCCGAACGCAGATGTTCCTGAAGCGCGCGGCTGAAATCGAGTCCGGCATGGTCGGTCGCGATGTGGATGCGCATGCCCCCATTCTACGAAGA
Source organism: uncultured Cryobacterium sp. (assembly GCA_964651535.1). Classification (GTDB taxonomy): domain Bacteria; phylum Actinomycetota; class Actinomycetes; order Actinomycetales; family Microbacteriaceae; genus Terrimesophilobacter. The sequence goes on from CAZYYE010000002.1 coordinate 262,013, forward strand.
CTCCCAGCGGGCAGGTCTGGCCTTTGAGCGGCGACGGGAGCACACTGGAAGGAGCGTTCCTCGTTAGGTAGGGAGGCCGGCGATGACGACACGCACTCACGATGATCCCCTGATCGTGCCGGTTCTGTCGGCGGGAAAGCATCGAACGCCGCGCAGCGGAGGATGCTTCATGGAGTTCGCCTCCTACCTCGCCGGCGAGCGCTGGAGCGATCACCCGGCATGCACGCATCCGGCTCTCGCGTTTCTGGCCCGCATGACCAACGATTGCACCTCGGACCGAAACCGGTCGCTGCTGGCCGAACTCATCCCCTCGGTGATCGGGTTGAACGGCGATGACCCGCGCGTGGAGTTGCTCATTGCGTTGCGCGTGGCGATAGCCGCGCTGCCGATCGCGAGCGAGGAGCGGCAGCGCGCCCTCGCGGTGGGCATCCTGTCGTGCGAACGGCAATTGTCCCGACTCGGATACCCTCCGGGACCGGAACTGCGCGAGCGCATGCACGCCGCGTTCGACAGCGCGCCGCTCGCGGGCAGTTGGGCGCGGGATTTCGTGGCCGGGAACACTGTGCCTTCGCGCGATCGCGCAATCTCGCGGATGGCCGAGTCCGTCATCCGGATCGGCGTGCTGGGGATCGCCCAGGCGTGCACGCCCGGCGCAGATGCGAGGCTGCGCGATGTGCTTCGCGACGCCATCGCAGACTGCGCAGTGCTCTTGGGGTCAGGCTCAGTCGAAGATGGGGTCGCGCGTGCGGGTGCGTTTGATCTCGAAGAAGCCGTCGTAGCTCGCGGCCGCAACAACGCCATCCCACAGGGCGACGGCCTGCTCGCCCTTCGGCGCGGGTGATATCACCGGGCCGAAGAACGCGGTGCCGTTCACCGCGATGACGGGAGTGCCGACATCCTGGCCGACCCGGTTGATTCCGTCGAAATGGCTCTCGCGCATCTGCTCGTCGTACTCGTCGCTGTCCGCATACTTCAGGTACTCGGCCGGCAGTCCCAAGTCGGCGAGTGCCGCAGGAATGACGTCGTCGGGGTCCTTCGACCCTCCGAGATGGATGCGGGCCCCGAGAGCGTCGTAGAGAGGCTTCACCATCTCCTGGCCCTCGAGTTCGTGGACGGCAGCAACGAGACGCGTGTAGCGGAGAGCTCGAGGGAAGAACGCGCGGTAGTCGTCGGACACGTCCTTGTCTTCGTTGAGCACGGCGAGGCTCATGACATGCCACGACACGTCGAGGTTCCGATACCGTGCCACTTCGCCTACCCAACGGCTCGTCATCCACGCCCACGGGCAGGATGGGTCGAACCAGAAGTCGACGGAAGTGGGCGCGGAGGTATCAGGAGAGTTTGCAGGCATGCTTTCACGATACGTGGGGCCGTCGATTCCTGCTGACCTCACAGTTCAGCGCTACTAGGCTGGATACACCTCACTGGGCGCATCCGCCCAGCACACACTCGTTGATCCCCACGAAGGAGACTGCTGTGCCCGGCGACAACCTCACCCGCATCGAAGCCCAGGAGCGCAAGGCGCTCGTCAGCGTTGAGAGCTACGACGTCACGCTCGACCTCACCACGGGCGCAGAAGTGTTTCGCAGTACGACTGTTGTGCGGTTTACAGCGAAAGCCGGGGCGTCCACCTTCATCGACGCATTCACGCGCACCGTGCACTCGATCGACCTGAATGGCGCCGCCGTCGACACGGCTGCCGCGGATGGCGTGCGCATCCAGCTCGACGACCTCGCCGCGGACAACGTCCTCACGATCGTCGCGGATGCCGAATACACGAACTCGGGCGAGGGTCTCCACCGCTTCGTCGACCCCGTGGATGACGAGGTGTACCTCTACTCCCAGTTCGAGGTGCCGGACTCCCGCCGCGTTTTCGCCGTGTTCGAGCAGCCCGACCTGAAGGCGACATTCCGTTTCACGGTCACCGCACCTTCCGCGTGGGAGGTTGTCAGCAACCAGCCCGTCGAAACCCGCACCGAGGATGGCGAGGCCGCGACCTGGGTCTTCAAGACCACGCCGCGCATTTCCTCTTACATCACCGCGATCGTTGCCGGCCCGTACGCGAAAGTGACAAGCGAGCTCACGAGCAGCGACGGCCGCACGATTCCGCTCGGCATCTATTCGCGCAAGTCGCTCAGTCAGTACCTCGACGCGGACTACATTTTCGACATCACGCGCAAGGGCTTCGCGTACTTCGAGGAGAAGTTCGACTACGCGTACCCGTTCGAAAAGTACGACCAGCTGTTCGTGCCCGAGTTCAACGCCGGGGCGATGGAGAATGCGGGCGCGGTCACGTTCACGGAGACGTACGTTTTCCGTTCCAAAGTGACGGATGCGATCAAGGAGCGTCGCGTCGTCACGATCCTGCACGAGCTCGCACACATGTGGTTCGGCGACCTCGTCACCATGAAGTGGTGGAACGACCTGTGGCTGAACGAGTCGTTCGCCGAGTGGGCATCGACGATCGCCACCGCGAACGCCACCGAGTGGACGGAAGCCTGGACCACGTTCCAGGCGATGGAGAAAAGCTGGGCGTACCGCCAGGACCAGCTCCCGTCCACGCACCCCGTCGTCGCGACCATCAACGACCTCGAGGATGTCCAGGTCAACTTCGACGGCATCACCTACGCGAAGGGCGGCTCCGTCCTGAAGCAGCTCGTCGCCTGGGTGGGCGAGGACGAATTCTTCGCGGGCGTCGCCGCGTATTTCAAGAAGCACGCGTGGGGAAACACCGAGTTGAAGGACTTGCTCGCGGAGCTCGAGACCACGAGCGGCCGCAAGCTCACCGAGTGGTCGAAGCTGTGGCTGGAGACTGCTGGCGTGAATACGCTTCGCCCGTCGTTTGAGACTGACTCTGACGGCAACTTCACAAACTTTGCCGTGTTGCAGAGCGCCAACCCCGACTACCCCACCATCCGCGCGCACCGCCTTGCGATCGGCTTCTACAACCTCGAGGGCGGCAAGCTCGTGCGCACGCACCGCCACGAGTTGGATGTCGACGGCGAGAGCACCGACGTTTCAGAATTCGTCGGAATGGCGAAGCCGGACCTCGTGCTCATCAACGACGACGACCTCGCGTACGCGAAGATCCGGCTCGATGACGACTCACTGGCGGTCGCGCTCGAACACCTCAAGGACATCGACAACCCGCTCGCGCGGGCTCTCGTGTGGGGTGCCGTGTGGGATGCGACACGGGATGCCGAGACGCGTCCGAGCGACTACGTCGACCTCGTGCTGCGCAATATCGCGACGGAGACCGAGAGCACGACCATCCGCACGACTCTCAACCAACTTGCTCTCGCCGCGAAGCAGTACGTGAACCCGTTCGAGCGGGCGAAGACGCTCGAGAGGGTCGGGTCCGATCTGTGGACGCTCGCGCAGCTTGCCGAGCCTGGTTCGGATGCGCAGTTCCAGTTCGTGAAGTTCTTCGCGCACCTCGCGTCGGTCGGCGACCACGTGGCCGCCCTCCGCGGACTGCTCGACGGCACGGTCGTGCTCAAGGGACTCGAGATCGACACCGACCTCGGGTGGGAGATCCTCGAAGGCCTCGTGTTGAATGGGGCAGCCACGCCAGCGGACATCGACGACATGCTCGCGAAGGACAACACGGCGAACGGCGCGCAGGCCGCGGCGCGTGCCAGGGCGACCTTCCCGACATCCGAAGCGAAGCTCTCGGCGTTCGACTCCCTCGTGGACTCTGACGAACTTCCGAATGCGATCGTGCGCAACACCGCTCTCGGCTACCAGCACGTCAACGATCCTGCGCCGCTCGAGGCTGTCGTGCCGAAGTACTTTGCGGCCCTGAACTCACTGTGGAAAAGCCGCAGTTACCACATCGCCGAAACGCTCGTCGTTGGGCTCTACCCAGCGCCGCTTGCGTCGCAGTCCCTCGTGGACGCGACGAAAGGATGGCTCGATGCGAATCAGGATGTCCCTGCGCTGCGTCGCCTCGTCATCGAGAACCTCGCGGGAGTTGAGCGTGCGCTCGCAGCCCAGGAACGGGACGCGCGCTAGGCGACGATGACTGACGTGGACTGGATGGCTTTGTGGGCTGCGATCGGCGGCTTCTTCACGCAGTGGCGGGTGCCCGTCACGATTGTGATCATTCTGGTCGCCACGGTCGCTTTGCGCTGGTTGCTCCTCATCATCCTGCGGCGCTCGATCGAGCGAGTTGTGTCCGGAGTCAAGAAGACGCACAACGTCGAGCAGACTCAGGAACTCGCATCGGCGCCTTTGCGTGCCGCGCGCATCGTGCAGCGCACGCGCACGCTCGGGACGGTCATCAACAGTTCGCTCACCGTGATCCTGTTGGGCGCCGCGCTCGTGCTCATCCTCGATGTCGTCGGGGTTCCCGTCCTCGGCATCCTCGGTGCAGCCGGAGTCGTCGCCGCGGGCCTCGCGTTCGGCGCGCAGAACCTGGTGAAGGACATCCTCAACGGAATGTTCATGGTGTTCGAAGACCAGTTCGGGATCGGCGACATCGTCGACCTTGGCGTGGCGTCGGGGACCGTTGAATCCGTGGGGGTGCGCATTACGAGCATCCGGGACGTCAACGGCACGCTGTGGCACGTGCGCAATGGCGAAATCCTGCGCGTCGGAAACAAGTCGCAAGGCTGGGCTCGGGTCATCATCGATCTCCCTGTTCCGTACACGACCAATCTGGACGCGATCAAGGATGTTGTCCTCACGACCGCGAAACTGCTGACCACGGATCCTGCGTGGCAGCGCAAGATCCTCGAGAACCCGGAAATCTGGGGCGTCGAGTCGGTCACTGCCGAGGCAGTCATCCTGCGACTCGTCATCAAGACTCGTTCGGCCGACCAGTGGGATGTTGCCCGAGAGCTGCGGATGCGCGTGAAGCTCGCACTGGACGAGTACGGTGTGACGGTCCCCTCGCTGAACCGCATGATTCTCGACCAGAACCGCGTCATCCCTGTCGCCCAGACGAAATCGGCGCCGGAGACGGATGATGCCAAGTCCAACGGGAAGACCGACCCGAAATGAGCGAAGACGACTCCGCGCTGTTCCACCAAATTGGAGGCAGCGAAACTTTCGACACCCTGGTTCGGCGATTCTATGACGGCGTTCACGGCGACCCCGTGCTGTGGCCCATGTATCCGCACCATGATTTGGAAGGGTCCATCCATCGCCTCAGCACGTTTTTGCAGCAGTACTGGGGTGGTCCGACGACGTACGGCGATGAGCGCGGACATCCGCGGTTGCGTCAGCGCCACGTGGCGTTCAAGGTCAACCCCGAAGCGCGAGACCGCTGGCTCGGCCACATGCGCGCTGCTCTCGACTCCCTCGAACTGCCGCCCCTGCACCACGCCACGTTCTGGGACTACCTTGACCGGGCCGCTCACTCGCTCGTGAACACGTTCGACGAGTAACGTCGCGCGACAACCCCTGATCGTCGCAGGCCACTCGACACACCGGCGCCAGAGGGCAATTGCGGTTTTCGTTGGCCTGCAATGGCTTGGGTGGTAGGAATGGGGACATGGTACGAACAGTCGCCCGACGAAAAGTTACGCGCGTGGTGGGAATTGATCGCATCGAGTCGCGTGAAGATGTGCTTGCTGTCGAAGAACCGCTCGAGATTCGCGTCGGCGGCCGCTCCCTGGCCATCACGATGCGCACCCCGGGGAATGATGTCGATCTGGCAGCCGGCTTCCTCGTGTCCGAAGGGGTGATCACCCGGACGGAAGAGTTCAGGACAGCCCGGTATTGCGCCGGCGCGAGCGTCGAAAACCTCAATACCTACAACGTTCTCGATGTCACGCTCGCGCCCGGCGTGCCCTCACCGGATCCAAGCCTGGAGCGCGCGTTCTATACGACAAGCGCGTGCGGACTGTGCGGCAAGTCAAGCATCGACGCGGTGCGAACCAAGTCTGCGTTCAGCGTTCAGGAAGATCCACTGCAGGTCACCGAAGGGCTGCTGGCGTCGTTCCCCACCAGGCTTCGCGCAGAACAGGCCGTCTTCGACAAGACGGGCGGCCTGCACGCCGCCGCACTCTTCGACGGTGAAAGCGGCGAGCTTCTCGTGTTGCGAGAAGACGTCGGCCGCCACAACGCGGTGGACAAGGTAGTCGGATGGGCGTTGAAAGAGGGCCTGCTCCCGTTGCGCGGCACTGTGCTCATGGTGTCGGGCCGCGCAAGTTTCGAGCTCACCCAAAAGGCGCTCATGGCCGGCATCCCGATGCTCGCCGCGGTGTCAGCCCCATCATCGCTCGCTGCCGAATTGTCGGCGGAGATGGGACTCACCCTCGTCGGATTTCTTCGGGAATCGTCCATGGTCATCTACACCGGCGCAGAGCGAATCGTGCGAACGCGAGTGAAGGAAGGAAGCGCAGCGTGACAATCGAGAAACCCGTCGGGAGGAGCGCGGCGGAAGACGAGTTGAAAGTGGGAGCGCCGAAAGTGTGGGCTGCCGGCGTGCCCGGAGTGACCCACTCGATGATTCCCGCCCTCACCGGAATGGGCGTCGGCCGCGCAGCAAAGGGACTTCTGGCGATGAACCAGAAAGACGGTTTCGACTGCATGAGTTGCGCGTGGGAGGACCCGACCGAGCGCAAAACATTCGAATTCTGCGAAAACGGCGCGAAGGCCCTCACGTGGGAAGCCACGCCCCTTACCGTCCCCACTTCCTTCTGGAGCGAGCACTCCATCGACGATCTGCTCACGAAGGACGAATACTGGCTCGGCATGCAGGGTCGGCTCGTCGAACCCGTGTACAAGCCTGCGGGCAAAAGCCACTACCAGCCGATCGGCTGGGATGACGCCTTCGCGCTGATCGCGAAGAAGCTCAACAGCCTCGACTCCCCGGACGAGGCCGCGTTCTACACGAGCGGTCGCACCCCGAACGAGACGGCGTTCGTCTACCAGCTCTTCGCGCGAGCATTCGGGACCAACAATCTGCCGGACTGCTCGAACATGTGCCACGAATCCACGGGAACGGCGATGAGCGAAGTCATCGGCGTCGGCAAGGCGACCATCGTCTACAGCGACTTCGAAAAAGCCGACCTCATCATCATCATGGGCCAGAACCCCGGCACCAACCATCCTCGGATGCTCACGGTGCTGGAAGAGGCGAAGCGCGCCGGGGCCGAGATCGTCGCCGTGAATCCATTGCTGGAAGCTGGCCTCATCCGTTACAAAAACCCGCAAAAAGTTGGCGGCATCATCGGTCGCGGCACGGGCATCGCCGACCAGTACCTGCAGATTCGCCTCGGCGGCGACATGGCGCTCATGCAGGCGATCTCGAAGCGCGTTCTGGATGCGGAGGACGCGAACCCGGGAACCGTACTGGACCACGACTTCCTCGAGAAGCACTGCGAGGGGCTCGCCGAGTTCAGGGAACACCTCGCCGACCTCGACGAGGAGGCAGTTCTGACCGCCACGGGATTGACGAGTGCTGAAATCGATGAACTCGCTGCCCGATACGTGAAAGCAGACAAGGTCATCATCACGTGGGCGATGGGCCTCACCCAGCACAAGCGGGCGGTCCCGACGATCAAGGAAATCATCAACCTCTTGCTGTTGCGCGGCAACATGGGCAAACCCGGTGCCGGGGCGTCGCCCATCCGCGGCCACAGCAACGTGCAGGGTGACCGCACCATGGGGATCTGGGAGAAAATGCCCCCGGCCTTTCTCGACGCGCTCCAGCGTGAATTCGGATTCGACCCGCCCCGCGAGGAGGGCGTCGACGCCGTCAACGGCATTCGGGCCATGCGCGACGGCAGGATCAAGGTGTGGTTCGCGCTCGGCGGGAACCTGGTCGGCGCCATTTCCGACACGGGCGTCTCGGAGGATGCCATCCAGCAGCTCGAATTGAGCGTCCAAGTCTCCACGAAACTGAACCGGTCCCACGCCGTGATCGGCGAGGAGGCGCTGATTCTCCCGACGATGGGGCGCAGCGAAATCGACATCCAGGCCGACGGCGAGCAGTTCGTGAGCGTGGAGGACACGGTCGCCGCCGTGCACGCGTCCTACCCGAAGCTCACGCCGGTCGCTCCGAACCTGTTGTCTGAAGTCTCGATTGTCACGAGGCTCGCTCGCGCCGTTCTCGATGACAAATATGGAATCGACTGGGCAGGATTCGAGCGCAATTACGACACCATCCGCGACCGCATCGCCCGCGTGGTGCCGGGGTTCGATGATTACAACCGCAAGGTGCGCCAGGACGACGGCTTCATGCTGCCCCACGGCCCACGGGACTCCAGGACATTCCCGACCCCGACCGGCAAGGCAATCATCACGGTCAACGACCTGGAAGCCCTGACCGTCCCTCCTGGCCGGCTGCTGTTGCAGACCGTTCGGTCCCACGACCAGTTCAACACGACCACGTACAGCCTGAATGACCGCTACCGCGGGGTGAAAAAGGGTCGACACGTCGTGTTCGTGAACGCCGACGACCTTTCCGAGCTGGGGTTCGCCGACGGTGACATCGTCGACATCCACAGCGAGTTCGCGGACGGCGTCGACCGAGTTGCCAAACGGTTCCGAATCATCTCCTACCCAACCGCGAAGGGCTGCGCGGCCGCGTACTTTCCGGAGGCCAACGTGCTCGTGCCTCTGGATGCGACTGCGGAAGGCAGCAATACTCCCGCATCCAAGTCGGTCGTCGTTCGATTCGAGCGCGCGGGGTGATGTGCGCACTCCCCATCCAGACAGCGCACTGCTAGCGTTCCAATGGCAAGAATCCCGCGACCAATGATTGGTGACGACCATTCCAAAATCATCCGCAACCCGTAAGTCGGCCATGCCGTCGGATCTCGCGATTTCCCGCGCGGCGGTGCGCCGACCTCTCGAAGACGTCGGTTCGCAAATGGGCATCGGTCCGCACCTGCTCGAACCGTATGGCAGCGTCGCGTCAAAAATCTCTCTCGCGGCAATCGAGGAATTGAGCGACAGACCCAAGGCGAAGTACGTCGTCGTCAGCGCGATCACTCCCACCCCACTCGGGTCGGGAAAAACCACAACATCGGTGGGGCTCGGACAGGGCTTCGGGCACATCGGCAAGCTCGGGGTCGTGGCCATCCGGCAGCCATCCATGGGCCCGACCTTCGGCATCAAGGGCGGAGCTGCCGGCGGCGGCTACTCTCAGGTTGTTCCCATGGAGGCGCTCAATCTGCACCTCACGGGCGACATGCACGCCGTCACGGCAGCTCACAACCTGTTGGCGGCCATGATTGGGAACCATTTCCACAAGGGGAACCAACTCGAGCTGAACAGTCAGGAGATCACCTGGCGACGTGTGCTCGATGTGAACGACCGCGAACTGCGCAACATCGTGTCCGGGCTCGGTGGCCCCGACGACGGAAACCCGCGCCAGACCGGCTTCGACATCACTGCAGCCAGCGAAGTGATGGCGCTGCTGTCACTGTGCTCGGGGCTCAAGGATCTCCGCGCGCGGCTGGGACGGATTGTCGTCGGCTACACCCGCTCAGGGGATCCTGTGACGGCCGAGCAACTCAAAGCGGCCGGCGCCATGACCGTGCTCCTCAAGGACGCCATCAAGCCGAACCTCATGCAGACGCTCGAAGGCACGCCGGTGCTCGTGCACTGCGGCCCGTTCGGCAATATCGCGACAGGCAACTCTTCGGTCGTCGCCGATCAAATCGGAATCCGCGCCGGCGACTACCTCATCACCGAGGCTGGCTTCGGTGCCGACATCGGCGCAGAGAAGTTCTTCAACATCAAGTGCCGCGCGTCAGGTCTGACCCCTGATGCGGCGGTCGTCGTCGCGACCGTGCGCGACCTGAAGACGCACTCGAGCAAATACCGCGTTGTCGCTGGGCGCCCGCTGCCGCCTGAGATGCTCGCGGAGAACCCGGGAGACGTGCTCGAAGGAGCCGCGAACCTTCGGAGGCAGATCGCCAACATCCGGCGTCACGGCGTCGTGCCGGTCATCGCCGTGAATGTTTTCCCCACTGACTTCGAGAGCGAACACCGGGCGATCATGGAAGTGGCGGCGGAGGAGGGCGTGCGCGTTGCGCTCAGCAACCATTTCACCCAGGGCGGGGAAGGTGCCGCGGAGTTGGCGGAAGCTGTGGCGGAAGCCTGCGACGAACCGTCCAACTTCCACTACCTGTATCCGGATGAGCTTTCGCTGACCGACAAGATCGACACGATCGCCCACGAAATGTACGGGGCGGATGGCCTGGACATCTCGCCCCTGGCACTCAAGCAACTCGACCGGTTCGAGCGGGCAGGTTTCGGCCACTTGCCGGTGTGCATTGCGAAAACGCACCTCTCGATGTCCGCCAATCCCGCCATCAAGGGCGCCCCCACCGGATGGCGTCTGCCCGTGCGCGAGGTCCGTGCGTCGATCGGTGCCGGGTTCATCTATCCGATCTGCGGCGACATGCGCACGATGCCGGGACTTTCTTCTGCTCCGGCTGCCGAGATCATCGACATCGACGACTCGGGTGAAATCGTCGGGTTGTCCTGATGGGCACCCAGCAACCTGGCGAATTTCTCGATCGACCGCTTCGCGACCTGTTCGGCAGCGTCGCCGGGTCGGAGTCCGTTCCTGCCGCAGGCTCCGTCATCGCGACCCTCGGCGTGCTCGCGGCAGGACTTGCCGCGAAAGTAGCTCACCGTTCGGCCGCTCAACTCAGCGGCTCGGAGGAGATCGCTCGCCGCGCCGACGAACTGAGACGTGTGCTCGAACCGTTCATCACGGCGGATGCCCTCGGCTACGCGGAGGCCCTGGCGAAGAGGGGTGATGATCGTGCCGCGGCAATGCTGGCGCTGTCGTCTGACCTCGCATTCCTGGCGGAAACAGCGGCCGAGATTGCCGAGCTCGCAGCGTACCTGGCGGCCAGGGGCAATCAAAACCTCCGCTACGACGCGGATGCGGCGACACGAATCGCCGTGACCGTCGCGGAGATCGGCGCGGTACTGGTCACGGCGAACGTGGGCGACTCCGAGCTTTCTGTTCGGGCGCACTCGGCGGCCGGTCGTGCGCGCGTTGCCGCGCGCGGGCAGAGCGCATAGTGGACTTGCCCGCCGCGTCGGCTCGCCGAAGGGTTCTCTGGTTTCCGGGCGTCGTCATTTCGGCAGCGGCGGCGCTTCTCGCGTGGGGCGTACACGTGCTCGTGCCTGCGATTCCGCTCCTCACTGCGGCAGTGGCGCTCGGCATCGTCGCAGCGCAAATACCGCCTGCGCGCCGCGAGATCGTCGGTTCGCTGGCGCCGGGCCTCTCCGTGGCGTCGAAACAGTTCATGCGACTGGGCATCGTTCTGCTCGGGCTCAAGTTGAGCCTCGTCGATATCGCTCGCCTCGGCTGGCTGACGATCCTTCTCGTCGTCGCACTCGTGCTCGTGACGTTCGTTGCAACCTACTGGTTGGGCAGAGCGGCGGGGTTGCCGAGGCACGAGCCGCTGCTCATCGCGACCGGGTTCTCGATTTGCGGGGCTTCCGCGATCGGGGCGATGAGCGGGGTCGTCAAGGCGAAGGATTCTGAGGCCGCGACGCCGGTAGCGCTCGTCACCCTGTGCGGCACGCTCGCAATCGCGGTATTGCCGATCTTCTGGCATCCGCTCGGATTCACCGCGGACCAGTTCGGCCACTGGGTCGGTGCGAGCGTGCACGACGTCGGGCAGGTGGTCGCGACGGCCCAGCTCGCCGGTACGAGCGCACTGGCCATCGCCGTCGTCATCAAACTCACGCGCGTGCTCATGCTCGCCCCCATGGTGTCGATCGCGGCACTGGCCGTGAGGCAGCGGGGCATCCGGAAGGAATCGGCCGCCAACGCAGAAGGAACCGTCGACGCGGCGGGAGAGGCCGAACCAGCCAAGCGTCCCCCACTTATTCCCTTGTTCGTTGCCGGCTTCCTGCTGGCCGTCGTGCTTCGATCCTTCGTCCCGCTGCCCGAGGTCGTGCTCTCGATCGCCGATCTGGCGCAAACGGCACTGCTCGCGATGGCCCTGTTCGGACTGGGAACGGGCGTGCGGGTAAAGGAACTGGTCAGCACCGGATGGCGGTCGCTTCTCGTCGGGCTCGCCTCCTGGGCTCTCATCGCCGTTCTTGCCTACGGCGCTGTGGTACTCAGCTGAACTTCTCAGTGTGGATTGTGGTCTGGCACAGTGTCTGAATTCACTGTTTGGATAGCTCCATGACCCCAATTGTTCCGGTGTACAGCCTCGCGAAAACCTACACCGCGATCGCGGTATGTCTGACTTTCGGTCCCCAGGACCGAATCGGCCAGCACGTCCGAGACCTCCCTTCAGGGCTTGGGGACTTACGGGTGCGGGACATCCTCACGCACCGCTCGGGACTCAACGACTATGGCGGTTGGGATGACTACCGCGCGAGTGTGGGGGCTCGCGCGGATCCATGGCCGGTCGAGGACATTCTCGCCCGCGCACACGTGGGCGAGCCCGGTCACTTCCAGTACTCGAACATCGGATACCTTCTGCTTCGACTTGCACTGGAGAATGCCCACAACGACTCGTACTTCGGTGTGCTCAATGCACTCGTGCTTTCCCCGCTTGGGGTAAACGCATTCCCCTTCGCCACGCGGGAAGACTGGGCCGCGTGCACCCACACGTCGATCACTGACGACCTCTGGAGTTATCACCCTGAGTGGGTGTACACAGGGACGTTTTCGGCGCGAGTGGACGATGCCGCGCGCGGGATTGCACTCATCATGCGGGGGCACCTCGGCAGCGCACACGCGGCGGCCATGCGCGAGACCCTCCCCGTCGATGCCCCCGGCCACCCCTTCGACCCGGCCGGCTACGGTCTGGGCTTGATGACTCATGGAATGCCGCCGACCGTCGTGGGCCACGGCGGAGGGGGCCCGGGTTTCTCGCTCTTCGCCGCGTGCAGTGCTGACGGCGAGCGCTGGCACGGCGCCGTCTCAGATCGCGAAGACGCCGGCATCGGCATTATTCAGGAGTGCGTCGACGCGGTGTCTGACTCCTCCACGTAGTGTCGCGCGCAACCGCACATCGTGACTGCTGCCTTCAACTCGCAGCTGCGGTCATGACTCGGTGCACGAGAGGCACCCCAGGACGGTACGCGAGGTGCACGTAGCTTGGCGCATCGAGGATCACGAGGTCGGCGCGCTGGCCGACCGCGAGGCCCCCAATGTCTTTTCGACGAAGCGCTGCAGCTCCGCCGGCGGTTGCCGCCCACAACGCCTCTGCCGGACTGAAATTCATGTCGCGCACGGCGACAGCGATGCAGAACGGCATCGACGACGTGAAGCTCGAGCCGGGGTTGCAATCGCACGCGAGCGCGACCGTCGCGCCGGCATCGATGAGGCGGCGGGCATCCGGATACGGCTGGCGCGTCGAGAACTCGACGCCCGGCAGCAACGTTGCCACCGTGTCGGAGCCGGCCAGCGCGTCGACATCCGCGTCGGTGAGAAACGTGCAGTGGTCCACACTCGCCGCACCCAGTTCAACCGCGAGTTGAACCGCTCCGGATGGCGCGAGCTGCGCGCCGTGCATGCGAGCCTCGAGCCCCCGCGTCATGCCCGCAGTGAGAATTGCGCGCGCCTGATCGACATCGAATGCTCCGTTGTCGCAAAACACGTCGATCCACTTTGCGTGAGGAGCGCACGCGTCGAGCATCTCCCCTGTGACGAGCGCCACGTACGCGGCCGGATCATCCGTGAACTCGGCGGGAACGACGTGCGCACCGAGAAACGTCGTCTCGGTCGTGAAGGTTTTCGCGATCGCGAGCGCACGCGCCTCATCGATCGCCGTCAGTCCGTAGCCGCTCTTGATCTCGACCGTCGTCGTTCCCTGCGCACGCATTTCGGCAACGAGGCGAGAGGTGTTCGCGGCCAGCTCGGCGTCCGAGGCTGCGCGGGTTGCAGCAACCGTTGTGCGTATGCCTCCTGCCGCATACGGTTGCCCCGTCATGCGGTGCTCGAACTCTGCGGATCGGTCACCCGCGAACACGATGTGGCTGTGGCTGTCGACGAAGCCCGGGATCACGCAGCGGCCATCCGCGTCGATGCGCTCGTCGGCATCCGGGGTCGAACCCGCATCGCCGAGCCAGGTCACCATGCCGCCGTCGATCACGAGGGCGGCATTTTCGCGCTCCGGCCGCTCGCTCTCGTTCGTGATGAGCAGGCCGATGTTGTCGATGAGTGTGCTCATTTCCCATCAGTCTCGCGCATCGGTACGCGAACGTGCAGGCGCTCTGCAACCTCGATCGCATCCTCGTAACCGGCGTCGGCATGCCGGATGACGCCCATGCCCGGGTCGTTGCTGAGCACACGCGCGATCTTCTGCGCCGCGAGCTCCGTGCCATCGGCGACCGTCACTTGCCCCGCGTGGATGGAACGGCCGATACCGACACCGCCGCCGTGGTGGATTGACACCCACGTGGCGCCCGAAGAGGTGTTGACGAGCGCATTCAGGAGCGGCCAGTCGGCGATGGCATCCGAGCCGTCCTTCATGCCTTCCGTCTCGCGGTACGGCGAGGCGACCGAGCCGGAGTCGAGGTGGTCGCGACCGATCACGATGGGAGCGGAGATTTCGCCGGAAGCGACCATCTCATTGAATTTGAGGCCCGCCTTATCGCGCTCGCCGAGCCCAAGCCAACAGATGCGGGCCGGGAGACCCTGGAAGTGCACGCGCTCCCCCGCCATCGTGATCCACTTCGCAAGCGACTTGTTCTCCGGGAACAACTCCAAGATCGCCCTGTCCGTCGCCGCAATGTCGGCCGGGTCGCCGCTGAGAGCCGCCCAGCGGAACGGACCCTTGCCCTGCTCGAACAGCGGGCGGATGTAGGCGGGCACGAATCCGGGGAACGCGAAAGCGTTCTCGAATCCGGCCGTCTTCGCCTCGGTGCGGATGTTGTTGCCGTAGTCGAACACCTCGGAGCCGGCATCCTGGAAACCCACCATGGCCTCCACGTGCTTGCGCATGGAGTTGCGTGCCTTCGCCGCGAACCCTTCCGGATCGGCCTCGCGTGCCGCGTGCCACTCGTCGAACGTGAACTCGAGAGGAAGGTAGGCGAGTGGGTCGTGCGCGCTCGTCTGGTCGGTGACGATGTCGATCGTCGCGCCCATGGCGAGCATGCGCGGGAACACGTCGGCGGCGTTGCCGAGCAGTCCGATGCTCCGCGCCTCCTTCTTGTCGCGCGCGGCGTAGGCGAGTTCGAGCGCGTGCTCGATCGAGGTGGCCTCCACGTCGAGGTAGCGGTGCTCGATGCGGCGGTCGATACGACTCTGGTCGACGTCGACGCAAATCGCGACGCCGTCGTTCATCGTGACGG
Source organism: uncultured Cryobacterium sp. (assembly GCA_964651535.1). Classification (GTDB taxonomy): domain Bacteria; phylum Actinomycetota; class Actinomycetes; order Actinomycetales; family Microbacteriaceae; genus Terrimesophilobacter. The sequence goes on from CAZYYE010000002.1 coordinate 277,253, forward strand.
CAAGCGGCTGGGCGCCACCCATGCCGCCGAGGCCGCCCGTGAGGGTAATCGTGCCGGCAAGCGTGCCCGAGAACTTCTGGTCGGCGATCGCGGAGAACGTCTCGTACGTGCCCTGCAGAATGCCCTGCGTGCCGATGTAGATCCATGATCCGGCCGTCATTTGCCCGTACATCGTGAGCCCGAGAGCCTCAAGGCGGCGGAACTCGTCCCAGTTCGCCCAGTCGCCGACGAGGTTCGAGTTCGCGATGAGCACGCGAGGCGCCCACTCGTTCGTGCGCATGACGCCGACCGGCTTGCCGGACTGCACGAGCATCGTCTCGTCGTTCTTCAGAGTCGTGAGCGTCGCCACCATCGCGTCGAACGCCTCCCAGTTGCGCGCGGCCTTTCCCGTGCCGCCGTAGACGACGAGGTCGTCGGGGTGCTCTGCCACCTCAGGGTCCAGGTTGTTCTGCAGCATCCGCAGCACGGCTTCCTGCTGCCAGCCAAGGGTGTGCAATTCCGTTCCGCGGTAGGCCTTGACTGGCCGGGCTCCTGCGCTCATACGAGTTCTCCTCCTGCTGTCGAAACTGCGGATGCCGCGGCCGCGAGCAGCGAGCCGTCGAGCACCATGTCGTGGGCGGCCGCGATCTCCGGGGCCAGGTAGCGGTCGGTGGCGGGGCCCTCGACCCGGGTGCGGAGCCTCGCGCGCACGGCGGCGCCGACGGGGCCGGGCTGCACTGGCGAGCGCAAATCCATAGCCCGGGCGCTCGTGAGCAACTCGATCGCTATCACGCGGCCGAGGCCGTCGATCGATCGGCGCAGCTTGCGGGCGGCACTCCACCCCATCGACACATGGTCCTCCTGCATGGCAGACGACGGAATCGAGTCCACGCTTGCCGGCACCGCGAGGCGCTTGAGCTCGCTCACGATGCCCGCTTGCGTGTACTGCGCGATCATGTGGCCGGAATCGACTCCGGGGTCGTCCGCGAGGAACGCGTTCAGGCCGTGGTTGCGGGCGACATCCAGGAAACGGTCGGTGCGCCGCTCACTCATGCTCGCGAGGTCCGCGACGGCGATCGCGAGGAAGTCGAGCACGTAGCCGAGCGGAGCGCCATGGAAGTTGCCGTTCGACTCGAGCCGGTCGTCGAGGGTGACGACGGGGTTGTCGATGGCGCTCGCGAGTTCGCGTTCTGCCACGAGCGTTGCGTGCTCGATCGTGTCGCGCACCGCACCGTGCACTTGCGGCGCGCAGCGCAGCGAATAGGCGTCCTGCACTCGCGTGAAGCCTTCGGGACGGCTGATCATGGTCGAGTCCGTGAGAACTGCGCGCATGTTCGCCGCGGAGTCCTGCTGCCCCCGTTGCGGCCGAAGCGCGTGCAGATCGGCCGCGAACACGGCATCCGTGCCCTGCAGCCCTTCGACGCTCAGCGCCGCGGCAAGGTCGGCCGTCGTGACGAGCTGTCGCAAGTCGTGGATCGCCAGCACGAGCATGCCGAGCATGCCATCCGTCCCGTTGATGAGGGCAAGACCTTCTTTCTCGCGCAGCGCGATGGGCTCGATTCCCGCCGCGGCGAGCGCGTCGGATGCCGGCATGAGCGTGCCCGCAGCATCCCGCACTTCGCCTTCGCCCAGGAGCGCGAGAGCGCAGTGCGCGAGGGGGGCGAGATCGCCGGAGCAGCCGAGGCTCCCGTACTCTCCCACGATCGGCGTGATGCCGGCGTTCAGCAGTTTCACGTAGGTTTCGGCGACGATCGGGCGCACGCCCGTTCGGCCGGTAGCCAAGGTGGAAAGGCGCAGGAGCATCGTGGCGCGCACTACTTCGCGCTCGACCTCGGGTCCGCTGCTCGCAGCATGGCTGAGCACGAGCGAGCGCTGCAATTGCGCACGACGTTCGAACGGGATGTGCTTGCTCGCGAGTGCACCGAATCCGGTGGAGACGCCATAGTGCGGCTGCGGGTCGGCGGCGAGCGAATCGATCACCGAACGGCTGTGCTCCATGGCGGAAACGGCATCCGGTGCCAACGCCACGGTCGCGCCGCCACGTGCCACCGCGATGACGTCGGCGCGCGTCAACGGGCCGACACCTATTTCAACAACTCCCATGCCACTCATTAGAGCCCCAATTCGAACGCCGATACCCCCTTTTCACGATAATCTGTCTCACACCCCAGACACTTTCATCATTCAGGAGGTTGTGTGACTAATGTGCCGGCCGCGCGGAATACTCTGCGCATCATCCGGTACCTGGCCGGGCATTCCGGGCCCGTGCGCGCGGCCACGATCAGCCGCGACCTCGGCCTCCCGCGATCGAGCATCTATCATCTGCTGCGGGTGCTTCAGGACGAGAGATTCGTCGTGCATTCGCCGGAGAACCAGGGCTACGCGCTCGCGCCCCTCCTCGGCGAGATCGGATCCTCGGTGCTCGCCTCCAACGCGCTCGCCACGCTTGCAACGCCGGTGCTCGAGCGGCTCGTCTCCGAGACCAAACTTCCGGTGGTCGCTCACCTCGGCGTCCTTCAGCACTCGGACGTCGTCTACGCTTCGAAGGTCGCTGCCGCGCGTGCCCCTGCCGTAGTCACGAGCATCGGTGTGCGGTTGCCCGCCCACCTCACTGCTACGGGACGAGCAATGCTCGCCGCGCTCCCCCTCACGCAGTTCGAGGCGATCTACCGCGAGTCGGCGCTCCCGCTGCGAACCGAGAACGGACCGGCATCCGTGCACGAACTAGAACTTCTGCTCGATGCCTGCCGCGAGCGCGGCTGGGCCACGGAGGATGGCGATATCGACCCTGCGTACGCGTCTGTCGCGGCAGCCGTGCTCGACCACAATGACTATCCGGCGGCATCCGTGGGTCTCACGTTTCGACGCACGATCGTGGACGACGCGCAGTGGGTGCGGTTCGGCCGCGCGGTGGCCGCGGCATCCTCGGCGCTGAGCCGCCGCATCCGTGGCCGCCCCTGAACTTTCATCATTCAGGAGTCCGCGTGGCTAAAGTTGTGGGTGTTGCTGTCGGGCTTCACAGCCAGCAAAAACTTTTCACACCAGCACCACATCCTCCTGAATGATGAAAGTTTGGAGAGCGGATGTCGAGCATTACGAGCGATGCCCTTGTCGTGGGGGCCGGACTTGCGGGGCTCGTCGCCGCCGCCGAGCTCATCGACGCCGGCAAGCGCGTCACTATTCTCGAGCAGGAACCGGAGGCAAGCTTCGGCGGCCAGGCATGGTGGTCGTTCGGCGGAGTGTTCCTCATCGACTCCCCCGAGCAGCGTCGGATGGGCATCAAGGACTCGATCGAGCTGGCGAAACAGGACTGGGCGGGCACCGCGGGATTCGACCGCGACGAAGATCTCTGGCCGCGCAAGTGGGCCGAGGCGTACCTCGACTTCGCTGCGAACGAAAAGCGCGAGTGGCTGCGCAGTATGGGTGTGAGATTCTTTCCCGTCGTCGGATGGGCCGAGCGCGGCGGGTACATCGCCACGGGCCACGGCAACTCGGTGCCCCGCTTCCACATCGTCTGGGGCACGGGTCCCGGCATCCTCGAGCCCTTCATCACGCGCGTTCGCAAAGGCGTCGACGCCGGGCTCGTAACTCTGAAGTTCCGCCACCGCGTCGACGAGCTCATCGTCGAAGGCGGGGCTGTCGTCGGCGCGAACGGCACAATTCTGCAGCCGGATGCCGCCGCACGCGGCGAGGCGAGCAACCGCGACAAGGCGGGCGAGTTCGAATTGCGGGCGAATGCCGTCATCGTCGCAAGCGGCGGCATCGGCGGAAACCACGACCTCGTTCGCGAGCAGTGGCCGCACCGCTTCGGCGAGCCGCCGAAGGAGATGCTCTCGGGAGTGCCCGCTCACGTCGACGGCCGCATGCTCGCGATCAGCGAGAAAGCCGGCGCGAACCTCATCAACGGCGACCGCATGTGGCACTACGTCGAAGGCATAAAAAACTTCGCGCCCGTATGGGCGAAGCACGGCATCCGAATTCTGCCGGGCCCGTCGAGCGTGTGGCTCGACGCGACCGGCAAGCGCTTGCCGGTCCCCCTCTTCCCGGGATTCGACTCGCTCGGAACGCTCGAACACATCCTGAAGACGGGCCACGATTACAGCTGGTTCATCCTCACCCAGAACATCATCGAAAAGGAGTTCGCGCTCAGCGGCAGCGAACAGAACCCCGACCTCACGGGCAAGAGCATCCGCGAGCTGCTCAAGCAGCGCCTCGGCAAGGGTGCCACCGGGCCGGTTGAAGCGTTCAAGGAAAAGGGCGAAGACTTCCTCGTCGCCGACACTCTCGACGAGATCATCGCGGGAATGCAACGGCTTTCACCGGATGTCGAACTCGACGCGGAGCGGGTGCGCGACGAGGTCGAGGCCCGCGACCGCGAGTTCACGAACAAGTTCGCGAAGGACTCGCAGGTCAACGCGATCCGCCAGGCCAGAAACTACCTCGGCGACAAACTCATTCGGGTGGCGAAGCCGCACCGCATCCTCGACCCGAAGGCCGGGCCGCTCATCGCGGTGAAACTGCACATCCTCACGCGCAAAAGCCTCGGAGGGATCGAAACGAACCTCGACTCCCAGGCGATCGGCACCGATGGCCAGCCCATCCCCGGACTCTACGCTGCAGGTGAAGCGAGCGGATTCGGCGGCGGCGGCATGCACGGCTACCGCAGCCTCGAAGGCACGTTCCTCGGCGGATGCCTGTTCAGCGGGCGTCAGGCGGGCCGGGCGGCCGCGCGCGAAGTAAAGTGATTCCTCATGACGACTACTCCTGCAGGTTGGTACCCGGATCCTGACAACGCGACCCAATTGCGCTGGTGGGATGGCGCGCAGTGGACTGAGAACCGTTCGGCCCCGCCCGTTGCGAACCCCTACTCGACATCGGCCGCTGACCTGAAGGCACCGGATGGAACCAAGTGGAACACGGTGTGGATTTGGATCATCGTCGTCATCCCGTTCGTTCCCTCCCTCGCCCTCCTGACCGTCGACTGGTCGAGCATGATCGACTTCACATCCGGCAGCGAAGCGGAGATGATGCTCCGCATGTACACCAACCCGGCCTATCTGGGTTCGATTCTCGGCGGTTTCATCGCGTACGGGCTTGGCGTGTGGTTCGCCTATATCGACTGGCGGGAACTGACTCGGCGAGGAGTCCCGCGCCCGTTCCACTGGGCGTGGAACTTCATCACCCCGGTCTACGCGATCGGCCGCTCGGTGGTCGTGCGGCGTCGCACGGGACGCGGAATTTCCCCCATGTGGGTCACTATTGCGCTGTTGGTTCTTTCGTTCATTTACTCGATCGTCTTCTCAGTGTTCATCCTGTCGTCGGTGTTCTCCCAGATAGCGCAAATGCCCGGACTCATCAGCCGTTGATCATGGTCGCGCCCTAGATTTCTGCCAGTTCAGCTTGCGTTGACTTCTGCTTCACAACGCGGAACCACGCCCACACTGCAACAGCAAACACCGCGTACGCGAGGTACAGCCCCACCCACGTGGCGAGCGGGGTACCAACATCTCCCCAGCTGAATGGCATCGGCATGAGAACGACAAAGAACACGAACATCGCTGTGGCATACACTCCTGCCCACACCCACCGGTTCCACCGGAACAGGACTCCTCCGTCGAGGTCCGCGAGCGGCAACAGGGCCACGGGGAGCGCCGCGAGCGAACTCACGGCGAGCGCGCTCAACGTTTCCGCCGCGAAGACCGGCAACCAACCGGGCACCCCCGCAAGCAGGCTGTAGCCGACCCACCCGACCACACCGATCGCGAACGCCCAGCCGAGGCCGATGAGCTTCACGCGCGCATCGCGCGAGGCGGCAAGGCTCGCCCCGAACGTGAGGCCGACGACAAGGCCGAACACCATCCCGGGCTCGAATCCGACGATGCGCGACACGACGACCGCGAGGAGCACGATGATCAACGAGCCGAACTTGAATTCCGGTTTCGGGTCGAGATCGGGGTCGGTCCTCGCGAGCACAGACCGGATGACGAACCAGCCTGCCACGCTCTCCACCGCGAACGCGATGCCCATCGAGACCAGCACCCGCACGGAGCCGGGATTCCAGCCGAAACCTGGATCCACGAACGCCGACATCACCGTTGCCAGCGCCATTCCGAACGCAATCGGCAACCACCCCGGCAACGACGGCGTCGCCAGCGTGCGAGAGGCACGCTGTATGGCCGCGGACAATCGCCCGAACATCCGATCGTAGTTCTCGCTGAGGGACTGGCCGAGGAGCGCCGACGGCAGGCCGACGAGCAGGAGCAGGATGATGGTGACGGCCGCCGTGACGAGCGCGCTAACCGGATTCACGGGAACCTCGGTGAACGGTCGCACCGCGCTCAGCACGCTCGGGGCCGAAGGATCGCCCGTCGCAATCATCGAGACCGACGAATGGCTTTCGGTCGGGTGAATTGGGGCTGGCAGCACGGTCTCCGGGAGCGGTGTCGGCGACGGCGTGACAAGCGAGTCGACGAACTCGAGCGACAGCGTCCTTTCCGACTGAACAACGTTCGTCCCGCCGACGTGTCTGGTCTGAACGAACCTCACCTCGTGCGGACCCGCAAAGGCGAGCCCCAACCGCTCCACTTCGTCGCGACCTACCGGGAACTCCCATGTTGTTCCGCTGGCCGTCCACGTGCGCACGCACGAGAAGTCGTTGAAGTCATTCCCGAAGTCGTCGTCGCACGTCAGCAGTCGATTGTCGATGAAGACAAAAATATCCATATCGTCGTCCACGCTCGTCGAGGTGCCTCGAAACCAGACCGTCTCCGTTTCGATCAACACCTTTCCGTCGGGAAGGTCATCGATCGTGAACGAATCGGCGGCGAAGGCGGGTGATGGCGAGGCCACGAGCCCCAGAAACATCAGAAGGACGACGCAGGAAAACTGGAGAGCTCGCTTCATCGCAGATCCTCAACTGGCCGCGTCGGGTGCGCGGTGTGGGCGATATCGTAGCGGCAGATCCCCGCTCGCGCGAAGGTTTTCTGCTCAGACCTGCAGCGTCCACGCCTTCCGGCGGAACAGAACGTGACCCCTTTCGACACTCAGCCGTGTCCATGGGCCCGTCTCGAACACCCGCACCGGCTCAGGGGGCGCGAGGAATCCGAGCGTGTGGATGGCGAAAGCCGCCCCCGCGGGAATGTGCTCCGACCCCTCGATGGGCCTGCTCCACACTTCGGCACGAGCACGGTGGACGAGCAGCTCCCCTGTCCCCGCCGGCACAGCATCCCGAATCTCGGCGATTCCCGCATCCGCGACCGCAATCAGGTCTTTCGAAGGGATCGGGTCGAGCCCATGCCAGCCGCCCCGCGGCGGGGAGATCGCAGTCCACACGACCGTGTTCACTTCGATCGGCAGACTGACGCTGACCTTCGCTGCCGGATCATCGACCTCGACGCGGAGCCGGGCGAGCCGTTCCAGCAGCGAGCGCACGGGAACGACGACGTCGAAAGAGCTCTGGTCGGCGAGGGCGAAAGTGCGAAGCCCCAGCACGGTCGGCGTTTCGTCGTGAAGCCCGACGGGGTAAAAAATGGCGACGTACACGGCAAGCACGCCCGAGCCTGCGATGAGGCGCACGGAACCGTCCTCCACCCTTCCGGCGCGACCGAGAAACGTCTGCAGATCGCTGAGGGCGAGGGAATCGACCAGGGAGAATGTGCTGCTCATCTGCCTCTAAACTACCTACAAGTACGGGCTTGCGTAAGCCGATGTCACACCACTCGGGGAGATTGAATGGACAAGCCTGTCGCCGGACTTCTGAAAGCACTGGATTTGACGTTGACCGGTGCGCGAACGAACGAAGACATTTTCACGGGCGTGAGCCAGTGGATGCCCCTGGGTCGCGTGTTCGGCGGACAAGTTCTCGCGCAGTCGGTCATCGCCTCATCAAGGACTGTGGCCGCCGATCGATTCATCCATTCGCTCCACGGGTACTTCCTTCGCCCTGGAGATGTCGAGGAGCCCATCACGTTCGCGGTCGACCGGATTCACGACGGTCGATCATTCTCCACGCGGCGCACGCAGGCCTATCAAAAGGGCGTCCCCATCCTGTCGATGATCGCGTCCTTCCAGGACGTCGATCCCGGTCTCGAGCACCAGATTCAGATGCCGGAAGGAATCCCGGACCCGGATTCTTTGGAAAGCGACAGCGACCTCTTGAAGGGAATCGACCACCCGATCGCGCAGTACTGGGCGACCGGTCGCGCGTTCGACATGCGTCACGTTGAGGAGCCGGTCTATTTCGCACGGGCGAAAGAACAGGTTGCCCATCAGGCGATCTGGATGAAGTCCTTCGAGGCTCTGCCGGATGACGAAATCCTGCATCGCGCGGCCCTCGCGTATGCAAGCGACTACTCCCTGCTCGAGCCGATTCTTCGACGGCACGGGGCGACGTGGGCGACACCCGGTATGAAGGTTGCCAGCCTCGACCACGCGATGTGGTGGCACCGGTTCGGCAGGGTCGATGAGTGGCTTCTCTACGTGCAGGAATCCCCGAATGCGATCGGCGGGCGCGGTTTGGCGACGGGACGCATTTTCAGCCAGGACGGCTTGCTTCTTGCGACAGTGGCTCAGGAGGGCATGCTCCGCATCCCGAATCTTGATTCCTAGGGGGACCCGGAGAGGAGAATTTCTCCACTCGCGACTGAACGAATGTCCACGTTGAGGATCTCCGCCAGGGGCAGGCTCGTCGTCCCGGTGAGGTGGACGGTGCTGCCGGGTTTTGCGCTCCACGTGGAGAGTTGCGTCGAGTTCCCAGCAGAATCCGTCACATACATTCCGTACACCGCTTCCGAGCCGTAATTTCTCGACCCTGCCGAATAGCGGCATTCCCCGTCGATGCTCGTCCCCCACTCGTGCGCGACGAGCCGGATATCGGCGTCGAGCGGACTCGCGGCAACCTGGCTGAGCGAGACGTCCACGGCGCGCACACCGGATTCCGCCGGAAGCAGCTGGGTCGCGAAGAGAGTCGCCGCGACGGCGGCGGCCGCAGCCGCGGCAGCGAATCCGGCCATGAGAGACCGATCTCTGCGCCGCCTGCGCCGCGTGGCAGCGACAAGCGTCGGCAGGAGCGAGTCCGGCATCGGCGACTGGTCGATTTCCCGTTCCACGTCGCTCACGGAAACTCGGGAGAGCAGGCCGGGCAGGACGGCGAGCTCGGCGACGGATGCCGAGCAGTCCGTGCACCTCGCCAGGTGGGTTTCGAATTCGCGGCGTTCGCCCGAGGATAGCGATCCGAGCAGGTACGCGGCATCCCACTCGCGGTATTCGTCGGTCATCCGGTCACCCCCCGCTCTTGGAGCGCAAGCCGAAGGGCACGCAGGGCATAGTGCAGCCGGGACTTCACGGTCCCTTCCGGGATTTCGAGAGCGGCGGCAATGTGTCCGACGGAGTGCCCCCGATAGTAGGCGTGAACGACGACCGCGCGATGATCGGACGACAGGCTCGCGATCGCGTCCGCGATGAGCCAGGTGTCGAGCATCGCATCGATGCCATCGTCCGTCCAGCGTTCCGGCGGTGACTCTGTGCCTATTTCATGCCGGGATTTCGCGCTTCGATGATGGTCGGTGACGAGATTGCGCGCGACCGTGAACAGCCATGCGCGGGCGGAGTTCTCGCTCTGGTCGAGGACTTTCGGTCGCCGCCAGGCGCGCAGCAAGGTTTCCTGGACGATGTCCTCGGCAAGGTGCCGGTCGCCGCACAGCCACATCGTGTACCGCCACAGCGCTGCGGCATGCTCATCATGCAGGACTCGAAGCAGTTCTGCGTGAACAGACCGATCCCGATCCGATCGCGCAGAGGTCCGCCACTCCTCTCGCATGCGCACCCTCCCTCTACCCGTATAAACGTACTCACCCTGCGTTCGGTTCATTTGTTTTGAACGGAGCGGCCGCTCGTCTCGTGTATGTGGTACCGGAAACGTCGAGAGGGGACACCATGACGGAGTTCACGAGGCGCACATTCGTACTGACGGGAGGTGCCTCCGTTCTTGCAGCCGGGGCCGGGGCGCTGACGTCGTGCACGCCGAGACCGCCCATTGGAGATTCACGAGGCGGCCCAGCTTCCCCCGACGGACCGGACAGTTCCGCGCTCACCGCGGGCACGCTGCTCGCTTCGCTCACGGATGTCCCGGTTGGCGCTACTCACGCAGTCACGGTCGACGGCCACGAAATTCTGCTGTCGCGGCCCTCCGACGACACGGCGGTCGCGTTCAGTGCGATTTGCACTCATCAGGGATGCATTGTCGCGCCAGGCGACGGTGAATTCGATTGCCCGTGCCACGGTTCGCGATTCGCCGCTGCGAGCGGAGCCGTGCTCGGCGGCCCCGCCCGCCGTCCACTCAATCCCATAGCCGTGACCATCAGCGGCTCCGACATCGTCATCGCATGATCGACTATCAATTCAACGGGCTACCGCTGCACGTGCTGCTCGTCCACCTCGTTGTCGTCATCGTTCCGCTCGCAGCCCTGTGCCTGCTCCTCTCCGTGTTCTGGCCCGCCGCGCGCAGGAGGCTTGGCGTTGTGACCCTCCTTGTTGCACTCGTCGCGCTTGTCGCCGTCCCCGTCACTACGGCCGCAGGCGAATGGCTGCAGGCGAGGGTCGCCCCTACGCCCCTCATTGAACACCACACCACCCTGGCTCCCCTGCTTCTGCCGTGGGTGATCGCGGTGTTCGTGGTCGCGAGCGCTCACTGGCTTTGGAGTATCCTTGCGCCATCCGGACCACGGTGGATGCGCATCGCGGTAGCCGTCGTAATCGGCACGGCAGCCGCCGTCACCGCCGTAGGGAGCGTCGTTGCTGTGATCCTGGTTGGAGAGTCCGGCACGGCGGCGGTGTGGATCGGATCTTTCGGTTGACGGTTCGTTCCTGACCTGGATCTTGCCGCCGCGACGCACCGCAGTGCACGGACCTAGCTTTTCCGTGCGTTTCTGGTATCGCGCTTGAAGACGTTGGGCGGACCGAAGTACGGTTCCCACGCCGCGCGCTCGCGCTCGGTGATGCGGCGTGGCCGCTGCGAAGCGACATCGAAAAACACCATCGTGCTTTCGGCCCGCACGACAAGTGAATCTTCCGAAAACACTTCGTAGGAAATGTCCGCGCTCGCGCCGCCGACGGCACTGATCCACATTTGCACGTCCAGCGGTTCGCGGTGATACTCGATGGCGGCCAGGTATTCGACCACGTGGCCGGCAATGAGCGTGTTGGTGTCCGAACCCGCTGTCGCGTCGAGGACCGCGGTCGGCAGTGCGTCTCCGTGCTCCGGTATCCACAGGGCGCGAACTCGGGCTTCCTCGAGAATGCGCATTACCGCAACATTGTTCACGTGGTTGTAGGCATCCAGGTCGCCCCAGCGCAGTGGGATAGGGATGTGGATGCGCATCAGTCGCGCGTGAGCTTGCGGTACGTGCTGCGGTGAGGTTTGGCGGCATCCGGGCCGAGACGTTCGATCTTGTTCTCTTCGTACGCATCGAAGTTTCCCTCGAACCAGTGCCAGTACGCCGGGTTCTCCTCCGTACCTTCCCACGCGAGAATGTGCGTCGCCGTGCGGTCGAGGAACCACCGATCGTGGGTTATGACCACCGCACAACCGGGAAACTCGAGAAGTGCGTTTTCGAGGCTCCCGAGCGTTTCGACGTCAAGATCGTTCGTCGGCTCGTCGAGCAGAAGCAGGTTTCCGCCCTGCTTCAGAGTGAGCGCGAGGTTCAACCGGTTGCGTTCGCCACCCGAGAGAATGCCGGCTTTCTTCTGCTGGTCGGGGCCCTTGAAACCGAACTGGCTGACGTAGGCACGGGACGGAATCTCGACCTTACCGACCGTGATGTAGTCGTGGCCGTCCGAAACGACCTCCCACAACGTCTTGTTCGGGTCGATGCCGCTGCGGCTCTGGTCGACATACGACAGTTGGACGGTGTCGCCGATCTTCAGTTCGCCGCCATCGAGCGGTTCGAGGCCGACGATCGTCTTGAACAGCGTGGTTTTTCCGACCCCGTTCGGGCCGATGATTCCCACAATTCCGTTGCGCGGAAGCGTGAAGCTGAGACCGTCGATGAGGATGCGGCCGTCGAACCCCTTCACAATCTTCTTCGCGTCGAGCACTTGCGCGCCGAGACGCGGTCCGACGGGAATGACGATCTCCTCGAAATCGATCTTCCTCATCTTCTCGGCCTCGGTGACCATTTCCTCGTACCGGGCCAGTCGGGCCTTCGACTTGGTTTGGCGGCCCTTCGCGTTGCTGCGCACCCACTCGAGTTCACTGGAAAGCCGCTTCGCGAGCTTCGCATCCTTTTTGCCCTGCACCTGGAGGCGCTCCTGCTTCTTCTCCAGGTAGGTGGAGTAGTTGCCTTCGTACGGGTAAAGGTGTCCCCGATCGACTTCGGCGATCCACTCCGCGACGTGATCCAGGAAATACCTGTCGTGCGTCACGGCGATGACGGCGCCCGGGTACTTCGCGAGGTGCTGCTCGAGCCACTGCACGCTTTCGGCGTCGAGGTGGTTGGTGGGTTCGTCGAGCAGCAAAAGATCCGGCTTCTGCAGCAAGAGTTTGGTGAGGGCGACGCGGCGCTTTTCACCGCCAGAAAGGTGTGCGACCTTTTCGTCGCCTGGCGGCGTGCGCAGCGCATCCATCGCCTGTTCGAGCTGGGATTCGAGGTCCCACGCATCGGCGGCGTCGATCGCTTCCTGGAGAACCCCCATCTCGGCGAGCAGCGTGTCGAAGTCGGCATCCGGCTCGGCCATCGCGGCGGAGATCTCATTGAAACGATCGAGCTTGGCCTGGATCTCGCCGACCCCTTCCTGCACGTTCTCCAGAACAGTCTTGTCCTCGTTCAGGGTCGGCTCCTGCATGAGAATGCCGACCGTGTAGCCGGGGCTCAGGCGGGCCTCACCGTTGCTCGGGGTGTCGAGTCCGGCCATGATCTTGAGGATCGTGGACTTGCCGGCCCCGTTCGGGCCGACCATTCCGATCTTGGCTCCCGGGTAGAACGACATGGTGACGTCGTCGAGAATGACTTTGTCTCCGACCGCCTTGCGGGCGCGCACCATCGAGTAAATGAATTCGGCCATGCCGTCTAGTCTACGAAATGCGCGGGCCCCGAGATTTCGCGTGCCCGGCTAGTTGATGGGTTCCGTCTTGCCGACGAGGCACCGCCCGCCGTTGAGCACCGGACCCACCATGCTCGCGTAACTTCCTGCTTCGAACTGCCCGATGAGACACCGGTCTCCGACGCGCACGGAAAACTCGATGGAATCGGAGGGGCGACGCAATTCGCTTGTTTTGTCTGGAGTGATCTCCATATCCGCTTTGTTGAAGCCTGCGGCGATCAAGTTCGAAATCACCGCTTCGCCTGACGGGTTGCTGTTTACGGACAGGAGCCTCCGATTGACGAAATCGAAGTATGCGTGGTTGGCCAGAGCCGTGCCGCCCGGCAACAGCGTCGGATCCGGGGCCGGTTCCGATGAGGCTTCAGGGGCCGGCGATGCCGAGGATGTCGAGGTCGGAAGCGGCATCGGAGTCGTATCGTCGCGATCCGGGGCGCACGCGGCGACCACGGCACAGATCGCGACGATCATGGCGATCGCCGACCACGTGCGCGCGCTGCCCATAGCAAAGCCCCCTTCGGCCGTGACCGGTTTCACCGGCCGGGTTGACCTGGCGAATCGGCCACAGTCGAGTCTATTCGGGCCCCAACCCAGTCGGTGCGATGCCGGAGAGGTTCTAGAAGGGCGTCGCGACATCCAACGCTTCGGTGGAATCGGCCTGCGCCGCGACCGATTCCTCCGGTTCATCCGGGGCGCCGCCGGCATCGTCACTCTCGATCCGCTCGGAACGGATGGTTCGGACGTAGGAGGCGGTCCCCCAGCGCAAGTCGTGACCGAGAGCATCCGCATCGAGGTCGATGTTGACTCCGCGCCTCTCGCCGCTTCCCCACTCGCTGATTCGCAGCTTGCCCGTGATGAGCACTCTGTCCCCCTTGCGCACGGATTCGACAACATTCGCGGCGAGCTCGCGATAGGTCGAGACGCTGTACCAGTTGGTGCCGGCATCGACCCAACTGTTCGACTTGCGGTCGAATTTGCGCAGGTTGGAGGCGAGCCTGAAGCTCGTGACGGAGAGCCCGTCGGCGGTGGTGAGGTGGCGGGGCGTCGTCGCGACGAAGCCGGAAACGGTCAGGTTGTCAGTCATGAAAGTGAGTGTGGCGCGCGCCGCGGGAACTGGTCGCGCCTCTCGTCATTCCCGGGGACTTCGATTCCGGACTCGAACGGTGGAGGAGAGGTCGTAGGCTTTCACCATGAGTTATGACGCTGCACCCGATCGCTACGAGATCGCCCCCTATGTTCGCACGGGACGCAGCGGCCTCAAGCTCCCCCGGATTTCCCTCGGCCTCTGGAACAACTTCGGCACCGACCGCCCCCTGGACACCCAGCGGGCCATCCTGCGTCGAGCATTCGACCTCGGTGTGACCCACTTCGACCTCGCAAACAATTACGGTCCGCCCGGTGGCGCGGCCGAGTCGAATTTCGGCCGTCTCCTCGAACAGGATTTTCGCCCGTACCGCGATGAGCTGGTGATCTCCACGAAAGCCGGATTCGACATGTGGGACGGGCCATACGGCGAGTGGGGTTCACGAAAGTATCTGCTCTCCTCGCTCGACGCGAGCCTCGGCCGATTGGGCCTCGACTACGTCGACATCTTCTACTCGCACCGCCCGGATCCGGACACCCCCATCGAGGAAACCATGGGCGCTCTCGCCACTGCCGTGCGGCAGGGGAAGGCACTCTACGCGGGGATCTCCAATTACAACCCGGAGCAAACGAGGGCAGCCCATGCTGCGCTCGCGGCGGAAGGAATCCCGCTCCTCATCCACCAGCCGCGCTACAACCTGTTCGACCGCACACCCGAGGATGGTCTGTTCGAGACGATCGGCGAGTTGGGCGTCGGGTGCATCGTGTTTTCGCCGTTGGCCCAGGGTCTGGCGACCAACAGGTACCTCGACGGCATCCCCGCGGACTCGCGCGCCGCGGAAGGCCGGTGGATGACCGCGGAAAACATCTCGAGCGTTTACCTCGATCGCGCGAAAGCCCTGAACGAGATCGCCGCGAGCCGAGGGCAGAGCCTTGCCCAGCTCGCTCTCACGTGGGTTCTTCGCCATCCGCAGGTCACGTCGGCGCTTATTGGTGCAAGCAGCGTCGCCCAGCTCGAAGACAACCTTGCCGCGGCGCACGCCCCGGAACTCACCGCGGACGAACTGGCTTCGATCGAGCCGCTCGCTGTGCACGGGACTGGTCTTCGATAGCCCGTGGGATACGTTTTCGCGCTGTGTGCAGCGCTACTCTTCGGCATGAATGGAAGCGTCTCCAAGATATTGCTGGAGGTCGGCCTGGGTCCAGCGCAACTAACCCTGTTTCGCGTCGGCGGCACCGCGGTGCTCGCTGCAGCCGTGTTGCTGTTCAGCAATCGCTCCGCGTTTCGCGTGACGGGTCGCCAACTTGCGGTGCTGAGCATCATGGGCGTCGTTGGTGTCGCGCTTCTGCAGTTCACCTACGCCGTGGCAATCACGGTGATCCCGATTGGCATCACGCTGCTCATGGAATTCACGGCGGTTCTCATGGTTGCAATTGTCGCCTTCTTCTTCTTTCACGAGAAGGTTCGGGCCCGCCTGTGGATCGCCATCGCCCTCGTGCTTGTCGGACTCGCGGTGGTCGCCCAAATATGGGCAAGCAAACTGGATCCGTTCGGTGTGCTCATGGCCTTTGCCGCGGCCGTGTGTCTCGCGACCTATTTTCTCGTCGGAGAGCGAGCGGTGAGCACGTCGTCTCCGATGGCTGTCGCGTTCTGGAGCATGAGCGCGGCCACAGTGTTCTGGCTGCTGTTCAGCGGCTGGTGGAACATCGACCCCGCACTCTTCACGACGCCCGTTTCGCTGCACGGAAATCTGGCCGCCATCGAAGTGCCGCTCATTCTTCCGCTCCTCTGGAACATGGTGCTCGGTTCGTTCGCGCCGTTCTTCCTTTCGCTCCTGGCGCTCAAATACCTCACAGCGACTGCGGCAGGAGTCGTGTCATCGGCAGAGGTCATCTTCGCATTCCTGATCGCCTGGCTGTGGCTGCACGAAAGCTTGACCGCCCTGCAGGTTGGCGGAGTCGTGGTCGTCCTCGCAGGCATCATCCTGGCGCAGACGGCGCGCATCAACAAAGTCGTGCTTGCCGACCTCGCGATCCCCGCCGAGGACACCGACGTCATCGTGTAGGCAGCAGTTCCGGGCCCACCCAGTGTCGGTGGCACTTCCTACAGTGGCAATGCCCCTATCGAATCGGCCGGAACCAGCACAGGAGGAACGGATGACCACATTCGACTTCGCCGGCTCGACTCTTCTCGACCGGACTCGGCAGCGAGGAATAGGCCTCGTGCAACTGCACAACGACCTCTGGCGCGTCACTCGCGCCGATGGCGAGGTCCTCGGTTACGTGGAGGGTTTCGATGACCCGCGCGGCCGCCGTTTTCGATCCAAGCGGCTCATTGCGCTGCAGAGGCGCTTTCTGCCGCTCGGCGAGTTCTGGAGCTTCGACGACGCCGTCGACTGCCTTCGTTTCGGATGACAACGGCGCCGCAGTGCCGTCGATTGCATTCTGAGTGTTCGCCGGACTCGCGAGCCAATGGCGGTTGCCGCAGCAGCAAGACGGTAACCTGCCGATATGCAGTGGTGGAATGACTTCGTATTCTGGTTCTATTCGGATGCCGGATCGCACGTTTTCGTGACGGCGATCGTTCCCGGTGTCGCGATTCTGGTTGCCGGAATCATCGCCGCGCTCATCGGCCGCGGGTCGACCAAGCGAATCGTGACGATGCATGATCGCGATGAGCGCGCGGCGGCGGTCACGGCCATGATCGGCGCGGCCAGGCGAGCAGCAAACTGGAACTCCCTGTCAGCTCCTGAGCAGCAGCAGGCGGACCACATCGCGCTCGAATGCGATGTCCGTATTCGGCTTCTTCCGTTGAGCGGATCGGCGCTCGCGGCGGACTGGGCAACGCATCAAGTGAATGAGTTGAAGACGCAGGCGGTTTCGTTCAGTTTTCAGGCAGCTCAATCGCTCAAGGAATTCAAAGACCGCCTCATCGAGTGGCAGTCTCACCCGGGTCGCGCAAAGAAGCTGTTCAAGAACGACCTCGACTCGTGGGCGTATGAAGCCTCCCTCAATGATCAGGACCTCGTCGCGCAGCAGAAAGCCTGGGAGGCTCAGCAGGCGGCCGAAAGCGCAGACTCGACTGCGAAAGCAGAGTCAGGCGATGGCGCGAAGTTTCCTGCTCCGCCCGCCGACGACGCCTGATCCCGACCGGGCTACCGTGCCCTCGGCAGGAATCGAACCTGCGACCAAGAGATTACACGGCCATCCTTTCGAACCTCTCAGCCCGCAAGCGAGTCACCGACCGTCCGACGAATCGCGGTGGTTCCACCGGGCCTCGATGCCGCGCAGCATAACCCGACAATGAACCCTACCCACCCAACCGTGACCCCGATAGACCCACAAGGTGGGCTACGGCACATACCCGCAAGTTCGTTACAGTGCCAACCATCAAGCTAACAAGGGGTGGAAGCATTGAGCACTGAACAAATCATTGACTATTGGGCTGCATCCATGCGTGCACAACACTGTACCGAAAGGACAATCAAAGAACGACGCATCTTCATCCGATCCGTAATCCGTCATGCTGGGGCCGACCCGCTCACCATCACCAAACATCACCTGATCGCATTTCTGGGCAAAACTGATGACCGCGGGAACGGTCTCACCGGGCGCACCAAACAAAACTATCGCTCCTGCTTGCACACGTTCTTCACCTGGCTTCAAGATGAAGAACTCCGTCTTGACAACCCTGCCGCGAGACTCCCCCGCCCGCGTGTTGAACCGCACGAACCCAACCCGGTATCGACCGCCGACATCCAGGCCGTCCTCAACTCGAACATTTACGGGCACACCGTCATGAAAGTACTCCTGTACTCGTATCAAGGACTACGCGCATCCGAGATTGCCGCGGTGAACGGACGCAACATTGACTGGGATGAGCAAACAATTCTCACCGCCGAAGCCAAAGGCAGAAAAATTGTGACCCGTCCACTACATTCCATCATTTACGGGCACGCACTCGAAGCCGGCTACCCGAAAGACGACTACTGGTTCCCATCACCCAAAGGTGGACACATTCGCGGAACCTCCGTATCGAATACGTTATGTGCAGCGTTCGACCGTGCCGGGATAGACCATCGTGCACACCAAATGCGGGCATGGCATGGGACCACTTTGATAGAGCTGGGGGCGGACAGTCTTGATGTGCAACACTCTTTGCGTCATTCGGATGCACAGTCAATGAAAGCGTATATTCGCCCATCACAGGACAGGATTCGGGCTGCAATGGAACTTCTGCCGCGGGTGAACGTACCCGAAGTTCACCCGCGACAGATCCGGTTGGCCGCATAGTACCCTGTAGGGGTTGCCTCCGTAGCTCAGTGGATAGAGCAGCGGCCTTCTAATCCGTTAGTCGTAGGTTCGACTCCTACCGGGGGCACTTAACGCAGAAAACCCCCGGCAACTACTCCATCAGGAGCAGCGCCGGGGGGTCGAGGTTTAGAGATCCACTCGCCGCTTAACGTATATACAAACGTGGTGCGCGGGTGTATGGTTGAGGCATGAACAATCCACCAGACGACGAAAGAGCCCGGCTCGAAGAAGACGTCGGCGCTTTGACATTCGCCAAGTATCTTTTGGAAAAGGACGGGCACGGCACAACGGCCGAGATACTCGACCGGGTTATCGGTGAACGAATCAACGCCTACCAGCAGACGGTGGGGGCAATCCGATGACTCCGCGTCCTCCGATGGGTTCGTTCAACTTTCGTGCCCCGAAAGAACTTGTGGATGCAGCGAAAGTGAAAGCCGAAGTTGAGGGGAAACATTTATCCGAGATCATTAGGGCAGCACTCGAAAGGTACGTGAACAAAAAATGAGCTACTTGCCGAAAGAGGTTCGCCGTTGGGTAACCGAATACCCGGACGACACTAAGATTCGGGTCCGCCTGAAGAACCTCGCAGATACAATCGAGCGGCTGGAGGCAGATGCGGCGGATCGAAGTCGGATCGTGTTGACCATCATTGATGAATATGATCTTGAATCAAACGAAGCTTTGCAAGCAGATATGGCCGATAGGATTCGGGCGGTTCTGGACGACGGGTACGTGAAACAGAAATGACAACCAACACCCCACTACGAAGTGAAGTCAGCGCAACAGTAACCAATCTGCGCCAGATCGCCAGCCGACTCGAAGCGGAAGCGCAAGCCGCCGCCGAGACCGCACGCGCTCACGCAGACCAAATTGAGGAACAGCAACGTTCGCTCGAGTCCACAATGGATCAGGAACGCATCGAACTTCTTGCTGACGCACAGGCCACCATTGCGCGCGCTAAGAAGAACGGTTCTGCGTGGAAGATTTGGGAACGAATCACCGCTGAATGGGAGGCCGGATTCTATGACAAACGCGGTGGCACCGGAGACTTCCTCCGCGACCACGTTGCACGTTTTGAGCGGTTGCCCGGTGTGGCCCGCGGAAGGTTCGATGTGAGCGTAGACGCCAATGATCTCGATGAGGCGCTATCCGTAGTTGATGCTTGGCCTGACGCATCGTGGGAAAACATGGGCCAATCTGCGGGTAGGAAAACCGACCACTGGTTCCAGGCGAAAGTTCGGGCGAAGACAGACGGTTACTTCATGGATCACTCGGTGACAGTAAACATGTATTTCCCCAGCGAGCACGTCGACGCGGTGGTAGAGCGAATCAACTCAAGGTTCGTGCGCGCCGATGTGGCTGAGGACACGTTTGAGAATGTGCCGACCGCTTAAACACAAGTAAAGGCCCCCGACTCTCAACAGAGAAATCGGGGGCCAAACTTATTGGTTATATCACATCATGGTCGCAGTAATCGCAGACGGTCGGGCAAACGCAACGAGCATCCGCACAACGGTGACGGCAACGACACTTATTGGCAGGCCTCGCATTGCAGCTCGTCCATCGGATCTGACGGAATCTGGTAACCATCAACCACGTCAATCCCCCCAGTCATTCCGTAATTGATTCTGTACCGGTGATCGACGGGCCAGCACCAGAAATAGGTGCAGACACCACAGACGTCAAATACGAAATCAGAACCCCACCCGCAAACACACCCGCAAGGGTTGGGTAGTCGAGTAGGAACGCGTTAATTACCGTGTCACCGGACGCCCCAGCGAGCGCACCACCGCTCATGGTGAGGATCACAAATTGGGCACCCGTTTTGAGTGCCCTTTCGGTTGCGGCTTTCCAGAATGCTTTACTGAACATGTTTCCTTCTTCCTTCTATCTGCTAATGATCGTGTTCAACAACTGCCCGGCACCGGCACCGATCACACCTGATGCGCCAATCCAAATCCACAAATACTTTTCAATCGCCCGAATGCGCACTTCGTGGTCGGATACTTTCGCGGGGATGGGGTCGAACATGCGTTCCATGTCGAGCAGTTTTTTGTAGATTGACCCGAGGGTTACGCGGGTCGATGGTTCTTCTTCTTCGTGCGCCATGTGTTCGCCCCCTCCCGGAGCTCGAGGGTTTACGGGGTGAGTTTCGTGGGGATCTTCGCAATGATCTGGTCACGGGCAGCCTCAACATCCGTCTTCGATGCACCCGCCGGATACTTGCTGACCGTCTCGGTGAGACCATCCACTTTCGTTTCCACAACCGCAACCGCCGACAACACTGGCCCGTTGTCGGCAACCCCACCACCAGACACACTCAGCGGGGACAAATACAGTGACTTATAGTTATCCCACGTCCCCGCCGTCAACGCCGCAGACGGCCCACCAATCTGCGCCGACCATGAGTTAGCTAACCCCTGGTCGGTGGTTTCCAACCAGTTCGCGGGGGTACCCGGTGAGTCGCCTGCGAGAGCGTACAGGCTCGGGGTGGTTCCTTGTTTGTAATACAGTTTCGACATTTCGTTGTTTCTCCGTTCAATAATTGGGGTACCGGAACCAGCCAAAGTGGTGCCGTCATACACGGAATGATTCGGGTCACCCTTGAGCGGAAAACTGAACCCGTATTTGTGACCATTCGATTTCACCCACGCAAGCCCAGACCCAATATCGGCTGCGATCCCTTGCATATGCAGCGAATATAAGGACGGTGCAATACCCGGTGTCACGTTGTACTTCGCAGGGTCAGCACGCATAGCCAACGTGAGCGCCATCGACCTGTAAGCACCACCAGGCGCAACAATGGTGACCGTCACACCATCCCGTTTCGCAGCATCACGCATTGCTATGAATGCCCGCGCGGTCGCGTTCGATAGCTGGAGCGACCCCTGCACTGTCGTCAACTCAGACGGGTTGAGATAACCGGGTTGGGACATTACACAACACTTTCGACCGTCAAAAATGCGGTAAGCATGTTCAACGCACCACCCGACGACTGCGCCGTTGAAAGACGAAGAACATCCCCCACAGCGAAAGTCACGAACGTTTCCGCCACCATCCCTGTAGGGACACCTGACGCGGTTACAAGGGGGGGCATCACCGCCGACTGGGCAACAAACGTGGTCGGCGTTGCCGCCACAGCTTTATCAATAAACAACTGGCGGATACCTGTCGCGTTGTACGCATAGTTACCGATACCCTGCACTCGGTACGTTCCCGCCGTCACACAGGTTAACAACCCGGTCCCACGAACAATGGTGAACGCACTCCCGAGAGTGTTCACTAGGTCGGTGCCGTCGTAGGTGATGACTGTTGTGGTGCCGGTGGGGATTGATTGGGGTGTGGTGCGTTGCAGAATGGCGCGCCGCACCCTCGCTGACCATGCAGAACCGTTGTACACGTACTGTGCTCCGGCAACCTCAGCTAACGTCCCAATTGGTAGCGTCGTTTCCGCATCCATTTCGGTCGAATTGCGGAAGTGCACCACCCCGCCTGCCGCCGCCGTGAACGGTGCCGTCTGTGTGATCGTTGTACCCGAGTTTGTTGCCGTCACCCCAGCCGGAACCAGAATGCGCGCCAACTCGACAGCACCAGGGAACCCAGACAATGAAGGTGCCACAGGTGATGCAGCCGCCGTCCCCTGTGCTACCCCAATAACCGGGTTCGAGTCCGTCCCATCAAGCGAAAACTCGCGTTGCCACACATACACAATGTCAATCCGCGAGTTCGACCCAGGCGCAGCCGTCGTCACCACATTGACGACACCATCATTGGCAAGCAGCACAGCACCCGAAGTTGCCCCACGAGAGGTCACAGCGGTGAACCGGGCAACATCGTAAGACATATTCGCCTTACCCGTCACAATCGTTTCGTTGCCCTCCCAGAACAGGCCGGGGCGTGCCTTACCTGTCGTGTCTTTCACAATCAGCCCTGCTTGGGCGAGCTTGTGATCCTCCGGTGTGACAGTACCTACCGCGTTGCCGTAGGTGCCGAGACCATGTTTGATAGCCATGAGTGAACTTCCTTACTGTCGCAATGTCAGCGGCGGGGGTAGAATGGTTGGTATGAAAATCAGGTGGAAAACAGTCGGGCTGTCAGCGTTCGCTGTCGCCGTCATCGGCGGTGTCACCGTGCTGTCACAGACCGGGCCGATATTCCCGACCTCCGAAGTCGAGGCCCCCGCGTCAACGGTGATCGTTGACGAATCCCCGGAACCGACTTTCACACCGACCCCGACCGTCACACCGACCCCAACACCGACACAGGAACCAGTTGTCGAAGCACCTGCGCCGCCGCCTCCGCCTGTGCGGTCCGGCGCGCCTAGCGGTACCCCGTTGCCGTTCTACCCGTCCAGCGACCCTGAGAACGCTGAAGGCGGACAGTACGCGGACCCCGGCTCATTCTGTGCAAGCGGGTCAGGGTCCACCGTCAACGGTGTCCCCGTCTGCGACTAAAGCCCAGCCGCCTCAAGACGTTTCTCTAACGCCTCGATGCGTGCAGCGCGCTCGCGCCCATCAGCGTGAAGACGCTGCACCACCGCAATAAGCGGGATGGTGAGACGCTCATAGTTGATGCCCTGCGGTTCCCCGTCCGCATTGTTGAACACGTACTCGCCGAGGCCGATCGCCACAAAGTATTCGGCGATCGCGCCGAGTTCCCACGGCGCTTTGTCACCGAGTTCCTCAACGGCTTGGATGTACCGAAACCGCACAAGCGACACCGCCAAAAGCGCATCTACGAGAGGGTCAGTGTTTGGACGGGAGAAGTCCTGCTTGTAGACCACGGAGGACGCTGTAGCACCGAGCCTGCCGTCCCCGTTCAACCAAGCGCTCACATAGCTAGTCGTGACCGGGGTGGCCCGTCCGTGCGGCGTATAGATGTCGCCGGCGACGTTGATGTTGCCGCCAGCGGTTACATCTCCCGAGACGTTGATCGAGGTCTGTGCAAGAATGCCGTCGATCAAATCCTGCAATTTGGCCACCGTCTGAGATAGTTGCGTCCCAGTCGGGCGTTCCAACTCGCGAACCTTATCCCGCAACTCCTCGAACAACAGGCGAAGAACATCCAGCGGCTCAACCGGCGACACATCGTACCCGCCAGCCATTAGAGCACCTCCGGCTGAAACTCCAAATGAACTTTCTTCCCCACCGCATCCCCCGACCGTGACAGAACCCGCAGCCGGTACGAACCATCCTCAATGTACGGGTCGCCGGTCACCTTCACCCGCGCAAAATCGCCCGCATTGAACGCCCCCAGGAACGGCCGCGACGCCACCGCATGATCGAACGACCACGTTTGGATCGGCTTCCGCCCCCGCAACACCAACTCATCCGAATACTCCTGCAACGTGCCCGCCATGTTCACTGTCGAATGCGACGAGTCCACCACCTCCAGCAACGGGAACCCAGCATCGGTCAACGTCGAATCCGTCGACACCGTGGTGAGAACCTCATCCGATTGCCGCCCGCCAGCACCGAACGCTTGCGAACCAATCCGCGACCCGTCCACATTCACTTTCAGATTCGTCACCGACGACTCCCTGAGCCCCACATTGAACACGACCTCCTGCAACGACGACAACAACGGCACAGTCGGGGTACCGATCCGCATCACCCACTCGATCCCATCCCTCGCCGTATTGAAACGGGGAGTGAACATGATGTCCGGGCCACCCAAAACTTGGGTGAGCTGCTTGAGCCTTTCCCCCACGAACGCAAGATCCGCACCCTTATAGGTGCGCTCCGCCGTCCCCGTGACCTCCGTCGGAAGGATGACCGGAACATTCCCGCCCGTCCACGACTGCGCCTGCGCCACCAGAGCGCGCGCGATGCCCTGCAACGACGTTCTCGTATCCGTCGGCCACACATCATCCGGGTCCACCGAAGCATCCGTGAACCGTGTCGTCACCGTCGGGTCAGACGGCAACCGACCAGCCAAGAGCGGCAACAGAACACGGTGATCGAAATACGACCACATGCCCGCACCCGTCAACGTCAAATGGCGTGTGTTCGCATCCCAGTCGTGCGCCCAAATCGGACCCGCCTGCAACACCGTGTCACCCTCGACAGCGGCCAGGAACGCTTTCCCCGGCATCGCCGACTCCCGCAACCCCAACCGGGCCACCACCGGGTCCTTCAACGTGGCCGTGCACGAAATATCCCCCGCACGGTTCAACACTTCCGACCACGACCCCGACAGCACCTGCAACGTCTGAATACGCTTACCCGTAAGCAGATCCCCGATCAGCCACTTAACCATTACCAGTACCCGTCCGAGATTGTCGCCGCCATCTGCGGAGTCCCAGACGACCCAGAGACAGCATTGAATTGCACCGTCCGCGACGACCCCTTCGGAACCGAAAACCAGTCATCCCGCACAAGATAGGTTGACCCATCCGACACACCGTCGACCAGAACCTCACCAGTCCTGGCATCCAACGACACCGACGTGCCCGCAGGAACAACACGCTCATACCGGAGCACATCCCCCGTCTCCAGACATTGCAAGAAGAACCCGCCCGTCAACTCACCCGTCACAGTGAAACTCGGCCACACCTCCGCCGTGCCCGCATTCGACAACACAACGCGTCCCAGATCACCGAGCGCACCATAGTAGAGCGCCCCAGACGGTGACCCGAGCGGATACTCCAGCCCCCCACCAGACATCGGCAACCCCGTGGTCACAGTGCGCGTCGGACCATATTTCACAGGATCATCCGCAACAAACTGGGCCGTCACGATAGCGGTGCGACGATCAGCCGCCTCATTCACCTCTGCCGAACCGGACAGTGAAACAGTGCAGGTTCGTGTCCCGTTCGCTGTGGTCACAGACAGGGGGAACGGCACACCGTCCGACTGGATTGCGGCGAACGCATCCCAGAGCGTTGTTTCGGCCTCCGCAAACGTGTCCGCCTGCAACGATCCGACAAATGTGAGTGCGCGAGCCCCCCGGTAGTTGCGGGTAGACCCGAATGTGCCGTCCGCGTTCGGTCGAGGGTCACCATCAGTCCGCATGGGCGGCGATGAATACCATCCCGACAGTTTCTGGTAAACCCAGTTGGAGCCGCCTTCACCGTCGAAAACGAGTCCGTCAATGGTCACAAGGTCGGTCATACGAACCTCACCTTCTGGCCGATCCGCTGCATGAACAGGTCGAGTAGCACGTACGGGTCAGGGTTTTGGAGGATCACGTCACGGAACCCGCTACCCGAGCCACCGTTCGCGGCCGCATCCATCAGGTTGTTCAGCTTCCCCGTGTCCACAACTGATTCGGCCCTGCCGGCCTCAGCCGCCAAAATGAGTGTCCCACCAGGACGCGGCAACACCGTCCCACCATCAGCCATAGCGACAGGGCCGAACCGACCAGATGGCCCACCGCCGCTGCCCGGTGAACTGGTAAGAGTGGAAAGGCTTGGCAGGTTTGGGGACCACCTGCCGAAACTGATCTTCTTACCAAACATGGCAAGGATTGGGTTCAGCAGGTTTTCTAAACCGCCCACAAGCCCGTTGATCATGTCCGCGAACATGTGAATGAGGCCATACATGAACTGATAGATGCCGCGTGCCGCATCGCCGAGAGGCCCAGGAATGTTGTAAAGGAGTTTCGCCAACGTATCAACTGACAACTGTCCGTCCTCGATCAACCCGAAGAAATCTGAAAGGAACCCCAACGCACCAGCATTTATTGAAACCATCCACGCCAACGCACTCGCAACCGCAACAATCGCGGGGGCAATATCAATGAGCAGATCCAGCAGCGGAATCGCAACATCCACCAACGGTGGGATGATCTCAAGCAGTGCGGGAAACAGTTTGATCGCAGCATCCACGAGTGGTGGAATAAGTGGTACCAACGCGTCCACAAGTTTTGTGAACATTGGGGCCTGCTTTGCCAGCATCGGCCCGAGCTGCGGGAGAATGCCCATAATTGCGGGGCCGATCGGATGCAACGCATCCAGAATGGAGAGTACAGTCTTCAAACCGGGGAACTGGTCCGCGATACCTTTGATTGCGTCAGCAAACTTGCGTGGCCCATTCTCTTCAAACAACAGACCCAGGAGTTGCCCCATCTTGTTCACCATCGGGGTTAGCGATTCGTCAGCGAATCGGCGCATCCAGGCAACCAGCGACTTCATGCCCGGTGACGCTTCAATTTTCCTGAGCAGGTCCGCGAAGTCATTAGCCCACTTGACCGCAGCACCACCACCATTCGGATCAACAAACGGTGAAACTAGTGCGGATGCCAGATCACGGAATGCGCCCCGGATCCGGTCCGTAGCACCCACCCAAGTCTTTTTCACATTCTCGGCCGCACCACCGAACCGCTGAGACATGCCCTTCGTGAGCGCGTCCAAAGCTTCATCCGCGCCGAGCACCCCCGCTGTGATGTCGGCTTTGATCTGCGCACCCGTCTTGCCCATCTGGGAACCGATCAACTCCGCCGCGTTAATACCACGCTGCCCAAACTGGATCAGGTCCTGACCGGTAATTTTTCCGGCTGCGCTAATCTGCGCCATAACGAAAATGACATCTTGCAGTTGCTGGGATGAACCGCCAGCGGCCGCGACAGCATCCTGCACAGCATCGAGGATTGGCACAATCTTTTCGGCCTGAACACCGAACGCTAAGAGTTGTTGCGAACCTTGAATAAATGCTTGCCTGGGGAACGGTGAGGTCATCGCGAATTCACGAATGGACTTCTGCATTTCTGCCGCAGCCTCAGCCGTACCTAGCAGGGTTGTGAATGCAGCTCTGGATGATTGCTCGAGCGTGTTGTACGAAACACCCAACGCGATCGTGTTCTTGATCAGCCGGCTAATGCCGAGTGTGGCGAGCACCGCCGCACCCACAGCGGCGACACGACGGAACATTTGCCCGAACGTTGCCGTCCCCCGAGTTGCAGCCCCAGTGAAAGCGTTATCGAAGTCACGATCCATCGACCTCGAGAACCCTTGACCGGAGGGCATCACCGAAACGTAAACGGCCCCAACTTCTTGACCTGTCGCCTGGTTGCGTGCCACAGATACCTCCAAAGGGGTTGGGGTGAACCTGTGGCGAGCAGGTTTACGTCAGCGTTTTCAACCGGGCGAGCGCAGCAACCCGTTCCGGGTCATCCAACGGCACCATCACCGGTTCGGGGATCTTTGCGGTCTCCCACGGGCGTTGCAGTTTGATCGGCGTTTTACCGCGCCCCCGGTTAGCGTTGAAGTCAAGTTCTTTGATGTCCCATGCGGCACGTTCGGCACCGGAGGGCACATACCGCCAGTTCAGGAACGCACCCACAACCGCCGATTCGGGGTCTTTCTGAATTTCCTCCACCAACCAAGCGGTTTCAGCCACCGACAAACTGCCGTCGAAGAACTGCCGCGTGTGGAGTCCGCGTTTGCGGAAGTCGGCTTCTAACTGGGCTGGGTAGTGTTCCCTGAACTGGTAGAACTCGAAGATTCTTTTGGGTCCACACTCACCGCAGCCCTCGACGCATCCAACCATGCCATCACCACGGTCATCTGATCGGTGAACGCCAGACCCGCAAGGAAACGGCCCAGTTTGGCGAACTTCGGGAACCGGCGAATCGTCCCCACGACCGCAGCAATATGGGCAACCTCAGACTCAAACCCATCCGACAATGCCGCAATCATCAGATCGCCGGGCGCATCAACAGGGTCAATGATGTTCGGCAGATCGAACACCGAACCGCCAGGGAATGCGGTGCAGTCGAGACTGATTCGTGCAAGTTGAGTTTCCGGCTTCGCGGCCGGGGTGACAATGACAGACATGGCGAGCTCCTAACAGTGGCGAGGGAAGGTAAACCGTTGGGTGGGCAACTCGCCATCACCCACCCAACGGGGTCTATGATTAGCTGTTCAGGTACAGCGGGTCGAACACCTTGAACTGGTAACCAGTCGTCGCATCCAAATAGGTTTTGAACGTCATCCCGTACAGGATCAGCGTGTTCCGGTTGAACGTCAGCCCATCCCTATCGGAGACACGCACCTTCGGGAAGTGCTTCACAATGCGCCGACCATCCTTCGGCAACGCAATCGCAATGATCGACCGGTACGTTTCCACAGACGCCTTCGTGACCTCCACGGACGCGGTAGCCAGATCGACGGTCGCATCAAAGTACGCTTCCACGATCTGCTTTTTCGTTTCGATCGGCCCGAACTGGAGCCCCCATGAACCGTTATCTTCCGAGGTGGTCTGAACAATGTCACCGTTGTGACCTTTCAGGTCCGTCTCCGAGGGGGTGTTCGGGGTCAGCGAATAGCCGTCCTCCGAGTAATACCCCAGTTCCGTCCAACCCGTGGAGGGTGTGAACGCGGACGAAGTGGGGGCTGCCGCCCCAACCGCGCCGAGATACAGAATGCCATCTGGGACGATAGCGGTGTTGTCGGCTGAATTAGCCATGATGGATCTCCCTTATCTCCCGAGTGGCGGGAACAGAAAAGACCACCCGGATGGATGGTCTCGAACCGCATGGCGAGTTGCGGAAGTGTTTAGAGCGCGCGAACCTCAAGCAGCAGTGTGGCGAACGAATACTCAAGCCCAGTCGTTTCGTCCTTCACCCGTGACGGCCCAGAATCAACCTCAACCGACACAATCGGGTTACCATCACGCGGTGCCTGCTGAGCAATATACGCAACAACATTTGTCAGGTTGAAAGCCTTCTTCAAATCCGAACTACCCTGAGCAGTCACAACCCAACCCTGCACACGCACACGCACATACCTGGTGATCGGAGTAATCAACTGCCCCGGATCAGCCGCAACCACAACATGCTTGTACGGAGGGGTGCCGTCAGGGTTCGCGGTGCCGTCCGCCTTTTTCGCCGCCGGTTTCTGATTCCGCACCAGCACACCAGTCAACGCCGAATCGGCTGCAACAACTTTCGCCGCCGTCACCCACCCAATAAACCATGCTTCAACATCAGGCCACATGGTCGGAATCTGCCCGCTCATACGTGAATCCTGTTCAACGCCTGCGACAACGCCCCCGACTGCGCTTCACGGTGCGACGCATTCGGCTGTTCATCAACAATGCGGATACGGACACGAGACTTCGACACAGACGTTTTCACAACCGTTCCGGGCGGAGCGACAGCTTCCACCGCCGGCATGACCGCTTTCACAAAACCGGCATCCCGAAAATCCTTGAGAATCTGGTTACGGAACCCCGCCCGGTTGATGACGAACTTCGCTTTGATTCTCATCCGTTCACCAACTTCACCTGAATGTGCTCACCGTAAGGGGGTTCTTTCCAACTCGAAATACGCCCATCAACCGGGGTGTCTTCACCACGCACCGTCAACGTGTCCGTGGGGAGAATACCGGAGTCGGCGGCGTCCACAACGTAGAGGTTGTAGTTCACCTCAATGGGGGTGCGCCCGACCAGGCGTGGTTCGTCCGACAAGAGCGGTGCAACCAACATTTGCACCGTCTTGACCGTGGACAGCGGCCCGTCCACAGTGTTGCCGTACTCGTCCGTGATGATGCTAGGCCGCTTGACTGTCACTGTTTCCAAGAGTTGACACCGCCTCCACAAATAGAGCCAAATCCGCCGTGTACCGGTCATGGTTGAACTGTGCGCGAGCCTGCGCGTAAACATCCGGCCGGAGTGAATCTGTGACCGCACACACCCACGCCTCAAGATCGTCACGGTCAAGATATGTGGCGGTGTCGCCCAAGTTCTCGCGCACACCCGGCAAATCCGTAGACACTGTACGGATACCGTGGGCTAGCGCCTCACCCGCAGTCATGTTCCACGACTCACGCGCCGATGGTGCCAACAGGAGTCGTGTCCGCGACCACACCCGCTCCCACATTTCCGACTGTGGCACATGCCCGATCACTTCAACGTTCACGGGAACTTCCGCGGGGACAATCTGTTCCTCGTACCCGCCGAGAACAGCCAAGAACCTCTGCTCGGGCAGGGCCCGCGCAATATCCCAGAACTGCCCCACTTTGTTCTCGTTCAAGTTCACAACCGTCACCCGATCGCCGGTGGACATCTCGCCCACAGGCGGGGCGGGCGGGTGAACGACCATATAGTTTTGTGCATCACGGGCGGCTAACGTTTCCCGCATGTGGTCGGAGTTGCACACCACCAGATCGAACCGGTTCACATGCACCGACACGAGAACGGCGGACTCCGTGTTGTGGCAGATTCCGACAACGGGGCGCCCCAACCCTAGAACGGGGCCAGCGAAGTCGGTGTGACACAAATACAAGTCGGCCCAGTCCGTTTCCGACCATCCGAAAGGGGACACTCGGACACCTTCAAAGCCGGGATTGTTCTTCACGCTGTGCGTTGTCGCCCGCACCCCATGAACGGCAGAGAGTGCGACGTTCAGACGGTGAGTGTAGATCTCCGAACCGATATGACGCAACGGCGGGTAACTGATCGTCAACGACTGAATGTTCAATCCACTGCCGGACTGTTGATAACCCAAGGGGTGTCATCCGAATACGGCCCCGACAGGGCACGACTCGCATCCAAATCTGTGACCGTCGCACGCCCCGTCAAACCGGGCCTAAGCATGTCTTTCTGTTCATCTGAAAGCGACATGAGAACCGCAGCGCCCGCACCGTAGTTGCCGGACTTCGAGAACGGCCCCGACTGTTGCTGAAAATATCGGAGCCCCAACGGGTTCTGATACAACGACTGCACCATCTGAACAACCACATACTGGGCGAGCGCCGCCAACTCTGCATCCGCGGTAATTCGTGCCTGAATTGCTGGGAACACCCGTTTGATCTTGTACTCCGCAATCAGACAGAGCGCGTCAATCTGTGCATCCACCCCGGTAGGGACCGGTGGGCCGACCGGTGGCCCCACCCAAAGGTTCACCACGTCAGTGTGAGTAGCCCAAGCCGCCATGAGTGCCTCCAGAATAGAAACGATTAAGGGGGTGGAGGGCCAGCCCCGGAGGGCTGACCCCCCTCACCGTTAGGAAGCGATCGTCGGACGCAGAACCGCAGCCGGGTAACGAGTACCCGCAGTGCTGTTCAGCGCAGTGATCGGGTTGGCCGCAACAAACCCGACACGGAACACAACGCGGAGAGCCTTCGCGTCCTGCTGCATCAGGTTCACGATAACCTTCCCCGTGTCATCCGAGATCACACCGGAGTCGAAGATCTTGAAGGTGATGTCCTGACGGATACCAACAACAAACTTCGACCAGTCGGCCGCGATCAGTGTCGCGCGGGACGCATCCCACCCACCGTTCACAACCTCGTTCAGCGGGTACCCGTACAGACCTGCACGGGTGTCACCGATCTGCGGGGTGTAGATGGTGCGACCCTGCGAGTCGCGTGCACCCTGGAGAGACCACTGGAGGCCGGGGCGGGAAGCGAAACCGCTCACACCGTACCCGTCCTCAGCGACCATCTCGCCGAGACGTGCAACATCCACGCCGATGTCCGAACCGGCACCGAGAACCACCGTGTTGCCGGCGGTCACCGCACCCGTGTAAATGTCTGTGCCCCACGACACGGGCTTGTCCGTGCCGAAGATCGCCGCAGCATCAAGCTTCTGACCGATCGCCTGCCGCAGATACGGTTTCACCTCATCCCACAGCGGCACCGAAGCGTCGTCGAACAGTGCGTCGGGGATAACCACGATCGCCGCGAGCTCTTCCGCGGTGATCGTCTTGTTCTCCCACTCGGCGGAGGTTGTCTGCTTCATCCCCGAGTCGCCATCCACCCAGTAGGCAGCGGGCAGCGCGGAGAGGACCGGCTGCTTCGTCACCTTCGTGGACAGCGGCACGCGACGGGCCAGCGACAGAACCGCCGAATCCTTCGGTGCTTCTTTCAGAATTTCCTGAGCGATTTTGTCGGGCACAAGTGCGCCGGCATCATTCGCCCTGTCGATTGAATCGTTGTAGACAGCCATTAGGTTGGCTCCTTTTCTTGTAGTTACCCGCGTCGGGCGGCTTCGCGGAGGAAATCTCCGGTCGGCTCCGCCGTGGGGTTGCCTTGATTGGGGTCGGGCAGATTGCCCTTCTTGTCCGCAATGAGCGTCAGGATCTTGTCGGCGGAAGCCTCAAGTTCCTCCTGCGTTGACCCGGTCAGAAACTCCCGCCATTCGACAGGAACCTTCTTGGTGTCGGCCACGTCAGCACGTAGAGCCTTCGTTTCTGCGGCGATTGCCCGCTGCTCGAGTTCTTTCTCTCGAGCCTCGCGCTTCTCGTCCTCGGTCTTCTTAGACTCCTGGTACTCGCGCCACGCCTTCGCGTCTTCGAAGTCGTCTTTTGCTCGCTTCTCCCACTTGCGGGTTTCAGCGAGCGTCTCTTCATACTTCGACTTGAAATCGACTTCCTTGTCCGTGTCAGACCCTGCGGTCTTGTCGGTCTTGTCGGCAGGCTCGATTGCCTCTTGGCCGCTGTCGGTTCCGGTGGTATCGCTCATTGCTTTCTTCTCCCTGCGGATGTTTTGTGCCCCTGCGGGCGGGTAACCCCACACCATGCGGTGAAGGGAAGTCGAAATGATGTTCGATGCGTCAAAACCATGTACCGCTCAGAGGGCACAGGAGACGATCTGAGGCAACGAACCCCCGTTTGGTCACAACGCCACCAATCGGGCATTAAGGATGCGGCAGCGCGCACCCTAGAACGTATGTGCTAGTGGATGCCAAGCTCGACGCGCATCCGAGACAGAATGTTCGTCCGGTTGATTGCCGTCTCCGGGAACTTCTTGAAAAAATTGCGTTTACGCAGATCGGGGGCGAGTTTGCGTTTCTCAAAATAGTCACGCTCGATCGCGTTCCTGGCGGACGCCGCCGCAGCCTCCCACGCCTCCTCATACGGCAACCGGGGAACCCCTACCGTGTCCCAGAACGGCACCGGGTAGCAGCGACAATGATCGTGATACTTTTTCGTGTCCTCGTCCGTGTTGTCCGTGTTCACCGACAAGTATGCGCAGAACGCGCACGCATCAGGTCGGGCAACACGTTTCGACTTTTTCGCAAACGGGTCACGCCCCACATTCGTGTCAATCGTGTCCCGATCGAACGCCGACACCAACCGGATCAACCCACCCGTGATCCGAGTGAGCATGTCCGACTCAGTTTCGGTGAACAGTGGTGCGAGCGCCCACCCAAGCGTCGATGTCAGGTCGTCCGACAATGATGTTGGGGTGGCCGTCACCGCCCTGAACCCGGCGACCGGTCGCACCGTCTCATACCAGTCAGCCGCAGCAACACTGGCGATCTCCCCATACGTTCCCACCACGGCGGGAACGGCGACACGCATTTGCGCCGCCACTTTCGGCGGTGACTCGTTCAGAATTGTGGACGCATACGAAACAATGTCATTCGTCGCCGCCGTCGTAATGTTCTCGAGCGTCGCCGCCCGAACCTCAATTTGCGCCAGATCCACGTTCCGCCACCAATGCCGCAGTCTGCTGATTCTGCAACGCAGTCGCCGCCGCAACCCCAAGGTTCGCGGTCATCGCCTGCGCGCGACGACGTGCAGCCCCCGTCCGGGCGAGTTCCTTCTGCGCCTCCGTCAGCCCGACAAGATCCCAGGCGAGTTCATCGTCACCGGTCAAACCTAGTGCCGCGATCTTCTTCGCCCCCGCGTCAGCAGTGGCCGCAACAGTGGGGGTGGACGGGTCCGCCCACACACCATGCACCGTCAAGAACTCGTCTGGCAGAATGTTCGTTTTCTCGCGGATCATCCACGCCAACTCGGCAGCCTCAACCCACCCCTGATCGAACTGCTTAATCCTGCGTTCGGCACGTTTGATAAGGCGTGCTTCCATCGCCCGGATACCGTCACCCGACGGCGGGTTCGAATGGGTGAAACCAAGCTGATCCGGGGGGATCGCCGCCTCCGCACCAAACAACTGCGCGTACGTGCGGATCTGCTCAAAGTAAGGTGCCGGCGAGTTCGCAGGGAACTGCCCCAGCTGCGGCATAACCCCTTTACCCGTCTCCCCGTCCTCCATGTTGTACGGCAGGTTCAGCATCTTCCCCTGAATGACCGACCACGGGTTCAACTCATTCCCGTCCGCATCCTGGAATGCCGCCTCCGACGCACCCAACGAGTACCGTTGCGGAGTCGAATAGAACTCGCGTGCAATCTCCGCCCCCAACAGAGTGCGCATGGCCGAATCCGTGATCGACCGAATCGCACGAGTAATCTCCGACCGACCATTCAACGCCGACGACCTAGGACGGTTCAGCAACCGTGCGACAGTGACCCGCCCAAGGTTGTGCTCAAGCCGACTGTCTTCGACCATCACACCGTTGCCTGCGCGGTGAAAATAATAGTTCGCGTTCAACGTGTACAACGTGCCCGACAACACTTTCCCGTCGACGTCACGGTTCACCCCGAGCGCTGTCTTCAACCTGCGGGTGCGCGCATCGTACTCACCTGTCATCCGCAGCGGCGACTCGAGGGTGACCAACGGGGACGGTTCCCCTACCCCGCCAGCACCCACGCAAATGAACCCGACACCGAAAATGAGGGCATCCAGATGTGCCAGCGACGACTCCACCGCCAGTTTGTTCGCCCGAAAAATGGACTCAACATCCAAAGAATCCGGCCCCGCGACAGCCACAAGATCCAGGCGTTCCTCGAGAACATCCACCGCCGTCCCCGGCCACCCCACAACAGCCTGAACCGTTTTCAGACGTGGAGGGATGGATATCCCCAAATCCTTCACACGGTCGCGGCCCTCATAATAGGACTGCTTCTCAATATTCCGCGGATCATACGATTCAAGTTGAGCCGTGAGCCGTTTGATGGTATCCCGCTCTGAGTCGGACAGCGCCATGCAAACACCACCAATCGGTTATCCGAGGACTTGCACCCTGCGGGTAGTTCTTTCAGGTTTGGAGGCGAGTTTCACCCGTGCAGCGTTCGCCATGACAGCACACGCCAACAGATCAATCTTTTTCGGGCTCTTCGGTTTCTCTTTTTTGTAAGAACCCGCCAAGGTTGCGACCGCGTTCAGAACGTGACGCTCAAGCGCCGGGTTCCCGTCATGAGTACAGTCACCGTTGATTACGTCTTTCAGAAACTGTTCAGCCATCGGCACGACACGCTGATTCGACTGCGGAATCGCTTCAACCCGGCCACGCCATTCACGCGCCCACTCGCCACCCTGGTCACGAAAATAGGCCGGGTCGAACCACATCATCTGAACGTCGTACTCATCGAAAACATTGTGAATGGCCGCATCCACCTCAGCCGGGTCAACCGCCCAATCAGGGTCGGTCGGGTCAGGTTCCCAGACGGCATACATTTTCAGCCGACCCGTCGCGACATCCTGGATGACAATCCCCGTCGCATCGTTGTTCACAGACCCGTCGAAACCAACCGTGACCTTCGCCCCGAGAGGAACCGAATCGTCACGTTTCGCCGCCTGCCAGTGGAATGGTGAAATGAAATCCTCACCCGCAAGACGAACCCACTGATTCAACCGGTACCGTTGGAACGCCGCAAACCCAGACGCCCCCGCCGCCGACGCAATCGCCGCCTCAAAATCGGTAATGTCCAGCAAACCTTCGGCAAGGTTCGGGTTCGCCCTAAACCATTGCTCCCGATCATCCGGGAGCGCTTCCGCGATGGCTTCCCACCAGGCGAAGAAAAACGATGAATCGGTGACCTCACCGCGAGCAACACGCTTCCCGTACTCGTAGAGTCGACCCAGAAGGGTATCGGTCGAACCGCCCGCCGTGGTAATACCGACCACCAACGATTCCGGCCGGTCACCTGAACCCTCTGTCAGCGCCGCCCACAACTCGTCACCGCGAGTATTCGTAGCCGAAGACGGCCACGCATGCAACTCGTCAGCAATGACAATGTACGGGCCCAAACCCTGATTACGGAACGCATCAGCCGACAACGCCCGATACACGGCGTTCCGTGACGGAATCTCCAACGCCGTCTTGTAAACCTTCACAATCTTCGACAACGCCGGCGACTGCTCAACCTGCCACTTCGCCTCATTGAAAACAATGCCCGCCTGCACCCGGTCCGCAGCCGCCGAATACACCTGCGACCCCAACGGCCCATTCACAAGCCCGTTCAACGCAATCGCAGAACCCGTCAACGACTTACCGTTCTTACGCGGCAACCCGATCAACGCACGACGGTGCTTGAAAAACCCTGTCTCCGGGTCGAGCTCAAGCAACCGATCTAGAAGCCAGGACTGCCACCGCGCAAAATCGAGCGGCAACCCCGCCTTGAACCCGCGCGACGCCCGCATGAGCAACGACGCAAAATCAACAACATCCTGCCCCTTCGACAAATCCGAAAGCGAGGGCGTGAAATACCTAGGCGCCCACGCCTCATCAGGAGGCGGCAGTACGCTCAGCACGCTCAGCCTCGCGAGCAGCCTTCCGTTGCGCCAACTCGTCCAGCTCGTCCCTCACCCGAACCTCAGCCAATCCGAGACGGGCACGATCAGCCGGAGACTGCCCGAAAGCAGCCAGCCAAGCCGTCTGTTCCTCCTGCAACTTCTTCCGCTGCGTGAAAGCCTGATGCGGGTTCTGCTGACCATTCGGAGTCACATACCAACGACCCTCAGCCTCAAGCTTCGCCGTGTACTCGGCAATCTCATCCTCGTGAGTGCAAATCTTCTCTAACAGGGTTTCGTCCACGTTTGGGGCAAGCCAAGACTTCGACCCAACCCACAGACGATCCCAAAGACGACGGCCCGCATCACCAAGTTCAATAGACGGCTCAGGAACATCCTCAACCGCCGCAAACCCCTGACCCGGCATCGGCGCATCCGGCAACAGGCGACCACCCGGATTACCTGCGGCACGTTTACGCTCAACCGGCTTCGCCGGACGACCAACAGGACGACCTGTAGACATGATATTTCTCCTAGCTGCCCTGCGGCTGCTCACAGCACCCCTGCGGGCACTGAATGGATATTCGAACGGACTAGCAAAGAAGGGACGGTAGGGGGTACCGGATATCGCGTTCACACGCCCCGCCTGACCCCGGAGAGCTTTCCGGGAGGGGGTAGGAGGGGTATCCCCCCTGGGTTTGGCATGTTTGTTCTAATGTTCTGTCGCGTTTCGGGTTGTTGAACTGTTTTTGTCGAACATTCAGAACCTTGGTCTGGTGGTCATGCCCCTACGTGTTTTGTGGCCTTCGTCCGCAGTCTTGTAGCGGTGGCAGTAGGGGGGGGTATTTTGATGAATGGGGGCCAGGTTTTCTAGGGAATGATCGTCGCCTTGGGTGATGTGGTCTATCTGGTCGGCTCCTGGTTGGTGGCAGATGTGGCATACCCCGGAGTCTCTTTTGAAGACGATGCCCCTCCGTGTGTTCCAGTCGCGGGGGAGCCTGTTTTTTCTGGGTTCGGGTTTGTCTGCCCAGCCGTTGCGTTGGTGGGTTTGACATCGGCCCATGTTGACCGCGTATTCCCAGCAGTCAGGTTCAAGGCAGGGGGTCGGGGCTATAGGCATCAGTTACCTCGGGTGTATCCTCTGCGTATGAGTGAAGTTCAGACTGCCCCAGCTGGGTGGTATGACGACCCGGCCGCGCCGGGGATCATGCGGTGGTGGAACGGTTCCGATTGGACTGAGCATCGGTCACCGAAATATGCGGCACCGGGAGTCGTGATCAATCAGCGGCGACCGTACAAGACCTCCCACGGGTTCCACCTGCTCATGAGCATTTTCACGCTCGGGCTGTGGTTACCGGTCTGGCTTGTTGTCGGAATCTATAATGCCGCTAGAGCTTGACTGTCTCGCCCGCAGTTCGGTAGATGACCACGCTCCGGTGCGGGGCACATAGGCCAACCCGATACCGTGAGCATCTAACCAGTCCTGATCAATCTGCAACTGTGCTAGGTAGTCTTTGCGTGCCCAATCGGAACCGATCACAATCAGGTCAGGGTGTAGGGACAGGATCAAGGAAGGTTGGTCGAGGCCAGTGTTCACTTCCACCCGATCAACACCTTTCAACGCCTGCACCATTGCGGTGCGTTCTTGGGTGGTGTACCGAGGTTTCGTTTTAAACCTTGTGATGAACTCGTCCGTGTTCACGGTGACAATCAGTTCCCCATCGCCGGCAATCTGTTTACACCACGCGAACAAACCGAGATGACCTGGATGGAGCATGTCGAAAGATCCCATTGTGAGAACTCTCATACCCATGTTCCTTTCCACTTCTCCCACACCTCGGGAACTCCGAGAACAAGGTTGTTGCGGTCATGTTTCCGCTCAAGTCTCAACGCGGTACGGTCGGTGACGTTCGGCCAAATAGTGCTGTAGTTGACAAGTTCAGGAAGTTCCGCCTCGAGTGCGATCGACTCCGCTTTGCTCACCCGTCCGGTCGGAAGATGTTCGTGGAGTCGTGATCGTTCGTGAACACCCATAAACATGGGGGGCCAAC
Organism: uncultured Cryobacterium sp.; assembly: GCA_964651535.1. Classification (GTDB taxonomy): domain Bacteria; phylum Actinomycetota; class Actinomycetes; order Actinomycetales; family Microbacteriaceae; genus Terrimesophilobacter. Next base: position 316,076 of record CAZYYE010000002.1, read on the forward strand.
CCGCTAACCACGCCCCACCTTTTACCGCGTCAACATGATCCCAAAAGGTTGAGCTCAGAATCTTCACACTGTCATGCAGAAACACGAATCGGTCGAACAAGCCGCACCCGGCAGATAGTGCCGCCGGTTCATAACCCCCCAGTGCGTGAACAACAACGTCCCGGTCGGTCGTCGCCTTCACCGAGCCCAAACATTCCGCAAGCCACGCAGATCCGGGGTGGGACCCGATCAGGACGGGAAGCACAACTGTCGCATCCTCAGCGGGTCACCATTCGCCGCCTCATAGTCACGGTACAACTGCACGAGCGGGTCAGAGTCTAATGCGGTAACCCTGTGCGGGTCAGCATCATGGGCGAGCGACAGCAACACACCATCATGTTTGATCATTGGGCCGACCAGTGTTTGGTGCGCCAACATGAACGCCATATCTTCCGGTGCCCACTTCACGAACCGTTCATCCTGCCCGCCCACACTGTTCCACCCGTCAACAGTTGTCACATAGGTTCCGCCACAAGTGAAACCGATGTCTGCAACCACCCGACCGGTCCGGTTCAACACTTGACAGTGCGTGTACGGGAGATGCACAGCGGTGTCATCAACCTGAGCGAATGCTTCCAGCAACGGTTTCGGTTCAGGGATACAGTCGGCATCCGTGACCACAAGTTTCCGGTACCCCTGCTCATATGCTGCTCTCACAGCCATGTTGCGGGATGCTGCACGGTTGAACACGGGGTGGCCTGAGTCGAAAACTTGAACGTCACCCATCAGTGACCAAAACTCTTGAGCCTGACGGAAAGACCTCAACCGATCAGGGGTGGGACGCCAAATCATCCCAATGAACATCAGCCCCACCGTTGCCGATACAAGGCACCATCCTGTGCGGTCATTGCCGCATGGCGAGGATTCTCGAACGCCGCCTCAGAACGTGCATGACGGATACCCGGAATATCTACAGGGGTGATTGTGAGACCGGCTTGGAATGCCCGCTGGTACATGTCATCTTCGCCGTACCACCAACCGAACGCTTCATCGGGTCGGATACGGTCAGGGTGTAACCCGTAACACCAACCGGTGAACGGGGTTGCATGACCAACCCTGTGTCCTGAAAGGTAAACAAGATCTGCGGTGTCGAGCGCGTCAAACAGTTCGGTGAGATGCTCGGCGGTAGCAATAATGTCATCATTCAGGACAAGTGTTGGGCCGTCGCACTGGTCTAAGCCTTCGTTCCACCACCGCTGTATCGAGTTCGATGCGGATTCAATACCTGTGGTGCCTCGAATGGGGGCGTGGTGCGGTTCCGTGTGAACAACCACCACATGGGCAACCTTTTGGGCTTCCGCAACCAGGGGGGCGAGTGTGGCCCGGTTGAACCTGGTGGGGATGGTCACGAACCGATTAGTCATCGGTTAGTCCTGTGGTGTTGGGGGTTCGCCGAATAGTTCCCCTAACCGGCGGTACAACTCAGGGTCTATTGAGTCCATGATTGCTACACCGGCGTTGATGGCGGGGGTCTCGAGCGCTTCGTCTACTTGTTCGTCAGTGAGCTCGGTCACCGTGTCGCCTTTGCCATTGCGATCCAGAGTTCTTTCGTTGCAGCCTGTAATCTCCCCAACACCGAATAACCTTCCATTTGTGAGACAACTGTGGGCACATAGTCGGCGTGGGGGAAGTCGGGGGCAAGTTCAGCATCTACAGGACGCGAATCCGGTACCCAATCGGTCATGCGATATCCCTGACCATTGGTGAACCCCTGTAATCGGGTTCGTCAAACTCGCGGCCGTCCATGCTGTGGTGAGTGACAAGCCAACCGAACGAACCCTCCCCAGCGGGCACAGACTCCACGGTTGGCCCGCACAGGCATTCGTCCGTGTCCGTGTCGTGCTCGAGCACATCGTTATTCGGGTACACATGAACGGCGCTCACAGGTTCCTCCATGCGTGTTTCTGACGGCGAGCCAAACCCCGCAACACCGACCGTGTACCCAGAAACATGACCACCGCACGCAACACGTCACGCATCGGCGATCATCTCCGAACCGTGCGGAGCCGTACTCACCTCAGGGAAAAACAGATAATCAAGGAACCCGCTACGCAATTGCGCATCATTAAGCCGCACCGCAACCTTCGCCACCGCACTGTAATCACCAACCGTGGACTCATACTGGGGTGGCACATCGGGCAGTTCCGCATACCGCCCTGGATTCGCCTTCATCTTCCCGCCCACTTTCGACCGGGCTTCTTTGCGGTAGCGAAGATCAAACGTCAACGGTGGTGCGATAGTGCCCATTACGACCCTTCCAACGCGTCAATGAGGAACCAGTAAAGTTGCGCCCGGTCAGGGTCCTGCTCGATATAGAGATCCAACCAAGCCAGGGTGTCATCACGGCGGGTAGTCAACTCATGAATGGTGTCGAGTGCACCATCAAGTTTCGGGTCAGGCATTGCGCGGCCCCCTAATGCGTTTACGCATAGATGACAGAAATAGTCGCGGACACGACCCGATACACCTGTATCACCATTAGAGACAAAAACCACTAGACGGAATACGGGTTCCGAGGCACCCAAGTCACGGATATCGAGCCGCAACACAAAAGTTACGCCCAGAAGCGGGGCGCGGCCACAGCGCATTGACCGTGAAGGGATTCTCCGTCCCACGCCCCGCCCTGGTGTCGCGGTCCCTAACCCGAATAGGTACCGTGACGAGATAATCTGGGCGCCCCTGCAGGGTGTTGTTCCCAGCGTGCGGCCTACACCGAGGATCGCCGCCTTGTCGTGATTGAGGGATTGCAGTCCCCACCTCGGTCTGTGGCCCTCCCGAGATTCGAACTCGGAACAAGCAGGTTTTGAATCTGCCGCCTCTGCCAATTGGGCCAGAGAGCCATTGCCTAGCGGCCCCACACGGGCTCTCACCACGACCGGCGTTGTCTATCCGGCACTCAACGGGCTAGGACTTCCCACACATGTCGCTGGCCAGCCGGGCCGCGTATGCAGCCCAAACATGTGCAGTTAGTGGACTGTCTGACATCGAAGTCAGCTCCGCACGATTCCCTCATGGGGTTCTAACGTGCGTCGAAACCTATACAGCCCCAACACTTGATAACCAAATATCAAGGAAAACAACTAGAGAACAGTCAACGACTGCAAATCAAAACCATCATCGTTGATCTGAAACACCAACAAACCCGGATCAGAATCATCCCCAGACTTATTACGAAACCAATCAGACCCATTATCGAGCGTCGGTGCCTGCAACCACCATTTAGACCGTTTCGACTTCGCATTCCGGCCAGTAGGCTGCACCCGCAAATGATGATAATGACCAGTCACCAAAATGTCCGCATTGGCGACCGCCTGACCACCATGCACTTGACCGGCCCACCACTTCGGCATCAAATCCACCGCCGACTGGTGCCCATGATGAACACCCAACACGGTCCCCCGCACATCAAGCGCAAGCGACTCATCCCAATCTTCCGGCTTGTGAAACTCAACAGGCAACCCGATTAGATCCGCCTGAAACTTCAACCTCGACTGAATCCCAATACCCCAGTCATCAGACGGCTTCCCCAAAACCTGCTTACCATTCCGCCACGCACCATGATTCGACGGAACCACCATCGCATCAACAGGGGAAAACTTTGCCATCAAAACGATGGTCTTCCACATCTCCGTCGCCGCCTGGTCAATCTGCTGCACCGGCGACAAATCATTCGTAAACATTTGGGCGGGAACATTCTCGAAACCCTCAATAGAGTCACCCGCGTCAATAAACACTGACCGAGACGACTTCGCCGCCTTCATATACCGTTCCAACGCAACCCGTTTATCGGCCATACGCGCAATCAGAGCATCCGTACCACCACGAGAACCAACCTTGCCGAGCTGCATATCAGCCCACACAACAACAGTGGTCGAATCCCCCTTAGCCGGCGTAACCGGGCGATGCTTCGTCCGCGCAAACTCCGCATACAACGCCGGTAGGTCAATCGCGGACTGTTTCTTCCGAAACAACGCCCGATACGAATACAAGTTCACAACATCACGGTCACCGCTATCAGTCCGCTTCGACTGCTGCCAATTCGACATCCGCACCGTGTCGCCAACAACCTCAAACTTGTCAGGGTCCAGATTGAACCTGCGAAAAATGTCCGACCAATCCGTTAACGGTGCGTCGGTACGAATATCAGTGAACTCGCCACCATCCGGCCCAACATCCACACGACCCATATTCTCGGGCGGCAATTCAGCCTCAAACTCAGCCGCGAGGGAACCCATGCGCCCTACGCCACTCAGACACCGAATCCTTCGACACACGAACACCCTTGCCCCTCACAATGCGCAGAAACGCTTGATGAGACAAACCAGGATGTGCCGCAAACTCGAGAACGTCACCTTGATCCTGCGCGTTCAACGACTCAACCCACGAATCGAGTGTGCTACGGACAGGTTTCAGTTCTTCCTCAAACAGTGAACGCAACGACACCAGTGTTACCCCCTAGGGGTGAGATACCGTTACCCAACACCTCGCAGCGCACTACAGGTTGTTGGTCGCTGGGGGGATAACGGAAAACAAAAAGGCGCTAGCTCCGATTCTCGGACACTAAACGCCTACAGCGTTAGCATACCATGATTGCGTACATGCCCGCATTTACGGGGCAATCTTTTTTGCGCGTGTCGCGCGTTGTCTCGATTCGCGTTTTCGCACTTCGGCTAATAGCTCATCGCGGTGGACCCTACCGCCGAGCGCTCTGAAATAGATGGGTAGACCCTCGCGGATATACCTCGCTATCGTGGCACGAGTGAACCCTAGATGTTTCGCTGCACGATCAATGGTCCAAAAGTAGTCATCATCAAGGACGTTGTGTAGTTCACGCACTCTTGAACAACTCCGCATAATGCCCATACTTCTCAGGCTCGGCCACCCATTTGCAGCGGCCGCAGATGATCGCAATTTCAGGGTCGAAACTGTCGGGCCATTTGACGAACACTTCCTTGCGCCCGCAGACGGGGCATTCTTGTTTCTTCGCGGGTCGCGGTTCGGTCCCGTACTGGCCTGTGAGTGCGTATACGCCGGGAGATTCTGACCAGCCGAACGTGATGTCGTCGTGGAATGCTACAGCGACAGTGGAGGCGGCGATCTGGTCGAGGCGTACAAGGAACCAGGATGCGAGCTGTGAGGCGATGTCATGGGCTGACTTTGCTGACACAGGCCGTAAACCGCGGCCCTCCCCGAATCGTGCCCATTTGCGGATTGATGGTTCTGGCAGGTTGAACAGTTCGGTCATGTCGTCAACCCAGAGGAGCAGTTTTGCGAACAGGGCGTCGGATGCATCGAGCGGGTCGATTCGTAGTGGGGCTGGGGCATCATCCTTGCCTGTGTGGATCCGTTCGGCTTCGTAGTTTGAGACGCCGGCGGGAACCAATTTGAGGCGCATGTTCGCTACCATGTCGGGGATCATTTTGAGTGCGTACCGCATCCGGTAGAAGCATGAGTCGCACAGGTCCCCGTGGTTCGCGGGTTTCGGTCGTGGCGCTTCGCCTTCGATCATGCTGTCCCACACGCATCCTCGAATGCAGGGAGGTTTCTCTGTGCCGTTCACGCTGTCGCCCTTTCCGTTCTCTCTGTCAGTACCCATCACAACAACCCCTCCGTCACCGAATAAAGCCGATGCCGTGACATATACCGGCAAAGATCACAGACCGACAGTGTGAGAACCTCATCCCGAATCTCCACGGTTTTCCCCAACCGGATCGCATTGGCTGCACAAGCGTCACAAAGACGCACCAAGACATCGCTGTCGGTATTCACGAGACCACCTCACAGTCCTCGCGGTCACACGATTCCGCATGAGCATTCCAACCCTCCGGGTCGGTGTACCAACGAGTCGAGTCGTGCGCAGTCCACAAATGGCGTGGGTTGACATCCGACTTCGCATAATTGTCACAACACTGGAAGTAATCGACCGGGACGGAACGCCCTAGCGGAGTCATCGTGTTTCCGTGATCCGGGCACGGCACGCCAGTCCAACATTTCTCTGTGCAGGTACTCACGAGATACCCCCAGACGAAACCGGCAACCAAACACGCAACCTCCACCGACCTAGCCCGACATCGACCAGTCGCCCTGTGAGGTCGTCCCATAGGTAGCAGCGACTCACCAACAAGCCAATAAGGAAACGGTCTGATCGCTCAAACTCGAAACGCTTTCGCTCTTTCATCATTCGCCCCTCTCAGGTGACGGAACCGGGTCAGCACGCCATGGCGCGGTCCCTACGGGCCACAAGAACATGCCCGATTCTTCACCGCTGTAGTCGCTCATTTCTTTCCCTCGCTCTCAGGAGACACAGGAACCCCAAGAGCAGCGAATGCGCGATCCGCCGATGCCGTAATCTCGTCGTGAAGCTCCTGATCCTCAGGGGTGTCCATGACTAGGTGTCGATACATCTCCACGAGTTGCCGAGCGATCCTGAGCGGTTCGGCATCCTTTTCAATCTGGTCTGCACGCACCGCAGCCGCCACAGCGCGAAGACCAGCCTCGTGTGAGGCCGTGTCGTGGGCCACGCCGGAAGCTTCCGCGTAGATGCGGCTCAGGTCGCTCACTGGTCACCACCACCCAGAGCAGCAGACAGAACGACACGAGCCTCCCGAATCCAGTACTCACCGTTCGGCCCGCTGAGATCATCGACCCCGCCGTGGGTGACGAACTCTCCTAACGCCCTCGCCGCCCGCTCCACCATCTCGTCGGTGACTTCGGCGGGGGGAGAAACAGACAGAAGATTGCCGTCCGCATCACACACCCGATTCAGAAACTCTTGCACCGCCGCGAACATGTCGTCGTCATTGACCGGGCGCACATCCGATGCCCGTTCGTAAACGTCACGGAGATTGGTCAGCGCCTCTCGGGTTACTGGGGAAACACGACGGCCACGAGCCAACCAACCCCGCACAAATGCGCTATGGCTCCGCATCGCATCAACCTTGTCGGTTGGGTCAATCCCCGGACTGATCTGCCAGATTCGCGCGGCCTCGGCCCTCGCTTCCCGTTCTTCGTCGGGGATAAGGTCAGACATCAGCCACGCTCCGGGGGATAGGTGATGTCGTAAATAGCCACGACATCGAGCAACCAGTCTTCATCGTCAAGAATCCGGCTCAGGTGTTTTCCGCACGCGAACCATCGTGTTGTGGCGCGAGACAGATCAACGTCGAAATCCTCGAACCGCGCAACAGCCCACCGCGCGAACGAATCACACCGCTCACACTTTGGGTAAATCGGGTTCGGATCATCGACTGATAACCACGCCCACTTAGGCTTTCGCTCAGCCATTTTGTTCACTCTCCGTTCCTGTGAAAGACTGCGAGAGAATCGCGTCCTCCATCTTTAGAAGCAACTTGTGGCTACTCCCGTTCCGGTTGTACCCGCCCCTGTGAAAGCGGATTGTGTCAATCGCCTTCTGTCGTTCGTCTTCCCGTATCACCGCTTCAATAGCGCGAGCCTCAGAAATGTACGCTTCCCAATTTGAGTGCTCCAGTGCGTGATCGTCCGAATCGCAACGATCAACCCAGTCACTTGCCGCGTTCGCAATGATCTTCGCCACATGGATTTCGCTTGGCGTGTATCCGCTATCAGACATAACCAATCTCCTCTGAATGTGTGTTCCCAGAATCTGCGATCTGAGACGTTTGTTTTTCGTCAACATGTACTAACACCCGACCGGTAGTGTTATCCCCCGTACGGGCACCCTGTGGCCTATGACAGGCACATGCGCCCCCGCGACCACACGGCAACTGACCGTACGCACGACCCCCCCCCGCTGACATGCAGCACAACACCGGGCCACCGCAACACCATTACCGTCAAACATGGCTACGCCGCCTTTCGCTTCTCAGATGCCAAAAGAAGTCGGGCCGGCATTGGTTCGTGCGGGTGCCGTGTGCGCCAATTGCACCGCGCGCCGTATAGCCGGTAACACTCAGTGCAACCAATTCCCTCTCTAGGGTTTCCTGCCTTGTTGCGCTTTCCTAGAACCGGCCTAAGCCTGTCTGCGCTGTGCCCATTCGCACAAAAACCCATCGGCCAATCCATGCCGTCGATCCGTCGCGCGTTCTCAAAGTTGGGCAATAAACGAAGATGCTCGGGGTTTACACAACGCCGCTCTTTGCACAAATGGTCGATCGTCATCCCGAGCGGAACTTGACCGTTGACCGCAACCCACGCCGCGCGATGCACAAGAACAGTCTCGTTCTGACCGTTCCGGTCAGGGCGTCTCTGGGAATGCGGAACGTACCACCCGATCTGTGCATATCCTGTACTCATCACCGAATAGCGACTTATCCAACACCCGTCAGAACGCTTGTCGATGTTGGTGATAGCCCGTTGAGCTACACGCTCAGGAACGGGAACTGAGTTCCACCGTTCGGGCTTGCGAAAACTTTGGGTGTCTTGGGTAGAATCCATGACAGCCCTCCAATCAAGTGAGATTTGATTACGGGTTAGGCTCCGGCGAGCGTTTACGCGCTCGACCGGGGCTGTTCTAATTCTACCGAACGAAAGTTCTAATGTCGCGTTAGACATGGCTAAAACGGAACCGAAGATTCGTCCGTGAAGTTGCCGACTTCATTCCATGAGTCCGGGATCTCCGCCGCCACCGGAACAGACTGGTTACCAGAACCACGCTCAACCCGCGACACCTGAGCAGTCGCGTAACGAAGTGACGGCCCGATCTCATCCACCTCAATCTCAAACGATGTGCGCTTCTCGCCCTCTTTCGTCTCGTAGTTGCGCTGCTTGAGCCGCCCGGTCGCGATGACCCTCGAGCCCTTGCTCAGCGAACCGGCGACATGCTCGGCGAACTCGCGCCACACCGACGCACGAAGGAACAACGCATCACCGTCCTTCCACTCATTCGAGTTCTTGTCAAACACCTTCGGAGTAGACGCAATAGTGAAGTTCGCTACCGCCAACCCGTTCTGCGTAAAGGAAAGTTGAGGTGCGTCCGTAAGGTTCCCAATGATGGTCACCATCGTTTCACCGGCCATTATGATGCTCGCTTTCTATCTCGGTTCCGTGCGCAAGTGCGGCAACGGATGTCGTTCTCATCGTTCGGATTTGTGTAAGTGTTTTCGGGCGTGTACTCGTGCCCGTTGATGCAAGACGAATCCATTCCGTTGCGCAGCCTGTAACCAAAGCCGCGACGCATATTCTCTTGATTCGTAACGGCCTCTAGGTGATCGGGGTTCACGCAAGACCGATTCCTGCAAAGATGGTCGATCACTAAACCTTCAGGGATAATCCCCTTCGCCACCTCGAACGCGACACGGTGCGCGAGCTGCTTGTAATGGGTGCGTAAACCTACATACCCGTAACCGTTTGCGCCTATCGTCCCAGTCCACTCATGGCAACGACCAAGACCGGGCATCACATCAGGAGTAGAACCCGTGATGGTGTGCTCTGACATGTACGCCGAAATTGATTGAGGTTCGCGTAGACCAGTGTGACCATGCCGACGAATTCTCTTGTAGTGCTTGATGCAATACACGTTCGAGGTTGGGCGCGAAAGACATTCACCCGCAGCGCAGAGGATGCCCTCCCACGAGCGCTGCTTGATTTTTGCGTTGCCCGGATCGCCGTGGAGACGATACCTGGCGTAGTGCGTTCCGCACAGACCTTTCGTGATTCGGTCATGCCGGTTACAGCCATGTATAGAACACTTTCGGGTAGCATTCATGCTAGCCCTCCAATCGCTAGTACCGATTTGTGGGTGAGGCCCCGGCGAGAGTTTGCGCTCTCGGTTTGGGGCCGTCTTAATTCTATCGGCTATTCGGTCAGTGGGCATGTTTGACACCCGACTTCCCATTACCAACACGCAACCCACGAACTGGGGCACGCCAACCCGACCTACGAGCAGCAGACACTTCCGCGTTCAACAACGCCAACCTGTCCAACGGGATCACCTTCCGGTTATATTCACGACGTTCCTTCGCGGTCGGCTCCAACAAATCCTCAACCGCATCCCCAAGAAGATCCGCAACCTTCAACCCCTGCGTATCCGCCATCGACGCAAGACGACCCCACACCTTGTCGGGCAACGTCAACTGCACTGTTTTAGACATCAGGCGACCTTCGTTTCAGGGTCTCTCCAAATCAAGAGACAACAACCGAACGGTGGACGTTCGTTCGGTCCGATCTCCGTCTGACCCGCCTTGATAAACCGCAACCGTCCCGGCAGAAACTCGACCGTCAACGGCGAACCCGGACGATCACGGAACGGTTCAACGTGTTCTTGCCACCACTTCTGCTCCACGCGATTCGCCGGTAACAACATCACAATTCCGCGGGTGTTCGAATACTCAGCCCACGCCTTCTCGAGCCACGCACCCAACCCGCTATACGGCGGATTACACCACACACGCTCGCCAGCCCACGACTGCTCTAGGCCGTTGTCGGCGCGGGTAAAGAACCGGGCACACTTAGCGTTATGCGGTGCTGCTGCAACATCGAGTGTGAACCCACCGAACCGTTCATCCCATGCGTTGAAGTTATCGGGGTGCGTGGCTCGGTCGTCTACCTCGTCAAGCGCACCTCGCTTATCAACCTGTTGCGGGTGATTCGCCGCTTTGAACCCAACGACACTCATCGGCCCACCGCCTCATCTGCTCGACGCGCCGCAAAACAATCTGCACACGTCACTAACGCCCAACCGTCCGTAAAAGGATTCCTTCCGGGCCTGCGCCCGCAAAGCGCACGCATTGAGCTGTCTATGAAACAAACCCTGCTCACGTTCGGAGTAGACGCTTTCGCGGGCTTGTGTGACTTCCACCATTCACTGATCGGCCCCTCGCTCATCAGGCGACCTTCGTTTCCGCACAACGCACACACGGCAACGGATAACCAGGATGATCCGTGCAATCCTCGAGCGTTCGTGGCGGTACAGGGGTCGGCTTATTCTTTACCGCCAGAAGTGCCGCATCGTAGGAGCGTCGAGCATTCCCGCACGCCCTACACGGACTGTCCGTGCCTTTCGGATGTTTGACACAGAAGGGGGTGAGCGCTTGCGCCTTCCCTTCCCCTTCTACTTCCCTTCCCTTCCCCTTCCCTTGGGAATGTGTTTGCAGAACATCTGCATGTAAATGTTCTGCAACTGCATGAGGTTCCGGAATATCGGATGACGTTGGGCGCGACAATCTCTGATACTTAGACCAATTCACGCAGTAGAAATACTTCCGATCATTTACCTCATACGACCGAATCACACCCGACAACTCGAGCGCTTGCATCCAACGGCCAACACGATCCGAAGTGACCTCATCATCGAGCGGGAACGCATCAGACTTAATCAGTTTCGGGTGGTATTCACCACGCCCGTAGTCGTCGCAGTAACCCCAGAGCATCGTCCAGAAGTAACGCAATTCGATGGGCCATTCGTTGACCTTGTCATCCTTTCGAATGTTCGCGCTCAACTGCCTGTTCCGTGCCATTACTTCTCCACGCTCCCGTCATCGTTGAGTTTGCAGCGCCCATGAACCGCATGAACAATCTCAACCTCAGACGACGTCGCTTTACCGTTCATCGACACCAAAAAACCATCCTCAACAGCACCCGCACGCTGCGACTCAATCAGCCCATGACAACCATCCACACCACTGCCATGCAACAGAATCAGATTGCCGGGCAGATTCACCCACACCAACGAACTGCCACCCGCACCTCGCGGCCTACGGTGATGCAGAGACCAGTCACGCCCACGTTGCCCGGTAATCACCCGACCACACCAGGCACAATGCCCGTTGTCGCGTTCCCACACCAGGTCAAGGGTTTTCGATGTTGGCCCTTTCGCGGTCATGCTGCCACCCCCACACGAGCGAACAGCAACGACAACGCATATTCGGCCTGCTGAGACACGACACCGTTCCCTAACGCTTTCAACTGCTGGTTACGGGTCAACCCAATCTCGGGATCAGTCACCCAACCCGGTTCGAGGCCCATCATGTCTTCAACAAATTGTGCTGACAGGCGGTGTGCTCCACCCTTACCTGTCGGCTCTGTAGGTGGGCGCATCGACCGACCTAAGACTTGTTCCCACCGTCGGATTGCGGGTTCGTAGATACCCCATTCAGTACCGCCAGGTCGTGGGCTATGTTCGTCAACCACACTTGCCCGGTCAACGCTTTCTGTGCTGATCCTTGCCGTGCGGTTGCTTTCACACCCTCCGACGCAACAGGAGTCGGTAAGAGTGTCACGGTGGTTCTCAAGTCCATCCCACCGTCCCCATGTGCTCCCGGCCCGTTCGTGTCCGAAGTCCGCGGTGTCGGTAGTAGTGCGGTTGTTTCGGTTGCTGAACCGCCCCGAGTTGCCCTCGGCGTGGGCAAGTACGAATACCCGGAACCTTCCATGTGGTGCCCCAACATCGGCTGCACGTACACCAACCCATTGCGTGTCATACCCGAGATCGGAAAGGTCTCCGAGAACACGTCCAAGAGCTCTGAGAGCAGGTCTATCCGGCCCATATCCTCCCAACAGTCCCGTTTCGGATTCCACCTCGCTAACGGCGTAAGCACTGTACGCACCCCTTACGTTTTCCCACACAACGAACCGTGGCCGAATAACCGCGATCGCTTCACGCATTTGCACCCAAAGGTTTGATCTGGTGCCTTCCGTCATGCCAGCACGCCTACCCGCACCACTCAAGTCCTGACAAGGTGTGCCGCCGGCGATAATGTCCACCGGCTCGATGCCAGCCCAATCAATCCGGGTCATGTCCCCTAGGTTCGGAACAGTCGGCCAATGATGAGCGAGAATCTTCGACGGTGCCGGATCGAACTCCGAGAACCATGCTGTGCGAGCACCGAAGAATCCCTCGGCGGCGAGGTCGAGTCCGCCGTAGCCAGAACAGAGTGAGCCGATCGTCGGGCGTTCCAGTGTTGGGGTGCTCACTGTTCACCGTCCAGGATCGCGTCCTGTAGACGCTGCAACGCAGTCACCGTTCCACCCCCGGGGCAACATAGGCGGGGTCCGCAGGATCCATTGGGGCCGACGCTGACGTGACATTCACCGGTTCATCATCACGGGTCACAATCAGTTCGTGAACACCCGCAATCGATTCGACCTTCTGCTCATCAGCCTCAATCGCACGCCCAAGATCCGTTGACTTCGGCAGGTACGGCGCGAGAGCACGGATACCTGTTTTGCGTGCCATTTCTTCCGGGTTCGACTTCCACGGCCCAGACTCCCAATACGACGGACGACGCGCCTCCACCTTCTCGCGCGGCAGGTATGCCCACACGGTCCCGGCACCCTTGATCTTCGCCATAGCAACCACACCAATCCAGGGACGTGTCTCGTCATAGTCGGCCGGGAGCCAATCGAAGAACCGGCCACGCTCACTGTTCGCGCCGTGGTCGAACTTGTCGCCCTCACGGACTAGGAACGTTTCGATCTTCTCGATACGCCCAGACCGGTACGCGAGCTCTATATATCCCTGATACCCGATGATGGGTAAACAAATCTGGTTCCCCTTCTCTTTACGCGGGGTGAGGTAAAAGTGACCGAGCGCAGGCCCAATCTCCAACTTGAGTTGCGCCGCCAGCATGATTCCGCCGAGGACCGTCTTGGGGTCGGCCTGTTGCAACGACGGCGACTGCATGATTGTTGAAATGGCGGCACGCACGAACGCGGCTGAGTTGATCGCCCCCGCCAACTGTGCCTCAATCGCGGGTTGTTGGGCTTGCACCAAATCTTTCAGTGTCGGGTTCTTCTTCTGTTCCACCGCCTTCGTTGCCGTGGCTTGGCTTAGTGCGCTCATCCTTCGACTTCCTTTACCGTCTTGCGGGAGAACACCCGTGTGGGTTTGCCCTGCTTCTTGTATGTGGCCGCAAGCTGCGGCATGTCCTTCTCAAGCTGTTTCGTGTCCCACCGGGTAGACCCTGCGCGGGGTCGCCAAGTGAACAACTCACGCCCCTCGTAGGTGAGTGCTACCGCGTCTTTCATTGCCTTTTGGAGCTCTAACTTGATCGCGTCTAACTGTTGGCCGACTTCGACTTGTTCGGCTTGCATTTGCCCGTACGCGCCCCAGAGTTCGTAGAGTCGTTCGTCACCCTCCACCGTCACTTCGAGGTCGCCGGGCCATAGTTCTACAGCCTCAGCACTCGTCACCGGGTCGGGTGGTGTTTTCGTGAGTACGTGGTCGTTCCAGAACGCCTCAGTTTTAGGAATCAGGTGGTCGTTGATGAACTCCCAGTCCGTGACCACCTTGTAAAGTTCCGGCTCATTACCCCCGTGCAGTACCGCCAACCACCCGTAGGGGGCATCCAGAATAAAGTTCTGTTGCTGCACTTGTGCCGCGTAATAGAGAGGTACACCGTCCACCCATTTCTCACGCCCAAACGCCGACGACGTTTTCAACTCAATCGGCACAACACGCCCCGCATCATCCGTAGTCGTCCGGTCGAACGTTGCCGTCAACCAAGGTGCCACTGTGGAACGTGCGGCGAACCCTTCTTTGACTTCCCCAACTTCGGGATGCTTATGTGTAATCCAGTCCGCAATGGGCTGCTCGAGCGCGTGCCCGAAGAACGCCAAGTTTTCGGGGATCTCGTTCGGGACACCCATTTTCGTGTTGAACACTGAAAGTGGTGTCTGCCACGGTGAGAGTCCCAGGATTGCGGCAACATCGGATGCACCAATACCTTGCATCCTTGCTTCATGCCACTCAGCCGAGTCTTGCGGGTAGGTGGGAAGAATCTCGTAAGTCATGCTGCTACCTCTTCCGCGAGGTCCAGGACGGTCACGGTAATATCTGCGCCGGGTATCCCGTACCTCTTATAAACGTGTAGGTCGCAAATTTGGGAGTCGTCACGGAACACTTGTGCTGTAGTCAGTGCGTCATTCGTTGACCTCGCAAGTTTGTCCAAATCGGGGGCAACATGTGGGTGGTCACGTTTCACCGTTTTGGGGCGCGCCAACCGGAACGTCACCGTCACCACCACGGCACCTTCGAGGGGTTCGCGCCCGTTCATGGCATCCACGGCAGCATTCACAACAGATTCACGCCACGGCTTCACCTTGCTTGACGATTCAGTGAGGACGGCGCGCCCGTTGACGACGAACGCCCGCTTCGATCCTTGCGGGGCTGGGACACCATTCACCCTGAACGCAACACCGGTGAACGGTGTGCGGGAGTGTTCTGGGGTGTGATCCACATGAGGGACAAACGGGGTCACGACTGCACCCCGAACTCTTTGCCGATCTCGTCAAGCGCGACCGCCGTGGTTTCGTAAACGGCGCGTCCGTTGAACTCATAACTGCTCGACTTCGTTGCTGAATTGATTACCGCGTCGAGGACTTTGCGTGCTGTTTCCGCTACAGGCTCGAACTTCGTCAAATCGCCCCTCTTGAACACAAGCCACAACCATTCGTCGTCATCATCGCTAAAAGGCGTCCCGCCTGAATTGCACCATTCGCCGTTCTGCAACTTCACAATTCGCTTGTTCGGTTGCAATGTTTTGTGCGGAAAGTAGATACCTTCCTCGGTGGGTAGTTCCGGTTGGGCACGCTCAATCACGGTCATCGGGTACAACAACTCGGTTTCCCAATCCGCCATCCGGAACGGGTTATCTTCACCGATACGCCACCGCACTCTCGCTTCGACTAGATCGCCCTTATCGAATTTGGCGATAGGCGGAGGAACTTCTTTTGCAAAGTCCCGGTCAATGCGCGCACATTCTGGGCAGTCGCCCAATTCTGAATGCTTCATCTCTATTGCCCTTCGTATGCTGGTGGGAGGGGAACATTGGCGAAACCGTCAGAAAACTCGACACCCTCACGGCGCAACACCGCACGACACACCACCGGATTGAGTGAACGGGTCAACACGTAATACAAAATGGCGCGTTTCGGGAACCCGTTCACATACCCACAGGCGGCATCCCAGAACGCACGGCGAATACCGTAAGCGGGAATGTTGCGGTAGTGGCCGCGCCCCATGTCGAAATCGTCCGTTACGGATTCAATTTTTCCGCCCCACCCTACGAATGTGATTGGGCTAGTTGTCGCCGTCGTAGTGGCGTGAGGTATTGCGTCCGCAAGTCTGCGCAGTGCATACACGGCCCCACGCTGTCCGTGAATCTTGCGACCGTCATATTCGCGGCCACCCTCAGTATTGATGGGGTCTTCAACGGAAGCAGTCAGTCTGGTTATCGACGCCTCAAACTCGGCAATATGTTCATCGATGATTGCCAGTATCTTTTCGCTCATCATTCCCCCTAATGTGCTGGTGGTAGCGGTAACTGGTAGTCGTAAGGTTCACCCGTCTGACACGAAAAGAACCCCATAAGTAGGAGCAGCACACCGAGAATGAGGCCCGCCCACGCAACCCGGCGATCAGTCACCAGAACCGCCCAAAATGTTGTGCACCTGCGACAGCACCGCAAGATGATTCACTTCGTGCAGGAGTGTTCCCCGCAACTCGGGGTCTGTTTCGGTGAGCGCCCGGAACCTGGCGTGCTCGTATGTGACGGTGATGTTCTTATCCCGATCCACAACCACAGGCACTTCAATACCGTCCGTTTCGAGGATCAGGTTCACCATGCCAACCACATATCGGATGCCGGCTAAGCGTCCGTATACGGTGATGTCTCCGAATTGGAACTCGACTGCTGCGCCGATGTCGTCGCGGGTCAAATCTGCGGCGCGCATCAGATCCACCCGGCCTCGTGTGCGAGCATCCACACCACAACCACACATGCTGCAATCACCAGCAACGCGACCACCACATTCAGGGCACGCTCACCCCGGATCGACACCCACCGACGCGATACCGGATTCCACCGGTAACCGCGACGAGGCGGCAACGATTCAAACATCAGTTGTCCTTTCCTACATGCGCCCACACATCGGGGGCCGGTTCAATTTGTGACGCCCAAAAGTCGTCCATGTTGATAGGGGAGATCGGGTCACACATCATCGAGCCCCAAAATTGCGAGCACATCAAACCAGTCACGATCCCGAAGCGCTTTCGCCACCACCCGCCGTTCAGCTTCACGAACCGCGTTCTCACGGATCGCAGCATCCGGTGGTGGGATCAGTCCCGTATCGGTCGAATAGTTGTGTGCCGGTCGTTTCGGCATCACCATTGCGCCACTCACGACAACACCGCCTTTGACTCGACATACGATTCCGCGGGGAACTCTGCTTGCATCGCAAACGAGGAATCGAAGATTGCCACACCGGGATAGTTGCGTCGCAGCCGGTCCACAATGAAGGGTTCCAACGCCCAGATGCCTCGGTGTGGTTCGACACTGATCGCGAGAATTCGGGCTTTCATGGCCCGGAATCCTTTCGTACCAATCAGCACCTCGCCGTACCCCTCAATGACGCCAGCGAGGGATGGTGATCCGTAAGTGGAACCCTCCGCATTGGACGCATCGAAGTAGGCGTAAAACCCGTGTTCACAAGATTCAAAGGCGTGGTCAAGTCGCCACGCCTTGACCTTCTCGTTGCGTTCTTTCCAGTCTTCGCCCTCGATAGTTGGCATGACCCCTTTGGGGGGGGTGCCGTAGCAGACCGCCCGATTCTCTCCCGGCAACCAGATCCCAGACCTGTGGAGGGGTTCAAGTTTCCCTTCGACTTTGATCTTCCACGAGCGGAATCCGCGAACAGAACCGAGCGCAAAGTCAACGCCAGAAAACTCGTTGTTGTCATTCATGCGGGTACCTCTTCACGGTCGGGAACCGTCACCGGTTCAACGGGGACAGACAAGGGCGCTTCGAGCGGTTCAAGTTCGATGTGACGAATGGGGTTGCCGATGTCGCCCATCACTTCACCGCCGTGTAGATTGCTGGAACCCCACGCTTATCATCCGGATTCGCCACAGCCAGAAGACCGTCACGCAGCAACTCACCCGCCCGTTTCCTGGGTGAGTCATAGGCGACACGAGGCCACCCACGATTCGGCGCATACAGGGAATAGAAATCGTTCAGGTCATGCCCGTTCGCCGAACCCAACTGCTCCACGAGTGCGAGAACCGCCCTGCGAACCTCACTGATCGTCCGCGCGGACTCATCCGCAGCCCTATGAGACGCAAGCGAATCGTCACCTCTCGCACGTGCTGTGTCGTCTGGGAAGATCGTTTCCTGATCCCAGAGAGTGTCTACATTCGTCATTGAAGTGAACCTTTCGATTGGTATTCGGTTAGAGGGGTTCCTGCCCGAACCACACCCGAAGTTGTTCGGGCAGGAAGATTTAGGAAATAGAAGTGACCCCCTCACCGGGGCGCTGGAGGTGGGAGCCAGCCGATGAAGGGGCCGTAGGGGTAGATCTGGGGAAAACGTGGAGAAGATCACTGAGCACAATGCGTCGTGCGTTCTTCGGTGTCCGGTAACAGCTCAGTGTGTTGTCGTCGCAGTATCGGCGGATGGTGTCAACGCTGACTCCGGCGATTCGTGCGGCTTCGGATACTGTCAAATCTCGGGTTGTTGAGTAATCCATACCGAAAGTATGCATGCATAGTTTTGCTACGTCAACTTATTGTTTCCGCGTGTCGCCACAACTGGGGATATTGCATAGCTTTGCCCCATGTTGCATAATATGGATATGACAACCGCACCGAACACCCAAACGCGAGTGCCGTCCTGGACTTTCGCAGACCGCATCCGCAAAGCACGCACCGAAGCCGGACTCGACCAACGCGAATTCGCAGAACAAATCGGTGTGAAAGCATCCACCTATGCGACCTACGAAACCGGCCGCAACCAACCCCGTTACAAAGACATCTTCGACCTCGCGCGCAGAGTCGAAAACGTGTCCGGGGTGGACGCTGTATGGCTCATAGGAAAGCCATCAGATTAGAAGGCTCCTGCTCTATCCGCTGAGCTACGAGGGCGAATCGCGGTACCACGATACCTCAGGGGCATCCCGCGCACCCGGGTTGCGGACGCGAAACGTCAATCGACCGCGATGACTTTCGCCGACCACGGGCAGAAGTAGTCGGAAGTGACAATCTCGTCTTCCACGTACGACGGGATTCCATCGCACACTTCGGTCGTCGCGAACGCGAATTCCAGTGTCGCGGGATCGATATGCCACGACCACGGTGCGTTCACGCCGGGAGAATCCCGAACGACAATCCCATTCGGGATCGCAGAGAGATTCTCTCCCGCCAGCAGTGCGCGCGCGTGTTGCTCAAGTTCGGGGGTCGCCAACTCCACTTTGAACATTTCGCCTCCCGCCACCTCGAAAGTCGCGACGGGCAAACGCGGCGACGGCGCACAGCCTGCGAGCACCATTGACGCTGCGAGCGCGAGCCCCACTGCCAGCAATCCCCTCGATGTCATCCTGCGTCCCCCTCCCAGCGAGCTACTGCCGGCCGCCCCTGTCCTGAGCGTCTTCGACGGGTTCGCTCTCCGATTCGTCGTAGGTGTACGTCACGTAATACTTTCCGCCAAGCTCGCGCCAGCTTGCGAAGTTGTAGTCGATCATCGTCTCTTTGCCGTCGACGGCCGTGAGTACCGTGAGCTCGTCGTCCCACGTGCCGTCCGTGCTGATCCGCGTCCCAGTGTGGCCGTCATTCGGCCCGCCGGCGAAGATGGTGATGTATTCGTCGCCGCGCTTGATTGCGGGAGTTTCGCTGTTCATGAACTCTTATTACCACGTCCGGACGCGTAGCGCACGAGAGTTTTCCCCTCGGAGGCCAAAGATAGACTTTGAGCATGGCTAACGGCAACGATCGACTCGTCTGGATCGACTGCGAGATGACGGGTCTGGATGTCGCGGTCGACCAGCTCGTCGAGGTTGCCGTCGTCGTCACCGATTTCGAGCTCGAAATTCTCGACCCCGGATTCGAGGTCGTCATCGCCGCCGATCAGGCGGCTCTCGACAACATGGGCGAGTTCGTGCGCGACATGCACGAGAAGTCGGGACTGCTGAAAATGATCCCGGGCGGGGCGAGCCTCGAGGACGCCGAAGACGCCGTGCTCGACTACATCCGCACGTTCGCGCCCACCCCCCAAACAGCGCCGCTCGCCGGAAACACGATCGGGACCGATCGGGCGTTCCTCGCGCGATACATGCCACGCATCGACAGCCACCTCCACTATCGCAACGTGGATGTTTCCTCCATCAAGGAACTTGTCCGCCGCTGGGTTCCGCGAATTTACTACAACGCGCCGGAAAAGGACGGCGGTCACCGTGCCCTCGCCGACATCCTCGAGTCGATCCGGGAGCTCGACTACTACCGGAGGACGGCGTTCGTGGCAGACCCCGGACCGACGACAGGCGAAGTGCAGGCGGTTGCGGCCTGGGTGATTGAGGAATTTGCCCCGCGACTGTAATAGGATGGTGAGTCGTTGCCGGGGTCGTTCACCCGGCGCATGGTGGTCGTAGCTCAGTTGGTAGAGCGCTGGCTTGTGGAGCCGGATGTCGCGGGTTCGAGCCCCGTCGATCACCCCAATTGTTTTGCTCGACCGTAGGCTGGAGTCGTGGCCGACACGATCGAAGAAACGCACGTGAGCGAACGCAGCGCGCTCGACGTGCCGTGGGTCACGCTCGTTCTCAACGACCCGGTGAACCTGATGTCCTACGTGTCCTACGTATTCCGCAGTTACTTCGGGTACCCGCCGGCCGAGGCCGAACGTCTCATGCTGCAAGTGCATTTGACGGGGCGCGCCGTCGTCGCAACGGGCACGCGCGAAGAAATGGAACGTCACGTCGAGGCCATGCACGACTACGGGCTGTGGGCGACCATGGGAAAGGCGGATGCGTGAGGGCCTTTGCCGCTCGAGACGACGGGACGGTGGCCGCTCGAGTGAAGCGCGATGAGGCGCTCCTGCTGCAGAATCTCGCGTCGCAGGTTTCCGTGCTGCTCCGCGAAGGCAACGCGAACGATCCGGCCGTAGTGCGGATGCTGCCCGACGCCTACCCCGGTGACCCCGCGGCGTCCGCCGAGTTTCGCCGTTACACCGCTTCGGGCCTCATCGATCGAAAGGTGTCCAACGCGGACGTCGTGATTGTGACCCTTTCGTCGGCGATCGACTCCGGAGAGGTGCTGCTCGATCACGTACAGGCTGGCGCCTGGCTGCGCTGTCTCACCGACATCCGGCTCTCGCTCGCGAGCCGACTCGGGATCGAGTCTGACGATCAGGAGCCCGATGGCGACAACGTGCTCCAGGGCCTCTACGACTGGCTCGGGTTTCTGCAGAACTCGCTCGTGGAGGCCATCGATGTCTGATCTCGATCTGGATGCCGAGGCGTTCGAGCAACTCGTCGTGGACGAACTCGACACGCTGCCGGACGACATGGTAGATGGCCTCGACAATGTGGTTTTCGTCGTGGAGGATCGGCCGGAAGATGGCAGCCTCGATGTCCTCGGCCTGTACGACGGCGTGAACCTGACCGAGCGCGGGCAGTACGGTTTCGGCGAGCTTCCCGACCGCATCATCCTGTACCGGGAACCGCTACTGGATGTGAGCGAAAGTCTCGAGGAGCTCAAGGACCAGATTCACGTGACTCTCGTGCATGAAATCGCCCACTACTATGGCATCGACGACACCCAGCTCCATGAACTCGGCTGGGGTTGATGTCAACCCGGGGTACTTTCTGAACCGTCGATCGAGTAGGGCAGAAACTCTGACGTGGAGGACGACGATGACCGCACACATTGCACGAGGTCATGCAGCACGGTTTATCGCACCGCTTGTGGGGCTGCTTGCACTGGCCGGATGCACGACCGCGGATCCGAGTTCGCCGGACGGAATGCCCGACGAAGGCGCCACTTCGACGACGACCACCTCGTGTCTCATCGACACAGCGTGGCAACTCGACATCGACGATATGGCTGCTCAGCTTCTCATCGAACTGCAGGCGACGGGAATGCCCGTCGTCACGGTGAACGGATTCGGCAGTCACGAGCTTCAATTCGCGGAAGAAGGACTTGCAACGAATTCCGTTGACGTCACGTTTGAACTAGTTCTCGCTCCCTCCGATGCCCCGACCTCGGTCGCTCAGTTGCGGCAATTCGGTTCCGCCTATGGCGACTGGGCATGGATCGCAGACAGCGACCGCGTCACGTTCAGCAATTGGGAGTCCGACGTAAAGCTCGAGATGTCAATAGAGGTCAGCGGCGTCGTGACGATGTTGCCAGCATCCGACCTGCCGTTGACCGACACGACCGGAATCGACATGGTGGCATCCTGCTCCGCGGACGGACTTGAAACCAGGCCGGACGGTTCGCCCTTTGTCCAGCGCTGGCATGCCGGCTAACCGACTTCTGTGCCGTCGATGATCGTGTCGGCAAGGCCTTGCGGGTTCTCCCGCTCGATGAATGCGTCCTCCTGTTTCGCCCACAGATCCCATTTCGCGGGCCAATCGGGCCACGAGTCGCCGTCACGCTTGAGCACACGAGTTCGACGGGTCTCTTCATCGAGCTCCACCCACACGGCGTAGGCCGCGAGCGCACGGTTTGCGCGGCTGAGCGCGCCGCACCCTTCGATGAGGATGGGCCTGCGCTGGTCGAGTACATGCCATTCGGCGGGTGCACTCTCCGCCCAATCCCAGCGTTGCCAGCGCCGAACCGCTGCCGAGATCACGAAGTCGTGCACGTGCCGGCTCCCGGCGTCCAGGCCGTGCCAGCCCGGATAAAGGTCGTCCATTCTCACAAGTTGCAGTTCGGGCTTCTGCGCCACGATCGCGCGCGCGAGTTCGGTCTTGCCGGACCCGCAGCGCCCGTCGACGAGCACAATGTCGGGACGAGGTTTCTGGTCCGCCGCGCTATCCGACAATGAAGTTCCAATGCCCTGTGGTTACCGCTGCGGCGATCGCGATCATGCCCACCATCAAACCAGCAATCACGGTTGTCCACTCTGCGAATCCGAAACGGGACTCCCTCGCCCACGTGCGCGAGGCTGTCCCGCCGAAACCTCGGGCTTCCATGGCCACGGCAAGCTTGCTCCCCCGCCGGATCGCGAGAACGAGCAGCGCAAAAACCTGCCCGGGGATGCGTCGGATGCGGCCGATGTCGCCCACCCCTCTGGCCCGCCGCGCCAGTTCCAGAAAGCGCCAGTCATCCAGAAACAGGCCGACGAGCCGGAATGCGGCGAGCGCGCCAAGCACGAATCGGCTCGGCACGTGCCAGACCTGAGCAAGTCCATCAGCGAGATCCGTCGCGTCGACCGTGATGAACAAAACGACGGCGGGCAATCCGATCGCGAGCACGCGCAGCATGGTTGCCAGAGCGAGTTCGATGGAGCCGTCGCTGACGCGCACAGCGAACCACTCCCAATAGACGGTGCCGGACGGCCTGCCGTACAGAAGGATCGTGACGCCCGTGAGGGGCGCAGCGAACCAGACCGGCAGTGTCCGCAACCAGAATCGCCGGGCACCGATCCCGAGGAACGGGAACGCGGCCAGTTCGAGAGCCAGCGCAGTTCCCGCCGAGACCCAGTCGACCGTGAGCACGAGGCACGCCGCGATCAGGAGCGCGGCACCGAGTTTTGCCACCGGGTTGACGAGCGAGAATCGATGCGTCACAGTCGCACCTCCCGGTCGGCGAACCCGTCCACGAACAACCGGTCGTGCGTCATCGCGAGGATGGCCTTCCCTTCATCGAGGAGGCCGCCGAGCAATTCCAGGAGCTCGGCCCACGTACGAGCATCCTGCCCGAACGTCGGTTCGTCCAGCACAAGCACGCCGGGTCTGGTTGCCAGCACGGTCGCGACACTGAGCCGGCGTTTCTCGCCGCCGGACAGGGTGAATGGGTTGGCTTCGGCCAGCGCATCCAGGCGGAGCCGCTGGAGGAGCTCATCCGTTCGCGCCCCGATCTCTTCACGCGAGAGATTCAGCGCGCGGGGCCCGACGGCGAGTTCGTCGCGCACGGTGGAGCGCAGGAACTGGTGCTCCGGTTCCTGGAAGACAGCGCCGATGCGGGTGAGCAATTCCCGGGACCTCCAACGAATCGGATGCTCACCCGCGCCGCTTCGCAGCTCATCGCTGGCCGTCACGTCGCCCGCCACCGGCGGAAGCAGCCCGGCGAACGTGAGCCCGAGCGTCGACTTGCCGGAGCCGTTGGGACCCGTGAGCGCTGTGCACGTCCCCTCGCGGATCTCGATGTTCGGGGCGTCTCGCACGAAACCGCCCTTCCTGAAATCGATGGACCGTCCCACCGTGAGGTTGTGGCTGTCGAGCACGACCGCCCCGGGCCGTGATTCGCGTGGAGCAGCACGGGGCTGATACCCGGGCACCCACACCCCCAGTGCCGCCAGTTCCTGCCCGCGCGAACTCAATACGGAATCCGGGGTACCGTCCGCGATGAGTTCGCCATCGGGAGACAACACGATCACGCGGTCCACGAGAGGCAGCCACACGTCCACTCGATGCTCGACGACAACGAGGGTTGCCCCCGTCGACTCGAGCACGCGCGCGACCGCATCACGAACTTCGACGACACCGGTGGGGTCGAGGTTCGCGGTCGGTTCGTCCAGAAGAAGCAGTCCGGGCCGCATCGCGAGCACTCCCGCCAGCGCGAGGCGCTGTTTCTGACCGCCCGAAAGCTGGGACGTCGAGCGATCCAGAGCAACGTCGAGTCCGACATCCGCGAGAGCACGCCGCACGCGAGGCCAGATCTCCTCACGCGGAACGCCGAGGTTCTCGCACCCGAACGCTACATCGTCGCCGACCCTCTCGAGGATGACCTGGCTGTCCGGATCCTGGAGCACCAGACCGGATCGACCGCGCGATTCGGATGCGAGTTCGCAGTCCACGAACAGTTCGCCCGTCGACTCCCCTTCCTCCGCCCCGCCAAGGACTCCTGCGAGCGCCTGCAGCAGAGTCGACTTGCCTGAACCGGAGGCACCGAGCAAGAGCACGCGCTGCCCCGGTTCGATCGCGAAATCGATATCGCGCAGGGCCCAACGGGTCCGGGAGGCGTGACGCCAGCCCCACCCGACCGCCCGCACGCGCGCGGGATGCGCGCGCGAAGCCGGCGACGAGTCCTGCACGTTCGTCACACTTGCGCGGAATACTCGCGGCCGGAGGCGAATCGATCCAGCGCGCCGGTTTTCGCGAGCCCGCGCACGGCGAGCCAGGAGAGGAACCCGGCGATCACGGCGCCGCTCACGATGGATGCCGCAACGTATACGGTCATGAACAGCGTGTCTGCGCCCGGATACCAGACCACGAGCTCGAGCACCGCTTTCGCGATGCCGGCCCCGATTCCGGCCAGAATCGCGACCCAGACACGCCAGCTCGAGTAGAAGAACAGCAGGAACACGAGCTCGGCCCCAAGCCCTTGAACGAGGCCGCTCAGGAGCGCCGTGGCGCCGTACTGGCCGCCCAGGAGCGCGGAGAGCGCGGCAGCAACGAACTCGCCGTAGAGCGCGGCACCGGGTTTGCGTACGACGAGCGCGACAAGAACGCCCGCGAACAGCCACATGCCTCCGTCCAGAGCCTGAAGCCCGGGGAGAAGCGGCTTGAGCACGCTCGAAACCCCGTCATGAGCTATGTTCCACGCGAAGAACACGACACTGCTCGCCACGGCGATGACGCTCGCGACGACGATGTCGACGACGCGCCAGCGCATCGATCGGCGGGACGCTGGGGTGGTCGTTGCTGACTTGGTTGTACTGGTCACTTTTCGTGCCCTTTCACTCGAGGAAATGGCACGGGATGAATGAGAAATGTCCTCCCTGCGCTGGCATGATCCAGATCAGGTTCGACGGTCGAAGCTTCGATCAGCTTCCTCTCAGCCCGGCTCACCGGACTCCCGTGTTCGCCTTCGAGTATACGTGGCAGGGTAGGGAGATGGACTTTCGAATCTTCACCGAACCGCAGCAGGGCGCGAGTTACGACGACTTGCTCGGGATCGCGCAGGCCACCCAGACACTGGGCTTCGACGGATTCTTCCGGAGCGACCACTATCTGGCGATGGGAAAAGGCGACGGCCTCCCCGGGCCATCGGATGCCTGGACGAGCCTTGCCGGGCTCGCGCGAGAGACGAGCCGCATCCGGCTCGGTACGCTCGTCTCCTCCGTGACGTTCCGACACCCTGGTCTCCTCGCAATCCAGGTCGCCCAGGTGGATGCGATGTCCGGAGGGCGAATCGAGCTTGGGCTCGGCGCCGGCTGGTTCGAGAAGGAGCACCTCGCGTATGCGATTCCCTTCCCCAAGAAGAGGTTCGGTCTGCTCGAAGAGCAACTGGAGATCGTGACGGGGCTGTGGGGGACGCCGATCGGCGACCGGTACAACTTCACGGGCGAGCATTACACGCTCGTCGACTCTCCTGCCCTCCCGAAACCCGCGCAATCGCGAGTTCCGATCATTGTCGGCGGCAGCGGCACGAAGAAAACCCCCGCTCTTGCTGCACGATACGCGGACGAGTTCAACACGATGTTCGCAACTCTGCCGGAGATCAAAACCCGGATTGCTCGGGTTCACGAAGCGTGCGAGGCAGCCGACCGCGACCCGTCGACCCTCACGGTTTCGGCACCGGGAACAACGGCGGTTGGCGGCACCACCGCCCAGGCACAGAACCGTGCGACCGCGATTGGGCAGAATCTCGAGCGCATACGGGCGGCTGGTGGCTTCGCAGGAACGGCATCCGAAGTCGTCGACTATCTCGGAGCCCTTTCCGAACTGGGGGTTACGCGAATCTACTTCCAGATCCTGGATCTGCAGGATCTTGAGCACCTCGACTTCATTGCGAGTGAGATCCTGCCGCAACTGTCCTAACGAAACTCGGACGCGGTGCTCTTATGCCTCCCCCGGCAAGGGCTCGAGGATCACAACAGGAATGTCGCGATCCGTCTTTTCCTGATAGTTCGCGTAGTCGGGCCAAATGCGCACCATCGCGTCCCACAGTTTCGGCTTCTCTTCGGCAGTAGCCGTTCGCGCGATCGCGCGGAACTTTCGGTCCCGGACCTGAAGCTCCACCTCGGGATTGGCAGTAAGGTTCACGTACCATCCTGGAGGCTTCGGATGGCCGCCCTTCGACGCGACTATCACGTACCGGCCGTCATCCTCTCCGTAAATGAGCGCAGTGCGCCGCCACAGTCCGGATTTCGCGCCTTTCGTCGTGATCAGCAGGAGGGGCGCGCCACGCTGTTCAGGCCACGCCGACCCGTCCGCGTCGTCGAAGGCCGCGATGTGCGCGGCAACCCAGGAGGCGGAATTGTCGATGGGGTTGCTCGGGCTCAAACCCTGTTCTGTCGTCATGGTTCTACGCTACCCACGCAACGCTGCGTTCGCTGGACGCCGTGCGCCGCCGGTCACTCACAAGTGCGGCCTGCGCTTCGACGGGCCCAGCTCTCTCGAGGGTTTCATCAAGGATGCGGGCCGTACGAGGTCGGATCCGAACCGCTCCCCCACGCTGTCCATGACCCGTTCGGCTCCCCGCCAGTCCTCGTCGTCGTCCCAGAGCACGCCGGCGCTCGCGCCCGTCTCGGCGAGTTGCTCCATCCGCACCCCGATGAGCCTCACCGGCGGATGCGCACCGACGGCGTCGTACAGTTCGCGCACTTCATCGGCGATCCGGCGCCCGACATCCGTGGGCTCGGCGAGCGTTCGGGAACGGGTGATGGTCGTGAAATCCGCGTAGCGCAGTTTCAGGACAACTGTCCGACCTTCCATTCCGGATGCACGCAGCCTGCTGCCGACCTGAGATGCCTGGCGAAGAAGTTCCCGCCGAAGCACACCCGCGTCGGAGATGTCGACCTCGAACGTCACCTCGTGGCCGACGCTCTTCTCCGCAGTGTCCCTCGTGACGGGTCGTGGATCGATCCCGTTGGCGAGCGCATGGAGTTTGCGGCCTCCCGCATCTCCGACAATTCTCCGCAGGACATCCACCGGTGACTGGGCGATGTCGCCGATCGTGTGCAGCCCGCGTCCGAGAAGCGACTTTTCCGTCACTGCGCCCACGCCCCACAGCGCGCCCACCGGAAGCGGATGCAGGAACGCGAGCGTCTCCGCCTTCGGAATCACGAGAAGTCCGTCTGGTTTGGCTCGGCCCGAAGCGAGTTTGGCCACGAACTTCGTGGCGGCCGCACCGACGGAGCACGCCAGCCCCGTCTCGGCCCGCACCCGTTGGCGTATGAGCGCGCCGACCTCGGCAGGGGGCCCGATCACGCCGCGGGCGCCGGCCACATCCAGGAATGCTTCGTCGATTCCGAGCCTCTCGACTGCTGGTGTCATATCGTCGAAGATCGCCATGACCATGCGGGAGTAGTGGCGGTACTTCTCGAAGTGCGGCTCAAGAATCACAGCGCTCGGGCAAAGCTGGAGTGCGCGGGAAAGCGGGATGGCCGATCGCACGCCGAACTTGCGAGCGGGGTAGTTGGCGGCCGTCACGACCGATCGGGCCGAGTTGTGGGCAACCACAACAGGTTTGTCGACCAGTTCCGGTCGATCCAGCAACTCCACAGACGCGAAAAACGCGTCCAGATCGACGTGCAGTATCGTCGCCGACGTGCTGTCGACGGAGGCTGAGCTCACTTGCCGTGCACTGCCGTCCTGTCTGCCCACGTGTTCAGGCTAACGGCACGCGAGGACACGCTTCAGTTGGCGTGCGCGGGGCGACGATTTCGAATCGTTCGAATCGTCTTGCCGAGCGGGTAGATCGCGAAGAAGACCAGCATGGGCGCCCGCAGCACGGGGTTCATGAGGCCGTGGCTCGCGTAGGTTCGCTCGAACCGCCGGACGTAGAAGGCATAGTCCCGGGGGGAGTCTTCGAGGCGCCTGGCCGACATTCCGCTCACCATGGTGGGAACGTAGGCCACGTCAAGCATGTTCTGCGCGAGATGAACGGACAGGTCGATGTCTTCGTGGAACAGGTCGTCGGCGTCCCTGCAGGTTTGATCGCGAATGGCGAGCCATGCCGTGCGTCGGATGGCCATGTTGCTTCCGAACAGGAATCGATAGTCCCGCCACAGTTTGAGGATGAACCGCCGGAGGTGGTCATCCGCCTTGAGACCGAACCGCCGCAGCGGCATGTCGTAGTACAACACAGGCCCGGATGCGGCGGCGACGCTGTCATCGGCGAACGCCTTCTGTACTTCCTCAACCCAGTTCGGCTCGATGATCGAATCAGCGTCGATCCGGCCGATGACGGTTCCCTGGGCGCGATCGAACCCGAGATTGCGCGTGGGTACGAGTCCCTGCTCGTCGTTTTGCTCGAAACAGATGAGGGGGCTATCCGGATACTCCCGCTGAATTGCTCGAACAATGTCTGCTGTGGCGTCTGTCGATCGATTGTCGACGACGATAATTTCGCTCGCGGGCACGGTCTGCATGAGCGCTGCGACGACGCACGCGCGAATCGTCGACTCCTCGTTGTACGCGGGGATGACGATGGAAACTGTCGGAGGGGGCGCGAGCATCAACCCCCAATGTAGTCCTTCCGCTGCCTGCGAAACAGTTCTATCCCAGGCGCGCGTGCAACCAGGGCAGCGGGTTGATCGGGGAACCGTTGATCCGAAGTTCGAAGTGAAGGTGTGGGCCCGTGCTTGCGCCCGTCGACCCCACGAGACCGATGACCTGTCCGACCTTGACCGTGTCGCCAACCCCGAGCGGCATCGAACCTGACTGCATGTGCCCGTAAACGCTGTCGATCGTCACTCCGTCGATGGTGTGCTGGATCACGACATACGTGCCAAGCGCCGCGTAGTTGGGGTTGGCTGTCTCGACGACGACGCCGGCGGCGATCGCGTACACGGGGGCGCCGCGCCCAGGGTCGAAGTCGACTCCTTCGTGGAACGACGAACATGCCGCGCACGGTGCGGCGCGGGGGCCGAATCCATCGGCGAGTTTGAGGCTGTCCAAGGGCCACCGCAGCGGCGGTGGCGCGGTCACCGTGTAGTTGTCCCTTTGCACTGGCGCGACCGCGACTGCAGAAGTCACCGAGAGCACTTGGGGCTCGGGAGCGGGTGCCTGGGTCGCGGATTGGGCGTACGCGGGTACGCCGACGCTCGCAACAGCCATGAGGCCAATTCCGGTGAGGGATGAAATGAACAATCGCCGAACGGACCTGACGGCGCGAACCTGGCGGAGGTGGCGAACGGCGCGGCCGTTGAGGCCAGGGAGCCGATGGCGTGCGGGACGGCCGGACGTATTTCGCGCATGGCGCACAGGCGTGATGGATTCTTTGGGCACTGGGTGAGATCTTCCGGGTCGTTGCCTGCATGCGGCTATTCGCCGCTGCTGGCACGTGGGCAATCGCGCGTCGGTGCGCTCTGAATCTTTCCCCACTTCCCGGTGACCGGGTTGTGCGGAACTGGGAATCGCGGCTCTGTACACCGCTGAAGTTTCACACCGGCTTCGGCGTTCGCTCTTTTTCCCGCGTTCCAGTGTGAAGTGCGAACCTCCGCGTTTCCTGTGCAGGAGTAGCGGGACTGTTTCGGAAGACGGCGTGCGTGCTCAGCTCAACGGACGCACGAGGAGCGCGACCGTTGCGTATCCGTTGTCCTGCCGATCCACCTCGCTGAAGCCGAGACGCGAGTGGAATGCGAGCGAGCCTGGGTTCGGGGGGTCGACGTTGACTTCGCACGTGACCTCGTCGCGGCCCTGCTCGACGGCGAGATCGACGACGCGCGAGTACAGGGTTTGGCCCACCCGCATTCCTCGCGCTTCTTCCGCGACGACGATCCGGTCGATATAAAGGTGATCGGTGCCTCTGTTCTCGAAATAGCGGTAGTTCGGGCTTGCGTAATCGAGTCCCGGCCCGAAACCGACAACGAATCCGAGGACCTGTTCGTTCGAAACGGCCGCAATCCCGAACGTGCTCTCTCGAAGAAGTTCGGCCAGCTCGGGTTCGGTCGACGCGGGAACCGCGGGAACGGCATCGTTGTTGAGTGCGAGGATTGCCGGGATGTCGAGCGGAGTCAGTTTGCGAAGTCGCATCCCACCATTCTCCCGCGATTTCGAGCGGTCACGCCGCTAGGGCGCCGAGGGGTGCGGGTGATCGTTCAGCTCGCCGAGTGAAATGGCGGAGTGGGCGTACGCACCTCCCGCGCGCATTTCGGCGGCGACCCAAATCGCCTCCATGATCTCCTGCGGTGTCGCACCTTTGCGCTCGGCACCCCGTGTGTGCCCTTTGATGCAATACGGACACTGCGTGACGTGGGCGACAGCCACGGCGATGAGCTGTTTGGTTTTCTCGTCCAGAGCGCCGGCGGCAAACACTGTTTTGCTGAACTGGTCCCACGCTGCGTGGGTATCGGGCGCGAGATCGCGGCGCATTTTCGCCAGTTCCGGCGTCATCGGATGGTACACAGAGTCACTCATGGATTACTCACTTTCCTTGCAATCCACACTACGCGCGCGGGGTCCGCGCCGCAGAGCGGGCAACCCACCCCCAGAAGTCGGTCAGTCGGCGAGCAGTTCGCGAACGCGCGGCGCGACCTCGCGCCCGTAGAGTCCGATCGAGGTCATGAGTTTCTCGTGGGGCATGGTGCCGTTGGAATACTTGAGGTCGAATCGTGCGATCCCGAGCCCGCGTGCGGTTCGCGCGATCTTTTGAGCAACCGTCTCGGGGGAACCGACGTACAGCGCGCCATCCTCCGCCTCCCGCTCGTAGTCCGCGCGGGTCAGGGGCGGCCAACCGCGCTCGGCACCGATGCGATCCCGGTTGGCTTTGAAGTGCGGATACAACTCCTCCAGAGCCTGGTCGTCGGTCGCAGCGAGGTGGCCGGGCGAGTGCGCTGCAACGGGCAGAATCTCACGGCCGAACTGGCCGAGAGCGCGATGGTACAGCTCGACGAACGGGGCGAATCGCAACGGGTCTCCACCGATGATTGCCAGCACAAGTGGCATTCCGTACTTCGCGGCCCGCACGACCGACTCGGGTGTGCCGCCAACTCCGATCCATGTCGTCAGCGTCCCGTGCTCGATGGGCGGGTACACGCTTTGATTGGCAAGCGGGGGTCGAAGGGTGCCGGACCAGGTGACGGGCTCGCCCTTGATCACTTCGCTGAACAGGTCGAGTTTCTCCTCGAACAACTGCTGGTAGTCCGCGAGGTCGAGGCCGAACAGCGGAAACGATTCCGTGAACGAGCCGCGGCCGAGGATGACCTCTGCGCGGCCGCGAGAGACCGCATCCAGCGTGGAGAAGCGCTCGAACACGCGGATCGGGTCGTCGGAGCTGAGAACCGTCACGGCCGTGCCGAGGTGGATGCGTTTCGTGCGGCTCGCTATCGCGGCCAGAACGACCTCAGGGGCCGAGATCGCGAAGTCGTCGCGATGGTGCTCCCCCACACCGAAGAAGTCGAGACCCAGCTCGTCGGCGAACACGGCCTGTTCTATGACGTTGCGGATCGATTCGGCGTGCGAGAGTCGTGCACCGTCGGCATCCGCCGTGACGTCGCCGAAAGTGTCGAGACCGAGTTCGAGATTCATGTGGATTGACTCCTGACGTGTTGGACCACTCACTCAACCAACCCTGCCGGGGGAACATTCCCTCCGCTCCCATCGAGGGTGTCCGCAGGACAAACGTAGACTCGGGGGGATGAAGGCAA
Organism: uncultured Cryobacterium sp.; assembly: GCA_964651535.1. Taxonomy (GTDB): domain Bacteria; phylum Actinomycetota; class Actinomycetes; order Actinomycetales; family Microbacteriaceae; genus Terrimesophilobacter. Next base: position 348,559 of record CAZYYE010000002.1, read on the forward strand.
CAGTGATTCACGGCGAACGCGACATCCGGCTCGAAACCGTTCCCGACCCGATCCTCCGCACGGAAACGGATGCGATCGTGCGCGTCGTCGCGGCGTGCGTGTGCGGATCTGACCTGTGGCCGTATCGGGGTGTCACGCCGACGAACGAACCACATCGCATTGGCCACGAGTTCGTGGGAATCGTGGAGGAAGCCGGTTCTGCCGTTGCGAACGTGCGCGAGGGCGATTTCGTGATCGCGCCCTTCTACTACTGCGACAACACGTGCATCAATTGCCGCAACGGCGTGAGCACGTCGTGCCTGAATGGCGGTTGGTGGGGCGCTGAGGGTCGTGACGGCAACTTTGTGGACGGCGCGCAAGGCGAGCGAGTGCGCGTCCCGCTGGCGGACGGCACGCTCGTTGCAACTCCCCAGGTTCCGGAGGCCGGACTTGTTCCGCACTTGCTCACTCTCGCCGATGTCATGGGCACCGGCCACCATGCCGCGGTGTCCGCGGGCGTGACGAGAGGCAGCACGGTCGCCGTCGTCGGCGACGGCGCGGTCGGTTTGTGCGCAGTTCTCGCCTCCCATCGACTGGGAGCGTCGCGCATCGTCGCCATGTCCCGCCACGCGGACCGCCAGGCGATCGCGCGCGAATTCGGCGCAACCGACGTCGTGGAGGAGAGGGGCACCGAAGGCGCTGCCGTGGTGAAGGAACTGTTCGACGGTATCGGCGCCGACTTCGTTCTCGAGTGCGTCGGCACGAAGGAGTCGATGGACCAGGCTATTCGTTCCACTCGGCCCGGCGGCATGGTGGGCTATGTCGGAGTTCCGGCGGGCGGCCCCGAGTTGCCGGTCCGCTCTCTGTTCACCAATAACGTCGGTGTTCGGGGCGGCGTCGCGCCGGTACGCGGATACATCGAGGAGTTGCTGCCGGAAGTGCTGGCCGGCACGCTCGCGCCCGGCCGGGTGTTCGATCGGGAGCTGCCGCTCTCCGACGTCGCGCAGGCCTACGCCGCAATGGATGACCGCACCGCCACGAAGGTCCTCCTTCGGCCGTGACGTTCCTGTTGCAAGGCAATCGCGCGAAACGTGGTGCAATCCCCAGCCGTGTGGCGTAAGGTCATCACTAATCGAAGCCGATCGTGCTTCCGAGGGAGGGAGTGCCTTATGGCAGACAAATCGCCCAAGAAGAGCAGCACCAAGACTGCGGCAGCTAAGTCTCTCAAGGAGAAGCGCGCCGATAAGAAGGCGAAGGCAGCCACCAAGAGCAATAGCGCGTAGCTACTACTGCGCAGCCGCGACTTGAGTCGCGCATTCGGGAAGCCGGGCCACGTGCCCGGCTTCTTTTTTTGTGCGCGCGGTACGCATCGTCTATATTTATCCGGTGATTCTTTCAATGTCAGTGCTGTAGCGCATACTTTCTTCGCACTCGTTTCGGCCGCTTTGGCCCCTGACGGACAATGCCGGGCTTTTCTGGCCCGTATGTCTTCGATACCGCCCCGATCTGACCATTCCACGAAGGTTCCTATGTCTGACCCAACTCTGTCCACGACGGACCACTCCGGCGATGACCTCGCCGCAACGAACACGCGCAACCGCGTCGTCATCACCCTCATGCTTGTTTCGGCGTTTGTCGTCATCCTGAACGAGACGATCATGGGTGTCGCGATCCCGGTGCTCATGCGGGATCTTCGAGTCGACGCGAGCGCCGCACAATGGCTCAGCACCGCGTTCATGCTCACGATGGCCGTCGTCATACCCATCACCGGATGGCTGATCCAGCGATTCAACACCCGGCCCGTGTTCATCGCGGCCATGGTGCTGTTCAGCGCGGGTACGCTTCTCGCGGCGATCGCTCCCGGATTCCCGCTGCTCGTCGCCGCGCGCGTCGTGCAGGCGTCCGGCACCGCGATAATGATGCCGCTCCTGTTCACGACAGTCATGACCCTCGTGCCGCCGGCCACTCGCGGCCGCACGATGGGCAACATCTCCATCGTGATTTCGGTGGCGCCGGCACTGGGCCCGACCATTTCCGGGCTCATCCTGAGCGTGCTCGACTGGCGGTGGATGTTCATCCTCGTGCTTCCCGTGGCCCTCGGGGTGCTCGCGCTCGGCTTCGCGCGCATCCAAAACGTGACCACTCCGAAACCGACCCACTTCGACGTGTTCTCGGTGATCGTTTCCGCATTCGGGTTCGGCGGGCTCGTGTACGGGCTGAGCAACCTCGGTGCGGCTGCGAGCGGCGGCAACCCGCTTCTCAACTGGATTCCGCTCGGCGTCGGTGTCGCCGCGATCGGCGTGTTCATCGTCCGCCAGTTCTGCCTGCAACGTCGCGACGATGCACTTCTCGACCTGCGAACGTTCCGGTCGCGGCAGTTCACCCTGTCCATCACGGTGATCGTCATCAGCATGCTGGCGCTGTTCGGCACGATCATCCTGCTTCCGATCTACCTCCAGAACGTTCTCGGCCTCGACACGCTCGCGACGGGACTGCTCCTCTTGCCGGGTGGGCTCGTCATGGGTCTGCTCGCACCGATTGTCGGCCGCATTTACGACCGCATCGGCCCGACGGCGCTCGTGACGACGGGGTCCGTGCTCGTGAGCATCGTGTTTTGGGGCATGACTATGTTCACCGAGACAACGCCGACCTGGTGGGTGCTCGTGGCGCACGTCAGCCTGTCATTTGCGCTCGCGCTCATGTTCACCCCGTTGTTCACCTCCGGGCTCGGCGCGCTCACCCCGAATCTGTATTCCCATGGGAGCGCCATCGTCGGAACCGTGCAGCAGGTGGCAGGGGCAGCGGGCACCGCCCTGTTCGTGACGATTATGGCTGCCGTGGCGGCGACGCGGCTGGACGAGGGTGCCACAATCGTGTCCGCGACCGCGAGCGGAATCCGGCTGGCATTTCTCGCCGGCGCGATCCTTTCCGTGTTCGTCATCCCCCTTGCCGCGCTCATTCGCAAACCCGCGACGGCGGATGTCGAACCGGAACTGGTCACCTGACAGGGCTCGTGCGCGAGGACTAGTATTCGTACACCGCAACACCGACGACGAGAAAAGGATCCTCATGCTTCCCGAGATCAATTACTGGGCCGTTATCCTCGCCACACTGTCGAGCATGGTGGTCGGAGCGATTTGGTACACCCCGAAAGTGTTCGGCAACTACTGGATGAAGAAGTCCGGCGTGGAGATGTCAGGCAAGGCGAGCGACGCGGTAGGGCCGATGGTCACGACCGTGATCGTGAGTTTCATCACTGCGTGGGTTCTCGCCGGCGCCTCATTCATCGCGTGGGACTTCTACGGCGGCGGATTCCTGTGGTCCGCGATTGCCACCGCAATCGTGCTGTGGGCTGGCTTCACTGCTGCTCGATTCATCACCCACGATGCGTTCGACAGGCGTCCGAGCGGGCTGACGATGCTGAATATCGCGCACGAGCTTGTGACTCTCGTCGTCATGGCCGTCATCATCGGGGTGTGGCCGCCGGCATAGCTCTCAGGGGCTACGCCCCGTCCTTCGCATCCACGTAGTCGTCGTCATACGCCTGCTTTGCGCCCCTCGCGCACGCGTTCACGGGCTCAACGGAGCTGCTGAGCAAGACCATTCTGAACGGCTTGGACGTCCCCAAGCACAATCGCGCGATCAGGTATTCGCGCCGCGGGCCGCTACCGTCCACACGTCGACAATCTGTCCGTCACGGAGCACGAACACGTGGTCTGCGAGGTTCACCGTGTTGCACACGTGGTTGGGAATGAGGCGTAGCGTGCTCCCCAGTTCGGGAATCACACTCCCATCGGGCATCCGGATCGTCGCGTGGTGCTCGGAGAGCGCGTGGATTCGCGCCTCCGGTTCGTCAAGAAGCCTGCCGTAGCCGGTCGCCCAGGCCGCACGGTCTGCCCCCAGCGCTTTGCTTCCCGCATCCACGACCACGTCGCGACCGTGGCGGCTCACGACCGTCGCGGCGACCGTGAGTGCCACATCCGTGAACTCGCACGACCCCAGCTCGAGCTGCTGTGCATCATTGAAGACGTACACGCCCGGTCTCGCCTCGGTGAGCGTATCGCCGTGCGAGGCGTGGAAACTCGGGGTCGAACCACCGCTGCGGATGGCGGCCGCTATCCCTTCACGCGACAGCGACTCGGTCGCGGTCTCAATCGCCCCTGCCTCGTCAATCGCCGCCTGTGCGCCGTTGCCCGGCGCATAGCTGTGACCCGGGAAAGTGAAGACGCCGCCCACTCGAAGTCCCGCTCGCGCGGAGGCGACAGCGACCGACCCGGCGTCATGGGGCTGCACCCCGCTGCGATGATGGCCGCTGTCCACTTCCACCAGAATCTCCACGCTGCCGCTGGGCACAACAGCACCCAGAGCCTGGGCGCCCTCGATCGAATCCACACCGATTCGCAACGTGATGCGCTCCGCGAGGGCACGGATTCGGGCGATCCGTGCAGCGGAGGGCCACACCGGGTAGGCGATGAAGATGTCGTCGATTCCGGCATCCGCAAAGATCTCCGCCTCGCTCACGGTGGCCAGCGTGATTCCGATGGCGCCGTGGGCCAGCTGCATTCTCGCAATTTCTGGTATTTTGTGGGTTTTCGCGTGAGGGCGAATCGCCATGCCCTTGTTCGCCGCATTCTCGGCGACGCTCGACACGTTGCGCTCGAGGGTGTTCAGATCGACGGCGAGATACGGGGTTTCTGGATCGGCCATGAGTCGACGCTAGCGCAACCCCGCCACCGGATTTTCCCCCGTCGTCAGCGGCAGGGACTACCCTCTCCTCATGTGCCGCAACATCCACACCCTTCATAATTTCGAACCCGCAGCAAACGATGACGAGGTCCATGCTGCTGCCCTGCAGTACGTGCGGAAGATCAGCGGGACGACGAAACCGTCACGAGCAAACGCCGAGGCGTTCGAACGAGCCGTCCAGGACGTCGCCCACGCCACCCGACACTTGCTGGAGGGTTTGGTCGCGACAACTCCCCCGAAAGACAGGTCAGTGGAGGCCGCGAAAGCGAAGGAACGCTCCGCCAGGCGCTTCACCGCTGCGTAGCGTCAGGCCGCGTCCGGAAATGCAGCGCATTCTGCGGATCGAGCGCCCTATTGCGCGGGCGCCAATCGGCATATTATGTGCCAATGCCGCCAAAAGCGCAGGACTACCGGGCCGCCCTGGATCGGGCCCACGCACACACGCTCGAATGGCTTGAGTCGCTCAGCACTCGTCCTGTCGGACCCCAAGCTACTGCCGATGATCTCTACCGCGAGTTCGGAGGCCCACTCCCGGACGGCGGGAGCAATGCGGCAGAGGTCGTCGACGAGCTCGCGCGAATCGCGGAACCCGGCCTCATGTCCATGGGCTCCGGCAGGTTCTTCGGCTGGGTCATCGGTGGAACGCTGCCCGCCGCGATGGGGGCGGACTGGCTCGTCAGCGCCTGGGATCAGAATGCTGCCATGCGCGGGGCGACACCGGCCACAGCGGCAGCTGAAGAGGCTGCTGGAACGTGGCTGCTGGATTTGTTGGGGCTTCCCGCTCACGCAGATGTGGGATTCACGACGGGCGCGACGTCCGCGAACTTCGTCGGACTCGCCGCGGCCCGCCAGTACGTACTTGATGTCGCTGGCTGGGATTTGGTCGCGAATGGGCTCTCGGGAGCACCAAGAATTACCGTCATCGTCGGTGCCGATCGGCACGCATCGATTGATTTGGCACTCAAGTACCTCGGGCTCGGCGCTCCTGTGGCCGTCAGCTGCGACGACCAGGGGCGGTTGGTACCTGCGGCACTGTCGGAGGCGCTGTCGGCAATCGACGGACCCGTCATAGTCTGCCTCCAGGCCGGCAATCTGCACTCCGGCGCGTTCGATCCGATCGGCGAGGCGGCCGCCGTCGCCCACGAGCACGGCGCGTGGGTGCACGTTGATGGGGCGTTCGGTTTGTGGGCCGCGGCAAGCCCATCCCTTCGCCACCATGTGGCCGGGCTGGAAACCTGCGATTCCTGGGCGACTGATGCCCACAAGACACTCAATGTGCCGTATGACTGCGGCGTCGCCATTGTCTCCCGCCCAGACGTAGTGCGCTCGGTGTTCGGCGTACACACGAGCTACCTGATCAATGACGAAACGGGCCCAGGCGACCCTTTCGAAAAAGTGCCGGAGTTCTCACGACGAGCACGCGGGGTACCTGTGTGGGCGGCATTAAGATCCCTTGGCCGTTCTGGAGTTATCGAACTCGTCGACCGACTGGTCATCACAGCGCAGAGATTCGGCACGGAATTTGCGGCGATGCCGGGCATCGAGGTGCTGAACGATGTCGTGTACACCCAGGTGTGCGTGAGTTTTGGATCCGACGAACGCACTCGTGACGTCACAGCACGTTTGCTCGCTGACGGTGTCACGTGGATGTCCGGTTCGCGCTGGGCAGGCCGAGACGTCCTGCGCATCTCCGTAAGCAATTGGACGACGAGTGACGACGACATCTCGTCGTCACTTGCTGCCATCGAGCGCGCAGCTATGGACTCAAACATTCGATAGTCGTGGAGTGGAAACTAGTTGGACACTAAGGAGAGATCGTGAAGAAAGTCATCACACTGACCGCGGGCGCTGCCGTTGCCCTGCTCCTGCTTGCGGGATGCACGCCCCCCGGTGCGAGCAACCCCTTCGCGAGCGGCACACCTGAACCGGTGCCGACCGTGACCGTCACGGCAACGCCAGCACCCGTTGCCGAACCCGACTACGGGTTCACCTTCTTCCATGAGGCAACTCTCGGTTCGTCGTGGGCGCAAATGAGCTCTCAACTTCACATGCCCGTCGGACCCTACGAAGGCTGCGAATGGTACGGCCCGCTCTGGTCGACCGAGCTTACCGTCACGACGGCGTTCCTCGACTCACGCAACTCCGCCATCGGTGCACGGTTCTTCTACACGAACTACTTCCTCGCCACGAGCGGCGCCAACTTCCCCCGCAATGCGGAGGGCGTCGGTGTCGGCAGCACCCAGGCCGAAATCCTCGCCGCATACCCGACTGCCGTCGTCGACTCGTACACGGACCTCGGGGCTGGCGACATGACGCGCATCACCGTCGACGACCCGGACAGCGACTCCAAATACGTGTTCGCCATCAACGGCAGCGCTGGCGCCAACGTCGTCGACCTGCTCCAGTGGGGACCGGATGCGGGCACTCAGTGGAGTCATCTTTGCTCGGGCTTCTAACCATGTAGCGCGTCACGCGAGTGACTTGCGCATCCGGAGCTGTTCTACGCCGGGGCGCATGGGCTCTCGTTCACCGGTCAGCGCGAATCCGCACCGCTCATACAATCGCCGCGCAGCGAAGTTCGCGTCGGCGACCCATAGGGCGATCGCGCGTGCTCCTTCGCTGTGCGCCCAATCGGCGACGGCTTCGATGAGCGCCTTCCCCACGCCAGCTCCGCGCTTGGAGGGGTCGACCCACATCGCGACAAACTCTCGGCTCCCCTCTTCATGTTCGTCGACCTTGCCCGCCACTGTTCCGACAGGTGCGCTGTTCTCCCACGCGAGAAAAGTGGCTGACCGGGAAAGACGATCCCGCCAGAAAGCCTCATCCGTGCCGAGTTCGCCGTCGTAGCTCGAACAAAACGCATCAGGGGATTCGCGCAGTGAACGAAGACGGATGTCCCGCGCGACATCCCACTCGTCTGCGGTCGCTCGGCGAATGTCCATCCGCCAATTATCGCAATCCAGATCATTGCCCGAAACAGATTGACCGGCAAGACTGGCTGTGAGTCCACAATCAAGGGAGACCGACCTCATGCCAGAACCGACAGAGGGAAGGGTCGCCGTCTACATCGACTTCGACAACATCGTCATCTCCCGATATTCCCAAACGCACGGAGGCGCCCGCAGAAAAACGGAACTCCTGCGGGACATCACCGGCGACGCGATCCGGGACGACGCGGCCCTGGCGGATCGGCTCGCGACTGCGAGAGTGGACCTTGGTGCGATCCTCGACTATGCCTCGTCCTTCGGCACTGTGGCGATCGCTCGCGCCTACGCGGACTGGGCAGTGCCCGTGAATGCGAGCTATCAGGATCAGCTTGTCGGCCGCGCCGTCGACCTCGTCCAGATGTTCCCGACCGTGCAATCGATGAAGAACGGCGCGGACATTCGCATGTCCGTCGACGTCGTCGAAGACCTCTTCCGACTGCCGGAACTCACGCATGTCGTCATCGTGTCCGGTGACTCGGATTTCATCGCGCTCGCCCAGCGTTGCCGCCGGCTCGGCCGCTACGTCGTGGGCATCGGAGTCGCCGGCGGCACGAGCAAAGCGCTCAATGCGGCGTGCAACGAGTACAAGGATTACGACGGACTCCCCGGGGTGGATTCCGGCGGAAAGCGCGACCGAACAGTGCAACCGGCCAAACGGACGTCGAAAGCGGACTCGACGGCGCCGGCGGCGAAAGCGGCGCGATCGACGAAGAAGAAGACCGGCGCCTCCGCGACGGCCGACTCGGCTGCCGCGAAGGAGACCGCCAAGCACGAAAGCGATGCCTCGAAACCACCGGAACAGAAAGAGGCGACACGACTGCTTCGACGGGCACTGGAACTCAGCCAATCCACGGATGACGTCGACTGGGTACCGAGTTCGAGAGTGAAGACGCAAATGCTCCGAATGGACCCCACATTCCAGGAAAAGCCCCTCGGCCACGCGACCTTCACCGACTTTCTGCAGTCGCGCAGCGCAGTCGTTGAAATCAAGGAGGACGGACAGCAGCGATTCGTGCGGTTGCTCGAGTCAAAGGAGACCGCCTCCTAGCGCGTAGGCTCTGAGGGTGCCTCTCGATTCCGCAGACACGGGTGCGCCCGAAACTGCGCCACGGTCCCCTGCCCCGGAAGCACATCAGACCGGATTGTTCAGCCGCGGCTATCTGTGGATCACGATCGGATCGTGCGCGCTCGTATTCCTCGGAGCGTTCGAATCGCTCGCCGTCACCACGATCATGCCCGTCGTGAGCGCCGACCTGAACGGCGCGAACCTTTATGCTCTCGCGTTCGCCGGTCCCCTCGCGACCGGGGTGATCGGCATGGTGCTCGCCGGGAACTGGTCCGACCGCAGCGGACCCGTCGCTGCGCTGTACACGTCATCCGTCCTGTTCGCGATCGGGCTTCTCGTCGCAGGGACTGCGCTTACGATGCCCGTTCTTGTCGCCGGACGGCTCATCCAGGGCCTCGGGACCGGTGCCGTCACGGTCGCCCTGTATGTGGTGGTTGCCAGGGTTTATCCCGCCCGACTCCACCCGTCGATTTTCGCCGGGTTCGCGGCGGCCTGGGTCATCCCATCGCTCATCGGACCGTTCGCCGCCGGAATCGTCACGGAGGCACTCAGCTGGCACTGGGTGTTTCTCGGAGTCGTCGGTCTCGTCGCAATCGCCACAGTAATGGTCGCGCCGGCACTCCGGGGACTGACCGGTCCGGGCGACGGCGAGGCACCGCGTGCGCCATGGGCGTTCGGCCGCATTGCGTGGGCAGTTCTCGCCGCATTTGCGGTTCTCGCGTTGAGTCTCGTGTCCGAGATCGACGGCATCGGCCTGCCTCTCGCCGCCGTGGCCGCCGTCGTCGCAATCGTCGCCGTTCGCCCGCTCCTGCCCAAGGGGACTTTGCGTGCCCGGCGCGGATTGCCGAGCGTTATCCTCTTGCGAGGGCTTGCCGCCTCCGCGTTCTTCGGCGCCGAAGTGTATCTTCCGTATCTGCTCATCGAACGCTACGAATTCACGCCGAGCCTTGCAGGGCTCGCGCTCACGCTCGGGGCGCTCGCGTGGGCGGGCGCATCCTGGCTCCAGGGGCGAATGAGCGAAACGCTGAGCAACGCCGCCTGCACGACCTTGGGGAGCGTTCTCGTGTTCGCCGCCATAGTCTCGGCCCTCGTTACAACGTATTTCGCTTTGCCGCCTGCGCTCGCGATCGCAGGCTGGGTTCTTGGCGGCGGTGGCATGGGCCTCATGTATCCGAGACTCAGCACTCTCACACTCGCGCTGTCCCTCCCGGGAGAACAAGGTTTCAACAGTTCCGCGCTCGCCATCGGCGACTCCCTGGGCGGCGCCCTCGCGCTCGCGCTCACGGGCGTCGTGTTCACCCTCTTCGCGGCCACCGGACTGTCGTTTGCGGGAGTGTTCGCATTCGCAGCCGCTATCGGATTGCTGGCTGTCGCTGTAGCACCGCGCGTGGCGGCGAAACCGATCAGGCTTGAGAGTTAGCGCGTTCCAGAACGAGTTCGCGCACGCGGGCGGCGTCCGCCTGGCCGTGCATCGCCTTCATGACGGCGCCAATGACCGCTCCGGCCGCCTGGACTTTGCCATCGCGGATCTTCTCGAGCACGTCAGGCTGGGAAGCCAATGCTTCATCGATCGCCGCGATGAGAGCCCCGTCGTCGGACACGACCTTGAGTCCGCGTTTCGCTACAACCTCGGCGGGAGAGCCCTCGCCTGCGATGACCCCCTCCAACACTTGCCTCGCGAGCCGGTCTGTAAGCTCCCCTGATTCGATGAGCGCCACGAGCGCTGCGACATCCTTGGGGATGACGAGAGAGGACGGATCGACGGAGTCGATGTTCGCAAGCCTGGCGATCTCCCCCGTCCACCATTTGCGTGCCTGGTCCGGCGAAGCTCCGGCGGCGACCGTCGACTCGACCTCCACGAGGAGCCCCGAATTGACGACATCCTGGAACTCGAGGTCGGTGAAGCCCCATGACTCCTTGAGCCTGCGACGACGTTCAGCGGGCGGCTCAGGCAGGGCGGCACGCAGCTCCTCGATGAGCGCGACCGAAGGCTCGACAGGCAGCAGATCCGGCTCGGGAAAATACCGGTAGTCATCGGCATCACTCTTGGGGCGGCCGGGCGATGTCGTTCCCGTGTCTTCATGCCAGTGCCGGGTTTCCTGCGTGATGGCTCCCCCCGCCGCAAGAATCGCCGCCTGGCGCTGGATCTCATAGCGAATGGCGCGCTCCACGCTGCGGAGGCTGTTCACGTTCTTGGTTTCCGTGCGCGTCCCCAGTGTTCCGGATCCGCGTGGACTGAGAGAAACGTTCGCATCGCACCGCAGGTTTCCACGTTCCATGCGCGCCTCACTAATTCCGAGGGCGACCACGATGTCTCGAATGGCAGACACGTAAGCTTTGGCGAGCTCTGGCGCGTCGTGCTCTGCTCCCGTGATCATCTTCGTGACGATCTCCACGAGCGGCACACCGGCGCGGTTGTAGTCCACGAGGGAATAGTCGGCGCCCTGGATGCGGCCCGTCGCGCCGCCAACGTGCGTGAGCTTGCCCGCGTCCTCTTCCATGTGCGCGCGCTCGATCTCGATGCGGAACGTCTTTCCGTTCGCGAGCTCGACATCCACTGCGCCATCGTGTGCGATCGGCTCGTCGTACTGGCTGATCTGGTAGTTCTTGGCGAGGTCCGGGTAGAAGTAGTTCTTGCGGGCAAACCTGCTCGATGGGGCGATCTCGCAACCCAGTGCGAGGCCGAGGCTGATGGAGTACCTGATTGCCTGTTCGTTCACGACAGGAAGGGACCCGGGCAGACCGAGGCACACAGGCGTGACCATGGTGTTCGGCTTGCCCGCATCCACACCTGGCGCGGCTGGGTTCGGCGCGGACGAGAACATTTTTGTTCGCGTGTTCAGTTCGACGTGAACTTCGAAACCGAGCACGGGCTCGAAGAGTTCGAGTGCCTTGTCGAAGTCCATGAGTTCGGCGGAGCTCACTTCGCCTTCCCTTCCGCGATCGGAAACCCGGGGGCGCGGCTGATCAGCGTGTGCCCCCAGGACTGCTCAAGCAATGCTTCCAGGGTCGCTCCCACGGAATAGATGCGCGCGTCTTCGTGGGCCGGCGCCATGATCTGAATTCCTGTCGGCAAACCGTCTTCGGGAGCCAGTCCCATGGGCAAACCCATTCCGGGCACGCCTGCAAGGTTCGCGGGAATCGTCGCGATGTCGTTGAGGTACATGGCGAGAGGGTCCTCGAGTTTCTCGCCGAGTTTAAAGGCCGTCGTCGGCGCAGAGGGAGAGACGAGAACATCCGCCTGGTCAAACGCTTCCGCGAAGTCGCGCTGGATGAGCGTGCGAACCTTCTGTGCGCTGCCGTAATACGCGTCGTAATACCCGGCGCTCAACGCGTACGTCCCGAGGATGACGCGCCTTTTGACCTCTGCGCCGAACCCGGAACCGCGCGTCGCAGCCATGACGTCTTCAACGGTGCCGCCGCCCGCGGGGTTCACGCGGAGCCCGAAACGCACGCTGTCGAATTTGGCAAGGTTGCTCGATGCTTCAGCCGGGAGGATCAGATAGTAGGCGGCGATCGCGTAGGTGAATGAGGGCGTGGAAACCTCGACGATCTCCGCCCCCGCCGCCGCCATAACGTCGAGCGCCTCGGCGAACCTCTCGCTCACGCCGGACTGGAAGCCTTCGCCGCCAAGCTCCTTGACCACGCCGACCCGAACGCCTTTGAGCGATCCGGATTTCGCACCCGAGCGCGCGGCCTCGGCGAACGACGGCCACTCGTCGGTGAGCGACGTCGAGTCGCGCGGGTCATGTCCGCCGATCACATCATGCAGGAGGGCGGCGTCCAGCACCGTCCTGGTGACGGGACCGACCTGATCGAGGGAGGACGCGAGCGCTATCGCCCCGTAGCGCGACACCCCTCCGTATGTCGGTTTCATGCCTACGGTACCGGTCACGGCAGCAGGCTGACGGATTGATCCTCCCGTATCGCTTCCGAGCGCGAGCGGAGCCTCAAATGCGGCAACCGCAGCGGCGGAACCGCCGCCAGATCCGCCTGGGATCCGCTCGAGATCCCACGGATTATGCGTGGGTCCGAACGCCGAATGTTCCGTCGACGACCCCATGGCAAATTCATCCATGTTCGTCTTGCCGAGCGGAATGAGTTTCGCGTTCCGCAACTTCGACACCACGGTCGCGTCGTACGGTGGAACCCACCCTTCGAGGATGCGGGATCCCGCGGTCGATGGCATGTCCTGCGTGCACAGCACGTCCTTGATGGCAACGGGCACGCCGGCAAGCGGGCCGAGCTTTGCTCCCAGCCGACGTGCGCCATCTACTTCGGCGGCCGTCGTCAGCGCATCGGCAGACACGTGGAGGAATGCGCGAATATCGCCGTCGACTTCGGCGATGCGATCCAGGTGCGCCTGAGTGACCTCGACGGAGGACACCTCGCGCGATGCCAGCAGATCCGACAGGGTCGCCGCGGACAGGGAAATGAGGTCGCTCACTGCTCCTCCCCCAGGATCGCGGACACTTTGAAGCGGTCGCCATCACGTTCGGGAGCGCCGGACAACGCCTGCTCGACGGTGAGGGTTTCGCCGGGGATGTCCGGTCGGAACACATTGGTCAGCCTGATGGGATGCGACGTCGCAGGCACGTCCGGCGTCGCGACTTCGGATACTTTCGCGATCGACTCGATGATCACTCCGAGTTCGCCGGTAAGTTTCTGGAGTTCTTCCGGCGTGAGCGCGATGCGCGCGAGATTCGCCAGATGGGCGACTTGGGCCACATCAAGCGGCGAAGGGTTTGATTCTGGCACCGTTCAATCCTATTCGAGCCGGTCGAGCCGGTTTTCCGTTCGCCCACGTTCCAGCGTCATGCCCGGAGGAGGGCGGCCGGCCGCTCCCTAACGGCGGCCGGCCGCGATCGTTGAGCCGGTATCGCCCATGACGAGACCGCCTTCGCCGATTCCGATGAGTGCAAAGTTCCGCATGGATTCGCTACCCGGTCGGAAGTATTCGTTGTGCCCATAGGACGCGCTGAGCTGGGTGTTGGTGATCGAATCGACACCGCCGGCAACGCTCATGCGGTGTGCGCCATAGGATGCTGCCCCTGGGTCGCTCCCATAAAAGGCGGAGTTGACGACGGGATCCCAGCCTGCTTCGCCCACGAAGATGTTTCTATCACGCACGGCAAGGTCGGATGCGCTTTGGGCAGAACTGCCCGGCGAACCCACAACCGCGAGCGCATCGATCTGGAAGTCGGCGCGTTGGAGGGCGATCATTGCCGCGGTGGAGCCGTAGGAGTGAGCCATGACGGACACGTACGGCTGGTGTGCTCCGCGAAGCGTCTGAAGTCCCTCAATTGCCCTCGCGAGGTAGACGGCACCTTCATCGGCGAGTTCCAGCGAACCAACATTCAGGAGGTGTGGAGTCTGGTAACCGATCCATGCGACGGTCGCCACGGTTTTGGACGACTCTCCCAGGCGATCAAGCCACGAGGTCTGGTCCTCGAACAGCGTCGTCGCGGTGGCCGCCCAGTCGTCGACTTGCCCGTCGATGGAGAAGAACATGCCGGGAATGAGGTAACTCACGTAGTCCGCGCGGGAGAGATCGCCGACCACGATCGCGGCCCGTCCGGGAGACACCGTATCCAGAATGACAAGTGTCCTCGCTGGTTCGCCAGCCTTCGCGTGAAGGGCCTGTGCGATCTCGGTGAGCATGTGAAGGTGATTGGTGACCTCGACGTTCATCCCACGGCCGACACCGGTACTCAATTGCTTCTCGAGAAGTTGGATGGCGCCGCTGAGATTGGCGCGATTGGCCAGATCTCTTGTTTCATAGGGAACGCCGTCCAGGTTTCCAATGAGCTCCGGAGTGGTGGAAAGGAGCTTCTCTCGCGCTGCAGGATCGATGCTCTTCCACCAGCTGGAGATTTCGCTCGGCGCGATCGGGGCTGCGAGGAGCTTGGAAATCGCTTCCGGGTGGTCTTTCACGAAGGTCGCCAGAACCGCGGGCGGGAGCAGGCTGAACTGGTCGAGGAGCGCGCGCCCGCCGAGCGAGGGTAGGAGCGCGGTGTCCACCGGTGCCAGGTTTGCGCCGCCGCTTTCGAAGGTCGGGACGGTGATGGGGGCGATATCGAGTTGCCGGACCGGTCCGGGAAGATCCGCAACACCGGTCGGAAGATTCGCCATTTCGGGCGCGCCGAATACACCGCTCCCCCCACCCAGGGAAAGGGAAAGCGCCAATGCTGTAATTTCAAGCAGCAAAGCCGGCACTTCCTAATCGGCGGCGAATCAGACCGGGGGATCGTCATCGTCGCAAAACGGACCGTTCGCCCCCCATATTAGGGGTAGAAAGCGAACTCTGCCAGCAATCCTCGATTTTCTCAGGCGTTCACTGCCACTACTTTAGACCCTCTGGTCCCATCTGTAACAAGGTTGCAAACTGCTCGGCGTTAAGGATCGGGATTCCGAGTTCCTCTGCTCTGGTCAGCTTCGATCCCGCTCCCGGCCCGGCCGCCACATAGTCCGTCTTCCCGGAGACACTCGACGCCGCCTTGCCGCCTGCCGCAATGATCGCTTCCTGAGCCCCCTCTCGGGTGAATCCGTCGAGGCTGCCGGTCGCCACTATGGTGAGTCCAGCGAGCGGTCCTCCCGCGGCCGCCGCGGCCCCGGGTCCCGGGTGACCTGGGGTGGCAAATTGAACGCCTGCGTCGGCCCATCGATTCACGATGTCGCGGTGCCAGTCGATCTGGAACCATTCAAGGAGTGCGTCGGCGATAATTCCGCCCACGCCGTCGACTTCGGCGAGATCGTCTCGGCTCGCCTCGCGGATCGCATCCAGCGAGCCGAACCAGTCCGCGAGTGTGCGCGCGGCGACGGGCCCGACGTGGCGGATGTTGAGAGCGACGAGAAGTCGCCACAGGGGCTTCGTTTTGGCTGACTCGATGTTCGCCAGGAGCTCGAGTGCGCTCTTGGAGAGAATGAACTCTTCGTCGCCGTCAAAATCCCCATCGGGGTCAAACCGCGGGTCAGCGTCTTTGCCTGTGGTCTTGCGCGCCCGACGGAACGGCGCGACTTCCTTCGGCTCGCCATCCTCAAGCTTCACCAGTCCCGTTTCGCTGTCGCGCACAAGGACTCGAATGGGGAAAAGGTCTTCGGCGCGCAACTCGAACAGTTCTGCCTCAGTGTGAAGTGGTGCATCCGGCGGCTCGAGCGGTTGCGTCAGCGCGGCGGCGCTCACTTCGCCGAGCCCTTCGATGTCGAGCGCGCCCCGGCTGCCGATGTGTTCCACCCTGCCGCGCACTTGCGCAGGGCAACCCTTCGCGTTGGGGCAACGCAAATCGACGTCGCCTTCCTTGGCCGGTGCCAGGTTCGTGCCGCACTCCGGGCAAGCCGTCGGCATCACGAACTCGCGTTCCGTTCCATCCCGCAGCTCGACGACGGGGCCGAGCACCTCGGGAATGACGTCGCCGGCTTTGCGCAGCACCACGGTGTCGCCGATCAGAACACCTTTCGCCTTCACGACATCCTGGTTGTGCAGGGTTGCCTGACGAACCGTCGACCCGGCAACCCGAACCGGTTCCATGACCGCGAACGGGGTGACTCGGCCGGTTCGCCCGACGCTCACGACAATGTCGAGCAGCTTCGTGTTCACCTGCTCCGGCGGGTACTTGTACGCGATCGCCCAACGCGGCGCACGGCTTGTTGCTCCCAGTTCGTCGTGCAGGGCGAGTTCATCGACCTTGACGACCACGCCGTCGATCTCGTGCTCCACGCTGTCGCGATGTTCGCCGAAATATTCGATGAACTCGGCCGCCTTGGCTGAGGAGGGTTCGACTCTGAAGTGTGAACTGGTCGGCAGCCCCCAGTCGGCAAGCAAGGCGTAAACCTCGGATTGCGCCGCCACCGGGGGGTTCGGCCACGCGCCGATGCCGTGCACGAGCATCCGTAACCGCGACAGCCGATCGCGCATGAGTTCGAGCTGGGCGGGGTTCTTGCCCTCTTCTTTCTGCCGAAGGCTCCCGGATGCCGCGTTGCGAGGGTTCGCGAATACGCGCTCGCCCGCCTCGGTCTGATTCGCATTGAGCTCGCGGAACGATTCGATGGGGAAGAACACCTCGCCGCGAACCTCCACGAGCGGCGGATGCCCGGTACCGGAAAGTTTCGCAGGGATGCCGGTGAGGTACCGGATGTTCTGGGTGACGTCTTCGCCGACCACGCCGTCTCCCCGAGTGGCGGCGGTCGTCAGCCGGCCGTTTTCGTAGCGCAGGTTCAGCGCGAGACCGTCGATTTTCAGTTCGCACAGATAGTCGATGTGGCGGCCCGCGGACTTCTCCACGCGGGCCGCCCAGGCCTGGAATTCCTCGACGGAGAACACGTTGTCGAGGCTCAGCATGCGCTCCGCGTGCTGCACGGGAGCGAAGAGCGTCGTTTGGGCGCGGCCGCCGACCGTCTGGGTCGGACTGTCCTGACCCTGCAGCTCGGGAAAGAGGTGCTCGAGTTCCTCGAGACGACGCATCATGCGGTCGTACTCTGCATCGTCGACGAGCACTTCGTCGCGCTCGTAGTACGCGTCGCGAAGTTCGAGGATGCGTGTCGTCAGAGCATCCGCCTCGTCCTTGGCGCGCGAACGCTCGCTCGCGAGATCTCCGGACTCGACCGGGTCGGCATCGGGGCCTGCGTCTGGGTCTGCCACGAGGCAAGTTTAGGCGGAGCGCACGACATTTTCGGGAGCTCTATCCAACCCGGCAGTGCCGATTCCGAAGCCCCGGATGGGCTACATTCGCTCCGGCGCGGAGACCCCGAGGAGGCCGAGCCCGTTGCGCAAAACGACGCCTGCTGCATCGTTGAGCCAGAGGCGCGTGCGGTGCACATCGCCGACGCGCTCATCCCCGAGGGGCGTCACCCGGCAGGAGTCGTACCAGCGGTGGTAGGCGCCGGCGAGTTCTTCGAGGTAGCGCGCCACCCTGTGCGGCTCGCGCAGTTCGGCGGCCTGGGCGACGATGCGCGGGAACTCGGCGAGGAGCCCGACGAGGTTGTTCTCGGTGTCATGGGTCAGCAGCTCGGGTTCGAACGCGCTGCGATCGACCCCGGACTCCGACGCATTGCGGGCGACCTGGTGCGTCCGCGCGTGGGCGTACTGCACATAGAACACCGGATTGTCGTTCGTGCGCTTGGTGAGCAGCTCGGGGTCAAGCGTGAGCGGGGAGTCGGCCGGGTACCGCGCGAGGGAGTAGCGGAGGGCGTCCGTGCCGAGCCATTCGCGCAGGTCGTCGAGCTCGATGATGTTCCCGGCGCGCTTGGAGAGCCGGGCGCCATTGATGCTCACGAGTTGCCCGATGAGGATTTCGATGTCGGCTTCCGGGTCGTCACCGGCTGCGCCGGCGAGCGCTTTCAAACGGTGGACGTATCCGTGGTGGTCTGCTCCGAGCAGGTAGATCTTGTGCGCGAATCCACGGTCGCCCTTGTTCAGGTAGTAGGCCGCATCGGACGCGAAGTAGGTGTACACGCCATTGCTTCGACGGATGACGCGGTCCTTGTCATCGCCGAAGTCGGTCGTGCGCACCCACACGGCACCCTCATCGTCGAACACGTGCCCCTGAGCCCGCAGGCGTTCCAAAGCCGTTTCCACCTGGCTTGAGCCCGAGTCATCCCGGGTATGCAGGGACTGCTCGCTGAACCAAACGTCGAAGTGCACGTTGAACTTCTCGAGGGATTCCCGGATGTCCGAGAGCTGCAACTCGTAGCCCGCCTGGCGGGCGATGGCGAGACCCGCATCCGGTGATTCGTCGAGGATGCCCGGGTGCCGCTCCTTCACCCGTTGGGCAAGCGCCGCCACGTATTCGCCCGTGTACCCGTTCTCCGGGGTCGGCGCGCCTGTGAGCTCCGCATAGATCGAGGCGCCGAAAGCGTCCATCTGGTTTCCGGCATCGTTGATGTAAAACTCGCTCACCATGCGGGCGCCGGATGCGGTGAGCACGCGCGCAATGGAGTCGCCGAGGGCAGCCCAGCGGGTGTGGCCGATGTGCAGCGGCCCGGTGGGGTTGGCGGAGACGAATTCGAGGTTGATGGTCTGGCCGGCGAGGGACTCGTTGTGACCGTAGTTCTCGCCCTGCTCGACGATGGCCTTCGCGAGGGCGCCAGCAGCAGCAGCCTCGAGCCGGATGTTGATGAATCCCGGACCCGCGACCTCCACGGAGGAGATTCCGGCGATTTCGCCGATCGGGCCGACGAGGGCCGTGGCGAGTTCGCGGGGGTTGACTCCGAGCGGTTTGGCGAGCTTCATGGCGATGTTGAGAGCCCAGTCGCCGTGGTCGCGGTTCTTGGGCCGCTCGAGGGTGACGTCCTCGGCCGTGACCGCGACGGCGCCGCCCCGTCGGCCGAGTTCCGCGGCGACGATCGCATGGATGGCGGAGGAAAGCTCGGCGGGGGTCACGAGAACCGATTCTATCTGCCTGAGTTCGTCCGCTTTACGGCGTTGCAGCCCGGATGGCAGCCGACCTCGGCCACAATGGGAGCGTGTTGAATCTTCGACGAGCCGTTCGGGCCACTCTCATTGTGGGTATCGTCTTCGCGACGGCTGGCGCCCTCACGGGGTGCCTGCAGCAGGGCGGCGTCCCCGAGCCGTCTCCGACGGCTTCTTCGTCGACTCCGACACCGTCCCCCACTCCCTCGGCGTCACCGTCGGCCTCGGCGAGCCCCGTCGAGCAACCGACCCCGGTTTCGATTCCGTGCGGAACGGTTGTCGACGCGCAGACGATGTACGACTTCAATCCCAACTTCGGGCTGCTGGCCTCCTTCGATCCGGCCTCGAACACGCTCGCGGCGCAGGCTGTTCAGGACAAGGGCACGGTGTGCCGCTGGATGAATCAGACCAGCCGGATCACGATTGACATCGCCATCTCCAGCCCAGGACCAACTTCGTTCGCCGCGGCGAAGGCTGCTGCCAAGTCGGGCAGCGCCGTCAATGGGATTGGCGACGCCGCCTACTTCTCAGTGTCCGGCGGCATCGGGACCCTTCAGGCATTCTCAGGCGAGTTCTGGGTGAGTGCCGCCTCTCCCGCCTTCGCCTCGTCCGATGACGCAGCGACCATCATGGCGTCGGCGGTCGCGTCGACGAACTGAGCTCGCGCGCATCCGTCCTCGGGTCGCGTGCTGGTAACCTTGTCACGCACTCCTGGCCCCCATAGCTCAGGGGATAGAGCGTCTGCCTCCGGAGCAGAAGGCCGCAGGTTCAAATCCTGCTGGGGGCACATTTGTGACGTGACACTCTATTAAGTACTTTTCCCACCTGGTTCGGTCATCGATTCTCATGGCGGACGCCCGAGGTTTGACGAATACGGTGGCACGAGGCTGCCGGCGGTGTACCCGGTGCCCCGCAATTGTTGCCGTCGACGGTTCCGAGGGGCACCCTGACCGCCCGCCAGCGGAACCACTTCCGGGCTGTCGCCTCGGGCGCCTAAGCCAGCGAAAGCGAGGTGATCCGCGACGGCCTGCGCACGCTGTTTGCACGAGATCAACTCGCATTCGCCATCTTCGAAGAGACAGTAGCGATAGTTGGCATCTTCTACGGTGGCCGCGACCACGAACGACTGCTGCGCCCGGCAATCGCGGTGGCAAGCAAACCTGTCACTGCGCGACTGCTCACACCGGCGGCACCCACAGGTTCGCTCTCTGACCCCAAACTTCAGCGAGCCCGTCGCAAAGTTCCCAAATTCGATCCCTCAATGGCGCACCCGATACCGCAGGTGAAGCACCCGGTTGCCCTGAACCACGTCAGGATCCTCCAACAGGTGCTCTGCGTGGACTGACCCGAAGTAGCGTTTGCCGGACCCGAACACGACGGGCGCGACATCCATGCGCACCTCATCGATCAGACCCGCCGCAAACGCCTGACCACCGACGTCGCCGGCGGCGAACTCGACGATGCGGCCCCCGGCGAGTTTCTGCGCCTGGGCCACGGCCGCCTCAATGCTGTCGACGAAGTGAAAAGGCGCGTTCGGGTCCCAGCCTTCGGGCTTCGGTCGATGCGTCACGACGACGACGTGGTCGATCCCGCTCGGCGGCGTCCCATCCCAACCGTTCGTGATGTCGAAGACGTGGCGCCCCGCAACTGTCACACCGATCTGGTCCCAGTAGGGCCGGATGTGGTCGTAGGAGGTCTGGGACACCTTCAGGACACCACCGTCATCCAATGGCACATCACCGCTGACCAACCACTCGAACAGCGGACCCGGATCGTCGTTGTCAGCTGCGATGAAACCATCCACTGAGACCGACGCATTCATAACGACTTTTCCCATTGGTTCCTCCTTTGTGGGCAGTCCACGTCTCGAGTGCCGTGAGGGGTCGCTCGAGTAAGAAATCGATCGGCCGGCAGCGGTCAGCCCGCCTGCCTGTACCGTGAACTTTCATGGTCTAACCGCGCTGTCGGATTTCACTCTGCCACCGTATTATCGTGTCGTGATTGCCCTCCAAATCCATGCGGTGGTACTCGGATCCTCTGATCCCCGGCGCGCTGCCGAATTCTGGGGCGTGCTACTCAATCGCCCACCAATCCGGGAAACCTCCGGATTTTTGCTCGCGGGCACACCGCGTCAGGTGGGACTCCGATTTGTCTATGAGGATTCTGGCGGCGGGCGCGACCTCCTTCACCTTCACCTTAATACTGACGGAACCCGCAACCAGGACGACATCGTCGCGACGTGTATTGAGCTGGGCGCTTCGCACATCGACGTCGGCCAAAAACCGGAAGAGCCCCATGTCGTTTTGGCGGACGCGGTGGGCGAAGCGTTTTGCGTGATCGAAGACTCGAACCACTACCTTGCGGGGTGCAGTCCACTCGCGGAAGTGACCTGCGCTGGCACGCGAGCTGTTGGCAAATTTTGGAGTGAGGTACTTCAGTGGCCTCTCGTGTGGGAGGAAGGCGAGGAGACCGCTATACAGTCTCCCCTTGGTGGCACGAAGCTCGCGTGGAGCGGGCATCCCGGAGCGACTGACGCCGACAATTGTCGCCAGTTTTTCGAAGTCACGACGTCGCGGAGCCAGCTCGATCGTGAGACTTCGCGCCTGCTCGGTCTCGGGGCAACCCATCACGGCACGAGCGAGAACGGCGAAGAAATTTTTGGTGACCCGGACGGCTCCAAATTTGTTCTTCGCACGCGCTAGGCCGGATCCCGTCCGCCCGAGGTGGGAGCTCGGCGGATTTTCCATCCAGGCCACTGGGCCGCATCAATGACGCAAAATCGGTTGCCCTCTGGGTCCTGCATGATGACGTAATCCGCATCGGGCGGACGCCGATCCCAATGCACTTCGCTCGCCCCGAGAGAAGTGAGCCGTCGAACTTCGGCCGCCTGATCCTCCGCGTACAGGTCCAGATGGATGCGAGGGGGCAGGGTCAGTTCGGATGCGTGCGCATCGAGGGAGACATTGGGGCCAGTTCCACTCGGGTCGAACAACAGTGCGAAGTCATCATCAAGCGGTTCTCGTGCCGTGTAGCTGAGGGCACCGGCCCAAAAAGCAATCTGCCGGTGAAGATCACGCACGCGAATGACAATGGATCCGACGACGAGCATCCTTCACGGTAAATCTCGCCATACTTCTCCGCAAGCGGTACGCGTTGTGGTCGCCTATTTCCGGCCGGCATCAATTTCGCGCACGTGGACGCGAACCAGGTCTTCGATCAGGTGACTGGGCAATGTTTTGTCCAACGTGAATTGGATCGCGTGCTCCGTGGTCTTGTAATCCTGGAGCTGGCCCTTCAACTCCTCAATCGCCCATGAGGACGGGTAGAAGCTCAAATGTTTCTTCGATGCGGTGAAGTACACGAGCGCCCGACTCCGGTATTTGATGGTCGGCATCCCGTAGCTCACCGTTTCCTCGGTTTCCGGCACAAGATTCTTCACAAGAGTGCGGATACGTTCGAGCTCCGCTCGGTACGCCGGGTCGAGCGCATCGAGATACTCCTCGACGCTCTTCGCCTTTTCACCCATGGCACGATTTTAGAGCGCGGCCATGCCATTCATCGTGTTGAGCGTCCGAAAGCGCAGTGCCACGATGGAGTACAGGTAGGTGATCACCACGGCCGCCGCGACGGCGCTCATTTGGTGTTCGGGGAAGAGCCACCACGCGGCCGTGACGAGAATCGTGCGCGCAATCGCATGGATGGTCCCCATCGGGTGCTGGATGATCCACGAAAACACGATCCAGTGGAGGCCAAGCCCGATTCCGAGGGTGAGGGGGATCAGCGTCGGTGCGACGTACAACAGGGTGAGGTGCACCGCCCACAACAGATTCACCATCAGGACGCACATCCCCATGAGTTTCGCGAGCGGATTGGTCGTGTTGAAGAGCTTCTCGCGAAGCACCGCGGCAAGGAGCAAGCCGATCGGGAAGATCGCACCCGTTCCGATGATGAGAACGAAGATCGACGTACGCGGCGGCACAAACAGGGCGGCGATACCGACTACAGTCCACACGATTGCGCCGGCGACGGGGAGGGCGAGCGACCTCCCCGCTTGAGCGTCAAAGTCAGCGCGAAGCTGAGCGAGAGGATCGGTCATGAGAGTTGGGTCTTTCCGCGGGAAATCGAAGTGGGGGCCGGTGCGGCAAGCGCGCACCACATGTCTCCAGCCTATCCAGAAGCAGCTTTGGCAGCCCATCGACAGTGCGCCGCATTGGCATCAACGCTTGACTTCCCCGCGCACTTTATGGTTAGTTAGTCCACTAATGAACCAGCCAACGTGAATTTGTCCGTGACCCCGATAGGAATCCATCATGAAACGCCCTCGCAGCATTGCCCGCCTGATCGGGACGCTCGCGCTCGCGGCAGCCTCCGTCTCCGGCATTGGCGCGAGCGTCTCGGCGAGCTCCCCCGACGACTCCATCGAGGATTTCATCGACAGCGCGATGCCCGCATCCGCGGCACCGGGCGTTGCGTATGCGGTGGTTGCCGATGGCGAGATCGCTTCGGCCGGCGCACGCGGCGTGGTCAAGCTCGGGACCGATACCCCGGTGACGCCGGACACTCCCTTCGTGATCGGCTCGATCACCAAGAGCTTCACGGCGCTCGCCGTCATGCAATTGGTGGAGGCGGGAGAGGTCGAACTGAATGCCGAGATCTCTCGCTACCTGGTCGAGTTCGCCGGCAAGCCCTCCGGTGCCATCACCATCGCACAGTTGCTCAGCCACACGAGCGGCTACTCCACGGGACAAGGAAATGCCGGGCATCCGGATCCCACGAGCAAGCACGATGAGCTGGCTCGCGGTATTGACCAACTGGCTGGTGTGACACCGGCGTACCGGCCAGACGAAAAGTGGGAGTACTCGAACGCGAACTACGTGATCCTCGGACGCCTGATCGAGGTCGCGAGCGGACAGGATTACCAGACCTACGTGACAACGAACATTCTGGAACCAGTCGGCATGGTTCACAGCTTCGTCGCCGACGGCGAGATTCACGAGGACATGGCGACCGGGCACGTTCCCTGGTTCGGCACCAAGCTCCCGGTTTCCGACAACCGAACCGACCGCGCAACAGCCCCACAGGGCGGCGTGATCGCGAGCGCCAGCGACATCGCCCTCTATCTGAAAATGATGATGAACGGCGACGATGACGTGCTGAGCGCCGACGGCAAGGCGCAGATGATGCGCCCCGCCAGTGCGATCTCGCCCAACTACGGTTTCGGCTGGAATGTGGAATCCGACTCCGGTGTGGTCTGGCACGCCGGGGTGAGCCCCGGCGTCGAGACTCTTGCGACGATGATTCCCGCCGGCAACAAGGCCGCGATCGTGCTCGTCAATGGCGGGAGCGGAATGGGCTTCGGAGTAACGGACGAGCTCCAGGTCGGCATCTCCGATCTGGCACTCGGCCTCAACAGCGACGACCCCGGCGCCAGCTGGAACATGCAGGCTCTGTTCGTCGGCCTCCTGATCCTGCCGATCTGCTACCTGTTCAGCACGGTCTGGGCGTGGTTTCGGCGCGAAAAGATTCGCGCCAAAACCAAGGCGGGTTTTCCCGGCCTGTTCAGTTTGTGGTTCCCGTTGCTGACCGCCCTCGTCGCCACGTGGATCCTGCTCGTCATGGTTCCGAGCCTGAACGGCACCCCTCTGGGATTCTGGTCCGTGTTCCAACCCGACGTCGTTCTGGCGTTCGTCACTTCCGCGGTGACCGGCGTGCTGTGGGCTGTGTACCGACTTGCGGTGGCGTATACAGGCCGATCCGGCAGCGCGGCAGCTGGCTAGTTGCGGATCACGTCAACTGAAGTGTTGTCACGCACGTCGGGTCGTCACCCGATGTCGATAGCGGTGCCGTCACCGTCAGCCCGTCGTGCTCAATCGTGATCGTCGCAGTGATGTCGCGCGGCAGCCAAAATCCCAGAAACCCATTGCTGAATGTGCGGTATGTGTCATTTACCAGCACGGCGCCATCAGCACCGGTGATGGTGACGTGAACGTCCTCATTTTGCAGCTCGCCGAGGCACGTCGTGAGACTGTGGAAGTAGCACTCGTGCGTGTTTGCCGCGTACGGGGCAAACGACACGTAGAACTCGTCGGCCGGCATCGGGAGGGACAGCTCCTGACCCCGTCCATCAGACAGGAGCAGAGCGTCTGGTCGAATGGATGCGAACAAATCCGCTGGCCGGTCAGCGGTCGGCATGACGTCGAGACGATCAATAATCTGCTTCGCGTCAAGGCCGTTGAGATTGTGCTCGGCGAGCAAGTTCGCACCATCCGATGACGCTGCCGGGGCACCGTCATCAGACGTTGCGGCACAGCCGGTCAATGCCAGCAGGCTGGCGAAAACGAGGGCGATGGGAGCTTGCAGGCGGGTCTTCACGGATAGTCCTTTCATTGCGTCACGGTATGGACGCAGGGCTGATCGGCCATGGGCATGAGGCCGACGAAGATCATGTCAAGTCTATCGTCGCCTGGCTAAAGACGGTGCGCCGCTCTACCGTGAAAACTCCGTGATTGTTCCCCCGTCGCATCCTCCACGCACATTCGTCTCAGTCACTGTTTTACCTCCATCTACAGTTGAGTATGAGTAATACGGATTCCACCCCGGAGCTTCTGCGCCTCGGCGTACTGGCTACATCACGCAAGCCGGATGAGCGACGACTGCCCATCCACCCCGCCCATTTCGAGCGCATCGACGAGGATCTCCGGGCGAACATGATCCTCGAGCGCGGCTACGGGGCCCGGTTCGGCGTCGGCGACGAGGAACTCGAACCGTTGGTGGGAGGGATACTCGACCGCGACGAAATCATTGCTCGCTCCGACGTCGTGCTACTGCCGAAACCTCAAGCCTCCGATGTCAACGAACTGCGCGATGGCCAGACGTTGTGGGGCTGGCCGCACTGCGTGCAGGATCGAAAAATCACCCAGCTCGCCATCGACAAGGGCCTCACGCTCATCGCGTGGGAAGCCATGAATCACTGGCAGTCCGACGGCGGGTTCGGCCTACACGTGTTTCACAAGAACAACGAACTTGCTGGCTACTGCTCAGTCCTGCACGCACTCCAGCTCTGCGGGTCAACGGGCGACTACGGCCGCAGGCTCAGCGCTGTCGTGATCGGCTTCGGCGCAACAGCGCGCGGCGCAGTTACTGCGCTGAATGCTCTGGGCATCCACGATGTTCGCGTCCTGACCAACCGGGATATCGCGGCGGTAGGCGCGCCGATCCCCTCGGTGGACATCATCCAGTTCGAACACAGCGACGAGGCGCCCTTCGAGAGCACCGTCAACACCGAGGACGGGCCCGTGCTTCTCGCCCCTTACCTCGCTGAGAATGACATCGTCGTGAACTGCACGCTTCAGGATCCCAACGCGCCACTCACCTACCTGCAAACGGAAGATCTCGACGCGTTCCGCAAGGGCAGCCTCATTATCGATGTGTCCATCGACGAGGGGATGGGATTCAGCTGGGCGCGGCCAACCTCGTTCGCTGAACCGATGTTCACGGTGGGCGGCTCAACAAATTACTACGCGGTAGATCACAGTCCTTCGCTGCTGTGGAACTCGACGACGTGGGAAATCAGCGAAGCGCTGATTCCCTTTCTGCGCACGGTCATGGAAGGCCCGTCGTCGTGGGCTGCGTCCGACACGATCGATCGGGCAATCGAGATTCAGGACGGCCGCATCCGCAACGACGCAATCCTTACCTTCCAGGGCCGTTCGGTCGCATACCCGTACCCGCCCAATTGACGGTCAGAAAGTTTGACTAATCAGGCGAACTGGATAGTGCCACGAGTGCTCAATAATTGATCCACGTCTCCTACTTGCGCGATTCCTTCGCGCGGAGTATCGTACAACCAAATGGTTGTACTTGAGCTTTCTGATCCTGACGTAGACCGCATCTTCCGTGCACTTGCGGACGCGACTCGGCGCGACATCGTGCGACGCACGCTCAACGCCGACATCTCGGTTTCGCAGCTGGCTGAGGCGTACGCGATGTCTTTTGCGGCTGTTCAGAAGCACGTTGCCGTATTGGAGGACGCGAGACTCGTGACCAAAGAACCGCGCGGCCGCGAGCGGATGGTTCGGGGAAATCCCGATCGCATCCGGCAGGCGCAGCTACTGCTCGACCAATTCGAAGCCATCTGGCGATCGCGCATCGGTCGACTCGATGACC
The DNA here is from genome assembly GCA_964651535.1 of uncultured Cryobacterium sp. GTDB lineage: Bacteria > Actinomycetota > Actinomycetes > Actinomycetales > Microbacteriaceae > Terrimesophilobacter. Next base: position 375,911 of record CAZYYE010000002.1, read on the forward strand.
TGCTCGCGGGCGAAGCAACCACTCAACCGGAAACCTGACCGAAAGGCGCACCATGCCCGTCACCACTATCGAGAAGGATCTCGACCAGCTCACCATCACGATCGTCGCCGACTTCGCAGTGCCGGTGCGCCGACTGTGGGATGCGTACACCGACCCGCGCCAGCTCGAGCAGTTCTGGGGGCCGCCGACGTATCCATCGAAGTTCTTCCGACACGATGCCGTCGCCGGCGGGCGCAGCGTGTACGCGATGACCGGGCCCGAGGGAGACGTGCACTACGGCTGCTGGGATTGGACATCAGCGGATGCACCCCGCTCGTTCGAAGTGCTCGACCAGTTCTCGGATTCCGACGGCGTACCGAACACCGAGCTCCCGCCCATGCGCATGACCATGGTGTTCGAGGAAACGGTCGACGGCAGCCGCCTGACGGCGACCTCCCACTTCGACACGCTTGAGCAGATGCAGCAACTCCTCGACATGGGAGTTCTTGAGGGCACGCGCGAGGCGATGTCGCAAATCGATACGGTGCTCGCCGACCTGGCGTCGTTCGCCACCGAACGAGCGACGGAAGCATTCATTCTCAGCGACACTCAGGTGCGGTTCGCGCGGATCATCCGCGGCACCGTCGACCAGGTCTGGCGGGCGCACAACGACGCTGACCTCATGAAGCAATGGTTGCTCGGACCGGATGGCTGGTCGATGCCGGTCTGCGAAGTCGCGACCGCCGTCGGCGATAGTTACCGGTACGAGTGGCAGCAGGACGGCGGCGATGGGCACTTCGGGTTCACCGGCGAACTGCTCGAGTCGGACCCGCCGCACCGTTCGGTGACGACCGAGGCGATGATCGGGTTGGACTCCCCGGCGACGCTCAACGAGTTGACCCTCACCCCGGTAGAAGGTGGCACGCTGCTTACCCTCGTCATCACCTACGCGAACGCCGAGCAGCGAGATGCGATCCTCGCGACCGGCATGACCGACGGAATGGAAACGAGCTACCAGCGCCTCGAAACGCTCTTGTCGTAAGTGGGGTCTTGCAGTGGTCGTTGCGGCAGTTCACACTTTTTGTGAGGAACAACGAAAGGACGAGACCATGGCGCACGGAGACATCACCCACATCGATATTCCAGTGAGCGACTTCGCTGCTGCTGCCCAGTTCTACTCAGAACTGTTCGGTTGGCAGATCGCAGAGGTACCGGGGGTGGCGGTTTCAGGGGGCTATCGCAACACCGGTGAGTAGTGCTCCTAGCTTCTCACGCGGGGTCGCCCAGCCCAGAGTCTTGCGTGGACGATCGTTCAGCATGTCCTGCATCAGCGCGATCTCCTCGTCGGTGACCTGGTTGAAGTTCGTGCCCTTGGGAAAGAAGTCCCGAACCAGGCCGTTCAGGTTCTCGTTCGTCCCGCGCTGCCAGGGCGAGTGCGGATCACAGAAATACATCTCGCATCCCGTCGCGATCGTGAATCTGCGATGCTGGGCCATCTCCTGCCCTTGATCCCAGGTGATCGTCCTCACGAACTCGGCGGGCAACGAACGGATCATGCGCTGCATCAACTCGATCACCGTCATCGAGTCCCGAGTCCCGGGAAGCCGTCCGATGAGCGCAAATCTGGTCTGCCGCTCGACCAGGGTCACCAGGCCCGAGTTCCCGGGACCGACCACGAGATCCCCTTCCCAATGCCCCGGGACTGCACGATCAGCCACCTCGGCGGGGCGATCCGCCAAACGTGCTCCTTCGAGCCAGGGCCGGCTTGACCGGCGGGGCAGCTTGGACTGCGCAACCCGGCCCGTACGCCCAGACCGGAGTGCTTTCTCGACCGTGAGTTCGTGCCGGAGCGCGCCTTTGCCCTGCACGTAGAGTGCTTGATAGATCGTTTCGTGAGACACCTGCAACTCCGGATGATCGGGATACTCCACACGGAGCCGCTGCGCGACTTGCTGCGGGGAATGCTTCCGATTCAACCCTGCCACGACTCGGGCACGTAACGCGGGGTCGGCGAGCTTTCCCGGACGTGGGCGCGGGCGCGCAGCAAGAGCCCGGTAATGCGCGATCTCGGCGACGTACTTCCGGTCGCGCCCATGCCGCACGTGATGCCCGGTGAGCTCTCGGGACACGGTCGAGGCAGCGACTCCGAGCTCGGACGCGATCCCTCGAATCGATAGGGGCGTCTCAAGAGATCTCGCAGCCTGAATGAACGCGCGGTCTGCGAGGGTGGGCCTGTGGTACTTCCGCGGCTCACGCTCCGCTACCGCAGCAGTGAGATCGATCGTGTGAGCACCACCGTGAGAGCCCTGAACGAATTCCATACCCACACGTCTACCCCACCCGTTGATCGTGGTTCTGGGGATACCAGTCCTTCGGCTGATCTCGAGCGTGGAATGTCCCTGCACCAAAAGCTGCAACAGCGGCTCGACCGTGGGCCAGGGCAACAAGTTCATGACAGCACCTCCGCGTGAAGAGGTGTTGCGATAGCCCCCTGAAACCGCCTCCTTTGAATGATGGGTAGTGCTGGTCGAAACAAGCTCATCGAAGTGAGTGATCCGGCTTCTGCCTCAATGAGCGAAGCTCACGCCCCGACCTTTGTGAAGTTGATCGAGGGGAATCAGAGGTTTCTCGTGCGCCGATGTTTCATTCGGGGTCAGAGTTGGATCTCGCGGAGCCGTGGGATGCTCGACCAGATCCGCTTGGTGTAGCTCGGGTCGAAGATGGCGTGGTAGCCGCCGGTGTGCCAGAAGAGGACTGGGCCTTCGAGCGCACCCTTTCGTGCGAGGTCGATGATCGCTGCTACCGCTTTGGCGGTGTAGACAGGGTCAACCACGATACCTTCGAGGCGTGCCATCAGATCGATAGCCTCATCAACACCATCAGCCGGCATGCCGTACCCATCGCCAAGGTAGGCTTCGGTCATCTCAAGATCAGACGATTCAATCGTGATGTGCGGAGCGACGAGCGATGCGGCTTCGTTCGCGAGTCGCAGATAGCTGCCCGGCACGTCTTCATAAACTTCTCCCGCAACGATGACGCCGAGGATGCGGGTGTCTGCTTGCGCGATTGCTCGGCCGAGGGTGAGACCGGCATGGGTGCTCCCCGCGGAACTGGCGTGCACGATTGTCTTGAATGCTGAGCCCTGAGCTTTAATCTGCTCATCGGCTTCGAGGTATGCGCGAGCGAAGCTCGTTGCTCCTCGACCTGTAGCCGATCCGATGGGGAGGCGGTAGACGTATTCGCCAGCCATTTCCAGCTCGGCGATAACGTCCTCGGTCAACCGAGCGAGTTCCACCCAGGAGACGTCGCCTACGAGTCTGAGATTCGCACCGAAGAGGGCATCGAGCAAGAGGTTACCCACCGGCTCCTTCGGCTCATCGTGACACAACACGAGGGTGCACTTCATTCCGATCGCCGCTGCCGCTGCCGCTGCCGCACGCGTCGCATTGGAATGACGAGAGCCCTCGGTGACAATATGCGTGGCACCCAGCGCCTTGGCGTTCGCTAGTTCCATCTCAAGTTTGCGCACCTTGTTCCCCGCGAGGCCCACGGAACCCAGGTCATCGCGCTTGGCCCAGACCTCGATACCGAGTTCCTCGCTCAGTCGAGACAGGGGCTGCACGGGCGAGGTGAAGCCGCGGAGGTCGAGACGGGGCAGGTCGATGAGTTGTGAAGCGTTCATGATCCCAAAATGTAGAGAGACTCATGCGATTGCACAACCTTGTCTGTTTTTGATATGCAAATGCTCACCAATGCACCTCTGAACTGCGCTATCGTCTGTCATATGTACAGTCTTGATTCAGTTGATGCTCACATTCTTCTCGCGAGAGATGAGGCTCAGGATGCCTCGCTGATCGAGCTTGGCAATCGTCTGGGGCTTTCCAGGAACACCGTTCATGCCCGGCTGAAGCGGTTGCGCGAGCACCGGGCACTTGGGGCTCCCAGTTCAGCGTTGGATCCTGCGAGCGTCGGGCGGCCGCTCCTCGCTTTCGTCACCGTGTCGGTTTCTCAGCAGTCCATCGCCTCGGTGTACGAGGCCATTGCCGCTATACCTGAAGTGGTGGAGGCTCACACGACTACAGGCGATGCTGATCTGATGCTGAGGGTTGTAGCGCGAGACACGGTTGACCTGCACCGCATCACACAAGCCGTCCAGTCGGCGCCAGGCGTGCAACGAAGCAGCACCTCCATCGCTACGACCGAGGTCATACAGCACAGAATGTCCGCTCTTCTTCAAGAGCTCTCGACACGAAGCCGCTGACATGCCGGATGCTGGGGGCTGGTTCAAGACGCTCCGGTCGTTGCGCGAAGGACCGCAGTTATTCGGCGGCGGATCCTTCGGGGTATCCGTCGGTTAGCTCGATCGCTATATGTCCGACCTAGAAGATCTCAACTTGACCGGGTTCAGAGGGCTGCCTTCAGCAGCATCGAAGACAGTGAACTATTGGCATGCGCGATTCCTGCGATTGCTTGTAAGGGGACTACGCCGTTGCCGAGCGCTGTGAGCTGTTGGTTCGATGTGAGTCGCAGGATCGAGTCGGTTACCCAGTTTCGCTCGAGACCCATCAGCCACTCTACGAACTCGGCTGCGGGCCGTGGCCCAACGCCATCGTTCAGGAGGGCCGGGGAGGGAGCCTCTCGACCTGTGATGTGCTCCCATCGAGCTATAGCCTCGGCGTACTTTCCCCAGCGGTAAAGATGCCGTCGAGCAGGTTCCACAGCGTCTCCGATTCGGCTCTCCATTTCGGTGAGCCATTGGGTCCGTTCAAGGCGAGGTCGATTACCTGGTGCGAAAGCGCGATCGTTCCCCGGCGTGCTCGTACTTGATCCAGGTTCTCCCCGCCCCGCGCTGCGTCGGAGGCGAGCGGGGTTCGGAACAGTGGCGCGAGCGAGGATGAAGACGCGGAACCGGGGATGCGGAGCGCCGATGAGGGAAGCGGGTAAGCCGACCCATCGTGCGTCATACCCGAGGTCGGCCAGGTCTCCGAGTACGGCGCCGAGCGCCCGGAGAGGTCGAGCTGGCTGGTTTCCCAGACCCCAGAGATCGGGTTCCAGGTGGCGAAGGGTTGCGGGGTCGGGGGTTGCACGTTCGTCTCCTTGAGGGGTTGCATCGTCGGGGGTTGCGCGGATCGCTGAGGCTGAGAGTAGGCCGCGCACGTTCTCGATCACGACCCATTCGGGGCGGAGCTGGTCGATGGCGTCGGCCATGTTCGCCCAGAGCCCGGAGCGAGTGTCGGGCGCGAGGCCGGCCATCTTCCCGACGGTGGAGACGTCCTGGCAGGGGAAGCCGCCGCAGAGGATGTCTACCGGCTCGACCGTGCGCCAGTCGATCATGGTGATGTCACCGAGATTGGGCGTGTCCGGCCAGTGATGGGAGAATACGCGGGCGACGGGTTCGTTGATCTCGGAGAACCAGACGGTGCGTGCCCCGAAGACGTGCTCGACGGCGAGGTCGAGGCCGCCGTAGCCGGAGAAGAGCGACCCGACCGTGAGTAGCGACGGGTCAAGTATTTCGAGAGGTGTAGGCATCGGAACTCCTGCCGGTCGGCGATCCCGGCGGCACCCCTCCATCGAGGTTCCAGCGCGCCGAGCTGGTCACCTCACAGGTGCACGCCGCCATACCCGCGCCCTACTCAACCCGGAACCTCAGCCTCTGAACCAAGGCCCGCTCCCGCTCCCGGCCTCCCCGCCTCCCAGCCCTCGCCTCCGCCGCATCCTCAGCCACCTCTCCGCCTCCTTCCCGAGCCTCCACGCGTCTTGCAGATGCGGTTTCAGAGCCCGCGAGTAAACGCAGAGTTGACCGCGCGCACCTCCTTCCCGAACGCGACCGAGCGTTCAGGAAGGACGATCCCGATGAGTACGAGAACGACATACCAGCCGGCCCAGTTCGAGGCGTCAGGTTGGGATTCCGGCACCCCGGAACGCCTGGGGTTGCCCGACATAGCGCGCTGCAACCCCTGACGCAACCCCTGGTTACACCTGGTTGCCACGAGACAGGAATCGGTTGAGACTACGGTTTCGATACAGGTGCGAGCGGGGGCGACGCCTGCAAGCGTCTGCTACGTTCCGTGTTCGCTGGCGACAGTGAAAAAGTCTCTCGACGCCGCGCTGACTCGCGACTATGCCAAAGTCGGGACAACACGGGGCACAAACATGTTCGAGTGTTTACTCGCTCTTTCCTTGAATCTCCCATCCGGCTTGGGATGCGGAAGCCACCTCCGATAAGAGTCATCGATTCGCGGGCCGGTTCGCGACTAATGGCGATCTCGTGGATGGCTGGAGCGTTAGTGGGATGTAGCGGTTCCCCAGGACCCTTCCCTCAAGGGGTGTCCGTGCTTCGTGAGGGCGTCAAGCCAGCGCTGAGTTTTTTCACGAGCCCACTCACGCTCAATGTCGGTCGCGAAGGCTAGGCACCCGTCAACGTAATTGATCATCGATAAGGCTGAGTCGAATCGCCGTGCAGAAGCGTGGGCCGCTGGGCCATACTTGCCAACACAGCGGATATGGTTTTCGAGCTTGCTACGAAATTCTGGGACGAGCCGGACTCCCTGTTCCGCAAGCATCAGTCCAAGGACGATCTGACGTGCGCCCGCCGATACGACTCGTGTCTTCTTCTTGTGTACCTGGAAGCCCGAAAGTGCAATTGCTCGCTCAACCTGAGATACCAAACCGGGAACCGATGCGCGATTGAACCGCCGGTTCAAGGCCTACCCCATGTGGCAGGCACCGAACAAGATAAGCGGCGGCGGGCTGGCCCCGCGAAGCGAAGATTTCACGCAGCCTTGTTCGTACGTCGAAGTCGACTCCATCGATGACACGCTCCTGAGCGCGGTCGCCGCAGGCGGCACCGTGCTCATGGACAAGTCGGAAATTTCCGAGACGAGCTGGTGGGCCATAATCCAAGACCCGGACGGCAACAACATCGGCCTTTACGAAGGAACAACCGACACGTCCGCATAGTGATGGTCGTAGCACAGGGCTTTCCGTGATTGTCTCCGCGTCACCAATCAGTCCGGAATGGGAGTTTGCTGATAGGAAGCGAGGGCCCAGCCCCCGGCTTCGCGCGTATACACGCTTGACATGAGTGCGACAAATGGTTTCGCAAGGTCGTCGCGAATGCCCGTCCCTCGATACACCAGGAGGGCTGATACGCCCCCGAGCTCGATGAGGCGTGCGCCGTCGATTTCGTAGGAGTCCCAGGGTGGTGCGTCATTCAAGGATTCGATCACTTCCCGCCGAGTGAGCACCTGGCCGTTGGACAGGATCATCAGTGCGTCGTCAGTCATGAGTCGCCCATAGTAGTCGGAACCGGTGCCATCGCACAGAGACTGCCAGCCTTCGTGTTCCAAATCCAGCAATTCCTGCAGGGTCATGTTTCCAGAATAGTTTCTGCGGAAAACGACCTCAACGTGAGCGGGTTGTTGCGCGAAACGTGCTTCGAGGAACCAATCGGGTTGGCGTAGCAAATCGCAAATTCAGTATTAACTTATATAAGTGATTGCTTAGATAATAGGTTTGTGCACGCATTCGATGTTCTCGGCGATCCGGTTCGGAGACGCATTCTGGAATTGCTCGCGGACAGCGAGCTCTCGGCCGGTGCCGTGGCAGAGACGATCCAAGTCGAGTTCGGGATTTCCCAGCCAGCTGTTTCCCAACATTTGCGGGTGCTGCGCGAAAGCGGCTTCGCTACTTCACGGGCGGAGGGGGCTCGACGGCTGTACTCAATCGAACCGGCGGCGTTGCACGAGGCCGATGTATGGCTCGATCAGTTTCGGAAATTCTGGAATCAGCATTTGGATGCCCTCGCGACAGAACTGGCACGCGGGCGACGTGATCGCACGATGGCAGCGACGCCGAAAGCGACGGATGCCAGCACACCACAGGCTCACTACGAAGAAAGGAACGACTTATGACTATCGACATCCCCAACGAACTCAACGCCATTGACCGGACGGTCGAAAAGCTTCCCGCGGACGCGGACGCGGACGCGGGCGAGCGGATCGGCGTCACGCTGCGTCGCATCTATTCCGCGCCCATTGGCGACGTCTGGGATGCCATCACGGACCCGTCCCGAATCAAACGCTGGTTTATGCCGATAAGCGGCGAACTGCGCGTTGGAGGAACATTCCAACTCGAAGGCAACGCCGGCGGGGAGATCCTCGCGTGCGAGCCACCCGGCCTCGTGCGCGTGACCTGGGGCGGCGCTACGAGCATCGTGGAGTTGAGCTTGTCGGAATTGGATGGCGGCACAGTCCTGCAGTTGGATCACACCGTGCCGATTGAGATGGCCCAAAGCGGCGCGGGCGCGCTCTGGGTCGGACCGGGATGGGATGGCGCCGTCATGGGGCTCGGACTGTTTCTCGCCGTTGGTGGCATCGACGACCCTGTCGCGATGGCCGCGTCACGGGAAGTGCAGGAGTTCTCCCAGCAGTCGGTGCACGCTTGGGCGGCAACGGTGAAGGATTCCGGCACTGCCACCACCGAACAGCTCGCGCAGGCGACCGCGATCTCGCTCGCGCAATTCGCGCCCGATCTGGCCACGCCAGAGAACCAGTAACCGATCAATTCGAACAGCCGACCCCCGCGATCGGCCCGCTGTGCCTCAGGAATGGCACCAAAGAATCCTCGCCACTTTCAGGATATCGCGACTGTGGGGGCTTGCCGCAAGGCCCCTGGCGCACGCGATAATCGTTCCTTCGCCGAGCTCAGCGTTTAACCGGTCGCTGGCATTCCTCGGCGAGAAGTGGGGTTTTCATGATTGACGTGATCATTTGCGGGGGCGGTCCGACCGGGATGATGCTGGCAAGCGAGCTGCGCCTGCACGACGTGGACGTGGTGGTTCTCGAGAAGGATGCTGAGCCCAGCAAACTGGTCCGCTCGCTGGGGTTGCAACCGCGCAGCATCGAGATACTGGACCAGCGAGGTTTGCTTGATCGATTTCTCGAACTTGGCACCGAGTATCCGGATGGCATTCGCCAATTCGCCGGAATCGAAACTTCGGCGGGGCTGGAGCTTGACACTCCCCACGGGTACCTCCTCGGCATCCCGCAACCGGCCACCGACCGCTTGCTCGAGGAGCGCGCCACCGAACTCGGGGCTGAGATCCGCCGCGGCCACGAAGTGGCCCGCATCGACCAGGACGAGACCCACGTGACCGTCGAGTTGGCGGACGGAGAGCAGCTTCGTGCGCGCTGGCTGGCCGGGTGCGACGGCGGTCGTAGTCTCGTGCGCAGGGCGTTGGACATCGATTTTGTCGGCGAACCGGCCACAACGGAATGGCTGCTCGCTGAGCTCGAGGTGACGACGCCACCCGACGAGTTGGCCACAGTCGTGGCTGAAGTTCGCGAGACCCACCGTGGATTCGGGGTCGGCCCGACGGGCGACGGGACCTACCGTGCCGTCGTGCCCGCCGCGACCGTGGCCGAGGATCGCACGACACCCCCGACTCTGGACGAATTCCGGACCCAGCTGCGCGCCTACGCGGGCACCGACTTCGGCACACACTCGCCGCGCTGGCTGTCCCGGTTCACCGATGCGACCCGGCTGGCTGAACGCTACCGAGTCGGCAGGGTGTTCCTGGCCGGCGACGCGGCGCACGTGCATCCGCCTCTGGGCGGTCAGGGCCTGAACCTCGGTATTCAGGATGCGGTCAACCTCGGCTGGAAACTCGCAGCCGAGGTGAATGGCTGGGCCCCGGATGGGTTGTTGGACAGTTACCACTCCGAACGACACCCAGTCGCGGCGGACGTGCTGAACGTGACCCGCGCCCAGTCTGAACTGATCTCCCCTGAACCCGGGCCACAAGCGGTTCGACGATTGCTGGATCAGCTCATGGCCATTGAGGGCGTGAGCCGTTTCCTCGTCGAGAAAGTGACCGGGATCGGGATCTGTTACGAATCCGACGGTCCCGACGAGCTGGTGGGCAAGCGATTGCGCGACATCCGACTTTCGACCGGCCGCCTCTACGAGTTGATGCACGACGGGCGGGGCCTTCTTCTCGACCAAACCGGGACCCTCAGGATCGACGAATGGGCAGACCGGGTCGACCGTGTCGTCGATACCAGCGATGAACTGGACGTACCGGCCGTGCTCCTGAGGCCGGATGGCCACGTGGCGTGGGCCGGCCACGACAACCAGGAGCTGCTGGTTCCGTTGCTGAAGTGGTTTGGCGTCAGTTAAACCTCCGGCGGTAGATCGCGAGCGCACCGGCGTACGCCACGACGAGGATCCCGACGAGCCAGGCGAGGGCGATCCAGATGTCGCCACCGACGGGCTGCCCGGCGAACAGAGCCCGGATCGTGTTCACGATGGAGGTCACCGGCTGATTTTCGGCGAACCAGGCAACCGGACCTGGCATGGACGCCGTCGGCACGAAGGCAGAGCTGATGAACGGGAGGAAAATCAACGGATAGCTGAACCCGCTCGCGCCATCGACCGTCTTTGCCGAGAGCCCCGCGATGACCGCGATCCAGGTCAGTGCGAGGGTGAACAGAATCAGGATGCCCGCAATAGCGAACCAGGCACCGATGGAAGCCGGCGTGCGAAACCCCATGATGAGCGCGACTCCCGTGACGATGGCCACCGAAACGAGATTCGCAACCACGGAGGTGAGCACGTGGGCCCAGAGCACGCTCGACCGCGCGATCGGCAGGGACTGGAATCTCTCGAAAATGCCGCCCTTCACATCGAGGAACAAACGATAAGCCGTATAGGCGACTCCTGAGGCGATCGTGATGAGCAGCACTCCGGGGAGCAAGTAGTTGACGTACGACTCGCCGGATCCGATGTCGATCGCGCCGCCAAGCACGTACACGAACAGCAGCATGAGCGCGATGGGGGTAATCGCGGTCGTGATGATCGTGTCCGGGCTCCGGAGGACGTGGCTCAGCGACCGGCCGGTGAGGGTGCGGGTGTCGCCGATGAGGTGGGTGGTCATGAGGCCTCCTGGTCGATGTGAGATGAGTTCTCGCCGACGAGCGCAAGAAAGACATCTTCAAGTGAGGGCTGCTTTTCGACGTACTCGACGGCGGCGGGCGGGAGCAACCCTTTGAGCTCGGCTAGCGTGCCGCTGTGGATGATCCTGCCGTTGTGCAGAATCGCGATGCGGTCGGCGAGGTGTTCGGCTTCGTCGAGATATTGCGTCGTCAGCAGCACGGTTGTGCCTTCGTCTGCGAGCTTCCGGATGGCCTGCCACACCCCGATGCGCGCCTGCGGGTCGAGCCCGGTCGTGGGCTCGTCGAGGAAGACCACGGGAGGATTGCCGATCAACCCCATCGCAATGTCGAGCCTGCGGCGCAATCCTCCCGAGTACGTTGCGACCCTGCGATCCCCGGCGTCGGTGAGCGCGAAACGGGCAAGCAAGTCGTCGGCGATCCGAGCAGGGCTCTTCACGTGCCGCAGGCGGGCGACGAGCTCGAGGTTCTCCCGCCCGGTGAGAATGTCGTCGACCGCGGCGAACTGGCCTGTCAAACTGATGGATTCCCGCACGTCGGCGGGATTCGCGACGACATCGAAACCATTGACGGTCGCGGTGCCGGCATCCGCTTCGAGCAGCGTCGACAGGATTCGGATGAGCGTGGTTTTTCCTGCGCCGTTCGATCCGAGCAGGGCGAAGATGCTGCCCTGCTCGACGTCGAAGTCGACGCCGCGCAGCACCGAGAGTGCCTTGAACGACTTCTCGATGCCCCGAACTTGAATCGCGATCTGAGAGGTCACTTCTGCTCCCCCCTTACGGCCTCCTCGATTGCTTTGGTCAGGCGGGCACGCTCCTTGTCGATCCACTGCTTGCCGACGTAGGCCTGCGCGAACGTCTCTGCGAAATCGACGGGATCGTCTCCGACGATGTCGCGCACCGGTGTCCCTTCAACGGCGGCGCGTTCCCACAAGTCTGCGAGGTCGCCGAACATCGTCACGAGCGTGTCGCCATCTGTGACGCCCGCGTAGTACATGAAGTAGCGGTGCAGTGCTTTCGCCGAGGCGGCGTACGGCTCCGGCAACGAATCGATGCGGGCTTTGTCCTGTTTGTATTGCTTCTTCTGCTCGAGCGACCCGGTGAGTGCTTCGATCCATTGTGCGGCCATGGTTACTTTCCTTCCTTGTTCGTGTCTGTGCTGTGTCGTCGGAGTTGCTCGATGCGTCCGGACAAAAACGCCCACGTCGTCCAGAATTCGTCGAGGTACTCGGCACCGCTCGCGTTCAGCGAATACACCTTGCGCGGTGGCCCCTTCTCGGATGGCACTTTCTCGACGTCCACGAAGCCCCGCTGCTCGACCCTCACCAGGAGCGCGTACACAGTGCCCTCGACGATGTCGGAGAAACCCTCCTCGCGCAGCCGAGCGGTGATCTCGTAGCCGTATGCCGGTTCAACGGCAAGGGTTGCGAGGATGATGCCCTCCAGGGTGCCCTTGAGCATTTCCGTCATCTGCCGTGCCACGGCAACTCCCCACTACTCAGTGATGCTTACTACCAGTAGATAGTAACACTGAATACCGACAGCACAAGCCCACGGTGGATCCGGTTATTCGACCGGTTGACAGTCTCGACAAAGAGCAGAATTGAAGAAGCGCATTCCCGCGTGCACGCTTACGCTAGGTGCCACACCATGACGGTTCCAACTACGGGGAGAGCATGAGCACGTTCAGCAAAGAAGAAAAGGCGGCAATGCAGGCGGCCGTCGCGGAAGAGAAGGCGGCGAAGGCAGGAGCCGATATGGAGGCAGCCTGCCTCGCGGCAATCCAGAAAATGACGGGATCCGACAAGGAGATTGCCCAAACACTGCACGAATTGGTTGGCAAGCATACATCGCTCGCCCCGAAGACGTGGTACGGGATGCCTGCCTATGCCGACTCGGCCGGAAAAACCATTGTGTTCTTCCAGCCCGCGACGAAGTTCAAGACGAGGTATGCCACGATCGGATTCCAGGAGCACGCGAACCTGGATGACGGCAACTTCTGGCCGAACGCGTACGCCGTGACCAGGCTTACCGCCGCAGACCAGAAGCAACTCGTCGCACTGCTCAAGAAAGCCGTCAGCTCGTAAGCGCGGCGCCATGAATCTGCGGACCTCGGCCGCTCGTCAGATCCCAAGCACCGCTTTCGCGATGAGGAAGTAGATGACGAGCCCCGTGGCATCCACGAACGTGCTGATGAATGGCGCAGAAACGATTGCCGGATCGACGCGCAGCGCCCTCGCCCCGAGGGGAATCGCGCCGCCCACTGCCGCCGCGAGAGTGCCGATGGACGCCACGGTGAGAAGGAGCACCAGCGCGATGTCGACGCCCACGAGAAGCATCGCTGGGACGAACCCGATGAGACCCAAAGTCCCGCCGAGCATGAGGCCGACCCGAAGTTCGCGGAAAAGGACCCGAAGAATGTCGCGCGGCCGCACCTCGCCCATCGCGAGCGAGCGCGTGATCGTTGTTGCGGCCTGCGAACCGATATTGCCTCCCGCGCCGATCAGCATGGGAATGAAGAGGGCGAGGGCGAGAGACTGTTCCAGCGTCGCAGAGAATGAATCCTGCACGGCGACGGTGAGAGTCGATGCTCCAACCAGAACGAACAGCCAGACCACGCGGCTTCTCACCACGGCGAAAAGCCGCGCGGACAAGTAGGGTTGCCGCAACGGCTCCGCACCACCGGTGCGCGCCGCATCCTCCGCCTCCGCCGCAGCGAGAATTGCCGCCGCATCATCGAAGGTGAGGAGGCCGACGAGCCGGTTCTCGGAGTCCACGACCGCCGTCGCAATCAGATCCGCGTCCACGACTTTGCGGGCAGCATCCTCTTCCGGTTCGTTCACCGAGATCAACAGGGGCTCATGCATGAGGTCGGCGACCCTGGCATCCGGATCCGCCATGAGCAGGTCACGAAGTTCGACGGCACCCATGACAATGCGAGTGCTCCCCGCAACGGGCACGTAATAGATGGTCTCCGCGCTCTGGCCGGCCGAGCGCACGTGGTCGAGGGCCTCACTCGCCGACATTGTCGCGAGTACCTTGATGTATTCGGGAGTCATCCGCCGGCCGATGCTGCCGATGGGGTAACCGAGGAGAGTCGCCGTGAGCTCGTGCTCCTCGGGCGATAAGCCCAAAAGCAGCTTCTTCGCCACATTTGCCGGCAGCTCATCGAACAACAGGACTCGGTCATCGGGATCAAGGTCCTCGATCAACTGGCCGACGCGTTCGTCACGGAGCGCTCCGAGCACCTCGCTGGCAAGGCCGGGATCGAGGTCCTCGAAAACCGCAAGTGCGCGATCCTTGGGCAAGAGCCGGAACAACACGGCGCGCCGACGCGAGTCAGTGCGGCCCAAGAGCGCGACGACTTCGTGTGTGCGCAAACCGAGCAGCGCCTCTCGAAGCGCAGCAAGGTCGGTGATCGGGATGTCTTCCACCGCGTCCCGCGTGCCCGGCTCAGCCACACTTCTCACCTTCTCTACCTAATGGATGCTCGCCGTTCAGCGTAGCCGGGGCGCTACCCAACTCGGACGCCGACACTAGTACGGCAAACTTGCTCATATGAATCTGCCCTTGGACGTCGTGATCGCCCCCGACTCGTTCAAGGGTTCGCTCGATGCGAAGTCTGTCGCATCAGCCGCCGCGCGCGGCTGGCTCACCGTGCGACCGCACGACCGGGTTCGAGTTTTGCCGCAGGCAGACGGCGGAGAGGGAACGCTCGACGCGGTCGCCGCCGCGGTGCCGAATGCGCTCCGACGCGACGTCGGTTCGGTCACGGGTCCGGACGGCCGCCCCACTCCCGGAGAGTGGCTTGAACTGCCTGGCAGCATCGGTGTCGTCGAACTCGCCCAGTGCTCCGGGCTGCCGCTCATGCGCACACTCGACCCGCTCGGCGCGACGACGCGAGGCCTCGGCGAAACCATCCGGCACGCGCTGGATCAGGGCATCGGATCGCTCATCATCGGCCTGGGCGGCTCCGCCTCAACGGACGGCGGCGCTGGCGCACTCCGCGCTCTCGGCCTCGGCCTCGCAGATTCGGAAGGATCGCAGCTCGATGATGGCGGTGCGGCGTTGATCGAATTAGCCTGCATCGACGCGTCGGCGTTCAGAGCGCCACCGTCCGAAGGGGTCACCCTGCTCGCCGACGTCACGGCACCGTTGCTCGGCGACAACGGGGCTGCGGCGGTCTTCGCGCCGCAGAAGGGTGCGGATGTTTCTGAGATCCGCGCGCTCGAGCGCGGCCTGTCCCGCTTCGCGCACGTGCTGGGCGGCGCCCCGGAGGCGCCGGGATCCGGCGCCGCGGGAGGAACCGCCTACGGATTCGCCACGGTGTGGGATGCCAGAATCGAATCCGGAGCCCGTGTGATTCAGCGCCTGACGGGGCTAACGGAGGCAATCGATTCGGCCGACGTTGTGCTCACGGGCGAGGGCCGATTCGACGAAACCTCGACGACCGGCAAAGTCGTCGGAGAACTGCTCTCGCTCGCTACAGGGAGGCGCGCACGGGTTGGCATCATCGCGGGCCGGGTTCAGTCGAACCCGGCCGTCTGGTCGTGCGCCCTGTCCGACCTCGCAGGTTCGGCAGTTGCCGCAATGGCCGATCCTGTTCGGTACATCGAGGAAGCCGGAGCCGCCGCAGCACGTCATTTTTCGGCACCCGCTCCCTGAGGAAGTCGCGAAGCGACTGTCTCGAAGGGAACCAACACGTTGATTGACGTTCCCCTTCGAGACGCCGACTTCGTCGGCTCCTCAGGGAACGGCCAGCGCCGACTTCGTCGGCTCCTC
>CAZYYE010000002.1:391722-639087 GCA_964651535.1 uncultured Cryobacterium sp.
GCTCCTCAGGGAACGGCCAGCGCCGACTTCGTCGGCTCCTCAGGGAACGGCCAGCACGTCAACTACCGGAGTGGGTTTCCAGAAAGTCGTAGAGCTCGGTGTCGTCCACACCGGGAAAAGTTCCAGACGGCAACGGCGACAGGATGTGCGCGTGCAGCCGGGCACTTGCCCACGCCTTGTGGGACCAGCGCGCGGCGAGCTCGTCCGATGGCCGCCTGCAGCAGGCCGCATCCGGACACGTCGACGCCTGCCGGTTCGTGGTTTCCCGCCCCCGGAACCATTTCGCATCGTTGAACGGAACGCCGAACGTGATCGAGAACTCCTCCGCCTGCGAGGTGCCGATCTGCGTCGAGCACCAGTAGGTGCCGGCGGGCGTGTCCGAGTACTGGTAAAACTCCGTGGTGCGGTTGGTGCGCTCGAACGCGAGCCGGGCGCTCCAGTGACGGCACACTATTTGCCCTTCGGTCGAACCGGTGACGTCGGTCGGAAACCGAAGCCCGTCGTTCTCGTACCCCTTGTAGAGGGCGCCGTCTTCGCCGACCCGGAGGAAGTGCACGGTCATGTCGAGGTGGCTGGTCGCGAGGTTGGTGAAGCGAAGCGCTGCGGCCTCGTGCGTCACTCCGAACGCGTCCCGGAAATCCTCGATCGCGAGGTTCTTGTCCGCTTTCGCCCCCCTGAGGAACTCGACGGACTGCCGCAGCGGCATGAGGCACGCCGCCGCGAAGTAATTGATCTCGAGGCGCTGGCGCAGGAACTCCGCATAGCTGGCCGGTTCCTGATGGCCGAGAAGCCGGTGCGCGAGCGCCTGCAGCGCCATCGAACGAAGGCCGTGACCGCCGGGAATCGAAGCGGGCGGCAGATAGATTCGCCCGTTCTCCAGGTCGGTCACCGAGCGCGTCGAGTGCGGTAGATCCGCCGCGAAGATGAGGTCGAATCCGAGATGCTTCGCCATGAGGCTCACCGAACGGTGGGTGAGAGCCCCCGTGGAGTGCCCGACCTGCCGCAACTGTTCCTGGGCAATTTCCTCGATCTCGGGCATGTAGTTGTTCTGGGTGCGCATGAACTGACGAAGTTCGGTATTGGCACGCCGCGCCTCCTCCGGAGTGGCGATGGCTTCTTTCGCCCTACGCGCGAGCTCGCGATGCAGCCCGACGAGAGCTTCGAGCATTTCGTCCGGCATCGTGCGCGACGGGCGGATGGCCGGCAGCCCGAGCCCTGCGTACACAGCGCTGCGCTGCATCCGCTCGAGTTCGATTTCCATAGCCGCCCGCGGTGTCGGTGGTGCAGGGTCCAGCAGGTCCGCTACCTCCACCCCCACCGCGGTCGAGATGGATTGCAGGAGCGACAATCGCGGTTCGCGCCGCCCGTTCTCCATGAGGGAGAGCTGGCTGCCCGCGATCCCGACATCCTCACCCAGTTGATCGAGAGTGAGCCCCGCGCTGGTCCGGAAATGACGGATGCGCTGCCCCAGTGTCGCAAGATCGGTCATGAAATCCACTCTAGTGAAAGTTTTGCGTTTCTTTCGAGCGTTCTCACCGGAAATCTCCCGTTTAGGGGCGCAGAATGAAATGACTACCGATTTTCACGAGGAGAGAGCGATGACCCTCACGGCACCCCAGCGCACCAATCCCACGGGAGACACCGTCATGAACGAGAAACCCGCAGTTCCGGAGAACGCGCCGCAGTCTGTCGTCACGTGGGTCAATGAGATCGCCAAACTCACCAAGCCAGCAGCCATTCACTGGTGCGACGGCTCCGCGCAGGAGTACGACATGCTCACGCGCATGATGATCGAGACGGGCACTCTCCTTCGGTTGAACCCGGAGCACCGCCCCTACAGCTTTCTCGCCAGAAGCGATCCGAAGGATGTCGCGCGGGTCGAGGCAAGAACTTTCATCTGCTCCAAGGACCCTGACGATGCCGGCCCGACGAACAACTGGCTCGACCCGGACGAAATGCGCACGACTCTGAAGGGCCTCTTCGACGGCAGCATGCGCGGGCGGACGATGTACGTCATCCCGTTCTCGATGGGTCCGCTCGGAAGCCCGTTCGCGAAACTCGGTGTTCAAGTCACCGACTCCCCCTACGTCGTGGCGAGTATGAACATCATGACGCGCATGGGCGCTGCCGCGCTCGACCTCATCGGCCCCAAGACACCCTGGGTTCCCGCTGTTCACAGTGTGGGAGCACCACTCCTCGAAGGCGACAAGGACGTGCCGTGGCCGTCGAACGAGACGAAGTACATCACCCATTTTCCGGAGACCCGCGAAATCTGGTCGTTCGGATCGGCATACGGCGGCAATGCCCTGCTCGCGAAGAAATCGTTCGCTCTGCGCATCGCCTCCGTTCTCGCGCGCGATGAGGGCTGGCTCGCCGAGCACATGCTCATCCTCAAGATCACGAACCCGCGCGGGAGAGTCTTCCACCTCGCCGCGGCGTTCCCATCTGCGTGCGGCAAGACGAATCTCGCGATGCTGCGGCCGACGATTCCCGGCTGGAAGGTCGAAACCATCGGCGATGACATCGCCTGGCTTCGGCCGGGCCCGGATGGTCGCTTGCGCGCCATCAACCCGGAAGCCGGATTCTTCGGCGTCGCACCGGGAACGAGCCCGACGACGAATGCTACGGCCGTGGACACGATCTGGGGCAACACGATCTTCACGAACGTCGCCCTCCGCGACAACGGCGACGTGTGGTGGGAGGGACTCACGGAAAAAGCTCCCGACCACCTCACCGACTGGCAGGGCAACGACTGGACGCCCGCATCCGGAACGCCCGCTGCACACCCGAACTCGCGATTCACCGTGTCGGCGCGTCAGGCCCCATCGATAGCGGACTCCTGGGATGACCCCAACGGCGTAGTGCTCGACGCGATCATCTTCGGCGGGCGCCGCGCCAACAATGTTCCCCTCGTCGTTGAGGCACGCGACTGGGAGCACGGCGTCTTCATGGGGGCGAACATCTCCTCCGAGCGCACTGCGGCGGCCGAGGGCAAGGTCGGCGAACTTCGCCGCGACCCCTTCGCCATGATGCCGTTCTGCGGATACAACATGGCCGACCACTGGTCGCACTGGCTCAGCATGGGAGAACACCTGCGCAAGAACGCTGTGGTACCGCGCATCTTCCAGGTGAACTGGTTCCGCAAGGGCGACGATGGACGATTCCTGTGGCCCGGTTTCGCCGAGAACGCGCGCGTGCTCGCCTGGATCCTCGATCGGGTTGACGGACAGGTTGGCGCATCGGACACCCCGCTCGGACTCGTGCCGCGGGACGGCGGAATCGACCGCGCCGGCATCAACGTCACTGATGAGGACTGGGCCGAACTGTTCGCCATCGACAGGGAAGCCTGGCTGGACGAGCTTACGGGGACGGAAGAGTTCCTCGCGAAATTCGGCGACCGGCTTCCCGACGCACTCCAAAACCAGCTGAACGACATTCGGCAGCGACTGCAACAGCCTTAAGCCCTCCTGCGCAGGCTCAGCCGGCGCTGGCATCGCGCAATAGCTGCGCGATTACCCCAGCTCCACAGCGCCCTCGCCCAACGTTTCGGGTGCCTTCTTCGTCTTAGTAAGTATGACCACCATTTCGCCCGCCGTGCGCGGTGTCGCGCGGCAACTTGCGCAGCCCGACAGAATAGGTGCAGCGAAAAGGAGGCTGCCGGTGGAGGATCGTGCCGCGAGCGACCCGGCAGGGCGGTCCTGGGAGCTCGTCGTCAGCCAGCTCGTCGAGGAACGCGGCCACGCGCTCGAACGGTACGCCATGCTCCTGTGCGGCAATGCGGATGACGCTGCGGATCTGGTTCAGGATGCTCTCGTGAAAACGTTCGGCCGCCTGAGAAACGGCTTCACGGTGAACAGCGCGGAAGCGTATGTGAGGAAGACCGTGCTCAACGCCTATTTGGACCGCGGCAGGCGGCAATCGCGGTGGCGGCGTATCGCCCACCTCGACCTCGCACCGGAGATCCGGGATTCGGAGGCGCCCGAGACGGAACGCCGACTGGACCTCCTCGCCCAGCTGCAGCAGCTCGCGCCGCGCGAACGCGCCTGCATCGTGCTGCGCTACTACGAAGACTTGAAGATCGACGACATCGGCGCGAGCCTCGGCATCAGCTCCGGAGCCGTGAAGCGGTACCTGAGCGACGCTCTCGCAAAGCTCGCCGTGTCACTGTCCGAGGGAGACTTCACCGACATTGGAGGTGGCCGTGCGCACTGAATCAGAGCTTCGAGACGAGCTTCGGCGGACTCGGCCCGGTACGACATCGCAGATCGATCCCGACGCGGTCATCCGAAAGGCGAAGGCCCGGCGGGCTCCACGGCAGATCGCGTTCGGGTCCGTCGCGGTTCTCGCTGTGGCCGGTTTCGCCATCCTCGGCACGTCGACATTGCCTTCGTTCATCTCGATGTCGACGGGAACCGCGGATTCTGCGGGAATAGCGGGTCCGGAATCGGCGATGAGCGAATTGAAGGACGACCACTTCAACGGCCAATATGACGCACGCCGCGCGCTGACCGGCCGTTGCGGTGAAACCAGTTCGGCACTCGCCCCCACCCAGCTTGGGCTCCAACTGATGGCGGCGTTTCCCTCGTCGATTCCCGCCGACGGCGAGTCGGTCGCTGGAACGGTCACGTTGACGAACACCGGCTCATCGCACGTGCGGGGCTCCACCAGTTCCGAACCCGTCCTCATTCTGTCCAGGAACGGCGTGACCGTATGGCACAGCAATGGCCCGCTCCCCTCTGAACCACATGCTGTGGATCTCGCACCCGGTGACTCGATCTCGTACCCCGCCAGCTTCACCCCCGTCGAATGCTCCGCCGAGGATGAGGTCGGCGGCCGATTCCGGGACAATCTCCCGGCGCTCGAACCGGGAGAAGTCGAATTGACGGCCGCGATCTGGTTTGTTCCGGAAGGAGCGGATACGGCAGCGGGCGCGGCCATTTCCGGGCCCCCGCAAACGATCACCCTGCGCTGAAGGCAAACCCCGGGCGCCGGGCGCGTCGTTAAACGCGACGATCGCTGCCACTTCGTCGGGGCAGCGATCGCGCGTTATCTTCTGGAGCGCCTACTTCTTGTTGAGGATGTAGAGCAATCCAGTCAGGGCCACCACGATAGCGAAAATGAGTCCGACGACCCAATTTGCGAGCGTCGCAACGCCGCCCACCCCACCGAGGAAGAACAGCAACGCGAGCAGGAAGACGAGCCACATGGCCCATTTCGCAAGGCCACGAGCGACGCCCTTCTGCATGATGGCGATCGCCGCCAGCAGCGTGCCGACGACGACGAGAATTGCGACAACCCAGCCCCACGTGCCGGAGACGGCCACACCGAACAACGGCAGCAACGCCCACAACAGCGTGCCGAGAGCTGCGGCCCAGAGCCCGACCTTGCCGAGCATGCTGTTTCCCACTGCGCCGTTGGAACCCGTCTGACCCCAACCTACGAGGAAAAACCCGAGTGCGACGATGACGAGACCGATGATGCCGATCCAGGTCATGATGCCGCCGGAAGTGCCGGCCTGAGCGAGCACGATCGTGAGCAGCCACAGGAAGCCGCCGACGAGAAGTCCGCCGCCGCCGTAGATTCGCCAGTTCGCGGTGTCCTTGTCAACAGTTGTCATAGTTAGTTCCTTTTCCTTTTGGGAAATCACCACAGCCACAGTGACCGTGACGGGCCCATTGTGGCAGGCGCCCGTTCGCGTGTAAATGGAACACGCACAAAAACCTTGGATCCTCCTGAAAAGTTCAAAATTGTCAGCATATTTGCAGAATTGCTGCGCCAGCGCGATTCCCACGATTCTCGTGCTTTCGTTCGCAGCACGTGCTCCACTACCGTGGGAGAACATCTCGACGCCCAACAGACAAGGAAACGCCCATGGTGAAGCAGTCCATTTTCGGCAGGATCGCCCAATTGGCCAAAGCCAATATCAACGCGCTGCTCGATGCCGCGGAAGACCCCGCAATGATGCTCGATCAGATGGTGCGCGACTACACGAACAACATCGCGGAAGCGGAAAGCGCGATTGCGCAGACCATCGGAAACCTTCGGCTCCTGGAGCAGGATCACGCCGAAGATGTCGCGAACGCCCAGGACTGGGGCAGCAAAGCGCTCGCCGCGAGCCGCAAAGCCGACGAACTTCGGACCGCGGGAAACGCGGCGGATGCCGACAAGTTCGACAATCTCGCCAGGGTCGCGCTCGGCCGCCAACTCTCCGCGGAGAAAGAAGCGAAGTCCGTCGAGCCCACGATCGCAAGTCAGACGGAAGTCGTCGACAAGCTCAAGAAGGGCCTCGACGGTATGCGCGGCAAACTCACCGAGCTGTCCTCGAAGCGCGATGAGCTCATCGCCAGAGCCAAGACGGCGAGCGCTCAGCAGCAGGTCATGGATGCCATGAAAAGCATCGACCTCCTGGACCCGACAAGCGAGATCAACCGCTTCGAAGAAAAGATCCGCCGCGAAGAAGCCAAGGTCCTCGGCCAGCAGGAGCTTGCGGCATCCAGCCTGGATGCCCAATTCGAGCAGCTCGCAGACAGCGACAAGGAGATCGAGGTGGATGCGAGACTGGCCGCTCTCAAGGCGGGCGGAGACCCGCAGAAAGCTGTCACCTCCGGGGATTAGTCTCGCACCATGGACGTGAGATTTCTTTTCGCGCCGCAGTGGCAGGGCTCTGGTTCCACCAGGGCCCTGCAACTCGGAGATGGTGCTGAAGCCATCCGAAAAGATCTGCCTGCCTCGCGAACGACTATCATCGACGTCCCGCTCGGCGCCGGCGAAAGCCTCGGAAGCGGAATCCGAAGATTCAGTTCGATCCAGGCGGTGCGCGACCGGATTGCTGACGTCCTCGCGGACATCGACGGTCCCGTCATCACAATCGGCGGGGACTGCGGCGTCGACCTCGCTCCCGTCGCACACGCCAACGCGAACCACTCCGACGGTGTTGCCCTCGTGTGGTTCGACGCCCACCCGGATATGAACACCCCCGAGAGTTCGCCTTCTGGCGCGTTCCACGGAATGGTCCTGCGCACGCTGCTCGGCGAGGGGTTTCCCTCTCTCGTCCCCGACAATCCGCTCCGCTCCGAACGCGTGGTCCTCGCCGGAGCGAGAGCGTTCGACGCGCCGGAGGCCACGGCGGTCGCCGAGCGCGGCATCCCGATTCTGCCGCCTGCCGAGGTCTCGCCGGAGTCGCTCGTACGGGCGGTTGAGGCAACTGGAGCGACCGCCGTGTACTTTCACATCGACCTCGACGTTCTCGATTCGGCCGAATTCTCTTCGCTCGGATTCCCCGAACCATTCGGCCTCAGCGTCGCCACGCTACTGGAATCCATCCGCGCCCTCACCGCCCGATTTGCACTCGCGGGCGCATCCATTTGCGAGTTCGCACCCCCTGCCCCGGAGAACGCGTCCGACGATCTTCCGACGATCCTGCGCATCATCGGCGCGCTCACCGCGTGATCGCTTGCGCCTAGGCTGGCGGGATGAACGACATCACCGCGAAGCGCTCCCATCACGACGATGCAGACACCGCGTCACGGATAACCCTTGAACGGGATGGCCACGTCCTGCTCATCGGGTTCAACCGGCCCGACAAGCGCAACGCCGCCGACTTGCGCCTCTTGCAGGAACTTTCCCTCGCCTACGGCGAACTCGACCGCGACCCGGAGCTTCGCGCGGGTTTCGTCTTCGCCCACGGTGAACATTTCACGGGCGGTCTGGATCTTGCCGATGTCGGACCCCGGCTTGGATCGGATGGCCTCGATATTGTTCCGGAAGGCGGAATCAACCCTTGGGCGGTGGACGGCCGTGCGGTGAGCAAACCGGTCGTCATGGCCGTGCAGGGCACATGCCTCACGTTGGGAATCGAGCTCATTCTCGCGAGCGACATGGCCATCGCGGCGGACTCGACAGTTTTCGGGCAGATCGAAGTGAGCCGTGGAATTCTGCCGTTCGGCGGCGCAACGATTCGGCTCCCTCGCGCAGTCGGCTGGGGCAATGCGATGCGCTGGATCCTCACGGGAGACAGCTTCGACGCGGCGGAAGCGCTCAGAATCGGACTCGTGCAGGAGATCGTTCCGCACGGCGAACAGTACGCGAGAGGCCTGGAGCTCGCGCAGCGAATCGCGGCCCAGGCACCCCTCGCCGTGCAGGCGTCACTGGCCAACGCGCGCACCGCGATCCGGGAGGGCGACTCGGCGGCGGAGAACGAACTCCAGCCTGCACTCGTCCGGCTCGCGCAAACCGAGGACGCCCGCATCGGCACCGAATCCTTCTTCACCCGCCAACCGGCTGAATTCCTCGGGCGCTGACAGTCCGGCAAAATTCAGGCGTCACGCGTACCCTCGAACAATGAATGACTACGACGTGATTGTCATCGGTGCGGGAGCAACCGGCGAGAATTTGGCGGACCGCGCAAAAGCAGGCGGCTTGAGCGTCGTCATCATCGAGAGCGAACTCGTCGGCGGTGAATGCTCCTACTGGGCATGCATGCCATCCAAGGCACTGTTGCGCAGCGCCGCCGCACTGCGCGCGGCCCGGCGCGTCGGCGGCGCGCGAGAAGCGGCGACAGGCGAACTCGATGTGCCTGCGGTGTTCGCGCGACGAGATTCGACGGTCCACGAATGGAACGACGGGAGCCAGGTGACATGGCTCAAATCCATCGGGGTCGACCTGGTGCGAGGCAAAGCGCGCATTTCCGGTGAGCGGGAAGTCACGGTAACCGCGGCGGAGGGCCCGGAACGCGTGTTGAGCGCACGACATGCCGTTGCGGTGTGCACGGGTTCGGCCGCCCTGCTTCCCGACATCCCAGGGCTTCGGGAATCCGCACCGTGGACGAGCCGGGAGGCCACGAGCGCCAGGACTGCGCCTCGGAGCCTCGCGATCATTGGCGGCGGCGTGGTCGGAGTCGAAATGGCGACCGCCTACGCAGGATTCGGGACGGATGTGACGGTCATTTCCCGAAGCGGACTCCTCGGCAATGAGGAGCCCTTCGCAGGCGAGCTCGTGCAGGAGGGCCTCACCCAACTTGGCGCGACCGTCCTCACCGGCATTTCCCCGTCAACGGTGCGCAGGACCGATCAAGGAGTACTGCTCGAGCTCGACAACGGAACCGCAGTGGTTGCGGACGAGGTGCTTGTCGCCACAGGGCGGATTCCCCGCACCACGGACCTCGGCCTCGAGAACGTCGGCCTCCGCGATGGCGACTGGCTGGATGTGGATGACACCATGCGGGTTCGTGGAAGCGACTGGCTCTACGCGGCCGGCGACGTAAACCATCGGGTGCTGCTGACGCACCAGGGAAAGTACCAGGCGAGAGCGGCGGGCGCCGCGATCGCGGTCCGAGCCAACGGGCACGATGTCGACGACGAAGCATGGGGCCGCCATGTTGCGACAGCGGACCATGAGGCGGTCCCCCAAGTCACCTTCAGCGAACCGGAGGTTGCCTCCGTGGGACTCACCGAGGCCGCGGCGACAAAGGCCGGTTACCCGATCCGCGTCATCGACCACAACATCGGCGAGGTCGCGGGGGGAAGCCTCCAGGCCGACGGGTACGGGGGCCGCGCGCGGTTGGTGATCGACGAATCGCGCGGTGTCATCATCGGCGCGACGTTCGTCGGCCAGGATGTCGCTGAGCTGCTGCACGCTGCGACGATCGCGATTGTGGGCGAGGTGCCGATCGACCGACTGTGGCACGCGGTTCCGGCGTTCCCGACGATGAGCGAAGTGTGGCTGCGGTTGCTGGAGGAGTATCGGGGCTAGAGGCTCCCATACACCCCGAGGAGCGCGGTTGCCGATGCCGCCCACGTGTAACCGAGCGCATGGTGGCGCGCGGACTCCGACAGTTCTGCGAGCAGCACCGAATCGCCAAGGAGGCCAGCGATGGCCTCCGCCCACTCACGCGGATCCCGAGAGTCGACGAGCACGCCGGACACGCCATGGGAGATCGATTCGACCATCCCGCTCCCCCGGAAACCCACGACGGGCGTACCGCTGGCGGCAGACTCCAGTGCGACGAGACCGAACGTTTCGCTTTGTGATGTCACGAGCGTGAGCGTTGCCGCAGTGAGCACTTCGGCGAGTTCACCCCGGCCGAGCGCACCGACGAACCGAACGTCCTGCGCCACCCCCAGGTCCGCCGCGAGCGCCCGAAGATCCCTTGCGTACCGTTCGTCACCAGGAGTCGCTTCACCGACGACGACGAGCACGGGATCCCCTCTGCTGCCCTCGTGCAACGCGGCAAGGACACGGATGGCCAACTCCTGATCTTTGAGAGGCTGCACCCGGCCAGCCACCACGAGAATGGGCCGGCCCGGCGCAATCGCGAGCTCGGCCCGCACGCGCTCATGCGCCTCGGTGCGATTTGGCCGGAACAGATCGACGTCGACACCGGGAGGAATCACCCAAACCCGATCTGCCGGGGCGCGCACGGAATCGATCAGGAATGTAGCCTCAGCAGCCGAACCGGCGACGATGGCCGTTGCCTGGCCGGCGAGATACGCCTCGGAGTGAACCCGCCGCTCCGATTCCGACGGCGCGGCGGCCGCGCCAAGGCTGTTCTTCATTGCCGCAAGGGTGTGGAAACTTTGCACGAAAGGCAGCCCGAACTCGAGGGCGACAGGGAGTGAGGCGATTCCGCTCAACCAGTAGTGCGCGTGAATGAGGTCGAATCGCGCATTCGGTCGAGCAGCGAGCACCGCGATGGCTTCCCCGAACGCGTCAGTCACGGAGGCGAGTTCGTCCTTGGAAATGGGTCCCCGCGGACCCGCAGGCAGCTCATGGAGCACTACCCCGGGATCGAGCCGCCGCTCGATCGCGTCTCCCGCTGCGCGGGTGAGAAGGTCGACCTGGACGCCGCGGCCGGCCAACTCGCCCGCGAGCGACCTCAGCGCGACATTCATCCCGCCGGCGTCTCCCGTTCCTGGTTGCGCTGCCGGGGAGGTATGCATCGAGACGAGCGCCACGCGCGCGGGGATGCCGGCCATTCCAACACTGTATTGCCTGCGGAGCTCGCCATGCCGGGAAGTGCTAGAACAGACACCATGGCCATTGCCGTTTCACGGTTCGAGCGCGCAGCTCAAGCCGCTGTGCGCGGCGTCTCACGCGTCGGTTGGCTGCGCGCTCTCGTGCTGAGTCCGATCGTCGCCCGACCCGGTTACTGGTTCGCGACGCTGTGCGGCCTCCTCTGGGGGACGGTGCTGAGCTTCGGCCGCATCCGGTCGCAGGGCGGAGTGATCGTCGCGCGGAATTGCCCGCGGTGGTCTTTCGGCCGCGGCGGCACGACCATCGGAGCGGTGTTCCTTACGAACAACGCCCTCTCGCCCGGCATTCTGGCGCACGAAGCGGTGCACAGGGCCCAGTGGAAACGGTACGGCCTCGCTCTCATTCCCCTCTACATTGCGGCGGGCCGCACAGGCGTCACCAACCGATTCGAGATCGAGGCAGGGTTGAAGCGCGGCGGCTACATCACTTAGCGGTTTCCGGGGTGGTGGCCCGGCGGGGACGTTTGGGGGTCGTGCCCAAAGATGCCCGCCGAACCCGCGACCCCCAAACGTCCCCGCCAGGCCAGTCCTGTGCAACGCTCCGAGGCTGTCGTCGAGACGCGCCGTCAGTCACCAACTCGGCGGATGACGGTCCTGCCAGCGGAGGCGGCGTTCCAATTGCGCGCCGAGAGAAAGGAGAACATGTTCGCCGCCCGGACGTCCGATGAGCTGAACGCCCATGGGGAGGCCGCCTACGGTGACAGAGACGGGCAGCGAAATTGCCGGAAGACCGGACACGTTCAGGAACGACGTGAAAGGCGTGTACTGCACTTGCTGCTCGAAGTTGCGTTCCGGATCCGTCTGGTCGTACCAGCCGATCGGTCGCGGAGTCATGGCGAGCGCCGGCGTGAGAATCGCATCGAACCCGGCAAATTGCCGGATGACAGATCGCTCGAAGGTGGCGAGCGACGTGAGCGCCTCGGCGAGTTGCCTCGCACTGAGTTCGCGGCCACGCTTCACGAGCCACTGGGTGAGCGGTTCAAGCAGTTCGAGAGCTTGCCCTTCCGCAGGAATCGTCGCAGCTCCTGCTTGCCAGATCGCTCGGAATCCCGGTGCGAAGCTGTCATCGGGCTCCAATGCCGTCTGTTCGACTCCGTGTCCCAGCGCGTCGAGTTCGCGAACGGCGAGGTCGAGAGCCGCTGTCGCCTCTGGCGCAATTGCGATGTCATATGCGCCGTCCCACGGCGATGTCGTCATGACGCCGAGTTGGAATCTACCCTCGCCGCGAACGGCAGCACCGAGAAGGGGTCCGCCGTCCCAGCGCGGCGCCCGAAGGGTGAACGGGTAGTCTCCCCCGCTGATCATCGCGTCCAGAAGCATCGCGGCATCGGCAACCGTGCGCGCGAGGGGGCCAGGTACGGGCAGCCCGCCCAGCCGGTCAATCCCGGTACCGGAAGGAATGAGTCCCCGCGTCGGCTTCAGGCCGACGAGTCCGCATGCGGCGGCGGGAATCCGTATCGAGCCGCCTCCGTCGGATCCCGGTGCGAACGGGAGGAGGCCGGCAGCTACGGCCGCCGCTGCTCCACCGCTCGATCCGCCGGCGCCGAGGCTCGGGTCATAGGGGTTGCGTGCGGGAGCACCCACGAGATTCTCGGTGTAGCAGGACAGCCCGAATTCCGGAGTGTTCGTCTTTCCGAGGCTGATTGCCCCAGCATCATCCAGTACCGTGGCGAGGTCGTCGGATTCCTCCGGCACGAAGTCGGCGAACAATCGCGAGCCGAAGGTCGTCCGCACGCCGTTGCGCTGAACGAGATCCTTGTCCGCGAACGGCAATCCCCACAGTGGAGCTGACCGCGGGTGGGTCGCCGAAACTTCCCTCGCTCGCGCGCGGGCGCCGTCTGCCGTGACGGTCAGAAAGGCTCCCAGTCCGGGGTCGAGGCACTCGATGCGGTCGAGATAGTGACCGGCCAGTTCTACGGGAGTAATGTCGCCGCGTTGCAGCGAACTCCACTGGTCCAGAGCGGAGAGGTCGTGAAGTTCGGTCACGCATCGAGCCTACGGCGGAACTTGACAAACTGGCGGGGTATATGGTTCATTAGTCAAGTAACTAACCAGCGAACTAAACTGCAGCACAGAGAAGGAGGCGGACCACGTGGACGACTCACGGCCGATCTTCATTCAAATCGCTGAGCAGATAGAAAACGACATCCTGAGCGGAGTGCTCCCCGAGGAATCCCAGGTGCCCTCGACGAACGAGTACGCCGCGTTCTACCGCATCAACCCGGCCACCGCCGGAAAGGGAGTGAATGTGCTCGTCGACACCGGCATCCTGTACAAGAAAAGGGGAATCGGCATGTTCGTCGCCCCCGGCTCGCGGGAGAAGATCATCACGGTCCGCCGGGAACGGTTCCAGGCCGAGTACGTCAGACCCCTGGTACTGGAAGCCAGAAACCTCAGCATCAGCACAGCAGAACTCACCGACATGATCACGAAAGAAGGAGACTCATGACCGCCGCCATCGACGTCTCGGGCGTAACGAGACGATTCGGATCCCTGCGCGCCGTCGACGACGTGAGCTTCACCGTTCAGGAAGGCACCATTTGCGGCCTGCTCGGCCGCAACGGGGCAGGCAAGACGACCCTCATGCAGCTTCTGACCGGCCAGGACTTTGCGACCGCCGGCTCCATCGCGGTGTTCGGAAAGTCGCCCATCGAGAACGCGAGCGTCCTCCAGAATGTCTGTTTCATCAAGGAAAGTCAGAAGTATCCCGAAGACTTCAAGGTCAAACACGTCATGAAGAGCGCCCCGTGGTTCTTCCGCAACTGGGACGCCGAGTTCGCGCGCCAGCTCATCGACGAGTTTCGACTGCCACTCAACCGGAGGATCAAGAAGCTCTCCCGCGGACAACTCTCCTCGGTCGGGGTCATCGTGGGGCTGGCCTCCCGCGCACCACTGACGTTCTTCGACGAGCCCTACCTGGGCCTGGATGCCGTGGCGCGCCAGCTCTTTTACGATCGCTTGCTCGAGGACTACGCAAAGCATCCGCGCACGGTCGTCCTCTCCACGCACCTCATCGACGAAGTCAGCAACCTGCTCGAGCACGTGCTCGTGATCGACAACGGACGCATCATCGTC
The DNA here is from genome assembly GCA_964651535.1 of uncultured Cryobacterium sp. GTDB lineage: Bacteria > Actinomycetota > Actinomycetes > Actinomycetales > Microbacteriaceae > Terrimesophilobacter. The sequence goes on from CAZYYE010000002.1 coordinate 405,828, forward strand.
GACGATTCGGCCGAGAACCTCCGCGGATCGGCAACCGCGATCGTCGGCACGAGGACAGCGGTCGACGCTTTCGTGGAGAACAGAAGCGTTCTGCACCGCGACACCATCGGCGGAATCTCATCCGCAACCATCGGGACCATGACCGCGGAGGATCGCAAGGCTGCCGCCGAAGCCGGCCTCGAATTGTCTACGGTGTCCCTGCAGCAGCTCATCATCCGCAAAACCGGAACAACCGAGAGAGAAAACGAGTTCAGCGCATGACCACGACAGCACTTTCCGCTCCCGCCCCAGGCGCGTTCGCCAGGATTGCCAGCGTGACCCGGCTCCACTTCGTCAACAAGGGCCAGATCATCGTTGTGCCATGGCTCATCATGTCGTTCATCTTCGCGGTGACCCTCGTGATCGGCTGGATTCTTCGAAACTCCCTCTCGGCCAGGGAGCTCGCAAAAGCAGGCGAGGGGATGCAGTACACCGGCGCGATCGGCTACTTCTTCGTCTACATGCTCGTGATCGCCGTTATGGCGATCAGCCAGACCTTCCCGTTCGCGCAGAGTTACAGCGTCACGCGGCGAGACTTCTACCTCGGCACGATCCTCGCGTTTGCGGCGCTGTCGTTCGCATACTCCGCCGTGATCACGTTCCTGGGCTGGATCGAAGACATCACCGCCGGGTGGGGAGTCAGCACCGCGCTCTTCAGCCCTGGCTACCTGGGTCAGAACATCCTCGAACGCTTCTACCTATCTTTCGTGCTGTTCCTGTTCTTCTTCATGATGGGGATCGCGTTCGCGAGCGTGTATGTGCGGTGGAGGGTCAATGGAATGCTCATTTTCTTTGCCTCGCTCGCGCTCGTGATTCTCGGCCTCGTCGCCCTCGCTACACTGACGGGCAGCTGGGGCGCTGTCGGAGCGTGGTTCGTCGCTACAGGGTTCCTTGGCGTCGTGTCCTGGACGCTCGTTCCCACTTCGCTCGCCCTCGTGTTCGGATTTCTGATTCTGCGAAGGGCGACACCGCGCAATTGATGGGTGTAGATTTCTCCCCAACCGCTTCGCCGGGGAGTTCCGCCACACCGAGTGAATCTCCGAGCGCCTCCCCCACTCCGACAGCCGCTCAGGCCTTTTTCGTTGCGCCCGCCAGTTGCACCCAGCTCCTCGGTGCGACCCTCGAGGCAAACGTCATCGCAAACGGAAACGTATTGTTCAGCGGCCCGGGTGGAACAGGGATATACCCCGGATCCTCCGTGGGCCAGGACGGCGGCACACCCATCGCGTGCCTGTACGGGAAGGACATGGTCGACCTCAGCACGTTCGAGTTCGCCGCGCAGGGCCTCACGCCGGAGGCCCACGAGGGCGTCCTCGCCGTGCTTAAGTCACGAGGCATGACGGAAACAGCCAGCGGCGACACGGTGACGTTCACCCAGACCGGCGACGAAGGCACGACTCCCGCCATCATCCACATTCTTCATCCGGACAGTTGGGTCACCGTATACAGTACGTTTGGCGGAGCGGCCAGACTCGCCGAGATCACCGGTTGGGCCAACACCGTGGTGACACAGGTCTACCCGTAGGCTCCGCTGGGGCAGTTCTCAGGGTTCGCTGACTTAGTATCGGTTCGTGACTGAACTGCGTCCGCGGGGAAACCGACGGAAATCCGCGCCGCCCATTGCCAGGCACGGGCGCCTTCGCGCGTCCGGGCCGGTGGTCGCGATCATCAAGTACGTCGCGGCCGCGCTTGCCGTCACGCTCGTGAGCGGCGCGGCCGTTGTCGGGTACGCCGTGTGGGACATCGCGAGTTCTGTGAAGCCGGGCATCACCCTCATCGGCGAGACCATCGGCCCCGCGCCGGACATCGGAGCAATCGAAGGTGGAGTGAATCTCCTTCTCGTCGGCAGCGACAGCGGCGAAGGCGACCCGGCGTACGGTCGGCGCGGGGAGACCCTCAACGACGTCACGATCCTGTTGCATATTTCTGCCGACCACACGAACGCGACGGTCGTCAGCTTCCCTCGCGACCTTATCGTGCGCATCCCGTCGTGCCCGAAGGAGAACGGCAACGGCAACTGGGGCGCCCAGTCGTCCGCGAAGATCAACGTCGCCCTCGCCTACGGCGGGCTTGCGTGCGTCGTGAAGACGGTATCCGAACTGACCGGAGTGAGCATCCCGTTCGCCGCGAAGATCGAGTTCAACGGCGTGATCGAAATGTCGAACGCGATTGGCGGGGTGACAGTGTGCGTCGCGAGCGCCATCGACGACGGGCAGATCGGTTTCCACCTGTCTGCGGGAGAGCACACCCTTCAGGGCTGGGACGCGCTCAGCTTCCTGCGCAGCCGCTACGGCGTGGACGGCGGCACCGACATCGCCAGGATCAGCAACCAGCAGGTATTCATGTCTGCTCTCGTTCGGCAGGCAAAATCGAAAGAAACGCTGTCCGACCCGATCAAGGTGTACGGCCTCGCCAAGGCGGCGGCAGACAACATGGAAACGTCGAACAGCCTCCAGAATCCGTTGACCCTTGCGTCCATCGCGCTCGCGCTGAAGGACATTGCGCCGCAGGACATCAAGCTCGTCCAATACCCGTCACGATTCGGCAGTACCAACGGGCTGAACGGGGTACTCCCCCTCCAGGCAGACGCGAACATCCTCTTCGCGGCAATCAACAACGATCAGCCCGTCATGCTTACCGGGACAACCGGCCCGGGCAGCGCACTGGATCCGAACGCGACATTGCCGCCGACCGACCCGTCGAACGCTCCGATTCAGGAAGCCGTTGCGCTCCCCGGATCCATAACCGGTCAAAATTCTGCGCAACAGACCTGTTCGAAGGGCCAGTCGTACCGGTAGCGCTCGTGCGGCGATCAGACCGCGACTACTCGAGCTCAGCGCGCAGCGACGAGATGAGCCGATCAAACTCTGCCGGCGCGCCCTCCACGACCTTGCGACCGGCCCACCTTCCGATTCGCTTGCCCGTCTCTGCCACGTTCACCAAGGCGTGTTCCACCATGGATCCCGAATCGTCGGGAATCACCCGATATTCGGCCCGGTACCACCAACCGCCCTGCACGATCACCACCCACGCGCTTGAGTCGGCCGTGTAGAGGCTTCTCGCGTTCTCACCCGGGTGGAATCTCTCGGCAAGGGCGTCGAAAATCGGGCGCGGCCGTGCACGGACATGCGCTCGAAATTCGTGGAGTACGACGGCGTGACGCGGTCGTTCTCGCGGTGCTTCAGGCATGATCCGAACGAGTGGCCGCCGCAACAAGGCCGAGTTCTGCCTCTCCGGCAAGCCCGGGATGGCGCGGGATGACGCGAACGGTGTATCCGAAGCTCCCTGCGCGATACAACGGCACCGTCCCGCCGAACTGGACGAGCCCTGCTGCCCCGGATTCGACCACGGCGGTTTCGTCGGGTGCGAGTTCAAGCCGTTCGGGCGACTCCAACTCGTCGTTCGCGTTTATCGCCCCGTACAGCAGTTCGACGGAGACATCCTCGAGCGACAATCCATCGAGTTGGATCTTCGCCCTGACATGCAATTCATCGCCTACCTCGGGAACAGCCTCCACCCCGCCGGACTCGACGTAGCCGACGCGCACGCTCGGCCAGGCGGCCACGATTTTCGCTTTCCATGCCGCAAGCTGCTTCGCCCCCGCATTCTCGTCGGCAATGAGCGATCGCGCGGACTTCGCGGACGGTACGTACAGGCGTTCGACGTACTCGCGCACCATCCGATCCGCGCTGAGTGCCGGGGAGAGCGTCGACAGGGTGTGCCGGATCGACTCGACCCACCGCGTCGGCACCCCTTGCTCGTTGCGGTCGTAGAATCGCGGCGCAACCTGGTGTTCGATGAGGTCGTACAAGGCGGCTGCTTCGAGTTCGTCCCGTTCCGCGGAGTCCCCGGCGGCGTCGGCGCTCGGGATCGCCCAACCATTCTCGCCGTCGAAGAACTCCGCCCACCATCCATCGAGGATCGACAGATTGAGCGAGCCGTTCATGGCCGCTTTCATGCCGCTCGTCCCGCACGCCTCCAGCGGGCGAAGCGGATTGTTCAACCACACATCTGTTCCCGGGTAGAGCACTTGAGCCATGCCGATGTCATAGTTCGGCAGGAACACGAGCCGACCCCGGATGTCCGGTTCATTCGCGAATCGCACGAGTCGCTGGATGAGTCGTTTCCCTTCCTCATCGGCCGGGTGCGATTTGCCGGCAACCACAATCTGGATGGGCCGATTCGGATCGCACAGCAGCGACCTGAGCCGGTCTTCGTCGTGCAACATGAGAGTCAGGCGCTTGTAGGTGGGAACGCGGCGCGCGAATCCGATCGTGAGCACGTTCGGATCCAGCAGCGTGCTGTACCACGCCGGGGGCTGAGCATTGGCGTAGTGGGCGTTCGCGTGCTGCGCCTTCCAGGCCGCCGTCATTCGCTCGCGCGCATCCACGACGAGCTTCTCCCGCAGTGTTCCTCGAAGGGCCCACAGGTCCGCGTCCGTGACAGACTCCGAAAACCAGTCGCACGCGGTCGTATCGCTCGTGCCGAGTTTGCGCGCGGCGAGTCCCGTCACCGAACGATCGGTCCACGTGGGGGCGTGGACGCCATTCGTGACCGAGGTGATGGGAACATCCGCGCTGTCGAACCCTGGCCACAGCGCACCGAACATGCGTCGGCTCACTTCGCCGTGAAGCTTCGAAACTCCGTTTGCGCGTTGCGCGAGCCGGAGGCCCATGACCGCCATGTTGAACGTGTCGGGCACACCGCCTTCATAGTTCTCGGCGCCGAGTGCCAGCACGTCTGAAGCCTCGACTCCCGCGAGAAGGTCCGTGGAGAAGTACCGTTCGACGAGTTCGGCGTCGAAGCGGTCGATCCCGGCGGCAACGGGGGTGTGCGTGGTGAACACTGTTGCGGCCCGGACGACTTCGAGAGCTTCCGCGAACGTCAAACCGGTGCCGATCAATTCGCGGATGCGTTCGAGCCCCAGGAACCCGGCATGGCCCTCGTTCGTGTGGAAAATCTCGGGAACGGGATGCCCGGTCAGCTCAGCAAACAACGCGATCGCCCGCACTCCGCCGATGCCCAACAGCAGCTCCTGGAGGAGCCGATGTTCGCCGCCGCCGCCGTAGAGCCGATCGGTCACCGAGCGGTACTCGTCGCTATTCTCGGGGATGTCTGTGTCGAGCAGGAGCAGCGTGACCCGGCCGACCGCAACTTGCCACACGCGCGCATAGAGGACCCCCTGGTCGGGGAGCGCGAGGGCGATGAATGCCGCAGAGCCGTCCGGTTGCCGGAGCAACGTGAGGGGAAGACCATCCGGATCCAGCACGGGATATGTCTCCTGCTGCCAGCCGTCGGTCGAGATCGACTGGTCGAAGTATCCCGATCGGTAGAACAACCCGGCGGCGACGATGGGAACGCCGAGGTCGGAGGCGCTCTTCAAGTGGTCCCCTGCGAGAATTCCAAGACCCCCCGAGTACTGGGGAAGGGCGGTGGCAATGCCGAACTCAGGCGAGAAGTAGGCGATCGACTGTGGCGCATCGTCTCCCAGGGATTGGTACCACCTGGGCTCGCTGAGGTAGCTGCGCAGGTCCTCGGCGAGGGCGTTTGCGCGGGACAGGAACTCGTCATCGGCCGCGAGCTCTGCGATGCGAGCGGCATCGAGCGTGCCGAGAACCGCGATCGGATCGTGGCCGGTGGCCTCCCACTGACCGGGCGAGAGCTGTTCGAACAGTTCGCGCGTGGGCAGGTTCCACGACCACCTCAAATTTGTGGCGAGCTCATCGAGCACCGCGAGTGAGTCCGGTAGTACGGGTTGCACGCTGAATCGCCTGATCGCCTTCACGAGCATCAAGCCTAGGCGAGTTGGTTGCGGGCTTTGGTCGCGTCAGATCTGGGTGTCGGAGTCGCGGATGTTAGCGCCCACGGGCCTGTTCTTGCGTTTCTTGATCGCTCCCGCAATTCCGCTCGCCGCCATGTAACCGGCGTACAGGAACAGTGCGCCGGCAATGGCCGGAATGAGCCAGGATCTGCCGTCGCCATTCACCCAGGAGTTGACCCAGCCGAGGTACGGGATGCTGTACCAGACTTTGCCGCGGATTTGCACAGGGGTAACCGGGGTATCGTCCGGCGCGTTGTTCGCGTCGCCCTGTGTCGTGAACGTTCTCGTGCCATCGGAGACCGACGTGACGGCAACGATCCGGTGTGTGACGACGGCGGGTTTTCCGGATTCGATCTGATAGGTGATCGGATCCCCGATGACGAGCGTGTTCGCGTCAACGGGCTTGACGATGATGAGCGTCCCCGGTGGATACGCAGGCGTCATGGACCCGGTCAGAATCGTCATCGGCGTCGATCCGCTCAGGGCTGGCACAACGATCGCCATCGCGGCGACAAGCACAACGAAAGCCAAAAGTCCCGCGCTCACACCGATACCGAGATAGTGCAGGAGACCTCTGGACTTGATGTCGTCCGCCTCGGCTCTGTGCCTCTTTCCCGTCACGCGTCCTCCTGCCGACGCCGTCTGGCAGCGACCAGCAGGAACAACCCTACGCCGAGCGCCCCCGCACTCAGCGCAAGCAGGGAGTACGGAGTTTCGGCCCCGGTCGATGCGAGCCTTACGGGCGAGCCGCTGACCGGGATGGTGGTTGAGGCGCCTCCGCACGAGGTGGGCGGCAGGCCGCCGATTGCGGCATCACTCATGCCCACCCCCAGCGACAGCGTCGCGGTCTCGTTCTGCCCGACGGTGCCGGTGAGATTTCCGAGCGTGAGGGTGGAAATCACCTCAACGGCGCCTCCCGCCGGAACGGGTTCGCCCTCGACGAGAACCCAGCACGGCGCCGCTCTGCTCAACGGCACGTCTGCACCCGTATGGGTCGGCGTGCTGGAGCGCACGGTGATGCCGTCGGCGATGGCGGGACTGGACGCGACGACGTCCGAGAGGAGGACCCTGAGATAGCCCGCGCTCGCCGACGTGTTGCGGACCCAGAAACTCGAGCTCTGGCTGTCGCCCGGCACGACAAGCGTGATGTCCGTGAGCAGCGTCCCGGTGAATGTCGGCGTGTAGGTGACGCCATCGGCGCTGAATTCCATGCCGACGGGCGCAGCGCTGGCGGTCGGAGCAACGACTGATTGGGCCAGGGCAAGAGTGACCCCCACAATGGCCACGCTCGCGGCCACCCTCACGCGCCGTCCGCGCAGTGTCACGGACACGACAGCGCCCTAAACCAGCCGACCGTGACCGAGCTGTTTCCTACGACCACACTGTTGGTGTCGAGCACTCGGACCGGGTACGTTCCCCTGCTCCAGTCCTCAAGCGCATTGCCCGTCGGTTTGGAGCCATCGATGTCAATCTGCGTCGCGTTCGCGCCGCTGTCCCCAATGGTCTTCCAGCCGCCATTGTTCGCCTGGAATGTGTAACTGCCAGCGTCTGCGGCACCCCAGCTGTACCTGATATCCGCTGACTGCCCCCAGCCGCCTGTTCCCGTGCAGGTAAGGTTCAGGGCCGTTGGTACAACTTCCAGCGTGAATCGCTGCGCGGCAGTTCCATCGCACAACACCTGGTAATAGGCCGTTTCATTGTTGTGGTTGGTGAGAATGGCCCCGGGAGCGATGCAGAACCCCGTGGCCTTGTTCACGATCTGGTAGACACCCGTCGAGACCTGCTGGAACTGCCAGTTCTGAATGCCGGCTCCCGACGCCGACTGAATCTTGATGACGGAGCCCGTCGTGGTGGCACCGCCATTGTCCCAGCGCAATGTCTGGGCGTGACGTGGCGTCACGTCGCGGTATCCATTGGAATCTGCAGCGCCGAGCTGGAATTGCTGGTTCGGGTTGTTGTGGCACGTCCATTCGATCAATTCGGTTCCGGCTCCGCTCGAGGCCCTAATGTCCAGGCATTTCGACGGGTCGGTGGTGAGGTGGATGCGGAACCACGTCGTCGCAGAGATCGGAACCACCGGATAGATGTACTGGGTGTTCTGCGTGGTCGTCGCGCTCGCCGTGGCCGTCCACGTTCCGGCGGTCAGAGTCGCCGTCGCCTTCGGCTGAACGGTGATCGTTCCCGTGGACGAGGCGAGTTCGCTTCGCTCATCGTTGGCGGCGCGCACGCACCAGGTCTTCGATTGCCCGGCGACCAGCGTGTCGGTCATCGACGGGAAGCTCGCCCACGTGCCGGTCCTGACGGTGCCTGAGGGTGTTGCGGCGGGCGTGCAGCTTGCCGCGGTGGTTGGGCCCCACATCGTCACGTCGATGGTCGTCGCGAGCGCGCTCGAACCGCCGGCGACGTAGCTCAGTGCAACGGTTACCGGAAGTGGCGTCGTGCTCGTCGACGGGCTCGTGTTCGTGACGGTGACGCTTCCTGTGCGCGTGCGCGTGTCATTCACGAACGTGTATTGCATGGTCGCGGCGCCGGAGGAGAACCCGGCGAGGGAGATCGCGATCGATCCGGCCTTGGCCGTGGAGGTGAGCGAGGCTTGCGCGCTCCAATAGGCATACGCGCCGACGGAGGTTGCGAGAACGAGAAAAGTGGCGATGGCCGCCACAAGTCCAGTTCGCGGAATTCGCCACGAGCTCTTCGCCTTCACGGCCCGACTCATGGGTGCACCTGGTCTGCCGTGAACGTCATCGTGAATGGCGCCGACTGATTCTGCGCGGCACTAGCGGTGAGCGACACCTGAATGCAGACGGTGATCGTGGCGCCTCCCGCGAGCGTGCCCGAAAGCAACGTTGGCGTCGTGGTCGAACTCGGTCCCGCAATCGTTCCGCTGCACGCGCTGGACTGCGCACGCACATCGATTGCTCCAGAGGGGGCGGAAGTGCTTACGCGCAGGGTCGCAGGAGTTGTGCCCGTGTTCTTGACGCTCACTTGCTGGGATACGACATCCCCTGGCATGAGCGCCGACCATGGGGTACCGGTCAGCGCGTAGTTCGACGAACCGTTGACAGTTATGCCGAGAGTGCCGGCCTGAATGGTGCTCGCCCCCACGGGAGCTGCGCTGTGCCACATGGCGAAACTGCCGGCTGCGGTGGAAACCCCGAGGACGGCGGCACCACCGACGAGTGCCGTGGAGATGAGCATCCCCTTGACGGTCGGCAACCGGAAGTTGCTTCGGCGTCGGGAGTCATCGCGGTGTGCGGGCATAGGGGTCACCTCCTCGGGCAATCAATCGGTGGCGTGAACGAATTTGTGGAGGGTGGTGGGCGCGAGACTCGATGCTGCGCGCCCACCACCGATTCCGTGTTACGGGATCTGGGTCAGCTTGACCTTGAGGGTTCCGAGCTGCAGATCGCCGCCCTGACCCTCGGTGCCGTTGGTGTTACCGACGGTGTTCGGGAAAACGACAACGACCTTCACGCTCGTGATGGTCGCCGCCTGGGCAGCGGTCATGTTGTTCAGCGGGAATCCAACTGCGGACGCGCCTGCGTAGGCGGTGACCGACACGGGCGTCGTGATGAGCGTCTTGAGGCTCCCCAGAAGGCCCGTCTCATCGATTTCGAGTTTCGCGTTCAGGTGGTCGCCCGTCGCCGACACTGTGACGTTCTGCGTGACGGTCACGGAGTCGCCAGGGACGATGAGCGTGACCGCGCCGCCACCCGTGGTGTAGGTCGTGGTCGCGGCACCGTTTGCGGCGATGGTCAACGTACCTGCGTTGATGGTGGCGCCGCCGATGGTGGCGCTGGAGTTCCAGTACGCGAGTGAACCTGCACCGCCAAGAAGGAGGGCGATGCCGGCCGCGCCGGCAATGGCCGACTTGGTGAGCTTGTTCATTGTGTGTCCTATTCGAGTTAGGACCCAAAAAATTGCAGCATCCAGTTACGCTGGATGCCCGCTTTCGGGTCGCGGGTCATTCAGTGTTCCGGGAATCGAAACCGACCCCCAGTGAGAAGTACCTGACTCGAATCACAGTGATTCGCGCTCTGGTATATCCCCCGCCAAGTACAGTACCGGTCGGCACAATAGAGGACAAGGTTTGTACCCCACCCAGAACTGGGCACACCCAATTGGGGGTGACCGACAGGTCTGTCTATCAGTGTGATGGCGACTCCAATGTTGCCCAGGCATGCACTAATCGACCCATCGTTCGCTACGGTCGAAGAGTGCACACTGGTTACGAGCCGTCGACGGGTCGCATCCCGCTGAGAGTGGAATCCCCGCGCCAACCGCGAGATCAGTTCGCGCCCAAGGCGTGGGTCGGCGAAGTGGTTCCGTTCCGCGCCACGATCTTCGCAGAGGGACACGACGTCCTTGGCGCAGACGTCGAGCTCACCGACCCGTCCGACGAAAAATCGACGTACCGGATGCATTCGACAGCTCCCGGCCTCGATCAGTGGGAATCGCTCGTTCGAGTCGCGAAGCCGGGCACCTGGTCATTCACGGTGCGCGCATGGCGCGACGACTGGGCATCCTGGCTCCGTGCCGCACTGCTCAAAGTTCCAGCGGGCGCGGACGTCGACGTCACGCTCGATTCTGGCGTGGCGCTCCTGAATCGCGCACTCGCCGCGCGTCCGCGAAACCGCGCGATCAAGGCGGCGCTCGCGATCCTTACGGATGCTGCGCTGACTCCGGAGGCGCGACTTTCGGCAGCGACGGACGCGGCGCTCGCCGAGGAATTCGACGCCGAACCGCTCTCGTCTCTCACCACGATCGGCGAAACCCGCACACTGCGAGTGGAGCGCGAACGCGCGGGAGTCGGCAGCTGGTACGAATTCTTCCCCCGCTCCGAAGGGGCGAAACAAGGCAAAGACGGGCGGTGGACGAGCGGCACGTTCGCAACCGCCGCACGCCGGCTTCCCGCAATAGCCGACATGGGCTTCGACGTTGTCTACCTTCCCCCGATCCACCCCATCGGGACAAGTTTTCGAAAAGGCCCGAACAATGCGTTGACCGCAGGGCCGAACGACCCCGGGTCTCCATGGGCGATCGGTTCCGAAGATGGAGGGCACGACGCCATCCACCCGGAGCTCGGAACGCTTGCCGACTTTCGCGCATTCCTCGCCACGGCGAAGAAGAACAAGCTGGAGACAGCCATCGACCTGGCGCTCCAGTGCTCACCGGACCATCCCTGGGTCACCGAACACCCGGAATGGTTCACCCACCGCGCCGACGGAACCATCGCCTACGCCGAAAACCCGCCCAAGAAGTACCAGGACATCTACCCGCTCAACTTCGACAATGACGAAAAGGGCCTCCGCGAGGAGATCCTGCGAATTGTGAACCACTGGATCGACGTCGGAGTGAAAATCTTCCGCGTCGACAATCCGCACACGAAGCCCTTGCGCTTCTGGGAGTGGCTGCTGCACGAGGTAGCGGACGCACACCCGGACGTCGTGTTCCTTGCCGAGGCGTTCACGCGCCCCGCACCACTGCGCGCGCTCGCACAAATCGGATTCCAGCAGTCCTACACGTACTTCACGTGGCGCAATACGAAACAGGAACTCGAATCGTACCTGCTCGAACTTTCCCGGGAGTCCAGCGACTACCTTCGCCCGAACCTGTTCGTCAACACCCCGGACATCCTGACCGAGTACCTGCAGTTCGGCGGGGTTCCCGCGTACCGGATCCGGGCTGCGATTGCCGCTACGGCGAGCCCAACCTGGGGCGTGTACTCCGGATTCGAGCTCATCGAGAACGTCGCTCGACCGGGTTCGGAAGAAAACATCGACAACGAGAAATACGAGTACCGCCCGCGGGACTGGGCGCAGGAGGAAAAGGCCGGCACCTCGCTCGCCCCGTACCTGCGGCAGCTCAACCGGATCCGGCGCGAGCACCCCGCGTTGCGGCAACTGAAGAATTTCGAAATCCACTGGAGCGACGACGACGCGATCCTCGTGTACAGCAAATATCTGAACGGCAGGTTCACGGACGACGGATCCAGCGACGCGATCATCGTCGTTGCCAATGTCGACCCTCACTCCGTGCGCGAGACGACCGTGCACCTGGATCTGGAAAAACTCGGGCTCGCGCCGGATGCGGAAATCACCGTCGTCGACAAACTCACGAATCAGCAATTCCGCTGGGGTCGCGACAACTTCGTTCGACTGGACGCGTTCACCGCACCCGTGCACATTCTGAGCATCGAACCCGAGGTGGCTCGATAATGTCGCCCGCGGCCGCACCTTCCGACATCCCATCCGAGGAGTTGGCCGCGATTGCGCAAGGCCGTCACCCGCAACCCCACTCTGTGCTGGGCCAACACGAGCTGCCGGGCGGCGGATGGGTGATCAGGGCCAGGCGGCCTCTCGCGACATCGGTGACGGCAATTCGCGCCAACGGAACCCGCATTGCGCTCCGGCACAGCGCGGAGGGAGTCTGGCAGGGACGCGCAAGGGGGCGGTGGCAGCCCTACACGCTCGAAAGCACATACGAATCCGGTCCCCTGTGGCACAGCGAAGACCCCTACCGTTTCGCACCGTCCATCGGCGAAATCGACCTGTACCTGTTCGGCGAAGGACGACACGAGAAATTGTGGGATGCCATGGGTGCCCACTGGGGACCGCATGAGGGTGTCGCGGGAACCTCCTTCACCGTGTGGGCTCCCCACGCGCGAGCTGCCCGCGTCGTCGGAGATTTCAACGACTGGGACGGGGCAGGCAGCGCAATGCGGCGGCTCGATGACAACGGGGTGTGGGAACTCTTTCTCCCGGGCGTCGAGGCAGGGTCTGCATACAAGTTCGAGCTGCTCACCGCCGCGGGCGACTGGGTTCTGCGGGCCGACCCCATGGCGCGCCACGCGGAGGTTCCGCCTGCGACCGCATCGCGAGTTGCACGCTCCGAGTATGAATGGGCGGATTCAAACTGGCTCAAGGACCGCGCACGCCGTGATCCGCTTGCCGCGCCGATGAGCGTGTTCGAAGTGCATGCCGGATCGTGGCGCCCAGGGCTCGGATACCGCGAGCTGGCAACGGAGCTCGTCGATTACGTCGCGGATCTCGGATACACGCACGTGGAGTTCATGCCTCTCTCCGAGCACCCGTTCGGCGGATCGTGGGGCTACCAGGTCACCGGATACTTCGCGCCCACAAGTCGATTCGGGGATCCTGACGACCTGCGGTACCTCATCGACCGCTTCCACGCGGCAGGCATCGGTGTCATCCTGGACTGGGTGCCGGCGCACTTCCCGAAGGATGAGTGGGCGCTCGCCCGGTTCGACGGCGAAACACTCTACGAGCACGGCGATCCGCAGCGCGGCGAGCAACCGGACTGGGGCACGCTCATTTTCGACTTCGGCCGCTCGCAAGTGCGAAACTTCCTGGTCGCGAACGCGCTGTACTGGTTCGACGAGTTCCATGTCGACGGGTTGCGCGTGGACGCTGTCGCCTCGATGCTCTACCTCGACTACTCGAAGAAGCACGGCGAGTGGACACCGAACCGATTGGGCGGGCGCGAGAACCTGGAAGCAATCGACCTCCTCAAGGAGGTGAACGCAACCGTCTACAAACACCACCCTGGCATCATGATGATCGCCGAAGAGTCGACGGCGTTCGCGGGCGTCACGGCGCCGACCGACGGTGGCGGCCTCGGGTTCGGGCTCAAGTGGAACATGGGCTGGATGCACGACACCCTCCAGTACATGGCGGTGGACCCGATGTACCGATCGCACCATCACGGCGAACTCACCTTCAGCATGGTGTACGCGTTCAGCGAGAACTTTCTGCTCCCGATCAGCCACGATGAAGTGGTCCATGGCAAGGGATCGCTGCTGCACAAGATGCCCGGCGACCAGTGGCAGAAACTCGCGAATGTCCGCGCGTACCTCGCATACCAGTGGGCGCACCCAGGCAAGCAACTTCTGTTCATGGGGCAGGAGTTCGGGCAGCCGTCGGAGTGGAGTGAAGAGCGCGGTCTGGATTGGTGGATTCTCGACCAGCCCGTGCACCGAGGACTTCTCGCCCTCGTCGGCCAGCTCAACCGCGTGTACCGAGGGGCCCCTGCGTTGTGGCAGCTCGACCACGATCCCCGCGGATTTCAGTGGCTCGTCGGGGACGACGCCGAACATAACGTGATCGCATTCCTGCGGTGGCCGACTGAGGGCGACCCGGTGGCTGTCGCGGTGAATTTCTCCGGCAACCCGGTTGAGCCCTACCGCATCGGCCTTCCCTTTGCGGGCGAGTGGGAAGAGCTACTCAATACGGATGCTCAGGAGTTCGGCGGATCGGGAGTGGGCAATCTCGGCGTGGTGGTTGCGCGGAATGAACCCCATGGCGGTCAGCCCTCCTCTGCCGTGGTCACCCTTCCGCCGCTCGCTGCCCTGTGGCTCGCGCCACGGAGCGCGTCAACTGCGTGACGATCAGTACAGGAGTGACGTAAGTCGGCGCCGAGCACTCGCTACCCGAGGGTCGTCCGGACCCGCGATCTCGAAGTACGAGAGCAACCTGGTTCGAACTGTGTCCCGGCCCTTCTGGTCCAGCCCGGCAAACATGTCGAGGAGCCGTGCGAATGCGTCGTCGAGGTGCCCTCCCGATACGTCCAGGTCCGCGACATCGAGTTGCGCGTCGAGGTCCTCTGGCTTTGCCGCAGCCTCGGCCCGGATCTCCTCCGCCGTGTGACCGCTCAGCCGATCGAGGAGCGAAACCTGCGCGAGTCCGGCCACCGCGAGCGCATCCCGGGGATCCTGCGCTATCGCGGCGCGGTACTCGGCGATCGCCGCGGCGAAATCTCCGCGATCAATCGCGTCGAAGGCTGCCTGGTGGTGAGGCGGAAGCGGTTCTTCGGCCGGTTCACCGTTCTCCTCGCCGGTATCCGCCGTTTTCGCCGTGCCGGAGACTCCGTTTTCGGCGGCAATCGTGAGCACTTGGTCGAAGACTGGCCTCGCCTCGGCCTCGGGAAGCTCCCCCTCGTACAGGGCCACCGGTCGGCCGCCGATCACCGCGGCGACGGTCGGCGCCGCCACGGCCCGGAATGCCTGCGCGAGCTGAGGGTTGAGCCGAGCGTTCACGGTGGCGAGCACGAACTTCCCCTGATATCCCCGGATGACTCTTTCGAGGGCCGCGGACGGATTGCCTGCGTGCAGTTCCACGATCACGGGCACGGTGCCCGAAAGCTCGAGAACCTGCCCGAAATTCGCGTCGGTACCCTCGAAAGCGATCGACGCCACGACCACCTCGCCACCGCCGGCCCCGGGGCCCGGCGCGCCGACCTGGCCTGGCCCGATCGGTGACGTGCCGCCGTTCGCGCCGGGCTTGTCGCGCAGCAACGACGACAAATCGACCGCGCCACGCAATTGGGTCGGGGGAATATCCGACATCACAACTCCCTCGCGGCAATGAGCGCCGACGCCCAGCCGATAAGCCTGATCTTCTGATCACTGGATCCCGCGGGAACATAGAACAGCAGTTGGTCTCCGTACGTCGCCAAGGTTCCCCTCGTCGTCGACGACACCTGGGACAACGACTTCACGGCGCCCTCCGCGTTGATCACGGCACCAGCTTCTGTAGGCTCGACCATCTCCGTCTCATTGAGATACACAGCGACGATCGCGCCGTTGTCGTTCGTCACCATCGGGATGACGTCCGCGGCTCCCGCAGCGGCACCCAGGGTCATCTTCGCAATGGGGGGAATCGCCGCCAGACGCTGTTGTTTCGCGTCATAGCCGATCGAGGCCACGAGCGAATCGTCGACCGTGTCGAAGAGCTTGAAATACTTGCTCGACTCGCCGTTGAGCAGGATGTCTCCATAGCCCATTGCCAGTTCGTCAGGGGGGAGCGCGAAGATCTTCGCATCGGGATTCAGCCGCTGCGTGCCAACCTCGGCCGGAGCCATGGCGGGAAGCGTGGCATCCGCCTCGAGTTGAACGGCGTACACGACCTTGTAGTTCTCGCGCGGCGACTGCTGGACGAGCATCAGCGCGGTCGGCGCTGTTTCGGCATCTTTCGGATCCTGCACGACCGTGAACACCGTGCGGGGCCATTTATCGTTCTGCTGTGGAAGGGTCACTTCGACGTCGCCCGACGGAATCGCTGCGAGCGCCGGAAAGTTGTTGTCCGCCCGCCGGATCGCGTAATTGGCTTCCCGGAACTCGAGGGCCGGGCCATCGAATCGCTCCTTGATGAGTTCGCTGTCGCGCTCAGCGTCCGCTTGCTGCGCCACGAGCGCCACTCGGGAGACGATCGTCTCAAGCTGCGAGGTATTGACTACCGGCGGCTTGTCCGTGCTGACGGGAGGGCCCTCCTGAGTCGGGGTCGGAGTCGGGGTGGACTGCGCGAGCCCCCCGAGGAACTCCGGCCACGACTCGGCCGTGCAGCCGGTCAGAAGCAGCGCGCTCACGAGCAGCACCGCGGAAGCCGAGGTGGCCTTTCCCGATGAACGCCGACCCCGTGTCGCGGTTATGGCCTTCTGCTTGTTGAGAAGATACCTGGGCCGTTTCGGCGGCTTGGGCATTTTCGGCGGGCGACGGCGAGGGCCCCGCGCTTTCCGCAAATGGGACAACGCCCACAAATACAGCCCGAGGCCAGCGAGGAGCAGAAGCACTCCCCCCACGATGAGCGGACCGGACCACGGGGTCCTGTTATCGACGGGCCACGTGATGGATACGTGTCCAGGGGCCGGCTGAGTGCCGTCCGAAAGAATGATGATCGAAACATCGCGCGGAACATTCACAACGAACGTCAATTCGTTCTCACGTGTGAGTTCCGCCAGCCACAGGTCTGAGCCGTGCGGGTCCGGCACCGTCGCCTCCGCGCCGGAAACGACAGAGTTGGTCAGCTTCGACGTTTCGTCCTCGATGCCGATCTTGTTGTAGCTCGCGTCGCCGATCCACGCGAGAACATCATTCGTTCGGCCGTAGGCCGCGAAGACTGAATCCGAGCCGGAGATGCTGATCTTCTGCCGACCCTCATTCGTGTTCAGCACGGCGCCGTCGATCACGGTCACGGGTGCCGCGGTACCGAGAGCCGTCGACGCGGCGACATGGTCCGGTTCTGCCAGAATCGTTCGCTGAGCGATCCCATAGCTGATCATCACGAACGCGATGACGAAGCTCACGATCGCAACAATGAACCGCACGTGGAACTCCTCTCGGGTTGCCCTCTGCTTACCCGAGCAACAGGCAAAGACATTTCAGAGTAGCGCACGCAGTCTGAAAGGTTTCCGACCGCACTCTGGGAACGTTCCCGCTCCTGCGGCGCTCGGTTTTTTTCCTCACTCCCCGCGCCACCACTAAACTCGACACTGTCCGGCCGAAGCCCCGACTGTAGGCCGTCTACAACCCAGGGAGATGACGTGGCAACCGACGACGAGGCCTTTTCGACCGCAATGCGCGGCTACAACCGCGAGGAAGTGGATACGGCGCTCCAGGATCTCCGCCGAGCGCTGAACAAGGCCAACAATGACAAGGCCGAAAACGCGAAAGAGCTCAAACGACTCGGTGCGCTTGTCGCCGACCTGCAGGCCGAAATCGATGAAATCGGGAGCCCCACGTACACCGGGCTGGGAACCCGGCTGGAAAATGTGCTCCGTGTCGCAGAAGAACAATCGACAAGGCTCATCAGCCAGGCCGACATCGATGCCGAGAAACTCCGCAACAGCGTCCAGGGCGAAGTGAGTGCGCTTCGCGTCCAGGCGATGGAGGACGCGGATCGGGTGGTTTCCGAGGCCAAGGCGAAAGCCGCCGAAATCCTGGATTCCGCGCGTTCGGAAGCAGAAGGACTCCTGTCCCGCAGCGCTGCGCAAGCCAAGGTCACGAATCAGGATGCGCTCAAGGAAGCGGCGTCGATCCGCGGCGCTGCGGCCACCGAGGCCGCCGAGGTCAAAGCGACCGCCAAGCGTGAGGCGGCGGCGCTCCGTGCAGAAGCTGAGCGTGAGGCTGCCGAACTCAAGGCGGCCACCGTGCAGGCGACAACGGAGGCGAACGAGGCCGCGGCAGCCCTCGCTCGCGACACGGAGAAGAATCGCAAGGAGTTCACGGCCGAAACCGAGAAGCAGTGGGGAGACCTTGCTCGGGATGTCGAGCAGCAGCGCACCGATGCGGAACGTGAGGTGCAGGCGACGCGAGCACAGCTGGCCGCCGAAGCAGAGCAGTCGCGCGCCGACCTCGACCGGGAACTCGCCGAGGCTCGCTCCAAGTTCGATGAGGAGATGGAGGCGGCCGAAGCCAAACTCAAGAACGACATGGCCGCGGCGCATTCGAAGCTCGCGCTCGAAACGAAGTCGGCGAAAGCCGAATTGGCTCGCTCCAACCAGGAAGTCCGGGAGAAACTCGAAATGGAGATCGCCGAGGCGAGGTCGAGCCTCGCCCACGATGTGGAGAAGGAGCGGACCGATCTGGAGCGCGAACTGGAGCAGACGCGGTCGGACTTCGCGAACGAAATGGAGCGGGCACGGGCCGAATTGGAGTCGGAGCTTTCGACGTCACGGTCCAGGCTCAAGGCGGACGAGAAGAAGGCCAGAGCCGCCCTCGAAACCGAGTTGGCATCCCGGCGGGATGAGGCCGAGAAGGAGTACCTGGCTAAGCACCAGGAAGCCGTCGCCCAGAATCAGAACTACCTGGATGAAGCGCGAGCCCAGCTCGCGGAGGCCATCAAGCGCACGGAGGAAAAGCGCCAGGAGGCCGAGCAGCTTGCCGCGGGCGCAATCAAGGATGCCGCCGAGGTCCGCGATTCAGCCAAGAAGCACGCCGCCGACGTCATCAGCAATGCCGAGGCTCGCGCGAAGGCGATGGTGTCGGATGCCGAGAAGCGGACGAACACACTGGTTTCCGACGCGGAAGAGCGCCTGGCGAAGATTAGAATCGAGCGCGAAGCGGTCGCCGGATACTTCGGCGCACTACGCACCGTACTCGGCGATGCGGAGAAAGTCGCCGCAGACGAATAGATCTGACGAAGGGGCACCGTGAAGATTCAGAACGCGTTTCGCCTGGGCCTTTTCGGTGGGCTCGGTGTCCTGGTCGCGATCGGGATAGGCGCAGCAGTTGGCACGCTCGCAACGATCATCACCTACATTGGCGCCGCCATATTCCTCGCCCTCGGGCTGGACCCTGCGGTGTCCTGGCTCGAACGGCATCGCTTCCCCCGATGGCTCGCAATCCTGACCGTCCTCACCGTCGTCATTGCGGTGTTCACGGGGCTCGTGTTCGCCGTCATCCCAGTCATCGTCGCGCAAACATCCAACCTGATCAATGGTTTGACGCCCCTCATCGCCGCCCTCGGCGATCAGGACAACAACTGGGTGGCGAACGTCCAGAAGAGCCTGCCCGACTACATCGACCTCCAGGCGATCATCGCCGGCGCCCTGGAGTTCATCAAGAACAACATCACGTCGATCGGCGGCGGGGTTCTTCAGGTGGGACTCGGAATTGCCAGCGGTGCGTTCGGCGTCATCATCGTCCTCATTCTCACTCTCTACTTCGTCGCCTCGCTCAACAGCATGAAGCGCGGGCTGTACCAATTGATCCCGGCGACGAAACGCGCCCGCTTCTCCGACCTCGCGGAGCAGATCAGCGATTCGGTCGGACGGTACGTCGTGGGACAGGCCACACTGGCGCTCTTCAACGGCATTCTGAGTTTCATTTATCTGACCATCGTCAATGCCGAATACCCGGCGCTCTTCGCGTTCATCGCGTTCCTGTTCTCTCTCGTGCCGCTCGTCGGAACCCTCTCCGGCAGCATCCTCATCACGCTGAGTTGTCTGCTTTTCGATGGGGTTCCCACCGCAGTCGCGGTCGGCATTTACTACATCATTTACATGCAGGTCGAGGCATACGTGCTGAACCCGAACATCATGAACCGCGCGGTGAAAGTCCCTGGCGTGATTGTCGTGATTGCGGCGCTCGCGGGCGGAACTCTGCTCGGCATCCTCGGAGCGCTCATAGCCATCCCCGTTGCCGCATCGATTCTTCTCATCATCAATCAGGTCGTCGTTCCGCGGCAGAACGAGCTGTAATCCCCGGTCAGGCGCGCTGGCGCGCTATTCCACCCACTCGGTGGGCAACGGAAGCGCGGCCGGGTTGACCGCGCGCACGATCTCATTGAGCACACGCCGCGTCTGTTCTTCGCCGACCCAAAGATGTTTTCCGCCTGAAACCGCCACGAGTTCCGTTTCCGGCAGCACGGCGAACCTGGTCCGCGCTTCCTCCGGGCGGAGATAATCGTCGAACTCCGGGATGACGGCCACAATACGTTTGCCGGTGCCCGACCATGCGGCGACCTGATCGCTCGTGGCACGTTTGAGCGGCGGGGACAGAAGGATCGCGCCCACAATCGGATGGTGAAGCCCATGTGCCAGAGCCACTTCGGTTCCGAACGACCACCCGAGGAGCCACGGCGATGGCAGCTTCCTTTCCGCCACCAGATCCATTGCCGCGGCAAGGTCGAATCGTTCCGCAATTCCTTCGCCGAACGCGCCCTGCGAGCGGCCGCGCGGAGACGTGACGCCGCGAAAGTTGAAGCGGAGCACAGCGAGATCGGCGAGTGCAGGCAATCGTGCCGCGGCTTTCCGGAGGATGTGCGAGTCCATGAACCCGCCAGCGGTCGGAAGCGGGTGAAGGCACACGAGAGTCGCCGCGGGTGCCGCTTCGGCGGGAAGCGCGAGTTCCCCGACAAGATTCAGGCCATCCGAGGTATGCAGTTCGATGTTCTCGCGACGCGCAGGGAGTTCGACTCCGGACCGAATTTCCACGAGTCAGCTGACCTTCCAGCAGTGCGAGTGCCAATGGCGACGGTCAGATACGTCCGCCGCTTCCCCCATGATTCCGTCCGCGCGCCATGCGACCGTGTGGGGTCGACCGGGCGGAACTTCGAGCCCGCAACCGGGACACACGTACGACTTCACGGCAGAGGTCGCCGAAACCGGTTGAACGTTCCACAGTCCATCCCGCCGATATTCGGTTCGGAGTGTGCCATAGACGGCGCGCTGCAAATCCGCCTCGTCCGACTCACGGCTGACCTCGCGACCGCCGCGGCGTGGTCTATTGGAACGGGGCATGCTCAAAGCCTATGCCGATCTAGTACCAGTTGTTCCGTTCCGAATGCTCCCACGCGCCGCATGGCGTTGAATATCGCGCGGCAATGTAGCCCAAACCCCAACGGATCTGAGTCTCGGGGTTCGTCGCCCAGTCGGCGCCAGCTGAGGCCATCTTGTTGCCGGGAAGCGCCTGCGGGATTCCATATGCGCCGCTCGACGGGTTCATGGCGAAGACATTCCAGTTCGATTCGCGCTGCCACAGCGCGACGAGGCAATTGTATTGGCCCTCATCCCATCCGTGTGCCAGCACGAGTTCGTACGCGACGGCCTTCGCGGTGCCCGGATCGGGTTTGCCGGCAGCGGGAGCGGTGGGCTTCTTGCTGATTCGATAACCGTCCCTCACCACCGCGAGCGGCTGATCCTTCGAGTGGCCGAATTGCTGCGCCGCCGACGGCGCCGTCGACTCCGTCCGCGTCGGCGCGGCATGCGCGGTGTAGTCGGGAGCGATCACCGTGACGAGGACGATGGCGAGGGAAATGAAAAACGAGTAGGCGGGAAGGGCGTATCGATACCCCCGAGGGCGCGCAGAAACAGCCGCCCCGGCCCCCGTAGTCCGCGACAGGCTCAGGAGAATATCCGTATGCCTACCCACAGTGTCAGAATTTTAGCCCAGATCGGCCGTCTATGCGCTGGATGCGATCAACGCACCGCGAGCATGACGGCAATGACGCTGTCGAGGAAGTAGTCGACCTGCGCCTCGCGGTATCCGCCCTTCCTCGGGCGGAATGCGATGGAGCGGACTTCGTCGATGCTCATCGGTGACGCCTTGAGGAAGTAATTGGAGAGGCGATCGCAAAACGCATCCACTTGTTTGCGGTCGTAGCCGTCGGCCAAGAAACTCGCGTGACGGAACCGGTGGTTCGTGGGGCGGGAAAGGCGTCCGATGATGTCTTTCGCATTGGCTCTGGCAGTGTTGAACCACTCCTCGTCGCCCGCGAGTTGGCGGGCGTGCTCCCGCTCGCGGCTCGCGAACGCATCCTCGAGCCGCTCCAGCGCGGCATCCACGTGCGACATGGAGTAACCGCCCTTCTGAAGATCGAATGCGGTCGTGCGGATCTCATCCGCTCCGAGTACCGTCGGTGCCCCCGGCTCGGCGTTGTAAACGCGTCGCGCTTCTTCGAGGAATTCCTCGACCTGGTCGATGTTGTAGCCGCGGCGAGACTTGCGGGTGCGGGGAAAGGTTGAACTCACCACACCATTGTGCCTCACCGAATCGGGTGCTCACGCAAAGATCAGGAACAGGACGTACGCTGCGGCCGAACTGACGACGATCGAGTCCATCCGGTCGAGAAAACCGCCGTGGCCCGGCAACCAGGTGCTGATGTCCTTGATCCCCAGGTCGCGCTTGAGCAGCGACTCCGTGAGGTCCCCGATCGTCGCGGTCGCGACGATGACCGCCCCGAACACGAATCCGAACCACCATGGCTGCTGGATCATGAAGATCGACAGCAGAATTCCCGCAATTGCGGCGGCGGCGACAGAACCGGCAAATCCCTCCCACGTCTTCTTCGGGCTGATTCGGGGGGCCATCGGGTGCTTTCCAAACGTCAACCCGGTGGCGTATGCCCCCGTGTCGACCGAAATCACGAGGATCAGGAACGCGAGCGTCCACCACTCCCCACCGTCCTGTGCGGTGAGCAGCACGGAGAAACTGGCAAGAAACGGGATGTACACCTGGATGAACGCACCGGCCGCGAGGTCCCGCCACACCTCGCGCCTGGGGCCGCGCAAACGAGGATTGGCGAGTTCCGCTACGCGCCACAAGATCACAAAACTGATACCAGCGAGCGAGACGAGCCACTTGCCTCCGTCACCCAGGTAGAACGCTGCCGGCACCGTCGCGAGCGCGGCGATGACCGTGGGCCACCGTGGCACCCGGCGCCCGGACGCGCGCAGTGCGCTGGCCAGTTCGAACGCCGTGAAACCGATCAGGAACGCCGCAACGATCATGAAGAGTTCCTTCACGACGATGAGGCTGAACAGCATGGCCAGCCCCAGGGCGAGCCCGATGAGAATGGCGAGGGGAAGATTTCGACCTGTGCGTGCTTCGATTCTCTCGTTCGCGTGGTCGATTTGAGCGCGTGTCGCCTCGACCTGGGCCCTCAATTCGGCGCGCGTCGCCGTCACCTGGGCACGAATCTCCTCGCGCGTCGCGTCTGCTCGCGCTTCGAAGTCGGCGCGGCCGAACCGCCACCGCCTCTTCGCCGGCGCTTGCGGAGGTCCATCATCATCATCGGGCATTCAAACCTCGAGCAGCTCGGCTTCCTTCTTGCGCAAAGCCTCATCGATCGCGTCGACTTGCCCCTTGGTGAGCACCTCGAGCTCTTTCTCGGCGCGCGCGACTTCGTCGTCGCCGACATCCGCCTTCAACGCGTCGAGATCGTCCTTCGCCTTGCGTCGAATATTGCGGATGGCGACCTTGGCATCTTCGCCCTTGCCGCGCACGATCTTGACAAACTCCTTGCGGCGATCCTCGGTGAGTTCGGGCAGGGTCGCCCGAACGACCGTCCCGTCGTTTCCCACATTCGCGCCCAGGTTTGGCGTGGCGACAATCGCCTTTTCGATTTCCTTGAGCGCGGCCTTGTCGTATGGCGTGATGACGAGCGTGCGGGCATCGACGTTCTGCAGGCCTGCAAGCTGCGCGAGGGGGGTGGGGGTGCCGTAGTAGTCGACGAGCACCTTCTGGAACAGGGCGGGGTTTGCGCGCCCCGTTCTCACACCGCTGAAATCTTCCTTGGCCACATCGACTGCTTTGTGCATCTTGTCTTTGGCTTCGGCCAGTACGTCGCTGATCACGTGCTCTCCTTCGTGTCGGGGCAATCTTACCGGCTAACCGATGGCGAGCAGCGCGATGCCGGCGAGCACGACGGCAGCCCCCGCCAGCCGTTGCGCCGGGTGAGGTTCACGAAAGAGCAGCCATCCGGCGAGGCTCACGAGCACGACGCTCACCTCCCTCGCTGGTGCAACCAACGACACGGGAGCGAGCTGAATGGCCAGCAGAATCACGATGTAGGCAAGCGGCGCGAGGACGCCGACCACGATTACCGCGACCCAGTGCCGTCGCGCCGTCGCGGCGAGGGATTTCCTCGTACGCAAGGCAAGTGGGGCGAGCAGCACACACTGAAACATCACGCTTCCCCAGTACAGGCCGACGGCGGGCATCCCTCCCAACGTCACGGCGGCGCTGTCCCACAGGGTGTAGACGGCGATGAGCACGCCGATCGCGAGGCCGAAAAGAACTCCAGCCCTGCCGCCGCCCGCCGTGCCCTGCCTCGCGAATCCGGTAATGAGCACCCCCGCGATGACAACGGCCGCGCCGAGCAGGGCTATCACGCCGGGGCGCTCACCCAACAGGACTATCGCGAACACCACGGTAAGAAGGGGCCCCGTGCCTCTCGCGAGCGGATAGACGACGGAAACATCCCCCACGCGGTAGCCGGCCTGCAGGAGGAAGAAGTACGCGATCTGCAGAGCACCGCTGACGACGGCGAGTCCCAGCCAGTGGAGGACATCCACGCGTTCGGACACGAGGGACCACATGCCGAAGGGAAGGAAAGCCAGCGCCCCCACGAGGAAGGTCAGCCACAGAAAATTCGTGCCGCGCGCGCCCGCGCGTTTGATGACGACGTTCCACGTGGCGTGTGCGACAGCCGCGACCGCGACCAGCGCGAGAACAAGCGGCGACATGCCCGTCAGTTGCTGACGAGAGTGCCGATGTGTTCTCCTCGGATCGCCTTCGTGATGTTGCCGCTCGGTTCCATTCCGAACACGACCATGGGCATTCCGTTGTCCATGCACAAACTGAACGCGGTCGAGTCAACGACCTTGAGTCCCTGAACGAGGGCCTCCTGGTAGGTGACGCGCTCGAGCTTTGCCGCCTTCGCGTTTTTGCGCGGATCGCCGTCGTACACGCCGTCGACGCCGTTCTTGGCGACGAGCACGACGTCGGCACCGATCTCGAGCGCACGCTGCGCCGCGACCGTGTCGGTCGAGAAGTACGGGAGTCCGGCGCCGGCACCGAAAATGACGACCCGGCCCTTCTCGAGGTGCCGCTCTGCGCGACGTGGAATGTATGGTTCCGCAACCTGAGTCATCGCGATCGCCGACTGCACGCGGGTTGCCGCTCCCGCTTGCTCAAGAAAGTCCTGAAGGGCAAGCGCATTCATGACCGTGCCGAGCATGCCCATGTAGTCAGCCCGGCCGCGGTCCATGCCGCGCTGGGAAAGCTCGGCGCCGCGGAAGAAGTTGCCGCCACCGACCACGATGGCGATCTCCACGTCGGTCGCAGCGGCAGCTATCTCCTTCGCGAGCCCGCTCACGACGTCCGGATTGACACCGAGAGAGCCGCCACCGAAGGATTCGCCCGAGAGTTTGAGAAGAACGCGTCTCTTGTGCTTGCCTGTCATGTTTTCTCCTCGATTGGCCACTCGTTACAGAGTATTAGGTCATTCGCGAAAAAGAGGGCCGGAGACGCCAGTCTCCGACCCCCTTCCGCGCGAACCTGCTCGCGCACGATGCTGCGGACTGTTACGCGCCCACCTTGAACCGGGCGAAGCCTGTCACGGTGAGTCCCGCATCCTTCAGGACCTGCTCGATCGAGAGCTTGTTGTCCTTCGCGTAGTCCTGGTCGAGCAGGGAGACCTGCTTGAAGAACGCGCCAATCCGGCCCTCGACGATTTTCGGGAGCGCCGCTTCCGGCTTGCCCTCGTTGCGGGAGATCTCGGTGACGATTTCGCGCTCCTTCTCGACGACGTCTGCAGGAACCTCGTCCCGCGTCAGGTACTGCGGGTCCGCGAACGCGATGTGCTGCGCGACGCTGCGGGCGGTCTCAGCGTCGGTACCGGAGTAACCGACCACGACACCGACCTGAGGCGGAAGGTCCTTGCTCGTCTTGTGCAGGTAGATCGCGTGATGCTCGGCATCGATGGACGCAACGCGGCGAAGCTCGATTTTCTCGCCGAGCACGGCGGACTCATCGTTGATGAGTTCGGCGACGCTCGTGCTCCCGGCCTTCGCGGCGAGCGCATCGTCGACGGAACCGGCGCGCGCTGCGGCCGCGGCCGTGAGCACCGATTCGGCAAGGTTCACGAATTTATCGCTCTTTGCCACGAAGTCGGTCTCGCACGCGAGCTCGATCATGGTGGCGTAGCCATCGTTCTCGACTGCGGCGACGAGTCCTTCACTCGTGGAGCGATCGGCGCGCTTGGCATTGCTCTTCGCACCCTTGAGCCGTAGGATCTCGACGGCCTTTTCCATGTCGCCGTCCGCCTCGACGAGCGCGTTCTTGCTGTCCATCATTCCTGTGCCAAGGCGGTCACGGAGCGCCTTGACATCTGCGGCAGTAAAGTTTGCCATGTCGTATAGTTCCCTTTGGTTCGTCGTTACTTGGTCGTTGATGCCGCGTCGGCCTTGGCTGCGGGCTTCTTCGCTGCGGGCTTCTTTGCGGCGGGCTTTTCGGCCTTGTCCGCGGCGGGCTTCGTCGCTTTCTCTGCAGCGGGCTTCTCTTCGGCGGGCTTCTCGGCCTTCGCTGCCGCAGGCTTCTCGGCCTTCTCAGCGGCCGGCTTTTCGGCTTTCTCCGCAGCGGGCTTTTCGGCCTTTTCAGCCTTTTCGGTCTTCTCAGCGGCCGGCTCTTCGGACTTCTCGGCCTTCGCTGCGGCGGGCTTCTCGGCCTCTTCGGCAGTAGCGGTCTTCGGCGCTGCATCTTCGGCAGGTGAAGCGGCCTTATCGAACTCGGGCGTTCCGGAATGCAGCAACTCCGCTTCCCACTCCGCCATCGGCTCGGCCGGCGCGCCGTCGCCCTCCGATTTCTGGTGGCGTTGGATGAGGCCCTCGGCTGCGGCATCCGCGACGATGCGCGTCAGCAGGGCGACGGAACGAATTGCGTCATCGTTGCCCGGAATCGGGTACTGGACTTCATCCGGGTCGCAGTTCGTGTCGAGGATGCCAATCACGGGGATGCCAAGCTTGCGCGCCTCGTCGATCGCGAGGTGCTCCTTCTTCGTATCGACGACCCACAGCGCTGACGGCGTGCGGGTGAGGTTCCGGATTCCGCCGAGGCTCTTGTGCAGCTTGGTGAGCTCGCGCTTCTTGAGAAGGAGTTCCTTCTTCGTGAAGCCCTTCGTCGTGTCGTCGAAGTCGACCTCTTCAAGCTCTTTCATGCGGGTCAGACGCTTGGACACCGTCTGGAAGTTGGTGAGCAATCCACCGAGCCAGCGCTGGTTCACGAACGGCTGGCCGACGCGCTGAGCCTGCTCGGCGATGGCGCCCTGGGCCTGCTTTTTCGTGCCGACGAACAGGATTGTTCCACCGTGTGCAACGGTCTCGCGCACGTAGTCGTACGTGGTGTCGATGTAGGCGAGCGACTGCTGCAGGTCGATGATGTGGCTGCCGCTGCGCTCGGTGAGGATGAAGCGCTTCATCTTCGGGTTCCAGCGGCGGGTCTGGTGTCCGAAGTGGACGCCGCTGTCGAGAAGCTGGCGAATGGTGACAACGGCCATGGCCGTCTCCTTTTCTGGCACACGGCATCCGGACAGGATCGTGCGCCGCTCAGTTGTTTTTCGCACCGGTCGGCGCGAAACCTGGTGCCCGACGCACATCCGCCTGGCTCTCGCCGGACTGAGTGGATGTGGTTGGCGTTCGCAAACTGTGTTGCAAACAGTGCGGGCACGCGTAGTCACCTCAAAAATCAAGGTGCGAAGACCAATGATAGCAGTGTTTCCTCTCCTCCCCTTGACGCGTGGCAGCGCAGAAACCCACTTTCGCTGTAAGCGCGGTTCCCAGGTAGCGCGGACCGGGCAGGCTTGAATCATGTCGTCGCCGTTGTCGAAACACCTCAGCCGTACGGCGGCCGCATTGATCCTCCTGGCACTCACCGGAGCAACGCCGGCGGCGGCGACCGATTACACGCCCCGAATTGCGTGGGCGTGGCCCGTGGATGCTTCACGCGAAATTCTGCGGCCGTACATCGCGCCGGAAACGCCCTACTCGGCCGGTCACCGCGGAATCGACATTTCTGCACCCGCCAACGCAATCGTGCGCTCCCCCGCCGATGGGATCATCCACTTTTCGGGATTCGTCGTAGACCGGTACGTCGTGTCGATCGACCATGGCGGGGGGCTCATGTCAAGTTTCGAACCCGTGCTCTCCCGTCTCGTCGAGGGTGCGCCCGTGCACCGGGGCGAACAGATCGGTACCCTGCAGTCCGGCCACTGCAGGGCACCGTGCCTTCACGTCGGAGCGCGGCTCCACGGGCAGTACGTGTCTCCGCTCAACTACCTCGGGGGAATCGAGCGCTCCGTGCTCCTGCCGACGAGGGAGATCCCTTCGTCCGATTCTGCTTTCTCGTCCTGGCGCGGTTGACGCCGACGCGCGAGCTTGCTCGGCCACCACATCACCCGCCCGATGTCGTAACTCACCGCGGGCACCAGTTCGCTGTCTCGGAACTCCGTTTGAAGCTCGTGGACTTTCGTGGCCTCCGCACTCGCGGGCAAGTGCTGCGCGAGATCATTGACGGCGACGCTGCTGATCGTGCTGAACGAGCTCCCTCCCGCGGCGAACACCCCGAACCAAACGGCGGCGAGCACGAGCGGGATGACCAGTCGAAGCCATCGCGGCACCGCGCGCGTCGGTCGGTCGAGGTCGGAAGGATGCGTGGGGGCACGGAGAGGGCTCATTGCATTGACGCTACGGAGAACCGCACCCCCCATCGTCGTCCGAAAGGTTGATCCTTTCTGTGCCGCGATCCATCCTTCGACGGATGCCGCGCCCCGGGTGCGAAGTTAGGCTGGCGGATGTGACAGTCCCCGCAGAGCCCGGACCGAGTCCGGCCATCGAGTCGTCGGCAACCCCGTTGCGGCCCGTGTTCCTCGGGCTTCGAATCTCACTCCACGTCCTGGTCACCGCCCTCGTCGGCTTCGTCATCGTGCGGCAGATCCTCGCCCCCGGGTTGCACGCATCGTGGATCGTCGCTCTCGCCATCATCCTGTTCATCAGCTATGTCGGCGGCGCCTTTCTCACGCGCTCCCAGGTCAGCCCGGTGGCACGAGTCGTCTGGCTCGCGCTCGTGTCGCTCGAGGATATAGCGCTTGTTTTCTTGTCCCCGGATGGCGCGTTTCTGATTTTTCCTCTGTTCTTCCTTCAATTGCACTTGTTGCGGGCCCGGTGGGCGATCCCCGTGATCGCCGCATCGACGGCCGCCACGGTGACCGCGCTCGCTCTGCACGGCGGCTGGAACATTGGCGGAGTCGTCGGGCCGATCATCGGCGCCTCCGTCGCGGTCGTTATTGGCCTCGGATATCGCGCCTTGTATCGGGAAACCCGGCAACGGCAGCAGCTGATCGACGAGCTTCTGACAACGCGCGAAATGCTCGCAGCCAGAGAGCGCGAGGCGGGAATCCTGGATGAGCGCGCCCGCCTGGCCAGGGAGATTCACGACACCGTCGCGCAGGGTCTGTCGAGCATCCAGTTGTTGCTGCACGCGGCGGAGCGACGCGGCATGGATGCCGAGGCTCTCGAGCAGGTGAAACTCGCGAGAGAAACCGCGGCGGACAACCTCGCAGAGACCAGAAGCTTCATTCGGGCGCTCACTCCCCCGGCACTCAACGGCCAGTCCCTCGTCGATGCGGTGAGCCGAGTGGCTGCGTCCGCTTCGCACGACGGACTCGTCGTGAACGCCCACGTGATCGGACCGCCCAGGCCCCTTCCCATGCCGCTGGAAACTACGCTCTTGCGCATCGCGCAGGCGTCGCTTTCCAACGTGGCGCAACATGCCTCGGCAACCCATGCCGAGTTGACCCTCACCTACCTTGAGGACTGGATCAGTCTCGACATTGTCGATGACGGCCGCGGGTTCAGCCCTGCGGCCGCCGACCGGCCCGGTTCGTTCGGTCTCATTTCGCTGCGGGAGAGAGTTGAGAAGCTCGGCGGAACGCTGACGGTCGAATCCCAGCCGGGGTCGGGAGCTGCCATCGCCGTCGCCTTCGAGGCCCCCGCGTCCGACGAAGCGCTACCGGGGGGCGCATCGTGATCCGCGTGCTCATCGTCGACGACCATCCCGTCGTTCGGGCGGGCCTCACGGCGTTGCTTACCGGGGAACCCGGATTCGAGGTTGTCTCGGATGTCGCGACCGGGGAGGAGTCGATCGAGGTGTGCACGCGCGAACCCATCGACCTCGTGCTCATGGATCTGCAGCTCGGCGACGGTATGCAGGGCGCCGCTGCCACGCGGGTCCTGCGCGGCCTGGCCCCTGCGCCGCACGTTCTCATCCTGACAAACTACGACACGGACGCAGACATCCTGAGCGCTATCGAAGCCGGCGCGAGCGGCTATTTGCTGAAGGATGCACCGCCTTCGGAGTTGATCTCCGCCGCGAAGGCAGCGGCGAGCGGTGCAAGTGCCCTGTCTCCAGCCATCGCAAGCCGCCTCGGGTCTCGGCGCAACGCCATCGGCGGGGCGTTGAGCGCGAGAGAGATCGAGGTGCTGGGGCTGGTCGCCGTTGGCAAGTCCAATAGCGAAATTGGGCGGGCGTTGTTTCTCAGCGAAGCAACCGTGAAGTCGCACTTGTCGCATATTTTCACGAAGCTGGGTGTGAGTTCGCGAACCAGAGCGGTTGCGGCGGCGAGGGATGCCGGGACGATTCGCTGACGCAGTCCGACAGGGCGAAGTTCAGCCTTTCGGACGATTCATTCTCCTCGGATAGCCGCGAGGGTTGACGTATGAGAAAACTTTTTTACGCCGCAACCATCTACCTCGTCCTCGGTCTCGCTTCAGGTCTGTACTACCGCGAGTTCACCAAAACCAACGACTACACCGCTGCGGACGGCTTCACCCAGCTTTCCGTCGTGCACACGCACGTGTTGACGCTCGGCGTCATGATGCTGCTGATCGTGCTTGTGCTCGAAAAGGTCTTCACCCTTTCGAACAGCAAGACCTTCGGCTGGTTCTTCTGGATCTACAACCTTGGTCTCGTCGTGACGAGCACGGCCATGACGGTCAACGGAACGCTGCATGTGCTCGGCCACGAAGCGAGCAACGCCCTCATCGGGATCTCGGGGAGCGGCCACATGCTGCTGACCGCAGGATTCGTGCTGCTCTTCGTCGCGATCGGCTCCGGAATCCGTTCTGACCGAAAGATGACGCCGGCAAGCGCGTCGGCCGCCGAGTAGTCGGGCCGCGCGCTGCGGGTGTGAGCGACCGAGTGATCCGCTCCCGCGCTCACGCCCGCGGATGCGCTGTGCGGTAGGTCTCCTTGAGGCGCTCGGCCGACACGTGAGTGTAAATCTGGGTCGTGCCGAGGCTGGCGTGTCCGAGCAGTTCCTGCACGGCACGCAGGTCTGCGCCACCGTCGAGCAAGTGCGTCGCTACCGTGTGCCGGAACGCGTGGGGACCGGATGGCCCTGTCCCCGGGGTTTCCGCCAGCAACCCGGCGACGAGCTGGTACACGGTTCGCGTGTCGATCCTTTTTCCGCGTGCGCCGAGGAACACGGCGGGCGTCGGCTCAGTCTGGAGCCGGGGCCGACCGGAGTTCAGGTACTCGGACATCGCACGCCCCGCAGGCACGCCGAATGGGACGACCCGCTCTCTCGAGCCTTTGCCCGTCACGCGCACCGTGAGACGGTCGAGATCGACGCGGTCGAGATCCAGTCCCGCAAGTTCGCTCACACGCAACGCCGACGCGTAGAGGAGTTCGATGATGGCAATGTTGCGCAGCGCGACAGGGTCGCCGTCCGCCGCGAGCGCGGAAAGCGAGTCAAGGATCTCGTCGACCTGCTGCCTGGTGAGTACGCGTGGCAAGTGCGCGTCGGCTTTCGGCGCGCGCAGTCGAGCGGCAACATCCGTTTCGATGACTCCGGTTCGGCGTGCCCAGTCGCTGAAGCTCCGCACCGCCGCCGTGCGCCTCGCGAGCGTGGATTTCGCGAGGCCGTCCTGAGACGCCTGCCAGAGCCAGTCGCGCAGCAGTTCGAGGTCGAGTTCGTGCACCGCTGTCGCTCCCCGCCCTCGAGCGAAGGTCACGAGGGCGCCGAGATCCGAGCTGTACGAACGCGCGGTGTTCGAACTCAGCCCGCGCTCAACGCCCAGCTGGGTGATGAACGCGGTCACCGCTTGCTCGAGTTCCATGTACCCATCGTCCCGCACGGGGTTCGGTTGGCACGGGATGCGACCCCGGTCAGTCGGAGCTTGGTGATCCTTTGGAGTTGAATGCCGACGTCTTGCTGGAGAACATCTCCAAGCGTTGCTGGGGCGTCATCGCTTCGATTTCCGGCCAGTGCTCTGCGGAGAACCCGGTGACTTCCACGGTATCGCCCACCGGGACGATCGAGTGGACGACCTGTTCGTCATACACGTGCACGAGGTTGAACGCCTGACCGAAGTCGACCCCGGAGAGGATGCGATCCTTCGCGCTGAGGTCGAGCGTGTAGCACGTGGCGGCGGCCACGGATACCGGAACCCCGGCAAACATGCTGTGCGTCGAATAGTGCAGGTGCCCGGCGAGGATCGCGCGCACATCCGTGCCCCGGATCACCCCGGCGAGTCTCGACTGGTCCTGCAGTTCGAGCATGCCCATCGCCTCGAGCAGGGGGGTGGGGATGGGCGGGTGATGGACAGCGAGCAGGGTGCCGTGCGGCGCTGGGGTGGCGAGAACGTCGGCGAGCCAGTCGAGCTGCGACCGGGTGAGATCGCCGTGGTGGTACCCCGGAACGCTTGTGTCGAGGGAGATGATGCGCAGTCCGCCGATGTCGTACACACGATCCTGAGGGGCATCGGTGGGATCGGTGTCGAAGAGCTGCTGCGAGTACTGGGGCCGCTCGTCGTGGTTGCCCATGACCCAGATGATTTCTGCGCCAAGCCGTTCCGCAAACGGCTCGACGAGCGCGCGCAGGCGCGTGTAGGCGTCCGGTTCGCCGAGGTCGGCGAGGTCGCCGGTGAACACGATCGCTTCGGGTTTGGCGCCGGATGCTTCGAGTTGCGTGAGCGCCTGATTCACGTGCTCGTCTGTCTGCACGCTGCCGTAGAGGGGTCGTCCCCCGCCGAGGAAGTGGGTGTCGCTGATGTGCGCGATGACATGGCGCGCTGCCGGGTATTGTCCGAGTTGGATCACCGCTCAAGCCTATTGGGCGACGCGTTCAGTGTGCGTCGCGGCCGTCCGGTTCGGCTTCCTTCCGCGATTGGGCGATGAGAGCGGCGAGGTCTTCACTGATGAGGGCGTTCAGCCGGTTGTCTCGATTGCGTTCGTAGTCGTCGTCGACGGGGAGGAACTCGATGTCGAGGTTGCGTTCGATGTTGGCGGCGACTTCGCGCCAGGCGTCGCGGCGCGCCTTGTCGACGAGTTCAGCGAGGTAGGTGTCGTCGACGGCCTGTTCCCGCAGGCGCCTGGCAATCTCCACGGAGACGTCTCTGCGGTGTTCCATGTTGTCGACGTCGTCGTGGCTGTAGCCTTGCGCGTCTCGTTCGCTGTTGGGGTTGAGGCGGAACTTGCGGATGAGCTGCGTCAGGTTCTCTGTTTCCGTGTCGGCTTCGCGGGCGAGATGTTCGAGCGCTTCCTTCGCGTCCTGCCGGGATTGTTCGATGAACCAGGGTTGCTTGTCGGCGAGGATTTTCTTGATGAATCGGTTTTTGACGGCCATGCGGCTCGCATACTCGGTGAGTTGGAGGCCTTCTTCCGTGGCTTCGGATACGGTGAGAAACTCTGTGGGCGGCAGCCGCGACGCGTCGAACGGCCTCCGTGTGACGCGTTTGCTGCGTCGGCGGAACCACATTGCTTCCTGCGCCACCCTTCGCGGTGACCTTTCGGCAGGTCACCGTTCCAAGGTTAGTTTGATCCCTGCCGTGCGGCACCGGTTGGGGTGACTTTCACCCAACCGGACGCTTTTTGCGCGGCGGTGCCGTCGAGTTCCATCGCTCCGAGCGCACTCTGCACCGTAGCAATCGAGAGCCCTGATCGCGCCGCGATGTCGTCGACGAGCCGCGCCGACCGCGTGCTCAGGGCATCCGCAATGCGCACGTGTTCCGCGCTGGGACCCCGTCCCTGGCCGGGCGACCCGTCGGCCTCCCCGGCGGCCGAACTGCCCGAAAGCGGCGCAAGTTCGGCCATTTCATCGGCACTCGTCACGCACACCGCATCGAATTCGCGGATGAGACGGTGGCACCCGGCCGAGGCGGCACTCGTCACCGGCCCTGGCACCGCGCCGAGCGGTCGGCCGAGTGCAGCGGCGTGGCCGGCCGTATTGAGGGAGCCGGAACGCCAGCCGGCCTCGAGGACAACAGTGGCGCTGCTCATCGCCGCGATCAGCCGATTCCGCTGGAGGAACCTCCACTTGGTTGGCGCTGAACCACATGGAAGTTCGGAAATCACCGCGCCTTCCGCCACAATGCGCGTAAGCAGGGCCTCGTGCCCGCTCGGGTAAAAGCGGTCGACGCCTCCCGCGAGCACCGCGATCGTCCGACCAGAACTCGCCAGTGCTGCGCGATGCGCCATGCCGTCGATGCCGTATGCCGCACCGGACACGATCGTGTAGCCGCGGTCGACAAGCCCCGCAGAAGCCTCCATCGCGACGTGCTCGCCATAACCTGTGGCGGCCCTCGCACCGACGAGCGCGATGGAGCAGTTTGCCGTCGCGAGGGTCGATTCCTTGCCGCGCAACCACAGTGCGAGCGGCGCGTGCGGTCCGAGATCTGCGAATCCGTTCGGCCACGCTTCGTCGCCGGGGATCAGCAACCGCACCGCATACCTCGCGGCCTGTTTGAGCGCGAGAAGCGCAACACGCGATTGAAGTCGCGGAAGCCAGCGCTCGATCGCCTTCTCCACGTCGTCGGGTTCGAGCTCTCCGTTTGCTGATGCCACGAGGCTCGTGATGCTTGCGCGCGACACGATCGCATCCAGCGCCTTCGTAGCTCCCATTGTCGCAATCAGGATGCCGGCCACCCGGTCACCCGGCTCCACGATCCCGGTCCACGCCGCTCGCGCGAACCGCTCGTGGAGGGCGTCGCCTGCCAGTTCGTCTCCGGCTATCGCACGGACGAGCGGAGCGACCTCCGCGTCCTTCAATCCGAGAATGCTCATGACGATATCGCCTTCCTGAGGTAGAGCGCACGACCGATGTGGTCGGCGGATGGAGTTGATGCGTCATCCAGGTCGGCGAGGGTCCAACCCACGCGCAGCACCCGGTCGTAGCCGCGCATCGTGATCCCGCCGCGCTCCAGCGCGCGGTCGATGGTTGCAGTCACGACGGAACTGAGGCGTGCTTGCGGTCCCCGCAGCCAGAACCCCGGTACTTGCGAATTCACGCTCCACGGTGTCGCAGCGAGTCGCTCCGCCGCGCGAACTCGTGCCGCAGCCACGCGTTCGCGCGCGGCTGCAGTCGTCAGACGGCCGCCATCGCTCGCTAGTTTCAATTGCGCGCTCGTAACCCGATGCACCCGGAGCTGGATATCGATTCGGTCGAGCAAGGGGCCGGAAAGGCGGCCAAGATAGCGGCGGCGCGCGCTCGGCGTGCACGTGCACTCCGAGTCTCTCGCGCCGTACTGGCCGCACGGGCACGGGTTGGCAGCGAGGATGAGCTGGAACCGGCCGGGAAAGTGCGCGACCGCATTCGCCCTATGGATGCTGATCACCCCGGACTCGAGCGGCTGGCGGAGCGCATCCAGCACCGAACTGTTGAACTCCGGCGCCTCGTCGAGAAACAGCACTCCGCCGCTGGCTCGTGCCGCTGCACCCGGTCTGATCTGCTTGCTGCCGCCGCCGATGAGCGCCGCTGCCGTGGCCGTATGGTGGGGCGACTCGAACGGCGCGCGCGTAATGAGGGACTGCCCGATGGGGAGGCCGCACAGCGAGCGGATGGAACTGACTTCGAGGGCAGCGGCGGCATCGAGGTCGGGCAGGATCCCGGGGAGGCGCGCGGCGAGCATCGTCTTGCCCGAGCCCGGCGGCCCGAGGAGGAACGCGTGGTGCGCGCCTGCCGCGGCGACCACCATTGCTTCGACGGCGTCCTCGTTGCCGATGACCTCCGCGAGATCGAGGTTTTCTTCGACGGGCTCCTCCGGCTGTGCGAGAAGGATCGGCTCGACCTCGATGGGTTCGAAATCTGCGCCATGCCAAATGGCCGCATCCCGCAGCGAGGCGACGGGCACGACACGGATGCCGGGGACGAGCCCGGCCTCTGCCGCGTTTCCGGTCGGCACCATGACGGTGTCGAACCCGGCGGCGACAGCGGCGGACACCGCGGGAAGGGTTCCCGTGATCGGCCGCAAGCGACCGTCGAGGCCCAGTTCTCCCAGGTGCACGAGGCGCGCGATGGACTCCGCCTCGACGATCCCCGCCGCCGCGAGTGTGGCCAGTGCGATTCCGAGATCGAACCCCGAGCCCTGTTTCGGCAGGGCCGCCGGTGAAAGATTGACGGTGAGGCGGCGGCTCGGCAGGTCGCAGCCGGAGTTCGCCGCAGCAGCGAGCACGCGGTCACGCGCTTCGCCGAGCGCGGCATCCGGCAGGCCGATGAGAATGAACTTGGGAAGCTGGGACGAGTAGTCCGCTTCGATCTCCACGATAGCGCCCTGCAAACCGAGGAGCGCGACCGCCTGGGTGCGGCCGACCGTCATCAGTACACCCGCCGCAAATGCTCGATGAGCGGCGCTGTCCCTGCGGCAGCGATGACGGAAATCGCGTCGATGCGGATGACTCCCCTGCGGTACGGGTGCGACGCGCACCACGCGTTCGCGAGCCGCCTCAGCCGCGCGAGCTTTTGCGGCGTTATCGCCTCGAACGGATGGCCGAACGCGGTGCTCGAACGGGTCTTGACCTCGACGAACACCGTGTCGTTGCCGTCGCGGGCAACGAGGTCGATCTCGCCGCGGGCGCAACGCCAGTTGCGGTCGATGACGGTGTACCCGGCGTTCGTGAGGAATTGCGCGGCAATCTCTTCACCGCGTCTGCCCAGATCGTCTTTCGCCGCCACGGAATGAGGATGCCGTTGCCCACGGGGCCCCAACCCGTCGAAAATGACATCGGTCGAGTTGAGCTCGTGTCGCGCATTGTGCAGGAGAGGACGCCGACGACGTCAGGCGATGTACACCTTGCGCAGCGTCTCCGTGACCGTCCATACCGTGCGCTGTCCGTCGTGCAGCCTGCCGACGGAGCCGGGGCCGAGTTCGACGATCGTGCCATCCGCGAAATCGACCGTCGCCGCGCCGAACAACACGACGAAAACTTCGTCCGCCTCGACATCCGATGAGGCACCCACGGAGTGCTCCCACACGCCGTACTCGCGATCGCCGAGCATGCCGAGCTCGGCCACGCCGACGACGGGCGACCCCGAAACGACCTGCGCCTGCGCCACCGGCGCGAACTCCAGCTCGAGGGTCGCAGCCGCCACGAAGTCGATCGCTGCCGCCTCGCTCACGAGTCGAACCCGAGCCCGAGAGCATCCAGCGTGCGCAGCACGAGATTGCGCTTGCCGCGATTGTGGTCGGCCCGATTCATCGCCCACTTCGACACCGCGACGCCCATCCACGCAATGGGGTCCGGCGGGAACGGAATCGGCAGCGACTTCACCATCTTCAACTCGGTGCGTTCGGTCTTTAGCCCCCACAATTGGTCGAGCATGACATTCGCCGCAAACCGCGTGCTCGCAACACCCAACCCCGTGAATCCGGCGACGTGCGCGACGCGGCCGCCGCGTGCGTGCCCGAAGAACGCCGTGAACCGGCTGCACGTGTCGATCACGCCGGCCCACCGGTGCGTGAACCTGATGCCTTCCAGTTGCGGGAATGTCGTGAAGAAGTGGCTCGCGAGCCGCCGGTGCGTCTCCGGTCGATCCTCGTACTCCGGTTTGATCTTCCCGCCGTAGTGGTACACGGCGTCGTAGCCGCCGAACAGGATGCGGTTGTCCTTCGACAACCGGTAGTAGTGGAACTGGTTCGCCAGGTCCGCAACGCCCTGCCGGTTGTTCCAGCCGATCGACTCCAGCTGGGCATCCGTGAGCGGCTCCGTCATGAGCACGTAGTCATACACGGGCACGGTGTGCCAGCGGTAACGCTTCAACAGCGAAGGGAACGCGTTCGTCGCGAGCGCGACCCGCGTCGCCCGGATGTCCCCCGTCGCGAGCTTCACCGTCACGGGCCCGCGGCGCTTGCTCGCGAGCGTCAACACGGGTGAATTCTCGAACAGGTCGACCCCGGCTTCATGGCACGCGCGTGCCAGCTCGTGCGCGAGCTTGCCCGGGTGCACCATGGCGTTGTCGCGCGTCGACCACAGTCCGGCGAGATACGTCGGCGAGGAGATCTCTTCCTGCATCCGCGCCTCGTCGAAAAACTTCACGTGCTCGGCATCCTTGTCGTCCTCGAGCCACTCCACCTGGTGCGGCTCGATCGCCACGGCAACCGCCCCGGTGCGCTCGAAATCGCAATCGAGGCCGAGTTCCCACACCGTCTGCTCGATCTCGTCCAGGTTCTGCATGCCGAGCCGGTCAAGCAGCTCGAGTTCCTTCGGGAAGCGCCTGGCGCCGTTGACCTCGCCGTGCGTCAGGGTCGCTTCACAGAAACCGCCGTTGCGACCGGATGCCGCCCAGCCGATCTGATGGGCTTCCAGCAGCGCGACGCGCGTCGACGAATCCCGCTGCTTGGCCATGAGCGCCGTCCACAACCCCGCGAACCCGCCGCCGACCACCACGAGGTCGTAGTCCTGCACGTCGTTGTAGCGCGGCCATGGTCGGGCCACGACATCGTCGAGCCAGAACGGCGAGAGCACAGAGCCGGCGAGGGCTTCGTCGATGATGTGTTCGGCAGGGACTGAGCGCTCGAAAGCGGTGGGTTCCACGAGAGACTTCCTTGTCGATGAGTGCGGAGGGTGGGTGCGGCCTGTCTTTTTGGCCGAATACCGGTCGTGAAGCTATTCGTCGAGTGCGAGTTCCTTCGGGAGTTCAAGCTCCTTCGAACTCAACTCCTCAACATTCACGTCCTTGAACGTGAGCACGCGCACCGACTTCACAAACCTGTCTGAGCGGTAAACGTCCCACACCCACACGTCGCTCATGGTGAGTTCGAAGTAGAAATCGTGTTCGGTTTCCTGCCGCACGAGCTCGACCTCGTTCGCCAAATAGAACCGACGCTCCGTCTCCACGACATACCGGAACTGACCGACGACATCCCGATATTCGCGGAACAGCGCCAGTTCAACCTCGCGGTCGTAGTCTTCGAAATCTTCCTCGTCCATTGCCTGTCAATCCTAGGCGGTCTCGCTGCGCAGCGCTGGAGAAGGCAGATCTGCCGACGCGCGAGGGGCCGGCGCCTTCAGCCAGGTCAGCCGGTGAATGCTCGCGGTCCCCAGTCGTTCGATCGCCGCGAAGTGCCCCGCCGAGCCATAACCCTTGTTGCCACTCCACCCATAGCCGGGCTCGATTGCATCCGATTCGATCATGAGGCGGTCGCGATGAACCTTCGCGATCACGGATGCGGCGGCAACAGACGCGCAATCCCGGTCCGCCTTGACTTGCGTCCGCACCGTCACGGGGCTCGCCAGCGCCGGATTCAACCAGTCGTGGCGGCCGTCGAGCACGATCACGCTGTCGAGGATGCGCAATCCCGACGCGTGAAGCGCAACGAGCGCTCGTTTGCCCGCAAGCCCGAGGCATGCCGTGATCCCGAGCCGATCCACTTCTTCCGCACTCGCAAGACCGACGGCGGAGTGCAGCGCCCAGTCGACGGCGCGGGGAGCGAGTTCCTCCCGGCGCTTCTCGCTGAGCATTTTGGAATCGCGCAACCCCTCCGGGTTTGGCCCGCTTGAGGTATCGATCGCGCACATGCCCACCGCGACGGGGCCCGCGATCGCGCCGCGACCCACCTCGTCGCATCCGATGACGAACCGCGCTCCGTCGGCGAACAGCTCGAGTTCGAGCTGCAGTGTGGGGTCTGCGACAGCCATCTACTGGCCTTTATCCTCCACACCCGCAAACACGGTCGGGTAATTGTCGAGCCAGGCCCAGTGGTCGATCGGCCAACTCACCAGGAACGCGCGCCCGACGACGTTGTCGATGGGCACGAAGCCCTTGCCCGGTTTGTTCGTGTTGTAGCGGGAATCCGCGGAATCGTACCGGTTGTCGCCCATGACCCACAGCGAATCCTTCGGAACGGTGACGCTGAAGTCCGTTCCCGATGCTTTCGTCACGCCAGGCGGCAGCGTCAGGTACGGCTCGCCGAGCGGAACCCCGTTGACCGTTACCTGACCGAACGTATTGCAGCATTCGACCGTGTCGCCCGGCATGCCGATGACGCGTTTGATCAGGTGGTCATCGCTGTCCGGGGCGCTGAGCCCGACGACCGACAGCACCCAGTCGATGCTCGTCGCGAACCAGTTCTGTTCGATCTTCTGACGAGGCGGCAGCCATCCGCCCGGGTCGCGGAACACGACGACATCGCCGTGCTCGAGGGGGACGAGGTTCGGGACGAGCTCGTTCACGATGATCCGGTCATCGATTTGGAGTGTGTCCTCCATTGACCCGGACGGGATATAGAACGAGCGGATGAGGAATGCCTTGATTCCCACGGAAATCACGATCGCGGCGAGAAGGATCAGCACGATGTCGCGGATGAATAGTTTCACCCCGCGCGTGCGGCGGCGCGGCCGCTTATCCGCAGATTCCTGCGGTGTCGGCGATAAAGCAGTAGTCATTGGGCCCCTGAGTTCTCCACAAGTCTAGGGTCTGGCAAACGCCGGTCGGCCCAACGAATCAGCTGGTTTCGCGCTTTTCCTTGATCTTCGCCTTCTTGCCGCGCAAGTCGCGGAGGTAGTACAACTTCGCGCGGCGCACGTCGCCGCGGGTCACGATCTCGATGTGATCGATGGCCGGGGAGTGCACGGGGAACGTACGCTCGACGCCGACCTGGAAGCTGATCTTGCGGACGCAGAACGTCTCGCGGATGCCCTCGCCAGAGCGGCCGATAACGACGCCCTGGAACACCTGAACACGCGAACGGGTTCCTTCAACGATGTTGACGTGGACCTTGACGTTGTCGCCGGCGCGGAAGTCCGGAATGTCATTGCGCAGCGATGCTGCGTCAACGGAATCGAGGATGTGCATGTTCGTTCGCTCTCTGCAATCGCCACAGGTCGACGGCGTGCTGGTTACTGCGTGGAAGAAGAAACGTGCCGGATGAGTGCTGTGGCCCCCCTGTGGCAGGGCCGTGCGCAGGCACAAACAGCAATTCTGTCACACCGGAAGGCCAGTCGCCAACCTCGAGTGAACTAGCGGGAGGACACCGGGATTGCGTCGTAGCCCGCGAATGCCAGGGAGATGCGGTTTCGAGCCTCCGCCACGAGCTGCCACACCGCAACCCAAAACGCGGCGAGAGTAGCCACAATCGCGGCGACGGCAACGAGCGGATTTGTCACGAGGCCAGCGAGCGCGAGAACCGTGTACCAGGCGCCGAGCGTGCCGACATCCAGCCACGACACCAGTCGCGAGCGGCGCACCGATTTCCTGGCGACCGTGATTCCCATCACGATGATGAGGGCGAGTGAAAGCGCGGGTGCGGCGAACAGGAGGAAGATGAGCTCCCAGCCCGAGCCGTCAATCCTCATGCCCCGCCCGATGAGCAGCCACAGCGGAAGCACGGGAATCGCCCAGAACTGGGCGTAATACAACGCTTTCCTCAACCACATACGTTCCAGAGTACGCGCAGCTTGGTGAAGAATAGCTGGATGATCGAGTTGAGAACGCCTGCCGAGCTGGAAGCGATGCGACCGGCGGGCCAGTTCGTGGCCAGCGTTCTTACGGCCCTTTCGGAAACCGCCGATGTGGGCGTGAACCTTCTCGAACTGGATGCGCTCGCCCACCAAATGATCAGGTCTCGGGGGGCCGAGAGCTGCTACATCGACTACCACCCGTCGTTTGGGGCAATGCCGTTCGGCAAGGTGCTGTGCACTTCCGTCAACGATGCGGCCTTGCACGGCCTCCCCCACGACTACGAGCTTCAGGACGGCGATCTCGTGAGCCTCGACTTCGCGGTGTCGGTTGACGGGTGGGTCGCCGATTCTGCGATCTCCCTCGTGGTGGGTACTCCGCGCGCCGAGGACCTCGCCCTCATCGAAACGACGGAGCGCGCGCTCGCCGCGGGCATTGCCGCCGCGCAATCCGGCAAGCGCATGGGTGATGTCTCCGCTGCGATCGGCGCCGTGGCCCGTGAGGCCGGCCTCGGCATCAATACCGATTTCGGCGGGCATGGGGTCGGGCGAACGATGCACGGGGATCCTCACGTGCCCAACGATGGGCGCGCGGGGCGCGGCTACCCGTTGAAGCCCGGACTCGTGTTCGCGATCGAGCCGTGGTTCATGCACACGACCGACCAGATCTTCACCGACCCGGATGGCTGGACATTGCGCAGCCTCGACGGTTCGCGCTCAGCTCACGCGGAGCACACGATCGCGATCACGAATGACGGCCCCCTCATCCTCACCGCCCGCCCCTGACCCCCGACCCCTGGTTTCTGACTTTCATTATTCAGGAGGTGGTGTGACGCATGAGGTTTTGCGTCCAGAAGGTGACGGCCATCATCCCACCGGTAACTTCTGTCACACCACCTCCTGAATTATGAAAGCAAGTCGGGGCGGATGGCGCGAGTGCGCTCGAGTTGTTGCTCGCGACGCCACGCGGCGATGGCCCCGTGGTTGCCGTTGAGGAGAACCGGCGGCACTTTGTATCCGCGCCACTCCGCAGGCTTCGTGTAGCTCGGGTACTCGAGCAACCCGTCACTGTGCGACTCTTCGATGAGGCTTTGCGGGTTGCCGACAACTCCGGGGATCAGCCTGCCGATCGCCTCGATCATCGCCAACACCGCAACCTCGCCGCCGTTCAGCACGTAGTCGCCCATGCTCACGAGCAGCACCCGCGCACGGGACGCGGCATACTCGAACACCCGCTCGTCGATGCCCTCATAGCGACCGCAACCGAAAATCAGGTGAGGTTCGGCAGAAAGTTCCTGCGCCATTGCCTGAGAGAACAGCTCGCCGGCGGGCGACGGGAAGATGATCGTCGGGCCCCCTTCGAGACGCGCTTCGCGCACCTCAGGGAGCGGATCGAGGATGCGGTCGAGCGCTTCGCCCCACGGCTCGGGCTTCATGACCATGCCGGCGCCCCCGCCGTACGGGGTGTCGTCCACGCTGCGATGCCGGTCATGCGTGAAATCGCGCAAGTCGCGAATGTCGAGGTCGATCAGGCCTGCCTCGCGCGCCTTGCCCAGCAGCGACACATCCAGCGCGGAGAAGAACTCCGGAAATATCGTGACGATGTCGATGCGCATGGGAGTCAGCTTAGATTGTTGGAATCCTCGGATTCGGGTTCGGGTTCGTCGTCGGGCAGTTGCTCGAACAGCCCGGGCGGCGGTGTCACCGTGATGGTACCTGCCGCGATATCCACGGAGGGCACGATCGCTTTCACGAACGGAACCATGACGTCGCCATCGCCGGTGTCAACGTGGAGGAGGTCCTGTGCGGGGAAATGATCCAGCCGCACGACAGTTCCCACCTTCACACCGTCGCGCAACACAGTGAGGCCGATGAGCTGGTGGTCGTACCAGGCGTCCTCCTCCTCGGGTGCCTCTGACGGATCATGCTCGATGAGCAGGATCGCCTTGATGAGGCCTTCGGCGGCAGTGCGGTCGAGGATGTCTTTGAAGAACGCAACCGGATGCGAGTTGAACCATTTCAACTCGATCAGTTCGAGAGACTTTCCGTGCCACGGCGACTCTTCCGGAACCTGAAGCGAGAACACGGCACCCGGAACGAATCGCCGCTCCGGGTCATCCGTGTACAACTCGATCTTGATCGCTCCCTTGAGGCCGTGCGCCTTGGTGAGTCGACCCACCCGAAGTCGGGTGTTTTCGGAGTCCGCCTTGCTAGAAATCGGTGTCCACCACGTCGACGCGCACCTTGCGGCCGTCAGCCAGCGCGGTGACGAGAGTGCGGAGCGCCTTCGCCGTTCGACCGGACCGGCCGATGACACGGCCGAGATCCTCCGGGTTCACCCTCACTTCGAGAAC
Organism: uncultured Cryobacterium sp.; assembly: GCA_964651535.1. Lineage (GTDB taxonomy): Bacteria > Actinomycetota > Actinomycetes > Actinomycetales > Microbacteriaceae > Terrimesophilobacter. The sequence goes on from CAZYYE010000002.1 coordinate 449,785, forward strand.
GTCGCCTCGCGGCGAGTTCTTGGCGACGACCTCCACCTCGTCCGGGTGGTCAACGATTCCCTTGACGAGGTGTTCGAGAGCTGCGGCGAGCACGATCAGGCCTTGGAGTCGTCGGCGGCCTTGTCGGCGTCAGCCTCGGGCTCGTCGGCCTTCGCGTCAGCCTTCGGCTCGTCAGCCTTCTCGTCAGCCTTCGGCTCGTCGGTCTTCTCGTCAGTCTTCGCGTCAGCCTTCGGCGCGTCGGCATTCGTTTCGGCCTTCGCGTCGTCCTTGGTGTCTGGAGCAGTCTCATCCGTGGCGGGCGCGTCGCTTGCGGCGTCGGCATCCACAGCCTTGTCGGCTTTGTCGGCCTTCGCGGGCTTCTCGGCCTTCTCCGCCTTCGCGGGGGCCTCGGTCTTCGGCTTCAGAACCGGCTTCTTCTTCTCGTCGGCCTCGAACTCGGGCTTGGCCTCGGCCAGCTTGACCGTGTTCTTGGCGCCCTTTTCGCCCTTGAAGATGCCCCAATCGCCCGTGAGCTTCAGGAGCGCAGCGACCTGCTCGGTCGGCTGCGCGCCGACGCCGAGCCAGTACTGAGCACGGTCGGACTTGATTTCGATGATGGAAGGTTCCTCGGTCGGGTGGTACTTTCCGATTTCCTCGATCACGCGGCCGTCGCGCTTGGTGCGCGAGTCGGCGACGACGATGCGGTAAAACGGTGCGCGGATCTTGCCCATGCGCTTCAAACGAATCTTTACAGCCACAATTCTCCGTAGATTTCTTGTATTTGGGGCGAACTGCCGGCCGTGAGCGTAGGGGCACACGCGGCGAAAGCTCTGAAGGATTCCGCGGCAGCCGATTAGAGGGTCGGGCAGGCCGGGACTCGACGCTCTATTGTGGCAGATTTTGGCGGTCGTCGGAAACCACGGGCGCGCCAGGCTCCGTCACCACCGGCCCTGTCACGACCGCGGGCTCGCCGCGTGAGACAGTTCGCCGCCTCGACAGCGCGACTCCAATCAGGCAAATGATGCCGCCGACGATCGCCAGCGGCGTCGGAATCTCGCCGAACGCGACAAACCCGAGGACGATGACAATCGCGGGAACAACGTACGTTGTTACCCCCAGTTGCCCTGCAGGAAGTTTGGACAGCGCGTAGCCCCACGTCGTGAAGGCGAGCGCGGTCGGCACTGCGCCGAGGTAGACGACGCCGAGGATTGCGGACGCTGGCGCCGCCTGCGCTTGCGAAAGGAGGCCGCCGGCAAACGGCAAGCACACTACCGTGCCGATCGCGCAACCGAGCCAAGTGACCTGAGTGGACGGGATCCGGCGCATCACCCGCTTCTGGCACAGGACCCCGATCGTGTAGGTCACGGCGGAGGCGAGCGCCCACAGGATTCCGACCGTGTTGCCCAGGCCGGTAAGGCCAGAGCCAAGCCCGATGAGGACCACCCCGCCGAATGCGACGCCTGCCCCTATCGCGAGCCATTTCGGAATTCCTTCGCCAAGGAATATCCCGGCGCCCAGCGCGATCAGAATCGGACCGATGTTCACGATCATCGCCGTGGTTCCGGCGTCGAGCGTGTGTTCCGCAATGTTGAGCGTCACGTTGTATGCGCCGAACCAGGCAACCCCGTACAGAAGAATGAGCAGCCATTCCCCGCGGCTGGGGCGAACCCAGGGCCGGCGGATGAGCAGGAGAGACAGAACGGCGGTGCCGACGAGCAGACGGCCGAGAGCAAGCTCTCCCCCACCCAAGTGTTGGCCGACGCCGCGGATGACGACGAACGCGCTCGCCCAGGCGAGCACAGTGACGGCGATCGCGGCGAGAACCGCCGGACTCATCGTCGAAGCGGGCGCAGCAACTTTGGCGTTGTTCACGCGACAACTGTACGAGGTGCCGGCGACATTCCTTTCCGGGAAATGCTCCGCGGGCCAGGCGCGAGTTCCGCTCGCGAGACAACGTCCGAAGCGGCGGCCCTCCCGGCGCCGGCTCGCGCGGTGATCACGCGCGTGCGGCGTTGTGCTGGTCGCGCCAGCCGAGCCAGTCCTTCACCGGCGCAAGGTCGTAATTCGGCCCGTCGATTTGGATCGTGAACATGCTCGCGCCGAGTGCGACCTGCTCGTCCGCCTCGTCGTGCGTGCGCTTCCGGATCTCGGTCGACACTTCGATCTCGCTCGTGTCCCGACCGACATCCGCGCCATGCTGGGCAAGGATGCCGAGCTTGGTTTCGAGCACCTCCGCATCGCTGAAGCTGTGCCAGATGTCGGCGTGCTCTGCGACGATGCGCAGCGTCTTCTTGACGCCGCCCCCGCCGATCAGGATGGGGATGTCGCGCGTGGGAGCGGGGTTCAGTTTCGTCCAGCGGTCGCGGATGATCGGAAGATCTCGAGCGAGCGCGCCGATGCGGCTTCCCTTCGTTCCGAATTCGTATCCGTACTCGACGTAGTCCCGTTCGAACCAGCCGGCGCCAGTTCCGAAGATGAAGCGGCCGACTCCGTCATTGGCTTTCGCGCTGATGTGGTCGATCGTGCGGGCCATGTCCGCCTGAAGGTTCGGATTGCGGTAGCTGTTGCAGTTGACAAGGCATCCAAGCTGCACGCCTGTCGTCTGCTCGGCGATGGCGGCGAGCATCGTCCAGGATTCGAAGTGCAGCCCATTTTCGTCTCCCCCGAGGGGGAAGAAGTGGTCCCAGTTGAACACGATGTCGACGCCGAGCTCCTCACACGCAGACACCGTGTCTCTGATTTTGTCGTAACTGGCATGTTGCGGCGCGATCTGAACACCGATGCGGATAGGGCGAGTAGTCATGCCCCCACTCTAGGCGCGGCCCGTATCACCCAACGAAGCGAGCGCCATCGAGGTGGCGTGCCTGGCAGGGCTAGCGACCGAGAAACTTGCTGAGCGCAGCAAGTTCTTCCTCGCTGGGACCACCCTTGCCGTCGCGGGCCGCGCCGGAGCCAGCAGGGGACGCGGATCCGAGGCCGAACCCCGACCCAGCAGCCACAGACGGTTTCTGTCCTGCGGCGAGCGCCGCTTCCTCCGCAGCGCGCTTGGCCGGGTTGCCCGACCTCGAACCCTTCTTCTTCTGCTGCTTCTTCTTGCCTCCGCCCGCGAAGCCGGCACCCGGAATCGGACCCATTCCCGGAACCTGGGGAACGCCTCCCTTGGCGACCGTCTTCATCATCTTCGCGGCCTGCTCGAACCGGTTCACGAGCGCGTTCACTTCCGTCACCGTCATGCCCGAACCTTTTGCGATTCGCAGGCGCCGGGAGCCGTTGAGCAGCTTGGGCGTGCGCCGCTCCGTGGGGGTCATCGACTGGATGATCGCCTCGGTGCGGACTATCTCGCGTTCGTCGAAGTTTTCGAGTTGTTCGCGCATCCCCTTCGCGCCAGGCAACATTCCGAGCATGCCCTTGATCGAGCCCATGTTCTTGAGCTGCTGCATCTGCGCGAGGAAGTCTTCGAGCGTAAACGTGTCGGTCGCGAGCTTCTCCGCGACCTTCTTCGCCTCCTCCTCGTCGAACGACTTCTGCGCCTGTTCGATGAGGGTGAGGATGTCGCCAAGATCCAGAATACGGCTCGCCATGCGGTCGGGATAGAACGGTTCGAAGTCGCCGAGACCCTCCCCCGTGCTCGCGAACATGATCGGGCGGCCGGTCACGGAAGCGACGGACAGCGCGGCGCCGCCGCGCGCGTCGCCATCGAGTTTCGTGAGCACGACACCCGTGAAGTCGACGCCGTCCTGGAACGCCTTGGCCGTGGAAACCGCATCCTGGCCGATCATGGCATCGATCACGAACAGCACTTCGTCGGGGCTCACGGCTTTGCGGATGTCCGCGGCTTGCTTCATGAGTTCGGAGTCGACGCCGAGCCGGCCGGCGGTGTCGACGATGACCGTGTCGTACTGGCGGCGCTGCGCCTCCTTCACGCCGTCCTTCGCGACCTTCACCGGGTTGCCCTTGCCGTTGCCAGGCTCCGGAGCCCACACCGGCACCCCGGCCTGCTCGCCCACAACCTGCAGTTGGGTGACGGCGTTCGGGCGCTGGAGGTCCGCGGCGACGAGCATCGGCGTGTGGCCCTCTCCGACAAGCCACTTCGCGAGTTTGCCCGCGAGAGTCGTCTTCCCCGCACCCTGGAGGCCAGCGAGCATGATGACGGTCGGCGGGTTCTTGGCGAACTCAAGCCTTCGCTGTTGCCCTCCAAGGATGCTGACGAGTTCGTCGTTCACGATTTGCACAACCTGTTGCGCAGGATTCAGCGCTTTGCTGACTTCGTCGCCGAGGGCGCGTTCGCGGACCCGCGCCGTGAAGTCCTTGACAACATCGAGGGCGACATCCGCCTCGAGCAGCGCGCGCCGGATCTCGCGGACTGTGCCGTCGACGTCCGCAGGGGTCAGCTTGCCTTTGCCGCGCAGTTTCTTGAACGCGTCGGTGAGGCGGTCGGTGAGGTTTCCGAAGGTGGCCATGGTCGTCCCAGCTTAATCGAGAAGATCAGGGAGCCCGCTCCACGTGCGGCGAATGCCCGGCAGCCGCGTGCGGAGCGTGGGCTAATGTGGCCGGATGCGGCACGGAATCGTCATCCTCCCCCAACAACCCTGGGCCGAGGCCCGGTCGATGTGGCAGCGTGCGGAGGATCTCGGTTTCGATCACGCCTGGACGTATGACCATCTCTCCTGGCGAAGTCTCGCGGGCGAGCCCTGGGGCGCCACGATTCCGACACTCACGGCGGCCGCCACGGCGACGGCCACCATTCGCCTCGGCACGTTCGTGGCATCGCCGAACTTTCGGCATCCCGTGCCGTTCGCGAAGGACCTTGCCACGCTCGACGACATATCCGGAGGGCGTTTCCTGCTCGGCATCGGCTCGGGCGGCACCGGTTTCGACGCGTTCGTGCTCGGCCAGGAACAGTTGACGGCCCGCGAGCGACATGAAAGGTTCGTCGAGTTCGTGCGCGGGCTGGATGAGCTCCTGCGTTTCGAAACTCAGGGCAGCGGAGGCATCAGTTTCGAGGGCCACTGGTTCGAAGCACGAGAAGCGCGCATGGTCGGCACCCCTTCGCAGCATCCGCGCATGCCCTTCATCGTCGCCGCCGACGGGCCGAAGGGCCTCCAGCTCGTGGCCGGGCTCGCCGAGGGGTGGGTCACGCTCGGTCGCGAGTCGGAGGGCATCGACGAGTGGTGGCAGTCGGTCGCCGAGGTTTCGCACCGGCTCGATGACGCGATGGCCGAACGGGGGCGCGACTCCGCCTCGCTCGATCGATACTTGAACCTGGATGCGCACCGTTTCGCGCTCGAGAGCGTCGACGCGTGGGAGGACGCCGTCGGCCGCGCCGCCGGACTCGGATTCACGGATGTCGTGACGCACTGGCCCCGCCGGGACGGGATCTACTCCGGATCAGAGAGCGTTCTCGCCGAGGTCGCGTCCCGCTTCTCACGCTAACTTGGAGTCATGACTGCACTCATCGTCCCGTTTGGCGGGCACTCCCCCGTTGTCGACGGCTCCGCGTTCGTCGCCCCCAACGCCACCCTCGTCGGACGGGTTTCGCTCGGCCCGGAATCCAGCGTCTTCTACGGCGCGGTGCTTCGAGGCGACACCGACCAGATCACGCTCGGCGCTCGAAGCAACCTGCAGGACAACGTGGTCGTGCATTGCGATGTCGGAATCCCCACCACGATCGGTTCCGGCGTGAGCGTCGGGCACGGTGCGGTCGTGCACGGGTGCACCGTGGAGGACGATTGCCTCATCGGCATGGGCGCCACCGTCATGAACGGTGCGGTGATCGGCGCCGGCTCGCTCGTGGCCGGGGGCGCTGTCGTGCTGGAGGGAACCATCGTTCCACCGCGATCGCTCGTGGCGGGGGTTCCGGCGAAGGTCCGCCGCGAGATTTCGGATGACGAACTCGACGCGATCAAGACCAACGCGAAGCACTACGTGGGTCTCAGCCGGGCGCACGCGGCTTTGTCGTGACAGCCCTGCGACGCTCGAAAACCACGAACACAACCCAAACCGCGATCGCGACAACGGCGAAGCCGCCGAACAGCAGCAGCCAGCGCAGGAAGTCACCCGGAATCTCCCCCCACGCGCCCGGAATTGTGAGCAGAACCAGCATGAACGCAAGCAACCCAATCGCATAGCTCACCGCCCACCACCACTTCTTGTGCACGAAAAGCTTGTGACCGTCGAGCGCGAGCAGCGGTAGAAGGGCGAGCGGCAGACTCGCGATGCCCTCGATGGTGACAGCGCTGAAAAACTCAGACACGAAGACGAGAAATACGTTGTCCCCGGCGCCCGCTGCCAAAGGCGCGATCAGGCTGAACCCGACCCAGGCGACGAGTGCGACAAGGAGGCCGAAACCCGCTCCGAGCAGCACGACAACGGCATCCTTGCCCTTCGAAAGCGTGGTGGCGAACACGAGCCCCGCAACGAGTCCGAAGATCACGCCCGGATTGAAGTCGAGCATTCGCGAAATGAGCACGGCAAACGCGACAAGAACGAGTGAACCCCATCGGAACTTCACCGTGGAGTCCGACCCTGGGTACCTCGTGCGCATGACCTTCCGCACAAGCGACCACGCCGCCACATTGAAAATCATGAGCGACAGGAACGCCGTGACCAGCACGCGCACGGACATCGCGTTGACGCCGAAGGATGGATCGACAAACCCGCTGATCACGGACGCGACCACGAGCCCTGCGATGAAGAGCCAGTTGAGAAGCCCGGACCGGGACCCTTCCTTCGCCGGCGACTTCGTGCGCGCCGAACCGCGGCCGCGCAGCGCCTCCCGTGTGCGGTCGTAGAGGGGCCCGACGGCCGAATTCAGCAGGCTGCCCGGGTAACCGATGACGAGCGTCAACATGACGGCTGCTCCACCCATGACCGTCGCGCCCGCAGCCGTGACGTGGACGTTGCTGATCGACTTCAGCCCGCTGAGCACACTCGGGTCGGCCAGGCCCGTGTCGGAGAATTGCTCCGTGAGAATGACGGAAATCACTAGGTTGGGGGTCGTGAATGCGGAGCTGTTGGGGAAGTAGTTGACGCCGTCCGCGTAGGTCAGGCTGATGATGTCGTGTCCCGTCGCCGCGTTGCCGAACCGCCCGCCGGCGAACAACGGTGGCGAATCGAGCGCCGCGAGCTCGTCTGCGGAATACCGCACGCTGTTCTGCATGCCGCCGCCCGTGTCGATCGAGGTGACCGCGGCATACCCTTCAAGCCAGCCCTGTTGTTCGAACGACCGCGCGATCGTGACGACCACGTCGAAGTCGATGTCCGTGTAGACAAGCAAATACTGGACGGACGAGCCCGTGTCGAACCCGAACGGGCGGTCGGCGACTCTCGACGCGCAATCCCACGCGACGGCGCGCAATGGCGGAGGCACGTAGCGCAACTCCGGCGTGAACAACTCGTAGCCGCCCTGCGCAAATGAGGTGCCTTCGCACGAGCGTTCATCTGCGAATGCGGGCGAAGCGATGGACAACGAAATAGCGATGAGCGCGAGCGCAAGAACCAGTCGGGGGAGCCGGAACATGAGAATACGTTAGTGCGAATCCCATTTCCGGCAACATATTTTTTTTCCCCCGCGCTGAACCCGATGCCAACAAGCGCCCGCCTCGGGGCCGTCGACTAAACTTGGGACGACTGTTGTCAACCGGACGCGGGAAACGGAGCGCAGCTGCCATGGAGATTACTCGTTCGTCGGTTTCGGGTGTCGGCACAATGCACGACTGCATCACGCGCAGCGGCGCGCACTTTCGCGTGCTCGAGGAGGCATCCGGTCGTCGGACGATTTACGTCTACGGGTCGGCAGACGCACGGGAAGTCGCCGCATCGGACGAGGAACTCGTGACGATCGACCTCGACGAGGACGAGGCGGACATTCTCGCGAACCTCTTGCACAGCAGGCCGATCCCTGACCGGGTTGCCCACCTGGAGCGTCGAATCTCGGAACTGACCGGGGAAGAGAACTGACGCAGCCCGGCGGCAGCGAGAACAACGGCCGGGAGATCCAGTGATCCTTCTCCTCGCGGCATTCACTCTCGTGCCACTCGTCATTCCCGCGCTTGCCCGCGTGCTCGGGGTTCGGATATTCCTCCTCGTTGCGCTCGTTCCCGCAGCCGCGTTCACGTATACGCTCACTCAGACGTCCGCGATGATGGCCGGGGCGGCACCCGCCGAATTCCTGCCATGGATCTCGCAATTGCAACTGGACTTGAGTTTTCGCCTCGACACGCTGTCGTGGCTTCTCGCCCTGATCGTGACCGGGGTCGGTGCGCTCGTCGCGGTGTACTGCACCAAGTACTTCACCGCCGCAGAGGAGGGACTCGGTCGGTTTGCCTCCGTGCTGCTCGCTTTCACGGGTTCGATGTACGGGCTCGTCATCGCCGACAACGTGTACTTGCTTTTCATCTTCTGGGAAGCCACAACCGTGTTCTCCTACCTTCTCATCGGCCACTACACGGGGCGCCTCGCGAGCCGCGGAGCTGCCCTGCAAGCACTCATCGTCACTACCGCGGGCGGACTCGCGATGCTCGTTGGTCTCGTCATGCTCGCCGAAACCGCGGGGACCCCCACTCTTTCCCGTCTCGTCGAACTCGCCCCTCGGGGGACAACCGTGACGATCGCGATCCTGTTGATCATCGTCGGAGCACTCAGCAAGTCGGCGATCGTGCCGTTCCACTTCTGGCTTCCCTCGGCAATGGCGGCACCGACACCGGTGAGCGCGTACCTCCACGCGGCGGCAATGGTGCAGGCCGGAATCTACCTCATCGCGCGACTGGCTCCTGGGTTTGCGGGTAACCCCGGGTGGCAGCCGCTCCTCCTCGGCCTCGGCCTGCTCACGATGCTGGTCGGCGGATGGCGGGCACTCACCCAGTTCGACCTGAAGCTGCTCCTGGCCTACGGCACGGTAAGCCAACTCGGATTCCTTCTCGTCGTGGCGAGCTTCGGCACTCGCTCGGCCGCCCTCGCGGGGGTTGCGCTCTTGCTCGCGCACGCGCTGTTCAAGGCCGCGCTGTTTCTCATTGTGGGAATCATCGACCACCGCGCAGGAACCCGAGACTTGCGAAAACTCAGCGGCCTCGGCCGGGAGGCGCCCGTCCTCGCCGTCACGGCCATCCTCGCGACGGCGTCGATGGTGGGGATCCCGTTCACCGCCGGATTTGTCGCGAAGGAGGCAGTGCTCAGCGCGTTTCTGGAGGGTGCGGAATCCAACTCGCCGCTCGGCTGGATTGCGCTCGTCGGCGTGGCTGTCGGGTCGATTCTCACGGTCGCGTACAGCGCCCGGTTCCTGTGGGGTGCTCTCGCTCGAAAAAGCGGGGTCGAGCGGGTTCGCACGTTCAGCGAGAACTTCTGGTTCCTACTTTCCCCGGCTTTTCTCGCGGTCGCCGGGATCGTGCTGGCGCCGACGTTCGACGCGGTGGGATCAGCGCTAGCCGGATACTCCTCCCTCTTCCCGGCCGGCGAGCACGACTACGCTCTCGCCGTCTGGCACGGATTCGACCTCGCGTTTTTCATTTCAACTCTCACTCTCGTCGCCGGGCTCGCACTGTTTCTTGCCCGCGCCCCCGTCTTCGCCGCGCAGTCTCGGATTCCCGCGACCGTTGATGCCGGAAGGCTTTACCAGCAGCTCCTGAGGGGGCTCGACCGATTCGCCGGCCGCGTGACCTCGACCACGCAACGCGGTTCGCTGCCGTTCTACCTTGCGGTGATCCTCCTCGTCATGGTCGGATCCGTCGGCACGACGCTTGCGCTGAACCGCACGTGGCCGGACTCTCTCCTGCCGTTCGACGACCCTGCGCAACTCGCGGTCGGCCTCATCATGATCGTCGCGGCGCTCGCGCTCGCCGTCGCGGGGAAGCGCTTTCAGGCCGCGATGCTCGTCGGCGTTACCGGATACGGGATGGCTGCGCTTTTCGCATTTCACGGTGCACCCGACCTTGCTCTTACCCAGGTACTCGTGGAAACCGTCACGCTCATCGCGTTCGTGCTTGTGCTTCGGCGCCTTCCCGCAAAGTTGGGGAAGGAACACGGCAGCGCACACCGCGTGGGACGAGCGATCATCGGTGCCGCCGTCGGGCTGTTCATGGCGGTCGTGGCGGTGGTCGCACTGGGTGCGAGAACCGCCTCCCCCATCGCCCTCGCGTTGCCGGGCCTCGCCCACGAATTCGGGCACGGAGACAACGTCGTGAACGTCGTGCTCGTCGACATCCGCGGGTGGGACACCCTGGGCGAACTGTCGGTGATCGTCGCCGCCGCAACCGGAGTCGCGAGCCTCGTGTTTCTGAGAAGCCGAACAGACAACCTCCCGCGCACGCCGGAAAGCCGCCGCCGGCAGTCCCTGAGAGCACGCCTCAAGCCCTCGAGGGAAGTCGTCGTTGCCGAGTACGTCCCGGGCGTTCAAGACCCATCGACGCGGAACGCCTGGCTGCTCGCGGGCCGAAAACTCGCGCCGGAGAATCGATCCATTCTGCTGGAAGTCGTCATTCGGCTGCTGTTCCACGCCATCGTCGTTCTCTCCGTCTACATCCTCTTCGCCGGGCACAACCTGCCGGGCGGCGGGTTCGCGGCCGGTCTCGTGGCGGGACTCGCCCTCGCCGGGCGCTACCTTGCGGGCGGCCGCTACGAGTTGGGTGCCGCAGCGCCGATGGACGCGGGGAAGCTCTTGGGAGTAGGGCTCATTCTTGCGGCGGGCACGGCGACGGCGCCCGTCCTGTTCGGGGCCCCGGCGCTCACGTCGGCGTGGTTCGAGGCGACGGTCCCCCTCCTCGGCCATGTGGAATTCTCCACCTCGACCGTGTTCGACATCGGCGTCTACTTCGTCGTAATCGGCATGGTGCTCGATGTGCTGCGAAGCCTTGGCGCCGAAGTCGACAGGCAACAGGAGAACGAATCGGAAGCCCTCGAAAGTGGGAGCACGATATGAGCGCCTCCCTCGCCCTCATCGCCATCATGGCCGTGCTGTTCGCGGTCGGCGTGTACTTGCTGCTCGAACGCAGCATGACTCGGGTGCTGCTCGGGTTCCTCCTCGTCGGCAACGCGACGAACCTGCTCATCCTCATCGCATCCGGGCCGGCCGGCGCCGCACCGTTCTTCGGAGCGGAAGGCACCATGGCGGATCCGCTCCCGCAGGCCTTCGTCCTCACCTCCATCGTCATCACCTTCGGGATCTCGGCCTTCCTCATGGCGCTCATATATCGCTCGTGGCGCCTCGCCAATGCCGATGTCGTGCCCGACGACACGGAAGACCTCGCGATCGGCCGGCGCACGGCATCCGTTGCCGCGGAACGCGAGGTTGCAGGTGACGACACCGAGTTTGGCACCCGAGCGGCCGCCGCCGTCTCCACAGCCGTCGACCTTGACGAACTGGAACGGCTCCAGGACCAGGAGAGCATCACCGAGCAACTGAAGTTGCAGAAGTTGATGGACGAAGCGGAGGACGGCTCGTGAGCGCGCTCACGCCTCTCGTCGTCCTGCTGCCTTTGCTCGGGGCAGCGGCCGCACTCACGCAAGCCAGGCATCCGCGCATCCAAATGCTCATCGCCGTGAGCGTGCTCAGCACCGTTCTCGTACTGGGGATCGTCCTGCTCGTGGCCGTCGACGCGAACGGCGCCATCGCCATCGAGCTCGGCGGATGGGACGCCCCCTTCGGCATCGTGCTCGTCGTCGACAGGCTCGCAGCCCTCCTGCTCGTCGTGTCCGCCGCCGTGCTGCTCGCCGTGCTCGTGTTCTCCGTCGGCCAGGGCCTCGCGGACGGCGACCGCGAGACGCCCGTGTCGATCTACTACCCGACATACCTCATCCTGGCTGCAGGAGTGTTCAACGCGTTCGTCGCAGGCGACCTGTTCAACCTGTACGTGAGCTTCGAGATCCTGCTCGTGGCGAGCTTCGTCCTGATCACGGTGGGCGGCACGGAGCTTCGGATTCGGGCAGGCACCGTGTACATCGTCGTGAGCGTCGTGTCGTCGGTCATCTTCCTCGCCGCGATCGGCCTCATCTACGGGGCAACGGGCACCGTGAACATCGCGCAGCTCTCCGTGCGGCTCGCCGACCTTCCTCCGGACATCCAGCTCATCCTGCACGTCATGCTCCTCGTCGCATTCGGGATCAAGGCGGCCGTGTTCCCCCTGTCGTTCTGGCTGCCCGACTCCTATCCGACCGCGCCGGCCCCCGTCACCGCGGTCTTCGCTGGGCTGCTCACCAAGGTTGGCGTGTACTCGACCATGCGCACGGAAATGATCATCTTCCCCGGAGATGAGCTCTACACCGCGATCCTCATCGTCGCCGCGCTCACCATGATCGTCGGAATTCTCGGTGCCGTCGCACAATCCGACATCAAGCGGCTGCTGTCGTTCACGCTCGTGAGCCACATCGGATACATGCTGTTCGGCATCGGCCTCGGCACGGCGGCAGGGCTTTCTGCGACGACGTACTACATCGTTCACCACATCACCGTGCAGACGACCCTCTTCCTCGCGACCGGGCTCGTCGAACGTCAAGGCGGGACGACGGGAATCAATCGGCTCGGAGGCATGCTGAAATCGAGCCCGGTCATCGGCGTCCTGTTCTTCATTCCCATGCTGAGTCTTGGAGGCATCCCTCCGTTTTCCGGGTTCCTCGGAAAACTCGCGCTGTTCGAAGCGGGCGCGCAGGACGGTTCCGTGCTGTCCTGGATTCTCATCGGAAGCGGTGCCATCGTCTCTCTGCTCACCCTCTACGCGCTTGCGCGCGCGTGGAGCATGACCTTCTGGCGGCACGCGGACGAAGTTGCCGGCTACGAGAATCCGCTCCCGACTCACGCACCCATGGGCGTCGCCACCGAGGTCCAGACGGCTCGCAGCACGCCGCGCATCATGGTGGCGTCGACGGCGGCGATGGTCGCGCTGAGTGTGGCCCTCACTGTCTTCGCCGCGCCGCTGTTCGACCTGAGCGCACGAGCCGGCCAGAACATCGACGGCCCCGGCTATTACATCACGACCGTGTTTTCGGGGGCACCCCAATGATCCGCAACGAAAGAGACGACGCGACCAGGGCGGCCGAGAGCCACGGGGCGCGCACCACTCCACGCGAAGTCCGCGGCAACCTGTGGAAGCAATTGCCGCTGCTCGTCGGACTCGTCGCGCTGTGGGCGGTGCTGTGGGGCAACGCGACGTGGCTCACTCTCATCACGGGGATCGTCGTCGCATTGGCGGTCACGAGAGTGTTCTACCTGCCCCCTGCGGAACTGTCAGGCCGCATCAACCCCTGGTATGCGCTCGTGTTTCTCGCGCACTTCCTCCTCGACGTCGCCGTCGCCTCGTTCACCGTCGCGTACCAGGCGCTCAACCCCCGGCCGATCCCGCGGTCGTCGGTGATCGGCATCCAATTGAGGACCCGCTCGGATCTCGTCATGACGCTCGATGCCCTCGCCATGTCGCTCGTTCCCGGCTCCCTCGTCGTCGAAGCGGATCGGGAGCGGGGCATCCTGTACCTTCACACGTTCGGCACCCGGACGACAGACGATGTCGAGGCGATGCGAAGGAAAGTGCTCGTCGTCGAAGCCAGGATCGTCCGGGCCATCGGCTCGCGCGACGATCTCGAGCTCATTCGATCTGCGGAGGTTGAATCGTGAACGACTGGGTATTCATCGCCGTCGGAATCATGCTGACCGCGGCCGCGTCGATGGCGCTGTTCCGCATCATCCGCGGGCCATCCATCCTCGACCGAATGATCGCCTCCGACATGCTCCTCACCACATTCCTGTGCGCCCTCGGGGCCGAGATGATCTACAACTCGCACACGCGAACTCTCCCTGCGATGCTCGTGCTCGCCGCAACCGCGTTTCTGGCCTCCGTCGTCGTGGCGCGGTACGTCTCGAGGAGCGGAAAATCATGAGCTTCGACGGCATCGCAGACGTGCTCGCGAGTGCATTCCTGCTTCTGGGCGCATTCCTCTCGCTCGCCGCGGGAGTCGGCCTCCTTCGATTTCCCGATGCGATCGCGCGCATGCACGCCACAACCAAGCCGCAAATTCTCGGCCTGATCTTCATCCTGCTGGGAATAGCCCTGCAGGAACGCCGCGTTTCGACGATCCTCGTGCTCGTCGCGTTGCTCGTGTTCCAGATGATGACGGCCCCGATCTCCGCCCACATGATCGGCCGCGCAGGTTACCGAACCGGCATCATCGCTGACGGTTCGCTGCTCGTGGACGAACTGGAGGAGGCGATCGAGCGCGTGCAACAGGAACAGGGCGACGCCGATCACGGGGATCGTCAGTCCGGTCGATCACGAGAGTGAATCGGACCGCAGGTCGGCAGTCACTTCTGTAACACCGACTCCTGAATGATGAAAGTCAGGCGACGAGGTTCTGCACGAAAACGTGCGGAGTGAATCCGGTGAGGTCGCCGATACCTTCGCCCTGACCGATGAGCTTGATCGGGATGCCCGTCTCTTCCTGCACGGCGAGAACGAAGCCGCCCTTCGCCGAACCATCAAGTTTCGTGAGCACGAGTCCCGTCACGCCGGCATGTTCGATGAACGCCTGCGCCTGGGAGAGTCCGTTCTGACCCGTCGTGGCATCCAGCACGAGCAGCACTTCTGCAATCTCGGTCTGCTTCTCGATCACGCGCCGGATCTTGCCGAGCTCGTCCATGAGACCGCTCTTGGTCTGCAGGCGCCCGGCCGTGTCAATGAGCACGACATCGATGCCCTCGCGTTGAGCGAGTTCGACAGTCTGGAATGCCACGGATGCCGGATCCTGCCCCTGCGCCTGAGGTTTCACGATCCGCGCCCCGCCGCGCTCCGCCCACGTCGCCAGTTGGTCGACGGCCGCCGCGCGGAACGTGTCCGCTGCGCCCACGACGACGCTGCGCCCGTGATTGGCGAGAAACTTCGCGAACTTGCCGATCGTGGTCGTCTTGCCCACCCCGTTCACGCCGACGACGAGAACGACGGCCGGCCGCGCCGTCAGCCGCAACGTCGGGTCGAGGCGGGCGAGGCGCTCCTCGAGGGACTCCCGCAGCATCCGCTTCAAATCCGCCGGGTCCGTCGTGCGGAAACGCTCGACGTTCGCCCTCAGCTCGGAGACGACGGAGTCCGTGACATCCGGTCCGAAGTCGGCGGAGATCAGGGCATCCTCAAGGTCTTCCCACGACTCCTCATCAATGGTTTTCCTGGAGAACATGCCACGAAGGGACCCCCCGAGCGACCAGGGTTGTGCGCGCTCAGCCATGCCAGCGATCCTAGCTGCCAACGAGAACCGGGGATTTCAGGTACCGGAAAGACCACACCGTGACGACCGCCACGAGAAGCAGGCACGCCACCCCGAGACCCGAGTAGCCGACGAGTGCGAGCACGGGGCCGGCCAGAGCGCCGAACACGGCGGCCGTCGAGTTCATGAGCAAGTCGGACACGCCCTGCAGTCCGGCACGATCATCGATCTGGGCCGATTCGGCGACGAGAGTGGATCCGGAAATCGTCGATGCCGACCAGCCGATCCCCAAAAGTACGACGCTCACGACGACGAGCGGCTGCGACTCCGCGCCGATCCACGCCGTCAGGAGGGATGTGACGAGCACACCCTGTCCGAACAGGATGGTGGGGATGCGTCCCCAGCGGTCCGAAAGCCAGCCAAAAAGCGGCGACAGCGCGAACATCCCCGCAATGTGCAGACTCAACGCGAACCCCACGATGACCAGGGTCGCGCCGTGCCCATACAAGTGCACGGGGGTCATCGACATCATCGCGACCATCGTGGCGTGGCTGAATGCCACAGCGACAACCGCGTACCTGGCCATGCCATTCACCCGCAAAGTCGCGAACCCGTGCCGTGGCGGTGCACCTTCGCGCGGAGGCGCATTCCTCAAGGCGGTGAGAAGGGGGTCCGGCCGGAGCCCGAAGAAGTACACGAGCATGGCGGCGATCTGCGCGGCTACCGTGAAGACGAACGGCCCGGTGAGCGTCGGCAACCCGATCGCGGAACCGATCGCTTCGCCGGGGTCGATGAGGTTCGGGCCGGCCACGGCGCCAATCGTCGTCGACCAGACCACGAGCGAAAGCTGTCGGCCCCTGTGCAGAGGTTGCGCCAGGTCGGTCGCCGCGAAACGCGCCTGGAGGTTGGTCGCGGAACCCGCCCCCGCCAGCGCGAGCCCCACGAGCAGAACGGGGAACGAGCCGATCGCGGCGGCGACCGTCGCAAGCACGGCGCCGAGAGCCGCGACGACGGATCCGAGGGCGAGCGCGACTCGACGCCCCTCCGAGACGGCCGTCCGCGCGAGCGGCACGGCGATGAGGGCTGCGCCCAGCGTGCTCATGGTCGCAGCCATCCCGGACCATGCGGGGGAACCGCTCACCTCGGACGCGAGAAGCGCGCCGACGGACACCGTCGCGCCAAGGCCGATTCCGCCGAGAATCTGCGCGGCGACGAGGGCTCGAATGACGCGCTTCTGCAGCGCCTCCGTTTCCATCACCGCGCAAGTCTATTCGTACTCGCGTCTCCGCGAGGGGCCAGTACTTGCTGCACCCAACGCCGACGAAGGACACCAACTGACCCTTCGGGGCGCTCGACCTCAGCTCGCGTGCGCAACGCGCTGCCCGACGACCGCGCTCACGCCATCCTGACGCATGGATACGCCGTACAGTGCGTCCGCAATCTCCATCGTGCGCTTCTGGTGGGTGACGATGATGAGCTGCGAGTTGGCACGGAGCTCCTCCAGTACCGACAGGAGCCTGCCGAGGTTTGCGTCATCGAGGGCGGCTTCGACCTCGTCGAGGATGTAGAACGGGCTCGGGCGGGCTTTGAAGATGGCAATGAGCAGGGCGACAGCGGCGAGGGACCGTTCGCCACCGCTCAGCAGGGAGAGTCGTTCGATCTTCTTGCCGGCCGGTTTGACCGTGACTTCGATGCCCGTCGCGAGCAAGTCGTCCGGCTCGGTGAGGTGAATGCTGCCCGTGCCGCCGGGGAACAGCACAGGGAACACTTCATTGAATGCGGTCTTCGTGTCTTCGAACGCGCTCGCGAAAATGTCCTGCATGCGGCCGTCGATGTCGTCGATGATCGTGAGGAGGTCCTTGCGCGTGTTCGTGAGGTCGGTGAGTTGCTCGGTGAGGAACTTGTGGCGTTGCTCGAGCGCCTCGAACTCCTCCAGGGCGAGCGGATTGACTCTGCCGAGTTGGGCGAGCTTGCGCTCGGCCTTCGCGAGCCGCGCCTCCTGCTCCGCCCGCACATACGGCGTTCCCGTCCCAAATGAAGGCACTTCAGCACCTTCGTCGTCGACTTCCCCTGCAATTGCAGGAGACTCCGTCGCGGTTGCCTTCATTTGGGACCGGACCGAAGGGTCCGAGGGGGTGGCGTCGGATGACGTGGGGTCGGCGTCGGATGACGTGGGGTCGGCGGGCACCGGCACGTCGGGACCATATTCGGCTACGAGCACATCCTCGACGAGACCGAGTTCTTCGCCTGCGCGCTCCAGCAGGCTCGACAAGTGAAGCTTCTTCTCGTAGATCTGCATCTCGAGCCCATGCACGCTCTCGCTCACGGCCGTGAGGCGTTCCCGAAGGGATGCCTCGTCGCGCCGCAGCGCCGACAGTTCCTCGTTCTGCTTCAGCCGTTCGGATTCGCGCGCTGCGAGTTCGACTCGAGCCTGGGAGACGGATCGGTCGACCGCATCCAGAACCTGCGGGAGCACCTCGATGACGCTGTGCGCGGACTCCAGCTGGTGGCGCCGGATAACCGCACGCCGCGCGGCCTCCTGCGCCGCGGCGCGGTCGTCTTCGAGCTGCCGGGCAAGTTGAGCGCCGCGGGCCTCTTCCGCACGCACGCGCTCGCGGGCGGTTTCGACCTGGAGGCGAGCCTCGACCTCCTTCTCCCGTGCCGCATCGAGTTCATTCGTCAGCGCGTCACGCGCCGAAGCATCCAGGATCGGCTTGGGGCGCGACTGGGCCTCCTCCAGTTCCGCAGCGGCAGCCTCGTGGGCCGTGACGGCGTCGGCGACCGAATCCGCCGCGAGGGCGAGGGCGCGCTCGAGCCGCTCGGACTCCGCCGCCGCCGCCTCGACCTGCGCCTTGGCACGGCTGAGTTTCTCCGTGCTCGCGGCAAGCTGAGCGTCGAAATCACGCAGCGCAGCGAGTGCCGTGGCCGCCCGCTGCCTCGCCGCATCGTGCACCTCGCGTTGTTCGTCGAGCGCGGACTTCGCGGCGTCGATGAGTTCGGCGACCTCGGCAAGTCTCGATTGCGCCGCATCGCGATCGGCCACGAGTTCGACGCGGGAACGCTTCGCACCCGAGCCTCCGCGAAGAACGTATCGGCTGAGAACGTCTCCCGCCTTCGTGATGATGGTCGCGGTCGAATCGTCCGGCAGCTTTTTCCAGACCGCGCGAGCGACGTCGAGGTCATCGGCTATGATGACGTGGGCGAGAATGCCGAGCACTCCGGCCGGGGCGGCGACCACCGACTCTGCCGTTACCGCGCCCTTCGGCAACGACGGCGGAAGGCCGCCGCGCGCGTCGTCGGCGACTGCGAACCCTTCATCCTCCGCGAGCACGACGTCGACCCGGCCGAGTTCCCCGCTTCTCGCGTGCTCCACTGCGTCGATTGCGGCGTCCCGGTTGTCGGCGAGCACCGCGTCGGCCAGCGTGCCGAGCGCTGCCGCGATCGCCGCTTCGAAACCGGGTTGCACCTGGATGTGTTCGGCAACGAGACCGCGGATCCCGCGCAGCTTCTTCGCGACGAGAGCACTCGATCCGTCCTTCTGGTCGAGCGCGCTCGATAGCGCGCTCGTGCGCGCGGTGAGCGCTGAACGTTCCCTTTCGTGGTCGTGCAAAGCCTCGCGGAGCCGCTCGATCTCGGTTTCCGCGACGCTCACTTCCGCCTGCGCCGCCTCATAGGCCGCGTCGAGGTCGGTCTCTGCCGTGCCGCCGGTCCCGGCTTCCTGCTCCATCGCGGCGAACGCGTTCTGGGCGGCGTCCCTGCGCTGCACGGCCGCGTCCAACGCGTTTTGCTGGCGCAGAACTTCTCCGCGCACCGCGGCAAGCCGCGATTGCGCCGTTTCGACCTGGCCGGTGAGTTTTGAGATCTCGAGATCATGCCGCGACACGAGAGAGGACTGCAGCGCGATCTCCTCGTCAAGGGCATCCAGGTTCGCCTTCGCTTGCGCACTCGCGTGTTGGGCATCCTTCCACGCGGCCTCCGCTTGGGCGATCTCCTCCGCGAGCCGCGCCGCCTCCGCCTTCGACTCCTCGATCTGCTGCGGCGTGACGGCACTCCCGCCTCCCAGATCGTCGCCCTGGGCACCGAGAAGCGCGATGCGCTGGTTGGCGAGCGTGAACAGCCCGCGCAGCCGCTCCTGCACCGATTCGAGACCGAATGCCGTGCGCCGCGCAGTGTCGACGGCGTCGCCCAGCTGCGCTTGCTCGAGGTGAAGCTCGCGAAGCTTGTTCTGATCCAGCTGCTCCTGGAGGACGATGCGCTCCGTCTTGCGTTCGGATTCGCTTCGACCATGCAGAGTGAGGGCCGTGCGCAGAGTCACGACGTCGTCCGCGAGGATCCGCGCCCGTGCGTCCCGGACGATCGCGGCAATCGACTGGGCCTCTTTCGCAATCTCCGCCTGGTGGCCGAGCGGCTTCAACTGGCGGCGCAACTCGCCCGCAAGGTCGCTCAAGCGGGTGAGGTTCGCCTGCATCGCTTCGAGTTTGCGAACGGTCTTCTCTTTGCGGCGACGGTGCTTGAGGATGCCGGCAGCTTCCTCGATGAAGCCGCGGCGCTCATCGGGCGTCGCGTGCAGCACCTGGTCGAGCTGGCCCTGGCCGACGATCACGTGCATTTCGCGACCGAGTCCGGAGTCGCTCAGCAGCTCCTGCACGTCGAGGAGCCGGCACGCCTCGCCGTTGATCGCGTACTCGCTGCCGCCGTTGCGGAACAGCGTGCGGCTAATCGTGACTTCCGTGTAGTCGATGGGCAGGGCGCCATCCGAGTTGTCGATCGTGAGGAGGACTTCGGCGCGACCGAGCGGCCCTTTCGTCGCGGTGCCCGCGAAAATGACGTCTTCCATCTTGCCGCCGCGCAGCGTCTTCGCGCCCTGCTCCCCCATGACCCACGCGAGCGCATCCACGACATTGGATTTGCCGGAGCCGTTCGGCCCGACGACGCACGTGACGCCCGGTTCGAACGCGAAAGTGGTGGGTTGGGCGAAGGACTTGAACCCTTTGAGGGTCAGGCTCTTCAGGTACACCGCTGTACCCTCCTCAGCCCGACGAAACTCATGCCCCTACGGTACCGGAACACGGGACGCGCTCCCGTCGATTGCAACGGTTCGGTCACTGTCCGCGTCGACGGGCACGCGCGGTTGTATTCTGATCGGCTTTGGATTTTTTCCGCCCCCAGAACCTCACTCAAGGATTCGACCGATGACCGCTTTCACTATCGAGCAGCTCGCCATTCCTGCGACGATCGACGCGCAGGATGCCGCCGATTTCATCGAGATGGTGCACGTGCGCAACGAAATCGAGGCCGACACGTTCGGCAACCGGGATCTCGCCTACGAGCCCGCGGAATTGCTGCCGCACTGGCAGAACCCGTATGAGCCGCAAACACTGTTTGTCGCACGGGTCGATGGACGCATTGTCGCACGCGGCATCTACCAGGCGCCCATCGAGGAAGATTCGATCGAAGTGTGGTTCGAAGTCGAGGTGCTGCCCGCGTTTCGGCGGAGGGGAATCGGGACTGCACTCTTCGAACGACTTCACGCCTTGGCCCTGAGTGACGGCCGCACGGTGCATCAGGGCTATATCATCCACAAGATGTCGGATAGCGGACCGACGATGCCCTCCCCGACCGGCTTCGGTGCGGTACCGCTTGAAAGTGCCGAAACTCAGTTCTCGCTGAAACACGGCTATACCCTCGAACAGGTTGAGCGCATCAGTCGCCTTGAGCTCCCCGTAGACCCCACGGCTTTCGCGTCGTTGATGGCGGCAGCGAAAGACGCCGCGGGGCCGCAGTATCGACTCGTCCGTTGGACAGGTCGCACCCCCGCTGAATGGGTCGACAGCATTGCTATGCTTCACGACCGCATGAGTACGGATGCGCCATCTGCCGGCATGGAATTCAACGAGGAAATCTGGGATGCGGATCGGGTTCGGGCACTCGACGACACCAGGGACGCGAGCCCCCGCACGATGCTTGTTGTCGGCGTCGAGCACATTCCGACCGGTGAACTCGTGGGTTTCACCGAGCTCTATGTTCCGCCGGAACGGGAAAGGCCCGTCGACCAACAGGACACTCTCGTGTTGAAGGAACATCGCGGTCACCGGCTCGGAATGCTGCTGAAGCTCGCAAACCTGGAGTACTTGACGCAGACCCATCCGGGGCACCCCGCCATCATGACTTTCAATGCGGAAGAAAACCGCCCCATGCTCGACGTGAACGAGGCGATCGGCTTCACCGCCGTGGGCTACGCAGGCGGGTGGAAGAGGATCGTGTCCGCTCCCCAGCGAAGGAAACTCGTCAGCGCAGACGCTGGCAGTGCGAGCAGAAGTGGCTCCCCCGGTTCATGAACTGCTCGCGCACAATCGGACGGCCGCAGCGCGGACACGGCGTGCCCTGCTGTCCGTATGCATTGAGCGAGTGCGAGAAGTAGCCGGATTCGCCGTTCACATTCAGGTATTGCGTATCGAAACTCGTGCCGCCCTCGGCGAGCGCCTTCGCGAGCACTGACCGCACTTCGGCGAGCAGCAGGGTCGCACGCGGGCGGCTCAGCGCATCCGTCGGCTGGGCGTAGTGGATGCGCGACGCCCACAGCGCCTCATCCGCGTAAATGTTGCCGATTCCGCTCACGAGCGTCTGATCGAGGAGCGCGCGCTTCACGCCCGTGCGTTTCTTCCTGAGCGCAGCGAGGAATTGCGCGTCGTCGAAACGCGGGTCGAGCGGATCGCGCGCGATGTGCGCGACGGAGGCAGGCACGTGCTCGCGGGCAACATCCGCAGGCAGATCCGACACGGGCACGAGGTCATCGATTGCCATCGAACCGAAAATGCGCTGATCCACGAAGTTGAGTCGGACCGCTCCGCGTTCCGGATGCTCGAGGTCGATCCGGATGCGCGTGCGCGCGTCGTCGGTTTTCGGCGGCCGAAGCAGCACTTGCCCACTCATCCCCAAATGCACCACCAGTCCTTCCGCTGCCGGCCCAAATGAAGGCAATCCGGCATCCGCTGCCGACCCAGGTTCCGAAGTTGCAGGCACGGTGGCGCCGCGTGCCTTCATTTGGGTCGCGAGAGGCGGAGAAAGTGGAGGAGGAGGGGAGAGGAGTGGCAGCCACAGGAATTTGCCTCTGCGGGAGGGGGCCGCGAACACGGCACCCGTGAGCCTGTCGATGAAGTCCTCGGCGGGGCCGGGATGCCGGCGCAGGGAACGCTCATCGAGCACCTCGACGCGCGCCACCGTCGACCCGGTGGCGAACGGCACGAGTCCGGCGCGCACGACCTCGACTTCGGGCAGTTCGGGCACGGGTCAGTCTGCTGCAGGTGCGGACTCGTCGGGCGACGCGCCCGAATCGAGATCATCCTGCAATTTGGTCCAGGCGGTCAGCGCCGCCGACATCTCCGCATGCTTCTTGCTCGAACCGACCCCGGTCGCGATTCCCTCGCCACCGACCACGACGGTCGCGCGGAAACGTTTCGAATGGTCCGGGCCGCTGTCTTCGATGTCGTAGCGCGGGAGGCCGAGCCCGAGCGACGCCGACAGCTCCTGCAAGCTCGTCTTCGGGTCCATCGCCGCGCCGAAACGATCCGGGTTCTCCATGAGCGGCCGGATGAGGCGCAACACGAGATCCGTGGCGACATCCGGCCCGGCATCCAGGTACACGGCGCCGATGACCGCCTCCAGTGTGTCCGCGAGGATGGACGACTTTTCGCGCCCGCCGGTTTGCTCTTCGCCCTTCCCCAAGCGGATGTACCGCCCGAGGCCGATCCGCTTCGCGACCTCGGCGAGCGCGACACTGCTCACGAGGCTCGCTCGGCGTTTGGCGAGTTCCCCCTCGACAAGGTCCGGATTCTCGTTGTACAGCATGACCGTGACGGCCTGGCCCAGAATCGAGTCGCCGAGGAACTCGAGCCGCTCGTTGTGGGCGATGCCGCCGTTCTCATACGCGAACGATCGGTGAACGAGAGCCAGTTCGAGAAGCGCAGGGCTCACGGGCACGCCAAGGGTCGCCGCGAGGTCGCGGGCGTCGGGCGTGAGCTTACCTCCGCGCGCCGCGTTGCCTGTCATTCTCACGCCTCACAACCAACCGCAGCATCGTTGCGCTGCGCGTGCCGAATCAGACGTCGGCGACCTTGCGGCCTTTGTACTCCAGGTACAGCGGCGTTCCGGCCGAATCTTCCACGATCTTCGCGCGGTGCGGGAGGCTGTAGACGACCTTGCCGCCTTCGATCGTCTTCACGAGGGTCGGCGGGGTCGCCTTCCACTGCGCGCGGCGCGCACGGGTGCTGGCGCGGGACATCTTGCGCTTGGGAACAGCCATGGTTATCTCTTCTCTTCGTCGGCGTCAGTCGCGGCGCCGGTCACGTCATTTTCGTTAAGCCCAGCCAGGCCGCCGAGCGCTGACCACCGCGGATCGATCGGAGCCTCATGTTCATGGTCCGGATGATCCAGGAGCCGCACCCCGCACTGCGGGCACAAGCCTGTGCATTCGTCCCGGCAGACGGGCTGGAACGGAAGCGACAACACCACCGCGTCCCGAACCACCGGTTCGAGATCCACGTGTGTGTCGTGAACCTCGTAGTCGAATGCTTCGTCACGAGAATACGCGAAAACCTCCTGAATTTCGACCTCGACCGCCTGCTCGACGTCGATGAGGCACCTCACGCACTCCCCGCGGGCGACCGTCGCCACGTCGGCAGTCACGAGAATGCCGTCGTGGAGGGACTCCAGCCGCACGTCGCCGTGGATGGGTTCGCCCTCGCGAACCCCGATCACCGCATTGCCCCACCCTTCGGGCGCCGGAGCGTCCAGGGTGCGCTCGCGCATGTCGCCCGGCCGGTGCATAAGGTCCACGACGTCCACGGTGAAGGGAGATTTCCTGAGATGTGCCACCGCACAAGCCTAGGCTCTTTCCGCCGTTCTCACGCCCAGCGCGTTGACAGCGCAGGGGTGCCGGGCGGTTCCGCGGTCGCGGCTGCCGCGAGCGCCTTCGCGACCGACGCGACGTCTCCTGAAATCGCGCCGACAGTGACTCTGATGTGCGGTTGAGTCGACTCCGTTGCGAAGAACGGCGTTCCACCCGCCACGCGGATTCCCCTCGCCGCGAGCTGCAGGATTGCGTCGTGCTCATCATCCACGGGGATCCACGCGTTGATGCCGTCGGCCTGGCGCACTTCCATTCCGAGGTCGCGCAGGGCCTCCGTGAACGCTTTCTGGCGCGAGAAGTACACGCGCCGCGCGTCGCTCACTTCCGCAACGCTCTCCGACGACGTGAGCAATTCGAAGAGGATGGTCTGCAGCATGCGGCTCGTCCAGCCTGGGCCGAGCATGCGGGTGGCTTCGATCGCGTTGATGTGGGTCGCCGGTCCGCCGAGCGCGGCGATCCGCAAGTCGGGTCCGTGCGATTTCGAGTAGCTGCGAACGTGGAGAACGCGCTCGGGGATCCACGAGCCGAGGCTCACATCGGGCGCTGCGGTGATGTCGCCGGAGTGGTCATCTTCGATGACCATGACGTTCGAGTGCGGCGTGCCTGCGCCGATCATGCGGGCAAGGGTTTTTGCGCGCTCGGCCGTCATGGATGCGCCCGTCGGGTTGACCGCGCGAGGCTGCAGGATCACGAGCGCAGGCGAGACCTTCAGCGCGGCACCGAACGACTCGGGAACGATGCCGTGCTCGTCGACTTCTACCGGAACGGCCTCGAGTCCTAGCCGTTTGAGCAAGTCGAAGAACGGCGGAAATCCTGGATTCTCCACGACCACGCGATCTCCGAATCGCGAAACCTGCTCGATGCTGCGGTAGATCGCGTCGAGCGCGCCATTCACGATCGTGATCGATTCCACCGGATACGGCCAGGAGTCGCTCAGCACGCCGAGGAGTTCGGGGATCACCGGCAGTTCCATGTACGCGGAAGTTTCGGCGCGGTGGGAAACACGCGACAGCGCACGGCTGAGCCCGGGCAGGAGCTGCGGATCGGGGGTCCCGCGGGACAGGTCGAGTCCTGGCAATCCGCTCGAGTCGGAGTGCCGCTGGCTGAATGCCGAACGCACGGGCGTGGTGGGCCCGCGAACGAACGATCCGTTCCTGCCGTGCGATTCGATGAGGCCGGCGGCGGCGAGAGCTTTCCATGCCTGACTCACGGTCGCCGGACTCACTCCCAGGCCCGCGGCGAGCTCGCGCACGGTGGGGAGGCGCTGCCCGGCGGCAAGCTCTCCGGAGGCAATGAGGCGTCCCAGCGAGGCCGATATCCCTACGGGAGTTCGGCTCTCGATCAGTTCGGTCAAGATTGTCATTCTCACTTGCCTCACGCCGGTTTCGAGGACAGTATGAAGACTGTACGACACAGGTCGACACAAAGCCTAAATGTTTAGGTAAATTAGTAACAAATAGGGCAAAGCAGCCCTGAGCTGGAGGCACCCATGACTGTCAGTGGATCGAACATTGTTCGCGCGGCGATTACCCAAACGACGTGGACCGGCGACAAGGAGTCGATGCTCGACAAGCACGAGCAGTTCGCGAGGGATGCCGCGAAAGAGGGCGCCCAGATCATCAGTTTCCAGGAGCTCTTCTACGGCCCCTACTTCGGAATCACGGAAGACAAGAAGTACTACGCGTACGCCGAACCCTCCGACGGGCCGATCGTGCAGCGTTTCGCGAAGCTCGCGAAAGAGCTGAACATGGTCATGATTCTTCCCATCTACGAAGAAGAAATGCCGGGGCTGTACTACAACACGGCAGTCATCGTGGACTCGGACGGCACGATCCTCGGCCAGTACCGCAAGCACCACATCCCGCACCTCGACCGCTTCTGGGAGAAGTTCTACTTCCGCCCAGGCAACCAGGGCTACCCCGTGTTCGACACGGCCGTCGGCAAGGTGGGACTCTACATTTGCTACGACCGCCACTTCCCCGAAGGCTGGCGCGAGCTCGGGCTGAACGGCGCGGAAATGGTCTTCAACCCGAACGCCACGAAGCCCGGACTCTCGAACCGGCTGTGGGAAGTTGAAGGGCCGGCAGCGGCCGTGGCCAACGGCTACTACGTGCTGCAGCCGAACCGCGTGGGCCGCGAAGACAACGAGTACGGCGAGCTCGCCGTCGACTTCTACGGCACGAGCCAGATCATCGACCCTCGCGGCAACTTCGTCGGCGAGCGCGGATCCGGCACGGAAGAGGAAGTCATGATCCGCGATCTCGACATGGACATGGTGCGCCAGATGCGCGACGACTGGCAGTTCTACCGCGACCGCCGGCCGGACTCGTACACGTCCATCCCCAAGCCGTAACGCAACGCGACGAGACTGCAAAGGAGCAGCCGATGAAAACCCTCATCAAGAACGGCACCGTCGTCAACTCCACGGGGACGGCCCAGGCCGACGTGCTCATCGACGGCGAGACGATCGCCGCGGTGCTCTCACCGGGTTCGACCCTGCTGGGTTTCGAAGTGGAGAAGAACGTCGACACCGTCATCGACGCCAAGGGAAAGTACGTGATCCCGGGTGGTATCGACGCGCACACGCACATGCAGATGCCGTTCGGCGGCACGCAGGCCAGCGACACCTTCGAAACCGGAACGCGAGCCGCTGCGTGGGGCGGCACGACGAGCATCGTGGACTTCGTCGTGCAGTACGCGGGCGAGAACGTGCTCGACCAGTACAAGCTGTGGCACGAGAAGGCGGCGGGCAACTGCGCAATCGACTACGGGTTCCACCAGATCCTCTCCGACATCCAGGACACCTCCCTCACGGCGATGGACGAACTCATCAACGAGGGCGTCTCGAGCTTCAAGCTGTTCATGGCGTACAAGGGCGTGTTCCTTTCGGATGACGGGCAGATTCTGCGCGCGTTCCAAAAGGGTGCTGAGCTCGGCGCCATGATGATGATGCACGCGGAGAACGGCGCTGTCATCGACGTGCTCGTGCAGCAGGCGCTCACCGCTGGAAACACCTCTCCCTACTACCACGGGCTCACTCGCCCCTGGCAGGCCGAGGAGGAGGCCACGCATCGCGCGATCATGATCGCGAACCTCACCGGCGCGCCGTTGTACGTCGTGCACGTGAGCGCGAAGCAGGCGGTCGAGCAGATCGCGGCCGCCCGCGACAAGGGTCAGAACGTGTTCGGAGAGACGTGCCCGCAATACCTCTACCTTTCGCTCGAAGAGCAACTGGGTGCCCCCGGTTTCGAGGGCGCGAAGTGGGTGTGCTCGACGCCACTGCGCTCGCGCGCGGAGGGCCACCAGCACCACATGTGGCAGAGCCTGCGCACGAACGACATCCAGATGGTCTCCACCGACCACTGCCCGTTCTGCATGAAGGGCCAGAAGGATATGGGGATCGGCGACTTCTCGAAGATCCCGAACGGCATCGGAAGCGTCGAACACCGCATGGACCTCATCTACCAGGGCGTCGTCGACGGCAACATCACGCTCGAGCGCTGGGTGGAGGTCACGTCGACCACGCCGGCCAGGATGTTCGGAATGTACGGCAGGAAGGGCGTCATCCAGCCAGGTGCCGACGGGGATGTCGTCGTGTACGACCCGAACGGGCACACCTCGATCGGAGTCGACAAGACCCACCACATGAACATGGACTACTCCGCGTGGGAGGGCTACGAGATCGACGGCCACGTCGACACCGTGATCTCGCGCGGAAAAGTCATCATCGACGACAACCAGTACCTCGGAAAGGCCGGCGACGGAAAGTTCGTCAAGCGCGGCCTTTCGCAGTACCTGACCTGACCAGACCAGAACACAGCAGAGGAATTCATGGATTTCGGAGCCGTACTCCAGACCAATCCGCCTTCGGCGCGCACCGTGCAACTCGCGAAACTCGCCGAAGAGCATGGTTTCAGCCACGTGTGGACATTCGACTCGCACCTGCTGTGGCAGGAACCGTACGTCATTTACAGCAAGATTCTCGCGGAAACGCACCGCATCATCGTCGGGCCGATGGTGACGAATCCGGCTACTCGCGACTGGACGGTGACCGCATCCATTTATGCGACGCTCAACGAAATGTACGGCAACCGCACGATTTGCGGGATCGGCCGCGGCGACTCGGCCGTTCGGGTGACCAACGGCGAGCCGACGACCCTCAAGACGCTGCGCGAATCGATCCACGTCATCCGCGAACTCGCGAACTCCCGGCCCGTCGAATACAACGACGCGACGCTGCAGTTCCCGTGGAGCAAGGGTTCCTCGCTCGACATCTGGGTCGCTGCATACGGACCGCTCGCGCTCAAACTCACGGGTGAAGTCGGTGACGGTTTCATCTTGCAGATGGCCGATCTCGATGTCGCGGAGTGGATGATTAAGACGGTGCGGGATGCCGCGGAAGCCGCGGGGCGCGACCCGATGTCGGTGAAAATCTGCGTCGCCGCGCCCATGTACATCGGTGCGGACACGGATGAGGCTCGCAAGCACATGCGCGACCAGTGCCGCTGGTTCGGCGGAATGGTCGGCAATCACGTCGCTGACATCGTCGCCAAATACGGTGAGGGATCCGCGATTCCGAAAGCGCTCACCGACTACATCAAGGGCCGCGAAGGTTACGACTACAACCAGCACGGGCAGGCCGGAAACACTCACGCCGATTTCGTTCCCGATGAGATCGTGGATCGGTTCTGCCTGACCGGCACAGCCGAGGAGCACATCGAGAAGTTGAAAGTGCTCAAGGAAATGGGTGTCGACCAGTTCGCCGGATACCTTCAGCACGACAACAAGGAGGAAACCCTGCGGGTGTATGGCGAGACCGTGATTCCCGCCCTCTCCGAGCACATTGTCGCCAAGGCCTGAGCGTGAACGCGACCACCACTCCCACGATGCGGGTCGAAACTGTGCCGCGGCGCGGGGAGAAGCCCCGACGGTTCGGGTCTCCTCGGCCCAGCCGCGCCGCCGCGTGGCGCAAATCGATTCTGGGTGCCGTTGGCGTCCTCCTCGTCGGCGGAATGTGGGAGCTGTACAAGTTCATCGGACCGGAGAAGGGGTTCGCGATCGGCGACCTCATTCTCCTCCCCCGCACGAACGACATGTCGATGCCGCACATCGCCACGATGTTCGCGCGCCTCGCGGAACCGCTCACCGGTGCGGCCAACTCGATTTTCATGTGGCAGGCCGTCGTCGATGCCTCGGCGTTCTCGCTCTACGTGGCCGCCGTCGGCTGGATCGTCGGGGTGAGTGTCGGGCTTCTCCTCGCGCTCGTGATGCAGCGTTTCCGCACCGCGCAATCCGCCGTGCTGCCCTGGATCATCCTGAGCCAAACCGTGCCGCTCATCGCGATCGCGCCGCTCGTTCGGCGTTGGGGCGCCCAAATCCAGTTCGGCGAGTTCGTGTGGGAGAACTGGATGTCGGTCGCCCTCATTGCGAGCTACCTCGCGTTCTTCCCCGTCTCGATTGGCGCTCTGCAGGGCCTCAACTCCCCCGACACCAACCATGTCGAGTTGTTCCGCTCGTTCGGAGTCGGCTGGTGGAAGACGCTCTTCAGGCTTCGCATCCCCGCGAGCATCCCGTACCTCATTCCCGCCCTGCAGCTGGCCGCCGCGAACGCCGTCATCGGCACGATCGTCGCAGAAGTCTCGATCGGGCTGAAGGGCGGAATCGGCCGCATGATCATCGAATTCGCCGGCGCGGCGGGCGGCGATCCAGGCAAACCGTGGGCGCCCATCTTCGGCGCCGTCGCGATCGGGCTGATTGCCGCAGGGGCCGTGGGCATCCTCGCGCTTTCGGTGCGCCGCTACCGCCGCGGGGAGACGAACGCATGACCAGACAGGATGGAATGAGCACAGTGCAGGATTCGACGACAGACCCGAAGACCGACGCAGCACCCGCAGCTCACGGGCCCGCGGTCGCTGCGGTCAATGTGGGAAAAGTGTTCGAGGGGCAGCGCGGCGCGCGCGTCTCAGCTCTCGAGGACATCAACCTCACGGTCGAACGAGGCGAGTTCGTGTCGCTCATCGGACCCTCGGGATGCGGCAAGAGCACGCTCATGCGCCTCATCGCCGACCTCGACCAACCCACGAGCGGAGAGCTCACGGTCTTCGGAAAGTCGGCACATCAGGCGCGCCTGGACCAGGATTACGGCATCGCGTTCCAGCAGGCGGGGTTGTTGCCGTGGCGAACGGTACGGCAGAACATCGAACTTCCGCTCCAGCTGCACAAAGTCGGCAAGGCGGAGCGCGCTGAGCGGTCATCCGAGCTTCTCAATCTGGTCGGACTCACCGATTTCGGCGACAACTTCCCCGACCAGTTGTCCGGCGGCATGCAGCAGCGCGTGGCCATTGCCCGCGCTCTCGCCGAGAGTCCCAACCTCCTTCTCATGGATGAGCCGTTCGGCGCACTCGACGAAATGACGAGGGAGCACATGCAGGGCGAACTCGCCCACATTTGCGCCGAAACGGGTGCCGCAGTCGTATTCGTGACCCACTCGATTCCCGAGGCGGTCTTCCTCGCCGACCGCGTCGTCGTGCTTTCGCCGCGGCCGGGCCGCATCCGCGCCATCGTGGACGTGAAGTTCACCGGTGCGACCGAACGCACCGAGCTCCTGCGGGAGAGCAAGGCGTTCTTCAGCTCCGTGAGCGAAGTCCGCGAACACCTGCACGGTTCAGCCGACGCGAATCCGCTCGGAGTGGACAACTGATGAAGGCGACATTCGGAGCGACGAAGGGGCTCGTCCCGCCCCTCCTGCTTGGCGTCGTCACGCTCTTGCTGTGGCAGCTTGCGGTCGTGACCCTTGAGATCAAACCGTTCGTTCTGCCGAGCCCCACGGCGATCGGCGGGCAGTTCTTCGAGAACATGCCGACCGTGTGGTCCAACTCGCTCGTCACCGGATTCAACTCGCTCGTCGGCGTGTTCGTCGGCGCCGTGCTCGGCATTCTCCTCGCGATCATCGCCTCTCTCGTGCGCACGATCGACGAACTGAGTTCCGCGGTTGTCGCCGCGGCGATGGTCCTGCCGATCGTCGCCCTCGCGCCCGTGCTGTATGGGATGTTCAGCGCGAGCCAGCAGACCGCCCGCCAGCTCGTCGCGTCCCTGGCCGTTTTCGTTCCCGTTTACGTCAACACGCTCAAGGGCCTTCGACAGGTTCGACCCGTTCACCGCGATCTCATGCGGGCACACGCCGCGACCACGTGGCAGACGATCGGCACCGTCACTCTGCCGACCGCTTTGCCGTTCATTTTCACGGGCGTGCGCATCGCATCGTCGCTCGCCGTCATCGCCGCCGTGATCGCCGAGTATTTCGGGGGCCCCATCGGCGGACTCGGAAAGTCGATCACGACCGCTGCCGCCGGCAGCAATTACCCGCTTGCCTGGGCCTACGTGCTCGGCTCCATCATCCTCGGCCTGGTGTTTTACCTCGCCGTGCTCGCCGTCGAACGGTGGGTTCTGCGCAACCGAGGAAGTTGAGAACGACAGCGTTCCACCCTGCAGTGTCCGAAGAAGTACCAACAAGGAGGAAGCAATGCACAATCGAAAAAGAATGGTGATGGGAGCGGCAGTGCTCGCCACTGCTGCGCTCGCTCTCACGGCATGCACCCCGCCCGGTGGCGGCGGTTCAACGGGCGGCGATGGCGACGGCAGCCTGACCCCTGTCACGCTCCAGCTCCAGTGGTTCGCCCAGGCCCAGTTCAGCGGGTATTACGCCGCGGTCGACCAGGGCTTCTACGAGGCTGAAGGCCTCGACGTCACCATCCAGGAGGGTGGAGCAGACATCGTTCCGCAGGATGCGCTCACCTCCGGTGAAGTGGACTACGCGATCTCCTGGGTTCCGAAGGTTCTCGGCTCCATCCAGCAGGGCGCGCACATCACGAACGTCGCCCAGATCTTCGAGCGTTCCGCGACGACGCAGATCTCGTTCAAGGACAAGAACATCACGACCGTTGAGGACCTCAAGGGTCACACGGTCGGGAGTTGGGGTTACGGCAACGAGTGGGAGATCTTCGCCGGCCTGCAAAAAGCGGGTCTGACGGTGGATGACATCACCTTGGTCACGCAGGCGTTCGACATGCTCGGCATGCTCCAGGGCGACATCGACGCAGCACAGGCGATGACGTACAACGAGTATGCGCAGGTTCTGGAAAGCATCAACCCCGACACGGGTGAGCTGTACCAGCCGGAGGAAATCAACGTCATCGACTACAACAAGGTCGGGGTTGGGATGCTTCAGGACTCGATCTGGGCTGACGCTGACCGGCTGGCCAACGATCCCAAGTACGAAGAGACCACCGTGAAGTTCCTGAAGGCCTCCATCAAGGGCTGGATCTTCGCGATGAACGACCCGCAGGCCGCTGCGGACATCGTCACCGCCGCCGGTTCAACCCTCGGCACGAGCCACCAGTTGTGGATGGCGAACGAAGTGAACAAGTTGATCTGGCCGTCCACAAACGGCATCGGCTACATCGATCAAGGCGCATGGGACCGCACCGTGAGCATTGCGAAGACAACGAAGAACGAAACGGGCACGACAATCCTCACCGAGGACCCGCCCGCGGACGCGTTCACCAATAAATACATCCAGCAGGCCCTCGACGAGTTGAAGGCTGAAGGAGTCGATGTGATGGGCGCGAACTACACGCCCATCACCGTCACCCTCAAGGAGGGCGGCAAGTAGTTCAACCCCGGTCGGGCGGCCGTCTCGGCGGCCGCCCGACCACCACCACATGAAATCAAGAAAGAAGCACGATAGACCGTGACCGACACCACCACCCGGGCAAACGAAAACCACTCGGGCATCGACCTCGATGCGCGCGCCCTTGAACTCGATTCCTACGTTTTTCACTCCTGGTCCGCGCAGGCGAAGTTGAATCCTTTCGTCATTTCCGGCGGGTTGGGTTGCCGCGTGTGGGACAACGCCGGTCGCACCTACCTCGACTTCTCCAGCCAGCTCGTGAATGTCAACATCGGCCACCAGCATCCTGCTGTCGTCGCGGCGATCCAGAAGCAGGCGGGTTCTCTCGCCACGATTGCACCGCCCACCGCGAACCTGGAACGAGGAGAAGCGGCCAAGCGCATCGTCGACCGAGCGCCGGAAGGCTTCAACAAGGTGTTCTTCACGAACGGCGGCGCGGACGCGAACGAGAACGCGATCCGCATGGCACGGCTGCACACGGGTCGCGACAAGATCCTGTCCACGTACCGCTCGTACCACGGCAACACGGGTGCGGCGATCGTCTCGACGGGCGACTGGCGGCGCGTGGCGAATGAGTTCGCTCGCGGTCACGCGCACTTTTTCGGGCCCTACGAGTACCGCAGCGAGTTCTGGTCCACAAGCCCGGAGCAGGAGTCCGAGCGCGCCCTGCACCACCTCGAGCGCGTCATCCAGAGCGAGGGCCCTTCCGGCATCGCCGCCGTGCTCCTTGAGACCATTCCGGGCACCGCGGGCGTCTTGATGCCGCCGCCCGGGTACCTGGAGGGCGTCCGCGCGCTGTGCGACAAGTACGAGCTCGTGATGATCCTCGACGAGGTCATGGCGGGGTTCGGGCGCACGGGCCACTGGTTCGCTTTCGATGCGTATGACGTCGTGCCGGATCTCATCACGTTCGCGAAGGGCGTGAACTCCGGTTACGTGCCCGTCGGCGGCGTGATCATTTCGGATGCCATCGCCCGCGACTTCGATGACGTCGTGTTCCCCGGCGGCCTCACCTACAGCGGGCACCCTCTCGCGATGGCCTCGATCGTCGGCGCACTGGATGCGATGGAGTCCGAGGGCATCGTCGAGAACGCGGCGCGCGTGGGCCGCGACGTGATCGCGCCGGCGCTTCAAAAGCTCAAGGCGGATCATCCGATCGTCGGCGATGTGCGCGGCACGGGCGTGTTCTGGGCCGTTGAACTGGTGTCGGATCGCGAATCCCGCACCCCCGTGAGTGCTGCCGTCATGGGAAGGGTCAAGTCGGAGCTGCTCGCACGCAACCTGCTCCCGTTCATTTCGGAGAACCGCATCCACGTCGTTCCGCCGTGCGTGGTCACGGAGGCGGAAGTCGCTGAAGCCATGGCGATCTATGGCGAGGTGCTCTCTCTCGACCTCCTCTCCTGACGCATCCCTGACTCTCTCGCGAAAGATCGACGAAAAGACGAAATCATGACTGAAACGCTTACGCACTACATCAATGGCGCCCCGCACAAAGGCACGTCGACGCGCACGTCGCCCGTGTTCAACCCGGCGACGGGCGCCGTGGCCAAGAATGTGGCACTGGCCAATGTCGCGGATGTCGACACGGCGGTGGCGGCGGCGACCGCGGCATACCCGGCCTGGCGCGACACCTCGCAGGCGAACCGGCAGGCGATCCTGTACCGGTACCGGGAACTGTTGAATGAGCGCCGCAATGACCTCGCGGACATCCTCACGGCTGAGCACGGCAAGGTCACGTCGGATGCCCGCGGCGAGGTCGCTCGCGGCATCGAGGTCGTGGAGTTCGCGCTCGGCATGCCGAGCCTCGTGAAGGGCGACTTCTCGGAGAATGTGTCGACGGGCGTCGACGTGTACACGCTGCGCCAACCGCTCGGCGCGGTCGCGATCATCAGCCCGTTCAACTTCCCGGCCATGGTGCCGATGTGGTTCTTCCCCATCGCAATCGCCGCAGGGAACACGGTCGTGCTGAAGCCCTCGGAGAAGGACCCGTCGGCGGCGAACTGGATGGCGGAGCTGTTCGCCGAGGCCGGGCTGCCGAAGGGCGTGTTCAACGTCGTGCACGGGGACAAGGAGTCGGTGGATGCTCTGCTCGAGCACCCCGACATCAAGGCCGTGTCGTTTGTCGGCTCCACGCCCATCGCGAAGTACATCTACGAGACGGCGTCGAAGCACGGCAAGCGCGTGCAGGCGCTCGGCGGCGCGAAAAACCACATGCTCGTCCTGCCGGATGCCGACCTCGACCTCACCGCGGACGCGGCGGTCAATGCGGGCTTCGGGTCGGCGGGCGAGCGGTGCATGGCGATCAGCGTGATCGTCGCCGTGGAGCCGGTCGCGGATGACCTCATCGCGAAGATCACGGAGCGGATGAAGGGCTTGAAGGTCGGTGACGGCATGCGCAATTGCGACATGGGACCGCTCATCACCGAGGCGCACCGCGACAAGGTCGCCTCCTACATCGACCTCGCGAAGAAGGACGGCGCGACGGTCGTCGTTGACGGTCGCGGAATCGAGGTGGACGGTGAGGCCGCCGGATTCTGGCTCGGCCCGACCCTGCTCGACGACGTCGGCACGGATTCCGACGTGTATAAGCACGAGATCTTCGGTCCGATCCTGTCCATCATCCGCGTGCCGTCGTACGAGGAGGGTCTCGCGCTCATCAACCGCAGCCCGTACGGCAACGGCACCGCGATTTTCACGAACGATGGCGGAGCGGCGCGGCGCTACCAGCACGAGGTCGAGGCCGGGATGGTCGGTGTGAACGTGCCGATCCCCGTGCCCGTCGCGTACCACTCGTTCGGAGGTTGGAAGGATTCGGCATTCGGCGACGCGAAAGCGTACGGGCCGGCCGGTGTCGCGTTCTACACCCGAGAGAAGGTAGTTACCGCGCGCTGGCTCGACCCGAGCCACGGTGGGATCAACCTGGGCTTCCCGCAGAACACCTGATCATTAGTCGTGAGGCGTCTCAACGCGCAGGTTCACGAGAGCGCTAAATGATGAAATCGGGGTAACCATGTGGGGTTACCGCAGCACGGTATTGCTCATTGAGCGTTGGCCACGCGACTTCATGAATGTACACGGCCTCGATGAAGTGCCACAGCAGGTACGGGTGTGCGCCAAGCCGGTAGAGTTCGCCGTAATCGCGACTGGCGAATGCCGCTTGTTCGATGGCGGTGAGCACGCGATCATCAGAACGCACATGAGGTCGGTCACCGACGGCGAGCCAATTTTCGACATAGGCGGGCGGATCGGCAACGAATGATTCGACCTCGACATCGCTCATTTCTATTGCACGCATCAACTTGTTGATCATGTACTCGCTCATTGGGTCCTCCACAGGAAGAAGGGGCCGGACGAATATCGAGACTGAGTCGCTTCTCCGAAATCCGCCGGTCTACCGTCCATGGCTGCAAGCGCAGCAAGTACGTTGACGTACTGATAGGTGATGTTTCCTGCCGCCATGACGCGGTCGTAGGTGCATCCGGCAACCGCGGCCTCACTATCTCCATCCAACATCCAACCGACCGCGTCATCGTCAAACAGTTGGTCGGGTGAACCGCCGCCCAGGAACTGCCGCGGTCCCCCTATTTCGTTGGCCATGTGCCCGGAAGTGATGACAGCCACACGCGCGTCGGATTCCCAACCTTCGACGACTCTGCGAACGTGGCGCCCCAATTCGATGAAGCGCTCCGGGCGCGGCAGCGGCGGCACTTGCGGCGCTCATCCAGATTCGCCTCACTGCTGAACTGCCACGTGTTGGCTCCGCGAACCAGGAATTCTCCGGATCGCTTCCTCCATTCCTCCACGCGGGCTTTAGCAATGCCATGGCTCAGTCGCTCTTGCTCCCTGCGGCCGTCGCGCTCTTGTGCGCGGTGATCGTCTGGCTCTTCGCAAAACCGAAACAGACTGTTGCATGGACAGCCCAGGCTGGAGCGTCGCGTGAGGTCGAGGCGCCCGAGGTCAAATCTGCCGAAGCGCCGCGCAACTGACTTCCGACCGAGGCCGGAAGTCAACCGCTCGGCAAGACGGAAGATTAATCCTTCGTCAGTTGTGCAGTACCTGAACCGGTGTCAGGCGGTGTGTGTCGAGGAGCGCACAGATGGCCTTCAGATCGCGTCGTATCGTCGCTTCCAGAATTTGACGGTGCTCGCGATGAGTTGCTGATCTGTGCGAGGGTTCGATGAAGAATGCGCTCCGGTAGGCGTCCGATTGGTCCCAGGTCATGTCAATCATCCGGATCAATTGCGGTGATTCTGATGCCGAGAACAGAGTGAAGTGGAAGGCGCGATCGAGTCGAATCAGGTTCCCTATCTCTCCCGCGCGATCGGCGTCCTCCATTGCGACAATGAGCTCGTTCATACGAATGAGGGCTTCGTCGTTTAGCGCTACCAAGGCTTTTTCCACCGCAAGTGATTCCAGTGCCGAACGGATGTCGCAAAGCTCCACGAGCTCGTCTTCACTGAGCTTGGTGACAAAAAAGCCACGGTTCGGGTGGTGCACGAGAAGGCCCTCGGATTGCAGGGTCTTGAGCGCCTCCCGCACGGGAACCACGCTTGTTCCCAGTTCCCCCGCGACGTCTTCCTGCAACACCTTCTCACCGGGCTGGAGCCGTCCGCTGTGTATCCACAGCCGCAACTCATCCAATACGGCGTGCTGGGTGCTCGTCGGACGCCGATAGCCCGTCGCTTTCACATCGCTCATCCTGAGTCGCTCCCTGCTGCCTTTGTACCTTGTAGTTTATAAAATCTAAGATTACTCTCTGTAGAGAGAGGACGGCAATGAAGCAAATCCAGAA
The DNA here is from genome assembly GCA_964651535.1 of uncultured Cryobacterium sp. Classification (GTDB taxonomy): domain Bacteria; phylum Actinomycetota; class Actinomycetes; order Actinomycetales; family Microbacteriaceae; genus Terrimesophilobacter. Next base: position 487,327 of record CAZYYE010000002.1, read on the forward strand.
CTTTGTCAATGGGAAATACGTCAACGGTACGAGCGTGTTCGACAACATCAACCCTGCGACCGGCGCCGTCATCGCACAGGTCCAGGAAGCCGACAGCGCCGTCGTCGATGCGGCCGTCGTGGCTGCTCGAGCGGCCATGAATGGCCCATGGGGTCGGGCTACCGTCGCCGAGCGCGCATCCCTCCTCCGCCGGATCAGCGCAGGGATCCAGGACCGTTTCGAAGAATTCGTCGCAGCCGAATCGGCCGATACCGGCAAACCCCTCGAAGTCTGCCGGAGCATGGACGTGCCCCGCGCCATTCAGAATTTCTCATCGTTCGCCTCCACGCTGGAATCGACGGGACAGGCATCCTTTCTCACCGAGTTCGGCGAAGGCCGCACGGCCCTCAACTACGCGGTGCGCAAGCCCCTCGGCGTTGTCGCCGTGATTGTGCCGTGGAACCTGCCGCTGCTGCTCCTCACGTGGAAGCTGGGTCCAGCCATCGGGTCCGGAAACGCCGTCGTCGTCAAGCCATCGGAAGAGACACCGCAGACCGCCACGCTGCTCGCAGAAGTGATGAAGGATGCCAGTGCCCCCGACGGCGTTTACAACGTCGTTCACGGCTTCGGTGTCGACTCAGCGGGCGGATATCTCACCGAACATCCGGACATCGACGGAGTCACCTTTACCGGCTCGACCGCCACAGGCAGCGCCATCATGCGGTCTGTCGCGGCCAGGGTACTCCCTGTCTCGTTCGAGCTCGGCGGCAAGAACCCCGCCATCGTCTTTGCGGATGCCGACATCGAGAAGACTCTGGACGGCCTCACGCGCTCGGTGTTTTTCAATACCGGGCAGGTCTGCCTTTGCACAGAGCGCGTCTACGTCGAGCTCCCCATTTTCCAACAGATTGTGGACGGGTTGGCCCAGCGCGCTCGCGACCTGGAGTTCGGTCCGAGCAGCGGCGAGGCCGATCCGCAGGGCCGCACGACCATCGGTCCGCTCATCTCCGCCGAACACCGCGAAAAAGTGCTCTCCTACTACCGCATGGCCGAAGAGAGCGGCGCCACCGTTGTGACGGGTGGCGGGGTCCCCGACCTTGCGGATGACCGCGCAGACGGATTCTGGATCGAACCCACTCTGTGGACCGGCCTCAGCCAGGACTCCGCCCCCATGCGGGAAGAAGTCTTCGGCCCGGTAGCCGGCCTCATCCCCTTCGATACGGAGGAAGAGGCGATCGCTCTCGCAAATGACACGGTGTACGGGCTGGCCGCTTCGGTCTGGACGCAGGACATCCACCGCGGCCACCGCGTCGCCCAGAGCCTGCGTGTTGGAATGGCGTGGGTGAACACGTGGTACTTGCGAGACCTGCGCTCCCCGTTCGGCGGAATGGGCATGTCGGGCATTGGCCGTGAAGGCGGCGTGCATTCCTTCGACTTCTTCAGCGAGCCCACGAACGTGTGCGTGCAGCTGTGAGCGAGATAGTCGACGCCGCAGCACGGTTGGCGGAAGCTCGGCGAACGACAGTGGCTTGTGCCCCCGTCCGAGACCTGATTGGCGAGACCAGTCACGACGACGCGTACGCGGTCCAGGAACACTACGTTCAGGCAGAACTCGCTATGGGCAGCCGTGCGGTGGGGCGCAAAATCGGATTGACGTCTCGCGTTGTCCAAGACCAATTTGGTGTATCTGAACCAGACTTTGGCGTCCTCTTCGACCACATGATCTACGGCACCGCCGAACCGATCGACCTGGGCGCTTTCTTGCAGCCACGAGTCGAAGGTGAGATCGCTTTCGTGTTGGCTCACGACTTGGACTCCCCCACGACCACTGTCGCCGATGTGCTGCGGGCAACCGACTTTGTGTTGCCCGCCATTGAAGTTGTCGACTCTCGGATCGCCGGATGGGACATCCGCATCACCGACACCATTGCCGACAACGCCTCCAGTGGCGCCGTCGTGCTGGGAACGACACTGTACTCGCTCGACGGACTCGACCTCCTCGACGTGGGCATGACCCTCGAACACCTCGGCGAACCCGTATCGGTCGGGGCCGGATCTGCCTGCCTCGGCTCCCCCGTCAACGCGGTCGCGTGGCTCGCTCGGGAGGTCGCACGACGCGGCAGTCCCCTCAGGGCGGGAGAGATCATCCTCTCCGGGGCGCTGGGACCCATGGTCTCGGTGACGAACGCAGGGCGGTATCGCCTGTCGCTTTCCGGCATGGGGCGAGTAGACGCAGTTTTCACTGGCACAGCAACAGCAACGGTTCGGGAGAACACATAGATGAGTATCGGAGTAGCGATCGTCGGATCGGGAAACATCGGAACAGACCTGATGTTCAAAGTGCTGAGGTTGTCCAAACACCTCTCCGTGCGAGCAATGGTCGGGATCGACCCAGCGTCTGACGGCTTGGCGCGCGCTGAAAAGCACGGGATCGCCACAACATCGGACGGGATGAAGGGGCTCCTCGCGATGCCGGAATTCGCCGACATCGACATCATTTTCGATGCAACATCCGCGGGCGCCCACGTCGAGAACGCGCGGCTGGCAGCAGAGCACGGCAAACTCATGATTGACCTCACCCCGGCTGCCATCGGTCCCTACGTGGTTCCCGCTGTGAACTTGGCTGACCTGGCGACCGACATCCCCAACGTGAACATGGTGACGTGCGGCGGACAGGCAACGATTCCCATCGTCGCGGCCGTTTCCGCACTTCGAAAAGTCGCCTACGCCGAAATTGTGGCATCCATCGCGTCGCTGTCTGCCGGCCCTGGCACGCGCGCCAACATCGACGAGTTCACCGAGACGACCGCGCGTGCCATCGAAGAAGTGGGGCACGCAGAAAAGGGCAAAGCCATCATCGTGCTGAACCCCGCAGAGCCACCGGTCATCATGCGCGACACGGTGATATGCATGATCGAGGGCGACAGCATCGATGAGGCCGCGCTTGCCGCATCCATTGCCCAGACGGTCGCCAACGTGAGCGAATACGTTCCCGGCTACAAGCTCAAGCAGGACGTGCAGTTCGACCGAATCGACGTGCCTTATCTGCCCGCTCTGGGTCGCGCATTAACCGGGTGGAAAGTGAGCACGTTCCTCGAAGTCTCCGGAGCGGCGCAGTACCTTCCGAGCTACGCAGGCAATCTCGACATCATGACCTCGGCCGCTCTGCAAACCGCGGAGAAGATCGCACTTTCAAGGGGGTGGGCCGCATGAGCGCCCGCATATATGTTCAGGACGTGACGCTGCGCGACGGCATGCACGCCATGGCGCATCAGTACACGACCGACCAGGTGCGTTCCATTGTGACCGCACTCGACGCGGCCGGCGTCGCAGCCATCGAGGTCGCCCACGGTGATGGTTTGGGAGGCTCAAGCGCCACGTATGGTTTTGGTGCGCACACCGACTGGGAGTGGATCGAAGCTGCAGCCGAATCGATTACCAACGCGGTCCTGACGACGCTCATTCTTCCCGGGATCGGTCGAATTGAGGATCTGAAGCGGGCGCAGGAGCTCGGTGTAAAGAGCGTGCGTGTGGCCACACACTGCACCGAAGCGGATGTCGCCGCGCAGCACATCGGCTGGGCACGCGAGAACGGCATGGATGTATCCGGGTTTCTCATGATGAGCCACATGAGCCCCCCAGCTGAGCTTGCCCAACAGGCGAAACTCATGGAATCCTATGGCGCGCACTGCGTGTACGTGACGGACTCCGGAGGGCGGCTGCTCATGTCCGATGTCGCCGAGCGCATGGATGCCTATCGGCAAGTTCTCGACGCCGACACCCAGCTCGGAATTCACGCCCACGAGAATCTCTCGTTGAGTGTCGCCAACAGCGTGACCGCAATCGAGCACGGTGCCTACCGCGTCGATGTTGCGCTCGCTGGTCAGGGAGCGGGGGCAGGAAACTGCCCGGCAGAACCGTTCGTCGCGGTCGCAGATCTCATGGGCATGGACCACGGTTGCGATCTCTTCGCACTGCAGGATGCCGCCGACCAGCTGGTCCGCCCGCTGCAGGTCAGGCCGGTCCGGGTCGACACCGAAACGCTCACTCTCGGCTATGCCGGGGTCTACTCCAGCTTCCTGCTTCACGCGGAACGCGCGGCGAAGCGGTACGGGCTCGACACTCGCGAGATCCTGATCGAGCTGGGAAATCGACGCATGGTGGGTGGCCAGGAAGACATGATCGTCGACGTGGCATTGGACCTCCTTGCTGCCCGGAAGAAATCAGCATGACCAGGATCAACGAAATTGCCGTGGTCCTCGACGGGGCCAGGGAGGCGCGACGAGCGCTCGGACCTGATGAGTTCTCGTACGAACTCGACGTGAACGAGGCATACCAGGTGCAGCACGCGGGCATTGCGCTTCGGGTGCATCGTGGTGACGTATCCGCCGGCCTCAAGATGGGGTTCACGAGCAAGGCCAAGATGCGCCAAATGGGTGTCGATAGCGTCATCGCTGGCCAGCTGACGGAGGCGACGCGCGTTGCCGACGGCGGCACACTCGACCTCGCCGACTTCATCCACCCGAGGATCGAACTCGAGGTCGCGTTCCGGATGTCGGCCGACGTCGACTTCGCCGACCCCAGATGCGACCCCGCAGACCATATTGAATCGGTCGCCGTGGCGATGGAAGTCATCGATTCGCGGTTTGCAGGATTCGGCTTCGACCTCGGCAAAGTCATCGCAGACAACACTTCCGCCGCCGCGTTCGTCGTCGGCCCCTGGTTGACGTGGGACCACCGCGATCTGTCCAACCTGGCCGCCGAGCTCGATATCAACGGGCAACCGGCCCTGGTGAGTTCCACTGCCGCGATTCTCGGGAATCCGCTGCGCGCACTCACCGAGCTGCGCACGCTCGCCCGCGAGCACGGTCTTGTACTGAACGCGGGCGACACTGTTCTCGCCGGCGCCGCGACGGAGGCGGTGCCTCTGATTGAGGGCACGGTCGAGGGGCGCGTTGCGGGGCTGGGCAGAGTAATGATTCACTCGAAAACTGTGAGCGAGGGAGCGGGTTCATGAGCAACAGGGCTCACGTTGTTTCGGGCAAGGCCACGCCCCGCGGACGGTTCCCCCACCTCAAAGTGGCTGGCGACTTTGTCTACGTGTCCGGAACCAGCAGTCGACTCCCTGATAACTCCATTGCGGGAGCATCCGTGGATGAGTTCGGCACTACCGCGCTCGACATCCGCGTGCAGACGAGAGCGGTTATTGAGAATATTCGCGACATCCTTGCCGAAGTCGGGTTGGAGCTCAACGACCTCGTCCAGATTACGAGTTACCTCGTCTCGATGAACGACTTCGGAGGATACAACGAGGTGTTCGCCGAATACTTTGACGAGTCGGGACCGACCAGAACGACGGTGGCGGTGCACCAGTTGCCGCATCCGCATTTGCTGATCGAGATTCAGGCCGTCGCGTACCTAAGTAAAACCGAACAACACACTAAGGAGCAATCATGAGCACCATCCCTCCCGTCATGAATTTCATGAAGTGGATTGACGACAATAAGGATCAGCTCAAGCCACCGGTGGGCAACAAGGCGATGAATGTCGGTGACGATTTCATTGTCATGGTTGTCGGCGGCCCCAACCAGCGCAACGATTTCCACCTGGAACCGTACGAGGAGTGGTTCTACCAGATCAAAGGAAACATGCACGTCAACATCGTCGTCGACGGCAAGATTCAGCGCATTGACATTCGTGAGGGTGAAACCTGGCTGCTTCCGGGCAATACGCCGCATTCCCCGCAGCGCCCAGAAGCGGGCTCGGTCGGCCTGGTCATCGAGCGCGTGCGCGACGAAGGCACGCTCGAGAAGTTCCAGTGGTACTGCGAGAATTGCAACGCCCTCGTGCACGAAACCGAGTTACAGGTGCGTGACATCGTTGTCGACTTGCCGCCGGTGTTCCAGAAGTTCTACAACGATGAGCAGGCGCGCGTCTGCAAGAACTGTGGAACGGTGCACCCCGGCAAGGCGTAGTCCCACCTGACGCTCGCTGAACCGACGCCCGCATTGCTGCGTCCGTCTCCATCGGGACGAGGTTGCCGGGTGGTACCTACGCGAACCTCAATCCCGGTGCGGAGGCTCCGGTCACGCTGGAGACGCTCTGCAGAATCGACTGCGTCATTTCGCTACCCGATATTCCGTGCATCGGTTGAGCTTTCTGAATGAAGAGGAAAGCGCCGTCGTTCGACTCCAGCTCGATTTCGAGGTGGCCAAGGTCGGCAGCCGGATCGCACACGAGTTTTGCGATGGTCTTTTCAAGTCCCAGCGTTGCCAGGGCAAAGGCCACCATCGCGTTGACGTTGCGGGGGTAGCGCTTGATCAATGGCCCGACCGCGCCCTCGTAGAGCACCGTCAATTCATCGATGTTGTCGGGTGCCGGGTCGAGACTGTCCGGTGATTTGATCATGGTGATCTGCGCGCGCGTCCATCGCTTGCTTTGCGCGAGCATTGCGTGCACCCCGACAAGAGCACCCTGCGGCACAATCACGTTGGTGCCGTACTCTCTTGCCGTTTCAGTCAAACGAGAAAGTAGCGATTCATCTGCCAACGCACCCGCTGACACGACAAGGAAGTCGCAGTGTCGCAAGATTCGCTCACCGTGGTGCTCCACCACCTCGGGGTGTGCGGCCTCAACCACGAGATCGGTTTCGCGTAGCTCTTCCTCAGTTGGAGGTCCGAGAAGAACCGGCACGCCTGTTTGGGTCGCCCAATCGGAGTGCGAGCGATTGCGAGCAAACGCCAACTCATGCTCAACGCTCGACGTGGCATACTCCACCACGCCGCGCCCGATACCACCGAGTCCAATTACCCCGATTCGAGCCAAGAAGAAACCTCCAGTTATGTGCAATCAACGATGGTTCAAACGCAACGTCTCACGGTAGCCGACGCTTTCTCTGCGGCAATCACCGCAGACCTGGGGTTGTGAGTCCGCCGGCAGGACCGCTCGGACTCACAGTGTCGCGGCCAACTTCAGTGCCATCCGTTCTACTTCTTCGCTGTCCCAGCGTGCTTCCACCCCGGGCATTGCGAGCACCTGTTCCATGATGCGATCCTGCCGGAGCCCTTCGTTCCAGGCATCCAGGTACGGGATGTTGCTGAATTTCACCTGGCTGTACAAAGGAATCCACTGGTCGGGATGTTTCGATTGAAGCCGAGCCTCGATCTTCTTGCGAAGCAGAAACGTGGGATCCGCAACCAGATCGCGCATCTCCACGAAGTTGCGAAGGGAGAGCTCTGCAATCGCGTCCCCCTGCGGTTTTCGCGAGGTCGCGTAGCGTTCCAATACTTCGCGCCAATTGTCGTCACCGAACTCGTCAAGCAGCTCGTTCAAAACCCTGCAATCTTCGTAGCCGGCGTTCATCCCCTCCCCATAGAACGGCACGACAGCATGGGCGGCGTCCCCGACGAGTGCTGCAGTTCCATTCACTTGCCACGGATCGCAGCGGATGACTGTCAGAGTGCTTTGCGGGTTGTGAAGGTACTGCTCGACGAGGTCCGGCACGAGGGGCGGCACGTCCGCGAAGTACTCCGAAAAAAACGCGGTCGCTTCGGCTTCGGTCCGCACGGTTTCGAAACCCGGATATTCCTCCGTGTGGGAGTTCGGCAGGAAGAGAGTGCCGGTGAACGTACCATCCTGGTTGGCCAGGCCCATCATCATGAAGAACCGTCGGGGCCAGATTTGCAAACACTGGGGGTCCATCTTGGGGCTGCCGTCGGAGTTTGCAGGGAACACTACTTGCTTGTAGTCGTGCTCGAGGAATTCCTGGCTGTAATTGAAACGCCCGTGCATCATCTTCTGACGCACCGCGCTTGATGCACCATCACAACCAAACACGATGTCGGCATTCTCGACAGTCGCCGTCTCCTTGTGCTTGAACACGGACCGGGCGCTGACCAGGTCGACGTCCACGCACTCGTGCTCGAAGCGAACGTTCACGTTCGGCAGCTTTTCAGCCTCCGTGAGCAGTCGACGGTTCAACTCTCCGCGCGAGACAGCGTCGATGGCCTGATTGTCGATGCTGTAGGGCAATCGATTGAGAGAGCCGTCTCGATCATGCGTCATGCGAGCGAAGACGGGGACAGTGATCGCCCTCACGGCATCTTCGATTCCTGCCGCCCGCAAGGCGGTCCACCCCCGGTGTGAGACAACGAGGTTGATGCTCCTGCCGGCGTAGATGTCGGTAGAACGCGGATCCGGGCGCCGCTCGAACACCGTCACGTGATGCCCCCGCTTGGCGAGAAAAATCGACAGCAGAGAGCCAACCAGTCCGGCGCCGACGATCGTGACCTTGCTCATGTGTCACTCACTGCAACGTGTCGATGATCTGGTCGAGGGCAACGGCCGCTCGCCAGCAGTCGTGATAGGTCGAGTACATCGGCACCGGCGCGAACCGGATGACGTCGGGTTGGCGGGCATCGGCAATGACACCAAATTCGCGTCGCAGTCGATTCGTGAACGCATTCACATCGGTGTTGTCGAGTTGCAACGAGAGCTGGGCGCCGCGACGCTCCGGGTCCCGAGGGGTGATCACTCTCATCGGTCGATCCGCGCAAACCACGTCGAACAGGCTCTCCAGATAGGCGGTGAGGCGAATGCTTTTCTCGCGCAGCGCGTCCATGCCTGCGGAGTCGAACATCTCAAGAGATGCGAGCACCGGTGCCATGGCGAGGATCGGCGGATTCGACACCGACCAGGAGTCTGCAGAGTGCGGTTCCTCGACGACCGGCTTCATTTCGAATCGGGACTCACGACTCGTACTCCACCATCCATGCAACTTGGGAAGCTCCTTGTTGCCGAGGTGTCGTTCGTGAATGAAAGCTCCCGCGGTCGCTCCGGGAGCGCTGTTGAGATACTTATAGGAGCACCAGGCCGCCCAGTCGACCCCCCAGTCATGGAGTTTGAGCGGAACATTTCCGGCGGCATGGGCCAGATCAATCGCCACGATGGCCCCTGCGGCATGGCCTGCAGCGGTAATGGTTTCAATGTCGATGAGTTCCCCCGTGTAATAGTTCACACCGCCCAGCAGTACTAGCGCGACCTTCGAGGCATTGTCGGTCAGATAACGCTCAATGTCCTCGGTGCGAAGCACAAACTCGCCCTCACGGGGTTTCAGCCGAACCACAACGTCGTCGGGGTCGAAGCCATGCAGTGCAGCCTGACTTCGCACGGCATAGCTGTCAGACGGGAAGGCGCTGTCTTCAATGATGATGAGGTTGCGTTCTGCGGTCGGCCGGTAAAAGCTGATCATCAGGAGATGAAGGTTGACAGTCAACGAGTTCATCATGACGACCTCCTGTGGGAGGGCGCCCACCAATCTGGCGGCTGGCTCCCGAAGGTACGTGTGATAGTCGATCCACGGCCGTTTCGCTTCGAGGTGCCCCTCTACTCCGAGCGTCGCCCAATCGTCGAGTTCCTGGGCCATTCGCCCTGCCGTGACCTTCGGCTGTAAACCAAGCGAGTTTCCGGCGAAGTACGCGATCGTCGGGTACGCGCCGTCATGCGGCAACAGGTGAAACTCGTCCTGCCGTGATCGGAACTCGTCCTTGCGGTCTGCATCGAGAGCGGAGTGTTCGGACGGGAGTTGTCGTGTCATGGGAAAGTGCCTTCATCCTCGACGTGCATTCGGCACCTGCACCACAGGTGCACCGGGGAAGCCCAGTCGCTTGTCTTTTATAAAATCTAAGATTAGCCTCAAGATCGAGGCAAATCCAATGAAACGATGACTTATCCAGGTCGGGTCTGGGGAGCGGTGAGCAAGGCGATGAGTTCCAACAACGAGACCCTGCGGTCGATCGATGTTCACAGTCACTTCGTGCCGAAAGGCTGGCCGGAGCTGCCCAATGAGTCCGGTGACGAACACCTTTGGCTACGGGTGGAGTCCGAACGTGAAGCCACAATCATGCTGGGGTCCGGCGAATTCAGGCGCATTCCCGCGGTCTCCTGGGACGCCGAATTGCGCCTTGCTGATATGGACGCCGACGGTGTGGAACAGCAGGTCGTCTCTCCCACGCCCGTATTCTTCCATTACGGACGTTCGGGCAAAGAGGCGGCCAGGATTTCGGCTATTTTCAACGACCTGGCGCTGGAAATCACTGCTGGGGCGCCAGACCGGTTGATCCCGTTTTGTCAGGTTCCCCTTCAAGACACCGATGCAGCGTGTGCAGAAGTGGAGCGAGCGGTCGCCAACGGACACCGAGGGGTGGAGATTGGCAATCACGTGGGTGATCGCGACCTCGACGATGCCGGAATAGTCACCTTCCTGCAGCACTGTGCGAGCCTGGACATCCCTGTGTTCGTGCATCCGTGGGACATGGCGTCGTCGCCCAGACTTGACCGCTGGATGGCGCAATGGCTTGTTGGCATGCCTGCAGAGACGCACCTGAGTATCCTCTCGCTGATTCTGGGTGGCGTCTTCGATCGGGTCGACCCGGCGTTGCGGCTTTGCTTCGCGCACGGCGGCGGTTCCTTTGCGTTTTGGCTAGGTCGTTTCGAGAACGCCTGGCATGAGAGAAGCGACATCATCGCCACGAGTGATAATCCGCCAAGCGAGTATTTGGGACGGTTCTCGGTCGACTCAGTGGTTTTCGAGGAGGCGCCGCTGCGGCTACTCGTCGACACGCTCGGAGCAGACAACGTCATGGTCGGAAGTGACTACCCCTACCCGCTCGGCGAACGGCCCGTTGGCGGACTCGTGCGTCGCGCAAGCTTCCTGAGCGAGCGCGATCGGGTGAAAATTCTTCGCGGCAATGCGGAAAGATTCCTTTCTCTTCGCGCGTGAGCCGGACCGGGTCCCCGTTGACGATCGCGTGACTCGACAACCAAACAGGCAGACGAATTTACCGCACCTTGGGCAGCACCTCAGTGCCCAGCAACTCGATCTGCTCGAAGAATCGATCGAACTTGAAGCGGAAGTCGAAGACCAGGTGCTCGGTGCCGATGGCCTCGAACTTCTTGATCTCGCGCACCGCGTCATCCGGGTCGCCCACGATGAGCTGGCCCTCGAGGTCGTCGACGGTTTCGAACGAACCCGAAGGCGGCTTCACAGCGAATTTGGCCTTGTTGGCCCACGCGAGAAGACCTGGAATGTTGACGTGCTTGAGCGCCTCTTCCCTGGTGGATTCGATACTGGTCGGCGGAATCACGGCGACGGTTGGCATCGTCTTGCTCGTCTCCGCCGCGAGCTCCCGCATGTTCTGGACCCGCTTGGCCATCGTCTGCATCGAAATGCGCCCTGGCATCCAGCCGTCCGCGTACTCGACCGCGAGGCGCGCGGACCGAGGCGTGGCACCGCAGTACCAGAACGGCACGCGGCCGCCGACCGGCTTCGGTTCGATCGTGACATTCTCGAAGGAGAACACCCCATCGTCGTACGTCACGTCGTTCTCGGTGAACACGCGCTTGAGGATTTCGGCGTTCGACCGAACGAGCTCCACGCGATCGAGGTGCCCCATTCCGACGGCCTCGAACTCGTGATCGAAGGTGCCCGCCTCGAAACCGAGGATGAGCCGCGGGCCGACGAGCTGCGTCATGGTTCCCGCCATGAGGGCGGTCACCAGCGGATGCCGGAACGGAATGAGAGAACCGGTACCCAGCTCGATCTTTTCCGTCACTGCACCGATCGCCGTCAGCGTTGTGAGAGCGTCGTAGAACGTACGGTTGGGTTTCTCCATTTCGCCGTGCGGCTCGAACACGAGGTGATCGCGCACCCACACGGAATCGAAACCCATTTTCTCCGCGAGTTTCGATCCTTCCAGGAGCTTCTCCTTGCTCGCTTCTTCGCCGAAGTGTGGCAGCAGCAGACCAAATTTCATCGCTTTTCCTCTGTCCTGTGGCCCGCGGCCGCTAGTTTCCCGTAACCGGGTTCGCCGACGACGTTTCCGTCGGCAAAGACTTCCTGACCGCGCACGAACGTGCGGTCAATCCGTGCGCTGATGCTGCGCCCGTCGTAAGGCGTCCAGCCGATCTTCGACAGCACGCCATCGTTCGTAATGGTCCACGTGGAATCCATGTCGGCCAGCACGATGTCGGCGTCTGCTCCGACCTGAAGTGCCCCCTTGATGCCGGCGAGGCCAAACGCCTCCGCCGGTTTCGTGGCCACCATGTCGACCACGCGCTCAAGGCTGATCTCTCCCCGGTTGACCGCGTCGAGTAGGAGCGGGTAGTAGTACTGGATGCCCGGCGTGCCCGTGTGGGCGCTCCACATCTCGGTCCAGCCGACCTCCTTCTCCTCGCGCGTGTGCGGGGCGTGATCGGATGAGGCGATGTCGATGGTTCCGTCGCGCATGCCCTCCCAAACCGCTGCACGGGCGTCGTCCGGAACCCAGTACGACAACGCGTACGGCCCGAGCGTCTCGACGTCGTTCCAGGTGGCCAGGAACGGCGCCCAGTGGTTCACCTCACACGTGACATCCACGCCCCTGGTTTTGGCCCTGCGGACCGCCTCGAGGGAACGAGCGGTCTGCATGTGCGGGATGTGCACGGGGCAACCGGAGGCTTCAGCCAGGCGGAGCACGACGTCGATCGCCGTGTCCCAATTGACGCCGTTGCGGGCAGCATAGGCCTGCGCGTATCCCTGCGGAGTATTCTCGCCGCGCTCGAGGTAGGCGGCTTCGATGTAGTCCATGACCGCCTGGTCGTGCGGGTGCACGATGAACCGCAGCCCCGTCTTGGCGATGTTGTCCATCATGCGCAGCAAATCGCCGTGGTCGTGCATGCCGGTCCCCGCCGGGTGCGGGTAGGTGCGGCCCGTATCGACGACCATGTAGATCTTGTAGGCGCGAATCCCCATCTCGGCCATCCCGGCGATCTCGCCCTCTTTGGTCGGGGCAGGATTGTGGTTGTAGTCGACGATCGAGTTCGCCTCATACATCCCGAAGACATCGCGCAAAGTGTCCGTGTCTGTCGTAGGCGGCTCGAGGTTCGGCATTCCGAAGATTGTCGTGACCCCTCCCGCTGCCGCCTGAAGCGTCGTCGTGCGGATGTCCTCCTTGTGCGTGTAACCGGGTTCGCGAGTGTGCACGTGCACGTCGACCATGCCGGGCAGCACGAGCTTTCCGGCCGCATCAACCGACCGAGCCGCAGCGATGTCAAGGCCCGGGTCGACCAGGCCGACGATCTTTCCGTCGGTGACCAGCACATCGGAAACCACGGGACCCTGCGGGGTCACCACGGTCCCTCCCGTCACCCTCAGCTCGACATTCATTCCGGTACCTCCATGCTTTCGACTATCTCGCTATTCGATTCCGAACTCTTCACGAGCACGTCTGCGACCCGGACGTAACGCAGGAACCAATCGACGATCCGCGGCGTCGTCTGCTCCCAGTAACGGTCGTAGGCCGCGTAGTGCGTCGTGTGGTTCTGCATGATGAGAGATTTGGGACCCTTCGCCGCTTCGTAAAGCTTCTCCGCGTGGTCGGTCGGCGTCGTTGCGTCCCCAGCAACACCAATGACCATGAGCGGCGTGGTGAGTCGCCGGGCGGCATCGATGGGACGGTACGCCAGGATTTCCTCCGCACAGGAAAGCGAGATCGCACTCGGGATGCGGTCGTCGACATCCGCCTTGATGGTCGTTGCGCGGCGCTCCGGCGTCGGAACCATGATCTCTTCGCGCGGGTGAACCTGCCGGCCCTTGCCCGTCGTCACGCGCAATCGCCGATCCTCATCGAGCGAGGACAGGAAGGCGAGCCACTCGTGCTCCTGGCGCATTCGATGCAGCCAATCCGTCCCGTCCGCCACGGGGACCTGACTGACCGCCGCCTTGATCCTGGGATCGGCGTCTGCCAGGAGGACCGCATTTCCGCCCCCCGTACCGCCGGTTCCGAAAGTGCCGATCGCGTCGGAAACGACGTCATCGCGCGTCGTCAGGTAGGTGACGGCATTGACGAGGTCCTGGAGCTGCCGAGCAGGCGAGAGCACGCCCTTGTCGCCGCCCGAGTCGCCGAATCCTCGATAGTCGAAAATCAGAACCGCGAAACCCGCGGCCACCAGGGCTTCGTGGTAGCGAACGTAGAGCTTGGCGTCCTTGAGCCCCAGCCAGCCCGGCCCCTGCACGATTGCCGGATAGGGGCCGTCATGGTCAGGCGTGCGCCAGAGCGCGGCGATCGGGTCGCCTTCGCTATAGAAACTGACGGTACTGGTTCGCATTGCGGTCTTCTCCTCGGTGTATCCGGATCGTGCTGTTAGCGATGAAGTTTCGGCAGTACCTCGCGAGCGAACACGTCGATCCACTCCAGTTGGTTGCGCCCGACATTGTGCAAATACACCTGGTCGATTCCCGCATCGAGGAACTTCTGGATCTCGGCTCTGTGGGCGTCAGGGTCACTTGAAATGAGCATTCGGCCCTCGAAATCTTCCGGCCGCACGAGCTTTGCCATTTGTTCGAAGTCGTAGGGCGAACGAATGTCCCCCTTGGGAAACTTCATCCCGCCGTTGGGCCACTCGAGCATGGCATTGGCCATGGCTTCCTCGTCGGTGGGAGCCCACGAAAGATGCAATTGCAGGATCTTCGGCATCGTCTCCGGGTCTTTGCCCGATTCCTTCGCACCCTCGGAAAATTTTTCGAGAAGCCCGCTGACTTTCTCCACGGTCGCACCGGGCGTGATGATTCCGTCGACCTCGCGACCCGTGCGCTTGGCGGTGATCGGCCCAGCGGTTGCCACGTAGATCGGCGGCTTCTCGTCCAGCGTCCACAATCTCGTCTTCTCGAGGATGAAACTGTCTCCCTGGTGCTTGACCTCTTTGCCCGAGAAGAGCTTTTTGATGACGTCAATGGCTTCCCACATTCGCGCAAGCCGCTCTGCAGCTTCGGGCCAGTAACCCCCGACTATGTGCTCGTTGAGCGCTTCGCCGGATCCGAGCCCGAGCCAGTGGCGACCCGGGTACATGGCTGCGAGTGTCGCCGAAGCCTGCGCGACCATGGCGGGGTGCACTTTGAAGGAAGGACACACTACTCCGGGCCCGATGTCGCCCTTTGTTCGTTCGCCCACCGCGGTAAGGACATTCCACACATACGGGGCGTGGCCTTGCTGCGGGACCCACGGCTGAAAGTGGTCGGCGGCCATCACGCCACTGAATCCAGCCTGCTCTGCGGCCACGCACAAAGCGACAAGCTCCGTGGGGTGGAACTGCTCACTCATTGCCGCATAACCGACGTGGACCGACCCCATGGTGACTCCTCTGGCGAAATGGTGCCGACGAGCCAATCCGCCGTCGGTCAACAACATTCCATATCCTTGCGCATTTTGGATACAGAATCCAGTTCTTAGCGAAACTTCCCTGCGCGCACGACCGAGTTCAACACGATCTGGCGTTCAGGGTCGCGAAATCCCCGCAAAGCAGTGACGGCTGTATTCAGCGGCGACGCTTCGACGGGGCCGCGCTTTCCTGAGGTTCGTCGTCCGATTCGAGCATCGACAGTACGCCGTCTCGCACTCCCTGGAGGTGCTCCTCCAGAGCGGCAACGGCCGCTTCGACGTCGCCCTTCGCCACAACGTCAGCGAGGACGGAATGCGCATTGGCGTGCGCGTGGAAGAGCCTCCAGCCCAGGACGTACCGACCCACTTTCAGTCGAAGATCCTCGATAATCTCCCACAGGAGCGGATGATTCTCCGAATCGTAGAGCTCACCATAGAACTGGCTGCGAACGGCCACGAACTCGGCACCCTCGCTTTCCATGTCGGACGCTTCTGCGAGTTCGCGCAGCCTATCCAGCCTCTCCGGCGTCATGGTCGTCATGGAGTGCCTCAGAGCGTAGGTTTCGAGAAGGGTTCGCAGTGAATAGATCTCCTCTGCCTGCGCACGGGACAAAGTCTTGACTGTCGCACCCCGGCGATCGTGCACTTCGACGAGGCCGTCGGACTCCAACTGAATGAGCGCGGAACGCACCGGCACTCTGGAAACCCCAATTGCGTCAGCGAGCGTTTCCTGCCTCAGTTTCTGACCCGGCGCGAGCGTGCCGGAGAGGATGGCGTCCCGCAGGATGTCATAGACCATGGTCCCGACCGAGCGGTAGCCTCCCGACAACTGCTGGGCCAGCTCGCTGAGTCCGAGCGTCGGCGGTGCAGTCGGGGCATCGGCGCGAGAAGTGGCCTTTGCCGAGCTCGCTTTCGGTTCGCTGCCATCGGTGGTCGCCGCTTTGTTCGACATCTTGACCCAACCCTCAATTTTTCTGAGTTTTCACAACGGGAACGTACACAAGGAAACCTTCGTCAGCTTACCCGTGAGGATTCGAATCGCGCATCGAGCCGATCAGCGGATTCACTGCACAAACACTCTGCCCGACCGACTTCGACTCCGGCGGCAAATGCCTCATCACTTCCCAGTCGGAACATGTCCTGTTCTGCGGGTCGAATCATCGACCTCGCACCTGGCGTCGCCAGATCTTGCACGAAGTGGCCGAGTCCGCGAACTACCGCGACGGGTAGACCCGCCGACTTGCCTTTGACGAGGTCGGCGGCTCCGGCGATCTCGTCGGCGATGGCCGGCACACTCACTTCCAGAAGCCGCCCGCCCGCATCGCGCGATCCTCTCAAGTCGTCCAGTACGCGGAACCCTGCGGCGCCGATCGCGATGTCCGTTTGTCCCTGGCGCCACGGTCGTCCGATGGTGTCGGAGATCAGCACCCCTAGTGCGATGCCAAATCGCTCCCGCAATTCTGACGCGATCCTGCGCGCCGAGGTGTCGGGATCGACAGGCAGGAGCAGCACTGTTCCCTCGGGGGTATTGCTCGAATCCACTCCTGCCGCTGCCATCACGAGTCCGAGTGCGGTCTCAACGATCCTCGTTGTTCCGCCTCGATGTTTGCGGGTCGCCACGATACGCACCGTCTCATCGGTGATTGAGGCTTCGCGGTCTGCAGCCCGTCGAACTCGACCCTCCGATTTGGACACGATCTTGCTGGTGATGGCAATGATGTCGCCGTCGGCCAGAGCGCGACCGGAAAAGTCCGGATGAACCGGATCACATCGATCGCCGATGATGCCGGCCAGATCGTCGCCCGTGGATATCTCGCCGATTCCGGACACCGCCCACACCATTAGCATTGCGAACACCGGAACATGGCCTACCTCCGCGAGCGAGAAAAGTTTTTCTGGATTTTGTATCCAAATGTACACGCCGCGCCTCGACAGTGCTTAGACTGGGCAACGAAAAGACCCCCACCGAGCTTGGTGCGGTGCGCTGTCCTCCGATCTGAGGCGGCATGTCTCCACTTGCAATCTGTGCAGTGCGCGCGTTTTTCTGGACAGCCAATGGAGAACACCATGCTCACTTTTTCCCCACCATCGCCGCGAGTCGCCGGAGTTCTCGCGTGCATCATTGCGCTCGGCCTGAGCGGATGCGCAGAGCAAGCGGCACCCCCTGCCGTCGAGAGCTCCCCGGCTTCCGTTGATCCGATCGACAACTGCGGATTCGAGATTCCGGTCGCGGCTCCGCCGCAGCGCGTCATTGCGATCAAGTCAACGTCCACCCATATGCTCCTCGCCCTCGGGCTCCAGGACCGCATTATCGGCACGGCGTTCCAGGACGGGCCCGTGCCCGATAAGTGGGCGGCGGCTGCAGTGGATACTCCCGTCCTCGCGGACAAGGTGCCGTCCCAGGAGGTCGTGCTCGACGCGAACCCCGACTTCATTTACGCCGGGTGGGAATCCAACTTCTCGGCGGATGGCGCGGGGACCAGGGAAGACCTCGAGGCCCTCGGCATCCGCACCTACGTGTCGCCCTCCGCGTGCAAGGAACCCGCGTACCAGCCGGAACAACTGACATTCGACGACATCGACCGCGAAATTGACGAGATCGCGGCACTGTTCAGTGTCGACGACTCTGCGCTCCTCACCGAACAGCACGCCACCCTGGCCGCGATCGACAAGGATACCCGCGGGCTCACCGCGCTGTGGTTCTCGTCCGGATCCGACATCCCCTACGTCGGCGCCGGAATCGGCGCGCCGCAGCTCATCCTCGACACGATCGGCGTGCGCAACATCGCCGCCGACGTCAAGGACACGTGGGCCAGCTACAACTGGGAAAGCGTGATCGCCGCGAACCCCGACGTCATCGTGCTCGTGGACGCGAGCTGGAGCACGACGGAGAAGAAGATCGGGGTGCTCGAAGGCAACCCCGCGACCGCGAAACTCGATGCGGTGAAGAACCACCGCTATCTCATCGTGCCGTTTGCGTCGAGCGAGGCCGGGGTCGGCACGGTGGATGCCGCGGCCGACCTGGCGGCGCAACTGAAGGCGCTCAACCTTGGCTAGCCCGCCACGCGGGGCACTGTGGTCGATCGTTCTCGCTGCAGCACTCGTGGCGTCGATCACGTTCGCGGTCACGTTCGGGCCGGCGCACATCACCCCCGCCGAAGTGTGGGGTTCGATCCTGCACCACATCGGCATCGGCGATTCTCCGCTCGCCGCACTCCGCGACAGCATCGTGTGGGAACTCCGACTCCCCCGCGTCCTGACCGCCGGCGCCGTCGGCGCGGGCCTCGCGCTCGCCGGCGTCGTCATGCAGTCCATCACGCGCAACCCTCTCGCCGACCCGTACCTGCTCGGGCTCTCCTCCGGTGCCTCGCTCGGCGCCGTCGCGGTCCTCCTTCTCGGCAGCGCCCTGCTGCTGCCCGTCGCCGCATTCCTCGGCGCCATGGTCACCCTCGCGGCAACTCTCCTGCTCGCCGGCGCGTTCGGGCGGATCACCCCCGGGCGCACCATCCTTGCGGGTATCGCAGTATCCGCCCTGGCCGGGGCCATCACGAGCCTCATCATTTTCTGGACCGTCACGGGCGACTCCTACCGTGAAATCCTCGGCTGGCTCCTCGGCTCCCTCGCGGGCGCTCGGTGGCCCGCCGTCGGAATCGCCGCCACCGCGATCCTCGTCGCCGGCGTTCCCATCATGCTGAGCGGCCGGGTCCTCGACGCGTTCGCGTTCGGGGACACCTCCGCGACGACGCTCGGCGTGAATGTTCCCGCAACGCGGTGGATCATGCTCACCGCCGCAGCACTGCTCACCGGCGCGATGGTGTCGGTGAGCGGCGCCATCGGATTCGTCGGCCTCATCCTGCCCCACGCGGTTCGCCTCCTCGTCGGGCCGCGCCATCGGCTGCTCTTGCCGCTATCCGCTCTCGTCGGCGCGAGCTTCCTGATCTGGGCAGACACCGCGGCGCGCTCTCTGTTCGACCCGCGAGAACTTCCCGTCGGGATCGTGACGGCCATCATCGGAGCGCCGGTATTCGCTGTCCTGCTGGCCCGGCGAAGGGTCTCCTCATGAGTGGGCTCGAGGTCGAGGCAGTCTCCGTTCGACGGAACGGAAACCTCATCATCGACGGCGTCACGTGCGAAATCCCTCCGGGCGCAGTCACGGCGCTCGTCGGCCCCAATGGTTCTGGGAAGTCCACGCTTCTGCACACTCTCGCCGCCGTACTCCCCGCCGCGGCCGGGGTCATCCGTTTCGACGGCGACGAATTGCCTTCGATGCACCGTCGGGAACGCGCGCGAACCGTCGCGCTCGTCGAGCAGGACGCGGCAACGGAGCTCTCTCTCACAGTCGCCGATGTTGTCGCACTCGGACGGTTCCCTCACCTTGGACTGTTCGCCGACGAAACTGCGCACGACCGCGATGCCGTGGATGCGGCGCTGCGCGCCGTGCGCATGGAAGGCTTCGCTCGCCGGGACATCACTTCGCTCTCGGGAGGCGAACGGCAGAGAGTGCTCCTGGCCCGTGCACTCGCCCAGGACACGCGCTTGCTGCTGCTCGACGAACCGACGAATCACCTCGACATCGCCGCGCAACTGGAGACTCTCGCTCTTCTCACCGCGCTCGCAGAACGCGGAGTCACCGTGATCGCCGCACTCCACGACCTGACACTCGCTGCGGGATGGAGCGACCACGTTGTCGTGCTCGATCGCGGCACGGTCGTGGCCTCCGGCGCAACCACCCAAACCCTGACTCCCGCCCTCATCGACGAGGTTTACGGCGTCCGCGCCGAACTGATCGAACGACCGGGACTGCGCCCCACGATCGCGTTCAGTCGTCGCGATTGACACCGGCGAGCCGCCGCCACATCGACCTCGGCGCGAGCACCGAAACGACGCGAGAGCGCCACCCCGACTTCGCGCGCAACTGCCGCAGAACCTTGCGCACCCGATCCTCAAGCACGCTGCCCGATCGCGTCGGCACTTCACGGGAGAAGCTTTCCTCTTCGACTCCGGCGAGCACGGCATCGAGTGCGGCCCGATCGTCGGATTCGAGTCGCGCGGCGGCCGCAAGGGCCTGCGCCGCTTCCCTGGGCGTCGCGGTCGCGCTCATGGGAACTCCGAGATCCATCGCGGACTGAAGCAACTCACGCCAACCGGTGATCGCGAGAGGCGCTCCGCGCGCGAGCCGACGCAACCGCACAGCGCGCTGGATGCCGCGCATCATCGACGGAATGAGCAGCACAAGAACTGCCCCGAGTATGACGAGCGCGGCCCACAGCCAACCGAGTGCGGCAGACTCTCCGCCGGCATCCGCGGCGGCATCCGTCGGGTCCACAGGGGCAGCGCTCCTCGACGGCGCAACGGTGGGGGTCGGTGTGGGTGTCGGGTCCGTCGTCGGGGCCGGGTCGATCGGCACGCCGGGAGTTGCTTCATCCGCGTAGGTTGGGACGAACCCGAGCCCGGGAGTCGGCTCGAATCGAGTCCAACCGATCCCTTCGAAATACAACTCGGGCCACGTGTGCACGTTTTGCGTGGTCACCCGATATCGCGTTCTGCCCTCATCCGTTTCCACTTGCCTGTCACCCGGCAGGAACCCGACGGCGACTCTGGACGGAATGCCGAGCGTGCGAGCCATGACCGCCATCGCGGACGCGAAGTGGATGCAGTAACCGCTGCGAGCCTCAAGGAACCGCGCCAGGACGCCCATGCCGTTTCCGTCGTAACCCTGCTCGACGGGCGCGGTCTCCGAATACGTGAACGCTCCGTTTCGGAAAAACTCCTGCAGCGCGACGGCTTTGCCGTAATCGCTTGCTGCACCCTCGGTAACGGCGTCCGCCTCGGCGGCGATGATGGGGGGCATCCCGTCGGGGAGGGCGAGGTACGCGGAATAGTCCTCTGGCACAACCCGCCCCGCCGACGTCAATTGGGCCGGCGTCGGTTCGACCCGCAGGCTTTGCGCTTTGTACTCCTCGCCGCGGGCGGCACGATTCGGGCTCGTGAAGGTGAGGTCCTCGGCGTCCCAGAACCAGTCGCCGCTCAGACCGCTCACGAGAGTTGCCGGATACGGAACAGGCAACCACGGGCTGCCCAGATTGCTGACGTCCACCCACGTCGTTTCGTCCTCCACGCGCACATCGGAAGCAAGACCGGGCGGCGGACCGATTCTCGACGGCACGTTGGACCGTTCGATCTCGGGCGGATCCGGTTCCCACGTCTCCGCCGTGAAGTTCTGGAGGCTTACGAGCCTCAAATAGGTGGGGTCGCCCGATGCCGTGCTGTAGGTGAGGATCGTGCGCGGGATCTCCCTGCGCAAATCGTTCCCCAGATTCAGCACCGGATTCACTCCCGCGAGGTATCCGCCGAACGCGTCGCCAGTAGCCGCCGTGTCATCCACGTGAGGCAGGACGACGGGTGCGAGAAGTGCGACGACGACCGCGGCGGCCCCGAGCCCGAGCGCTCTCGACGTTTGCGGGAACGGCTGCCCTGCGCGCAGGAGCACGAGCCAGGCGATCGCGGCGAGCACGAACACGAACACATCGGCGAGGTGAATTCCCAGCACAGAAGGAATGCCGAGAATGACGGCGAGCGGCACAGCGGCGAGCGCGGGCAACCGCCTCGTCACCGCGATGAAGTCGGAGACGATTGCGAGCACGCCGGACCCCAGGCACAGCAGGAACGCAATCCCGAACGTGACCTCCGCCGGCACGGACTGCGACGAAATCGACAGGCCCGCAGCCTGACCGAGATTCCCGAAAATACCCAGCGTCTCGAACGTCGGGATGATGAACAGGAAGGCAGAACCGCCCGAAAAGAACAGGGTGACAATCGCCACGATGGCCAGCGAACCCGCGAGGGTCGGAGCCCAGCGCCGAGCGGACAGTGCGCGAGCGAGGGCGGCGGCTCCCAGCACAGCGAGCACCGTACCGGCCATGACGAGCCACCACTCGAAGCTCTGCAGGACGGTGTGCAGCGCGACCGTCGACACCCAGAAACACATGAGCAACGCAAGACTCACCCGCCACGCGCTGCCGCGCAGTTCCGCGAGAGCACGGCGCGATCTCGGCACTCTGTTCGCGGCCTGTCGAATTCCCCCTCTGGGCGCCCTAGCGGCCGGCACGGCTCGCCTCCCTGATCTCCGCCGCTGCGAGCCACACGGCAGCGAGGTCGTCAGTGGAACGCACGGCCACGCACGCCCATCCCGCGTCGCGCAACGGGCCGATCACGACCTCGTTGTGCGGGTTCACGACGAACGCGAGTGCGGAATCGAACTGGCGCCGCTGGCTTACGAGCCGATCCACGGTGTGGGATTCGGCGTCCGCGACGACAGCGAAGACGGAACCGAACGAGCGTCCCGGGTCCGGCAACCCTGCGAACAGTCGCCGCAGTGGCGCTCCATCCACGAGTTCGATGGCGGCGAAGGACTCGAGGAAGATCTCGTGGTGCTCCGGGCTGGCCAGTTGACGGAACCCGGTCTCGACCACGTCAACGCTGAATCCGGTGTGCTGCAGGTGCACTGCGAGTGAAGCGGTGAACGCGAGCGCCCACTCGAAACTTTCACTCTCCGGCTGGTCGTGCGTCGCGGGGCCCGTGTCCCGATATCCCGCCCTCCGCGTATCCAGAAGAATTCGCGCCCGCGCATGGCTTCGCTGCTCCTCCAGTCGCACCATGAGTTCCCCGTGACGCGCCGTCGCCTTCCAGTGCACGCGGCGCAGCGGGTCGCCGTCACGATACTCCCGTGTCATGAGGTCGTCCCCGCCGCCGACATTTCGCCGCTGAAGAGCGCGCGCAGAGCCATCGTCCGCTGCGACCGAGCTGCCCGTGAACGGCAACGCCGCGACGCGCGGGGTGACCACCAGTTTCTGTCTGGCACCGACCGTGATCTCCCCCCGGGCCAATTGGAAGGGGTCGGCGATCTCCACGATGAGCGGTCCGATCTCAAACACTCCACGCCGCGGCGGATCGAGAACGTAGTCGACCATCGTCGCGCTGGAGGCTCCCAGCATCCCTCGGTTTCGCGTGAGCGGCTTGAGCCTCGATGGGGAGGTACCGAACGGAAACCACGGCCACTCGTCCCGCCACGACGCCTCACCGGTTCGCTGGGGGCCGAGATTGCGCACCTCGACCTTCACAGCCACCTGCCCGCCTGCCTCCGCGACGGAGGGCGAAAAGCGGCGCGCCACCGCCAGCCGGTGGCGGCGGAAACGCACGAAGATCACGGCAAGGAGTGGAAGCCCGACGAGGAGCCCGCCCGCATACAGCAGCTCGCTGCGCGGCACCGCATACGCCGCGATGAGGAGAATTCCGCCGACGATAAGAAGGGCGATCCCGCGTCGCTCGAAGCCGACTCGAAGTCGCGTCCTGCCGCCAGCGCGTGCACTGGCGCGCGCGCGAGTTACCTGCCGGCGGGACGTGCCCACAGGCTATGCCGGGTTGCCTGCGCCGAGCGGCACGGGCGTCGCGGCGACGATCCGATGGATGATGTCCGCGAGGCTGTTCGACTGGAACGCTGAACCTGCACCGGCGATTCTCGCGGAGGCGATAAGCCGATGCCCGAGCACGGGAACCGCGAGCGCGTCGATGTCGTCCGGGAGAACGAACTCCCTGCCGTCGAGGGCAGCGCGCGCCTTCGCCGCGCGCACGAGGTGGAGTGTGGCCCGCGGGCTTGCGCCGAGCCGCAACTCCCGGTCTCGCCGGGTTTCCTGCGCGATGCTCACGGCGTATTGCTCGACCGCT
This sequence comes from uncultured Cryobacterium sp., assembly GCA_964651535.1. Taxonomy (GTDB): domain Bacteria; phylum Actinomycetota; class Actinomycetes; order Actinomycetales; family Microbacteriaceae; genus Terrimesophilobacter. The sequence goes on from CAZYYE010000002.1 coordinate 511,224, forward strand.
TCGGAAACGAATATCCCGCGCACCATGGCGATCATGGCGGTGAGCTGTTCGAGGGATACGACGGGGGTGAGTGCATCGAGCGGGCTCGACAACTCGCGTCGCTTCAACATCGCGAGTTCTGCCAGGTCATCCGGGTACCCCATGGAGATGCGGACCATGAATCGATCTCGCTGGGCCTCAGGGAGAGGGTACGTTCCCTCCATCTCGACCGGATTCTGGGTCGCCACGACCGTGAACGGTCGCGCGAGCGGGTACGTGACCCCGTCGACGCTGACCTGGCCCTCTTCCATGCTTTCCAGCAGAGCAGACTGGGTCTTGGGGCTCGCCCGGTTGATCTCATCCCCGATCACGAGGTTCGCGAAGACGGGACCCTGTTTGAATTCGAACTTGCCAGAACCCTGGTTGAAGACGGAAACCCCCGTGACGTCCGACGGCAGCAGGTCGGGGGTGAACTGAATGCGGCTGACCGTGCAGTCGATCGACCGAGCAAGCGCTTTCGCGAGCATCGTCTTGCCCACACCGGGCACATCCTCGATAAGCAAGTGGCCCTCGGCCAGCACGGTCGTGAGCGCGAGCTCCACGGCCTCGCGCTTGCCATCGATCACCGTCTCCACCCCGCGAAGGATCTCCCCGGTCAGAGCATGAAAGCGTGGGAAATCCACCGAGTCAGTTGCCTTTGCCACCATCCACCTCACTGTCGAGTCCTTGCTCCAGCGAGTCTGCCAGAGTCACCATCCTGCACCTAACGCCATTCACGCGAATCTCGCGACCGTTCGCCGTGCGCGGCGCACAAGGGACGGCGGCAGGAGCATCGCGCGCATTCGGGTGTTGCCGTCAACGCTCGCGGAAAGCCGCGAGATGACCTCGGCGAGATCGTCGGCGAGCTCGCGCCCGCGCGTCGCGTTCGCGCCGCCGTGTCCGGGAGGCCGACCGTACCCGTCCTGCTCGACGGCGAGTCGAATCCGCGCCAGGGCATCACTCGCCGGACCGGACATGCCGCGTACACGCTCAAGGCGAGCCGCAATTCCCCTGGGGGTCAGGGTGTCGCCGAGGAGGATCCCGACATCTTCCGCCGACTCAAGAAGCTCCCGCCATGCCGAGGCCGCAGTCGCCGCACCGGACTTCAACGCGCGGATGCGGCGGTGCCGGCGCGCAGAACGAACAATCGCCGGAGAAAGAATCGCAAGAATGAGGAACGCGAGCGCACCCGCGAGAGAAAGCCAGAGGGACGAATCTCCGCTCGTGAGCCAGCGGGCGACGGTCGGACCTTCGTCGATCGTCGGTCCGGCATCATCGAGGTTCCTGCCCGACGTGTCAGGAGAATCGGCCCCTGACCCTGGCACGGCGGGAACCCCGACCGTGCTCTGCCTCGCATACTCCGGAACGGATCCACGGCTGGGTGTCGGTTCGAACTGAACCCAGCCGATGTCGTTGAAATACAGTTCCGGCCACGCGTGAAGATCGGCCGTGGTCACTTCGAACAGTTTGCGCCCCTGATCGTCGCCCGTGATCAGGTGCCCAGGCTGGAATCCGACGATGATGCGGCTGGGGATTCCGAGTTCTCTCGCCATGACCGCCATAGCCGACGCGAAGTGGATGCAGTATCCGCGGTGCTGCTCGAGGAACGCGGCGACGTACTCGACGCCGGCGCCATCGTATCCTTCGGTCACCGGCGCCGTCTCGGAGTACAGGAATGGCGAGGACCGCAAATACTCCTGAATCGCGATCGCCTTTCCATAGTTGCCTGACGCACCCGCTGTCACCGTGCTCGCCGTCGATGCGATGATCGGCGGTGTGTCGGTCGGCAACGCGAGGTACTCCTCAAACCCGTCAGGGACTCTGGTGCCCGACGCGAGCAATTGTTCGGGCGTCGGCTGCAGCTTCATGCTCGAGACCGTGTAGTTCTGACCGCGCGCGAGCGCGTCATTGCTCGCAACCGTGAGCGACTCAGGAAGGAACTGCCAGGACCCGTCGAGGCCGATGACGCTCGACGCGGGGTAGGGAATCGGCAGCCACGGGCTCAGGAGGTTGGCCACATGGATGTACGTCACCTCGCGTTGCGTTTGAATCTCGACGGCCAACCCTTCCGGTCGCGGGAACTGGCTCAAGCGATTGTTCGGATCCAGGTAGGGCTGGCTGGGACCCCACGTGTCGCTCGTGAAATCGGAGACCTCGACGAGTCGCAAATACTCCGGCGTACCGGAAACGGTGCTGTAGGTGAGCGCGACGTGCTTGTCTTTCTCCCGCAAATCATCGCCAAGGCGAATCATCGGGTTGACCCCGGTCGCCACACTCGGACCGAGTCCGCTGCTCGTTACGGTGATGTCGGTGCTCGGGAGAACGCCGGGCAAAACAAGGCCGCTCGCAACCGCAATCGACCCCACCGCGATGGCTGGGAGAAATTTCTTCGGCCGCTCAGCGAGCAGGATCGCGAGGTAGGCGAGTGCGCTTCCAGCAAAAAACCACCCGTCCGTCGCACCTTCCGGAGTGACGCCGGGTACGAGGAAGATCGCGGCGAGGGGAAGCCCGACGAGCGCCGGCAACCTCAGCGAGAACGCGAACACCTCGGCGAGAACCGCGAGCGTTGCGACGCCGAGAGCGAGCACGAACGAGATTGGTTCATCCGCGTTCGCTGGAACGTTCTGCCAGGTGATCGAATAGCCGGCGTCGCGAACGAGGACGCGGAACTTCGCGAGCGTCTCCGCCGTCGGAACGAACCCCAAAACCGATACGTCCGCGGAGAACCGGATGAGGATCGCGACGGCGACCGCGACGGCGCCGGCGATTGGCGAAAGGATGCGCCCGAGCGTGCCGTTCGCGGAAAGCAGCTTCCTCACGACGAGCCCGGCACCGAACACGATCGCGCATAGCGCCATCGACAGGATCCACCATCCCGCCCCCTCGAGGATCGTGTGGAGCCCGCCGAGGGTCACCGCGAACGCACCGAGAATCAGTACGGCACGCACGAGCCCGATGCGCCCCGATCCGGCGGACACGGACTCAGCCATTGTCCGCACCGGCCCCCGCAGAAGCGACGATCTCCGTGCCCCGGCCGTCCGCGCTCAGGGCGCGCCACGCATCGAGGACCGATTCGTCTTCGCCCACGCGGTAGAGGATCCAGTCCGCCTTTGCCAGCCGATCCTCGGTGTCCCCCGACGCGGGACCGAGCAGGAAGACCACGGCACGATCAAACGAACCTCTCTGGTCGACGAGGGCATCGATGATCTCGCGATCCGCGGCGTCGATGACCGCGAACACGGTTCCCGTGCTCTCAGAACTCGGAGCAGAGAGGCGCACGGCGGGCCCTTCCTGGTAGCTCAGCCGAACGCGCGCGATGCTCTCCACAAAGTCGTCGGCATGGCTCGCATCCGCGAGCTGGCTCGCCGCCGTCTCGACGACGGACACGCGCAGGCCGTTTCGGATGAGGTGGTCTCGCAGGGATGCGATGAGACTCAATGCCCATTCGAACCGTTTGCTCTCCGGAAGGTCGGCGGACCGGGTCCGCGATACGTCGCGCCAGTTGCCGCGCCGGGTATCCACGAGCAGCAGCGCTTCCGCATGGCTGCGCTTCTCATCCTCGCGGACCATGAGCTCGCCGTGGTGGGCTGAGGCTTTCCAGTGCACGCGACGCAGAGCGTCGCCCGGGCGGTAGTCCCGCGTCATCACGTCGTGCTCTCCCGCGAGCGCGCGGTGCTGGAACAAGCGCGCCGATCCGCTGTCGGAGGCGATATCGACAGCGCCCTGATTCAGGTCCACGATCTCGGGCGCCACGGTGACGCGCTGACGATCCCCGACGGCGAACTCTCCCCGCACGAGCCTGAACGGGTCGACAATCTCGACCATGAGCGGGCCGAGCTCGGCGATTCCACGCCGTGGCGGCACGAACGCGTACTGGAGCATGGCGCTGCCCCCGGCGTCGATGGCCGGCAAGGGCTCGCGGCGCGTGCTGCCCGGGCTCCACGGAATGCTGTCGCTCCAGCGCGCGGCGACCGTCCTCGTCGGGGAAATATTGCCGAGCCGAAGCTGGGTAGAGCCGGCGGCACCCGCACTCATGATCGACGGCGACGAGAATCTGGCAACCGTGAGCCGCGGTCTGCTGCGCCTCACGATCACCATTGCGAGCAGCGGGGGAATCCCGCAAAACGTCGCGAGGATGAGCAATTCCGGCCAACCGGCAATGTACGCGGCGCTGAATGCGATCACTGCAGCACCCAGGAGCGCGCTGCCGCGCACAGTCATGGCGACCGTCGTCTCTCGCCGCCGTCGAACCGCGTCGTTCATGGTGCTCCATCCGGGACAAATCACAAGCCCGTACCCCTCCAGTCTTGCAGTTTCGGGTGACTTCGCGCAGCGAGTTCTCCGCTACTCTTTCCCCATGCGACTGCGCAATGCCGCGTTCTCTGCTCTGGCCGTTCTCGCCGCAGTGCTTGTTTCCGGAGGACTCGGCGTCGGAGCATCTGCGGCAACAGCCTCGCCGCAGGATTTCACGTTCAGGTCGATGACGGTCGACTACCATCTCGGTCGCGACGCCGGAGGAAACGCGACGCTGCGCACGGTTGAGACCCTCGTCGCAGTGTTCCCCGACTTCGACCAGAACCACGGCATCGAACGTGCTATCCCCCTGAAATATGGCGAAGCGCACCTGGACCTCGCCGTCGCATCGGTGACGAACGCGGCGGGCGCCGCCATTCCGTACTCCAGAAACGACTCGGACGGCTTTGCCGTGTTGCGCATCGGCAGCGCCGACAGTTACGTGCACGGCACGACGACGTACCGTATCGAATACACGCAACGAAATGTCGTTGGATCTTTTGCGGACACGGCTTCCGACGAGTTCTACTGGGACGTCAATGGAACGGGCTGGCCGCAACCCTTCGGCACCGTCACGGCAACCGTTCACCTCGACGACGGCATCAGCGCCTTCCTCACGGGAAACATGGCCTGCTACCGGGGCTACGAGGGCAGCACGGACCGCTGCGAGATCGTCCGAAACGGCGACACCGTCACGGCGACCGCGAGCGCACTGAGCGGTTACCAGAGCATGACGATTGCGATCGGTTTCGACCCTGCGACGTTCGTGGACCCGCCGCTGCTCAAGAACAACTGGGTCTTCGCCATCCTGCCGTGGGTGCTCCTCGGCCTCACCGTCGCCGCATTCCTGTTCGTGCTCGCCCTCCGACTGTTCGTGTGGCGGGATGCCAAGGGCCGCGGCATCATCATTCCCGAGTATTCGCCGCCCGACGAGGCGTACCCCATGCTAGCCGCTGAGCTTCTCGACAGGGGCAACTCTGCGCTGCCCGCCCAGATCGTGCGGTTTGCGGTGGCGCGCGTGCTCGCCATCCGCGAATATCCCGAACGGCCGAAGAACAAAAGGTACGAACTGGAATTGCTCGCGGGCTGGCCGACCGTCCCCGATTCGGAGAACTGGGTGATCAGGGCCCTGTTCGGCTCGCGTGCCATCGGTGAGCGCGTCACTCTGGACAGCGGCGACACGGCGCTTGGCGACCGCCTCGCCGCGCACAGCGCTGTCGCCACCAAGGAAGTGAAAACGCGTCAATGGCGAAAGCGCCCGGAAACGCGCGTGCCGCGATTCCTGGGATGGACAACCTTTTTGGCCGCTGTCGCGGCGGTTGCGGTGTGGATAGCCGGAAACGTGAATGACGTGCACTCGACCGGGTTGTGGCTTTCCGCCCTCGTGTGCAGTCTCGGATGGATCGTCATCCTTGCGCTCGCCGTTCCGCCGTTCGTGATGACGGACGAAGGCGCCCGCGTGCGGGATCACCTGTACGGCATTCGCGACTACATTTCGCTCGCCGAAGCAGACCGCATTCGGGTTCTTCAGGCACCGGAAACCGCGGAGCGCATCGACGTGACCGACGAGTCCGCGATCATCAAGTTGTACGAGAAGCTCCTGCCGTATGCCATGATCTTCGGACTCGAGAAAGAGTGGATAGGCGAACTCGGACGGCGCTATGCGGTCACCCAGCCGCCGGAGTGGTACACGGGCGGAAGCGATTTCACCAACGTGGCAGGGTTCAATACCGCCATCTCCTCCACGCGGTTCGCAACCACACCTCCGCCGCCGTCGAGCAGCTCTTCGTGGAGTTCCTCGAGCGGCAGCAGTTCGTCGGGAGGTTCGAGCGGCGGCGGGTCGTCAGGCGGAGGAGGAGGGGGCGGAGGGGGCGGAGGTTGGTGAGCCGCCTGCAATCCCCCCGTCGCGACCTGCGCGCCCGTCGCGGAACCCGTTGCGATACGCCTCGTCGGCACCAAGACGAAACAGGTCCTCCTCGGTCGGGCGGATGATGGTTCGCGCACCGGGCTCGTCCAGGTCGCCCACGTACTGAGCGAGGCCCCGGACGACAGCCACGGGAGTGCCGGAGGATTTGCCCTTCACGAGGTCGGCGGCGGCGGCGATTTCGTCCGCGACCGCAACGACGGTGGCGTCGAGCCGGCGGCCGCCCGCGTCGCGGCTCCCGCGCAGATCGTTGAAAACCCGGACCCCTGCCGCGCCGATCGCGATGTCCGTCTGGCCAAGCCGCCATGCCCTGCCGAGGGTGTCGGAGATGATCACGCCGATGCGAACACCCGTGCTCACGCGAAGCGCCGCGCACAGCGAGCGAGCCGACGCATCCGGGTCGACGGGGAGAAGGAGCACCATTCCCTCCGGGGTGTTGCTCGAGTCGACGCCTGCGGCCGCGAGAACGAGTCCCTGACGGTTCTCCACGATGCGAGTCACGCCGCCCGGGTGTTCCTTCGTCGCCACGACGCGGACAGTTTCCGCGGTGATCGCGTCCTCCCTGTCCGCCGCCTCGATCTGGCGTCCCTCAGCCTTGGACACGATCTTGCTTGTCACAACGATGATGTCGCCGTCCTGGAGTTCCGTGCTCTCCGTGCCGTCGAGGGCGGCGGCGATGATGGCGGCGAGGTCGTCGCCTGCCGCGATCTCCGGGATCCCTTCGACAGCCCACCCCGTGAACGAGCTCATCATCGCACCAGCCCAGGGAGCACGTCCCGGGCGAATACGTCCACCCAGTCGCGCTGGTTGCGTCCGACATTGTGGAGGTAAATGCGATCGAACCCGAGGTCGAGGTGTTTCTGGATTGCGGCGCGGTGCACGTCGGTATCCGCGGAAACCACCATTCGGCCCTCGAAGTCTTCAGGGCGGACGAGCCGGGCGAGCTGCTCGAACTCGAACGGCGATCGGATGTCCGACCGCGGGAACCGCAGGCCGCCGTTCGGCCACTCGCGCATCGCGTTCGCCATGGCTTCCTCGTCGGTGGGCGCCCAGCTCAAATGCAACCGAAGCACGCGCGTGCCAGGACCCCGACCGACTTCGCGAGCGCCCTCATCGAATCGGGCGAACAGCGAGGCGATGCGGTCGATCGGTGCGCCGTCGACGATGATTCCCTCGACGGTACGCCCTGCCCGTTTGGCGGTGACCGGCCCGGACGTGCCCACGAGGATTGGTGGCGCGCTCTCGGGCATGGTCCACAATCGCGTGGACTCGAGTGTGAAGTATTCGCCCGCGTGCTTCGTGTCGCGGCCGGCAAGCGACGACGTGAAGAGCTTGTGGATCACGTCGACGGCCTCGAACATCCGGTTGATGCGTTCGGCGGTTTCCGGCCAATACTGCCCCGTGATGTGCTCGTCGATCGCTTCGCCGGATCCAATGCCGAGCCAGTGCCGATCCGGGTTCAGCGCTGCGAGCGTCGCGCTCGCCTGCGCGACCATGGCGGGGTGCCACCGGAAGCTCGGCACGGTCATGCCCGTTCCCAGGTCCCCTGTCGTCACCTGCCCGAGCGCACCGAGCACCGTCCACGCGAACGCGGCCTGGCCTTGCGTCGGAACCCACGGCTGAAAGCGGTCCGCCGCCATGACGCCGCGAAACCCTGCTCGTTCGGCGTGCTCGGCAAACTCCAGAACCTCCGCGGGCGCGAACTGGTCGAGCGCGGCAGCGTAGCCGATGTGGGCAGGGGTGGGCGGCACTGCTCTATTGTCGCGGATTGCGCACACTCGCGCCGACACGCGTCACGCGCCGAAACCCTTCTTGCGCCGCTTCTCTTCCAGCTCGGCTTCAAGTCGGCGGATGCGCTCGGCCCGCTCGTGCTCCGCAATCTCCCGATCCAGCGCCGCGAGTTCCGCTTCCGCATCCCTCACAGACAGGTCGGACGGGTGGTTCCGAGAATGGCCCGGTTGCGCCCATGGTCGATGAACGGCACCTCCACTCCGATCCGCGCGCGGCAGATACTCCCGCCCCACGAGAAACCACAGGATGCCGCCGACGAGAGGGATCAGGATCACGATGATGATCCACGCCATCTTCGGCAGGTGCTTCACGCGCGTCGCCTCGATCGTGATCATGTCCGCGAGCGCGCCCGCCAAGAGCCCCAGAGTGAGCGCCGGAAGCACGAGGTACATACTGTGCAGTCTAGGGAATAACGGATGCATAACTCCCGCGAAAACTCGCCTCGAACCAGTTGCACGCGAGCACGCGGGGGCAGTACGGTGTAACCCGCGCAACAGACGAAAGGAGGCCAGCGTGTTCACAAAAATTCCGGGAATCTCCCGTCCGACCGCCGGCCTCGTCGGCGCTCTCACCGCCTGATCGGCAGCACTGCGCTGCGCTGCGTTGAATAGTGCGCTGCGCACGTACCGCAGTAAGCCGCTCCCACCGACGGTGATGCGCGCGGCGTGCCAGGGCACTGCAACCCGCCCGCGTCGCCGGTCACTCCGCCCGCAGCGCCTCGTCGACCCGTTTCGGTGACAGCTGCATCCCGCCGCCCCGACCACACAGGGCGGAACCTCCACCGCCTGGACCACAGGTCCACGCGGCACCACCGGCGACAGAGAAAGCGATTGCGAAATCAACCACTTTCCCGCCCGTTGCCATCAGCAGTAAAGGAAACCACCATGGAAGCAACACAACAGCGCGAGCGGCAGCTGCCCCAGCCGCAAGCTCTGCACAGAGAGAGGCAGGAGCAATCTCACCGCCGTGTGAGGCGGGTCGGTCCCATCGACCGCATCGCCCTTCACGTCGGTGTCGCGCTCGTCGCGTGGGGCCGCAGGCCGCGCTCGGTCCCCTCTCACGGGTACCGCGCCGAGCAATTGCGGCAGCAGCGAGACTCGCTCATGCGCGAACTCGCGGCCGAGCGGATGTACTACAACATGATCACGTCACAGCGATGATGTTTGCCAATAGAGCACCGCCGCGGCTGCCTGAACACACGGGTCGCCATCGGAGAGAACTCTCCGGTGGCGACCTCGTACGTTGTGCCCGCGCGTCACCCTAACGCGCGCAAGCGCGGTGCGATATCGCGCTCGAACAGTTCGAGGAATCGCGGCTGATCCGACCTCGGGTCGTGGAAGACGAGGTGGTTCAACCCGGCATCGATGTACTTCTTGATGTCGGCGACGACAGCATCCGGATCGGAACCCACGATCCAGCGTGAGGCGATCTGCTCGATCGGCAGCGCATCCGCGGCCTTCTCCATTTCGATGGGGTCGTCGATATCGTGCTTCTGCTCCCTGCTGAGGGCGAGGGGCGCCCAGAACCGGGTGTTCTGCAGAGCAGCGTCCGGATCGGGGTCGTAGGAGAGCTTGATTTCGATCATGTGGTCGATGTGGGCGGGGTCGCGACCCTCACCTTGTGCGCCCTCCGCGACCGCGGGAAGGAGTTCCTTCGTGTACAGATCCATTCCCTTGCCGGACGTACAGATGAAGCCGTCGCCCGCGCGGCCAGCGTAGCGCGCGGCGACCGGCCCGGTACCCGCGATGTAGATGGGGACGGGCGAATCCGGGCGATCGTAAATGGAAGCTCCGTGCGTCGAGTAGTACTCTCCCTCGAAGTCAACCCGATCCTCTGTCCACAATTGCCGCATGAGGCTCACGGCCTCCCGGAGGCGACCGAGCCTCTCGCTGAACGCCGGCCAGTCCTGCGCTCCCGCGCCCCGGAATCCCGTCGCAATCTCGTTGAGCGCCTCGCCCGTGCCCACCCCGAGAATGATGCGCCCGGGGTAAAGGCAACCCATGGTTGCGAACGCCTGGGCGATGACGGCCGGGTTGTAGCGGAACGTCGGCGTCATCACCGAGGTTCCGATGCAGATCGTGCTCGTGCGCTCCCCCACCGCCGCCATCCACGCGAGCGAGAACGGGGCATGTCCGCCCTCGTGGCGCCACGGCTGGAAGTGGTCGCTCACCGTCACCGTCTCGAACCCGTGGCCCTCGGCGGCGACCGCGTACTCGACGAGGTCCCGAGGGGCGAACTGTTCTGCGGAGGCCTTGTAGCCCAGTTTGAGCGGAAGCATTGTCAACTTTCAGTGGTGGGTGTTTGCAGGTATTCGGACACAGCTTTGGGAACGTAAGGGCTCACGTCGCCGCCCAGCCCGGCAACCTGGCGGACGAGCGAACTCGATACGTGGGCGTGCGCCGGGTCGGGGAGCAGGAAGATGGTCTCGACGCCGGCGAGGTTGCGATTCACTATCGCCATGGGCGTTTCGTACGCGACATCCAATTGCGACCGGACGCCTTTCACGAGCACGCTCGCGCCGACATCCGTGCAGTAGTCCACGAGCAGTCCCACACTCCACGACGTGACCCGGATGTTGTCCGGCAGCCCAGCGTCCACGATGGCCTTTTCGATGAGCGACACGCGCTGGGCGACCGGCAGGAGCGCGACCTTGTCCGGGTTGTGAACGACGAGGACGTGCAATTCGTCGAAGATGCCGGCTGCGCGGTCGATCACGTCGAGATGGCCAAGCGTGATGGGGTCGAACGACCCGGGAACGACGGCGATCCTGTGCATCCCCCAACCCTATCGTCCGTGGCTTTCATCATTCAGGAGGTGGTGTGACTGGTGTTCAGTCTCATCTGTCACACCACCTCCTGAATGATGAAAGCACACGGGGGTCAGGACTTGGCGAGGAAGTCGCGCTCCGCCTCGTCGAGGCGGCGCTCGAGGGCAGCGCGCAGCGCCGGATGGCGAAGAAGCGTCGGGTCCTCGGCGAGCACCTGTTCGGCAATCGACCGCGCCTCGAGGATGAGGTCGCCGTCCTTCACGACGCGAAGGAGCCGCAGGCTCGATCGCCGACCGGACTGCACGCTGCCCAGAACATCGCCTTCCTGCCGGAGCTCGAGGTCCTTCTGAGCGAGCTCGAACCCGTCGAGCGTCGCCGCCACCGCTTCCACGCGCTCGCGCGCCGGGGTGCCGGCCTCTGCTGCGGTCACGAGCAGGCACAGTCCGGGGACATCGCCCCGGCCGATTCTTCCGCGCAACTGGTGCAGTTGGGACACTCCGAACCGGTCGGCATCCAGCACGATCATCGCGGAGGCGTTCGGCACATCCACGCCCACTTCGATGACCGTCGTCGCCACGAGCACGTCGATGTCCCCCGCGGCGAACGCGCGCATCCGGGCGTCCTTCTCGTCGCTCGAAAGTCTCCCGTGCAATGCTTCGATCCGCATGGCCGCAAACCGCTCGTCAGCGTGCAGCAGCTCCACTGTGTCGGCGACGGTCGTGAGGGGCCGCGCGGTCTCGCCGGGCTCGAGGGGCGGCGCGTCGGACTCGGAGTCGATCGCGGGACACACCACGAATGCCTGCCTGCCCTTCGCGATCTCTTCGGAGAGACGCTCCCACACGCGATCCTCCCAGCCTGGACGATCGGCCAGCGGCACGACGAACGTTTCGATCGGGATGCGCCCTGCCGGCAGCTCGGCGATCGTCGAGATGTCGAGGTCGCCGAACACGGTCATCGCCACCGTGCGGGGGATCGGAGTCGCCGTGAGAACGAGCACGTGCGGCGGGACTGCCCCTTTGCGGCGGAGCGCCTCGCGCTGGTCGACCCCGAATCTGTGCTGCTCATCCACGACGACGAGTCCGAGATCGAAGAACTCGACGGTCTCGCTCATGAGCGCGTGCGTGCCGACCACGATGTGCGCCTGCCCGGTCACCGCAGCCAGGAGCGCTTTTCGGCGATCCGCCGCCGGCAATTGCCCCGTGATGAGAGTCGGGCGCAGCCGAGCGGCCAGGTCCGGTCCGAGCGTCGCGACGATGGAGCGAAGGTGCTGCCCCGCGAGAACTTCCGTCGGGGCGAGGAGAGCGGATTGGCCGCCCGTGTCGGCCACCGCAAGCATCGCACGCAGCGCCACAACCGTCTTCCCCGAACCGACCTCGCCCTGGAGCAACCGGTTCATGGGGACAGGGGAAGCGATGTCCTGCGCGATGGCTTCCCCCACCTCGTGCTGGTCTGCCGTGAGCGTGAACTTAAGTACCGCATCGAACTGTTCGAGCATTCCACCTGGCGTGGGAACCCGCGGTGTCGCCGCCTGCTCCTTCAACCTCTGGCGTTGTTCCAGCAGTGCCGTTTGCAGCACGAACGCCTCCTGGAACCTCAGGGACTTCCGTGCCGCGCGCCACTCGGCGTCCACCGTGGGCCGATGGATGAGTTCGATCGCCCGATCGAACGGGATGAGGCCGCGTGCCTTCCGCACCTCGTCCGGCACAGGGTCATCGAGCTGGCCGATCACGTCGAGTGCGACTCCCACTGCCTTCTGTACCTGCCAGCTCGACACCGTGGAGGTCGCCGGGTAAATCGGGATCGGCTTCATCGCCCACGCCTCCGCCGACTCCACCGCCTCAGGGTTGTCCTCCTCGAAGAGCTCGTAGTCCGGGTGGGCAAGCTGGCGGCTGCCGCGGTACTCCCCCACTTTGCCGGCAAAGATCCCGCGAACCCCCGGGCGGAGGTCTTTCGCGCGCCACGACTGGTTGAAGAACGTGAGCGTGAGGATGCCCTTGCCATCCGTGATCCGCGCTTCAAGAAGCGAACCCTTCTTCGCGCGCATCGGCCGCTCGCGCACGTCGATCACTTCGGCAACGATCGTGAGGTTCTCGTCGAGCGGCAGGTGGGTGAGTTCGGTGAGCTCGCCCCGTCGGGCGTAACGCCTCGGGTAATGCGTGAGCAAATCGCCGACCGTTTCGATGCCGAAGGCCTTGGCGAACGCCGCCGCCGTGCGTGCGCCGAGCGCGTTGCCGAGTTTCTGATCGAGTGGTGATGCCACATTGAGAGGGTACCTTTGCATCGTGACACGCATCGTCGCCGGTTTCGCCGGTTCCCTCTCCCTCACTGTCCCGGACACGGGCACGCGGCCGACGAGCGACCGGGTTCGGGAGGCGATTTTCTCCGCACTCGAGTCGCGGGATGCGCTCCGCCATGCTCGCGTCGTCGACCTGTACGCAGGCTCCGGCGCGCTCGGGCTTGAGGCGGCATCCCGCGGCGCGGCAACCGTGACTCTCGTGGAGAAGAATGCGGCGGCGGCGCGGGCGTGCCGCGACAACGCGGCACGGATCCTGCGCAATGCGCCGAAGGGCGCGGAGCCGCGGATCGCGGTTGCGGCGCAGGCCGTGCAGACGTTTCTCGACACGAGCGACGCGACATGGGATCTCGCACTCCTGGACCCCCCGTACGGCGTCGGCGCCGAGGAGCTCGCTCGCGCGATCGCATCGCTTGCCCCGCGACTCGCTCCGGAGGCGATCGTCCTCGTGGAGAGGACGTCGAAGGCGCCGGAACCGGTGTGGGCGCCGGGGATCGCCCTCGATCGCCGGAAGGACTACGGCGACACGACGCTGTGGTGGGCGTCAGTCGGCTGAGTAGCTCGCGAACGGGTCCCATCCCGTGACCGGCTGCCGGTGGCCGTCGAGCAGTATTGATGCGCCATCCGCCGTTCGAGCGTCGATGACGGTCCCGACCTGACGGAAGCCGCCGGGCAGGGCTGCAGCTGCGGGAAAGGTGGCCAGCAGCGAATGGTCCTCTCCGCCGCCCAGGGCCAGAGCAGGGTCGTCACCGAGCGCGGAACTGTCGAAGTCCATTGCGACTCTGCTCGCCCGGGCGACGCGATCGGCGTCGATCGCGAGCCCGTCGCTCACATCGATCATCGCGGTGGCTCCGGCAAGCGCAGCGGCCCTCCCGTCGGCGATGGGGGGCGAGGGAGCGAGTTGGGCCGCGGTGAGACCGCGCAGGGCTTCCGCGAGCGCAGCATCCGGCTCGCCATCCGCGTCGACCGCGCGCGTGAACAGCACGCGAAGACCCCTGGCCGCTTCGCCGAGGAGCCCAGACACCGCGACGATGTCGCCGACCCGCGCACCGGATCGCAGCACGGGCGCGCGCGCCTCCAGATCTCCGAATGCCGTGACGGCGATCGTGAGTGTCGCCGACACGGACAGGTCGCCGCCGACGATTCCGCACCCGGGCGCCAGCGCCTGGCAGGCATCCCGAAATCCGTCGGCGATTCCCTCCAGAAGCGTGATCGGGGAGTGGGAGGGGGCGGCGATCGCCACGACAAGCGCGGTCGGCCGCGCACCCATCGCTGCGACATCGGAAAGGTTGGAGGCGGCCGCCTTCCAACCGAGGTCGTGGGGACGGGACCACGCAAGCCGGAAGTCGGGGCCATGAACCATGAGGTCGGTCGTGACCACGAACCTGGCATCCGGCGCGGACACGATCGCGGCGTCGTCCCCGGGTCCGAGAAGTTCCGCATCCGCTGCCGGCAACCTGGGAAAGATCCGCGCGAGCACGTGCGATTCTCCGAGTTCACCCAGCGTTGGGGTCCGCTCCCGATGAGATCTGGGGTCGGCATCCTTCGGCATGCTCACACGGTAGCCTGAAACGGATGCTTCCGTTCTCCCTCCGCGTGCCCACGACCGCCCTGATTCTTTCAGCGCTCGTGTCCGCTTCGCTGCTTATTCTCACGGGCTGCGCACCGGTCGTTCCACTTGCTGCCGCCCCGGATGCGACGAATCCGATGTGCGCGGAAGTGTCCGTGCGGCTCCCGGACGCGATCGGAGAAAACGAACGGCGCGTGACGGATGCGCAGGCAACCGCCGCGTGGGGGAACCCCGCATCGGTCCTCTTGCGCTGCGGGGTAGAGGTGCCCGGCCCCTCGACGCTCCTGTGCGTCACGCTCAAGGGCATCGACTGGCTGCGGGACGAAAGCGGCGCGCCCAATTACGTGTTCACAACCTACGGGCGGGACCCTGCTGTCGAAGTGGTCATCAACGGAACCCGGATTTCGGGAACCGACGTACTCATCGACTTGAGCAACGCCGTCGGGTCGATTCCGGCGACGCGCGCGTGCACGAACCCGGATGATGTGCTGGGAATCCCGGAGCCGAGCCCGACCCCGACCCCGTAGCGCTGTGACCACCTTCGAGACGGGCCCGCGGCCCTCCTCACGCAGCGGTGTCAACGAATGGTTTCGAGGCCGAGCTCGATGAGTTCCGTGATGAGGTCCGGGTAGCTGAGGCCGCTTGCAAGCCAGCACTTCGGATACATCGAGATCGGGGTGAAACCCGGCATGGTGTTGATCTCGTTCAGCACGAATCCCGCCTCTGTGAGGAAGAAGTCGATGCGCGCGAGCCCCGAGCCGCCGATCGCCTCGAACGCCCGTGCAGAAATGCTCTGCATCTCCGCGAGCTCACCGTCGCTCAACTCCGTCGGGCACACGAGATCTACGCCGTCGGCGCCCAGGTATTTCGCCGCGAAGTCGTAGAACCCGCCATTCGACACGACGACTTCCCCCGCCACCGACACGCGCGGCGGTGCCCCGTCGCGCCCGCCCAGCACGCCGCATTCGATCTCCCGGCCCGCGATCGCGCTCTCGACGAGCACTTTGTCGTCCTCCGCGAACGCAACCGCCATCGCCGAATCCAGCGACTCCCAGCCGTCGACGCGGCTCACGCCGACCGACGAGCCGGCCCGCGCCGGCTTCACGAACGCGGGAAGGCCGAGTTCCCGCGCGCGCGAACGCCACAGCTCAGGGTCCCGCCGCCAGCCGGATGCCGGGATCGTGACCCATGGGGCGACGGCGATCCCTGCCGCTTCCAGAACCGTCTTCGTGAAGTGCTTGTCCATGCCGACGGCGGAAGCGAGAACGCCGTTACCGACGTACGGCAATCCGGTGAGCTCGAAAAGCCCCTGGATGGTGCCGTCCTCGCCAAACGGGCCGTGCAGGATGGGAAACGCGATGTCCACGGAGCCGAGGCTCGACGTCGCCCCGGTCGCATCCGTGACGGTGAATTCGCGCGAGAGCGCACTCGCCGGAAAGTGCACCCGCGACCCGTCGTCTGTCACGTTGGGAAGCGCGGCGGGATCGAGCCTGAATTTCTCTGGGTCGTCGGCCTCCAGCACGAACGCGCCGTCGCGCGTGATGCCGATGGGGATCACCTCGAATCGATCGCGGTCGATCGCAGCAAGAACTCCGGCCGCCGTTGCGCAACTGATCGAGTGCTCGCTCGATCGGCCACCGAACACGAGCGCGACCCGCACTTTTGACGCCATCGATCAGTTCTCCGGTTGCGGCTCGTCGCCGGCGGACGTGAGGTGGGGGACGATGTCCCTCGGATCCATGGTCCCCGCCAGTACCTCCGCGACTTGCGAGACGATGGGCATCTCCACGCCCTTGGACATTGCGAGTTCGAGGATCGGCGCGACGGAGGCGAGGCCCTCCGCCGTCTGGTTCATTTGCGCGACAACATCCCTGAAACTGTAGCCCTGGCCGAGAAGCCGCCCCGCTGTGTTGTTGCGCGACAGCGACGATTCGCACGTCGCGATGAGGTCGCCGAGCCCGGCGAGCCCGGAAAGGGTTTCTGCCTTGCCGCCGAATGCGACGGCGAACTCGGTCATCTCCACGAGTCCGCGGGTGATGATGGAAGCCTTCGTGTTCTCGCCGTAGCCGACGCCGTCGACGATTCCGATTGCGACCGCGATGAGGTTCTTCAGGACGCCACCGAACTCGGTGCCGATGACATCCGTGTTCACGAACGACCGCAGGTAGCTGGTTCTCGCCGCCATCGCCACGAGCGTCGCCGTCTCCAGGTTTTCGGAGGACACGACGGACGCCGTCGGCTCTTCCTTCGCAATCTCAAGGGCGAGGTTCGGCCCCGAGATGACCGCTACCTGGGCCGGGTCGGAGTGAAGTTCTTCGCGAATCACTTCGCTCATCCGCAACGCGGTGCCGCGCTCGACGCCCTTCATGAGGCTCACGATGATCGCATCGCGCGGGATGATTTCCCGCACCGCGACCAGGTTCGCGCGCAGCGTCTGGCTCGGCACGGAGATGAACACCATTTCCGTGCCCTCGAGCACTTCCTCGACGACCGAGCTCGCCCACAGCGTTCGCGGCAGGTTGACTCCCGGCAGATAGTCGCTGTTGCGCTTGCCCTCCGCGATTTCGCGCGCCAGTTCCGGTCTGCGCGCCCAGATCGCGACATCCGCACCGCCGTCGGCGAGCACCTTGGAGAACGTGGTGCCCCAGCTTCCTGCACCGAGAACCGCGACGCGGCGGGCGCCGGGACGGGTCACTCGGATAGGAGTTGTGTTCGTCATGACCGCTCCTCGAATCGCCCGATCTCCGCCTGGCCCTTCTTCGCCGGATCCCACCGTTCGGCTGGCGGCGTTTCGCCGCGCAACTCGGCGAGAAGGTTCGTGATCGCCGCCATGAGCAGCTCCGTCGCCTCGGCCAGTGCGGCGGAATTCAACGGGCGCCCCTCGAATGCCGATAGATCCACGGGAGGGCCGAAGCGGATGTCCACGTCTTTGCGCGGGAACATGCTGACCTTCTTGCCGTATCTGGGCATGATTTTCTGCGTGCCCCAATGGGCAACCGGAACGAGCGGGACCCCGGCAGTGAGCGCGAGCCGCACTGCACCGGTCTTGCCACGCATGGGCCACAAGTCGGGGTCGCGCGTCAGCGTCCCTTCCGGGTACACGACGACGACGAGGTCGTTCTCGACGACCTGGTTGGCCGCGGCGAGCGGGTCGCTCGCTCGCGATCCGCTGCGTTCGACGGGGATCTGGCCCGACTTCTTCAAAAGCGTCCCGAACACGGGAATCTTGAACAACGATGCTTTGCCGAGGTAGCGCGGCGCGCGGCCGAGCTTCCAGATGGTCAACCCGATGACGAGCGGGTCGATCTCGCTGTAATGGTTGGGGGCCACGACGACGGGGCCCGTTGCGGGAAGGTACTCGCCCTGCTGGATTCGGTAACGGCCCACGACGTTCATGAACGGGATGACGAGGGCGGCGATGAACCGGAAAATGAAGATCTTCTCCGAACGAACCTTCTGGGAGCCGGCCTTCGCCACGGTTTAGTCCTCGACGTCGAAGTCGGCGCCGAGCCCGGCGAGCTTATCGATGAAGTGCTCATAGCCGCGGCGGATGAGGTCGACGTTGCTCACTCGAGAAACGCCGTCGGCGCTGAGCGCCGCGATCACGTGGCTGAATCCGCCGCGCAGGTCAGGGACGCGGATGTCCGCCCCGTGCAGCGGGGTCGGCCCGGTGATGACTGCCGCCTGTTCGAAGTCGCGCCGGGCGACGCGGCGCGGAGTGTCCGGCAGGCCGCGGGGGTGGACGACGATCTTCGCGCCCATCTCGTTGAGGGCTTCGGTGAATCCGAACCGGTTCTCGTACACCGTCTCGTGCACGACGGACACGCCGTTCGCCTGCGTGAGCGCGACGACGAGCGGTTGCTGCCAGTCCGTCATGAAGCCGGGGTGCACATCCGTTTCGATCGTCACGGGCTTCAATTCGCCGCCCGGGTGGTAGAACCGGATGCCGTCGTCGTCGATGTCGAACTCGCCGCCGACTTTGCGGAACACGTTCAGGAACGTCATGAGCTCTGACTGCTTCGCGCCCGCAACGAAGATGTCGCCGTGGGTGACGAGCGCGGCTGTCGCCCAGCTCGCGGCTTCGTTGCGGTCGAACAGGGATCGGTGCGTGAAACCGGTGAGTCGGTCGACGCCCTCGATGAGGATGACGCGGTTCGGCTCGACCGAAATGATGGCGCCCATTTTCTGCAGGATCGCGATGAGATCCATGATTTCGGGTTCGATCGCCGCGTTGCGCAACTCCGTCGTTCCCGTGGCCCGCACTGCGGTGAGCAGCACTTGTTCCGTCGCGCCGACGCTCGGGTACGGCAAGTGGATGTCCGCACCCTTGAGACCGTTGGGCGCGGTGAGGTGAATGCCTTCATAGCTTTTGTCCACGATCGCGCCAAACGCCCTGAGCGCGTCCAGGTGGAAGTCGATGGGCCGGTCGCCGATGCGGCAGCCGCCGAGATCCGGAATGAACGCTTCCCCGAGGCGGTGCAGGAGCGGTCCGCAGAACAGGATGGGGATTCGGCTCGAGCTCGCGAGCGCGTCGACCTGCGCGAAGTGCGCGGTTTCCACGTTTGCGGGGTCGAGGTGGAGTTCTCCGGGCGTCTCGCCGTCGGTCACGAGGACGCCGTGCACTTCGAGCAGGCCGCGCACGACGCCGACGTCGCTGATGTCGGGCACTTCGCGCAGGAGGCTCGGGGTTTCGCCGAGCAGCGCGGCAACCATGGCTTTCGTCGCGAGGTTCTTCGCACCGCGCACGTCGACACGGCCGCGAAGCGGGTTCCCGCCGCGGATGATGAGGGTGTCGCCGGTGGGTTTCACCTGCTCACCCGCCTTCCGGGGACTCTGGACAACCGTTTTCATTGCTACACCTGCTGACTATTGGGCGGGAAGAGTGCGGGGAAGCCACGCCTGCCTGGTTTTCTCGAACCGGGATATTGCCGGTTCGTCGCGCAGGGTGAGGGCAATGTCGTCGAGACCCTCAAGCAGCCGCCACCTAGTGTAATCATCGATCTGGAAGGGAACCGAGAGTGTGCCGAGCGTCACCGTCTTCGACACGAGGTCGACGGATGCCGCGATCCCGGGCTGTTCCCGGATGATGTCCCACATGCTCTCCACGGCATCCTCGGCAACCTGCGCGGCGAGGAAGCCCTGCTTGCCCGCGTTCCCGCGGAAAATGTCGCCGAAGCGAGGGCTGATGACCGCTTTGAACCCGTAGTCGCGCAGAGCCCACACGGCGTGCTCGCGACTCGATCCGGTGCCGAAATCCGCACCGGCGATGAGAACCGCGGGGTTCGCGAATGCGGGATCGTTGAGCACGAAATCCGGGTCCTGGCGCCACGCGTAAAACAGTGCGTCGTCGAAGCCGGTCTTCGTGACGCGTTTCAGAAATTCGGCGGGGATGATCTGGTCGGTGTCGACCTGGGCGCGTTCGAGGGGAACCGCGACTCCCTCGACGACGGAAAGCTTCTCGATCACTGCGCCTCCTCCAGATCCCAGGGGCCGGACAGGGTCCCCCGCACGGCGGTCGCCGCCGCGACGAGCGGGGACACGAGGTGGGTGCGGCCGCCCTTTCCTTGCCTGCCTTCGAAGTTGCGGTTGGACGTGGACGCGCATCGCTCGCCCGGCGCGAGCTGGTCGGGATTCATGCCGAGGCACATCGAGCATCCGGCGAACCGCCACTCGGCCCCGAACTCCGTGACGACCTTGTCGATCCCCTCCGCTTCCGCCTCGAGCCGAACCCGCGCGGAGCCTGGGACGACCATGACGCGCACGCCATCCGCTTTCTTCTTGCCCTTGATGATGGAGGCGAATGCCCGCAGATCCTCAATGCGGCTGTTCGTGCACGAACCCATGAACACGGCGTCGACGCGGATGTCCTTCATGCGCGTTCCCGCTGCGAGGTCCATGTATTCGAGTGCCCTGCGCGCCGATGCCTGTTCGTTGGGGTCTTCGAAGCTCTCCGGATGCGGAATGGAATCCGAAAGCAGAACTCCCTGCCCGGGGTTCGTTCCCCACGTGACGAACGGTTCGAGTTCGTTCGCGTCGAGGAACACTTCCGCGTCGAACTGCGCGTCCTCGTCGGTGGGGAGCGTGTTCCAGTACGCGAGCGCCGCATCCCAGTCCTCGCCCGTGGGCGCGTGGGGCTTGTCCTTCAGGTAGTCGTAGGTGGTCTGGTCGGGTGCGACCATTCCGGCGCGCGCTCCCGCCTCGATCGACATGTTGCAGATCGTCATGCGGCCCTCCATGGAGAGCGCGCGGATCGTGCTGCCGCGGTACTCGATGACGTAGCCCTGGCCGCCCCCGGTGCCGATCTTGGCGATGACCGCGAGGATGATGTCCTTGGCCGTCACGCCCTCGCGCAGCTCGCCTTCGACGGTGACAGCCATGGTCTTGAACGGCATGAGCGGCAGGGTCTGGGTGGCGAGGACGTGTTCGACTTCGCTCGTCCCTATGCCGAACGCGATCGCCCCGAATGCGCCATGGGTCGATGTGTGGCTGTCGCCGCACACGACCGTGATGCCGGGCATCGTGAGGCCGAGTTGCGGTCCGACGACGTGCACGATTCCCTGTTCGATGTCCCCCAGGGGGTGCAGCCGAACGCCGAACTCTTCGCAATTGCGGCGCAACGTTTCGATCTGGATGCGGCTGATCGGGTCCGCGATTTGTTTCGTGATGTTGAGCGTCGGGGTGTTGTGGTCTTCGGTCGCGATGGTGAGGTCGGGGCGGCGCACGGGGCGGCCGGCCATCCGCAGTCCGTCGAATGCCTGAGGGGACGTGACCTCGTGGATGAGGTGGAGGTCGATGTAGAGAAGGTCGGGGGCGCCGTTCGTGCCCTTCGCGACGATGTGGTCATCCCACACCTTCTCCGCCAGCGTCCTGCCCACAGTTGAACCCCGTTCCTGCCACGACCCGCGCGGGGGTGCGCGGAATTCGATCATTCCAGTCTACTTGGGCGCGGTCGGGGCTAGGATTCGTATGATGGCGCCCACGATTGCGCCGCATCCGCGTGCCCACAAGGCCAGCTTCAAGGAGTTACCTGCGATGTCGCCTGATCCCCTCTCCACCATCCCGTTCGAGCACGAGCGAGTTCTCATCACGACAGGCCCGAGGTCGGGACTTGTGATCAGCGTCGCGGTGCATTCGACGAAGCTCGGGCAGGCGCTCGGCGGCGCGAGGGTGTGGCAATACGAGAACTGGACGGATGCGGTCGCCGACTCGCTGCGCCTCTCCGCGGCCATGACCCTCAAGAACGCGGCGGCCGGGCTGAATCGCGGTGGCGGCAAGTCCGTCATTCACGTGCCCATGGGCACGTCGCTCACGGATGAGCAGAAGCGGCTTGCGATGCTCGATCTGGGCGATGCCGTGGAAAGCCTCGGCGGCGCATACATGACGGCGGAGGATGTCGGGACGAGTGCTGAGCTCATGTCCGTCGTGGCCGAGCGCACCGAGCACGTGTGCGGTCTGCCGCCCGAGCAGGGAGGTGTCGGCGAGCCGGCGGATGCCACGAGCGAGGGCGTGCACGCGAGCATTCTCGCGACGCTCGACGCGCTGTACGGAAGCAAGGACGTCGTTGGTCGTCACATCGTCATTTCCGGTCTCGGCCAGGTGGGTGGGCGGCTTGCGAAGCGGCTCGCCGCGGAGGGCGCGACGCTCACCGTGACGGACGTGAACATGGGCAAGAAGGATCTCGCGGAGTCCATTGGCGCCAACTGGGTGGAGGTCCCTTCCGCCCACACGATCCATGCCGACTTGTTCGTACCGTGCGGTCTCGGCGGCGTTCTGACCTCGCAGGTCATTGAGGAACTGGGTGTGCGCGGCGTCGTCGGCGCGGCGAACAACCAGCTCGCCGAGCATTCCGGCGCAGGGCAGCTCGCGGCGCGCGGCATCCTGTGGGCCCCGGACTTCGTCGTGAACGGCGGTGGAGTGATCTACCTCGACATGGCGATGCGGCCCGACGCGGATGCTGCGGCGATTTCCGCGCGCGTCACGCAAATCGGCGACGTGGTCGCCACAATCTTCCGCGACTCCGCAGAAAAGGGCATCACGACGCTCGAGGCGGCGGAGCAGCTCGCGGCAGCGCGACTCGACGCCGCGTAGCCCGCAGCTGCCGGCAGCGGGAGGCCCCGGCTAGGCCTTGACCTTCCGACGGTCGAGCCGCAGTCTCACGAGGCTCGCAATCGTCGCCACCACCATCGAGCCGACGATGACGATGAGCGAGACCCAGGTGTTGATCTCCGGCACCCAGTCGACGGGCTGCCCGCCGTTGAGGAACGGCAACTCGTTCTTGTGGAGCGCGTGCAGAATGAGCTTCACGCCGATGAATCCGAGGATGAACGCGATCCCGTAGTGCAAATAGACCAGTCGGTCGATGAGGTCGCCGAGAAGGAAGTACAGCTGTCGCAGGCCCATGAGGGCGAAGACGTTCGCGGCGAACACGAGGAATGCGTTTTGGGTGATCCCGAAGATCGCGGGAATCGAGTCGAGCGCGAAGACGAGGTCGGTTGCCCCGAGTGCCACGATCACGACGAGCACGGGTGTGAACATGCGTTTGCCGTCGACCGTCGTGCGCAGTTTGCCGCCATCGAACGTGTCGGTGATGGCGACACGCCTGCGCAGCATCCGGATGATCTTGTTCTCCGTCTGCTCGTCGTCCTCGAGCCCGGTGAACGCCTGTCTCCACGCGGTGTAGAGCAGGAACGCACCGAAGATGTAGAAAATCCAGCTGAAACTTTCGATGAGTTGCGCACCGATGAGGATGAAGATCGCGCGAAGGATGAGGGCGATGAGGATGCCCACCATGAGAATCTCCTGCTGGTACTTCTTTGGAACCTTGAACTGCCCCATGATCAGAAGGAACACGAACAGGTTGTCGATGCTCAGGCTGTACTCGGTGAGCCAGCCCGCCACGAACTGCCCGGCGTGCTCCACATCTCCCAGCCACACGAGGAGACCCGCGAAAACGAGCGCGAGGGTGATGTAGAAGCCAACCCACAAGCTCGATTCGCGAACGCTCGGAATGTGCGGCCGGCTGTAGGCGAGCACGAGGTCGGCGATGATGATGACACTCATCGTGATCAACGAACCCACCTCGAACCAGAGGGGGATGGTGAGTTCCACGTAGGTGTCCGATCATGAAGGGTCGAGAGAGTTTCGAAAGTCTCTCCCGTGCCGAGAAAACTCGGCACCACCGCATCCGGGCCAGCGCCGTTGCTGACCGTCCTGACGACTGCGGCGAATCGGGATACTCCCCTTCGCTTCCGCAATCGTAGCGGATAGGAGCGCGCCAACTCGTCCGTCGCGGCGCGCGGGAATTTCCTGGAGTGACCCCAGCGGGATTCGAACCCGCGTTACCGCCGTGAGAGGGCGGCGTACTAGGCCGCTATACGATGGGGCCGTAGTGCGCGGACTCATAGAGTATGCCATAGAGGCGCGGGGCAACAAAACGGTACGCTACCGCACGTCGAGGGGATGACATGAACAGGAAACTGCTGGCTGCGACCGCAATCGCCGTAATCGGGCTTGTGTTGGGCGGATGTTCGCTGCTGAACCCCGGTCCGCCGCGCGACAGCGCAGGTCGCGTCACGGAAAGCACGACGATCTCCGCCCGAGACCTACTGGACGGCGATTGCTTCACCTTCAACTCCGCGGACGGCGGCGTTGTCGCGGAAGTCACGGTCATGCCGTGCGCCCAGCCCCACGACTACCTCGTGATCGGCCAGGGTTCGCTCACGTCCGCCGACGTCACCTCGGCCGGGTCACTCCAGAACGCCGTCTCCGCCGCCTGCAGCCCCGCGTTCGAGGCATTCAAGGCCGCGGTGAAGGGCGATGCACGCCCGAAACAGGAGTTCTTGGTGTTCCCGGAAACCGATGAGCCGGACTCCGACCAGCTCTATTCGTGCATCGCGACCGACCCCGACCAGTCGGCGAAGGCTGCTACGCCAGCACCGTGAGGGCGCCAGGTCGCACCTCGATCTCCAGTGGCAGTGCTGCGACTCGCTCGCCGTCCGCATAGGCGACCACGTTGTCCGCATCAACACGGATGCGGCGCGCGCGGCGAATCGAAACCCGTGCGTCAGTTACGTGCGTGCCCTTGAACACGCGGGGGAAGATTCGCAGGAACGCAGTGCGAGACAGCGGCTCCACGACGAAGACGTCGAGGAGCCCATCGTCGATTTCTGCATCCGGCGTGATGCGCATCCCGCCGCCAAGCGAGACGTTGTTGGCTACCGCGACGAGCACGGCATCCGTTTCGCTTTTTTCCCCATCCACGGTCAGCCGGTAGCGAATGGGTTTGAGCATGGCGAGTTCGCGCAACAGCGCGAGGTTGTACCGTTGCCGGCCGCGAGGCCAGTGCATGAGGTTGGCGCGTTCGTTGACTATCGCGTCGAACCCTGCGGAAAGCACGCCGGCGAACCAACTCGTCGTCCCGTCGCTTCGCGTGACGAAGCCGGCGTCGATCCGCCGCGGCGGCACCGCGAGCGCGGCAAACAGTGCGGCGATGGCGCGATCCGTGTTTCGAATTGGGATTCCGAGGCCGCGTGCCATGTCGTTCCCCGTCCCCGAAGGGACGATCCCGAGCGGGATCCCCGTCTCCGCCACATGGTTCACTCCGAGGCTCGCCATGCCGTCGCCGCCGACGACGACGAGAGCGTCCGGCTTCGCTTTCAGCGCGGCAGCGACGACGACGTTCAACTGCCGAAAATTCGATTCGGAGAGGCTTGTGACGTCGTGTCCTGCGTCACGAAGCGCGTCCACGACGGCCGGGCCTACTGCGCGAGACTTGCCGAAGGAAGCTTCCGGGTTGATGGCGACCACGAGATTCATCGGCTTCGTCGTCATGCACCGATTATGTCGGTAATTCGTCCGCCGCAGGGGCAGGTAATTTTCGGATGCCCTTGCATCACCGCGCGGCTCTAGGCTGATCACATGAAAGTCACCAAGCAGGAGCATGCGTGCCTTCTCGTCGAGAGCGCCGAGAACATGCTCGTCGTCGACCCTGGTAGTTTCACGACGCTCCTCGTCGGACTGAGCAATGTCGTCGCGGTCGTCATCACCCACGAGCACCAGGATCACTGGACGAGCGAGCAGCTCGACGAAATCCTTGCCCGCAACCCCGATGCCCGGATCTTCGGACCCGCGGGAGTCGCGGCAGCGGCATCGAGGTTTGCTGTCGAGGTCGTGAAGGCGGGCGATGCCGTATCGGTCGATCCGTTCTCGCTCCGATTTTTCGGCGGCGAGCACGCCGTCATCCACTCGTCGATTCCCGTCGTCGACAACGTCGGGGTTCTCATCGACGATGAACTGTATTACGCGGGCGACTCGTACACGATTCCGGAGGGAGTCGATGTGGGAACGCTCGCCGTGCCGGCGGGCGCTCCGTGGCTGAAGATCGGCGACGTCATGGATTACGTGATGGCTGTCGCGCCCCGGCGAAGCTTCGCCGTGCACGAAATGGTGCTGTCCGCCGCGGGAAAGGCGATGGCGAACGCGCGAATTCAGACCGCGACGGAAGCCGGCGGCGGGAAATTCTTCCCGCTTGAGCCCGGCGAGTCCGTCGACCTGTAGCGGGTCAGGCTTCGCTCATCGCCGTGACTTCGGCTTTGCCTTTCGCCGCGAAGTAGGCGGCACGCTCCGCGATCCGTCTGGTCTGCTCGGCCTGACCCGCGTCGAGAATGTCCTGCGCCACCTCGTAGTTCGGCACTCGCGACTTGCCGTTGTACTTCGCGATGTACGCGTCGAGTTCCGGGCCGGACTCCCACGACGTGATGAGGCAGTAGCGAGGCTCGTCGCCATTGTGGGTTGTCGCGTGCCACAGACGCTGCGTGTCCACGATGAGTTGCGCGCCCGCGGGAAGAGCGATGTGATACTCGACGCTCGGGTCTGTGCGGTTCTCGCGCAGCACGAAGTAGCTGTCCTTGTCATCCGTGAGGTTGAAGAAGCCGCGCACGACCCAGCCCGTGCCATCCGGGTTGAGTCGGTTGTTGTCGTCCTGGTGAAGGTTGTAAAGGCAGTCGGCATAGTTGGTGGGCTGCAGTTCGATGACGCGGCAACGGCCGACATCGGCGCCCGGCTCCTGCGCGCGGCGCGTGAGGTTCGGCGCTTTCTCGACCTGGGACGGGATCCAGACCCCGCCTTTGTCCGTGCGCGGGTTCTCGCCGTGCCAGAAACCGTTGCACTCGATTTCGCCGTTCTTGGACGCGAGCGGCGCAAAGCGGGTTTCCCCCGATGACTTCCAGTCGACGAATTCGATGTCGAGCCACTCTTTCGGGTCGAGCTCCTGGTTGTACTGGTCGAGGACGACGTAACCGGTCTCTTCGAGCGCGGCAGACTTGATGTAACCCATGGGTTTGGATGACCTTTCGTAGGGGCCAGCACGTTTTTACAGGCCCAACTTAGGCAAGCCTAACAGCGGGTATGCTGCGTAGTGGCTGGATTCCCCACGACATCCGGGCCTCAACACGCACACCGCGAGCTAAGCGAAACGAGACGATGGGCACGGCCACCAACATCGATGCGACCGCGGTCAGCACCATCGGCTGGCTCTCCGACACGGACGCGACGATCGTCGTTCCCGTGTACCAGCGCCAGTACCGCTGGGACATCGGCGGTTGCGAGCAATTGCTCGCCGACATCCGCACCGTCGCCGACGAAGCCGACAACCACCGGCACTTCATCGGATCGATACTTTCCTCCGTGAACTCCGCGAGCGCGAGCGGCGAACTCGTCCTCATCGACGGCCAGCAGCGCATCACGACCCTCATGCTGCTCATCGCGGCGCTCCACCACACGGTGCGCGACGATGACCCTGTTTTTGCCGAAGAGTTGAGAAGGGTGCTCGTGCGCGACGGAGATTCGGGCGCCACGAAGCTTCTGCCGCACGCGGCGTGGGCGCGCAACTTCGAGAGCATCATCCTCGACGAAGCGCTGAAGGAAGGCGAGTCCCGGGATTCCCGTTTCGACGACAACTATGCGTTCTTCCGCAGCCAGGTTCGCCGGGAAGAAGCGGCGCGGATCTGGCGCGGGCTGCAGAAACTCGAACACGTGGCCATTTCGCTGGGCGCGGGTGCCAACGCCCAACAGATTTTCGAAAGCCTCAACTCCACGGGTGCTCCTTTGCGGGACCACGAGCTCATCCACAACTATTTGCTCATGGGGCTCACCCACGCCGAGCAGATCGAGATCGAGGACACGTATTGGGTTCCGATCGAGCAGAACACGGGCGAATCCATCGGTAGCTTTTGGCGCCACTACCTCGTGATGGTGACGGGCCGCGAGGTCATCGCGGGCGGCGATCACGGAGTGTACGAGGTGTTCCGTCAACGGTTCCCCCGACTGGGCCTCGCGACGCTGCTCGCCCACGCGAACACGTGGCGGGACTACTCGGAGGTTTACCGAACGCTTCTCGACCCGACCCGGGAATCGGATGCCCTCATCGCCCGCGAAATTCGCGGCATCAACGCGTTCGGCCGCGGAATGTATCCCCTTGTGATGCGGATCCTCCACGATTTCCGGCACGGTTCGCTCCCCCGCGATGAGGTGATCCGCTCGATGCAGGATCTGCAGTCCCTCCTGATTCGCCGCAGCGTCGCCGGAGTGAGCAACGATCGCCTTGTTGCGCGGTTGTGCCGCGCGCGCGGAGAGAGCGCGGATGCACTCCTGCGCGCAATAGCGCGGATCACCCCCTCGGACGCGCGCGTGCGCGTGGCGCTCAAGTACGCCGAGCTCCCCCACGCCGGCTACGTGCTCGGCCGCCTCGCGGGTGCCGACCTCGACGAGCCGCTCGAGGTGGATCACATCGTGCCGCTCGCACCGCCGGACGCGTGGAGCGGCGACGGGAAACGCGCCTGGGCGGATTTGAGCGAGGACGAGCAGAACAGCTTCCGGGCCATGGCTCCGACTCTCGGCAACCTCGCATTGCTCGAGGCGCCGCTCGCGGAACGCGCCCTCGGCGCATCCTTCCCGACCAAGCGCGATGGACTCTACGCGCGCAGCGCGGTTCCTGCGACGAGGGAGCTGGCCGCCACCGAGTCGTGGAGCACGTCGGTGATCTCCGAGCGCACGGGGACGTTGACCGAGTCGTTCCTGCGACTGTGGGAGCGGCCGGGGCCCACAGAAATCGACGACGACGGGCTCACCCCGATCCTCGACGCGCAACGCAGGAGGGGCTGGCCACCGGGCTGGAATCGGGAATTCGACTATGTGGAGTTCCGCGGTGAGCACTGGGAAGTGCACGACGTCAAGGCCCTGTTCCATCGCATCTTTCTGAGGCTGTGGTCGGATGCACGCGGTTCCGTGGAGTCGTTCAGCGCCCGTCGCGGCGGCCCGCTGTTCGAGGCGCAGGCGTGGAAAGGCGAGTGGGAGGTGCTGGATCACACCCACCACTTGTATTTGGGCTGGGATTCGCAGTACATGATGACCGCCGTCCAGGGCGTGCTGGATGAAGCGGGCCTCGCGGAAGAGGTCTTCGTGAAGTACTCCTACATCGGCGACGCGATGTAACCTGCCGCCCGCGCGCCCAACCCTGCGCGGTTCACGCAGGAACGCGTTCCCCGAAAGTTCGGCGGTACGCCGCCGGCGTGGTCTGGAGCTTCTTCACGAAATGGTGGCGCATGACGGCCGCCACTCCGAATCCCGATTCGGATGCGATCTGCTCAAGACCGAGATCCGTCTCCTCGAGGAGCTGTTGGGCGCGAAACAGCCGCTGCCGGTTCAACCACGCCGCCGGCGTCGTCCCGGTTTCGGCGCGGAACTTTCGGGCGAATGTCCTGCTCGACATGAGCGCGCGCTTCGCGAGCTCGTCGACGCTGAGCTCCTCGTTGAGGTGTTCCATCATCCAGTCGGTGATGGGAGCAAGCGAATCGCTTTCGCACGCGACGATCGGCGCGTCGATGTATTGCGACTGGCCCCCATCACGCTGCGGCGGAACGACCATGCGCCGCGCGATGACGTTCGCCGCGGCTGCTCCGAGTTCCTTTCGCACGATGTGGAGCGCGGCGTCGATCCCTGCCGCGGTACCTGCGCTCGTGACGACGCCACGTTCCTCGACGAACAGCACGTCGGGGTCCACCTCGGTGTGCGGGTAGAGCTCGGTGAGCTTGTCCGTATACATCCAGTGGGTCGTGCTGCGTCGGCCGTCCAGGATTCCGGCCTTGGCGAGAACGAATGCGCCGCTGCACACGCTGAGCACCCACGCTCCGCGCTTCTCGGCGGCGCGCACAACGTCGAGGTACGCGTCGTCGATGTGACCCTGCGCGTGCGCGGGCACCGCGATGAGGTCGGCTTCGGAGGCGGCGCTGAGATCGTTGTCGACCACGAGGTCGAATCCGAGATTTGTCGGGACGCGCCCTGGCTTTGCCGTGACAACAGTGAAGTCGAAACTGGGGCCGCCGCTATCGCTTCGGTCGATGCCGAACACTTCGCAAATGACGCCAAACTCGAACGGTGCAGTGCCCGGTAAGGCCAACACCACGATTTTCTTCAACATGGGCAACTCCTGGCAGAAAGTTGATGAATTATGGCAATCCTGCCACTAGTGGCAGTAAATAGCAAGACATAGTGTTTCTGCCATGAATAGTTCCCTCGTGCTCATTGTTATCGTTCTCGCCCTCGTTGTCGCGTCCATCATCTGGGTCGCGCGACTCGTCGCCCGGGACGGCTACGGAAGGATCCCGGACCGGATGACGGATCCGCACACTCGCGTGGATGCCTCGAGCTTCTACATTCGCTGAACGAAAAGGCACGGCGTCCGCGTGAAAGGCGGGCGCCGGTGGCGTGCAGAAGTCAATAGTGCTGGGGTACCTGGACTCGAACCAAGAACAAGAGAATCAGAATCTCCCGTGTTGCCAATTACACCATACCCCACCGGTTCCGGGCTGACCCGGGCCGACTGTCTACTTTAGCGTACCCGAACGTCCTTCGGCGGAGGCCGAAAGGAACGCCGCCTCGTTGCCGTTGCGACACCCGGCCAGCGCGCGCCCCGTCCCCGGTGAGAGGATCGAATGGGCGAATGCCCGCGAAGGAGGAACCGCGATGTCGAAGGATGACGTGATCAGCGCAGGCACGAGCGTGGGGGCCGTGACGTTGAAGGTCGCAGACCTTGACGCCATGACAGCGTTCTACCGCGACGGTGTCGGCCTTTCCGTGCTGTCTCAGAATGGCGACCGTGTAGCCCTCGGATCGGGCGAGCCGTCGGTCGTGCTTGAGCACTCGCCGCTGCTCAAGCACGCAGCAGAAGGCGCGGCGGGGCTCTTCCACACGGCGCTCCTGTTCGAAACTCAGGCGGACCTCGCGCGAGCACTCCACTCCGTGGCCACGAAGTATCCTCGCGCGTTCACGGGCAGCGCAGACCACCTCGTGTCCGAAGCCCTGTACTTCGACGACCCTGAGGGCAACGGCGTCGAACTCTACTGGGATCGGCCGCGCAGTACGTGGCAGTGGGACGGATCCCGAGTCGCCATGGACACGCGCTACCTCGACCCGAATGTTTTCCTGCAGACGCACTTCGCGGAAGCCGGTGACACGCCTGACCCCGCGCAAACCTCGGTCGGGCACGTGCACTTGAAGGTCGGCGACATTCCTTCGGCGCGAAAGTTCTACTCCGACATCCTGGGCTTCGAGGTGACGGCCGAGTTCGGTTCGCAAGCGCTGTTCGTCGCCGCGGGTGGTTACCATCACCACCTCGGCATGAACACGTGGTTGAGCAGAGGCGCACTCGACCGCGCTCCGGCGCTCGGGCTCGGCGAAGTCGCGATCCAATTGCCGACATCGGATGACCTCGGCGCGCTGCGCGAGCGCCTCGCTGCCGGCCGGATCAGCACACGCGATGACGGGCGAACACTGACATTCGACGACCCGTGGAAGAACGAGATCGCCGTCGCTGTCGCGGAAAGCGTGGAACTGAACTAAGCACGTCAGGCTGCCGGGCGGATCCGATCGGTCGCCGCGATCGCATCCTGCCTCTACAGCGCAGCTACCTTGTCGAGTGCCTGAGTCACGTCGGCGATCAGATCGTCTGGATCCTCGCATCCCACCGAGAGCCGCACCATGAAATCGCGTTTCGGCATCGGGTAGGCGAGCGTGTGCAGATCGCCGAGGCTCACGGCGACCCCCGCCAGTTCGAGCGACTCGCAGAACGTCTCCATCGCCGATCTACCTTTCGTCATTCGGAACGAGATCATGCCGCCGAAACCGTTCGGCATGTATTTCGAGGCGACCTCGTGGGCGGCGTCGGAGTCCAGGCCCGGGTAACGCACCCAGTCGACCTCCGGATGGTCGCGCAGCAACTCGGCGACCGCGCGCCCGTTCGCGGAATGCTGACGCATGCGCAGAGGCAGGGTGCGCACCCCTCGGGCGACAAGCCAGGAGTTGAAGGGAGCAGCAGCCGCACCGAGGGCATCCATCTGGATGCGCGCAAGGCCCATGTCCGCCGCGCTTCCGGCAACGATGCCGCTCACGGTGTCACCGTGCCCGCTCAGGTACTTCGTCGCCGAGTGCACCACGATATCGGCACCGAAGGCGAGCGGCTTCAGCAAAGACGGCGTGAAAAAGGTGTTGTCGACCACAAATCTCGCCCCTGCATCACGCGCAATCTGGGCGATCGAGCCCAGGTCGGCGAAACGCATGTACGGGTTCGTGATCGATTCGGTGAAGATCATGCGGGTGTTCGGTCGAATAGCAGAACGGATCGCGTCAAGATTGGAGATATCGACCGGCGTCACCTCAATGCCGAGAGGGCGAAGCGTCTGGTTGACGAGAATCTCGGTGATGATGAACAGATTGTCGGAGAGCACCAGGTGGTCGCCGGCCTTCAACTGGCTGAAGAGCACTGCGCTTATCGCACCCATGCCCGAAGCGCACGCGAGCGCGTCCTCCGCACCTTCCAGCGCCGCAACTTTCTCCTCGAGCACCCGATTCGTCGGATTCGACGTGCGCGAATAGAAGTACGCGTCGGGCGCCCCCTCCATCGACGCATCCACGGCGTCTTCCTTGGCCTGCGCCGACTCGAACGCGAACGTCGCCGTCTGATAGATCGGGGCGGCAAGTGCTCCCGTCGTGGGGTCGACGCCTTCGCCGGCGTGAATCGCCGCAGTCAGTTCCTTCATGATCTTCCGCTTTCCTTGCTTTCCGAGGGTGGCTCAACCTACAGGCGGTCCGCCAGTCTCGCGATTCGGGTGAGCGTTGACTCCTTGCCGAGCAGTTCCATCGATTCGAACAGCGGAGGGCTGATGCGGCGGCCGGAGATCGCGGTGCGCAGCGGACCGAAGGCGAACCGCGGCTTGAGCTCCAACCCGTCGATGAGCGCGGCGCGCAACGCCGACTCGATCGCGGGAACGGTCCACTCGGCGAGGTCGCGGAGCGCGCGAGTCGACGCGGCAAGCACGCCTGGCCCTTCCTCGCCCGGCAGGGCATCCGACTCGAACTCGAGGTCGTCATCGTCGGTGAACAGGAAAGCGAGGAGCGCCGGCGCTTCGCCGAGCAATTGCATGCGCTCCTGCACGAGCGGTGCCGCGCGGCGCAGTAGGTCACGATCGGCGTCGGTCTGCACGAGGTCGCCGAGGTACGGCAGCATCCGGTCGGCGAAGTCGTGCGTCTCGAGCATGCGGATGTGGTCGCCGTTGAGCGACTCCGCCTTTTTGAGGTCGAACCGGGCCGGATTCGGGTTCACGTCCACGATGTCGAACGCTGCGACCATCTCGTCGATCGTGAACACATCGCGGTCGGCGGCGATCGACCAGCCGAGGAGCGCGAGGTAGTTGATGAGCCCCTCGGGGATGAAACCGCGGTCGCGGTGGTGGAACAGACTGGACTCCGGATCCCGCTTGGACAGCTTCTTGTTTCCATCGCCCATGACGTATGGCAAGTGGCCGAAGCGCGGGATCGCGCTCGCGATACCGACCTCGATGAGCGCGTGGTACAGGGCGATCTGGCGCGGCGTGCTCGACAGCAGGTCTTCGCCGCGCAGGACGTGGGTGACTCCCATGAGCGCATCGTCGACCGGATTCACGAACGTGTAGAGCGGTTTCCCGTTCGGCCGAACGACGACGAAGTCGGTGAAACTGCCGGCCGGGAACGTGATGTCGCCCCGCACGAGGTCAGTGAATCCGAGATTGGTGTCGGGCACGCGCAATCGCAGCGCCGGCTCGCGGCCCTCCGCGCGGTAGGCGGCGCGCTGCTCGTCGGTGAGGTCGCGCTCGAAGTTGTCATAGCCCTGTTTGGGGTCCCGGCCGTTCGCGACGTTGCGCGCCTCGATTTCCTCGCCCGTCGCGAAACTCTCATACAGGTGGCCGGAGGCGCGCAGCTTGTCGACCACGCCCTGGTAAATCTCATCACGCTGCGACTGGCGGTATGGTCCATGCGGTCCGCCGACGCCTTCGCCCTCGTCCCACGTGATGTTGAGCCAGGACAGGCCGTCGAGCAATTGCTCGTAGCTTTCTTCGCTGTCGCGCGCCGCATCGGTGTCTTCGATGCGGAAGATGAGCGTGCCTCCCGTGTGGCGCGCGTATGCCCAGTTGAACAGCGCCGTGCGGATGAGTCCGACGTGCGGCGTGCCCGTGGGCGACGGGCAGAATCGCACCCGGATGTCGGACCCGGTCGCGGTGGTGAAGGACGGTGAAGTCGAGGAGGCAGTCATCCCTGCAATTCTAGGCGGGCAGCGTGTGTCAGCGGTTGCGCGCGGGGTTGCTCAGCGTGCCGATGCCCTCGATTGTGATGTCGACCCTCTGGCCGTCCGTGAATCCGCCGAGGCCCGCGGGCGTACCGGTGCAGATGACGTCGCCGGGAAGGAGCGTCCACACGCTCGAAGCGAACTCGATGATCTCCGGGATCTTGTACAGCATGTCCGATGTGTTGCCGTGGCGGCGAGGCTCGCCGTCCACGAAGGTCTGAATCTCGAGGTTGCTCGTGTCGAGCTCGGTCTCGATCCAGGGCCCGAGCGGGCAGAACGTGTCGTAGCCTTTCGCCCGCGCCCACTGCCCGTCGGCGAACATGACGTCGCGCGCCGAGATGTCGTTCGCGATCGTGTACCCGAACACGTACTCTTCCCAGTTTTCGGCCGAAACGAGCTTCGCGATTTTGCCGATCACGATCGCGAGTTCGCCTTCGTGCACGATCCGGCCGTCCACCGGCGGAATCTGGATCGTGTCGCCCGGCCCGACCACCGCGGTGTTGGGCTTCAGGAAAATGAGCGGATTGTTCGGGGTGTCCGCGTGCAGCTCCGCCTTGTGCGCCGCATAGTTCATGCCAACACACACGACCTTGGACCTGGGGATGACCGGCGCGAGCAATTTCGCGTCGTCGAGCGCGACCCGCTCCCCCGTCGTGTCGAAGCCGCTGAAAATGGGGTCGCCCGCGAGCACGACGAGCTCCTCCTCGTCCACGATCCCGAAACGCGGGTCTCCGCCGGAAACGCTGAAACGTGCGATCTTCACCTGATCGAGCCTAACCGCGACCCGAATCGCCCGCGGCGTCGAGCCTCGTGAGCCAGCCATGCCGGTCCGCGACGCGCCCGTACTGGATGTCGGTGAGCTCCTGGCGCAACGACATCGTCACCTCCCCCGCGGCAGCATCCGCTGTGCCGATCGCGAAATCGGCTGCCTTCAACTGTGCGATGGGTGTGACGACGGCGGCAGTGCCGCACGCGAACACCTCGACGATGTCGCCGGAAGCTGCCCCTTCGCGCCATTCGTCGATCGTGATCGGCCGCTCCTCCACGGTGTGGCCGCGGTCCCGGGCAAGCTGCAGAATCGAATCCCGCGTGATTCCTTCGAGGATGCTCTCCGACTTCGGCGTCACGAGCGTGCCGTCCTTGTACACGAGCACGATGTTCATTCCGCCAAGCTCTTCGAGGTACTTGCCTTCTGCCGAATCCAGGAACATGACTTGCGCGCAGCCCTGTTCGGTTGCCTCTGCCTGCGCGATGAGGGATGACGCATAGTTTCCGCCGGTCTTCGCCGCGCCCGTTCCGCCCTTGCCAGCGCGAGCGTAGTTCGTGGAAAGCCAGATCGAGACGGGCGCGACTCCGCCATGGAAGTAAGCGCCGGCCGGGCTACCGATGACGTAGAAAGCCACCTTGTGCGCCGGCCGCACGCCGAGAAAAGCTTCCTTCGCGAACATGTAGGGCCGCAGGTACAGGCTCGTTTCCGGCGCAGAGGGCACCCAGTCGCCGTCGACCGCGACGAGCTGCTTGAGCGCGTCCAGGAAGTACTCGCTCGGAAGCTCAGGGAGAGCGAGGCGCCTGGCCGAACGCTGCATTCTGGCCGCATTCGCCTCAGGCCGGAATGACCAGATCGATCCATCCTCGTGCCGATAGGCCTTCAGCCCTTCGAAGATCTCCTGCCCGTAGTGCAGCACGGCGGCAGCCGGGTCGAGCGTGATCGGCCCGTAGGGCTGCACGCGCGGCCGGTGCCACCCGCCGCGCTCCGACCAGCAGATGTCGACCATGTGGTCCGTGAAGTGCGTCCCGAAACCGGGGTTCGCAAGGATCTCCGCGCGCGATTGCGGGCTTTGGGCGACCAGGTTTCGGGTGATCTCCCACTGGAGGTCCGTGCTCGGCCCAGCCGAAGCGGCGGTGCCAGTGCCGGCGGTGTCGGTGGTGTTCGTCATGTCGATCCTTCGTGAATTGCCGATCCGTCGTATTGGCGACGTGATTGTCGATCTGATTGTGGGTCTAGTTCTTCGTGATGCGTGCGGTGATCGCTGCCCCGATTTCGCTCGTTGAGCGCGGTGCTCCTGTGCGATCGGCCAAGTCTGCCGCGACGGCCGCGGTCACGTTTGCTGCCGCCTCCGGATAGCCCTGCTGCTCGAGCAGAAGAGCCACGGAAAGTATTGCCGCGGTGGGATCAGCCACATTCTTCCCCGCAATGTCCGGTGCCGAACCGTGGACCGGCTCGAACATGCTGGGGTAGGTGCCTTCCGGATTGATGTTCCCGGATGCCGCCAATCCGATGCCGCCGCTGATTGCGCCAGCCAGATCGGTGATGATGTCGCCGAATAGGTTGTCGGTGACGATCACGTCAAATCTACTCGGATTTGTGACCATGTGGATCGTCGCGGCGTCGACGTGTTCGTAACCGACCTCGACTTCGGGGTGTTCCGCCGCAACGGCATCGACCATGCGCTGCCACAGCGACCCCGCGAAGACAAGCACGTTGGTCTTGTGCACGAGCGTCAGCTTCTTGCGTCTGGATTCGGCCTTCTCGAACGCGAACCGCACGAGCCGCTCGACGCCGAACGCCGTGTTCACGCTCACTTCGCTCGCAATCTCGTGCGGCGTTCCCGTGCGGATGCTGCCTCCCGTACCCGCGTACGGTCCCTCTGTACCCTCGCGGACGACCACGAAGTCGACGACGCCGGGGTGTTGCAAAGGGCTTTCCACACCCGGCAGAATCATCGTCGGCCGAAGGTTCACGTAGTGGTCGAACGCGAAACGCAGTGTGAGCAGGAGCCCGCGTTCGATGATGCCTCCGGCAAGTCGCGCGTCGCGAGGATCCCCGCCCACCGCGCCGAGGAGGATTGCGTCATGCTCTTGCAGTGCGGCGAGGTCGTTCTCGCCAAGGATCGTGCCCGTCGCCAGGTAGTGGGCTGCGCTGAATGGGTACTCTTTCGTCGTCAGTTTCACGTCGGCGGGCATGGCTGCACGAAGCACGATCACGGCCTGGCCGATCACCTCTGGTCCGATGCCGTCGCCGGCGATCACGGCGAGATCGAGCGTGCGCGACATGGAAACCTCCGAATATTGCTGGGGTTCCAGCGTACCGCGGCGCTCAACCGAGTCAGCGGCCCCCGCCGCCTCCGCCGCCACCCCCACCGCCGGAGAACCCTCCGCCGCCCGACCCGCCGGAGAAGCTGCCACCCCCGCTGCCCGACCAGGAAGAGCCGGAGGACGTCGACGGGGTCGACCGCGCGATGCTCGTCGACGAGATTGTGCTGAGCGCGGTGGAGAATACAACCGCATCGAATCCGTTCTGCGAAACAAACCAGCCGGGTGCCGCATCGCCGTACGCAATCGTGAGTTCCTTCGCCCACTCCCGCTCGATTCCCCACAGCACGGCGAAGGGCAGGAGCTTTTCGTACAGTTTCACCTTGTCGGCAGGCTTCGTGACGTCGATTCCTTCCGCGCGAACGCGTTCCGCTCCTTCAGGGCTTTGCAGCATCCGGAATCGGTCCGCCTCGGCGAGCTGAAGGTAGTCGCGCATGCCGAGCAGATAGTCGCGCCACTCGGCCCCCGACTGCGTGACCACGGCCGGCCGCCAGGCGAATCCCGCGCACACGAACACGGCGATGAACGTGAGGAAGATCGCGAGGAACCCCCAACCGCTGAACGCGAACGAGAACGCCGCGACCATGAACAATGCGACGGCGACGAAGATCAGCAGAAACATGACACCGGCGAGGATGAATCCGACGCGCGATTTCCGTTTCATCTTGAACCCCCTGTCGATGGCCCGCCCGCGGGTGCGCGCACTCACGGAACTGATCGCCTTCGCCGCGGCATCGTCAATCACGCCCACCTCCTGTACCGCGCCGACCTCGAGCTTTCCGAAAATCGCCGCGAGCAGTTCCCGTTCCTGATCGTCCACCCCCGTGTCGTCGAGGAGCTGCAGCGTGTAACGGGCACCGCTCGTCGTCACCGGATAGTCGAGGATGCGCAGATTCCCCCGCACCGCGAAACTCACGATTTGCGCGGGCACGCCGGCAAAGTGGCGACCGATGATATCCGCCGATTCGAGGAGGTTCAGATTCTTCGGCACCGTGTACTGCGGGATGATGATCCCCCGCCCTTTGGACTCACTCGGGGTGATGAACCGCCACACGATCGTGAAGGCCGAACCGAGGACAGCGATCGCCGAGATCAGGATCGTGCCGAGGGTCGTCCACCACGGCGCTTCACCGAACTCCGGTTGCCCGGGAAGCAGCGCGCCGCCGCCTCCCTCGCTGTGTTCTTCCGGAGGGACCTGGACGAACGTACCCAGCGTAAAGCCGATCGCGACGGTCAGGTTCTCCCCCGGTTTGAGATTGCGCACGGATGCCGCGAACACGTCGCCCGCGGGGTTTGGAGTGTGAACGATTTGGCACGTCTCCGTCGACCCCTGCGCCCCCTGGTAACACGCGTTGTTTCCGGTCAGGAACTCGGTGAGCGCAGGGTCCAGGTGGACTCGCGCGGAGACGGATCCGAACGGCTGGTTGAATCCTGTCCCGTTCGTATCCCAGTAGAACTCGTCATCGTTCGTGTCGGCGAATGCGCGCACGACGTTCTGCTGCGTGTACGTGATCGTGTACGTGGTGCGACCGTGCACGAACTCATCGGTTCCGAGCGCGAGTTCCGTGAACCCGCCGTTGACTGTTTCTTCGAACGGCACGTCGTTGCCGTTCTCATCCACGACGGACTGCACGCTCGTGCGTAGCGGAACGCCGTCGTAGTTGTTCGGGATGGCGCGGATCATGCCGCGATTCTGGTCGAAATTCGGGAATCGGGCGACGAACGTCTCCACCGTGCGCAGAGTCGAGTGGCCCTGCGCATCGCGGGAGAGGAAGTAGTCGGCGGAGTACGAATCGAACGTGAAGTCCTGCACGCCGGAGCGGGCGGCTACCGCTGCGCTGAGAGCCGATCCGCCGAGTCCGGCCGCGATCGGAACGGCGAGAACGAGGGCCACGGCACCGGCCGCGAAAAGTCGGAGCAGTCGCTTCACGGGACCGAGCCTATCCGTCACCCCACCACAGACAACACTCAGGTTGTGCTCAGGTGAATCACATGTGGCGCCGCCAGTGTGAGGTTCTCTAAGGAAAGGAACCGAGACAATGGGAATTGGATCCGGAATAGCACTGTTTGTGATTGGCGCTATTGCAGCGTTCGCGGTCAATCTCGAGAACGCGTGGGTCGACCTCGACCTGGTCGGGTACATCCTGATGGGTGCGGGAATCGTCGTATTCATCATTTCGCTCGTCCTCGTCCTGCGGAAACGCTCGAGCGTGGAAACTGTGCGTCACATCGACGGCAGCGGCGAACGCGTGACCGAGCACGAGACGCGGTCGGACAGCACCAACTCCGACCCGCTCCTCTAAACGCACGTTCGCGCGTGATGGCGGCCCGGCGGACACGTTCCGTCGGGCCGCACTCGCGCGCAGCGGCCAGCTAGTCCGCGGAGTCGGCACCGAGCTGCATCGCGGCGAGCCTCGCATCCGTGCGGGTGAAATAGCTCACGAGCGCGTCGTTGGGTTCACCAGCCCTCGCCTCGGCAACGGCCTGCCGCGCCGCCGCGAGGTTGCCGCGACGTTCTTCGGCATCGGCTATCGCGGCGCTGAGCCTGCGACCGAAGTCCGGGCTTGCCCCCGCCTTGAGTCTCGAGAGCGCAGCCACTGCCTGCGCCAGCTCCTCCGGTCCTCTGTGGCTTTGGGCGACAATGCTGCCGAGTTGCACGATCGGCGCGGGCCACACCCGTTTGAGTCCGTGGTAGAGGGTGGCAATCGAAGCCCAGTCGGTCTCCTCCCAACTCGGCGCGGCACAGTGGATCCCGGCGATGCCCGCTTGAAGCGCAAATCGTCCTCCACCGGGCAGAGCCTTCGCGGCAAGCGCCAACCCCTCGCGAATCCGCCGCTGGCCCCAGGCCGATCGGTCGGCCTCCGCGAGGGAAATTGGGATGCCATCCGCACCGACCCGCCCAGGGCGCCGAGCCTCGCCGAGAACGATGAGCGCTTTCAGGCCGATGACTTCCGACTCGCCCGGATTCTCGGCGAGCAGGGAATCCGACAGTGACAGCGCCAGCTCGGTGAGCCGCGCGTCCACGAGGTCGGGCCCGCGGGGAGCCGTGTGACCGAGCGTGTAGATTCCGTAAATCGTGGTCAGCACAAGATTCAGGCGCTTGGCCCGGTCGGCATCCGTCGGCCATTCGAACGGCACCCCCGCCCTGGATATCGCTTTGCGCGCTCGCGTGAGCCGAGCGGCAATGGTCGACTCGGGCAGGCCGAAGAAGTCCGCTATGC
Source organism: uncultured Cryobacterium sp. (assembly GCA_964651535.1). Classification (GTDB taxonomy): domain Bacteria; phylum Actinomycetota; class Actinomycetes; order Actinomycetales; family Microbacteriaceae; genus Terrimesophilobacter. The sequence goes on from CAZYYE010000002.1 coordinate 551,848, forward strand.
CGGAAGTGGGAATCCCGCACACGATGCGCAGGGCGAGCGCGATCTGCTGCTCCTCCGACAGGACGGGGTGGCAGGCGACGTAGATGAGTTCACGCCGCGACGCGGCGACATCCTGCGAACCTGCCGCGTCCGCCGAAGGCACATCATCGGGGAGCAGCAGGGGGAGCTTGGACCGCAGAACCGAGTCTCGGCGCAGCGAGTCTATGGCGATCCTGCGCGCGCTCGTCGTCGCCCATGCGCCGAGGTTCGTGATCGTCTCCCCCGCGGTGATGAGCGCGTGCGCGCGGAGAAACGCTTCCTGCGCGCTGTCCTCGGCAAGTTCGAGATCACCGAATGCGCGAAGAGTGGCCCCCACGACGCGGGGCCACTCCTGCGCAAACTCGTCCCGGAAGAGTGCCGCGAGCTCCGGGGTCATGTCACCATTCTCGCCGCAACCCCCGCCGGGTCGCACGGCTCACATTCCGGACATGTCCACGATCGTTCGAACCACGATGTGACCGTCGGTCGGGCACAAAGCCGCGAGTTCCCTGACCTGATCGAGGCTGTCCGACTCGATGACGTAGTAGCCGCCGAGGACCTCGGTGGTTTCGGCAAGCGGGGCATTCGTGTACACCGCGGGCTTTCCGTCCCGCGCTGGAGTGACAGCGAAGCCGGCGCTCGTGGGCTGTAGCGCTTCGCCGCCGAGAATCTTCGCCCCTGCAGCCGCCACGGCAGCAGAGAAGGCGCCGTGGGCCTGCATCTCCTTCGCGAAATCCTCTTCGCTCGTTGCCTTCGGATCCCACTCGGTTCCCATGATGAGCAGAAGGTACTGATCGGACATGACATCTCCTTTGATTGGGGACTGTAGCGGCCCCGACTGGTGTTCTTGTGAGAACGACGAACTGGCACGGCGCGGAATCGACAGTTTCGAGAAAAATGTCTGATTCCCGGCGTGCCAGGCATTGCTCCGGTGGCCACCGGCGAAGGGCGAGTGACTACTCGGTGATGTCGATTTCGCGGATGAACTCTGCGTCGATCTGCGTGCGCAGAGTGTCCAGGAGTCCTTCAGGAACCGGCGAGTCGACCGTGAGCACGCACAGCGCCTGGCCTCCGGCGACCTTGCGGCTCACTTGCATTCCCGCGATGTTGATTCCTGCGTCGCCGAACTCCCGTCCGAAGACGGCGACAATTCCCGGCCGGTCCGTGTACACCATGACGATGAGGTGGTCGGCGACCGGCACCTCGACGTCGTAGCCGTTGACCTCGACGATCTTCTCGATCTGCTTCGTGCCGGTAAGCGTGCCAGAGACGGACACCTCCGTTCCGTCCGCCAGGCCCCCGCGAATCGTCAGCAGGTTGCGGTACTCGTCGCTCACCGCATCCGTCACGAGCCGAACCGGGATGCCGCGGGTTTCCGCCAGGAGCGGCGCGTTCACGTAGGAGACGGATTCGCTCACGATGTTCGTGAAGTACCCCTTGAGCGCCGCAAGCTTCAGCACGTTCACGTCGAACTCGACGATTTCGCCGCGCACCTCGACGTCGATGCTCGTGACGGGGCTGTCGGCGAGCCCGGCGAACACCTGGCCGAGTTTTTCCATGAGCGGGATTCCCGGGCGAACCGAAGAATCGATGATCCCCCCCGCGACGTTCACGGCATCGGGAACAAGTTCGCCGTCGAGAGCGAGCCGAACCGAGCGCGCGACAGAAACTCCGGCCTTTTCCTGAGCTTCCTCAGTCGAGGCACCGAGGTGCGGGGTGAGGATGATGTTGTCGAGTGCAAGCAACGCGGAACCGCTCGGCGGTTCATTCACGAACACGTCGAGCCCTGCCCCCGTGATGCGCTTTGATCGCAGCGCCTCAACGAGCGCGTCTTCATCGATGATGCCGCCGCGGCTGCAGTTCACTATGCGCAACGACGGTTTGGCCTTCGCGAATTCCGCCGCCCCGATGAGCCCCGTCGTCTCCGGCGTACGCGGAATGTGGATCGTGATGAAGTCGGAGCGCTCCATGACCTCCTCGAGGCTTGCGAGGTGCACTCCCAACTGTTGCGCGCGAGTGGGGGTTACATACGGGTCGTAGGCGATGATCGTGGCGTCGAACGCCGAGAGGCGCTGGGCGACGAGGGTTCCGATGCGCCCCAGACCGATGATGCCGATCGTCTTCTCGAACAGCTCAGTGCCCGTGAATGCCGACCGCTTCCACTCGCCGGACTTAGCCGACTGGTTCGCATCCGGGATGAATCGGGCCAGGGACAGCAAATGGCCGATCGCGAGTTCTGCGGCGGACACGATATTGGACGTTGGCGCATTCACGACCATGACGCCCGCCTCCGTCGCGGCTTTCACGTCGACGTTGTCGAGGCCGACGCCGGCACGCGCGATGACTTTCAAATGTTTCCCGGCTGCAATCGCCTCCAGGTCCATGCGAGTGGCGGAGCGAATGAGAATCGCATTCGCCTCCGGCAGTGCTGCGAGGAGGGCTTTGCGGTCAGTGCCGTCGATGGTGCGGATGTCGAAGTCGGGCCCCAGAGCATCCACGGTGGCAGGGGAGAGTTCCTCGGCGATCAGTACGACGGGCTTGGGCACGGCGACAGTCCTTCAATTGCGGCTATGAGCAGGTGCGCCGCGACCGTGGGGCGCCGAATAGGTCACCACTCTACTGGCTGCACAATGGTGCAATGGACATTGTTGCGCTCGGCGCCATCGGACTTGGCGTCCGCATTCTGCTCGCGCTCGTGTTCATCGGAATGGGGGTTACCCATTTCCTTCCCGCCGTTCAACGCACCATGGCCGCCATGATTCCGCCTCCGCTGCGGTGGAAGGGAATCGCACATCCGCGCAATCTCGTGATCTTCACGGGGCTGTGCGAGATCGCCGGCGGGCTCGGGCTGCTCTACCCGCCGACGGTTCTCGCGGCATCCATCTGCCTCATCGTGTTTCTCGTCGCGGTGTTCCCCGCGAACGTCTATGCGTCCGGGCATCGCGAACGGTTCGGCCGCGCCGCAATCCCGCTCGTTCCGCGGCTTGTCGGCCAAATCGTGCTGATCGCGCTGCTCGTGGTCGGCGCCGTGCTGTCCTGACGGTTACGCGATGCGGAGCACGATCGCGATGAGTGTGAGGCTCACTGCCGCGACGACGCCCAACCCGGCCAGCAAAGCGATCGCGAGGATGCCCACATTACGTTTGCGGGCCACGAGAAGTGCGAGGCCGAAGACCACGAGCGGTAGCACGAGGTTCGCGATGAGGAGCGCCCAGGGTGTGTCCATGGGCGCGAACCCGTTGAGTTCTCTGACCTCATTGCGCCTGGCCAGTTCATCGAGCTTGCCGAGCATGTTGGAGATGGCTTCGAACAGATCCCACGCGTAGAGCAAACCGAACAGCACGATGATTGTGGCTCTGAACCACCGTTTGCGGGTGGGCTTCTCGGCATCCGTTGCCGTCGAGTTCTCTGCGTCCGTCGTCGCGCGGGAATCGACAGGCGCTTTCGGATTCGTCGGATCGGCCCGACTCGGTTCGGGTGCCGAAGGTTCCGCAGCTGCCGGACGCTTTTCCTTTGCCATTGCTCTCTTCCCTTACCCGCCGAAAATGAATGGCCAGGGCGCGAGCACGATCACGCCGAGGAAAAGCCACAGGAGTCGCCACACCGGCTTCTTCACGAGAAGCCACACTGCGCCGGCCCACAGGAACGGACTCGCGATGGAAAGCGCTTCGCCGAGCTGAAACATGATGCCGAAAAACACGCCGGTCACGGGAACCGCGGTCGTGAACGCGTGAATCCCCCATCCGACCGCGTACAGCAGGTACACGCCCGCGAGAATGCCGAACACGACAAGCAGTACCGGATTCGCCGCCTCGGCGCGATCGTCGAGATTTCCGGCGAACTGCGGCTTCGCCGCGGCGGGGGCCGCGACGTGGGTCGGATCAGTTTCGCCTGACCAGTTCAGGGCTTCTTCGTCCGGATCCTTACTCATGTCGAAACCCTATCAAGTCGCTACTGTCCCAAATGAAGGAGATTCGCGGTCGACGGCACGCCAATACACGCCGACACGCCGCCATCCGCCACAATCTCCTTCATTTGGGACCACGAGCACGGTTTGCGGCCGCGTGCGGAGACGCGGGGCGTGGCCCGGGAGAAAGCGGAGGCGTCAGCGCGCAGCGCTGCCGTCGACGTAGTCGTCATCCTTCTGAGCCCACGCGAAGAGCTTGCGCAGCTTGCGCCCGGTCGCTTCGATCGGGTGACCTTCGCCCTTCTTGCGCAGTTGGTTGAACTCGGGCGCTCCGGCATCCTGATCCGCGATGAAACGCTTCGCGAATGCCCCCGACTGGATGTCGGCAAGCACGCTCTGCATGTTCTCCTTCACGTGCGGGTCGATCACGCGCGGACCGGAGACGTAGTCGCCGTACTCGGCCGTGTCGGAGACGCTCCAGCGCTGCTTGGCAATTCCGCCCTCGTTCATGAGGTCGACGATGAGCTTGAGCTCGTGCAACACCTCGAAGTACGCGACCTCGGGCTGGTAGCCGGCCTCGGTGAGGGTCTCGAACCCGTATTGCACGAGCTGCGAAACACCACCGCACAGCACCGCCTGCTCGCCGAACAGGTCCGTCTCGGTCTCCTCCGTGAACGTCGTCTTGATGCCGCCGGCGCGCAGGCCGCCGATCGCCTTCGCGTAGCTGAGCACGAGCGGCCAGGCCTTGCCCGTCGCATCGTTCTCGACTGCGACAATGACCGGCACGCCGCGTCCCGCCTCGTACTCGCGGCGCACAACGTGACCCGGCCCCTTCGGGGCGACCATGATGACATCAACGCCCTTCGGCGCTTCGATGTAGCCGAACCGGATGTTGAATCCGTGTCCGAAAACGAGCGCATCGCCCTTGGAGAGGTTGTCTTTGATGTCCGCCGCATACAGTCCGCGCTGGTGCTGGTCCGGAGCGAGGATGACGATGACATCCGCCCACTTCGCCGCCTCAGCGGACGGCAACACGGTGAAGCCCGCCTCTTCGGCCTTCTGCTTCGACTTCGAGTCCGGCTTAAGCCCGATGACGACCTCGACTCCGGAGTCGCGAAGGTTCTGCGCGTGCGCGTGACCCTGCGAGCCGTAACCGATCACCGCAACCTTGCGTCCCTGGATGATGGACATGTCGGCGTCGTTGTCGTAGAAGATCTCGGCCATTGTGGTGCTCCTTCGTTGTGTTCGTTAGTGGTCAGTTGGTTCCGCGGCGACCGCTGCGCGATCCCCGGGGCCGGCAGTTCTTAGTTCTTGTAAATGCGTTCGGTGATGCTCTTGGATCCGCGCCCCATCGCGAGAAGTCCCGATTGCGCGATCTCTTTGATGCCGTACGGCTCGAGCACGCGCAGGAGGGCCTGCGTCTTCGCGGTGTCCCCCGTGACTTCGATCACGAGGGCGTCGGTCGACACATCCACGATGCGCGCACGGAACAGGTTCGTGGCCTCAAGGATCTGGCTCCGCGTGGTGTTGTCGACCTTCACCTTGATGAGCAAATGCTCCCGTTCGACGGTTTGGGACGGGTCGAGTTCCACAATCTTCAGGACGTTGATGAGTTTGTTCAGCTGTTTCGTCACTTGTTCGAGCGGACCCTGCTCGACATCGACGACGACGGTGATCCTCGACAGTCCGGGGATCTCGCTCTTGCCGACCGCGAGGGATTCGATGTTGAAACCGCGGCGGGCGAACAGCCCCGCGACGCGCGTGAGGAGGCCCGGCTTGTCCTCGACAATCATGGACAGAACGTGGCTCATGTCTACTCCTCCTCCCACTCTGGGGCCTTCTCGCGCGCATACTGCACGCTCGAGTTCCCCACGCCCTGCGGCACCATCGGCCACACCATGGCGTCCGCGCTCACGATGAAATCGATCACGACGGGACGGTCATTCGTCTCGTTCGCGAGTTTGATGGCTGCATCCACTTCTTCCTTTTTCGTGACCCGGATGCCGAGAGCGCCGTACGCTTCAGCCAGTTTCACGAAGTCCGGGATCATGACGGTGTCGTGCCCCGTGTTGAGGTCGGTGAACGAGTGGCGGCCGTTGTAGAACAGCGTCTGCCACTGGCGCACCATCCCGAGAGACGAGTTGTTGATGACGGCGACCTTGATGGGGATGTCGTTGATCGTGCACGTGGCGAGTTCCTGATTCGTCATCTGGAAGCAACCATCGCCATCGATCGCCCACACGATGCGGTCGGGGTTCGCCACCTTCGCGCCCATCGCGGCGGGCACTCCGTAACCCATGGTTCCCGCACCGCCGGAGTTCAGCCACGCATTCGGCCGCTCGTACTTGATGTACTGGGCAGCCCACATCTGGTGCTGGCCGACCCCTGCCGCGTAAATCGCTTCAGGGCCGGTGATCTGGCCGATTCGCTCGATGACGTACTGCGGCGACAGCAGGCCGTCCTCCGGTTCGTCGTAGCCGAGCGGGAACCGCGCCTTCAACTCGTTCAGGCGCTTCCACCACGCCGAAATGTCCGGCGTAGTCTTCTTCACCGTTTCCGCGTACGCCACCGTGAGATCGGCGATGACATCCTTGGCATCGCCGACAATGGGCACATCTGCAACGCGGATCTTCGAAATCTCGGCCGGATCCACATCCACGTGGATGACGGTCGCGTCGGGGGCGAACTCGCTCGGCTTTCCCGTCACGCGATCATCGAATCGCGCGCCCAAAACGATGAGCACGTCAGCTTCCTGCAGCGCGAGAACCGCAGGCACCGTCCCGTGCATCCCCGGCATGCCGAGGTGCTGTTCATGCGAATCCGGGAATGCGCCGCGCGCCATGAGCGTCGTCACGACCGGAACCCCGGTCTTCTCGGCGAGCGCGAATAACTCTTCGGAGGCCTCCGCCCGGATCACTCCTCCCCCAACATAGAGCACCGGTCGCTTCGCTTCGGCGATGAGTTTCGCGGCGGCCTGCACTTGCTTGCCGTGGGCTTTCATGACCGGGCGGTACCCCGGCAGGTCGATGGCGGGCGGCCACACGAACGGCGCGCTGTTCTGTTGCGCATCCTTCGTGATATCGACCAGAACCGGCCCAGGGCGGCCCGTCGTCGCGATGAGGTACGCCGCCGCGAGTGTCGCTGGGATGTCCTCAGGTCGCGTCACGAGGAACGAGTGCTTCGTAATCGGCATCGCAATGCCGACGATGTCGACCTCCTGGAACGCATCCGTGCCCATCGAGGTCGAGAAGACCTGGCCCGTGATGGCCAGGAGCGGCACAGAATCCATGTGCGCATCCGCGATCGCCGTCACGAGGTTCGTGGCGCCCGGGCCGCTCGTCGCGATCGCAACGCCGATCTTTCCCGTGGAGGACGCGTACCCTTCTGCGGCGTGCCCGGCTCCCTGCTCGTGCCTCACGAGAATGTGCCGGATGTTCGTGGAGGACATGAGCTCGTCGTAGAACGGCATGATCGCGCCGCCGGGCAGCCCGAAGACGTCCTTGATCCCGAGGTTCTCCAGTGAGCGCAGGATCGCGCCGGATCCGGTCAATATCTCCGTCTTCGCGGTGCTCGTCGCTTTCGCCGCGCCCGCCGCTTTCTTCGGCGGCACGAGCGAGTCGGTCGCTTTCGGCTTGGTTGGCACGGGCTTCGATTCCGTGGGCATGGGTTGAGTGTCCTTTGTGGTTGTCCGCTGCTGAGATTCCTGGCTGAGACCTTCTGGCGCTGCGACGGCGCGCGGTCACCCGGTGATCGCGCCCTCCGCGGCCGAGTGCACGAGCTTCGAGTACTTCGCGAGAACGCCGCGCGTGTAGCGCGGGGGAAGCGGGGCCCAGCCGTTTCGGCGAGCCTCAAGCTCGGTGGGCTCGACCACTAGGTCGAGCGAACGAGCTGCGATATCGACCCGTATCAGATCACCATCGCGCACGAAGGCGATGGGACCTGCATCCACCGCTTCGGGAGCTATATGGCCGATGCACAGGCCGGTTGTGCCGCCTGAGAATCTGCCGTCCGTCAAGAGTAATACATCTTTTCCGAGCCCCGCGCCCTTGATGGCGGCGGTGATGGCGAGCATCTCCCGCATCCCGGGGCCGCCCTTCGGCCCTTCGTAGCGGATCACGATGACGTCGCCTTCCTTGATTGCCCCTTCCGTGAGGGCGTCCATCGCCGCGCGCTCGCGTTCGAACACGCGCGCGGGACCCTCGAACACCTCGAGGTCGAAACCGGCGGTTTTCACGACCGCGCCCTCCGGGGCCATCGAACCGTGCAGGATCGTAATGCCTCCCGTCGGGTGGATGGGGTTGTCGAGCGTGCGGATGACTTCGCCGTCCAGCGGCTCCGGGTTGATCTCCGCGAGATTCTCGGCCACCGTCTTGCCGGTCACCGTGAGGGCGTCGCCGTGGAGGAGTCCGGCATCCAGAAGCGCCTTCATGACGACGGGAACTCCGCCGTGGCGGTCCACGTCGTTCATGACGTACTTGCCGAACGGCTTGAGGTCGCCGATGTGCGGAGTCTTGTCGCCGATGCGGTTGAAATCAGCGAGCGTGAGGTCGACATCCGCTTCGCGCGCGATCGCGAGCAAGTGCAGAACGACGTTCGTCGAGCCCCCGAAAGCCATGGCGACGGCGATCGCATTCTCGAACGCCTTCATCGTCAGGATGTCGCGCGCAGTAATTCCGAGCCGGAGCATATTCACGACAGCCTCGCCGCTGCGGTGCGCGAAATAGTCGCGGCGACGATCCGCCGCGGGCGGTGCCGCCGACCCCGGGAGGCTCATGCCGAGAGCTTCCGCAACGCTCGCCATCGTGTTCGCGGTGTACATGCCGCCACAGGCGCCTTCGCCTGGCACGATCGCGCACTCGATGCGATGCGCGTCAACTGCGGACATCTTTCCGGCCTTGACCGCGCCCACCGCTTCGAATGAGTCGATGATCGTGACGTCCTTTTCCGTGCCGTCGCTCAGCTTCACCCAACCGGGTGCCGTGGAACCTGCGTAGAGGAACACGGAGGCGAGGTCGAGTCGTGCTGCGGCCATGAGCATGCCGGGGAGGGATTTGTCGCAACCTGCGAGCAGCACGGAACCGTCGAGGCGCTCCGCCATCATGACGGTCTCCACCGAATCGGCGATCACTTCGCGCGACACGAGGGAAAAATGCATGCCTTCGTGGCCCATGGCGATGCCGTCGGAGACGGAAATCGTGCCGAACTGGAGCGGGTAACCGCCACCGGAGTGCACGCCCTCCTTCGACGCCTGCGCGAGGCGATCAAGGCTCAGGTTGCACGGGGTGATTTCGTTCCACGAACTCGCAATGCCGATCTGGGGTTTGTCCCAGTCTGCATCGCCCATGCCGACGGCACGCAGCATTCCGCGCGCAGTCATGGCCTCGACTCCGTCGGTGACGACGCGCGAACGTGGTTTCACATCATGCTCAGGCATGCCTTCGAGTCTAGAACTTCCGCGCTACGGGGTTCTCTGGTGGTAGGTCGTCCTACTAGTCTGCGCCTCCGCCAGCGTCCGACAGCGCTCGCTTGCGCACGGTGACGAGCTCCGCGAGAAGCTCGGACACCTCGGCCGGGTCGGAAATTCGGAACTGTGCCGCGGTTTCTCCAGTGCCGACTTTGATTCCCACATCGCCGGCTTCAAGGACGCGGAACCCGTCTTCATCCGTCACGTCGTCCCCGATGAAGAGAACCGCGGATGCGGCGGTGAGTTCCCGGAGCCACTCGAGTGCTTTCCCTTTGTCCGCAGCGCGCACCGTGAACTCCAGAATGTCCTTGCCGTACCGCTGGGCAATGCTCGCGGAACCCGTGAGCGCGCGAACCGCCGCGAGCGCCGCAATGCGGGCCAGCTCGGCATCGGCGGGCGAGGAGAGCCTCGTGTGCAGTCCGCACCCTGACGGTTTCCGCTCCACTCGGGCGCCGGCGAATCGGGAAGCCACGTCCTCGACGGTCCTGCACAACGTTCCGAGGAGCGCGGTCTCCTCCGCGGTGAGAGTTGGACCGCTTTCCTTGCCCTCGACGAGCGACTCTGCGCCGTGCGAGCCGACCAGGATCACCTCCGGGGGTACGCGAACGACAGCCTGCAGGCCGGCAAGGTGCCGGCCGGACACGAGTGCGACGGTCGTCGACGGCAATTGCGCAAGCGTGCCGACCGCGTCGGAGGCGAGCGGCAATGCTCTCGCGGTGGCCGGGTCATCCACGGTGGGAGCCAGCGTGCCATCGAAGTCGACGGCGACGAGAAGCGTCGCGGCAGTGGCGATGCGCACTGCGGCGTCGCGCGCCTCGGCACGAGCCTGGTTTGTCATTTCGCATCCGACTGGCGGTGCGCCGTCAGCGCGTCCAGAAAACCGTTCGACCACTTCTCGACATCATCCTCGAAAACCCGTTTGCGCATGCTCCGCATCCGCAGCGCACGCTCGCTCGGCGGCATCTGAATCGCGGACATCATGGCGTCCTTCATTCCGTCGATGTCGTGCGGATTCACGAGGACCGCGCGCTTCAACTCGTCCGACGCCCCCGCAAACTCCGACAGAACGAGCGCGCCGTCGTTGTCGAAGCGGCTCGCGACGTACTCCTTCGCCACGAGGTTCATGCCGTCCCGCAGCGCCGTGACGAGCATGACATCGGCGGCGAGGTACAGAGCGACCATCTCTTCTCGCGGATAACTGTGGTGGTGGTAGCTGATGGCCTGGTGGCCGATTGCCGAATACTCGCCGTTGATCCGCCCCGCCGTGAGTTCGATCTCGTCGCGAAGGTCCATGTAGCTCTTGACGCGTTCCCGGCTCGGGCTCGCGACCTGCACGAGGATGACGTCCTCGGGTTTGATCCTGCCTTCGGCGAGTAACTCGCCGTAGGCGAGCAGTCGATGCCGGATGCCTTTCGTGTAGTCGAGCCGGTCGACGCCGAGCATGATGGTTTTCGGGTTGCCCAGGTCGGCGCGGATCTCGTTCGCGCGCGCGCGGATGTCGTCGCGATGCGAAGTGGTCCTGAAATAGTGCGCGTCGATCGAGATCGGGAACTTTTTGGCCAGAACCATTCTTGTCGGTCCGACGTCCCTGATCGGCCCCGCGGCGCGACGTCCAGGGTTCGGGTCGGTCAGCGGCACCGCGATGTGCTGGCCTTTCGTGGCAAATCCTTTGAGCCTGCGAACCGCTTGCGCGAAGTTGCCGGCGTCCGCTTCGCGCTGGAATCCGACGACGTCCGCGCCGAGCAGCCCCTCGATGATGTGGGTGCGCCACGGCAATTGGGAGAACAGCCCATAGGAGGGGAACGGAATGTGGTTGAAGAAACCGATCGTGAGATCCGGTCGCGCCTCGCGAAGAAGTTTCGGCACGAGCTGCAACTGGTAGTCCTGCACCCACACGACCGCTCCACGATCCGCGACTTCCGCGGTTCTCTCCGCAAAACGGAAATTCACGGTCTTGTACGCGTCCCACCACTCGCGGAGGAACTCGGGAACGGCGATGACGTCGTGGTACAGGGGCCAGAGTGTTCCGTTGGAGAAACCTTCGTAATAGTCCGCGACTTCCGACTCGGAGAGCGGAACAGGAATGAGGCTCATCCCTCCGGTACTGAACGGCTCCAGTTCGAGGTCCGCGCGACCGGGCCACCCCACCCAGGCGCCTTCGTGGCGGTGCATGACAGGTTCCAGCGCCGCGACCAGACCGCCCGGGGATTGCGCCCAGGCCTGGTTTCCGTCACGATCCACGACGCTGTCCACAGGCAAGCGGTTGGAGACGACGATGAAGTCGTATTTTTGCTCGGAACTGACTGATCTCTGTGACATTGGTGTGCGGTACTCCTGCCCACTCGTCACGTTAGCAGCAGAATCTGCGCGGGCCCCGGACGCACCGTCCCGGCCAATCTCGGCAAAGCCCCCTAGACTGGCCACACATGATTCGCATTGGAATGAGCACGTCCGCCGTTTATCCGCTGTCTCCGGAGAACGCGTTCCGCCTATCCAGGCTCGCCGGTTTCGATGGCGTCGAGGTCATGGTGACGAACGACGAAGTGACGCAGGATGCTCGCGCGCTCCTCGAACTTTCCGAACGCTACGAGCAGCCCATCCTTTCGATTCACGCACCCGTGCTTCTGCTCACCCATTTCGTGTGGGGCCGCGATCCGCGCGTGAAGCTCGAACGATCGGCAGAGCTCGCGCGGTCGGTGGGCGCCTCCACCGTCGTCGTGCACCCGCCGTTTCGCTGGCAGGCGCAGTACGCGCGCGACTTCCTGCGCATTGTGCGGGAGACCGCCGCGACCTACGACGTAGAGATCGCGGTCGAGAACATGTTCCCGTGGAAGGTTGCCAGGCAGAACCTGAAAGCGTATTCGCCCAGCTCCGATCCGACGACCATGGATTGCGACGCCATGACGCTCGACTTCTCGCACGCCTCCCTGTCCGGTCGCGACTCTTTGGAGCTCGCTCTCGCGATGGGCCCGAAGCTGCGACACGTCCACTTGTGCGACGGCTCGGGATCGATGGACGAGGGCAGGATCTTCGACGAGCACCTTCTGCCCGGGCACGGCAGCGAACCGGTCTCCGCTGTGCTCGAGTACCTCGTGCAGCAGGGCTGGGAGGGTTCCGTCGTCGCCGAGATCAACACGCGCAAGGCGAGGAATGAAGCCGAACGCCTCGAAATGCTGCGAGAGACGCTCGCGTTCGCACAAGCTCACCTCGGCACGGCGCGGCGCGGCTACTTCTGGCATCCGCACCCGCCGGATGTCGTCGGAGCGTTCCGGCGTGCCGGACGACGGGCGCTCGCCGCGTTTCGCTCAGCGGGCTAGCGCGGGCACAAGTCCGAGCGCTTTCGCGCGGCGCGTCCGCCGGATCGCGACGAGCCCCACGAGCACGCTCGCCACTCCGAACAGAGCGAGCACTGCCGCTGCTCCGAGAACCTGGCTCAGTGCACCACCCGCGATGATTCCCTGCATCCCGGAAACACCGTACGTGAGCGGCAGCAACGGACTCACCCACTGGAACGGGGCCGCAAGCACCTGCACGGGGTACAGCCCGCCCGTCGCCGTCACCTGAACGGCGAGCACGAAGAGTGAGGCCACGAGGCCGGCGCGCCCCAGCCCGATCGTGAGCAGGTAGTGGAATGCCGTGAACGCCGCGGCCATGAGCAGTGAGAACCCGAGCGTGGCAGGCACAGCAGTCCAGCTCACACCGACCACGGTGTGCAACAGGGCGACAAGCAGCACAGCCTGGGCCGCCGTCACCATGGTCGCCCGGGCGAGCACGTCGAACACGAGCCGGCCGTTCCCTGCGGTCGACACGAGTTCGCGTCGATTGGCCGGGCGCATCACGAGGAATACGGCGAGAGCTCCCACCCACAGTCCGAGTGGAATGAAGAATGTGGCGATGGATTGCCCGACTCCGGAAACTTCGTTGTCGCGCGTCACCGTCACCGAGACCGGGCTCGCGGCGACCGCGGCCGAGGTTGCCGCCGCATCGCCATCCGTCGCCGGCACTTGCGCCGCACCCGCAGCGAGGCCGTTCGCGAGCTCTGTGGCGCCGACAGCGAGTGACTCGGCACCCGCCGACGCGTCCCATGCGCCACCGGTCAGGCTTGCGAGCCCGGACGCGAGGGAAGTTGCACCGGAACGCAGGCCGGCTGACTCCGCCGCGAGTTGGGCTGCGCCCGCAGCGCTCTGGGATATCCCCGTGCCCACTCCGGCTACAGCTCCATTCGTTTGCGCAGCGAGGGTGGCTCCGCCGGCCGCGGCGCCGCTCAGTTGCGCGCTCAACGCATCGACCGTCGCAAGTGCGGCGGCATCGCCGGGGTTCGCTTGAAGAGTGGCATTCGCCGCGGCGAGCTGGGACGCGAGTGCCGAAACCGATCCGGTGAAGTTCGTCACCGCGGCGCTGACGCCGCTGAGTCCCGTTGCACTCGCATTCAATTGCGCGAGCCCCGAACTCAACTCGTCGACACCGAGCGTGTACTGGCGGACTCCCGACGAAAATTCGGTCGCTCCGTTGCGCGCGGAGGCCACTCCCCCGGCGAGCGTGGTGAGTCCGCTGCTCAGCTCGGTTGCGCCCCCGGAAATCGATTCCGCCCCGGTCGCGGCATCGCCGAGCGATGCGCCTAGTTGCCCGATGCTTGAGTAGACGCCTTCGATGTACTGCGCCGTGATGGTCGTGCCGAACGCGTTCGCCATCGACTCGCCGACAGTTTTTGCAAGTGCGCCGGTGACGTAACTGTGCGCGTCGTCGGTCGTGATCGCCAGATCCGCGCGCGTCGGGTTGTCCGTCGTGAGCGACAGGATCGACTTCGAGAAGTCGTCCGGAATCACCAGGACCGCGTAAACCTCCCCCTTCGCGAGTGCGCGCTTTGCGCCGCTCTCGTTCGTGACGAGCCAGTCGAAACCTTCGCTTCCGCCCGTGAGTTCGGTCACGAGTTGGCGGCCGGCGAACACGGGAGAGGGGGTTCCGTCCTCGCCCGTCATGTAGATGAGCGTGTCGTTATTGACGATCGCCGCCGGGATGCGGTCGATGGCTGTGTCCGCTTGCGCGAGCGCTCCGACGAACAGACCAGCGAACGCGAGCGGGACAAGAACGACCGCCGCGATGCCGAATGGTTTCAACCAGGGCGTGCCTGGGCGTCTGCTCCACTTTCGGCGCAGTGCGCCGCGTACCCGAGTCGGGGTGTTCATGAGGTGCTGCCTTCCGTGAAACCTGCGGTGCTGGAAATTTCGTGACGTGCGCCGGATCCGGGTTGGCTGTGTGCCAACTCGATGGCCCCCAGATTCAGCCGCACAAGGTTGCGACCGGGAATTGCTGTCGGCGCCATGGGGAGAGCCGAGCCGACCACGATCGTGGTAGCCCGCGGGGCAAGCGACGCGAGCGCGTTGAGGAACTCCCGCTCCTCTTTCGCATCGGCGAACGCTTCCGGTACATCGAACATCGCGACCGCTGGAGTCTCTGCGAGCGCGACACTCGCGAGCGCGATGGCCCGCTCGAGGCGCGGCAAGCTCCGGATCCCCACGTCCGCGCTGATCGGGATGCCCCCGCGCGAAGCAACCGCTTCGGTCACGCGTGCGAGCCACTCCGCGGTCACTCTGCGCGTCAGCCACGAGCGGTACCACGGGAGGGTGACGCTCAGCCGCTCGGCAACCAGTTCGCGCCAACTCGGGTCTCGCCAGCCGACGCCGCCCGATTCCCGTTCCACGCTGCTCGTCTCCGTGCCGCCAACATCGATCATGGCGACGCGGCGTGCGACTCGGTCGTGTTCGGATGGCAACGGGTGCCCGGCGACCTGGGCCCTCCCTCCCGCGACGGCGAGCCGTCCGGCGAGAGTCGCGGCGAGCATCCTGCGGTCAGCCGCGGGTCCGCTCGCCAGCAATACGGCGCCCTGCGGTACCTCGAACGTCAGTGGGCCAACCCGGGGGCCATCGACACCGGCCTCGGCTCCCGCAATGAGACCATCCGCTGTGATGGCGATCCCCTGTTGCTCTCGAGACCAGGCGGAGGCGGCGATGTGCTCGCGCAGGCTTTCACCCTCGATGTCGACGTTCGGCAGCAGACGGCCGAGCCAGGCCGGCATCCACCACGCCGCCCTGCCCATGAGCGCCATGAGCGCTGGGCCGAGCGTCATGCGCACGAGGAATGCGTCGAACGCGATGCCCGTCGCGAGTCCCAGGGCGATGGGCTTGATCATGCCGGAGCCTTCCGGCACGAACGCGAAGAAGACGAAGAACATGATGAGCGCTGCGGCGGTCACCACACGGGATGCGTTCGCGAACCCGCGCGGAATCGCGGCTTTCGCATTGTGACTGCTGGTGCCTGTTCCGTGCACGAACTCTTCGCGCATTCCGGAGACGAGGAACACTTCGTAGTCCATGGCGAGTCCGAACAGCACCGCCATGAGCAGGATGGGCATGAAGCTGAGGATCGGGCCGGCGCTTTCGAGCTGGATGAGGTCGCCGAACCAGCCCCACTGGAATACGGCGACCGTCACCCCGAATGCCGCGACGACGGACAGCAGGAATCCGAGTGCCGCCTTGATGGGCACGAGCACGGATCGGAACACCATCATGAGCAGCACGATGGACAGCCCTACCACGATGAGTCCGAATGGCATGAGCGCGTCGCTCAGCCGAGTCGAAATGTCGATCCCAACCGCGGTCATTCCGGTGACCCAGATCGGTGTCCCATAGGTCGATTCGATGCCCGGCGCGAGGTCGCGGATGGCCTGCACGAGTTGTTTGGTTTCTTCGGCATCGGGAGCGCTCGCCGGGACGACCTGGATGATCGCCGTGTCGAGCCCAGCGTCAGGAAGCCCCTGGCTCACCCACTCGACACCGTCCACGCCGCCGATCTTCGCGGCGATTGCGTTCAGGTCGTCGAGGATGTCCGTCGTCTGCGTGATGTCGACCGCGACGATGAGTGGGCCGTTATAGCCGGCGCCGAACCCTTCGGTCACGAGGTCGTACGCTTCCCGCTGCGTTGAACCGGACGGCTCGGAACCGCCATCCGGGAGACTCAGCTGCAGTGAGAGCGCCGGGATTGCGAGCACTCCGAGGATGGCCACGACGCTCACGGATGCGATGATCGGATGCTTCAACACTGCGGTCACCCAGCGCACGCCCATGCTCGGCTTTCCGCCCACGGCCGCGGCGAGCGCGCGTTTCGCCGCGCGCGACGCTGGTTTCGGCCGTAGCCGCTCCCCCGCGAGGCCGAGAAGGGCGGGCAGGAGGGTTGTGGCGACTCCGATGGCGACGAGTACCGCGAAGGCGGCGCCAATCCCCATGACGCTCAGGAACGGGATCCCCACGACGAGCAGCCCGAGCAGCGCAATGATGACGGTCACCCCGGCGAACACGACCGCGCTGCCGGCGGTGCCGACCGCTTTGGCCGTGGACTCTTCCACATCGTCTCCTGCCGCCAATTGGTTTCTGTGGCGGGACAGGATGAACAGCGTGTAGTCGATGCCGACCGCAAGGCCGATCATGAGCGCGAGGAGCGGCGCCGAACTGGAGATCGTGGTGAACGCGGATGCCGCCGTGATGCCGCCGATGACAATACCGACGCCGATGAGCGCGCTGAGCAACGGCATTCCTGCCGCGAGCAACGAGCCGAAGGTGATGATGAGCACGATTCCGGCGAAGATGACTCCGAAGACTTCGGTGACGGTGATTCCGAAGTTCGTATCCTGGAACACCTGGCCGCCGAACTCGACGCGCAGGCCCGCATCCTCGGCGATCGCAGCGGTCGCGGTGAGTTCGGCGAGGGTTTCCTCCGTCACTTCGGTCGATGCGCCGTCGAACTGGACGCGCGTGATCGCCATCGTTCTGTCGTCGCTCACCTGTTTGCCCGCGTACTCGTCGAACGGTGTCGTCGCCGAGCTGATGCCGGGCACGTCGCGGATCGCGGCGGCCATGCGTTCGATCGCGTTTTCATACGCTGCAGCGGTGATCTGCCCACCGGCCGGCGCGACGAGGACGACTTCGGCATTCGCTCCCGCTACTTCGGGAAACACCGCCTCGAGGCGGTCGAGCGCCTGCTGCGACTCGGTGCCGGGGATTGCGAAGGATTCCTGCGATTGGCCGCCGAGGGCGAATCCGCCGCCGAGTATGGCGACGAGGAGCACGAGCCACGTGGCGATGATCCGCCACGGGCGCTGGAATGAGAACCGGCCGAGCCGGTACAGGATTGTTGCCACTGCCTAGTCCTTAGGTTTCACGGGTCCGAGGAGTTCGCCGAGGATTCCGACGAGCACGGTTCTCGTCTCTTCGCGCGGGGTGGGATCGAAGCCCATGGTGCGTTGGGAGGCGAGCATGTAGGCGGCACCGCCGAGCGCGACGCCGAACCGCATGAATTCCTCTGTCGTCGTGGTGATCGTGAAGAAGTATTCGGCGAGTCGTCGAACGGCCGCGTTTCCGGCCTCGACTATCGGTACTTCGACGAGCGATGGCCCCTGGTTGATGAACAGGTTGACTTCGAGCGTGTGGTCCAGGAGGAAGTCGACGAACTCTTCGATGAAGCGCGTGCGTGTCGCCCTCGTGCGCGGTCGCGATTCGAGTCCGTCGAGGATCGTGCTGAGCGCGGCGATGGCGGGCTGCACGGCAGCGGCGAGGAGCGCGTCCTTCGAGTCGTAGTGGTAGAGCACGCTCGATTTGGACAGCCCGGCAAGTTCCGCGATGCGGTGCAGTGACGTGGCCGCATATCCTGCCGTCGCGAACTCGTCGAGCGCGATTGTTCGCAGTTCTTCTGCTGTGGTGGACATGCTTCCACGCTACCTGACCGATCGGTCAGAAACTGTCCGATCGGTCAGTTTGTGGGCGAACTCTCAGCAATGCGGGAGTTGATATGGAGCCGGGCAAGGCACTGGACGCCGTTGGCGAGCCGCGACCGCGTTAGCCGGTTCGGCGCCGGCGGAGATGCTCGATGAGCGGGCTTTTGGTTTTCAGGCAGATCGGCGTCTGGTCTGGGTCGATGGCGCGCGGCGGCGTGAGCCAGTACTCGGATCCGCGCCGCCCGATCTCCCAGTGATTGTTGTGCAACTGGAGATGGTGAAATCGGCACAGGAGTACGCCGTCGGCGATGTCCGTTTTTCCGCGATCGCGTTTCCACTGCCGGATGTGGTGGGCTTCGGTGAAGGCCGGCGGTCGATCGCACCTTGGCCAGATGCATCCGCCGTCGCGCACGGCGAGAGCCTCTCGCTGACGTCTGTCGAACAACCGGCTCGACCGGCCGAGATCGAGCGGGTTGCCCTCGCAATCGACTTTCACTTCGACGGCGTTTCCGTCGCAAAGGCTGCGCTCCACGGTTGCCGCAGACACCACCTCGCCGTTGCCTTCGAGCACACCGAATCCCCTGGCACCCGAGTCGACGGTCGTGACGATCTTCACGAGCGTTCCCATTTTCGGATGCATCGTGGCGGGGTCCACGGAGGACCCAAGCTTCACAAGTTCGAGCAGTCCGTCGAGCGCAAGCCGCTCTGTCGTCCGCGGATCGTCGACGATTGCCTGCGCACGTGCGATGTCGTCCGTCCGCGTGAATCGCGGTCCGCCACGGCGCGGGCTCGTGAACGGGTCGAGCGCAGTATTGAGGACCGCAGCGGACTCAGGGTCGAGCTGGCCGCTCAAGCGCCACATTCCGTCGGGCTGGGGAGAGAGTTTCAGTCCGCCTCGTTCGTAGTGCTCGCTTTCCCTCGACTGAATCCCGTCGAGATCCAGGAGCTCGCGTTCGATGCGCGCCGCCTTGAACAGCCGATCCGGACTGAATGTCGAACATTCCCGGAGAAGTCGCTCCGCCAATTCGGCGAGCACCAGGACGGTGATT
Source organism: uncultured Cryobacterium sp. (assembly GCA_964651535.1). Taxonomy (GTDB): domain Bacteria; phylum Actinomycetota; class Actinomycetes; order Actinomycetales; family Microbacteriaceae; genus Terrimesophilobacter. The sequence continues at coordinate 571,053 of CAZYYE010000002.1, forward strand.
GCTTCGGTCGGCTCTCCGAGCCCGCGCCGCAGCGCGTCAGCACCATCCACGCTGAGGCGACCGTGGGCGAGCGCGTCGCTGATGGGCGCATCCCACGGCAGTTCCACCGGCGCTCCGCCAACCTGGGTGATGCCGGACTCCAGCAGCTCTCGCGCGGCCTCGGCCTCGCCGAGCGCCGAACCCACCGCAATGAGTTGCCCCGCCTCGCGCGCCGTGACGTTGCCGACGTGCTGCAGAAACTTCTGGGGCGATGCGAACCCGTTGCGGGCGGCGAGCCCCGAGTGGCCGAATTCCCGGCGCGACCGCCGGGCGACCTGCGCTGCGTGCTGCGCCTTAACGAGCCCGAATGCTTTCTCGTGCGCTGCGATCACGCTCGCGAGCTCGAGCAGGCGCTCGTCGGACAGCGCCTCGTAGTCGGAAACATCCGCGCCAAACCGCGCGACCGCACTGGCGGTCTCGACGAGCGTTTGTGCGAATGTTGACATGCATCTATTTTCCCAAGCCCGAATGAATGTCCACAAGCGGTTTCCCAAAGTGGTGGAGAAAAGCTTTCCACAGGGCCTATTTGGGAGAAGAGCCGGCCCTCACTCGCGCACCCCGAGCAGCCGCCGAACCTCGTCATCCGAGGTTTGCGTGAAGTCCTCGTATGCCTGCCCGACCGCCCAGAACTGTTCGGGCACGCTCACGCACACGACGCGGTCCACGAGCGACTCGAATTCGGCCAGCGTGTCTGAGGGGCCCACGGGCACGGCGATCGTGACGGATGCCGCCCCTGCGGGTTCGAGCGCCAGGACCGCTGCGTGCATGGTCGAACCTGTCGCGATGCCGTCGTCGACGAGGATGACATCCTTTCCACGCACATCCAGCGGAGCCAAACCGGCCCGATAGAGTTCCTGCCGGCGATCCAGCTCGATCCGTTCGCGCGCGGCCACCTCGTCGAACCGCCGCCGCGCATCCGCACCAACCGACCCGAGCACCGCATCGTTGCGCAACGTCACGACGGATCCGGCAATCGAGGCGATCGCGCCCATAGCGAGTTCGGCGTGGCCGGGCACGCCGACCTTGCGCACGACGATCACATCGAGCGGCACGCCGAACGTGGCGGCGACGACGGAAGCAACTGGCACTCCCCCGCGCGGGAGGCCGAGCACGATGGTGCGCGATCGGTCGGAATCGACAACATCGAGTTCGACAAGCTCGGCGGCGAGCGCCCGCCCTGCCGCCTCGCGATTCGAAAACCGTCGTTCCATGCATTCAGCCTATGCGTCGCCTGTGTATCGCATCTGTGACGCCGCTGCTGCCGTCCAGACGCGGTAGCGTTGACTCGTGCGAAAGTTCATTTTCAGCGGCACGATGCTCAGCGCCTTGTTCGGCGGATGGAGCACGGTGCAAGCGACGCGCAAGGGGCCTCGCGACTGGCGACTGGCGCTCATGTGGGTGGTCTGGGGGCTGACCGTCGCCATTGCAGTGGGCACTGTTCTCAAAGAGCAGGACATCGAGGAGTTAGAGGAGTAAGCATGTTCGGTTGGGGCTTTGGACACGGATTCTTTTCCATCATGGGCGGGATGTTTTTCGCCATGATCTGGATGCTGTGCTTCATCATTGCGGTCGCCATCATCTTCCTGCTCGTGCGATTTCTGCTGATCGGCACTCGTGCGGCGCAGCTGTATGTCGCGAAGAACGAGCCGCCGCGCCCGGTTGCGCCGACACCGCCGACGGCTCCGGCAGCGCCGGTAGCCAAGACTGCTCCCGCTGCCGCGGCACCGGCGGCAACCCCGGCGGCATCAGCTGCCGCAGCTCCTGCCGCAAAGCCGGCGGCGAAGCCCGCCACGAAGCCGGCCGCCAGGTCGGCCTCAGCGGCGAAGGCTCCGAGCAAGCCCGCTCCGAACGTGCCCCGCACTCCGAAGGTGCAGGCAAAGGGCACGCAGAAGGCTGCCCCGAAGAAGCCGTAGGCATCCTAGGATGGAGTCATGAACGGTATCGGCTTCGTCATTTCTTTCGCGCTCTTCGTCCTGGGGCTCTACCTCATGGGCATCGCCTTCGATGTTGCCGAGAACCTGGGTCTCGTGACGTTCGCGGGCGGACTGCTCGCGGTGTCGGCGGGAGTGTTCATCCCGGTGCACATCATGCACCGCATCGATCGCTGAGCCGCGAACTTCGTGGTACACCCCCCGGGACTTGAACCCGGAACCCACTGATTAAGAGGTTTCAGGGCCGAGGGGCAGCCCGGGCCACTGAGGGAAATCGGCGTAGTTACTGGGCGCGCAATCACGGGAGACCGGCGGACACCGAGGGACACCGACGGATATCGGCGTGGATCCGAAGTGTGGAGGGGTTCCGCCGAGGGGTCGTCAGGCCTTCGGCACGCGGACTGCATCCGGGTGCTTCTCCAAGTAGGCGTCGATCTCGGCTTCGATGAGGTCGAGCACGGTATCGAGTCCTGTCACCCTCTCGGCAACGTCCCTGCCGGGTGAGGCGGCAACGTAGCCGTCGCCGGTCTCATTGGTGATGAAGCCGTAGATGCCAACGCGGTCGAGGTACGTGTCCGTGAGGTCCCTCGCCTGATCGACCATGTACTTGAGCTCACCAAGCGTTCGCAGCCGTCCGGCCCAGATCGCGTACACCCTCGGGGCTGCACCGCGCCGCCACTGATCCCAGTTCCTGATCTTGGGGTCGTCCTTGGACTGGAACAGCTTGAGGTCGGTGGCCTGAAACTTGAGCTCTTTGCGACGGTTGGTCCAGTCGTTGCGGATCGACCGAGCTTTGCGTGACCCCTCGGGCGGCGATCCCGAAATCTTGGACTCGCAGCACACGATCGGGTCTTGCGCGACGCCTCGGTCCGGCGTCGGCCATGCAATGTCGATCTGATGAAGCTGCGAGTACCCCTGCACCTTCCCGCGAGGAGCGAGCGTGCTGGAGGTCTTGTTGCTCAAGATGAGCGAGAGCACGTCGGAGAACCGGTCGCCCTTGCCCCGGTACATGCCTGCGGCCAAGTCGGACTTGGAAAGCTCATCAGCGTTCTTGCGGCGGGGTGCACGCGGGATGACCTCCTCGGTGCGGTGGGTATCAACCGACCAGAGCCACGCGAGGAAGTCCGACTCGATGTCACGGAAGCGCTTGATGTTCTCGTCTTGGATGCGGTCCGAGAGGGCAATGAAAAGCTCGCCGGGGTTCCCAACCAGCTGCTCTAAGCGGCGCTGGTCAATCGGGTCTTCAGACTGAGCCATTCAGTCATTCTGCACGACGCAAGCGACGTTCTCTCATTGTGCGCGCCGCTCCGAGCAATTGACTTATCTCGTCAATTCCAAGGCCAGCGCCAACGCCGAGCACGGCCACGTCGACACGCTTCGCCACCTCAGTCCACCGACCGCTTTGTAGCTGCCTGTCCAATGTCGCCTTCTGGGGCTTCAGCTCCGCCCATGCCCGCTCCATGACCTCGACCGACGGCAGGGGTAGGGACGCGGCTTCGCGAGGCTCCATCTTGAGAATCCCGCCGCCGTACGATCGCCCGTTGATCTCCGCACCCAGCATCGTGACTGAATTCAGGCACATAAAGGGAAGCGCCTCGGATGCAATAGCGGGGGCCTCAGAGTTGAGCCGAACCCCGTGCATTGAGTTCAGGAATGCGACCTTCGCCTTGTTGGAAATCAGGCGCGGGTAGTTGTGGCTCATGTATGTGAAGAAGAGGTCGGGAGTTGTCGAAACCGGCGGGCGCCACCACGGCGTACGTATCTGGCACTTGTACGCCTGATCGACCCCGAGCGCTTCGCCGAGCTGCGTGTACTCGATACGGCCCGGCGTCATGTCGTCAGGGTCGGGGCGTAGAAGCCACACACGCTCGCCCGAGTCCCGCAGGTCATTCCACTGCTGCGCCGTGAACGTTGCTCCGCGCAGGTGTCGGGTTCCGGGCGGGCTGATCTTCACGAGCTGCGACTCACCAAAGCCGTACTGCTCTCGGGTCGCGTCAGTGATCGCAAAGAACTTGTTCGCCCCGGTCACCGAGCCGAGCACGGGCGAGCCGTACTCCCCCAACGTTGTGAAGCTCTCCGCGATGACTTCGCGGTAGAGACCGCGCTGGGCGCTCGGGATGAGAATGTCTGTCCACTTGCCGCTGGCCGACGGGGTGACGTCGAGCTGTCCTGCTGGGCGAATCTGGGCGAGGTCTTCGGCGTTGTCGACGTGCCAGAGTGCGAAGGACTCGCAGCCGCCGCTGCCCTCGGCGAGGAGCAGCACCACGTCCACCAGCGCGTCCTCAAACTGCACGTGCTCGAACACCACGAGGTTGACCTGACCGAAGCGCTTCCGCAGCCACGTGCGGATTGGCTCGGCATAGCCCACGGTAAGCAACTCGGCGGGGAGCACCATTGCAAGTCGGCCCTCAGGCTTGAGGAACCCGGCAGCATGGGCAAGGCTCGCGGCCCACGATGATGCAAGACCGCTGAGACGAACGCCCTGCTTGAACGCGGCCTCGACCGACATGCGACGCGAGTCGCCGACGTGCTCTTGGTATCGGATGAACGGCGGGTTTCCCACGACTGCATCCACGAAGGGCAGCGGCGAGTCAGACACGTCCGGGGTCGGCACCGCGAAGAAGTCCGAGGCCACCAAGTGCGCGTCGAGGTTCTCGACCTCAAGGAGCCGCATGGCTTCATCTAGCGACTCTCGATGCAGGTCGATGCCGAAGACCTGCTCGTCGAGATCGCTGACCTGACGCCCTAGTGCCTTGAGTTGCTGACCCGCAGCCTGCAGGAACACTCCGTCGCCGCAGGTCGGGTCGAGCACCTTTGCGGCGGGGTCATTCTGCAACGCCCAACCAACGAGGTAGTCAGCGATTGCCGGCGGCGTGAAGAACGCGCCTCGGGCCTTCCGAAGCTCTGCGTTGTCGCCGGGCAGAAACTCCATGCTCCAACAGTAGAGCGGTGAACAGACATTCGAATGGGGCCACGCGGATCAGGCCCAACTCGTCACTATGTTCGCTCGCGAGCTTCCCGCTCGACCTGATCTTGGGGCGCGTCACGGATCGCTGCTGCGCGCTCGATGCGCACGCGCTCGCGGTCGGTTAGGGGGCGTTGGCGCCCGTCGGGCAGGCGCTCGATGCCCCGGCCCGTGCCGTACTCGCTGTGGGTGTAGTTCTCGGTCATGGTCTTACCTCCTGCCTCTAGGTTCTCCTGCGCTGGCACTCTCCCGTCGGCGGTGATGTTGCAGGCCGCCGTGCAGAGCCAACTGCACTTTGATCTGGGGTTTGCCCGAGGGTGGTTTCAAGCGGCGAGGTCGCGAAAAGGAGAAGACTAGGACCCATGATGAAGAACACTCAGGTTAGATCGGTGCCGCCCAAGCCGACGCTTATCAAGCTGCGCACCAGCATCACTACCGAGCAGAACGCCATGCTCGACCGGCTCGTGCGCAGCTCCGGCATCGCCAAGGCGGCGCTCGTGCGCGACGCGCTCGCCCGCTACGGCGAAGCTCTCGGTTCCCTGCCGGAGGGATCAGCCGCAGCCCTCACCCCGACGCGAACCGGTGGACCCGGTCTCGCATCCGATCGAAAGGAATGACCGTTATGCCTACACGTCAGCCCCGGGCCACCGCGCCCACCACACGCCGGAGCGTCGCTCCCGGTGCCGGTGTCTCCGCGCTGCGTCGCCGAGCCGCCGCCTACAGGGAGAGGGCCGACGCCCTCGAAGCGATGCTCAAGGGCGCTCAGGACCACTTCACCGACGCCTTTGCTATTGCCGACTCGCAGGTGTCTACCCGCGATCGGATCGCTGAGGCCGCACGCCGTGGCCGTCGCCTCGGAGCGAGGAGCGGACGATGACCAACCTCAACGCCCTGTCGCCGAGGCAGCTCAAGGAAGCCGTCCGCGAGGCGAGCTACCCCAATTCGCAGATTGAGCGCGAGACGATCGCCGCCGCGGACAAGGCCGCTGACGCCGTGATCGCTCGCCACGCTGGCCTTCTCCGCGAGGAGTCCGGCGAACGCATGGAGCACGGCGCGGCATTGCTGCGCGTGGCCGACGAGTTGGAATCCGCCATGCTGCACGACGTGCGCGCTCAGCTCAACCGAGGCGGAAGCCCGGGCCAACTCGCCGCCGAGTACGAGCGGATCGAGGGTGGCGTGCAGAAGATGGTGGCCGATCTTCGACAGGAAGCAGCAAAGGCCGACTTGCTGGCCGACCGGCTCGACGCTCCCGACGAGGACTACGAGCGTCTCATCGCCCGACTGCCGAGCCTCCGGCGCAGCATCCAATGGTGACGAGCAGCGAGGCGCGGCCTCGTCAGCCGCGCCCCGCCCGAGAGGAAGGTGTCTCCCGTGTCTTCAACGTCTAAGTCTCTCTCGAACGCCGAGATCACCGACTTGCCCTCATTCTGGGCGGCAATGGCAAACGCTCCGCGCGCCAAGGTGCAACCGCTCCCGAGCGACCGCGCTCGACTCGTGTCACGCCTGACGCAGATCGAGATTGCCACCATTCGCTGCGTCGTGCCGAAGCTCGCGGATGTGCCTCCGGGCTTCTCGCGACTCTCACGCGCCGCCGCATTCCTCGCAGCCTGGGAGGGGCGTGGCGTTCTCCAGTACATGTCGGGGTACCACGTCGCACGCGAGCTGACGGGCGCGCTCTTCAGCTTGCACCCCTTCAGAGGCACCCGACGCGGCCTCGAAGTGCTCGCCGACCTCGACGCCGCGAATCTCGGTGTGGAGGTCTGGTGCAGCACGCTCCGCCCGGACCGACCCGGCCTCGACAGATACGTCAGGGTCCGCCTTTCCGAGCGCCTCCACGAGCTGGCTTGACAGCTCCGACCTGCACGACCAAGATTCAAGTCCACAAGTAACACCGTTTGCTTCTGATGCGCGCCCGGGATGGGATGACCGTCAGGAATGAGCCTGTGAAGAACGACCAGTAAGGACTGCCACCGGCACGGCGACGTGATCGGCTGGAGAATGCGCAGGTCTCCCTGAGACCAAGCGGACTGGGACTTCCATTCGGCCGAGCAACGGATCCATCCGACACATCGTCGGGAGGTTTCCGGCTCGGCTTTTGTCGTCTCTGGAACCTTCCGTCAGGAAGGGCCGTTCATGGCAGCCAACACTGAGTCGATTGCACTCAGCATCGACGACATCCGCCCCAAGCTCGACTTCGACAACAAGGCCGCGTGCGCCTACCTCGGGGTCAGCCCCAAGGTGCTCGCGCGGCTCCGCGATCTCGAACTCATCCGCGCCGCGAAGGTCGGCGAGTACTGGCGCTACAAGCGCGAGTGGCTCGACGCCTACCTTGACTCGGTCACCATCGGGCGGGCCGAGTAGTGCGAGAGCTTCCGCCAGTTCTCGACAACGTGCTGGCACGGCTGGAAGGTGTCAGGTCGAGCGGCGGCGACAACTACATGGCCCGTTGCCCGGCGCACGATGACCGCGAGCCGTCGCTGTCGGTGAGCCTCAGCGACTCGGGCAAGGTGCTGCTGTTCTGCCAGACCGGAGCGTGCGACACCAAGGATGTGCTCGCCGCGCTGTCGCTCACATGGGCCGACTTGGAGCCGAAATCGCGCCTCGTGGAGAGCTACGACTACGACGACGAGGACGGCCTGCTCCGGTTCCAGGTGATGAGGTTCGAGCCGAAGACCTTCCGGCAGCGCCGACCTGATCCGTTGCATCCCGGCAAGTGGATCAACAACATGCGCGACGGTCTCGCGCCGCTGATCTACAACCTGCCGCGCGTTGCGCCCGCGCTGGCCCGAGGCGATGACGTCTACATCGTCGAGGGCGAGAAGGACGTTGCAGCGCTTTGGATGGGCGTCAGCGCGGTCGCGACCTGCAATGCGGGCGGTGCCGGTAAGTGGAAGCGAGACCACTCCGAGTTCTTCATCGGCACCCAGTCCCGTGTGGTCATCGTCGCCGACCGTGACGCGCCCGGGTACAAGCACGCGCTGTCGGTGCACGCCTCGCTCGCCGAGGTCGGTGTCGTGGCGGAGATCGTGCACAGCGCCGAGGGGAAGGACGCCGCCGACCACATCCGGAATCACGGCCTGGAGCAGTTCCTCCCGCTGTCCGTTGAGGAAGCTCGGGCGTTGGCCGGCACCAGCACTGACGCTGCATCGCCATCGACGGCTGACCACGAGGGCGAGTTCCCACTCACCGAGTTGGGCAACGCCGAACGGCTAGCGGCTCGCCACGGCGACGAGATGCGCTACCTCGCGCCAACGAGTCAGTGGCTGATCTACCGCGAGGGCCGGTGGGCGACGGACGAGCGCGGCACGGTCATGGGTTGGATGCGCGAGACGGTGCGCGCAATTCGCGACGAGGCCGCAGGGCTGGGCGACGACGAGGCCAAGCGCGTCTACGGATGGGCGAAGGCGTCGGAGTCGCGGTCGCGGATGGAGTCCGCGTTGAAGCTGGCGCAGACCTTGCCTGACGTGGCGATGCTCCCCAAGGACTTCGACCTCGACCCGGCGTTGCTGAACGTGCGTAACGGGACCGTGGACCTCCGCACCGGCACGCTGCGGGAGCACCGGCCCGAAGACCACCTGCGCCGACAGGTGCCGGTCAGTTACGACCCCGACGTGGCAGCGCCGATGTTCGAGGCGTTCATGCGCCGCGTGCAGCCCGACGGTGAGATGCGCGCATTCATCCAGCGCGCGGCGGGTTACTCAGCGACCGGCTCCACGAGCGAGCAGAAGCTTCTCTTGCTGCACAGCTCGGGACAGTCGGGGAAGTCGACCTTGGTCGAGCTGCTGTTCGACCTCCTCGGCGAGTACGCGAAGACTCTTCCTGCCGAGACGCTCGCTGTTCGCAACGGTGACCGCATCCCCAACGACGTGGCGAGGCTGGACGGCGCTCGGTTCGTTTCGGTGATCGAGTTCGATGAGACGGCGCGGCTGAACGAGCGGCTGGTGAAGCAGCTCACAGGAGGCGACACCGTGACCGCGCGCTTCATGCGTGGCGAGTTTTTCGACTTCCGGCCGCAGTGCACAATCTGGGTTTCTTCGAACCATCGACCCGTCGTCACCGGCACCGATGAAGGCATCTGGCGACGCTTCCTGCTGGTCAACTTCCCAGTGCACATTCCCGACGCTGAACGAGACGACACCCTTGGTGCACGCATCCGCGCCGCTGAGCTTCCCGGCCTCTTGCGCTGGGTGGTCGAGGGAGCGGTCCAGTGGTATCAGCAGGGCCTGAATCCTCCCGCGTCAGTACTCCGAGCCACCGCCGACTACCGCAATGACAGCGACCTCCTCGGCTCGTTCTTGGATGAGGTCTGCGACGTGGTCGCTGAGGCCGTGGTCAGCAAGGCCGACCTCTACGACCGCTATCAGGAGTGGTGCCGTGCCGGAGGCTTGCGCCCCGCAACCAAGATCGCCCTCGGGCGGATGCTGAAGGAGTACTCCGGGCTGTCCATCGCTGAGGATCGCGTCGGCAAGAACAAGGCCCACGTCTGGGTCGGCCTGCGCTTCCGCGACCTCGCTCCCGAGGTTCTTCACATCGCCCCGGTGACCTCGATTTCACCCGAGGCGGGCGGCTCGGATTCGGCGGCTCGGAATGCGTCACCGGCCCTCCGCACGGTCCGCCGACCGAAGGTGCGGTGACTGGGAATGTGCACTCTGTCGAGTCGGCGGCGGAAAGCGGGCCGCTTTTGTGTGCTGAGCCGCCACCGAGCCGCCATCCGGGCCGCCACGCCTGCCCAGTATTCATATGGGTTCTTCTGCCTTAGCGGCTTAGGCGGCTCGTTTTTTCTTCTATCCGTCTCTAAGAGAAATACCTCTAAACGAGCTACTAGAAGCGCTAAGGAATTTGCCGGGGCTAACCGGAGACAAAACGAGCCGCCGAAGCCGTGGGCTGTCGGCGAGCCACAGACCCCCATGCCGGACGGTGAGTGCAGTTGCCTCACTCCCCTCCTTGGTACGAGAGCCGTCCGGCATGGGTTCCCCAACTCTGCAATCCATGAAGGAGAAGAACGATGACCCTTGAGCCGAAGAAGCGTCGGGGTGCACCGCCGCCCACGGGACGCGAGGACCGGATGAAGAGCGGCACCCTATGTACAGCGACCCGACGTGATGGGGAGCCGTGCACCAACTACGCGAGGCTCGGGGCGACGGTCTGTCGGAAGCACGGCGGGTCGGCTCCGCAGGTCATCCGCGCCGCTCAGGTCCGCCTGCTTATGGCCTCGGATCGGCTCATGGCGCAGCTCCTCCTGATTGCAGAGGACAAGTCCGAGCCGACGCCGGTTCGCCTTGCTGCAATCCGTGACGCGCTCGACCGCGCAGGCCTCGGGGCGAAGCAGCAGATCGAGATTGAGGCGCGCGTCGAGACGTGGGAGCAGAAGGTCCAAGCTGCCGTGGTCGATTGGTCGGAGCTGGCCGAGCTGATGCCCGCTGCCGACCCCAACGTGATCGACGCCGAGCTTGTCGAGGACGAGCCTCGGGACGCGACCCTCGACGTGAGCGAGCGCCCCGACCCTCACCGCGAGGCACGGCAGGCCGAGGTCACCGCCGAGGTTGCGCGCGTTCGCCCGCAGCCCGAGGAAGCTCCGCCGTGGATCAGCGACGAGTCCGGCGCGCAGACGGCCACACGACGCGCCGACGAGCACCGAAAGCAGGCATTTGCCGCCGAAAAGACCTCCGGGGGCCTCAAGCCCCGGACGACGCGACCCCGATGATGCGCGCGCGCCACACAGAACGGTGCCGCCTGGCCACGAGGCCCACCGGCTTGGTACCCGAGGACCCTCCGAGCTTCCCGACCACGCAAGTGGCCAGCTAGTGGCGCCGCCCGTGGGCCGATCACGAGGCCGTTTGCCGAAACGTCCGTTTAGGCGTTTAACTTCTCCCCGTCGCAAGACATGAACATCGCTCACTTATGACCAAGGAGAAGTGCAACATGGCTACCAAGAAGAAGCTCGCCCCGCTCGCCGCCGACGCAGCCAAGGCGGTCACGCCGACGATGCAGACGTTCGCGGACTGGCTCACCGAGCAGACCGGGTACAAGGTCGACGCTCGTTCGGTGCAGCTCGGCTCGGCGCTGCGGGCGAAGTGGCAGGCCGAGCAGCGCGCCGAGAAGCAGGCGGCGCTCGACAGCATCACCGTGCCGGCCAAGCGCACCCGCGCTCCGCGCAAGGGTTCGACCATCGCGACCGCTGGCCACGACGGCAAGCCCGTTGTCATCGCCGAGCAGCGTCACGTTGAGGTCGCCTGATGCGCGTCATCGGCTACACGCGCGTCTCCACGGACGAGCAAGGGCGGTCGGGTCTCGGCCTGGCCGCCCAGCGGCGCGCGATCGAGGACCACGCCCTCGCGAAGGGCTGGGACGTGCAGTGGTACACGGATGAGGGCGCGAGCGCGAAGAGCCTCGACCGGCCCGCCATGCAGTGTGCCCTCGCGGCACTCAACGCGGGTGAGGCCGAGGCGATCGTCTCGGCGAAGTTGGACCGGCTCAGCCGCTCGGTCGTGGACTTCGGCACGCTGCTGGACGAGTCCCGACGCAAGACCCGCAAGAAGCACCCGTGGGGCATCGTCGTGTTGGACTTCGACCTCGACACCACGACGGCCACCGGGCGCATGCTCGCAGGCATCCTCATGCAGTTCGCCCAGTTCGAGCGCGAGCTGACCTCGGAGCGCACCGTCGCAGCACTCGCCGCCGCCCGTGAGCGCGGGGTGCAGCTCGGACGGCCTCGCACCCTGCCGCAGGCTAGCGAAGCCCGCCTGCACGCCCTCCGCGCTGAGGGTCTGACACTCGTCGCCACCGCCGAGGCTCTGAACGCCGAGGGCGTGCCGACCGCACACGGCGGACGCTGGCACGCCTCCACCGTCGCGCGCATCGCGAACCGCTCGAAGGGCGAGGCCGCTGCATGACCGACACCCTCGCTGACCTCGACCCCGAGGCAGCGGATGCGATCCGCAACCTCCACAAGCTCGGGTACTCGCCGCGACAGATCGCGACGTTGCTCGTCATCGCCGGATTCCCGGCACCCACTCCAACGCACTGAAAGGCACACACATCATGGAAGCTCTCACCACTACCGTCGGCGCTCTGCAGGTCGGCGACCGGCTCATCCTCCCCGAGTCGCCGCGTCATGACCTGCGACCCGTCGAGATCACGCGCTTGCAGCCGCTCCCCCGCTCGGGCCGTATCCGCATCTGGGTGATCTCGATCCACCAGCAGCGCTCGATGCTCTCGGCGTGGAACTACGGCGCGTTCGCCCCGGACCACGAGATCGAACAGTTGGTAGGCGAGTGAGCACGCTCAATCTGCACCCAAAGACCGAGACCGTCGCAGCCGCCACGATCAAGCCCGGCCACGTCATCCTCGAAAGCCACGAGCACCCGGCCACCGTGACCCGCGTCGCCGTCAGCAACAAGGGCTATGCGATCTATTGCAGGTACGTCTGGCAGGCGACCCGCGAGAAGGAATGGTTGCTCGGCATCTTCAAGGCGCGCGCCGCGATCGAGAAGGCGGTGCGCTGATGGCGCACTACAGGGCGGTCGCACGCGCAGGCGGGGTCGCCTACGAGGTCCGCTGGCGCGAAGGCTCCGCGTTCAAGCAGCGCACCTTCCCGACCGAGGAAGCCGCAGCCGAGTTCGTCGTGGAGTTGAAGCTGACCAAGCGCGACACCGGCTCCACGGCGCACCTAGCACGCCTCGGCAAGAGGTTCCGGGATGTGGCCGAGGACTCGCTCGCGGCGAGTGCCGCCCGGCTCAAGCCCAAGACGGCACAGGGATACGCGGACGCCTATCGGCTGTACATCTACCCCGTCTTCGGCGACCGCCGCATCAACGCGATCACGTCGATGGAGGTCGAGCGGTGGCTGGCGGATATGCAGACGAGGATCGCGCCGAGAACCGGCGAGCGCTACTCATCGGCGAGCATCCACGGCGCGTACGTCGCGCTGAGCAAGGTGTTCGCCTACGCCCTCAAGCACCGGCTCATCGCAGCGAACCCCTGCACCGTCGTGGACAAGCCGAGGATCGAGCGCAGCGAGCCGGTCTTCCTCGCGCCCGAGGAGGTGGCAGCCATCGCCGCCAAGCTGGACACCGCGCACCCGTATGGGCTGATTGTGCGGTTCGCTGCGTACACGGGCCTGCGGGCTGGCGAGCTGGCCGCTCTGCGCGTCCGGGACGTCAACCTCATGCGCCGCCATGTCGAGGTCCGCCGGACCATTCAGCGGACCAAAGGCGGCTGGACGCTCGGCACCCCGAAGTCCGCGCGCTCGGTGCGCGACGTGCCCCTGCCCGGCTTCCTCGTGCAGGAGCTGACCACCTACCTCGCCGCGCACCCGCACCGAGCCGACGGCAGCGCGGCACTCTGGCCGGGACGCCTCCAAGGTGGACACGGCGACAAGCGCAACGCGGTGGACTGGGCACGCCCGTTCGACGTGTCCTCCGTGTACAGGTACTACTTCAAGCCGACCCTCGCGAAGCTCGGCGTGCGCCCGGCTCGGTGGCACGACCTCCGGCACTTCTACGCGAGCGCCTGCGCCGCGCAGGGCATCGACATTCGCAAGGTCAGCCGGTGGATGGGCCACGCCAACATCAACACCACGGACTCGATCTACACGCACCTGTTCAACGGCTCGGCGACCGAGGATATGGACCGCCTCGACAGCCTCGCCGCCCGACCCGCAGCTGTGCCGATTCCTCGAATCGGATAGTGCACCGCCGGTAGAATTTGTGCATGGATGCAACCCTCATCATCAACATCGCTCTGATGCTGGTGACCGCGATAGGTGTGGCGGTTGCAGCCCTTCAAGCGCGCGATGCACGAAGCGCCCGCGACGAGGCGCGCGAGGCGCGAGATCAGGCTCAAGAGTACGAGCGACGGGCCGTGACTGCCTCGGAGGTCTCTGCTGGCGCTGCGCAGCGCTCGGCGACAGCTCTTGAGAAGCAAGTCGAGCTTCAGATCGCCCAAACCCCCACCGATCCGTGGAAGGTCATCCACCATGGCGGCGGGAAGTATGAGCTGAAGAACGTCACGAAACTGTCCATGTTCGCAGTGGACATCGCCGACTTGGCCGGCAGTAGCGACATCACGATCTTTGACGTCAACGCGCTCGACGAGATCGGTGCTGGGCAGTCGGCCTTCTTCGACTACTCAAAGTCGTTCGCAAGCGCAGCCCAGATAACAATGCAAGTCACGTGGGGTGACCCCTTCACGAGTGAGCGCTTCTACTGGAGGCAGACGCTCTCGTGACAAGCGAAGACCTGACAGCACTCGCCACAGCAATCGGAGTGGGCGTCTCCGCTCTATTCGGCATAGGTGGGTTGGTCGTCGGCATCATCGGTCTCGTACAGGCCGGAAGAGCGAAGACCGCCGCCAACACGGCAAACGAGTTGTCGGCAGAGGCAAACCGCCTAGTGAAGAAGGCCAATAAAGTCATCAAGGCTCAGGCGGCGCGAGACAACGAGCGATCCGACGTCGAGTGGGAGTGGCACTGGGACACCACTCACCCACAGCACGTCATCATCAAGAACATCGGCAAGTCGCTCGCCAAGAACGTCATCGCTCAGTTCTGGTTCGACGATGTGCACGATGCCAACGACAAGAATCCGCACGATGTCGAGGGTCAGGATGCGGTCACCTTGGAGATCCCAGGCCTCCGGGAAGCTCGGCGCACCGCAGCCATGATTTTCGAGGCAACGCGCATCAGCGGTTCCAACGACCCCACCCCCGCAGCCCGAACCCGACTCCGAGTGACGTGGGAAACACCGCTCGGAAACGTCGGCAAGCAGATCGGCCAGTGGGAGGTCTCCCCTCTCATCACACCCGCCGACAACCTCAATCACTTGGTCTGGTCGACCGACGAATAGAGCGACCGCCAGACACCGCCGAGGGGTTATGGAGGGGTTGCTACCTGCACTTCAGCCTGAAGCGCGAGGGAGAGTCGGCCCCGCACACAGTAAAAGGCCCGGAATCACTGGCGAGAGTGATCCGGGCCTTTAGTACACCCCCCGGGACTTGAACCCGGAACCCACTGATTAAGAGTCAGTTGCTCTGCCAATTGAGCTAGAGGTGCGCGGACCCGGTGGCTAAACCCGGGCCGACGAACAAGATTAGCATGAGAGTCAGGGGCCGGACACTCGGCCCCGCACGCCCCAAGGAGACATCATGGCCGACGCCGTAACACTGCAGGAGGGCGACATCGCCCCATCGTTCACCTTGAGCGACCAGGACGGCAATCAGGTCTCGCTCTCCGACTATTTGGGCAAGAAAGTCATCGTCTACTTTTACCCCGCCGCATCCACGCCAGGCTGCACGACCGAGGCGTGCGATTTCCGCGACAACCTGAACTCTCTTGCCTCGGCCGGATACCAGGTGCTGGGCATCTCCAAGGATGAGCTGCCCGCCCTCGTGAAGTTCAAAGCCGACGAGCGCCTCAACTTTCCGCTGCTGAGCGACCCGGGCCTCGACATCCACAAGGCGTACGGCGCGTGGGGCGAGAAGTCGCTGTACGGCAAAGCCGTGACGGGCACGCTGCGGTCGACGTTCGTGCTGGATGAGTCGGGCAAGGTTCATCTTCCGCTCTACAACGTGAAGGCGACCGGCCACGTCGCCATGTTGCGCAAGCGTCTCGGCCTGGACGGTTAGTCCGGGCCTGGGAAAGTCGAAGCGGGCTACTCCCGCCGCGTCGCCGACATCACCGAGCGCGTGAACAGCAGCGCGATCACGATTACGGCGGGCACGAGCAGGAACCACGCGATATCCTCGCGCGCGAACGCCCCCTGGAAGCTGCCGACCGCGATCGCCAGCTGAAGCACCTGCCACGTGAGCGCCGCAGCTCGGACCCACGGTTTCGCGTGCAGAGCGCCGATCCCCACGACAACAAGCCACACCCCCGCGATGATGACGAGAACCAGGATGCCGATGGCGCTCGCAAACGAAGTCGGGACGAGCGCCACGAGGTCGTACACGAGCATGCCGGCGACGAACGCGAGCACCGCGGCTTCGAAAAACAGCACGATCGCGAGCGCAATTAATAGTCGAGGCAGGGATGCGCTCGTCGCGTGCGGTTCGGTTTTGTCGTCACTCACAGGGATATCCCATCCAAACCTATTGTTTTCCCCCAACCGGTATGAGAGTCTAGTTGAGGTTGATTTGCCGCTCACAGTGGCGTGGGCATCATCCCAAGCATCGTTCTCACTCGAATCCCGAGTTCTGCAACTGTGCACTCACGCGTTCACTTTAAGGAGCACAAATAATATGGATTGGCGCGACAAAGCCGCTTGCCTCACGGCAGACCCCGAACTCTTCTTTCCGGTCGGAAACACTGGTCCTGCCGTCGATCAAATCGAGAAGGCGAAGTCGGTGTGCGCCCGCTGCACCGTGAGCGAGATGTGCCTCCAGTACGCGCTCGACACGAACCAGGACTCCGGCGTCTGGGGCGGTCTGAGCGAGGATGAGCGCCGCGCCCTCAAGCGCCGCGCCGCCCGCGCACGCCGCGCCTCCTGACTCTGACTCCCGGCCGCTAGGCTCCGCAGCGTCAACCCGCGCGACGCCGGCCTTCTCTCGCCGTGCCACGCAGCGGCAGAGTTTCCGTTAGATCGGCTTCCGCGCGCCGGGTCCTCTCGGGCTCCCCGCTTCCTGGGATTTCGTCAACCAGTTGAGCGGGATCTCGATCGTCACTTCGGTGCCGCTTCCCATGATGGTGTGCCAGTCGATGGTTCCGCCCAGTTCGCCCTGGATGAGCGTGCGCACGATCTGCGTTCCTAGCCCAGTGCCGACTTTTCCTTCTGCGAGCCCGACCCCGTTGTCCCTGACCTCCACCGTGAGGACATCGTTCGTGCGGTTCGCGATGATGTGCACTTCGCCGTCGCGTCCCGCGAGACCGTGTTCGACGGCGTTCGTGACGAGTTCGGTGAGGGCCAGAGCGAGCGGAGTCGCGTATGCACTCGGCAGTTCGCCGAAACTGCCGGAGAACGTCGGGTGCACGCGCGTCTGGTGCGACGATGCGACTTCGGCGATGAGCAGCAGCACGCGGTCGAACACGGCATCGAAGTCGACATTCTGGCTGAGCCCCTCGCTCAGGGTGTCGTGCACGACGGCGATCGCGCCGACCCTCCTCATGGCGTGGTTGAGCGAATCGCGCGCATCCTCGGAGTGCGACCGGCGGGCCTGGATGCGCAGAAGTGACGCGACGGTTTGCAGATTGTTCTTGACGCGGTGGTGGATTTCCCGGATCGTCGCATCCTTCGTGAGGAGCTCCTGTTCCTGGTGCCGCAATTCGGTGACGTCGCGGGTGAGCACGATCGCCCCGACGCGCATGCCCTCCTTTTTCACGGGGATGGCGCGGAGCGACACGGAGACTCCGCGCGACTCGATGTCGGTGCGCCACGGTGCCCGCCCGGTGACCACGAGCGGGAGCGACTCGTCGACCGCGTTCGAGTTCTCGAGCATCGCCGCCGTCACTTCGGCGAGCGACTCCCCTTCCAGTTCGCCGACGAAACCCATCCGGTTGAACGCGGAGAGCCCGTTCGGGCTCGCGAACGTGACGATGCCGTCGACGTCGAGCTTCAGGAGCCCGTCGGATGCGCGCGGAGCCCCGCGCCGTGGACCGGTTGGAGCGACAAGGTCGGGAAAATCGCCGGCGGCGACCATGGCGAACAGATCGTTCGCGCACTCGTTGAACGTGAGTTCCTGGCGGCTCGGGGTTCGCGCTTCGCTCAGGTTGGTGTGGCGGGTGAGCACGGCGATGGGTTTGTCGGTGAGTTCGGGCGACCCGGGAACCAGGCGCCGCTTGACCGGGACGGCACGCACCCTCGTGGGGGTTTCCTCGTACCAGTCGGGTGCGGAGGAGTCAACGATCGTGGATGTCGTGAACGCTTCGGAGACGAGTCCTATCCATTCCGGCTTGATCTCCTTGCCCACGAAGTCGCGGTAGAACAGGGTCGCAGCGGAGGATGGTCGGGACAGACTCACCGCGACGAATCCGCCTTCGACCGTTGGCACCCACACCACGATGTCCGCGAAAGCGAGGTCGGCGAGGAGCTGCAATTCGCTGACCAGGAAGTGCAGCCAGTCGATGTCGGCGTCGCTCGCGCGACCGTGCCGTTGCACGAGGTCGGAGAGCGTGGACACGCAACTAGCCTATGCGCCCCGCATGCCCCATGCTTGACTCATGCAGACCCACGCTCCCCGGCCGGATCGAACTCTTCTGGTCATCGTTTCCCTCATCGCGGCCGTGGCAATTCTGGCCCTCGTCGTCGTGTTCACGCGGGGGGCACCTGCCGCGCTCGACCCCGCAACACCGGAGGGGACGGTGCAGTCGTATGCGCACTACGTGATTGCCGGAGACCGCACGCACGCTCTGGAGCTGCTCACCGAGAACGTCCGCGAGAACTGCGAACGGGCCGAACCGTATGCGATGTCGTCCCTGCGGGTCACGCTCGTGTCCACGAGTGTCACGGGTGACAACGCGGTCGTGCGGGTCTCGATTGCGAGCAATTCCGGGAGTGGACCGTTCGGTGGCTCCGACTACGAATTCGAGGGGACATTCGCCCTCGAGAAGGAGGGCGGCGAATGGCGCATCGACTCCGCGCCGTGGGAGCTCATGATTTGCTACAACCAGGGAGGCCACGAGTGAGCGCGCCAGCGAACACGCCGCCCATCGCACCACGTCCTGCGGTGGGCGGTGTTCAGACCGTCCGGCGGGTCATCACCTACCTGCTCCTGTTGACCATGGTGATCATCGCCGCGATCGGATTGAGCGGCCTGGTGGAGCGCGCGCTGGACGCCGGCGCCACTCTCGTGGCGGCGGGCAGCGGTGACCTCGCCCAGTCCCTCGCGTTCTCTCTCATCGCCGGCCCGCTCGCCGCGCTTTTGTGGTGGCTCACGTGGCGGGATGCCGCGATGGGCCGCGACCGCGCCTCCGTGGCGTGGCCCCTCTACCTCGTTGTGGCGTCGACGGTGGCGCTCCTCACGTTCACGATCGCGCTCTTCGCGTGGGGTAGCAGTGCCGTCGTCGGCGACTGGGAGGCGTCGAGCCTCGCCGTCGCGATCGTGTGGGGGCTCGTGTGGTTGTGGCACTACTGGATGTGGCGGCACCCGGCGAAGGGCCCGACGCGCCTTCGGGGCGTCGCCCCGGCACTTGCTTCGTTGATCGGGTTGACGTTCGGAGCGGGCGGTCTCGTGTTCGCACTCGCGAGCCTCATCGATTCGGCGCTCGACACGTTCGGTACGGTCTTCGCGTCCGGCCCGGCATGGCAACCGGTCGTGCAGTCTCTTGTTTGGGCTGCGGGCGGCGCGCTCATCTGGTGGTGGCACTGGTTCCGCGCCGGCGTGAAGGCGCAGTCCACGGGTTTCGCGAACGTGCTGCTCGTGTTCATCACAGGCTTCGCTTCGTTCGCGGTGTTCGCGGTCGGCGTCACGCTCACGCTGTCGGTCGTGCTCCAGCTCGTGACGCTCTCCGAGAATCCCCTTTCGGTGACCCTCGACCCGCTCGGCGTTTCGATCGCGTCCGCCGTGTTCGGCGCTCTCGTGCTCGTGTATCACTTGCGCGTGGTCGGGGAGCATCCTGTCGTGATCGGCAAGGCGGTGCGGCTCGTGACGTCCGGTGTCGCGCTCGCTGTCGCCGCGACGGGTGTCGGGGTGACGGTCAACGCGCTTCTGGCGACGATGGCGTCGCCGATCGTCGGTTCCCATTCGCGGAACCTCCTCCTGGGCGGCATCAGCGCCCTCGTGGTCGGCGGCGCGCTGTGGTGGGCGTCGTGGCGGCCCGGCAACGCTGCGGATGCCGCTCGCGTGTCAACTCCCGGCAGGCGGATCTACCTTGTCGTGATCTTCGGGGTGAGCGCGCTCGTCGCGCTCATCACGCTGCTCGTGATCGGGTACCAGCTGTTTTCGTTCGCGCTCGAGGGGTCGTCGGGCGAGAGCCTCGTCGAACGCATCCGCGCCGCGCTCGGCCTGCTCGTGGCGACCGTGCTCGTCGCCGCCTACCACTTCGCGCTGTGGCGCCACGACCGCGCCGCAACGGTCGAACACGAGGCACCGCGCACGATCGGTCGCGTGACTCTCGTGACCTCGGCCGCAGCGGGAGAGCAGACCGACGCGCTCGTCGACGCGATCCGTGACGCAACGGGTGCCAGGGTCACGGTGATGCGTCGGGTGGATGCCGTGGCCGGCGAGCCGGATGCGGCGGCCATCGTCGCGGCGCTCGACGGCGTTGAAGCCGAGAGCGTGCTTGTGGTTGCGGGCGCTAAGGCGAAGGCGGATGTGATCCGGCTCGGCGACTGATCAGGGCTGCAACGCGGCGTCCGGCCGGTTCCGTTTTCCTCGGCGAACGGTCGGCGAAGTCCGTTGCGGCAGTATGCGGGACGCGACGAGCCTGTTCACGGCGAGCCTCGGCGCAGATTTCGCGGCGACATCCCGCAACGTTTTTCCCGCGAGGATCGCGGCGTCGAGCGCAGACTGGTCGTGCGGAATGAGAGCGGGAGACTCGATCCCGCCAAACCGGCGCAGCGTCTGCTCCACTTGCGCAGAGGGGTTCGCCCCGATCACGCTGCTGCGGATGCGGTTCACGACCGTCAGTACCCGTTCCGGCTCGACGATCTCCAGGAGGTCGACGTGCGCGCGCAAGAACCGCGAGAGGCCGACGGGGTCGCCCGAGCCGACGGCCACGACGAGATCCGCTTCCTTGATGGCGGAAATGGTGGCGGCATTGCGACGCGGCGCAAACAGGTCGCTGGAGATTTCGTCGTCATTCTCCAGGCAGAAGCCGGTGTCGACGACGGTGTAGTCGACCCACGCGCGGCACGCGGCGATCGTGGCGACAACGCGCTCCCCTGACAACTCCGGCCATCGATGCGGCCGGCCGATCCCGGTCAGCACCCAGAAACTCCCGTGCGGAGACGAATACCGTTCGCTGATCCGCTCGAGCTCCGCGGCCGTGAGGCTGCCCGACCCGGCAAGCCGACACGCGGCCGCAAATCCGGGTGCCTCATCGAGGAGGCCGAGCGTCGGGGCGACCGAGCCGCTGTGGGTGTCGGCATCGGCGAGGACAACCGAGTGCCCTTCGGCGGCAAGTTCGGACGCAATCGCGATGGCGAGGGTTGTGCGGCCCGGAGCGCCCGCCGGCCCCCACACGGCAATGACCTCGGCGCGGGGTTCGTGCGGCGTAAGGGCGCTCTCGTGGTCGGGTCGCACGAACGGAAGCCGGGCCGAAAGGAGCTGCTCGACGTGCGCCCACGGGGCCGCAGCGTCGAGCACTTCGTAGAGTCCCAGATCGGAGGCATGCCGCCGTTCAGAATCGCTTGATGCCATCGCGACGATTCTCACTCCCGCCCTGTCGCACTTCTCGAGCACTCCGTGCGTCAAGTGTTCGGGACCGGCTCCGCAGATTGCGGCGTCGAATCCGCCCTCGGAAATGCTCTCCGCCAACCGAACCGCATCGCCCGCAAGCCGCACGGGTCGGTAGCCGTGCCGTTCGAGTTCGAGGCTCATCCGCTGCTCGAGCGTGTCGTGAAGGCAGAGCGCGACCGACTTCACCGCTACCTCCTCACGGGAATGCTGACGGGTACGAGCGATATCACGTCGCCGTCGGCAGTGGCCTCGAGCACTCGCGCAATCCTGTCCCTGGGAACCAGAATCTCCACGCCTCCGTTCTTGTCCGCGATGAGTCCGTCGTCCTCGAGTACCCGAACGACGGTCGCGGAACCGACGAGCACGGCAGGGGGCCCGAACCGGCGGTCCTCGGTTTGCGAAGCAGACCACACATCGACGACAGTGCCTGGTGCGATCGACTTCGACAATTGCCCGCTCACGGCGACGACGATGGAGGCGACCCTCAGGCTCGCTGCCGAACCAACGGCGGACGCCGGGAGAAGTTCGCCTTCAGCAACCGCACGGGTGACGAGGAGCCCTTCGGGAGGCACGTCACCCTGACCCAGGTAGTGATCGCCCACATCGCCAAGCCGCACGGTGGCGACCTCGAGATCACGCACGTAGACCCGATCCCCGGGCGAGAGCGCCGCGGATGTCGAATAGACGGATGTCGACGTGTCCGCCGCCTGAACGATGCCGAACACCCCGACGACGGAGATGACGACGAGCCCGATCCCGATGGGCAGTCGCGGGTCAAATGTGAACCTTCGCGGCGCGCGTTCCTTGTTCGCGCTCCCGCCGGCATTGCGCGCACGGACCATGGCGACCTCCCTGAAACTATCGGGCGGCTTCGCCCGCACACCATCGTGATGGGATGTCGCGTACCGCTGCGAAAGTTATCCACAGCCCCGTCGGTGCCGCGGCATCCGACCGATAATCGAGTCATGGACCAGCAAAGCCCTCGCCCCGCGGTCGCCCGTTTTCTCACCATCACCGATACGGCAGAAGTGTTAAACGTTTCGGTGTCCCAGGCGTACTCGCTCGTGCGATCGGGCGAACTCCCGGCGATCCGTATCGGGAGCCGCGGCCAGTGGCGGATCGAGCGCGATGTGCTCGAGTCCTACATCGAGGCGAAGTACGAGGAGTCGCGCCGCGCTAGCTTGTGGAACCAGTCCGATTTCGCGAACGTCGCCGAGTTCACGTTCGCCGAGGATCACAGCCGCACGAGTTGGAGCTGATCGATCGGAATAAGCCGGTACTGCGCAACGGCGCTCTCCCGCCGCGGCAATCCGACCTCATGAACGGCGAGGTCGAAATGGTCTCGCCCTACTCTGTCGATGGTGCCGTGGAACGTTCCCGCTGCCGTCACTGCGTCGAGTGCACACCGCCTCCGACCGAAGTCGCGAAGCACGAAGGCGATGCCGAGCCGATCTGCGAGCCTCCCGGCTGCTGTCCCGGTCGGCTCGATGAGGCTCGCGGCCAACTGGGGGCGATCCACAACGACGCTTCCCACCCAGCGCAGGGGCAGGATCACGTGCGGTGGACGGGACGACTCGTCGACGAGCGTTCCGGATAACCAGTCCTTGCCGAATCCGGTGGGGCTGACGCGCATCGGGCTACCGCCGACCTCGACGCGCAGCGAATAGTCCCGTCCCCCGAATGATTCGTGGATGCTCATCACGCGGTCGCGGAGGGAGAGCCTCCCCAGGCGAAGCCGCTCCTCTTCGGCCCGCAAGTCGACCTCGTCAGCGTTCAACTCGTGCTCGAGCTGGCTTTCGAGATCGTCGAACAGGTTGTTCCATCGCATGGTGCGACGCTATCCACCCGCGACGGGGCGCGCGGGAGTTTATCCACAGATTCCGCAACAGTAGTAGACAGATCTGTCTCAACCTGCTTTAGTGTTCGCGAGCAAATCCCACGTTAAGGGTTTAACGGCACCAGACCCCTCAATTGACCACCCTCGCACGATCCGGAGCCACGATGAGCAATGCGGTCCCCCTCCCCCGTGAATTGCGTGCTGTTCGGAAAACGTCCACCACGAGGAATGCCTCCTCACTTGGAGCGGACGAGTTTTTCTCCCACCAGCCGTCGCCGCGATCGGAGCTTCCCGGGCCAACGCCGCTACTGGAGAACCTGACTCGCTGCGTCATCGAGATTCTTGCCGGTGCGCGCGACCTCGAGCAAATTTCGCGCTGGGTGACGGATGACGTGTACCGCCACTTGCTCAAGCGCGTCGTGCTGTCCGCGCGTGCTCGCCAGGCCAAGGGCACGGCCCCCGCGCGACCCGCGTTTTCGATCGGTTCGATCTCGCAGTTCGAACCCCGCGATGGCGTCGTCGAGGCCGTCGTGATCGTGCGCGGCCGGGCGCGAGTGCGGGCCGTCGCGATCCGCCTCGAAGGGCTCGACAGCCGCTGGCGGGCGACCGCCATCAACGTGCTGTAGCGACGGGGGTGGGAGAAACCGCCGCTCCCGGCCCTCACTGCGGTGCGAACGTCAACCAACCGGTCGGACTGCCGACGGATCAGCGGCCCTTGTTCTTCTCCTGGGCTCGGCGCTCCGCACGGTTCATGGGCGCGGGCTGCCCGGGCTGCGGACCGCCCTGACGCTGACCGAACGCGCCGCGCTGCCCATCGCCCTGACCTGCCTGCTGGTTCTGCCCCGGCTGCTGGTTCTGGCCGCCGAACGCAGCACTCACCTGGTTCGCCTGAGCCGCTGCCGCCTGCTGCGCCCTCGCCGTCGCCGCCTGCTCGAGCTGGCCGCGCTGGTTGCGCACCTCCACGCCGCCGCTGTCGGATGGCGCGGAATAGCTCAGCCGTTCATTGCCGCGGGTGCTCGGATCCAGTCCCTTCGCCGCGACGTTCGGCAACGCGGCCGTCGCGCCGCCTCCTGTCACCTCGACTTCGAGGTTGAACAGGAAGCTCACGGTCTCCTCGCGAATCTGCCCCATCATGTTCTGGAACAGCATGAAGCCTTCGCGCTGGTACTCCACGAGCGGGTCTCGCTGGGCCATCGCCCGCAGCCCGATGCCGTCCTTCAGGTAGTCCATTTCGTACAGGTGGTCGCGCCAGCGGCGGTCGATCACCGACAGCACGACCCGGCGCTCCAGCTCGCGCATGGCGGGCTCGCCGAGCTCATCCGTGCGGCGCTGGTAGGCGAGCTTCGCATCCGACAGGATCTCGTCGCCCAGGAACTGCCTCGTGACACGGCCGCGCGAACCGGCTTCCGTGAACAACTCGTCGATCGTGATCGAAATCGGGTAAATCGTCTTCAACTCGCGCCACAGGGCCTCGAGGTTCCAGTCGTCCGAGTGGCCTTCGCCCGTGTGGTCGTCGATGATCTCGTTGATGACATCCACGAGGAACCGGTCGACTCGATCCTTCAAGTCGTCGCCCTCGAGGATGTGGCGGCGGTCGCCGTAGATCGCTTCACGCTGGCGGTTCAGCACGTCGTCGTACTTGAGCACGTTCTTGCGGATCTCCGCGTTGCGCGCCTCCACCTGGCCCTGCGCGCTGCGGATGGCACGGCTCACGACCTTCGACTCGATCGCCAGGTCGGAGGGAACATTGCCGCGGCCCATGAGCGATTCCGCCGCGGAGGAATTGAACAGGCGCATGAGGTCATCCGCGAGAGACAGGTAGAACCGGCTCTCCCCCGGGTCGCCCTGGCGGCCTGAGCGTCCACGCAGCTGGTTGTCGATGCGGCGCGACTCGTGGCGCTCGGTGCCGAGCACATAGAGCCCGCCGACCTCGACGACCTTCGCGGCCTCCGCCTCGACCATCTTCTTGACCTTTTCGTAAACGCCGTCCCACTCGGCCTCATACTCCTCGGGGGTATCGACGGGGCTCAGGCCCTTCGCGTTCATCTCCGCCACCGCGAGGAACTCCGCGTTCCCGCCGAGCATGACGTCGGTGCCGCGGCCTGCCATGTTCGTTGCGACCGTCACGGAGCCGAGCCGGCCCGCCTGCGCGACGATCGCCGCCTCCCGCGCGTGGTTCTTCGCGTTCAGCACCTCATGCTTGATCCCGCGTTTGGCGAGAAGCTTCGACAAGTACTCGCTCTTCTCCACGCTCGTCGTACCGACAAGCACCGGCTGGCCCGTGTGGTGGCGACCGGCGATGTCCTCGACGACTTGCGCGAACTTGGACGGCTCATCCCGATAGACGAGGTCGGACTTGTCCATCCGGATCATCGGCTTGTTCGTGGGGATCGCGACGACCCCGAGCTTGTAGGTGCTCATGAACTCGGCCGCTTCGGTCTCGGCGGTACCGGTCATCCCAGCGAGCTTCTTGTAGAGGCGGAAATAGTTCTGCAGCGTGACCGTGGCGAGGGTCTGGTTCTCGGCCTTGACTGCGACGCCTTCCTTCGCTTCGATCGCCTGGTGGATGCCCTCGTTGTAGCGGCGACCCACGAGAATTCGTCCCGTGTGCTCATCGACGATGAGCACTTCGCCGTTCATCACCACATAGTCCTTGTCGCGCTTGAACAGCGCGGCGGCCTTGATCGCATTGTTGAGGAACGAAATGAGCGGAGTGTTCGCGGACTCGTACAGATTGTCGATGCCCAGGTAATCCTCGACCTTTTCGATGCCGGGCTCGAGCACGCCGACCGTGCGCTTCTTCTCGTCCACTTCGTAGTCGACTTCGGGGACGAGCTTCTTCGCCACCTGGGCGAACTCGTTGAACCACCGGTTCGCCTCACCTGAGGACGGTCCGGAGATAATGAGCGGAGTGCGCGCCTCGTCGATGAGGATCGAGTCGACCTCGTCCACGATCGCGAAGTGGTGTCCGCGCTGAACCATGTCGGCGGTCGTCCACGCCATGTTGTCGCGCAAGTAGTCGAAACCGAACTCGTTGTTCGTGCCGTACGTGATGTCGGCTTCGTACTGTTCACGCCGCTCCGCAGGTGTTTGCCCGGACACGATGCACCCGGTAGTCATTCCGAGCGCACGGAACACGCGGCCCATGAGCTCGGACTGATAGCTCGCGAGATAATCGTTGACCGTGATCACGTGCACGCCCTGCGAGGCGATCGCATTCAGATAGGCAGGAAGCGTCGCGACGAGCGTCTTTCCTTCACCCGTCTTCATTTCGGCGATGTTGCCGAGGTGCAGGGCCGCGCCGCCCATCAGTTGAACGTCGAATGGTCGCATGCCGAGCGTGCGCACGGCCGCCTCCCGCACGGCCGCGAAGGCCTCCGGCAGGAGGTCCTCCAGGGTCTCCCCCGCTGCGTAACGTTCGCGGAGTTCGTTCGTCTCGTTTTTCAACTCGTCGTTCGTGAGTTCCTTGAAGTCGTCTTCGAGCTGATTGATGGCGTGCGCGAAACGTTCGAGGCGACGAAGGGTTCGACCCTCGCCGACGCGAAGAACACGTTCTAGAACATTGGCCACGGAATACTCCCACTAGGTTTTCAGGCTGTTTTCGGCACGCTCGCGCGGCCACTCAGCCAACAACACAGCCTAACCCGCACTCCGGCGCGAGCGCGCATCCGTCATCGGCGGCCAGAGCTCTTGCCGTGCTCCTCGGTCTGCTCGAGGTCCAGGCCGATCACGCCGTAGTCCCAGCCTTTTCGCCGGTAGACGACGCTCGGGCGATCCGTTTCGGCGTCAATGAAGAGGTAGAAGTCGTGGCCGACGAGTTCCATCCGGT
This sequence comes from uncultured Cryobacterium sp., assembly GCA_964651535.1. Lineage (GTDB taxonomy): Bacteria > Actinomycetota > Actinomycetes > Actinomycetales > Microbacteriaceae > Terrimesophilobacter. The sequence continues at coordinate 597,983 of CAZYYE010000002.1, forward strand.
ACAGGGCATCGTCGACGGTCATGGGCGTCGCCGCGAACACCTTTTTGCGGATGACGACCGGGCTCCAGTCCTCCTCGGCTTCCCCCGCATCCTCCGTGATGACGGGAATGCCGCCGGTTGCGACCCTTTCGAGCACTTCGGGCTCGACCGGGGTGATGTCGACGACCTTGAATCCGTCCGCGGTCGCCTCGCGCAGAGACACGGGGCGCCGCTTGCCGCTCTTGTGGACCTTGTTGCGGTCCTTCGCGCGGCGAATGCGTTCCATCAACTTGTCGAGCGCAAGGTCGAAAGCCATGTATTTGTCGGCACCGACCGCTTCCGAGCGCACGAGGGGTCCCGGTCCGATGAGGGTGAGTTCAACCCGATCATCGCCTGGCAGACCGTTTTTCTCGTTGTGCCGAGACGCCTTCACTTCGAAGGCGATCGCCTTGTCCGCGAGGTGGGAAACCTTTTCGGATTTCTCCGTCGCGTAGTCCCGGAACCTGTCGGTGATCCCGAGCCCCAGACCGTTGATGGTAACTTCCATGTCATCCTCCCAGTCTTCTGCGGCGCGTCCGCCCGGTGAAACCAGGCGGTCAGAATGCGCCTCTTTCAGCCACCGTAGCCGTCGTACCTGTGTAAGTCACGCACGGATGTCATGAGCAGCCTCAACCGGTCACGCAGCCGCCGCGCGAGGCGCCTCCTCTGGCCTGCGTCGCGGAGTAAACGCGAGTGTCGCGGCGGAAACAACCTCGCCGCCGGCGGCCGAGACTGCCCGGGCCGCATCAGCCAGGGTGGCCCCCGTCGTGACGATGTCGTCGACGAGCAGGAAGCGGCGCCCGTGCAGGGGAACCTTCGCGCGGAATGAGTTCCGCACATTTCGTTGCCTCGCGAGCTGTCCGAGAGACTTCTGCTGAATTGTTGACGTCGTCGCGGCGAGCACGGACGCCGGCCGAAATCCGGCTCGGCGAAGGAGGACATCCACGGGCCGATAGCCGCGCCGTCGAATCGCCTGGCGGGTCGCGGGGATCGGGCACACTTCGACTGGGAGCGCCGCGTGCGTCGCCGCGGCCTCGATCGCGAGTTTCAGAGCGAGCGACAACGCGCCGGCGGCATCCGTTCGTCCCCGCTCCTTGAACGCGAGGATCGCGGCCCGCACGCCGCCCTCGTACGGAAGCGCGCTGAACACGACCGTGCCGTCGGCGAGCGACTGGCGGTGGAGCGACCCCCGGTGCCTGCCCGCCACGGAAAGCATCCCGCGGCAATCGATGCACAGCGCGCGGTCCGGCTCGCCGCAGCCCGCGCACTCGGAAGGGAACAGGAGACCGAACGCGCCCGCCACCGCATCGCGCACGATCGGCATCCATCGCGCGGGCGCGCCGTCCCGGTCCCGGATGCGCCCGAATGGGTCGATCATGGCTCGAGCATCCCATCGCGGAATGACCGCCCCGCACAAGCAATCCGGCAACCGGGCGAAAACCCCTGGTCCCCCCGCCTGTGGGGGACGGGTCAGCGCTGGGTGGCGATGACGTCGACCACGAACGGGGTCGCTTGCCAGCTGCTGCCCCTCGGGGACTCCAGAAGTCCGTCGTTGCCGAGCACTCGCAGCCCCGTCTTTCCGTTTCCGCCGACGATGGCGACGGAAACCGCGGCCGGGCGCCCGAACGAAACCTGCTGTCCGCCGATCTCGAAGGCGTTCACGAGGGAACCGTCGTCGTCGTTGGTGAGAGTCGCGACGGAGAACCGGTCGATCCACGTCGCATCCACGGCCGTGTCCGAATCGATGAGCGTATCCAGCACGGGCACGCCGATGCTCGTGGGCAGGAACCCCCGCGCGGGGTCCCGGATGATTGCCGCGACGACGAGTCGCGGCCCGACGGCGGTTTGGAAGAGCATGGCGACCCGCGTGTTGTCCTGGGAAATGTCGAGGGACACGATCGACGCCCCGGCCGGCATCGCCACGGAAACGGGTTCGCCCTTGCCCTCATAGTCGAACGCGATGATGTCGCCGGGGGAACTCGACGGGACGGACCAGACGTACCCGTAATCGTCGATGGCAGGCGGAATGAGTCCGGCCCGGCCGTCGATTGCGCGCGCGTTCGACTGTCCTGCGCGAGCTATCGACACCCCGTCCGTCGAGAGGATGGCCGCGGCCGTCGCATTCTCGCCCATCGCGACGGCGATCGGATTCTGCCCGACGATGACGTTGCTGATATTCGCGATCTGGCTCACTTCTCCGCCGGAGAGGTAACCGAATTTGCCGTCGGAGAGAACCAACGGCCGGGAGTCGACGGGGCGCTGCGACACCGGGCTGTCCGACCCCATGGGCTTGATCGCGAGCACCGAGCCGGCAACCGAGATCTCGACGCTCCCGATTCCCGGAACCGTGACGAGGCTTTCGGAGAGTTGCAATTGCATGAGTTGCCGCTGCCGTTCATCCGCTCCAGCGGCATCCGTCGTGAGATCCACTTGCGCAACGGTCGAATCGATCGTGACGGTCGTTCCCGGCGTCAATTGCGTGCCGTCGGGGAATTGCGAAACGACGGCGCCCTTCAGCCACTCCGGCGGCCCGACCAGGAGTGCCGTGACGATCCTCGTCGCCGTCGTCCCGCCCGCGAACCACCGCTCGTCGGGGACGAGGTTGCGCAGGCTGAGGTCATAGAAGTAGAGGGCGTGTTTGCTGAAAATCAACAGGAACGTGCTCTCCGGGAGCACGATTCCGGGAGGAGCCTGGCTGATGCGCCACTGGTCGTCCTCCTTCACGAACTGGAAGTGGAGGGTTTGCGTCGCCGAGCCTGCCGTGGAGTACGCGCCGAACTCGTCGAGCTGCGCTTTGGGAGTGAACGAGTAATCCATGCTCAGCGCGTCCGTCTGCGTGATCGTCGGGCTCCCCGTGCGGATGAGCACGCTTTGCCGCGGGTCCCACTCTTTCTTGAAATCGGCGCTCAGGAACTGCCTCGCGACCGCGTAGTCGCCCTGCGGCCCCGTGAACGCGGCGATGAACCCCTCGAGGATCGCCCTCTGGTCCGCGTCCGCTGCCGGCCCGAGCGGGTTGAAAATGAAGTCGCCCGTCGGCTCCTGCGTGAGCGCACCCCCGGCCTGCACGCTCCCCGATGTCGGGATCCCGCCGCACGCGGAAAGACTCGCGGAAAGAAGGATGATCGTCGCGGTCGCGGCGACCCTCGTGAGCAGCTTACGCATCATCCACCTCCAGGTCGTCGGTCGGCTCCGCCGGCGGCAAGTCGATGGGGGATACCCGGATCGAGCGCTTGAGGTCGCGCGGCAGCGTCAACCGGAAGCACGTGCCGTTGCCGGGCTCGGACCACACCTCGAGGTATCCGCGGTGAAGCGACGCGTCTTCGAGCGAAATCGCCAGTCCAAGTCCCGTGCCGCCGATGGTCCGCTTCCTGGACGGGTCGGCGCGCCAGAACCGGTCGAAGACGCGCGTCAGGTCGTCGGTGTCGATCCCGATCCCGTGGTCACGCACCGCGAATGCCACGGCGTCCTCGTTGCTGTCGACGAACACCACGATCGGCTTGCCCTCCCCGTGCTCGATCGCGTTTCCGAGCAGGTTGTGCAGGATGCGGCGGATGCGTCGGGCGTCCAGTTCCACCTCGAAGTATCCGCCCGCGGCAACCACGCGGATGTCGGACCCGTGTTCGTTCGCGACGAGCCGCATCGAGTCGACGGCATCCTCGACGAGGCGCACGAGGTTCGTCGGCTCGATCTCCAGTTCGACGGCCCCCGCGTCGTACCGGCTCACTTCGAGAAGGTCGGCGAGCAGAATCTCGAATCGCTGCACCTGGGTGTGAAGCAGTTCCGCGGTGCGGCCCGTCGCGGGAGGAAACGTGTCGCGCTGATCGTAGAGGACGTCTCCCGCAAGCCGGATTGTGGTGAGCGGCGTTCGCAGCTCGTGCGAAACGTCCGCGACAAAACGCTGCTGGAGCCTCGAGAGTTCGCCCAGCTTCGTGATCTGCTCCTGGAGGCTATCCGCCATCCCGTTGAAGGAGCGTGCGAGCGTGGCGATCACATCCTCTCCCCTTTCCGGAATCCTGTGCTCGAGCTGGCCCGCCGCGAGCTTCTGGCTCACTTCGGCCGCCACCCGGACTGGCCCGACGACGAGCCGCACCACGATGTACGTGACCGCCCCGATGAGCAGGACGAGGGCGAGGCCGCCGAGCAGAAGAGTCTGCTGCACGAAGGAGAGCGTTTCCTGTGCGTCGCCGAGGTCGTAGACGAAGTAGAGCTCGTAGAAGCCGGCGTTCGGCACCGTGAGGAGGGATCCCACCACGATCGCGGGCCTGCCGTCGGACAGTTCGACCGACTGCCACCACACTCGGTCGGGCCCCGTGTTGTCCATGACGGCATCCTGCAGCTCCTGGGAGATCACTTCTCCGGGGAATCCGCGGCTTTGCGATGGCTGCATCGTCACCGCGGTCTGCTGCCCGGGAGAACGGTAGATGGCGACGCCGAGCCCTCCAGGGCTCGTCGAGGTGGCCCGGATGTTGGCGAGAACGGTGTTGCTGAGAAACTCCAGGTCCGTGCGCGACGGGTCGGCCGTCGCGAGGTCGCTGTCGAAGAAATCCTGTGCCTGATTCGTCGCTCGGCTGGACTCGGCGAGCACCTGATTCAGCCGTGAGTCGAACAGGTTGCTTCCGATGCTCACCGACATGTAGCTGCCGAGCACCGCGACCGCGAGCCCCGAGAGCGCAACCGTGATCGCGACCGTGCGGAACTGGAGGTTCGCCCTCCAGAAATGCAGCGCGCGGGCCGGATACCCCCGCCAGGCGGGCATGCGCAAGGTCGGCGTCCGATCCTCCGGCATCCGAATCTCCGTCATCAGGGAGTCATTGCGCGAGCTACCCGGTCGCGCCCGCGCGATACCCGACTCCGCGCACGGTCATCACGATTTTCGGGTTGTCCGGGTCGTCTTCGATTTTTGCGCGAAGGCGCTGGACGTGGACGTTCACGAGCCGCGTATCCGCCTTGTAGTGGTAGCCCCACACCTGCTCGAGCAGCATTTCGCGAGTGAACACCTGCTGGGGGCGCGAAGCGAGCGCGAGCAGCAGTTCGAACTCGAGCGGGGTGAGGTTGATCTTCTTTTCCCCCCGGAGAACCTCGTGGCCGGCCACGTCGAGCGTGAGGTCCCCCACGCGGAGCACGTCCGTCGACCCGACGGGGGTCGGGCGCAGTCTCGTGCGGATCCTCGCGACGAGCTCCTTCGGGTTGAAGGGTTTGACGACGTAGTCGTCCGCGCCGCTCTCGAGCCCGCGAACGACATCGGTCGTGTCGGATTTCGCGGTGAGCATGATGATGGGCACTCCCGATTCGTTGCGGATCTCCGCGCACACCTCGATGCCGCTTTTGCCCGGCAGCATGAGGTCGAGGAGGACGAGGTCCGGCCGCGTCGACTGGAACGCGGCAAGCGCTTCGTTGCCGTCGGCGCAGAACACCGGGTCGAAGCCCTCCGTGCGCAGCACTATGCCGATCATCTCCGAGAGCGCTGTGTCGTCATCGACGACGAGGATTCGTGCGTTCATCGTTCCTGCTCTTCTTTCGTCCCGCGCTGTCGCGGGGCACCGGGACTGCTCTCGCACAAGAGTAGTCGAGTGTGAAACGATAATGCCGTGAGCCAGTTTGCAGTGAACGCATCGTGACCGACGACCACACCTGGCAGGCGCCGGGCGGACCGACTCCTCCCGCGCCTCCCGCACCTCCTGCTGGCACTCCCGTGTACGGTCCGCCGTCGCCCGGCACGGTGGCGCCCGGCATGATGCCGCCCGCAGCCGCGCCGCCTCCGGCCGGCGCCCCCGGGTGGACTCCGCCGCCGAAACCTGGGCTCATCCCGCTCCGCCCGCTCGACCTCGGGACGCTACTGGGTGCTTCGTTTCGCGTGCTGCGCCGCAACCCGCGCCCCACCTTCGGTGTCGCGCTCCTCGTCCAGGCCGTCGTCACGGTGGTCACGCTCCTCGTCGTTGGTGTACCCACGCTCGCCTCCCTGCTGCGCATCGATACCGCCGCGCCGGAAGACCAGGACGCCATCCTTGCCGGCTCCATCGCATTCGCGCTGTTCTCCGGTGCGCTCGCGCTGCTGTTGGGTTTCGTCGCGAACGCGTGGCTGCAGGGCATCCTCGTGATCGAAGTCGCGCGGGCGACGCTCGGCGAGAAGCTCACGCTGCGCGGGCTGTGGGCGCACGCGAAGGGACGGGTTCTGGCACTCATCGGGTGGTCACTCATCATCGGCCTGGTTCTGGCGGCCGCCATCACCATCCTCGCCGTCATCATCGGCGTTCTCGTCGCGACCTTGGGCCCACTCGGAATCGGGCTGGGAGTCATCGTCGGGCTGTTCGGCGGCCTCGGCCTGTTCGTGGTCGGAGTGTGGATTTCGACGAAACTTTCGCTCGTGCCGAGCGCCCTCATGGTCGAGCGGCTCGGGATCCGCGCGGCCGCGGCCAGGTCGTGGTCTCTCACGCGCGGCTTCTTCTGGCGGGTTTTCGGCATCCAGTTGCTCGTCGGGGCGATCCTCTGGGTTGCCATGAACGTGATCTCGGCGCCGTTCTCCATCGTCGGGGGAATTCTGGGCGCCCTGATCGATCCGACGGGGACCGGATCGCAGACCGTCATGATCGTGATCCTCGTCGTCTACATCGTGCAGCTCATTGTCACTCTCGTGTTGAGCGCCATCGCGGCCGTGATCTCCACCGCCGCGAGCGCCCTCATCTACCTGGATCTGCGGATGCGGACCGAGGGACTCGACCTTCGGCTTGCCGCGTACGTGGAGGCGAGGCAGGATGGCACGGCCGTCGTTGCCGACCCGTACCTCCCCGACGCGCCGCACGGTGCTGCCGCGACGCCGCCGACCGCATGATGGCGTCCCTGGCCGGATCGGTCGCCGGGCTTTTGTTCGAGGTCCCGGTGGACCCGGATGGCGATCAGGCGCGCGAGTGGATTGTTCGCGAACTGTCCAAGCCCGAATATCAGGCGGCGAAGCCGACCCTGTGGGATCAGCTGAGCCAGGGTTTCTGGGACTGGCTCAACTCGCTCGAGATACCGGGCGGCGCGATTCAGGGTCCGTTCTTCGCGATTTTCCTGATCGTTGTCGCCGCCGCGATCATCTCCGCATTCCTCATCTTCGGGCGACCACGCAGGAACCGCCGAAGTTCTGCTGTCGGCGCTCTGTTCGGCAACGATGAGGAGCGTTCGGCCGAGGAGCTGCGCCGCGCAGCCACCAGGGCGGCGGCCGACCGGGACTGGGAGCTCGCGATCGAAGAGTTGTTCCGATCCATCGCCCGGCGCATGACCGAGCGGGTTATCGTCGCGACGAACCCCGGCACGACGGCGAATGCGTTCGCCGCGCGCGCGGGCCAGGTTTTCCCGGCACACGCCGAGCGGCTGAGGTCGAGCGCCGCGGCGTTCGATTCCGTGCGTTATCTCGGAAAGCCCGGCAGCGAAGCGGACTACCTCGCGCTTGTGGCTCTCGAGGGCGACCTTCGCACCGCGCACCCGGTGGCCACCGAGGCGGTGGCCAGATGACCGCCACGCAGGAGGTGCTGACCCCCACAATCCGGGAGGGGAGTCGAGCGGCTCGGTTTTGGATAGTCGGCGGCGTCATCGCGATCCTCGTCGCGTTCGCGACGCTCGTGATCACGGGCGCAGTCGGTGCTGCCGGGCGCCCGCTGTCGCCGACGGATGCGGGACCCCAGGGCGCGAAAGCTCTCGCGGAGGTTCTGCGCCAGCAGGGTGTGACGGTGACGGGCACGGACAGCATGGCCGCTACGCGGGATGCGGCGACGACTCCCTCCGACACGACAATTTTTGTCGTCGATGACGGACGCTACCTGGGCGGTGCCGAGCTTCGGGAACTGGGCCGGCTCGCGGACAACCTCATCCTCATGACCCCGGATTTCGATCAGCTCGACTCGTTCGCACCGGAGATCGCGCTCGCGGGCAGCGTCTCGGGCCCGCTCCGGTCCGATTGCGACGTGCGGCCCGTCGTGCAGGCCGGAACCGTCACGGGAACCGGTTCGGGCTTCCGCAACATCGGCGCAGATTCCGGCATCGTCCTGTGCCTCGGCAGCGGCGACGATGTGTATTCGCTCGTGCAGTCCGTCCACGGCGGCACGACCGTGACCGTGCTCGGCACGACCGCGGCCTTCTCCAATCAGTTCGTCCTGAACGAAGGCAATGCAGCGTTCGCGCTCGGACTGCTCGGAAGCACCCCCCATCTCGTGTGGTTCCTGCCGTCGATCGACGAAGCCGGCGCCCCGACGGCCGCCGATCTCACACCAGGGTGGGTGAGCGCGGTCATGGTGCTTCTCATCATCGCCACCATCGCCGCAGGGTTCTGGCGTGGGAAGCGATTCGGGCCCCTCGTGGTCGAGAACCTTCCCGTCGTCGTGCGATCAAGCGAAACCATGCACGGCCGCGCCCGGTTGTATGAGAAGTCGTCGTCGCGTTTGCATGCCCTGGATGCGTTGCGCATCGGCACGATCGATCGCCTTGCCGCGATGGTCGGCCTGCCGGCGCTCGCGAGCGTCGACGACGTCATCCGCTCGGTCGCGGCGATCTCGCGACGGAAGGAATCGGAGATCACCGGGCTCCTGCGCGACGCAAACCCGACGACGGATGCCGAGTTCGTGCGCATGTCGGATGCGCTCCTGGATCTCGAGAGCACCGTCGCCTCGAGCGCACGGCCCTCATCCGCCCCGCGGCCGTCCACGACAATAGACTCCACACAGCAGTCCACAGAACCGGGAGAATGACCCCATGACCGACGATCTTCGAGCACAGTTCGCGCGCGTACGCACCGAGGTGGGAAAGGCCGTCGTCGGCCAGGAGGGCGCGGTCACGGGCCTCATGATCGCCCTGCTCGCGGGAGGACACGTCGTCCTCGAGGGGGTGCCCGGTGTCGCAAAAACCCTTCTCGTTCGCACGCTCAGCATGTCGTTGCGGCTCGACACCAAGCGCATCCAGTTCACGCCGGATCTCATGCCGGGAGACGTGACAGGGTCGCTCGTGTACGACACGAAAGCGGGCGCATTCGATTTCCGGCCCGGCCCCGTGTTCACGAACATCCTGCTCGCCGACGAGATCAACCGCACGCCGCCCAAGACGCAGTCCGCCCTGCTGGAGGCGATGGAGGAACGGCAAGTGTCGGTCGACGGAGAGACCCGGCCTCTCCCCGACCCGTTCCTGGTCGCCGCGACCATGAACCCCATCGAATACGAGGGCACGTACCAGCTCCCCGAGGCGCAGCTCGACCGTTTTCTGCTGAAGCTCGTGCTCGACCTGCCTGAGCGCGAAGACGAAGTCGTCATCCTCGAGCGCAGCGCCGCGGGGTTCAACCCCCGAGACCTCAAGGCGGCAGGCGTCACCGCGATCCTCGATGCGAAGCAGATCGCCGCGGCGAGGGTCGAGGTTGCGACGGTCACCGTAAGCGCCGACGTGATCGGTTACATCGTCGACCTCGCCAGGGGCACGCGGCAGAGTCCGTCCGTGAAACTCGGTGTGAGCCCACGCGGCACGAATGCCCTGATGGCCGCCGCGCGCGCGTGGGCGTGGCTCACGGGATCCACCGGGGTCACCCCTGACCACGTTCAGGCGATGGCGTTGCCCGTGTGGCGGCACCGCATCCAGTTGCGCCCAGAGGCAGAGCTTGAAGGCGTATCCGCCGACACGATACTGCGTTCGGTCATGCAGCAGGTCCAGGTTCCGATCTAACGATCGCGCCATGGTGATTTCTGGTTGGTTCGTCGCGCTGCTCCTGGCCGGAGCGGTGCCGATTGTCCTGACGAACGAACCCGGGTGGCTCGGCCTGTGGCTGATCCTCTCCCTCGTGCTCGTATTCGCGGATCTCCTCCTCGCGGCATCGCCCAGGCGCGTAGCCCTCACGCGCGACGTCCCGGCACGTGTGAGGCTCGGAGAGTCGGTTGTCGCCACGCTCGTGGTCGAGAACACCGGGCGGCGCACGATTCGGGGCATCGTTCGCGACGCGTGGCAGCCGTCGGCTGGGGCGCACCCGACCAGGACCAGGGTGTCGATCCGCGGCGGGGAGCGGAAAGCGATCCGCACGGGTCTCACTCCGATCCGGCGCGGAGAGCGCAAGGCCGTCCACGTCACGATCCGCTCGTTCGGGCCCTTGAGGCTCGCCGCCCGCCAGGCCACGATGGCCGCGCCGGGCGCAATCCGGGTTCTGCCTCCGTTCCACTCGCGCAAGCACTTGCCGTCGAGGCTTGCGAGGCTGCGCGAGCTCGACGGCCGCACGAGCGTCATGATCCGCGGCCAGGGCACGGAGTTCGACAGCCTTCGGGAGTATGTGCGCGGCGACGACGTCCGCTCCATCGACTGGCGGGCGACCGCGAGGCGTCAGGATCCGCAGGGCGGGCAGTTGCTCATGGTGCGCACGTGGCGTCCGGAGCGCGACCGGCGCGTCGTGATCGTGATCGACAGTGGACGGACGTCCGCTGCGCGCATTGCGGGAGAGCCGCGCATCGACACGGCGTTCGAATCGGCACTGCTGCTCGCGGCCCTCGCCACGAGAGCCGGCGACCGCGTCGATCTCCTGATCTTCGACCGCAGAGTGCGAGGGCGCGTTCAGGGCGCGAGCGGACCCGAGTTGCTTTCCCGGATGGTCGACACGATGGCGACCGTCGACCCCGAGCTCATCGAGCCGGATTGGAGCGCCGCGCCGGGACTCGTGCGTTCGGTCACGAGCCAGCACGCGCTCGTTGTGATCGCCACGGCCATCGACGCGCCGGGAGCCTCCCGCGGACTTCTCGCCGTGCTGCCGCAGCTCACACGGCGGCACACCGTCGTGGTCTCCTCGGTGACCGACCCGGATGTTCTCGCGGCAACCCGCGATCGCAGCCGCCGCACCGAGGTCTACCTTGCGGCCGCGGCGGAGCGCGCGCTGCTCGACCAGTCGCGCGTCGCCGCCGCCATCCGGCAGCTCGGAGGGGATGTCGTCACCGGCTCCCCCTCCGACCTGCCGCCGGCCCTCGCCGATCGGTACATCGCGCTGAAGGCCGCCGGGCGACTTTGAGCAGAGCGACTATTCCGTTACCCCCACGTATCCGGCTTCCTCGTTCCGGGTCTCACCCGGCGTGGCCAGGTTCCTCCGCAATTGTGCGCCGAGCTCGGCGTCGACATTCGTCCAGTACCCGATCGCGCGTTCGCGGATTCCGGCGTCCTTCACGCCGCCGACCGCACCGGTGATCGTCTCCAGGAAGCGCGCCCTGGCCGCGTCGTCGAAGACATCGCGATACAGCGTGCCGGCCTGGCCGAAGTCGTCGTCATCCGCACGGAGGGTGGCCGCGGAGCGCACGAGTGCGCCATCCGACTCCCAGCCTCCGTCACCCGCAGCGTGCGGATCGGCCGTGGGGCTGCCGTTCGAGTTCGGGACATAGGTGGGCATGCTCGCGGGGGCCGCGGTGAAGCGCATGTTCCCTTCGTGCCCGTACGTGTTCACCTGCGTGCGCGGCGAGTTCACCGGCAACTGGTTGTAGTTCGTGCCGATGCGGTAGCGCTGGGCATCCGGATAGGAGAACACGCGCGCCATGAGCATCTTGTCCGGACTGATGTCGACGCCGGGCACGATGTTCGACGGCGAAAATGCGGCCTGCTCGATGTCGGCGAAGAAGTTCTCCGGGTTTCGGTTGAGCGTGAAGTGCCCGACCTTGATGCGCGGGTAGTCCGCCTTCGGCATGGTCTTCGTGACATCGAACGGGTTGAACCGGTACGTCTTGCCTTCCTCGTACGGGATGACCTGCACGTACACGTCCCACACCGGATTCTCTCCCGCGGCGATCGACTCGAACAGGTCGCGGCGGTAGTAGTCCGCATCCGAACCGGCGAGCTTTTCGGCTTCGTCGTTGCTCATCGCTTCAACGCCCTGCTGGGAGAGGAAGTGATATTTGACCCAGTAGCGCTCGCCTTCCGCGTTGATCCACTGGTAGGTGTGCGATCCGTAGCCGTTCATGTGGCGCCACGAGCGTGGAAGTCCGCGGTCTCCCATGAGGTAGGTCACCTGGTGGGCGGATTCGGGGGAGAGCGACCAGAAGTCCCACTGCATGTCGGCGTCGCGAAGGCCCGAGGAACCCAGACGCTTTTGCGAGTGGATGAAGTCGGGGAACTTGATACCGTCGCGGATGAAGAACACGGGGGTGTTGTTCCCGACGATGTCGTAGTTGCCCTCGGTCGTGTAGAACTTGAGCGCGAATCCGCGCACGTCGCGCCACGTGTCCGGAGACCCCTGCTCGCCGGCGACGGACGAGAAGCGGGCAAGCATGTCCGTTTTCGCGCCCTTCTGGAACAGAGCGGCGCGCGTGTACTGCGAAACGTCTTCCGTGATCACGAGTTCGCCGAACGCTCCTCCGCCCTTCGCGTGGGGGTTGCGCTCCGGTACGCGCTCGCGGTGGAACGCGGCAAGCTTCTCGACGAGGTAGCGATCGTGAAGGACGGTGGCGCCGTTGGGACCGGCGGTGAGAGAGTGCTCATCGCTCGCGACGGGCGCCCCCGACTGGGTTGTCGTCGAGGCGGCAGTGTTCGGTTGCGTGGACATACATGCTCCTTAGTGTTTGTGGTCGAGAATGGGAAAATTCAGTTGGATGCCGCCGCCTGGCACGCGGCGCACTCGCCCCAGAACGTGACCTCGGCACTCGTCACGGAGTAGCCCGCGTCGTGCGACGGGGTGAGGCAGGGGGCTTCGCCTGTCGCGCAATCGACATCCGCTATGGCGCCGCAGCGGGTGCAGACGAGGTGGTGGTGGTTGTCACCGATCCGGCGCTCGTACCGCGAGGGCGAACCGGCCGGTTCGATGCGCCGCAGCAACCCCGCACTCGTCAGATCGTGCAGGATGTTGTGCACGGACTGCACAGAAGTGCCCGGCAGCGTGTCGCGCAGGACCCGGGCGAGGGTCTCGGCATCGCTGTGCGGACGGCTCTCGATCGCTTCGAGAATGGCGACTCGCCCGCCGGTGACGCGCAGCCCGGCACTCTGGAGGTGGCGGGCTGGGGAAGTGGTCACGAAGCCAGTCTACCCGTTATCGTGAACAACTCAAAACAACGGTCTACCCCGCGACGATGCGGCGCGCACCCGCTTCGAACTCGTCGAGGTCGCCGGTTTCCCCCGCGCGGTACGCCTTGCCGCCGATCACCCACTGGTACGCGAGGAACGCCGCAAGCGCGATGGTGCCGATTCCGATCTTGATGGGCCACGGCCAGTCCTGCCGCGTGACGAAGCCTTCGATCACCCCCGAAACGAGCAAGGCGATGGCCAGACCGATCGCGATCGTAATGAGCGCCCTGCCATCCTCAGCGAGCGCCTGCACGCGCGTTCTGGCGCCCGGCGCAATCCAGGACCAGAAGATCATGAGGCCGGCTCCCCCCGCCACGAAAATGGAATACAGTTCGAGCTGCCCGTGGGGCGCGATGTACAGGAAGAAGATGTCGATGCGGCCGTGCGCACCCATGAGCGCGGCGGTGAGGCCGAGATTCATCGCGTTGGAGAACAGCAGGTAGGGCGCGTACACCCCGATGATTCCGAACGCGACGCACTGCGCGGCGAGCCACGCGTTGTTCGTCCACACGAGGGCCGTGAACGAGGCCATCCCGTGCTCCGAGTAGTAGTTGACGAAGTCCTCCTCAACGAGCTGGCGGCGCATTTCCTCGGTGCCGAAACTTTGCAGCACCCCGGGGGTCGTGAGCGCCCACACGGCGTAGAGCACGGCGACCAGCACTGTCGCCGCGGTCACCGCGAGGGACATCCAGCGCACCCGGTAGAGCGCCGCCGGCAGCTGATTCCCGAAGAATGCCGGCAATCGGCTGAGCACATTCGTGCCCGCCCCGGTGAACTGCACCCTCGCCCGCGACAGCCAGAGCGAGAGCCGATCCCCCTGGACAGAACTCCCCGCGGCGGCCTGCATCGCCGAGAGCTGGCTCGCGCCGGACTGGTACCGCTCGATCAGATCGTCCGCCTCCGCACCGCCCGGCCTGCGACGTGCCCCTAGGCGGGCAAGCTCGTCCCATTCATCGCGGTGCGCGGCGGAGTAGGCGTCGAGATCCATCTGATTAGATACTAGACATGGCCGTGCCGGAGCGCCCCCCAGCGCCGATTCCCGCTGAGGCGATGTCCTTCGCGCAGGATGATGAACTCATCACGGGAGAAGCCGTCGCGCTCAATCTCAGCGCCACCGGATTCGTCCTCCGCGGTGCGGGCGCGATGATCGACTGGATCGTCTACTTCGGCGTGTGGATTGCCATCGCGATAGCGCTCTCGAGCCCGTGGCTCTCGGTGTTCCTGAGCGGGGCGATGTTCCAGGCGCTCATCGTCGCGACGCTCGTTCTGTGCATCGTCGTGGTCCCCATGACGGTGGAACTCGCCACGCGCGGCCGCTCCCTCGGCAAACTCGCGATCGGCGCGCGCATCGTCCGGGATGATGGCGGCGCGATCGGCTTCCGGCACGCGTTCATCCGCGCGATGACGGGCGTGCTCGAAATCTTCGGAACTCTCGGCGGGGTCGCCGCGCTCGTCGCCCTCTTCAACGCCCGGTCCAAGCGGCTCGGCGACCTCATCGCAGGCACCTACAGCCAGAACGAGCGGATCTCGCGGTATGTGCCGCCCGTGTTCGGGGTCCCGCTCGAACTCGTGGAGTGGTCGCGCACGGCGGATGTCGCAAAGATGCCCGATCGTCTTGCGCGGCGCATCAGCCAGTTCCTCTCTGCGGCGAGCGGCTTCACGCCGCAATCCCGTGCGGCTGCCGCGCACGCTCTCGCGCTCGAAGCGATGCCTTACGTCTCCCCGATCCCCCACGCGGACCCGGAATTGTTCCTCGCCGCGATCAGCGCGGTTCGCCGCGAGCGCGAGTACGCAGCCCTCCTCCTCGAGAAGGAACGCTTGACGGCGCTCGCCCCCGCGCTGGATCGGCTCCCGCGCGGATTTCCCGCGCGCTGACCTTCGTGGCTCAGTAGCGGTAGTGGTCCGGCTTGTACGGCCCATCGACCCGAATGCCCAGGTACGCGGACTGCTCGGGCGTGAGCGTCGTGAGTTCGACGCCGAGCGCGTCGAGGTGGAGCCGCGCGACCTTCTCGTCGAGTTGCTTGGGGAGCACGTGCACGCCGAGCGGATAGTCCGTGGCGAACAACTCGAGTTGCGCGAGCACCTGGTTCGAGAACGAGTTGCTCATGACGAACGAAGGATGCCCCGTCGCGTTTCCCAGGTTCATGAGGCGGCCCTCGGAGAGCACGAGCACGCTGCGTCCTGACGGCAGCCTCCACTCGTGCACGTGCGGCTTGATCTCGACCTTCATTGCGCCCTCGAGCGATTCGAGTCCCGCCATATCGATCTCGTCGTCGAAGTGCCCGACGTTCGCCACGATCGCCTGGTGCTTCATTCCGAGCACATGGTCGACCGTGATCACGTTCTGGTTGCCCGTCGCCGTGATGAAAATATCCGCTTCGCCGACCACGTTTTCGATCCGCGCCACCTGGAAGCCGTCCATCGCCGCCTGCAACGCGTTGATCGGATCGATTTCGCTCACGATCACGCGCGCTCCCTGCCCGCGCAGCGCCTCTGCGGCACCCTTGCCGACGTCGCCATAGCCCGCGACAAACGCGACCTTGCCGCCGATCAGCACATCCGTGGCGCGGTTGAGCCCGTCCGGAAGCGAGTGGCGGATTCCGTACTTGTTGTCGAACTTCGACTTCGTCACGGAGTCGTTCACGTTGATCGCAGGGAACAGGAGCTCTCCGGCCTTTTCGAGCTCGTACAGCCGGTGGACTCCCGTCGTGGTTTCCTCCGTGACGCCACGGATTCCGGCGGCGACGTTCGTCCAGCGGTCGGGGGAGTTCGCGAGCGATGCGCGCAAGGTGTCCAGGATGACCCGCCATTCGTGGCTGTCGCCCGCGGCATTCTCCGGCACTGCGCCGGCGAGTTCGAACTCGCGGCCCTTGTGGACGAGAAGCGTCGCGTCCCCGCCGTCGTCGAGGATCATGTTCGGGCCGCGCCAGTCAGCGCCCGCCGCTTCGGCCTCTGCGCTCCAGTCGAAGATTTGCGATGTCGCCCACCAGTACTCCTCCAGCGTTTCGCCCTTCCATGCGAACACGGGAACCCCAGCGGGAGAGGAGACAGTTCCCGTCGGCCCGACGGCGACGGCCGCGGCCGCGTCATCCTGCGTGGAGAAAATGTTGCAGCTCGCCCAGCGCACGCGCGCGCCGAGCGCGACGAGCGTCTCGATGAGCACGGCGGTCTGGACGGTCATGTGCAGGCTGCCCGCGATGCGCGCGCCGGTGAGGGGCTTGGCGGCACCGAACTCTTCGCGGAGCGCCATGAGCCCCGGCATCTCATGCTCGGCGAGCCGAATCTGGTGTCGCCCGGCCTCCGCGAGCGAAAGGTCGGCAACTTTGAATGGCACAGCGGTAAACACGGTCATCCCCCCATTCTCTCTGACTTTCATCATTCAGGAGGTGGTGTGAATGATGAAAGTCAGGGGGTGCGGATGAGCGAGAGCACGTGGTCGCGGATCCGCTCCATGTCGGCGGTCTCACCTGCCTCGACGTTCAGGCGCAGCAGCGGCTCGGTGTTGGACGGGCGAACGTTGAACCACCAGAACACGCCATCCGTATTGCCGCTCACGGTGAGGCCGTCGAGCTCATCCAGGTCGAACGCTGCATACGCCTTCACAATGCGGGCGTAGGCCGCGGGGATGTCGGTCACGGTCGAATTCAGTTCCCCGCTCGCCGCGTACGGCGTGTACCGAGCGGCAAGCTCCGAGAGCGGGCGGTCCTGGTGGCCGAACTGGGCGATGAGGTGCATGGCCGCGAGCATCCCGTTGTCGGCGCCCCAGAAGTCCCGAAAGTAGTAGTGCGCCGAGTGCTCTCCCCCGAACACCGCGCCGGTCGAGGCCATTTCATCCTTGATGAGCGAATGCCCGACGCGCGTGCGCACGGGGATGGCGCCGGCCGCACGGATCGTTTCCGGCACGATGCGGGACGTGATGAGGTTGTGGATGACGTACACGGGCCCGTCGCCCGCGCGCGCAATCTCGCGCATGGCGACGACGGCGGCAACCGCGGAAGGGCTCATCGGGTTGCCATTCTCGTCGATCACGAAGCACCGGTCCGCATCGCCGTCGAACGCGAGGCCGAGGTCCGCCTTGTGCTCGACGACCGCGCGCTGCAGGTCGACGAGGTTCGCAGGTTCCAGCGGGTTCGCCTCGTGGTTGGGAAACGTTCCGTCCAGCTCGAAGTACAAAGGGATCACCTCGAGGGGCAGCGCCGGCAGCCCGGCGCTCGTGCCGAGCACGGCGGGCACGGTCAGTCCGCCCATGCCGTTGCCGGCATCCACGACGACGCGCAGCGGCCGGATGCCGGTGAGGTCGACGAGCTCGCGGAGATACGCCGCATAGTCGAGGAGCACATCCTGTTCCCGGTATGTTCCCTGCACGGCGACCTTCTCAATTCCGCCGGCGAGGTACTCGGTCGCTTTGTCCCGGATCGCGGCGAGTCCCGTGTCGAGGCTGATCCCCCGTGCACCGGCGCGACTCAGCTTGATTCCGTTGTAGGCGGCCGGGTTGTGGCTGGCCGTGAACATCGCGGCGGGCGCGTGCATGCTGCCTGAGGCGAAGTAGCTCTGGTCGGTCGAACACAGTCCGATCGCGACGACGTTTCCACCCCTGGCCTGCACGCCGGCGGCGAACGCCGCGGCGAATCCGGGGGACGAGTCGCGCATGTCGTGACCGATGATGACGTCTCCGCCCGCGCCCTGGACTTCGTCGACGAACGCCGCGCCGATCGCCGCGACGACCTCATCCGTGAGCTGTGTGCCGACGAGGCCACGCACATCGTAAGTCTTGATGAAGGCGCCCAGGTCGGGTCTAGAGCTCATTCTCCAATGCTACGTGACGAAGAACCTGCCATCCCCGCGGGGCGGAGAGGCGTTCGGAGTGCACGGCGCACAGGTCGTAGGAGTGCGGCTCCTGGCGGGTGCTGAGGGGCCCGAGCACGGCCATCGAGTCGGCGTAGACGTAGGTGAGTGTCGATACCGCGTCGCGGACACACGAGACTTTGCTGCACAACCGATCGTCCATCGTGCTCCCACTGTAGCGATGGCGCGCGAGCCTCACGCAGAACCGCGCCGTACAATGGCGCCATGGCTAAGAGTTCCCGCGGGCAGGTTCGCGGGTCTTCGCGCACCGCAGGTCGGGACCGTCACGGTCGCGGCATCCGCGCTTCGGTGACCGGCCCGAGGCTCCCCCGCCTCCACACCCGCGTGGACCTCTTCGCGTCGACGGTTGCCGCGACGGCGGAGTATCTGAAAGGCATCTGGCCGAACGAGCTCGCCCACTTGCGCGTGGAGATCGCCGGTCTTCCGACGACCGTGTCGGAGGGCAGCCGCGTGAGGCGCTGGCTGGTCATCCCGGAGGAAAAGCGCATCGTCCTGTTCCGGCTTCCGATCGAGCGGCTCGCGAGACTGCACCGCAACGACGACCTGCACCGGCGAATGATGATCGAAGGATGCGTGTTCCGTGCCGTCGCGGAGCTGCTCGGCAAGGACCCGTGGGATCTCGCCCCAGAGCGGTTCCGGCACTTCTAACCGAATCGGTAGTACACCGTCACGGGCTGGGAGAGCCGTTCCGGCGGGCTCACCGCGAACCCGGCGAGGCGCCCGTCGCCCTGATAGCTCACCGCGGCTCGCAGTGACGTGAAACCGCTGAGCGTGTAAGTGCGGTCGCCCACGACGGGAAGCACAACCGCTCGCCCCGCTTCGACCGTCACGGTTGTCCCTGCGCCCTCGTTCGCGGCAATCGTGACGATCGCGTCGGTCGTCGTCGTATTCGCCACGTGAAGCTGGGGGGACTCGCCGCTCGCGACGCTCACGAGCGCCACTCCATCCAATTCGGGCGCCGCTGCGAACCAGGCGAAATCCGTCGAGGTCACGACCGGATCGACCCCGGTGTCGCCCTCCGCCGCCGGTTCCGATTCGAGCGTCACCGTCGACGTTCTGGCCGCAACCACGGCGGGCATGTCGCTCGTGACGGTGAGAGTCCACGTGCCCTCCGCGAAGTCGCCGAGCGGCACGTCGGTGACGACGCCGGCGTCGACGGACAGTTCGGATGATGCCGGAGTCAGGGACTCGTCTTCCGGCACGGCGAGCACCGTCACGGTCGTGCTGCCGGTTCCCGGGACGAATACCCTCAAAACGCCCGCGGCATCCCCGTACCCGCTGAGGCCGCCCGCTGCGTCGACGGATTCCGGCGACGCGATGACGACTCCCGGTATCACGCTCACTTTCGATGGCGGCGTGGTCGCACCGACGACGTCCACTCCGCCGGGCGTCAGCGTTCGGATGATGGACGATTGCAGGCTCGCGGCGACCTGACCACCCGTGCTCGCCACGTGAATCACGGGGCTCGCGATGCCGGGGGCGAATCCCGCGAGGGACAGTATCCGCTGGCCGCCGGGAGGCACGACGATGCCCTCCGTCCCCGTCGTTTCAACGGGGCCGCTTTCGGAGAAGATCTGGAGGCTCACGGTCGAGGCCACTTTGCTCGGGTTGTTCAGGGAGAGCAGGGTGGTCCGGCCGGTGGTCGTCGAACCGCCGACGAGCCATGTGCTCGAGGTCGCCTTCGCGCACTCGCTCGCGGCGAAACCGACGTACTCGTTGTCGTCGACGTACTGCGACTGGCTTCCGGCGAGGATTCCGGCGGCGGTGCCGGCGAGCCCGGGTTCGAGGATGAGGCGCTGCGACGGGGTGTTGGACGCGTTGTCCGTCGCGCTCATGTCTTCGAGGCGCGGCGTTCCCTCGGTCGCGGCGCTCGTGACGTCGGGTGACCCGACGGAAATCGCGGTGGTCGCATCCTGGCCGGTTTCGTCGCCGAGCCTCAGGATCGGGCCGGCGCAGATTCGTTGCTGGGTTGACGCGACGGGCGTGACCACGAGGAAGTCCGGTCCGGTGCCGTGCAGAGGGAGGGGAAGCCACGTCGCAGCGGCGACGGCCACGATGGCAATGCCGATGCCGAACAGGCCCAGGACTCCTCGAGCTCCTGCGATCGCGAACTTACGCACGCCCGTGACGCGTTTCGGTTCAGTCATGGTCATCCTCGTCGAATGTGTCGGCTGGCTCTCCTGCGATTTTCGCGGCGGGCCGGCGGCGGCGCCCTCGCCCGCCGATCGGTATGGCGAGGAGGAGCGTCACGCCGAACACGATCCCGAGCGCAACGAGGTACCAATGCCCGAGCTGCGTTTCCGTATTGCCAGGATGCGCGGGCGCCGGGTCGATCGCGCCGCCGTATCGCCACAGCAGCCCGTTGGCCGTGGAACCCACCGGATTCAGGGTCTCGTTGCCGCCGAGCGCTTCGAGGGTCGCCCGGTAGGTGGGGTCGGATTCGTCGCCTGGGCCGAGGAGCACGAACGACACCCGCAGCGACGCGAGGGCCGACTCGAAGTCGTATCCGCTGCGCGAAGCGAGGTTTCCCGCGAGGGTCGCGAGCCTGACGTCGGCGTCATTCGCCTCGCGTTTCGTGCTCACGATCGTCGACTGTTCGTCGAGGGTTGCGCCGCGGCCGCGTTCGAGGCCGGCGGAGACGCCTGCGCGCCCGAGGGACGTGATCACGACGGTTCCCACGTCACTGGAGTTTCTCGCCTCCGCCGTGACGAGCGCGGGCATGATGCGCCCGTTCGACGGGCCGACGTGCGCGGTGCCGAGGACCATTGCGCCCAGAAGGGGGATGGCGAGGGCCGTCGCCGAGAGCGCCGCGAGCACGGAAACCGGTGTTCTCATCGGTCCGAGCGCGTCGAGCGCTGCGAGCGCCGCGGAAACCAGCCCGAGCCAGAACAGGCTCACTCCGGGTCCCGCCCAGACCGTGACGGGGTCGGCTCCGACGGCTCCGACCTGAATCGTGTGGGCGAGCACTGCTGTTGCGAATCCGAGCAATGCCACGAACAGTGAGGGTACGGCCCGCCTGGAACCAGGCAGGAACAGCGAGAGGACGGCGAGCACGGCGAGGGGCGCGAACAGCGCGATGACGAGGATCGGCACAGAATATCCGGGCAGGGAGAATCCGGCGAGCGCGGGGATCCACCCGTGGAGCGTGCCTGAGGCGTCGCCGAGCGCGAGGCGCCAGCCCGATGCGGTCGGCTCGACGACGGGAACTCCCGGATCGGCAAACAGGCCGAACGGGTTTCCAGCCAGGATCTGCTGCACGATGAGCGGTGCGAACAGCGCAAGAGCGGGAACCGGGATCCCGAGCGTGCGATGAATCCTGGTCGGCCTGGCGATCAGCAGCACGGCGAAGAGGACGAGGAGTGCGGGAACGAGGGAGGGTGCCGACGCGGCAACCCCCGCGAAGAGCAGCGCCGCCGCAGCGCCGGAAGCCCAGGAGCGTGCGGCGCCGAGCGCGGCGAGGAAGAGCCACGGGAGCAGGATGTGCGCGATGAGGCCGCCCAGATGTCCCCCGGAAAGCGAGGAGAGGAGAGGGGGCGCGAACGCCCATAGGACTGCGGCGAGCGTTGGCATCCACGGATTGCGGCTCACGCTTCTCGCCGCGAACCACGCGCCGAGGGCGGACAGCGGGAGCGCAAGCAGGTAAAGGAGCACGATCGACAGGCTCGGATTCCAGAACGTGAGGGAGCCGAGAACGGCGAGTACGGCGGCGAACGGGTCGGACGCGCCGAAAATCCCGGTCCCGACGGAGCGCCACCCGATTCCGATGTGCGCCCACAGCGCGCCGATGCTGTCGGATAGGGGGCGCAGGCCCCCGCCGCTGACGGCGTTCGCGCCGACGAGAGCGCCGTAGGCAAGCACTCCCGCGATCCCCACGAGCAGGACGACCCACATGCCGCCGTTCGCGACGAATCCGGCGCGGGGCGGTCTAGGCGCAGACCCCGCGGGGGCGGCGTCGACCCCGGCGTGTTCGGCTTCCCTGGCCTGCGCTCGCAGTTCGCGGACTTCGGCGGTCGGCATTCTCAGCGCGGCGATCGCATTCCACCCGACAGTGCGGTTCCGTGAAAGGTTGCGGCGCGCTGCGGGGATCCCGCCCGCGAACGCTGTGCCGAGAGCCGCGCTCAGTTCTCCGCCGATTGCTCCTGGCCGCTTCCCGATCAGGTCGCCGACGGACCTGATGACGGCGAGGGGGCCGAGCGACAACCAGTGGAGCCACAGGGCCCACGCCGGCGAATACACGAGGCGGCGGCGGAGCTGAGCGGCGCGGGCGATCCTAAATGTGCGCGCCGGCGAGGAGGACTTCCTTCCGAAGACTTCCGGCCCTCCCGCGCTTGCGACCCGCGCTTCGGGGACGAGGACCACGCGATGCCCGGCGAGTCGCGAACGCACGGAGAAGTCCAGTGCGGCGTCGATGCTCGGAAGGCCGGGGTCGAATCCGCCGAGTTGCTCCCAGAGCGAGCGCCGCACGAGCATTCCGGCCGCGGAGACGCCGAGGACGTCATCCCTCGTGTCGTGCTGGGCCTGGTCGAGTTCGCCGTTGACGAGGGACACGCTCGCACCGAATCGGGTCAGGGTGTGCCCGAACTCCGTGATCCAGTTCGGATCGTCGATGCTCATGAGTTTCGGCCCGGCGACAGCGACCGACGGCGCGCGCTCGACGGCGCCGAGGAGCTGTTCGAGCGCGTCGGGCGCCGGGGCATTGTCGTGGCCGAGGAGCCACAGCCATTCGTTCGCGCTCTCCGCCGCCGGCGCATACTGTGCGGCGTGGGCGACGGCGCCGCCGAAGGACGTGCCGTCCCGAACGGTGAGCAGGTGCGTGGGTCCGAAGGCCGACAGAACGGCCTCCGACCCGTCGGCGGATGACACGTCGACGGCAATCGTCACGTCCGGTCGCCTGGACTGCGCGGACAGCGCGTCGAGGGTCCGCTGCAAATGGGCGCGCCCATGGCGGGCGACGAGAATCGCAGTGACCCTGGGGTGCATCGACCTGGGCTGCATTAATGACAAGTTACGCGTGCTTGCGCAGCTTGCGGCGTTCCCTCTCGGAGAGTCCGCCCCAAATCCCGAATCGTTCATCGTTTTGCAGCGCGTATTCGAGGCACTGGGCCCGAACTTCGCAACTCGTGCAGATCTTCTTCGCGTCGCGCGTCGAGCCGCCCTTTTCGGGGAAGAACGCCTCGGGGTCGGTCTGCGCGCACAGTGCATCCGACTGCCAGGCGAGCGCGTTGTCTTCGTCGTCGACGGGCCTGCGCACTCCGGGTACGCCGAGTTTGACCGGATCGACAAACCAGTTGTCGGGTACTCCGTGGCCATGATCTGTGATCGCCATAGCACATCCTCCCCTGTCCGGCCTCGTTGACGTGCGCGAGTTGCTATCGCTAATTACACCCTTGTAGTTCGCTGAGGTCAAGTCGCAAAGGATAAACCTTCTATATCAACTTGAAGGTTAACGACGCGCCGCCCACGCGCTCGCGACCATCTCCGTGAGGCTGTAGCGCATTTTCCAGTCGAGATCGCGCGCGGCGAGCGCGCCCGAGGCGACAATTCTGGCCGGGTCTCCTGCGCGGCGCGGCCCGACAACGGGAGTGAATCCGATTCCGGTCACGTCGGCAACCGCCCGCATGATTTCGGCTACGGAGGATCCGCGCCCGCTGCCGAGGTTATACGCGGGTTCGAGGGGGGTACCCGCCTCCAGTTGCCGCGCCGCCGCGACGTGCGCTGCCGCGACGTCCGTTACGTGCACGTAGTCGCGAACGCAGGTTCCATCCGGTGTCGCGTAGTCGTTGCCGTTGATCGTGGGAGGCATGCCTGCCAGTAGCGCGTCGAAGACGAGCGGGAACAGGTTGTGCGGACTCACATCGAACACGTACGGAAGTCCCGAGCCGACGACGTTGAAGTAGCGCAGGCTCACGTGCGCGAGACCCCGAGCGCGACCTTCGTCGGCGAGCAGCCACTCCCCGATCAGTTTCGTTTCGCCATAGGGGGACTCGGGCGCTTTCGCTGTGTCCTCCGTCACGAGCTCGACATCCGGCGTGCCGTACACAGATGCGCTCGATGAGAACACGATCCGTCCGACGCCGCATTCCGCCATCGCGCGAAGAAGCACGGCTGTTCCGGTGACGTTCTGCTCGTACGTGTGCAGGGGCCTCTCGACCGAGACGCCGGCATATTTGAATCCCGCGACGTGGACGACTCCGCTCGTGCCCGCTCGCTTCATCGTCGTGGCCAGGAAGTCGCCGTCGAGGATGCTCCCCCGGGCGAACTCGGCGCCCGGCGGCAGGAACTGCTCGCGCCCCGTGGAGAGATCGTCCGCGATCACGACGTTCATTCCGGCATCCAGGAGCGCGGCCGCGACGTGCGAGCCGATATAGCCGGCACCTCCGGTCACGAGCCAGGACATGGCTACAGAGTAACCCGATGCCGGACCGCGTCGCGTCGCGGGCGAGTCCCCGTCACGGGGTCGTGGCGAGGAACACCTCGCCCGCGCCGAACAGCGCCACGCGCCGCTCGTCCGGAGTGATGTACACCGCCTCGCCACGCGAGAGCGTCGCCGTCGACGCCGCTCCGCGAAGGGCAATCGATTCTCCCGATGTGCACAGTGCGATCGCGGGTCCCGTGAGGTCGAACTCGGCGTCGCCCTTCGCGTGGACGAGGACGAAATCCTCATTTCCCGGCCTGAAGACCTCCAGGTGCCGCGTCACGGACTCCGGAGTGATCCACGGAGGCGGGCCGGCGGTGAAGTCGAGCACGCGGAGCAACTCGGGCACATCCACGTGCTTCGGTGTGAGCCCGCCGCGCAGGACGTTGTCGGATGCCGTCATGACTTCGATGCCGAGGCCGCTCAGGTAAGCGTGGATGTTGCCTGCGCCAAGGTACAGGGCTTCGCCGCGGCGAAGCGTGACGCGGTTGAGCAGGAGCGCGCAGAGGATCCCCGCATCGCCCGGGTACGATCCGGCGAGAACTCGCACGGTGTCCGCGGCATCGGAGACGATCCGTTCGGTTCCCCTCAACAACGACGACGACGCGGCGATCGCCTTCGCGATGAGCGCGTCGACGGCGTCGCCTCCCGCCATGAGCCACGCGAAGAGTGCGGAGATGTCCGCGAGCCGCGGGAGAAGCTCGTCGAGCCCGAACGCCTCGAAAACCAGGGCTGATTCGTCAATGGGCCTGAATCCGCACAATGCTTCGAACTTCTCGCTGAGCGCGTAAATGATCTCGGGTTTGGCGTGCTCGTCCCGGTAATTGCGGTGAGGCGCGTCGATGGGAATCCCCAGGGCGTTCTCGCGCGCGAACCCTTCGCGGGCCTGAGCCGACGTGGGGTGCGCCTGCAGCGACAGCGGAGCGGACGCCGCGAGCACTTTCATGAGGAACGGGAGGCGGTCGCGGCCGCCGAGGGCGCGCCGAGGGTCGGAATCGATCCACGTCAGCAGGTCGGGAAAGCCGTCGACCGTGTGCGGGACGAGTATGTGCGAGGGCGAACCTGGGTGCGCACCGAGCCACAGTTCGGCCTCGGGGCGGCCAGAAGGCGCCGTTCCGAGCAGTTCGGCGATCGCGGTCGCGGAGCCCCAGGCGTAGTCGCGCGGCGTGTTGGCGATCCCGACGAACATGGCGCTCCTTCCGGCGGAGAACCCGCTCGCATTACGCTATCAACCGGCCGATGGCACGGTGGCAATAGGCTTGCACCCATGTTGGAGAGTGCCCGCTTCCGTTTCGGCTTCTCCGCGATCGCCCTCTTCATCCTGCTCGCGGGCGACGCAGTGCGCTTGTCACTCGGTTGGTGGGTCTTCGGCGGCGTGACGATCGCCATGACGTTGATCTCCGGATGGCTGTTGTGGCTGCAACGCTCGCGGTGGAGCGTCGCGGGGATGCCGCTGCCAATGCTCGCCTTCCTCGCCGTCGCGACGGCTTCCATTTTCTGGTCGCACTACCCCGGGGCGACAGCGCTCGGGCTGTTCACCACGTGGCTCATCGTCGTGAACTCCGTCGCGCTTGCGGTCACGTTCACCTGGGCTGAGCTCCTGCACGCGCTCGGCGGCGTTCTGCGTTTCGTCCTCGGCGTTTCTGTGCTGTTCGAATTGTTCGTTTCGGTTGTCCTGCGGCAGCGGATCCTGCCGGTCTTCGGCCAGCCCGGCGTCGACTATGACGCGTACGAGAAGCTCCCCGGCATGCTCATGTGGTCGCGCAATGAGCTGTTCGAGGTGTTCGGCGACGGGCGCATCCAGGGCATCGTCGGCAACTCCAACAGCCTCGGATTCCTCGCGCTTCTCGCGCTCATCGTGTTCGGAATCCAGCTCGCGTCGCGCGCGGTCAGCCGCTCGTCGGGATGGTTCTGGCTCGTCGTCGCTGCGGCGACGATCCTCATGACGAAGTCGGCGACCGTGACGCTCGCCGCGGCGGGTGTCGCCGTCGTGCTGATCGTCGCTCTTCTCGTGCGGCGCGCGAGGACGGGCCGTGGGCGGGTTGTCGTGTACTTGAGCAGCGCCGCGGTGCTTGCCGCGGGGGCGGCCACCGCATTCGTTCTGCGCGACCGGGTGTTCGAACTGCTCGGCAAGAGTTCCGATCTCACAGGACGACTGGGCATCTGGGAAAAGGTGATCGATCTGACCCAGCAGCGCCCCGCGTTCGGCTGGGGGTGGGTGAGTTACTGGGTCCCGTGGGCGGACCCGTTCGATTCGCTCGTGTTCCGTGTGGGAGTCCGCCAGTTGCAGGCGCACAACACGTGGGTCGATGTGGCTTTCCAGTTGGGCATGGTCGGGCTCATCGTGTTCATCGCACTCACGGGGGCAGCGCTCATCAAGGCCTGGCATCACGCCGTGGACCGGCCGCAGAAGGCGCCGCGCACTCCTCTCAAGCACACCGCGCTGACGTTGCTCCCGCTCCTGATTCTGGTGGCGCTCATCGTGCAGTCGTTCGCCGAAAGCCGGCTGATCACCGAGTACGGCCTCGCGCTGCTTCTGGTGGTGGCAGTCAAAACGAAGCGGCGGGAGTTGTTGTGAGGATTGCCGTGGTCGGCGGAGGGATCCTCGGCTCGATTGTGGCGCTGTTTGCCGCCGCACGCGGGTGGGAGGTGGAGGTTCTCGACTCCCGACCGGAGATCCTTTCTGCGGCAAGCTGCGCGAATGAGGGCAAGGTTCATCTCGGTCCGATTTTCGCGCTCGGCGATGCTGAGACGCGGGAGGTGATGCTGCGCGGAGCGCTGTCTTTCGCCTCGCTTGTGGAGGATGCTCTGGGCGCCGGCGTCGATTGGGGCGAGATGTCGTCAGCGCCCTTCGACTACATCGTCATGCCCACGTCCCTGCTTGACGCCCCCGCTTTGGCGCAACGGTACTCGGCCATGAATGCACGCTTCGAACAACTGTCGAAGCACGTGGGGTCGCACTACCTCGGGGGCACGATCGATCACCTCGTCGATCCTGAGCCGCGGACAGACGAGTCGACAGGATTCCCGATGTTCGCGACCGCGGAGCGAGCGGTCGATCCCATCGTGTTGTGCCGGCTCGTTTCCGCCCGGATCGCGTCCGCCACGAACATTGCCGTGCGGGCGTCCCACAGGGTGATTTCGCTGGATCCGGCGCCGACGGGGGTCGATGTGTCATGGCGGGTACCTGGTGGTTCCGCCAAGTCGGGCAAGTACGATTTCGTCGTGAATTGCGCGTGGGAGAACCAGCTGGCCCTCGATTCCGATCCGGACCAGGGCGGTCGAAACTTCCGCGTCAAAACCGCGGTGCGGCTTAGGGGCGTGGCGGGCACACGCACGGTGACGCTCGCACAGGGGCCGTTTGGCGATGTCGTTTCCCACCGCGATTACACGTATGCGTCCTGGTATCCGGAAGCCCGCTTGACCAATGAATTCGGCACCGAACCCAGCGACCACGCCCGGACGCTGCTCGAGCGAATCACGGCCGCGGACGGCGAGGACGCCGACCTTGCCGGGTGGCGAACGTCGATTGCCCTCCGGCAGCTTGCCGCGCTTCGCGAACTGGGGCTTCTTCCGGATTTTGGCGGCCCGGTCGAATTGGTCGGCGGAGTCATCGTCGGGCACGGATCCCGCGACATCGACGACCACGGGTCGCGACTTCACAGCAGGGCCGAGTTCGGAACGCGCACGGCGGGCCGCCTTCTCTCGCCGCGAAACTTCAAACTCACCACCGCTCCCCTCGCGGCGCGGCACGCGATCGAGTCCATCGACGCGGTTCTGAACCCTACGGTGCTGGCGTGAACAGAACCCGGATCGCGATACCGCTCCACCGCTCCCTGCCGTGGGTGGACAATGTTGCGGGCAACATCCGCAGGCTCGCGGGAAGCGCCGCGATCACGGTCTCGGACGCGACCGGGGACGATGACGCGCTCGAGATTCTCCGCGAAGAACTCGGCGCGATCGACAACATCGACTGGATTGGGCCACGCGAGATTGCACCCGGCTGGGTGAGCCACTGCAACGACCTGCTGGAGCGCTCGCGGGAACACTACTTCGCGTGGCTCCCGCACGACGATGAGATCGGAGCCGACTGGGTCACCGACGCGGAAGAAGTGCTTGACGCGGTGCCCGACGCCGTGCTCGCCTTCGGTCCCATCGTCCCGCTGAACGAAAGCGGGGTGACCAACGGCGGGCACCGGATCGACCCATTCGAACCGTTCTCGAACCCTGACGCAAAGGCTCGAATTCACAAGGCTGCCGAAATCAGCGTGTTCGGCGACCCCAGCCTGCTCGGGGCGTCGTTCCGAGGCGTGATGCGAACGGATCGCGCAGTCCCGCTTCCGACGGATCACGACCGCGATGAGTGGGCCGACGTACTGTGGGCCGTTCGGATGCTCGTCCGCGGATCGTTCGCGCCCATTCCCGCGGTATACGGAAAGCGCTGGCATCCGGGAAACACGCACTCCACGTGGGGAGACGCCAGACTGCTCGGGGAATTCAGGTCCCGCTTGCTGCCCAAAGCGCTGGCGGACCTCGACGACGCAGAGCGGGAGTCGGTTCTGACGGCCACGTGGTCGGCCGAGGCCGCTGCGCACTCCGCCGATATCCTCGCCCTTCGGGCGGAAGTCGCTGCCGCTCACGCCCGGGGCGTGCAGGAGGCCCGCGACGCTTTCGAGAGCTCCCGATCGTGGCGGATCACGAGACCGCTCCGTCGGCTTACCAGTGTGCTGGATATGCTTGGACACCATGATGGACGCCGTGGCCGCGATGATCGGTCGTGACGTGTGGTGAAGCCAGGGCAGCGATTCGACGTCATCATCGCTTTCGTGTCTTCCGCACGGTTTCTCACGGTTCTGACGACCGCGACGATCGGCTCGGCCGCGCTCGCGTTCGCGATCAGGCAGACGATCGGGTGGGCGGGGTTGTTCGGCATCCTCGGCGCCCTCGTCGCGTTGTGGGCGGTCATTCTCCTGATGAAGCGCGGCGAGATCGAGTGGAGCGGACTCCTTCCGATTTCTCTCCTCATTTTCGTCGGTTGGGCCGTGGCCTCGGTGTTGTGGAGCCGATACCAGTGGGCGACGCTCGGCAGCCTCACGTACTTGCTCGCGTTCACGGTTCTCGGGGTGGCGGTCGCTCTGCTCAGGGACACGATTCAAATCGTGCGCGCGTTTGGCGACGTTCTGCGCCTCACGCTCCTCGGTTCTCTCGTCATTGAGATTCTGTCCGGCCTGCTCATCGACACCCCGATTCGCTTTCTTTCGGTGGCGGGCAACTTGGACCGATTGGGCCCGCTTCAGGGCATTCTGGGTTCGCGCAATCAGCTCGGCATCGTGGCGATCATTGCGCTCATCACGTTCGCCACGGAGTTGCGCACCCGATCCGTTGCGCGCGGACTGGGCGTTGGCTCGATCGTGCTGGCCGCCCTGTGCCTGCTGCTGTCCCAGTCGCCCGTCGCGATCGGCACGAGCGCGGTTCTCGGGCTCGCTGCAGCCGCTCTCTTCGGACTTCGCCGGGTGGCGCCGGATCGTCGCCCGTTCTGGCAGTTCGGACTGCTCGGCACGAGCGTCGTGGTTCTTCTTCTCGGGTGGGTGTTTCGATCCCCGATCATCGGCATCCTGGATGCGACGAAGGAACTCGACTACCGCTTGAATCTGTGGCGCCGCATCATGGGGCTCCAGTCGGTGCAGCCCCTGGAGGGGTGGGGCTGGATCGGGTCCTGGCGGCTCGAGCTCGTGCCGTTCATCGGTTTCCGAAACCTGCCTGGCGGCGCACCCACATCGGCGGCGAACGCGTTCTTCGACATTTGGCTCCAGCTGGGGCTTGTCGGATTGTTCGCCTTCCTCGTGTTGATCGCCCTCGCATTCGTGCGGTCCTGGCTGCTCGCGGTCGCTCGGCGAAGCGTCGTTTTCACGTGGCCGGCGCTCGTCCTGCTCGCACTCATCACGACGTCGCTTGCGGAGAGTTCGATCCTGATCGAGTTCGGCATGCTGACGCTCGTGGTGTGCACGGTGAAGGCGAGTCGCGAGTTGAGCTGGCGGCAGGCATTCACGACGGCGCCGGGTCAACCGGAGCTACCACACCTCACGTGACGGTTCCTGTTGCCTGGTCGGTGCTCTGTTCCGTCAGGGTGAGATCGTTCCGCACCATGCGATCCACGAGTTCGGCGAATTGCACGGTCGGCTGCCAGCCGAGTTCTGTTCTGGCCTTGGAGCTGTCGGCCAGTTGCACCGGCGGGTCCACGGGGCGGAGCAAGGACTCGTCGATGACGACGCGCTCCTCCCAGTCGTTGATTCCCGCCGCCGAGAACGCCTCGGCGACGAATTCGCGCACGGTGTGCAGCTCGCCCGTGCCGATCACATAGTCTCCAGGGGCGGGGTGGCCTGCGGCGAGGCGTAACGCCGCGACGACGTCGGGCGCCCAGCCCCAGTCCCGCGCCGCATCGAGGTTGCCGAGCGTGAGCGTGTCCTGCATCCTGAGGGCGATTCGGGCGGCAGCGACGGTGATCTTGCGCGTGACGAACCGTTCGGGCCGCAACGGCGACTCGTGGTTGTAGAGGATGCACGACGAGGCGTGCACTCCGCGCTCACGGTATCCGGAGACGAGGTGGTGAGCGAGCGCTTTCGCGGCACCGTACGGGGAGAGCGGCGCTATCGGAGTCGACTCGTTCTGCGGCGCCGGGGCGCGACCGAAGATTTCGGCGCTGGAGGCGAGAACGAACCGCGTGTGCGCGCTCGACTCCGCGATGGCGTGCAGCAATGCCGCGGCAGGCGCCGCGGTCTGACGCACCGTCCCCACCGGATCGTCCCACGAGGCTGCGACGGAACTCTGCCCGGCAAGGTGGTAGAGCTCGTCGGGCTGCAACTCACTCACCAGCCTCGCCAGTTCCCCGTCGTCGAGCATGTCCGCGCGGTGGACGACGACGCCCGATTCAACGGGACGTCGGGAGTCGGGCCGCACGATTCCGTGGACTTCCACGCCGTCCGCGAGGAGCGCGCGGCTCAGGTAGGTTCCGTCCTGACCGGTGACGCCGGTGATGAGGGCGATGGACATGGGTCAGTCCCGGCCGGCGGTCCGCTGCTGTTCGAGGTCGGAATCCACCATCATGTTGATGAGTTCGGTGAAGTCGACGGTGGGCTCCCAGCCGAGCGCTTCCTTCGCCTTGGTCGCGTCGCCGATGAGCAAATCGACTTCAGCGGGGCGCTCATACTGCTTGTCGTAGCTGACGTACTCCGACCAGTCGGAAATGCCGATGCGCGCGAACGCCACGTCGA
The DNA here is from genome assembly GCA_964651535.1 of uncultured Cryobacterium sp. Lineage (GTDB taxonomy): Bacteria > Actinomycetota > Actinomycetes > Actinomycetales > Microbacteriaceae > Terrimesophilobacter. Next base: position 629,588 of record CAZYYE010000002.1, read on the forward strand.
GCAGGTCGCGGATCGTGTGGGTGACGCCCGTCGCGATGACGTAGTCGTCCGCGGTCGGCTGCTGCAGCATCCGCCACATGGCCTCGACGTAGTCTCCGGCGTAACCCCAGTCGCGGCTCGCGTCGAGGTTTCCCATGGTGAGGGAGTCCTGCATGCCCAGTTTGATCCTCGCGACGGCGGTGGATACTTTTCGGGTCACGAACTCGATTCCGCGCCGCGGGGATTCGTGGTTGAACAGGATGCCGCTCGAGGCGTGCATCCCGTACGATTCCCGGTAATTGATCGTCATGTAGTGGCCGAACACTTTCGCGACGCCGTAGGGGGATCGCGGCCACAGGAGCGTCGATTCCTTCTGCGGGACGTCCTGTACTTTGCCGAACATTTCCGAACTCGAGGCCTGGTAGAAGCGGATGCTGGCCGGGTCAGAACCTGCGAGCCTTCTGGTCGCCTCCAACATGTTGAGCACGCCCTTGCCCGTGACGTCGGTGGTCATTCCGGCGTTCTCCCACGAGTGCGCGACGAACGAGATTGCTCCGAGGTTGTACACCTCGTCGGGGGCCGCATCCTCCATCACGCGCAGGAGGGATCCGAGGTCGGTGAGGTCTCCGAACAGGAGTTTCGCGTTCGGAAGCACCTCGCGCACTTCGGCGACTTTCGGGTTGTTCTGTCCGCGCACGAGACCATAGACCTCGTAGCCTTTTTCGTCGAGCAACTCGCCAAGGTACATGCCGTCCTGGCCGGTGATGCCGGTGATGAGGGCTCGCTTCATGTCTTCCCTTTACCCTGGTGCCTCGAGGGGAGGCCGTTTCGTCGTGAGTGCGTGGCTCAACGCTACCGGAAGCGCAGGAGTGCCCGCCCGCTAGCGCGCGGGGGCCGCACCAAGCGGCGAGTTCCACCGGCGAATCACGAAAACGAGCTGGCTTGTGACGGAGGCGAGTTCGCCGATGGCAAGTCCCCACGCCCCACCCGCGGCACCGAAGTTGGCTGCGAGAATCAGGATTGCGGGAACGCCGATGCTCGCGCCAATGATCACGCACGTGAGGAACTCGCGGCGCGCGCCAAGACCAATCAGGATGACTCGGCCGAGCGCCGTCCCCACCGCGATTCCGAAGGTCGCCACGCCGAGTGCGAGCGCTGTTCCTTCATCGATCGCCACGGAGTCGCCGAAGAGGATGCCAGAGAGCCAGGGGCCGAGGAACGCGAACGACGCAAAGCCGACCACGCCGAGCGAGGCGTGGAGGACGAGGGTGCGTCGCGCGCGTTCCGCGAAGTGCGCTCGGTCGTCCTCGACAACCCAACCCTGAAGGGCATTGCCGAGGGCGGATGTGGAGTACTGGCCGATCCGGTAGAGCTTGTCGCCCGAAACATAGCTCGCCGCCTGAGCCGTGGAGGCAGTCACGCTCACGAACGTGACGGCGAGCGAGTTGTATGCGCCTCCGACGAGTTCGGTGGCCATGGCGGAACGATTGAAGGCCATGACCTCTCGGATCTCACCTGGACGCTTCTCGAGCAGCGCGCTCATTCCCACGGTGCTCAGGAGGTACCAGACGACGCTGACGACGGCGGCCGCGACGAGCAGGAGCGGGTACCAGATCACCTGGCCCCAGACGAGAAGTGCCGCGGCGGCGATCGCGGTCGCGAGGATTCGCGGGAAGATTTCGTACCGGACGATCAGGCCTGCCCGGCCGAGCCCGATCATGTACCACGCCGATGAAAGCCCCGTGAGGGTCATGGCGAGGCTCATGGTTCCGGCTTCGATGCGGTGCCCTTCCGGCGCGATGACGAGCGAGATCGCCACGGCGAGCACGGCGCAGGGGACGAAGAGCAGTGCCCGCGCGAGCACGCTGCGGCGCAGCAAAGCCGGCCGTTCCTCGGCGGCAACAAGGGCGACCATTGTCGGCCCGACGGTGTTGTAGCCGAGTGCGACGACGAGGGCCAGGAACGCTCCAACCGACTGGCCGACCGCGATCGCCAGCCAGGCCTCCGCGCCCGCGACGCGCGCGAGGATCGGCAGGAACAGGAACGGCGTGACGAGCGAAAGGAACGGAAGCCCTGCGAATGCAAGGATGCGCCGGGCCAATCCGGTCGCAGTGCTCTCCGAGGTCACGGTGCCAGTGTAGGGCGGACGTGGCACGGTGTCAGAAAGTCCGGGCGCTCGCACGACTAATATGGGGAACTGTTCGCACTACGATCCCCGGGGAGTCTTCATGGCCGCGCATGCTGGCTTCGTCCACGACACCGCGGATGTCGCATCGAGCGCCACCATCTCCGAGGGTTCGAAGGTATGGCACTACGCACAGGTCAGGGAGAATGCGCACATCGGTGCCAATTGCGTCATCGGGCGCGGTGCTTACATCGGTACAGGCGTCGAGGTCGGCGAGAATTGCAAGATTCAGAATTACGCGCTCGTCTATGAACCGGCCCGTCTTGCGCGCGGTGTTTTCATCGGGCCCGCTGTCGTGCTGACGAATGACCACTTCCCTCGTGCGATCAATGCGGATGGCACGGCAAAGTCGGCTGATGACTGGGAGCCGGTGGGTGTGGATATCCATGAAGGGGCCTCGATCGGCGCAAGCGCGACGTGCATTGCGCCAGTGACGATTGGCAAGTGGGCGCTCGTGGGCTCCGGAGCTGTCGTGGTCAAGGATGTTCCCGATTTCGCACTCGTCGTCGGCAGCCCTGCCCGCAGGGTTGGCTGGGTCGGCACGGCCGGACAGCCGCTTCAGCGCAGGGACGATGAATTGTGGGAATGCCCGGCTACGGGCTCGCTGTATCGTGAAGTGGCGTCCGATTCGCTCATTGAGGTGGAGAACACATGATTCCTGCGGCCCGTCCCGAAATTGGCGAAGACGAGCGCGCTGCCGTCGACCGGGTGCTTCGATCGGGAATGCTTGCGCAAGGCCCGGAAGTCGCGGCGTTCGAGAACGAGTTCGCGTCCATCGTCGACGGTCGCCGATGCATTGCACTCAACTCCGGCACCTCAGCGCTGCATCTGGCATTCCTTGCCGGTGGGATCGGCCCAGGTGACGAAGTAATTGTGCCGTCATTCAGTTTTGCCGCGACGGCAAATGCGGTGAGCCTCACCGGCGCGACCCCCGTCTTTGTGGACATTGAGAGCGACTACTTCTCGATCGACCCTTCCGCAGTCGAAGCGGCCATCACCCCGCGCACCAAAGCGATCATGCCCGTGCACCTTTACGGGCATCCATCCGATCTCGCGGCGTTGAAGGCAATCGCCGACAAACACGGCCTGCAGATCTACGAGGATGCCGCCCAGGCTCATGCCGCCTCCGTTGACGGCATCCCTGTCGGCGCCTGGGGAGTTGCCGCCTCGTTCTCGTTCTACCCCACCAAGAACATGATGTCCGGTGAAGGGGGCATGATCACGACGGGTTCCGAGCATCTGGAGCGCCAGGCGAGAATGCTGCGCAACCAGGGGATGGAGCGCCGATACGAGAACGAGGTCATCGGCTTCAACATGCGAATGACCGACATCCACGCCGCAATCGGCCGCGTGCAGTTGGCCAAGCTTGCGGGCTGGACCGCGCAGCGGCAGAAGAATGCGGCGTTTCTCGGCGAGAACTTGAAGGGCGTTGTCACCCCGCCTGTGGCTCCCGGCGCAGTGCACGTTTACCACCAGTACACCGTGCGAATCGTCGACCACGACCGCGACGCCTTTGCGGAAGAGCTTTCGAAGCGCGGTGTCGGAAACGGCGTGTATTACCCGACGCCCATTCATCGGCTCCCGTCGTTCGGTCTCGAACTCGACCTCCCGGTCACCGAGCAAGTCGCACGCGAGGTCCTGTCGTTGCCGGTCTACCCGTCTCTCAGTGATGATGAACTTGCGACGATCGTTGAGTCCGTGAACGCGGTTGCAAAGGCCGGCGCGTAGTGGGGTTGCGCGCTGGGGTTCTTGGCCTCGGGGTGATGGGGCGGAATCATGCCCGTGTGCTTGAGGCGCTTGAGGGTGTCGACTTTGTTGGCGTTTTCGATCCGGCCCCGACCACGCCGGATCGTGTGCACGATCAGCCGGTCGTGCACGACCTCGATTCGTTCCTGGCTCTAAATCTTGATTACGCGGTCGTTGCCGCTCCGACGATCTACCACCTCGACATGGGCACCCAGCTTGCGAACGCTGGGGTCCACGCTCTCATTGAGAAGCCTGTCGCGTCCACCGCGGAAGATGCCGCAGCACTGCGCGACCTATTCAGTTCCAAGGGACTAATCGGTGGTGTCGGTCACATCGAGCGGTACAACCCTGCGCTTCAAGCCGCCCGGCAGCGAATTGAGGATGGCCTCATTGGCGAGATCTACCAGATTGCGACGCGCCGCCAGGGACCATTCCCCGGCCGTATCGCCGACGTCGGAGTCATCAAGGACCTCGCCTCTCATGACATCGATCTGACGGCGTGGGTTGCACAGCAGGATTTTGTCTCGATTAACGCACGTACAGCTCACCGCAGTGGACGACCCCACGAGGACATGGTTGTCGCCGTCGGCACCCTATCTGGCGGTACAATCACTTCGCACGTTGTGAACTGGCTGACACCATTCAAAGAGCGGATCACGATTATTTCTGGGGAGATGGGCGTGCTTGTCGCGGACACGCTCACAGCGGACCTCACGCACTATCAAAACGGCACGATTCTGACCACCTGGGACCAGGCCGCAGTATTCCGTGGGGTCTCAGAAGGCGACATGACTCGATTCGCGCTCGCTCGAAAAGAACCCCTTGTGGCCGAACATGAGTTTTTTCGCGATTCGGTGATTGCGGGCGAGCCCAAGGGCATCGTCACGTTGGCCGAGGGTACCCGAGTGGTCGAGATCGCGGAGCGCATGGTCGATGACGGTGTAGTACACCGGCTCACCTAATTCAGAACAATGCATTTCGGATCAGGACCATCGATACAACCACTGGGTTGAACGAAACGACTTGCCCGGCTTTCACAACATAACTTCATCACCGCTACGCCACTGAACACTCGCGATATACTCGACAAGTGGTGATGAACTCTAGAGGCAAAGTGGCTGCCCTCAACTGGCTTTTAAGTTCAAGTCGAGCATCTGGCTTCTGGGGCCTCTGCCCTCAATTCCGGCGCCAATCTGGCAGATCTAACGCGACGGACTAATTTGAGCGCTGCGTCTTTGTGGGCATGTCCACAATGTCACGCAGATCTGTCGCTTGATGGTTCAGCCTCCGGTGATATGACCTTTCCACTTCAGGTGAAGGGGCGGATTGTGCACCGCTCGGCATCACTTGAGACCTACGTCAGCACCTGTCCGAACTGCGGGCTTCCCTACACTGCCGACGGGACGAAGAGGTTCGACTATCCGTATCGCCAGTTGCTTGCGAAGGCGTATCCGCGCCGATTTCTCGCATGGTCTGCGGCGCAGAACAATGGATTTGTTTCGTACTCTCTGATGCGAGGTAGCTCGTGCTCGGTCCAGGGCCGGGACAACGCTCAAGCGTTTGCAGATTTCATTCGTCAATGTTTACCATCGAGTCCCGACGTCGTGCTTGACTTTGGCTGCGGCCCACTTGCCCGACCTTCTTATCTCGCGGAAGTCTCCAATGCCACCTTTATTGGACTTGACCCGTTCGACAGCGAGTGGAACGGACGTTTCATTCAGGGCGCGGGCGAATTTCTGCCGCTGAGTGACGCCACGGCCGACTTGGTTGTTGCCGCAACCTCCTTGGATCACACCCTCGACTATGATCGGGCATTGCGAGAGCTCGCCCGAGTAACTCGAAAAGGTGGGAGCCTCGTAGTATGGGACCATGTCCTTGAGACGCACTGGAAGAAAGTCGCCACAACGGTCTTGAATCTCACCTCGGGGCTGCGTCGCAGGGATATCTCTAAAATCCGCGAAGCAGTCTTTCCCGAGCGGTTGCGAATCTACGACAACGGCATTGTACTGTGGACTCCGAAAGGGTATGCGGACCCATTCCACGAACCACGGTCTCGCCGCACATCGTGGCAACGGCGATTGCGCGGGGCCGTTGAGCGCGCAGGCTTTCACCAGGTGGCGACCGATCCATCTCGAGGCTTCACTCACTTCGTCAGGCGTTAGATACGATAGATTTGCGGGTTCCTGACCTTGGTCCTAGGCGAGACGCGGACTGCGCAATAGTATTTCGAGCACACCTCGGGTTCATCGAAGAATTAGTTTGGAACTGTAAGGATATTGGACACATTCGAAGTCGCGCCTGCTGGCCTTTACCACCTGACGTTTGATGTTGACTGGGCTCCTGACTGGGCAGTTATGGATGTCCTTGAGATGCTCGCCACCTATTCGGCACCTGCAACATTCTTCGTTACTCATCCGAGCGACGTACTCTTAAAGATTGTCGAACGCGGCCACGAGATTGGGATCCACCCCAATTTTCTCGCCGGCTCGAGCCACGGAGTCGAGCCCGTTGACGTTATGCGATCGGTCTTGGCGTTCGTACCAGATGCAAGAGTTATGCGAACCCATTCGCTGGTGCAGGGCACGACACTATTCGAGGCAATCCTCGCCGCGCATCCGCAAATCAAGTACGACTTGAGCCTCCTCACCTACGCATCGCCGCATACAGCGTGGACAGCATGGCAATCGCGGGGTCGAAGACTTCGACGATTAAACTACAATTGGGAAGACGATCTCGCCTTTGATGACCCGCATCAGGACTGGACGCGGTACTCCCCAATGGCGCCAATCGATGTATTCGACTTTCATCCAATCCATGTCGCATTGAACTCCAAACGTGAGGATGCCTACATGGCCCTAAAGGCAAAGCTCGGCCCAGGCAACCTTCAGTCGGCCGAGCGGGGTAAGACGATGGAACTCCGACACGCTGGCCCAGGTGCGGCAGATTTCCTTCAAGCCATACTTACTTCGAACTCGACAGCCATTTCGTTCGAGGAGTTACTGTGAAAGTCGGTTTGATCGGTCGAACTCATTGGCTGCTTGACACCGCGCGATTGGTTCTGGAGCGCGGCCACGAAGTGGCATTCATTTGTACCGCGAAGGCATCGCCCGAATCGTACGCCGGTGTTTCCGAGTTTCAAGTGTTTGCAGAGGCACACGATATCCCGTTCTACTCCGAGCCTCGTATTTCCGGGCTAGAACTTTACGCGGACGTCTGCCTATCCGTGAATTGGGTGACGGTCTTGCGTCAGTCATTTCTGGACCGGTTCCCGCACGGCGTGTTCAACGCTCATCCAGGCGATCTTCCACGATTCCGAGGCAATGCGTGCCTGAACTGGGCGATCCTGGTCGGGGAGCCCACCGCCACTCTGACGGTACACCGGATGGTTGAGGCACTCGACGCAGGTCCGATTGCGTTGCAACGGCGCAGACCGATTCAGCCCGACGACGACATAACGACCTTGTATAGCTGGCTAGATCAGGTGATTCCCGACGCGCTCACGGAAGCGCTCGACCGCGTGGCGGACGGCACGATACAACTTCAACCACAGGACTCGTCAATCCGCTCCCTGCGTGCATACCCACGAAAACCTGATGACGCGAAGATCGACTGGCGCGACTCAGCTGAACGGATCTTGCGTCTGGTGCGTGCGTCAACTCGCCCCTTCCCCGGCGCTCAAACACGACTGGAGTCCGGTCAAGAGATCATCGTTTACCGCGCAAGAATCCATTCGCCAGACCATGATTACCTTGCCGTTCCAGGCCAAGTGTGCTTCAGCGCAGCAGGAAACCCTGTGATTGCAACAGGAGATGGATTGCTCGAGCTGGTGGAGTTGGCTGACGATACGGGGGCCAAGCGTGCAGTGCTTAGTTCTTTGCGCAATCGACTTTGTTAAGACCAGACCTTGTGCGGTGAGGCGCTGACCACAGAGTGGGGTAGATCACTGGGTTGGGGTGGTGTTGGTTGTTCCTACAATGCTGAAACCCAACGAACTGTTCCCGGCGACCTGCGCAGTCAAATACTTCCCAACATCTGCAGCCTTCGACACATAGGCGGTCCCGTGCTCGCCATCGATCACCGCACACCCTGCCGGGACGAGAGAATACGTCACACTCACCGGCTGATTACACCGCAACCAATAGATCGCAATCGTCGGCGTCGGCGAACCAACCCACGTCCCGACATCCACCGTCCACGTCGACCCCACCGGCACACCACCCGACAAAACCGGAGGCGAAGTATTGGTCGGGAACCCCACCGCCAAGGTATTGGTTGTTCCCACAATGCTGAAACCCAACGAACTGTTCCCGGCGACCTGCGCAGTCAAATACTTCCCAACATCTGCAGCCTTCGACACATAGGCGGTCCCGTGCTCGCCATCGATCACCGCACACCCTGCCGGGACGAGAGAATACGTCACACTCACCGGCTGATTACACCGCAACCAATAGATCGCAATCGTCGGCGTCGGCGAACCAACCCACGTCCCGACATCCACCGTCCACGTCGACCCCACCGGCGCACCACCCGACAAAACCGGAGGCACCGTGTTTGCTGGCAAGGCTGATGCAGGTGCTTGAGTAATGATGACATTCGTTGTGCCCATGATTGTGAACCCCTGAGGGCTGTTCCCGGCGACTTGCGCTGTCAGATACTTACCGACATCTGCTGTCGTTGATACGTAACTTCTGGCTGTCGCGCCCCCGATCACTGTGCACCCTGCCGGGACGAGAGAATACGTCACACTCACCGGCTGATTGCACCGCAACCAATTGACAGCGATCGTCGGTGTCGGAGCCCCCGACCAAGTTCCGACATCCACCGTCCAGGTTGAACCCACCGGCGACGCTCCAGACACTATGGGAGGCGAGGTGTTCACTGGCAGCGTCACCATTGTGCGGGTAGTGCTGATAGTCCCCACAATGGTAAACCCCAAAAGGCTGTTCCCGGCGACTTGCGCTGTCAGATACTTACCGATATCTGCTGTCGTTGATACGTAACTTCTGGCTGTCGCGCCCCCGATCACTGTGCACCCTGCCGGGACGAGAGAATACGTCACACTCACCGGCTGATTGCACCGCAACCAATTGACAGCGATCGTCGGTGTCGGAGCCCCCGACCAAGTTCCGACATCCACCGTCCAGGTTGAACCCACCGGCGACGCTCCAGACACTATAGGAGGTGTCGTATTGGCTGGCAACATTGGTGCAGATGCCGTTGTTTCGACGACATTGGTTGTACCCACAATTGTGAACCCCACCGAGTTGTTCCCGGCGACTTGCGCAGTCAAATACTTCCCAACATCTGCAGCCTTCGACACATAGGCGGTCCCGTGCTCGCCATCGATCACCGCACACCCTGCCGGGACGAGAGAATACGTCACACTCACCGGCTGATTACACCGCAACCAATAGATCGCAATCGTCGGCGTCGGCGAACCAACCCACGTCCCGACATCCACCGTCCACGTCGTCCACTCCAACGCACCACCCGACAAAACCGGAGGCGAAGTATTGGTCGGGAACCCCACCGGTCGGGTTGGGGTGGTGTTGGTTGTTCCTACAATGCTGAAACCCAACGAACTGTTCCC
>CAZYYE010000002.1:639187-915868 GCA_964651535.1 uncultured Cryobacterium sp.
CATCCACCGTCCACGTCGACCCCACCGGCGCACCACCCGACAAAACCGGAGGCACTACGTTGGCGGGTGATCCGACCCGACCATCGAGAACTGCACCTGTAGACAATTCGCCATAGGAATTGGAGCCGGTCACGATTGCAGCGATGAACTTGCCTACATCGCCAGCTTTCGAAATATAGCTGTCGGTCGTCTCCCCGGCGAGAGTCGAACAGCCGACTGGAACACCGTCAAAGGAGGTCGGATAAGAATCACACCTAAGCCATGCGTAGGAAAAGGCCGGCGAGCCTGACCAAGTCCCCGGCTGCACAGTCAGCGTGGCGCCAACCGCTGTGGAGCCCAATATGCCTGCTCCGCCCACTGGGTACGGTGTGTTTCCGAGAGTACTTCCAAACCACGATTGATAGAAAACCCAGAAATTCCTGTTTCCGTACGAGGAACAACTGTCGCCGGTTCCGTGGAGATTGGCCAAGGCAGCGGCATTCGGTTGATATGGGGTGTAGTTATACAGTGCGGCAGTGGCGTAATTCTGGACATTGACTTGGGTGGCACCACATCCCGAGTTCGGGTTGAAGAGGATGGACTGTGGGCCGGGCTGCCTACCGAAACGACTCGCCTTGTAGGTGTTCAACTGAAGCGCGCCGGAGTAGACTTGATTCCCAAAACCCAGCGTCGTGGGCGCACACGGCGCGGTGTCCGGACAGGCAAATCCCATTGCACGATCCATGGCGCCTTGGCTCGGTGCGCTCTTCGTGATGAGTCCTTGCTCTTTCTGCAATGTCACCAAAAGCACTTTTGCACTGATTCCGCACGCCGCCTGGGCGCGATAGATGATGGCGGCCGACGAAAGAGTACCCCCTTGGAACGCCTCACAACGGACGTTCCCCGTGCTGTCCGACACTACCCGCGGCCTACTCGCCACGGTAAAGGTATAGCCCGCCAGACCGCTGCCCTTGGATTCGAGAAAAAGCTGAATCTCAGCTTCCGACATCGCCGAAGAATTATAAAAAAGGGAGTCGCTGATGATATAGCCAGGCATGAACTCATCCCCCGACAACGCGAGCGCGGTCGACGAGCCGACGGCGACAAAGGATGAGCAAAGCAGCGCCCCCACCACCAGGGCCGTTAGCTTGCTTCGGACACCAGAGAACGTCCGCACTGGCGCGTCCCTAATACTTCTCGCCATGCCTACCCCACAATAATGATCGGACTTCCGCCCAAAACTCCTATCCATTCTGACAGCAGAACGCGCAGATAGCGGAAAGGCCTACCGTCTCCCCCTCGAACCGATGTCTTAGGTCACCATACGCGAAATGTAATCAGCGATCTCCAAAGCACTCGTCGCAGCAGGTGAAGGGGCGTTCAGAATGTGGATCTGATTCCGGTTCTGTTGGATCACAAAGTCGTCAACGAGATTACCGTCACGTCCAATTGCCTGCGCCCGAACCCCCGCGCCCGACGGCACGAGGTCGGCGGTCGTAATCTCCGGCACCAGTCGCGCAAGATCCCGGGCGAATCGACGTTTGGAGAATGAGCGAATGACCTCGCGCGTCCCTGTGCCGACGTTTCGGGAGGCGAGTTTGAGGAATCCAGGAAAGGACAGGGTTCGCAGGAGATCTCGTGGAGACACCGCGGTCCAACGGTATCCTTCTCGGGAAAGTGCGAGCACGGCATTTGGACCCGCGTGCACCGCCCCGTCAATCATCCGAGTCAGGTGTACTCCCAGAAATGGCATTTCGGGGTTGGGGACGGGATAGATCAGTCCGTTGACCAGGTGCTGACTCGCACTTCTCAACTCGTAATATTCTCCGCGAAATGGAACAATCTGCACTGTCGGCCTCACCCCAGCGAGTCGGGCAATGAGGTCACTTTGCAATCCGGCGGCGTTGATCAAGAGGTCCGAAGCTACCTGACCCCGCTCGTGCTCGACCATGATTTCACGGTCGGAGCTATGAATCGAGCGCACGCGGGCGCCTAGCATGAGGTTCGCTCCTCGAGCTGAAGCTAATTCGGCCAACATTGCCGACACTGCAGCGTAATCGACAATTCCGGTGTCTTCGACGCGGAGGGCTTTCACCCCTCCCACATGTGGCTCGTAATCTCGCGCTTCCTCCATGGAAACGAGGCGGCAAGTAACCCCGTTCGAACTAGCGCGCGCTGCTAGTTGTTCGAGCCGAGCAACCTCGTTGCCTGAGGTTGCAACGATGAGCTTGCCAGTGGTTACCTGAGAGATACCGTGTTCGCGTGCGAACGCGGTCATCGACCTATTACCGGCGAGGCACATCATCGCTTTAAGCGACCCCGGCTTGTAATACGGACCGGCGTGGATGACACCCGAGTTATGTCCAGTCTGATGAGCTGCCCAGTGATTTTCCTTCTCAAGCACGGTAACTAAGAGACCCCGAGAGGAGAGCCTCTCGGCGATCGCGAGACCGACGATTCCGCCTCCAATAATTGTTACGCTCTTGGGGGTCACTGCAGGTTTCCTTTTCTCTTGGCAATCTCTATGCCGCGACGATAGTCCGCAGCAATCCTCGTTGCGATCTGGTGCGGATCATGCCACTTCTCAACAAACTCTCTACTCCTTCTGGCCACGGCCACGAGCTCCGATCTCGGCATCTCCATCAGATTTCGAAGCGTCTCCTTCACCGTGGTTGGCGTGGCGCGGAAGAATGGCAAGTCCTGCACCATCTCCACAGGCAGGTAATGAAAATCGGATTCCCTGAGATATACCACCACTGGTTTGCCGAGTGCCATTGCCTCGACGGCAACACCCCCGTACCAGCCGGCGTAAAGTTGGTCAATCAAGATGTCGGCGCTTCGATAGCGCTCAAGTGCTTCAGAATTACTCACTCCTTCGATGAGATCGAGTGTGAATTCGTAGCCCTCCGCTTTCAACTCCGCGAGTGCCTCCACAATAAGGTCCGTTCCCTTGACGCTGCGATTGCTAGGCGCATGAGCGAAGACAAGTTGCTTGCGATCATCCTGAGTAAAGTTTGGCGCCCACTCCTTCACTGCAACGTGCCCATACGGGACGAACTCTGCTGACAGTGGAAGCACGTTTAGGAGGTCGGGATTCACCGCGTATATCCTCGCGGCGTATTTTGCCATGAGCGCAATTTGACGACGCTTCCATTCGTCGGTCCTCGGAGTGTAGTAATCCGCGGGGACCTGCGTGGCAATGCTGATCTCGAAGTGAGCACGCGAATAGTCACCCTGACGCGCATCGTCCCCTTGGTAGTGGACAAACACTGGAATACGACGAACTCGCAGTATCCACAGCTCCAAGTGTTGCAAGATACTCGCGGCTCCGCCCAACAATGCCGTCAGGAATTTTGCAGCACCGCGTCGAACCAGACTGGCCGGTCGCATCGACAGCAGCTTGCCCCCGTTCGAGAATAAGGTGCTTCCAAAATTGAAATGGATGATATCCCACCGCCCGAATACATATGCTCCTGCTCCAAACGCGCGAAGCATTTGAAGAAGAATCGGCGCTTTGGCATCCGTGAGGACTCGATCCACCGGGTAGTTCAAGTAGTTTTGGTCAATTGTCCACACCTCAGAATCAATTCCAAGCAGTTTGAGTTGTTGACTGAGCCCGGACGGTCCGCCTCCAACGGCTGTGGGCAGGTGCAGAACACGCATCATTCTCTGATATCTGAAAGTGACTGGCGAAGCGTGATCGCAGGAGGCAGCAACAGTTCACTCATTCGTACCGTCGAGGCAATGAGGTCGGCGGGAGCACCTGCGGTCGACTCGAAGACAGGCTCGCATCCGGAATCAGCGCCAAAGAGTTCGCCCATGCCGCGCAGAGATATGCTCTCCGGCCCCGCAATGTTCACCGTGGCCGGGCCTTCCAGGCCTGCGGCGGCAATAGTTGCTGCCGCAGCATCCGACACGTGCACGGGGTTGATCCGCATGCCAATGTCGCCCTGTAGCGCGAGCGGCTCACCGTTTTTTACGCGATCGTAAAGCCGTGGAACCAACATTGAGCGGTCCTGTCCGGCCCCATAGATGAAGAAGAATCGCAGCGCGACCGAATCGAAATGCGCACTGTAACTACCGACAAGAGCCTCGCTCGACAGCTTCGTTGCCAAATAGTGGCCGAGTCCCGCAGGATCTTGGAGTGGCGATTCTTCGGTGAGCGGGATTCCACGAGCATTCCGGTACACGCCCCCCGATGACGCGTACACGAAACTCGAGACTTCGACCCGACCTGCATAATCCAGGAGGAACGCCGTTGTGGCGACGTTAATGGCGAAGACCGGCAGGGCAGATTCCGGAAAGTCTCGAAACTCCCGTGCCTGCGCCAAATGGAAGATCGTATCTACGTGCCGAGGAAGCGACTTCGCCACGAGCGGCCGTGAGAGATCCGCCACATGAAACTGGACGTCGTCACGGAAAGCCTGTTCTTTGCCGCGCACCAAAGCATGCACGTCCACGCCAGCGTCTGCCAGTCTATTAACCGTGGCGCGGCCAAGCAGGCCCGCAGCTCCCGTCACAAGTGCCGACTTCATGTCAAAACTTCCTGCCCTCGTCTATCGCTTGGTTCGCAAGCAGTGTGGCCCATTGGTTTGGTGCTGCTGTGCCCTGCTCGAAGGTCCCGTCGATTATCCTCGCGTAGACGTCGTGTTGAAGAGTCGCGGTGAGTGCCGGCGAATGCCGCTCCAATAGCCAGGAACGGTACCTGGCACGAGTCTCCTCGATCACGGTGTCGCGGCCTCTGCGACCCATCTCTTCGAGTACTGCGGTGGTCTCGCGAACAATTTCCTCTGTTGTCGCGGCAGGGTGCCACGGCACCGGGCCACCGATGAGCTGTTCCCCGGCCGCGGCCAACCCCCGACTAACCAGCGGGGTGCCCTGCTCGACGGCACGCAATGCGAGAGCGCCGAACACGTCCAGACCGAATTGATCCCAAACCACGTCCACATTGGCCATCATCCGCTGCAAACCAAACCTGGCCATCGGGGGGACCCAAACCACATTGGCCCCGACTCCAGCCTCGTCAAGGAACACCTTCGATTCTTCGAGTTGGAGTCCCCATTCCACCGCGACCAGGCCGACATCCACACCCGCACGGCGAAGTTCAACGAACGCAGAAAGGGCCTTTATCGAACCCTTGTCGTGATGCTTGCTCCAATTTTGGCTCGACGGAAGAAGTACGAGACTCTCCGACCTGGTCTGTCGCAGCAGCTCATTGCGGCGCGACGCCGACCCGGGGAGCGGGACACGCGAGTCAGGCATGAAGGGGTGAGGAAGTGCCGACCAGCGACCCGGCGCCACATCCTCTGCAATCTCAAGTGTGCGCGGATCCAGGTTTGTCACCCACACATGCATGGCCTGCGCGACCTGACGACGATAAGCACGTCGGATGACCGCTGTCTCGCGGTCCCCGTCAGCAATCCATCGGATCGTCCCATGCTCCAAGCACACCGTACGCGGTGACGGATTCGGTACCTTCATCTTGATCAATGAGTCTGCGCCATACAGTACGTTAACGCGATCTGCCAACACGGGAAGAACTGCCCGCCTAGAGAGAACCCAGCGATAGGAAAGATCGAAAATCGGCTGTGCCCAGTGTTTGCCATACATGGGATTGATCACGGCACGCGCAACAGACATTGTTCTCGCGCGCAGTCCCTCCCTCGGCGGTGACGGAATGGTCGAACCAGAAGTCACGGTTGTCCCCAGGTCGCTGTACTCAGAGTTGATGGCACCCGCTTTGGGAATCAAAGCCCAGTCAGGTTTCGCAACCCACTCCGCGCTGGGCACCTCAAAGTCAACGGTCTCCCACGCCGGTGCAGAGATCGCATGATGAAGTCCGAACATGTCAATTGGCAGGTCCGATTCAATCCCCACGTACTGCTTGAGAAGCAGCGCGTTGTAGTACGCATTGTTGGCAGTGTTTCCAAAATGACGGACTCTCATTGACGTTCATCCTTCTGGAATCCAGCGCCAGGCAGTGTGGCCCATTGGTTTGGTGCTGCTGTGCCCTGCTCGAAGGTCCCGTCGATTATCCTCGCGTAGACGTCGTGTTGAAGAGTCGCGGTGAGTGCCGGCGAATGCCGCTCCAATAGCCAGGAACGGTACCTGGCACGAGTCTCCTCGATCACGGTGTCGCGGCCTCTGCGACCCATCTCTTCGAGTACTGCGGTGGTCTCGCGAACAATTTCCTCTGTTGTCGCGGCAGGGTGCCACGGCACCGGGCCACCGATGAGCTGTTCCCCGGCCGCGGCCAACCCCCGACTAACCAGCGGGGTGCCCTGCTCGACGGCACGCAATGCGAGAGCGCCGAACACGTCCAGACCGAATTGATCCCAAACCACGTCCACATTGGCCATCATCCGCTGCAAACCAAACCTGGCCATCGGGGGGACCCAAACCACATTGGCCCCGACTCCAGCCTCGTCAAGGAACACCTTCGATTCTTCGAGTTGGAGTCCCCATTCCACCGCGACCAGGCCGACATCCACACCCGCACGGCGAAGTTCAACGAACGCAGAAAGGGCCTTTATCGAACCCTTGTCGTGATGCTTGCTCCAATTTTGGCTCGACGGAAGAAGTACGAGACTCTCCGACCTGGTCTGTCGCAGCAGCTCATTGCGGCGCGACGCCGACCCGGGGAGCGGGACACGCGAGTCAGGCATGAAGGGGTGAGGAAGTGCCGACCAGCGACCCGGCGCCACATCCTCTGCAATCTCAAGTGTGCGCGGATCCAGGTTTGTCACCCACACATGCATGGCCTGCGCGACCTGACGACGATAGGCCTGTCTGAACGCTTTCTCTTCACGGTTTCCATCCGCAATCCATCGGATCGTCCCATGCTCCAAGCACACCGTATGCGGTGACGGATTCGGGAGTTGAGAGACAAAAAGTGAACCCGAACCGTAAAGCAAATTGATCGCATCGTCGACTTCTCTCAGCACGGACCGCCGCCCCAGAATTTGGCGGTCCCGAGCATCAACGATAGGTTGCGACCACCACTTGCCACGCAATGGGCCGAAAAGCCGACTACGAACCGCGGCCGTGATCCGTGTGACGGCGTCGCCACGGCCGACAGGCTCGTGCGAGGCCTCTCCTTCTTTCGAGGGCAATTCCAGATCTGCGTATTCGGAGTTAACGCTTACCGCCTCCGGATACGATGTCCAGTCGGGTTGGGCGACCCACGCCGCGCTAGGTACTTCGAAGTCAACGACTTCCCACGCCGGCGCAGAGATCGCGTGATGTAAACCGAACATGCGAATTGGCAGGTCCGATTCAGTGCCGCCATACCGCCTGAGCAAGAGTACGTTGTGGAAGGCGTTATTTGCCGTATTCCCGAAATGGCGAACTCTCATTGAAACTCCAGGGGTAGGCCGTTCAAGACTGTGCTGACTTATCACGCAGAGGGCTGCACTTGGTTAAGCCACTCATCCAAGCTCAGGAGCCCCCAAACCAAGAGGCGCCGATTCTCGCTACCCGTGAAGTGCGATTCAAGCACAGTGCCCACCGCATCTCGATCAAGGATATCGAATAGTGGCGTCGAACCGCTGAGCTGGCGGCGCACAAAGTCAATACTCTCGCCCTTAAACCAGCTAGCGTCCGGTGAAGAGAAGCCCTGCTTGGCGCGACTTGTTACGGATTCGGGGATGTGACGACTCATCGCGTCGCGCAAAATCTGCTTGCCGTCCTTGGTGCGCTTGAAGAACTGCTCGGCCTTCGCCCCCGGCTCGTTTTCATTGAGCCGCGCGACCTCGGCAAGGTTATTTAGCTTGTACTTGACTGGCACCCGCATCGCGAAGTCGACGAGATCGTTGTCCAGGAACGGGACTCTCGACTCCAGCCCGTGTGCCATCGAGAGTTTGTCCTCGACAACGAGTAGCCCGTGCAGGAAGGTCTTTGCTTCAAAGTAAAGCGACTGGTTGATGAAGTCCTCGGGCCGCTCGAGAGATCTCGGTTGGGATGGATAAACGTCACGGAAAACCTGCCGTGTCGAGACATCGGCAACGTCTCGCCAGATCGGTGAAACGAGTCTTTTCAACTCGGCAGGGGATGTCAATCTCTGCCAATAGTCGAAGTAGCTGTCGACATAGTCCTCGAAATTGCGCGCGCTCGTGGCTCGGTAATAGCGCCACGGATACCCACCGAATAGCTCGTCACCGCCAGCGCCTGAGAGAACAACCTTAACGAACTTGCCTGCGAGTTGCGCCGCGTAATAGTTGGGATAGCTTTGGCCAACTCGAGGCTCTTCAAGGTGGTGGACAAGCGCCGGAAGGGACCGTTCCATGTCGCCCGATTTGAGCACAACTTCGTATTGCTCGGTCTTGAACGCCGCCGACATCGCCTCCGCCATGGCGCGCTCGTCGAACGCGAGTTCCATGCCGGATGCACTACTCAAGTCGAATCCGCACGTGAAGGTTTTCATACCGGGGAAAGAATCCGCGGCGATCGCGGTGATCGAGCCACTATCCATGCCGCCGCTGAGGTAGCTTCCAACTTCCACATCGCTGAGAAGCTGGCGATTGACCGCTTGGGCAAACAGTCGATCGAGTTCTTCGACATACTCTTCGTGCCTGGCTTCGGGAGACTCCTCCCTGAAGTCGAAGTCCCAGTATTGAGTCTTCTTTAATTGCGGAATAGTTGACTTCAGGTCAAGTACAGTGAAATGGCCGGCAGGGAGAAGCTGGATGTCCTCGAGCAAGGTCCGCTCCGAAAGGATGTTCTGGAACGTGAGGTACTCCATGAGTGCGGACTTATCCAGTCGACGGACGAAGTTCGATCGAGCGAGAATAGCCTTCTGTTCAGATCCAAACGCGAATACGTCGCCCTGTTGACTGACGTAAAGCGGCTTGATCCCGTATCGGTCGCGAGCGAGAAGGAGCCTCCGGGCCATCGAGTCGTAGAAGCCGAAGGCAAACATTCCGTTGAACCGCGGAAGCGCATCAACGCCCCACTCGATCAACGCATTGAGCACGACTTCGGTATCACTCGAAGAGCGAAATCGGTGCCCTCTGGCTTCGAGCTCTGCCCGAATCTCGCGATGATTGTAGATCATCCCATTGAACGTGAGAACGTATCGCGAATCACTCGAAACCATCGGTTGATGGCCCAACGGCGAAAGATCGATTATCGCAAGCCGACGGTGTCCGATGCCGACATTCTCCTGAATCCAGTGGCCCTCGCCGTCCGGGCCGCGATGCGCCAGCGAATCGGTCATCGCGCGCAACATCACCGGCGAAATCCCGTCACCCTTGAGATTGATGACGCCGGCGATTCCACACATGTACTGGTCCCTCTCGTTTTAGCGGAGCCGCAATCGTCCCTTATTCCATGCCCGGGTTGGACGCTCTCCAGTCGATGAGTGCCAACAGTCCATCTCGAAGGGAGTCCTCATAGAAGAATCCGAGATCGCGGTGCGCCTTCTCCGTAGAGCCAATCCTGTTTTGCACCATCCGGCGGCTGTCCTCTTCATTGTATGGACGGTATTCCACAGCCAATTCCGATTCCCGCAGCTCGAGTATGAGATTGCAAAGCTCCCTGATGCTCGTTTGGACGCCGGTTCCGACATTGTAAAACTCGTCGGTGGTGTCACCGCGTAGGGCAAGGACATTGCAGCGGGCAACGTCCCGTGCTGTCACGAAGTCGTAGGCCTGCGAGCCGTCCCCGTTGATCACTGGGGCCTCGTTAGCCTCGATCTTGTTGAGCATGATGGGGATGACTCCAGTGTATGCCGCAGTCTGGTCCTGGTGTGGGCCGTACACATTCATGTAGCGCAGCCCTACATAGTCGAGTCCATAGCGATCATAAAAAGCGCGAGCCATCGCCTCGCCCGCAATCTTCGTTGCTCCGTAGAAGTTGCGATTATTGAACGGATGCTCTTCGGTCATGGGGACTTCGACCGCATCCCCATAGACGCTTGCCGAACTCGAATAAACCAAACGCTGGATGTCGTTGTTAACACATGCCTCGAGAACGTTAAAGACACCCGCAACGTTAACATCGAAGGCGGTGCGGGGGTAGTCCTTGCAATGCAGGAGCCACATCGCTGCGAGGTCTATAACACCATCTGCCCCCTTGAGGGCGGCATTCAGAACGTCCACCTCCCGCACGTCGCCACCATCGGGAAAAATACTGCAACGAGCATCGTTGAGCTGAGGCGCAATATTGGACCGCTTGCCGCGAGCGAAGTTGTCGTAAATTGTGACTTGCCCAACATCGGTCGCGAGCAACTCCTCGACGACGTGACTGCCGATAAAACCGGCGCCTCCGATCACGACAATATGCTTTCCAGCGATGTCCATTTGATTCCATTTCTCGCCATCATTGAGGCCCACGCGCCTCGCGCACTACCGACTGTCGGCATGCTGTGTGGTCGACAGGACCCAATTATAGGTGGTACCCCGATCCAGAACCGCACCCGCGAAGTTAGTCGAGTCCACCCGCAAGAAACTCGCGCCACGTGCCACATCAAACGCTCAGGCGAGGCCGGCGAGCTCTGCCTGGCGGGCAAAGTCGGGGAAACTGCTCACGAGTTCTTCGAATGTCCCACTGCCAACCACGGATCCCTCTCGCATGAAGAAGATGCAGTCCGATTTCATGATCGTTGCAAGACGGTGCGCAACGACGATCTTCGTAATTCCAGCGCCAAGCCTTTGAATTGCGTCTGTGACCTGCGACTCTGTGTTGGTGTCCAGGGCGCTCGTCGCCTCGTCCATGACAAGGACGAGTGGGTCGGAGTATAGCGCTCGCGCTATCCCCAGTCGCTGCCGTTGACCGCCCGAAAGTGCAAGGCCGCGCTCTCCTACTGGCGATTCAATCCCCCCCTCCCGCGCCACCACGAGATCCCAGAGCTGGGCTTGCTCCAGTGCATGTTGCACCTGTTCAGGGTCGTAATCGATTCCCCACGTTAAGGCGACATTTTGGGCGATACTTGCGTCGAAGAGCGCAACCTCCTGGGGTACGTAGCCAACGCGGGATCGCCATGCACTGCGCAGCGAGTTCAGTGGAATACCGTCCACCGAGATCGTTCCCTCAGTCGGTTCAAGCAGACTCAGCAGCAGGTCCACCATGGTCGACTTACCCGATCCGGAAGCCCCGACGAAGGC
Organism: uncultured Cryobacterium sp.; assembly: GCA_964651535.1. GTDB lineage: Bacteria > Actinomycetota > Actinomycetes > Actinomycetales > Microbacteriaceae > Terrimesophilobacter. The sequence goes on from CAZYYE010000002.1 coordinate 650,269, forward strand.
GACTGTGGATCCGAGTTGAACTTCGAGCGAGACATCACGAATTGCCGGAGGCGCGTCGGGTGAATATCGAAACGTTACCCGCTCCAGGGCTAGGCGCTCAGGCGAATCGTGAAGGGGGCGTACCGTTCGTTCGGCGATTTCGCCTGAACCACGTTCAGTGTCTGCGAGTTCAGCGAGAACAAGTCGTGGGAACTCAGAGATTGCAATCATCGAGGAGAGAACTGACTGGAACCGGATGATCGAGGGTGCCACACGGAATCCAGCCAATGCGAAAAGCGCAACGCCTGCAATCGCCTGATCAATTCCCCCGATGAGAAGTCCGACACCACCAATGACGACAAAACCGCCAACCAGTCCTGCCTCGAGAGCATAGCGAGGAAGCTGGCTGAGGAAATAGATATTGGCTCTTGCCTGGGAACTGCGAGTTCTGGCGTCTTTCACTATCGATGCGACCTCAGGCTCCTTGTTGCGGAGAGTAACTTCCTTCATTGCTGCGATGATCTCAAGGATGAGACGCGAGGTTCGGATCGAATTCTCTATGTTGATGTCACCAGCAATTCGTGCGCGTCGCGCAATCCAGAAAAAGAGCACAGCACCAAGAAGAAGCAAGTAAATCAACGTTGTCGCAGCAATCACAGGCTGCACAATTGCGAGCGTAGCGATGACAACTACCAAGCTCACGAGTTCACCGAGCAGAGTGGCTCCCGGGAGGACGAAGCTGTTGACAGTGACATCGACGCCACTGTCGGATATACGCATGATGTCATTGGAGTTCTTGCGCAATCGATCCCGCCATGGCGCAGAAAGATAGGAGCGGAGCAACCGATCGCCAATCGCGACCTCAAACCGGGGAATACGACGCGTCGCCCACCAGGTGACAAGGACTGCGAGAGCTCCTTTAGCAATCATTAGCGCGCAGATCATCAGAATCGTCCAAACGACTCCGATGGGGCTGAGCTCCCCGACAATCGGCAACACAGCTGGCTGGCCAGAGGCAACCGGACCGATGACAATAGCGAGCAGGCCGAGTGCGGCAGCGTCGAAGACCGCCAGCGATGCCAGCAACCAAGCGTAAAGATTCAGGAACCGGCGACCCCCAAGCGGGAACACTCGCACGACTTCCCGATAGAGCGAAATCACGGACTTCATATTCAGTCTCCTGTCCTTCGGACCCAGCAATCCTATTCGCAACCAGCGCAAGCGACCTGACGGCTGCGCCGGAAAGACGTCGTGACCGGACCCTGTACAATCGTCCCGACCGACTCTGGGCATAGCGGGCCCTGATTTGCGGATGGGGGGAAAGGCACTGGTGGCAAGACGCGTCGTCATTGTGAGTCGTATCTTCGCACCTGAGGTCTCCGCCGCGGCGGGCATCCTTCGATCATGGGCCCGTGCCTTCCGGGACGCTGGCGCCATCGTCACCGTTATCACGACCAAACCGCCACGTGGCATGAGTATCGCTGACCCGAGTGGCATCCGCGTTCGGCGAGCGCCCGTGCACCGTGATCGCCAAGACTATGTTCGTGGCTACGTGTCCTATTTAAGCTTCGATGTTCCTCTGTTTTTCAGGCTCCTGTTTGCGCACCGAGCGGAACTCTACGTCGTCGAACCGCCACCTACCACTGTTGCGGTCGTTCGCATCGTGGGATGGCTGCGTCGCACTCCCTACGTCGTCAGGGCGGCCGACTTGTGGTCGGACGCCGCCGCAATGGCGACGCAGTCAGCCTTTGTCCTCCGTTCCCTCCGATGTGTAGAAGTATGGGGTCTTTCCGGTGCCCAGCGATTGTTTGCGGCGCACGAACCACTCGTTGCACGTTTCCGGGAAGTGGGGATCAATGCGCCAGCAATTCCAATTGGGTTCGGCGCTGACATGGATGCGTTCCGATACGAGCCCCGATCGCGACCGCTTGCGCCCGTCTTTGTCTACGCCGGAACGCACTCAGAGTGGCACGGAGCCGGGGTCTTCATCGAAGCATTCGCAGGGTTGCTCCCTCGGTACCCGGGAGCGAGGCTTCACTTCATCGGCAATGGACAGGAGCGGGAGATCCTTCGAGCGAGGGCGATCGAGCTCGGGCTTGGCGACGCCGTTGATTTCCGACCTCCGATCCCTCCCGCCGAGCTCGCGCCAATCCTCTCCGGGGCGACCGCATCGCTCGCAAGCCTCAAACCCGGACAAGGCTATGACTACGCGTTCACGACAAAGGTCTACTCTTCCCTCGCCTCCGGGTGCCCGGTGATATTTGCGGGGGTCGGGCCCACTGGACCATTCCTCCGGTCCGCAACCTCCCCGGACGTGGGCGAGGCAGTCGACTATGAGGTCTCTGCGGTCGCTGCTGCGATGGAACGGGCAATAGCATTGTCTCCCGAACCCGACGCACGGTCCCGCCTTAGCGCGTGGACTCGCGAACACTACTCTCTCAACGCGATCGCCGACACCGTCGTGGCAGAGAGTCTCGCCATCACAGCCCGTAGACTGTTCAGGTGAAGATCGCAGTTATTGCTCTCGGAAAGATCGGGCTCCCACTCGCCGTGCAGTTCGCAAGTAAGGGGCACGATGTCGTCGGTGTCGACGTGAACCCCACGGTCGTTGACCTTGTGAACCAGGGGGTCGAGCCGTTTCCCGGTGAAGCCGAGTTGCAGGATCGGCTCGCCGATCTTGTGCCCGCTGGTCGCCTTCGAGCGACCACCAACTACTCGGAAGCGGTGCCTGGGGCGGACGCAGTCGTGCTCGTCGTGCCGCTATTCGTCGACGAGGTGACTGCCGAACCAGACTTCGGGTGGATGGACGCGGCGACGGAGTCACTTGGTGCACACCTGACCCCCGGTACCCTTGTTTCGTATGAGACAACCCTCCCGGTCGGCACAACCAGAACACGGTGGAAGCCGCTTCTTGAGCGGGTCTCCGGGCTGAAGGAAGGGGTCGATTTCGACCTGGTGTTCTCCCCTGAGCGGGTACTCACGGGCCGGGTCTTCGCCGACCTTCGCAAATACCCTAAGCTCATCGGCGGGCTCTCAGAACACGGGGCAAAGCGCGCATTGGACTTCTACGAAGCTGTCCTCGACTTCGACGAGCGAACCGATCTCGCAAGGCCAAACGGAGTTTGGGATCTTGGGAGTGCCGAGGCGTCCGAGCTTGCAAAGCTCGCTGAGACAACCTATCGGGATGTGAATATAGGGCTGGCGAATCAGTTCGCACGTTTCGCAGGTGAGAACGGCATCGATATCTACAATGTCATTGAGGCCTCTAACTCACAACCCTACAGTCACATCCACCAACCAGGCATCGCAGTCGGTGGCCACTGTATCCCCGTCTACCCGAGGCTCTACCTTTGGAACGATCCGGAGGCAACGATCGTCTCTGCAGCTCGCACAGCGAATGCGGAAATGCCCGACTACACGATCGGGCTTCTAGCAGGCGCGTACGGAGATCTGACTGGAGCTCGAGTAGCGGTACTCGGCGCCGCGTATCGTGGAGGAGTGAAGGAGACAGCGTTTTCCGGCGTCTTCAGCACCGTGGAGGCCATCGGCGCCCGAGGCGCAATACCTTTCGTGCACGACCCGCTCTATACCGATGACGAGCTTGAGCGGCTTGGTTTCACACCGTACCACTTTGGAGAGTCCATCGACGCTGCTGTCGTGCAGGCCGACCATAGTGAATATCGTTCAATCGGTCCAGCCAACCTGCCCGGTATCAGGGCGTTTATCGATGGTCGCCGAATCTCGAATTCGGACCAATGGCCAGGCGTGACCTACCGTGTCCTGGGTAAGGCCTTGGCACCTGTGGCCTGACACGCCTCTATGCTTCGAAGTTAGGTCAACTAAATGTGCGGAATCGCGGGGAGTTGGTCGCGCATTGGTGCGACTTCCGATGGCAAACGCCTCCGTGCGGGATTAGACGCGATTCGGCACCGTGGCCCGGATGACCTGGGTGATTTCGTTTGGCACGATGTATCCTCACGAGCACGTATCGACCTTGGCCTGGTCAGGCTCGCAATTCTCGATCTGAGCCCAGCAGGACATCAGCCGATGACAATGGCTGGCGGCCGATTTACCATCTCTTATAACGGCGAAATCACCAATTATCTGGAGATCCGGGACGAACTTGCCGGGTTCGGCGAGACATTCGTTTCGGATGGTGACACCGAGGTTCTTCTCAAGGCGTGGGCACGTTGGGGCACCACGACGCTGGATCGACTTGAAGGAATGTTCGCATTTGCCATCCTCGATACGGTTGAGCGGACTCTGACTCTTGCGCGTGATCCTTACGGCATCAAGCCCTTGTTTTACGCAGATCGCAACGACAAGATCGCGTTTTGCAGCGAGATGGCTGGCCTGTTCGAGATCGCGGTCCCCGATCCAAAACTCAACTGGCAGACCGCAGTCGACTACTTGCAGTGGGGCATGTATGACCATACCGAGCAGACGTTCGTAGAAGGTGTGAAGCACTTGCGCCCTGGTTATTACCTCGTAATCGACGTGGTCACGGGGAAACTCGGCAAGCCGGTCTGTTATTGGCGACCATCAGTGGCCACGACGTACGAAGGAACCTACGACGACGCGGTTGACGAGGTCCGGACTCTTTTCATTGACTCTGTCAAGCGAAACCTCCGAAGCGATGTTCCGCTCGGAATCGCGTTGTCTGGTGGTCTCGACTCCTCGGCAATTACCGGTGCAGTTCGTAAGTTGGAGCCGGACATTCCAATCCAGACTTTTAGTTTTGTCGCACCAGGCTTCGCCAAGTCGGAACACGAATGGATTGCCCTCGTCGCTGAGGCTGTCGGGGCGACGTCACACACCGTGGCAGCAGAGCCGGGCGAACTCGAGCACGACCTCGACGACTTGATCCTCAGCCAGGGTGAACCGTTCGGTGGAACGAGCATTTACGCCCAATACCGCGTGTTCAAGCTGGCACGAGAGCATGGCGTTATCGTTACCCTCGATGGACAGGGTGGCGACGAACTCTTCGCCGGTTATTTCGGTTATCCCGCCCAGCGCATGCACAGCCTCATCGAGACGGGACGGTGGGGTTCAGCTGCCAAGTTCGCCAGCGCCAGCCGCGATCTGCCGGATTGGTATCGGATGATTATGCCTTTCGAAGCGATGGCACAGTTCGCACCTCTTCGAATGCGTCATCGTATTCGACGGCCATTGGCGTCGCCGCTCCTCGATACCAGCAAGCTGCGTGAGCGTGGTATCGACACCGGATACCCTCGGGTTGGACCCGATCCGGTACGCGGTGCCCGGCTCAAGACCCATCTGCGGTCCACGCTGAGCGGAAGTGGGCTTCCCATGCTCCTGCGTCATGGCGATCGAAACTCCATGCGCTTTTCGATAGAGAGCCGTGTCCCGTTCCTGGACCGAGCGCTGAACGAGCTTCTACTTTCTCTTCCAGAGGACTGGTTGGTCGGACCCGACGGGACAACTAAACGTATTCTGCGTGATGCCGTCCGCGGCTGGGTCCCTGACGCGGTCATCGATCGGCGTGACAAAGTTGGTTTCGAGACTCCAGAGGCTGACTGGCAAGCTCGACTCGCCATGCATCCGAATGATCCTGAGCATCCAATAGGTTTCCTTCGCCAGGGCCGCATCGACACTGTTACCGGTGGCCTCACTGAGCGTGAACTCCGTTGGGGGCGCAGAGCCCACTGGCGACTCATCAACTTACGACGATGGGTTGCTCTGGCTGGTATCGATGCGAGTTAACCTCGCGCTCAGTGATTGGCAACGGCGAATGTGCGTCTAAGTTGCGGCCACAACACCACGAGCAGCCCCGCGTAAGCGAGCCCGCCAATCAGCCACACCATTAATGGTCCGATCGGGAACCCTGCCCACCACCACTGCGCGCCATAATCAAGGTTCAGACCCTGCTGACCAACGCCGGTAACATAACGACGAATGTTCACCTGGAGTGCCACGATGTTGGCAATCGCGAGGGAAGCGAGAATCGTGAACGTCTGCAACCGCGTAAACCGTAACCCCTTTGTCGTGGTGTCCGTCAGCAGGACAAAGGCAAATAGGATGATTAGGGGCAGTATGTAGCGCGGTTGGAGGCCCGTCCCAACCTTGAAGCCGCTCGCCGTAAGGACCTGCACCGGCAAAGCGATGAGCACGGACAAAATGCCTGCCCCAGTAACGGCCTTCCTCCAGTCAAGCCGCCCAAGTCCGGCGAACGCCACAACAACAAATGCAGAAACCGCAGCCCAAGGTACGATCGCGGGTGGCTGTGTGTCCAGCCAACCCAACCCCCAGGTCCCCCATACACCGGTCCAGAGCAGCGGGAGCATAAGCAGGTTGTACACGGCGAGAGATAGCCCTGGCGGCAACGCTTCCTCGCTTTGAGTCGGCGGCGCTGCTGCCTCTCCAGTGAACCCGGTGGTGGCAACACCGGTCTGGCCCGCCATCGCGAAGAGCACCACAGCAATAACGAGCCCTGCCGCGGGTAGCCACAATGCGCGTTGCCAACTGCGTATCCCTGAGAACGACATCAATGTTGCGCCCAAGGTGGCGCCCGAAGCGTACACGGCCGAATCTCCTCGCGCCCCGGCCGCCATGATCATTCCGACGATATATATGGCGCCAAGCGCCCAACGCCTCTGGCCTGCAGACTCAAACCAGCCGAGCAGCGCGAGAAACGCTGTGCCCACGCCCGTAATCGCCCACCCGCTCGGATTGTTGGAAGGAATTAGAAACATGCCAAGGGGGACCAGCGTGACGAGCCAACCCCACAGGATTGTTCGTCTACGATGCGACGGCAGGAGGGCTACGAGCGCGGTCGATAGGCCGACAAATAGCGCAACATTGATAATTCGCATGAAAAGCGCGCCTACCTGAATGTCCTCCCCAGCAAAGACATGCATAGTCGCGTAGTAGACGGGGGGATACTCGCCGACGAAGTTGCCGCGGGTGGTTTCGTAGCGAGATCCATTCCAGTTTGCCCAGACGTCCTCCTGGCAGGCAGCGCTTCGATCACTCTCTTGGGCAAAGCAAGCTATCTCCCCGAAACCTGAAGGGACGACTCTCGCGTTCTCTGACGAGCCAGGTGCACACTCGGCTCCCCCACCACTCGCGCACCAAATGCTCACAAGATGGTAATCATCGTCAGGGCTCGAACCTACAGGCGATGCGAAAGCCCAGGCAGATAGAGCGACGAACGCGAGGATAGGCGCGAGGTGAACCCAGCGCAGCCGTCGAAGACCTCGTCGGATTAGACCGTCCGGTTTGATCACGCAGACGCTCCCATCCCGCGGACTTCGCGCAGCCATGCAACGCCAAGTATTGTCACCGTCGCTGCAAATGAGGTGGAACCGAGCAGCCAGAGCGCAGTTGGGCCGATTGGGAACCCGGACCACCACCATTGGGCGCCTGAATCGAGGCTCAATTGTTCAACGTCGAAGCCGGTAAGGTACCTGCGAAGGTTTGTATAAAGTGCGATCGTGTTGGCGCCGATTACCAGAATCATCGCTGGGATGACATGCCATGGGCCAGGTCGCAGCGGCTTCGACGATCCGGTGAGTAGAAGGAGTCCGCCAAGCACAACGACGAGCGGCAAGATATATCGCGGCTGAACGTTCTCGCCGACAACGCTCATCCCGACCGTAAGAACATAGAGCGGGAGGAGATATAAGGTTGCGACAAGTGCCACTGTCATGATGGCCTTCCGACGGTGCATGACTTGGATACCCAAGGAGGCGAAGCCTACGAACACGACGAAGCTGGCAAATTCCACCATCGGGAACCCTGGCCACGTCTCCATCCGCCAACCAAGCCCCCAAGAGCCGAAGACACCGGTCCACAGCTGCGGCATCGAAATGGCGTTGAACGCGAGCACCGAACCCGGCGCGCGGGTAGCACCTTCCGGAATAGCACCCGTCAGCCCGTCCTGCGCGACTGCAGAGTATCCAGATGAGAGGTAGAAAACGGCGGCCACAACGACGAGCACAGCCGGCAGCAGCAGTTTGAGTGCGAACGTGCGTGTTCGCTCGGAGGCTAGGAAAGAGGCGATTCCCAATCCAAGGATCGAGTAAACCGCCGCGTCGGTCCGAGCCCCCGCTGCTAGAATCACCGCTATGATTGCGAGGGCACCGAGCGCCCATGCGCGTCTGCCATTACTCCGGAACCAGCCGAGAGTTGCGAGCCATGATGAGCCCACGCCAATCACCGCCCACGCGCCGGGATTGTTTGACGCAATGAGATAAGTGCCGAGCGGTACGACGGTTATTGCCCAGCCGGCGATCAACGGCACCCTGAGAGCCGCGGGGAGCAACCGTGCGAGCGCAGCGGTGAGTGCAAGAAACAGGGCCACGTTGAAGAGGCGCATTACAAGCGCGGAGGTCTGGATGTTAGTCGATGCAAACGAGTTCATGACAAAGTAGTACAGTGGCGGGTACGCACCGATCCAGTTCCCGTGGGCCGCTGCCAAGGTCGGCTTTGGGTCGCGCGGCCACTTCTGGCATGTTGCACTTGCATTCTCGTCGGCAACGTAACACGGCGCCGAGGTTAGCCCTGGTAGGACTAGTCGGTAGTAACTCGTGTTGGGGTCGGGGGCACAGAGTTCAGTGCGAGCCTCATTCGCACACCAGATGCTGGCGAGATGGTAGTCGTCGTCCGGTGACGCACCGATCGGCGATGCGAAAGCCCACGCGCTGAGCGCGACGAGCGCGAGCACCGGAGCGAGGTGAATCCAGCGGAGCCGCCGAATGACGCGAATGACGGACCCAGGGCGTGCATCAGCCATCGTTTTTCGATCGCCTTTCAATTTCGAGAGCGAGCTTCTGGACGACCTTGCGCAGTTCGTCCCGCGTACGCGCGAGCTCGAGACTGATCTGCATGAGAAGAAGCAGAACGACGAAGAATGCTCCGACGAAGAGCAGATTGATGGGTTGCGCGATGCCGAAGAAGTTGCTGACCGTGTCGAGGAGCCCTGGCCACGCCGAAAGGATGATCGCGGCCACCGCCGCCACCAACCACACCACCGCATACTTTTCGGGGAGCACATACGAGCGCAAGAGCATGATCACGACGATCAGAAGAACGACGGCGAGGATGATCGCAAAAACCTGGGGAGTCATGCGGCCGCCTTGCGGTCTCGCAACTTCAATGCCCGAATTTGAGGCGGAACGCTCCGAATGCTCGCGAGCCCGAGGATGAAGAGGATCCGGCCGGTATAGAGCGTCGCCCTCAGAACCGACTGGGACGGCACGCCGCCCGCCCGCTCGTTCATTCCGACAGGGATCTCACTGACCGATAGCCCCTGGCGCGTCGCGAGCACGATGGACTCCACGGTGTCCCCCAGCCACTCCACGGGGTAGTGCTCGGAGAACACGGCGACGGCCCGCGGCCCCGCGATTCGGAATCCGCTGGTCGCATCCGTGAGCTTCGTCCGCGCATAGGCCGACGCGACACCCGCGATGAACCGTTGAATGCCCCTGCGCGCCGCCGAGGACTTGAACGTCCCCCCTTTGGCGAAACGGCTTCCGATCACAATGTCAGAATCTTCCGATGCCGCGAGGAGATCGGCAATGTGCTCTGGGCGATGCTGGCCGTCGCCGTCGAACTGGATGACCGCGTCGTAGCCGTTCTGCACCGCGTACTTGAACGCCGTGCCCATCGCTGCCCCGACTCCGAGGTTGATCGCGTGCGACACGACGTGGGCGCCGGCCTCGCGAGCAATCGTCGCCGTCGCATCGCGAGATCCGTCGTCAATCACCACAACGTCGTCGAGGGGCTGGACTTTCGAAAGGGAATGGAGAACCTCACCGATGACGGCCGCCTCGTTGAGCGCCGGGATCGCAACGAGTGCTCTCATAGCGCTACAGTCTACTGGGCCTGCGAAGACCGGGGAGTTCCCGCAAACAGGCGATGGAAAAGCCTGCGAACACGTCGGCCGAAGAGCTCAACCGCGGCGCAATCGCGACGTCATCCGCCGAACAGCAGCGGCAGGACCGTCCGCACGCCAGTAGTGCCAGAACATCCGAATGTCGTGGCCGGGCCCAAAGGGTTTGCGCCGCTTGCGTCCGCTCGATCGGTCGGCGCGCCCGGCCGAGTGATCAGCCGCCCGGCGCGGTGCGCGAACGAACTCGACGAGAGGTTCGAGAACGCGCTCCCACACGAAATCCTCGCGAACCCGCTCCACGTTGCGCCGAACGGTCTCCGCGAACTCTGTGTCGTACAGAACGCGATCGATCGCTCCCTCGAGCGCCGAGGCATCCTGTGCCGGCACCACAATGCCGAGGTTCTCCGCCTCCACGAGTTCGGCGAAACTGTCGCCGTCGGTGACCACCATCGGGAGCCCTGCCCACAAGTAGTCGAGAATGCGCGTGCGGAACGAAAACGTGGTCTCCAGGTGCGACAGGTGCGTGCTGACTCCCGCGTCGGATTCCGTGAGGTGATTCTGGCGGTCGGCGTATTCCACCCAGGTTTCATTGAAGAACACGGCGGACCCGAGCACCCCGAGTTCCCTGGCGAGGTCGAACGAGTCGCGGACGATACCCATTTCCTCCACACCGGGATGTTTCGTGCCGAGGAAGAACAACCTCAGATCCGGTCGGCGTTCCGCGAGCGCGGCGACGGCGCGGATGAGCGTGACCGGATCGAACCAGCTGTAGAGGCCGCCACCCCAGATGAGCAGCCGGTCGTCCTTTCCGATACCGGGCACGACTCCCTTGACGGCATCCCGTTCATGCGCGGGCGGCTCCTGCGGCACGCCGAACGGCGCAACATCCAGAAGCCCGCGCAAGTGCGGATCATTCTCATACGTGGCCGGGGTGATCCTGCCCAGGCCGGCAAGCTGGCCGAGGTAGAACAGGCGCTGCCTTTCGGATGCGCACAGAAAGAAGTCTGCGAGAGCAAGCTGGTCGTTGAGCACCCGGGTTGCCGTGCCGACCCGCAAATCCCAGGTTGCTCGGCCCAGTTCCCTGCCCTGTTCGAGCATTTCGAGGTGCATGGGGTCGTAGATGTCGGCGACGAGCACTTTGGGGCTCGTACGCAGCGCCTCGAACTGATCCAGAGCATGTCCCTGGAAGACCACGACGTCTGCCCACGTGTGCACATCCGCGAACTTCGCGTTCTCTCCCGGCCGAACGCACTCGAGCCGGAAAGGCGCATCCACCTGCTCCAGCCGCGTCGTCGTCAGGAGTACAACCTCGTTCTCCGTGCTGAGCACACGCGCCATGTTCCACGCTCGAATCGCCGGACCGGCCATTTTCGCGCCGATCGGATCCCCGGTGATGACGAGAACGTTCGTCACGGGTTGTCCGCAAGGAGACGCAGGAGGTGGGTTCCATACCCGCTCTTGAGCAGCGGCTTCGCGAGTTCCTCGAGTTGGGAGTCATCGATCCAGCCCGCGCGCCACGCGATCTCCTCGATGCATCCGATTTTTAAGCCCTGTCGGTCCTCGACGACCTTCACGAACTCGGTGGCCTGGATCATCGACTCGAACGTTCCGGTATCGAGCCATGCCGTTCCGCGATCGAGCACTTGCACGTGAAGACGCCCCTCGTCCAGGTACCGCTCGTTCACCGTGGAGATCTCCAGTTCGCCCCTCGCACTCGGTGTGATCGATTTGGCGATGTCGACGACCGAGTTGTCGTAGAAGTAGAGGCCGGGTACGGCGTAGCGGCTCTTCGGATTGTTCGGCTTCTCCTCGATGGAGAGAGCGCGGAAGTCCGCGTCGAACTCGACGACGCCGTAGGCACGGGGGTTCGCCACTTGATACGCGAATATGGTCGCGCCGTCGACGTCATTCAACTTGCGCAGGCTCGACCCCAACCCTGCGCCGTAGAAGATGTTGTCGCCGAGCACGAGCGCAACCTTCTCGTTGCCGATGAAGTCTTCGCCGATGATGAACGCCTGAGCGAGGCCATCCGGACTGGGCTGCGCGGCGTAGCTCAGTTCGATGCCCAGGTCGCGGCCGTCGCCGAGGAGCCGTTGGAACTGCGGCTGATCCTCGGGCGTTGTGATGATCAGGATCTCCCGGATGCCGGCGCGCATGAGCGTGGAGAGCGGGTAGTAGACCATGGGTTTGTCGTACACGGGCATGAGTTGTTTTGAAATGCCTTTGGTGATCGGCCACAGCCTCGTGCCGGACCCGCCGGCGAGCACGATTCCGCGCATGCTCAACTCCCTTTCGTGGACAGCGATCGATACAGCTCCCTGGCCTGCTCCCAGGTCGGCAGGAGGCCCAGCTCTTGCGCCTCCAGCAAGCCGGGTGCATTCGAATCCTTGGGCGACAGCAACGGCTCCGGCGCATCATCCGGGAAGACGAGCCCAACCTCGGGGTCGAGCGGGTTGATTCCGTGTTCGCGCTCGGGCCGATACACGTCGGAGACGAGGTACGTGAATGCCGCATCGTCCGTGAGCGAGAACGCAAGGTGGCCAAGACTCTCCGCGATGTATACGGCACGCCGGTCTCTCGTGTCGAGGAGCACGGAGTCCCAACGACCGAATGTGGGAGAGCCCACCCTGATGTCGATGACGAAATCGAGCACTGCGCCGTTCGTGACGGTGACATACTTTGCCTGGCCCCGAGGGATCTCGGCGAAATGGATTCCCCTCGCTACTCCCCTGCGGGACACCGAAACATTCGCTTGCCTCAAGTCCAGTGCGTGGCCGATCGTTTCCTCGAGCGCGTCGAACCGGTACCACTCCAGAAAAAGACCACGGTCGTCCTCCCGCTGCACAGGGGTGATCTCATAGGCATCAGGGACCTCAAGCTCGCGAATCTGCACGCCGCAATCCTAACCGGCGCGCTCAGGCCGCCGGTTGGAACAGGTCGCGCGCGACGTCGTATCGCGTGCGGCCGAACCGGTGGTAACGACCGCGCACCCCGGCAAAAAGTACGGGAAGAAGGCGGCGGATGCGTGACGCGGGAAGACTGCTGCGCCAACGCTCGTGATCAACCTTGCCGTGCGCGAGCGCGAGCACCCGATCCGGGGCGTCGGAAATGTGCCCAACCCTCTCGGCGAGCGCTTGGGCTCGTGCCGCCAATCGGCGGTTCCTGGCGGTTCGCGGTTCGACGACCCGTGAGACTTTGTCGGCGAGCGTGGGCTTTGATGCGCCGATCTGGTTCGACGCGTGCTGACGGTAGTCGATGAGCGGCACCGCCAAATAGTCCACGTGCCCGACGATGGACGCGATCATGGCGAGCCACTCGTCATGCACCCAGGCCGCCGGAAACGGGACCGCTGCGGCCAGCAGTTCGTGCCGGAACACCGTCGTGGCGCCCGTCACGGTATTGCGCCGCAGCAGCACGTCGAAGGCGTCCCCCCTGGCTTCCTTTCGACGCTCGGATGCCGTGAACCCGATCGCCCGCGCGAGCGTTGTTCCGAGCGGGGTTCCGCTCTCGTCCACGAGTCGGGCGTCATGATGGAGGAGCGTGAGCGACGGTCGCTCGCGGAACTCCCGCGTGATCTGGTCGAGACGGCCGTGCCGCCACACGTCATCCTGGTCGCACAACGCAATGAGTTCTGCCGTGCACGCCCGAACGGCCTGCTCGAAGTTCGCGGTTACTCCGAGAGCCGGGTCATTGAGCAGTACGACGAGCCTCGGCAGTGACGTGCGCCGTTCCTCGTGATGGCGCGCGACCAGGCCTTGGACCGCCTCCACCGTGCCATCTGTCGATGCGTCATCCGACAGCACGATCTCGGCCGCCTCAACCGTCTGATCCAGGATGCTCTGCACTTGCTCGGTGACGTACGGCATGCCGTTGCGGGTGCACAGCGCCACGGACACCGATGGCAGCGGCACCGCATCCGACGCCGGGTCCGCCTGTCCACTGCCCGATTCGCTCACGGTGAGAGTCTAGGCAACCTCGGCGAGCGCACGGCGACGCAGAACTAGGATTGAAGCCATCATGGCGAACTCTGGCGGTACACCCACGCTTCCCGCGTTCGGGGTCGCGACCGTCAGCTACGGCTCGGAAGGGGTCCTCGCGCCATTTCTCGACTCCGTTCCCCGCGCATCGACGAGCCCCATCGCCATCGCCATCGCGGACAACCTGCCGATCGAAAACTCTCCCGTCACGCGTCTGGCAACACAATCGAACGCGATTTACGTTCCCCTGCCGGTGAACGTCGGCTACGGCGCCGCGATGAACGCGGCAGTGGCGGCGTTGCCCGACACCGTCAGGTGGGTGCTCATCAGCAACCCGGATGTCGTGCTCACCGAAGGGGCGCTGGACCGGCTGGTCGAGGTCGCCCAGACGGATCCGCACATCGGCTCCATCGGGCCCGCCGTGCTGAACTCCGACGGCACGCTCTATCCGTCAGCACGGGAAGTGCCGTCGCTGCGCACCGGCGTCGGCCACGCGATGTTCTCCAATCTCTGGCCGACCAACCCGTGGAGCCGCCGCTACCGCAAAGACTCGGAGATCCCGTCGGAGCCGCGGGATGCCGGCTGGCTATCCGGCTCGTGCCTCCTCGTGCGCCGCGACGTGTTCACCGCGCTCGGCGGCTTCGATCCGCGCTTCTTCATGTACTTCGAAGACGTCGACCTGGGATTCCGGCTCGGCAAGGGCGGATACCGGAACGTCTACGAACCCTCGGTGAGGGTCACGCACACGGGGGCGCACTCCACGACTACCGAATCCGTCGCCATGATCGCCGCCCACCACACGAGCGCGCGGCTGTTCCTCGCCAAGAAGTACTCTGGGCCACTCCTGTGGCCCATCCGGGCCGGACTCACCGTCGGCCTCGCCATCCGTTCGGCACTCGTCACCCGGCGGGTCAAGAAGCAAGGACTCTGAACCATGAAGATCCTCGTCACCGGCGGCGCCGGATTCATCGGCTCGAACTTTGTGCGACGCACCCTCGAGGATGCCTATCCCGGCCTCGGCGGCGCGGATGTCGTCGTCCTGGATGCCCTCACGTACTCCGGCAACCTGGAGAACGTCAGTCCCGTCGCCGACTCCCCCCGCTACTCCTTCGTGCACGGCGACATCCGGGACTCCGAGCTGCTCGACACGATCCTCCCGGGTGTCGATGCCGTCGTTCATTTCGCGGCCGAGTCGCACGTCGACCGTTCCGTGCGCGACGCCTCGATTTTCGTGGAGACGAACGTTCTCGGCACCCAGCGCCTGCTCGACGCTTCACTGCGGGCAGGAGTCTCCCGGTTCGTGCACGTGTCCACGGACGAGGTGTACGGATCCATCGCGGAGGGCTCGTGGGATGAGGACCGCGCGCTCGAGCCGAACTCGCCGTACTCGGCGTCGAAAGCCGGAAGCGACCTGCTCGTCCGCAGCTACGTGAAAACCCACGGGTTGAACGCGTCCATCACCCGGTGTTCGAACAACTACGGCCCGTACCATTTCCCCGAGAAGGTCATCCCGCTGTTCGTCACGAACCTCATTGACGACGCGCATGTGCCGCTCTACGGCGAGGGCAACAACATTCGGGACTGGCTGCACGTCGACGACCACTGCCGCGGGATCGCGCTCGTTCTCGAAGGGGGCCGGGCCGGAGAGGTGTACAACATCGGCGGCGGCACCGAGCTTACGAACAAGGAACTCACGGGACTGCTCCTGGAGGCGACGGGCAGGGACTGGTCGTATGTCGACCACGTCGAAGACCGCAAAGGACACGACTTGCGGTATTCGGTGGACATTTCGAAGATTTCGACAGAACTCGGCTACGCACCGCAGGTCCCGTTCGAGGAGGGTCTCGCGGATGTCGTGCAGTGGTACCGCGACAACCGCGACTGGTGGGAACCGCTCAAACACCGCGCAGCCCTGTAGCCAGTGCGACCTGTAGCCATCCGGCTACACCCTGCTACACTTTGGGGATGTCTTTCGTCCCCGTGCGCGAATTGCGCAACAACACCGCGGCCGTCATCGAGCGTGCACGTCGAGGCGAGGACATCACCATCACCGTCAATGGAGTTGCTTCCGCACGGCTCATTCCCATTTCTCCCGGCAAGCGCGAGTTCCTCACTACCGCGGACCTTATCGCATTGAAACCTCACCGGCCCGTCACAGAGCCACATCCCCACGACGAGTGGGACGACAACACGGACGACTTGGGTCCGATCCAATGACGCGAGCACTCCCGTTGAAGAGGGGACTCCTCGACACGAGCGTGTTTATCGCCCTTGAGCAGGGCCGGGAACTCGACTACGGGAGTCTGCCGCTCGAGCAGCTTGTGAGCGTGATCACTCGAGCAGAGTTGTTCGCTGGAGTCCACGCTGCCAGATCTGCTGATGTGCGTGCCATCAGGCTTTCCACCATCGAATCACTGGCCGGATTCGACATACTTTCAGCGAACTCAGCTGCGGCCACGCGATGGGGAGAGCTTCGCCACGCCGTTTCAGCGGCAGGGCGACGCGCTAATGTGAATGATCTGTGGATTGCTGGAATTGCCCTCGCGAACCACCTTCCCGTGGTCACGCAGGGCAACGATTTCGACGTCATCGCCAAACTCAGCGACCTGACCATCATCAAGGTGTGATGCGGACATGACCATTCTCATCACAGGCGCGAACGGCATGCTCGGGCACGATTTGCAACAGGTGCTGTCGGGCCGGTCCGTGACGGCACTCGGGCGAGCTGACCTCGACGTCACTGACCGCGACGCCGTTGACTCCGCGGTCGTAGGACACCGAGTCGTCATCAACTGCGCGGCATACACGCGGGTCGATGACGCGGAAAGCGACGAGGATGCTGCGTTCGCCGTGAACGCGATGGGCGCGGGATACCTCGCGGAGTCGGCCGCCCTGAACGGTGCGAAGCTCATTCAGCTCTCGACCGATTACGTGTTCGACGGGACCGCAACGACTCCGTACCCAGAAGGCGCGTCGCGGAATCCCGTATCCGCGTACGGCCGCACCAAGGCGGAGGGCGAACGGCTCGCGCTCGAGTTGAACCCGGACGGCACGAGCATCCTCCGAACGGCGTGGCTGTACGGCGCGCACGGCCCGAACTTCCCGAAAACCATGATGCGCCTGGCCGCCGCCAATGACACCCTCAACGTCGTCGACGACCAACGCGGCCAACCGACGTGGACGCTCGATGTCGCCCGGCGCATCGCCGCCATGCTCGACGCGGATGTGCCGCCCGGCATTTACCACGCGACCAATTCGGGCACCACGACCTGGTTCGAGTTCGCGCAGGAAGTCTTCCGGCGTGCCGGGCTCGACCCTGCGCGCATCCATCCGATCCCGAGCGCGCAGTTTCCCCGACCGGCTCCGCGCCCGGCCTACTCCGTGCTCGGTCACGATGCGTGGAGTACTGTTGGGCTCGCCCCGATGAGGGATTGGACTGACGCGTTCACGGATGCCGTGGCGCAGGGGGTGCTGGACACATGACGACCACGCTGAGCGTCATCGTCGACCCGATGCTCACCAACGCGACAGACGGAATCGGCCGTTACACGGAAGAGCTCACTCGCGAACTCATTCAGGTCGCGCCACCGGGCTGCAGCGTCGAAGCGATTGTTTCGTCGTCGAGCGTGGACGACTATGCGCGGCTGCACACGCTGTTGCCGGGGCTGGGCCGGCTCGCGAAGGGCCGCCTGAACCACAAGCAGCAGTCAGCGCTCTGGCGGTACGGTTTCGGCAGCATCCGCGGGAAGGGGATGGTTCACGCGACGAGCCTGCTCGCCCCCCTGAGCAAACACGACCGGTTGAACAACGAGGCAGACCAGATCGTGGTGACGATCCATGACGTCGCGGCATGGACGCATCCCGAATTGCTCGACTCCCGCAACGCCGCCCGGCAGAAAGCTCTGGCGCGGCGCGCACACCGATTCGCCGACGCGGTCGTGGTTCCGACGCACTCCGTCGCTTCGCAACTGGGCGAGATCATGAACTTCGGGGACCGGATCCGGGTGATCGGCGGCGCGGTGAGCTCCAAACTTCTGCTCCCCGTCGACGCGGATGACCGTGCGGCGCGACTCGGCCTGCCGCCGCGGTACATTCTGAGCATCGGGGCACCGGATGCGCGCAAGGGAATCCCCGCGCTCATCGCCTCTCTTGCTCACCCGGAATCCGCCGACCTTCCGCTGCTCATTGCCGGGCCGGGCGGCGCAGCGGATGTCGATGCGGCCACGCTCGCCGCGGAAGCGGGGCTCGCGAAGGACCGGGTGAGAACGCTCGGATTCCTCGCCGACGCCGACCTGGCCGTCGCGCTCAACCGGGCCACGGTGTTCGCGTTCCCGAGCATCGTCGAAGGTTTCGGACTGCCGCTCGTTGAAGCATTCCACTTCGGCGCGCCGGTCGTGCATTCGGATGAGCCCGCCGTGCTCGAGGTGTCCGCCGGGGCGGGAATCGCCGTCCCGCGGGACGACGAAGCCGGCTACCCGGGGCGCCTCGCCGGTGCCATCGCCGAGGTTGCCGGCAATCCCGAGCTCGCCGAGCGGCTGCACTTCCAGGGACTCGACCGGGCCCGCGCGTTCAGCTGGAGCGACTCCGCGCACAAAGTGTGGCAGCTCCACGCCGACCTGTAGGCGCCCCGCTCCCTGAGGAAGGCGCGCAGCGCCTGGGCCCCGCTCCCTGAGGAAGGCGCGCAGCGCCTGTCTCGAAGGGAGCCGCAAGTCACTGTATTGCTCCCTTCGAGACGCGCTTCGCGCTCCTCAGGGAGCGGTGCTGCACGCGCTTCGCGCTCCTCAGGGAGCGGTGCTGCACGCGCTTCGCGCTCCTCAGGTAGCGGTGCTGCACGCGCTTCGCGCTCCTCAGGGAGCCCGGACTCAGGGAGCGGGCGTCGGGGTTTCCGTCTGCCCCGCGATCGCCTCGGCGAGCGCCGCTTCGATCTTGTCGTAGTCGGGGAAGGCGGGACTGAACTCGGGGGGAACAAGCTCGAGCCTCGTAACGGGTAGCTCACGCGCCTTCGACGCGAGCTCGGTAAACAGCCCCAGCATGACAGAAGGGATGTCCGTCTTCACGACGTGCGTGCCGGCTTCGGCAACCGCCTGAAACTTGAGCAGGACGTTGGCGGGCACGAACCCGCGCAGAATCGCCTCCTGCACATCGCGTTGCCGGGACATCCGCGCGAAGTCCGTGCTTTCGTAGCGCGACCGTGCGTACCAGAGCGCCGTGTGCCCGTCGAGGTGCTGCTCTCCCGCCTCGACCCAGCCGAACGGTTTCGCGCCCGGGATCGCGGCGGCGAGCGGAGTCCGCTCCGGCACGTCGAGAGTGATTCCGCCGAGCGCATCGATCAGCTCGACGAAACCCTGCATGTCGATGAGCACGAAGTATTGGATCGTGAGGCCGAGGACTCCCTGCACCGAATCGCGCATCGCCTCAATTCCGGGGAGCGAACCGCGCCGTTCGGCGTCCGGGTAGAGCTCGGGGTTCTCTTCCCCGTAGGAGTAGAGATAGTCGATGAGGCACTCGTCGCCGCAGTCGTACCCGTTCGGGAATGGCCCGTAAAGCGGCGAGCCTCCGGAGAAGCGGATGCGCTCCAGGTTCCGCGGAATTCCGATGAGCACGGTCGCGCCGGTGCGCGCATCGATGCTCGCGACAGAAATGCTGTCCGGGCGCAACCCGTCGCGATCCGGGCCCGCGTCCCCGCCGAGAAGCAGGATGTTGTACCGGCCATCCACCGGCGGCGTGTAGTCGCTATTGCTGAAGATCGCCGAAATCGCCGAGCGGGCCGAACCGGCGACGACCGAGCCATAACCGGCCACCCCGGACGCGCCGACGAGTCCCACGATCGCGAATCCGGCCACGAAGCCCCGGGCGATCGGCCGGATCCGGATCAGCCGCACGAGCCGCAGGGTGTCGAGCGTGAGCAGAACCCACAGGAGCGCATAGGCGATGAGCACACCCTGAAGCAGGCCGAGCACGAGCGGAATGGAGAACATCGAGTACACGGCGACCGGCCACACCAGCACGAGGACGAGCAGCAGGACGGCCGCCCCCCACAGGACGAACGTCGTGACCACGCCGAACTTGCCGAGCCTGCGGTTGCCCGCCAGCAGTTGCGCCGAACCCGGGATCAGCAGGTTGAGCGCGACGAGCCACCACGCCCTTCTGCGCATCGCATCGGGCGAGGAGGTATCGGGAACTCGAACGGAGCTCGTGGCACTCACAGTGTCGACTTGAGGGCGGCGTTCTTCGCCGCGATCGAATCTTCAAGGCTCTTCGCGAAGTCCTCGAGCCGTACCGCCAGCGCGGGGTCGGACGCGGCGAGCATCCGGATGGCCAGCAACCCCGCGTTGCGCGCCCCACCGATGGACACGGTCGCAACTGGCACGCCGGCGGGCATTTGGACAATGGAAAGCAGCGAATCCAGCCCATCGAGCCTGGCCAGCGGCACGGGCACACCGATCACGGGAAGCGTGGTGACCGAGGCGAGCATCCCCGGCAAGTGAGCGGCCCCGCCCGCGCCGGCGATGATGCTCCGCAACCCGCGGCCTGCCGCCGCTTTACCCCACGCGATCATCCGGTCCGGTGTGCGGTGAGCGGACAGCACCTCGACTTCGTGGGGCACCCCGAACTCGGTGAGCACTGTGGCCGCGTGGCTCATGACGTTCCAGTCGGAATCGGAGCCCATGACGACCGCGACGAGCGGTTTTGGCATGTTTCCCATGGTATTGGTCAGTCGCTCAACTGGGCCGCCGCGGCGCGCGCGTCGTAAGCGACCTCGTCCAGGTCCTCGCCCGTCGCGGTCACGTGCCCGATCTTGCGGCCGGGCCGCGGCGCCTTCCCGTAGTTGTGAACCTTCACGGTCGGGTGATCCTCGAACACGGCCGGATAGCGGTCAGCCAGTGCGCCGGATGCCGGCCCGCCGAGGATGTTCACCATGACGCTCCACGGCTGCACGCAGCCCGTGGCGCCGAGCGGCAGGTCGAGGACCGCACGCAAGTGCTGCTCGAACTGGCTCGTCGTGGACCCCTCGATGCTCCAGTGCCCCGAGTTGTGCGGGCGCATCGCGAGTTCGTTGACGAGGATGCGGTCATCCATCGTCTCGAACAGCTCGACCGCGAGGACACCCGTGACCTCCAGGCCCTCGGCGATTCCGATCGCGACGTCGGATGCGACCTGCGCGAGCTTCCCCGCGGCGGATGGCGCCGGAGCGATGACTTCCGCGCACACGCCGTCGCGCTGGATGCTTTCCACGACCGGCCACGCGGTGACCTCGCCGGACGGGCGGCGGGCCACGGATTGGGCGAGCTCGCGACGGAAGTCCACGAGCTCCTCGGCAAGCAGGAATCCGCCGTTCGCGTCCTCGGCGAGCGCCATGAACCAGTCATCCGCTTCGTGGGCGGCGCGCACAACACGCACACCTTTGCCGTCGTACCCGCCCCGCGCCGTCTTGACGACCGCGACGCCTCCGGTGCCGGCGATAAAGTCGGCAAGCTCCGTCGCGTCTGCGACGGCGGCCCAGCGCGGAACGGGCATCCCCAGTTCGGTCAGCTTTTCTCGCATCAGAATCTTGTCCTGCGCGTATCTGAGCGCATCCGGCCCCGGCCGAACGGCGACCCCGGCGTCGACGAGCGCCCGGAGGACGGACTGCGGCACGTGTTCGTGGTCGAACGTCACGACGTCGACGGTCGAAGCGAACCGGAGAACCTCGTCGACGTCGCGGTAGTCGCCGACGCCGGTCGCCGCGAGCTCGGCAGCCATCCCCTCGCTCTCAGCCAGGACGCGCAACTCGATACCGAGGTTGATTGCCGCGGGAATCATCATTCGCGCAAGCTGGCCGCCTCCGATGACTCCTACTTTCATGCCGCAGCTCCCCTTGTCGGATTCACGCTCGCACATTCACGGTGCCACGTTCTCAGCATCGGTGCGAATTCACACCATTAGACTTCGTACCGCCCGTGTCTATCTTTGCGTACCTTGGTGCGGCCGCGTCGAGATCCCCGGCAAGTGGAGGAACTGTGAGAGCACTTCTCGCGCAGCTCATGCGTTTCGGCGCCGTGGGCGCTGTCGGGTTCGTCGTGGATGTCGCCGTGTTCAATGTGCTGCGCGTGACCGTGTTCTCGCCCGAGAACATCCACGAAGGACCGGTGCTCGCGAAGGTTGTCTCCACGTCGATCGCGATCATCGTGAACTGGATCGGAAACCGGTACTGGACGTTCGGGCCCCACCGCCAGCCGCAGGCTCTTCGCGAGGGACTCGAGTTCGCTGTCGTGAGCCTCGGCGGAATGGCCATCGGGCTCGCGTGTCTGTGGTTCTCCCACTACGTGCTCGGATTCACCTCGCTTCTGGCCGACAATGTGTCGTCGAACATCGTCGGCCTCGCGCTCGGGACCGTGTTCCGTTTCTGGCTCTACCGTTCGTGGGTGTTCAAGCCGCGCACTGTCTCGCACGCGCAGCCGACCGAGGACGCGGTGCCGCACCCGCGCACCGCAACCGGGCCCATCCTGACTGCCCCCACCGCCGACTGACTCTCAGTCGTCCTCCCAGACGATCGATTCGTCCGGTGCGCTCGATTCGGCCGCCTGCCGCCTCGCCGCTATCGGGTTGATGCTTCGTTCCATGAGGTCGTGCAGCGCGCCCTGAACGAGGTCCGCGTTCGGCACATCCTTCAGGACGACGGGGTGGTCCAGTCCGGTGTTGATCCGGACGTCGCCGCTCCCGAACATGCTCTGCAGCGCGTTCTTGCGCACCGTGATGTCGTAGCCGCGACTGTGGAGAAGTTCCTGGCGAACGCGAATGAAGAATCCGCGGCGCAGGACGATCCTGCGCGTCGTGATCGTGTACCGGCGGCCGAGCCAGTTGAGCAGCGGAAGCAGCCACAGCAGCACGACGACGAGCACTCCGCCGATCAGGACCGCCAGGTTCTGCCACGAGACGGCGAGGTTGCCGTACAGGTACGAGACGGCGCCGATAGCCCCGACGAGCACGACGGATGGCCAGAACAGGGCGCGCCCGTGGGAGCGCAGACTGGCAACGAGGTGCTCAGCTTCCTGCACCGTGCCCGTGGCACCAGGGTTGGCCATGAATCATTCATACCGCAGATGCGTCACGTCGCCCGCGGCGACAGTCTGCATCGCGCCGTTCGATCCGATACTGATGCGCAGACGTCCGGCCTCATCCAGGTCGATCGCTTTCCCCCTCAGCTGCGTGCCGTCGGGGAGTTCGACGCGAACCTCCTGACCGAGCGTCGCGCACGCTTCGGAAACGCTCGTGCGGATGCCGGAGAGCGCGCCTTCTGCGACCGCTGCGGTGAACTCCGCCCACAGTTGCCTCAGTTCGCCGAGGTAGCCGGCGAGCGCGCGGTCGGCGAGCGCGGCCGCCGAACCGGAAACACCGTTGAGAGTGAGCGACGTCGCTGTCGGAACGGGAAGCGCCTCGGCGGAGATCGTGAGGTTGAGTCCCGCCCCTGCGATGACGGATTGTCCGTCGGGGAGCAGTTCGGAGAGCACGCCGCACACCTTGAGCCCCCCGATCTGAACGTCGTTCGGCCACTTGAGCGCGACCTGCCGGTCGGGAGCGAGCGCGCGGACGGCACGCGTCATGGCGAGGCCCGCGATGAGCGGAATCCAGCCGTACGCTCCAAGCTGCACTCCGGAATCCTGTGGACGCAGCAGAACGGATGCCGCAAGCGACGTGCCGGGAGGGGCCGCCCACGCGCGTCCGAGCCTCCCGCGCCCCGCGGTCTGGCTCGTGGTCGCGACGACGGTGAACTCCAGCGCGTCGCCTGCCTCGGCGAGGTCGGCGAGGTCGTCATTGGTCGAGTTCGTCTCGGCGAGCACGACGAGTCGCGACGCCAAACCGGAGGCGAGAGGAAACTCCATGGCCCAAGGTTACGGTGCCTTTCCGGCAGCCATAGACGGCCGGCTCGATTAACCGCTACCCTGTGAGCCAACGGACGCTCTCACCGTTCGTTGTTGTGAAGAGATGGAGCCTGATTGTCTGGATAGGTCGACGCCGCGCGAGCGGTGCCCTGCTCTGCTCTGAACTGCTCCGAGCGGGCTGCACCACTCGATCCTGTGGCCGAGACCCTTAACCCCGCCGGACCGACGAACTCTCGCGGTCGCCCCCCCGGTGGAGCTGAGCAGCCCGTTCACGGTCAGTGACGTTGTTCGACCCGCCGCCACCGACAAGGAATCCTTCATGACACAACCGATCATCATGGATGTCGACACCGGCATCGATGACTCGCTCGCCCTCCTCTATTTGCTGGCGAGCCCGGAGGCCGAACTCCTCGCAATCACGTGCACGTCCGGAAACGTGCCGGCGCGACAGGTCGCGACGAACAATCTCGCCTGGCTTGAATTGTGCGGCGCCCCCGACATCGAGGTCGCGCTCGGCTCGGAAGTTCCTGTTGTCGCGCCACTCATGACGACGGAGGAGACGCACGGCCCGCAGGGGATCGGATATGCGGAGCTTCCCGCGCCCACACGGCCGCTGTCGACGAGGCACGCAACCGAAGTCTGGATCGAACTCGCGCGCAGCCGGCCAGGGGAAATCATCGGTCTGGTCACCGGCCCGCTCACGAATCTCGCACTCGCGCTCCGCATCGAACCCGAACTGCCGCGCTTGCTCAAACGCCTCGTCGTCATGGGCGGCGCCTTCAATCACGCCGGAAACACCCTGCCGACGACGGAGTGGAACATCGCGGTCGACCCGGAATCGGCCAAGATGGTCTTTGATGCGTTTTCCGGACTGCCTGCCGATCGACGGCCCGTGGTGTGCGCCCTCGACGTCACGGAACAGATCGAGATGACGCCGGAGCACATCGCCGAGATCGGCCGCCGCGCAGGGAGTACCCCCGATGAGATCATCGCCGAAGCGGATGTCGATGGAACGCTGTCGAAGGCCTCCAACCAGGTCGTGCGCTACCTCACGGATGCCGTGCGCTTCTACATGGAGTTCCACATCGCCCACGATCAGGGCTTCCTCGCGCACATGCATGACCCGTTCGCGGCCGCGATCGCCCTGCATCCCGAACTCGGCGTCACCCGCGCGGCAACCGTCGATGTGGAACTCGCGGGAACCCTCACGAGGGGCCAGACCGTCGCGGACTGGCGCGGCATGTGGGGAAGGGAACCCAATGCCGACATTGTGGTTGCGGTGGACCCGCCCAAATTCTTCGACCACCTCGTCGAAAGGGTCAGCGACTTCGCTCGTCGAGTCGGGTGACCGGCACCACCCCCGCTAGATGCTCAGCAGTACCAAACCCAACAAAGGAGAAAGTCATGAGTAGCACTGCAACAACTCCGGCTGATTCGAAGAAGACCAGGAACCGGATTCTGGTCGCGGCCGGCACCATCATCATCGTCGCAACCTACCTGTATCTGGTGGTCGGCCAACCGACGGAGATTGCGGAAAGTTCCTTCAGTCAGGCCGGCCTCATCGCGATCGCCGGATACGTGATCGGCGCGATCCTCCTCGCGATGGGCGCCATCCACCGTCTGCCCACGGCGACCGTCGCCATGGTCCCGGTCGCGATCGCGCTCAACATCGTTGTCGGGCAGCTCGTGTCCGTGATCGGCATTCCCGTGTACATGGACTCGATCGGCACGGTACTTGTCGCCGCGCTGGCCGGTCCCGCCGCCGGTGTCGTGACGGGTATTCTCACGAACGTGATCTGGGGCCTCACCCTCAGCCCGATCGCGCTGCCGTACGCGGTCGTGCAGGTCATCATCGGCGTCATGGCCGGATACGCAGCTCGACTCGGCATGTTCCGCCTGTTCTATCTTGCGCCGGTCGCCGGTGCGGTCACGGGACTGGTTGCGGCCGTCGTTTCGGCGCCGATCTCCGCGTTCGTGTTCGGCGGCGCGACGGGCGGCGGCACCGCAGCGATAGTCGGGGCATTCCAGGCGATGGGAAATTCGCTCCTCGCCTCGACCACATTGCAGGGCTTGCTGTCTGACCCACTCGACAAGGCGATCACGTTCACGATCGTCGTGCTGATCCTCGCGGCGCTTCCCAGCCGGTTCCGCCAGCGCTTCCCGTTCGTGCGCGAACACAACGTGTTCGGGCGCAAGGCGCAGGTCGTGCAGCACCGCACGGGAAACCCGGAAGCCTAGTCCCCGATGTCGACGACGCTCTTTGATCACCGGAAATCGGCACTCCACCGACTCAACCCGGTGACGAAACTGATCGCGCTGCTTGCGATCATCGTCACCGTGTTCGCCATCCCCGTGTGGTGGGTGGCCGGTCTCATCGTTGCGTTCGTCGTCGTGCCTGCCGCCGCGATCTCGCGATCCGGCGGCAGGCTCCTTCGCCTCAGCCTCAAGATCCTGCTGCCCATCATCATCGTGCTGTTCATCGTCCAGGGGCTCACCTTTCCGGGCGGAAAAACCATCATTTGGCAGTGGGGAATCATCGATGTCACCTCCGAGGGACTGCTGTTCGCCCTCGGGATCGGCTCGCGGATCGTCGTGCTCGTACTCGCTTCGATCCTGCTCGTCCTCACGACCCACCCCGGCGACCTCATGAGCGCATTGACCGAGCGTGGGATGTCGCCGAAGTTCGCGTACATCATCAGCTCGACGCTCCAACTCATTCCCGCGTTTCGGGAGCGCGCGGACAGCATCCTTCTCGCCCAGCAATCGCGAGGGCTCAGCCTCAAGGGCAGTCCGTTCCGCCGGATCAAGGTGATGCTGCCGCTGCTCAGCCCCCTCGTGCTCGGCATGTTCACCGACGTCGAAGAACGCTCGACCGCCATGGAGGCGCGGGCGTTCGGCTCCACGGCGAAGCGCACGTCGCTCATCCCCGTTCCCGACTCCATGGTCCAGCGCATCGCGCGGTGGCTGTTGATTCTCGCGGCCCTCGCGGCCGTCGCCACACCGATTGCGTTAGGACTGCTGTGATCGACCTGCACGACGTTTCGTATGCGTACCCCGACACCGACCACTATGTGCTGTCCCACATCGACCTGAATGTGCCCCCAGGCACGGTCGCGGGAGTCGTGGGTGCCTCAGGCGCGGGGAAGACGACCCTCGCGAAAATCATCTCCGGGTTCGTGCCCCACGTCGACGGCGGTGAGCTGAGCGGCACCGTCGTCGTCGACGGCGCGACGATCGCCGACGTGACTCTCGCGGAGGCGGTCTCGCACGTCGGACTCGTAATTCAGAGCCCGTTCAATCAGATCTCCGGCGCGAAGTTCACGGTTCGGGAGGAGCTCGCGTTCGGATTGGAAAACCTCGGCGTCGCGCGCGCGGAAATGGCTGAGCGGGTCGAGGCGGTCGCCGACCTCCTGGGAATCACCGCGCTGCTCGAGCGCTCCCCCTACGCGCTTTCCGGCGGCCAGCAGCAGCTCGTCGCGATCGCGTCCATGATCATCATGCGAACCCCCGTGCTCGTCATGGACGAGCCGACATCGCAATTGGATCCCGGCGGAACCCGCATGGTTTTCGACGTCATGTCGAGCCTGCGCGACGCCGGCATCACGCTCGTGATTTTCGAGCACAAGCTGGAACTCCTTCGCGAGCACGCCGACGTGATCCACGTGCTCGCCGACCACCAGCTCATCGCCTCCGGACCGTCGCGCTCGATGCTCGCCGACCCGCGCCTCGAGGAATGGGGCATCGGATCCACCCGGTTCACCTCAGCAACGCGTTCGGCACGCGATCGCGGACTGCTTGCGAAGGACGTGGAATTGCCGGTTTCGCTCGCAGACGCGGTCCCTGTGTTCGACGAATTCTCCGCGAAGGAAGGTGCCTGACATGGATGTGAGCTTCGACGAGGTGAGTTACACCTATGCCAGCGGCGTGGAGGCAGTCAAGCGCGTGACGCTCGAGATCCCCAGCGGGCAGCGAATCGCGATCGTCGGCCAGAACGGAGCCGGCAAGACGACTCTCGTGCGGCACCTCAATGGAATCTTCCAGCCGACAAGCGGGAAGGTCCACGTCGGCGACTGGACGACGACCGGACACACCATTGCCGAACTCTCGGCGCGAGTCGGCTACGTGTTCCAAAACCCCGATGAGCAGCTTTTCGCCCGCAAAGTCATCGATGATGTCGCGTTCGGCCCCAAGAACCTGGGCTTCGATCAGGATCGTGCCGACGCACTTGTCGCGGCAGCTCTGGAGCAAACCGGACTGTCCGCGGAGGCGGAAACTCATCCTCATCACCTCTCGCTTTCGGAACGCAAACGGGTCGCACTCGCGGCAGTGCTCGCCATGGATACCCCCGTCGTCGTGCTCGATGAGCCGACGACGGGGCAGGACGAGCACGGAGTCCGCATGATCGCCGACATCGTCGCGAAGTTGCAGTCGGAAGGGCGGACGGTCGTCGCCATAACCCACGACATGGACTTTTGCGCCGAAAATTTCGAACGGGTCGTCGTCATGGCTCAGGGCGAAGTCCTCGCGGACGATGCGCCGGCCGTGGTGTTCGCCGAGGACGCCATCCTCGCTGCGGCGAGGGTCGAGGCGCCTCAACTCGCCCGCCTCGCCGACGCTCTCGGCTGGGCGAAGCGCCCGCTCACGGTCGACGCCTTCGTGGATTCTCTCCCGGCGCACCGTCGATGATCGGCGGAGCGATCCTGGCACTGCTCGCCAGCGCTTTCCTCGGGGTTTCCGACTTTCTCGGCGGCCTGATTTCCCGCAAGATCGCGCTCGTCACGGTGTTGCTGTTATCCCAGCTCGTCGCAACCGTCGCGATCCTCCCCAGGATGCTGTGGGAGTCCCCTCTGGACAACGCCGGGCCCGCGCTGTTCTGGGGTGTCATCGGGGGCGCCGCCACCGCCATCGCCGTCGCGAGCCTGTTCAAAGCTCTCGCGATCGGCACGATGGGGATTGTGGCACCGATCACGTCGCTCAGCGTGCTCGTGCCCGTCGGAGTCGGGCTCGCGACGGGCGACGCCCTGAGCTGGCTCCTCGGCCTTGGACTTGCTGCGGCCATCGCGGGCACCGTTCTCGCGAGCGGACCCGAGGTGCGATCCCACACGCAGGGTCACGGGCCGAAACCCATCATTCTCGCGATCGTGGCGGCGTTGGGCTTCGGTGTTGCCAACCTTTCCGTCGCTCTCGGCAGCGCTGCGAACGTCACGACAACGCTCGTCTCGAACGCTCTCACCGTGCTCGTGATTTACGCGATCGGCGCGCTCATCCTCAGACAGGTCCCGCGAGCGGACCGGCGAAGCCTCATCGGCATTGCGGCGATCGGCGTTCTCGGCATTTCGGCGAACCTGTGCTTCGCCCTCGCCAGCACCGTCGCCCCGCTCACGATCGTCGCGGTGCTCGCCTCCCTCTACCCCGTGATCACGGTTCTCCTCGGTTGGCGGATCCTCGGAGAGCACTTGAAACGCATGCAGCTGATCGGCGTGATTGCCGTATTCCTCGGCGTCGCCACCATTGCAGCGGCCTCCTGACGGTAAAGTGACAGGCGTGACCGCCGACGACACGACAGAGCCAGACATCTATACGACAGCGGGCAAGCTCGCTGACCTCAAGCGCCGCTACCACGAAGCCGTGACGGCCAGCGGAGAAGCCGCGATAGAGAAGCAACACAAGCGCGGCAAGAAGACGGCGAGAGAGCGCATCGAGCAACTCCTCGACCACGGATCCTTTGTGGAGCTCGACGAGTTCGTGCGCCACCGCACCCACGCATTCGGCATGGACAAGTCCCGCCCCTACGGCGACTCCGTCGTGACCGGCACAGGAACAATCCACGGCCGCCAGGTCGCCGTCTACGCTCAGGACTTCACAATCTTCGGCGGGAGTCTCGGCGAGGTCGCCGGCGAGAAGATCATCAAGGTCATGGAACTCGCCATGAAGACGGGCGTGCCGATCATCGGGATGCTCGACTCCGGCGGAGCCCGCATCCAGGAAGGTGTCGTCGCGCTCGGCAAGTACGGCGAGATTTTCCGCCTCAACACCCAGGCCTCCGGCGTGATCCCGCAGATATCCATCATCATGGGCCCCGCAGCGGGCGGCGCCGTGTACTCCCCCGCCCTCACCGACTTCGTCATCATGGTCGACAAGACGAGCCAGATGTTCGTGACCGGCCCCGACGTCATCAAGACCGTCACGGGCGAAGACGTCGGCATGGAGGAGCTCGGGGGCGCCCTCACCCACAACCAGAAGTCCGGCGTCGCGCACTACCTCGCCGCGGATGAAGATGACGCGCTCGACTACGCGCGCACGCTCCTGTCCTACCTGCCTGACAACAACCTCGCCGACCTCCCCGTGTACGAAAGCGACGCCGAACTTGAGATCACCGACGAGGACCGCAAGCTCAACACGCTCATCCCGGACTCGCCGAACCAGCCGTACGACGTGAAAACCGTGATCGAGCACGTCGTCGACAACGGCGAATTCCTGGAGACCCAACCGCTGTTCGCGCCCAACATCGTCGTCGGGTTCGGACGCGTGGAAGGCAAATCCGTCGGCGTGATCGCGAACCAGCCGAATGCGATGGCCGGAACGCTCAATATCGAAGCGGGAGAGAAGGCGGCGCGCTTCGTGCGCTTTTGCGACGCGTTCTCCATCCCGATCCTCACGCTCGTGGATGTGCCGGGCTACCTGCCTGGCACAGACCAGGAGTGGACGGGCGTCATCCGCCGGGGTGCCAAGCTGCTGTACGCGTACGCCGAAGCAACCGTGCCGCTCGTGACCGTGATCACCCGCAAGGCTTACGGCGGCGCCTACATCGTCATGGGATCGAAGCAGCTCGGCGCCGACCTCAACTACGCGTGGCCCACTGCCGAGATCGCCGTCATGGGCGGGCAGGGCGCGGTGAACATCCTGTTCCGCGGCGAGATCAAGGCGGCGGAGGAGAACGGCGAGGACGTCGCGGCCGTGCGCACGCGACTCGCGAACGAGTACACCTACAACGTCGCGAGCCCGTTCCTGGCTGCGGAGCGCGGCGAACTCGACGGCGTGATCGAGCCGGCCGCGACGAGAGTCGCGGTCATCAAGGCGATGCGCGCGCTGGCCACCAAGAGGGCAAGCCTGCCGCCCAAGAAGCACGGGAACATCCCGCTGTGACAGACACCGGGGAGATCAGGGTCGTCAGGGGAAACCCCACCCCGGACGAGCTCGCCGCGGTCGTGTCGGTCATCGAGGCGATGACGGCCGAGATGGAAGGATCGAAGGCGAGAGCGCACGCGCACGCTGCGAGTTCGTGGCGGTTGAGCCAACGTCCCATCCGTACCCCGTTTCTTCGCGGCCTCACGCACTGGCGCACTTCTTCCTGATTCGCCCCCGTTTTGGGGGTAAACCGCGGCGAAGCGTCATGCCATCCACCCCCCAAATCGAATTCCGTGTTGAATTGCCACGGTTTCGCGCGGAATCGTCGGTTGACGCCGACGTAACGCACGAAAACCACACTCTGTACCCCGCGGAAGAAACTTTTCCCACCCCGAGAACGCGGTATACCGGACGAAGCGGGGGATGTTTGCCAAAAATTGTCCCCCAGCTGTCCCCCAAAGTGACGACTATGAGTTAAAGTGTTCACACCCCAGAATGGGTATTGCTAGGTGTTCCTCTACCAAGAGCAACACACCAATCATTGGCCGACTAGGGTAAGCGGGCTAATGACTTGGGGGCGAGTCAGGGCGGTATTCGGGTTATCGCCCTGACTCGAATCTTAAATGAAGGGCCGGAGGTTCTCTCCGGCCCTTCATCTTTTTGTCACCCCATGGATGGACTGCGCGGGATCTCCAGCCACAGCGTGACCTCGTCGTTGTCGTCGTCTTCGTCGTCGTGGCCCAAAGCGCTCGCGCTGCCATCGTTGGAGGATGTGAGCCCGACCACCGTCACCGCGGTATCCGAACCCTCGGGAACTGTCCGCGCGACCACCCTGTCGAACTCGGCTCCTTTCAAGGCATCGGCCAGCTGGTTCAACACCCGATCCAGTTCGGCGGCCGACAGTTCATCGATACCGCCCTCGTCCAGAAGCGTCACCGTCGCGCCACGGCGGCGAGCGTGTTTCACCTGGTCGCGCACGCGATTGTTGAGCAGCTTCCGCCCGCGAATCTCGTCGCGGATACCCGCCTCGAGGTAGATGCACTCCCAGCGCTGCGCCTCCGTCAAATCGCCGCGCCGGGACACGATCTGGCGCAGCATCGGCAAGGCCATCCGGTTCGTCTGCCGCAAGCGGAACTGGCGTTCGAACAAATGGGCCTCCTGGGCGGCCTGCCACGCGGTGGCTTCACGCTCCGCGACGACATACTTCTCTGCGTCCTTGCCGATCCTGGCGAGCGAAACGGACAGGACGTGGGACACGCCGACCCAGACGATGCTGCCCACAACGCCGAGCGTTGCGAGCGCACCGACCCCGGCCCACACCGCAGTCTGCACCGCGAGGAAGGCGACGCCGAGCCACGCGAAAAAGTGGCGCTTCCGCGTTGAGGTGATGACCATGAGCGTCCCGACCGCCGCCGGGTACCACGTCGAGTAGTCGGAACCCACGCTGCCGTTGACGTCGAGTTGCGCGGTCACGAGCAGGGGAAGCGCGATGCACACGGCGAGATTGAAGGCGGCCATCCACACCGGCATGGTCATGTTCTTCGACGGCCACAGGCTCAGCGTCGTCGCGATCGCGTACAGCACCATGGCCGCGACATAAGGGACCTTGTCTTTCGGGACGTCAATCGAGTAGGTCGCAAGCAGGAGGTGGTACCCGGAGAACACCGCGGCGAGCGCGACAATGATGTACCTCGGCATCGCGATGACCATCAGGAGTCACCGTCCTCGATGTCGGGGTCCGGCCATCGGATGCTGATGACCGTGCCGTCGCCCGGCTGCGAGACGACATGGACGCGACCGCCGGCATTCGCGACGCGTTCGATGATGGAAATTCGCACGCCGAGCCGTTCGATCGGGATCTCGCTCGGGTCGAAGCCGACGCCGTTGTCGCCCACTTCGATCTCGAGTCCCTCTGCGCCCTCCCCCGTGATGCGCACCCAACGCTCAACCGTGTCATCGCCGGCATGTTGCAGGCTGTTGATCATGGCCTGGACCGCAGCGGAATACAACGCTTCGGCAACCTGAACGGGAACGGTGCCGGGCCCGACTCCGAGGACGCGGGTGGCGAACGGCGCCGACAAACTGCGGGCGGCATCCACAATGCGTGCGGCGACCTGCTCGACCCTGATCAGCGACTCGTCGTCAGGAGACGCGGCCGCCGCCTCCCGAAGGTGCCCGATCGCGTTCTCGGCCATCGTTGTGGAAAGCTCCATGGCTTCCGGCGAGTACGCCCGCGCGGCAGAGATCAGCGTTGTGAGAACGCTGTCGTGAACGATCGAATCCACCTGGACGCGCTCGACCTCCGTGGCGTGGTGACGCACCGCGTCCGAGTACCGGGCGAGCGCCGTGGACTGCGCGGCATCCACGGACGCTGCTGCACCGCGCAGCAGCGTGATGATCATGAGCACGGCGCCACCGAGCAAAATGGCGTAGACGGTATCGAGCGCGGCAAGATCCCAGGGCGCGCCCCCGCCGGACGGGGTGATCCGGATAATGCCGTATACGGAAGGCGCAAGCACCAGGTACGCGGTCGCCGCCCACGTCGGAAGGGCGATCGCCGCCGCCGCAGTGGCCACGGTGCACACGAACCACAGCCACGGGCGCCCCTCCGCGGTCGCGGTGGGGTCAACAACCGCGAGCGGCCACGTCGCGATCGCCACAAGATACGCGAACGCGATCCAGACATTGACTGCGCGCACGAGTCGGCGGGTCATCGACGCGACGACGCTCAGCAGAAGGCCGCCGAGGATCGCGACGTTGTACCCCCAGAACCACGCGGGCTGAAGCACCGTGATCTGACCGAGCATGACCGGGAACGTCTGAGCGCCGAACAGGAGGCCGAAGAACGCGACGGAACGGGATGCGACCACTTCCATTTGCGAACGGCTGATCGGCCTCCGCTGGACGTTCAGCGGCGCCAACGACGGAACGTTAGTCGTCATCTCCGCCGTCGGGATCGAGTCCGGGAAGAATTCCGTCTTCCACCGCGCGCCGAAGAAGATCGACCTTGGTCGGAGCCGGCCGGCCCACCTCGATGTACTTCAGGCGGATCCGATCCAGGTACTCGCGGGCCGTCGCATAGCCGATCCCGAGCTTCTCGGCCGCGAGCTTGAGCGGCAGCCCTGAAGCATAGAGGTGGAGGATTTCGCGTTCGCGCCGCCCGAGTTGCGCCTTGGAGAAGTCACGGTCCGCGTCGATCGCCGTGGCCCATTCGAGGTTGTTCAACACTTCGCCCCGCGCGACGGTTGCTGCCGCCGACAACACCGTCTTGGTCGCGGACGACTTCGGAATGACGCCTGCGGCGCCCGCAGCGAGTGCTTCGCGCACGAGAGCAACCCGATCGGCGATGCTGTGGACGAGGACGGCGCACCCGCGCGCCTGAATCGACTTGACGTTCTCGGTGACCGTTGATCCGTCGCCGAGGGAAAGATCGAGCACGACGACATCGCATTCGCGAGCACCGAGGTTCGCGACGAATTCCGAAACGGAGGCTGCGGCAAGCACGAAGTCGAACCCTGCATCGATGAACGCGGCCTTGAGTCCCAGCCTCACCGACTCGTGGTCGTCGACGACGCCAACTCTGACCCCGTGACGAGCCAGATCGGTCGACGATTCGTTCTCTACCGTGAGTTGCATGATCTCAATCCTGTTTTTCGCGGTTCCTTACAGCTTAATGGCACCGCGCTCCTCTCAGCCGCTAGAGTCTGCTCATGTCGCCGCGAATCATGAGGACGGTTCTGGTGGCCGGTGCTGCCGCTTTGGCCCTCGCAGGGTGCTCGGGCAGCTCCGGGACTGGCGCAGAGACCATCCGCAGCTTCGATATCCACTACACGATCGACGCGAGCGGCACGGTTCACGTCGAGGAGACGATCGACTACGATTTCGCGGGAGCGGATGAGAGGCACGGCATCGATCGGTACCTCGCCTCGCGATTC
This sequence comes from uncultured Cryobacterium sp., assembly GCA_964651535.1. Taxonomy (GTDB): domain Bacteria; phylum Actinomycetota; class Actinomycetes; order Actinomycetales; family Microbacteriaceae; genus Terrimesophilobacter. The sequence continues at coordinate 685,004 of CAZYYE010000002.1, forward strand.
GCCACCGAGGTCCCGGGTGAAGACAGGGTGTACCGCTACACGATCAAGGACGTGTCGAGCCCCACCGAGGCGAGCGCGCTGTATTCGACGACGCTCGGCAACGCTTTACAGGTGAGGATCGGTAACAAGAACGCCCACGTGAGTGGGCGGCAGACCTACGTGATCTCCTACGACATAGCCGGCGCCCTCAATCGCGCAGAACAACCCGACGGAAGTTTCCTGGACGAGTTCTATTGGAATGCGACCGGCAGTTATTGGGACCCGTCGATCCAGCACACGAGCGTGACCGTCGACGGCCCCGCACCGGTCGCCGAAGTCAAGTGCTTCGCGGGATACGACGGAACTCAGGACCCCTGCGCGCAGGCGGTCGCGAGCGGTTCGACGGCACGGTTCGAGGCGACGACGCTCCTAAGCCGCCAGGGCCTCACGATTCTCGCCGCCTGGCCCGAGGGCACGTTCGCGAACACGGATCCGATCATCGAACCGAGCCTTCCGTATGGTTACACGCCGATCGTGAGCGGCTCCAACGACGGACCGGACCCGTTCTGGAACCCGTGGAACTGGGGCACGGGACTCGCGCTCCTTATCGGAGTGCCGCTCGCATTCCAGGTGCTCATCGTCGCCCGCCGACGCGACCGCGCGTTCGTGGGAGTCACCCCCGGCGGGATCCCCGCCGATCCCGCCTCAGCGGAAGTCGGCATCGCGGATCGCGACGAAACGATCGTCGTCCAGTACCAGCCGCCGAAGGGATTGCCGGTCGGCGCAGCACGAACCGTCCTCGAGAAGAAGCGCAAGAACGCCGACATCACGGCGACGCTCATCGACCTTGCCGTGCGCGGGCACTTGCGCATCGAAGAAGTCGAGGGAGGAAACCGCCGCAAGGCGAAGGATTACACGCTCGTGGCCACCCCGGAGCGCGCGGCACAGAAGAAGGCCGCTTCACGTCCTGGCGGTCCCGATGCCGCGGAACTCCTCCCGCACGAGGCGCTCCTTCTCGGCAAGTTGTTCCGCGGCCACCGTACGAGCGTCACGCTTTCCTCCCTGACGAACAAGTTCGCCTCCGACATGCGCACGATCATCAAGTCGCTGGACACGTGGATCGAGAACCAGGGCTACTTCATCGACAAGATCAACTCCACCCACCCCCTCATTTCCTGGGGCCTGCTCCTCGGAATCGCGGGGTTCGTCGGCTCCATGATTTTCGACGGCGCGTTCGTGCTCATTCCCGTGGGCCTTGCTGTCGGATCCTTCCTGACGCTGGGCCGAGCATCCAAAGCTGCGCGGCGAAGCGCACTCGGGCATGCACTGTACGTGCAGGTCGCCGGTTTCAAGGAGTACATCGCGACGGCGGAAGCCAACCGCATCCGCTTCGATGAAGACGAAGACGTGTTCAGCCGCTACATGCCGTGGGCCATGGTGTTCGGCGAGGCAGAGCGTTGGTCCAGGGTGTTCGCGGAGCTCGTCGCGCAGGGCAAAGTCCAGCCGAACCCCGACTGGTATGTCGGCAGTTCGGGATTCCGTGCCGGATACCTCTCCGGCACTGTCGCATCCATCTCTTCGATCGGCTCAGCAGTGGACAGCTTCACGAGCATGGCGACCTCCTCGTTCACCTCCACGCCGGGTTCGAGCGGCGGCTCGGGCGGTGGAGGCGGCGGCGGTGGAGGAGGAGGAGGCGGTGGCGGAGGAGGAGGCAGCTGGTAGCTGACCGCGCCGGCAGTCAGGCGCGCACGATGCTCGCGACAGCCTCGACGTGGTGCGTGTTCGGGAACAAATCGAATGCCCGGATGCCGTCCAGCCGGTAACCGCTCTTCTCGAAGAGGTCGAGGTCGCGGGCGAGTGCGACAGGGTCGCACGCCACGTACACGACGTGCGACGGGGACAGCGCGACGATGTCGTTCACGACGCCCTTTCCCGCACCGGATCGGGGCGGATCGAGCACGACCGTGGCCCGATCAAGCCGCTCGCCGTCGGCGCGCAGCCGTGCGAGAAACCGGTCCACCCTCGCGGTCACTGCGTCCGCACGCGCCCACTCGGCGAGGTTTTCTCTCGCGAAGCCCGACGCCGTGGTGTCGCTTTCCACGGTCGTGATGCGAAGGTTCTTCCCGTCGCCTGCGAACCGGTCCCCTAGCGCGGCAGCGAGAAGCCCCACACCGCCGTACAGATCGAGATTGCGGGCCCGCGGGTCGAACATGTCAGGCGGGATCGCATCCTGCACGGCCGCACTCAAGGTCGCCGCCGCGCTCGAATGCACCTGCCAGAAGCCGCGCGCGGCAACACGGAACTCGCGGTCGCCGACCCGCTCGATGACGGGGGGAACGTTCCGATCATCGTCGAGAACGAGCACGGGGCCGGTCGACGGTGCCACGAGATCGACCGGCCATGCGAAACGCCCATCGAGCGGAGCCGCCGCCTCGAGCTCCGGGGTCGCGAGAGGAAGATCGGTGACGCGGATGACCCGGTGCGAACGCGCAGCGTACGGGCCGATCGTGCCGTCCTGGGCTGCATGCAGGCGGACGCGAGTGCGCCATCCGGTGCCGTCCGCACGGCCAGGGATCGGCTCGACGAGAACATCGGAGTCGATGCCGGCCATCCGGGACAACGCATGCGCGAGCACGCGCCGCTTCAGTTCGCGCTGGTGCGCGGGTGTGACGTGGCCGAACTCCGCACCGCCGGCGCGATCCTCCGGGCGCCGTTCGAGTGATGCTGCAGCCCACACGTGCGGCTGCCGGTGTTCTGATGCCGCGAGCACCTCCACCGTGTCCGCACGCCAAAACTTCGACTTCGAATCATCGGAGACGACCGCACGCACGGTCTCGCCGGGAATGGCATCCGAGACGAAAACGACGCGACCGTCGTGCCGGGCGACCATGACGCCGCCGTGGGCTACGTTGGAAACCTCCAACTCGATGAGTTGGCCCTGTTGATCGCCCATCCCCACAGTTTAGGAGGGGCAGTGTCGGACGCTGCAGCGAGGCTCTACCTCGCCTCGACTTCGCCCGCGAGGCTTGCGACGCTGCGATCGGCGGGAGTCGAGCCCATCGTGGTTCCCTCGAACGTCGACGAGGCCGGGGCAGTCGCGGCGGCGGGAGAGCTGACCCCGCAGGAACTCGTCCAGCTGCTCGCGCGTCGGAAAGCCGAAGCGATCGCGGGCGCGGAGGTCGACGGGTTCATCCTCGGAGGGGACTCCGTGTTCGAACTGGACGGGACGATCTACGGAAAACCGCACACGCCGACTGTGGCGCGCGAACGATGGTTGCTCCAACGCGGGCGAACGGGCACCCTGCATTCGGGACACTGGCTCATCGACCATCGGGGAGGCGCGGCTCAGGGATCGGCCGGAGCGGTCTCGAGCGCGAGCGTGTCGTTCGCCGCCGACATCACCGATGCGGAGATCGACGCCTACGTCGCCACGGGCGAACCTCTGCACGTGGCCGGCGCATTCACGATCGACTCGCTCGGCGCCCCCTTCATCACCTCGGTCGTCGGCGACCCGCACGCGGTCGTGGGTCTGTCGCTCTCGACCTTGCGCGGCCTGCTCGTCGGATTCGGGATTCCCTGGCATGAGATCGCGTTCCGCCCCAACCCGGTTGAGGGGTAAATACAAGGACATCCAACCTTATTTGTCTGGTCTGCCCAATGTTCCGTGCCAAAACCGCAATATGCTAAACAACTATGCCCCGTATCTCCAAAGTGCTCATCGCCAACCGTGGAGAGATTGCCGTCCGCGTGATCCGGGCCGCGAAGGACAGCGGCATCGCCTCGGTGGCCGTCTACGCAGATCAGGACCGAGATGCCCGGCACGTGAAACTCGCGGACGAAGCGTACGCGCTGGAAGGCGCGACGAGCGCGGAAACCTACCTCGTCATCGACAAGATTCTTTCCATCGCCCGCCGGTCCGGGGCGGATGCCGTACACCCCGGCTACGGCTTTCTCGCCGAGAACGCGGAGTTCGCGCGCGCCGTGATCGATGCGGGCCTCATCTGGATCGGGCCGTCCCCTGAGGCGATCGAGCAGCTCGGCGACAAAGTGTCCGCGCGCCACATCGCCGAGAAGGTGGGCGCACCACTCGCCCCCGGAACCCTGAACCCGGTTTCGGATGCCGCAGAAGTTCTCGCCTTCGTGGACGAACACGGTCTGCCGGTCGCGATCAAGGCGGCATTCGGCGGCGGAGGGCGCGGCCTCAAAGTCGCCAGAACGCGCGAGGAGATTTCGGAACTGTTCGAGTCTGCGACGCGCGAGGCGATTGCCGCGTTCGGTCGCGGCGAATGCTTCGTGGAGAAGTACCTCGACAAGCCGCGCCACGTCGAAACGCAGTGCCTCGCGGATGCTGCCGGCAACGTCGTCGTGATCTCCACGCGCGACTGTTCGCTGCAGCGCCGCCACCAGAAGCTCGTGGAGGAAGCGCCTGCGCCGTTCCTCACGGACGTCCAGAACGAGCAGCTGTACACGTCGTCGAAGGCGATCCTGCGTGAGGTCGGCTACGTGGGCGCCGGGACGTGCGAGTTTCTGGTCGCCTCCGACGGGACGATCTCGTTCCTGGAAGTGAACACGAGGCTGCAGGTGGAGCATCCGGTGTCGGAAGAGGTGACGGGCATCGACCTCGTGCGCGAACAGTTCCGCATCGCCGAGGGCGGAACCCTCGACTATCCGGACCCCGCGCCGCAGGGTCACTCCTTCGAATTCCGCATCAACGGCGAAGACCCCGGGCTGAACTTCATGCCCACTCCTGGCCCGGTCAACGTGCTGCGGTTTCCCGGCGGACCCGGGGTTCGCGTCGACAGCGGCGTGACGACAGGCGACGTCATCGGAGGTGCGTTCGACTCTCTGCTGGCGAAGCTCATCGTCACGGGGTCGAGCCGAGCGGATGCGCTCGAGCGGTCGAGACGCGCTCTCGACGAATTCGAAGTGGCCGGCCTGCCGACCGTGTTGCCGTTCCATCGGAAGATCGTGCGGGATCCGGCTTTCACGTCTGAGCCGTTCAGCGTCTACACGCGGTGGATCGAAACGGACTTCGAGAACGACATCGAGCAGTGGACCGGTTCGCTGCCGGAAACCTCGCCCGCGCCGGCGCGGCAGAACGTGGTCGTCGAGGTCGGCGGCAAACGCATCGAGGTGTCGCTTCCCGCCCGGATGCTCGGGTCGGCCGCCGACGCGGCCGCTGTCGTACCGCCCCGCCGCAACGCGGGCAGCGTCGCAGCGACAGCGACCGGCGACTCGGTCAAGGCTCCCATGCAGGCGACCATCGTGAAACTTGCCGTAGCGGACGGCGACCATGTCGTGAAGGGCGATCTCGTGCTCGTGCTGGAGGCCATGAAAATGGAGCAGCCCCTCACGGCGCACAAGGACGGGACGATCGCCGACGTCAATGCGACTGTCGGCACGACGGTCTCCTCCGGCCACCTCCTCCTGAACATCCGCGACTAATCACTTTCATCATTCAGGAGGTGATGTGACTGGTGAGGCAGTCCACGTCCGAGCCAGTCAACATCCGTCACACACCCTCCTGAATGATGAAAGTCAGGGGCGCCAGAGGGTCGCGTTCTTCACCTGCTCCAAACACCAGGGCCAGTCTCCGAAAATCCGATCAAACGGCAACCGGACGACAACAAAGCCGCGCCGCAGAAGTTCTGAGTCGCGACGTTGGTCGCGATCCCGACTTTCAGCGGATCCATGGAATTCCTCGCTATCGACCTCAATGAGCGCCCGAGTGCCGACAATCCCGATATCGACGCGCATCCCCGGGAACGCCACCTGCTGCACGACCGCGAATCCCGCCGCGCTCAGACTCTGACGCACCACCGACTCCGGCCCCGAGTCGCTGCCGGACCTGCTCGCACCGGCGCGCAGGCGATCGGCTACTGGCGCATCACGAAAAATGTCAGCGATCGCTCCCGCGGAAAGGCCGAACACCGTCCGAGCGGTGTCCAGGCAGGCGATGGCAGTTTCCGGATCCGTCCACGAAACCACCTGCCTCAAGCGCGTGGCCAATGAGACCCGCCAACACTCGGGGCCGCGCTCGGGAACAGCGCCATCCACGAGCCAGTGCAACACGACTTCCCGATCGGAAAAGTCCGGGGTGAGGCGCTCCGGTTTGAGGTTCGGTGCGAAGTTCGTCCTCAGTCGGGAGCCGTGATCGCCCACCGAGATGTGCAATCGCCGGTCGAACCCGGACCATAATCCGTACGAACGTGCCGCGCTCGTCCCGGCCAGCATGCCCCCTACCCGGGCCGCCGCAATCGCGTCGGAAGATGCACCCGACGTGACATATCTCGCCTGTCGCACACGCCAGATCTCCGCACGCCTGACGGCGATGGTCAGGTCAAAGCCGCTGCACCCGGCAGCAATAAGCTGCTGCCTGGTCGCCACGTGGCCAAGTGCATCGATTATCGGCACGGGATCCACCATCACCGCACTTTCGCGGATGCCGCGGCGCGCGAACCCTCCCCGCCCCGTTTCTGTGCACTTTCATCATTCAGGAGGTCTTGTGGTTAACGGGAACTTCAGCGAATTCGCCCGGGGCTCGACCCTGAGATTCACTCCAGCCCCACAACCTCCTGAATGATGAAAGCAATCAGCGGACTATGTGCATGGCGCGGGCGGCATCCGTGATGCTGCCGGACAGCGACGGGTAGACGTTGAACGCCTCCGCGAGCTCGTCGACCGTGAGGCGGTGCTCGATCGCGAGCGCAATCGGCAGGATCAGCTCGGATGCCTTCGGCGAGACCACGACCCCGCCGATCACGGTGCCCGAACTGACGCTCGCGATGAGCTTCACGAATCCGTCCTTGATGCCCAGCATCTTCGCGCGCGGGTTCTGCGACAGCGGCAGCTTGTGGATCCGCCCCGGCACGACGCCGTCCTCGATCTGCTTTTGCGACCAACCCACCGTCGCGATCTCCGGCTGCGTGAAAATATTCGACGTCACGTTGCGCAGCTCCACGGGGTTCACCTCATCGCCCATCGCGTGGAACACGGCGGTGCGTCCCTGCATCGACGCGACCGAGGCGAGCGGCAGGAAATCCGAGCAGTCGCCCGCCGCGTAAATCGACGGCATCGACGTGCGGGCGACGCGGTTGACGCGAATGTGCCCCGACTCCGTGAGCTGCACGTCGGCCTCCTCCAACCCGATGCCCGTCGTATTCGGCACGGATCCGACCGCCATGAGGCAGTGGCTGCCTTCGACCGTGCGGCCGTCGGTGAGCGTGGCCACCACGCCGTCGGCCGTGCGTTCCACCGATTCCGCGCGCGACTTCGACAGCACGGTCATGCCGTTGCGTTTGAACACTGTCTCGATGACTTTGGCCGCATCGGCATCCTCGCCGGGCAGCACCGTGTCGCGGCTCGAAATCAGGGTGACTTGCGCTCCGAGGGCGCGGTACGCGGAGGCGAACTCCGCGCCGGTCACTCCGGAACCGACGACAATGAGGTGATCGGGCACGCTGTCGAGCGTGTACAACTGCGTCCAGGTGAGGATGCGTTCGCCATCCGGCATAGCGGAGGGCAACGTGCGCGGGCTCGCGCCCACCGAGACGACGATCGTGTCGGCGTCGATCGATTCGAAGTCAGTGCGCTTCTTCCCCGTGCCCGTGGACACGACGACACGCTGCGGCCCGTCGAGCCGTCCGTCGCCGTGCAGGATGGTCACGCCGGCTTTGATGAGCGCGCCCTTCATGTCTTCGGACTGGTCGCGCGCCAGCCCCAGGAGCCGCTTGTTCACGGCGGCGAGGTTGACGGCGACTTCCGGTTTCGTCGGCCGATCATCCCCGCGAACGAAGAATTGCACGCCGAGGTCGGCGGCGTCCACGATCGCGTTCGCCGCTTCCGCCGTCGCGATCAGAGTTTTGGATGGCACGACATCCGTGAGCACCGCGGATCCGCCGACGCCGGTGCTCTCGACGAGCGTGACCTCGGCGCCGAGTTGCGCTCCCGTGAGAGCTGCCTCGTAGCCGCCCGGGCCGCCGCCGATGATTGCTATCCGCTGTTTGCGCTCGAACTTGTAGGCCATCGCACCATTCTCCAGCAGTTCTGGCTTTCACATCTGCCCCATACCCTCCTGAATGATGAAAGCCAGGCAATCAAATTAGAGTGGAGGGCATGACGAACCACTCCAATCCGCTGGATGACCCTGCCGCCGACCCGTTCCAGGTGGCGCAGGATGCCGCAGCGCAAATCGCCGAGAAGACCGGCGTCGACGGCCACGACATTGCGCTCACGCTCGGCAGCGGTTGGGCGAAAGCCGCCGACCTGATCGGCGAGACGACCGCGACGATCCCCGCGACCGAGATCTCCGGATTCAGCAAACCGGCGCTCGAGGGCCACGTCGGGTCGCTGCGCTCCATCCTCCTGCCGAGCGGCAAGCGTGCGCTCGTGATCGGCGCGCGTACCCACTACTACGAGGGTCACGGCGTCCGCCGCGTCGTCCACAGCGTGCGCACGGCGGCGGCCACGGGCGCGAAAGTGATGATCCTCACGAATGGCGCGGGTGGCATCAAAGACACCTGGAGCCCGGGAACCCCCGTGCTCATCAGCGACCACATCAACCTCACCGCCACGTCGCCGCTCGAGGGTGCGACATTCGTCGACCTCACCGACCTGTACTCGAATCGCCTCCGCGATCTGGCGCGCACGATCGACCCCGAGTTGGATGAGGGCGTCTACTGCCAGTTCCGCGGCCCCAACTACGAGACGCCGGCCGAAGTGCAGATGGCGAAGGCGGTGGGCGGGCACATCGTCGGAATGTCGACCGCGCTCGAAGCGATCGCCGCCCGCCAGTCGGGCATGGAGGTGTTCGGGATGTCGCTCATCACGAACCTCGCGGCCGGCATCCAGAAGACGCCGCTCAGCCACGCGGAAGTCATCGACGCGGGTAAAGCCGCAGAACCCGTCATCAGCGCCCTGCTCGCGAAGATTGTGGCGGCCATCTGATGGACGTGATTGCCGACGCGAAAGCCTGGCGCGACCAGGACCCGGATGAGGAGACGCGCGCCGAACTCGATGCGCTCATCGCGGATGCCGAGACCGGCAGCGAGAAGGCCATCGCCAACCTCCACTCCCGTTTCGATTCCCGGCTCGAGTTCGGCACCGCCGGTCTTCGCGGCGAACTCGCCGCGGGCCCGAACCGCATGAACCGGGTGCTCGTCGCGCAGGCTGCCGCCGGATTCGCCGCGTTCCTGCTCGGCCGCGAAACCTCGCCGAGCGTGGTGATCGGCTACGACGGCCGCAAGAACTCGCAGGTTTTCGCGACCGATTCCGCGGAGATCATGGCCGGCGCCGGGGTGCGCACGATCATCCTCCCGCGGCTCCTGCCCACTCCCGTCCTCGCGTTCGCCGTGCGGCATCTCGGCGTGAGCGCCGGGGTCATGGTCACGGCGAGCCACAACCCGCCGAACGACAACGGCTACAAGGTGTATCTGGGCGGCGACGACGGGGGTTCCCAAATCGTGTCCCCGACGGATTCCGAAATCGAGGCCCAGATCCAGCAGGTCGCCGCACACCGGCTCGTTTCCGACCTGCCCCGCTCGACCGACTACGAGACGGCGGGCGAGGATGTTCTCGACGAGTACGTGCGGCTGACCGCCGAGTTCGCGCAGCGTCCTGAAGCGCCGCTGAAGTTCGTGTACACGGCTTTGCACGGCGTCGGCTGGGAGACCGCTCGGCGCGTGTTCGCCGACGCGGGTTTCGGCGAACCGGTGGTCGTGCCGGAGCAGATCGAGCCGGACGCGGCGTTCCCCACGGTGTCGTTCCCGAACCCGGAGGAGCCTGGCGCGATGGACCTCGCGTACCGCACCGGCACCAAGGTCGGTGCCGAACTCGTGGTCGCGAACGATCCCGATGCCGATCGGCTCGCTGTCGCGGCCCCGGATGCCGACGGTGGTTGGCACCGCCTGTCCGGCAACGAGATCGGCTGGTTGCTCGGTTGGCGCGCGGCGAAGCGGATCCGCCAGGCCGCGGAGTCGGTCGCGGCCGTCGGCGGCGATGTCGCCTCCTGCGTGTCGGGAGTTCTCGCCGCCTCCATCGTGAGTTCGCCTGCCCTGTCGGCGGTTGCCGCCGCGTACCACCTCGAGTACGTGGAGACGCTCACCGGGTTCAAGTGGGTTTCGCGAGTGCCCGACCTCGCCTACGGTTACGAGGAAGCACTCGGCTACCTCGTCGACCCCGGCAAGGTTCGCGACAAGGATGGCATCTCCGCGGCGGTCGAGTTTCTCTCGCTCGTGGCCGAACTGAAGGCCGAGGGCAAGTCGTTCGAGGACCACCAGGTGGAGTTCGCCGCAGAGTTCGGCGCGTTCGCATCGGGCCAGGTGTCGGTGCGGGTTCAGGATCTGGCGGACATCCCGCAGATCATGTCCCGCATCCGCCAGTCGCCACCGACCCACCTCGGTGCTGTCGCGGTGAGCTCGATCGATGATTTCGAGCACGGCTTCGGCGACTTCCCGCCGGGGGACATCCTGCGGATCCACCTCGAGGACGGCTCGCGCGTGATCGTGCGCCCGAGCGGAACGGAGCCCAAGGTCAAGGTGTATCTGGACGCGTCGAGCATGGATGGCACACCGGTAGAGCGCATCGCGGCCGCGCAGGCGGCGGTGGATGCGCTCACGGCGGCCGTGAGCGAATTGCTGGCCCGATGACGCTGCCCGCCGAGGACACGGTTGTCACGTATCCGGCCGGGTCGACGTCGGCATCGTCGACGGTGGTGCACGTCGAGAAGGTCGGCGACGTGTTCGCCGTGCTTCTCGACACGACGCCGGTGCATCCGGTGGATGCGGGCTGGCCGGATCAGCCGGCCGATCGCGCGTCGTTCGAGTGGAACGGCGGCCGGGCCGATGTGACCGACTGCCTCGTCGCCGCGACGGACGGCGACACTCTTGCGCTTGGCGCTGAGATCCCCGTGCGCAAAGGGACCGAGGGGTGGGCGTTCGTCGTGGCGCACATGGTGACGACCGCGCCGCCGGAAGGAGTGGTGGTGACGGTCGACGTCGAGGACAAGTTCCGCCGCTCCCTGTCCGCGGGGCACACGGGGTGCCATCTCGCCTCGCTCGCCCTGAATCGCGCTCTCGCCGACCGCTGGGCGAAGCCGGTGGGCTCGGATGCGCTCGGATCGCCGAACTTCGATGCCGAAGCGAACGACTCGTCGCGCATCCTGGAAAACGGTTCCAGGGACACCTACCGGTTGGGCAAATCGCTGCGGAAGAAGGGATTTCGCACTGAGGGACTCGCCGATGACCTTGCCGACATCGAGAACGCCGTCAACGTCTTGCTCCAGGATTGGGTTGCCGCCAAGCTGCCTGTGCGCATCGACCGCGACGGCGACCGGCTCACCGACCGCCGCTACTGGACGTGCGAGTTTCCGGAGGGCGTTGCGAGCATCCCGTGCGGCGGAACGCACGTCACGAGCCTTGGCGAAGTGAAGGGTCTCCGCGCGAGCCTGTCGCTCGAAGAGCACGAGGGCACGCCGATCCTGATCATGGAGACCTCCTCCGGCTGACCCGGGGGTTAGGCGCCGTCGCTGCCATCCCACGTGAATTCGGGGGCGCGCTTGGCGAGAAACGCCGCCATTCCGATGGACCGATCCTCGGATGCCGCCGCGTTCCACTTCGCGGCGATTCCGCCGATATCCGTGGACCCGGCAACGATGGCGTCGACGAGTTCCTTCATGGCGCGGATCGAATACTGGGACCTCGACGCGAGCACGCGCGTGAACTCGTTCGCGGCATCCCAGAAGCCTTCCGTGGGAAGCAGCTTCGTGATGAGTCCGCACTGCAGCGCCGCTTCCGCGGGGAACAGTTCACCCGTGTAGAGCAGGTGTTTGGCGACGGCGGGACCTGCGATCGCGATGACGCGTTCGATCCCGGAGACCGGGTAGATGATGCCGAGCCTTGACGGCGTGATGCCGAACGTGGAGCGCTCGGACGCGATCCGGATGTCGCACGCGCCGGCGATCTCCCAGCCCCCTCCGACGCAGTACCCGTCGATGGCGGCGATCGTCGGTTTCGGGAATGCCGCGATCGCGTTTTCCGCGGCGGTCATGATGCCGCCTTCCGGGGAACCGGGTGGGGGCGTTTCGGGCAGAATCCGATCGAGGTCCGCGATGTCGGCGCCGGCGGAGAAGTCCGTTCCCGCGCCGCGGAACACCACGACGCTCACGCTGGCGTCTGCCGCAAGATCTGCGAGCACGGGTTCGAACCGGGCCCACATGTCGGCGTTCACGGCGTTGCGCTTGCCCGGGTTCTCGATCACGATCGTGGCGATCGCCCCGGCAGTTTCGACGCGCACGGAACTCACGGCTATCCGCCTGCGCTGTCGGCGTCTGCGCTGCCGGTGCCAGCGCCGTCGCGCGCCGCCACGACCCCTGAGTCGATGAGACCCTGCACCTGTTCGGCGGTCAGGCCGAGTGCGTCCAGCACCGCTCTGGTGTCCTCGCCGAGGGCGGGGGGCGCCTTGCGGATGCTCGGCGCGACACCGTCGATCGACAGCGGGCCGCGCAAGAGCGGCAGGTCGCTGCCGTCGGCGCGCGTCACGTGTCGCACCATGTCGAGGTGCTTCACTTGCGCATCCTCGAACACTTGCGCGTAGTTGTAGATCGGGCCGGTCGGGATGCGCGCGGCACGGAACGCCTCGACCCAGTCGAGGCCGGTGCGTGCCGCGAGCAGCGCCTCGAGGCGCTCCTTGAGTTCGGCGCGATGTTCGGTGCGCAGTTTGCCGGTCGTGAGCTGCGGATCGTCGGCGAGCGAGGCATCCCCCACGAGTTCGCACAGGTCCCGCCACTGCTTCTCGTTGCCGACGGCGATGATGACCGGGATGTCGGCGGTCGCGAACACGCCGTACGGTGCGAGCACCGGGTGGTCGTTGCCCTGCGGTTCCGGCACCACACCGGTGCTCAGGAACCGCTGCCCCTGGAATACGGAGATCGCGAGCGCCGCTTCGAGGAGCGACGTGGAGACGGTGTGGCCGGCGCCCGTGCGTTCGCGGTCCACGAGTGATGCGAGGATGCCGACGGCCGTGAAGATCCCCGAGAAGATGTCGATCACGGGGATTCCGACGCGGTACACGTTCTCGGCATCCTGACCCGTCACGGACATCAGTCCGGACATGCCCTGCGCCACCTGGTCGAGCCCCGCCGTCTGGCTGAGCGGTCCCGTAGCGCCGAACCCGCTCACCGAAGCGACCACGAGGCCGGGCTGTTCCGCGCGAAGCAGCTCCGGATCCAGTCCCAGGTCTGCCATGACTCCAGGGCGGAAGTTCTCGATGACGACATCCGAGGCCAGGGCCATGCGCTTGAGGAGAGCCTGTCCTTCTGCGCTGTAGAAGTCGAGGGCGATGGAGGATTTTCCGCGATTCGTGGAGTCGTAGTACAGGCTGTGGTCGCCGTCGAACGGCGGCCAGCCGCGCGTGGAGTCGCCACCCTTGATCGACTCGACTTTCGTGATGGTCGCACCGAGGTCGGAGAGGAGCGCGGTCGCGTAGGGACCTGCGAGTGCCCGCGTGAGGTCGAGGACGGTGATCCCGGCCAGCGGCAGCGCGGACGCCGGGGCCGATCCGTTGCGCTCGGGCACCACTACGCCCGCAACTTGACGTTGACCTGCTTGATCTGGGTGAAGCCTTCGAGCATTCCCTCAAGGGATGCCTCGCGGCCGATCCCGGACTGCTTGTAGCCGCCGTACGACTGTCCGGCGACCTGGCCGCCGCCCTGATTCACCTGCACCCAGCCGGCTTCGAGCCGGTGTGCGGTGTTCAGCGCGTTGTCGAGGTTGTGGCTCCACACGAACGCCGCGAGTCCGTAGTGCGAGTCGTTCGCCATGGCAACGACTTCGTCGACGGTCTTCCACGGGATCGCGACGAGCACGGGTCCGAAGATCTCTTCGCGCGCGAGCCGGAATTCGTTCCGCCCTCCCGAGAACACCGTGGGCACGTGGTAGTAACCCTCGGTGAGCGGGCCGTCCGTTGGCGCGGTGCCGCCGAGCGCGACGGTCATGTCCTTGCTTTCGCGGCCTTCGACCATGTATTCGTCGATCGCGTCGAACTGCTTCTGGTTGATGACGGCGCCCATGTCCGAGGCTTCATCCAGCGGGTTGCCGACGACAAGTCCGCTGAGCTTGTCGACGAGCGAGCCGAGAACTTCGTCGTAAATGTCTTCGTGCAGGAACAGGCGCGAGCCTGCGGTGCAACTCTGGCCCTGGCGGGTGAATCGGCTCGCAAGCAGCAGGCCGTCGAGGAGCTGGTCGTCGACGCCGTCCGGGAACACGATGTTCGGGTTCTTGCCGCCGAGCTCGAGCGACATGTGGGCGAGGCGCTGGCCTGCCTGCCGTGCGACCGTCCTGCCCACTTCGGTGGAGCCGGTGAAGGAGACCTTGTCGACATCCGGATGGTCGGCGAGCGCCGACCCGATGAGGCTCCCGCGGCCGGTCAGGGCGTTGAGCACGCCGGTCGGCAGGTACTTGTTGCACACCGAGGCGAGCAGCAGGATCGTGAGCGGCGCGTCATCCGCGGCCTTCAGCACGACGGTGTTGCCTGCGGCGAGCGCGGCGGGAACCTTGAAGCCGGCGATCATGAGCGGCGAGTTCCACGGCAGGATCGCGGCGACGACGCCGAGCGGCTCGCGGCGCGTGTACTGCAGCTGGTTGTCGCCCGCGGGCAGAGTGACGCCCTTGGCTTCTCCGGCAACCCCGGCGAAGTAGCGGAACAGGGACACGAGCGCTGCAGTTTCCGGGCGCGCTTGCGTGCGCAGGGCATTCCCCGTGTCGAGGGAGGTGAGCCTCGAGAAGTCGTCGGCGCGGGCTTCGATTTCGTCGGCGATGAGCGAGAGCGCGCGTGCGCGCTCCGAGAAGTGCGTTGACCGCCAGCCAGGGAACGCCGCTTTCGCCGCCGCCACGGCGAGGTTCACATCCTCGACTCCTGCCGCGGGCACGCGCGTGATGACCGTGCCCCGGCGCGAGGGGTTGTGCACGTCGCGCCATTCGCCCGTGACTGACTCGACCGGTTCGCCGTTGATCCACATCGGCTGGTCGGGCCCCGTGAATGTCGTGTGCGTGTCTACCGCGCTGCCGTGCGTGATGTCACTGCTGTGCGCCACTTCCTTGGCCATCGTCTTCCTATCGATTCGTGAACTGGGGATCGCGCTTCTCCACGAATGCGCTCATTCCCTCTTTCTGGTCTTCCGTCGCAAAGGTCGCGTGGAATACGCGCCGCTCGAACCGGATGCCGTTCTCCAGCATCGTCTCGTACGCGGCGTTCACGACTTCTTTCGCCATCATCGCGATGGGAAGAGACAGTGATCCAATCGTATCGCCGACGGCGAGTGCTTCATCGAGCACGGTGTCGGCGGGAACGACCCTCGAGACGAGCCCAGCGCGCTCGGCCTCCTCCGCGCCCATCGTGCGGCCCGTAAGGATGAGTTCCATCGCCTTTGCTTTGCCGATCGCCCGCGTGAGCCGTTGCGAGCCGCCCATCCCCGGGATGACGCCGAGCTTGATCTCCGGTTGACCGAACTTCGCGTTGTCGCCCGCGATCACGATGTCGCACATCATGACGAGCTCGCATCCGCCCCCGAGCGCGAATCCTGACACTGCGGCGATGATGGGCGTGCGCACGGCGGTGAATCGGCTCCACCCTTCGAACCAGTCGGCCGCGTACATGTCCAGGTAGTCCTTCGACGCCATCTCCTTCACGTCGGCGCCCGCCGCGAACGCCTTCGCGGAACCCGTGAGCACGATCGCGCCGATGCCCGTGTCGGCGTCCAGTTCGGATGCCGCCGCGACAAGTTCCTGCATGAGCTCGAGGTTCAGGGCGTTGAGCGCTTCCGGCCGATTCAGGGTGATGAGCCCGACCCGGTTGCGCCGCTCGACGTTGATGGTCTTCCACTTCGTCATGATGAGGCTCCCTGCTTGGTGTCGGCGGAACGTTCGCGGATCGTGTTGATGATGGCGGAGAAATCCAGGCCGGCACCTCCTTCGTCGGCGAAACGCCGGTAGATCTCTGCCGCGAGCGTTCCCATTCGGGCATCCGTGCCGGTGGATTCGAGCGCGGCGAGCGCGAGCCCCAGGTCTTTCGCCATGAGCTGGCCCGCGAATCCGGGCTCGTAGTCGCGATTGGCCGGACTGTTCGGGACGGGTCCGGGAACCGGGCAGTTCGTTGTGAGCGCCCAGCACTGACCTGACGCCGCCGAGGAGACATCGAACATGGCCTGGTTGCTCAAGCCCAGCTTCTCGCCGAGCACGAACGCCTCGCTCACCGCGATCATGGAGACGCCGAGGATCATGTTGTTGCAGATCTTCGCGGCCTGCCCTGCTCCCGATCCGCCGCAGTGCACGACGCGTCCGCCCATCACGGACAGCAGGGGCTCTGCCTCCGCGAAGTCGGCGTCATCGCCGCCGACCATGAACGTGAGCGTGCCCGCCTCCGCGCCCATGACCCCGCCGGAGACGGGCGCATCCATGCCGCGGTGCCCCGCCGCGATCGCGAGGTCGCGCGCCGCACGCGCGCTGTCGACGTCGATCGTGGAGGAGTCGATGAACAGCGTGCCGGGCTTCGCCGCGGAAAGCAGTCCGCCCTGATACACATCGAGCACTTGCTGGCCGGCGAGCAGCATCGTGATGACGACGTCAGCGTCTGCTGCCGCTTCCGGCCCGCCCGCAGCGATCGTGACCCCGTGTGCGCGGGCGGCGTCGAGAGCTGCGGGCGCGAGGTCGAACCCCGTGACGGCGTGGCCGGCCTTCACGAGATTGGCGGCCATCGGTCCGCCCATGTGGCCGAGTCCGATGAATGCGATGTTCGTCATGGTGTGCTCCTGTCCTGCCGGGCGGTGAGCCCGAGTTCCCCTTCGTCGCCGGGCGCGAAGTACGCCTCGATGTCCGCGCGCGCGACATCGGAGAGGCTCGCGGGCGACCAGCGCGGCATCCGGTCCTTGTCGATGACTTGCGCGCGGATGCCCTCGATGAGCTCGGTGCCGTGCAGGAAGCTCGTCGATACGCGCCAATCCTGCTCGAGCGCCTCCTCGAGCGAGTCCAGTTGCCGCGCCCTGCGCACGGCCTCGAGCGCAACGCTCACTCCCGTCGGCGACTTCGTCAGAATGATGGATGCCGTCTCGCGCGCCGCCGACACCGTCGACGCCTGCAGCCTGGCGACGATCGTCGCCGCGTCGTCCCCCTCGTAACAGGAGTCGATCCAGCTGCGCTGCGCCGCGAGCGGCGAGGCGGGCGCCGGCATCGCCACGGCCGCGATCGCTTCCGCGGCCGGCGTGGTTTCCAGGGCTGTCGCGAGCGCTGGCAGCCAGTCGCTCTCCACGTAGTGGTCGGCGAACCCGAGCGCCACGGCATCCGCCCCCGACCCCATTCGCCCGGTCATGGCAAGGTGGGTGCCGAGTTCGCCCGGCGCGCGGGACAGCAGCCAGGGACCGCCGACATCCGGAGAGAACCCGATGCCGACCTCAGGCATCCCGAATCGGGTGCGTTCCGTGACGATTCGCGCGTTCGCGTGCGCGGAGACGCCGATGCCGCCGCCGAGCACGACGCCATCCATGAACGCCACATACGGTTTCGGATAGCGGGCGATGCGGGCGTTGAGCAGGTACTCGTCGTGCCAGAACAGTCGAGTGCCATCGCCGCCGGCGAGCGCATCGTGGTACATGCCGACGATGTCCCCTCCCGCGCACAATCCGCGCTCCCCCGCGCCGGTGAGGAGGACGGTCTTGACGCTGTCGTCGTGCTCCCACTCGTCGAGTGCCGCCGCGATGCGCAGGATCATGCTGCGGGTGATCGCGTTCATGGCGTGCGGCCGGTTGAGCACAAGGGAGCCGACCGCGCCGCGGCGCTCCACGAGGACTTCATCGTCCGAGTGCTGCATGTGTTCCTCCGGCTGCTTCGACTTCTGTTGCCTTCGTGCTCAACGACCCAGAAGACTCCGGCCCACGATGAGTTGCATGATTTCGTTCGTGCCTTCGAGGATCTGGTGAACACGAAGGTCGCGCACGATGCGCTCCAGGCCGTACTCCGTGAGATAACCGTAACCCCCGTGCAACTGGATAGCACTGTTGGCGACAGCGAACCCGGCGTCCGTCGCGACACGTTTGGCCATGGCGCACAAGCGCACCTTGTCCGCGTCTCCGCTGTCGAGGGCCGCGGCCGCGCGGGAGAGCAGGGTGCGTGCGGATTCGAGTTGCGTGTCCATGTCGGCGAGCGTGAACAGGATGGACTGGTGTTCAGCGAGCGGTTTTCCGAACGTTTCCCTGCTTTGCACGTACTCGACGGTCTTGTCGAGTGCTGACTGTCCTCCGCCGAGCGAGCACGCGCCGATGTTGAGCCGGCCGCCGTTCAGGCCGTTCATGGCGATGCCGAAGCCGTCGCCTTCCTCGGCGAGCCGATTCGCGATCGGAACGCGAACGTCCTCGAAGATCACGGCGCGGGTCGGCTGAGCGTTCCAGCCCATTTTCTTCTCGAGCGGGCCGAACGAGAGCCCCGGCGTGCCGTCGGGGACGAGGATCGCGCTCACTCCCTTGCTGCCGGTGTCCGCAGTGCGTGCCATGACGACGTAGATCGCGGAAGCGCCAGCTCCCGAAATGAACTGTTTCGTGCCGTTGATGACGTAGTCGTCGCCGTCCCTCACGGCACGGGTGGACAGCGCGGCGGCATCCGACCCTGCGCCCGGCTCGGTGAGGCAGTAGCTGCCGAGGTGCTCCATGGTGGCGAGTTTCGGAATCCACTCTTCGCGCTGGGCGTCGGAGCCGTAGGTGTCGATCATCCACACGACCATGTTGTGGATGGAAATGTAGGCGGCGATCGTGGTGTCGCCCTTGGCCAGTTCCTCGAAAATCAGCACCGCATCCGCACGGGAGAGGCCCGAACCGCCGAATTCTTCGCGCGAGTACATGGCCCCCATGCCGAGTTCGCCCGCCTGGCGGAGCACGTCGACGGGGAAGTGGTGCTTCTCGTCCCACTCCGCCGCGTGCGGCGCGAGCGAATCAGAAGCGAAGCTGCGGACCATGTCGACGAGATCCTGCTGGTCGGCGCTGATGGGGTAAATGGTGAACCTCCGACAATTTAGTTGGACATCCAACTATATCGTTGTGGCCCGTCCTCCAACAGAATGTCGCGTCGGCCCGATCAGTGGTGGAATAGTAGGCATGATGAAGATCGCAGTGCTCGTAAAGGAAGTGCCGGACACCTGGAGCGACCGAAAAATCGATGAAGCGACGAAACGCGTCGACCGCGATGGGGACGTCGTCATCGACGAAATCAACGAGAAAGCGGTTGAGGCCGCGCTCCTCGTGAAGGAGGCGAACGACGGCGAAGTCACCGCCATCACGATGGGCCCCAAGAATGCGCTGGATGCTGTGCGCAAAGCGCTCGCGATGGGCGCGGATGCCGGCATCCACATCGTCGATGACGCGCTCGGCGGATCGGATGCGATCCAGACCTCCGCCGCGCTCGCCGCGGCCCTCGGCTCCCGCGAATTCGACCTCATCATCGCCGGCAACGAGTCCACGGATGGGCGCACGGCCGCAATCCCGGCAATGCTGGCCGAACGCCTCGGCCTCGCGCAGGCCACATTCCTGCGCACGCTGAGCGTCAAGGACGGCACGGTGTCGGGCGAACGGATGGTCGACGACGGCCACGTCGAGGTCAGCGCGGCGCTTCCCGCGCTCGTGTCGGTGACCGAGCAGATCGCTGAAGCGCGATTCCCAAACTTCAAGGGCATCATGGCCGCGAAGAAGAAACCCGTCGAAACGCTCACGATTGCTGATCTGGGGATCGACGCGGCGGATGCCGGTGGAGAGAACTCCTGGTCGGTGGTCGACACGGTCACAGCGAAACCGCCGCGCGAAGGCGGCACCATCATCAAGGACGACGGCACCGCCGGCCAACAACTTGCCGAGTACCTCGCCTCGGCGAAACTGATTTAAGGGAGCCTCGAATGCCACAGGTACTCGCACTCATCGAACTGGTCGACGGCAAACCGTCCGACTCCGCAGGCGAGCTGCTCGCGGCGGCCGCCGTGCTCGGCGAACCCGCCGCCGTGGTGGTCACGGAAGGCTCCGCCGGCGATGTCGCGAAGGAGCTGGGCAAGCTCGGCGCGGCGACCGTGTACGCAGCTTCGGTCACGGGCGCGAATTCGCTCCTCGTGACACCTCACGTGGCCGCGCTCGAGGCAGCAGTCGCGGCAGCCAAGCCTGCCGCCGTGATCGTCGGCTCCACTCCGGATTCCCGTGAGGCCGGCGCGCGCCTCGCCGTGCGGATCGGTGGTGCCTACCAAAGCGACGTCACCGGCCTCAGCGCGAAAGCGGTCGTCACGCAGTCCGCGTTCGGCGGTGCGTACATCGTCACCGCGAGCGCGGCGAAGGGCATCCCCGTGATCTCGATCAGGTCGAGCTCGATCGATGGCGCCGCGGCGGCAGCATCCGGCACGCTCGTCGAGCTCGACGTCTCCGGAGACTCGGCACCGACGACGAAGATCGTCGCTCGCCATGTGGAAACCGCGGCAAGCGAGCGACCGAGCCTGAAAGCCGCGAACATCGTGGTCTCCGGCGGACGCGGGCTTGGCTCGAAGGAGAAGTTCGCGCTCGTGGGCGAACTCGCCGACTCGCTCGGCGCGGCTCTCGGTGCGTCGCGCGCCGCCGTGGATGCCGGGTATTGCGAACACAACCTGCAGGTCGGCCAGACGGGAACGACGGTTTCCCCCGACCTCTACATCGCCGTCGGCATCTCCGGCGCGATCCAGCACCTCGCGGGAATGCAGAGTTCGAAGACGATCGTGGCAATCAACAAAGATGAGAACTCGCCCATCTTCGACATTGCGGACTTCGGCATCGTCGGCGACCTGTTCACGGTCGTCCCCCAATTCATGGAGGCTGTGGCGGCGAGGAAGAAGGGATGAGCCTCGACACCTTCAGGCAGAGCCGGTGGTTCTCACCCGTCTGGATCGTGCCTGCGCTTCTCGTTGTCGGGGCCATCGTCGTGGCGCTCGCGATCTGGCTGCGCACGCTGCCCGACGTTCAATCGTTCATGGCCGACTACCCCGGGCGCAGCGAACTTCCTGAAGGTGCGACGGAAGGGTTCCCCGCGTGGCTGGCCTGGCAACACTTCTTCAACTCGTTCTTCATCCTGTTCGTCATCCGCTCGGGGCTTCTGATCCGCACGACGAAGCGCCCTGAAGCGTACTGGACCCGCAACAATACGGGGCTGCTGCGCACGAAGGGCGAACCGCAACGCATCAGCATCCACCAGTGGTTCCACATCAGCATCAACACGCTGTGGCTGGTCAACGGGCTCGTGCTCTACGTGCTGCTGTTCACGACGAACCAGTGGATGCGCATCGTCCCGGTGAGCTGGGACATCTTCCCGAATGCGGTTTCGGCTGGTCTCCAGTACGCGTCGTTCGACTGGCCCATCGAAATGGGCTGGGTGAACTACAACGCGCTCCAGGTGCTCGCCTACTTCGTGACCGTGTTCATCGCGGCGCCGCTTGCCGTGCTCACGGGGCTTCGGATGACGCCGGGGCTCGCCGCACGCTGGAAGCCGCTGGAGCGGGTGTTCCCCGTGCAGCTCGCGCGGCTGCTCCACTTCCCGATCATGGTGTACTTCGTGCTGTTCATCGTCGTGCACGTCGCGCTCGTGCTCCTCACCGGGGCGCTCAACAACCTGAACCACATGTACGCGATCCGCGACGACCAGTCGTGGTGGGGCTTCGGGCTGTTCATGGCGTCGCTCGTGGTCATGGCCGTAGCCTGGGTGGCGGCGAAGCCGTCCATCCTCGCGATGATCGCGGGGATGAGCGGCAAGGTGCGCCGCTAGCCACTTCGCGCTAGCTGGTTGGCTCGACGGGGCCACCGTCCGGCGCCGCATCCGTTGAACGGCGGTTCGACATGACGGCGGCGGTCACGATGACGGCGGCGATCGCCAGGACTCCGAGGCCGACGAGAACCCACATCCAGGCGGGCGGCGCGGCGGGTTCGGCACTCGCCTCTGCGTGCATGTCGAGGCTGCCCTCGTAGCTCGTGTTCCAGGTCACCGTCATGCCGTTGAGAGTGCCGTTGTGCTCGGTCACCGTGCCGGGGAACGTGATGGAGATTTGGATGTTCGACGTGTCGGCATCCTCCGGCACGTCGTTGCTGTCGGGGGTGAAGTCGAGCTTGCCGGTGAACTCGAATTCGTCGCCGTCGCGCTCCAGCTGCAGAGAGCCCTCGGCGCCCTCGTTGTTGATTGCGGAAAGCGGAGTGCCGTTGAGGCTGAACCGCGATCCGACATAGCCGTCCTCGTCGTAGGTGTTCCTCGTGACGCCATCGGCGCCCGCCAGGTCGGGAAGAAGGTTCTGTTCGATCGCCTTGGCCCGATCGTCGGCCTCCGCCTTCGCGTTGGGGCCGTCCCCGACAACGGAGGCAACGACGATGTCGCCGTGAAGGGTGTTGTCCGGCATCACGGTGAGGTGAGCCTGGAACCTGACACAACCGCTCAGTAGAACAATCGCGGCAGCGGCGATGATCGCTCCTGCAATTCGTGATTTTCTCATGGCCCCAGTGTGGCCGGGTTGGCGACTGACCGACTTGGCTCACAGGTCATTGTCCGGCCGCACACAGCTAACGCACATGTGACGCGGGTGATCGCAGTCAGCTGGCGGCCGCCCCGACGCTCACCATCCAGTGGATGCCGAACCGGTCGGTGAGCATCCCGAACGTGTCACCCCACCTCGCCCGCCGTATCGGAGGCCATGAGAGTGAATCCGGTGCCGACGGTGATGGACATGGTCGTCCTCCGATGTGGTGGGGTGCGTCAATTCTGCACCGTCACCCCTGCGCCCGACCAGTGCGGTTCAGGAACCGGAAGGCACCATGCCGAGGTCGATGAGGCTCCTCGCGGTGTCCTCGATGAGCACGTCGTTGGGGCGCGGCGACCAGCCGAGCATCGACTTCGCCTTCGCGTTGGAGACGTGCCTGTGGTTGCCGAGCCGGACGGCGACTTCCCGCAGGGACGGGTCGATGAGCGCGGCGACCCGCACCATCCAGTCGGGGAGGATGCGTTTGGGTACTTTTCGGGCGGCGTCCCCGAGCCGGGCGCGCAGTGTCGCGGCGACATCCGGCACCGTCGGCACGTGATCCGACACCGCAAGGAACCGTTCGCCGCCCGCCTTCGGATGCGTCATCGCGAGCAGGTGCAAATCCGCGACGTCCCGCACATCGACGAGCCCGAAAGAGACGTTCGGCAGGCCGGGAACGGCGCCTTTCAGGAGCCTCAGGATGAGCTCGATCGAGGTCGATAGGTCGGTGCCGAGGACGGGCCCGAGGACGCCGACAGGGTTCACGACGGAAAGTTCGAGTGTGCCGCCTTCGCGTTCGATGAAGTCCCACGCCGCGCGTTCGGCGAGCGTCTTCGACTTCACGTAGGCGCTGACTTTCTCGGTCGGGTCGGTCCAGTCTTCTTCCGTGTACTCGCGCTCGCGCACCTCGGTGCCGTAGCCGACCGCGGCAAACGACGAGGTGAGGACGACGCGTTTCACTCCCGCATCCCTTGCTGCCTTCAGCACCCGAAGCGCGCCTTCACGTGCGGGGCGGATGAGTTCGTCCTCGTCCTTGGGAACGCCGCTTGGGAACGGGGACGCCACGTGAAGCACGTAGTCGCAACCGGCGACGGCATCCGTCCATCCGGCATCGCTGAGCAGGTCGGCGACGCGGAACTCGAGCGCTTCGCCTGGTTTGCCGCTCAGCTCGGCACCTCCGCGTTCGAGCATGGCGCGCACGTCGTGGTCGCGGTCGAGGGACCGCACGGTCGTTCGCACGCGGTAGCCGCCGTTCAGGAGCGCGAGAATGCAGTGCACCCCCACGAATCCGGAGCCGCCCGTCACGAGAACCAGTTCGCCGCTCATGTATCTTCCCTACTCCCCGGTTTGGCCGTCGACGGATTCGCGCAGCAAATCGGCGTGGCCGTTGTGGCGAGCGTACTCCTCGATCATGTGCACGAGAATCCAGCGCAGAGTGGGGGCGCCGCCGTCCTTGAAGGGTTTTGCCACCGGACTGTCGAGACCGTCCCCCTTCATGACCTCGGTCACGATCGCACGGGAGCGGTCGGTCGCCTCCGTCCACAACATCCTCAAATCCTCCGGCGGGTCATTGGCGGCGGAGGTCCACTCCCAGTCGCCGTCGGCATCCCAGTCGACATCAGCCCAATACGCATCAGGTTCACGACCGAGCAGCCGAACGGAGAACCAGTAATCCTCAACCCACGCCATGTGTTTGAGGATGCCGCCGAGCGTCATGGTCGTGGGGGCCATAGACGCGCGAAGTCCGGTGGCATCGAGTTCCGACGTTTTCCATTCGAGGGTTTCGCGCTGGTAGTCGAGGAACGCGGTCAGCATCGTGTACTCGTCCGCGGCGAAGGGCGGTTCGGTTCGGCCGTGTTCATCGATGGATGCCATGGAGATTGAGTGTAGTAACCGCAGTGTGGAGGATGTGGTGGACTTTATGCATGACGTTTGCCAGTTACGCCGCGATCGGCGACAGCTTCACCGAGGGGGTGGGCGATGACCTCGCGGATGGCAGCGTGCGCGGCTGGGCGGACCTCGTCGCGCTTGGCCTCGCCGCGGCGCACGCCCGATCCGTGCCTTCGGATGCGCCGTTCGGCTACGCGAATCTGGCAATCCGCGGGCGCCTGCTCGGGCCGATCCTCGACGAACAATTGGATGCGGCTATCGCGCTCAAGCCGGATCTTCTGAGCCTCAACGGCGGCGGCAACGACATCATGCGTCCGAAAGTGTCTGTGGAGTCGGTGGCCGATCATCTGGCGGCGGCGGTCGAGAGGGCGATGGGCGCCGGAATCCACGTTCTCCTGCTGAGCGGAGGCAACCCGACGAAGCATATTCCGCTCGGGGCACGTATCGAGTTGCGCGGCGAACAACTTGCGGCAGCCGTGCGCGCCCGGGTGCCGAATGGCGAGAACGTGACGTTCGTCGACAACTGGGCGGATGCCGAACTCACTCAGCTGCGGTACTGGTCGGTGGACAAGCTGCATCTGAACGCGCTCGGGCACCGTCGCGTCGCAGGCAACATCCTGAAGGCGCTCGGAGTGCCTGTGCCGGACTGGGGCGATGAGGTGCCTGAGCTTCGGCGGCCCGGTGTGATCGCATACTGGCGCGGCTACGTGTTTCCGTGGATCGGGAGGCGGCTCACCGGGAGATCATCCGGCGATGGCCGCGAGCCGAAACGGCCGACGCTCATGCCGGTGGAGTTGGAGTAATCCGGCTCTGGGTCGTTGAGTCAGACGAAATCCGTCGTGACTTGCGAGTTGTGGCCCTTCCCGGCACGGCGGAAGGGCAAAAACTCGCAACTCAGACCGATCCGACACGCGGTCAGAAGTGCGTCCTGAACTTGGGCGAGGTCGATGCTGCGTGCGGGGTGCGCCGGTAGTGGATGAACACCAGGAACGCCGCGACCGCACCAAGAACATGCCAGATCGCGTGGCCCTGCAACGGTGAACCGGGGTCGCAGAACGCGGGCGTCTGGTCGAGCAGCCAGATGCCGTACGCGACGACCATGACGCCGAGGCCCGCGTAGATCGCCCACACGCGACGCGATCGCGAGCTGTGGCCGGTGACCCACGGCGTGAGTTCGAGGATGATGCCCGGCAGCAGGAGGGCCGTGAACAGTATGCGGCGCGCATCCGGGTACGTGAACTGCATCAGCCCGAACACGATGCTGCCGGCAACGAATCCCGCGAGCGCGAAACTGCCTCGAAGGCGGCCCGCGCGGTATAGCGCCCCGAAGAACAAGAGCAGCCCGAACGTGTACATGGAGAAGATGTCGAGGAACTGCCCGAAGAACGAGAGCGTCGCGTGGTAGAAGAAGCTGGTGATGCCGAGGAACAGCATCGTGACCCCGAGGAGCGGGGTAAGCACGCGTTCTCGGGTTCCTCGCGCGGGGTTGCGTCGCGAGAGCAGTACCCACACTCCCAGAGCCACGAAGGCGAAGGAACTCACGGAGTTCGCGAACTGTTCGGGAAATCCGACCGTGCTCTCGCAGAAGCAGTGGTCCGGCGCACAGGTTGCGGCGCGCTCCACGAGAGCGGTGCCCGCGAGCAGGTCCGTGGCCACCCAGGCGAGCGCGCACACAACAGCGGCGAGAAGGAGTGACCCCAGCAAGCGCCATGCGAGCACGCCACGGCGCGTCCGACCCCCGCGAGCCGGCTCTCGCGCTCTCTGTTGATGGTCGCTGGCATCCTCCACAATGGAAGTATGACGCGATTCGGGATCGACGCGCTCACCGCTGTCCGGCTGGCGCGCGAGAGTCTCACCGTGCCCCAGGAGCACAAGCTCGTCGCGCCGAACCTGCTCCGCTCGCAGGCGCTTTCGCTCATTTACCGGGAGGTGCGCAGCGGCGATCTCGATGCGGCCGAGGCGCACGCCATGCTCGACCGCATCACGACGATGCGGATCCGCCTGCTCGGCGACCGGGTGTCGCGCGCCGTCGCGTGGCGGATCGCAGAGCAGCTCAAGTGGGACGATACCGCCGACGCGGAGTACGTCGCGGTCGCGAAGCTGCAGGCGGATGCGTTCGTCACGCTGGATGAGCGCCTGGCGCAGGCAGTTTCCGGCCTTGTGCCGGTCGCGCCGTTCGAGGCGCTATTCCGCACCGAGTGACGGTTCAGACTCCGCGGAACCGGATGCCGGTGATCGTGTCTACTTCGATGCGAACGTAGTTCCACTTCTCGGTGGGGAGGGTGGACTGCAGGTCGAGGATGCCGGACTCCTGGATGTCGCTGTCGAACATCATGCGGCGCGCGGTGCCGCGGGCCACGACGCTCCAATGGCGGTGACCGCGGTGGCCATCCGTCTGGAACGCGACCGCAGGCTGGGCGGTGAGGTCGATCAGCTTGGTGCCGGGTGCGGTGCGGAACAGGATGCGCTCCTCGAACACGTGGAAGTTGATGGGGAAGATGTTGGGCGTGACCTCGCCGGTCGCCGGGTCGAGGGTCGCGGTCGCGAGCCGGCCGACTCCGTCCTTTTCGAGGAGTTTCCAGCATTCGTCAACGGTCAACTCCTCGATGACTGTTACCGAATCGTCCGCCATTCTCACTCCCAGACTGTTGTTGCCAGCCTAGTGTTCGCGGTGCATGACGGCGGTGTAACCGTCCACCGTGATGTCGAGTTGGTCCCCGTTGCAGGCGAATGCGCCCTGGCTGAAGACGGATGGGTCGGGCGTGACCGTTTGGGTGATCGTCTGTCCGCCCGCATTGATGGTCATCGTGGTGACGGATCCGATCGACGTT
The DNA here is from genome assembly GCA_964651535.1 of uncultured Cryobacterium sp. Classification (GTDB taxonomy): domain Bacteria; phylum Actinomycetota; class Actinomycetes; order Actinomycetales; family Microbacteriaceae; genus Terrimesophilobacter. The sequence goes on from CAZYYE010000002.1 coordinate 712,243, forward strand.
TCCGTCATCGACATGGCGTCGTTCCCCGAGAACGTGAATTTGCCTTTGTCGATGCCGTGCCGCACCACTATGGCTCGCCCCTCCCCCGTGCTGATGTTGTGAGTCCACTGGTCGTAGTTGGTGTGGGTGCTTCCGTCTGCGCTGAGGGTCAGAACCACGTGGCCGGACACCGCGATATCGAAGCTGCCCGACAGCGACCCCATGAATTTTTCGAAGCCGTCGTTGTCGAAGATCCAGTTGCCGGGGAGGCACTCCTTGCCGGTCAGCGTTCCGGATGCCGATCCGTTGCCGTCGGCGGAGTTGTCGCCGTCCTTGCCCTCGCCGCCCGTGCCGCTGCCGTCCGCGTTGCTTGACGAGCCGGATCCGGAGCCGCCGCCGAAGACGCCGCTAATGTCTGTCGAGCATCCGGTGCTGAGGAGCAGAACTGATGCGGCGGCGAGGACGGTGAATATGCCCCTCCTGCGAAGTAGTGCGGGGGTTTCGATGGGCACAGCAATCACTCCATTTTCTTGATGATCTCTCGTTTGCCCCACCCTACGTGGCGGGAGCGAGAAACTCTAAAGCGCGGCTCCTCCCCTCCTTCGCCCTGGTTCGCTCACGACGAAATCCACCTGTTGCCTAGCCACGCCTAGAATACTGCTAGCAGTATTCCAAGATAGAGTGTGGCCATGAAGACGACGTTCGACCTGCCCGAACCACTCGTGCGGGCCGTCAAGAAGCTTGCCCGTGAGCGCGGCACCACCGCCAGAGCGATCGTGCAACAGTCTCTGACGCGAACCCTCGAGGAGCAGGATAAGACCACGCCCTTCGTTCTGAAGGATGCGAGCACCGCGGGCTGGCAGGCGATGGATCCCGAGTTCCGCGGTCTTTCGCTGCACGAGCTGGTGCTGCAGTCGTACGACGGGCGGGGCTAGACCATGCGGGCAGTCGACACCAATGTGCTCGTCTATGCGTTCTTCTCGGACTCGCCGTTCCACGACGCCGCCCGCGCCACGATCACCGATCTTGCACAGAGTCCGGTGGCGTGGGCGATCCCGTTGCCGTGCGTCCACGAGTTTTACGCGGTGGCAACGAATCCGAAGATCTTTCCCGGTCGCGGACTGCCCGCCCGTGCTCGCACCCAGATCGATGCCTGGCTGAGTTCGCCGTCTCTGCAGTTGCTTTCCGAGACGGCGAACCACTGGGAGGTGCTGCGTCGCCTTGTGGAATCCGGTCGAATCGCCGGCCCCGCGGTGCACGATGCGCGCATCGCGGCTCTGTGCCTGACGCACGGCGTATCAGAACTGCTGACCCTCGACCGCGACTTCGGCAGGTTCCCCGACCTGAAGGTGCGCAGCATCCTGAGCTGACCGCGACTACTGCGCCCACCGCGCACTTGACTTCGCGAGTTCCAGTCCGTCGAGAAGCACATCGATTCCGAACTCGAATTCAGATTGGTCGTCGCACCAGCCGATGGTCGAATCCGGGTCATCGTGAGCGATTTCGGCCATCATCCCGTACAGGTGGGGAAGCCTCTTGGCCATTTCCGCCACAAGCTCGGCCGAGGCATCGTCTTCGGCGGCATTTGCCGGCGAGAAAAGTTCCTGGCTGAATCCGAGGCTCCGGCTCCCGAGCGCGTGAAGGGCATGGTGGGCAAGGTCGTAGGAAAAACCTCCGCGCACGAGAATCTCCAGTACGCCTTCGTAGTAGTAGACGACCGCCGGGGTCATGGTCGTACTTTGCTCGATTACCGCCGGTGCCCAGGGATGTCGCAAGAGTACACTCCGGGCGGCCAGAATCCTCTGGCGCAGTGCCGACTTCCAATCCTCCTCCGGCGAGGGCCCGCGGAGGGCGTCCACGGCATCCTGAATCTCACCGACGACCACTTCGATAGCGCCGTCGAGCAATGCCGACTTGCTGCCCACGTGATGGTAGAGCGACATCGCTTCAAAGCCGAACAACTCGGCGAGGTTCCGCATGGTGACCTCGTCGATGCCAGCGCGGTCGGCGAGCTCGACGGCGCCTCGAAGTATCCGTTCGCGGCTGAGCGGCTCTCTCGGGTTGGCCCGAGTCGGTTGGGCTTTCGGCATGATGTTCCTCCGTGTGCCGATCTTATGTCGTAAGTCTTGACGCGGAGGGCAACACCCCACTAACCTTACGCTGTAAAACTTACGTTGTAAGAAAACTATTGAAAGGAACCCCCTATGAATTCGTCCACAACCACAGCCCGCGTCAGCGGGGTGCTGTATCTGATTCTCGCGGTTGCCGGCGCGGTCGGATTTCTGTTCATCCGACCCCAGATCGTCGTATCGGGTGATGCTGCGGCCACGCTCGCGAACCTGACGAGCCACGAGGCGCTCGCGCGCGTGGGGATTGCTCTCGAGTTGGTCACGGTGCTCAGCCAGGCGGTGTTGGCCGTCTGGTTCTTCAAGCTGTTTCGTTCTGTGAACGCGACGGCGGCCATGTCGCTCGCCGCATTCGGGCTCGTGAATGCTGTCGCGATCCTCGGGAGCGCCGCGTTCTCGTCGACGGCTCTCGCGGTTGCCTTCGATCCGTCTCTGTCGGCTGCTGGTGGAACCGGCGAAACGGTCCAGTTGATGTACCAACTCGGCGGAGCACTGTGGGGTGTCGGTGGGCTCTTCTTCGGTCTCTGGCTCATCCCGATGGGCTTGCTCGTCATTCAGTCGCGCTGGATGCCGCGACTCCTAGGCTGGATCCTCATTGCCGGCGGGGTTGCTTACGTGATTAGCGTGTTTGTCACGTACGTCATGCCCGCGCCCGGCTTCATCGCAGAGGCGCTCGCGATGGTTGCGACGGTGGGCGAGTTCTGGATGATGGGTTATTTGCTCATCTTCGGCGTCCGACGGGGCGCGCCTGCACGTACGGAGCTCGTGTCGGACCCGCGGTGACGGATCCGGACACTCGCAACTACCCCAGAAGGTCGGCGTGGTGGATCTCCGCCACGTTCGGGTGGGCCCGCAGCCGATAGCGCAGCGCGTTGTCGCCGTAAGTCTCCAGAATGGGGCTGTTGGTCGGGTCGACGGACAGGCCGCGGGCCTCCGCGCGCAGGGCGGGATCGAGTTCGAGGCGCGGCATCGTGGCATCCAGTGCCGGGTTGAAGAAGAACGGGATGGAGATGCGGTCTGTGCCGACCTGCGGCGAGACGACTCTGTGCAGGGTGGCTTTCAGGTAGCCGTCGGTGGCGAGCTCGAGCATCTCGCCGATGTTGACGATGAAGGCGCCGGGGATGGACGGTGCGTCGATCCACTCGCCGCCGTGTTCGACCTGCAGGCCGCCCTTGTCGGGTTCGACGAGGAGCAGGGTGAGCACGCCGCCGTCGCGGTGGGCGCCGACGCCTTGCTTTGTTACGTCCGCTGACTCGCCCGGGTAGCGCACGATCTTGAGCAGCGAGAAGGGGTGGTCGGCGAAGGCGGCGTCGAAGACATCCTCGGATGCGCCGAGCGCGAGCGCCCACGTGCGCAGGAGGCGGAGGGCGAGGGCGTTGAGTTCGGTGGTCCAGCAGGTGACGGTGGGTTGCAGGTCGGGGAAGTCGGCCGGCCACAGGTTGGGGCCTTCGAGGCGCCAATAGTCGGGGATGCCCACGCCGCGCGCGACGGCGGGGCGCTCTTCGCCGATGTCGATTTGTTCCCGCCAGTCGACGTCGCCGTGGGTGAGTTCGCGGCCGATGCGCGTGTAGCCGCGGAACTGCGGACTGTGGATGTTCTCGATCGCGAGCTTTTCCTCCTCGGGGAGGGCGAAGAAGCGGCGGGATACTTCCAGGATGTCGTCGATGAGCGCCTGAGGGATGCCGTGCCCGACGAGGTAGAAGAAGCCGACCTCGTGGGTGGCCTGGCGCAATTGTTGGCGGAACAGTGCGGCCGACTCCTCGCTGTGGTCGAGCTGGGACATGTCGAGGATGGGGAGGGAATCTAGCACCCATCAATCGTTGCAGGGGCGGGTGGCGGCGCGCTGAACGTTACGTCGGAGGCGAACCAGTGCGTGGGCCAGCTCCCCGCGATTGGTACACCATGTTTCTGCGACAAGTCCTTGGTTCGCTACTCCGACCCTTAAAGATTTCCTATTCCTCAGGGATGTCGAGCTGAGTTGGATCGCCCTCCACCGGCTTGCGACGGGGTTTGCGATCGTCCCGGGTTTGCGGCCACTTGACGCCGGCATCCGCCAGCTCGCCCATCGTGCTCAGCTCGCCTGCCAAGATGTCATCGAGGAGCGCTTTCTGATCCGGCTCCAGCGACACGAGCCGCGCAAGCACCGTGAGCAGTTCGGTGAACTCGAGCGTCCACTCGTGCGGCCACTCTGTGACGTGGATGTCGTCGAGTGGGCTGGTCTTCTTGCCGCCTGGGTTCTTCTTGCGGTACTTGAACCAGCTGCCGATCACGTTCATGCCGCCGACGGTGTAGTCGAAGACGTCCTTACTGACCGGCCCCCACTCGCCGTTTCGCTCCCCGGCCTCGCCTGTGAAATAGATGGTGTGCTTTTGGTCGTCGTAGAAGAGCTTGATCGGCATTTCTTTCACCGGTTCCAGCGCGAGCGGCTGCATCGCTGCGGGCCAGTTGGAGCGCACGTTGGATTCCTCGCGACCCTCCGCCTTGTCGATGAATGCGTCACCATAGGTGTGCAGCCAGACCACCTCGCGACCCAGCTCGACCGCGCGTGTCCACAGCGCGGGGTCCTTCGTGATCGGCACCCGCACCCCCGGCGTCGTGAGCTCGTCCTCGAACGTCGCCGTGAACCCCGGATGCGACACGACGCCCGCGATGTACGCCAGCACGTCCTCGTGCGTGATCTCCAGACCGACGGATGCCGCGAGCGCGTCGAGCAGACCCGGCGCGAGGTTCGGTGTGCCATCGGGATGCAGGAGCGGGAGGGCGCGGCCGCCGCGGCCGTTGAAGTGGTGCATGTCGGGCACAAGCCCCGTGAACACAAGTCCTGGCCCGTCTTCGATCGGGTGCGAATGCTGCTCGACGATGAAAACCTGGCCCGGAATTCTTGCCTCCCATAACGGCGCACGGCCATCGTGAATCAGACGGTGATCGGGTATTACCAAGTGGTTGTCGAATGACCTAAACCCAACAGGGATCGATGTAGCTGGTTGGCCGTGTTCCTTCTCCAAAGCTGCCGAGTACTTGGTCGTATCGTCTCCCCAAAATGGTTCCTTGAATCGACGCCATTTTGAGTCTCGAGTGTCATGAAACAAGCTTGTTGCTTCTGCCTCAGTTGACGCCGAAATCAGCGCCTGCCACCTACTGGCGAGAATTTCCCGCGCTGGTGACATAACCCAAGTCCTGTGAGCTGCCAGGCCAGGTTAAGCCCAGGGGAAAAAGTCAATGACGGCGGGAAACTCATCCCAAGCGCCTGCTGCGGGAGTAAGTGCGTCCGTCCAACCCGATCGCGCCGTCTGCCATTCCATCCCGAGATTGAGTTCTGACAGTTGTGTGAATTTCTCCTTTTGCTTTCCTTCGAGGGTTCGGTAGTGGATGACCGCTGGCTGGTCCGCGATGTTCGACTGACTGCGAAGGAAGATGCCGATTGCAAGGGGCTGTTGGACACCGGGGAAAATTCGCGTCGATACGTCTGGGCGGATACCTTCTGGAGTCAAGTCAATAATCCATCCCTCGTCGGCCTCCTGTCGCAGATACCGACGCATCCCTTTCGTTCCTGGGCCACGCAAGTAGCCCGCCGTCGTTATGAAACAGATGACACCTGCCTCGTCGGTAGGTACTGACTCGAAGACTTTCCAAGTCGCCCACCTCCAGAAATACAGATAAAGGTTCTTGAGCATTCGCTCGTTCAAGCCATTGCCTGGGAAGCGGAAGGCGTCGAGCGGCGCCGGAACCCCCGACGCGCCCTTCTCGATCCAGCCGCCCTGGCCTTCGGCCTTGTCGCCGTAGGGCGGGTTTCCGATGACGACCGTGACCGGGACATCCGACTTGATCTTGTTCGCGCGGCGCTTGCTCTCCGAGATCGCGCCGAGGCCGGAGCCGAGTTGCGCCTCGGCGGCGTGCGGGTCGGAGAGCGTGTCGGCCACGAACATCCGCATGCCATCTTTCGGCGGGCTCGCGTCGTAGCTTTTGAGCAGGTCGGTCGTGCGCAGCTCCGCAACGGCGTAGGAGCCGAGCTGCAGTTCGAAGCCGATGAGGCGGCCGGCGAGCTCCTTGATCGTGCCGGCGACGGCGCCCGGGCCCCCGGTCTTCGCCACGTTCTCGGCGACGTGCTCGATGATCGAGTGCAGGAAGGTTCCCGTGCCCATGGCCGGATCGATCGTCGTCACGCTCGGGTCGAGGAAGCCCTTCGGCTTGCCGAGCTTCGTGACGAGAGCCTCCTCGGCGAGCCGCACCATCTGATCGACGACCTCGTGCGGCGTGTAGTAGGTGCCGGTCGCCTTGCGCAGCTCGGGGTCGTACTCGGCGAGGAAGTTCTCGTACAGGTGCAGGTAGGTGTCCTTGTTCTTGCGCACGGCATCCCACTGCACGGCGCCGATCACCCGCCGCAGCAGGTCGATCGTGGGGATGAAGTCGCCCTTGAGATCGCCCGTGAGCAGCTGAAGCGCCTTGCCCATGAGGGAGTGCTCGGTGCCGAGCTTCTGGCCCACTTCGTGCAGGCTCGTCGACTCGAGATCAATGCCCTCGGTACGGGCCAGCAGGAGGGCGAACGTCACCGTCTGGGCGTAGCCGTCCGCGAAGACCTCATCCGTGGCATCCGGGAACAGCAGCTTGCGCCAGTCGCTCGCGAGCCCGAGGAAGACCTGCTTGTTCGCCGACTCGCCCTTCTTGACGTTCTCTCGCTCCACCTCGAGCTGCTCGCGCACCTTCGTGCGCAGCATCCGGGTGATCGGAGCGACCGTGTGCACGAGCTTCGACACCGTGCGAATCGGGACCGGGATCCAGCCCAGGAAGTCGGTGATGAGCTGGCGGAACGTGGTGTCAGGTGTGAGGCCGGCGCCGGCGACATCGAGCGGGCCGCCGCTCAGCTGGGCGACAAGGACGGGCTCGGCTTCGGCGCGATACAACCGCCACTCGGTGCCGTTCGTGTAGATGAGGTTCGGCAGATCCTTGAGACGGTTCCACTGATCCTTGTTGTGACCGGTGAAGGATGCCGGATCGAGGCTGAGCCCGGCCTGCTTGACCTCGAGGTATCCGACGACCGCGCCCTTGACCCTCACGGCGAAGTCGGGACGGGAACTGATCTCGCTGAGGTGCGTCTCGCCGTCGAGAATCGTCGTCTTGCCGATGAGCTCGCCGATCGCCGTCATCAGATGATCGATCGGCGTGCGCAGCGCCTCCTCCGGCTCGCCGACACCGGCCAGACGCTGTTTCGTCTCAACGCCGAACTGGGATACGAGCTTGACTACCTCATCGTCGAGCATGCTTCTCCTCGGGTTCGTGCACCTGCCACATTGACGGATGCTCGACCAACACCTCCATCTTGGCGCAGGCCAGCGCCACAATCATCCATGCCTCGGACGGGCTATTCGCGTGAGCCGGTTCCGCTTCTGCGTTCAGAACCCGCACGTAGTTTGCGCCACATCGCTTGGCTACCCCCATCAACGACAAGCTGGCCGACGGCCAATGGGTACAGCGGCCTCTCTCTCCGGAAGATTTCAGAGTGATTTAGGTCAGAAACCGATCGGCTCCAGAGGTGAATTTTCGACTCATGGGTGAATGCTCCACGAACTGCATCGACCGCTTTGGAAGCAGCGACCCACTGGTATGGTGCGCTACGGATGACTTGGTATTCAATCGCCCGAGTCACACACGCCGCCACCCAATCTGCAAATTGAATGTTGGCGCTCAGGATGCTGTCAACATGCATCGGCGGTTCGATGATGCGTTTCATTTCTGCATGGCTGGCCGCACGACCAAGGATGTGGCCATACATGTTAGGTATGCGCGCAGAACGTTGGTTCTCATTGATCTGATCGATCATCACAATCAAGTTTTGGCTGGGATTCTGCGACTCAGAATGACGCGCGAGACGATTGAGCGCTTCCTGCATTGCTGCCGTTTCACGCTCTTCAGTATTCAATTTCGTCTGACGTGGTGTCCCCAGAGGTTTTTCGTCTGCATAGTAAAAGAGATTTCCGCCGAGCGAACGTAGCTTCCGCACAAGTGAATTGAACACTCGAATTTGCTGAGGGAATTTTTCGAATGTGCCTTGGTGGAAGATACTCGAGCCTTTGCGCTCCCATTGACTTGGGTTCTTGGCATTCTCAATTTCAGTCCTGAATACTCGACGTTTCTCCTCGGTAAAGACTGCGCCAAACAAGCGCGCCTTATTCTCCGGAATAATGAAACCCGCGTACCCGAATGCAGGGCTTGTGTTGAATCGTTCATGTTCATTTGAAACGAACGCGCCCGTTTCGCCAATCTCGTCGATGTAGGCAAGGAGCATACCTATCATTCTGCTCCGGGGTCACGACAGTGCCTTAAACGCAGAAACCCACGCACTGAGCGTGGGTTTCTCGAATTGGTGCGCCGAGGACTATTTCACCACTCGCTACCACGAATAACATTAGTCGGCGCCGAAGTTGAGGGCAACCATGGTGCTGGATATTGTGAAGTAAATCTGGCAGAAAGTACCGGTGCCAAGCAAGCATTCTTCGGCGAACGTCCCAATCGAAAATTTGGTGCCCCTGGAGGGAGTCGAACCCCCAACCGTTTCCTTAGGACGGAACTGCTCTTCCATTGAGCTACAGAGGCTGGTGGGTTGAGTTTAGCGAAGATAGGTGACTCGGGAGTTCCCTTCGAGACGCGCGCGGTGCGCGCTCCTCAGGGAACGGAACGGGAGGGGCTGGTTTCGAGACGATGCCGCAATGCGGCATCCCTCAACCAGCAGACTCCCTTCGAGACGCGCGCTATGCGCGCTCCTCAGGGAGCGGTCTTCGCGTCAACGCCGCCACCAGCAGGCCACCCGCCAGCGCGACGGCTTGGGCTACGACCGCAAGCACTTTGTCCTGGTACCAGATTGGTTCGTAGATTACGGGGAACCCAAGGGCGCTCAGATCCAAAGGTACGTAGACCGAAACGACCAGCAGCGCGAGGCCGCCCGCCGCGATCCCTGCGGCGACCAATCCGGCCCACCAGCGGTGAACAACCAGAATCAAAATGGCGGCGAGGATGTTCACCACGCCTTGGATGCGGAACAGGGCGCCCTGGCTGACGAGCGTGCCGACGAGGGCATCGAAAGGGCCAGCAAGCTGAAAGTGAATGTACGCGTTGACGAGCAGCGCGAGAGCGGTCCAGATGCGTGCCGCGAGAATGAAGATCTTCATCTACTTGCCCTGCCTCTCAAGTTCGTGCCGGAGAAAGTGAAACCGGTGGGGAGCGATTCGCTCGCTCCCCACCGGGCTATTCAGAATTCGGGTTTACTGAATTCCCTTGTTGGCGGCAATTCCACCGGACAGCGCCAACGCCGTCATCGACATGTGACCGGCAGCTTCCTTCAACAGGTCGAAGTAGGCAGGGTCACCGGCGATGTTCGCATCGATCGCCGCGATGAGCGACGATGCGTGCATTCCGAGCTCGGCCTCAACAGCCTCCGCCGGCAGCTCGGGAACAACCGAGTTGATCAGCTGGCCGAACGACACCGCGTAGCCACCCAGATCAGACATGGCCTGGTCGATGCCAGCCTGGTCCCCTGTTGCCTTCGCGATCGTGTAGTTCACGAAGAACGGGATGTGCGAGCGCCACGAGTCGAGGAACGGCTGCTCCGCATCGGGGTAGGCCGACCCGATCAGGGCGGCGATCTCCACCGAGTTCTTGTCGAGCGTAGCCACAGCCGCGCCGACATCGGCGGTCGTCAAGTCCCCACCGTCGGCGAGCGCCTGATCGATCGCGGCGGCCGCGAGGTAGACGTGGTCAGAAAGCAGGGCCGCGAGCGTTGCGCGCAACGTGGAACCATCGCTGTTGACCGTGTCGACGGCCGCGGACGACGGCATGTCATCGGATGCTGCAGGCGCATCCGCTGTCGCCGTGCAACCCGAAAGAACGAGCGCCGCGGCGAGGCCGAGACCGCTAATTGCTGTGATTTTGCGCATTTCTTCTTCTCCTTATTTGTTGTGGCTTATTGAGCGGTTGCGGGGTCAGGAGCCTCACGGCTCGACCGTGACCGTCGCGTTCATGGTCAAGTGCGGTTGGCAGTAGTACGGGTACACGCCCGGTTTGGTGAACGTGAACGAAAACGTGTCACCCGCCTGGCCCTTCGGGGCAAGCGCGTGATCGAAGCGGCCATCGGGCGTTTGCGTGCCGCGAATACCGGTCGCCTCGTTCACTTCGCCCCAGGCTCCGGACGTCACGGTGTGACCGATGGTCTCGCCGTTCTGCCATGTGACGGTCGTGCCCACCTTGACGGTGAGATCCTTCGGCATGAACTTCAAGCCGATCGTCGTCACCACGTTGTCGGCGGCGGGCGCGGACAGATCCGACCCGCTGCTCTCGGTCGGGACCGATGCGGATGGCTGTGCGCCAACGCACCCCGAGAGAGCGAGGATCAGCGCCGGAACGAGGAGCGCACCGGTGAGGGTGGCATTCGACCGACGTGTTCTGGTGTGTGACATGGAGGTGATTCGACGCCCTGCGCGAGAGGGTTTGGAATTGGTTTTTGGGCACGCCAAATGCTCGGGAACGGAGCCCAAGCCGCTGCAAAGCCGGGGGCGCAGCCGCGGGTGCTACCGAGGGTCAGTGACGAGGTTACGGATCAGCGCGACGAGGCGCTCTTGCGGGATACCAGCATCGCGGATCAGCGCACTCGTCTGAGCCCTGTCTGCAATGTGGTGGAGGATGCGCCCTGTGTCAAGTCGGGTGCCCCAGAGGTCTCCATTGAGTTTCCATGAACCGATCTCGTCCTCGTTGTACGCGCTCGCGATGCTGAGAAGGTTGTACAGGTCGGCAAGATCCTTTGGCACCGATCGCGAGGTGGTCGCGTACGCCTTAAGTGTCACCGCGAACTCAACAGTGGGGACTCGAATTGCGAACTCGCGACGGGTACCGTCCGTGAGAATGACCCCGACGTCGAGAACGATGGGCTCGACGGCAAATGCACTCATCAGACCAGGAGCAGCGTCGAAACCGCGACCGCCGTGCTCTTTCCTCACGAACTCGCTGGTGGTCGACGGTACGAGCAGGTCAATCTCGAGTTGACCTTTTACGTAGTGATTGCCGCTCGTGTCCACGTACCCGGCGTTGATGAGTGCCTGATGTATTTGCCCGGAAGCAGCAATGGACGTGGAAATGGCGGCGTCTGCATCGGCCGTACGCCGAATGGCGGCTCCTGCCACGGGGAACGCGGTCAGCAGGAGGCTGGCCATGTGCCCGCCGACTATACGGACATCATCGAGACCCTCCGTGATGCGAGCCACGTCTTCCAATGCCAGAAAAGCAGCATCGTCGGCGTTGGAAGTCGCGACCGTCTCTACAGCTCCTCGAAGCGTCAAGGTCGGTCCTTTGCAAGTATGGCACCAAGGATCCGTAGGACGGCCTCCTCTGCGTCGGGGCCACCCGTGCGCCTGACATCCCATGCTGCGATGATAGGATCTACCGTTGTCGTCTCTGTAGGGTGCGCCCAGGAGTCCGCGGTCGCCCAAATAGTGTGATCGGCGGGCACCGTGAAGTGAAGCGTGGCGCGTTCGGCGGTCGCCTGCGCGAAGCCCAGCTTTGCCAAGTCGATACCTGACGAGGCGTAGACGACCGCACGCGTCGGAACTCGCCACGGTGCCAACTCGTCAGCGGCGGAATCTCCCGAGCACAAAACCCGAACATCAACGGAGGAGCCGGCAGCCACAACAGCTTTCGCTTGGTCAGTGACGGCGTCCAGCCCATACCAATAAGTGGTTACACCGCCGGGGCCCGCGTACTCGGTCATGAACACCTCCCAGAGCGCAGAGCGGTCTGCCGCTCTCCAACCCGTGCTTGATCTGACGATCAGGCCGTTGAGCGCACTGGCAGATTTGGACACTGCGGATTGCGTCACGCCAGTCTCCTTCGCCAATTCGACCTGCGATCGGGGCTCCGTGTTGAGAATGCACGCACGCATGAGCGCCCAGCGCCCCCACGGGTTCCGGCGCCGCCGAGCCGTTAACACTGACGCAAGTGAATTCCCGCTCGCATCTGGCAAGTGGGTCTCCTCCCGGTTCCAGATGAGGCGCCGGTCTGTGACGGATGCGACACTCAGCCGAGGGTTCTGTTTCGCAGCGTCGACAAGTCCGCGGCTCGCTGTCGGCACGACGACTAAGAGATGCCCGCTGGTATTCGCGAGCAACTGCACAGCATCCCATTCGTAGATCGTCTTCTGCCGCACTTTGGTCTGCACCACGGCAGTTTCATCGTCGCGGCTCAGAACAAGGTCCACGCCCCTATCCTCGCCAGGAGCCATTGACACGTCGAAGCCAGCAGCAACAAGCAGATCAACCGCGTCTGACTCCGATATCGCCGGTCGCTGCATTGCGGATCTCCGTATTCCTTGTGGTGTGATATCTCACTATAACTATTAGAGAGTTATTTCTCTAGAAGGAATATCTGCGCTGTGGTTTCGAGACGATCGCTCCGCGATCCCTCAACCAGCGAAGGCGGCTACGCGGCGACGGGAGTGAGGAACTCTTCCCACTCGGGCTCTGCGCGCTCGACGCCGCGCACCATCCAACCGGTGCCATGCGGCGGCTGGGGGCGCACCCGCAGCGACCAGTGCATCTCCGACGGCGTCCGGTCGCCCTTCGCGTTGTTGCACTTGAGGCAGCAGGCCACCAGGTTCTCCCACGTCTCCTTGCCGCCCCGCGAGCGCGGCAGCACATGGTCGATCGTGGATGCCGAACCGCCGCAATACGCGCACCGCGACCCATCCCGCCGCAGCACCCCGCGCCGGCTCACCGGGATCGACCGGCCGGTCGGAATCCGCACATACCTGGTCAACAGAATCACCGACGGGCGATCGTACGCGCCGAACACCGTGAACACCGGATGCTCGTCATCCGCCGACAGAATTGACGCCTTGTCATTCATCACCAACACGAGCGCTCGCTTGAACGACACCACGGCGAGAGGCTCGAAGCCTGCATTCAGTACCAAAGTACGCATTTTCATCCTTTACGAAGGGTCCCGCACGGCTTGCAGGAATTCGACCCACCTTGGTGTCGTGCGAGAGGGAGTGAGCGGAACAAAAAAGCACCGCCGCAGAAAACGGCAGTGCTCAGGCGTTCAGGATGCGCTGACAGGCGTATCCCGTGCTCAGTCGTATGAAAAAGAGGGCGCGCTCATCCACGGTTTGGATGGTGCGACCGCTGGTCATACGACTCTCCCGAGCTTCTCGCGGAACAACAAGGACGATTCAGAGTAACTCAGGAAATGGCGCGAGCGCTGGAATGGCACGTAACGACACGGTTTCGAGACGAACTGGTGTGCTCCCTTCGAGACAGCCGCTGCGCGGCTTCCTCAGGGAGCGGGGGCACCGCTGCGCGGCTTCCTCAGGGAGCGGGGAACGTGTAATCGCTCCCTGAGGAGGCCGCAGACCGTCTCGAAGGGAGCCGACCGGTCAGTCGGCGAAGCGGCTTGTTCCCACATAAATGTGCTGCGCGACCTCTGTCGGCAACTCGAGCGCGTCATCGTCGCGACCGTCGATTGTCGCGAGCACGTAGTCGCCGCGCGAGGCGAAACTTCCCTTCGCGCCGGGCACGAGCCCCGCGGACTGCAACTGCTCCAAGAGTTCCGGCTCGTACTGCACCGGCTCCCCAAGGCGGCGAACCGTGCCCTCCACCGGTCCGACAGCGCCGAGCACGAGGTTCACGAGATTCACGACGCCATCCGTGAACTTGGCTTTCGGCACGCGATCGCCGAGCCCATCCAGCCCGGGGATCGGATTCCCGTACGGCGAATGCGTCGGGTGCTCCAGCAACTCCAGCAGCTTGCGCTCCACCTGCTCACTCATCACGTGCTCCCAGCGGCACGCCTCATCGTGCACGAGCGCCCAATCGAGGCCGATCACATCCGCGAGCAACCGCTCTGCGAGCCGGTGCCGGCGCATGACCGTCACCGCCTTCTCGCGCCCTTCCGTCGTGAGCCGCAAATGGCGGTCATCCTCCACGACGACCAGGCCGTCGCGCTCCATCCGGCCCACGGTCTGCGACACGGTCGGACCCGAATGCCCGAGGCGCTCGCTGATGCGCGCCCGCAGAGGGATGATGTTCTCTTCCTCGAGCTCGTAAATCGTGCGGAGGTACATCTCAGTCGTGTCGATCAGATCGGCCATCCGAGCCTCCTCCCGCAATAATCCGTTTAGGTTAGCCTAACCGCCAGCGCCCGCAACAACCGGCGGCGTAGCACTCCAATCGGCCGCCCTAGGATTGCAGCATGCCGGAGCTGACGATCCCCGCCCACCTGCTGCCCGCCGACGGCCGATTCGGATGCGGCCCATCCAAAGTCCGCCCCGAACAGCTCGCCCACCTCGCCGGCGCCGGCGCGGCGCTCCTCGGCACCTCCCACCGCCAGGAACCAGTGAAAGACCTCGTCGGCCGCGTGCGCGGCGGCCTTGCCGACCTGTTCAGCATGCCGGACGGCTACGAAGTCGTTCTCGGCAACGGCGGATCCACCGCATTCTGGGACGCCGCAGCCTTCGGCCTCATCGAAGAGCGCAGCCAGAACCTCGTGTTCGGCGAGTTCGGCGGCAAGTTCGCCGCGGCCGCCGCCGCGCCGTGGCTCGAAGCTCCGGATGTCCGCACCGCCGAACCGGGCAGCCGCAGCGACGTCTCCCCCGGCCTGGGCATCGACGTGTTCGCGTGGCCGCACAACGAAACCTCCACCGGGGTCATGGCTCCCGTTCAGCGCGTGGACGGGGACGTCGGCGCCCTCACCGTCATCGACGCGACGAGCGCGGCGGGCGGCATCGCGTTCGACGCAAGCGAGGCGGACGTCTACTACTTCGCCCCACAGAAGAACTTCGCCTCCGACGGCGGACTGTGGTTCGCCCTGTTCTCCCCCGACGCCCTCGAGCGCGTGGAGCGCATCGCCGCGAGCGACCGCTACATCCCCGAGTTCCTGAGCCTCAAGAACGCGGTCGACAACTCCCGCCTCAATCAGACCCTCAACACCCCGGCGCTCGCCACCCTCCTCCTCATGGAAAACCAGATCGACTGGATCAACGACAACGGCGGGCTCGCCTGGGCGGACGCCCGCACGCGAGAATCCTCGGGCGTGCTCTACGACTGGGCGGAGCGCACCGGGTACGCGCAACCGTTCGTCGCGAACCCCGAACACCGCTCGCAAGTAGTCGTCACGATCGACTTCGACGCTGCCGTGGATGCCGCATCCGTGGCCAAAATCCTTCGCGCGAACGGCATCGTCGACACCGAGCCGTACCGCAAACTCGGCCGCAACCAGTTGCGCATCGCCACGTTCACGGCGATCGAACCGGATGACGTGCGCGCGCTCGTCGCGTGCATCGAGCATGTGGTCGGTACTCTGTAGCCATGCGATTGTGGCTGAAGGACTCGGAGCGCCGCCCCGACCCCGAGCCCGTGAAAACGGATGACCGCAAAGCGATGCTCGTCGGCCTCGCCCTGTGGTTAGTCGCCCTTATCGTCCTGTTGCTGTTTTTTGGCCCGCTGGTTGCGGATGGGCTTGCCGGCTGGCTCTGGACCTGCGTCGCCGGCCTTGCCATCGGCCTTCTTGGCCTTATCGTCACCCACCGCCAGCGGGGCTGACGCGGCAGCGACATCCGCCTCATCGAGCGAATCGATGTCCACGCCGTCCATATCGCCCGCATCGAATCGCGCACTGCTCAAGAGCGCCTCATCGTCGTCGTGGACGTCCTCGTCATCGAAGTCGTCGTCGTCATCATCCGAATCGTCGTCGTCGGAGTCATCATCGTCGTCAATGTCGTCGTCGTCGTCATCGTCTATGTCGTCGTCATCGTCGTCGTCATCGTCGTCATCGTCATCATCGTCGGAGCCGTCTTCCGCGCGACCTTCCGCCGCAAGCAGCGCCTGCGCCTCCTTGTAGTCGGCCAAACGCTCCGACCACGGAACCCAGTCCGGCGACAACAAGGCGCCCTCGCCCGGAGTGAGCTCGGTCTCCAGAACGGAAGGAGCGAGCCCCTCAACGTGCGCGAGGCTCACCGTCCACTTCCAACCCGGGTAACCGGACATGGTGGTGTCGAAGTACACCGTGAGAATGCCGTCTTCCTCGGTGATCGACCCTGCCGGCTCGCCGATCGTTTCCGCAGCCGTAATGTCGAGCAGCGCTTCGCGGGCGAGAGCGAAATCCTCGTCCGTCGGCGAAACGTCTTTGACTTTAGGCATCCAGCTCGTCCGCAACCTTGCGCAGCATGGACGCGATCTTGCGTGCGTGACTGGCCTCCGGGTAGCGGCCGCGCTTCAGGTTCGACCCGATACTGTCGAGAACCTTCACGAGGTCCTCCACGATGACCGCCATGTCGTCGGCCGGCTTGCGGCTCATCCGAACGAGGCTCGGCGGAGCCTCCAGCACGCGCACCGACAGGGCCTGCGCGCCGCGCTTGCCATCCGCAATGCCAAACTCGAGCTTCGTGCCCGCCTTGACCGTGACGCCCTCAGGGAGCGCGGAGGCGTGCAGAAAGACCTCCTGGCCGTCATCAGAAGTGATGAAGCCGAAGCCTTTGTCGTCGTCATAGAACTTGACCTTGCCGGTGGGCATGCCACTACCTTTCCTTGGTCGCCGCGCAGGGCGTGCACGGGCGATCACTTCACTCAAGCCTACGGGGAATTGCGCCACGCGTATCCTTGAGAATGTGAGCAATAAAACGCCAGACACCCCGACACCCGTTCGCACCAATCGTATCGAACGCTACCTCGCATTCGGCGTGCTCATTCTCGTCGCCCTCGCACTTGCGAGCTTCATCGCCGTCATCATCGGCACCGCGCTCGGCGCCGGCGAAAACGACGGATTCAGCCACGGCCTCTGGCCCGTGCTGTTCTCCTTCCAGTACTACGGTTTGCCGCTCGCGTTCCTCCTCATCTTCGCGCTGCTGATCTCGAACGCGATTCGCCGCTCCCGGGCGGCCAAAGGCGGTGCGCGATAGTGCGCAGACGGAGTTTATGACGAGCACTGCAGATCTGGCCTCCCAGCTCAGGGCGACCGAGGACGCCGACCTCGCCGCTGCGCTCGACCGCCGCGGGATCGCACCCGCCGGCATCCGAGACTTCTTCGACCTCGCCGAAGCACTGCTCACCGGCGACGCGCTCCAGGAATGCCTCGAATGGCTCGACCGCCGCACCCTGGCTGCTCTCGTCACGCTCGGCGAGAAACCGATGCCGCTCAGCGCGGTCCCGGATGCCCTCGGCCTCGACGCGGAGAGCGTTGCGCTGCTGCGCGAGTTCCTCCTCGTGGAGGAGAACGATCTGGGCATCGCGGCGTGGCCCGAAGTCGCGGAACAACTCGCCCGCTGGCCGGAACTGGGCCTGCCCGCCGCGAACAGCAAGGACCCGGAACCGGTTTCCGCGCCGGTCACAGAGTCGGAGCGCAACGCCGCCGATCACCTCGCCGCCGAGCACGCCTTCACCGCCGCGACCGCGACATCCGAACTGCTCTTCGAACTCGAACGGCAGCCGGCGCGGCTGCTTTCCCGCGGCGCACTGGGTGGGCCCGAAACGAAACGGCTCGCCGAGGCGATGAGCGTCGGCGAGGATGCGGTCGAAACACTCGTCGACGCCGCCGAGGCCGCTGGGCTCATTCAGCGCGAACGCCACAGGCTCATCGTCTCCCCGGAACACGCCGCGTGGATCGGCCACAGCGTTGCGGAACGATGGGCGGTCCTCGCCGAATCCTGGGCAGGGAAGCTGCCCGCCGGCATCCGCCCCATGCTCTCCGAGCACGCCGACACGTTGTGGGGTTCGGGGCTTCGTGCCTGGCTGCACTGGAACTACCCCGGAGGGCGCACGTGGCTCGCCGAACGCGTCACCGCGCGGCTCGCCGAAGCGGAACGGCTCGGCATCACGGCGGGCGACATCGTGAGCACCCCGGGTGCCGCGCTGCTCGGGCAGGACCGCGCACGCGCCGTCGCCTTGCTCACCACCACCCTTCCGGCGCCGGTGAACCGGCTGTATCTGCAGCATGATCTCTCCGCCGTCGCCCCCGGCCCGCTCGAAGCGGCCATCGACGCGAGGCTCCGCACCATGGCACTCGTCGACGGCCGCGCCATCGCGTCGCGGTACCGGTTCACGTCGGCGAGCATCGGCCGCGCGATCGCAGGCGGCGAAACCGCAGAATCCATCCTCGAATTCTTCGGCGACATTTCGCTCAGCGGCGTGCCACAGCCGCTCGAATACCTCGTCACGGAGACCGCGCAGCGGCACGGGCTTCTCCGCGTGGGGCCGTCGCCATCCGGCAATCCCGAGACCGCGAGCTACCTCCGATCTGACAACGCGGAACTTCTCAGCACAGTGCTCGTCGACCGTGCGCTCGCGGTACTCGACTTGCGACCCACCGACAGCGACCGGCTCGTAAGCCGCCGCGACCGCAGCCAGGTGTACTGGATGCTCCACGACGCCCGCTACCCTGTCGCCGCCGAAGACGCGCGCGGCAACATCGTCGAACTCCGCCGCCCGGTTCCGGACGCTAAGAGCGGGCAGTCGACGAGCGAACCGCCGAACCCGCTCCGAGCGCTCATCGAGAGATTGCGGCTCGCGGACGCGTCCACCCCGCACGACACCGGCCAGGCATGGTTCGCGCGCGAACTGGATGCCGCCATCCGCTCCAAGTCGACCGTGACCGTGAGCGTGCGGATGCCCAACGGCCAGGTCGTCGACTACCGGTTGGAGCCGGCGAGCGTGTCCGGGGGCCGGCTTCGCGCGCGCGACCCGCAGTCGGAGATCGAACGGACGCTGCCGCTCTCCAGCATCGCCGCCGTGACGACGGAGTGACCGTCCTGGCGGCCGGGACGGCCACCAGCGCTGGCACGCTACGCTGCGGCGAAGGTCAGGAATGGCCTTCGCTTATAGCTCCAGCTCGCACCGTAGACTTGAACGTTATGTCTGACGGCCCCCTCATCGTGCAAAGCGACCGCACCGTGCTGCTCGAAGTCGCGCATCCGAACGCCGACGACGCCCGCCACGAACTCGCCATCTTCGCCGAACTGGAGCGCGCTCCGGAGCACATCCACACGTACCGGATCACGCGGCTCGGCCTCTGGAACGCCCGTGCAGCAGGCCACGAAGCCGACGACATGCTGGCGACGCTCGAGCGGTTCTCCAAGTTTCCGGTGCCGCAATCCGTGGCCATCGACATCCGCGAAACCGTGGGGCGGTACGGGCGGCTCGTGATCGAGCGCACGGAGGCGGGCGAGCTCGAACTGCATTCGACGGATGCGGCGGTGCTCGCCGAAATCGCCCGCGCAAAGCGCGTCGTGCCGCTCCTCACCGAGCAGCTCGCGCCCGACCGGTTCGGCGTTCTCCCGTGGGCGCGTGGCCAGCTCAAACAGGAACTTGTGAAACTCGGCTGGCCGGCCGAAGACCTCGCCGGATACACTCCCGGAACGCCACACGAGATCGCGTTGGAAACCGCAGACTGGCACCTGCGGCCGTACCAGCAGGACGCGATCGACCACTTCTTCGCGGGCGGCTCCGGCGTCGTCGTACTGCCCTGCGGCGCCGGAAAGACGCTCGTCGGCGCCGGGGCAATGGCCGAGGCGAAGACCACGACTCTCGTGCTCGTCACGAACACGGTTTCTGCCCGCCAGTGGCGCAGCGAACTGCTGCGGCGCACCTCGCTCACGGAGGAGGAGATCGGCGAGTACTCGGGGCAGGTGAAGGAGATCCGGCCGGTCACGATCGCGACGTACCAGATCCTCACCGCCAAACGGAAGGGCGAGTACGCGCACCTGTCGCTGCTCGACGCGATGGACTGGGGGCTCGTCATTTACGACGAAGTGCACTTGCTGCCGGCGCCAGTGTTCAAGCTCACCGCCGAGTTGCAGGCGCGGCGGCGCCTTGGTCTCACGGCGACGCTCGTGCGCGAGGATGGCCGCGAAGGCGACGTGTTCAGCCTGATCGGGCCGAAACGGTTCGACGCCCCGTGGAAGGAAATCGAGGCGCAGGGGTTCATCTCGCCGGCATCCTGCTTTGAAGTGCGCATCGACCTGCCGCAGCAGGAACGGCTCGAGTATGCGGCGAGCGCTGATGACGAACGGTACCGGCTTGCGGCCACCGCCCCCGCGAAGCTGCGCGTTGTGCGGCGGCTCGTCGAGCAGCACGCGGGCGAGCGGATCCTCGTGATCGGCCAGTACCTCGACCAGATCGACATGCTCGCGGATGCCCTGAACGCCCCCAAGCTCACTGGCGCGACCCCCGTGGACGAGCGCGAACGGCTGTACCAGGAGTTCCGTGACGGCACCACGAAAGTGCTTGTCGTCTCCAAAGTCGCGAACTTCTCGGTGGACCTGCCCGAGGCGACCGTCGCGATCCAGGTTTCGGGCTCGTTCGGATCCCGGCAGGAGGAGGCGCAGCGTCTCGGCAGGTTGCTGCGGCCGAAGGAATCCGGCCTGCCCGCGAACTTCTACACGCTCGTCGCACGCGACACCGTCGACCAGGATTTCGCCCAGAACCGGCAACGTTTCCTCGCCGAGCAGGGCTACGCCTACACGATCCTCGACGCCTCAGCCCTAGTGTCTTAACCCCCGCACCCCTCCGCGAGTGTGCACTTGTGGTCGTTCTCACGCGCCCAAAGCCGCCACAAGTGCACACTCGCGGGGGATAAGTTAGCGGCGCCAGCCGGCATCCTCCAGGGCCGTCCGTACCTTGTATACGATCGTGGCCTTTCGGCGCAGGTGCGAACTGTTGAGCCGGATGACGCGCCACCCTTCCTCCATCACTTCATCGAGTCGGTCGATGTCGTGATGGGACTGCTCCACGCTCCCGAAATGGTGCTCGCCGTCATACTCGACCAGCACCCGGTAGTCGGGATAAACCATGTCGCCGAGGGCAATGAATGCACCATACCGATTGAGGATTCTCGCATTCACTACGGGTTCGGGCAGTCCGGCCTCGGCAATGATGAGCCGGATGCGAGTCTCCATTGGCGAGTCCACGCCCGGTCGAACGGATGCGAACGCCTGCCGAAGCAATCGTGCGCCTCGGTGCCCACGGTGATCCCTCACCGCGTCGGCGAGGTCGCGCATCGTCGCCAGCGGCTGCATCCTGCGCACGAGCGCATCCCCTATCGACACCAGGCTTGTGAACCCAACCATTGTTGACAGGTATCGCCACGTCTCCGTCGGCGAGGTGACACGCAACCCGTCAATCGACTCGATCGTCGCCTTCTCCAGACGATGCGCGATCACGCCTCGCATCCGAATCGGACCGATGTCGCCCACCACGCCGACATGAATTTGTGTGTCGTTCCGAAGTTGCCGCGGCAAGGGGAGTCCGTGAAGTATCGCCGCGGTGACATGGCTGAAGAACTGCTCCGGCTGCATCCGGGTCGCATATGCGCCGCACAGTTGGTGAACGTTCGGATCTTCTCTTGCCGGCATCCGCACACCACGGTATGGGGCGATCAGATCTTTCGAGCGGGTTCGGCCGCGCGTCGTACCGGCTTCGGATGCTTCAGCGGTTGAGAATGCACGCCCCGCCAGGGTGGTCGCCAGGGGGCTCGGATATCTCACGCGGACATTGTGGCAGCGCGTCACCGCTGTCCCTCAACTCTCTCCACAATCCCCTAGACCCCTCCGCGAGTGTGCACTTGTGGCGGCTTTGTGCGCGTGAGAACGACCACAAGTGCACACTCGCGGGAATGGGGTTAGGGGAGGCGGTAGCGCAGGAGGAGGGTGCTGCCCGAGGAGAGGACGCTCGCGAGCGTGAGGCGGACGGATGCCGGCAGCACGCCGGCCGTGATCCGCGCCGCGCCGCCCGCCTCCAGGGTCGGGCTCACCGTGAGAAACAGTTCATCGACGGCCGCATCCGCGAGCAGCGAGCCGAACAGGTGCGGGCCACCCTCGCACAGGATGTTGCCCAGTCCACGCTCGCGAAGCGCCGACACGATCGCCGGGCCGTGCACAAGCTCCGAGCCGGCGACCACGACATCCGCGCTCGCCTCGAACTCGGCTGCACGCACCGCGCCACGAGACGTTGTGAACACGATCGGCCGCACCGGCGCCTTCGTGAAAATGTCCGAGCCGGGGTCGAGGTTCAGGGACCCCGTCACGATCGCGAACACCGGATGCTCCGGCAACCCGTTCGCCACGCGCCAGCGGGCGGACTCCACGCTCACCCGCATCGCGCCATACCCCTCATCGCGCACGGTCCCTGCGCCGACCAGCACGACATCGCACACGCGTCGCAGCAATTCGAAGTGGCGTTTGTCCGCGTCATCCGAGAGCCCGCCGGAGCGGCCGTCGTGCGTCACGGCTCCATCCACGCTCGACACGAAATTCACGCGCAGCACCGGTCCATCCGACCGGAGCGAGGCCACAATGTCGGCGTCGCTCAGTTCCTCCGACTCGACCGGCCATAGCCGGCGGATCGCACCGGACGGGGAGGTGCTTTGCAGCGAAGTGCTCATCCCATATTGTGAAGCGTCCACGGTGGTTCGCGCCAACCGAGGATCCCCTCAACCATCCGGACGGCGGCAACCGTCGCCGGGACGTCGTGCATGCGCAGGATGCGCGCACCCTCCACAATGCAGTACACCGCACCCGCGAGCGACCCCTCGAGCCGCTCCCCCTGGCGGCGGTCCGTCATTTCGCCGACGAAGTCCTTGTTGGAGACCGCGGCGAGCGTCGGATACCCGAGCTCAACCACCTCGTGCAGGCGCCGGGTGAGTTCGAGCGAGTGGAACGTGTTCTTGTTCAGGTCGTGACCGGGGTCGACGATGATGCGCTCGTCCGGGATGCCGGCATCCCTCGACCACTCGATGCGATCACGCAGGAAGTCGATGACGTCGTCCACCACGTCCACATACTCGGGTCTGGGCGGTTCCGCGCGCGGCGGCGACATGCTGTGGGTGAGCACGAGAGTCGCGTCGGTGCCCGCGATCGTCGAGGCCATGGCGGGATCGAAGAGACCGCTCGTGTCGTTGATCACGGATGCGCCCGCCTCAATCGAGGCTGCGGCGACGGCGGCGCTGAACGTGTCCACGGAGATCACGACATCCGACCTCTTCGCGATTTCGGAAACGACAGGTACGACGCGTTCGAGTTCTTCCTCGAGCGTGACGACGGGACCGCGACCGAACGGCACCCCGCCGATGTCCACCCAGTCGGCGCCATCCTTCACGGCCTGGAGCGCGGCGTCGACCGCGCGGTCGAGGGCGAACGTCGCGCCCTTGTCGAAGAAGGAATCCGGCGTGCGGTTGATGATCGCCATGACGGCGACTTCACGGTCGAAGTCGAACGTGCGCCCGCCGATGGTCCTGTGCAACTAGATGTCCTTCAGGTCGACGGATTCGTCGGTCAGCCTCGACTCGTCCATCACTTTACCTTCGCGGATGAGGCGCTGCACCTGGTCGTTCACGTCCCACACGTTCACGTTCATGCCAGCGACCACCCGGTCGTCCTTGAGCCAGAACGCGATGAACTCGCGACCCTCCCGGTTTCCGCGGTACACGACTTTCGCGCCCTTGGTCATGGGGCCGTATCCCGAGTACTCCATGCCCACGTCGAACTGGTCGGTGTAGAAGTACGGGATGTCTTCGAAGCTCTCATTCTGTCCGAGCATCCCGCGTGCCGCCGCCGGTCCTTCGTTGAGCGCGTTCGCCCAGTGCTCGCTGCGCAAGCGCATGTTCGCGAGCGGGTGGAACGCGTTCGCGACGTCGCCCGCCGCGAAGATGTCCGGGTCGCTCGTCTGCATCGCCTGGTCCACGACGATCCCGTTCTCCGTGATGATGCCGGCGTCATCCGCGAGTGCAACGTTCGGCACCGCGCCGACGCCGATGAGCACGAGGTCGGCGGGGATCACCTCACCCGTCTTCAGTTGCACGCCCGCGACCTTGCCGTGGCTGCCGACGATCTTGTCGACGACGACGGACATCCGCATGTCGACGCCGTGTTCCTTGTGCAGATCGTGGAACATCATGCCGAGTTCGTCGCCGATGGCATTGGCGAGCGGGATCGGAACCTGCTCAAGGATCGTGACGTCGTTTCCGAGCGTGCGCGCGGTCGCGCCGACCTCCATGCCGATCCAGCCGGATCCGATGAGCACGAGATTGCGTCCCCCGCCGGAAAGTTCCTTGTGCAGCGCCTTGGAGTCGTCAAGCGTGCGAAGGTAGTGCACGCCGCCGAGCTCCGCGCCGTCGATGGTCAGAAGGCGCGGAGAGGAACCGGTCGCCAATAGCAGCTTGTCGTAGTGGAGCGGCTTGCCTCCGTCGACCGTCACTTCGTGGTCCCGCGAGTTCACACCGTACGCTTTCGTGTTCGTGAGCAGTTCGATGTTGTTCTCGGCGTACCAGGAATCCGGGTGCACGAACACGGCGTCGAGCCCGTCCGACCCGTTCAGGTATCCTTTCGACAGCGGCGGCCGGATGTACGGTGCGTGCGGCTCTTTTCCGATGAGCTGGATGGTCCCGTCGAAGCCCTGCTTGCGCAGTTCTTCCGCGGCAGAAACCCCGGCGAGCCCTCCGCCGACGATGATGAAGTTCTTTTTGGTAGCCATGATGTTCTCCTTCGTGCGGATGCCGCGCTTACGCGGGCAGGTCCGCTCCCGCGAGCCTGAACTGGCGTCGCATCGCGTTTTCTTTCGCCAGCACTCCGGTGAATGCCGTCGTTGTGGTGGTTGCGCCGGCGGATTGCGCGCCGCGCATCGTCATGCACAGATGTTCGGCCTCGAGCACGACTCCCACGCCTCGGGGCGCAAGCTGCTCTATCAGGTAGGCCGATATCTGCTGGGTAAGTCGTTCCTGCACCTGCAAGTCGCGCGAGAACAGCTCGACGACCCTGGCGAGTTTGGAGAGCCCGACGAGCCGGTCGCCGGGAACGTATCCGACATGGGCTACGCCCCGGAATGGCAGCAAGTGGTGCTCGCACAGGGAATGGAACGGGATGTCCCGAACGAGCACGAGTTCTTTGTACCCTTCGTCGTTCGGGAAGGTCGTCATCGTGAAGTCGCGGGGGGTCAGCATTTCGAGGAGGCTCGCCGCGACGCGGCGCGGCGTGTCGGCCAGGTGCTCGCTCGTGACATCGCGGCCGAGCGCGCTCAGGAGGTCTGCGACGGCCAGCTCGGCGCGCATCCGCTGATCATCGATGTCGACGGCGTGTAGCGGCGCAACGAATCGTGCGCCGTCATCCGGGCCCTCGTGCAGTGTCGCCTGACTCATGCCTGCTCCTTAACGTCTGGCTCGCCTATACCCGACTCTACGTGCCCCAAAATTCTTTTGTCAAGTTTCACGTTTTTAGAGTTATGATGGTGGACATGAACGAGTCGACTACCGAACAGATCTCCGCAATCGCGGCAATCCGTGACCCGCAGCGGCGGGCGCTGTTCGATTTCATCAGTCGCGGCGGGGTGCCGATAAGTAGGGACGATGCGGCGGAAGCGCTGGGGATTCCGCGCAGCACGGCGGCATTTCACCTCGACAGGCTCGTCGATGAGGGCGTTTTGGAAACCGAATTCAAACGCCTGAGTGGAAAGACCGGTCCGGGTTCCGGTCGGCCCTCGAAGCTGTATCGGCGGGCGGGCGGCGAGATCAACGTCTCCATCCCGACCCGCCGGTACGAGCTCGCGGGAGACATGCTCGCGGCCGCGGTCGAGGAGTCCGATCGCACCGGGGAGCCCGTACGCGCGGTGCTCGCCACGATCTCCACCGAAACGGGGCGCAGGATCGGCGCATCGGCCGGCTCCCTGGATGCAGCGCTCGAGTCGTGCGGCTACGAACCCAAGGACGACGGTTCCGGCGGCATGGTGCTCGCGAATTGTCCTTTCCACCAACTCGCCACGAACCACACGGACGTGATCTGCCACGCGAACGTCGCCCTGCTCCAGGGCGTTGCCGAGGGGACATCCGAAACGGAGCGCACGGTCGAGTTCGTGGCACCCGCCGACGGGCACTGCTGCGTGCGGGTCCGCGCCGCCGGCTAAGTCACTGTCGCGACTGAAGCTGCTGCCGCCTCCGAGCCTCGTCGCGCCCCTGCCGGATCCGCATCTCGATGTCGATGAGAGGGCACGAGTAGTCGTAACGGTCGATGAGCCGGTGGCGAAGCAGGAACCCGGTGAGCCGCTCGACTATTCGCAGTTGCACTTTCGCCTGCACGGGGTCGGCCGGCAGCCACTCGGTTGTCACGAAAATCGACAGGATGAAGATCAGAGGGTCGGCATGCATGATCCGTGCGACCGCCCCGCCGGGATTGAACTCCCGTTCGATTGAGAGGATTGCGCGGTCGGAGTCGATGAGGACGCGTTCTGCTTCGCTCTCGCAACACAACCGAAGGCGCCGTTCGACATCCGCGATGCGGCGAAGGCCGAGCCCAGTCTTGCCCTCGAACTGTTCGACGAAGAAGTGGGCCAGGATTTCATCGATCGTGGGGCGGGTCGCTTTCATGTGTTTACGATTGCGCGAGCCACCGACATACGCGACCCTCGCGAAAGGCCGCAACGACGACGGAACCGACTCTTCACGGGGTAACGGTTCGGACGTGCAGCCAGTCGAGTCGACGCTCCACGACGGTCCCCTCTGGCAATCGGGATGCGAAGCCGATCAAGTCCTCGATGATCTCCTCAGGCTCGCACGCGGTGCAGCAGGAACACCAGCCCTGCGCCTCGAAGCTCGCGATCAGAGCCTTGGTGTAGGAGGCCACATCAAGGTCGGGAATGTCGCGCACGAGTGCCGTCGTCGTCGAGCCGTGCGAGTTCATTCCGGAGAACGAGCGACCACACCCGCAGACGCCGTACGGGTCGCGCTGACTTTCCTGGCACGGGTCGAGCATCCACACGAGTTCGCCTTCGACGCAATCGTCGAAGTCGGTGGATCGTGTTCCCTGCGTCGTGGCGGTGGCCACAAGTACCTTCATTGCTTCGTTCCTTCCTCGAGCGGTAGCGCCTGCGCGCACCGACAATGTGATCGATGCGAGAACGGTAGAAGTGGGCGCCGACACCAGCTACGACACTGTGGAAATGCCGCAAACGGACGCTCTGGGGAGGAGAAGCGTGGCCCGCTACGTTTGTGCCCGATCGCGTCGATCGGTCACATGACGGAGCTTCCCCATCCTCAAGTGGAGGTACGCGCCACTTCGGCGCCGCAGCGCCAGCAGGTCGCGGGCAGCGCGCCCTCGATCAATGCGCCGCACTCGTCGCACACGTGCTCGAGCCAGCAGACGGGATCGCCCGCCGGCGTGAACTCGTTGTCGCCCATTCCTCAAGTCTGCACCCAACGATCGTCGACCAACACTCAGACTTCTCCCAGCAAACGCGCAGATACTGGGCTGCATGAGCGACGGACCGAAGATTCTCATTGTCGATGACGAGCCCAACATCCGAGACCTGCTGACCACAAGCCTGCGCTTCGCGAAATTCGCGGTGCGCGCGGTGGGCAACGGAGCCCAGGCGATCTCCGCGGTACTCGAGGAGGAGCCGGACCTCATCATCCTCGACGTCATGCTGCCGGATATGAACGGATTCGGCGTCACGAAACGCCTCCGCGCCAGCGGTTACACCGCGCCCATCCTGTTCCTCACCGCCAAGGACGACACGGAGGACAAGATCACGGGCCTCACGGTCGGCGGCGACGATTACGTGACGAAGCCGTTCAGCCTCGATGAGATCGTGGCGCGCATCAAAGCCATACTGCGCCGCACGATGGCGGACGAAGAGGATGCCATCATCCGCGCCGGCGACCTCACCATGGATCAGGACACGCACGAGGTCACGATCGGCGACACGCAGGTCGAGCTCAGCCCCACAGAGTTCAAGCTTCTGCGCTACCTCATGCTGAACCCGAACCGTGTGCTCTCCAAAGCCCAGATTCTGGACCACGTGTGGGAGTACGACTTCAACGGGGATGCCGGCATTGTCGAGTCCTACGTTTCGTACCTCCGCCGCAAACTCGACCAGTACTCGGACGAGCCGATCATCCAGACGAAGCGCGGCTTCGGCTACATGCTCAAGGCGAACAAGGCCTGAGCCCAGCGCCCGCCCTCACGGGCGATTCGCGGCAATACCGGTTAGCCTGATCACCTGATGCACGATCAGCTATCCCAGTGGTGGGGCAGGATTTCTCTGCGCACCAAGACGACCGCGGTGACCGTCCTGCTGCTCACCGTCGGCCTGCTCGTCGCCGGAATCGGCACCATGACGGTGCTGCGCAACTATCTGGTGAGCGAAGTGGATCGTAAGATCTCGTCGACGACCTACGATTTGCGCGCCCTCGACCTCGACATCCAGAGCACGTGCGATCGCGCATCAGGGCCAAGCCAGTTCTTTGTCGCCATCCTCACGAGCGGCGGTGATCTGCTCTGCCGCAACCGGAGCGACGACCAGGCGCAACCCGTGGTCCGTGGCCTCGACGTCGAGATCGTGAGGGAGCAGCAGGGCATTCCCCTCACCCTGTGGAACGCGGACCGCACGGGCCAGTGGCGTGTCGTGTCCGCGCCGTACGAGGACGGCACGACCGGCGCCCTCGTGACTCTCGCCGTCGGCGTGAGCCTCGCCGAGATCAACGCGACGATCTCCCAGTACACGGCTGTGTTCCTCGGGTTCGGATTCTCCGTGGTCGTGCTCGGAGGGGCACTCACCCGGTTCCTCGTCACGGCGACGTTCACGCCGCTGCGCGAGGTCGAAGCGACCGCGGCGGCGATCGCTGATGGGGACTTCAGCCAGCGCCTGCCCGGCGCAACCCCCAACACCGAAGTTGGGCGCCTCAACCGCTCACTCAACACCATGCTCAACCGCATCGACCGGGCGTTCGCCGACCGCGCGAAGACGATCGAGCAAATGCGTCGATTCGTCGGAGACGCGAGTCACGAACTGCGAACACCGCTCGTCACGGTGCGCGGATACGCGGAGTTGTACCGGATGGGCGCCCTCCACACGCCCGAGGAAATCGGCCAGGCCATGGATCGCATCGAGAAGGAAGCGATCCGGATGGGCGGACTCGTCGAAGACCTTCTCGAGCTTGCTCGCCTCGATGAAGCGAAACCTCTGCGACCCGCCCCCGTGGATCTGGTCCCCCTCGCACGCGATGCGGCGCTGGATGCCATGGCCTCGGCCCCTGACCGCAAGGTTTCCGTGATTGTCGCCGAGCCCGACATCCCGCAACTGCAGGAACAGCCCCCGACATCTGGGCGGAAGTCCCGCGGGAAGGAGTCGGCGGCGCACGGCCGCGAAGTGGCGACGACGACCGGCCCGATCGCGTACGCGGGCGCCAGAATCGCGCGCTTGCGCTCACGCCGCGCCCGCGCGATGCCGCCCGCGACTTCAGCGGGTCAGCCGGACCAGCAGGAACTCGAGTTGCCGGCGATCGTGCTCGGCGAGGAGAACAAGATTCGGCAGGTGATAACCAACCTGATCGGCAACGCCATGCGGTTCACCCCCGCCGGCAGTCCGCTCGAGCTCATTGTGCACGTCGACCCGGTGCGCAGACTCGCGATGCTGGATGTCGTGGATCACGGCGAAGGTGTGCCCCCACAGATCCGCGACAAGATTTTCCAGCGATTCTGGCGGGCCGACTCCTCCCGCACCCGTTCGACGGGCGGGAGCGGCCTCGGGCTGGCAATCGTGTCCGGCATCATCGCGGCCCACAAGGGAACCGTGGAGGTGCTGGAAACGGAGGGCGGCGGGGCGACGTTCCGCGTGGCGCTTCCCCTCCTCCACACTGGCTCGGCATCAACCACCTCCGCCACCTGACCTCCGCAGCGGGCCGTAGTCGGGCGTGGTCATCTAACGTGCTCGCATCGGGGCCCGTTCCCGCGAACTCAGGAGGAGAAATGACCAGTTACCGTGTGGACAGCGACGCCGTTCTCGGCGCGCACAGCGCCATCCAGAACACGATGGCGAGGATCGAGTCCGAGGCCGCGAGCCTCAAGTCCCAGCTCGTGGATTTGCAGTCCTCCTGGACCGGACCTGCCGCCACGGCGTTCCAGTCGATCGTCGCAGACTGGACGGCGACTCAGCACCGCGTCGAGCAGAGCCTCGCCTCGATCGGGAGCGCCCTGGGCCAGGCGGCGCGCCACTACTCGGAGGTCGAACTCGCCAACGCCCGTATGTTCGCCGGTTGACAGGTTGCCGTGCTCGGCAGTCGGTGACGCAGGAAGGGCGGCCCCTTTCGGGACCGCCCTTCGTGCTAGCTGGCTGGACTTAGAAGTCCATTCCGCCTGACGGGTCACCCATCGGCGGTGCGGCCTTCTCCGGCTTGTCGGCGACGACGGCCTCGGTGGTGAGGAACAGTCCGGCAATCGACGCGGCGTTCTGCAGCGCGGAGCGGGTGACCTTCACCGGGTCGTTGATGCCTGCGGCAAGCATGTCGCCGTACTCGCCCGTCGCGGCGTTCAGGCCGTGACCGGTCGGAAGACCGCGAACCTTTTCTGCGACGACGCCGGGCTCGAGCCCTGCGTTGAGTGCGATCTGCTTGAGCGGCGAGTCGACGGCAACGCGGACGATGTTCGCGCCGGTCGCTTCGTCACCCGTGAGGCCCTTGAGCGCCTTGCTGTCGAACGCGGTCGCGCCAGCCTGGATGAGGGCGACGCCACCACCGGCGACGATGCCCTCTTCGACGGCAGCCTTCGCGTTCCGGACGGCATCCTCGATGCGGTGCTTGCGCTCCTTGAGCTCAACCTCGGTTGCGGCTCCGGCCTTGATGACGGCAACGCCGCCGGCGAGCTTCGCCAGGCGCTCCTGCAGCTTCTCGCGGTCGTAGTCGCTGTCCGTGTTGTCGATCTCGGCACGGATCTGCTTGACGCGGCCGGCAATCGCATCCGCCTCGCCCGCACCTTCGACGATCGTGGTCTCGTCCTTGGTGACGATGATCTTGCGAGCCTGGCCGAGCAGATCGAGGGTGGCGTTCTCGAGCTTGAGTCCGACCTCCTCGCTGATGACCTGACCGCCGGTGAGGATGGCGATGTCCTGCAGCTGGGCCTTGCGGCGGTCCCCGAATCCGGGCGCCTTGACGGCGACCGACTTGAAGATGCCGCGGATCTTGTTCACGACGAGGGTCGCGAGCGCTTCGCCGTCGACGTCCTCGGCAATGATGAGCAGCTGCTTGCCGCTCTGGATCACCTTGTCGACGATGGGCAGCAGGTCCTTGATGTTGGAGATCTTGGAGTTGACGATGAGGACGTACGCGTCCTCGAAGACTGTCTCCTGGCGCTCCGGGTCGGTCACGAAGTACGCGGAAAGGTAACCCTTGTCGAAGCGCATACCTTCGGTGAGCTCAAGCTCGGTTCCGAACGTGTTCGACTCCTCGACCGTGACGACGCCTTCCTTGCCCACCTTGTCGATGGCCTCGGCGATCAGGGCGCCGATCTCGGTGTCGCCCGCAGAGATGGACGCGGTTGCGGCGATCTCTTCCTTGGTTTCGATTTCCTTGGCGCCCGCGACGAGTGCGGCGATGACCTCGGCGACGGCTTTTTCGATGCCGCGCTTCAGGCTGATCGGGTCGGCGCCGGCTGCGACGTTGCGCAGGCCTTCGCGGATGAGCGCCTGGGCGAGAACGACCGAGGTGGTGGTTCCGTCGCCGGCGACGTCATCCGTCTTCTTGGCGACCTCTTTGACGAGCTCCGCGCCGATCTTCTCGAATGGGTCGTCGAGCTCGATCTCCTTGGCGATCGATACGCCGTCGTTTGTGATGGTGGGGGCGCCCCACTTCTTCTCCAGTACGACGTTGCGGCCGCGCGGGCCCAGCGTCACCTTGACAGCATCAGCCAGGATGTTGAGGCCGCGCTCGAGGCCGCGACGGGCCTCTTCGTTGAAAGCAATGATCTTTGCCATGTGTGTTTCTCGTCCCTCCCGGACGTCGTAAAAAGTGCATCACGTTTGGCACTCACACTAAGAGAGTGCTAAATGATTCTGGCACTCCATGGCAGAGAGTGCAAGCGGGCTCAGGGTGCCGCGGGCGGGACGAACGACACGGAACCGTTCGGCGGGATGAGCTCGAACCAGGTATTGCCGGCCGCAAGTCGAATTGTGACCCCGTTTTCGTCCACGAGGCGGATGGGGTCGGTCGCGGATGCTTTCGACCACGTTCCGTGGACGGTGCCCCCGCCGCTGGAGATCCACGCCTCCCCCGATCCGGACAGCACGGTCTTCGGTACGCCGCCGTCGTTCACGACGCTGACCCGGATGGCGACGATGTTCGATGCCGTCAACTGGTTGCCGTTGCTGTCGAGATCAGCTTTGCCCTGCTGCACCCTCAGCCACCGTTCGGAGGCCGAATCCCAGGTCCACGTTCCGTAGTAGGAGGACGAGAACCGGTATTCGACGACCGCGGTGGGAGTGCCGTCTTTGGCGGCGGTGGAGCCGGCAGCGTGCAGCGAGTAGGCGAACTGTTGTTGGGGTGGCGCGATGTCGGCGTGCTGGGCGAGCACGTCCGTGGCGCGCACGAGCACGTCGTGGGGCGAACGCTTCGTGTTCGTGCGGAAGAACGTTTTCGCTGTATCCGGTTGGCCATGAATCGCGTTGTACACCGGGGTCTGCCGCATGAGATTCACGAATCGCTGTTGGCCGCCCGAGTAGCAGATGATTCCGCCGAACGGCGACACGATATCCGGATCCATCGGGCGGATGGAGCGCACGGGTCCGAGCAGTTCGGGAATGGTGGACTGCCAGACGGCCACGTAGCGCGTGATCCCGCCTTCGACGAGCTCTTCGAAGACGAAGTCGGTGAGTTCGAGTCCGACCTGCGGCCACGCGTCCCAGTGGTTGTCGATTTTCGCGGCGATCGATGAATGGTTGAGTGATCCCGCGGGCACGGTGGTGCCCCGAAGCGGGGCGAGTTCGGTCGGCTCCGGCGTCTCGTAGGTCGAGACGTATGGCGGCGAAGCGGATCCGGTCGGGGTCGGGGTGCGTTCCGGTGCGCATCCGGCAACCGATGCGAGCGCGAGCGCGCCCAACGCCAAAGCGATAGCAGCTCTTGTCCCCGTGGCTCCCCGAATGCGTCTCACCGGCACAGGTTATCGCGGCAAGGCTGGCCGGACGCCGCATGGCGCGGCGAATCTGAAACCTACGGGGTTGGTTGCGGGCTCGACTGTTGCGCGGGCAGATAGTCCTCACCGATGACGATCGTGATCGGGGATCCGGGGAAGTCGGTGGACAGCCGCACTTGTCCGACGCCGAGGCTCGCGACGATGCCCCGCGCGGCACCTTCCAGGGTGGGATCGGCGTAGTACACGACTGTTTCTTCGATGTCGCTGGCTGACGCGTTCGCGCGGCTGCCGATGCCCTGCTGCGCGCCTTCCCAGCCTTGCGCGACAAGTGCATCGCCGACCTGGTTCGACAGGCCGATGATGGCGGTCCCGTTGAGTACCGTCAGGGGGATGGTCGGGTCAAGGGTCGGGTTGGCTGTGGGGATCTGGGTAGGTGTCGGCGTGGGGGTTTCGCTGGCGCGGAAGAAGGGAAGGTCGAAGTTGATGTTGCTGTTGATCGCGGCGAGCCCGAACAGCCCGGCGGTGGTGAGGAGGACGGTGGCTACGACGGCCCACGCGAATCCGATCCATCCGCGCCCCTTCTTTCGGGGGGCGCGGTGCGCGCCGACGCGCAGCAGTTCGGACGGCACGTCGTCAAAACGGTCCTGCGGAAAATTTGCCATCGTTCTCTCGGTTTGGTGGTCAGCTGTGGTTGCGGGGGTTTTCGCTGCGGCCCCGTGCCAGAGTTCGCGCGGCCGTGCGGGTTTCCCGCATCCGCTGCAACCGCTTCACGAGCATGGGATCGTACGCGAGGGCGGCTGGGGAGTCCATGAGCACGTTCAGCACTTGATAGTACCGGGCCGCGGACAGTCCGAACTCCGCATGGACGGCTTCTTCTTTCGCTCCACCATGGCGAGTCCAATCCCGTTCGAAGTCGAGGATGCTGCGGTCCCGCAGCGATAGCGCCGTTTCAGCGACTCCTGCGGAGTCGTCGGGCGCCAGCCCCTCGTTGGATGCCACGTGTGCTCCACTTTCGCTCGTGTGTGCACATCATAAAACGCGTGACCCTCAGGATTCCTGAGGCGGCCCGGCGGGGTGCGCGAACCAGTTCACGTATTGGCCGTGGGGGCCGACGTCGGCGAGCGGGACTCCGTCGAGCGACAGCGTGAATTGTCCTGCGACGGGGCCAGGGTGCAGCGCGTCGACGGCGGGTCGAACGCCGATGCCGTCGAGGGATACCCCGTGTGCTCCAAGGTCGCGGATGGTGGCGATGAGTTGCATCCGCTCCTGGTAAGGCAGGTAGACGAGCATGGCGCTCGTGATGACGACGAGCGTCGCATCGCGCGGGGCGGTCGCGGCGACGGTTGCGAGTTTGTCGATGGCGTTTCCGCGGATGAGTCGGGGCGGGTAGTCGCGCACGATGCCGATCGCGGCCCGGATGCGTTCGAGGCGTTCGTGCTGTTCCGGCCAGACGAGAGTTTCGAGCCACCGCACGTCGTTTTCGTCGTTTACGTCGAGCGGGCGAAGGTCGATGCCGGCGCGCCACACGATGTCGGGCATGGTCGCGGGCACCGGTACGCGGCCCAGTGTTTCGGTTTCGATCCGCACGGCCGATGGCCCCGTGTCCGGGTGGAGCCATTCTCCTCCGCCGTATCGGTAGCTGTACTTGTCGGGGTAGAGGCAGAGGCCGGCGCTCGCGCCGAGTTCGAGGATGGCCATGGGCCCGTCGGTGTGTTCTGCGATGAGGCCGAGTGCTGGGAGGATCGCTGCGCAACGGCGGGGTTCGTTGGTTTGCGTCATCCGTTGTTGCGCTTCGTCGGCGACGGCGGGCCAGTTCCCCAACAGCCACGTGCGGAATGTCGCGTAAGCGTCGAGGGGGGCACCGAGCAATCGCGCCGCGGCGAACACGAGGTTCGGTTGGCGCTTCTGGAGCGGCAGGCTGTCGATGGCCGCGAGAACTTCGGTGTCGCCCGCGATTCCGAGGGCCCAGTCTTCGAAGATCGGTGATTGCCCGCGCGCATCGGTTTCGCCGAATGTTCGGTACCAGTCTGCGGTGCTGCGTTCCGCCATTTCAGCATCTTGGCATCCCGCACGGGAACAAGTCGACTGCAAGCGCGGTTGAATAGAGGTGTAGGGGACCGACGGGTTCCCGGAGAGATACCACCATGAACTACAAGGTCACGAAATCCGACGAAGAGTGGCGCCAGACGCTGAGCCCAGAGGAGTTCGCTGTGCTGCGTCAGGCTGGGACGGAGCGGCCCTGGACTGGGGAGCTGCTCGACGAGAAACGTGAAGGCGTTTACCGCTGCAAGGCGTGCAGTGCCGAGTTGTTCCGCAGCGACGCGAAGTTCGACTCACACTGCGGTTGGCCGAGCTTCTACATCCCTTCCGAGAAGGATGCCGTCGTGCTCCTCAAGGACACCACGCTGGGCATGGAGCGCGTGGAGGTGCGGTGCGCGAATTGCGGCTCCCATCTGGGGCATGTGTTCGACGATGCGCCGCAGACTCCAACCGGTGACCGGTTCTGCATGAATTCGGTGTCGCTCAGCTTCGAGCCGAAGGACAACTGAGGCTCGGCGCCTCGTTGCTCCCGTTACTATTGGGGAGGTTATTCGCCTCCTTAGCTCAGTTGGCCAGAGCACCGCTCTTGTAAAGCGGGGGTCGTCGGTTCGAATCCGACAGGGGGCTCCTCAACTTGACTCACGCCCCTGCCAATTTCGCACGGTCAAAGTTTCTGACTTCCGAGAAGTCATCACCGGGACACTACTATGAGCCGTAGATTCCATGTGGAGGTATTTTGCAGGTTGATGACTCGGAAACCCGTAAGTATGCATTCCGAACTAAGCTGACGGTTGAGCTGGACGATGAGGCAGTTGTTCGAGAGCTAGTCCTTGACGGGCGATCATTCGCGATCAACGAGTCGCAGCACTTTAATCTGAAAAGACGGATCGCCAGCGCGCTGAGTGTAGATGCCAACACAAGCATATTTGTTGTGGGGTCCGCGAAGCTCGGCTTCAGCATTGCCCCGAGCAAGCGTTACATCGCTTTCGGAGACCATTCAGATATTGATGTTGCAGTAGTGGACCACACCCTCTATGAAAGGGTTTGGCACGAAGCGCACGAATACATGGAATCTGGAGCAGACTGGCCCAAGAAGGCGGGATTTGAAAAGTATCTCGCCTGGGGTTGGATTAGACCCGACATGCTCCCAAGCGCACCCACGTTTAGCTTTTCAAACCAATGGTGGGAGGTATTTCGATGCCTTCAATCTGATCGGATCGCTGGCCCATACAAAGTATCTGGTGCCATTTATCATGACATTTCATTTCTTATTGCCTATCAAAAGCGCGCGATAGCGCTCTGTAGAACTGAGGGAACGCTGTGAGAACTTCCGCAACAAATAAGCGACTCCGCACACTACTCACTGGTATTCGGGATGAAGTACTAATCCCGAATCCCCACTTCCAACGGCGCCTTGTTTGGTCGAACGATCACAAGATCGCCTTCATCGAAACGGTTCTTGCTGGGTTGCCATTCCCCGAAATTTTCATTTCTGCTGGTTCGGTTGATCGCAACTCAGGCGACGGAACCGAGCTAATTGTGGACGGCCAACAGCGGATCACTACGCTATATCAATACTTCACTGGCTCGCGCGATCTAAAACTAGGTGGAAAGGTCGTCGAGTACGCAAACCTAAGCCCTGAGGATAAGCTCGAATTTCTTGAATATGAGGTTGTAGTTCGAGATCTCGGGCCACTTGGCGAGGACGAGACACGTGAGATATTTCAGAAGATCAACTCTACCAACTACGCTTTGAACGCGATGGAGGTCAACAATTCTAGGTTCGACGGGATGTTGAAGAAGTATGCAGAAGAGTTGGCTCAATCAGAGTTATTCGAAAGCAACCGCGTCTTTACCTCTTTAGATGTGCGAAGGATGAACGATGTCCGATTCGTTCTCACCGTGATCATTTCAATCTTGAGCGGATACTTCAATCGTGACGAAGAACTCGAACCCTATCTTGAACGATTCAACGACGAATTTCCCGATTTAAACAATGTTCGTGGCCGTATCGACCGCGTAATGGAGTTTCTCAAGGAATGTGGGTTCGAATCTCGTTCACGGATATGGCAGAAGGCCGACCTCTTGAACGCATTCGTAGAAATCGACCGGGTGCTCAACGTAGACGGCATTCAAATTAATCCGGGTAAATTTCGGGCGGCAATGAATTCGTTATTCACTGACGTTGAAGCGGTAACTCGTGACGAAAATGCACCATCAGACGCGTCGGAGTATTACCGTCGGGTCAAATCTGGCATCAACGATCGAATCAGCCGAATCAACCGTGGATTAGTCGTCCGACAGCGCATCGACTCAGCAAATGCCACATAGACGTTAATTGACGGATTGTTCGGTAGCTGGCGCCCACGACTTGAGGCCTGTTGAGGCTGAAGTACCCCGGCTCCACCTAACCAGCAGTGATTGGGCACGACAGCTCAAGGAGCAGGGAATTTGGAGAAGATTTTGACGCCAGCCGGACAATTCTGAATGAACGTGCTCAGGGCGAGGAAGTTGTTTGCCTACACACTGTGGCTTCGGGGGCAAATGAGCGATCTCCTGATCTTCCGAAATTACCCCGAACTGATTGAACCCCTCCACGCTATGCCAGCACAGGTGCCCGATGAGTTTCGTTTTCCAAGGTAGGGCGATCAACGCAATTGAATTTGGCCGGATGGCGCTATCCAAGCTTGCCAGCGCACAGAGGTATTCCGGGGCTCTGTCGCCTAACCTGAAGCCCGTGTGCACCCGAGCAGCCACTCTCCGTGGCATCTGGAACCCGGAAGCTTATCCCTCCCACTTCATTACTGGCTCCGCCCCCGTCGCTTTGATGATCGCGTGCGCGGGATACACACCCTTGCGCAGTGAAACCAAGGCATAAACTATTGAGTCAGGGCCGATAAGTACGCCGGGATTGAGCACCGTGTTGCAGCCAACCGAGGTTCCGTCGCCGACGATCGCGCCGAATTTTCGACGTCCTGTGTCAGTCACGCTCCCAGCGAAAGGGATGCTGATGGCTACGTTGCCAAGGATTTGGAGGTTGCTGAGAATGACCCCGGCACCGAGGTTCACCTGGTACCCGAGCACAGAGTCGCCCACGTAGGAAAGATGGGGGACGGCCGCT
Source organism: uncultured Cryobacterium sp. (assembly GCA_964651535.1). Classification (GTDB taxonomy): domain Bacteria; phylum Actinomycetota; class Actinomycetes; order Actinomycetales; family Microbacteriaceae; genus Terrimesophilobacter. The sequence goes on from CAZYYE010000002.1 coordinate 750,416, forward strand.
CCCGGGAAGAGAATGCTGTTCTTCACCTCACTACCGTGCCCGACCGTTGAGTCCCGTAGCAGGACTACATTGTCACGGATGTAGCAACCATGCCGAATTTCAACGCCTTGACCGATGTATGCAGGGCCAACGATATGCGCTGCAGGTTCGATCCGTGCCTCGGGATGGATGAAAACTGGAGCGCCGGTGGGCCCGCTGGAGCGAGGGAGATTGTCACGCTCGCCAAGGGCCAAGACGATCGCTTCGAGGCTGTCGAGACAATTCCAGGCGAAGTCGTCCGCATCGAAGTACTCTGATAAATCGTCATCTAGCGAAACGTAATCTCTCAGCCTCAAACCAGCGGAAATGGTCATGTACACGCGTCCTTCCATCCCTGCAACCCCAACGTCGCGCATTTCGTTGCCAGCTCTTCAATTGAACCGGCCGCACTCTGCGTCGGCGCACTAGATAGCAGTGTGTCAATGAGAGCCGCCGTAAACCCATTCTTTGCCGAGATTGGAGCTGTGTGAGTGACGGTGGACGCGTCAGAGACCGCGGCGCAAATGGTGCCGTTCGCAATGGAGATCACGGAAAGCCCATCAGGGAGGTCTGTACCGCGGATGAACACAAGCGGCGCGAGTTTCGACGCGACCGATGGAATCCGGGACTTGAGCTCTTCCAAATTTCGAGGGTACCGGTCGCCAGCAACGATCCCGTATACGCGTAGGAAATCCTTGTAGCCGCTGACGTGCACATCGATTAGGCCGGCCTGAAGCTCTTCCCGTAAGTTGCTCAATTGATTGCGATCAGTACTACTGCTATCAATGCTGCCGGGATCTGCGATTACCAGTGCGTTCTGCGCGTGTAGCTGTTTCAGTTCGGCGCGCAATCCGACTTGGAGTTGCGTTTTGAAGTAACCAGAGATTAACACGATTCCGCCGCCGCGCACTGCGCTTCTCACCCGATCTGCTACCTGCGACCACCTGAGGCTCGCCACGGCACCACGGTGCGTGAAGACCGATGTCTGCGCATGATCACGCTGCACGAGGTGCACCGAGATTGCGCTTTGACTGTCGCCGACGAATTCGTCGAGATCATTCTCGACCCACTCCTCGTCGGCGATCATCGTGCAAAGGGAGTTTGAAAGGATATCCGCCGCTGACCCAAAGCCCGAGAATAGGAATGATTGGCGATTAAAGTTCTGGTAAAGATAGCGACCGACAAAATAGGCCGCACCACCTGGGCCGATCAACAAGGGATCGATATCCGTCCACTCGTGGTGCTCGAGCTGCTTAGTTTCCACCGGGTACAGAACAATGTCCAAGTATACGGCTCCAACGAGGGTGATTGGAGGTTTGACGAGTGAACGCAAGTGAACGATACGCTCGACCGTCGCATCATACTTACGAGCGACGCTGATGTCGGGAATCGCCGTTGTTGAGATATCCTTCACGCGTCTCGACCTGTGCCAGAGACGCTGCAGCCGTCGCAATGAGATAGCAAATGCCGTGATAATTCCCGCCGCGATCACGGTCGAGATCACAGGGAAGACGAGCGTATCGATCGGGTCCGCAGCGAAGCGGGCGAGAATGAGCAATTGCACTGCGCGCTACTCAGGTCTCGGACCGCGCGCCCAGTACGGAGGCACGGGTTTGTGAGCCGGGTCGAGGTTAAGCGCGTTGTCCTCGTAGAGAGCGATATAGTCGATCGGCTCACTGCCTTCCGCGGTCACTAGGTGTCCGCGCAACAATTGATGAGGGATAAGGTGTGCGCTGTCATGGAGGGTCACTTGTGAGGGCTCAATCACGTTTTCTACCTGTCCCATCAGCAGGCCAGCGACAATTGGCGTACCACCGAAATTGTAGAAGACTCCGCCAGCCCGCTCAGGACCGAGGATTCTCAATGCTGTCTCGAGCCGCTTCGACTTCGACGCTACGGCAGACGCGCTGTTCACCTCGCGCGTCCACGAAGGCTCAACCAACTCGAATTCCGGAATCCCCCATGGCTCGGCAGACACGAACACGTCACCAATCGCACCATGATAGCGTCCGGCATCGTAGTCGTATCTGCCTTGATTGACCCAACTAATTGTCCATCCACTGGCCACTGTGATGGCACCCGCCAAGTGATGCGCTCGAAGCGAGCCATCGCGCCGCTTCCTTACCTGATCGATTAGGACGACCGAGCTGAAGTCTGACAGTGTCACTTTAGCGTTGGTGGAACCGTCGAGAACATCAAGCCGGGTCAGCAGATCGCCTGCGTTCACTTCTTGAGTCGACACACCGGCCTCCTCCCCGACTTCGATAAGCTCGTGCCTACCAACGACGGCATCAAGTTGTGCGTGGAGCACCTTCAGCGTCACCTTCCGTGCCATGGCGTCAAGCCTGATCGGTCGATCGCCCGAGTGGCCTTCGCTGAAAACGAGAAGGCCACGGCCTTCATCCGCTGTCGCAGCGCCCGCCTCCTCAGCTTGCGCATGAACGACGGTCTTGACGGCTTCAAAGGACGCCATCACCGCCGTGCGCCGGGCCTTGTCGCCAAGCAGGGATAGTGTCTGGCTGATCGGTTCGGGTTCGCTCATGCCAAAGCTCCAAAAGGTCGGTGCGTGTTTTGTAAAAGGTTACAGGGTGCGACGAAATAAACTCAGCTACGTAGCACACCCACTAGGTGTCGGAGATAAGAATTGAACACGCCGAGTGCAAGTGAGAATACATATTCGGGCCGCGTTCGAAAGGCAGCGCCGAACTAGGCATCTTGGAGGGGCAGACTCGCTCGACGATGGATGCGAGTCAAGCGTGCTCACGACGGTTAAAGGGACTTCCCGCGAGGGGCCGGAGCTGTGCGTAGTTCACCGTCAGTATTTGACCGCGCCTAGCATGTACCCATGCGCACCCCTGCAGCCACGCTCCGCGGCATCCGGCACCCCGAGGCGTACCACGGCGACGGCGTGCGGAGCGGGTTCTTCGAAGGCTGGTACAACAAGCTCGTGTCGGCGGATCGCTCGCAGCGGTGGGCGGTCATCCCCGGCATTTTCCGCGGGCTTGCGACCGGTGACGACGGAACTCACGAAGACACCCCGCGCGACGAAGCCTTCGTGCAGGTGCTCGACGGGCTCACCGGGCGCTCCTGGTACCACCGGTTCCCGGTCGCGGAGTTCCGGGCATCCGACCGCCGCTTCGAAGTTCAGGTGGGCGGCAACCACTTCTCGGCCGAGGGCATCACGCTCGACCTGCCGCAACTGAAAGGCCGCATCGACTACGCGACACCGATGGTTCCGTGGCCGGTCACCGCGCGCGAGCCGGGCATCATGGGCTGGTACGGGCTCGTACCGTTCATGGAGTGTTTCCACGGCATCGTCTCGTTCGGCCACGAGCTGCGCGGCACGATCGAGGTCGAAGGGGTCGCAACATCCTTCGATAATGGCCGCGGCTACATCGAAAAGGACTGGGGCAAAGCGTTCCCCGCCGGCTACGTCTGGATGGCCAGCAACCACATCGACACCACCACGGGCGACGGTGCCGATGCCTCGCTCATCGCGTCCGTCGCCATCATCCCCTGGCTGCGCGGGTCCTTCCGCGGATCCATCATCGGATTCCGGCACGGCGACCGCCTGCACAAGTGGACCACCTACAACCGCTCCATCGAAACGACGCTGAGCATCGACGACAGCCACGTGCGGTGGTCGGTGAGCGGCCCGGACGGCGTGCTCGACCTCACCGCAGAACGCGTGCGCGGCGGCCTCCTGCACGCGCCCTTACGCACCGCCATGCACCAGCGCGTCGAAGAGACCCTGGATGCCCGCATCGAGTTCCGGCACACCGACCACGACGGCAACATCCTCATTGAGGGCGTCGGCGAGTGCGCGGGGCTCGAAGTATTCGGCGAGACCGACCGACTGCTCGCGCTCTGATCACCAGGCAGACACTTCTATCCCCAGCCACTCGGCCAGTCCGTCGATTTCCGCCCGCACCATCTCGTCTTCCTCCGCATCGAACGGCAGAAACTCGTGCACGGCATTTACGGTGAGCTTGTCGCCGGCCACGGCGTCGAGCATCCCGACGAACCGGTCCCCCATGAGGATCGGGTACGCGAAGAAACCATACTTGCGCTGCGACTTCGGCTTGAACTGCTCCAGCACGTACTCGAACTCGAAAATCTCCTTCAAGCGCGGACGGTCAAAGAGCATTCCGTCATAAGGGTTCAGAAACGCCACCCGGCCGCCGGGGTCATCGTTCAGCGCAGTCAGTGCCTCAGGGTCGACGCGGAACTTCCATGCGCTCCCCTCGACCACCGCCGGCTCCCCGACCTCGCCAATGGGCGTCCACGGCGACTTCTGCTTCGCGATGCCGGCGGCCTGCAGACGGCGCTCCTGCAGCATCCGCTCCGCATCCTCGAGCGAGTATTCGGGCAAATTTTGCGGGTACACTCGCTCGGCCAGATCCCAGCGCCGATGCCGACCCGCACGCCCGGCAATCGCCACCTCGCCCTGCCGCATGAGGAAGTCGAGCATGTGCACCACCTGGCCGGTTCCGTACCAGCCGGACTCGGTTCCGCGAGTGACGGTTGCGGTGTCGGGGATGTCGGATGCGAGCAGCGGACCCTCCGCGCGCAGCCGGGCGATCACGTCCGCGCGAAAAGTGTCGTTCGCCTCGAGCCATTCGCGCCAGCTCGCCCGCTGCGGCCATCGCCGCATCCCCGGGAGCATGAACGGCAGCAGGCTGATCGGCCGAAACGCACCATCGAACTCGAACAGCAGCCGATCCATTTCGACGGCTTTCGAGAGTTGAATCGGGTCGTAGCCAGGCCCAATCCGCGACCACAGGATGCTGTGCTCAGCCGGCGCAATCGTCGCGGTCGGGTCGATCTTGATCGCGCCGAGCGTCTCGGCGACTTCCACGACATCGCCCGGACGATTGGCATCCAATAGTTGCGCCTGCACCGCGATGCGGCGGGCCTCGTCACGAGTGAGCTTGTGGATCACGGAGTCAAAGTACCAGCGGTGGCACCCGGTTAGGCCCGCGGGCTGAACACAACGACCGCTGTCTCCGTCGAGCGCAGCTTCGCGAAGCCATCGAGGCCGTCATCAAACTCCCGCCACCTCGCCCACAGGCGCTCACGTTCAGCACCTTCCGCGGTAGCCGCTCTCACTGCCCGTTTACCGTCCGCCAGAACGACGGTCGCCTCCGGATTCGCGAGCAGGTTGAGCCACCAGGCCGGTTCGCCCTCACCCCAGCCATTCATGGCCATGGTGACGAGATTCGGCCCGTCTTCGTAGTAACCGAGGATGACGCTGCGCTTCTTGCCAGTGCGACGACCGACCGTGGTGACCCGCATCGCACCCCACTTGTCGGGCTTCGCCAGCCACAACCCGCGTCGACCACCCGTGACCTTGTAGATGCCGCGGTGCACCTTCCACGCGACGCGAACAAACCACCTCGGCGGGAGCTTCGGTGACTTTTCAGACTTGCCCATGCGCACTCCTTCGTCGGCTTCGTCGCCAGCGCATTCGTACGTCGATTGCGAAAGTGATGCGGGTTGGTGCGCTCAGCGTGGGTAAGAGGTTACAACACGCGCAGTTTCGGCGGGACGGAGCGTCTGTTCGCGCTCTGATCCCGCCGAAACTCCCTGCTTACTGCTGCTCGGGGAGCGCAATCACGCCCTCGACGAGGCTGACGACCGCATTCCACCAACCCTCTGGCATCTGCATCGCGTAGCCGGGAACGAGCCAGGCGTTGCCGTCCGCGTCCCACAGGAGCAGCAACGTCGCCGTCGCATTGTCGACCGTGACGTCGACGACCTCCGGGGTGGGCTCGACATCGATGGGAGGCAGCGTCTCCTCGGGCGACGGAGTCGACGGGTCAGTGGACTCGACGGGTGGCTCGTCGGTGGGCTCGCCGGTGGGGACACCGGGCTCTTCCACTGCGACGGGGCCATCGTCTTCCACAGCGCCCTTCGCGAACATCATCGCACCGCCCTGAAACTCCGGACCCGGCGCTCCGAACCAGCGGTAGTCGGCCATGCGCTGCACCGCATCCGTCGGCGAAACGGTGCCGAACGTTCCGCGCGCTTCCGGGTGCACAGAGTAGCCGTAGGCGTAAGCCAGGCCACCCGTGTTCGTCCAGTACGCGTTCCAGCCGAGAGCCGTCCTGATGCCGTCGACGGTGAGGTACGCACTCGCGCTCGTCCCGTCCGCGCTGGAGGTGATCTCGATGTCTGCGGCGCTCACGTCGTAGCCTGTGGATGCGAACAGCGCCTTCGCGAGCGACCGCGCCTTCTCGCCCGTTGGGGCCTGGTTCGCCGGAGCCTCGGCAGGCAGAATGCAGTCGTAAGTCTCAGCGTCTGCCTCCGTCACCGACGGGTCGCACACGTAAACCGACGACACGGTCGGGTCATTGAACCACCAGTCACCGGTGCCGTACGCGCTGAGCGTCAGGTTCACGCCCGAGCCGTCCTGCGGGCCAACCACCCACGTCGGATAGGTGGCGTCGGAAAACTCGGCCTTCGTCACGTCCCCATCGACACCGAACACGCTCGCGAGTTCCGCGGCGCGCTCCCTGGGGTCTGCGGTGTCCCGCACGAGCTGATACACCGATCCGGAACCGCCGGCTGTGGACAGGGAGGGGCCCGCCGAGTAGCGGTACTCCACCCACATCATCATCTTCGCGTCACCCGTCATCGCGTCGCTCGCGCCGAGCGCCGCCGCCTGGTCCGAGGTTGCGGCAGTGAACAGCGGACCGCGCGACATGCCCGGTCCCAGCACGAGGGCGCCCACCGTGACGGCGGCGACGAGGAGGCCAGCGGATCCTGCGATGCGCAGAGTCCTGGCCGGGTTGGCGAGATGGGGGGTGGGGTGATCACCCGCGCCGCTCACGAGATCGGCGGAGAGGTGCGGGGCAGCGCCGCGATCGAGGCTGCTGCGGAGTCGTTGACCGAGGTCGTCGTTGAGGTTGCTCATACCGGGGAAATGTCCCGAGCGCGGGATTCTTTCACCCTGGGCGAAAGAATCATCCTTCGGCGAGGAACTGGGCGAGTTTGGCGCGCGCCCGGTGTACCCGGATCGTGGCCGCGTTCACGCTCACGCCGAGGGCCACCGACAGTTCAGCCGGCGCGAGATCCTCCACAAGCGCAAGAGCGAGCACTTCGCGTTCGGATGCGCGCAACCGCTTCCACGCGGCAGCGAGCGCCGCGTCGGCCGTCACGATGTCTTCCGCGGACGGGGCCGAGTCGGCAGGTCTCAACAGAGCGAGGAGGGCCGCGCCCGATCCTTGCTTTCGGCGATGATTGGCGACGACGTTCGCCGCGATCCGGTACAGCCACGGCAACTCTTCGCCCTCGGCAACGGAATCCCGCTTGCCCCACGCGATAGCGAACACATCGGCCGCCAGATCCTCGACGTGCTGCCGATCCACGCGTCGAAAAAGGAATCCGCTCACGGCGGGCAGGTATTGAATATAGGCGCGCTCAAATGACGCGTCGGAAGACCCCATGAGGTCAGTGTGAGGTCCATCCCCGCCACATCACAACCCAACGTTGTCGGCGAGTTGTTCGTCACGGTGTGGCATTGTGGTCACACGAAAACCGGTCACACGCGCTGGCCGCCGGTTCGCGAGAGAGGGCAGGCGAAACATGGCGAGCTTCGCCGACAAACCGATCCTCGACCTGAGTGTCGAGGAGTGGACCGCCTACCTCGAGGGTTCACCTTCCGACGACGGCGTGCGGCTGAAGCTGCGCAAGAAACTGTCGAAAGCACCGGGCATGACGTGGTCCGAGGCGCTCGATGTCGCCCTCTGCTTCGGCTGGATCGACGGCCAAAGCATGCGACTTGACGAGGATTACACGCTCCAGGCGTTCACGCCGCGGCGCAAGAACAGCCCGTGGTCGAAGATCAATCGCGAACATGTCGCCCGACTCAGCGAAGCCGGCCTCATGCGCCCTGGCGGCCTCGCCGAAGTAGAGCGAGCGAAATCCGATGGCCGCTGGGATGCGGCGTATCGCCTGAAGGATGCGGTGCCGCCTTCGGAACTTCAGGCTGCGTTGGATGCGAATCCGGACGCCGCAGCGTTCCTTGAAAGCCTCACCAAGGTGGAACGGTTCCGCATCTACTTTCGGCTGTCCAACATCAAGACCCCGTCAGTGCGCGCCGCGCGCATTCAGGATGTCGTGCAGAAAGGTGCCCGCGGCGAGCACCACTACTCGTAGTCGCTGGCTCCCGCTAGGGCGAAGGCGACGGGCTCGGCGACGGTACGGCCTCTTCCGAGAAGTTCGCCCCCAGCACCTTCGCGAGGAACGCGGTGAACTCCTTCGGATCGAATGCGCCCGTCGTCTGGTCGAACGTGTACATATACAACTGACCGTTCACGAAAACCGTCGGCGTCCCGTGCTGCGGCGGCTGCGATGCCACGTTCGGGAACGGGTTGTTATTGAACCGTGCGGTCGCCGCGGCAACCCAGTTCTTGAACGTCTGGTCCCTGATGCAACTTGATACGTCCGTGAACTTGGACACGCCGGCTTCCTTCGCGAGGGCAATCAGGGTGTCATCGTCCAGGCCCGGAGTGTTCTCCTCAGGCTGGTGCTTGAACAGCAGCGCGCTGTAGTCGAAGAAGTTGTCGGGCGAAAGATCCGCAACGCACGCCGCCGAGTTCGCCGCCCTCGTCGAATACTTGGTCCCCATCGACGCGCGGTCGAGGATCGCTACCGGGTGGATCTCGACGGTCGCCGCGCCATCGCGAACCAGCTTCTTGATCTGCTCCGCGTTCGCCTCCTCGAAATTGCCGCAAATCGGACACAGATAGTCGGCGTAAATGCGGATGTCGAGAACGGACGAAGGCTGGTTCGACGGGAACGGAACGGGCTCAGCGCTCGGTTGCAACGCCGAGGTCTTCACGGCGTGGAAACCTTCGCCGATCTTGATGCCGTCGCTGAGCATATTGTGCGGACCGGGTGCTGGGGGCCGGATCGTGCTCGTGATGACGAGCGCGACCGCCCCGATAATGGCGAGAACGACGACGATGAGGCTGCCCTGCAGGATCAACTTGTTCCTGCGGTCCTTCTTCTTCTGCTCCTCGCGCAACTGCCGAGCCTTTTCGCGTGCGGCATCGCGCCGCTCGTGCTTGCTCGACCGCGAACCTCCGGAATCGATACTCACAAAAAACCTCACTCAATCGTTCACGAGAGTTCGTGCCCTGACGGCCGATCTGAAAATGCTAGACGACCGAAACTGAGAACTCTCGGCGTGATCCCTGTACAGCCTAGCCACCGTATGGTACTCGCGACTCGCGTGAACCCCCGAACGAGTGCCATACTGGCGGAACGCGTCTGCCTTTCCGGACGGCGCGCCATCCATTCACTACGGATCGTCCGGCACGTACCTGCCGGTGAAGGAGCAGTTCAACCATGGCATCAGTCACCTTTGACAAGGCAAGCCGCATCTATCCGGGGCAGGCTCGCCCTGCCGTCGACAAACTGGATCTCGAAGTCGCCGATGGCGAGTTCCTCGTCCTCGTCGGCCCGTCCGGCTGCGGAAAGTCGACATCCCTGCGCATGCTCGCCGGGCTCGAGGAAGTCAATGAGGGCCGAATCCTCATCGGCGACCGCGACGTCACCGATGTTCCGCCGAAAGACCGCGACATCGCCATGGTGTTCCAGAACTACGCGCTGTACCCGCACATGACCGTTGCCGAGAACATGGGCTTCGCCCTCAAGATCGCCGGCGTCAATAAGGAGGAACGCGCGACCCGCGTGCTCGAAGCAGCCAAGTTGCTCGACCTCGAGGATTACCTGGGCCGCAAGCCCAAAGCCCTTTCCGGCGGCCAGCGTCAGCGCGTGGCGATGGGCCGCGCGATCGTCCGAAGCCCCCAGGTGTTCCTCATGGACGAGCCGCTCTCCAACCTCGACGCGAAGCTGCGCGTGCAAACCCGCACCCAGATCGCGTCCCTCACACGCCGACTCGGCGTCACCACCGTCTACGTGACGCACGACCAAACCGAGGCGCTCACGATGGGTGACCGGATCGCCGTGCTCAAGGACGGCATCCTGCAGCAAGTGGGCACCCCGCGCGACCTCTACGCGCAGCCCAAGAACGTGTTCGTGGCCGGATTCATCGGATCCCCCGCGATGAACCTGTTCGACGCGGATGTCGTCGAGGGTGGACTCAAGTTCGGAACGGCGATCGCCAAGGTCGACCGCGCAACGCTCGCGGACGCGACAGGCAAGAGGGTCACAATCGGTGTGCGCCCCGAGGATGTCATGGTCTCCACGAGCGGCGACGGACTGCCGGTCGAGGTGGACCTCGTCGAGGAACTCGGCGCGGACGGCTACCTGTACGGACACACTGACGTGAACGGCGAGCGAGTGGACATCGTCGTGCGCGTGGATGGCCGCGTGCACCCGAACGCCGGGGACAACGTCATGATCACGCCGCAACCGGACCACATCCACGTGTTCGATCTGGAGTCGGGCGATCGACTGAGCAAGAAGGCCGTCGAGACGAGCAAGTGACCCCCAGCGGTTCACTCAACATCACCTCGTCGATAGTCGACCCCGCACTTCTCGATCTGCCGTGGGCTCTGCCGCTTGAGCTGTGGCCGGATAGCGTGATCGCCGCGCTGCCGAAGGGCATCTCCCGGCACCTCGTGCGCTTCGCGCACTTGAGCGGGTATGTCATCGCGATCAAAGAGACGTCGTCCGACCTCGCCCGGCGAGAGTACGAACTGTTGAAGAACCTCCAGAAGCTCGACATCCCGTGCGTGGAACCCGTCGCCGTCATCACGAACCGCACCGACAGCGACGGGAACGAGCTTGACTCGGTGCTCGTGACGCGCCACTTGAAGTTCTCCCTGCCGTACCGCGCCCTGTATTCGCAGACCTTGCGGCCGGATACCGCGACGCGTCTCATCGATGCGCTCGCCGTCCTGCTCGTGCGGCTCCACATCGTCGGGTTCTTCTGGGGCGACGTGTCGCTGTCGAACACCCTGTTTCGCCGGGATGCGGGCGCGTTCGCCGCGTACCTCGTCGACGCGGAGACCGGAAACCTGTACGACAGCCTCTCCGACGGCCAGAGGGAACACGACCTGGAGATTGCCCGGGTCAACATCGCCGGCGAACTGCTCGACCTCGCCGCGGGCGGGCGCCTCGACGAGGACACCGACCCGATCGAAGTGAGCAACGGCATCCTCGCGGCGTACCGCACGCTGTGGAAGGAACTCACGAGTTCCGAGTCGTTCTCGGCGAACGAACGTTGGCGCATTGCCGAACGCGTCGAACGGCTCAACAATCTCGGGTTCGACATCGAAGAGCTTGCCATCAGCACGGTGGACACCGGCAGCCAGGTTCTCATCCAGCCCAAAGTCGTGGACGCGGGCCACCACCAAAGGCGGCTCCTGCGGCTCACCGGCCTCGACGCGGAGGAGAATCAGGCGCGGCGGCTCCTCAACGACCTGGACGCGTACGCGGCGACCCATTTCGAGGGCGAACCCGACGAGGAGATGTCGGCGCACGAATGGCTGGCGACCGTTTTCGAGCCGGTGACCCGCGCGATCCCCCGCGAACTCAGGGGCAAGCTCGAGCCGGCCGAGGTGTTCCATCAGATGCTCGAGCATCGCTGGTTCCTGTCCCAGAACGAAGACCGGGATGTCCCCCTCGCGGAAGCGGTGGGTTCCTACATCGACACGGTGCTTCAGCATCGTCGCGATGAGGCGACCGTCATCGACCCGCCCACTGGCGCATTCACGCTGCCCACCGCGATTATCGACGAAGAGGACTGGCGCGACCGCGTTTAGAGGAAGATCGCGCACACGCCGAGAATGACGGCGATCGCGGCGCTCGCGAGAACCACGACTTTCGTCACGGCGCCCGCGGACCCCACGGACGCATCCGCCTGGATGTCCGTGGCGGGGGTCGCGCTCGACGCGTCGTCCGACGCCGCGGCAACGCTCATCGCGAGCGCGACGCGAGGCGGCGACGCCATGAGCGCAGCAGACGCTCCCACGTTTTGCGTCGCGAGAACCGTGAGCGGATCAGCGCCGATCACGAGCGCGGCCTGCGTCGTGCTCGCCGAGAACATGGCGCTCGCCCCCGAGTTCGAACCGGTCACGTATCCGCCGAGGGCACCGACGAGAGGGATGAGGAAAAGGTAGGCGTGCCCCATGGTCGAGGCGGCCTGCGCCAGGTATGCGCTCGTGCCGCTCGCCGTCATGAGCCCACCGAGCAGCAGGAACAGTGCCGTCGTGAACGCCACCGGAATCCCGCGATTTCTGCTGCTGCGCAGCAGACCGGCAACTCGCGATCGCTCAACCTTCAGGAGGGCGAACGCGAGCAGCCCGGTCACGATCAGCCACAGTGCCGGGCTCGCGAGCACGCGGCCGAACAGTCCGAGCGGCAGCAGCTGCTCCGCGAGGGAGGATGCGAGCAGCCCGGCGATGAGAATTCCGTACGGGAGGAGCGCACGGCGAAGTCTCCGTGGCGCAGTCCACCGGTTCCGTTCGACGAGCCTCGCGATGGCGAGGGTGACGACGATCGCGGTGATCGACGCGGCGACGCCGGCCAGCGGCGGCCCGAGAAGAAAGTTGGCCGCAATGAGCGAAATCCACAACGCCGACACCACGACGACCGCATCGAGCGCCGACCTCCGCGCTTGCTGTACGCCCACGGCGAGGATCAGGATCGTCGGCGTCGCAACCAGGAGAACGGGAAGCGTGAAGACGGCGCTCCACACGCCGAGCATCTGAAAGTCCACCCCGCCCAGTTGCGCTGCGATGAGCGTGCCGGGGGCCAGGGAGCCCCACGGCACGAGAACGAGCCCGAGAAGCGCAACGACCGCCGATCGAGCGGTGCTCAGCCCGATGTGCCGAAGGAGCGGGATGCTCACGATCACACCGAGTCCGAACCCAGTGACCGACTCGGCGAACGGTGTCACTCCGAGGGTGATGAGCAGCACCACGCGTCCGGGCCCCCGGCACACGTCGGTGAGCCACCGGGCAATCGTCGCTTGAGCCCCGGATGCGGTGAGCACCTCGGCGAGCAATACGCCTCCGACGATGATGAGCACGACTTCGACGAGGAGCGGACCGATGGTCGACGAGGTGTGCGCCGCCGCCTGGGCGCTGATCGGAAACCACAGGGCCGACACGGCAATTGCTGCGGCGATGGATGCGAGAGCGGCCAAATACGGGCGCATCCGGAATGCCATCAGGCCGCACACCAGAACGAGGGGCGCTCCCGCGGCCGCGACGAGGAGCGGACTCACCGGCGTGCTCGCCAGCGACGAGCTTCGACATCAGAATCCCGATCGCGCATTGCTCCACCCTAGCCAGCCGTCGAGCCCCCACCACTCCACTCCCTGCCGTGCACAGGAGCGGGTCTTAGGCCAGGAAGTGCTCAAGGCCGCGACCGGCGACGTGGTCGAAGATGAGATTCGTCTCGGTGTTGGCGACGGCAGGATGCCCCGCGAGATGTTCGAGAACGAAGTCCCGCAGCTCGGAGGAGTCGCGGGCGGCCACGTGCAGCAGGAAGTCGTCGACACCGGCCATGTGAAACAAACCGAGCACCCCCGGCCAGTTCGGAGCCTCGTCGCGGAACGACTCGACATCCTCCCGAATGATGGAGACGAGGCGAACGGAAATGAGCGCCTGCACGGTCATCCCCAGCGCCGCCACGTTCAATTCGGCGTGGTAGCCGAGCAGATACCCTTCGGTTTGCAGCCGTCGGATGCGCAGGGACACGGTGGACTCTGCGACCCCGATCACGGTCGCGAGGGCCGTTCCCGACATCCGGGCATTGCTGGAAAGTGCGCGAAGGATTCTGCGATCAATGTCATCCATCACCCCATCTTGCCGCAGAGTTCGCAACGGCGGAACGTCTGCGATGTGGATTCTTGCGATGGCCTTGAAGTTTGTCGCGGATTCTGTTTTGGTCGAGTCATGCAGCCTTCGAAACCCCGTCTGGAAACCCGCGCCGTCCACGCCGGAATGGAGGGCGTGATCGAGTCAGGTTCCCACGTCCCGACGATCGACCTCTCCACGACGAACCCGTTGCCGAGCGTCGAACTGGGCGGGGACTCGTACGAGAATCTCGCCACCGGCGGCACCCTGGAGCCCGGCCAGTCCGCCGTGTACCAGCGCCTGTGGCAACCTGGCGTCGCCCGGTTCGAGACGGCGCTCGCGAACCTCGAAGGCTCGGAGGCCGCCGTCGCGTTCGCCTCAGGGATGGCCGCGCTCGCCGCGTGCCTGCTCGCGAGCGTCACCGCGGGCAAGCCTCACGTTGTTGCGCTGCGGCCCCTGTACGGCGGAACCGACCACGTTCTCGACAACGGCCTCGTGGGAACAACCGTGACCTGGGTGCACAGCGTCGACGAGATCACCGCGGCGATCCAGCCCGACACCGGGCTCGTCGTAATCGAAACTCCGGCGAACCCGACCCTCGAACTCGTGAACATCGCGAAAGCGGTCGCCGCGGCGGGAGACGTGCCTGTTCTCGTCGACAACACGTTCGCGACCCCCGTGCTGCAGCGGCCGATCGAACACGGCGCGACGCTCGTGCTGCACAGCGCCACCAAGTACATCGGCGGTCACGGGGACGTCATGGGCGGCGTGATCGCCACGAACGAAGAGTGGGCCCCACGCCTGCGCCATGTTCGCGCACTCACCGGCGGCCTGCTTCACGCGTTCGCCGCGTACCTGCTGCACCGCGGGCTTCGAACGATGCCGCTGCGCGTTCGTGCGCAGCAGGAGACGGCCACGGCGCTCGCGGAGCGGCTGAACGGCCACCCCGCGTTGGCTCGCGTGCTGTTCCCGACGCTCCCCGGCTGCGACCCCGAAGGTTTGATCGGTACGCAGTCCGAAGGTCCAGGCTCCATGCTCTCGCTTGACCTGGCTGGCGGATACAACGCGGCGACGAAGTTCATCGAGTCGCTCAAACTCGCGAGCCACGCCGTTTCCCTTGGCGGGATCGACACGCTCGCGCAGCATCCGGCATCGCTCACGCACCGTCCGGTTGCTGCGGAGGCAAAACCCGGTGGCGGAATCGTGCGGATCTCGGTGGGCCTCGAGCACGTGGATGACATCTACGACGACCTAGTGCAAGCGCTCGAGGCGTAATCCGCTATTTTTTGGAGCGGTTCTTCGAAATCTCGTAGAGGGTCACGCTCGCCGCAATCCCGGCGTTGAGGGACTCGGTCGATGCGGCGATCGGGATCGAGACGACCGCATCGCACGTTTCCGTGACGAGCCGCGACAGGCCCTTGCCCTCGCTGCCGACCACGACGACGAGCGGCGACTTCGCCCAGGTCAGCCCGGGCAGCGCGACGTCTCCACCGCCGTCCAGTCCCAGCACGAACACACCGCGCTCCTTGAGCACTTTCAGCGTCTGAGTGAGATTGCTCGCCATGGCGACCGGTGTTCGCGCGGCAGCACCGGCCGACGTTTTCCACGCGGCCGCCGTCATTCCCACCGAGCGCCGCTGCGGCACGATCACGCCGTGCCCGCCGAACGCCGCGACCGAGCGGATGATCGCGCCGAGGTTCCGCGGGTCCGTGATCCCGTCGAGCGCGACGAGCAGCGGCACCTTGCCGTGGCTAAGTATCTTGTCGAGCAGCTCGATCGGGTGCGCGTAGTCGTACGGCGGTACCTTGAGAGCGAGCCCCTGGTGCACGGAGTCGAACCCGGCGAGTCGGTCGAGTTCCGGTCGCATTACCTCGAGGATGGGAAGTCCTCGCTTCGTGGCGATCCCCATGACCTCCTTCACGCGATCGTCGTACTCGATGCGTGACGCAATGTAGAGCGTTGTCGCCGGAATGGATGCGCGCAGCGCCTCGAGGACGGAATTGCGCCCCGTGACATACTCGAATTCGTCCGACGACTTGGGCCGCCGCATGCGCTGCGAATCGCCCGACTGGGCAGGCCGTCCGGTCTTGCCTCCCCGTCCCACCTTGCCCGCGGGGTCTCCCCTGTCCGGCTGGCCGCCACGGGAGGCCGGCCGCTTGCCGCCGGATGCCTCGAATCGGTCTGCGGCCGCCTTGCGTTTGCCTGCCGGGTGGTACGGGCGGTCCTCGGCCTTGGGGGTGGGTTTCTTCCCCTCGAGGGCCTGTTTGCCCTGCCCTCCGGATCCCACTTGCGGACCGCGGCTCTTTTTGCGCACAGCGCCGGGTCGACCGTGCTTCGGTGCCGAGTTTTTCACGCGATGCTCCATTGGGTTCCGGTGGGGGTGTCGTCGAGTTGGATGCCGGCTCCGGCCAGCTCGTCGCGAATCCGGTCGGCCGCGGCAAAGTCCTTCGCCGCACGTGCAGCATCCCGGTCGGCGATCAACAGTTCGACGAGCCTCGCAAGGGCGGGCGCCGTCTCGTCCGACTGGGACGTGTTCCACGGCGCAACAAGCGGATTCAAGCCGAGTACTTCGGTCATGGCGAACACTTCGCCGCGGATGCGCGCGGCCGATTCGAGCGTCTCCGCGTCGAGGGCGGCGTTTCCCGCACGAATGGCATCGTGCAGCACGGCGAGCGCTTGCGGCACCGCGAGGTCGTCATCCATGGCCGAAGCGAACGCCTCTGGAACCACGAAGGGCGCGCTGCCCGCAAACTCGGATTCTGACAGGCGGCGGTCGGCCCTCGCAAGGAACCCTTCGATGCGCTCCAGTGCGGCCTCCGCCTCGATGAGGGAGCCGTCGTGGTAGTCGATCGTCGACCGGTAATGCGCCGCACCCAGGTAATACCGCACCACGAGGGGCCGCGCCTTCTCCAGGAACTCTGCGGCGTAAATCGAGTTGCCGAGCGACTTCGACATTTTCTGGCCTGCAATGTTCACGAGCCCGTTGTGCACCCAGTAGGTCGCGAACTTGTCGCCCGCCGCCGTGGACTGAGCGAGTTCGTTCTCGTGGTGCGGGAAGCGCAGGTCCAGTCCGCCGCCGTGAATGTCGAAGTGGCTGCCCAGGTAACGGGATGCCATCGCCGAGCACTCCAGGTGCCAGCCCGGCCGACCAGAACCCCACGGCGACGGCCAGCTCGCCGATTCCGGCTCGGTCGGCTTGTGCCCCTTCCACAGGGCGAAGTCGCGGGGGTCTCGCTTGCCGCGCGGATCGGAATCCGCCGCAGGTTCCATGTCGTCGGGCTTTTGCCTTGTGAGTTCGCCATAGCTCGGCCACGAACCCGTGTCGAAATACACGTCGCCCGAGCCATCCGACGCGGGATAAGCATGTCCGGCGTCGATGAGACGCTGGATGAGCTCGTGCATTTGGCCGATGCTCGCCGTCGCACGAGGCTCATAGGTCGGCGGCAGGATGCCGAGTGCCGCATATCCTGCCGTGAACTCCAGCTCGAAGCGGTATGCGAGGGCCCACCACTGTTCAGGGTCATCCGCCGCGCTCGCGAGTATTTTGTCGTCGATGTCGGTGACGTTGCGCACGAGAGTCACGCGGAATCCGCGGTAGGTGAGCCACCGCCGCCACAGGTCGTAGACGAGCGCGGAACGCAAGTGGCCGATGTGCGGGCTCGACTGCACGGTCGGACCGCACACGTAAATACCGACCTCGCCGGGAGTGATGGGGTCGAGGTCGGTCACGGATTGCGACCGGGAGTCGTAGAGGCGCACTGTCACAGGCAAAGCCTACTTGCTGACCCTGCGGGGCGACGGATGGTGTCGACTAGCATCGAAGGGATGCAACCCACGAGCGACTCCCAGTTTCAGGCCGCAGCGGGCGACGGGGTTCCGCCCCTCGAGCAGGTTCGGGACGGGCTGTTCTGTTACGGCCTTCGCCAGCCGGGCACGCTGCCCCACTTCACGCTCAGCTACGTGCTGGTGGATGCCCGCGGCGGTGTGCACATCATCGACACGGGATGGGACACCGACGAGAACTGGGCCGCACTCGGGGAAGTTCTCGACACTCTGGAGCGTTCGCTGTCGGATGTCTCGTCGGTGACGGTCACGCACCTTCACCCCGACCATCTGGGGATGGCGTCGAGGATCAGGGCAGCGACCGGAGCTCCCGTCGCCCTGCACCGGATCGAGCAAGAGGGCATCCGCGAGTTGTCCGCTCCGCTGGCCGATGAGGAGGTTCTCGCACGGCTCGCCGGCTGGGGTGTGCCGGATGACCGGCGGGCGGAGCTCCTTCAGGCAGCCCACTTGCGCAGCCGCTGGCCGTCGTTCACCGCCGACCGGTTGCTGGAAGATGGCGAGCTCCTGGACGTTCCGGGCCGCGCTGTGCGCGCGATACACACGCCGGGCCACACGGCGGGGCATCTCGCGTTCGTCGACGACGAATGGGAAGTGGTGTTCCTCGGCGACCTGCTGCTGCCGAACCAGTTCCCCGGCATCGGGTTGGGCGGCACGCCGGACGGCAGCCCCATCGACCACTACCTCGCTTCGCTTGCCGTCGTCTCCGAACTGGATGCCTTCGAGGCGTTGCCCGGCCACGGATACCGGTTCACGGGGATCGCGCAGCGCAGCGCGGAAACGGCGTCGCACCACGAGAACCGCACGAGCGAGGTCGCGGCGCTTCGGCATCCGAGTTCCACCGTGTGGGATGTTGCGGCGCAACTCACCTGGACGGCCGGGTGGAGCAATCTGTCGGGGTTGCCGCTGCTTTCCGCGCTGTCGCAAACCTCGTTGCACGAGGAGCGCGCCGCCCGACGGCTCTAGGAGGCGAGGACCTCGTCGAGAACGCTCGATGCCTTCTCTTCGTCGGTCTTCTCGGCCAACGCGAGTTCGGAGATGAGAATCTGGCGGGCTTTCGCAAGCATCCGCTTCTCGCCAGCGGAAAGGCCGCGGTCCTGGTCGCGGCGCCACAGGTCGCGAACGACCTCGGAAACCTTGATGACGTCGCCGGAGGCGAGCTTCTCGAGGTTCGCCTTGTACCGGCGGGACCAGTTGGTGGGCTCTTCCGTGAACGGTGCGCGCAGGACTTCAAAAACCTTGTCGAGGCCTTCGCGCCCGATGACGTCCCGAACGCCCACGAGGTCGACGTTTTCGGCGGGAACTTCGATCGTGAGATCGCCCTGAGTGACGTTGAGTTTCAGATAGAGCTTCTCTTCACCTCGAACGGTGCGCTTCTTGACCTCTGTGATGGTAGCTGCCCCGTGGTGGGGGTAAACGACAGTCTCGCCGACTTCGAAAAGCATTGAATAGGCTCCATTCCGCGACCAAAAGTTTACCACAGGGCCCTGAGCACCCGGATGGCCAATCCTCGCCCCGGGCCCCGCGGGCGCTAGGCTAAACTCGCAACTGAGTTCGCGGTTCGGATACCCCGCGGATGACACCGAATTTCCCAGTCGGAGGAACCTGTGAGAGCACGTCTTGCCGCGAGCGCCGTTCTCGTCGCCCTGTTGGCCGTGGGCACGACGGGCTGCACCTTCATCACCGATCAAGCCACGACCACGAAGTACGACCCGGGCGACGGCATCAGTGCGGCCATGGGCGACATCCAGATTGTGAACGCTCTCCTCGTGACGGCGGATGGCGAAACCGCAAGCCTCCTCATCAACATCGTCAATCACTCGGCGTTCGGCGCGACGGTCAACGTCCAGTACGAGAATGCCGACAACGCGAAAGTGAACGAAACCATTCACGTGAACGCCGACTCCGTCAAGAGCCTCGGCGGAAAGGATGCGAGCACTCTCATCCTGAACGGCGTGGACGCGCCGGCCGGGGGCCTGTTCCCCGTGTTCTTCCAGTACGACGACGTCACCGGACAACAGCTCTTGCTGCCGGTGCTCGCCCCCAACGGCGAGTACGCTTCGCTCGCACCGGAGACCGCCACCACCCCGTAACCGCTACTCCTCGAAGCGGTACCCGAGGCCGCGAACGGTCACAAGCATCTGCGGATTCGCGGGGTCGAGCTCGATGCGCCCCCTGATCCTCTTGACGTGCACGTCGAGTGTTTTCGTGTCGCCCACGTAGTCCGGCCCCCACACGCGGTCAATCAGCTGGCCGCGAGTGAGCACCCTCCCCGCATTGCGCAGGAAGAACTCCAAAAGCTCAAACTCCTTGAGCGGAAGCTGCACCGCCTCGCCGCGCGCCAACACCGTGTGGCGTTCGACATCCATGACGACATCGCCCGCTGTGAGCACGACCTCGTCCTGATCGCCGAGCTCGCCACGCCTCCGCAGCACGGCCCGGATGCGCGCGAGCAGCTCCCGAGACGAGTACGGCTTGGTCACGTAGTCATCTGCGCCAAGTTCAAGACCCACGACGATGTCGACTTCGCTGTCCTTCGCGGTGAGCATGATGATCGGCACGCTCGACTTCAACCGCAACTGCCGGCACACCTCGGTGCCGGGGAAGCCTGGGAGCATGAGATCCAGCAGCACCAGATCCGGGGCTTCGCGATCGAACGCCGTGATCGCGCTCGGACCATCTTTCGCGATGGTCGTTCGGTAGCCCTCGCGCTCGAGCAGAAAAGCGAGCGGTTCGCTGAGAGACCGTTCGTCCTCGACGATCAGAATGTGCGTCACGCGGACTCGCCCAGAGACGCTGCCGTGGCATGGCTGGACTCCGGAAGGCGGATGGTGAACGTCGACCCATAGCCCTGTTGCGACCACACCCGCACATCGCCGCCATGGTTCTGGACAACGTGTTTCACGATGCTCAACCCGAGCCCCGTCCCGCCGGTATGCCGCGAACGGGCGGGATCGATCCGGTAAAAGCGCTCAAACACCCGGTCGATCTCATCCGCCGGAATCCCGATGCCCTGATCGGTGATGGCAATCTCCACGATGCCGTCCACGCTGCTCACGCCGACGCCCACACGCGAACCCTTCGGCGAGTACACGATCGCGTTCGAGATGAGATTGTGCACGGCCACGACGAGAAGCGACTCGTCCCCGATGACCTCTATTCCGGCATCCCCGCCGCTCGCGATCGTCACGTTGCGCGCCTCCGCGACAACTCGGTTCTGATCGATTGCCGCCGCCACGACGTGATCAATCTCCACGGTTTGAGGTCGGCTGAGCGCATCCGCGGCCTGCAGCCGCGACAGGTCGATGATCTCCTGCGTGATCCTCGCGAGCCGGTCGGACTCCTTCGTGAGCCGCTTCGCGAAACGCTTCACCTGATCCGGTTCCTTCGCCGCGGCCTGAAGAGCTTCGGCGAGAAGGCTCACCGCCCCAATGGGCGTCTTGAGCTCGTGGCTGATGTTCGCAACGAAATCGCGTCGCACGGCATCCAGTTTGTAACTTTCCGTGCGGTCTTCAGCAAGCAGAAGAACGTATCTCGACCCGAGCCTCGCGACGCGAACCAGAAGGTAGATGATCGCGTCACCCAGCGGTCCGCGCGGAAGTTCGAGTTCTTCCGTGACCGACTCCCCCGACTTGCGCACGCGGTCCACGATGTCTACGAGCTCCGGATGCACGAGAGCGTGATTCCAGACGAGCCCGAACGCGAGCGCACCAGGACTCGCCTTGATCACGTTGTTCGAAGGGTCGAGGACGACTCCGCCCGAATCCAGCGCATCGATGACCTGGTCGATGCCGTCCGGAACCGATGGGGTGACGACCTTGACTGCGCGATCCCCGCGACGGGCAGCCAGATACACGATGCTCACGATCCCCGCGCCGACGAGGGCGCCGAACGCCATCGCGGCGGGCACCAGCACAGCGGAGTCCATAGCGACTAGATTAGTTACTTCCCCGTGACGCGGTGGCCTGCGGGTGATTGCGAGCAGGAAGAAAGCCGATCGTTCAGGTCGAGATCACCGGCCGTTAACCTCGGCACGACAGGATGACGGCATCCGGCAGCGAACGACGAGAAGGGAATGACCATGCGTGAAGTGTTCCAACAGGAGCTGCGCGAGGTGCAGGATCGCCTCGTCGAAATCGCAACCCTCGTGCAGGTTTCCATCGAAAACGCGGTGAGCGCGTTCAACGAGTCCAACGTCGCGCTCGCAGAGACCGTGATCGCCGACGATGACAAGATCGACGAACTCACGGTCAGCCTCGACGAGCTCGCCATCAACATACTCGCCCGTCAGCAGCCGGTCGCGCGCGACCTGCGCATCGTCGTGAGCGCGCTGCGGATCTCCGCCTCGCTCGAGCGGATGGGCGACATGAGCGAACACATCGCGCAGCTCGCCCGGTACCGCTTCCCGGAGAAAGTCGTGCCGAAGACGCTCAGATCGACGTTCGCGGAAATGGGTCGCCTCGACGTCGAGGTCGCCAGAAAGCTCACGCGGCTGCTGGAAACGGAAGACGTTCGTATCGCCGAAGAAATCCGCAACGACGACGACCGGATCGACGAACTGCACTTGAGCGTGTTCGAGAAAGTGCTCGGCGAGTCCTGGAAGGGCGGCGCGGAAGACACCGTGGACGCCACTCTCGCCTCCCGCTACCACGAGCGGTTCGCCGACCACGCCGTCTCCATCGCCAAGAAGGTCCAATACCTCGCGACGGGCGACTGGCAGGTCAGCTACCCCACGACCTGAGCACCGCGGCAGCGGTGCCGCAGGCCGAGGGCCAGCCGGCTCGCGTTCTAGTTCCCCTTCGCCGCCTCGACCGCGGCGATGAGCGCGTCAGGGCTCGGGAGCGTGGACTGCACCTTGCCGTCGATGAACACCGTCGGGGTGCCCGACACTCCCGCGTCGCGGGACGCCGCCGTGTTCGAGACGATCCAGTCGGTGTACCGCGCTTCCGTGATGCACTTGAGCGCGTCCAGATCCTTGACGCCGTTCGAGGTGGCAAACGTAGCGAACTCCTTCGGACCCCAGCCGTCTGACGACTGACTGTGGTTGGCGAACAGCGCCGAGTGGAACGCCGGCCAGTTCTGCGGATCCGTCTCGGCGACGCACGCCGCAGCCGAGCCCGCGGCCACGCCGTACGCAGTCACGATTCGGATCGGGTGGTAGTTCACGAGAGCGTCTCCGCTCGCGATGAGCTCGAGGAGCGTCGGCCCCACCGCCGCCTCGTAGTCTGCACAGTGCGGGCACGAATAGTCCTCGTAAATGTCGATCGTGATGGGGGCATCCGCCATTCCGACGGTCACCGCCGTATCCTCTACCGCGAACGGCACATTCGGTGTGCCCAGCAGCGTGATCGTGCCGTCCGCGGACGGAGGCGCCGCCGGCGTTCTGCTGCTTTGGGCCAGGAAAATTCCGCCGACCACGAGCCCGACGACCACGAGAATCCCAAGGGCGATGCCGGATTGGATGAGAATCGTCTTTCGGCGCTCCGCCCGTTGCTGCTCGCGACGCTGCCGGTTCGCCTTCTCGCGGATCTCGATGATGCGCTGTGAGTCTTTCTTTGCCACGTTGTTACGCCCGTTCTGTTGGGTGGTAGAGGTCGGTTCTCAGTTCTTGCCCTGCGCGGCGACCGCTGCGGCGCCTTCGGCGGCGGCATTCGGATCGAGGTACCGGGACGGCGCAATCGGCTGAAAATCGTCACCGAGCTCGTAGACGAGCGGAATACCGGTGGGAATGTTGAGTTCCGCGATGGCGTCGTCGGAGATGCCGTCCAGGTGCTTCACGAGCGCGCGAAGGGAGTTGCCGTGAGCCGTCACGAGCACCGTCTTCCCCTCGCCGAGGGCGGGAGTGATGTCGGAGCGCCAGTAAGGCAGCATCCGCGCGATGACATCCTTGAGGCACTCTGTGCGCGGCAGGTCGTCCCCGAGCCCGGCATACCGGGGATCGTGGGCCTGGGAGAATTCGCTGTCATCGTCGAGCGGCGGCGGCGGGACGTCGAAGGAGCGGCGCCACGTCATGAACTGGTCTTCGCCGAACTCGGCGAGCGTCTCCGGCTTGCTCTTGCCCTGCAGCGCGCCGTAGTGGCGCTCGTTCAGCCGCCAGCTGCGGTGCACGGGAATCCAATCCCGATCGGCGGTCTTGAGCGTCTCGTTCGCAGTGTGAATCGCCCGCTTGAGCAAACTCGTGAACTGCACATCGGGGAGCAACCCGGATGACGACAACAACTCCCCCGCATTTCGCGCCTCCTGCCACCCCAATTCGGTGAGCGGAACATCCACCCAGCCCGTGAACAAGTTTTTCTCGTTCCACTCGGACTGGCCGTGCCGGAGAAGGATGAGGGAGTAAGTCATGCCGCCAGTTTATCGGGGGTACATGTGAGCGCTAATCTCGGTGCGCCTATCGAAGCCTCGGCAAGCGCGGAACACCCGCCACGGCGCCGGCCGTCAGCGGGACGATAACCTCCTGCGCGGCGGCAACCATCACGTCGTCCACGGGGACCGTGAGCACGGCATCCGGATCCGTCATGCGCCGCACGACGGCAAGCGCTATCGGCCCCAACTCGTAATGGCGCGCAGCGCTCGTCACCCGTCCGACCACTTTGTCCTCAAGCCGAACCTCGTCGCCGCTCGCGGGAAGAACGCCTTCGGAACCATCCAGGTGCAGCATCACGAGCCGGCGCGGAGGATGCCCGAGGTTGTGAACCTTCGCGACCGTCTCCTGCCCCCGGTAGCAACCCTTCGTCAAGTGGACTGCCGAACGCAGCCAGTCCAGTTCGTGCGGGATCGTCTTCTCATCGACCTCCGTGCCGAACTGAGGGCGCCAGGCTGCGATTCGCAGGGCCTCAAGAGCGAGCAACCCCGCTGCGGGAACCCGGGCGGCGTCGGCAAGCTCCGACCGATCGACAATTGCTTCGAGGTACGTCCACTCCGCGGCCGGATGCCGTTCGGCCGTCGCGTACTGGAACCCGCCGTTCACGACAGCGGACCAGGGGTCATGCCACACGATCGGCACGCCGTTCGGGGAGGCCGCGCTCACGAGAGGTGCGCCGAACATCCCGAGGGTCGCGAAGTCGGCGCTGCGGTCGGCCACCTCCACTCTCAGCATGAACCGCATCGAATCCAGCCACTGCACGAGAGACTCGGTCTCGCGCCCTTCGACGAGCAGCCACGTCGTCACGCCGTCGTCCACGATCCGGATGTCGTGTTCGATGCGCCCGGTCTGCCCCAGCAGCAAAGTTTCCGCC
The DNA here is from genome assembly GCA_964651535.1 of uncultured Cryobacterium sp. GTDB lineage: Bacteria > Actinomycetota > Actinomycetes > Actinomycetales > Microbacteriaceae > Terrimesophilobacter. Next base: position 775,290 of record CAZYYE010000002.1, read on the forward strand.
GAGTCGCCCGGCGCCAGCCCGGCAAGGCTCTGGCTGGAAACGGAATCCAGCCAGCTGAGCCGGTCGGGTCCGGTGACCGTCACGACGCCGCGATGCGAAAGGTCGACGAGCGCGGTGCCGGCGGCGAGAGCGCGTTGCTCCGTCATCGGGTTCCCGTAGTGCGCTGCGACGCCGGCATCCTCCCCGGATGCCGCCACGGCGCCCTCCATGGCCAAAAACTCAGTCGACACGGGCAAGCCTTCCCGACGCGTGGGAGGTAAGGGGCGTGCCGAGCGCGGCGATATCCCACGCCCACAGCAGGTGACTGTCGACTAGACCGTACATTCGCGTGGAAGCGGTGTGCTCCTTCGCGCTCGCGGAACGCATCACGGCGTCCGTTGCGAGGTCGATGCGCGCCGGCTTCACCTGGCCGAGGTAGAGCTCGCTCACCCCGCCAGGGTGCAGGATGGACACTTCGAGATCGAAGCCGCCGTCGTCGTTGCGAAGAGTTTCGACCTTCGCCGCGCTGCCGTATGCCGGCGTACCCACACCCGCGACGAGGCCGGGGCCGGGATCCGATTCGGATGCCGCGCGCACCAGCCGCCAATAGCCGGTCTCCGTCACGAGCGGAGTGGGGAGGTCCTGTTCGCCGTGCGTGTCCAGCATCCAGGTGTACGAGTTGTAGTTGAGGTGGGGGAGGCCGTCATGGCTGAAACTCACGCGCTGGCCGAACTCGTAGTTGCGCACATCGTCGCCCACCGGATAGTTGAGAACGCCCGTGCCCTCCCACACCCCGAGCAGCCACGCGAGAGGGGCAAGCTCGGCGGGAAGGTCATCCGGCACCCGAAGCATGACCGCGCTGCCTAGCGCTGGCCGCGGAACAGGTTGTACAGGACGACGACGGAGACGTAGGCGATGGCCAACGTGGCGAGCCCGAGAAGGCCGACGAACGTGAGCTCAAGCGCGAGAAGCATGAATCAATACTATCCGTTCACCATCGCGAGCAGAGCGAACAGCCCTGTCGCGAGCCCAAGAATCACGGTGGCACCGCCAACCGACGCCATCACGCGATTCACGAACCCTTCGCGGGTGAGGGTGGAAAGCTGAATCGCGAACGTCGCGAACGTCGCGACCGCCAGCGCGATGGGCGCCCAGACGAGGTATTCGTTTCCGTCACCGACAACACCGATGACAACCGCTGCGACAACCGCCAGAACCCAGACCGGCACGACCGTACCCACCTCAAGGTCCCGAATGTGGTTGTTGGTCGTCACAATCACATCCTGCCCTATTCGGGCGCGAATAGACTGTGATCGTTCGAACCGGGAGGGTCCTGTGGCACAGCTGTTGGTTCTCACCCCCGACGGGGAGAACGACGTGCTGCCCGCACTCGGGCTTCTCAGTCACCGGGTCAGAACCATCCCGGCCGAGCCGGCCCAGCTCGTGAACGCCCCGAGCTGCGACGTGATCCTGGTCGATGCGCGCAAAGACCTCGCGGGCGCGAAATCGCTGTGCAAGATCCTTCACGCCACGGGGCTGTCCGTTCCGCTCATGATCGTGGTGACGGAAGGCGGGCTCGCTGCGGTGAACTCGGAGTGGGGCGCCGACGACCTGCTTCTCGCGACGGCCGGCCCGGCAGAAGTGGATACGCGCATCCGGCTCGCCATCGGAGGAAAGACGGACGACCGGCTGACGTCGAAGATCAGCGCGAGCGGCGTCGTCATCGATGAGGCGAGCTACTCAGCGAAGGTTCGCGGAAGGTCGCTGGATCTCACGTACAAAGAGTTCGAGCTGCTGCGATTCCTTGCCCTGCATCCGAGCCGCGTCTTCACGCGCGAGCAACTGCTCAGCGAGGTCTGGGGCTACGACTATTACGGCGGCAGCCGCACCGTGGACGTGCACGTGCGACGCCTGCGCGCCAAACTCGGGGACCAGGAGTCGATCATCGGCACCGTTCGCAACGTCGGCTACCGGTTCAACGTGTACGACGAAGACGAGAGCGATCGTGTCGCCGAATCCGTCCAGTCCTGAGCAGCTTGCCGGGCTGATCGCGCGAGCGCGCGCAGCGGACGGCCAGCCGCCATTTTCCGACCAGTCGCTCGTGGAACTCGGACGCGGCGAGCGCACGCTCATCGCGAGCGAGGGCGCGAGCGGAATCGTCGGGGCCGCGATCGTCGGGCCGGATGAATTCGAGCTCGTCATCGACCCGGATGCTCGTGGCGCGGGGGAAGGTGCGGCGCTTGTGTCGCGGGTTCTCGCCGAGCATCCTGCGGCGACGTTCGCGTGGGCGCACGGCGATCACCCGGGGTCGCGCGCGCTCGCCGCGCGGTTCGGGTTCGAGCCGGTGCGCACGCTGCTTCAATTGCGTGCGCCCGTTTCCCACGGCTCCCTTCGAGACGGCCTTCGGCCTCCTCAGGGGGCGGGCAGGGACTCGTTCCCTGAGGAGCGCGAAGCGCGTCTCGAAGGGAGCCGCCAGCAGTACCTCGAACCATTCCGCCCCGGCGTCGACGACGCCGCCTGGCTCGCGCTCAACGCGCGCGCCTTCGCCGCACATCCGGAGCAGGGCGGCCTCACCCAACGCGACCTCGACGACCGCAAAGCGGAAGCATGGTTCGACCCCGGCGACTTCCTCATCCTCCGGGACGGCGACGCCATGATCGGATTCTGCTGGCTCAAAGTCGAGGAATCCGACGACCACGAGCAGGTTGGCGAGTTCTACGCTGTCGGCATCGACCCGGATCGACAGGGCGAAGGCCTCGGGCGGACCCTCATGGATGCCGGTTTCTCGCGCCTCGCCGAACGCGGCATCCGCACGGCCGTTCTCTATGTCGAGGCCGACAACGAGCCCGCCCTTGCCCTTTACCGCCGCTACGGATTCGCCCAGCACACGATCGACGTGCGATACCGGCGCGCACCGAAGTAGGCATCGACCCGCTCGCTGGTGCAATGATCTAGGGATGGATGCGGAGAGTTATCTCGACGACACGGGGCTCGCGACCGACAGTCTCGACGACGACTACGACTCGACGTGGGTCGATGACGGCACCCTGCCGCCCGACCGGTTCCTCGACCGCGAGCTGAGTTGGCTCGCCTTCAACCAGCGCGTCCTTGAGCTTGCCGAAGACGAGACCGTTCCGCTCCTCGAACGTGTCAACTTCCTCGCCATCTTCGCGAACAACCTGGACGAATTCTTCATGGTGCGCGTCGCCGGGTTGAAGCGGCGCATCATGACGGGGCTCGCCGTACCCACGAACGTCGGTACCGAGCCGCTCGACGCGCTCGCCGCCATCAGCGACCAGGCGCACGTGCTGCAGGCACGCCACGCCGCCGCCTTCCGGGACCTCGTGAAACCCGCCCTCGACGAGGCAGGCATCCACATCGAAACCTGGGCGGACCTCGACGATGCCGACAGGGAACGCATCGACGAGATCTTCTCCGCCCGCATCTTCCCGGTGCTCATGCCGCTCGCCGTCGACCCCGCGCATCCCTTCCCCTACATTTCCGGGCTCTCACTCAATCTCTCCATCCGGGTGCGCCACCCGAAGACGGGCAAGGAAGAGTTCGCGCGACTCAAAGTGCCGCCCGTGCTGCCGCGCTTCGTTCAACTTCCGGACGACGAACGCGGGCTCCTGCGGTTCATTCCCCTCGAAGACCTCGTCTCGAACCACCTTGAGGAACTGTTTCCGGGGATGGAAGTTCTCGAGCACCACGAGTTCCGCGTCACCCGCAACGAAGACTTCGAAATCGACGAAGACGAGACCGAGAACCTCATCCAGTCGCTCGAACGCGAACTGCTCCGCCGCCGCTTCGGGCCGCCGATCCGCCTCGAAATCACCGACGACATGGACGAGCGCACTCTCGAACTGCTCGTACGCGAACTGGGCATCACCGAACAGGAGGTGTACCGGCTGCCCGCCCCCCTCGACCTCGGCGGCCTGTTCGAGGTGTTCCGCATCGAGCGGCCGGCGCTCAAATACCGCAAACACGTACCCACAACAAGCATCGCTCTCCTGCCGGGGGAACCGAACGCCGAACCGGATGTGTTCGCCTCGATCGCACGACAGGACATCCTGCTCCACCACCCCTACGAGTCATTCGCGACGAGCGTGCAGGCGTTCCTCGAGCAGACTGCTCGCGACCCGAATGTCCTCGCCATCAAGCAGACCCTGTACCGCACGAGCGGCGACAGTCCCATCGTCGAAGCGCTCATCGACGCCGCGGAAGCGGGAAAAGCGGTGCTCGCGATCGTCGAACTCAAGGCCCGATTCGATGAGACCGCGAACATCAACTGGGCGCGGCAGCTGGAAAAAGCGGGAGTGCACGTCGTGTACGGACTCGTCGGGCTGAAAACACACTGCAAACTCGCGCTCGTCGTCCGCGAGGAAGGCGGGGAGCTTCGGCATTACAGCCACATCGGCACGGGAAACTACAACCCCAAGACGAGCCGCGTGTATGAGGATCTCGGCTTCCTCACGGCGGACGATCAGGTCGGAAAGGATCTTACGCGGCTGTTCAACGAGCTTTCCGGCTACGCGATCGAGAAGAAGTTCAAGAGGCTGCTCGTAGCCCCCATGCATTTGCGCAAGGGACTGCTCAAGCGCATCCGGACGGAAACCCAGAACGCGGCCGACGGCCAGCGAAGCGGCATCCGGATCAAAGTGAACTCCATCGTCGACGAAGCGATCATCGATGCGCTGTACAAGGCGAGCCAGGCAGGCGTGCCCATCGACCTCTGGGTGAGAGGAATCTGCAGCGTGCGCCCGGGAGTCGAAGGACTCAGCGAGAACATCCGAGTCCGCTCGATCGTCGGCCGCTACCTCGAACACTCGCGGATCTTCTGCTTCGCAGGAGGCGGCGATCCTCACGTGTTCATCGGCAGCGCGGACATCATGCACCGGAACCTCGACCGCCGAATCGAAACGCTCGTGCGGCTGACCGACCCCGCGCAACTGGCGGAGATCGAATGGCTGTTTGACGTTGCCATGTCGGAGAAGACGTCATCGTGGTGGCTCGAAGAAACCGGCGAATGGGTGCGCCGCGACCGCACGGAATCGGGACGGCACCTGCAGGACTTGCAGGACGTCATCATGCGAAGGATCTCAGGTCGAAAACGGAGCGGAGCCAGGTGAACGCGAGCGGGAACAACGACGACGTCGTCGCCGCCGGAGCGGTGTGCTGGCGGTCGGTGAAAGGGAAGATCGAGATCCTGCTCGTGCACAGGGATGAACGCGCCGACATATCTCTCCCCAAGGGCAAAATCGACCCGGGCGAGACCCCGCCGCAAACCGCCGTTCGCGAGATTCGAGAAGAAACGGGAATCCGAGTTACGCTCGGCGTTCCGCTTGGCACGATCGAGTACTCGCTCAACGGCGGCCGCGGAAAGACCGTGCACTACTGGGCCGCGGAAGTCACCGATAGCGCTCTCGCCGCATCGAAGTTCAAGCCCAATCAGGAGATCGCGGCGCTCGAATGGCTCCCGATCGGCAAAGCGAGGTCCGCGCTCAGTTACGAGCGCGACAAGGAAGTGCTCGATCGCTTCGCGGATTACGCGGATGCCGGCACCGTGCGCACCTTCGCCGTCATCGTGGTCCGTCACGGCAAGGCGGTACCGCCGGACAATTGGGATGGCCCGGATTCGACCCGCCCGCTCCTCCACCGAGGGCTCAATCAGGCCGCGACGATCGGTCCTGCGATCGCCGCGTTCCACCCCTCGAAACTCGTGAGCAGCACCGCTGCGCGTTGCCGCGCTACCCTCGAGCCGCTCTCCGCGCTCCTCAGTGTGCCGATCAGCGTCACCGCGGACATCAGCCAGGACGCTTACGAACACGGCACAGGAAAGGTCGGCAAGATTGTGCGTCGACGGATCGGGAAACGCTCGACCGTGGTTCTGTGCAGCCACGGCCCCGTTATTCCCGAGATCGTTTCCGCCGTTGCCGCTGAAACCGGGACCGCACTGAGCGGTCCGTTGAGGAAAGCATCCATGCTGTCGACGGGCGAGTTCAGCGTTCTGCACCTTTCGCTCGACCATCCGGAGTCTCGAATCGTGGCCGTGGAGACGCATTCGCCGGCGTCCGCGGCGTGACGACCGCACTCTTCCGCCAGCGTTAACCTCGTGTTCACCGTGAGGGCGCAGAGTTAACCATCGTGACCCCCGTACGCGTGATCGGCTCAGCGGCTATCGCCGTACTCGGGGCTCTCCTCCTGTCATCGTGTGCGGCAAACGAGATGTACCAGCCGGACACCCCGAGCCTGCTTTCCGGAGAAATCAATGGCTCCGGAGCATCCTCTCAAGGCAGCGCATCGGATGTCTGGATCGCCGCCTTCCAGATGAATCACCCCGCGGTGACGATCAACTACTCCCCCGATGGTTCGGGCGCCGGGCGCAAAGCGTTCACGAGCGGAGGAGTCGCCTACGCCGGATCCGACTCCGCGCTCACCGCGTCCGAACTCGCGGAAGACTTCGTGGCCTGCCGGCCCGGCACCCAGGCGATCGACCTTCCCGTCTACATTTCCCCCATCGCCGTGATCTTCAACATCGAAGGGGTCAGCGAACTGAACCTCGACGCGACGACGATCGCGAAGATCTTCAAAGGCGAACTGACCCGCTGGGACGACCCGGCGATCGTCGCTCTCAATCCGGGCGCCGCGTTGCCGTCCGCCCCGATCACCGCGGTGCACCGTTCGGATGACTCGGGCACGACCACGAATTTCACCGACTACCTCGCCCAGCTGGCACCCGAAGTGTGGGATGCCCCTGCCGACGACACATTCCCCTACCGGAAAGGCGAAGCAGCGCAGGGAACTTCGGGAGTCGTGGGGGCGGTCACGAACGGCCGCAACACGATCGGGTACTCCGACGCATCCCGCGCGGGAGATCTCGGCGTCGCCGCAATCAAAGTCGGGAACACGTTCGTGAACTACACCGCCGAAGCAGCAGCCCGGGTTGTCGCAGAATCGCCCGTGGAAGACGGCCGCGCCGAAAACGACCTCGCCATCGCGCTCGACCGCACGACGACAAACCCTTCGCATTACCCGCTCGTCCTCGTGAGCTACCTCATCGTGTGCCAGCACTACGCGGTCGAGGACATCGGAGCCCTGGTCAAGGAGTACGCGCTGTTTGTGGCGAGCGCCGAGGGCCAGGCCCTCGCCGCGAAATCGGCGGGCGCTGCGCCGCTGTCCGCTGCATTGTCGGCGCGAGTGACGTCGGTGATTGAGACGATCCAGTGAGCAGGTCAGTGGGAGGCGGGCCCGCGGCAACCCGGTCACGGCCTGCAGACCGCATTTTCGCCGGAAGCACGCTCCTCGCCGGCATCGTCATTCTCACGGCGCTCGCAGCGGTCGCCGTTTTCCTCATCGCGCAAAGCATCCCGGCGCTCATCGTCGACCCGGCGGCCCTGCCAACGCCATCATCCAGCTTTTGGGCCTACGTCGCGCCGTTGGCGTTCGGCACGGTGTGGGCGGCCGCGCTTGCGCTCATCATGGCGCTCCCCGTGTCGATCGGCATCGCGCTGTTCATTTCCCACTACGCGCCGCGGCGCGTCTCCCAGACGCTCGGTTACGTGGTCGACCTGCTCGCGGCTGTGCCCTCCGTCGTATTCGGACTGTGGGGGATCAAGGTTCTCGCCCCCTTCGTGCAGCCGTTCTACGCGTGGCTCGTCGACAACTTCGGCTGGCTCCCGTTCTTCGCGGCCCCCGTGTCCGGCACCGGCCGCACCATCCTCACGGTCGCGATCGTGCTCGCCGTCATGGTGCTTCCCATCATCACCGCCGTCTGCCGGGAAGTGTTCCTCCAGACGCCCGTGCTCCACGAGGAAGCCGCTCTCGCGCTCGGCGCGACCAGGTGGGAGATGATCCGCACCGCCGTTCTCCCGTTCGGGATGCCGGGGATCATCTCGGCGACCATGCTCGGACTAGGCCGGGCGCTCGGCGAAACCATGGTGGTCGCCATGGTGCTCTCCCCCGCGCTCGTCATCAGTTTCGTCCTCACCGGGTCGGCGAACCCGCCGACGATTGCGGGCAATATCGCGCTCAACTTCCCTGAAGCTCATGGAGTCGGCGTCAATGCGCTCATCGCAACCGGACTCATCCTGTTCGTCATCACCCTGCTCGTGAACACCGTGGCCAGAGTGCTCATCGACCGCCGCAAAGAGTTCTCCGGAGCGAACTGATGAGCGGCACAGCGAACGGGATCGTGAACAGCCTCACGAGTGCGAGGCTCCCCAAGTGGGTACCGTGGGCGCTCCTCGCCGGGAGCTGGTTCGTGCTCGCCGTCGTGTTCGGGATACTCGCTGCAGGCTCCGGCGGCGACTACAACATCGTCGCCGTCGTCTTCTTCGGCACCGTGCTCTTCGACCTCCTGCTCGTGACGGTGTCATACCTCGTCGAAGGCTCGCGCAGGGCTAAAGATCGGCTCATCACATCGCTCGTGTCGACCGCGTTCGTCATCGCCATCCTGCCGCTCATTTCCCTGATCTTCACGGTCGTGGTCGATGGTTGGAAGCGTTTCGATATTGCGTTCTTCACCCAGTCGATGCGCAACATTGTCGGCGCGGGCACGGAGCAGTTTCCCGGCGGCGCTCTGCACGCCATCGTCGGCACACTCGAAATCACCGGGATGGCCACGCTCATTTCGGTGCCGATCGGGCTGTTGGCCGCCATTTACCTCGTCGAGTACGGGCGCGGTCCGCTTGCGAAGGCGATCACGCTCTTCGTGGATGTCATGACCGGGATCCCGTCGATCGTGGCCGGTTTGTTCGCGTTCGCGCTCTTCGCCCTCCTGTTCGACGACCCGGGCATTAGGTTCGGATTCGGCGGGGCCGTGGCGCTCACTCTGCTCATGATTCCCACCGTCGTGCGGTCGAGCGAGGAAATGCTCAAGCTCGTGCCGAACGAGTTGCGCGAAGCAGCCTTCGCGCTCGGGGTGCCCAAGTGGCTCACGATCATCAAAGTCGTCATTCCCACCTCCATCGCCGGAATTGCGACGGGCGTGACGCTCGCGATCGCGCGCGTGATCGGCGAAACGGCCCCGCTGCTCATCATCGCCGGCTTCACGTCGAGCATGAATTACGACCTGTTCAACGGCCGGATGATGGCGCTGCCCCTGTTCGTGTACACGCAGTATGCGAACCCCGGCACGGATGTGCAGCCGTACCTGGATCGCGCGTGGGCCGCCGCGCTGACCCTCATCCTGATCGTCATGGCGCTCAACCTCATCGCGAGGCTGATCGCTCGAATCTTTTCCCCGAAGCTCGGCCGCTGAGCCGAGCAGACCCTCAAGGAAGGCACCGTGTCCAAGCGCATCGAAGTGAATGACCTGAACGTGTTCTATGGCAAGTTCAAGGCCGTGGAAGACGTGACGCTCAAGATCGAGCCCCGCACCGTCACCGCGTTCATCGGCCCGAGCGGGTGCGGAAAATCCACGTTCCTGCGGACGATGAACCGCATGCACGAAGTCATTCCCGGAGCGCACGTGCAGGGCGAGGTGCTCATCGACGGCAACAACCTGTACGGCCCCGGCGTCGATCCCGTGCTCGTGCGCAGGCAGGTGGGCATGGTGTTCCAGCGCCCGAACCCGTTCCCCACCATGACCATCCGGGACAATGTGCTTGCCGGGGTGAAACTGAACAACCGCCGCATCACGAAATCCGACGCGGATGACCTCGTCGAGAGGGCGCTCGTCGGCGCGAACCTGTGGAACGAGGTCAAGGACCGCCTCGGTCGGCCCGGTTCCGGACTGTCCGGCGGTCAGCAGCAGCGGCTGTGCATCGCGCGGGCGATCGCCGTGCAGCCGGATGTCCTGCTCATGGACGAACCGTGCTCGGCGCTCGACCCGATTTCCACCCTCGCGATCGAAGACCTCATCGAGGAACTCAAGGCGGACTACACGATCGTGATCGTGACCCACAACATGCAGCAGGCATCCCGCGTTTCCGACCGCACCGCGTTCTTCAACATCGCGGGAACGGGACAGCCGGGCAAGCTCATCGAGTACGACGACACCACGACCATGTTCTCGCGGCCGTCGGTGCAAGCCACAGAGGATTACGTCTCCGGCAAGTTCGGCTAGCTCCCTGGCTTTCATCATTCAGGAGGTTATGGGGCTGGAGGGGCGCCTGTGCAGTTCGCAATTCAGTCCAGTGGCGTTGGCGCTTGGCAATCGTGGCGGGCGCGGATGATGTTGATCGCGTCACTGATACGCAGCGTTCTGGCGCCCCTGCGTCGAGGGTGCGTTGCGGTGTTCGAGCGTGCAACACTGCATGCCTACCCCTCACGACAATGTGGCGATCGGGAGACGGGTCCGGGACGCTCACCGCGAATCAATGCTGATGCTCGTCGGGGAGGTTAAGTTCGCTGTGGTTCGCATGCGGATTGTTGGCCCCGGCGCTCGTCGCGGCGAGCGCGGGCGTGGTCACGGCCGACACCGCTAGCGCGCCGACCATTAGCCCAACGAGGTAGAGGAACGCAGGTGCTTGCCTGTCCGCAGTCGTCTTGCGCACAGGTACGTCATCCGACTCGACGGAAGCTGCGCGGCGGACCGTGACCCCCGCCGACGCCGCGAGAACAAGGTTGAACGCTGTTGCCGCCGCCATCGGAAATGCCGGGAACGACGATGCCCACTCGGGATGCTCGAACATGACGGCGCCCAGGAGCACGAGCACCCACGCGAGAGTCGGGCTCAACGCCCCCACGAGCGCCGTTCGGGGCAGCAGGAACCGGTTTCGGGACAAGACGCCGACGCCCCAGGCGAACTCGGCAAAGCCGAGAACGCCCAGGACGACGGCGGCGGGAATCGCGACACCGGATGCCACCCCTAAGTGGATCACGCCAGCCCCCATGGCGGCGAAAGCCAGCCAACTCCGCGTGATCTGTGACATCGGTTACGCGATCGCCGTGTGCGTGCGCTTGTCGGTTCCGAGTGCGGTGCCCAGAAGGACAACGGCGCTCGCAAAGTGCAGCACGTGGTCTGCGGAGTTCAAGGCAAGGACGTTGAGCGGAGTTCCGACGAGGAACAGGCCCGCAATGCCCAGAAGCAGGTAGGCGCCACCGACAGTGCCGTTGACCGCTTTCGCAGCGCGAGTACTGACCATGCCGCCGATGATGAGCGCGGCGCCGATGAGCAAGTGCGCCACGTTGTGGAATGCGTTGACCTCGAAAATTCCCAGGAGCAGTCCACCGCTCGTGGAGAAGAAGCCGAAGCCGCTCGTGACAGTAAATCCGAGTAGTCCGACCAGAATGTAGACGGCCCCGAAGACGACGCCAACGAGACGGTTAGGTGATTTGGCCACGATGTTCCTCCTAATCTTTGTGTCGCGGATGTCGCGCACAATGACTATTCGGAAGGGTGCTTGATTCGGATTGGTGAAGTTTACGAACTGGCGATAGCGACGATCGGATCCGTCGTCGGGGCCGGCGATCCGCCCGAAGGTTCCACCGTTATGCCGACCGTGTCCCCTGGGCTCATGGCGCCGTCGAGCACGCGCCACGTCGTGGAGCCCGCATGCGCGTCGAACGTTCCGGCCGAGATGGGGCCGCTCCCGCCGATGTACCAGAGCTGGTAGGTCTTCCCGCCCGAAAGGGTGGGGAGGTCATCGACGAGAATCGCCGACTTCCGTTGGTCGAGCGACCAAATCAGCGTTGCGACACCGCCGCTCGCGAGACTTGCGGTTGCGCGCTGCAGGTCGCTCGCGGAGCTCAACACGGCAAGCGTGTTCGCCTGGCTTTGCGCCGTGTTGTCGGCCGAAATGCCAACCCCCAGAACGGTGCCGCCCGCAAACAGGGTGACTGCGGCCGCCGCAGCCACGAGGGCGGTGATGGGCTTCGAGAACCATCGCGACTGTGCCCGTTTCGCTGCCGGTCCGACTGATTCTTCGCGGACCGGCTGCTCTTGCGGAGTCACGGCAATCTTCGCCAGGATCGCGGACTTCAATGCCGGCGACGGTGTCACGGGCGTGACGGACAAGGCGAGTGCCGTTTCCACTTCCGCCTGCTCCCGTGGGTTGAGGTTCACGTCGCCACCCCCAACTCGTCCCGCAATTTGATCATTCCGTCGCGCAACCGGGTCTTCACCGTGCCGAGCGGAATGGACAGCAACTCGGCAACTTCCGTTTGCGTGTAGCCATCGAAGTAGGTGAGATTGAGCGCCTGGCGCTGCAGTTCACTCAATCGTGCCATTGCGACTTTCACCCTTTCGCTCTCAATTCTCGTCTCCACCTGTTCGGCCGTGTCATCGAAGTCGGTTCCGATGTCCCGGATGCCGATCTTCACGTCCCGATCGCGCCCGGATTGCGCGGACCGCACGCGGTCGATTGCTCGTCGACGGGACATCGTGAGCATCCACGACAGCGCCGAGCCTTTGCTTCTGTCGAACTTCGGGGCCGTCTGCCAGATTTCCAGGTACACCTCCTGGGCTACTTCCTCGGATTGCGCGTGATCGATGAGGACCCGTTTGATGAGCCCGAGCAGTCTCGGTGCCGTTTCGTCGTACAGGTCGCTGAATGCAGCCTGGTCGCCTCGAGCCACTTTGCCCAAAAGTTCGTCGATCGAGTCAGGACCGTCATTTTCGCTGCCGCGGTCGAGATCTGGGAAGCTGGGCACAGAGTCAAGCTTCTCAAATATTGGAGAGGGTTGGTTGACAAAGCCAACCTCGGGCTCCCTCGTTGCGGTGAGCATGTCTGTAGTTCGGCGTGTGCGCCGATACGGATTGGCCGCGGGTTCGGACTGGCGGTGAGTTCAGCGACGGGTTATTCGCCGGGCCGCAGAACGCCTCTCGGCGCGAGGCCGCTCGAAGCGGCGAATATTGGAGCCCGGGGTTACTGCGGCCCGACGCTGGCCCTTTCGGACCACGACGAGTCTAACCGCTGGCTCCCGGATGGGCGATGCGCGCCCACAGTCAATCGAGCTGGCCCCTGCGCCACAGCCTCGCGCATGAGGTCAGCTCCGCCGCGGTTTCGGAAAGCCGGAGCGCGCGCGTGGTCAGCTCGGTTCCCCGATCCGGGTTGGTCGGATCCGCGTCATCCGCAAGTGACATCGCGCCGCCTGCCGTGAGGCGGCAGAACGACGCGGCCCTGTCCAGTGCGATGGCGAAGTCGCCCTGGAACGCTCCGCGAAGGATCTCGTCGGCGAGCGTCAGGATCTCGGCGGGGCCTGTGGGTGTTGGGGCGCCGGCGACGACGTGATCGATCGTGGGCGTCACTTCGGTGCCTCGTTGAAACAGGTAGCTGACGTCCTCGGCATCCTGCCGGACGAACGCTCGCATGAGGTAGATGCGCCACAGTGCACCGGGGAGGCTGCGGGGGCTCGCGCGAGCCCACAGTTCGGCGACCGCGTCGATCCCGTGCTCGTCCGTGTAGGCGATCATCCGCTCGACGACCGCGGCATCCGAGTTTCCCCGCACCCGCGCCAGGAGCGCCGCCGCGGTTTCGTGCGCGACGCTGCTGATGTGGGCAGGATCCAGCCCGCCCTCGAACTCGTCAAACTTCGAGCCCGAAAACTGGGTTGGCTTGTGAAATTCGTCGGTCACGCCTTCCACCCTAGGCGAGGCGTTCGTGCAGTTCACGGCCGCCCGTTCCACGATAGATTTGTAGTGCGGGCCTCTAGCTCAGTTGGTAGAGCAAAGGACTTTTAATCCTTGGGTCGTGGGTTCGAGCCCCACGGGGCCCACCGTTGAGCAACGCCGTGGTGACCGCGCTGGTAGCGTTGCAGTGTGGGCGTACGCGTAGAAAAGTCTGACCTTCCCGGTCTCGGTGTCCGGCACGACCTGATCACCGCCAAGGGCCGGCGCATCGGCGTGGTCACATTCCGCGACGGGCGACGCGAGCTCACCATTTTCGACCTCGATGATCCTGACTCATGCATCGTCTCGATCCCGATCACCGATCCTGAGTCCTCCACTCTCGCTGAGCTGCTCGGCGCGTCGGTCGTGCTCAGCAAGCTCACCGAACTCACCGATGAACCCTCCGGGCTCTTCACCGAGCACATGCTCATCCCGTCCGACTCCATTTACGCTGGTCGACCTCTCGGCGACACGCGTGCGCGCACGCGCACGGGCGTTTCCATCGTGGCACTCGTTCGCGACAAAAAGGTGATCCCCTCACCGACCCCCAACGAGAAGATAGAAGCCGGGGACGCTCTCATCGCCGTGGGCACCCGCCCCGGACTGGACTCTCTTTCCGAGTTGATCATCTCCAAATCCGGCTGAGCACCATGGGCAACGAGGTGCACGAGACGACCCTTCTCCTCGTTGAGGTTGGCGCACTGCTCCTGGGGCTCTCGCTCCTCGCACGGTTCGGATCCCGGTTCGGCATTTCGCCGATCCCGCTGTACCTGCTGGCCGGACTCGCGTTCGGCAATGGCGGAGCGCTTCCGCTTTCCGCGAGCAACGAATTCTTCTCCGTGGGATCCGAGATCGGCGTCATCCTCCTCCTCGTCATGCTCGGGCTCGAATACTCGGCGACGGAACTTGTGGGAAGTCTGAAGCGCTCGAAACTCGCCGGTCTTCTGGATGCCGTATTCAATGCGTTGCCGGGCGCAGCATTCGCGATCATCCTCGGGTGGGGCCCGATTGCAGCGCTCGCCCTTGCCGGGATCACGTGGGTGTCCTCCTCCGGCGTGATCGCGAAACTGTTGCGCGACCTGGGTCGCATCGGTAACCGCGAAACCCCCGTCATCCTTTCCGTCCTCGTCATCGAGGATCTCGCCATGGCGTTCTACCTGCCCGTGCTCTCGGCGGTCGTCATCGGCGCCGGCATCATGCAGGGGGCGATCACGCTCGCGATCGCCGTGCTCGTCGTCCTGATCATTCTTCTCGTCGCGCTGAGGTGGGGACGCTTCCTGTCCCGCCTGTTCCCCGCCGAACACGCCGAGGCTCTCCTGCTGGGCGTGCTCGGCCTCACCATGCTCGTGGCAGGCATCGCCGACCGCGTCAACGTTTCCGCTGCCGTCGGAGCGTTCCTCGTCGGCATCGCGCTCTCGGGACCCGTCGCGCACAACGCAGCACAGCTGCTCACACCGCTTCGCGACCTGTTCGCGGCAATCTTCTTCGTGTTCTTCGGCCTCGCAACGGACCCCGCAGACATCCTGCCCGTGATGCTTCCCGCACTCGGGCTCGCGTTCCTCACCATCGCCACCAAGACGGCGAGCGGATACCTCGCGGCGAAACACGCCGGCATCGGGAAGCTGGGGCGCTGGCGTACCGGATTGTCCCTCGCGCCGCGAGGGGAGTTCTCCATCGTCATCGCCGGTCTCGCGGTCGGCGCCGGCCTCGAACCGCAGCTCGCACCGCTCGCGACGGCCTACGTTCTCATAACCATCATCGCGGGTTCGATCACAACTCGTCTGCCCGATGCCGGATGGTTCCGCCGAATGGTCGGCCCGTCCGCAATCGCCGCGCCTCAGCCCAGCCAGATCCCCACGACGGATCCAAGCGCGTAAGTCACCGCCGCCGCGCCGAACCCGATGGCCAGCTGGCGCAGAGCCCGCTTCGTGGGCGACGCACCGGAGAACAGCCCGACGATGGCTCCCGTCATGAGCAGGATGACTCCGACGAGAACCGAAGCAATCACGACGGCCACGATTCCGGTCGCCCCGAAAATGTGCGGAAGGACGGGCATAGCGGCGCCCACCGCAAAGAAAACGAAACTCGACATCGCCGCACCCCGCGCCGACCCGACCTCCTCGTGCTGGTCGGTCTCGGGTGAGCTATCGAGCCGATGGTCCCGCAACACCGCAGCTGCCCTGTCGGCTGCGTCCGACTCTGACATTCCACGCGCGCGGTAGACGAGCGCAAGCTCGTTCGCATCGACGTCGAGGTTCGTGATCGCCCCGCCGCGATTCGGGCCAGGCGAGCTGGATTCGAGCAGCTCCCGCTGGGAACTCACAGACACGTACTCGCCGGCCGCCATGGAGAGCGCACCCGCCAGCAGCCCAGCAAGCCCGGCGACGATGACGAACTCGTTCGAGGCCCCCGTCGCTGCAATGCCCAGAACGAGCGCGAAATTGCTCACAAGTCCGTCGTTCGCACCGAACACGGCGGCCCGGAATGTTCCGGAGACTCTCGCCCTGCCGCGCGCGGCGAGCCCGCGGACAACCTCTTCGTGGATGCGTTCATCCGCCGCCATCGAACGAGTGGCATCGCCATCCGACTCGTACGGCGACCGTGCCTCTGCCCTCTGGGCGAGCGCAAGCACGAAGACCGAACCGAACCTTCTGGCCAGCCAGCCGAGGATACGCGTGCGGACCTCGTCGCGCAGCGGCTCTCCCACATCATCGCCGAGCAAGGCGAGCCAGTGGGCTTCGTGCCTTCCCTCCGCCTCGGCGAGCGCCAGCAGAATGTCGCGCTCCTCCCCCGTGCGTCGGGATGCGAGGTCGCGGTAGACCGCCGCCTCCGCGCGCTCATTCGCCAGGTAGCGGCGCCACCGGCGAATCTGGGCCGGCGTCGGCGCCGGTGCCGGCTCAGGCGCTGCCATACGTCACTCCCCAACTGCCCGACCATTCTTCGCCCGGTTGCAGCCAACGCAGCCCGATGCCGCTATTGAACGCGTTCGGCGGCGCCGTCATCGGCTCGATCGCGACGGCCTGACCCAGCGCATTCGGTGCGTCCGGACGAGGACGGGGGAACGTGTGCGGAGTGAATGCCTGAACAAACCCGAAGTCGGGGCCCTGCCACACCTCGGTGAAACGACCGTCCGAGGCGCTCAAGCGGTGGCGCGCGCGGCCGTCCGCATCGCGGGAAACCTGTCCGAACGGCGTATCCAAATCGAGATCGCGAACCCTGCGCCCTCCGCGCAAGTCGAACTCGGTGCCGTCGACGGCGACCTCGTCGCCGGGAATCAGGCGGTCATCGAGCACGAACCGCGATTCGGCCGCGAGCGACAAGGTGAGATCGCCAATGGGCACGTCCCCTACCCGGAAGAACGGATGCGCGCCGACGGCGAACGGCGCGACGCTTTTCGAGCGGTTGTGGAACCGATGGGTTACCGTGATTCCGCCGGGGACGACCGCATACCGAACACTCGTGTCGACGATGAACGGGTACCCGTGCTGCGGGTACACGGTCGCCTCGAGCGTGATCGCGCTCGCGCTTCGCTCGGCCGCGCGATACGGCCGAGAACGCAGCAGTCCGTGGATCGCGTTGCGCTTGCCCACCTCGGTCAGGTCGAGCTGCTGAGGTTCGCCATCCAGCCACCACACTCCGTCGCGGACGCGATTCGGCCACGGTGCGAGCACAATCCCCGAACCGTACGGCGGGCTGGACTCGACGCTGTACGCGTCGATGACCTCGACATCGTCGACTTCCAGAACCCGAAGCGATGCTGCCACCTCCGTTATGATGGCGAGAGTCCGGGTGCCCTCGCTCTCCAGCTCAAGAGTGAACTGTTCGCCGGTCGGTGCTCGCATACCGTTCAGCCTAAATGCAGAGAGAATCATGGCGTCGATTACCAGGCACGCGACAACTCTCGCGGACGGCCGCGAACTCATCTACTTCGACGACGCCGACACCTCTCTCGGTGCGGAACGCGCCGTCGACGCCCGCGTTCTCGACCCCCGTCCGCACACCGCGACGATGCGGCAGGATGTGCTCACGGGCGAGTGGGTGTCCATCGCGGCGGCCCGCCAGAACAGGGTGTTCCTTCCGCCGCCGGACAAGGACCCGCTCGCCCCGGCCACTCCGTCGAACCCGTCCGAGATCCCCAGCAACTACGACGTCGCCGTGTTCGAGAACCGGTCGCCCTCGTTCGGCCCCGCGCTGAGCGGCGAAAATGCGCCACGGGGGCTCGCGGACCTGGCCGACCTCGGGATCGGCAGAACCCGCACCTCCGTCGGCCGCTGCGAAGTGGTGTGCTTCAGCCCAGACACCCACGGTTCGTTCGGCAGCCAGACTGTTTCCCGCGCACGCACGGTCATCGAGGCGTGGGCGGACCGTACTGCCGCACTCTCCGCACTCCCCGGCATCGAACAGGTATTCCCGTTCGAAAACCGCGGGGAAGCAATCGGGGTGACCCTGCACCATCCGCACGGGCAGATCTACGCATACCCCTACATCACGCCGCGCACGCAGCGATTGGTGTCCTCCGTCGAGCGGATGCCGCACCTTTTCGACCGTGTGCTCGAATTCGAGCTCGCCTCGGAACGAGTCGTTTTGCGCGGCGAACACTGGAGCGCATTCGTCCCGTTCGCAGCGCGGTGGCCCATTGAAGTGCACATGCTCCCCCACAGGCATGTCGCCGACTTCGCGGAGACGAGCGCTGCGGAACGCGACGAACTCGCCACGATGTACCGCTCTCTCCTTCGCGGCCTCGACCGGATCTACGACTCTGAGACTCCCTACATTGCCGCGTGGCACCAGGCGCCCGTGAATGTCCACCGCGACGACATCCGGCTCATGCTCCAGGTGACGTCTCCTCGGCGGGCTGCCGACAAACTCAAGTACCTGGCCGGCTCCGAGGCCGCGATGGGCGCGTGGATCGGCGATGTCACCCCGGAGAGCACCGCCGAACTCATGCGGGACGGCATCGCCGCGGCAGCACGGGACGATTCGTGACCGACATCCGCGACGATGCGTTCGCGGCGTTCCGGGAACTGTTCGGCCACGAGCCCGACGGGCTGTGGTCGGCGCCCGGCCGCGTGAACCTCATCGGCGAACATACCGACTACAACGGCGGATTCGTGCTCCCGTTCGCCATCGACCGGCGCACCGTCGCCGCGGTCGCAGTACGCGATGACAGGATGCTGCGCGTCGCGAGCGCGTTCGCGGACGAGCTCGTGGAACTCGACCTCGCCGCTCTCTCCCCTGGCGCTCTCCGCGGCTGGTCGGCGTATCCGATGGGGGTCGCCTGGGCGCTGGGTGCAACGGAGTTGGGCGAACTCCGCGCGGATCTCGGCGCAGTACCCGGTGTCGACATTTTCATCGACTCCGACGTCCCGGTGGGAGCCGGCCTCTCGTCCTCGGCCGCGATCGAGTGCGCAGTAGCGCTCGCGCTGAACGATATCTGGCGGATCGGCCTCGACCGGGCGGCGCTTGCCCGGGCGGGCCAACTCGCGGAGCACACGGCTGTCGGCGCGCCCACCGGAATCATGGACCAGACCACCTCGCTTTTCGGCGAGGACGGCGCCGCCGTCTTCCTGGATTGCCGCTCGATGGAGTCCCATCCAGTCAGGCTCGGGTTCGCCGAGGCCGAACTTTCTCTCGTCGTGATCGACACCGCCACCGCCCACGATCTGGCGGACGGCGGGTACCGCGAACGCAGAGCATCGTGCGAACTCGCTGCCGAAACACTCGGGATCGCCTCCCTGCGCGATCTTGACGCGGATGGCCTTCCGCGAGCGAGGGAAGTCCTCGATGAGGTCACCTTCCGGCGTGCGCGGCACGTCGTAACCGAGAACCAGCGTGTGCTCGATACCGTGCGGCTTCTGACGGAAGACGGGCCGGGCGGGATCGGCGAGTTGCTCACCGCATCCCACCGCTCGCTCCGCGACGATTTCGAAGTGTCAACACCCGAATTGGACCTCGCCGTGGAGACTGCGTTGAACCTCGGCGCGCTCGGCGCGAGGATGACCGGTGGCGGTTTCGGCGGCGCCGCCATCGCCCTCATCCCCGAAACTGAGGAATCACTGTTACGAGTTGCTATCGATGGCGCGTTTGCCGAACACGGCTATAGCCAACCTGATATTTTCAGGGTTAACGCCTCCGTCGGTGCCCGACGGGACATGTGACTCACTCTGGTGCAGTGACGCCAAAATAAGGAGTTGACTGTGGGGGTCCCCTTCCTCAGATTCGCGGGAGTCTCGACCGCGGCGCTCGCTCTCGTCGTGGGTCTGTCCGGCTGTGCCGGAGAGTCGACTCCGGCGCCGTCCGTGTCCACTCCGGTCAGCGAATCGCCGACTCCGTCGGCAGAGCCGACCCCCGACGAGACGGCGGACATCCTGTTCACGATTACCGCCAACGTTCGGGCAGTGGATGGCCGCACGATCGGCATTTCCATGGCAGCCCATGCGCCTCTCGCCAGCACGGACAAGGCGGCGGCCGAGTTGCGCGACAAGTTCATCGACTTGTGCGGCGAGGGCAACGGCCCGCAGCCGATCACCGAGCAGTATCTGGAAGACAACGGGAGCACCCTCCTGCGCATCGCACTCGCGTCGACGGCGCCCGATCTGACGTTCGCCTCGCCCATTGCGCTGCACCTGGGCAGCCCCTATTTCGCGCAAGCGGCCTTTGGAACCGGGATAACCCCCACGATTGGCGGCCACACGTGCTTCAACGGATTCGATTGGGCCAAATCGGGGTCGGCAACCGGCATCGGCGACTTCGAGAACTCGGATGCCGGTGCGGATCTGAACCAGTGGCAGTTCGGCCGCTACGGGTTCTCCGTCGATCCGAATTCGGGCGCAACCATTGAAGCGTGCCGGGTAACGATCACCGAGGTCGGTATGAAGAACAACCTCGACCAAGTCCCCGGCTGGGATCCCAGCAGAGCCGGCGACGGCATTTCCTGCATGATCGGCTACGCCGGAGAGTAGTTTCGCTCGGCAAGATCGACGACGTTCGTCAGAAGCATGGCGCGCGTCATCGGCCCTACGCCGCCGGGGTTCGGCGAAATCCAGCCTGCGACATCCGCGACCCCCGGCGCGACATCGCCGGCGATGACCGACTGTTCCCCGTTCATCACCCTGCTGACTCCGACATCGAGGACGATCGCGCCCGGCTTGACATTCTCCGGCGTGACGATGCCGGCAACACCCGCCGCGGCGACGATCACATCGGCTCGCCGCAGATGGTCGGCGAGATCGGTGGTGCCCGTGTGCGTGAGGGTCACTGTCGCGTTGTATTCGCGCCGGGTCAGCAGCGGCCCAATCGCGCGGCCAACGGTGACGCCGCGGCCAACGACGACGACGTTTCGCCCGGACCAGGCAAGTCCGTGGCGTTCGACAAGCTCGATCACCCCCCGTGGGGTGCAGGGCAGCGGCGACGTGATCGGCCGGCTCACGTTCAACAGAAGGCGGCCGAGGTTCGTGGGGTGAAGTCCGTCAGCGTCCTTGCCTGGCGCTACCCGTTCGAGAATGGCGTTCGTGTCGATGTGCGGCGGAAGCGGGAGTTGCACGAGGTACCCGGTGGTCGCCGGGTCGGCATTGAGCTCGTCGAGGACCGCCACAAGCTCAGCCTGGGTTGCCTCTGCGGGGAGCTTCCTGCGGATCGAAGTGATACCCACCTCGGCGCAGTCCCGGTGCTTGCCCGCAACGTAGTGGTGGGATGCAGGGTCGTCGCCGACGAGCACCGTGCCGAGTCCGGGCATGATGCCGGCGGCCCGAAGAACGGCTACGCGCTCTGCGAGCTCGGCCTTGATCGCCGCCGCCGTCGCCCGCCCGTCCAGCACTCTTGCTTTCATCATTCAGGACCTTGTGTGGCAGAAGTGAAACTTGAGGTGGCACTCGCGTGCCTCGTGACTCCCACCATTCCCTTTACCCCCAACAGCCCCATACCCTCCTGAATGATGAAAGTCACAAATCACCAGGACTCCAGGCCGGGGTAGAGCGGGAACGCGTCGGCGAGTTTCTTCACCCGCGCCCGGAGGGCCGCGACATCCGGGTTCGGCTGCAGCGCCGCCGCGATCACGTCGGCGACCTCGGTGAACTCCTCGTCGTCGAAACCGCGAGTCGCGAGAGCGGGCGTCCCGATCCGGAGCCCTGAGGTGACCATCGGAGGGCGCGGGTCGAACGGGACGGCGTTGCGGTTCACCGTGATGGCGACATCGTGCAGGATATCTTCGGCTTGCTTTCCGTCGAGCGGGGAGTTGCGCAAGTCGGCGAGCACGAGGTGCACGTCGGTTCCGCCCGTGAGAACGTCAAGTCCGTTCTCCCTCGAGTCGTCCGCCATGAGGCGCGCGGCGAGAATCTTCGCGCCGCGGACGGTGCGCTCCTGGCGATCCCGGAACTCGTCCCTGCCCGCGAGCAGGAACGCCGTCGCTTTCGCCGCGATGATGTGCATGAGCGGACCGCCCTGCTGGCCGGGGAACACGTTGGAGTTCAGTTTCTTCGCGAGCTCCATGTCGCGGCTGAGGATGAATCCGGAACGCGGGCCGGCAAGCGTCTTGTGCACCGTGCTGGAGACGACATCCGCGTGCGGAACCGGGTTCGGGTGCAAACCGGCGGCCACGAGGCCCGCGAAGTGCGCCATGTCGACCCAGAGTTTCGCGCCCACTTCGTCGGCGATCGCTCGGAATGCGGGGAAGTCGAGCTCGCGCGGATACGCCGACCAACCGGCGATGATGACTTTCGGCCTGTGTTCGATCGCTTTCGCTCGCACGACATCCATGTCGATGAGGAACGTCTTCGGGTCAACCCCGTAGCTCGCCACGTTGTAGAGCTTGCCGGAGAAGTTCAACTTCATGCCGTGCGTGAGGTGGCCGCCGTGGGCGAGCTCGAGGCCGAGGATCGTCTCGCCCGGCTGGGCGATCGCCGAAAGCACTGCTGCGTTCGCGGTGGCGCCGGAGTGCGGCTGGACGTTCGCATACTCGGCACCGAACAGCGTCTTCGCGCGGTCGATCGCGAGTTGCTCCGCGATGTCGACGAACTCGCAACCGCCGTAGTACCGGCGCCCCGGGTACCCTTCCGCGTATTTGTTGGTCAGGACCGAACCGGCCGATTCGAGAATGGCGCGCGGCACGAAGTTCTCGCTCGCGATCATTTCGAGGTAGTCGCGTTGGCGCCCGAGTTCCTGCTCAAGGACGGCCGCAATTTCGGGATCGACGCTGGAAAGCGGATCAGTGAATGTGGAGGGAAGGCGATCGGACACGGGCGGGCTCCTCGGTGTTAAGCAAACGCTGGGCTCATCGGATATCTATAACGGTATCCGCTGCTGGCCCAGGCGTACGGCCGATTCGCTTGCATCGCTCCCCGGTGGTGATCCACCCGAACGCCAGTTGCGATGTTCTCAGCATATCCTCTCGCCATTCCGCCGCGCGAGGCTCGGCTATTCTGAGCAGCATCGTGACGAGAACCACCGTGAAGGGACGTACCGTGAAGGGGGAATCCGCAATGCCGCCACCCGCGAGCGTCATTCCCGCGCCGGCATCGATGACGCTGGGCGACGGCGCATTCATTCTCCCGCGGGAGTTCTCGATCGACGCACGCGACGATGCGGCCCCCGTCGGCCGTTTCCTCGCCGAGGCGTTCCCCGGAGGTGCAGAGCTTCCGGCGCCGTCGAACGGACCCGCCGATGTCTCGATCGCGATCGAGTCCGGCCACGGCACGGTCGGGTACCGCCTCACGGTTGATGCGGACGGCATACGGATCACGGCGGACGATGCCGCGGGAGCGTTCTGGGGAGTGCAAACCCTCCTGCACCTTCTCCCGGCCGTGGCCACCGTGTCCGGCGAACGCACGGTCGCGCACGCCGAGATCTCCGACCACCCGCGATTCGCCTACCGCGGAGCCATGCTCGACGTTGCCCGCCACTTCTTCGGCGTGGACGACGTGAAACGCTTCATCGACGCGATTGCGCTGCTCAAGTTCAACGTGCTGCACCTGCACCTCACCGACGACCAGGGCTGGCGCCTGGAGATCGACGGCTGGCCCCGACTCACGGAGCACGGCGGGTCGACGCAAGTCGGCGGAGGCTCAGGAGGCTTCTACACCCAGCAGGACTACCGGGAGATCGTGTCTCACGCCGCGAGCCGCTACATCACCGTCGTTCCCGAGATCGACATTCCGGGGCACACGAACGCCGCGCTCTCCTCCTACCCGGAACTCGCGGGCGACGGTTCGGCCCCTGCGCTCTACGAAGGCATCGAGGTCGGGTTTTCATCGCTCGGCATCGACAATGAACGCACCTACGACTTCCTTGCCGACGTGCTCGGCCAGGTCGCGGCGCTGACTCCCGGTCCGTGGATCCACATCGGCGGCGATGAAGCGCTCTCCACGACCGAGGAGGACTACCTTCGCTTCATCGAGCGTGCATCCGCTCTCGCGGCCGAAACCGGCAAGACGATCATCGGCTGGCATGAGATGGGCCGCAGCACCGCGCTGCCGCCCGGCACGATCGGCGAGTATTGGAGTTTCACGACTCCGGAAGCCGATGCAGCCGAGCTCTCCCGAGCTTTCGCCGAGAACGCGGGGAAACTCATCATGGCGCCCGCGGACGTCGCCTACCTCGACATGAAGTATGACGCGGCGAGCCCGCTCGGGCTCGAGTGGGCGAAAGGTCCGACGAGCGTTGAGGACTCGTACGGCTGGGACCCCGCCGAGATCGTCCCCGGCATCGGCGATGACCGGATTCTGGGTGTCGAGGCCCCCCTCTGGACCGAGACCATCGCCACGATGGATGATGTCGAACGGATGGCGTTCCCTCGGATCGCGGCGATCGCCGAGATCGCGTGGTCGCCCCGTCGGAAGCGCGATTTCGCCGAGTTCGCGGAACGCCTGGCAGCATTCGGCATGCGTCTCGACGCCCTCGGCATCGCCTTCCACCGCACGCCGAACGTCCCCTGGCGGTAGCGCTCTCTGCCAGAATGGGCCTTCACGCCGGCCAACCCCGCCGGCGCGTGAGGATGAATGCATGTCACTGCTCCGCCGTGCACCGTGGTACCTCGTGGTCGCGATCGCGCTCGCGGGGGCAAGCACGGCGAACGGGGCAATCAACGCGACAACATCCGCGGGCGCCCCACCCGTGGAAGCGACAGCCACGACGCTCGCACGCACCGTCGTTCCCACTCCCGTGTCCCGCATCCCTGGCGAAGGAACGTTCACACTCGACAGCCGAAGCTCTATCGAGGCACGCGGCGAAGCGAGGCCCGTCGCCGAATACCTGGTAAACCTGCTGCGGCCCATGACCGGCCTGTCTCTCCCGTTTTCCGGACGCGGCAACATCGTTTTGATCGTGGAACCCGGACACACTCCGGGAGGCTACGACTTGCGCGTCACTTCGGACCGCATCTGGATCGCCGCGAACGAGGCATCCGGCCTGTTCAATGGCGTCCAAACCCTGCGCCAGCTGCTGCCGCCGAAGACGTCGACGACGACGCGCTACGGGATCTCCGCAACCACGATCACCGATTACCCGCGTTTCGCGTATCGCGGCGCGATGCTGGACGTCGCCAGGCACTTCTTCCCCGTGCCCGTCGTCAAGCGCTACATCGACAACATCGCGCAACTGAAGATGAACGTGCTGCACCTTCACCTCGCCGATGATCAGGGCTGGCGGATCGAGATCGACGGATGGCCGCGGCTGACGGAGATCGGCGGTTCGCGTCAGGTCGGCGGAGGCGCAGGAGGCTACTTCACGCAAGCCGACTACCGCGAGATCGTCGAGTACGCGGCGTCCAGATTCATCACGATCGTGCCCGAAATCGACATGCCAGGGCACACGAACGCAGCGCTCGCATCCTACGCGGAGTTGAACTGCAACGGGCGGGCGAGGGCGCTGTACTTCGGCACGAGCGTCGGATTTTCCTCCCTGTGCGTCGGGAAGGAAGTGACCTGGCAATTCGTGGAGGCAGTGATCACGCAGCTCGCGGCACTCACGCCCGGCCCGTGGATCCACATCGGCGGCGACGAGTCGAGCGCGACGAGCGCGGCCGACTACAACACGTTCATCAATCGGGCGAGCGCCATCGTCGCCTCCACGGGAAAGACCGTTGTGGGATGGCATGACATCGGCTGGGCCACCGAACTGCCCAGCGGGACCGTCGGCCAGTATTGGGACTTCACGACGCCCAGGGGCGGCTCGGCCGTCCTCACCGAGAACATCCTCTTCGTCGGCGGCAAACTGATCATGGCGCCGGCGAACGTTGCCTACCTCGACCAGAAGTACGATTTGAGCGAGCGCATCGGAACGAAATGGGCTGAAGCGCCCCTCACGCTCTGGGAAGCGTACGACTGGGACCCTGCGGCGATTTTTCCCGACCGGAGCGAAGACACCATCCTCGGGGTCGAAGCGCCGCTGTGGACCGAGACGATCCGTTCACTCGCGGACATCGAGTACATGGCGTTTCCGCGCATCGTGGCGATCGCCGAGGTCGGATGGATGCAGCAGGGTGCCCGCCAGTTCGACGATTTCGCCTCGCGGCTCGCCGCATTCGGCCCGTACCTCGACGCACAGGCAATAGGGTTCAATCGCACCCCTGAGGTGCCCTGGCTGAAAGCGATCCCATGAGCACTGTCGTTCACCTCGTCCGGTCGGTTGTTGCGCCGCTCACCCGCACGCGCGCATTCCGGTGGCTCGGGCCGCGGCTCCTTCCACCGTTCGAGCTGCTCGTCAAAGGGTTGAGCGGCGGCCGAGTGCAGGTGAGCAGCCTTCTCGTGCACTCGCTGACGCTGTACTCGACGGGAGCGAAAACCGGCGAGACCCGGGCGACCGAGCTCATGTACACCCCCGACGGACTCGGCAACGCGATCGTCGCCGGAACGAGTTTCGCGAGGGAGCGCCATCCCGGTTGGACCTACAATTTGCTCGCGAACCCAGATGCGGAAATCACGACGGCCGGGAAGCGCCTCGCCGTGCATGCCACACTGATTCCGGATGAGGAGCGGGATGCGGCCTGGGCGCTCATCGAGGCGCAGTGGCCCGGGTACCGCTCCTACGAGCGCGAGTCCGGAAGAACCGTGCGGCTGTTTCGATTGGAGCCCGTAGCGCAGTTGCTGCCGTCCGACTAGTCGACCCAGTCCAGGGTGCGGGAGACCGCCTTCGTCCACTGGCGGTACTCTCTCGTCCGCCGCTCGGAGTCGACGATCGGATGCCACGTCTCGTCTGCCTCCCAGTTCGCGCGCAAGGCATCGATGCTGGGCCAGAAACCGACAGCCAACCCGGCCGCATAAGCGGCGCCGAGCGCCGTCGTCTCGACCACTGTCGGCCGCACAACGTTGACGTCAAGGGCATCCGCGAGAATCTGCAGAAGCAGACCATTGGCCGTCATGCCCCCGTCGACGCGCAAATCGTGGAGTTCGATCCCCGTGTCGGCGGCCATCGCGTCCACGATTTCGCGCGTCTGCCACGCGGACGCCTCCAGGATCGCGCGGGCGATGTGCGCTTTCGTGACATACCCCGTGAGGCCCGCGATGACGCCTCGTGCGTCGCTGCGCCAGTGCGGGGCGAACAGGCCGGAGAACGCCGGAACGAAATAACATCCGCCGTTGTCGTCGACGGATGCCGCGAGCGCCTCGATGTCGCTCGCGCTCTCGATGGCGCCCAACTGGTCGCGGAACCACTGAACGAGGGAACCGCTCACGGCGATCGACCCCTCGAGCGCGTAGTGCGCGGGCGCGCCACCGAATTTGAATGCCACGGTGGAGAGCAGCCCGTGCTGCGACGACACGGGCCTTCTCCCCGTATTGAGAAGCAAAAAAGCTCCCGTGCCGTAGGTGCTCTTGAGGTCCCCCTCATCGAACGCCGTTTGCCCGACAAGCGCCGCGTGCTGGTCGCCCAGTGCGCCAGCGACCGGCACGCCCTCAAGCGCCCCCGTTGCCGCTCCATACACTTCGGACGAGGATGCGATCTCCGGCAGCACGGCGGCGGGGATGCCCATGCGCTCCAGAATGGTCTCATCCCAGCTCAGGCTGTGGAGGTTCATGAGAATGGTGCGGCTCGCATTGGTCACGTCCGTGACGTGGCGCCCGCCATCGACGCCTCCCGTGAGGTTCCAGATCAGCCACGTGTCCATCGTGCCGAACAGCACCTCACCCTTCTCTGCGCGGTCGCGGAGCCCGTCGACATTCTCGAGCAACCAGAGCAGTTTCGGCCCCGAGAAGTAGGTCGCAAGGGGTAGCCCCGTCCGTTCGCGGAAACGCTCCGGCCCGACCGGCGTACCGAGTGTGGCCACGAGCTCCGCCGTGCGGGTGTCCTGCCAGACGATCGCGTTGAACACCGGTTTCCCGGTGGCCTTGTCCCAGACCACGGTCGTCTCTCGCTGGTTCGTGATGCCGATCGCGGCGATGTCGCCGGCATCGAGCTTCGCATCGGCAAGCGCATCCCGAACGACATCCTGCACGTTCTTCCAGATCTCGGCAGCATCGTGCTCGACCCAGCCGGGCTGCGGAAAAATCTGTCGGTGCTCTTTCTGCGCGATGGCGACGATGCTTCCGTGCACGTCGAACACGATGCACCTGCTCGACGTGGTGCCCTGATCGATTGCCACCACGAACTGCGCGCCGTCTGCGCCGCGTCCCGACTTCCTCACCACGCCACGAGCCTAAAGCACCCGGTGAATGCGCACGGGTTGAACCTCTGCCGTCCCCCTACAACGAACCGCGGAACCCCCGCAGCCGCAAGCTGTTCGCGACGACGAATACCGAGGAGAACGCCATCGCCGCGCCGGCGATGAGGGGGTTGAGCAGTCCGAGCATGGCGAGCGGAATTGCCGCGACGTTGTACGCGAACGCCCAGAACAGGTTGCCCTTGATGATGCGCAGCGTCCTGCGCGCAAGGCGTATGGAGTCCGCGACCACCACGAGATCCCCGCTCACGACCGTCACGTCGCCCGCCGCGATCGCCGCGTCGGTGCCCGAGCCCATGGCAATGCCGAGGTCCGCCGCGGCGAGCGCGGCCGCATCATTCACACCGTCCCCGACCATGGCGACGACGCGCCCCTGAGCCTGCAGTTCGCGGATGGCGTCCAGTTTCCCCTGCGGGGTCACGCCGGCTCGCACGTCGGCTATCCCGACCGCTTCTGCGACCGTTGCCGCTACCCCCGCGTTGTCGCCCGTGAGGAGGATGGGGGTCAACCCGAGCCTCGTCAACATGGCAACGGCGCGAGCGCTGCTGGGTTTCACCGAGTCCGCGACCGTGACGAGTCCTCGGACCTCGCCGTCCCACGCGACGGCCATCACCGTGGCCCCGGACGCCTCAGCGTTCTCCGCCGCGCTGGAGAGCTCAGGAGCCACACGGGTTGCCCAGTGTTCCCGGACCCACTCCACGCGGCCCACGATAACCTGCCGACCATCCACGTTGCCGTGGACGCCGTTGCCGGCCACCGCGGCGAAGTCCTCCGCGTCGCCGATCGCGATTCCCCGCTCGGCAGCCGCCTCGGTCACCGCGCGAGCGGTCGGATGCTCCGAATTGTGTTCGACCGCGGCCGCGAACCGAAGCACCTCCTCCTCGGATTCGCCTTCCCCGACGATCACCGACTGGAGCGCCATCTCGCCCGTCGTGACCGTTCCGGTTTTGTCCAGCACGATCGTGTCCGCTCGGCGCGTCTGCTCGAGAACCTCGGGACCTGCGATGAGGATGCCCAATTGCGACCCTCGGCCCGTGCCCACCAGAAGGGCGGTGGGGGTCGCAAGTCCGAGCGCGCACGGGCACGCGATGATGAGTGTCGCCACGGCCGCGGTGAACGCGACGCTGGCGCCGGCGCCGACGAGCAGCCACACGATGAGCGTGAGGAGTGCGAGAACCAGAACAACCGGCACAAACACGGCGGAAACACGGTCAGCGAGTCTTTGCACTTGCGCTTTGCCGGTTTGCGCCTGTTCGACGAGTCGACCCATCCTGGCCAGCTCCGTGTCGGAGCCGACCCGGGTGACTTCCACGATCAGTCGGCCGGTGAGGTTGAGCGTCGCGCCGACCACACGCTGACCGGCGGCGACCTCCACAGGCATCGACTCTCCCGTGAGCATGCTCGCATCCACCGACGATGCCCCGTCGAGAACCAATCCGTCTGTGGCGATCTTCTCGCCCGGGCGCACCACGAACTGGTCGCCGGGGTGGAGCGCGGCAACCGGAACCAGCTGTTCGCGCCCGCCCTCGAGCTTCACGGCATCCTTGGCGCCGAGTTCCAGGAGCGCCCTCAGCGCCGCACCGGATTCGCGCTTCGCCCGCGCTTCGATGTAGCGGCCGGCGAGGAGGAACGTCGTGACGGCCGCCGCGACCTCGAGATAGATTTCGTCGGCGCCGGTGCCCGGTTCGGAGAGGAAGTGGAACGACATCGTCATGCCGGGTTCCCCTGCGGCCCCGAAAAAGAGAGCATAGAGCGACCAGGCGAGAGCGGCGAGCACACCGATGCTCACGAGGGTGTCCATCGTTGTTGCGCCGTGACGCAGATTCACCCAGGTGGCCTGGTGGAACGGCCAGGCGCCCCACAGTGCGACGGGTGCGGCGAGCGCGAGCGCGAGCCACTGCCAATTCGTGAACTGGAAGAACGGAACCATCGACAGGATGACGACCGGCGTCGACAGCACGGCCGAGATGATGAGCCTCTGGCGCAGCGACGCGGTCGGATCGGCGTGCGCCGGCGTGGACTCGCCGGATGTGCCCTGGGCCGCGGGCGGTTCGGGCACTTCGGCAAAGTACCCTGCTGATGCGACGGCCGCGAGGAGCGACTCGACATCGACGCCGCTCGGAACACGCACCTTGGCTTTCTCCGTGGCGTAGTTGACGCTCGCCTCGACGCCGGGGATCTTGTTCAGCTTGCGCTCGACGCGCGTGGCGCACGACGCGCACGTCATCCCGCCGATGTTCAGGTCGAGCGTGTCGAGAATGTCGTGGGCCGGCTCAGTGGTGGTGTCCGTCACGACTACGAGGTCACCAGTTCATAGCCTGCTTCGGTGACCGCGGCGCGGATCGACTCGGCGTCGACGGTCGCCGAGCTGCGGACCGTCACCACCGAAACATCGCCCGCGTTGAGTGCGACCTCGACGCCGGTCACCGATTCGAGCTCGGAGATCTCCTCGGTGACGCTCGCGACGCAGTGCCCGCAGGTCATTCCGCTCACGCGGAACTCCTCGGTGATCTCGGCGGTCGGAGCGGCCTCATTCGATGGGTTGTTCATGTTTTCTCCTTCAGTGGCGGTGGCGGGAAAAGGTTTGGGAGTCAGGATCGGACGAGCCTGGCGATGGCGTCGCTGGCCTCGCGAAGCTTCTCGTCCGCGATCACGCCGCCTTCTCTCGACGCTTCCGCGACGCAGTGGCTGAGGTGGTCTTCGAGCAAGGCGAGCGCGACGTTCTCGAGCGCCTTCGTTGCCGCTGACACTTGCGTGAGCACGTCGATGCAGTAGGTGTCGTCTTCGATCATGCGCTGGATGCCGCGCACCTGGCCCTCCGCGCGACGCAGCCGTTTGAGCAGCGCGTCCTTGTCTTCCACATATCCGATCACCGTGCACCCTCTCCTTCCATGCCGCTCGAGGGCACAATATCACTATACCCCCTTGGGGTATCTAGGAAAAGGGAATAGTCGGTGGCCGTGCCGCGCGGTTTCTGATCGTCCTATCGCTCACGATGAGCAGCGCGAGCACACCCGCCATGACCGCAGCATCCACGAAGGGCAGCGCCCGCAACCCGGGACCCTCCAGCAACAACGCCCCGACGAACGCGCCGCCGCCGATGCCGATATTGAAGGACGTCGTCACGATCGCCGAGGAAAGGTCCCGCAACTGGGGCGACGCCGTGTGCAGCGCCCGCGTCTGAAGGAGCGCCGGAATCCCGCCGAGAGCGGCCCCCCACACGACGAGCGCAATGATCACGAGCCAGTGATGGGTCGGCAGCATGCCGATCACGATGGCGGACACCGCCACGAACAGGACGCCCGCGAACAATCCGAGCCGCGGCAATCGCCCGCCGACCACGCCGACGAGAACCAGTCCGCCCGCGCCGGCGATTCCGTACACGAGCAGCAGGGTGCTCACGGCGCCCTCGGGGAACCCGTTCACATCGGTGAAGTAGGGAACGATGTACGTGTAAAAGAGATTGTGGCCGACCATGATCGTGAGAGTGATGATGCCGACCAGAATGACCCCCGGGAGAGTCGGATCGCGGCGAAGCGGCAACGGGATTTCGCCGGTCTTCACTGGCTGACGGTGCTCGACGGGCGGAACGAACTTCGCCACGAGGACCGTGAACACGAGAACGACGACACCCATCGCGACGAAGGCGAGCCTCCAGCCCACGGCGTGCCCGATGGCGGTTCCCGCCGGCACCCCGAGCACGAACGCGGCAGAACCGCCGGCAGCCGTGATCGCGACGGCGCGCGCGAGCTGCCGCTGCGGAACGAGGTGCCCAGGGTATGCCCCGACGACGGCCCAGAACAATCCGTGCGCCAACCCTCCGAGCACCCGGGTGGCGACCATGAACTCGTAGCTCGGCGCGATGGCACCCAGAAAGTTGGTCAGCGCGAACGCGACAAGCACGATGAGGATGAGCGGCTTGCGCGGAAACCGCCGCGTGAGACTCGTGAGGGCAGCGGCGGAAACCACGACGGTCCCCGCGAACACCGTGATGAGGAGCCCCACTTGCGATTGCGGAACCCTCAGCCCCTCCGCCATCTGCGGAAGAAGCCCAGTCGGGAGGAACTCGCTCGTGACCGTCACGAAGATCGCGCCGGCCAGGGTCACAAGCCCGCCCCACGGGAACGCGGCTTCGGTTTTTGGCACAGGCATGCCGTGGTGCCCCTTACGGTTTCGTGGTGCGTCAAGCCGCCCGCTGGATGCCGCGGCCGGCGGCATCCTTTCCAGCGTATCGCGTGATGCCCTTACGCTTGGGGGCTATGGCCGAAATGATTTCAGGGACGCACTGGGTTCTCACGCTCGTGTGCGCAGACCGCCCAGGGATCGTGCACGCGGTGAGCGGCGCGATCGTGGAGGCTGGCGGAAACATCACGGAGTCGCAGCAGTTCGCGAGCCTCGACACCGGCACGTTTTTCATGAGGCTGCAAGTGGAAGCGGACACCGATCGCACGGCGTTTGAATCGGCGCTAACACCGGTCACCGACCGATATGGGATGACGTGGACGCTGGACGTCGTGGGCCGTCCGCTGCGCACTCTCGTACTCGTCTCGAAAGCCGGCCACTGCCTGGGCGACCTGCTGTTCCGGCAGCGCGCGGGCCAATTGGGCATCGAGTTGCCTCTCGTGCTCGGAAATCATCCGGACCTTGCCGATCTCGCAGAGTTCTACCGAGTGCCGTTCGAAGCGCACACGATCGGCGCTGCGGCAGACAAAGTTGCATTCGAGTCGAGGGTGCTGGCCGCCGTCGATGAGCACGACATCGAACTGGTCGTGCTCGCGCGATTCATGCAAGTGCTCTCGCCCGAGCTGTGCGACACGCTCAGCGGGCGGATGATCAACATCCATCACTCGTTTCTGCCCGGATTCAAGGGTGCGAATCCGTACCGCCAGGCTCACGCACGCGGGGTGAAACTCATCGGCGCAACGGCCCACTTCGTCACGAGCGACCTTGATGAGGGACCGATCATCGAGCAGAACGTCGTGCGCGTCGACCACTCAAGCACGGTGCAGGAACTCCGTTCGATCGGCCAGGACGAGGAATCCCGCACGCTCACGCAGGCGGTGAAATGGTTCGCGGAGCATCGGGTTTTGCTCGATGGCGAGCGCACCATCATCTTCCGCTGAGCCCTCGCTAGGCTTGGAAGGTGCCAGAGCCTCTCACCGCTCCCGAAACACGAATGCCCGTGGGCCCCAACGAGGTCCTCCGGTTCCTCCTCGAACTGTTCGCAATTTTCACGCTCGGCTACTGGGGTTATCTTGCGTGGCCGTTCCCCTGGCCCGGCGTGCTGTTCATGATCGGCGCTCCGCTGTTCGCCATGATCGTCTGGGGGCTGTTCCGCTCGCCGAAGGCGCGCATCCCCCTGGACCCGGTCGGCAGGGGAATCGTGGAGATTGCCGTCATGGGGTCCGCCGCCATCGCCTGGGCGATGCTGGGTCAGCCGATCGTAGCGATCATCTTCGCGATCGTCGCCCTCGTCAGCGGCACCGTCAACCTCCGCCGCGAGATGGCGCGGGAACGGCAGGAGGAACCTCGGTGAGTACCCTGTTTCACAGCGCCAGGAAGCTCGACTCCGACGGCCAGGTCGATGACTTCTGGATGGTCGTCGAGGGAGACGTCATCACCGCGACGGGCGCGGGCCGCACGGCGGACATGTCGCCCGGCACGGAGAGCATCGACGTGTCGGGGAACTGGCTGGTTCCCGGCTTCATCGACCTCCACGGCCACGGCGGCGGCGGACATTCCTACGACGACAGCGCTGAGGAGATCCTCGCGGGCATCGCCACGCACCGCTCCCACGGCACGACCCGGTCGATCGTGAGCCTGGTAGCGAACCCGGTCGCACAATTGCGGGCGAGCCTCGCCGTCGTCGCCGACCTCGCCGAGGCCGACCCGACCATCCTCGGCTCCCACCTCGAAGGACCGTTTCTCGCCGAGAGCAAACGTGGCGCCCACAACCCCGCCTATCTGAAAGCACCGCTCCCGTTTGAAGTGGAGGAACTCGTCGGCGCTGCGCGCGGCACGCTGAGGCTGCTCACGATCGCCCCCGAACTCCCCGGCGCACTCGACGCCATCGACGTTCTCGTTGACGCAGGCACGCGCGTCGGGATCGGCCACACCGATGCCGATTTCGACCTCGCGAAGGAGGCTTTCGATCGTGGCGCGCGCATACTGACCCACGCGTTCAATGCCATGAACGGAATACATCATCGAGCGCCAGGGCCCATCGTCGCCGCATTCGAGGACGAGCGCGTGACGATCGAACTCATCCTCGACCTCCAGCACGTGCATCCGGATGTCGCGGGCATGGCGTTCCGCGCGGCACCCGGCCGAATCGCGCTCGTCACCGATGCGATGGCCGCCGCCGGATCCAGCGACGGCGATTACCCGCTCGGCACACTCAATGTCACCGTGCGGGACGGGCTCGCGGTACTGCGCGGCACCCAAACCATCGCGGGTTCGACGCTCACGCAGGATGCGGCGCTGCGCAACGCCATCACGCACGCGGCCGTGCATCCCGTCGAGGCGATCGCTTCGCTCACGACTGTTCCTGCCCGGGCTCTCGGGCGCGACCACGAACTCGGGCGCCTCGCGCCGGGGTACTCTGCCGACGCGGTGATCCTCGATACCGGCCTCCATGTGGACCGGGTCTGGGCGAATGGCGCGCTCGTCGGTTGAGCGCTACCGGTCTTCCCAATCCAACCGATGGTTCCACGCGTTGCGGTAGTAGTCGGCATGCGCGAGTTCCGTCGCCGCATCCTCGTCGACGATGACCGTCACGCGCGGGTGCAACTGAATCACCGACGCAGGAAGACTCGCGGTGACGGGGCCTTCGACCGCACCGGCGACCGTATGCGCCTTCGCCGCCCCCATCGCGAGAAGCACGAGGTGGCGCGCGCGAAGGATCGTCCCCAGGCCCTGCGTGATGCAGTGGGTGGGAACGTCCTCGATCGAGTCGAAAAAGCGCGCGTTGTCGATTCTGGTCTGTTCGGCCAGCGACTTGATACGGGTGAGGGACGCGAAGGATGAGCTCGGTTCGTTGAACCCGAGGTGACCGGTTCGTCCAATTCCCAACACTTGAAGGTCGACTCCTCCAGCCGCCTCGATTGCCATCTCGTAGTCGTCGCCAGCGGTCTCGATCGGCCCGCTGTCACCGGGAACATGAACGAGCCGGGGCGTCAGGCCAAGCGGCTCGACGACTTCGCGGTCGATGACGGCGCGGTAGGACTGCGGATGCCCCGGCTCCAGCCCCACGTACTCGTCGAGCGCGAACCCGCGCACGCTCGACAGGTCGAGGCCGCGCGTCGCAAGGGACTTCCAGGTCGTGAGCGGCGTCGAACCGGTCGCGAGCCCCAGCACGGCGTCCGGCTTCCGGCGCACGAGCTTCTCGATCAGGTCGGCGGCGACCACACCCACCTCATCCGCGTCGCGGACGATCACAACTTCAGCCATCAGTCGACCCTACCGGCTCTGCCGTGCGCGGCCGCGACATCGACGACGGCACCGATCCCGCGACGGTTGCAGCGACGTGCGCGGCACCCACGAATGCGGCGCCCACGGCAGCGGACGGGAACCCGCCGGGCATCAAACGCACCCGGTCGGAGAGTTCGAGCGAGTGGAGGAACGCGGATTCCTTCGCACGGGACTCAAGGACGGACTTCACGCCGTCCAGCAGCTCCGCGCCGAGCGAAGCGATCCCGCCGCCGATCACGACGACATCGACGTCGACGGCGAGCACGAGCACTCGTACCGCCGAAGCGGCGCTCTCGAGCAGGCGGGACCGCACGTCGACCGCCGCCCTGTCGCCCGCGGATGCCGCCTCGAACAAGTGCTGCACCGGGTGGGGGTGATCCGTCGGCCACTGCCTCGCGACGGCGGAGCCGGAGGCCATGAGTTCGAGGCAGCCTCTTTGCCCGCACGGGCATCGCGGTCCAGAGGGGTCGACGGGAATGTGCCCGATTTCGCCGGCCGTTCCGCGCGAGCCCCGCCACAGCGTTCCGCCGACGACTATTCCGGCCGCAAGTCCCGTCCCGAGATTGAGGTACGCCATCGAGTGTTCGTGGTCGCCGGGCCAGCCCTCTGCTTCCAGAAGATGGTACGCACCGAGAGCCGCGGCGTTCACGTCGTTCTCGATGCGTACAGCGATTCCGAGTCTCTCGCTGAGTTCGGATCCCAGATCCAGCCCGCCCACACCGAGGTTGACGGCGTGCGCCACCCGCCCCGAGGCCGAGTCGACGCGGCCGGGCACTCCGACGCCGATCGATGTCGCGTCCCCACCGCGGATGCCCGCGAGTTCGGCGACGCGAAGCACTGCGTCGACCGCGGTGTTCACAACGGCTTCCGGCCCGTAGCCTGTCGCGAGCCGGAGCTGGTGGAGCAAGGCACCGGTTTCGTCGATGACGACGGCATCCGTCTTCGTGCCGCCGATGTCGACGCCGATGCGCAACTCTTGTGCCCCCGCGACCGAACCGATCATCCCTTGACCGCCCCGCTCACAAGGCCCTGTGTCATGCGGCCCTGGATGATGAGGAAGAAGACGATGACGGGAATCGACATGAGCGTCGACCCGGCCATGATGGCGGCCCAGTTCGTCGTGCCGTTGGCGACCTGGAAGATCCGCAGCCACACCGGCAGCGTCATCATCTCGGGGCGGGACATGACGACGAGCGCGAGCAGGAACTCGTTCCAGGCCTGAATGAACCCGAACACTCCCGTCGCGACGAGCCCGGGCGCAAGCAGCGGGAACGTGATCTTCCAGAATGCGCCGGTGCGGGAGAGGCCGTCGATCATGCCGGCTTCCTCGAGGTCGACGGGGACTCCGTTGACGAAGCCGCGGAGCGTCCAAATCGTAAACGGGAGAACCGTCGCGACGTAGACGAGAGTGAGACCAGCGATCGTGTTGAGGAGCGACCAGTCGTCGAGCACGCGATACGTGGAAACGATCATGGCCTCGGCGGGGATCATCTGCACGATGAGAATCGTGATGATGAATGACTTGCGCGAACGGAACCGGAAGCGCGTGACCGCGAGCGAGGCGAGGAACGCGAAAACGAGGGCGATCACGACCGTGAGGATCGTGACGATGAGCGAATTGCCGAGCGCGGGCAGGAATTGCGCGCGATCGGTCGCGAGGAGCACCGTTTCGTAGTTCCGGAGGGTGAAGTTCTCCGGCCAGAAGTTCACGTCGGAACCGATGATCTCGTTGTTCGGCTGAAACGAGGTCTGAACCATCCAGTACACGGGGAATGCCGCGCACGCGAACACGACGAGCGAGATCGCGCTCAGCACGATCGACACGGCCCGCTTGCGCAGCTTTCCCGGCTTCCGCCGGGTACCGGCGCGAGAGGAGGATGCAGTGGCCGGCGGTGCGACGACGGTGCTCACAGTTGCTCCTCCTTCAGGCTCTGCCGCACGTAGTAGAGCGAGATCGCCATCATGAAAATCACCGTGATGATGGCGATCGCGCCGCCGAGCCCGTACTCGCCCGACCCCAGGGCAACCTGGTAGATGTACACGCCGAGCGTCGAAGTCTGCTCGCGGATGCCGCCGATACCCTGCAGCGCGTAGATCTGCGTGAACACGCGCAGATCCCAAATGACCTGGAGGATCGTGACGACGAGGAAGATGGACTTCAGGTACGGGAAAATGATGAGCCGGAACCGTTGGGGGGCGGTTGCCCCGTCAAGTTGCGCCGCCTCGACGATCTCACCCGGAATCTGGGTGAGCCCCGCGTAGACCGTGAACGCCACGAACGGAATCGCGCCCCACACGATGATGACCGTCGCCACGAAGAAGAAACTCACGGGGTTGATGAGCCAGGAGTGCGCGTGGAAGTCGAGGCCGAAGAAGTTGGTGAGCGCGTAGTTGACGACGCCATAGGAGGTGTCGAACATCCACCCCCACACGATCGTCGCCGTGAGCGCCGGCATGGCCCAGGCAAGGAGAAGCCCCACGGACATGAGCACGCGAAAGAACCTGTTGAGCCTCGTCATGAGGAGAGCGACGAGCGTTCCGCCGATCATCGTGACCACGACGTTCACGATGCAGAACAGGATGCTGCGGATCATGACGTTCCAGAACGCCGGGTCGGTGAGCACTTTCACGTAGTTGTCGAAACCGACGAAGGGAGCCGGCGCACCGAACACCTGAGCGCGGCCGAACTCCTGGAACGAAAGGACGACGAGCTGGATGAGGGGCCAGCCGATGACGACGAGCAGCACGGCGGAGGCCGGCACGAGCAGCATGAACGGCGTGAAACGGGCACGGCGCTTCGCCGCCGACTGCGGCGCCCTGGGAGCGGGCGCGGCGGGCACCGCTGGTGCCTCGGTGGCTAGTGACGACATAGTTAATCCTCCCGCCTATGATGGGTTTTGTGCCCCGGCCTTTCCTAGGGCGATGGGCAGTGCAAAGGGATGCTCGACGCACCATGCACGGTCGCGCCGAGCATCCCCTTTGGCTGAGCGGACTAGCCGTTCAGTATGCCGTTGATCTTCTCGTCGAGCGCTTTCGCGAGCGCTGGAATGTCGCCGCCCTGGGCGATCTGCACGAAGAAGTCGGTCAACGCACCCGATGCTTCGACATCGGCCCACTTGGGTGATGCCGGGGTGAGGCGCGCGTTGCCTGCGGCCGATGAGATCGCTTGAGCGACCTCATCC
The DNA here is from genome assembly GCA_964651535.1 of uncultured Cryobacterium sp. Classification (GTDB taxonomy): domain Bacteria; phylum Actinomycetota; class Actinomycetes; order Actinomycetales; family Microbacteriaceae; genus Terrimesophilobacter. Next base: position 814,120 of record CAZYYE010000002.1, read on the forward strand.
GTTCCCAGAGTGTTCGCGAGCGAGACCTTGGCGGGAACGAGCCCGTTCTTGCCGTAGATCGTCTGGAACTCGTCGCTCAGGATGATCGCGAGCGCCTTCGTCGCCAGTCCCGGGTGCGCAGACTTCGCCGCGACGGCGATGTTCGACCCGCCCGCGAAGACCTGCGCGGCTCCGCCGTTCGCACCCGGCAGCGCGTACACGCCGAGGTTCGATTCCTGGTCCGGGCATCCGGGAGTCTCGGCGTCCGCCGGGGCGAGGATCGACCACTTGACCCAGCTGGGCGCGGAGAGCTGCAGGCTCGTCCCCTCGCAGAATCCGACCTGCGGGTTGGTTTCGTTCGCATCCTTCGGAGCGCTCGAAGCCTTCGTCATGAGCTCCTGAACCTGCTCAAGCCCCTTGATCGAGCCGGCCGAGGAGAACTGCGACGACCACGTGCCGTCCGCGAACGTCGCAACCTCTCCGCCGTTCTCCCAAATGAAGGGGAGCGCGTTGTACCAGTCCTGGCCCGGCCACCAGATTCCGGACTTGCCCGGGTTGTCTGCGGCGAGTTTCTCGGCGTTCGAGATGTACTCGGCGAGCGTCGTCGGTACTGACAGTCCGGATGCGTCGAGTGCCGCCTTGTTGTAGAACACGAGGCGCGAACCGGAGTAGAGCGGTGCCGCGTAGAACTTTCCGTCGTAGCTGCCGGCCTCGACGAAGCCTGGAAGCAGGTCGTCCCCGCCGAGGGCTTCGAACTGGTCGGTCAGGTCGAGGAACGCGCCGGACGACGTGAACGCTGCCGCCTGAGTGTTCCCGACTTCGACGACATCCGGGCTGTCGCTTCCCGACAGGCTCGTGGTGAGCTTGTCGACGAGTCCCGTCCAGGACTGTTCCTCGATCGTGAGGGTCGAACCGGGGTTCTCCGCCTCGAATGTGGTCTTCAGGTAGTCGCGAGCCTCCTGCGGAGTATCGGTTCCCACCAGCCAGACGCGAATGTCGGCGGGTCCCTCGTCGGCGGCGGGCGTGGTCCCACCTCCGGCGCAACCCGCGAGAGTTATCGCAGCAGCAGCGGCGATCGCCGCGAAGCTGAGCTTCCTCATCTTGTGTTCCTTTCCTAGGGCGATGGTGTCAGCGAGCTGCTGGACACCCCGTGGTGCGTGGGGTCATGAAACCCCGAGTTGCCCGGACAGGACCATGACGGCAGCGCCGCGCATGACGATGTCCTCTCCGAGCGTCGTCATCCGCAACGTGAGATCGCCATGGAACTCGGCCATCGTTCGGTTGCGGAGCGTCTCGATCGTCGCGCTCGCAAGCGGACCATCGAGAAGTTGGGGCGGACCACTCAACACGATCTCAGCGAGATTGAGTGCTCCGACGACGGGGGCGAGAGCGATGCCGAGGTGGCGTCCCGCCTCCGTGAGGATGTTTTCCCGCGGTGTGCCCGCCGCGTCGGCGTGCGCGAGGGCGGCGTCGAGTCGCGGCGCGGCGAGCCAGGTCTCGAGGCACCCTGCCTTTCCGCACACGCACGGCAGGCCGTCCTGCGTGCCGACGACGACGTGGCCGATCTCGCCTGCCGCGAAGCGGCTGCCGAAGAGCGGCGTTCCTCCGACAAGCAGTCCTGCGCCGACGCCGTGGCCGACTTTGACGAGCATCATGTCGCGGTTAGCCCCGCCGAAGCTGTGCTCTGCGAGTACCGCCGCGTTCGCGTCGTTTGCGACGACGACGGGAAGAGCGAAACGGGTTTCCAGGATCTCCTGCAGCGGTTCGTTCGTCCAGCCCAGGTTCGGCGCGGAAAGCACGGTGCCGTTCAAATCCACGATGCCCGGGGAGCCGACACCGATCCCGAGGATGGGGCTCGAGGCGAGCGCGACGAGTTGGCCGACGAGTTCGGAAACCTTTGCCGTCACGTCCGTTCCCGTGCTCCCGGCGAGTGCGATCTCACGGCGCTCGAGGATCGTGCCGTCGATGTCGAGGAGCGCTCCGCGGAACAGCGCGTAGTCGCTCAGGTCGATTCCGACGATCTGGAATGCGTCGCGGTTGATGTCGAGGAGGGTTGCCGGCTTCCCTGGGCGCGCGTCCTCGCGCTGGCCGGTTTCGACGATGAGGCCCTCGTTGATGAACTCCCCCACGAGGACAGAAATTGTCACGCGCGTGAGCCCTGTGCTCCGGGCGATATCGGCGCGGCTTTGCTGGCCGGAATGGTAGAGGGTCTGGAGGACGAGAGACCGGTTGTGGTTTCGTGCGTGTTCCGGCAGCACTTTCGCGCTCGGGCGCAGCGCACGGCCGGAGGCGAACCCCTGGGTCGTGTGGTCCGCGAAGCCGGATCCGCGAGTCGCCTGGACGATCTTCGGAGGGAGGCTTCGCTGCGCTCCCGCTGCAGTCATTTTGTTAGTAAAGCGTACAAACAAACTTTTGTCCAGTCTTGAACCGCAGGTTTCTCGACGTGGTCCGCCCGCGGCCACCTCCGTTTCGAGGCGCGGCAGAAGGCGGGCTCGCACGCGCAACACGCGACCGGTGCAGCGGGAGACCCCTCAGGGCCGCCTCGTTGCACCGGTCGCTGCGACTGGCGCGCCTTTGCTAGAACAGAATCAGCAGGTATCTCGTCGGGCTCGTCGATCCTTCGACTGCCGCATCGTCCGGTGTGAACACCGCCTGAACCCGGTAGAGCCCGCTGCTCTGCTTCGGCAGTGTGTACGAGACGGTGCCATTGTCGGCGGCCGTGAGAATTATCGTCGAGACGGTGCTGCCGTTGACCCGAATCGCGACGCTCCCCGTTGGCGGTCCGGATGCCCCCGACGTGACCGTGACATTCGCGGTCGTCGTTTGCCAGGAGAACCCGATGAACCGGTTCAGGCTCAGCGCAGTCGAGGACGTGAACGGAACCGTCACGGGCGCGGACACCGCGGTGCCAGGCGGAAGGTCGCGCTTCGTCGCGGTCACCACGACCGTGAGCTGCTTGCCCTGATCCGACGCCGCGATCCGGTAGCGCCGGGAGTCCGCCCCCGGAATGTCCACGCCGTCAGCCTGCCACTGGTAGGCGAAGCGCAGCCCGCTGACATCCCACGATCCGGGATTCGCCGTGAGCCTCTTCCCCACCTTGACGGTCCCCGAAATCGTCGGCGGCGACGTGTTGATGGGCGTGCCCGGCAACACGACATCGCCCGTCGTCACCGTCAGGAGCGTTTGCGCCCCCGTGTCGCCGTACCCGATGATCCCGAGGTAGCTGCTGTGCGCCTCAAGGGCGCTCCAGCTCGCAGTGTACGTGAACGGCACGCCCTGGACGCCGGGGATCACCGCGGGATCGAGCCCGATCGGCGCGCCGCTCTCCGTCACCGAATAGGTGCGGAAGTCGAACGCCGTCGTCGGGTTCGCCGAATAGATGTCGACGTACACGAGGTAGTCGGCGGCATCCGGATTCACAATGTCCACGCGCTCGTCCGCGGATGCCGTCGCGGACTGCCAGCCCGCGACCGGGGTCCCGGTCGAATCGAGCTGGTACACCGTGAGGTCGAGGTCCGCGGTGTCATCGATCGCGTCGAGGTCGAATCGGGCGAGAACGGTGCCGCTCGGGACCGTGACCGTGTACTCGAAGAAATCACCCGTCGTTCCCGAGCCGGAGTGCTCGGTTTCGACGCCCGTCGGGTCAGGCTGGAGGACACCGAGGCTCAAGCCCGTCGAGGTGAGCGGGATATCCGCGTCCGACCCGGGAGTGACCGTGATGCCGACCGATCCGTAGGCTCCTTCGCCTGCGACGTTCTCCGGCGCCACGATGGCAACCGGCTGAATGGCCACGGGCGAGCGGACGACAGTGCTCCCGCTCGTCCAGGTGAGTGCGCCAGTGGCAAACGTCTCGAGCGGGGCGGTCGTTCGCGTGAACGTGACCGTGTAGCTCGCGGTGTCGCCAGCGCTCGCAAAGCTGAGCGTCGACGGTGTGACCACCGCGTCGATTCCGGGCACCGAGATCGACGCCGTGAACGTACCCGGCTGTGTCGCCGTCACGGTCCTCGTGATCGTCTCCGGCGCCGTGAGGGCGCCGATCGCGATCGAGGCAAGGTTCAGGTTGCTGGGGTCGACAGGCGGCGCACCGACGTCGTATCCGATTCCCTGGATGTATGAGAGCCAGTCGTTCACACCGTTCAGGTACAGGAGACCAGGCTCGAAGTACTTCGTCGGGTCGACGTGGCCGGCGCCCTGCACGAACGGATCCGCCACCGGATCCCCGTTTCCGTCCACCGTGTTGTACGCGCTCGTCATCATGGCCGACTTGATCTCCGAGGCAGACGCGGTCGGGGATGCCCCGAGGTACAGCGCGGCAAGTCCGCTGATGTGCGGCGCGGCCATCGACGTCCCCGACAGGAACTGGAACGTCGGTGAAGCGCCCGCCGCGTTCGCACCATCCGCGATGATGGCGACGCCCGGCGCTGAGATGTCAGGCTTCAGGATGTCGCTCCCATCCGCGAGCACCGGCCCGCGCGAGGAGAATCCGGCCACCTGAGGGGTCGGCGGTTCGATGCCCGTGGAGTTTCCTGCCGCGAAACTCGCCGTTGCCCCCGGGGTCGCCGCATAGGCCATGACCGCATCGTGGAACTGGGCATCCAGGTGGATGGTCGGAACCGAGTGGTTGTCGAGATCCGTCGAACCGGGCGAGACATTCACGAGGATCATCCCGATGCCGCCGGCCCTGGCGACCTCGGCCGATTTGTCGACTCGCGCGATCACGCCGCGCTCGCACACGACGATCTTGCCCTCGGTCAGTGTCGGGTCGAGCGTGTCGGCGAAGCACAGGTTCGCGTTTGCCGCGCCCGCGAGCTTCACGCTGTCCGCAAGAACAAGGTCGCCGGTCAGCGGCGGCGCGCCGGGGGTCATGTCGACGGTGACCGATGCTCCCGCCATCGCGACCCCGTTTCCGAGCGTCACGGTGGCTTCGTAACTCGGGATCGTGCTCGCGGCCACTGTGGTGATCCAGGGCGACGCGTTGTCAAGAGTGGACGAACCCGGCCCGTCGTTGCCCGCTGACGCCGAGACGAAGATCCCCGCGGCCGCGGCGTTGAGGAACGCCTGATCGGTGAGGGACACCGTGGTTTGCGCCGCTCCGCCGCCAATCGAGAAGCTGATGACGTCGACGCCGTCGCTGATCGCGGCGTTGATCGCTGCGAGGATGTCCGACGTGGCGCAACCGTCATCGGTGGTTACATTCGGATCCGTTCCGGACCAGCACACTTTGTACGTCGAGATCTTCGCCGCGGGGGCGACGCCCGTGATGGTTCCGAAGCTTGTTCCCTCGATCGACGCCGGCACGTTCGCGTTTCCCGCCGCCGTGCTGGAGGTGTGAGATCCGTGGCCGTCGCCGTCGCGCGGGGACAAGTACTCGCCGATCGCCGCACTGCCGATGTTCGCCGCGCCGAATCCGTCGACGAAGTACTGAGCGCCGATGATCTTCGTGTTGCAGTCCGATGCGGCGAACTGTTCGCCGGCTTCGCACGTGCCATGGAACGTGGCGCCGTCACCCTTCACGAAGTTGATGGTCGACCCGCTCAAGTAAGGGTCCGAGCCCGGCGTCGTGCCGAGTGGCGCTCCCGCGAAGGACGGGTTCTCCGGTGCGATTCCGGTATCGATCATCCCGACGACGACGCCCTCGCCCGCGTGCTCCACGCCCCCGAGGTCGGCCCACACGCCATCCGGCCCGTCCAGGCCGAGGAACGACGTCGACGGTACGGCGGTGATCTTGCGCATTTCATCCGGGACGATGCTCGCGACTTTCTTGTCTGCCGCGAGTTCCATCGCCTGCTTCGCGGAGAGGTTCGCCGAAAAGCCGTTGAGGGCGAGCGTGTAGGAGTATTCGATCTGGGCACCGACGGAGGCCGCGACCTCCTTCTGCTGCTGCTCGAGGTAGTCGGAGTAGTTCTCAACCGAGCGGTTGTCCGCGTTGAGCTGCTTGCCCGACTTCGGCGTCGTCGGCGCGAACCCGTTCGTTCCGCCGCGGTACGTTGCGGCGGCGTCATCCACGAGGGTGACGACGTAGCGCCCCGGGGTGAACGTGGTTTGGTGGTGGCCGCCGATGGATGTGGGTGCGGCGGCAGCCCCGAGCGCGGTTCCCGCGATGAGGCCTGAGGCGATGAGTGCGCTGGTGGCGACTCCCGCGACGAACTGGCGAATGCTCACGATCGTGTCCCTCTCTGAACAGCACGGTATTTGCTGCAGTCGGGTCTGCGCGTGAAATTGACGATAAACCCGTTCTACCCCCATAAGGGGCACTTCGTTACCAATCCGTTACGTATTTGTGACTTTCTCACCGTTTCGGCGGATGCGCCGCACGCTGAGCGACTCGCGCTCGTTGAGCAGCTCGGGGGCGAACCCGGCAGCCTGCTTGTACCGGGCGGCGATGGAGGACAACTCATCCGGTGAAACCACGTCGTGGATGTGGGAGAAACCCTCCGGCGCGCGCTCGAACGCGAGCTGCATGACGCGCTCGGGACCGAGTTCGCGATTGCTGAGCGTCAAAGCCGACGTCAGCGGGAGTCGGGCGGCCTCGTAGCGGGAAAGCGCCTCGGCCGCCGTCTCAGCGGTCGCCAGTTCGCGCGCGAGCGTGCGCGCGTCGATGATGACCTGCGACGCGCCATTGGACCCGATCGGATACATCGGGTGCGCGGCATCCCCCAGGAGCGTCTGGTGGCCGAAGGTCCAGCGCGCGACCGGATTCCGATCGACCATCGGATACCGAAGCAGCTGGGTGGCGGAAGCAATGGTGGCCGGCACATCCAGCCAGCCGAAGTCCCAATCGCGAAACTCGCGAGCCACCTCCACCGGATCAACCGAATGAGTCCAGCTGTTCTCGCCCGGGCCATCATCGAGCACTCGTCGTTCCGCGATGACGTTGAGCCGCACGAGACCGCGATGGTCACCATCGTCCATGGTGCCCGAGAGAGGATAGGCGACGAATTTCTGTTGGCCGTCTCCCGCCATGATCATGGTTCGCCCGTCCAGAAACGGCTTCACCCACGCCGTGCCCCGCCAGAGCATGAGGCCGTTCCACACGGGGTCGCCCTGGTCCGGATACCGGCGGGCGCGCAGGGTGCTGTGGATTCCGTCCGCGCCGACCACGACATCCGCGTGAACGACGCGCTCGCCCCCATCGTGCGAGCGGAGCACGACGTCCTCCCCGCCCGCGGGCGTTGCCGACGGGTTCGCAGACCGCACCGTGGATCCGAGAACGATCGATCCGGGCAGCGCGCGCTCCACGGCATCGCGGAGGAGCATCTGCAGTTCGCCGCGGTGCACCGAGTATTGCGGCCACCGGTAGCCGGCATCGATGCCTCGGGGCTCCGACCAGATTTCCTGGCCGAAGCGGTTGAAATACGTCAGTCGGCTGGTGGCAACGCCGAGTTTTGAAAGCTCATCACCGAGCCCCAACTCGGTGAGTTCGCGAACGGCATGCGGCAGCAGATTGATTCCGACGCCGAGCGGGCGAAGCTCGGTCACGCTCTCGTACACGGCGACATCCCGGATTCCCGCCGCATGCAGCGACAGGGCGGTTGTGAGCCCGCCGATTCCCGCGCCGGCGATCGCCACCCTCATGACATCGCCCCGGATACCGTCATGACGATTTGCACCCTCCGCTCCGCCACGCGCTCGGGAATCGCCGCCATGACCGCAGCGCGCTCCGCGGAATCCAGATACCGCGACTCGACCTCCGCGAAGGTCTCGGGGGAACCCTCCACGCCGACGGCCCACATGAACTCGTTCGTTTCGGGGATGCCGTACGCGAACTCGATGGAGAATCCACAAGCCAGTCGAAGTTCTCGCATGACCGACGCCCACCACTCGACAAACGCCGCGAACTCCCCCTCGTGGATCGTGTACCTGCGGAGCTGGATTGTTTTCAACGCGACGCTCCTTTCACGCTGTCATGGTCGGTGGCGGGCAGGGAAGTCGTCGGCCGGTCGCGGTCGTACACGACCTTCCCGCCGGACAGCGTCAACCGCACCCTCGCCCGGTCGATCTCCACGGTCGGGAACGCGAACAGGTTCCGATCGATCACTACGAGGTCGGCGAGGTATCCGGCCGCGATGCGCCCTGTATCCCGATCGAGCCCATTCACGAGGGCGCTGCCCCACGTGTACGCGGTGATCGCATCCGCGAGCGTGAGGCGTTGCTCGACGCGCCCGAGCGCGGGAACGACGGCCGGGTCCAGCGTTCGGTTCACGCCGATGTGGATCGCGGCAATCGGATCGGGAGTCGACACCGGCCAGTCGCTGCCCGCGGCCAGAGTCGCACCGCTCTCCGCCAGCTCGCCGAACGGGTAGAGGCGATCCACGAGGTTCGGCTCGAGAAAGGGAATGGTCAATTCGTCGAGCTGCTCCTCGTGCATCGCCCACAGCATTTGGAGGTTCGCGATCGCCCCCAGTTGCGCGAATCGCGGGATGTCCCTCGGACTGACCACTTCGAGGTGCGCGAGGTGGTGGCGGTTGCCGCGATCGCCGTTCGCGGCGCGCGCGGCCGTGATCGCATTGAGGGCCTCCGACACCGCCCGATCGCCGAGAGCATGGAAGTGCACCTGGAACCCGGCGTCATCAAGCGCAGTGACGAAACGCTTCAGGTCCTTCGGCGGGATGAAGGACAGTCCGGAGTTTTCCGTCACATGGCCCGTCGCATCCCGGTAGGGGGCGCTCAACGCCGCCGTGAAGTTCTCGGCGACGCCATCCACCATGATCTTGACAGAGGACGCCCTGAACCTGCCCGTGGGGTCGGCCGCGGCTATGCGGTCACGCCGGGCCACGAGAGACTCGATCTGTTCGAGACCGCCGTCGCGTTCCCACCACAACGCGCCGACAACGCGCATCGTGAGCTCGCCCGCCGCGAGCGCGCCAAGGTACGTGTCCGTGGCGTCTTTCATCCCGAGACCGTTGCCGAGCATGGCGTCCTGCCACGCCGTGACGCCGAGCTCGTGGAGGTACGCCTGGGCGCGTCGAAGTCCGAGCGCGGCGAGTTCATCGGTCACCTCGGGCAGGAGCGCGGTCACCGCGTCCGACGCCCCCTCGTGGAGCGTGCCGGCTGGGTGCCCGGATGCGTCGCGCTCGATTCGGCCATCGGCCGGGTCCGGCGTGTCCCGCGTGATTCCCGCAAGCTCGAGGGCGCGGGAATTCACCCACACGCCGTGGTGGTCGCGGTTCAGGATCGCCGCCGGGCGGCCATCCGTCGCGGCATCCAGAGCCTCGCGAGTTGGAGTTCCGCCGGGGAAGAACTCCATCGACCAGCCCGCGCCGATGATCCACTCCGGCTCTGGACGTGCTGCGCAGTAGTGCGCGATCAGCCGGTAACACTCTTCGGCGCTCGTCGCCTCGGTGAGGTCGCATTGCAAGAGTTCGGTGCCGCCGAATACGGGGTGGATGTGGGCATCCTGGAATCCAGGGAGGATCAGTTCGCCTGCCGCGCTGCGCACCGCGGTGCCGGGTCCGATGAGGTCGGCGAGCTCGCCCGGGTCGCGCACGGCCATGATCCGCTCGCCCGCAATGGCGACGTCGGCAAGCGCTGGGCGCTCCATCCCGGCGGAATAGATCCAGCCGTCGATGAGCACGGAATCGGCGAAGCTTGACACGGTTGCCTCCTCACGGCGCACGGGAGCGCCAGCCGGCATCGACGCTGGCGCCACTGTGCAATGTACGCGCTGGACGGCGTGTCTGTCAACATTGTTGACAACGGTGTTGCGGGTTGTGGGACAATGCCATCATGACGTCACGCCTAAACAGCACCGCGGTCGAGCACTCCGAACCGTCGCGGCTGAGCCGCGAATCGATCGTCGAGGCGGGGTTGCAGATCGCGTCCCGACCAGGCACCGCGTCCGTCACGGTGCGGGATCTCGGCAAGCAACTGGGCGTCGATCCCACCGCGGTGTACCGCCACTTTCGCAACAAGGAAGAGCTCATGTCCGCGCTCCTGGAGCGCCTCATCTCCATGGTGACAGCGCGCGCCACCGTCGATCGGCGTGACTGGAAGGCCGCGCTCACCGAGCTATCCGACAACCTGCTGACCGCGTACCTCGAGTATCCAGCTGTGGCTGCCGAAGCGGCGATCCTCTCCACCGGCGGGACTGCGGAGCTCGACGGCATCGAGTTCATCCTCAGCTGCCTCACGCGGGCCGGGCTCGACGGCGACGAGCTGATCGAGTACTACCAGCTGTTCTCGAGCCACCTGCTCGCATTCGGGTCCATCATCGCGCAAACGGAGATCGCCCAATCGCAGCGCGGTGGCGACCGGGACCGCGCCTACGTGCCGGAGACCGTCGGCGCGACGCATACCGGCCACCCGACGACCGCCGCGTACCGGGAACAACTCCTGAACCTGGACGACTTTTCCGTATACCGCACGGGCATCCGGATGATCCTCGACGCTGCGGCGGCGGCGGGCGCCGCACGGTCGGGCAACACTGATCACTCCCGCCACACCACCTCCTGAATGATGAAAGCCAGGTACGCGGAGGGCGAACGCGGAAACTGGCACTCTCGGGTGGAGAGTGCTAATTTAGAGGTAGTTGAGTCGAGTGGACTCAAGTATTGAAGGAGTGATGAAATGGCTATGTTGTTTGATCCGTTCCGCGAACTGGACCGTCTCGCTTCGAGCCTCATGGACTCGCGGCAGGGGCCCCGTCTCATGCCGATCGACCTGCACAAGGATGGCGATCTGTACATCCTGAACGCCGACCTGCCCGGCATCGACCCGGGCTCGGTGGACCTCGACATCGACGGGCAGTTGCTCACGATCCGCGCAGAGCGCACCCCACGCGGCGACGACGTCAAGTGGCTTGCGCACGAGCGCCCGAGCGGTTCGTTCCTGCGCCAGCTGAACCTGGGTGACGGAATCGACACCGAGAAGATCAGCGCAAGTTACGACAACGGCGTGCTGAGCGTCATGATCCCGGTGAGCGAGAAAGCCAAGCCGCGCAAGATCGCGGTCCAGGCCGCAGGCTCGGAGACTCCCGTCGAAGTGACGGCCGGGTAGTTGACGGCAAAGACAAGCAAAGGCTGGGGCACTGCCCCGGCCTTTACTTTTGTTCCACTGCCTCGGCGTCGCGCGGCCTCCCGACAGGTTCGGGGGCTGCCGGCGCTGTCGCACGCGGCCCACCGAGCGCGCGCAAGGCATTGAGAATCGTCGCGAGATCGACGACCTCCTGAAGCGCCGCGCCCACGATGGCAGGCAGGAACCCGAACGCGCCGACCAACATGAGACCCACGCTCAAGGCAATGCCCAGCCAAATGCTCTGCAACGCGACGCGCATTGTCCGCTTGCCGATGGCCATCGCCTCGGCCGTCTTCGAAATGTCATCCAGCACGATCACGACGTCGGCGGATTCGCTGGCCGCCGTTGCCCCTCTGGCCCCCATCGCGATCCCGACATCCGCCACCGCGAGCACGGGGGCGTCATTGACCCCGTCCCCCACCATGATCACGGGCCGCCCTGGAATCGACTTCAGAATCTCGACCTTGTCTTCCGGCAGCAGTTCGGCGTGCACTTCCTGCAAGCCCAAATCAGCGGCGACGTGGCGCGCTGTCTCCGCTGCGTCGCCCGTGAGCATCAGGAATCTCTCGACCCCGAGCTTCTCGAACGTCGCGATCGTCGACCCGGCGTTCTCCCGCACCCGGTCGCTCAACACGACCGCCCCCGCGAACGCGCCATCGACGGCGACATAGACCGACATCTCGCCGCTCGCGATCGACGTGGCCACCGCATCCGGAGCGTGCTCCGCGACGAAGAGGAGCTTGCCGACGACGACTTTGCGTCCGTCGATCACGGCGACGACGCCGTTGGTCGCCTCCTCGCGAGCGCTCGTGACGCTCAGGATCGAAATCCCCCGATCCTGCGCGGCATCGACGATGGCGGTCGCGAGCACGTGCGAGGAATGCGTCTCAGCGGAGGCGACGAGGGCGAACAGCTCGTCCTCGGAGAACCCTCCGGAAGGACGCACGGCGACAACGCTCGGGTCCCCGTGCGTGAGCGTCCCCGTCTTGTCGAACGCGACCGTGCGCGCGCGGGACAACTTCTCCAGAGTTCCGCCGCCCTTCACGATGATCCCGAAACGGGATGCCCGGCTCATTCCGCCCATGAACGCGACGGGAGCGGCGATGAGCAGGGGACACGGCGTCGCGACGACGAGCACCTCGGCGAACCGCACGGGGTCGCCGGACAACAGCCAGGCCAGCCCGGCAATGAGAAGAGAGACTGCGGTGAAGGGGACGGCGTAACGATCCGCGAGGCGAACGAGCGGCGCCTTGCTCTCGGCCGCATCCGCGACGAGCGCGACGATGCGCTGGTACTGGCTGTCCTGCGCGAGGGCACTTGCCTGCATGATGACGGCGTGCTCGCCATTGAGGGAGCCACTCAGGATCGCCTCGCCCTTTGCGCGCTCCACCGGGAGGCTTTCGCCCGTGAGGGATGACTGGTCGAACGTGCCCGAATCCGACTCGAGAATCCCGTCAACCGGCACCAACTCGGAAGGACGCACGAGAAGCCGATCCCCGATTCCAACATCCGATACCGAAATGTCTTCGATGCTTCCCGCGTCGTCGACGAGTCGGTGCGCAGATTGCGGCGAGCGATCCAGGAGCGACTTCATTTCGCGCCTGGCCCTGCCGGCCGCGTAGACCTCGAGTGCCTCTCCGCCGGAGAGCATGAGCACGATCACGAGGCTCGCCCAGTACTCGCCGACCCACACCGTGGCGATGATCGCCATGATGGCGAGCACGTCGATCCCCCACTGGCCGCCGATGAGGTTCTTGATCATGTCCCACGCCTGCATCGCCGCGACAATGAGTGCGAATCCGCTGATGATCCACTGCGCCGCCGTCGCATTGCCGGCAATCGAGAGACCACCGCCGACCGCGGCGACGAGCACGGTGATCGCGACGATCGGGTATTTGCGAATTGCCGCACCAAGCCAGGTCATGGCTTAAGTACTACTCCGAAGCCCCTCGCCTCTCCACCAAGGCAAGGCTCGCCTCATCCCGGATGGTGCCGCCGATGAGTGCCACCGCCAGGGCGATGCTCAGCCCAGTCGCGCCTTCAGGTTGTCGGCGAGCGCGGCGAGGAACTCCTCCGTCGTCAGGTAGCCCTGGTCCCCGCCGACGAGCAGCGCGAGATCCTTCGTCATCTTGCCAGACTCGACCGTCGTGACGACGACATCCTCGAGCGTGTGCGAGAAGTCGATGAGCGCCTGGTTGCCGTCGAGCTTTCCACGGTGGGCAAGGGCGCGGGTCCACGCGTAGATCGAGGCGATGGGATTCGTGGATGTGGGCTTGCCCGCCTGGTGCTGGCGGTAGTGGCGCGTGACGGTGCCGTGCGCGGCCTCCGCCTCGACGATCTTGCCATCCGGTGTCGTGAGCACGCTCGTCATCAGGCCGAGAGAACCGAAGCCCTGCGCGACGGTGTCGGACTGCACGTCGCCGTCATAGTTCTTGCACGCCCACACGTAGCCGCCTTCCCACTTGAGGGACGCAGCAACCATGTCGTCGATGAGCCGGTGCTCGTACGTGAGTCCGGCCGCGTCGAACTTCGCCTTGAACTCGCTTTCGAACACCTCGGCGAACAGATCCTTGAAGCGGCCGTCATAGGCCTTCAGGATCGTGTTCTTCGTCGAAAGGTACACGGGGTACCCGCGGTCGAGGCCGTACGCGAGCGAAGCGCGCGCGAAGTCGCGGATCGAGTCGTCGAGGTTGTACATGCCCATCGCTACGCCCGAGCCCGGCGACTGGAACACCTCGAAGCTCTGCGGCTCGCTTCCGTCCTTCGGCGTGAACGTCATGGTGAGGGTGCCTTCGCCCTCGAAACGGAAGTCGGTCGCGCGGTACTGGTCGCCGAACGCGTGGCGGCCGATGATGATGGGTTTGTTCCAGCCGGGCACGAGTCGCGGGATGTTGGAGATGATGATCGGCTCGCGGAAGATCGTGCCGCCCAGGATGTTGCGGATCGTGCCGTTCGGGCTGCGCCACATCTTCTTGAGGCCGAACTCTTCGACGCGGGCCTCATCCGGCGTGATCGTCGCGCACTTCACGCCGACGCCGTGCTTGCGGATGGCGTGCGCGGCGTCGATCGTGATCTGGTCGTCGGTCTCGTCGCGCTTCTGAATCCCGAGGTCGTAGTACTCGAGGTTGATGTCGAGATAGGGGTGAATGAGCGTCTCTTTGATGGCGTGCCAGATGATGCGGGTCATCTCGTCGCCATCGAGTTCGACGACGGTTCCCTCAACCTTGATTTTCGACACTGGGTTCTCCTCGCGCACAACACGTCAGATTTGGGGATGGGGGCTTTGCCCCGGCCGACTGGGCCGCCAACCAGCTTACAGGCAACCCGGAATTATCTCGACATCAAGATATCTCTAGGTTACTCTCGCCGGGTGTGGTTAGCCTGTCATCATGGCCAACCTGAGACTCGAAGAGCTTTCCGCGAGCAACGCCCTCGCAGCGAACAAACTGACGCTGCGGCGCGGACAGGAGCAGTTCGTCGTTCCGCCGACCTACGCGATCGCTGACGCGTACCTCGACCCGACGACGACATGGCCCCGGGTCGTGCTCAAGGACGACAAGGTGGTCGGGTTCATTCGAGGCAACTTCGACGAGGATGCGGTGGAAGAAGAATTCCGCAGTTGCGTGTGGCGGGTCCATGTTTCCGCGGATGACCAGGGGCAGGGCATCGGGACGTTCGCCGTGCTCGCGCTCGCGGATGAAGCCCGCCAGCGCGGATTCAAGCGCCTCACCGCGCTGTGGGAACCCGGCGACGACGGTCCGGAGGCATTCTTCACGAACATCGGATTCGTCGTCGAGCGGGAAACACAATACGGCGAGAAGTTCGGCGTACTCACGCTGTAGATGACGCCCTCCGCAGATTTCGTGTCGCGAGTGATCTCCGTGGTCGAATCCATTCCGCCAGGGAGAGTCATGGCGTACGGCGACGTTGCGGCGGCCGTCGGGTCGCGAGCGGCCAGGGCGGTTGGCCAGGTGATGGCCTACTACGGAAGCGACCTCCCCTGGTGGCGGGTGATCCGCGCGAGCGGGCAGCCGCCGCTGTGCCACGACGACGAGGCTCTCCCGCACTACAAAGCGGAGGGCACCCCGCTGAACCCCACGGCATCCGGATACCGGATAAACATTCGGATCGCCCGCTACCGTCCCTGAAACTCGCGCCGCACAAGGAGATCTCATGCAACCGCCGCCTCCCGTCGATTCGACCCTGAGCGCCATCGGAAACACCCCCGTCATCAAGCTCCGCCACGTCGTACCGGAGAACAGCGCGGACGTGTTCATCAAGCTCGAGTCGGTGAACCCCACCGGCTCCTACAAGGATCGAATGGCGCTCGCCATGATCGAGGAAGCCGAGAAACGCGGAACTCTGCGCCCAGGGATGACGGTCGTGGAATACACGGGCGGAAGCACGGGATCCTCTCTCGCCATGGTGTGCGCTGCGAAGGGCTATCGGTTTCGCGTCGTTTCCTCTGACGCGTTTGCGGACGAGAAGCTCAAGACCATGCGCGCATTCGGCGCCGAACTGGAGATCGTGCACTCACCGACCGGTGCAATTACTCCGGACCTCATCCCGGCGATGATGGAGCTCGCGAAGGAGATCGGGTCCCGTGACGACTGCTACCGCACAGACCAGTTCAACAACCGCGATTCTGTGACCGGTTACGCGGGCATCGGCCGCGAACTGCTCGCCCAGTTCCCCGACGGATTCGACGCTTTCTGCGGCGCCGTCGGCACAGGGGGAATGCTCATGGGTGTGGCCGGCGTGCTGAGGGCGAGTCTGCCCGACATCCGAATTTCGGCGCTCGAGCCTGCCTCCTCTCCGGTCATTTCGGGCGGTGTCGCGGGGGAACACCACGTGGAGGGCATCGGAGTCGGATTCATCCCGCCACTGCTCGATGAATCTCTGTACGACGAGGCCCGAGGGATCCAGGAAGCCGAGGCACGCGAAATGTGCCGGCGACTCGCGAAGGAGGAGGGGGTCCTCGTGGGAGTTTCCTCCGGATTGAACGTCGCAGGTGCGCTGCAGCTCGCCCGCGAACTGGGGCCGGGAAAAGCCGTTGTCACGGTCGCCTGCGACACGGGCCTGAAGTACCTTGCCGGGGACCTGTTCGGCGAGCAGTCGGGATCCTGACCCCTCGCGGGAAGTCAGACGAGGGAGTCGCGCCAGGCGGCGTGCATCTTCGAGAACTTGCCCGTGCCGGCGATGAGGTCGGCGGGCGTGCCGTCTTCGATGATTCGCCCGTGCTCCATCACGAGGACGCGATCCGCGATCGCGACCGTCGAGAGCCGGTGCGCGATGATGACGGCAGTGCGATCTGCCAATAGAGTCTGCAGGCCCTCCTGCACGAGTCGCTCGCTCGGGATGTCGAGCGACGCTGTCGCCTCGTCCAGAATGAGCACGACCGGGTTGGCGATGAACGCTCGGGCGAACGAAATGAGCTGGCGCTGGCCGGCGGACACGCGACCGCCGCGCTTGTTCACATCCGTGTCATAGCCGTTCGGCAAACCCTCGATGAACTCGTGCGCGCCCACCGCCTTCGCGGCCTGGACGACTTCCTCACGGGTCGCGTCCGGCTTTCCGAGCGCGATGTTGTCCGCCACCGAGCCCGAGAACAAATACGCTTCCTGCGTCACCATGACGATGGCGCGCCGCAGGTCTTTCGGATGCAGCCTCCGCAAGTCGACGCCGTCGAGCGTGACCGTCCCCAGACTCGGGTCGTAGAAACGTGAAATGAGTTTCGCGAGAGTCGACTTGCCTGCGCCGGTCGAGCCGACGAGCGCGATCGTCTGGCCCGCCGGAATCGCGAGATCGAATGTCGGCAACACGACCCGATCCTCCTTGTACGCAAACTCGACGCCGTGGAACTCGACAGCCCCCTTCGCCTGCCACAGGTCGATCGGCCCCGTCGGGTCCGGAACGCTCGGAAGTTCCTCGAGCACGCCGGAAATCTTTTCGAGCGCCGCCGCCGCCGACTGGTACGAGTTGTAGAACATCGCGATCTCCTGCGCGGGCGCGAAGAACGATCGCGTGTAGAGGAGCGTCGCAAGCAGGACTCCGATCGCGAGTCCTCCGCCTGCAACTCGCAATCCGCCGACGAGCAGCACGGCCGCGAGTGTCACGTTGCCGATGAGCACGAGGCCCGGGTCGAAAATTCCGAACAGGTTGATGGCGCGCTGGTTCGCGTAGCGGTAATTCTCGACGAGTTCGCCGAATTCCTGTTCGTTGCGCTTCTCCTTGCGGAACGCCTTCACGGCGCGAATACCCGTCATGGTCTCCACGAAGTGCACGATCACGCGCGCCGACGTCGTTCGGGTCTCTCGGAACACCTTCTGCGACGCGAGCTGGAACCACCGCGTGAGGAACCACAGCGGGATGATGGAAATGAACAGAACGACCCCGCTCACCCAGTCGATCGACACCAGGGCGATGGCGATGAACAGCATGTACAGGCCGCCCTGGACGAGCTGGCTCAAGCCGGAGTCGAGAAGTTCGCGGATCGCGTCGAGGTCGCTCGTCTGGCGCGCGATGATCCGCCCCGACGTGTAGCTTTCATGGAATTCGAGGCTGAGCCTCTGCGTGTGAAGGAACACCCGTTTGCGCAACTCGATGAGGATGGCCTGGCTGATTCTGGCGGTCAGCACCGTGTACCAGGCGATCAGCACCGCCCCGATGAAACCCGTGAACAGAAATGCGCCGACGGCAAGGCCCAACGGCATCCAGTCCTGGTTCAGCATTGCGGGGAGGCCGTTGTCGATGCCCAACGCGATGAACGTGGGGCCGGCGACCTGGGCCGCCGTGCTGATGACGACCACGACGACCGTGAGGGTGATTCTGCCCCACAGGGGCTTCACGAGGGAGCCGAGCAGCCGCAATGAGCGCGCGCGGATCTGCTTGCTTTCCGCTTTCGTATAGTCGTGGCGTTCTTCGCCCTCGACTCCCGTGACGCTCATGATCCGACCTCCGTACTGGGGCGGCCGACGCCGCTTGTGACGATGGGGATGGGCGTTGTGGGCGGCGGCGCGCTCCGCTTGGGCCCGCCGCCCTCGTCGTCGAGGCTCGAGATCACAAATCGGTAGTGCTCGCTCGAGGCCAGCAAATCGGAGTGCCTGCCGACCGCCGTGATCTTTCCCCTCTCCAGGAGCGCGACCCGGTCCGCGAGCATGACCGTCGATGGGCGATGGGCCACGATGAGCGCGGTCGTGGACGCAAGCACCCGCCGCAATGCCGCTTCGACGAGCGCCTCGGTGTCGACGTCGAGCGCGGAAAGCGGGTCATCGAGCACGAGGACATCCGGTTTCGCGGCCACCGCACGGGCCAGCGCGAGCCGTTGGCGCTGCCCGCCGGAAAGGCTCATCCCCTCCTCGCCCACCGTCGTGTCGAGACCATCGGGAAGTTCGTACACGAAGTCCGCTTGCGCGATGTCGAGCGCTTCGCCGAGCTCCGCGTCAGTTGACTCCGGCCGGCCGAGCAGGACGTTGTCGCGCACGGATGCCGAGAAAAGCGTCGCATCTTCGAACGCCATCGCGATGTGGCGCCGCAGATCGAGCAGCGTGAGATCGCGGATGTCGACTCCGTCGAGCGTGATGGATCCGCCCGTCACGTCGTACAGCCTCGTAGCCAGCGCGGTGATCGTTGACTTGCCGCTGCCGGTCAGGCCGACGAGCGCCATGGTCTCTCCTGGCTCCAACTCGAGGTCGATGCCGTTCACGAGGTCGGGGAACCGATCGGGCGAGTCGGCGTACCGGAAGTGCACGTCGTGGAACACGAGCCGGCCCTCCGGTTTCGCGATGGTCTTCGGCTTCTCGGGGTCGACGATCGTGTTCTTCTCGTCGAGCACCTCGAAGAACCGGTCGGCCGCTGTCCGCGTGTCGAAGGTCATGGACAGGAGGAATCCGATCGACTCCACTGGGAAACGCAGCACCGTCGCGGTGGCGAAGAATGCGACAAGTCCGCCGATGCTGATCTGGCCCGCGGCATACAGCCAGCCGCCGCCCGCGAGGCAGAGCGCGAACGTGACGTCGGGGACGAGCAGCAGCCACAGCCAGATCCCGGCGATCGCCCTCGCCTTCTCGATCTCCGTGCCGCGCAGGAGCTCGGCTTGCGACTCGAAGTTGCGCAGCGCGTGCGTTCCGCGACCGAATGCCTTGAGCACGCGGATGCCGTGGACGGATTCCTCGACTGTCGTCGCGAGGTCCCCGGCCTGGTCCTGGCTGCGGCGCGCCACAACCGAGTACTTGTTCTCGAATACGTAGCCGTAGATCCACAGCGGGATCGACAACACCATGAACAGCAAGCCCAGAATCCAGTTGATGCTCGTGAGCACGGCGATCCCGACCACGATCGTGATCGTGTTCACCACGAAGAGCACGAGTCCGAACGAGAACCACCGGCGGATGAGGTTCAAGTCGCTGATTGCGCGGGACAGCAGCTGGCCGCTCGGCCAGCGGTCGTGAAAGTTCACCGGCAGATCCTGGAGTTGCTTGTACAACCCGTTGCGCATGCGCGCTTCGATGTGGGTGCCTGGTTGCAGCACGAACCAGCGCCGGAACCAGATCATGATGGCTTCGACGATGCCCAGAATGAGAACGATGATGACGGGCCACCAGATCTCGTTGGAGTCGCCGTCCTGCAGGGGCCCGTCGACGAGGGAACGCAACACTTGAGGAATGGCGAGCGCGACGAGCGCGGCGACCATGGCGGCCGCCATCCCGAGGTAGATCCTGGGCATGGCGGGTTTGGCGTAGGGGTACACCCTCATGATCGACGCGAACGTTCCCGGACGCTTCTCTTTGACCTCAGAAGACAACAGTTTTCCTTGCACTACTCAGGGGTCGACTCCGCCGACAGCGTTTGATGGAGACCGCCCCTGCCTCCGGCGCCGGTCTCGAGCGATGCCGACGGTGGGACGTACCCGTCGTCCCCACCGCCAGCGCAGCCCTCCAGAATACGCCCATCCGGCACGGTCGTGCAAACGAGAAGTTCCCGCGGATGCCTGGTGCTTTCGACGCCGACGCTGGCAGGATTCTTCCAATCCGGTTAGGATTGCCTTACCTATATTCGCCGACCAGAAATACTCTCCATGGTTTCCCTTCCGCACACGATTGCGTCGTAAGCATGCTGCGACTGGCTACCTCCAATCTGGGCGACGAGATGGGCGACATCCTTGCCGCAGCCGGCCCCATCATCTTCTACGTCATCGTGTGGGTTCTCGTATTTGCGGGAACCGCGATATTCCTCGGCCTGTTCATCCCGTTCATCACCGGCGACTCGCTCCTGTTCGCATCCGGTCTCATCGCGGCGTCCGCTGACAGCCTGAACATCGTGATCCTCGCCGTCGGCGTGGGAATCGCGGCATTCCTCGGCGACCAGGTCGGCTTCCTCCTCGGGCGCCATTACGGCCGCGGGTACCTCGACCGGCATGGGGGGCGCCGAACGCAAAAGGCGATTCGCGCCGCCGAGATCTTCTACCAGCGATACGGGTGGTGGTCGATCGTGGTCGCGCGGTTCGTGCCGTGGGGACGGGTATTCGTCCCCGTCATCGCGGGAGTCGGTCGGATGAATTACTACCGCTTCCTGTCCAGCAACCTCGTCGGAGCCCTCGCCTGGGGTGTCGGCCTGACCTTGATCGGCTACTACGCGGCTTCCATCCCCGGTGTGAAGAGCGCGGCGTATGTGGTCGCCGGTCTCGTGATCGCCGCCTCAATCGTCGCCGGCGTCCACACGTGGCGAGCGACCAGGCGCGAACAGCGCACAGCGGCGCAGGTTTAGCGGATTCTCACGGACAGGCAGGTCACGCAGCCCTCGAGCTTCTCGAACTCGCTGATATCCACCGTCACGACCTCGTACCCGAGATCCGCGATGAGGGCTGCGGTCTTCGGCGCTGATTCGGCCATGAGCACCGTGCTGTCGTCCAGCACGACCACCGCGACACCCGTCTCCTCCGGAACGGCCAGGAACCGATCGAACAGCTCCGGATTGTCCACGAGCGGCGGATAGCCGATTATCGTCCCGTCCGGCAGTGCGGTCACGCCGCTCTTGAGGTGCAGAACTTTACTGACCGGAACGGCAATCACGGTGTAGCCGAGCGGCGAAACGATCGTGCGGAGCTGGCGGATGCCTTCCGCGTTGGTCCTGCCGCCGCGGCCGACGTACACAGTCGAACCGACTTTGAGCACGTCGCCGCCATCGAGCGTCCCCGGCAATTCGATTCGGGCGACGTGCAGACCGAGCTCGCGCACCGTGTCCTCGACTCCGGCGATCTCCACGCGGCGCGATTCGTGCCCCGGGCTCGTCACGACCGCGGTGTCACCGAAAACCACCACGGCATCCTCGACGAACACCGAGTCCGGGGCTTCCGGCGCCACAGGCACCTCCACGGTGTCCCACCCGTGCTCAATGAGGGCGGCGACATAACCGTCCCACTGCGCGTCTGCCTTCTCCGCGTCGATGGCGGAACGCGCAATGTGGGTGACCTGACCCTCCGCGAGGTTCGCCGCCGGCAGTCGGACGAGGGCGACCTTGCCGTCGCGCGCGGGAGGGACATCCAGCCGGGCACCGGACACGAGGCTCCACACTCGTCGGCCGATCGTTGCGGTCACGATCACCGCGACGATCACGAAAATCAGCTTCAACCCGACGAGCGTTGCGAAAATGACGCCGACCGCGGATCCGTCGAGCGTCGAGCCCGAATTGATGACCGTGACGAGACTCCCGAACAGTGCGGCAAGAACGGCGGCGAGGATGGAAAGAGGGACGGCGACATACCAGCGCCGAAACCCGTCGAATCCCCCGACAATGCCCAGAAGCAGGAACAGCAGCAGCGACGACGGGAGGAAGTACTCGCTCAATTGGCCGAAGGCTGACGGATTCGCACCGGTCGCCGTGTAGAAAAGCAGAACCGTCGCGAGCTGGATGACGATTGCGGAAGCGAGAGCAGCAACGACTGCACCGACGACCCGCCGGATCATGGTGGCGGCGCCGGTGGAAGAAGTCATGCAGCGAGACTATTGGAATCCGGCCGTTCCTGGTGAATCTGAGTCGCGGTCGCCGCCACGTCCGGCACGGTGCGCGTCAATGGAAGAAGTGGCGCTCGCCCGTGAAGTACATCGTCACGCCCGCCGCGTTCGCGGCAGCGACGACCTCCTCGTCGCGGATGGATCCGCCCGGCTGAACAACCGCGGCAACCCCCGCATCGAGGAGGATTCGAAGTCCGTCGGCAAACGGGAAGAACGCGTCGGATGCTGCGACGCTTCCCCTCACGCGGTCGCCGGCGCGATCCACCGCGAGACGGCAGGAGTCGACCCGGTTCACCTGGCCCATACCGACGCCGACGGATGCTCCGCCGCGCGCGAGAAGGATCGCGTTCGACTTCACGGCGCGAACGGCCCGCCACGCGAACTCGAGATCGGACCGTGTCGCGGCATCCGCGGGGCTCCCGGAGACGAGGGTCCACTCGCCGAACGGGGCGAAGTGCGTATCCGGGACTTGAGCGAGCATTCCACCGGAAACCTGTCGCAACTCGCGCGTCTCGCGCGCGAAATCGGCCGGAAGGACCAGGAGCCGCAGGTTCTTCTTCGCCTCCAGCACGGCACGCGCATCATCGTTGAAACCGGGAGCGACGATCACCTCGGTGAAGACGTCCTTGATCGATTCGGCTGCCGCGATATCGATGGTGCGGTTTGCCGCGATGACGCCGCCGAAAGCCGACACCGGATCGCACGCGAGGGCGAGCCCGTGGGCGGTGGCGATGTCTGCGGCGATCGCGATCCCGCACGGGTTCGCGTGCTTGATGATGGCGACGGCGGGCTCGGCGAAGTCGTAGGCGGCGCGCACGGCGGCATCCGCGTCGACGTAGTTGTTGTACGACATCTCCTTGCCATGCAGTTGCTCGGACTGGGCGAGACCGCGCCCGTCCGGCGACCGGTACAGCTCCGCCTCCTGATGCGAGTTCTCGCCGTAGCGCAGCGCCGTCGGGCTGTCGAAGTGCAGAAACAGCTCCCCGCCTCCCTCATCCGACCGAGACGAAAGCCGGTCGGCGCGGAAGCCGAGGTTCGCGGCGAAATATTCGGCGACGGCGGCATCGTACGCGGCGGTGTGGGCGAAGGCCTCCCCCGCGAGCCGCTGGCGTTGCGCGAGGGTGGTTCCTCCGAATGCGAGCGCCTTCACGAGTTGCGGGTAGCTCGCCGGCGACACGGCAACCGCCACGTTCGCATGATTCTTCGCCGCCGAGCGCACCATCGCGGGCCCGCCGATGTCGATCTGTTCGATCGCCTCATCCGGCGCAGCGCCGCTCGCCACGGTCTGGGCGAACGGATAGAGGTTCACGACCACGAGCTCGAAAGCGGCGATCCCGAGCGCGGCCAGCTCATCGCCGTGTTCGGCCAGGCGCAGATCAGCGAGGATGCCCGCGTGCACCGACGGGTGCAGCGTCTTCACGCGCCCGCCGAGCGACTCGGGGAAACCGGTCACCGCACTCACCTCGGTAACCGGGAACCCGGCATCCGCGATCTGCCGCGCGGTCGAACCGGTCGAGACGATCTCGACGCCGGCGCCGGCAAGCGCTGCCGCCAGTTCGACGAGTCCGGTTTTATCGCTCACCGACACGATCGCTCGCCGGATCGGGATGACGTCGCGCGCAGCAGGGTCGGTCATGCAATTTCCTCCAGGGTGATGTGGCCGTTGGCGATATCCAGAATCGCCTGCACGAGCAGTTCGCGCTCGACGATTTTGATGCGATCGTGAAGCGTCGCCTCTGTGTCGCCCGGAATGATCGGTACGCGCTCCTGCGCGATGATCGGCCCCGTGTCGACCCCTTCGTCGACGACGATGATGCTTGCGCCGGTCTGGGCGACGCCCGCCGCCAGCGCATCCTTCACCGCGTGGGCTCCGGGAAATTCCGGGAGGAACGCCGGATGCGTGTTGAGCAGCCGCGGCGAGAGCGCGGCAACCACGCGGTGCGGGAGCAGCCGCATGAATCCGCTCAGGATCACGATGTCCGGATCCCACTCCCGGATCTGCTCCAGGAGGGCGTCGCCCCAGCTGTCGCGATCCGGGAAACTCGACCGGGCCACAGAGAACGTCGGCACACCGAAGCGTTGCGCGTGCTCGAGCCCATCCGCATCCCGATCGGCGCCGACCGCAACGACCCGCGCAGGAAAGGCAGCGTCCTCGGATGCTTCAAGGAGCGCCGCCAGATTCGACCCGCCCCCGGAGATGAGGACGACGAGGGTGAGCATGAACCAAGCTTAATTGCTGCGTGGAGGGCGGCCGGCCAGAAGTCCGATAATGGCGGGCACGCCGAACTCGAGGGCGGCGTACAGGCCGACCAGGAGCGCGTCGGGGCCGACGACCGCAAGGCGTCCAGGTCCGGCAGCGCCTCCCGAGACCCAGGCGAGGAGGCCGAAGGTCACGCCGCCAGCGACTCCGACGCCGAGACCGGTGAGTACGAGCGCGGTCAGCGGTGAACCGCTTCCATCCTCTCCACCGTGATGCCCTGTGCGCGGTCCGGTCACGCCCACGCCGCGGAGCACGGCCGGTCGCACAAGCACGCCGATGAGGAATCCGGCGACGATCGGTACGAGAAGTCCGAGGAATCCGAACGGGAAATCGCCGGTCGGCAACGCCCCGAGGATCGGCACGGCGGGAAGGGGCCCAAGGCTCGTCCCCAGGGGGCCGACGGAGGAACCGGCCCCGATCGCGAATCCCGGCCCGATGAGCCAGGCGGCCGTCCAGATGACGAGGTTCGGCAGGAACGCGAGTTCGGCGAGGGTGACCGCTATGCCGCCGAGGATCCCGGAGTGGATTCCCTCGTAGAGCGACACGATCTGCGCGTAGTTCACGACGATCATGACGGCGAGCAGGATGCCGGACACCAGAAAAACCGTAGCCACCGCTGCGGTGCCGCCGCGCAGCGACTGGGCCATGACGGTGCGTCGCCCAGCGGGCAGCGAGTCCCACCACGCGCGAACCCGGCTGAGAGGCCGTTCGCGGCCCGGCATCCGAGACAGGCTTCGGCGGGCCAGCCCGGCGCCGATGAGGAGGCCGATGACGAAAACGAGGGTCGGAAACAGCGCGCCTTGCCAGAGTGATGGTCGAGCAAACTCATGAACCGCGCTCAGGGTCACGCCCAGGGAGAGCCCTGCGAATGCGAGGATGGCGACGAACAGGCCGAGTCTCGCATACGGCGTCTCCGTGATGCGGCGGCCCGCTCGCGCACCGAGAACTGCGGTGAGTAGCGCAAAACCGAGCGCGGCGATCGACACGACGAACGGCAAGCCGGCATCCGGGAAACCGAGCATGGCCGCGGTGACCGGGTCGAGGGTGAGGAGCACGTCGGCGCCGTGCCCGAGCAACCACACGTCGACGGATGCGCGCCAGAACACGGTCCAATCTATCTGCAGCCCGTACTGGAACGCCCACAGGAACGTGAGCGGGACGAGGGAGATCCCGATGCCGATGCCGACGACAAGCAGCGCTTCGAGCGCGGCGAACAGGGCGGTGATCGGGCGGTTCATACGAGACGGAGCCTACCGCTGCATCCAGCCGGCACACCCGCGCCACTCTCAGAGGGTGGAGAGGATCTCGCGCATGATGCTCGCGGCCTCCGACGGGGTCTTGCCGACCCGGACGCCTGCGGCCTCGAGCGCTTCCTTCTTCGCTTGCGCCGTGCCGGCCGAGCCGGACACGATCGCGCCCGCGTGGCCCATGGTCTTGCCCTCCGGCGCCGTGAACCCTGCCACGTAGCCCACGACGGGCTTCGTCACATTGGCCTTGATGAAGTCGGCCGCCCGCTCCTCGGCATCGCCACCGATCTCGCCGATCATGACGATCGCCTTCGTCTCGGGGTCCGCCTCGAACGCCGCGAGCGCGTCGATGTGGGTCGTGCCGATGATGGGGTCGCCGCCAATGCCGATCGCAGTGGAGAATCCGAGATCCCGCAACTCGTACATCATCTGGTACGTGAGCGTGCCCGACTTCGACACGAGTCCGATCGGGCCCTTGTGGGTGATGTTCGCGGGAGTGATGCCCACGAGCGCTTCGTCCGGTGTGATGATGCCCGGGCAGTTCGGGCCGATGATGCGCGTCGCGCCGCCCCTGGACTTCGCGTGCGCCCACGCCTCGGCGGAGTCCTGCACCGGGATGCCCTCCGTGATGACCACGAGGAGCGGGATGGCCGCGTCGATCGCTTCGATCATGGCGTCCTTCGCGTGCGCCGGCGGAACGAAGATGATGGACACATCCGCGCCCGTCTTCTCCATCGCCTCGGTGACAGTGCCGAACACGGGCAGTTCCACCGATCCGTGGGTGACGGTCGTTCCCGCCTTGCGCGCGTTCACGCCGCCGACCACCTGGGTTCCGGCCTTGAGCATGAGCGCCGTGTGCTTCGTGCCCTCGCCGCCCGTGATGCCCTGGACGATGACCTTCGAGTCCTTGTTGAGGAAGATTGACATTTGCGATCCCTTACTTTGGTTACCGGCTTCGGCCGGGGCGGCCTCCGTCGCAGCTCGCGCGCGAAGGCCAGAAATGGCCTACGACTTAGCTTGCGAGCTGCGCAGCCTTGTCGGCGCCGATGTCCATGGTGTCGGCGAGCGTCACGAGCGGATGCGCCGCCTCGTTCAGGATGCGCCGCCCCTCCTCGACGTTGTTGCCGTCGAGCCGCACGACGAGCGGCTTGTTGGCGGCGTCGCCCAACTTCGCGAGCGCGCCGACGATTCCGTTCGCGACAGCGTCGCACGCCGTGATGCCGCCGAACACGTTCACGAACACGCTCTTGACCTGCGCATCGCCGAGAATCACGTCGAGGCCTGCTGCCATGACGTCCGCAGATGCGCCGCCGCCGATGTCCAGGAAGTTGGCCGGCTTGACGCCGCCATACTTTTCGCCCGCGTACGCGACGACATCCAGGGTGCTCATGACAAGACCTGCACCGTTCCCGATCACGCCAACCTCGCCGTCGAGTTTCACGTAATTGAGGTCCGCGGCCTTCGCCTTCTCTTCGAGCGGGTCGGCGGAAGCCGTGTCCTCCAGTGCAGCGTGGTTCGGGTGACGGAACTCGGCGTTCTCGTCCAGAGTCACCTTGCCGTCGAGCGCGATGATGCGGCCATCCTCCGTGAGGACGAGCGGGTTGACCTCGACGAGCGTCGCGTCTTCACCCTTGTAGACGTCATAGAGCTTGACGAGCACGGGCGCGACCTTCGCGATGAGGTCCTCCGGAAATCCGCCTGCGCGCGCGATCTCAGCGGCCTTGCCCTCGTCGATGCCCTCCACGGGGTTGACTTCGATGCGCGCGAGCGCCTCAGGGCGCTCCACCGCGAGCACTTCGATCTCCACGCCGCCCTCGACGCTGCACAGCGAAAGGTACGAGCGGTTGGCCCGATCCAGAAGCACCGAGAAGTAGAACTCGCGCTCGATGCGCGCCCCCGCGGCGACCATGACGCGGCGCACGACGTGGCCTTTGATGTCGAGTCCGAGGATCTGCTTCGCGGCTTCGGCAGCATCGTCCGGGTTGTGGACGACCTTTACGCCGCCGGCTTTGCCGCGCCCACCAATCTTGACCTGGGCTTTGACAACCACGGTTCCGCCGAGCTTCTCGGCGGCCGCTCGAACTTCGTCAGGGGTGTCGGCGATGATGCCCGGCAGTACCGGCACTCCATACGCCTCGAAGAGGTCACGGGCCTGGTACTCGAATAAATCCACGCTGTCTGTCCAATCCGAATTGGTGGGGGAAGCGGCACTATCTCGATGACGAGACGGTCGGACATCGGGACACATTTGCCATGAAGAACTCTACCCGCTTGGCCGACGGGTGTTTTGCGGGGCGCCTCGGACCGCCTCGAACCGCACGGTCCCAGTGGCGATGTCCGCCGTGACGAGGCGTGCCGCGATCACCTGACCGGCCGAGAGCTCGCCCTCGCATTCCGCTGTGACTGCCGGATCGGTGAGCTGGATGTGCCCACCGCCTTCCTTCGCCGCGATGACGGTGGCCGTGAAAACTTCGCCGACGCGGTCGCGCAGGACTGCCGCTTCGACGGCGCTCACGGCCGCGTGGTCGAGCCGCCCCGCGAGGGAATCCGATGTCGCCATGATGGGAGGCAGCTCCGGCAGGGCTGTGCGTGCCCAACCCGGCACCTCGCGGCCGTTGGCGAGAGCCTCGCAGACGACGAGCACGAATCGATCGACGAGCCGACGCAAAGGCGCGGTGGCGTGCGCGTACGGCGCGCCGACCGCGGACTGGATCGTCTCGTCAGGCAGCGCGCCGTCGAAGGCCGTGTAGCCGGCTCCGCGGAACAGCGACGCCGCGGCATGCATGATCGCGAGCTGCTTCGGGTCTGCGGGGTCGAGTGTGCGCAAGTATGCGCCATACTCCACGGTCTCCGGCCAGGGGGATCCGAGTGCGGCGGCGCGGCGGCGGAACCAGGTGATCGACTCGTCGCTCGGTGCCGGCATCGTGCGAAGGATGCCGACCCTCCCGTCGATCATGATCGCCGCGGCGGCCATGCCGGTCATGAGGGAAATTTGCGCGTTCCAGTCTTCGGCCTCGACTGGTTTGCGGCGCACCAGCTCGTACCGCCCGTCCTCTTCGCCAATTTCCTGATCCGGTCGTCCGAGACTCGCGCCACCCCGTTCGCGTTCGAGCCGGATGCGCGCCTCGCCGATCACTTTCAGAAGCGCCACATGCGCTGGCGCGGTGCCGGAGTCGATGAGCCTCTGCACGTGCGCGTAGTCGAATCGTGCCTCGCTGCGCACGCGGGCGCGCTCGAGGGTCGTGGCCGTGACACGAGCCTCCGCGTCGAGATCGAACGTCCACACGTAGGCGCCGCGAATCTCGCGCGGCAAAAGCGATGCGGCGCTCTCGCTGAGCACGACCGGGTGCAACGGGATGCGCCCATCTGGCGGGTACAAGGTCTGGCCCCGCGTGCGCGCCTCCGCGTCGATCGCGCCGCCGGGCCTCACGAACGCGGGGACATCCGCAATCGCGTAACGCACCCGGTAGCCGGCTCCCCGGCGTTCCAAGTGCATGGCCTGGTCGAGGTCCATGGCGTCGGAGGGGTCGATCGTGAAGAACGGCACCTCGAGCAGGTCGAGTGCCGGCCAGGTTTCGGATGCTGCCGCGGCCGCCGCTTTCGCCTCCGCCTCGACCGCGAGCGGGAACTCCGCGGTCACACCGAGTTCGTCGCGGATGTCCGCGAGCGCCTTCGCGAGCTCGCCGTCGGCCGTGCCGAGGCGCACAGTGTGCAGCGTCACAGCGAGCAGCTCACTCGATCTTCTCGATCGGCACGATCGTCAACAGGCGATCGTGCATCAGGAGGGTTCGAGAAGATCATCCGATCTTCTCGATCGGACTGATCTTGATGAGCAGGCGTTTACGTCCCGCCGCCTCGAACTGCACCTCGGCAACCGACTTCGCGCCAGACCCGGTCACTGCCGTCACCTTGCCGTCGCCGAAATCCACGTGCCGGATGCGGTCGCCGGCCGCAAGTGTGAGGTCCCCGTTGTCGCGCACGGTGCTCGTCACGCGGCTCGCCCACTCCGTCTTCGGGCGTTCAGCGGCCCGCGCGGCCATCCGTGCCCTCGCCGTCGCGCCGGGCCCCGCCGACTCGATCGCGTAACCGCCTGAGCTCCCGAAGGAGCCGCCGGCAATCGACGTCTCGGCGCCGAATCCGCCGCGCCGCGCGTTGAGCGCCCGCGGCTCCGTGCCGCCGCGCGAGTTCGCCATCCCGGGCGACTGCCTCCAGTCGATGAGTTCGGTCGGGATCTCCTGCAGGTACCGGCTCGGCATGGCCACGGTCACGTCGCCGAACTGCGCGCGCGTCATCGCGAGGGACAGGTAGAGGCGACGCCGCGCCCGGGTGATCCCCACGTAGAACAGCCGACGCTCCTCGGCAGGGCCGCCGGGTTCGCCCGCGGACATCTGGTGCGGGAGCAACCCCTCTTCGACTCCCGTGAGGAACACCGCTTCGAACTCGAGTCCTTTTGCGGTGTGGAGGGTCATGAGGGAGACGGTTCCACTCGAGTCGTCCAGTTCATCCGCCGCCGCGACGAGCGACACCTCGGTGAGGAAGTCGAGCAGCGTACCGGTTGGGTTGTTCTTGCGGAACTCGCGCGTGACGGCGATGAGTTCGTCGACGTTCTCGGCGCGCGCCTCGTCCTGCGGGTCGCGGCTCGCACGCAGAGCCTCCAGGAATCCCGTGCGGTCGAGAAGCGCGGTGAGGATGTCCGCGGGGGCCGCAGTCTCGGCCGTCGCGCCGACTTCGTCCAGGATCGTTGCAAGCCCGTCAATAGCCGCAGTCACTTTCGGGCCGAGTCCGAGCTGGTTCGATTCGCGGAGCGCCTCCCGCAGGGTGCGGCCATCCTTGTCGGCGTGATTCTGCAGCGCCGCTTCCGTGGCAGGCCCAATGCCGCGCTTGGGCACGTTCATGATGCGGCGCAGCGCGAGCGGGTCGGCCGGGTTCGCCACAGCGATCAAATAGGCCATCGCGTCCTTGATTTCGGCGCGCTCATAGAACTTGGTGCCTCCGATGACCCGGTAGGGCAGCGCCGAGCGGATGAACACTTCCTCCAGCGCACGCGTCTGCGCGTTCGTACGGTAGAACACGGCGATGTCGCGGTAGTCGATGCCGTTCTCGCGCAGCTCAGCAATCTCGTCGGCGATGAACTGTGCCTCGTCGTGCTGGCTGTACCCGGTGAATCCGACGATCTTGTCGCCGTCGCCGATCGTGGTGAACAGCTTCTTGTCCTTGCGGTCGAAGTTGTTGGAAATGACCGCGTTGGCTGCGCTCAGGATGTTCTGGGTCGAACGGTAGTTCTGTTCGAGCAGAATGACTTTCGACCGGGGGAAGTCGCGTTCGAACTCGACGATGTTGCGGATATCCGCGCCCCGGAACGCGTAGATCGATTGGTCGGAGTCGCCGACCACCGTCAGGGATGCCGGGCCGAGCGGTTCTGCATATTCCTTCAGAGGCATGCCATCGAATCCGACGGCGCCTTTCAGGTCGTCGGGCTTCGGTGCGCGCGTGAGTTCACGGATGAGTGAGTACTGCGCGTGGTTCGTGTCCTGGTACTCGTCGACCAGGATGTGCCGGAAGCGGCGCTGGTACAGGGCGGCGACGCGCGGGAACGCACGGAACAGGTACACGGTCTGGGCGATGAGGTCGTCGAAGTCGAACGCGTTGGCGCGAGTGAGATCGTTCGAGTAGCGGCGGAACATTTCCACGAAGACGGCTTCGGCGGGGTCGGCGAAGTTGGCGTCGCGCGAGTAGCTTTCGACATCCTGCAGCTCGTTCTTGGCCTTCGAGATGCGGCCGGCGACCTTGCTCACGGTGAAGCCGAATGTGTCGGCGTCGAGGTCTTTGATGATGCGTTTGATGAGGGCGCGCGAGTCGGCGGAGTCGTAGATCGTGAAGCTCTTCGTGTAGCCGAAGCTTTCCGCCTCGCGGCGCAGGATCCGGACGCACGCGGAGTGGAACGTCGAGATCCACATGCCTTCCGCAGCTTTGCCGATGAGGGATTCCACCCGCTCCCGCATCTCGGCGGCGGCCTTGTTCGTGAATGTGATGGCGAGGATCTGGCTCGGCCAGGCATCCTGCGTTTCGATGAGGTGGGCGATGCGCCGCGTGAGCACGCTCGTCTTGCCCGAGCCCGCGCCGGCCACGATGAGCAGCGCTTCTCCTCTGTGCAGCACGGCCTCGCGTTGTTGCGGGTTGAGCCCTTCAAGAAGCCGCGACTCAATGTCGGGATTCGGCAGTTCCGGGATGAAGGTCATGGCCCATCAATTGTAGGCTCGCCCGCCGACCGCCACGTTTCGGTCCCAAATGAAGGCAATCCGGTGATGTCACGTTGGACCGCCCAATGATTCCGGCGGGCCGCCGCGACTTCTCCTTCATTTGGGCCCAGCGGAGAGGAATGCCACAGAAGTAGCGGTGCTGTGCCAGGAGCCGCACGCACCAAGCGGATGCTGACGAGATGCGATCGCTCACCGAAACCATTTCGACACTCGGCGGTCTTGCCGCAACCCACGAATTGCTTGCCGCGGGCTTCCACAAGAGGACGTTGTCGTTCGCGGTCAACTACGGCCATGTTGTTCGAGTGCGGCAGGGCTGGTATTGCATGCCAGAGCTCAACCAAACAGTGCAGCGGGCCGTCAGGATAGGTGGTCGGCCCGGTTGCATCTCCGGCGCTGCGCTGCACGGAATGTGGAGTCCACCGGACGAATACCTGCATGTGTCGCTCGACCACAATGAGTGCAGGCTGCGCTCGCCCGACAATATGCGGCGGCGGCTTGCCAGAAATGCGTCCGAGGTGAGGACACACTGGAATACGAAATCGCGATCTGGAACGCGCCTCGTGCTGGATCCAATCTCCTGCCTCGCCGAGGTGGTGCACTGTCAACCGCTCGAG
Organism: uncultured Cryobacterium sp.; assembly: GCA_964651535.1. GTDB lineage: Bacteria > Actinomycetota > Actinomycetes > Actinomycetales > Microbacteriaceae > Terrimesophilobacter. The sequence goes on from CAZYYE010000002.1 coordinate 846,505, forward strand.
TACGCCGTTGCCATCGCAAACTCCGGCCTTCGCCCGTCCGTAATTCAGTCAAACCCACTGATATCCCGCTCGCAATGGCAGAGTCTGGCCGATACCGTGCCGAGGATTGCAGGCATCCTGCATCTGGCTGACGGAATCTGTGAGAGCGGCACCGAGTCCATCACGTTGGTCCGACTTGCCCAACACAAGTTGCCGCTGAGACGCCAGGTGTGGATCGATGGCAAACGCGTCGACTTTTTGGTCGGCCGGCGGCTCATTATTGAAGTGGATGGCGCTGCGTACCACATCGACCCGGTTCGCTTTGAGCTTGATAGAACACGTGACGCACAATTGTGCGCCATCAATTTTGTCGTCCTCCGCTTCAGCTACAACCAGGTGATCTACCGCTGGCACGAAGTCGAGCGGGCTGTTCTTGCCGCCGTTGCCCGCTGCGACCATCTCTGACTTGCTTCATGCACAACTGACGACCTGCGCACCGACCTGCCCCATTGCGTGACCCAAATGAAGGCGATTCGCCCCGTGCATTAGCCACTCCTCGTTGGGGAGCGTGTATTCGGTCCGGATTGCCTTCATTTGGGACCGCGACGACAATCGCGGAGTGGGAGGCTAGAGGCCGGCACGGGCCTCGATGGCGAGGTCCGGCTGGTCGGCGAACACCCCGTCGAGGCCTGTACGCATGATCAGCCGGAACTCATCGAGCCAGGTGCCGTACTCCTTTGGCCCTCCGGCCTTGCGAAAGTTTTTCGCAAGGAAGTTGTTCTCGGCCCGCAGGGTCCAACAAAACACGGTGAGACCGGCCGCATGCGCACGGTCCACCAGATCCGTTGTGCCGATCACCTGGCCCGAGGCATCCGTCGTCAGAAGCAGGCGCTTGTCGACACTGATTCCGTGAATGCCCGAAGCGGCAAGGTCAGCCAGCCCCTCGGATGTGAGGTACTCGGCGAACGTCCTCGCGTCCCGACCTCGAGCAGCAACCTCATCCGCCGGCGCCCCTGACGCCTCCAGCAGGAACACATACCGCGCGTCGATCCCCCTACCCCGCAATTGCCGAAGCACGCCGGTTTCAAAACTTTCCACCGTGAGCCGCGGATCGCTCCGCCACCCGGCGCTGCCGAGTTCCGCCGCAAACAGCTCATCCAGCGGCAGGCCAATCGATTCGAAGTACGTCGCGTGCTTGATCTCCGCGACCATCCCCACCCCGCCCCGGTCATCGAGCAAATCGAGCAGGTCGGTCAGGCGCAGGATGCCGAACTCGCCATCGAAGGCCCGGCCCCGCAGCTTGGGGAGCCGCTCCCGCACCCGCAACGTCTTCAACTCAGCCCACGTGAAGTCTTCGGTGAACCACCCCGTGAGCTTCTGGCCATCGATCACCTTCGTCGTGCGACGCTCGGTGAACTCGGTTCGCGACGCGACATCCGTAGTCCCAGAAATTTCGTTCTCGTGGCGGAGAACCAAAACGCCGTCGCGCGAGGCGACAATATCCGGCTCGACCGCGTCCACGCCCATGTTCAGCGCGAGCTCATAGGCGGCCCGGCTGTGCTCCGGGCGGTACCCGCACGCACCCCGGTGGGCGATGACGAGCGGTCGGTGCCGCGAAGCCGATTTCACACTGCAACGCTACGCGATGCTCGCTCTTGCTAATCTGCTGGAATGGAACGCTGCGAGAGTTGCGATCGCGAGCTCGCGTCGAACTGGAAGTTCTGCATCTACTGCGGGCGCCCCATGGTTCGCCGCCCCTCGCACGGTGCGGAGCGTCTCCCGGCGACCATGCTCCCTGGCGCAGCGTTTCCCGCACCGGCAATGCCCGCAGGGGAGAGCTCGGTCGGGTTACTCGCTTCCGCGATCCGCGACGAGACCGTGGAACCGAAAGAGCGCAAATATGACGCACCGTTCTGGGTCGGCGTAGCAATGGGCGTTCTCGGGCTCGCGCTCATCATTTATGCGGCGGTGCAGATCTACGCGTCGAATGCCTAAGCAGGGCTCCGGCTGGAGTGAACCGGCTGCACGCCTGCCGTTGCGGTGGGGAACATACCGCACCCGCTACGTCGCGGGAATCGCCCTGATTTTCGCGGGCGGAGCACTCGTGCAACTCACGTCCGCGTACTCGCTGCTGGTCCTGCCTCTCGGACTGTTCGCGCACATCACGGGGTGGTGCATTCTGCCCGGCATCGGATGGCGGAGGGTGCTCGCGTCCGGCGTCGGCGCGCTCACGACGATCGTGCTCCTGAACGGCGCCCCCGCCACAGTGTTTCTTGCTTTTCCGTTGGCGGCCTGGCTGTTGGTGCGTCAACGCCCGGTACTCAGCTACGTGTCGCTGGCAATTCCATTGCTGGCATCAATCGTGTTGGCCCAGTACTTTCCCGACTACGGCTGGGGTGTCATCGTTCTGTCAATCGCAGGCATCGTGCTGATCGGCTCCGCCTGGCTGGCCCGTTCGCTCGCCGCGATCTCCGGCAGATCCACAGCAATTTCAGGCTAGATTGGCCGAAAGCGATTCCCCCGAACAAAGAGGAACCCATGGCATTATCCAACCCGGCATTCTCGAACTCGCCCGCGTTCTCCACGAGCGCCGTCAAGGCGGCCCAGTTGTCTCGGCCCACCACCGGGGACCTCACTGCCGAGCAGTTGACTGAACTGTATTCGCAACCTTCGGCCACGCCGGCGCAGACGGATCGGATGAGCTACGAAGACACGATCGTGAAGATCGTCGTGAGCTTCGCAATCCTGCTCGGCGGCGCCGCGGTCGGATGGGTCATGCCCGTTCTCCTGCTTCCGGCCATGATCGTCGGCTTCATCCTCGCGCTCGTCAACATTTTTAAGAAGAAGCCGTCCCCCGCGCTCATTCTCATCTATGCGGCAGTGCAGGGCGTGTTCGTCGGAGGCGTGACGTTCTTCTTCGAAACCCTCTACCCCGGCATCGCGGTCCAGGCGGTACTCGGGACGTTCACGGTGATCGGCGTCACGCTCGCCTTGTTCGCAAGCGGCAAGGTGCGCGCATCCAAGAAGGCCACGAAAGTGTTCCTGATCGCCATGGTCGGATACCTCGTGTTCTCTGTCCTGAACATCATCCTCATGGTGACGGGCGTCAACGACCAGCCGTTCGGCATGCGGAGTGCCGAAATCTTCGGAATCCCGCTCGGACTCATCATCGGGGTGCTCGTGATCCTGTTGGCCGCGTACTCGCTCGTACTCGATTTCGACAGCATCAAGACCGGCGTGCAGCGGGGTGCCCCGCGCATCTACGGATGGACGGCCGCGTTCGGCATCATGGTGACCGTCGTGTGGCTCTACCTGGAGATCCTGCGCCTGCTCGCGATTCTGCGCGACTGAATTTAGCGGTTCGGCGGGCCGATCGAACCAGGCGCTTGCTGCCTCAAGGTCGCCGGGCCCGGAAGACTGGATCGTCGGCAATGTGAATTCCATGGTTGTCGGCGGGCCGGACGGCGATACCAGCTGGCCGGTGGCTGCCAGCGCGCCCACCGCTCCGACAACGAGCACGCCTGTCGGATTCCGCGCGCTCGTCGAGTTGGCGCAACGCCGTCTCCGCTGACGAGCGTTCCTTAGCGGTCGCATCCGGCCCGTAGATGATGCGGCGTAACCGCTCCCGGTCGTCTTTGGTCATTCCCACTCAATGGTTCCTGGTGGTTTCGACGTCACGTCGAGCACTACGCGGTTCACACCGTCCACCTCGTTCGTGATCCGATTCGAGATGCGGGCAAGAACGTCGTAAGGCAGCCGCGACCAGTCCGCCGTCATCGCATCCTCCGAGGACACCGGGCGCAACACGATCGGGTGGCCGTACGTGCGGCCGTCCCCCTGAACACCCACCGAGCGCACATCCGCGAGCAACACGACGGGGCACTGCCAGATCTCCGCGTCCAGTCCCGCGGCAGTCAGTTCGGCGCGGGCAATCGCATCCGCGTGCCTCAGCAGTTCCAGTCGCTCGCGCGTGACCTCGCCGACAATGCGGATGCCGAGGCCAGGGCCCGGGAACGGCTGCCGCGAAACGATCCCCTCCGGCAACCCGAGCTCGCGTCCGACCGCGCGCACCTCATCCTTGAACAGGGTGCGCAGCGGCTCCACGAGCTCGAACTGCATGTCCTCGGGCAGACCGCCGACATTGTGGTGGCTCTTGATGTTCGCGGTTCCGGAGCCACCGCCCGACTCAACGACATCCGGGTACAGCGTGCCCTGCACGAGGAACCGGATACCTTCACCTTCCGCCTTCGCCTCGAGCACGAGCGCTTCGGCTGCACTCTCGAAGCAGCGGATGAACTCCCGCCCGATGATCTTGCGTTTGGTCTCAGGGTCGGTCACACCGGTCAACGCATCAAGAAACTGGTCGACGGCATCCACCGTGACGAGACGCACACCGGTTGAGGCGACGAAGTCCTCTTCCACCTGGCGGCGCTCATCCTGCCGGAGGAGCCCGTGGTCCACGAAAATGCACGTGAGCTGGTCGCCCACCGCCTCGTGAACGATCGCGGCGGCGACCGCGGAATCCACGCCGCCGGAGAGCCCGCAAATGACGCGTGCGCCACCCACTTGGCTCCGGATGCGCGCCACCTGTTCCGTGATGATGCTTCCGCTCGTCCAGTCGGCGGGGATTCCTGCGGCGTTGTGCAGGAAGTTTTCGAGAACTCGCTGACCGAACTCGGAGTGCTTCACTTCAGGATGCCACTGCACGCCATAGAGTTTGCGCTCGTCGCTCGCAAACGCCGCGACCGGCGTCGACGTAGTTGACGCGAGCACCGTGAAGCCGTCTGGTGCAGCTGACACAGAATCGCCGTGGCTCATCCAGGCGGTCTGCGTGGCCGGCTGCCCGGACATCAGGGTGCCGCCGTCGCCCGCGAGTTGGACATCCGTCGCCCCATACTCGCGCAGCCCCGTTCTGGCTACCTCGCCACCGAGTTGCTTCGCCATCATCTGGAACCCGTAACAGATGCCGAGTACAGGCACGCCGAGCTCCAGAATGCTGGCGTCGAATGCGGGCGAGCCTGCCTCATACACACTGGACGGACCACCACTCAAAATCACTGCCGCAGGCTTTCGCTCCGCGATTTCCGCCGCCGTGACGGTGTGCGGCACAATCTCCGAGTACACGTTCGCCTCGCGAACCCGGCGCGCGATCAACTGCGCATACTGAGCGCCGAAATCGACGACGAGAACCGAGCCGGGCTGCGTCACGCAGGCACCCCCTGTGCCTCCAGCGCCGCGAGTTCCGCGTTCACCCGGCGGGGAACAGTGCGCTCGTAGAAGAACGACAGCAGCGGGATGATGCCGCCGAGCGCGATGAGCAGGAACCGCCCGAACGACCAGCCCATGAGCCGCCACAGCAGAAAGTCGCACGCGAGGTAGATGACGTACAGCCAGCCGTGCACGATCAGGATGACGGTCGACAGGTTCACGCCGACGATCCAGTCCTTTGGGGTCAGCGCAAGGAATCCTGCCGGCCCGCCCAGTTCGATGTCGACGCCGAAACCGTAGCGGAACACCATCATGAGACAGAGCAGGAGGAGAAAGGATCCGGTCACGATTGCCGAGATCTTGAAGTACGAGAGGACCTTGCGGATGCGCGGAACGTCGGCGGATCGGGGCAACTGAAGCATGCCTCTAGTCTACGGACGCCTGTGCTCGTTCCCTCTCCCACACATCCCGCACGAGACGCCACCAGAGGAAAATCGCAAAGCCCGCGAAAATCACCCACTCCGCCGCATAAAACAGGTTGAGCCAGTTCAGTTCGACCTCCTGCGAAGGGATGGGAGAGTCGATCTTCTCCAAACCGGCGAGAGGAGTGTTCTCCACGATATAGCCGTTGTACACCCCGCCACCGTCGACTTCCGCCCACAGATTGACCATCGCCGCCATCGACAGGGTCGTAAGAGCGCCGGACTGGAAGTCGCCGGTTTGCGGACCCTCATCGGCGACGAGGCGGCCTGAGACGGTGGCATCCCTGCCGTCGAACTCGGATGCGACGCGCTCGGCCGTGTCCTTCGACGGCGTCCACCCGAGAGCCACAGCGACGCCCGCGTCATCGGTGGTGAAGTGCGCCACCACCCAGTAGCCGGGAACTCCGCCGTTGTAGCGGTCGCCCAGAACGATCGTGTCCGACGGGGTGAAGTATCCGCTCGCGCTCACGCGCTGGCCATCCGCGGGTGCCAGCATGGGCGCTTGAGGGTCCGCGACCTCCGAAAGCGGCAAGGTCGTTTCCGTCGGGCGGTCAACCACGGTTCCCGTGTCGATACTGCGGGAGAGTTGCCATTGCGAGAGCAGCGCGAACGCGGCAGCGACCGCGAGGGCCAGCACGAGCGCCGCGATCCAGCGCGGCCTGAGCGCAATCCGCAGCACGGCTAATTCTCGATAGTGATGTCGGGCGCCTCGAGCCGGACCCGATCGGCGGCCGAGTCGCTCAACTGCTCCTGGCTTGCGCGTTCAGCGGCCACCCGCTTCAGGTAGAACGCGACCTCCTGCTTCACGCGGGCATCGCTCCAACCGAGAGCTTCGCCCATGAGTTGTGCCGCGACCGGAGCCGCGGAAACCCCGCGGTCCCACGCCTCGATCGAGATGCGCGTTCGGCGGGCGAGCACGTCATCCAGGTGCAGAGCCCCCTCGTGGGTTGCCGCATAGACGACCTCCGCCTCGAGGTAGTCGTCGGCGCCGGGGAGCGGGTTGCCGAGCTCCGGCCGCGCGCGGATGATGTCGAGCAGCTCATCCGTCATGGTGCCGTACCGGTTCAACAAGTGCTCGATGCGCACCCTGTGCACGCCGAATGCTCTCGCGATCTTCGACCGCTTGTTCCACGCCGCCTGATAACCCTCGGCGCCCAGCAGCGCAATGTCCTCGGTCGTGCTCTCCGGCACTTTGCCGTCGAGAGCCGCGACCGCCTCATCGATCGCATCCTTCGCCATCACGCGGTACGTCGTCCACTTACCGCCCGCGATCACCACGAGTCCGGGAACGCTGTGCGCGACGATGTGTTCGCGCGACAGCTTCGAGGTCTCATCGCTTTCCCCCGCCAGAAGCGGGCGTAGACCGGCGAACACGCCCTCCACATCCTCTCGTGTGAGGGGAACGTTGATGACCTTGTTCACGTGCTTCAGGAGGTAGTCGATATCGGCAGCGGTCGCAGCCGGATGCGCCTTGTCCAGATTCCACTCGGTGTCCGTCGTGCCGATGAGCCAGTGCCTGCCCCACGGAATGACGAACAGCACGCTCTTCTCCGTGCGGAGCAAGAGGCCCACCTTCGACTGGAATCGGTCCCTCGGAACGACGAGGTGAATGCCCTTCGACGCCCGCACCTTGAACTGGCCGCGCTCCCCCACCATCGACTGGGTGTCATCCGTCCAGACGCCCGTCGCATTCACGACCTGCCGCGCCCTGATGTCGAACCTTTCGCCCGTGAGAAGGTCGTGCGCCCGCACGCCGACAACGCGCTCGCCCACCTTCAGGAATCCTTCAACGCGTACGCGGTTGGCGACGTGAGCCCCGTAGAAGGATGCCGTGCGCGCCAGGCTCGACACGTACCTCGCGTCGTCCACCTGGGCGTCGTAATACGTGATGCCGCCGACGAGGGCATCGGCGCGAAGGCTTGGCATGAGCTTGTGGACTTGCCGCTTGCTCAAGTGACGGTGGTGCGGCACCCCCGGCGGTCGGCCCCCGCTGTAGCTGAACAGGTCGTACAGCAGCATTCCTGCACCGATGTAGAGGCGTTCGATGATCGGCGTCGTGAGCGGGTACAGGAACCGCACGGGCCTCACGAGGTGCGGCGCGATGCGCTGCAGCAGCAAGCCGCGCTCGATGAGCGCCTCCCGCACGAGGCGGAAGTTCAACTGCTCCAGGTAGCGGATGCCGCCATGCACGAGCTTCGACGAGCGGCTGGAGGTTCCGCTTCCCCAGTCGCGGGCCTCCACCATCCCCACGCGCAATCCGCGGGTGACCGCATCCATCGCGCTGCCCGTGCCCACGATGCCGCCGCCCACGACGAGGATGTCGAGTTCCTTCTCCTTCAACGCCGTGATCGCCGCAGCACGCTCGGCGGGGCCGAGCTTCGAGGAACGTGTGACCGTCTTCTTCGCCATCGGTGCCCTTACGCGTGGTACGGAGCGAGAACGACCTCGACCCGCTGGAATTCTTTGAGATCGGAGTAACCGGTCGTCGCCATGGAACGCTTCAACGCGCCGATCAGGTTCACCGTCGCATCCGCCACGTGGGCCGGGCCGAACAGGATCTGCTGGAGGGGGGCTACAGAACCAACCTCGACGCGGTTGCCCCGGGGAAGCTCGGAGTGGTGCGCCTCAGCACCCCAGTGCATCCCCCTGCCAGGAGCTTCGATTGCGCGAGCGAGCGCACTGCCGAGCATGACGGCATCCGCGCCGACCGAAATCGCCTTCACGATGTCACCGGACGTGCCGAGCCCGCCGTCCGCGATGACGTGCACGTAGCGTCCGCCCGACTCGTCCAGGTAGTCGCGCCTCGCGCCCGCGACATCCGCCACGGCCGTCGCCATGGGGGCGTGGATGCCGAGGCTCGCCCTCGTCGTCGACGCCGCGCCTCCGCCGAAACCGACGAGCACGCCCGCCGCCCCCGTGCGCATGAGGTGCAGCGCCGGGGTGTACCCGGCCGCGCCGCCGACGATCACCGGAACGTCGAGTTCGTAGATGAACTCCTTGAGGTTGAGCGGCTCCTGGTTTTGGGACACGTGCTCGGCGCTCACCGTGGTGCCGCGGATCACGAACAGGTCGACGCCCGCCTCGACGACAGTTTTGTAGAGCTGCTGCGTGTGCTGTGGGGAGAGCGCGCCGGCGACCGTGACGCCCGCCGCGCGGATTTCGGCGAGCCGACTCGTCACGAGCTCCGGTTTGATCGGCTCCTCGTAGATCGCCTGCATGCGTTTCGTCGCCTGATCGGCGGGCAGCTCGCTGATTTCCTTGAGCAGCGGCGTCGGATCCTCGTAGCGCGTCCAAAGCCCCTCGAGGTTCAGCACGCCGAGCCCGCCGAGTTTGCCGATCAGGATCGCCGTCTCTGGCGACACGACGGAGTCCATGGGAGCCGCGAGTACCGGGATCTCGAACTGGTATGCATCGATTGTCCAGCTCACCGACACATCCTCGGGGTCGCGCGTGCGGCGGTTGGGGACGATGGCGATGTCGTCGAATGCGAAGACTCGCCGCCCGCGCTTGGACCGACCGATCTCGATGTCACTCACGGAATCAAGCCTATCTTCCCGGCCCTCCCGTCGGTTCTGTCCCAAATGAAGGAGATTGGGCATCCGCGGCACGACGTCCGCACGACATACAGATCTACGCGTGGCAATCTCCTTCATTTGGGTCCGGGACAAGGTGGCAAGCTGGGGGTATGGATGTGCACGCAGACCCGATGACCCTTCTCCGCCAGCGCTCGAGCGTGAAATGGCGCATGTTCCCGGAGGACGTGCTCCCGCTCTTCGTCGCCGAGACGGACTACCCGCTCGCGCCGCCCATCCAGGACGCACTGGCCACCGCCATCCGCAATTCGGACACCGGCTATACGCCGCCGACTTCCGAACTACCGGAGGCGTTCGCGGGTTTCGCGCTTTCCCGCTGGGGTTGGACCGTCGACCCCGCGCACGTGTGGACGACGACGGATGTGGGGGTCGCCATCGTGGAGACGCTCCGCCGCGTGACCAGGCCCGGCGACGGCGTAATCATCAACCCGCCCGTGTATTTTCCGTTCTTCGACCTCGTCGCCGAGTCGGGGGCTCGCGTCGTCGAGGTGCCGTTGTCGGGCGGAATCGATGAGGGCTGGTCGCTCGACCTCGCGGGCATCGAGGAGGCGTTCAAGGCTGGAGCGCGCGCGTTTCTGCTCTGCAATCCGCATAACCCCGTGGGCCGCGTGCACACCGCGGACGAGTTGCGCGCCGTCGCCGAGCTGGCGGCGACGTATGGGGCGACGGTCGTGAGCGACGAGATCCACGGTCCACTCACGTACCCGGACGCGCAGTTCGTCCCGTTCCTCTCCGTGTCGGATGCCGCGCGCGAGGTCGGAGTGTGCGTCACGGCCGCGAGCAAAGCGTGGAACCTTGCCGGGCTCAAGTGCGCCGTCATGATCACTGCAGGCAAGCGGAACGAGGCGATCGTCGGGTCCATGCCGGACGAAGTGTATTGGCGAACGAGTCTCTTCGGGCTCAAAGCGAGCGTGGCGGGCTACCGTGATGGCGGCGAGTGGCTGGATGGCATTATCGCCTCGCTCGATGCCAACCGGCGGCTGCTCGCCACACTCCTCGAGTCTCAGCTGCCCGACGTGAAGTATCGGATGCCGGAGGCGACCTATCTCGCATGGCTCGACTTCTCGGCGCTCGGGTGGGGAGACGATCCGGCCGCGCACATCCTCGAGCACGCGAAGGTGGCACTCAGCAACGGTCCGCCGTTCGGCACTCAGGGCAGCGGATTCGCCCGGCTGAACCTGGCTTGCGCGCCCGACACCCTCACCGAAGCCGTAGCCCGGCTTTCATCATTCAGGAGGTGATGGGGCTGGAGTGACTCGCTCTGCTCAACTTTCACACCACCTCCTGAATAATGAAAGTCAGCGGGGGCGGGCGACTCGCGCCTCATCCCACACGGGCTCGGGCGACTCGTAGACGCGCCCGTCGGCGCCGAACACGAGGAACCGGTCGAAGGATCGCGCAAACCACCGGTCGTGGGTGACGGCGATCACGGTCCCCTCGAACCGCTCGAGCGCATCCTGCAAGGCCTCCGCCGACACGAGGTCGAGGTTGTCGGTCGGCTCGTCGAGCAGGAGGAGAGTGGCTCCGCTCAGTTCGAGCAGGAGAATCTGCAGTCTCGCCTGCTGCCCGCCGGAAAGCGACTCGAAATTCTGCTCGGCCGCGCCCGCGAGCCCATAGCGGTCGAGGGCGCGACTCGCGGCTTCACGCGCCAGCCCTGCGCGGTTGTTGTCGCCGCGGTGCAGGGTGTCGAGCAGCGTGCGTCCGAGGAGGGACGCGTGCTCGTGCACTTGCGCGAACCATCCGGGGACGACGCGCGCGCCGAGCCTGGCCACGCCGTTATGCGAAACGGGTGCCAGCATCGCGCCGACCGAAGTGAGGTGGCCGGCGCGCGGATCGGGGTCCGTGCCGCCCAGCGCAAGGAGCCTCAGGAAGTGGGACTTGCCCGAGCCGTTCGAGCCGAGAGCCGCAACCCGGTCGCCGAACCACACTTCGAGATCGAACGGCGCCATAAGACCGGTGAGTTCGAGCTGTTCGCACACGACAGCGCGCTTGCCCGTGCGGTCGCCGCGCAACCTCATCGAGAGGTCCTGGTCGACCGGCCGCTCGAGCGGCGGTCCCGCCTCTTCGAACTTGCGCAGCCTCGTCATCGCGGCGTGATACCGCGAAGCGAACTCGTCGCTCGCGGCCGCCTTCACTTTCATAGCCTGAACCAACTGCTTGAGTTTCAGGTGCTGCTCGTCCCAGCGGCGACGCAGTTCGTCGAGGCGCTCCATCCGATCTCGCCTCGCGTCGTGGTAGCTGGCAAAGCCTCCGCCGTGAGTCCATGCCGTGCTCCCGGCGCCGCCCAGCTCGAGGGTGATGATGCGGTCGGCAGCCTGCGCGAGCAGCTCTCGGTCGTGACTCACCAGGAGAACCGTTTTCTTCGTGGCGCGCAACGACTTCTCGAGCCAGCGCTTTGCTGGCACGTCCAGGTAGTTGTCCGGCTCGTCGAGCAGCAGAACGTCATCCGGCCCGCGCAGCAGCGCCTCGAGCACGAGCCGCTTCTGCTCGCCCCCGGAGAGCGTGCGCACCTCGCGGTACTTGGCGCGCTCGAACGGGATGCCGATCGCCGTCATCGTGCACTGGTCCCAGATGGTCTCTTCGTCGTATCCGCCCGCATCCGCGTATTCGGCGAGCGCCTCGGCGTACCGCATTTGCGTTTCGAGTGTGTCGCTTTCGATGATCGCGAGCTCTGAACGGTCGAGTGCGAGTGCCGCTTTCCGGATGCGCCCAGGAGCGACGGAGATGAGCAGGTCGCGCACCGTGGATTCGTCGCGCACGTGCCCGACGAACTGGTCCATGACGCCGAGTGCCCCATCGATGGATACGGCACCCGCGTCCGCTTTCTGCTCGCCGCGGATGATGCGCAGCAGCGTCGTCTTGCCCGCACCGTTAGCTCCGATGAGCGCGCTCGTGGTTCCTTCGCCGACACGGAAACTCACCTCGTCGAGCAACGGCCGCCCATCTGGCAACGACAAGGACACCCCGTTGACGTCGATGTAACCCATGGTGCGCCCCTGGTACGAACGACCCCGAATATCGGAGGCTCGCCAATGGCAAGCCGACCAGAATACACCCGCCGGACGTGCTCGGCCGACTCCTTTCGTGACGCGCGCTGTGCGCTCTCCTCAGGGAGGGATCAGTGCCGGTAGTTCGGCGCCTCCACGACCATCTGGATGTCGTGCGGGTGGGACTCCTTGAGCCCGGCGGCGGTGATCCGCACGAACTTGCCCTTCGCCCGCAACTCGTCGATCGTGTGCGCTCCCGTGTAGAACATGGACTGCCGCAGGCCGCCGAGGAGCTGGTAGACCACCGAGGAGACCGGCCCCCGGTACGCGACTTTGCCTTCGATGCCTTCGGGGATCAGCTCGTCGTCGCTGGGCACGTCGGCCTGGAAGTACCGATCCCGCGAATACGAAGTGCTCTTCCCCCTGGTTTGCATTGCCCCGAGCGAACCCATGCCGCGATACGACTTGAACTGCTTCCCGTTGATGAACAGCATGTCGCCAGGGCTTTCGTCCGTACCGGCGAGGAGGGATCCGAGCATGACGGATTCGGCGCCGGCGACGAGCGCTTTCGCGATGTCTCCCGAATACTGGAGTCCGCCGTCGGCGATGATCGGCACGCCCGCTTCCCGCGCGGCGAGCGAAGCCTCGTAGACGGCCGTCACCTGGGGCACCCCGACGCCAGCCACAACGCGGGTCGTGCAGATCGAGCCGGGCCCGACGCCGACCTTCACGGCATCCGCCCCTGCGTCGATGAGTGCTTGCGCGCCCGACCTCGTCGCGACATTCCCGCCGATGATGTCGATCGAGGCGAACGCGCTATCGGCCTTGAGACGCCGGATGATTCCGATTTCGCCTTCGGATTCGCCGTTGGCGGTGTCGACCACGATCACATCGACCCCCGCATCGGCAAGGGCGCCCGCCCGCTGCCAGGCGTCGCCGAAGAATCCGATCGCGGCGCCGACGCGCAAGCGTCCTTCCTCGTCCTTCGTGGCATTCGGGTACCGTTCGGTCTTGTCGAAATCCTTGACCGTGATGAGGCCAGTCAGTTTGCCGTTCGCGTCGATGAGCGGAAGCTTCTCGATCTTGTGTTTGGCGAAGATCTCGATCGCCCCGTCCGGGTCGATTCCGGTGGGCGCGGTGATGAGCGGCATCCGGGTCATGACGTCGCGCACGAGCGTCGTCGACTTGTCGACGGGGGCGACGAACCGCATGTCGCGGTTCGTGATGATTCCGATGAGTCTTCCGTCGCCTTCGACGACGGGGAGCCCGGAGACCCTGAACTGGCCGCACAGCGCGTCGACGTCGGCGACCGTAGCGTCGGCGGTCGTCGTGACGGGGTTCGTGATCATCCCGGATTCGCTGCGCTTGACCTTGTCGACGTAGGTGGCCTGATCTTCGATCGACAGGTTGCGGTGCAGGATGCCGAGCCCACCGTGCCGCGCCATGGCGATCGCCATGCGGCCCTCGGTGACCGTATCCATGGCCGCCGAAATGAGGGGCGTCGCGACGCGAATATTGCGCGTGAGCCTCGAGGATGTGTCGGCCTCGCTCGGGATGACATCGGTGTGCCCCGGCAACAGCATCACATCGTCGTAGGTGAGTCCGACAAATCCGAACGGGTCTGGCTGCTGCATAAATCTCCGAATTGTTATCCGCCGCTATGAGAAGCCGGAGGCCACGCTGATTCCGGTGTTTAATCGTATCGTCTGTCGCCCAGCGGCGTTGACGATGCGGCGCGCTTTGACCTCTCGTGTGGAAGTGCGACCGGGAATGCGCCATAATCGGCAGGTACTGTCAACGTCGACGGCAGCCAGAACCCGAGAGTCACCGAATCTCCACTGGCCCGTCTTGGAGGTCTCGTGGTCACTGCTCAACGGTTCCGCTCGCGTGCGATGCGACCCATAATCCTCCTGTTCGCGATGGTATTCGCGGCGCTCGCCTTCGCGATGATGGCGGTCTCGCCGGTCAACGCCGACGAGATCAACACCGACAAGTACGACTACATCTTCAGCGGCAACGTCAAGCACGACGGCGTCCCCCTCGACGACGTCACGATCATCGTCGAAGGCAACGGCTACGAGGCCGAAGTCAATACCGACAAGGAAGGCAAGTGGCGGGTCGGCGTCCCGGAGAAGGACGTCTACAAGATCACGCTTGTGGAGAAGACCCTCCCCGAGGGCGTCATCGTGAGCGAAGAGGGCAGCGATCGCGTGACGATCACGGATCGCGGCGCGACGATCGAGGCCGAGTTCGGTCTCACCAAGAACAAGTCCGTGAACTTCTTCCTCGGCGAGGGTGTTCGCGTCGTGACGCCGTTCATCGACCAGGTGGTTGCGAGCCTCATCAGCGGCCTGAACTTCGGGCTCATGCTGGCCCTTGCCTCGATCGGGCTGTCGCTCATTTTCGGAACAACCGGAATCGCGATCTTCTCCCACGCAGAAATGGTGACCCTCGGTGCGGTCATCGCGCTCGCATTCAGCGTCACTCTCGCCTGGCCGCTGTGGCTCACGATCCCGGTCACGCTCGTTCTCCTGGCGGTCGCCGGATACGCGCAGGACTACGTGATCTGGAAACCTCTTCGAACAAGGGGGTTGAGCGTCGTCCAGCTCATGATCGTGAGCATCGGTCTGTCTCTCACCCTCCGGTACGTGTTCCAGTTCTTCATCGGAGGCGGAACGACGCTCCTTCCCACCGATCCGGCGATGACCGTGAAGATCACGCTGCTCGGGCCGATCGCGCTTTCCGTTGTCGACATGGTGAGTATGGGAGTCTCCGCTGTCGTGCTCGCGGCCGTCGCCTACTGGTTGCTCTACACGCGCACCGGCAAGGCCACGCGGGCGATCAACGACAACGCGTCGCTGTCTGCCGCGTCGGGCATCGACGTCAACCACGTTGTGCGACTCGTGTGGATTCTGGGAACCGTGCTCGCGGGACTGTCCGGCATCCTGTGGGCGTACTTCCGCCCGGGCATCAAGTGGGACATGGGTTGGCAGATCCTGCTGCTGATTTTCGCGGCCGTCGTTCTCGGCGGCCTCGGTACCGCGTTCGGCGCGCTCGTCGGGTCGATCATCGTCGGACTGCTCGTCGAGCTCACCCCACTGTGGTTCTCGGCGGATATCAAGTACGTCGGAGCACTGCTGATCCTGATCATTGTTCTCCTCGTCAGACCACAAGGACTGCTGGGTCAGAAAGAGAGGGTCGGTTAAATGGACTTCATCGGCATCCTGGGACAAACCGCCTGGTGGATCCTCGCTCCCGAAACGATCGCCTACGGGCTCGCCACGGTCGGCCTCGCCGTGCACTTCGGCTACGGCGGCCTGCTGAACTTCGGTCAGGCCGGGTTCATGCTCATCGGCGGCTACGGTTACGCGATCTCGATCCTGTCGCTCGGCTTGCCGTGGTGGGCAGGCATCCTGGTCGGAATCGGCGCGTCCGTGGTCTTCGCCCTCATCCTCGGTATTCCGACGCTGCGTCTTCGCGCGGATTACCTCGCGATTGCGACGATCGCCGCTGCGGAGGCGCTGCGCCTCATCGTTCAATCGACCCTCCTGGACGACGTCACGAACTCGGCGGACGGGCTCGGCGGCTACCACGAAGGGTTCCGCGCAGCCAACCCGTTCCCGCCCGGCACGTACGGGTTCGGCCCGTGGACGTTCAACGCGACGGAAATGTGGGTGCGCGTGTTCGGTCTCACCATCCTGGGCCTCGCGGTCTGGGGCGTGTGGGCGCTCATGCGCAGCCCGTGGGGCCGCGTGGTCCGGGGTATCCGTGAGGATGAGGATGCTGTGCGCGCACTCGGCAAGAACGTGTTCGCGTACAAGATGCAGGTCCTGATCATCGGTGGAATCCTCGGAACCCTGGGCGGCGTAGTCCTCGTGCTCCCATCCGCCGTCGTTCCGCAGGTGTACTTGCCTTCCCTCACGTTCTTCCTGTGGACGATCCTGCTCCTCGGCGGGGCCGCGACCATTTGGGGCCCGGTGCTCGGCACCGGCGTCTTCTGGATGATTTACGCGTTCCTCGGACTGTTCCTCCCGGCCATGGCCGCGCAAGGGTGGCTGCCGGGAGTTACCCCGTCTCAGGCCGGCATCCTGCGCTTCGTCCTTGTCGGGCTCGCGCTCATGCTTATCGTGATTTATCGGCCGCAAGGCATACTCGGCGACAAGAGAGAGCTGTCATTCAATGCCCGCAAATAATTCGCACGCAAAGTCGACAGGGATTGCGACGGGAGATTTCGTTCCCGGAGTCTCCAAGACGGATCCGATTCTCGTTGCGGACAACGTCACGCGTCACTTCGGCGGACTCACGGCCGTCGACGTCGACCATTTGGAGATCCAGCGGGGTGTCATCACCGCCCTCATCGGGCCGAACGGTGCGGGCAAGACCACGCTGTTCAACATCCTCTCGGGTTTCGACAAGCCGAACTCGGGATCCTGGTCCTTCGACGGCACGGCCCTCGCGGGCATTCCCTCGTTCAAGGTTTCCCAGCTCGGCCAGATCCGGACGTTCCAGCTCACGAAAGCGCTGAGCATGCTTTCCGTTCTCGAGAACATGAAACTGGGAGCCAAGGATCAGTCCGGCGAGCGGTTGTGGGCGTCGATGTTCCCGTGGCTGTGGCGCGCTCAGGACAACGAGATTGAAACGAAGGCCATGGAACTGCTCGCGCGGTTCAAGCTCGACACGAAGGCGGACGATTTCGCTGCGAGCCTGTCCGGTGGGCAGCGCAAGCTCCTCGAGATGGCTCGGGCGCTCATGAGCGACCCGACGCTGGTTATGCTCGACGAGCCCATGGCCGGCGTCAACCCGGCGCTCACGCAGTCTTTGCTCGACCACATCTTCGGGCTCAAGGAACAGGGGATGACCGTGCTCTTTGTCGAGCACGACATGCAGATGGTGAGCCACATCGCCGACTGGGTTGTCGTCATGGCCGAGGGAAGGATCGTCGCGGAGGGCCCGCCCGAGGTCGTCATGAAGGACCCGGCCGTCATCGACGCGTACCTCGGCAGCCACCAGGACACCGACCTCGGAGTCGTGACCGGTCGGATCGAGTTGCCGGATTCTGATCTGAAGTCGAAGAAGGGCTCCAAATGAACGCCGCCACCCAACTGGAGACCGTCCTCGAGGTCAAGGACCTCACGGCGGGCTACCTGCCAGGCATCGACATCCTGAACAACTGCAGCATCACCGTGGGCGAGGGCGAGCTCATCGGCATCATCGGGCCGAACGGCGCAGGCAAGTCGACTCTCCTCAAAGCCATTTTCGGGCAGGTACAGGTCCGTAGCGGGACGATCACGCTGTACGGCGAAGACATCACGCTTCTACCCGCCCACAAGTTGGTGGCGAAGCGCGTCGGAATGGTTCCGCAGAACAACAACGTGTTCCCGTCGCTCACCATCGAAGAGAACCTCCAGATGGGACTGTTCCAGAACCCCAAGATCTTCCCTGAGCGCCTCGAGTTCGTGACGTCCATCTTCGGCGAGCTGTCCTCGCGCCTCAAGCAGCGCGCAGGTTCGCTTTCGGGCGGCGAGCGGCAAATGGTCGCGATGTCCAGGGCCCTCATGATGGATCCGCACGTCCTCCTGTTGGATGAGCCTTCCGCGGGCCTCTCCCCCGTGAGGCAGGATGAAGCGTTCATCCGGGTCTCCGAGATCAACAAGGCGGGCGTGACGACGATCATGGTCGAACAGAATGCGCGACGGTGCCTGCAGATTTGCGATCGGGGATACGTGCTCGACCAGGGTACGGATGCCTACACCGGGACAGGACGCGATTTGCTGAACGATCCGAAGGTCATCAGCCTCTACCTCGGCACACTCGGCGAGGACGCCGCGTAGAGCCTCCCAGCCGCACAGAGAGGGCCCCGACCACGTTTGGTCGGGGCCCTCTTCGTTCGCTGAGAGGAACTGCAGGCCAACAGGAAGGGCCCCGGCGTTTCCGCCGGGGCCCTTCGCCGTGCTACCGCTTCTAGTTGATGCGGGTGTGCATGTTGTCGTCACCGTACTGGTAGATACCGATGGTTGCTTCCGTCGGGTCGCCAGCGTCGTCGAAGGTGATCGGGCCGGAGGCGCCGTCGAAGTCGACCGTGCCGCCGTCGAGGATGATCTGTGCGCCCGACGCGAAGTCGGTCACCTTCTCACCGTTGCCTGAACCACCGGAGACCTCCTGCAGCTTCTTGGCGATCTCGACGGCATCCGTCGATCCCGCAGCAAGAGCGGCAAGCGCCATGAGGATGACCGCGTCGTAGGACTCTGCAGCGTAGCTGTAGTCCTCGAGCGTGCCACCGAACTCCGCGGAGTACACGTCGTTCAGGCGCTTCTGGAAGTCATCCGCGAGCACCGGGCCCGGGGTGGTTCCCTTCGCACCCGTGAGCGACGCGGGCGGCAGGTCCGCACCGAACTGCTTCAGGTTGCCGTCAACGAGGTACAGCTTCGACGTGTCGAAGCCGGCGTCCTTGAGCGCGGGAACGATCGTGAAGACCTCATCGAACGTGATCAAAGCGATCGCGTCCGGGCTCTGCGCCACAACCGAGGCGATCTGAGCCGAGAAGTTGGTGTCACCGGCGTTGAAGAACTCCGTGGCGACAACCTTGCCGCCAGCGCCTTCGAACGTCTCCTTGGTGACCTTCTCGAGACCGGTTCCGTATGCGTCGTTGAGCACGATCATGCCCAGCGTGCTGGCACCGTCGCTGGCGATGAGGTTACCGAGAACTTCGCCCTGCAGGAGGTCGGAGGGCGCGGTACGCCAGTACAGGTTCTTGTCATCCCAGGTCGTGAAGTCCGGGGACGTGTTCGCCGGGGAGAACATCAGCGTGTCTGCACCGACGATCTGGTCGATCACCAGCTTGGAAACACCGGACGACGCGGCACCGAGAACGGCGTCGACGCCCGCAGCCAACAGGTTCGGGACCGTGGTCGCGTATGCCTTGTTGTCTGGGTCGCCGGAGTCACCGTAGGTGACCTCCACCTTGATACCAAGGTTGGCGTCGTTGACCTCCTTGGCACCGAGTGCAACACCAGCTTCTTCGGGCGGGCCGAGGAACGCCAGAGCACCGGTCTGCGGAAGCAGGGTTCCGATTTTCAGGACGAGGTCCTTGGTGGGCCCTTCGCTGCCGCCGCCATCCGTCGGGGTGCAGCCGCTGAGAACCAGCGCTCCAGCTCCGACGATAGCGATGCCACCGAGAACCGACTTCAGACCTTTCGAGCGGGAGGCCTTAGCCTTCGCGAATACGCGCATGTTGCTCCTTGCGTTTCGAATGTGCTTACACGACAGAATTACTCTGCCGTTGCAGCAAGGGTATTGGCTATCTGCGAGATTCTCCACCGCAAGCGGTTACAGCCCGATAACGCGGATCAATCGTTACCATTCGTAACCTGTTTTGCCCCCCATTCGAGGGTAGACCCCGCTGCAGTCCGCAACAAACGTCCGCTAGCCGGCGACGGTGGTTCCCACGAGTTTGAAGCGGTTGTCCGCGCCGTAGCGAAAGAGGCCATAGGTCGCCGATCGCGGGTCGCCCGCATCATCGAAAGTGATCGGTCCGGAGATGCCGTCGTAGTCGATGTCACTTCGGGTCTTCAGAGCATCGAGGCACTCGCCGAAGCTCGTGCATTTGATCCCGGATGCTGAAACCGCCTGCAGGCTTCCTGCGACGGCCCATCCCGTGTCGTTGCCCGCGACGATTGCGGCGAGGGCCGCGAGGATCGTTGCGTCGTACGCTTCCGCCGCGTAGCGATAGTCCGATACGGCAGGGTCAGCGCTTTTCACGCGTTTCATGAACGCGTCATCCGGTACGGCGCCCTCAAGGATCCCGTTCGCATCCTTGAGAGTGTTGCTCGACAGCTCCTGGGAGTAGTCGGCGAGGTTCTGGCTCGTCAGCCACAGCTTCGACCCACCGAATTTCGCGTTCACGAGCCCGTTGATGATCGTCTTGTTCTTCGCCATGGCGCTGAACGGGCTGGCAAGGATGACGACATCCGGCTCCGCCTTCGTCACCGCGGCAATGATCCTGTCGGTGGGATTGATGGTTTCGGAGAAACTTTCGCTGACCACGAGAGTCCCACCGACCCGGTCGAGTCCTGCTTCGACGCTCGCGTGCACGGCGCGGCCCGTGTCATCCGAATAGTAGACGAGCGCCACGGTGCGGTCTTTTCCCGCCACGTCCGCGAGCGCAGACCCTTCGAGTGCCGCGGACGGAATGGTCCTGAACAGCAGCCCCTGGTCTTTCAGCGACGACAGGGCAGGGCTTGTCGCCGACGGGGAGATCATCGCGATGCCTTCCGCAACGATCGTGGGAAGCAGTCGTTCGGCGAGGATCGAAGATGACGGTCCGATCACGACATCGACATTCTTGGAGATCAGGTCCTCGAGGGACGCTTCGGCCTTCGTCGTGCTCGCGTCGCCCGAGTCGCGGTGATACACGACAACGGGTTTGCCGTTGACCCCGCCGGCCTCGTTGATCTCGCGAACGGCGAGCTCCACGCCCGCATCCTGGGCGCGAGCGAGAAACGTCGTCGCTCCCGTCGTCGGGAAGAGCGTTCCGATGGTCAGCACTCCGTCGCCTGCCGGAAGGGGCGTTGCGGTGGGAGTCACGGTCGGGACGGGCATGGGTTCGGGAGCGCACGCCGCGAGCGTCGCGCACAGGGCCGCCGCCATCGCTGCGGCGACGACGTTGCTGCGCAGTGGGAAGCCTTTCACGTTCTGGTGCACTCCCGAAGATTATCCGAGCATCAGCCGGGCAGCGGTAAGGCGCGTCGCACTGATCGGCTGTGGTGCGCCATGTCGACGCTGAACACCACGAGTGCGAACCAAACCAGCGAGAATCCCACCCACCGCTCTAAAGGCATCGCCTCGAGAAGAACGAACGTGCCGATGAGGAACTGCAGAATGGGCGTCAGATATTGGATGAAGCCGATCACGAAGAGCGGCAATCGGCGAGCCGCCGCTGCGAAAAGAAGCAGCGGAATCGACGTCACCACCCCGGCGGAGACGAGAAGAATCGTATTGATCGCGCCGGCGCTCCCAAACACGATGCCCGAGGTGACGCCGACGAAGATCAATTGGGCGATGGCGAACGGCGTGAGCCACGCAGTCTCCACGGCCAGGCCGGTGAGGGCGTCCACCGTGACGCCCACGCGCTTCTTGACGAGCCCGTAAAGCCCGAACGACAACGCGAGGACGATGGATATCCACGGAAACGAGCCGTTGTAGATCGCGAGCACGAGCACTGCCACGCCGCTGATCCCCACGGCGATCCACTGCAACACGCGGAGTTTCTCGCCGAGAACGACGACGCCAAGGAGGACGGTGACGATCGGGTTGATGAAGTACCCGAGCGCGGCTTCGTTGACGCGCTCCGTCACGACGGCGAGCACGTAAACCTGCCAGTTGACGAAGACCAGCACACCCGCGACGCCGAGGGCGATGAGACTGCGCCGATCGCGCATGATCCGCGCGATCCGCCCGCCCCGCCGCAAGACGAGAATCGCGAGGGCGCAAAAGAGCGCGGAGAACAGGACTCGCCAGGAGACGATCTCGAATGGTCCGGCGGGCGCGAGAGCGAGGAAGTACAGCGGAAAGAAGCCCCACAGGCCGTATGCCGCGAAGGCGTAGAAGAGTCCGGCGCGAGAGTCCGGCGCGGTCGATGACGTGGTGGCGGGTGCAGACATTGAGTTCACTCTACGACCACAGAGAAGGCCCGCCAGAGGAGCCGGCGGGCCTTCTGCTGAGACGAGTGAGTTAGCGGACTACAACCGCGAGCACGTCGCGGGCGGAGAGGACGAGAAGGTCATCTCCACCGAACTTCACTTCCGTGCCTCCGTACTTGGAGTAGATGACCTTGTCACCGACGGCAATATCGAGCGGAACCCGGTTGCCGTTGTCATCGATCCGGCCCGGGCCGACGGCGACGACTTCGCCCTCCTGCGGCTTTTCCTTCGCGGTGTCGGGGATGACAAGGCCCGACGCTGTTACTTGCTCTGCGTCGACCTGCTTGATGACGATGCGATCCTCGAGCGGCTTGATGGACACCGACACGGTTGACCTCTTCTTTCTTACACGTGAAAATTCATGGGGTTAGCACTCTCACTGCGAGTGTGCCAGAACAACTGTACCCGTGCGGCTGGCACTCATGCAACGTGAGTGCCAATTGCCTCCCCCTCGCACCGTCCCAAATGAAGGCAATCCGACTCGGCGGGGCGGCAGCCAGCCAGTATCCGGCCCCCTCCGACCCCCACTGCCTTCATTTGGGACCAGAATGGGGGGATGGATCAGGGCGAGCTCATGACGCTGCTTTCGCCCGAAGGGCTGCGGCTTCTCGATTCGCTGCCGCCGCACGAGTCGTCCGCGGACGTCGTTCGATCGGTCTCGCGCTTGCGGTCCGCCGGACACCCTGCCGCGCTCGTGGCCGCCGTCCTCAATCAGTCGAAGCTCCGCAGGAGGGCGCGAGAGAAGTTCTCCGAGTTCGCCGATCGCATGCTGTTCACCGAGGCCGGGCTGGAGCAGGCCACGCGGCTCACGGTCGCAGCGCGGCACGCGGAGCGGTTTCGCGCGGCGGGGCTGGCCAGGATCGTCGATCTCGGGTGCGGGATCGGCGGCGACGCGCTCGCGATGGCGGCGCTCGACCTCGACGTGACCGCGGTGGAGCGTGACGAGGTCACGGCCGCAATCGCCGCGTACAACCTCGCCCCGTGGCCGAACGCCCGCGTCGTCCATGCCGACGCAGAAACCTATCCGCTCGAAGGGTTCGAGGGAGCGTGGCTCGATCCCGCCAGACGGAACTCGTCGAAGCGATTGAAGGATCCCGCAGACTGGTCGCCGTCGCTGGATGTGGCGTTCACGATCGCCGAACACCTGCCGGCCGGCATCAAGCTCGGCCCCGGCGTCGATCGAAACCTCATTCCGGATGCGGCCGAGGCGCAGTGGGTTTCCGCGGATGGCACCGTCGTCGAACTCGCGCTGTGGTTCGGCGACCTCGCGAGGAACGGCATCCGGCGCACGGCCACCGTGATGGGCAGGCACGGTCTCGCGGAACTGACCGCGGGCGGCGACAGCGACGATGTTCCGGTCGGCCCCCTCGGAGAGTTCGTATACGAACCCGATGGCGCTGTGATCCGTGCGAGGCTCATCGGCGACCTCGGCCGAAACATCGGCGCGACCATGCTGAGCAAGAGCATCGCGTGGCTGAGTTCGGATGCCGCCGTGGATACGCCGTTCGCGGCGCGATTCCGGGTCGTCGAGTCTCTGCCCTACGACATCAAGGCGCTCAGGAAGCTTGTCGCGGCCCGCGGCATCGGAACGCTCGAGATCAAGAAGCGCGGCGTGGATGTCGACCCGGCGGAGCTCAGGAAGAAGCTCAGCCCGAAAGGCGACGGCGCGGCGACGCTCATCCTCACGCGGATTGCGGGGCGCCACACTGCGCTCCTCGCGGAGCGGGATTCAGCTTAGCCACCAGGCTTAACGAGAGGCGGGCCCCGCTTTCGCGAGGCCCGCCTGATGATCAGGGTTTAGTAACCCGGAATGTTGCTGACGACGGTGCCGTAGCTTCCCAGGATCATGAGCGGCAGGAGGATCGAGAACAGGAAGATCAGGATCCACAGGATCGTGAACACGTATCCGAGGATCGTGCCCCAGAGCGCGAGGCCGTGCCCGCCTTCTCCGGTCTTCTTGATCTGGCCGAGCGCGATGTGGCCGCAGATGATTCCCGCGAGCGGGAACACGAACGCGCCGATGAGCGCGATGATCGCGAGTACGTTGGTGGGTTTGCTGGCCGGGGCCGCAGCGTAGGGCGCTGCCGGGGCCGGCGGCGTAGCAGGAACGTTGGGGTCAGTCATGTGATCTCCAAGGGTTGATGTGGACGTTCGTCCAACGCAGCCATAGTCCCACCGGTTTCCACGGGTGTCAACGGGCCAAGCCGTCAACCGGCGGGAACGCTCACACCAGAATTTCGGTAACCGGCAGCGTGGAATCTGAGCCAAACTCCAGACCGGACGCCGGCCGGCCGGCCATGACGAGTTGCGCCCCGAGCGCGGCGATCATCGCGCCGTTGTCCGTGCACAGAGCAAGCGGCGGGATGCGCAATTCAACTCCGGCTTGGGCACACCGCACGGCGGCGACATCGCGCAACCGGGCATTCGCGATGACCCCGCCGCCCAGCAGCAGCCTCGGAACGTCCAGGTCGGCGCACGCTGCGAGTGCCTTCGTCAGCAGTACGTCGATCACGGCCTCGCGGAAGCTCGCCGCGACATCCGGCACCGGAACGGCCTCGCCCGCGTCCCGCAAGCGTTCGACATGCCTGGCCACGGCCGTCTTGAGCCCGGAGAAGGAAAAGTCGTACCGGTGCTTCTCGAGGTCTTTCGGAAGACTGAGCCCCCGCGGAAACCGGATGGCGCGCGGATCCCCTTCTCGCGCGGCGCGGTCGATCTCCGGGCCCCCCGGATACGGCAGGCCCAGGAGCCGCGCCACCTTGTCGAACGCCTCTCCCGCCGCATCGTCGATCGTCTCGCCGAGCAGTTCGACGTCGGAGACGAGGTCGCGCACGAGAAGGAGGGAAGTGTGGCCACCGGAAACGAGCAGGGCAATCGTCGGATACTCCAATTCGTCGCCCGAAAGCACGTCGACGCCGACGTGCCCGACGAGGTGGTTCACGGCGTACAGCGATTTTCCGAGGGACACGGCGAGCGCCTTCGCCGCGGCGATTCCCACCATGAGCGCACCGGATAATCCGGGGCCGCTCGTGACGGCGATCGCATCCAGGTCGGCGAGCTCGATGCCCGACTCTGCCAGAGCGCTCTCGAGCGTGGGCGCGAACGCCTCGAGGTGCGCGCGAGCGGCGATCTCCGGCACGACTCCGCCGTAACGCGCGTGTTCCTCCATGGAGGAGGCGATGACGTTGGCGAGCAGCGTTTCGCCACGAACAATTCCGATGCCCGTTTCGTCGCAACTCGTTTCTATGCCGAGAACCAGCGGAGTAGTCCGTGTCACGAATCGACCTCCCCGTGTGAACCGTCGACCGGCAGCGCGCCGTGTCGGGACCGCGGCGTGCCATCCGGAGCCGCCGGCGCCGTGCGCCGCGGCACGGGAAGGAGGCGCATGACGATCGCGTCCACGCCGTCCGGCTGGTAGTACTTCGGGCGCACCGCGAGCTGTTCGAACCCGATGGAGCGGTAGAGCTCTTGCGCGCCGGGATTGTCCGCGCGAACTTCGAGGAACACTTCCTGGGCGCCGCGTTTGGCCGCCTCATTGATGAGCGTGATCATGAGGGTGCGGCCGAGGCCGGACCTGCGCACGTCAGGGGCGACCGTGATCGTCTGGATGTCCGCCTCTTTCGCCCCACGGGGAATGTGAAGGCCCGCGTATCCGTCAAGTTTCGCCGGCGTCTCCGGTCGGAACGCGACGATGTACCAGCAGTGGGGGCTTTCGAGTTCGGCCCGCATGATCTCGGGCGACCACGCGTCGGATTCGAAGGTCGACGTTTCGAGGGCCATGATCCGACTCAGATCGCCGGAATCTGCCTGCCGGAACTGCCACGTCATGACGTGACCCGTTTCGCGCCTGCCGCGACGGTGACGTCGGGAGAGCGCAAGTAGAGGGGTGAGGGACCGGCGAACGGGCGGCCGTGCGTGGACAAGCGTTCGGCGAGCAGTCCTGCCGAAGCCGCGGAGACCCAGTCGCTATCGAGGCGCGGGTAGCTGTCGTAGTCTCCCAGTTCGTCCTCGAGCCGATCCGGGCGGGTGAGGCCGGGGCCCGCGGCGCGGACGGGAATGACGTGTTCATCGCACCCGGCGTAGGCCGACCAGTATCGCTCGTTCCGGCGAGCATCCGTCGTGACCAGCAGGGGGCCCTCGCCGCCTGAGGCGTAGAAGTCGAACGCGAGCGCGTCGTGGCTCACGACGCGCAGAACGGGCGTGCGCGCACCGAACGCGAATGTCGTCGCGGCGGCGATTCCCACGCGAAGCCCCGTGAACGGACCGGGGCCCATTCCCGCAGCCACGCCAGAAACCTCACCAACTGTCGCCCCGGCCTCCTCGAGGCACTCGACGATGAGTGACCCGATCACCTCCGCGTGCCGGCGGGTGTCTTCCACGGAGCGCTCCGAGAGGATGGCGCCCCGATCGACGACCGCGACGCTCGTTCCCGCTGACGTGTCGATCGCGAGGAGCATGACTACAGCCTAAAGTCCTCGAAGCGGGAACCGCGGCCCGTGATGGTGACCTCGCGGGGCTCTGCGTCCGCGAACTCGTCCCCGTCGGGATCGACCCTCTCGGTCGCACGGGTCCCGCGACCGGGCGGCCTCGCAATGTCGACCTGAAGCCACGAGTCCGCAATCCCATCGAGCATGCCCGCCGCCCACTCCACGACGACAATCGAACCCTGGTAGTCGAGGTCGAGGTCGTCGAGGTCTGCGGCGCTCGACAGTCGGTAGGCGTCCACGTGGACGAGCGGGACCCCGCCGGCCGTCGGATGCGTCCTCGCGAGCACGAACGTGGGGCTCGTGACGGCACCCCGCACCCCGAGCGCCTTTCCGAGTCCGCGCGTGAGCGTCGTCTTCCCCGCACCGAGTTCCCCATTGAGCGCAACGATGTCACCCGCGCGCAATGTGCCGGCCAGGCTCGCGCCAAGCTGCTCCATCTCCTCCGGCGTTTCAATCGTGAGTTTCATCGACCGCTGCCCGCTGTACGATACTCGACTCGCGAACCGATCCGGGTGATGATCTCGTAGTTGATGGTGCCTGCGGCATGCGCCCACTCCGTCGCGCTGGGCGCGCACGTTTCCGGGTCCCCGAACAACACGGCCCGATCCCCGACGGCGACGGGCGAATCGCCGATGTCGACGACGAACTGGTCCATCGCGATCACGCCAGAAACAGTGAATCGCTCCCCGTTGATGACGACGGGGCCCCGATTGGATGCGTGCCGGGGAACCCCGTCGTCGTATCCGAGCGGAATGAGCGCAAGCGAGGTCTCGCGATCGGCGACGTACGTGTGGCCGTAGGAGATGCCGCGCCCGGCAGGCACGCGTTTCACGGAAACGACTTCCGCGCTCAGTTCGAGCGCGGGTCGAAGACCGAATGATTCCGGCTCGGCGTCATCGAAGGGCGAAAGCCCAAAGCAACCGAGCCCGACCCGCACGAGGTCGAAGCGAGATTCGGGCCTGCGCAGAGCGCCCTGGGTTGCAGCGATGTGGAACAGTTCCGGTGTGATTCGGGATGCAGCCGCGGCGGCGTGCGCTCGTTCGAATGCCGCCAACTGGATGGCATCCGCTTCTTCCCCGGCGTTGGCCAGGTGGCTGAAGATCCCGCGAACCACCGGCCCGCCGGCGCGCTCTACTGCCGCTGCCCGTTCGAAGAGCGGACCCCACAGCGGTTCTTCCGCGCCGTTTCGCCCGAGGCCCGTGTCGACCTTCACTTGCACGTATTCGACCCCGGCCGCTGCCGCGCGCTCAAGCTCGTCGAGAGTGCTCACGCCGACGTCGATGCCGGCTGCCGCTGCATCCGCGAACGTCTCCCGCGGGCCGTGCAGCCACGTGAGGATGGGCGCCGTGATGCCGGACGCGCGGAGCGCCATCGCCTCCGCAGAATCGATCACCCCGAGCCAGTCCGCGCCCCCCTCGATTGCTGCGCGGGATGCCGCGAGCGCTCCGTGCCCGTAGGCGTTCGCCTTGACGACCGCCATGAAGTGCGCGGTCCGCGCGATGCTCCTCATCGCCTCGACGTTGGCGGAGATCGCCGCGACGTCAACGCGCGCTTCCCGCAGGGGGCGCGCGCTCACGCGGACTCCGCAATCACGTAGGCGATCGCAATGCCGGCGTCGTGGCTCATCGTCAAGTGCAAAGCGGTGATGCCTCGGTCCTTCGCGATCGCCGCGACGCCGCCCGTGAGCGCGAAGGACGGGTTTCGCAAGCCATCGGACACGATCGGCATGTCGTGCCAGGTCACGCCTGTCGAGTCTCCGAGCGCCTTGATGAGAGCCTCCTTTGCCGCAAACCGCGCGGCAAAGGAGTGGATCGCGAGCCGCCTGCCCTCCGTGATCTGTTCGCTCTCAGCGAACAAGCGGTCCAGTAAGGCGGGGGTCCGCTCAATCGCCCGCTCGAACCGGGCCAGATCGACGACGTCGACTCCGATCCCCACAATCATGCGCGCTACTCGACCGTCACCGATTTCGCGAGATTGCGCGGCTGGTCGACGTCCAGCCCCTTCGCCGCGGCGAGCTCCATCGCGAAGATCTGCAGCGGAGCGACCGCGAGCATGGGCTCGAACATCGTCGACGCGAGGGGAATCGTGAACACCTCGTCCGCGTACGGCAGCACCGCGGCATCCCCGGCCTCGGCGATCACGAGCACGCGGGCGCCTCGCGCTTTGATCTCCTGGATGTTCGAGACGACCTTCGGGTGCAGCGAATTCGCCCCGCGCGGACTCGGAACGACGACGAACACCGGCTGGCCGGGTTCGATGAGCGCGATCGGGCCGTGCTTCAACTCACCGGCGGCGAATCCTTCCGCGTGGATGTAGGCGAGTTCCTTGAGCTTGAGCGCACCCTCGAGCGCGACCGGGAATCCGACATGCCTGCCGAGGAACAGCACGGCTCGGGAATCCGCCATCCAGTGGGCAAGCTGCCGGATGCGGTCGTGCTGCTCGAGTACGGTCGACAGCTTGTCGGGAACCGCCTTGAGTTCCTCGAGAAGCTCTGCCGCCTCTGCGGCATCGAGTGTTCCCCTGACTCGCGCCAGGTGCAGTCCGAACAGGTACAGCGCCGCGACCTGCGCGACAAAGGCCTTCGTCGACGCGACGGCCACCTCCGGGCCCGCGCGCGTGTAGATGACCGCATCCGATTCGCGGGCTATCGTGGCGCCCTGCGTGTTGCACACGGAAATGGTGTGCGCGCCGGCCTTCTTCGCGTACTGGACGGCCATGAGGGTGTCCATGGTTTCGCCGGACTGGCTGATCGACACCACGAGAGTCTTCTCATCCAGAACGGGATCGCGGTAGCGGAACTCGTGCGACAATTCGACGTCGACGGGAATGCGCGCCCACTTCTCGATCGCGTACTTGCCGAGCATTCCCGAGTAGGAGGCCGTGCCGCACCCGAGGATGACGATGCGTTCGATGCCGAGCAACCGCTCGTCGTCGTGCTCCAGCTCGGGAAGCCGAACCACTCCGTCAACCGAGCGGCCGAGGAGCGTATTCGCGATCGCCTCCGGCTCCTCGCTGATCTCCTTGGCCATGAAGCTGGACCAGCCCCCCTTCTCGGCGGCCGCGGCATCCCAGGTGACCTCGAATTCTTCGGCCTCGACCGGATTGCCCTCGAAATCGGTCACGCCCACCGAATCGGCCGTGATCGTCACGAGTTGATCCTGGCCGATCGCCATCGCCCTGCGCGTGTGCTCGACGAATGCCGCGACGTCCGAGCCGAGGAAGTTCTCGCCATCCCCGAGGCCGATCACGAGCGGCGAATTCCTCCGTGCGCCGACGACGACTCCCGGCTGATCCTGGTGCACGGCGAGAAGGGTGAATGCTCCATGCAGCTTCCCCACGACGGAGCGCATCGCCTCGCTGACGTCCTGCGTCTCGCGGAACGCGTAGCCGACGAGGTGGGCGGCGACCTCCGTGTCGGTTTCGCTCGTGAACACGGTGTCCGGATGCCGGGCGAGGAGCTCCGCCTTCAGCTCCGCGAAGTTCTCGATGATGCCGTTGTGGATGAGCGCGAGCTTCCCGTCATCCCCGAGGTGCGGATGCGCGTTCTCGTCGGTCGGTCCGCCATGTGTCGCCCAGCGCGTGTGGCCGATCCCCGTCGAGCCGTCAGGCAGCGAAGTTGCGTCGAGATCATCGACCAGAATCTGAAGCTTTCCCGCATGCTTGCGTGTCTGCAACGCACCGTCTGCACCGATGACGGCGACGCCGGCGGAGTCGTATCCGCGGTACTCCAACCGCCTCAAACCGCCCAAAAGGACCTCGATGCTCTTGACATCGCCGACGTAACCCACAATTCCACACATGGTCTGAATTGTAGGACACCGGCGCTGTGAGCTCTGGCCCGCGAGTAGTCTGTTCTGGATGCCTGAGCCCACTCATACCAACGGCCACCCTTCGCCGTTCCTGGAACTGGACCGCCAGACATGGGCGGAACTGGCGCCGACGACCGAGCAACTGCTCACGCCGACCGAGTTGCACGCCCTCCAGGGTTTAGGGGAAAACCTCAATCTGGACGAGGTCAGCGAGGTGTACCTCCCCCTCAGCAAGCTCATCAGCCTTTACGCCGTCGGTGCGCAGCGGCTGCATGGCGCAACGAGCAGCTTCCTGCGGCAACGCAGCCAGCGCACCCCGTTCGTGATCGGCATCGCCGGATCGGTCGCGGTCGGGAAGTCCACGATCGCGCGGGTTCTCCGCGCGCTCTTATCGCGATGGGAAGATACGCCGCGCGTGGAACTTGTCACGACCGACGGATTCCTCCTGCCGAACGCGGAACTCGAACGTCGGGGAATCCTGGACCGCAAAGGGTTCCCGGAGTCCTACGACCGCCGCGCGCTGCTTCGCTTCGTCATGCTCGTCAAGAGCGGCGCTGACGAAGTGCGCGCGCCACTGTACTCGCATCTCACGTACGACATCGTTCCCGGGGGCGAGATCGTCGTACGAAAGCCGGACATCCTCATCGTCGAGGGACTCAACGTGCTTCAGCCGCCCGCCCCAGGGCGGAAGCTCGCCGTGAGCGACCTTTTCGACTTCACGATCTACGTCGACGCGCGCACCTCGGACATCGCAACGTGGTACGAGGAGCGGTTCCTGAAGCTGCAGCAGAGCGCGTTCACCGACCCGCAGTCGTACTTCCATCGGTACTCGAACCTGAGCGAAGTGGAGGCGCGCACGAAGGCGAGGAGCATCTGGAGCGCGATCAACGAGCCGAATCTCGTTCAGAACATTCTGCCGACGCGAGCGCGCGCGACCCTCGTCCTGCGCAAGGAAACCAAACACGCCGTGAGCAGCGTCCTCCTGCGAAAGATCTAGCGAGCCGGATCTAGTGCGCGAGGCGTTTCGTCACGATCGCCGCAAGATCATTGGCGATTTCGTCCGCGACGGCCTGATCAGACGCTTCGACCATGACCCGCACGAGGGGTTCCGTCCCTGAGGGCCTCAAGAGGACTCGGCCCTTGCTTCCGAGCCTCTCCTGAGCCACCACAACCGCGGCGGCGATGGTGTCATCATCGCCGAGCGACTCGCGATCGACACCCTTCACGTTGACCATCACCTGGGGGTACACGGTCATGACCGACGCAAGCTCGACGAGCGACTTGCCCGTGCGCGCGACCTCGGCGGCCAGGTGAAGCCCCGTCATGATCCCGTCGCCCGTCGTCGCAAACTCCGTCATGATCACGTGCCCGGACTGCTCCCCGCCGAGAGCCGCCCCGCTCTCGGCAAGCGCCTCGAGAACGTATCGGTCGCCCACGCGCGTCTCGATCATCGTGATGTCGTGTTCGGCCATGGCCAGGCGCAGCCCCAGGTTGCTCATGACGGTGGCAACGAGCGTGTCGTGCGCAAGCGTGCCCCGCTCCTTCATGGAGAGCGCGAGAATTGCCATGATCTGATCGCCGTCGATGATGTTGCCCTCGGCGTCCACGGCGAGGCAGCGGTCGGCATCGCCGTCGTGCGCGATGCCCAAATGGGCGCCCGTCTCGACGACGGTTCGTGCGAGAAGCCCCAGGTGCGTCGATCCGACTCCGTCATTGATGTTCACGCCATCCGGATCTGCGCCGATGAGCGTGATCGAAGCCCCTGCCTTCGCGAAGGCATCCGGTGACACCCCGGACGCCGCGCCGTGCGCGCAATCGAGAACGACCTTGATGCCGTCGAGCCGCACGGGGAGCGTGCCGAGCAAGTGGACGAGATAGCGGTCCTCGGCGTCGGCAAACCGTCGGATGCGTCCGACCTCCGCCCCGGTGGGAGCGATCGGAGGTTCCGCGAGAGCGGCTTCGATGCGATCCTCGACCTCGTCCGGCAGCTTCGTTCCGCGAGCCGCGAAAAACTTGATGCCGTTGTCGGGAGCCGGATTGTGGGATGCCGACACCATGACTCCGAAATCGGCGTGGAAGTCGGCAACGAGGAATGCGAGAGCGGGAGTGGGGATCACGCCGGCGTCGTACACGTCCACGCCCGAACTCGCGAGCCCGGCCGCCACCGCGGAGGCCAGGAACTCGCCGGAGACCCGCGGGTCGCGCGCGAGGACCGCGACCGGCCGACGACCTGAGGCTCTGCGCCCGTCCGCGTACCTGCCCTTGCCCAGAACGACAGCGGAGGCCTGAGCGAGCCGCAGCGCCAACTCGACCGTCAGGGTCTCGTTCGCGAGGCCCCTGACACCATCCGTTCCGAAAAGCCGAGGCATATCAGCGCCGAATCGGCAGGATTAGCGCTTCGAGAACTGAGGAGCCTTGCGAGCCTTCTTGAGACCCGCCTTCTTGCGCTCGATCACTCGGGCATCGCGGCTCAGGAAGCCGGCCTTCTTCAGGTCGGCGCGGTTGTTCTCGCGGTCGATCTCGTTCAATGCCCGCGCGATGCCGAGGCGCAGCGCGCCGGCCTGGCCCGAGGGCCCGCCGCCCGTGATGCGCGCGATGACGTCATAGCTGCCCAGGAGGTCGAGAACCTTGAACGGGTCCGTGATGAGTTGCTGGTGCAGCTTGTTGGGGAAGTAGTTCGCGAGCTCGCGGCCGTTCACCGTGATCGTGCCGGCGCCGGGGATGAGCCGAACGCGCGCGATCGCCTGCTTGCGGCGGCCTACGGCCGCGCCGGGGACGTTCAATGCGGGACGCGGCGCCCTGGGTGCTGCCTCAGCCGGAGTTTCCGTCGTGAAGCTCTCGGGAGCATCCGTTGCCGGAGCGGTCGACTCGGCCGCGGTCTCTGCCGCTTTGGCCGCGTCGTCGGCAACGGGAGTGTCGATGGAATCTGAAATCTTCGCCATGAAAGGTCCTTTGCTATTCAGCCGGCGCTACTGCGCGACCTGGGTCAATGAGTAGTGCTTGGGCTGCTGCGCAGCGTGTGGGTGCTCGGCACCGGCGTACACCTTGAGCTTGTTGAGCTGGGCGCGGCCGATCGAGTTCTTCGGAAGCATCCCGCGAACGGCCTTCTCGACCGCGCGAGTCGGGTGCTTGGCGAGCATGTGCGCATAGGTGGTCGACGACAGGCCGCCGGGGTAACCCGAGTGCGTGTACGCCTTCTTCTGCTCGAGTTTCGCGCCCGTGAGCGCGACCTTCTCGGCGTTGATCACGATGACGAAATCGCCCGTATCGACGTGCGGCGCAAACGTGGACTTGTGCTTTCCGCGGAGAAGAACCGCGACATGGCTGGCCAGGCGGCCGAGCACGACATCCGTCGCGTCAATGATGAGCCACTCGCGGGTGACGGTGTCGGGCTTGGGTGTGTACGTACGCATGGAACGGCACTGCTCTCTGTTCGAAGGGAGGTGTTCGTGAATCCCACTCCGTGGCCGTTGGTGACGCGCAGTGCGACGCGAACGAATCCGGTGGAGGGCTCAGCTTCGTGATGCCCGACTCGTGCAGGCACCAAGGGTCAACAATAGTCGACGCGGCGGGCTCCGGTCAAACCTCACGGCGGGCGCGCGTCTGAACGGCTCTCGCCCCAAGCTCGACGTCATCCGGGTAGCCGACCTCCAGAAGCGTCAACCCTTTCGCGGGCACGACCTTGAATTCGCTCGTTCGCTCGCGCTCGCGGCGGATTTCCAGCAGTCGAGAGACGGAAAGCCGTCCCTGCCCCACGGCGATCGTGGCCCCGACGAGGGCGCGAACCATGCTGTGGCAGAACGCATCCGCGCGCACGTTCGCTGCGAGAATTCCGTAATCGTCGCGCACCCAGTCGAACTCCTGAAGGGTCCGGATGCTCGTCGCGCCATCCCGAGCCTTGCAGAACGATGTCCAGTCGTGCAGGCCGAGAAGCGCTTGCGCTGCCGCGTGCATCGCATCGACGTCAAGCGCGGCCGGATACCACAGGGTTCCGCGTCGATCGAGCGGATTTCGGGGAGCGCGTTCATCGGCCACCCGGTATTCGTAGCGACGCCACACCGCAGAGAACCTCGCATCGAACCCGTCCGGCGCGATGCGGGAACTCGACACCCAGACATCCGTGTCGAGGCCGGCAATGCCGTTGATCCGGCGCGCGAGCGATTCGGCTCCTCCGCCCCCGCGCGAACGGGTCAGGCTCGCAAACTGGTCGCCGGACACATCGAGGTGGGCGACCTGTCCGAGCGCGTGCACGCCGGCATCGGTGCGACCGGCAACCGTGAGCGTCGGGGCGTCGCCGTGCCGACCGAACACCGTCGCGAGCGAGTCCTCCAGGACGCCCTGGACCGTGCGCAGGCCAGGTTGCCTGCCCCAGCCGTGAAAGTCGGTTCCGTCGTAGGCGATATCGAGCCGGAGCCGGATGCCGCCGGGCGCCGTACTGCCCGCTTCACTTTCCGCCGCGCCTTCTGCCACCGTGCCCACGCGCCGAGTCTACTGAGCGCCGCGGTCGGGTGCGTCTAGAACTCCTTGTTGAGCTGCATGCTGCGGTTCGCCTCGGTGAATCCAAGGCGGGTATAGAGGCCGAGCGCACCTGTCGGGCTTTCGGCATCCACATCGAGCACCGCCATCTCGAGCCCTGCGGCAGCAATCGCCTCGAGTGTTCGGGAGAGCAGGGCCTGTGCCACCCCGCGCGCGCGGAACGCGCGCGGGACCCCCACCAGGTCGATGTACGCAGAACTGAAACCCTGCGGCTCGAAGTCCTCTTCCCTGACTTCGCTCAGCACGAATCCGGCGATCTCCCCGTCCGGCGCGATCGCGAGGAAAGAAAGATCGGGGCGGAACGTCGACCGCGCGATGATCTCCTTCCAGGTCTCCTCGGTCGTCGGCTGGCTGCCCCAGTGGTCGCGGAACGCATCATTGCGCGCGAGCCGTGCGGCCTCGGATCGGGACGCATCAAACTGCACGAACTCGAATCCGTCAAGCTCCTTCGAGATGACGGGCTTCGAAAGGTCCCTGCGCAACTCAAGAAAGTACCGGGCGATCTGAAAGCCGGCCCTCTCGGCCAGCCGCGCGGTCGCCGGCACGCGTTCGAATGTCCACACGATCATCCACCCCGGAAGGCGCTTGTCGGAACCGGCGAACTGCTGCAGCGCGCGAGCCTCCTGCCAGGCGAGCAACTCCCGGCCAATCTGCCGTCCTCTCGCCGAAGGCCGAACCCCGCCGATGAGGATCGAACGAACCAGAGTGTCCTGGCTTGGTGGGAGAATGGCGAGCCCGTACGCCACCACGCGGCCGTCCGTGTCGAGCGCCAGGAGGGAGTCGCGCTCGAGGTCGACGTAAGAATGGCCGAGATCCTCCTCAGTTTCTTCCCTCGTCGTCAGGAAGTGCGGGTGATCAACCACGTCGATCGCCCTGGCGCAATCGAAAACGATGTCCACATCCTCAGCGGTCGCAGGACGCCACGTGATGCCATCTCTGGGGGTCGGCATCGGAAGGACGCTCGGCGCGACGACCCGATCGCGCAGCGGACTCATTTCTGCCACGAAGGGAATACTAATGCCTGCCCGACTCGCGCCAGGAAACGCAAAAGGTCCGGCTCGAGCGAGCCGGACCTTTTGACGGGAAAACTACTTCGTGTCGCTCTCGTCCGACTCGGCGTCGTCGGATGACTCGTCGTTCTCGGCAACGTCTGCGTCGGCAACCTCGGCATCGGCGGCATCGGCGTCATCGGCGTCGACCGCAGGGGTCTCGATGATGACATCCGTCGTCGCGGTCTCGTCGACTGCAGCAGCATCCGCAGCGGAATCGTCTGCAGCGTCCTCAGCCGACTCGTCGACGGCGGGCGCCGCCTTCGGCTTCTTCGTGGTCGCCTTCGCGCTCGGCTTCGCATTGACGGGCTCGAGAACGAGCTCGATCTGCACCATCGACGCGTTGTCGCCCTTGCGGAACCCGAGCTTCGTGATGCGGGTGTATCCGCCGTCGCGCTCGGCAACGAGAGGCGCGATCTCGGTGAAGAGTTCGTGCACGACGCCCTTGTCACCGATCACCGCAAGCGCGCGACGCCGCGCGTGGAGGTCGCCGCGCTTCGCGAATGTAATGAGCCGTTCGGCGACAGGGCGAAGGCGCTTGGCCTTCGTTTCCGTCGTCTTGATGCTTTTGTGCGTGAACAGCGCGGCGGCAAGATTCGCCAGCAGAAGGCGTTCGTGTGCCGGTCCGCCTCCGAGACGCGGGCCCTTGGTTGGCTTAGGCATGTTTCGTTTTCTCCAGGATCAGTTTGGTGGGGGCCAGGCTCAGTTGGACTCGTCGTCGTAGCCGCTGTAGAAGTGCGCTCCGTCGAATCCGGGAACCGTGTCCTTGAGGGAAAGCCCAAGCTCCACGAGCTTGTCCTTGACCTCGTCGACCGACTTCTGGCCGAAGTTGCGGATGTTCATGAGCTGCGTTTCCGACAGGGCGACAAGCTCGCTGACCGAGTTGATTCCCTCGCGCTTGAGGCAGTTGTAGCTGCGCACGGAAAGATCGAGGTCCTCGATGGGCATGCTCAGCTCGCTGGACATCACGGCATCCACGGGCGCGGGGCCGATCTCGATGCCCTCTGCGGCGGTGTTGAGCTCGCGCGCGAGACCGAACAGTTCGGTCAGAGTACGGCCGGCAGACGCGATCGCGTCGCGCGGCGAGATCGCACTCTTCGTCTCGACATCCACCACGAGGCGGTCGAAGTCGGTGCGCTCACCGGCACGAGTCGCCTCGACGCGGTACGTGACCTTGAGCACGGGCGAGTAGATCGAGTCGATCGGGATCTGCCCTGCTTCGCTGAACTCGTTGCGGTTCTGCGTCGACGACACATATCCGCGTCCGCGCTCGATCGTGAGCTCGAGCTCGAACCGCGCCTTGTCGTTAAGGGTGGCGATGACGAGTTCTGGGTTGTGGATCTCGACGCCGGCCGGAGCCGAAATGTCGGCGGCGGTGACCTGACCTGAACCCTGCTTGCGCAAGTACGCGGTGATCGGCTCATCGTGCTCGCTCGAGACGACGAGACCCTTCACGTTCAGGATGATCTCGGTGACGTCTTCCTTCACGCCGGGAATCGTGCTGAACTCGTGCAGCACCCCGTCGATGCGGATGCTCGTGACCGCGGCGCCCGGGATGGAGGACAAGAGAGTGCGGCGAAGCGAGTTGCCGAGCGTGTAGCCGAAGCCGGGTTCGAGCGGTTCGATGATGAAACGGGACCGGAACTCCGAGATGTTCTCTTCGGTCAGGGTGGGGCGCTGTGCAATGAGCACTGTGTATTCCTTTCGGCGAAGTGTCCGCTATATGACACTTAGGCGTTCAACCGGTGGCGGGCCGGTTGTTCTTTTGAGTTATGTGCGCTGGAGCTTTAAGCGAAGGCCATTTCTGGCCTTCGCCGCGACGCCAGCACCGGCGAACTCCGTTCGTCGGATTTTGATGATGAAACTTAAACGCGACGGCGCTTGGGCGGACGGCAACCGTTGTGCGCC
Source organism: uncultured Cryobacterium sp. (assembly GCA_964651535.1). Classification (GTDB taxonomy): domain Bacteria; phylum Actinomycetota; class Actinomycetes; order Actinomycetales; family Microbacteriaceae; genus Terrimesophilobacter. The sequence continues at coordinate 884,238 of CAZYYE010000002.1, forward strand.
TGCGGCGTCACATCGTTGATCGACCCCACTTCGAGGCCGGCGGCCTGAAGCGATCGGATTGCGGTCTCGCGGCCGGAACCGGGTCCCTTGACGAACACGTCGACCTTCTTGACGCCGTGTTCCTGCGCCTGACGGGCAGCCGACTCGGCCGACATCTGCGCGGCATACGGGGTCGACTTGCGCGATCCCTTGAATCCGACGACGCCGGACGACGACCATGCGAGCACTGCGCCGCTCGGGTCGGTGATGGTGACGATCGTGTTGTTGAACGTCGACTTGATGTGGGCCTGGCCCACTGCAACGTTCTTCTTTTCCTTGCGACGCGGCTTGCGGGCCGCGGTCTTCGGTGTAGCCATGTGTGTGGTCTCCTGTCGAAATCTTTGGGCGGGCCGCGGTTAGCGGGCCTTCTTCTTGCCGGCGACGGTGCGCTTGGGGCCCTTGCGGGTGCGTGCGTTCGTCTTCGTGCGCTGTCCGTGGACCGGGAGGCCCTTGCGGTGCCGGATGCCCTGGTAGCTTCCGATCTCAACCTTGCGGCGGATGTCCGCTGCGACCTCGCGGCGAAGGTCACCCTCTACCTTGAAGTTTCCTTCGATGTAGTCGCGCAACGCGATGAGTTGTTCATCGGAGAGATCCTTGACGCGAACCTCGCCGCTGATTCCGGTGTCGGCGAGGGCCTTGAGCGACCGGGTGCGCCCAACGCCGTAGATGTAGGTCAATGCGACTTCCACGCGCTTGTCGCGCGGAATGTCGACTCCTGCTAAACGAGCCATTCTGGCTACTCCTGTTAATAGGTGGAGGTATGGGACAGAACCTGTGCATCGGCCTCCAACCGATGGTGTCCCCGCCGTGCGCTTAACCGTGCACTTCGGTTCCGGTACTGCCGTGTTTCGTATTAATTTATGGAGCCTGCTGTGCTCAACCCTGACGCTGCTTGTGGCGCGGGTTGCTGCAGATGACCATGACCCGGCCGTTGCGGCGGATCACTTTGCAGTTATCGCAGATCTTCTTGACGCTGGGGTTGACCTTCATTTTGCTGCTCTCTCGCTGTCTTCGTACCCGCGGTGCGCCGCAGGCCGTTACTTTCCAGCAATGGGTACTACTTGTAGCGGTAGACGATGCGTCCCCGTGTCAGGTCGTATGGGCTGAGCTCTACGATGACCTTGTCCTCCGGGAGGATTCGGATGTAGTGCTGGCGCATCTTGCCTGAGATGTGCGCGAGAACGCGGTGGCCGTTGGTCAACTCAACGCGGAACATCGCGTTGGGCAGAGCTTCGACTACCGATCCCTCGATCTCGATGACGCCGTCTTTTTTTGCCATAACTCGCTAACGTAAAGTGGTGCCGATTGGTGGTCGTGCGGATGATTGTCGGTGACCCGGCAGGAATGTATTCACCCCCAAGACACCAAAGAGCAATCTTAGGCTAAAAATACGCTCTCTGCCAACCTCAGAGCGCGGCTGCGCCGGATGTGGGATCCGGGATCGCGATTCCCCGCTCTGCAAGTCCCGAAAGGATGCGTTCGGCGACCTCATCGACCTCGCCGATGCCATCCACCGTCACGAGCTGGCCGCGTTCGCTGTAAATCTCGATGAGCGGCGCGGTCTCGCGGCGGAACACTTCCTGCCTGTGCCGGATGGCGTCCTCGGAGTCGTCCACGCGGCCCTGCTCGAGCGCCCGTTTGCGCAATCGGGCGACGACGACCTCAACGTCGGCGACAAGGCGGATGACCGCGTCGAGCGCCTGGCCCTTCGCGCTGAGAATCTCGTCGAGGAATTCAACCTGGGACGTGGTCCGGGGATAACCGTCCAGAAGGAACCCATTGGCCGCATCCGGTTGTTCGAGGCGCGAGCGGACGAGTTCGTTCGTGAGCGAATCGGGAACGTAGTCCCCCGCATCCACGATGCTCTTGACCTCTTTGCCGAGCGGGGTCTCGTTCTTGATGTTGTAGCGGAAGATGTCGCCCGTGGCGATCGCGGGAATCCCGAACAGAGTCGAAAGCCGTGCAGCCTGCGTCCCTTTTCCGGCCCCCGGGGGGCCGATGATGAGGAAACGCCCCGTCATCGCAACAAGCCCTCGTAGTGACGCTGCTGCAGCTGGGCATCGATCTGCTTGACCGTCTCGAGCCCGACCCCGACGATGATCAGGATGCTGGCTCCGCCGAACGGGAAGTTCTGGTTCGCCCCGAACCAACTGAGGGCGAAGAGCGGAATGAGCGCGACGATGCCCAAATACAGAGAACCGGGGAGTGTGATCCTCGTGAGCACGTAATCGAGGTACTCCGCGGTCGGCCGCCCGGCGCGGATGCCGGGGATGAAGCCGCCGTATTTCTTCATATTGTCTGCGACTTCTTCCGGGTTGAAGGTAATCGCAACGTAGAAGTAGGTGAAGCCGATGTTGAGCAGGAAGTATACGAGCATGTACAGCGCGCTGTCGCCGGAGCGCAGGTTGTCGGTGATCCAGGACACCCATGCTGCCGGGGCTTCCCCGGGGGCCGGCTGGTTGAACTGCGCGACAAGAGCCGGCAGGTACAGCAAGCTCGATGCGAAGATCACCGGGATCACACCGGCCATGTTCACCTTGATCGGAATATAGGTGTTGTTGCCACCGTACGTGCGGCGGCCAACCATCCGCTTGGCATACTGGACCGGTATTCGCCGCTGAGACTGCTCGACGAATACGACGAGGGTCATGATCACGAGTCCTATGACGAGAACCAGCAGGAACGCGTCGAGGCCCTTCGCGACCTGGATGCCCCACAGCGCGGTCGGGAATGTTGCCGCGATCGAGATGAAGATCAGGAGCGACATTCCGTTGCCGATGCCGCGCTCGGTGATGAGCTCGCCCATCCACATGATGAGCCCGGTCCCCGCAGTCATCGTGATGACCATGAGCAGGATCGCGTACCAGGAATCGTTGCTGAGGAGCTGGCTGCACTCCGGAGTTCCCGTGGAACTCGGGAACAGCGCGCCGCTCCTCGCCACCGTGATGAGGGTCGTCGACTGCAGGATCGCGAGACCGATCGTCAGGTACCGCGTGTACTGCGTGAGCTTGCCCTGACCGGCCTGGCCCTCCTTGTACAGCGTGTCGAAGTGGGGGATAACGACGCGCAGCAACTGCACGATGATCGACGCCGTGATGTACGGCATGATGCCCAGCGCGAAAATCGACAGCTGCAGCAGCGCGCCGCCGCTGAACAGGTTGACGAGGTCGTACAGGCCCGTCGTGCCCGAGTTGTTGCTCAGGCAGATCTGCACATTCACGTAGTCGATGAAGGGCGTCGGGATGAACGACCCGAGCCGGAACAACGCGACGATGCCCAGCGTGAAGCCGATCTTCCTGCGAAGATCGGGCGTGCGGAAGATCCGCAAGATTGCGCCGAACACGGTGCCTCCTGAATTTACGGGTAGTGCAGGTCCGGAATCCCTTGCGGGAAACCGCGGCGACTACCTCTCACAATGGGCTTTACCGGGTGGGTTGCCAACCGGTTCGCTTACTTGATCGAGCCGCCTGCGGCCAGGATCTTCTGCTCAGCTGAACCAGAGATCTTGTCGACCGCAACATTCAGCTTAACGTCAATCTCACCCGTGCCGAGAACCTTGACCTTCTCGTTCTTGCGCACGGCACCCTTCGCGACGAGGTCGCTCACGGTCACATCGCCGCCCTTCGGGTACAGCTCGGCAAGGCGCTCGAGGTTCACAACCTGATACTCGACGCGGAACGGGTTCTTGAACCCGCGCAGCTTCGGCGTGCGCATGACGCTGTTCAGGTTTCCGCCTTCGAGCCCCACGCGGACCTGGTAGCGAGCCTTTGTCCCCTTTGTTCCGCGACCGGCCGTCTTGCCCTTGGATGCCTCACCGCGACCGACTCGGGTCTTCGCGGTTTTCGCTCCCGGAGCGGGGCGCAAGTGGTGCATCTTCAGCACATGCGGTCGCGACGCAACATCCTTCGACGCGGCCTTCTTGGCTGGCGCGGCCTTCTTGGCCGCCCCGCTCCCTGAGGAACCGGCGGAGCCGGCGTCTCGAGGGGAGCCAGTCTTCTCTGAACTGGCCTTTGGGGCCGCCTTGGCAGCGGCGGGCTTCTCCGCTGCCGCTTTCGGGGCCGCCTTGGCGGCGGCCGGCTTCGCGGACGCGGTCGACTTGGTGGGAGCTGCCTTCGGGGAAGCAGACTTCGCTGCCTTCACCTTGGGGGCAGCGGCCTTTGCCGCCGCCTTGGGCGCAGCCTTCGCAGCAGCCTTGGGCGCAGCCTTCGCTGCCGCGGTCTTGGGCGCCGCCTTTGCGGCCGGCTTCGCAGCCGCCTTCGCAGCAGGCTTCTTCGCTGGCGTCTTCTTTTCGGCTTCGTCAGCCATTAGTCAATCTCCTCGACTTTGACCAGGTGCGCCACGGTACGAACGTATCCGCGGTTCTGCGAGTTGTCCTCGCGTACCACGACGTCGCCGATGCGCTTGAGCCCGAGGCTCCGCAACGTGTCGCGCTGGTTCTGCTTTTCACTGATCTTGGATTTGATCTGAGTCACTTTGAGGCGAGCCATCAGACACCTGCCTTCTCTGCGCTGGCCTTCGCCGCCTCCGCCTGAATCCGAAGGATCTGGGCGGGAACGACGTGCTCGACGGACAATCCGCGGCGACCGGCAACGGCACTGGGCTCCTCGAGCATCTGGAGTGCGGCAACGGTCGCGTGGACGATGTTGATGGTGTTCGACGAACCGAGAGACTTGCTCAGAACGTCATGGATTCCCGCGCACTCCAGGACGGCGCGCACGGGACCCCCGGCAATAACACCGGTTCCGGCTGCAGCCGGTCGCAGGAGAACAACGCCTGCGGCCGCCTCGCCCTGAACGGGGTGCGGGATGCTGTTGCCGACGCGCGGGACGCGGAAGAAATTCTTCTTCGCCTCCTCGACTCCCTTCGAAATCGCCGTCGGAACTTCGCGTGCCTTGCCGTAGCCGACACCCACCATTCCGTTGCCGTCCCCGACAACCACGAGAGCGGTGAAGCTGAAGCGCCGACCGCCCTTGACGACCTTCGACACCCGGTTGATGGTCACGACGCGTTCCAGGAACTGGCTCTTGTCGGAGTCCCGGCTGCCGCGCTGCTGATTGGGGTTGCGCTCGCGGCCCCCGCGACGTGCCTCGCGGGGCTCGCTTGCGAGGTCCTTCTCCTGCGTTTCGGCAGTCACGGCTGTTGCGGCCTGAGTGGTCGTGTCGACCTCGGTCGCTTCTGCAGTCACTTGCTGCTCCTTGTCATTTTTTGTCTTGTCGCTCACAGGTTCAATCCACCCTCTCGAGCGCCCTCGGCAATCGCCGCAACGCGCCCCGCGTAGCGGCTGCCTCCGCGGTCGAAGACGACCGCATCCACGCCCGCCTTCTTCGCGCGCTCTGCGACAAGTTCGCCGACCTTGCGGGCCTTGGCGGTCTTGTCCCCGGAGTGTCCCCGAAGATCGGATTCCATGGTCGATGCGGATGCGAGCGTAAAGCCCTTGCTGTCATCGACGACCTGAACGAAAACGTGCCGGGCCGAACGGGTCACAACAAGACGCGGACGCTCCTGCGTGCCGACGATCTTCTTGCGAAGACGTGCGTGGCGACGATCCTTCGCGGCCGACTTGCTCTTTCCTCGTGTTCCAATAGCCATGCTTTACTTACCAGCCTTTCCGGCCTTGCGGCGAACAACCTCGCCCGCGTACCGCACGCCCTTGCCCTTATAGGGTTCCGGCCTGCGCAGCTTGCGGATGTTGGCCGCGACTTCGCCGACCTGCTGCTTGTCGATTCCGTGGACGCCGACCTTCGTGTTGCCCTCCACGGTGAACGTGATGCCGGTCGGCGGGTCGACCGTGATGGAGTGCGAGAACCCGAGCGCGAACTCGAGCCCGCTGCCCTTCTGCGCCACACGGTAACCGGTGCCGACGATCTCCAGGTTCTTCGAGTACCCGTCGGTGACGCCGATGATCTGGTTGTGGATGAGGGTACGGGTCAAGCCGTGAAGCGAACGCGATTCGCGCTCGTCATCGGGCCTCGACACGAGAACCTGGCCATCCTCAAGTTTCACCTCGATGGGTTCCGCGACGGTGAGGCTCAGCTCGCCCTTCGGACCCTTGACCGTGACGGCGGAGCCGTCAATGGTGACGTTGACGCCGGATGGGACGTCAATCGGAAGCTTTCCAATACGCGACATTTTGATTACCACACGTAGGCGAGGACTTCCCCACCCACGCCCTTCTCTGTCGCCTCACGGTCCGTCAACAGACCGGATGAGGTGGAAATGATGGCAACCCCCAGGCCGCCGAGAACACGCGGGATCTCGGTCGAACGCGCATACACGCGAAGCCCGGGCTTCGACACGCGCTTGATGCCGGCGATCGAACGCTCGCGATTGGGACCGTACTTGAGGTCGATCGTGAGCGTCGAACCGACGCGCGCCGGCTCGATTCTCCACGCCGTGATGTAGCCCTCGTTCTTGAGGATCTCCGAAATGTTGGTCTTGAGCTTGCTGCTCGGCATCGACACGGTTTCGTGGTTCGCCGAGTTCGCGTTGCGCAGTCTGGTCAGCAAGTCTGCGACCGGATCTGTCATTGTCATGGTGTTTTTCCTGATTCTCGTGCTGGTTTCGTGCATCCGTTACGCGAATGCCGACCTGGCCGATCGGTTACTGCTGGACGGTGGTTTCTTGCGTCTTGAACGGAAAGCCGAGCGCCTTGAGAAGTGCGCGACCTTCGTCGTCGTTCTTCGCCGTCGTCACGACGGTGATATCGAACCCGCGAACGCGGTCGATCTTGTCCTGGTCGATCTCGTGAAACATCGACTGCTCGTTGAGACCGAACGTGTAGTTGCCGTGACCGTCGAACTGGCGGTCCGACAGGCCGCGGAAGTCGCGGATGCGGGGAAGGGCGAGCGTGAGCAGGCGGTCGAGGAATTCCCACGCGCGGTCGCCGCGAAGCGTGACGTGCGCGCCGATGGGCTGGCCCTCGCGCAGCTTGAACTGCGCAATCGACTTGCGCGCTGCCGTGATCTGCGGTTTCTGGCCCGTGATCGCCGCGAGATCCTTCACGGCGCCATCGATGATCTTGCCGTCGCGGGCGGCCTCGCCGACGCCGGTGTTCACCACGATCTTGACAAGTCCCGGGACCTGGTGCACGTTCGTGAACCCGAAGTCCTTCTTCAGCTGGGCCGAGATCTCGGTCTTGTACTTCTGCTTCAGGCGCGGCTGCACCTTGACAGCCTTCGCGGCAGTAGTAGTTGTGTCAGTCATTACAGGTCCTCACCTGAGCTCTTGGAGTAACGCACGCGGACGTTCTTGCCCTCGGCGTTTTTCTCCACACGGAAACCGACGCGCGTCGGCTTCTTGGTCTTCGGGTCGACGAGGGCCACATTGGAGATGTGGATGGGCGACTCGAAAGTCTCCATGCCGCCCGTCTTCGTGCCGCGCTGGGTTTGCCCTACCCGAGTGTGCTTCGTGACGAAATTGATTCCCTCGACGATCACGCGGTTCTTCTCGACGAGAACCTCCTTGACGCGGCCCTGCTTTCCACGGTCACCGCCGCGAGCCTGAGTCGGCCCGTTGATGACCTGGACGAGGTCGCCCTTCCTGATCTTCGACATGACTAAATGACCTCCGGTGCGAGCGAGATGATCTTCATGAACTTCTTGTCGCGAAGTTCACGGCCGACCGGCCCGAAGATGCGGGTTCCACGGGGGTCCCCGTCGGCCTTCAGGAGCACGGCGGCGTTCTCGTCAAACTTGATGTAGGAGCCGTCCGGACGACGGGTTTCCTTCTTGGTGCGGACGATGACCGCTTTCACGATCTCGCCCTTCTTCACGTTGCCGCCGGGGATCGCGTCCTTGACGGTCGCGACGATGACATCGCCGAGACCGGCGTAACGCCGCCCCGACCCACCGAGCACGCGAATCGTAAGCAGCTCCTTGGCGCCGGTGTTATCGGCGACCTTGACTCTGGATTCCTGCTGAAGCATTGTCTTTTCCTCTTCACGAGTAAGCCGCGAGGCTTACTTGGCCTTCTCGACGATTTCAACCAGGCGCCAGCGCTTTGTGGCGCTCAGCGGCCGGGTCTCACTGATGACCACCATGTCGCCGATGCCGGCGGAATTGGTCTCGTCGTGAACCTTCACCTTGGACGTGCGGCGGATGATCTTGCCGTACAGCGGGTGCTTAACGCGGTCCTCCACCTCGACGACGATGGTCTTGTCCATCTTGTCGCTCGACACGTATCCGCGCCGGATCTTGCGGTAGCCGCGGTCGAGGGTCGCCTCGGCAGCGACCTTATCTTCGGTCTTCGCCATTAGCTGGCCTCCTTAGTCTCTGGTGCTTCTGACGGCTCGGCGTCTTCGGATGCGGCGGGAGCCTCATCCTTCACTGCGCCATCCTTCTTCACCGGCTTCTTCTTCGCCTTCGGCTCGGCCTTCGCCGGCAACTCGACCCCCACCGGGGTCGCCCGGATGCCGAGCTCGCGTTCGCGAATGATCGTGTAGATCCGCGCGATGTCGCGCTTCACGGCGCGAAGCCGTCCGTGGCTTTCGAGCTGGCCGGTCGCCGACTGGAATCGAAGGTTGAACAGCTCTTCCTTCGCCTTCTTCAGTTCGTCGACAAGTCGCCCGTCTTCAAAAGTGTCGAGCTCGTCCGGGTGGAGCTCCTTGGAACCGATCGCCATTATGCGTCGCCCTCCTCGCGCTTGATGATGCGTGCCTTGAGGGGCAGCTTGTGGATGGCACGAGTGAGTGCTTCGCGAGCGACGGTCTCATTGACACCGCTCAACTCGAACAACACGCGGCCTGGCTTGACGTTCGCAACCCACCATTCCGGTGAGCCCTTACCCGAGCCCATGCGGGTCTCCGCCGGCTTCTTCGTGAGCGGACGGTCCGGGAACACATTGATCCAGACTTTTCCGCCGCGCTTGATGTGACGGGTCATCGCGATACGGGCGGCCTCAATCTGGCGGTTCGTGACATACGCAGGAGTGATGGCCTGGATGCCGTACTCGCCGAACGACACCTTCGTGCCGCCGGTCGCCTGACCGCTGCGCCCGGGGTGGTGCTGCTTGCGGTGTCTGACTTTACGTGGAATCAGCATGTTACGCCTCTGCTCCTACTGCCGCCGGGGCGGCATCCGTGCGGGGGCCACGACGAGGACGGTCTCCACCATCCCGGCGCTCGGGGCGCTGGGACTTGGCGGCTGCCTGCTCGCGGGCGAGTTCGCGGTTGGTGATGTCACCCTTGTAGATCCACACCTTCACGCCGATGCGGCCGAACGTCGTGCGGGCTTCGTAGAAGCCGTAGTCGATGTTCGCGCGCAACGTGTGCAGCGGCACGCGTCCCTCGCGGTAGAACTCTGAGCGGCTCATTTCTGCGCCACCCAGCCGTCCGGAGACCTGGATGCGAACACCCTTCGCTCCCGCGCGCTGTGCGCCCTGGAGGCCCTTGCGCATGGCGCGACGGAACGCGACGCGCGCGCTCAGCTGCTCCGCGATGCCTTGAGCGACCAGTTGCGCTTCCGCCTCGGGGTTCTTCACCTCGAGGATGTTGAGCTGGATCTGCTTGTCCGTGAGCTTCTCGAGGTCGGTGCGGATGCGCTCGGCCTCCGTGCCGCGGCGACCGATGACGATGCCGGGGCGCGCGGTGTGGATGTCGACGCGAACGCGGTCACGCGTGCGCTCGATTTCGATACGGGCGACGCCTGCGCGGTCAAGGTTCGTCTTGAGCAGGTTGCGGATCTTGATGTCTTCGGCGACGAAGTCGCTGTAACGCTGTCCGGCCTTCGTCGAGTCGGAGAACCAGCGCGACACGTGGTCGGTCGTGATTCCCAGTCGAAACCCGTACGGGTTTACTTTCTGTCCCATTACTTCTTCCCTGCCTTCTTCGAGGCCTGCTCGACGTGGGCATCGGTCGGTGTCGACAGCACGATGGTGATGTGACTCGTGCGCTTCAGGATCTGGAATGCCCGACCCTGGGCGCGCGGCTGGAACCGCTTGAGGGTTGCACCGTCGTCGACGAACGCCTTCGAGATGAACAGGTCCTGCTCATCGAGGTAGCTGTTCTCGTTGTCCGCCTTCACGCGGGCGTTTGCCATCGCTGAGGCCACGAGCTTGTACACGGGCTCGCTCGCACCCTGCGGGGCGAACTTCAGAATGGCCAGTGCCTCGGCTGCCTGCTTGCCGCGGATCATGTTGACGACACGACGAGCCTTCTGAGGCGTCACGCGGATGTGTCGCACGCGGGCGATCGACTCCACCATTTCTTCTCCTCCTTCGCGCCACCGCATCAGCGGCGACGGCCCTTCTTGTCGTCCTTCTCATGGCCGCGGAAGGTGCGGGTGGGGGCGAATTCCCCGAGTTTGTGTCCGACCATCGTCTCCGTGACGAAAATCGGGATGTGCTTGCGGCCGTCGTGCACCGCGATCGTGTGGCCGAGCATGGCCGGGACGATCATGGAACGGCGCGACCAGGTCTTGATCACGTTCTTGCTCTTGGCCGTGTTCTGCGTGACCACCTTGCGGAGCAGGTGATCGTCGACGAAGGGGCCCTTCTTAAGACTGCGTGGCATCTTCTGTACTCTGTCCTTTTCCCTGGCCTACTTGCGCTTCTTGCCGACGGTGCGGCGGCGAACGATGAGCTTGTCGCTCTCGAGATTCGGTTTGCGGGTGCGGCCTTCCTTCTGGCCCCACGGACTCACCGGGTGACGTCCACCGGAGGTCTTGCCCTCACCGCCACCGTGGGGGTGGTCGACCGGGTTCATGGCGACGCCGCGCACTGTCGGGCGAACGCCCTTCCAGCGCATCCGGCCGGCCTTGCCCCAGTTGATGTTCGACTGTTCGGCGTTTCCGACTTCGCCGATCGTCGCGCGGCAACGCGCATCCACGTTGCGGATTTCGCCCGACGGCAGTCGCAGCTGCGCGTAAGGGCCTTCCTTGGCAACGAGACGGACGCTGGAACCGGCCGAACGGGCCATCTTGGCGCCGCCGCCCGGCTTGAGCTCGATCGCGTGGAGCACGGTACCGACGGGGATGTTGCGCAGCGGCAGGTTGTTGCCCGGCTTGATGTCCGCGGAGGGGCCGGATTCGACAATGTCGCCCTGCTTGAGCTTGTCCGGCGCGATGATGTAGCGCTTCGTGCCGTCCACGAAGTGCAGGAGCGCGATGCGCGCCGTGCGGTTCGGGTCGTACTCGATGTGGGCGACCTTGGCGTTGACGCCATCCTTGTCGTTGCGCTTGAAGTCGATCACGCGGTACTGGCGCTTGTGGCCGCCACCGATGTGGCGCGTCGTGATGCGCCCTGCGTTGTTGCGTCCGCCCGTCTTCGGCAGCGGGCGCAGCAGCGACTTCTCCGGCGTCGACCGGGTGATCTCGGCGAAGTCGGCGACGGAGGAACCGCGGCGACCTGCAGTCGTGGGCTTGTATTTGCGAATAGACATGTGTTCTCCCTTACGCGCCCTAGCCGACAGCCGTGAAGATGTCGATGGAGCCGGACTTGAGCGTGACGATCGCGCGCTTGGTGTCCTTGCGCTTGCCGATGCCGAACCTCGTGCGACGCGTCTTGCCCTTCTTGTTCAGGGTGTTGACGGAGGCAACCTTCACATTGAAGATCTTCTCGACAGCAAGCTTGATCTCGGTCTTGTTCGAACGGGGGTCCACCTCGAAGGTGTACTTGCCCTGGTCGATGAGCCCGTAGCTCTTCTCGGATACGACCGGCGACAGGATGACGTCGCGCGGATCCTTGTAGGTGGCGCTCATGCGCTGGCCTCCTTGGTGCTCGAGCTGGCCGCTGCGACGCTCGCCGTCTGCGGCTCGGTCTTGGCGGAGACGAAGGAGTCGAACGCGCCCTTCGTAAAGATGATGTCGTCGCTCACGACGACGTCGTACGCGTTCAACTGGTCGACGGGGAGCACGTGGACGGTCGGAAGGTTCCGGACGCTCTTGTAACTCAGTTCATCTGAGCGCTCCAGAACGATGAGCACGTTCTTGCTCGTCGCGATGTCGGCGATGAGCGCGGCGACAACCTTCGTCGATGGCGCGTCGCCCACAGACAGAGAATCGATGACGTGGATGCGTCCACCGCGCGCACGGTCGGAAAGCGCTCCGAGAAGCGCGGCGGCGATCATCTTCTTAGGGGTGCGCTGCGAATAGTCGCGGGGCTGCGGTCCGTGAACGACGCCTCCCCCGCGGTGCTGGGGCATGCGGATCGAGCCCTGGCGAGCCCGACCGGTGCCCTTTTGCTTGTGCGGCTTCCGGCCCGAGCCGGAAACTTCGCCGCGACCGAGGGTGGCGTGCGTCCCCTGGCGCGCAGCAGCGCGCTGGGCCACGACAACCTGGTGGATGAGCGGAATGTTCGTTTGCACGTCGAACACCTGGGCGGGAAGATCCACGGAACTGACCTTCTTGCCCGAGGAGTCGATAACGTCGAGAGTCAAAGTCTCAGCCATGGCCCTAGGCCTCCTTCACTGATGTGCGAACGAAGACGATGCGGCCGCGAGCACCGGGAACGGCGCCCTTGACGAGCAGCAGCCCCTTCTCGGCGTCGACGGCGTGAACGGTCAGGCCGAGGGCCGACACGCGCTCGCCGCCCATCCGGCCGGCCATCCGCATGCCCTTGAACACGCGGCTCGGAGTCGACGAAGCGCCGATCGAACCCGGCTTGCGGTGGTTGCGGTGCGCACCGTGGCTCGCGCCGACGCCCTGGAAGTTGTGGCGCTTCATGACGCCCGCGAACCCCTTGCCCTTGCTCGTGCCGACGACGTCGACGCGCTTGCCCGCTTCGAAAATGTCGACGGCGAGCTCCTGGCCGAGCGCGTACTCCGCAGCATCCGCCGTGCGCACCTCGGTGAGGTGGCGACGAGGCGTGACGCCCGCTTTGGCGAAGTGGCCCGTGGCCGGCTTGTTAGCCTTGCGTGGGTCGATCTGCCCGTAGGCGATCTGCACGGCGCTGTATCCGTCGACCTCGGGCGTGCGCACCTGGGTGACGACGTTCGGGGAGATCTCGATCACCGTCACCGGGATGAGTTTGTTGTTCGCGTCCCACACCTGGGTCATGCCGAGCTTCGTGCCCAGCAGTCCCTTCGTAGTTCTTGCAGTATCAGTAGCCATTGTTTCTCTAGTCCTTGTCGCAGCTCGTCGTTGGCGAAGATCAGAGCTTGATCTCGATGTTGACGTCCGCCGGAAGGTCGAGACGCATGAGCGAATCGACGGCCTTCGGGGTCGGGTCAATGATGTCGATGAGCCGCTTGTGGGTGCGTTTTTCGAAGTGCTCGCGGCTGTCCTTGTACTTGTGCGGGGAACGGATCACGGCAATCACGTTCTTCTCGGTGGGGAGCGGCACGGGGCCGACCACCGTCGCGCCAGCACGAGTGACCGTATCCACGATCTTGCGCGCCGAGCTGTCGATGACCTCGTGGTCATACGACTTAAGTCGGATGCGGATCTTTTGTCCCGCCATAGCCTGACTCTCTCTCTGTAGTACATGGCGCACCCTGTCGGATACGCGCTCTGCCGTAAGCGCTGCTTGTGAAAGCACTGCCTTTTAGAGCACTGTCGCTTTCGCACCACTGTTGTTGTTTCACGTGAGCGCGGATACTTCCGCCCCCACAACGTTTTTGTGCCGTGCTTCACCCACCCCCGCGCTCGGGCGTGTCGCCCGTTTGGAACACACGTGTCACCACGGTTGTCTCAATAGTCGGTTGTCGGTGTGCGCGTCTGCCTGGGTTCTCACCCGGATCGCGCGTGTTCTGCTACCCGCGGCCTAGGGGACGATTCGTGAGGAACAGACCCTATGCACTGCCTGGCAGTGATTCGCCCGCTTGCACAGCAAGGCAAAGTATTGAACTAGAAGAGTCTGCCACACTGTGGGACGTGCTGCAACCCGGGCGTGTCGCGCCGCGGGCTTCCCCCGCAATTGCGCCCGCTTGTCGCCTCTGCGCCCCCTCGCGCGGGACCATTTGCGCGGCGTGGGCGCAAAACCCAGTGACGCTCCGGCGCTAACGGATGGGGAGTCCGGCGTTCTGCAAGTGTGCACGGAGTGCGGCCGGTCGGATTGCGGTGCTCCACTCCCACCGCGAAACATCCCACTTCAGGGCACGAAGCCGGTTTTCCCGGATCCGCTCGGCGCGCATGACCTCCTCGACGCTTCGCCCGTTGCGATAGTTGGCATCCAAGTACTTGATGTCGCCATCCGCCTCGCCGATGAGCTTGAACGACGGCCAGTTGAAGTCCGTCTCCCCGATGAAGCCGCGGTGATCGTAGAAGCGGGACTGCAGCGTCGGGGGTGGACACCCGATCACCCTCATGTTGACCCGACTCACCGATTCCAGCGGCGAATCCGCACGTTCGGTGGAGAAGGCGATCACCTCCGCCGTGCGAGTGTGCGCACGGAAAGGCAGCGAACGTTCCCACACGTCGAGCAGCTCCGCCTTTGTGGCCATGGGCTCCCGCAGCCCTCGCCGGTCGACGTGCAGCGCGCGGTCCGCCATGGTCACCGAAACGAGTGGGCTCGCGAGCGCCGCGATGTCGAGCACGGTTCGGGCAACCGACGTCACCAGCAGGTCGCCGAACTCGACGACATCGGCGTCATCCAGGCGAAGCGAATGTTTGACCACACCGTTTCGAGAGCGGCCGCCGGCAGTCTTCCCGACAATGGTGTGGACCGTGGAGGGCCATTCACCGATTATTGGGAGCCCGTGGATCGCTGCCGCGGACCAGTGGGAGAGTACCGGCCGGAACCTCCGCGTGCTCGCGACCGCGCGGATGACGGTGAGGTACCGGTGTAGATCATCCAGCGCATGCCATGTTTCTGCCGGAAAGTACGCACCTCGCGACACCCGCTGCAGGCTGCCGGATTTCGCCGCACGCGCGAAATCCTGTCTGCTTCCAAACGATTCGCGCACGTCGCTGACGTAACGTAGTTCGGTGTCGAGGTCCGGCATTCGCCGAGCATGACACCGAGGCGGTTGCAGACACTCGCCATCCAGAACCAGTGTGGACAAGAATCGGCACTTCCCGGCTGTGGGGGTGGAGATCTACTGCCACAAATGCGCCCACACGAAGCAACTGCACCCGCGCGGGCGGGCGCAAACGCGACGCGCGGGCGCATTCGGGAAGGATGGGCGCTCGGATGCCGCGGGGACGACGAAGGGGCCGGGCCTTTCGACCCGACCCCTCTGCGTTACGTTCCCTTCGACAGGCTCAGGGAGCGAAAGCTGCTACTTGAGAACCTTGATGACCTTGCCGGCACCAACCGTGCGGCCACCCTCGCGGATGGCGAAGCCGAGGCCCTCTTCCATGGCGATCGGCTGAATCAGCTCGACCGTCATTTCCGTGGTGTCACCGGGCATGACCATCTCGGTGCCCTCAGGCAGCGTGATGACTCCGGTGACGTCCGTGGTGCGGAAGTAGAACTGCGGACGGTAGTTCGCGTAGAACGGGTTGTGGCGGCCACCCTCATCCTTCGACAGGATGTACGCGGTTCCCTGGAACTGCGTGTGGGGAGTGACCGAACCCGGCTTCACGACGACCTGGCCGCGCTCGACGTCCTCGCGCTTGGTGCCGCGAAGAAGAAGACCACAGTTCTCGCCGGCCCACGCCTCGTCAAGCTGCTTGTGGAACATTTCGATTCCCGTGACGATCGTCTTCTGCGTCGGACGGATGCCGACGATCTCGACGTCCGAGTTGATCGCGAGGGTACCGCGCTCTGCACGGCCGGTGACGACGGTTCCACGACCGGTGATCGTGAACACGTCCTCGATGGGCATGAGGAACGGCTTGTCCTTGTCGCGAACAGGGTCCGGGATGTTGTCGTCCGCGGCCTGCATGAGGTCGACAATCGACTGAACCCACTTCTCGTCGCCCTCGAGCGCCTTGAGCGCCGAGACAGGAATGACCGGCGCGTTGTCGCCGTCGAAGCCCTGGCTGGAGAGCAGCTCGCGGACCTCGAGCTCGACGAGCTCCATGATCTCGGCGTCGTCCACCATGTCGGACTTGTTCAGCGCGACCATGAGGTACGGAACGCCGACCTGCTTGGCGAGGAGTACGTGTTCGCGCGTCTGAGCCATCGGGCCGTCAGTCGCCGCGACCACGAGGATCGCGCCGTCCATCTGAGCGGCACCCGTGATCATGTTTTTGATGTAGTCGGCGTGACCTGGGGCGTCAACGTGCGCGTAGTGGCGCTTCGGAGTCTCGTACTCGACGTGCGAGATGTTGATCGTGATACCACGCTGACGCTCTTCAGGGGCCGAGTCGATCGACGCGAAATCGCGCTGAACGTTCACGGCTGAAGGGTACTTGTCAGCAAGCACCTTGGAGATCGCTGCGGTGAGCGTCGTCTTGCCGTGGTCAACGTGTCCGATCGTTCCGATGTTGACGTGCGGCTTTGTCCGCTCGAACTTGGCCTTGGCCACTGTGGTCCTCCTCAGGACTTCTCAAGTAGGAACATTGGACACGGGTTTGCGCCCAAGGTACCTACGGGATGTTTATTTATGTTACGGGATACTGCCGGGTGGTGTTCAACGGGTGGGTGAGCTGGCTCACTCGCCCTTGTTTTTCTGGATGATCTCGTCAGCCACCGCGCGCGGCACCTCAGAGTAGCTGTCAAAGCCCATCGAATACACGGCGCGGCCGGAGGTCTTGGACCTCAGGTCGCCCACGTATCCGAACATCTCGGACAGCGGCACGAGCGCCCGAACAACCTTCACGCCGGTGGCATCCTCCATGGACTGGATTTGGCCACGCCGTGAGTTCAGGTCGCCGATCACATCACCCATGTATTCCTCAGGGGTGCGCACCTCGACGGCCATGAGCGGCTCGAGCAGTACTGGGTTCGCTTTGCGAGCAGCCTCCTTGAAGGCCATCGATCCGGCGATCTTGAACGCCATCTCCGAAGAGTCGACGTCGTGGGCGGCGCCATCCAGCAGGATGGCCTTCACACCCACCATGGGGTAGCCGGCGAGCACGCCGACAGCCATGGCATCCTTCATTCCGGCGTCCACCGAGGGGATGTACTCGCGAGGAACGCGGCCACCCGTGACCTTGTTCTCGAATTCGTACGTGTTCTCGGCGCCGAGATCCAGCGGTTCCAGTGAAATCTGGACCTTCGCGAACTGCCCGGATCCACCCGTCTGCTTCTTGTGGGTGTAGTCGTGCTTGTCGACGACGCGCTTGATGGTTTCGCGGTAGGCGACCTGGGGCTTGCCCACGTTCGCCTCGACGTTGAATTCGCGCTTCATCCGGTCAACGAGGATGTCCAGGTGGAGTTCACCCATTCCCTTGATGACGGTCTGGCCGGTGTCGATGTTCTGCTCGGTGCGGAACGTCGGGTCCTCTTCGGCGAGCTTCTGGATGGCGACACCCAGCTTCTCCTGGTCGGCTTTCGTTTTCGGTTCGATCGCGACCTCGATGACGGGCTCGGGGAACGTCATGGACTCGAGGACCACCTGATCCGCGGGGTCGCACAACGTGTCGCCGGTCGTCGTGTCCTTCAGGCCGATGACGGCGTAGATGTGGCCGGCGGTCACCGAGGGAACCGGGTTCTCCTTGTTCGCGTACATCTGGAAGATCTTCCCGATGCGCTCCTTCTTCTGCTTCGTCGAGTTGGCGACCTGGCCACCGCTGTCGAGGTGCCCGGAGTACACGCGGATGTAGGTGAGCCGACCGAAGAACGGGTGGACGGCGACCTTGAACGCGAGGGCCGCGAACGGGTCCTTCGGGTCGGGGTGGCGCTCGATGATCTTGTCCTCGTCGCGCGGGTCGCGGGCCTCGATGGCGCCGACGTCGAGCGGGTTCGGAAGGTAGTCGATGACGGCATCCAGCATGGGCTGAACGCCGCGGTTCTTGAACGCAGAACCGCACAGCACCGGGTACATCGCACTCGACACCGTGAGCTTGCGGATGCCCGACTTGATTTCGGCAACCGTGAGCTCCTCGCCGGCGAAGTACTTCTCCAGGAAAGCGTCGTCAGTCTCCGCGACGGCTTCGAGCAGCTGGTGACGGTACTCCGCCGCCTTCTCCTTGAGGTTGTCCGGGATCTCCTGCACCTCGTACTTGGCGCCCATCGTGACGTCTCCCTTGGAGTCCGCCTCCCACACGAGCGCCCGCATCTCCACGAGGTCGACGACTCCGACGAAGTCGCTTTCCGCGCCGATCGGAAGCTGGATGACGAGCGGCTTCGCCCCGAGCCGCTTGACGATGGTGTCCACCGTGAAGTAGAAGTCCGCGCCGAGCTTGTCCATTTTGTTGACGAAGCAAATGCGGGGCACGTTGTACTTGTCGGCCTGGCGCCAAACCGTTTCCGACTGCGGCTCCACGCCCTCCTTGCCGTCGAACACCGCGACGGCGCCGTCGAGCACGCGAAGCGAACGCTCCACCTCGACGGTGAAGTCGACGTGGCCAGGGGTGTCGATGATGTTGATCTGGTTCTTGTTCCAGAAGCAGGTCACGGCAGCGGAGGTGATCGTGATGCCGCGCTCCTGCTCCTGCTCCATCCAGTCCGTCGTCGAAGCACCGTCGTGCGTCTCACCGATCTTGTGGTTGACGCCCGTGTAGAACAGGATGCGCTCAGTCGTCGTCGTCTTGCCGGCATCGATGTGCGCCATGATGCCGATGTTCCGAACCTTGCTCAGGTCGGTGAGCACTTCCTGTGCCACTGTGATTCCTTACGTTTGAATGTGAATTGGTGCGTGCAGCCGGGGTTTCCGCGCAGCGGTTTCGAGACGATCGCCGCGCGATCCCTCAACCGGCAGGTGACCGCTCCCTGACCAGGCCCAACGGGCCGTCTCTAAGGGAACTAAGCGGTTACCACCGGTAGTGCGCGAACGCGCGGTTCGACTCGGCCATCTTGTGCGTGTCCTCGCGACGCTTCACCGCGGCCCCAAGGCCATTGGACGCGTCGAGGATCTCGTTCGTGAGGCGCTCGGTCATGGTCTTCTCGCGGCGGGCCTTCGCGTACGTCGTCAACCAACGCAGCGCGAGAGTGTTCGCCCGGTGCGGCTTGACCTCGACGGGCACCTGGTACGTCGAGCCACCGACTCGGCGGCTCTTGACCTCGATGGTCGGACGGACGTTGTCGAGCGCCTTCTTCAGCGTGACGACGGCATCCGCGCCGTTCTTCGACGAGACGCCGGCGAGGGCATCGTAGACGATGCGCTCGGCGAGAGCCTTCTTGCCGTCAAGAAGGATCTTGTTGACGAGCTGGCTGACGATCGGGGCGCCGTAAACCGGGTCGCTGACGACGGGGCGCTTGGGTGCTGGTCCTTTACGGGGCATTACTTCTTGTCCTTCTTCGCGCCGTAGCGGCTACGCGCCTGCTGACGGTTCTTCACGGCCTGGGTGTCGAGCGCGCCGCGCACGATCTTGTAGCGGACACCGGGGAGGTCTTTCACCCGGCCGCCGCGCACGAGCACCATCGAGTGCTCCTGCAGGTTGTGGCCTTCGCCCGGAATGTAGGCGGTAACTTCCGTGCCGTTGGAAAGCTTCACGCGAGCAACCTTGCGAAGCGCCGAGTTCGGCTTCTTCGGGGTCGTCGTGTAGACGCGGGTGCACACGCCGCGCTGCTGGGGATTGGCCTTCAGGGCTGGCGTCTTGGTCTTGGCGACCTTCGGCGAGCGACCCTTGCGGACCAACTGCTGAATGGTTGGCACTGATTTGACTCCTTGAATTGACTGCACGGTGACAGTTGGTACTTGTTCTCCACTCCGCACATTGAAAACCGCCGCGCCGAGTGATGTGACCCACCGCGGGAGTTGAGTCCCTGGCTTAAGTGGTGGGTATGCCGTGGGGGCGCTGGAACTGCGGTAAAGCCGTTCCGTCGAGCCCAATTCCAAATGGGTGCCTCAGTGCCCGTTCCCCCGCGATTTTGGGCACAGGACAACGCGCGGTAAAGCGCACACCTAGAAAAGAGTAGTCGTTCGCCGTCATCCGGTCAAATGTTCGTGGCTACCTGGCGCGAGACCGGGCCCCGTCGATCACGGGAAGCAGGAGGATGGTGAGCCCGGCAAGAACCGCGGAGACGATGACGAAAGGGCTCGCGAGGTACCTGCCGAAGAACATGAAGGGTGAAAGAAGGCGTTCCTGTCCGAATGCATAGACGATCGCCCCGGCCGACGGACTGAGGAGATACACGATGAGCGCCGTGCCCACGGCACGCCCCACCGGTATTCGCCGTTTCCCGAATGTCGGCCGGAGCCCGCCCAGCACGGACACGAATACCACAGAGAGCGCGGCGACCGCCATGACGGGACCGACGAGCGGTCCTGCGTCCGGTTCTGAAATAACGTCGCGATCCGTCACCAAACTCACGAACCCGTCAATCGCCAGAAGCAGGGCCCCATAGAGGACCGCAACCATCACGGCAATGAGGAGGGCCCGAGAAAACGAACCGTGAACGGCCGGATCAGACGGCGGCGACTCCGCCAAACTCTGCTCTCTTCCGCGCTTCCTCATTCTCGAAGGCCTGCCACGCTTCGTAGTTGCGTTCGCGAACGCGCCGACCGCGCCGGGCGATCGCCGCCCCGAACCAGATCGAGGTTTCCCTCGCGAGAAGCGCCGCTACCACGAGGGCCGGGTTGGTCGCGAATTCCGCGAAGGCGTCGGATGCCTGGCTCGCTGTGAGACCGAACCCTCCCGACATCAGGAGCATGGCCCCGACGGAAGCAAAGTACGTGACTGCCCCGACGACGAGGGAACCAATCACCCACGCCCACCAGCTGGCCCGATTCACGAGAAGGACCCACAGGATCATGACGACGAGGAATGCGAGAACCGGGACGTAGTACAGCGGACCGGTGACGAATGTGACAAGCGCGTCCGGCACCATCGCCGGGCTCACAAACAGAATGAGGAGTGCCGCAACTCCCGCATACACCGCGGCGAACACGATTGCTGCGATAACCGCCAGAAGCGTTCCCATCCCCCGATTGCCCCTGGGCCTGGGGGGCGTCGGTGCCGTGACGTACACGGTCTGCACCGGTGCGGGTGCGACCTCACCGGTGTGGCCGGCTTCGACAACTTCGACAACTTCGCCACTCTCTGCCGCAGCGTCGACGTCGGTCGATTCGCTCACGACGGGTTCGACGGCGACAACTTCCGGTGCAGCAGCGTCGTCCACTGGAGCATCCTTGGCAGCGTCATCCGGCGCTTTGTCGTCCGGCGTTACGTTCTTGGCGTTCATCCGTACCTCCACATGCCGGGGCTCCGTGGCCCGGTCAGGGTCACTCTAGCAATGGATGCTGGGTTGGCGACAGGTGATGAGCTCTACGGCGACGGACTCGGCGTCGGTGCCGTGTCCAGCGACCCGACGGGCGTCGGCGTCGGCGGCGGCGCCGACGGATCGACGAGCACGTAAACGTACCCCGTAATCGAGCCCGTGTAGCCGGCCGTTTCGCCGTCACCGCCCGTGGTCGTCTGCTCCTGAGCCACCGTAAGTTTGGTCACGAGGAACAGGCGGGTGCCGAACTGGAGGTCGCTGACGAACTCCATCACTTGAGCCTGAGAACCCACGACAGTCAGGTTGATCGTGATCGCGACGAAGTTGTCCGCCGTCACAAGTGGGCTGACCGTTGCGCCCGGTGCCGCCAGATACCGCTCGGCATCGCTCGCGGCAAACTTGGTGAGCTTGACTCCGCTCGCGCTCTCCAGCTCGTGAAGCTGCCCGAGGAACGTGGAAAGCTCGTCTCCCGGAGGCAACTCCTTTTGAGCTTCGGCGAGGTCGGCTTTCAGTTCATCGAGCTGCTCGAACTGCTTCTTGAGCTCCTTCAGCTTCACCTCGTGAAGGCGGTTTTGCTGCTCGACGTTGGCCCGCTGTTCGTTCGCCGCGCTCATCTCATCGATCTTGGGCGAAACTCCGAGGAACCAGCCCATCACGAGGATGGCGACACCGAGGACCGCGGCAATGAGCAACCAGAACTTGTTGTTCATGCTCACTCACCCCCTTCGGAATCGCTTGACTCGCTGGGACTCGGGGATGGTGTCGGAGTCGTTTTCTCCTCGACCTTGTTCCGGGCATCCTGCTCGGCCCGCGACTTGTCCCTCTCGGCGAGCGCGACGTCATCGAAGCGGTCCAGGAATGCGTCCCGGTTGATGTGCATGGTGATCGTCACTTCGTAGAGCGCGGTTTCCGCGTTGAGCGTGATCGAGCCCGGGGTTGCGTCGACGAAGCCGTAAAGTTTCGACAACGCGTCGAGCCAGGCTTCGACATCCGGGAGCGACTGGCTCATCGCCGTGAACTTCAGTTCGCCGATCCGGTCGCCCTGGAGCGGCACCGACGGTTGATTGAATGCGAGGAGCGGCGTCGCGGTTTCGGCGACGACGTTGGTCACGAGTGTGCCAGCGGGAAGACTCGCCTGGATGTCGTTCAGGAACGCCTTCCAGTCGATCTCGGTCGACATCCCCACCTGGCGTGCTGCCGCGGCGGTGGCGAGCAGGCTCGTGATCTGCTTCACTTCGACGTATTTGCCCTGTTCTGCGATGAGTTCCTGCGTCCGCTGATTCGCGGAATCGAGTTGACTCTGGGCTGTGGCCGCAAGAACCGCTGCGCCGGCGTAGCCGGCGATGACGATGAGGACGGCGACGACCAGAAGCGCAACCGCGTTGCGTCGCATGATCTTGCCCTGCGCCGCGGCACCAACCTCTGGCGGAAGCAGGTTTGCGCGCGCCGGTCCCCCGATGTTGAGGCCGCCTCCGCTGCCGGTGTCACGGCTCATGCTGCTGCACCCCCCAAAGCGAGACCTAAAGCCACGTTCATTCCCAGTTGGCTCTGCGTTCCTCTCGACGCGTCGCGGGAAACCTCGATGCTCCCAAAAGTGTCCCCGAGGACAACCGGAATGCGGGTCATTTCGGAGAGCGCGTCGGCAAATCCGAGAAGCTGCGCCCCTCCGCCGGTGAGGATTATTCCGGAGTACGGTTCATTCTGGCGAGTGTTCGCAAAGAAGCTGAGCGTGTTCTTCAGGCTCGTGAGAAGGTTTCCGGTCACTTCACGGATGATCGCGATCGTCGGCGCCTGTTCCGGAGGAACCGTGACACCCCCGAGTCCGAGCGAACGCTTCGTCTGCTCCGCTTCGTTCTCCGAGATGCTCAATCGGTCGGCGAGGGCTGCTGTGAGATCGTGGCCCCCGTTTGCGATGATGCGAACGAACTGGGGAACCCCTCCACTCGTCACGATCACATTGGTGGTGCGTGCCCCGATATCGATGTGGGCGACGTTGCCGATCATTCGGGACGGCGAAGTGAGGCGCGTGAGCGCGAACGGGATGAGGTCGACTCCGACCGGAACGAGTCCCGCGAGTTGCACGGCCTTCACGTTGGCAAGAACCGAATCCTTGATCGCCGCGACGAGCAGCCCATTGACAACGGGGCCGGCTTCGCTTGCGCTCTCCGAAATCGGATAGAAGTCGAGCAGCGCATCCGAAACCGGAACGGGGAGCATTTCCTGAACGTGCGTGGGAAGCGACTCGCGAATCTCGTTCTGGCTGAGTTTGGGCACCGACAGGTCGCGCACGAGCACTTTCGCGTTGCCGACGCCGAGGATGACTTCCTTGCTGCCGAATTTCGCGGCATTCCACAACTGCTTGAGCGCAGCGGCTACGGTATTGACTTCGATGACCTCGCCGTTCTTCACCGCGCCCTCGGGAATGGGCAAGGAGAAGAACCTCGCGACCGTTGGGCGCTTGGAACCGACACCGGTCACCTCGACCGCCCTGATACTTCCGGAGCCGATATCCACTCCGACAAGCTGCGTGCTGGCCATCACATCCCCTAACTGATTCCGACCAGAGTGAGATACCCCTGCGAAATCTCACGTCCAAAAACTACTCCGACCCATGCACCCAACAGCATCCACGGACCGAACGGAATTCCCGTCTTTCGTGTTGCTCGGCCGGTGGCCAGTAGCACGATCGAAAAGACTCCCCCCAGCAAGAATGCAGCAAATGCGCCAACAATCAAAGAACCCCATCCGAGGTACCCCAGCGCGAGCCCGACAATCGCGGCCAGTTTCACGTCGCCGAAGCCCATTCCTCTCGGATAGATGAGGACGAGAACCAGGTAGAAGGCGAAAAGCGCCGCGCCCCCCACGCACGCCCACAGCAGAGAGAACCAGTCCCCGGTGCCGAAACTGGTCACGGCGAGAAGAACGCCGAGAATGGCGATCGACGGGACGACGATCCGATTGGGGAGCGTTCGGGTGTCCAAGTCGATCAGCGCGAGCGCGATGGATACCGCCGCGAAGTAGAGGTAGGCAGGCAGAAGCCAGAATCCGGCGGGTTGGATCGCCGACCACAGCGCGACGCCCACGAACGCGAGTGCCGTTCCGAGTTCGACGAGCGGATACCGAATCGAGATCCGCTCGCCGCAGTCTCGGCACCTTCCGCGGAGGATGAGCCACGAAACCACGGGAATGTTGTCGCGCGCGCGAATCGGATGCCCGCACTTCGGGCACGCACTCGGCGGCGAGCTGAGTGAGGCCCCGTTGGGGATCCGCCAGACGACGACGTTCAGGAACGACCCGATCGCGAGCCCGAGCACCCCGACGAAGATGGCGACGACCAGGATGACGCCGCTGGTCGGTTCAATCATGGCCGATAGCTGCCGTCCGCGTTCATGGCCGCGGGAGTGTCCATCCAGGTCGTCACACCGTAAGTCGTCGTGACCGGCGAGAGGAACTTCGGTGGTGCCGTGTACCGGAAGCGCGGGTCGTAGTTGTAATCCTTTGCGTAGCCGTTGGCGATCGACCCGTTGCTGTAGACGGTGCCCACGGGCCCGCGGAACTTCTGCGCAATGGCGCCCTTGACGGTGAGCGTTCCCCGGTTGCCGGTATCACGGTAGTTCTGCACCTGGAAGGTGTGGAGAACCGAGATTATCGCGGCCTCGATCTCGCGATTCGACCCGGAAAGCAGTTTGTTGCCGTATCGATTCATCGGATTCCAGACCCACACGGCATTGTTCCCCACGAGTCCCAGTATGTCGGTGCTGTCGTTCTTGTAGATGATGTCGCCGACGATATACACGTAGTTCTCAGCGGCGATCGTCAGCTGGCCGCTCATCGTCCCCTGAACGAACACGTCGCCGTTCTTGCAGCCGTAAGCGGACGAGCTCGCGTCTTCACTCGAGATCGGGTAACCGAGCGGATTTCCTCCTGAGGAGCACGACGGCCTGCCCGATTCGTACCTGCCCCAGTAGTTTGGGTCCGAACTGACCGTCGGCACGTTCTGCACGTACACGAGGTTGCGATCGGGGACCGTTATCGTCGCGCCGCTTCCGGACCGAAGGTTCGAGATCGAACCGCACGCTGCCGGCGTCGAGCCCCCGGTTGCCGGGTCTCCCGTGATCTGCGTCTTCTTCGTCCACGGCGACCACACCGTCATGGTTCCATTGCCGTGGAAGGCGATCTCCGTAGGTCCCGTGTAGAGGCACCCGGGTTTCGGCACACCGGACGTCGTGAGGTCCGAACGCACTTCACGTTTCATTTGGGAGTTCGTCGCCGGCATGCCGACGCTGTTCGCGTAGGCGAGCCCGCCCGAGTTGAAGTTCGCGGTACCGCATCCGCTGGGGATGTCGTAGAGGCGACCGCCGCCCTGATCGATGCTGTTCGAGGTCGTCACTTTGCCGTTGAAGTTCGACTCGCAAATGTACAGGGTGTCATTGGAGTGCAGCGGCCCGTTGATGACGTCGTTGGGAGCGAACCGGATGCGGTCGCAACTCGTCGAACGGCCCGCCCATTCGTATTTCACGCAGCTGGCTGATTCGCCGCTGATCTCGGGGTCTTGAATTTCGTAGTCAGTGAAGTAAAGGAAGTCGATGAACCCGGTCTGGCGGAGATCCGCGATGACGCTGCGCGTGACTCCGTTGACGAGTCCCGTCGAACGCACCCTGATGACACCGGTATCCAGATAGTCCTCGGTGTTCACTTCGTAGCGGAACTGGGCGGTTCCGCCGCTGCCCGCGACATCCGCCCACGTGCCGCCCGTCCCGATACCGAAGGCCGGGTTCTCCTGCGTTCCCGTCGGAAGCACGACAGAGCTCGCGCCCGTGAAGTCGGCTGCCGGGTTGCCGAACTGCACGTAAAAGCTGTCATTGGACAATCGGCTCTGGTATTCCTCCACTCCCGCATACGCGGCGGACAGCGCAGCGCTTGCCGCCTGATCCTGCCGCGCTTTCATGGTTCCGCTGATCGACGCCGTGACAGCAACAGTGGCGAGGATCATGAGTACTGCGCCGATCGCAATGACGATGATGAGGGCGAACCCGTGTTCCGAGCGCCCAATGCGGGATCTGAGGAGCGTCAACATGGCTACTGTCCTGTCCGGTTGATACCGAGATTTGGCACACCGATCACGCTCTTGAAAGCGACCGGGTTCCCGGCGCGCACGTCATCGGATTTCAGCTTGAAGTACACCTGCACGGACGCGACGAGGGGCAATTGAGCTGCCGTGAGTCCCGTCGTTGGCATGGTGAGCGGCGAATTGGTGGAATCGAGATACGTGAACAGCTCCGGCTCGGTACCCGACGGCGGAATGAGCGCTCCCGTCAGGATTCGCGTTGCGGACGGTGTCGCGTCGAACGCCCAGAACCCGCTGGATACCTCGTAGGAGTCGTAGCGAACCTCGATGAGCCGACCCTGACCGTCGATCGTGAAAGCCAGCTTGGTTGGCCGGGGGTTGGCAGTCTCGACGTCGATGTAACTCGTCACCGTGAGCAGGTCCTTCTTGGCCACAACGAACGCGGGATCATCGAGCGCCTGGCCTGAGACGGGATTGCTGGCCGCGAATCGAAGCGCCCTGGACAGCTCGGTGATGCCGAGGGAAGCGGCCTTCGTGCTCGTATTGACGGATGTGCCCGTCGCGACGACGCGCGAGGTGCTGACGAACATCCCTGTGATCAGCGTGAGGACGATGCCGACAATGACCATGGCCACGAGGAGCTCGACTATGCTGATTCCCGACTGGCCGTCCCGCAGGCGGCGCGATACCTGCCTCACGTCGATCACGGGTCGACCTCGCGGGGATCCAGCGTCACGATGTTGTCGATCGCGGTCAACTGGGCGGTCGTCTGCGGCGTGAGGTTGAGAATGCTCCTCTGATTGTTCGGACTCGATGGGCTCGTGGACGCGTAGATCTTCCAGGACCCGAATGGAAGCGCGATGGTGACGACTTCATTGTTGCCTCGATAGCCGAACGAGTACTGCATGGGAATGTCGCACCCGGGATCGGCGGTTCCGACGGGCCCCGTCGATTGAGACACAGCCAGCAAATACCGTTTCGAGCTCGGCATTTGGACGGTCACGACCCCCATCGGAACGGCCGCGGTGGCTGCCGTTCCGCCGGGAACTGCCGCAACGGGAGGTGGCCGCACCCCTTTCAGGTAGTCGACGCCCGCCGTCGAACCTGCCTGCCACTCCGCGGGGTCGACCGATTTGCAGAACTTCGCCGGGATCGCCGGGTCGTTGTAAACGCCCGCCAGAACCTCGTAACCGGCGGGGAACGGGAACATGGTGACGGAACTCGGCGCGCCGGGTTGCGGGCTCGTCCCGTAGGTGCTCACAAAGCTCGCGTCGAGATTGACGGGCACGATGCTCGGTCCCGCAAAGTTCGTTGCGTAGGAGATGGGGAACGTCGCGCCCAGATCGAGAGTCGCCATCGCGGCGCTCGCCGAGCTCTTCGCCACGCTCACGAGGACCGATGGCGACGCGTTCTGCGTGACGTCGATGTATCCGGACTTGGTCACGGTGACGTTGTAGTTTCCGGGGTTGACCATGAGCGCATACGTGCAGCCCAGCGAGTCGGTTACCGCCGGTTGCGCGGCGAGAGGAGTAGCGCCGTTGGCCGGCGTAGCGGGCGTCACGGTCACTGTCGCTCCGGCGACGGGATCCCCGGAAGAACCCGACACGGAAATGAGGACGGTGCCCAGATCTGGATTGTTGATCCGAACGCCCGGATCGATGAGGGTGTCCGCGTGAACGGTGGGCGTGCTGGACGTCATCCCCGACCAGGCGACGGTCACGTTGACGCGCTTGTAGCGGAGGATCCCACCTCCGGCGCCGCAGCGCTGGTCGATATTCGGGTCGGAGACCCATCGGGCCGTCCGGTTGATCGTGTAGGTAACGCCGTTGATGGTTTCCACGGTCGTCTTGTCGACGAGGTTGAACAGATTGTCGATTGCGCGGGTGAGGTCAATCTCCTGAGCGGCAAGGCTTGCTGCCTGTTGGCGGGCCGTCGAATCACGAGTGAGGTGAAGGGCCGCGATCATCGTGTATCCGATGCCCGTCGCAATCATCGCGAACACCATCAGGGCGACGATCACTTCGATGAGGCTGAGGCCGGCTTCTGCCGGTCGCGCCGCCAACCTACTGCGGATCGCTCTCACGCTTCCACCCCCCAGGGCTTCGACTTGCGGAATGGGAACTACGACACCTTCGGGTGGCCGGTATCGGAGTTAACCGTTGGAGGTGGGGTGCCGCACAGTAGCGGCACCCCACCCCGGCGTCAGATTACGGAGTAGCTACTCCGGTGCAGGAAACGTCGTTCACGCCAACGCTGTCGCTCACGTAGAACACCTTCGAGGTCGTGGACGTAGCGGTGAGGCAGAACGGGTCGCCGACTGCAGACGGCGCGGTGCCGCTCCAGGCGATCGAGCCGCTGACTCCGTCGCCGGAGGTGAACCCATAGTCGCCCAAGGTGGCCTCATCGAGGGCTGCCGGTACGCCGGTCGGGTTGTCCGTGTACCAGGCGACAACCGCGATCTTCGCGTTTGCCAAGTCGGACTTGACCGAGCTGTCGGTGGCGCTCTGCTGAACCCCGATGTAGATCGGGATCGCGATCGCGGCAAGGATGCCGATGATGATGACGACAACGAGAAGCTCGATGAGGGTGAAGCCCTCTTCGCGCTTGATTCCTGCGCGCCGGTCGTTCAGCGCTTTGTTAATGCGAAGCAACATTTTACTTTTCCTGTCTAGTAGTAGGAACGTGGACAGGGCCCCCAATTGACCCCCCTCCATCATGCTGGCCCCGGTTCGTGCCGCATGTAATCCCGCAAACGGGGCACATCCGGCATTTCCGCGCCCCCAGTGAAGGGGACAGCGGGGCCTTCTATTCAGTTGTGTGTTCGGGACCTAGTTGTTCAACAGCGTGAAGATGTTGAAGATCGGCAGATAGAGCGCGACGATCATGCCGCCGACAACGATGCCGAGAAACGCGATCATGAGAGGCTCAATGCTCGCCGTAAGCGACTCCGTCGCTGACTGCACCTCTTCGTCGTAGAAATCCGCGATCTTGGACAGCATTTGCTCGAGCGCGCCGGCGTCCTCACCCACCGAAATCATTTGCGTGACCATCGACGGAAACACTTTCTCGTGGCTGAGCGGCTCGGCCACCGTTTTGCCCTGGCGCACGGATTCCGCCACCTTGCGAAGCGCCTCCTCCATGACCCAGTTGCCCGAGGTTTCCCCCACGATGCTGAGCACCTGGAGGATTGGAACGCCGGCAGCCATCATCGCGGAGAAATTGCGGCTGAACCGTGCGATCGCGATCTTCTTGAACAGGTTCCCGAAGACGGGCAGTTTGAGTTTCAGCGGGTCGACGAACTTCCGCACCGCGAGAGTGTTCTTGTTCTTGCCCCACCACACGGCGAAAACGATTGACGCAATGATGAAGACCGGCAGGAACCACCACATCTGCGAGGAAAGGAACACGAGGAACTGCGTCGGCAACGGCAACTCGCTGCCGAAGCCCTCGAACATCTTCTGGAAGATCGGGACGATGAACACGAGCATTGCGATGACCGAGATGATCGCCATGATGAACACGATCACCGGATACGTCATTGCCGACTTGATCGTTCCGCGCAGCTTGACCTCTGCCTCGAAGTTTTTCGCGACAGACAGCAGCGCGTTGTCGAGGAAGCCGCCGGTCTCACCCGCCCGGATGAGACTGATCATGATGGGCGGAAACACTCGGTCGTGCCTGGCCGTGGCGTCCGACAGGGATGACCCGGACTCGACCTCGCGCGTGATGGAGACGAGGATCTTCTTCAGCTCCTTGTTCTCCGTCTGCTCGGTGATGATCGAGAGCGTGCGTAGCAGCGAAAGGCCCGACGTGATCATGGTCGCCATCTGGCGGCTCATGATGGCAAGGTCCTTGAGCTTGACCTTGGTGCCGAAGGAGCCGATGTTGATTTCCATCTGGAGGCCGGTGCCGCCTGAGGCTTCCTGGATGGTCAACGGCGAAATGCCCATCGTCCGCAGGCGGTTCGCGACGGCGCCCTCGGTCATCGCGTCGATGCGGCCCTTGACGAGTTTGCCTTCCGTGTCGCGGCCCTTGTAGGTGAAGGTTGCTGCGGTAGCCATCAGTGGGACTTCCGTCCGAATCCATCACCGAAGTCCGCTGCCGCTGCGGCCATCTGGGTTGCCACCTCGCCGCCACCGGGATCCGCGCGGTGGATGAGCCGCTTGAGGCCCTCAAGGTCGTGCGCCTTCTCGATCGCCGCCGCGTGCGTGATCTTGCCCTTGTCGACGAGTTCGGCGAGGTGCTGGTCCATCGTGAACATGCCCAGCTCGCGGCCGGCCTGAAGCGCGGTTGGAATCTGGTATGTCTTGCCCTCGCGGATGAGGTTCGAGATGGCGGGGGTCATGAGCATGACCTCCGTCGCGACCACGCGCCCCTTGCCGCTGGCGACCTTGATGAGCGTCTGGCAGACGACCCCCTGAAGTGTCGCCGCGAGCTGTGCGCGCACCTGATCCTGCTGATGCGGCGGGAACACGTCGATCACGCGGTCGACCGTCTGAGCGGCATCCTGCGTGTGCAGTGTCGCGAAGACGAGGTGGCCGGTCTCCGCGGCGGTCAGCGCGACGGAAATGGTCTCCAGGTCGCGAAGCTCGCCGATGAGGATGACATCGGGGTCCTGCCGCAGAACGTGCTTGAGCGCCTGGCTGAAGCTGTGCGTGTCACTGCCGACTTCGCGCTGATTGATGAGCGAACGCTTGTTTCCGTGCATGAACTCGATCGGGTCCTCGACCGTCACGATGTGGTCGGTTCTCGTGCGGTTCACGAGGTCGATCAGTGCGGCAAGAGTCGTGGACTTTCCCGAACCCGTCGGGCCGGTCACGAGGACGAGCCCGCGGGCGAGGGTCGCGAAGCGGGCAACCGTGTCCGGCACGCCGAGCTGTTCGAGCGGCTTGATCTCGGTCGGGATGAGACGGAATGCGCCACCCACGGCGTCGCGCTGCTGGTAGAAGTTCACGCGGAATCGGGCGTTCTCCGACACCGCGAACGCGAAGTCGAGTTCCAGTTCCCGTTCGAACGTCTCTTTCTGGGACTTCGTCAGGAGGCTGTGAAGCGCAGAGGTAACCCGATCCCTGCCCCACACTTCGGCGCCCTCGACGGGCTGCAGCGCACCGTCGATTCGCAGCATCGGCGGTGCGTTGGAGGTCACGTGAAGGTCGGATGCCGTGAGCCGCACGACTTCCTGCAGGGCGGCGATGAGATCGGGATCCGCGTTCGGGTGCGGGCGGAACCCTGTCTCCACGCGTCCGAGCGGGTCGATGTCCTCCAGCAGCGTCTCCATCACCGGCGGCGGCAACAGGGGGAGTTCGGCGGCCGGCGCGGCGGGGCTGCTCGCAGGCGGCGGCAGGTCCGGCAGCGCCTGCACGATCGGCGCGGGCTGAGC
>CAZYYE010000003.1:0-293321 GCA_964651535.1 uncultured Cryobacterium sp.
CAACCTGCCCCGCCCGCACCGACCGCGCCGCCTCGCCCGGCGACTCCTGCGCCGTCGCCGCCGGCGGAGCGTCCGGCACCGCCACCACCGTCGAACCGGCCTGCGGGCGGGAAAGAGTGACCAATGAATAGTCAGCAGAACGCGAGTGGTGTGGAGTTCGGGTTGCGGGCGGTGCAGTTCTCCCGCCTCACCCGCCGGGGCATCCTCCTGGGCCTGTCCCTGCCACAGTTGATCGTCCTCGCGATCGGGGTGCTGTCCATCGTCGGCGCCCTCTATGCCGGCGGCGGGATGCTGCTGGCCTGGACCGCGCCCGTCTGGGTGCTCTGCGCCACGCTCGCGTGGACGCCGGTCGGGGGCCGGAAGCTCATCGAATGGGTGCCCGTCACCACCCGGTGGTTATCCCGCACCGCTGCTGGCCAGCGGGTGTTCCGCCGCCGGATCATGAAGCCCCGCCCGGCGGGGACGCTCGCGCTTCCCGGTGACGCCGCAGCGCTCCGGGAGTGGGAGGACCCGGAGACGGGGGCGGCGATGATCCACGACCCCCACGCCCAGACCCTCACCGCGATCGTCGGGGTCTCACATCCGGCGTTCGTGCTCCTCGATCCGGGTGAGCAGGAACGCCGCGTCGCCACCTGGGGGCGCGTGCTGGCTACCACGTGCCGTTCCGGGCGGATCGCCCGCCTGCAAATCTGCGAACGCACCCTCCCCGACGGCGGTTCCGGGCTGGTCGAGTGGTGGCGCCGGCACGGCACCGATGACGGGTCCTGGACCTCCACCGTCTACCGGGAACTCATCGACCGTGCCGGCCCCGCCGGGGAACGCCACGCCACCACCATCAGCCTCGCCCTCGACCTGCGCACTGCGGCCCGGCAAGTCCGCACCAACGGTGGCGGCATCAAAGGAGCCGCCGCCGTGCTGCGGCAGGAGATGACGACCCTCACCACGGCGCTGCGCGCGGCGGAGCTGACCGTGACGGGGTGGCTGACGCCTGCGGAAGTCGCGGTGATCCTTCGCGCCGCGTACGATCCCGCTGCGGCGGCGTCCCTTGAACGTCACGGGGAGATCGGGCGGTCGCTGGCGACGGCGGGGCCGGTCGCGGTGACCGAGACGTGGAATCGGGTGCGGTCGGATTCCGCGCATCATGCGGTGCTGTGGATCAGTGAGTGGCCGCGGTCGCAGGTGTATCCGGGATTCCTCGCCCCGGTGCTGCTGTCGTCAGGGATTCAACGCGCGTTCTCGTTGATCTGCACCCCGATCCGCTCCGACCAGGCCGCGCGGGACATCCGGAAGAAGAAGACCGAACTGATCTCCGACGCCGCCCAGAGAGCCAAGATGGGGCAGATCGAGGACGCCTCGCAGACCGCCGAATACGGGGACGTACTGCAACAGGAAGCCGACCTCACCGCCGGGCACGGCGTCCTCCGCTACACCGGCCTCATCTCCATCAGCGCCCCCAGCGTGGATGAGCTCGATACTGCGGTCGCGGCGATCGAGCAGGCCGCGATCCAAGCGTCCTGCGAAACCCGCCGCCTCGTCGGCCAGCAAGCCCAAGCCTTCACCGTCGCCGCACTGCCGCTATGCCGAACCGTCTGACCACCCGAAGAGGAGCCTCTGATGCCCACTTTCGATAACCCCATCACCGATGCCGAGGAAGCCTCGCAAGCCCTTCGTGGCCTTGCCCACGCCACCCGCACCTTCGACAATTCTGCGGATACCTACGCGGTGATCGGTGACCTGTTGGGCGGGGTGCGGTCGCTGCGGCAGGTGCTCGACCAGCTCGCCGGCGCCCACACGGCGAATCGCGTTCGCGCGCACGACGACGCCGGGGACCAAACCGTGGGGGCAACGTTCGCGCTGTTGGCGGCGAACGAACTGCAGCACGCGGCGAGCCTGCTCGATGGTGTGCATGACCGGTTGGATGCGGCGATGTCCGCCTCCGGCCGCATCGCCTGGCACGACGTTCCCGCCGCGCCGGAGCGGGTGCGGCGGTGGATCAGTGTTGTGTTCTTGCAAGGTGACGATGCCGACCGGGTGCTCGATCTGATCGACCGAGACGGGACGGATGCGGCAATCGAACATCTCGCCGGGTTCGACTACGGAGAGGAAACCGTGCAGGCCGCGCTCGTGAACGGCTACGTCTACGACACCCCACCGACCGGCGCGCTCGACAAGACTGCAATCCGGGATGTCTACACCCTCACCTACAGTCCCTTCCTCGGCCACGTGTCACTGCTCCGCGAACACGACGCGTTCCCCGCCCCCGCGCTCCTCGGCATCGACACCCTCTCGCCCGCACCGCACCGAGAATCCGGGCCGCATCGTGAGTCTGAACCGGTGCGCGCCGCCACTGCTCGTGCCGCCTCACCCCGCCCGGTGCCCCAGATCGTGGACGACGAGGACGAATGGTCGGTGTCGCGGTCGTCATCACCGTCACGGGGGCGATCCTTATGAGCGACGAGCACCGCCTGCACACTGCTTCGCTGGTCGAACCCTCTGGGGAGCGGCGGAAGCATCGCAAGGCACGGCAGAAAGCGGCCACCCGGATGGAGCAGAAAGCCCGGTACGCCGAACAAGCCGACGCACGAGCACGACGCGACGCAGAATACGCCGAACGCCGCGCCACCACCTACCTCCCTGCCTCAGGCGACCCAGGGGCCGCGACGTTGCGAACACCGGGGAGGTTCCGGTTGCCGAGGCATCAGGACACCTCCGCGACGCTCGCCGGGGCGTACCCGTTCCTCGCCGAAGGGGGCCTCGGCGCCGACGGGGTTTTCATCGGGCAGGACCTCTATTCCGGGGGTTCCTTCGTGTACGATCCGTGGACCCTCTACGCGCGCGGGCTGATCACCGCGCCGAACCTGGTGCTGGCCGGGATTGTCGGCTCCGGGAAATCCTCGCTCGCGAAGTCGCTGTATACGCGGTCGATTCCGTTCGGGCGGCGCGTGTACGTCCCCGGCGACCCGAAAGGTGAGCACACTGCCGTCGCCGAAGCCGTCGGCGGGCGGGCGATCGTCCTCGGCCACGGCCTGCGCAACCGCCTCAACCCGCTCGATGAAGGACACCGACAATCAGGGATCACGGATGCGGAATGGGCTGCACAAGTCGCCTCCCGCCGGCGGGAGCTCATCGGTGCGCTGGCAGAGACAGTGCTGGATCGGGTGCTGTCGCCGTTGGAGCACACTGCAATCGACCTCGCCCTCCAAGACGCGGTGCGTTCTTCGGAGGTGCCGATCTTGCCGATGGTCGTTGACCGTATTCTCGCGCCCGATCCTTCCACCGATACGGATGGGCGGCTTACTGAGGATGGGCGGCTTGTTGGTCACGCGCTGCGCCGTCTGGTCGCCGGGGACCTCGCCGGACTGTTCGATGGTCCGTCTACGGTGCGGTTCGACCCGTCGCTGCCGATGATATCGCTTGATCTGTCGCGGGTGGCGGAGAACAGCACGTTGGTCTCGGTGCTGATGACCTGCTCCAGTGCGTGGATGGAGTCGGCGCTGATGGACCCGAACGGTGGGCATCGGTGGGTGATCTACGACGAAGCCTGGCGCCTCATGGCCTACCCCGCGTTACTGAAACGGATGGATGCGCAGTGGCGGATGGCGAGGCATTACGGGATCGCGAACATGCTGATCTTCCACAAGCTCTCCGACTTGGACAACGTCGGCGATCAAGGCTCCGCGATGCGCGCCCTCGCCAGCTCGCTACTCGCGAATGCGGAGACGCGGATCATCTACCGGCAAGAACCCGATCAGCTCGGCGCGACCGCCGCGGCCCTCGGGCTGACCGGCACTGAACAGAAACTCCTCCCGAGCCTGGGCACCGGGCAGGGGCTGTGGCGGATCAAGGAGCGCTCCTTCGTCGTCCAGCACCAACTCCACCCCGCCGAGCTCGCCACATTCGACACCACCGCCCGCATGACCGGCGAACCTGTAGGTGAGAATTCCTGAAGGTAGCTTTGACGTGGACACGCCGGTGAAGGTGTTGTTGGGCGGGGTGTGAGGATGAATGTTCGTGAAAGATTCACCCACTGCCTCGCTTAGTCAAGGAGGTCGGCAAGAAGCGTCTCGATGCGACCCTTGATGTCGTCGCGGATCGGGCGGACCGACTCGATGCCCTGTCCAGCGGGGTCGTCGAGCTTCCAGTCCTCGTATCGTTTGCCGGGGAAGAATGGGCAGGCGTCGCCGCAGCCCATTGTGATTACGACGTCAGAGTCCTGCACGGCCTCGGTGGTGAGGATCTTGGGTTGCTCGGCGGTGATGTCGATGCCTTCTTCGCGCATCGCTTCGACGGCGACGGGGTTGATCTGGTCGGCGGGCATGGATCCGGCGGAGCGGACCTCGACGCGGCCTGCGGCGAGGTGGCGGAGGTAGCCGGCGGCCATCTGGGAGCGTCCGGCGTTGTGCACGCAGACGAACAGGACGGAAGGCTTCTGGGCGGTCATGGTCGATTCGCTTCTTTCAGTCGGTGCAGGTTGTCAGGAGTCTGCGGACGCGGGTTTCGATGTCGTGACGGATCGCCTCGACACCTTCCGGGGAGGCGAGCGCGGGGTCGCCGACGGCCCAGTCCTCGTAGCGGACGCCGGGGATGATCGGACACACGTCACCGCAGCCCATCGTGATCACGACGTCGGCGGCGCGCACGGCGTCGTCGGTGAGAGGCTTCGGGAACGCGGCCTCGGCCTGCTGTTCGCCTTCGATCTCGGTCAGCAGGGAACGGACATGCGGGTGCACGTCCGCGGCCGGGGTGGAGCCCGCCGATCGTGCGACAACCTTGCCGTCTGCGAGCTGGTTGGCGATGGCGGCGGCGAGTTGGGAACGGCCCGCGTTCTGCACGCACACGAACAAGACCTGCGGCACCCCCGACCTGCGGTCCCGTGCGAGGTCGGCGAGGCGTTGCCGGGCGAACCGCTCGGTGAGCGGGATCATGTGCCGGGTGACCCGCGCGGATCGCACGAGGCCCGCGTAGGACTCACGGACGATCGCGAGCACGAGATCCCGATTCAGTCCGGTCAGCTCGTCCGCGAGCTCCTCGCCGAGGCGGGTCA
The DNA here is from genome assembly GCA_964651535.1 of uncultured Cryobacterium sp. Taxonomy (GTDB): domain Bacteria; phylum Actinomycetota; class Actinomycetes; order Actinomycetales; family Microbacteriaceae; genus Terrimesophilobacter. Next base: position 5,045 of record CAZYYE010000003.1, read on the forward strand.
CCCGGCCGTCCATGTCGCGCAGCGCCTCCGCGCGGGCCGCTGTGTCCTCGGGCTCGTCATCAACTGCGGCGGGAGCGAACGCATCGAGGAGCGCGGCGACGGCGCGCTGCTTGCCCGGAGCGATCCGGTACCAGACCCAGGTGCCGCGCCGCTCGGAGAGCAGCATCCCGGTCTCCTTGAGTACCTTCAGGTGGTGAGAGACGGTCGGCTGGGACACGTCGGCGAGTTCGGCGAGGTCGCACACGCAGGATTCCCCCTGCGGGTCGGTCGCGATCGCCGACAGCATCCGCAACCGCAGCGGTTCCGCGAGCGCCTTCAGTGCACCGGCCACGGTCGCGGCGGCTTCGATTCCGATCGCGTGCGCCGTGGACGGCGCGCACGCTTCGGCATTGGGGATGACTGTGATGTCGGTCATGAGACCCTCGATTCGGCGACGACATCAGTGGCATATGGGTCTGTGTGGAACCAGGCCTTCGCGGCCCAGAGGGAGACGTAGACGAGACCCACGAGCACGGGCACCTCAATGAGCGGGCCGACCACACCTGCCAATGCCTGGCCGGATGCCGCGCCGAATGTGCCGATCGCGACCGCGATCGCGAGCTCGAAGTTGTTGCCCGCCGCAGTAAATGCGAGCGCCGTCGACCGCGCGTAGGTCATGCCGAGCCCCCTGCCGAGGAGAAGGCCAGCGAACCACATCAAGCCGAAGTAGATGAGCAGCGGCAGCGCGATCCTCGCCACGTCGAGCGGGTTCGACGTGACCGCGTCACCCTGCAAGGCGAACAACAGCACGATGGTGAACAACAACCCATACAGTGCCCACGGGCCGATGACGGGGAGGAACTTCTGCTCATACCAGGCCCGCCCCCTGCGTCTCTCACCAATCCACCGGGACGCGAATCCGGCGACGAGTGGCACCCCGAGGAACACGAGCACGTTGAGCGCGATCTGCCACACCGAGATCTCAAGCCCCTGCGTATCCAGGCCGAGCCAACCCGGCAACACGGTGAGGTAGAACCAGCCCAGCACCGAGAACATGACGACCTGGAACACCGAGTTGATCGCGACCAGCACTGCGGTGGCCTCCCGGTCGCCGCAGGCGAGATCGTTCCAGATCACGACCATCGCAATGCACCGGGCGAGGCCCACGATGATCAGGCCGGTACGGTATTCGGGCAGATCCGGCAAGAAGATCCACGCCAAGGTGAACATCACCGCCGGTCCCACGAGCCAGTTCAGCACCAGCGAAGAGATCAGCAGCTTCTTGTCCCCGGTGACGGCGGCGACTTTGTCGTAGCGGACCTTCGCGAGCACCGGGTACATCATGACTAGTAGGCCGAGGCCGATCGGGATCGAGATCCCGCCGACCTCCAACCGACCAAGCAGATCCGACAAGGCAGGGACGAAACGGCCGAGCAGCAGGCCCGCGACCATCGCGAGGCCGATCCACAGCGGCAACCATTTGTCGAGTGTGGAGAGCCCCTTCGGGGCGGTGCGGGTCGTGGTCGTGGCGGTCATGCGAAAAGCTCCTCGATCTTCGCGGCGATCACGGGCTTCGGGTGCGCTCCGATCAGCACGTCGACCCGTTCCCCGGCCCGGTAGAAGCCGAGGGTCGGGATCGAGGTCACGCTGGCTACGGTCACGGATTCGGGATTCTGGTCGGCGTCGATCTTCACGAACTTCACCCGACCCGCGTACACTCCCGCGAGCTGGTCAAGGATCGGGGCGATCGCCTTACAGGGGCCGCACCACGTCGCCCAGATGTCAACCACGACTGGCACCTCGGAGTCGAGCACTTCGGTCTGGAAGGTGGAGTCGGAGATGGGGGTGACAGAACTCATGCGGAGACCTCCAAGACGGGCTCCGCAGCTGGGGCGGGAGCAAGATTCGATAGATAATGCTGGGCGTCCTGCGCGGCAGCGCACCCGGTGCCCGCGGCGGTGATCGCCTGCCGGTACGTGTGATCGACCAGATCACCGGCCGCGAACACTCCGGCAAGGTTCGTGCGCGTCGACGGATGCGCAACCTGTACGTAACCATCCGGGTCGGTGTTGACCTGCCCGGTCACAAGCTCGGAGCGCGGATCGTGCCCGATCGCCACGAACACCCCGGTCACATCGAGCGTGCGCTCTGCGCCGGTGTGGGTGTCGCGCAGCCGCAGCCCGGTCACTTGCTCGTCGCCGAGGATCCCAGCGGCCTCACTGTTCCAGGCCACCTCGATCTTCGGATGGTCCAGAACGCGCTCCGCCATGATCTTCGACGCTCGAAACTCGTCACGCCGATGCACGACGGTGACCTTCGACGCGAACCGGGTGAGGAACAGCGCCTCCTCCATCGCGGAGTCCCCGCCGCCTACCACCACGATCTCCTGCTCACGGAAGAAAAACCCGTCACAGGTCGCGCACCAGGACAGTCCGTGCCCCGATAGACGCTCCTCCTCGGGAAGGCCGAGCTTACGATAGGCAGACCCCATCGTCAGAACCACCGCACGCGCCCGATACGTCACCCCGGCACCAGTCTGGACAGCTTTCACATCGGAGACAAGATCGAGACGGGTCGCGTCGTCGTACACGATCTCGGCACCGAACCGCGCCGCCTGCGCCCGCATCGACTCCATCAACTCCGGCCCCCGCACCCCATCACCAAAGCCGGGAAAGTTCTCCACCTCGGTCGTCGTCATCAGCGCACCACCCGCCGTAACCGAACCCGCGATCACCACCGGCGCCAAACCCGCGCGGGCGGCATAGACCGCCGCCGTATACCCGGCAGGCCCGGACCCAACGATGACCAGTTCAGCTTCTTGAATCGACATATATCTATATTGATGGTTATCAAATCAGGGCGCAAGCTGATCGGACGGTTTCCGGCAGGTGTTTCCCCAAGATTCATCTTGCGCGGTCGTAACGCACTGTGGGCGCTAATGCTGGTGGGTTCGTGGCGGTGCCCACATAGTAGAGGGCGGCGTCAAGGGTGATGCTAAGGGTCGCCATCGACACTACGGAAGTCGCCGCTGCTTCCTCGACCTCGTAGAGGATTCGGTCGACGCGAAGCGAGGGCGCGGTGATCCCGGCCTTACTTCGCGGGAAGTGTCGGCTCGGTGGCGTGAGTCGGGGCCGGACACGCGCCCGACGCTCTTAGTTCAGCAGTTACTGTATAGTCATTGTGTGCTGACTATTGCTTCACGTTTGGATGTAATGAACCGGCTCGGCCGGGCAATGGCCGATCCATCTCGGTCTCGGATTTTGATGACACTGCTGGGGGGTCCGAGCTATCCGGCGGTCTTGTCGCGGAGCCTGGAGTTGACGCGCTCGAACGTGTCGAACCATCTCACCTGCTTGCGGGATTGCGGGATCGTGGTGGCCGAGCCGGAGGGGCGACAGACGCGGTATGAGATTGCGGACCCCCACCTGGCGGCGGCATTGACCGCACTGGTCGAGGTGACCCTCGCCGTCGATGAGAACGCGCCGTGCGTCGACCCGGACTGTACGGTCGCGGGCTGCTGCGAGCCGGGAGCGGACGCATGAGCGCGGTGATCAAGTCGCAGGTCGATGACGTTGAGATCGGTGACGACGACGATCATGACCGGCCGTGGTGGAGGGATCGCGAAATCTTGGTGCCGGTCTTCTCCGGGGTGGCGTTCCTCGCGGGGCTGATCTGCGAGTGGTCCGGGGCGGAGACCCCGGCGCTGGTGCTGTTCTGGATCGGGCTGCTGCTGGGTGCGTCGACGTTCACGCCCGGCGCGATCAGGAAGCTGTTGCAAGGCAAGCTGGGCATCAGCTTGCTGATGACGATCAGTGCGATCGGCGCGGTGATCCTCGGCTATGTCGAGGAGGCCGCGGCACTCGCGTTCCTGTACTCGATCGCCGAAGCGTTGGAGGACAAGGCGATGGACCGTGCCCGCGGCGGGTTGCGGGCATTACTGAAACTCGTCCCCGACACCGCCACGGTGCTCCTGGACGGCACGGCGACGCAGATCGCAGCGAAAGACCTCTCCGTTGGCCAGGTGATGCTGGTGCGCCCCGGTGAGCGGATCGCGACCGATGGGATCGTCGTCTCCGGCCGCTCCAGCCTGGACACCTCCGCAATCACCGGTGAATCGATCCCGGTCGAGGTGGAGCCCGGCGACGCCGTCTCGGCCGGTGCGATCAACACTGCGGGGGCGCTCGAAGTCGAGACGACAGCGGCCGGAACGGACAACTCGTTGACCACGATCGTGGAACTGGTCGAGCAGGCGCAGGCGGAGAAGGGTGACCGGGCACGCCTGGCCGACCGGATCGCTCGCCCACTGGTGCCGGGAGTGCTGATCCTCGCCGCACTGGTCGCGCTGATCGGGTCGTTGTTCGGCGACCCGGAGCTGTGGATCACCCGCGCCCTGGTGGTGTTGGTTGCGGCGTCCCCGTGCGCGTTAGCGATCTCGGTGCCGATCACCGTGGTCGCCGCTATCGGTGCGGCCAGTAAGTTCGGTGTGGTTATCAAGTCCGGTGCGATCTTCGAACGCTTCGGTGGTATCCGTCATGTTGCGGTCGATAAGACCGGCACCCTCACCCGTAACCAGCCCACTGTCACCGCTGTCCTCACGGTCGACGATGCGACCGAAGCTGACGTGCTGGACTGGGCTGCCGCGCTGGAACAGCACAGCACCCACCCCCTCGCCGCCGCGATCACCGCGAAAGCACCGGATGCCCCTGCCGCATCCGAGGTGACTGAGCTGGCCGGACACGGCATCGAAGGCATAATCGACGGCGCGAAGATCACCGTCGGCAGCCCCCGCTGGCTCACCGCCGGGGACCTCGCAGAGCAGGTTACGGCACTGGAAGAACAGGGTATGACCGTCGTGGTCGTGCACCGTGACGAGCGAACAGTTGGAGCGATCGGGGTGCGCGATGAGTTGCGGCCCGAGGTGCCAGAAGTAATCCGTACCCTGGCGGGGCAGGGCGTCGGGGTGACCATGCTCACCGGCGACAACGCCCGCACCGCCCACGCCCTCGCCGCGCAGGCCGGGATCAGTGACGTGCGAGCCGAGCTACGGCCCGAGGATAAGGCCACAGCGATCGGTGAACTGTCCCGCACCGCTCCTGCGGCGATGATCGGGGACGGCATCAACGACGCCCCCGCCCTCGCCGCCGCGGACATCGGCATCGCGATGGGCGCAACCGGGTCGGACGCGGCGATCGAGTCCGCCGACGTCGCCTTCACCGGCCATGATCTGCGCCTCATTCCACGGGCGTTCGATCACGCCCGCCGCGGGCGACGGATCATCAACCAGAACATCGTCCTCTCACTACTGATAATCATCGTGCTCCTGCCCCTGGCGCTGTTCGGCGGCCTCGGACTCGCGGCAGTCGTCCTAGTCCATGAGATCGCCGAAGTCGTCGTCATCCTCAACGGGCTCCGCGCCGCGCGCACACCCTCAGTGGACACGCCGCAACCCGCGTTGGAAGGACGGACCGCGTGAAACTGCAGGTACTACACATCAACGACTGTCCGAACACGGCAGAAGCAACCATGCGTCTAAAGCATGCACTAGACGCGGTGGAACTCCACGACCTCACCATTGATGCGGTCCTGATCCGCACCGAGGCCGACGCTGCGAACAGCCCGTTCGCCGGGTCGCCAACGTTCCTTCTCGACGGAGCCGACCTGTTTCCCGCGACGCCTACCCGCTCACTGGCATGCCGCGTCTATCCAACCGAGAACGGCTTCGCTGGCACGCCCACCCAGGCACAACTCGAACAAGCGCTCCGCGAAGGGGTCGGATCACTGCATGACCGGGTCCGCATGCTGAAGTCGATTGAGACAGGACTCACAGATCAAGGTGCCGTCGTGTAGCTGAGAAGGTTGGTTCGCGTGGCGTCTAAGCAGGGGAGGGTTCCGGCGCTCGGGCCGGAAGGAGCCGCGGGACGAGCCGGACGAAGATCACCATGATGACGAGTTCGATGAGGGTCTGTGTCACCACGACGAGCGGAGCGAGGTCGAACGCTGCAGGCAGAGCGAGCACTAGCGGGAGGACGACGAGGGAGTTGCGTGTGGCTCCGCTGAACACGATCGCTCGAAGTCCTGCTGTGTCGAGCCGGGCGACTCGTCCCATTGTGGTCCCGATGGGGATCATGAAGGCGGCGAACAGCACGTAGACGGGGATGGTCAGTAGCAATGAAGCGAGTTTCTGCCCGACGCCGCCGATCTGGGAGGCGACGACGACTGTGAGGGTGAGCATCATCAGCGGCACTATCGTCCCAAGCACGACCTCCTGCACGATGCGGCCAGCGTGGGTGCGGGCGGCGGCGAACTGGGTCAGCCCCGCTGCTGTGAGGGGCAACAGGATGAGCAGTAGGAAGGCGTCGGTGAACAGGGCGAGGTCGACGCTCTGGATGAACTCAGCGCCGACGAACAGCCACAGGTACGCCGGGAGTAGGAGCATCTGGACGAGCATGAGCAGCGGCGCGGCGGCGAGGAGTCGCTCTTTGGCGCCGCCGGCGATTCCGGTGAACACGATGACGTAATCCACGCACGGCGTCAGCAGCACGAACAACACCCCGACCAGGAGCACCTGGTCGTGTGCCACGATCCGCGACAGGACGAACACGACCACCGGGACGAGGACAAAGTTCACGACCAGCACCGTGGCCAGGAAACGCCAGTCCCGGAATGCCTGCCCGATCTTTGCGAACGGCACCCCGAGGAAGGTCGCATACAGCAGCAGTCCGAGAACTGGGGTGATCGCAACCTCCGCCGGGCGTGCGACACCTGGGATGAGTAGGCCGGTTCCGGCGCCGAGAATGAGGGCGGCAAGGTAGAGCGGAACCTGGTACCGCTCCATCCATTCGACGCCCGCACGCATGTTCGTCATTCTCCCAGGACATCAAAATGTGTGAGACATCCAACTCTGAGATGTGCGCAGACACACCCGATTACGGCACGGAAGGGTGGTTCTCGAAGGGGAGTAGTTCCGTTCGGGCTTCGGTCTGGATGCGGTACGTCGACATGCTGGCGGTCATGATGACTGGCCCGGCGTGCCACCTCACGTGTGAGGCGAGCGAGACCTTCGGCCGTTTGTCGTGGCCGGGGTCCTCCCAGGTTGCGGCGTGTTCGAAGGAACGTCATGCCTGCTGCTCTTGTCCGTCGTGTTCTGTTATGTCTGCTGATCGCGACACCCGCGCTGGTGCTGCGATTCACGGGAATCGAACTGGCCCCAGTGGTGGAGATGCTTCTGTTCGGGGCGGCTGTGGTCGCGGCCGCGTTTCTGCTGGCGTGGGCGGCAGAGGCCGCACAGAAAGATATCTCGGGGGCGTTGGCGATCGCATTGCTCGCGCTGATCGCGGTGTTGCCGGAGTACGCGGTGGATCTGTACTACGCGTTCCGGGCTGGATCGGACCCCGACTATTTGCACTACGCGGCCGCGAACATGACGGGCTCGAACCGGCTGCTGCTCGGGTTCGGGTGGCCGCTGGTGGTCATCGTCTCTCTCCTCGTCGCGCGTCGCGTCTCCCGGCCCGCCGGAACCCGCGCACCCCTGGCGCTGGTCCTGCCGAAGGAGAGTCGTCTGGACATCGGGTTCCTTGCGATCCTCGCGCTGATCGCGTTCGCGATCCCGCTGATCGGAAGCATCCCGATCTGGTTCGGTGCCGGGTTGATTCTGATCTTCGCCCTGTACCTGTGGCGCGCCGGGCGTACCCACGACGACGCGGAGGCAGAGTTCGTGGGACCGGCGGCGTTGATCGCGGGGATGGACGCGTTACCGCGAAAGCTCACCGTGGTGGGCCTGTTCATCGTCTCGGCAGCGATCATCCTGCTCTCGGCGGAGCCGTTTGCGGAAGCGCTGGTGGGCTCGGGGTCTGCGCTCGGGATCGATAGCTACTTCTTGGTGCAGTGGCTGGCTCCTTTGGCTTCCGAGGCGCCGGAGTTCATCATCGCGGTGATGTTCGCCCTGCGCGGTATGGGAGCCGCCGCGATCGGCACCCTGATCGCGTCGAAGGTGAACCAGTGGAGCCTGCTGGTCGGCTCCCTCCCAATCGCGCACGTCTTCGGCGGTGGCCCCGCCTCTCTTGCCCTGGATGCGCGACAGATCGAGGAGTTCACGTTGACTGCGACCCAGACGCTGCTTGGTGTAGCGATCATCCTCGGACTTCGGTTCCACTGGTGGTCAGCGATCGGGCTCGCGGCACTATTCGCCGCGCAGTTCGCCGTTACCGACACGACCGGCCGGTATGTGCTCAGCGCCATCCAGGCAGCCTTTGCGGTGGGGTTCCTGATCGCTCACCGCCGCGAGATCATCCCCACCCTCGCTGCCCCTTTCCGACGTACCCAAGCTGCGCCCATGACAACTCCCGAGGTTCCGGTAGGGCGGGGCCGATAGCATGGGTGAGATGCCGCGCCCTGCAGTCACCCGGATGGTTGAGGACTACCTCACCCTGATCTGGAAAGCTTACGAATGGCCCGACGGCGAGCCATCCACCACCGACCTGGCCGCCCAGCTGGGCGTCACCGCGTCCACGGTGTCCGCGAACCTGAAGAAACTCGCCCGGGACGGATTCATCGATTACGAGGCCTACGGGCGGATCACTCTCACCAATGCGGGCCGGGTGATCGCTGTCGAGATCGTGCGACGTCACCGCATCATCGAGACCTATCTTGTCCAGCAACTCGGCCTTGGGTGGGATCAAGTCCATGATGAAGCCGACCGGCTCGAGCACGCCGTCTCGGACATTGTCTTGGACCGCATGGATGCCGTGCTCGGCCATCCGCTCGCAGACCCGCACGGCGACCCCATCCCTACCGCCAGCGGTAACGTGACAGCCAACCACGCCCAGCCACTCACAGACATACCCGCCGGGTCGGAGGTAGAGATCACACGCGTCTCAGACCGTTCCCCCGAGGTGCTGCGCTACCTCGATGCACACGGCATCACCGTCGGAACACGACTGTATGTGCACGCTGTCAGCGTTCCCGCGTCCGTGATCGACCTGACCGTCGGTGACACCCGGATCGAACTCAGTCTCACCGCTGCATCCGCCATCCACGTCTGTCCAACAGACCCACCTAGCTAGCTAGTCGCGGCTCCAGGCGTCCCGCCGATGGCATGAATCTCGGCGAAGTTGCGGTCAGTGCGCAGCGACTACGAGTCACGGACGCCAACCCGGGCGAGGCCGGGCGCGGTCGCCTGATCGTAGTAGTAGATACAACGCTCGCGATTCCCGAACGGCCAGTCGCATGCCGCGGCTTGAGACCCGAGATACGGGCTGGTGAGGGTGCCCGCCGAGAAATGTGACCCACTTTATCGGGCTCGGGTTCGTGCATCCAGAATCAACGCTGAGCTTGGATGCGTTCGGAGCTATGGCGCGTGGGGTGAGCCACACCATGCCAGGTCAGGACGGCGAGAACGGCTCCGAGGACACCGATAGCGACGAGCACCAGCGCGACCGCCGGGAGTCCAATGGCTGCGCCGAGGATTCCAGCGAGAGGGTACGTAAGCAGGAAGCAGGCGTGGGAGAGGGAGAACTGGGCGGCGAAGACCGCAGGCCGGTTCTGCTCAGTACTGTTCCGCCGCAGGAGCCGCGCCGAGGGAGTGAGGATGGTCGAGGTTGCTGCCCCGAGCAGCGCCCACACGGTCAGGAGCGCGGTCCACTGTGGTGCGTCGCTCATCCACGCGATGATCACAGTTCCGGCCAGGAGCAGAATAGGCAGGGCAATACCGCCGGTGAGCATCACCCGTCGATCAGGCAGTGTCTCCAGCAGCTTCGGCATCCCGAGCGCAACGAGCATGGAGCCACCACCGTAGGCGGCGAGTAAGAGTGCGACGTCGGCTTGAGTGCGACCAAGGTCACCTTGGACGAGGACGACGGTGTTGACGATCACCATCGCGGTAGTAGTAGCGACGACGAGGTTGAGACTCATGAGACCACGTAGTTCCGAGCTCGCCCAGAACGCGCGTGCTCCGTGGGTGAGCCGGTCGAAGAACCGTGCAGGTGGTGGTGCGTCGATGTGCGGGAAGCGCGAGGCGATCACCAGCGCTGCAGAGGCGAGGAAGCCGATCACGGTGCCGACAAACAGGTTGTGGAAGCTGATCACCGTCAGCAGTGCCGCGGCGAGCATCGGACTGACCAGCGATTCCAGGTCGTAGGCAAGGCGCGACAGTGACAGTGCGCGCGTGTAGTCCTTCTCGTCGGGCAGGACGGAGGGGATGACGGCCTGGAAGGTGGGGGTGAATGTCGCGGATGCGGACTGGAGCAGGAAGATCAGGATGTAGATCTGCCATGCCTCGGTGATGAACGGTAGAGAGACGGCAACTCCGGCTCGAACGAGGTCGGCCCCGATGAGAACGGGTTTGCGCGGTAGCCGCGCGGCCAGAGCGGTGGTGATCGGCGAGACGGCGACGTAGGCAACCATTTTGATCGTCATTGCCACGCCTAGCACGATCCCGGCATCCCCGCCGGCGATGTCGAAGGCGAGCAGTCCGAGTGCGACCGTGAGTAGACCTGTGCCCAGCAGGGCGATGATCTGCGCGCTGAACAGCTTGGCGTAGGTCGGGTTTCGGAGGACGTTGATCATGCGGGAACCTAACGTGACTGTGAGGGAATGGGGGGCTATTGCTGAGGTAAGTGGTGATGTGGCGGGATCTGACCGTTGGCGATGGCGTGTTCGGCCTGCTTGAGCGCTTCGATCACGAGTGTGAGGGCGTGCTCGTCGGTGAGTCGATAGAGCACGCTTGTGCCTTCCTGTCGGGTGGTCACCATGCGCGCCATCCGCAGTCGGGCCAAATGCTGCGACACTCCGGACGGCTTCTTTCCCACGATTTCTGCAAGCGCGTTCACTGGCAGCTCGTCTGACTGCCGCAGAGCCAGCACGATCTTGATGCGCGTTGGGTCGGAGAGGATTCCCAACACCTCCGCGGCCAGATCCACATACTCCGACGACGGACCCATTTCATAACCCTTAGTATCCGCGTTCATACGCAGATACTACCAAAAGAAATATAGGCGCTAGCTCTCGATCTCTGCTTCGCGGTACCTCCTGATTGGAGGTCGGGCGTGCGTGTTCGCACCTATCCCATGAACCGGCTAGATAGCAGAGAAGGAGCGGGTCATGGAGACGATCAAAACGTTGGCAGCAGATGAACGGGTCGCGAGAGTGATCCTCGCGGTGGCATCAGAACCGGCGGATTCGGTGACGGGGCGGATGGTGCGCACGGTCGGTGCGACCGAGACCGTCGCCCGTGTCGTCGCTGACGAGCCGCCGCCGGGGCCGGATGGCGATACGTGGCAGCGGCGTCTCGCTCCGCGCATCAACCTTGCGCAGGTGCGGCGGGTGCTGGCCGATACCGAACGGCACGGACAGCGGGTACTGATCCCCGGCGACGAGGAGTGGCCGGCCGGGGTGGATGCGCTCGGTGACCGCACCCCGGTCGTTCTCTGGGCGAAAGGCGACACGAGTCTGCTGGGCGCGTCGGTGTGGGATCGGGTCACAGTGACGGGCGCCCGGGCGGCGACCGGGTATGGGGAGCATGTCGCGATGGAGCTCGCCCACGCCGCCGTGTCCGATACGCGGCAGATCGTCTCGGGCGGCGCGTATGGGATTGACGGGATGGCGCATCGTGCCACGTTGGCGTCGGGTGGTTCCACGATCGCGGTGATGGCCGGGGGGCTGGATCGGCTCTACCCGGCTGGGCACACCGAACTTCTCGCCCGCGTCGGGCGGGACGGGCTGCTGCTGAGTGAATTGCCGCCTGGGGCTGCGCCGACGAAGTGGCGATTCATGCAACGTGGCCGGCTCCTCGCTGCACTTTCCGGCGCGGTCGTCGTCGCGGAGGCCGGGTACCGGTCGGGGGCGTTGCACACTGCCGCCCAGGCCGTCGAGTTGCGCCGTCCCGTCGGTGCGGTGCCGGGGCCGATCACCAGCGCCGCGTCGGCGGGGTGCCACCGGTTGCTGCACGACGGGCTCGCGTCCGTCATCACAGGCTACGACGACATCCGCGCCTTGCTTGACGGCATGCGTGATGGTGTGGAGCGTGCGGTGCGGCGTTCGTCGGGACCGGAGATCGATCCGCTCGACCCCTCCGCCCCATCGGTGTCGCGGTCCGCGGGGCGGGGCATGAGTCTCTGACAGAGGTCATCGAGGCGGTGATGGCGCACCTGCTGTGAAGGCGACTGGGTTTGGTCGCTGTCAGATTCGCAACTCAGGAGGCATCTCGTGTCAGGATCACTCACTCACGTCCCGGAGCAGAATGCTGCTCCACCACCGACAGTGCTCCGGCGGGTGCTGTCGGTAGTGGTCGCGCTGTTACTGACGGTCGGTACTTTCACTCTCGGTACCGCGCCCGCGTATGCGGGTAGCGACGGTGTGGGGTACAACATCGGGCTGGGGTTCCTCGGCGCATACAACACCGATGTCGATGGCCGTCAGGCGTATTGTGCTGACCTCGGCGCGCCAGCTCCGTTCGGGCAGACTTCCGGGCCGTACACGATCACCTCGCTGGATTCCCTCACCCGGCAGCAGCTTGCGGAGTTGAACTTCGTCATGGATCGGTGGGGGCAGTCCGGTGATAGGAACATCACCGCCGCGGTCGCCTTGTTCGTGTGGTCGATCACCGATCCGGGCACATACAACTCGCACGGCATGTCCGGGGACATCTACTATGTCGGGCGCGCCCCGGCGTCGGAGCGTCCGGCGATCCTGGCGAACCTTGGCACCATGCGCCAGCAAGCCGCGGTCAACGCGGTCACCGACCCCTCGCTGACGCTTTCGCTGGCGATGACGGATCAGTATGCGGGCACCCTGACCGTCGGTACGCATCCGGCCGGGTTGCAGGGCACCGCGACCCTCACCGACGCCACCTTCACGAATGGGTCGGCCACGCGCACGCTCAGTGCCGGGGCGCACCCGATCACCGGAACCCCGGCAGATGGGGTTCCCTCGTACCAGATTGCCGCGTCGATGAGCGTTCCCGCAGCCGGGTACGGTGCAGCGATCGACCTCTACACGACGCCCGGCGCGCAACGGCTGGTCGCCTCCGTCGCCGGCTCCTCCACGGGCTTGTCGGCCACCGCGCAGTCGTCGGTGATCGAGTTGGACTTCCAGCCCGTGATCGCCACGCAGGTGTCGTCTCGGTTCGTCGCCGAAGGCGACGTGTTCACCGATGAGCTGGCCGTGTCGGTGACGAAGGGCACCTGGATTCACCTGAACGGAAACCCGATCGAGGTCACCGCCGAGGGGACGTTGTATGGGCCGTTCGATGAGCAACCCGCCGAAGCCGACACTGCGCCGACCGGTGCGCCGGTCGCGGGCGCTGAGACCGTCACGCTGACGGGCGCTGGTTCGTATACATCACCGGGGTCGATTACCGCTGCGGAGTCGGGGTTCTACACGTGGGTGTGGGCGATCGACAAGGACGCGCACGGGGCGAACGCGAAGTACCTCACCGATTCCTTCACCGACCGGTTCGGTCAGGTTCCGGAGACGTCGGTTGTGCCGTTCCAGCCGGTCGCGGTGTCGGAGGCGGATCAGCGTCTCGCGATCCCCGGCGACCCACTCACCGACACCATCACCGTCTCCAGTGCCAACGGTGCATGGTTGAAGAAGGACGGCGCACACATTCCGGTCATCTTTGAGGGCACCGCCTACCTGGTGCCCGGCACTCTGCCACCGGCGCAGTCCGTCACGGTCGGCCCGGCCGCGGTGCCGCTGGGCACCGTGACGATCACCGCGGACGGCCCCGGTGTCTACACCTCCCCGGAGGTGATCGCACCGACCGGTGGGTTCGTCACCTGGGTGTGGGAGATGCAGAAGGTTTCGCAGCCGGAGTGGGTGCGCGATTATCTCGCCGCCGACTGGCAGGACGAGTACGGCATCACCGTGGAAACGACCTCGGTGCGGTGGCCGATCACCGTCACGTCGCTGATGCGGGAGTACAATGTGCATCCCGGCGGACGTGCGTTCGATGTCGTCACCGTCACCGGGTTCCCCGCGAACCACGGCGACTTCCACGGCGACGGCTACTGGAACGCCGACGTGGACGAGCTCGCGCACACCGTTTACGGCCCGTTCGCGACCGATACCGAGCTCACCGACGATATGGACTTGGCCGGTGTGCCGGTGCTGATCGAGTTGACGACGCCGGCACGCAACGGCGTCTACCAGCTCGGCTACACCGATACCGACAAGATCGTGCCGACCGAGCCCGGGTATTACGTCCTCGTCACCACCTTCACCGGCGACGACCGGGTACAGCCCTACGCGTCGTCGCCGGCGGATGTGCTGGAGCGCTTCTACGTCCCACCGACGGGCACGGAGGTCCCGGTGTCGGTGATCACCCAGGCGACCCCGGAAGCATTCGTGGGGCAGCCGTTCGAGGACACCGCGCTCGTGCAGGGCACCACCATTCCCGACGGCGCATATCTCGTGTTCCGCGCCTACGGACCCCACCCGGCAGAGGCCGGCGCGGTCTGTGAGACGCCGTTCTTCGAAAGTGACGAGATCCCCGTCACCCAAGCCGGCGTCTACCGCTCCGGCACCACAACCGTCGACGCCGCAGGCAACGTGTTCTGGGTCGAGACGCTGTACAACGCGGACGGCGAGATCATCGCCGAAGGACGCTGCGGGGCACCCGGTGAGACGACCGTGATCCGGGAGCAACCCGAACACCTCACGGTGAAGACGAACGCCATGCCGGAGATCGTGCTCGGTGAACCCGCGCACGATGTCGCCACGGTCACCGGCACGGTCCCGGACGGGGCACAGTTGGTGTTCGAGGCGTATCGGCAGGACGGCGACATGGCGACCTGCACCGCGGAGGAGCTCGTGTTCACCTCGAAGATCATCAACCTTGATGGGCCGGGCGAGTACCGCTCCGATGAGGTGATCTTCGACCAGGCCGGCGTCTACTACTGGGTGGAGACCGTCACAGGCGCCGACGGCACGGTGCTGCACCGTGGCCTGTGCGGGGCACTGGATGAGACCACCACCGTCACCCCAGCACCGGAGGAGCCGGGCGAGCCTGGGACACCAGAGAATCTGGCGCAGACCGGCGGTGGCGACTGGTGGCCGCTGGGTCTTGCCGGTGGTCTGATGGCCGCCGCGACGGGCGGGGCGCTGCTGTTCGGTCGCCGCCTCGCGATCGCCCGCGACCGCGCCGGGTACGTCCGGGAGGAAGACGAAGCATTCCAGGAGTTCCAAGACCTGTTCGAGGAGTGAGAGGAGGCCGCAGAGACGGCTGACCCGCCCGGCACCCCCAAGTAGGGCCGGTCAGCTCAGGGAGGGCACGAACCACCCCAGGTTCGTGCCCTCCCACCTTTCTGCGCCGGCACGCGCCGGCGCACCTGCATGACGACCACCGTGCTCCGTCAGAAAGGTCCCCTGTGACTCCGAAACCCCGTTACCGCCGCACTGCTTCACCGTCCTCCGACGACGTGCCAGGGGCGCGGCGTGTACCGGACGGGCCAATGGTGGTGCCGGTGGTGGAGTTCACCGTGAACCGCGACGGCACGATGATTGTGACCATCGACGGTGCCCCGCACACCCCGGTACCGTTCGCGCCGCCGTGGCGGCGCGAGTCGTTCCCCGCGATCCTCGACGCCCTCACCACCCGGCTGCAAACCCCGCTGCGCATCCACGTCCGCGAAGCCGACGGTGAGGCATTCACCGACATCATCACCCCACCCCGCACCCGCCACACAGAGCGCCCGACGGCATACTTCACACCGCCGTCGCCGACCGCGACCTCGACGGTCGCGCCGGTGCCCTCAGCGGCGACGATGCCGGTGGTGCATCCGGTGGCGGGTTCGGGGTTCGTGCCGGGTGAGGATGTCGCGGTCGCGATCATCCACGGGCACAGCGACGCCGGAAGTGACGGCACCGCCCGCGCCCTCCTCACCCCGGAACAACTCGCCACGTCACCGACCGGCGAGATCATCCTGCTCGGCCGAATCTCCGGGACGCTCGTCATCGGACGCCCCGAATGAGCACCCCACGGCAGGGCGGTGCGCTCGGCGATGAACTCGCGAACCTGGGTATCATCGCCCTCATCGCCGCCGCGATCCTCGCCGGTATCCTCCGCGGCGCCGGTTCCCTCGCCGCCTGGGTCACGGGGAGCGCACAGCCTACGGGCGGCATCGAAACAGGCCTCGGGGTGCTGCTGGATCCCTCCGATCCCGGCGTGCCGCTCGGCGCGGCCGGGCTGCACCCGGTCGGATACTGGATCACCGCCGGACTACTGATTCTCGTCGCCGGTGCGGCCGGGTGGTGGGTGTGGCGGGCGATGCGTGAGCACGGGAGGCACGCGAAGGTTGACCCGTATCGGATCGTCGGGATCGCGACCCGCACCGATGTGCACGCGGCCGCATCGGAGAAGGCGCTGCTGCGTCGCGCCCATCAGCTTCGCCCCTCACTCGCGAAGCCGACAGCGGGTGATGTCGGTTACCGGCTCGGTGCGTCTCGGGGTGCTGAGGTGTGGGCGAGCGTCGAGGACTCGATCCTGCTGATCGGGCCGCCCCGCTCGGGGAAGGGTCTGCATATCGTGATCAACGCGATCTTGGACGCGCCTGGCACGGTCATCACTACCTCGACCCGTCCAGACAATCTCACCGCGACCCTCCGCGCACGGCAGGAATTGGGGCCGGTGGCAGTGTTCGATCCGCAGCGCTTGGCCGAAGGCATCCCGGCAGGGCTGCGCTGGTCACCCATCCGCGGCTGTCAGGACCCGCTGACGGCGATGATCCGCGCCACCGGACTCGCCGCCGGCACCGGCCTCTCGGCCGGTGGTGTCGAAGGGGGCGACTTCTGGGAAGGGAAAACCCGCACCGCCCTCCAAGCGCTCCTGCACGCCGCCGCCCTCGACCGCCGCACACCCGCCGAACTGTTTCGGTGGACACTCGACCCCGCCGCCGCATCCGATGCCGTCGCGATCCTCACCGCGAACCCGCGAGCTGCGACCGGGTGGGCGGACTCGCTGCAAGCGATGATCGACTCCGACCCCAGAACCCGCGACTCCATCTGGCAAGGCGTGTCGCTGTCTCTTGCCGCGCTTGCTGACCCGCGGGTGCTCGACGCTGTGAGTCCCGGCCCGGATGAGCAATTCGACCCCGAAGCGTTCCTCCGCAAACGTGGCACGGTGTATCTGCTGGCTACCGGTGCCGGGGCGAACAACTCCTCAGCACTGGTCGCGGCGTTCGTGGAAGACCTCGTCGAAGCCGCCCGCCGCATCGCCGCCAGATCACCCGCCGCCCGCCTCGACCCACCCCTCCTTCTGGCATTGGATGAGATCGGAAACCTTGCCCCGCTCCCGTCCCTGCCGACGTTGATGGCCGAAGGCGGCGGCACCGGAATCACCACCATGCCGGTGTTGCAGTCGCTCGCGCAGGCGCGGGAGAAATGGTCGGAAAACGGGGCCGGCGCGATCTGGGATGCGTCCATCGTGAAAATCATCCTCGGCGGAGCCTCCAACAGTCGCGACCTGCACGACCTCACCACCCTCATCGGGGAACGCGACGAGATCACCGACTCCACTACCATCGGCGACCACGGCTCACGCTCCGCGCAACGCTCGGTCCGCCGGGTGCCGATCATGCCACCCGACGTGATCCGTACGCTCCCGTTCGGCACCGGCCTCGTGCTGCTGCGCTCCGCACCACCGATCGTCACCCGCCTGCGCTCTTGGACCACACGGCGTGACGCGGCAGAGCTCCGTCAACAACGCACGGAGATTGAGAACCTGCTGCATCGGGCGCCGCGGGGAGGCGAGGGCGCACCTGCCTGACAGAGCATCCCCACCGGGGGTGCCGCCGTCACAAGGAGCGTCCAATGGCCATCCACACGCAGGAGTCCCTTTCGGGGTTTATCGCGTCCGACCCGCAGTTGACTTTCACGGAACGCGGGGATGCCCGCCTGTATGTGAAGATCGGGCAGGAACACTACCGGCGCGAGAACGACGGCTCGTTCACGCCGACCGACACCACTTTTCACGATCTGGTTGCGTTCCGGAAAACCGCCGAACGGGCGCACGCCCGCTTCGCGAAGGGCGACAAGTTCGTGGCCGAGGGGTATACGCACCGCTACGACCGCACCGACCACGACGGGCAAATGGTCCAGGCTGAGGAGTTTGTCGCCAAGAAGATCGGGCACGACCTCGCCCGTACCAACTACACCGTCGAACGACGTCGAAACGCACCTGCCGAAGCGCCGGGCGCTGGGATCGAAGACCCCGAATTGTCACCCGAGGCACGCCGCAC
The DNA here is from genome assembly GCA_964651535.1 of uncultured Cryobacterium sp. Classification (GTDB taxonomy): domain Bacteria; phylum Actinomycetota; class Actinomycetes; order Actinomycetales; family Microbacteriaceae; genus Terrimesophilobacter. The sequence continues at coordinate 23,257 of CAZYYE010000003.1, forward strand.
CTCGGCAGCCGCGCCCGCAATCGGAAGGTGACGTCGATCATGACCGACGACAACGTGTTCAACTCAGACGAGCCTGACCTCGAAGACCTTGAAGAGGATGACGAGTTCGATGAGAGTTACGATCCCGACGCCGACGATGCCCAGGATCAGGAAGAACCATCGGGGCCACCGAACCCGATCAATTGGAACCTGCTGACGGGAGAAGCCGCCGAGGAGGAATGGCTCGCGCTGAACGAATGGGTGCACTGGCTGCGTCACACCTACGGGCTTCCCGCCGCCGTGGTCCCGCCGTTCTGGCACCGGCATCCCGAACTCGTCTGGGAGCTGTCCGCTCTGCACCTGCACTGGCTGTGCGCCTACGACCCGGACGCGAAAGGCAGCGCGCCACTCGTCTGGCACCGCGACTTCGCCGAAGCCCGCCAACGCCTCCGCGACTGGGCTGCAGCATCCGGCACGAGGCTGGATCGTGACCGGCCGACACGGCAAACCGCCTGGCCCGGCGAAGCGCCGGCCGATCCGGTCGAAGACATCATTATCACCAACCGTGAAGAAGACTTCGTGGAGTACATGCACGCCGACGTACAAGCCCGACTCCGCATCGAGGACGAGTTCATCATTTCTGGCGTCAACCTCGATACCGGAGAAGTGCCATGAACCGGCAGGAGAGGCGTGGTCGGGGTAAGGAGCGCCATTTCCGGGTTGAGGCAGTTCCACGCGGTCAGCCCGATTTACACAAACTCGCGCAGGTCTTCCTCGGCATGGCGGTCGCCAGGGCGAAGCAGCCCGACGCTCCTGCACCCGGGAGTGGCGATTCTGGGCCTTCTGAGCCCGACAACGTAGAATAGAACCCGACGCCACGACCATTCTTGGTCGGGTGCGCAGTCCCTTTGCCCTTGTGGCTTACCCCCGGCTTCGTGCCGAAGGGTCGTGTTTCCCATTTACGAGTCGCACCACGTGACGCTCCGTCGTCTCGTTGGCTCCCACCCATTGGTGAGAGGAAACACGACTCATGACACTGGCACCCCCGGCCCCAGCGCCACCCAGCAGCCTTGACCGCCTTGGCGAGACCACAACTCTCGCCGTCTCCTACCTGCGCGTCTCCACCAAGGAGCAGGCAGAGCGCGGCGGACGCGATGAGGGCTTCTCGATCCCCGCGCAGCGGGACGCGAACCTCCGCAAAGCCCGCGACCTGAACGCGATCGTCGTGGAGGAGTTCATCGACGCGGGCGAATCCGCCCGCAAGGCGGACCGTCCCGAGTTGATACGGATGATCGAGTACGTCAAGACCCACCAGGTCGCGTACTGCATCGTCCACAAAGTCGACCGGCTCGCCCGCAACCGCGCCGACGACGTGGCGATCCACCTCGCTCTCAAAGACGCCGGTGTGATTCTCGTCTCCGCGACGGAGAACATCGATGAGACCCCGTCCGGGATGCTGCTCCACGGCATCATGTCCACGATCGCGGAGTTCTACTCCCGCAACCTTGCCAACGAGGTCGCCAAGGGCATGACCCAGAAAGCCGCGACCGGAGGTACCGTCGGTCGCGCCCCCATCGGATATCTCAATGTCCACAAGCGCGATGAACTCGGCCGTGACATCCCCACCGTGATTCCCGACCCGGATCGTGCCGCGCTCGTGCGGTGGGCATTCGAGGCGTACGCGACGGGGAACTACTCGACCTCGATGCTACACAGCGAACTGATCGACCGTGGGCTCACGACCGTGCCAACACCGAAACGGCCCGCGAAAGCACCGGGATTGACCACGATCCAGCAGGCGCTCTCCAACCCCTACTACAAGGGCGACGTGATCTTCCGCGGTGCCCGCTACGACGGCCTCCACGAACCGTTGGTCAGCGCGGAGCTCTGGTACCGGGTGCAGAACGTCCTCACCGCGCACCAAGTGTCCGGGGAGAAAACTCAAACCCACGAGCACTATTTGAAAGGCTCCGTGTATTGCGGTGACTGCGGCTCCCGGCTCATGGTCACTCACGCGAAGAACGGCAAGGGCATCATCTACCCGTACTTCATTTGCGCCGGCCGACACTCCAAGCGCACGAACTGCGTCCGTCAGGCTATGCCGATCGAGCACATCGAACGACAGGTCGAGGACTACTACCGGCGAGTACAGATTCCGGAGCACATCGTCACCGCCCTGCGACAGATGCTCGTGCGCCAGTTCGATGACCTCCACACCGCGAACAAGGCCGCACGGCACACCCTCGCCGCCGAACGCGACAAGCTCCGCAACGAACGCCGCAGTCTGCTGCACGCCCACCACGCCGGAGCCGTCCCACTCGATCTCCTCAAAGAAGAACAAGACCGTATCGCCAGGCGGCTGGTCTTCCTCGACGCGCAGATCGACGCGGGGCAGATCGAGTACGACCAAGCCAAGGCACACCTCGAAGACTGCCTCGCGCTGGCCGGTGATATGCACGCGATCTACATGAGCATTGACGACTCGCTCAGACGTATCTGCAACCAGGCGTTCTTCGAACGCATCCACGTCTATGAGATCAAGAATGTCGAAACCGTGACGGCGGAGCCCGGTGAACCGTTCGATTCACTGCTGGACCCGAACCTCCACGCCGCAGCGCTGGCCTACGAGGCCAGCGTGCGCGCGGGAGAAGACGTCAAACCTGCGGACGTCGCAAGTTTGAACATCGACTATTGGGTGGGCGATACCAGACTCGAACTGATGACCTCTTCCGTGTGAAGGAAGCGCGCTACCAACTGCGCCAATCGCCCGCGCCGAAACTGCCGGCCCGTCAATCTTGCCACACGTTGCGCATCGTGTTTCGTCACACACCGCGCAAGAATTGTCTTGAGTCGCAGGGCTAGGCTAGAGTCACTAGGCACGCAGAAATGCGCGTCGAATGCGGATGTGGCGCAGTGGTAGCGCACAACCTTGCCAAGGTTGGGGTCGCGAGTTCGAATCTCGTCATCCGCTCGAGTGGGAAGTGTCAGCCTCGCTGTCATTTCCTGTGAATGGTGGAGTGGCCGAGAGGATAGGCAGCGGCCTGCAAAGCCGTCCACACGGGTTCGAATCCCGTCTCCACCTCCAGGAGTGACAACCTGGGCGATTGGCGCAGCGGTAGCGCGCTTCCCTGACACGGAAGAGGTCACTGGTTCGATCCCAGTATCGCCCACCACGAACAGGAACAGCGCCGATGCCAACCCTGAACGGGTTGGACCCCCTCCCGAGTAAGCAGGGAGGGGATCCGCCGGGGCCGAATCGACACAGGTCAATGACGGCCGCGGCAGGTTGTGCCGCGTTCTCGCCGGCCGAAGCCGGGCGCGAAAAAAGCACGTCCCGATGAAGGAGACCCGCGATTGCGGAAATTATGACGCAAACCCACCACCCCACTTTCGGGGCGTGCTGAAATTCGACCGCGTGCGCGCCGGTAAAGTTGATGGAATGAGCAGCCAGAAAACCGGATTCGATCTCTTTGAGGACCGCAGCATCGTCGCGATGCGGGTCAACGGCGAACTGAGGGACCTGGCGACGACGATCACCGACGACGACGCGGTCGAACCGGTCAGCATCGACTCTCCGGACGGACTGAATATTCTGCGCCACTCCGCCGCCCACGTGATGGCGCAAGCTGTGCAATCCATCAATCCGGATGCGAAGCTCGGCATCGGACCTCCCATCACCGACGGCTTCTACTACGACTTCGATGTCGAGGAGCCGTTCACGCCGGAAGACCTCAAAGCGATCGACAAGGCAATGTCTGCGATCGTCAAGAAGGGCCAGCAGTTCCGGCGCCGCGTCGTGACCGAAGCTGAGGCCCGCGCTGAGCTCGCGCTCGAGCCGTACAAGCTCGAACTCATCGGGCTCAAGGGCTCAAGCACCGCGGAGGACGAGTCCGTCGAGGTCGGCGGCGCAGAACTCACGATGTACGACAATGTGGACCCGAAAACCGGCGAAACCGTCTGGAAAGACCTGTGCCGCGGTCCGCACCTGCCGAGCACGCGCATGATCGGAAACGGATTCGCGCTCACGCGCATCGCCGCCGCCTACTGGCGCGGGTCGGAAAAAAACAAGCAACTCCAGCGCGTGTACGGCACGGCATGGCCGACGAAGGACGAACTGCACGAATACCAGGTGAGGATGGAGGAGGCGGCCAAACGCGACCACCGCAAACTCGGGCATGACCTCGACCTGTTTTCGTTTCCGACCGAGATCGGTTCGGGAATGTCGGTGTGGCATCCCCGCGGCGGCATCGTGCGCCAGGAGATGGAACAGCACGCCTTGCGGCGAAACCGCGAGGCGGGATATTCCTACGTGTATACGCCGCACATCACGAAGTCAGACCTCTTCGAGCAGTCCGGCCATCTGGTCAATTATGCGGACGGAATGTTCCCGCCCATCCGGCTCGATGAGGAACGCGATGCCGACGGGCACATTACGAAACAAGGTGTGGACTATTACCTCAAGCCCATGAACTGCCCGTTCCACATTCTCATTTACAAGGAGCGGCCGCGAAGCTATCGCGACCTGCCGATGCGCTTGAGCGAGTTCGGCGCGGTGTACCGCAACGAACTCTCCGGCGCCCTGCACGGGCTCACTCGCGTGCGCGGACTGACGATGGATGACGCGCACCTGTTTGTCCGTCCCGATCAACTCGAGGAAGAGGTCGCGAGCACGCTGGATCTCGTGCTCAGCATGCTGCGCGATTTTGGACTCACCGATTTCTACCTTGAACTTTCGACTCGAGACGACGTCAAGGAAAAGTGGCTCGGAGACGAAAAGATGTGGGAAGAGACCACGGCAACGCTTCGCCGCGTCGCCGTGAATTCCGGGCTTGAACTCGTCGACGATCCGGGCGGCGCAGCGTTCTACGGACCGAAGATATCCGTGCAGGCCCGCGATGCGATCGGACGCACGTGGCAGCTTTCCACCGTTCAGATCGACCCGAACCTTCCGGACCGGTTCGACCTCGAATACACGGCCGACGATGGAACCAAGCAGCGGCCCATCATGATCCACCGGGCACTCCTCGGATCCATGGAGCGATTCTTCGCGATCCTGCTCGAACACTTCGCCGGAGCGTTCCCCGTGTGGCTTTCCCCGGTGCAGGCGATCGGCATACCGGTCGCGGAGGAGTACTACGACTACGTGAGCGGCGTCGTGGACCAGCTCAGGGCGGCCGGAGTGCGGGCAGAGATCGACGTGTCCAGCGACCGGATGCCGAAGAAGATCCGCAACGCGACGCTGCAGAAGATCCCGTTCCAGCTCATCGCGGGGGAAGATGACCGCGCAGCGGGTGCCGTGAGCTTCCGGTTCCGCGACGGCCACCAGGAGAACGGCATCCCCGTGGCTGACGCGATCCGCCGCATCACAGCAGCCATCGCCGAGCACGCGCAGGTGTGACGATGGAAGACTCGGCAGACTTCGCCGCAGCCCCCGATGCCTTCCAGCGCCTCTGGACGCCGCACCGCCTCGTGTACGTGCAGGATCAGACGCAGCCCGATGAGCACACGTGCCCGTTCTGCGCGGCCCCCGCGATGGACGATGAGAAAGCGCTCATCGTGGCCCGCGGCGAGCACGCCTACGTGCTCCTGAACCTGTTTCCCTACAACTCGGGGCACCTCCTCGTATGCCCGTATCGGCATGTTGCGCTGTATGACGACGCGACGGCTGAAGAAGCGAACGAGATCGCGAGCCTCACGCAGACCGCGATGAAAGTTGTGAGGTCCGTTTCCCAGTGCGACGGATTCAATCTGGGAATGAACCAGGGTCGCATTGCCGGCGCGGGAATCGCGGCGCACCTTCACCAGCACATCGTTCCGCGCTGGGCGCTGGATTCGAACTTCTTCCCGATCGTCGCCCAAACGAAGGCGCTCCCCAAGCTGCTCGGCGAAGCCCGGCGGGAAATCGCCGACGCGTGGCCGGGATAGAATAGCCGCATGGCCAAGAACGACAAATCCACCGCAGAACAGGGCACGAGCCGCGTCAAGCGCGGTCTCGCTGAAATGCTCAAGGGCGGTGTCATCATGGATGTCGTCACTGCCGACCAGGCGAAAATCGCCGAAGACGCGGGCGCCGTCGCGGTCATGGCGCTCGAGCGCGTCCCGGCCGACATCCGATCGCAAGGCGGGGTCGCCCGCATGAGCGACCCGGACCTCATCGACGGCATCATCAACGCCGTGTCGATCCCCGTCATGGCGAAGGCGCGCATCGGCCACTTTGTCGAAGCGCAGATCCTCGAAGCACTCAAGGTCGACTATGTCGACGAATCCGAAGTTCTGAGCCCCGCGGACTACGCCAACCACATCGACAAGTGGCAGTTCACGATCCCCTTCGTGTGCGGCGCGACGAACCTCGGGGAGGCCCTGCGCCGCATCACCGAAGGAGCGGCCATGATCCGCTCCAAGGGCGAAGCGGGAACCGGCGACGTCTCAGAAGCGACGAGGCACATCCGCACGATCCTCGGCGAGATCAACGCGCTCACATCGAAGTCGAAGGACGAGCTCTACGTCGCGGCGAAGGAACTGCAAGCGCCGTACGAACTCGTCGCCGAAATCGCCGAGACGGGAAAGCTTCCCGTCGTGCTGTTCACGGCGGGTGGCGTGGCGACCCCGGCGGATGCCGCGCTCATGATGCAGCTTGGCGCCGACGGCGTGTTCGTCGGATCCGGAATCTTCAAGTCCGGGAACCCGGCGCAGCGCGCGGCCGCGATCGTGAAGGCGACAACATTCTTCGATGACCCGGCTGTACTCGCTGAGGTCTCCCGAGGGCTCGGCGAGGCGATGGTGGGCATCAACGTGTCCGATCTCCCCGCACCGCACCGGTTGTCCGAACGCGGCTGGTAGGTCCCCAAAACGTCCGCACTGCGCATCGGGGTTCTTGCACTCCAGGGTGATTTCCGCGAGCACCTCGGGGTACTTCGCGGGTTCGGGGCCGAGGCCGTTCCGCTGCGCCGCGCAAGCGAGCTGCCCGAAGTCGACGGCCTCATCATCCCCGGCGGGGAGTCGAGCGTCATGGACAAACTGTCGCGCACGTTCGGACTCCGTGACCCCCTGCGGGAGGCGATCGCGGCGGGACTTCCCGTGTACGGCACGTGCGCGGGGCTCATCATGCTCGCCACGAACATCCTGGACGGAATCAATGGTCAGGAGAGCCTCGGCGGGATCGATATCGACGTGCGGAGGAACGCGTTCGGCTCGCAAACGGATTCTTTCGAAGTCGATCTCGACGTTCCCGCCATCGGCGCGCCACCGCTGCACGCGGTATTCATCAGGGCTCCCGTCGTCGAGCGGGTCGGCGCGGACGTCGCGGCGCTCGCCACGTTGGATGATGGCCGCGTTGTCGCGGTCGAACAGGGAAACCTGCTCGGCACGTCGTTCCACCCTGAGATGACGGAAGACCACCGATTCCACGCCTACTTTCTTGAGCGGGTGAACGCGAACCGCTGAGCGAAGCGGCCGCAGTGCCATGCTGGGGGGCATGAAAATCTATTCTGATTACCCGCTGCGGAGAACACTTCAAATCACGGCGGACATCGTCGCCGTGGCGCTCATCTGGTTCGGCGTCTGGCTCGGTTCTCTCGTCGGCTCGGCGATCTCCGCCGTCGCCGAAGTCGGACGCCAGCTGGAGACTGCGGGGGCCGGATTTCGGGGCGCCATGACGGATGTCGGCGATGTGCTCGAAACCGCCCCGTTCATCGGAGAGGCAATACGGCAGCCGTTTGACACCGCAAGCGGTACGGGGGGAATCCTCGAGGAGATGGGCCAGACGACCGAGTCGTTCATCACCACGACGGGAACGATCGTCGGCACCGTCATCGGGGCGGTGATCGTGCTGGCCGTGTGCTGGGTGTGGCTGATCCGGAGGATCCGGTTCGCGCGAAGGGCGACGGAAGCGTTTCGCCTCGCGAAGCACAGCGAAGGACCGGATCTGCTCGCATTGCGTGCTCTCGTCTCGGCGTCGAGGAAGGATCTGGCTGCGGCAGCAGAGCATCCGATCGGGTCATGGCGTTCCGGCGATCAGGCCGTGATCCGACGCCTCGCGAAGCTCGAGTTGCGCGAGGCGGGCGTGCGCATCGCTGGATAGAATCGAGTGGTCGGAGCGAAAGGTGCGGTGTTGATGGTGAGGAACGCGTCGTGAGCGGGCATTCCAAGTGGGCGACCACGAAGCACAAGAAGGCGATCATCGACTCCCGCCGCGCCAAGTCGTTCGCCAAGCTCATCAAGAACATCGAGGTCGCGGCGAAAATTGGCGGAGCCGACCTTGCGGGAAACCCCACTCTCGTGGACGCCATCCAGAAGGCGAAAAAGACGAGCGTCCCCAACGACAACATCGACAGGGCCGTCAAGCGCGGCGCGGGGCTCACGGGCGAATCCGTCGACTACCAGACGATCATGTACGAAGGGTACGGGCCGAACGGCGTCGCGTTGCTCATCGAGTGCCTGACCGACAACAAGAACCGTGCAGCGGCCGAAGTGCGCACCATCATGTCCCGCAATGGCGCGACCATGGCCGACCCGGGAAGCGTCGCCTACAACTTCAATCGCAAGGGTGTCATTTCCATCACGAAAGTCGACGGGGTCACGGAGGACGACATTCTCCTGGCCGTGCTGGATGCTGGCGCGGAGGAAGTCAACGATCGGGGCGGGGGGTTTGAGGTCATCACGGACCCCTCCGACCTCGTTGCAGCGCGCACGGCGCTCCAGGAAGCCGGAATCGACTATGACTCCTCCGAGGCGGAGTTCGTGCCCAACGTGAGTGTCGACATTGACGCGGAGACGGCACGGAAGGTCTTCCGGCTGATAGATGCGCTCGAGGACAGCGACGACGTGCAGAACATTTTTGCGAACTACGACATCTCGCCTGAAGTCCAGGCTGAACTCGACGCCTCCGACGACGACGAGTAGAACGTTGGCCATGGCATGACAGTGCGCGTGCTCGGCATCGACCCCGGGCTTACCCGTTGCGGGGTCGGCGTCGTGGATGTCGAACCGAACCGCACGGCAACATTTGTGACGGTGGACGTCATCCGCACGCACAAGGACGATCCGCTGGAGAAGAGGCTCCTCGACATCGGAGCCGGCATCGAGCGCGTGCTCGACGAGTTCGCACCGCACGCTGTTGCGCTCGAGCGGGTGTTCGCTCAGCAAAATCTGGGAACCGTGATGGGCGTGGCTCAGGCGAGCGGAGTCGTGCTGCTCCTGGCTGCGCGGCGGGGACTCGCGGTCGGACTGCACACGCCGACAGAAGTGAAGGCGGCGCTGACCGGGCACGGCGCGGCTGACAAGAAGCAGCTTGGCGCGATGGTCGCCCGGATTCTGCGTCTCAACGCGGTCCCCAAACCCGCGGACGCGTCCGACGCGCTCGCGCTGGCCATTTGCCACGCGTGGCGGCAGGGGATTGCTCCCCCCGCAAACACCGCCTCGCTCACTCCCGCGCAGGAGGCGTGGCGCGCCGCCGAGCGCTCAACCGGAAGGACACCGGCCCGCCCTAGGCTGGATGCATGATCGCGTCGCTGAGTGGAACGGTGCTGGCTGTCGCCGGAACCACCGTGATCATCGAGGTCGGGGGAGTCGGCCTGCAGGTGGCGGTCACGCCCGCGCATGCCCTCGAACTTCGCATCGGCGGCGAGGCGACCATTCGCACAGCTCTCGTTGTGCGCGAAGACGAGCTCACGCTGTACGGTTTCGCGAACGATGACGGCAAAGAGGTCTTCGATTTGCTCCGGAGCGTGAGCGGCGTGGGCCCGAAGTCGGCCATGGCCGTGCTCGCAGCGCTCACCCCCGCGGACATCGCGGCAGCGGTCGCGACGGAGGACGACGGGGCATTCCGCAGGGTTTCCGGCATCGGGCCGAAGACCGCGAAACTCATCGTCGTGTCCCTCGCCGGAAAGATGAAGGCCACGGCGGGCGGCGAACGGCGGCCCGGTGCCGCGCCGACGATCGCCCAGAATGTTCTCGTTGCCCTCGTCGGTCTCGGATGGTCAGAGCGGGTCGCCGCTCAAGCGGTCGATGACGCGATCGCGACCGCCCCCGAGAGCGAACGCGACTCCGTGCCTCACTTGCTGCGCACGGCGCTCGCCCAGCTCGGACCGACGTCCCCGAAAGGTTCACGATGACCAGCGAGGATCGCGACCAGTCCACTGCGATCGTTCGACCGACGCCCGAATCGGAAGTCGAACTCGCCTTCGAGGGAGCGTTGCGCCCGAAGACGCTCGCGGAGTTCGTCGGGCAGCAGAAGGTGCGCGCTCAACTGCAATTGCTCCTGGACGCTGCGCGAATGCAAAACCGCACGCCGGATCACATTCTGCTCGCAGGTCCGCCCGGCCTGGGCAAGACGACTCTCGCCATGATCGTGGCGGAGGAGAGCGGACATCCGCTGCGCATCACGAGCGGACCCGCGATCCAGCACGCGGGGGACCTCGCCGCCGTTCTGTCGTCCCTCATCCCCGGAGAGATCCTGTTCATCGATGAAATCCACCGGATGGCGCGATCCGCCGAGGAAATGCTCTACCTCGCGATGGAAGATTTCCGGATCGACATCATGGTCGGAAAGGGCGCGGGCGCGACCTCGATTCCGCTCGACCTCGCTCCTTTCACGCTCATCGGCGCAACGACCCGCTCCGGCCTGCTGCCGAACCCGCTTCGCGACCGCTTCGGATTCACGGCGCATCTGGAGTTTTATGAGACGAACGAACTCGAACAGGTTCTCGTTCGCGCGGCCCGACTGCTCGCGCTGGATGTCGATGCGAAGTCCACGACCGAGATTGCCGGGCGCAGCAGGGGCACGCCGCGCATCGCGAACCGGCTGTTGCGGAGAGTACGGGACTATTCGCTCGTCCATGATTCGGAAGGACTCGATGCCGTTCGCGCAGCACTCGAACTCTACGACGTGGATGAGTTCGGCCTCGACCGGCTCGACCGCGCGGTGCTGACGGTGATCTTGAGCCGATTCGACGGCGGACCGGTCGGCCTCAACACGCTTGCCGTTTCGGTGGGGGAAGAAGCGGAGACGATCGAATCCGTCGTCGAACCGTTCCTCGTGCGAATCGGCCTCCTGGCACGAACTCCGCGAGGTCGCGTTGCGACGAAACGGGCCTGGGAGCATCTCGGCCTCGAGCGGCAGGGAACTGGCCTCTTCGGCGATGACCTATAATTCAATCTGGCCATAACACCGTCGTGACGCCCTGTCGCGCTGACCACTTGTACATCGGCCACGCACACAACCCCGGAAGGCCCCACGCCACCATGGATTACACCCTCATTCTCATCGCCGTCGTTCTGGCTGTGTTCGTCTTCTTCCAGTTCCGCAGTTCGAAGAGGCGTCAGCGAGAAGCGGCGGAGCGACTGGCGACCCTGCTTCCCGGCGTGGAGGTCATGACGAACTTCGGACTCTACGGAACTCTCAAGTCCATCGATGAAGATGAGAACATGGCGTTCGTCGAGATTGCGCCGAAGACGGTCATCAAACTCCATCGACAGGTGCTGCTCAAGGCCGTCGACCCGGTCGTCCCCGAAGAGCCGGGGGAGACCGTCGAGCCGGGCCCGGAGCTGAATACGTCGAGCTCTGCCCCGATGAGCGAGCCCGAGTTCGGAGAGCGCACGAAGAAACCCACGCGCAAGAAGCCGGCGTCGGACTCCGAATAGCTGCCAGAATCACCATTTCCCTTTCCTCTCGTTAGAAAGCAGAGTCTCACGTGGCGGTACGCTCAACCCCGGTGAAGAAAGCTTGGCGTTCCCTCACCTGGCTCATGGTGATCATCGTCGGACTTCTCGCTATCAACGCCGCAGGGGTGTTGTGGGCAAACGGCACGTGGGCGCCGAAACTCGCGCTCGACCTCGAAGGCGGGACGCAAATCATCCTCGCGCCGAAGCTCGAGAGTGGCCAGAGGGTGAGCACGGAGCAGCTCAATCAGGCGGTGTCGATCATCCGGCAGCGCATCGACGCGGCTGGCGTGTCCGAGTCCGAGATCAACACTCAGGGCGACCAGAACGTCGTCGTGTCGATCCCCGGCATCCCGGACCAGGCGACGATCGATCGCATCGAGTCCTCCGCGAAGCTGGAATTCCGCGCCGTCATCCAGTCGGATGCCGCCGCGGTGTCCAGCGTGGGTGAAACTCCGTCCCCTTCGCCGTCGCCAGGCGAGACGGAATCGCCCGCGCCGTCGACGTCGCCAGAACCGGTGCCGTCCGTCAGTCCTACCGATGCGAGCGACCCCGCCTGGGTCACCCCCGCACTCCAGGAAGAGTTCGACAACTTCGACTGCTCGACAATCGACGAGAAGAACACGAACGTCGCACCGGCGGACGAGCCGCTCATCACGTGCGAAATCAATGGAACCCTCGACGACGCGATTCCCGACTACAAATACATCCTCGGCCCCGTCGAAGTCTCCGGAGAGCGGATCAAGGACGCCACGAACGGCCTGGTCGCCAACAGCCAGGGCATCAGCACGAACCAGTGGGGCGTGAACATCGTCTTCGACGCCGAAGGTGCGAAGCAGTTTGGCGAAGTGACAACGAGGCTCTTCGGCCTGACCGGTGCCCGCCACCAGTTCGCGATCGTGCTGGACGGCAAGGTCATCTCCGCGCCGACCACGAACGCCGTGATCACGGATGGAAAGCCGCAAATCACCGGAAACTTCACGCAGGAAAGCTCGAAGACGCTCGCGGATCAGCTCAAGTTCGGTGCATTGCCGATCGGGTTCCTCGTGCAGAGCAAGGACACCATCACGGCGACCCTGGGTACGACGCAACTCCTCAGCGGACTGCTCGCGGGGGCAATCGGCCTGATCCTCGTCATCGGATACTCGCTGCTTCAGTACCGAACGCTCGGCCTCGTGACGGTCGCGTCGCTCGTCGTGGCATTTTCCATCACGTACCTCATCGTCACGATCCTGTCGTGGCGGGAAGGGTACCGGCTGTCGCTTGCCGGAGTCGCGGGCCTCATTGTCGCGATCGGTATCACGGCGGACTCCTTTATCGTCTACTTCGAACGAATACGCGACGAGCTCCGCGACGGCAGAGTGCTGGTCTCCGCGGTCGAATCGGGGTGGAAGCGCGCGCTGCGGACCATTTACGCGTCGGATGCCGTCAACTTCCTCGCGGCCATCGTGTTGTTTCTGCTCGCGGTGGGCAACGTCCGCGGCTTCGCGCTGACGCTGGGACTCACCACGATCGTCGACCTTCTCGTCGTCACGATGTTCACGCATCCCATGCTGCAGTTGCTTGCGAACACCGAATTCTTCGGCGGAGGGCACCGGCTCAGCGGGCTCGATCCTCGGGCACTCGGCGCGGTGTACCGCGGTCGCGCGCAATTCCGCGCGCCGACGGCATCGATCAAGGGCACGAAGATCGCCTCAGCGAGCAAAGAGGCAGCGCGCAGGCAGACCATCGCCGAGCGCAAGGCCGCGGAACTCGCGGCGGCGCAATCCGGGACATCCTCGGCACGCTCGAAGGGGAAGGACTCCTGATGGCCAGCTTTTCCCAGTTCGGAAACGACCTCTATACGGGCAAGCGTTCGTACGACTTCGTCGGCAAGAAGTACCTCTGGTACGCCATCGCGATCGTTCTGATCGCGCTCGCGCTCGGAATCACGCTCCTGAGGGGCGGTTTCGAGTTCGGCATCGAGTTCCGCGGCGGGTCGCAGTTCGAGATCAGCCAGGCGACGAACCTCGATCAGAAGTTTGCGTCCGATGCGGTCGTCGCGGAGGTACCGTCGGCGAATCCACGCGTGACGATCATCGGCGGCGATTCCGTACGGATCCAGACTGACCAGTTGACGAACGCCCAGAACGACGAGGTGCGGGACGCCCTCGCCGCAGCATACGGTCTCGCCCCGGAGGATGTGACGGCGTCGTTCATCGGCGCGACGTGGGGTGCCGACATTACGAGCACGGCAATCCGCGGCCTCGTCACATTCCTCGTGCTCGCCGCGATCGTGATGGCAATTTACTTCCGAACCTGGAAGATGTCGCTTGCGGCGATGACCGCGCTCCTGCACGACCTCATCATCACGGCGGGCGTGTACGGGGTGCTTCAGTTCGAAGTGACGCCGGCAGCCGTCATCGGATTCCTCACGATCCTCGGCTACTCCCTGTACGACACGGTCGTGGTGTTCGACAAGATCAGGGAGAACACGTCGGAGGATGGCGCCGAGTCGCGGCGCACATTCACCGAGTCGGTCAATCTCGCCGTGAACCAGACTCTCGTCCGTTCGATCAACACGTCCGTCGTCGCTTTGCTTCCCGTGGGTGCGATCCTGTTCATCGGCGCGGCCATCCTGGGTGCGGGGACTCTGCGGGATATCTCGCTTGCTCTCTTCATCGGAATGCTCGTCGGCACATACTCGACGATTTTCATTGCCGCTCCGCTGTACGCTCACTTGCGGAGTTCGGAAGATGCGATCGCCAAACAGGCGAAGAAGACCCTCCAGAATCGCAAGAACGCGGCCATCGCGCAGTAGCACGGACGGCGTGTACGACTCCCAGTGCCGAATGCTAGCTTTGCTGTGGAGGAGGCGACATGACTGAGACGAAGCCTTCCGCCGTCGTGCCGCCGAACGACGCCGCCCAGGCCGCAGAGCCGATCGCGTCATCCGCCCCTCTGCGCAGGACGCTCCTGCCCAAGATTTTCTCCAAGGCGCAGCCCATTGGCGCGGTCGACAGCCTCATCAAGACGGTTCGGACGCAGCATCCGAAGGCGGATATCGCGATCATCGAGCGCGCGTATCGCGCGGCCGCTCTTGCGCATGAAGGCCAGCTCCGCCGCAGCGGAGAGGCGTACATCACCCATCCGGTCGCTGTCGCGCAAATTCTCGCGGACCTCGGCATCGGCCCGGTAACGATAGCCGCGGCGCTGCTCCACGACACAGTCGAGGACACCTCCTACACGCTCGAGCGCGTTCGCGAGGACTTCGGCGACGAGATAGCGATGCTCGTGGATGGCGTGACGAAGCTCGACAAGCTCAAATACGGAGATAGCGCCCAGGCCGAGACCGTGCGGAAGATGGTCGTTGCGATGTCGAAGGACATTCGCGTCCTCGTCATCAAACTTGCGGATCGGCTGCACAATGCGCGCACGTGGGGATTCGTGTCCCCGGAGTCCGCGGCGCGAAAGGCACAGGAAACGCTGGAGATTTACGCTCCGCTCGCGCACCGGCTCGGTATTCAGGCGATCAAGTGGGAGCTGGAGGACCTGTCCTTCGCCGTCCTGTACCCGAAACTGTACGTGGAGATCGAGGGCCTCGTGAGGGAGCGGTCGCCGCAGCGCGAAGAATTCGTGCAGGAAGTGATCGACGCCGTCACGGAAGACTTGAAAGCGTCGAAGATCCGCGGAGCAGTGGCCGGCCGCCCCAAGCAGCTGTACTCGATCTACCAGAAGATGATCATGCGCGGCCGCGAGTTCGACGAGATCTACGACCTCGTCGGGATTCGCGTCCTCGTGCACTCCGTGCGCGATTGCTATGCGGTGCTTGGGGCGATCCACGCTCGCTGGACCCCCATCCCCGGTCGGTTCAAGGATTACATCGCCACGCCGAAGTTCAATCTCTACCAATCGCTGCACACGACGGTGATCGGCCCTCACGGACGTGCGGTGGAACTGCAGATTCGCACAGACGAGATGCACCAGCGCGCGGAATTCGGGGTCGCAGCGCATTGGAAATATAAGGAGCGCATGACGGGGGGAAAGTCGGGCAACGGGAGCCTGACCGCCGATACGGACATGGCGTGGCTCGCCCACATCACGGACTGGCAGGCGGAAACGAGCGACCCGGGGGAGTTCCTCGAATCGCTGCGCTTCGAGATCGGCGCGAAGGAAGTGTACGTTTTCACTCCCCAAGGCAAGGTCATCGGACTGCCGGCCGGAGCGACGCCCGTGGACTTCGCCTACGCCGTGCACACCGAAATCGGCCACCGAACCATGGGGGCGAAAGTCAACGGGAGGCTCGTGCCGCTCGACTCGGCTCTGGCCAGCGGCGAGGTCGTGGAAGTGTTCACCTCCAAGAACCCCGATGCGGGGCCGAGCAAGGACTGGCTCGCATTCGTGAAGAGCCCGCGCGCGCGAAACAAGATCAAGCAATGGTTCACGAAAGAGCGGCGCGAGGAGGCAATCGAGCAGGGCAAGGACGCGATCGCGCGGGCCATGCGAAAGCAGAACATGCCCCTGCAGAAACTCATGAGCCAGAACTCGTTCAACGAGGTCGCCGCCCAAATGCGCTACGAGGACGTCTCCGCGCTGTATGCGGCCGTGGGCGAGGGCCATGTTTCCACCCAGTCGGTTCTCGAGAAGGTCGCGGCGAACCTGCAATCCGAGTCAGAGGTGGACGAATCCGAGCTTCCCATTCCCGCCCACGGACGCCAGCAGCGGCCGCACAGCGCAGAGTCCGGAGTGCTCGTGCGCGGTGCGCCGGACATCCTCGTGAAACTCGCCAAATGCTGCACGCCGGTTCCCGGGGATGCGATCGTCGGTTTCGTCACCCGCGGCTCCGGGGTTTCCGTGCATCAGTCCGACTGTTCGAACGTCGCGTCGCTCGTGGCGCAGCCGGAGCGCATGATCGACGTCGAGTGGGCTCCGACGGCCAAGAACGTGTTTCGCGTGCAAATCCAGGTCGAGGCGCTCGACCGAGCCGGACTGTTGTCGGATGTCACGAGAGTTCTCACCGAACACCATGTGAACATCCTCTCCGCGTCCGTTCAAACCTCCAGCGACCGGCTCGCGTTGAGCCGATTCGTGTTTGAAACGGGGGATACGACCCACCTTGATCGAGTCCTGAACGCGGTGCGGCGGATCGACCAGGTTTACGACGTGTACCGAGTCAACGCGGGTTGAGTCGACGCGGCACGGTTGTAGTCCGAAGCGCGATCGAGTCTGCGAAGTGCGAGGTGTTTGTTCGGTAGGTTCCGCCTTTGGGCGATCGCCCGGACGCACTCGGAAAGGTCGAACCCGCCGATCACCGCGAGCTCGCGGATGATCTCGTACTCGGGGACGGAGAACTCCGGGCTGAACCGCGTGAGATCCAGCGCGGTTCGCAGCGGCGTCGTGACCGCCATCCCGCCGAGCATCCGCGCGTCGTGGTCGGTCATGACAACTTCCCGGAACGCGTGCAGCCTCGTCGATACGGGGTGTACGCGGCTGCGCGAGTCCACGCACAACTGGAGCGGACGCGGCAGGCCAGGTGCAGCCCCGTACACCCACGCTGCGGTGCGCTGTTCTGCGATGGCCCACTCAGGAGCCTCTGCGGCGATCGAGGCAGCACGGTCGCTCGCGCTGGCGATCGCGTCGACGGGACAGAATGCGCCGCCCAGGCGGTGCAGTTCGCCATCGAGCATCGCCGCGATGAGTTCCGGTTCCGGGAGATCGCACGGTGAGAGGACTTGTGGAATGCGCATGCCACTATCGTGGCGGATCGTGCGGTTCGCGCCGTCCGAAAGGGTCGAGATTGTGAAATGCCGCGTGTGTGGAGAACAGGAGGCGGCTCACGGCTAGCCGAGCGCGGCGAGCCACGCTTTCTGCGCGTCGAGAGCTTCCTTGGCGCTCGCGATCTTCTGCGCGTCCCCTTCCGCTTCCGCTGTCGCCAACTCCTTCTCGAGTTTGGCAATGGATTCCTCGAGCTGACTCGCGAGCCCCTCGCTGCGCGCTTTCTTCTCCGGGTTGTTCCTGTGCCAGTAATCCTCGTCGAGCTTGCGAACGGCAGCTTCCACCTTGCGCATGCGGTCCTCAACGGACTTCACTTTGTCACGGGGGACCTTGCCAACCTTGTCCCAACGGCTCTGGATGGTGAGCAGCTTTTCCTTCGCAGCATCACGGTCCGATTCGGTCAGGAGCGGCTCCGCTTCGGCGAGCAGGGCGAGTTTCTGCTCCAGATTCGCCGCGAATTCGACATCGTCTCGAGCGTCGATCTGGGCCTTCGCCGCGTACAGCACGTCGCCGGCGGCCTTGAATCTGGCCCAGAGAGAGTCATCGGCCTTCTTGCCCGCCCGGCCTGCCACCTTCCAGTCGTCGAGCAGCGCGCGGTACGCGGGAATTCCGTCCGCGCCCTTGGGTGCGAGCGCTTCCGCTTTCTCCGCGAGTTCCTGCTTCCGGATGCGCACGTCCTTGTGCGCGGAATCGAGCTCGGTGAAGAACGCCTTCCGATGCGTCTCGATCGTGGTTCGAGCCGCGCGAAACCGCTTCCACAAATCGTTGCTTTCGCCCTTGGGGATGCGCGGGCCATCCTGTTGCTGCTTCTGCCATCGCTCGAACAACGCATCGAGGCTCGCGGTCATGTGCTTCCACTGCACCTTCGAGAAGTCCTGTGAGGCGAGCGCTTCGACTTCCGCTACGAGCGCCGCTCGGTCCGCGAGCGCGGCCTCCACGGCCGCTTTGGCTTCGGCGGTCTGCTGTTCGGTGAGCTTGTCGACCGCGCCAACGAGCGTGTCGAGTCGCGCCTCCAGCGATGCGAGATCGCCGACCGCGTTCGCGTCGGCGATGCTTCCGCGCAGACTCTTCACGGTTTTCGCGACATCGCTCGCGGGTGTCCCGCGCTTGACGCGCTGTTCCAGGAGAGTGACCTGACCGGCAAGTTCGGTGAATTTGCGCTCGAAGTAGGCGAGAGCCTCTGCCGGGGTACCGTCGGGATACTGGCCGACTTCCCGTTCGCCGTCCGCCGTGCGCACGAAGACAGTGCCCGTCTCGTCGACGCGGCCCCACGGTTCCTGCGTATCCGCCAACTGTCCCATCCCTGTCGATCGCACATCTGCCTGCCGGACGGGAATCCCGCCGACCGTGCACCAGCCTATTGCACGCGATGGAAGGGGTGGGGACGGCGGCAGGCGGTCAGTGAACGGCTACTGGACCGTCACGTCGGTGATCGTCGTCGGCACGGCCGGTCGACCATCGGCCGAGCCATCAGCGGTCCCGGCATCCGCGACGGCCGAAATGATCGCATCGAGACCGCTCGTCACCATCCCGAACACCGTGTATCCGCCCGCAGAGTCGTTCGGAATCGTCCCGTCGGCGAGCATGATGAAGAACTGGTGCCCCTGGGAGTACGCGGCGCCGCCCGCCCGCGCGAGCGCGATCGTGCCCGCGGGGTACACCGCGTCGGCTGGCGCGTTCTCAATGGGCCCGAACAGGTAGTCGGGATCCCCCGCGCCCGTGCCGTCGAGAGAGCCGCACTGGAGGAGGGCGGTCGGTCCCGTGGTCAATCGGTGGCAGGTTTTCCCCGGGAAGTAACCGTTTGCCACATCATGCACGAACGACGCGACGGCCTGCGGGGCCCGCACGCCGTCGAGTTCGATTCCCAGGGCGATGTCATTGAGAGTGAGCGTCCCGGTCCAGGTGCGCTCCTCTGCCGTGGACGGGTCGGGGATATCGCCGATGTTCGTTCCCGTCGTCGGGTCGACGGTGGCCGTCGGGGTGGGTTCGGGAACCGGCACTCCGGGACCGGCCTCGAAATACACGATCTGGGTGACGGCAGCGAGAGCGGCGACGATGAGGGCCGCGCCGATGGCCAGCACGTTGTCGCGAAGGCGCCGGCGAACCTGGTGCTGAAAAACACCCTGCCGCGCGGTGAATCGGCGCAATCTCGCGCGCGCCTCGCGCGCTTCGCGTTCGGCATTCTTGCTGCGTGCCACGTTTCTCCTTCACCTCTGAGCCAGTTCCACCCAGAAGTACATTACCGGCAGGAGCGAAGCGTGCGGACTCGGGCCAGTCTGGCCGGGCGGTCCCGACGGCTCGGCGCAACTACCATGGCCACTATGGATGACCAGCCAGGGCTTCGCAGCGGATCAAGCCCTCTCGCCGTTCGCATGCGGCCGCGAACCCTCGATGAGCTGGCAGGGCAGAAGCATTTGCTCGGTCCCGGATCGCCTCTTTCCACGCTCGCGAGCGACGACAGCGCGGACCAGGGCGCGACTTCGATCATCCTCTGGGGACCGCCGGGTACGGGCAAGACCACGATCGCGAAGGCCATCGCGAACGGTTCGAACCGCAAGTTCGTCGAGCTCTCGGCGGTGAGCGCCGGTGTGAAGGATGTGCGCGAAGTCATGCAGCACGCTCTTTCGTCGCGCGACCTGTACGGGTTGTCCACGGTGCTGTTCCTCGATGAGATCCACCGTTTTTCCAAAGCGCAGCAGGATGCGCTGCTGCCTGGTGTGGAAAACGGGTGGGTGATCCTCGTCGCCGCGACAACGGAGAATCCGTCGTTCTCCGTGATTTCGCCCCTGCTGTCACGCTCGCTCCTGCTCACCCTCGAGGCGCTCACCGACGAGGATTTGGGCACGGTCATCGACCGCGCAGTGTCGGATGAGCGCGGGCTTGCGGGCAAGGTGACGGTGTCCGGCGACGCGCGCGCCGCCATCATCAGGCTCGCGTCCGGCGACGCACGGCGGGCGCTCACGGCACTGGAGGCCTCTGCGGCATCCGCGACGGCATCTGCAGGCAAAGGACCTCCGACGATCACCCCGGAGATCGTGGCCGCCGCTGTGGACCGCGCCCTGCTGCGCTACGACCGCCAGGGGGACGAGCACTATGACGTCATCAGCGCGTTCATCAAATCGGTGCGCGGTTCGGATGTCGATGCCGCGCTGCACTACCTCGCCCGGATGATCGAAGCGGGGGAGGATCCGCGGTTCATCGCGCGGCGCATCATCGTGCTGGCCGCCGAAGACGTCGGGCTCGCCGATCCGCAAGCCCTCGTCGTCGCGGTCGCGGCCGCCGATGCCGTGCAGTTCATCGGAATGCCAGAAGGGCGGATCCCGCTCGCGGAAGCAGTCGTGTACCTCGCGATGGCGCCCAAATCGAACGCGTCGTACCTGGCAATCGACAAAGCGATAGCGGATGTTCGCAACGGTAGGATCGGCCGCGTTCCCGCGCATTTGCGCGATGCGCACTACCCGGGCGCGAAAAGCCTTGGACACGGCACGGGGTACCGGTATCCGCACGATGCGGACCTTGGCGTGCTCGAGCAGAACTACGCGCCGGACGAGTTGCGGGGAACCACGTACTACGAACCGACGGACCATGGAAACGAGCGCGAGGTGTCCGCGCGCCTCGAGAAGCTGCGGCGCATCATCCGCGGCCGGTGATCTGCTATTCTTGAGTCCGCCGACAGGGGGATTCCGCGCACGGCTGCAGCGGATCCCAGTCCTGGAGGAATCGTTCTTTAGCCGAACAATTTCTACGGCACCATCCCTCTTCACACACTTTGGGCGTTTCACGCTGCACGATTCGTGAATGCTCACTCCAGAAGACCGATGATCGTCAGTACCGAAAGGACACCGTGTCTACCAAGTCACGCACTCGCAGCAAGACCCGCCTCTCCCGCGCGCTGGGCATTCCGCTCACGCCGAAGGCGGCCCGTTACCTTGAAAAACGCCCCTACGGCCCGGGCGAGCACGGCCGCACGCGCCGCAAGACGGACAGCGACTACGCGGTCCGGTTGCGCGAAAAGCAGCGCTTGCGCGCGCAGTACGGAATACGCGAAGCCCAATTGAAGATTGTGTTTCAGGAAGCTCGCCGCACCCAGGGACTGACGGGTGAGAACCTCGTCGAACTCCTCGAGATGCGCCTGGATGCCCTCGTCGTTCGCGCCGGATTCGCACGCACGACCGCTCAGGCGCGCCAGCAGATCGTCCACCGCCACATCATGGTCGATGGTGCGCGCGTCGACCGCCCGTCCTTCCGGGTGAAGCCGGGACAACTCATCCACGTTCACCCCAAGAGCGAGCAGATGGAGCCGTTTCAGGTCGCGGCAGCCGGCGGACACGCCGAGGTCCTTCCGAAGGTCCCCGGCTACCTCGAAGTCGATCTCGACAGGCTGCAGGCCAGGCTCGTTCGCCGCCCGAAGCGCGCGGAAGTTCCGATTACGTGTGAAGTTCAGCTCGTCGTCGAGTACTACGCCGCTCGCTAGTCCTCCCAGACTCACTCGGTAGGCTGGAAAGCCCACAAAGCTCGAACGTGAAGGAGCAATGCTCATGAAGAAACTGCTGTGGCTCGCCGTTGGCGTTGGTGTCGGCTTTATTGCTGCGCACCAGTTGAACAAGACCCCGGAGGGCCGGAGGTTCTTCGAGGATGTCGATGCGAAGGCACGCGAATTCGGCGGCGCAGTGGTCGACGGCTACAAGGCGCGCGAAGCGGAGCTTCGCGCGGCCGTCGCGGAAGCTGAGAACGCCATCGCCGACTTCGCCAAGCGCAAATAATTACGGCTGCCCGGCGCAGACGACATAGTGCAGACCGCTGAGATCCGTCGCCGCTGGCTCGACTTCTTTGGCGAGCGCGGCCACACCGTCGTGCCGTCGGCGTCGCTCGTGAGCGATGACCCATCGCTGCTGTTCACGGTTGCCGGTATGGTCCCGTTCGTGCCGTACCTCACGGGTCTTGTACCGGCGCCGTATCCACGAGCGACGAGCGTGCAGAAGTGCATCAGGACGCTCGACATCGAGGAAGTCGGAAAGACGACGCGTCACGGGACGTTCTTCCAGATGGCGGGCAACTTCTCCTTCGGCGACTACTTCAAGGAGCAGGCGATCGCATACGCCTGGGAGTTGCTGACGACGTCGGAAAGCGATGGCGGGTACGGATTCGACGAAAAGGATCTGTGGATCACCGTTTATCAGGACGATGACGATGCCGCGAGGTACTGGAAGAAAACTGCCGGTCTGCCCGACGAGCGAATACAACGCATGGGCAAAGCCGACAACTACTGGTCGATGGGGACGCCGGGACCGGCAGGTCCGGACTCGGAGATTTTCTTCGATCGGGGACCTGCTTACGGCCGCGACGGTGGGCCGGCCGCCGACGACAACCGCTACATCGAGATCTGGAACCTCGTTTTCATGCAGTGGCTGCGCGGGGCATCCATCGGCGCCCACGATTTCGAGATCCTCGGCGAATTGCCGAAGAAGAACATCGACACGGGAATGGGCCTTGAGCGGGTCGCCTTCATCAAGCAGGGCGTCGAGAACCTCTACGAAATCGATCAGGTGCGCCCCGTGCTCGACCGCGCGTCCGAGATCTCCGGCCGGAAGTACGGCGCGGATCACGATGATGACGTTCGCATGCGTGTCGTCGCCGACCACGTCCGCTCCTCTCTCATGCTCATGGCCGACGGCGTCACGCCGTCCAACGAGGGGCGCGGTTACATCCTGCGCAGGCTCCTGCGGCGCAGCGTGCGCGCGATGCGGCTGCTCGGCGTGGACTCCGCGACCTTCCCCGAATTGTTCCCCGCCTCCCGGGATGCGATGAAATCGGCTTACCCCGAAGTGGAAACCGACTACGAGCGAATCGGGCGCCTCGCCTACGGCGAGGAAGAAACGTTCCTCAAGACCCTGGAGAGCGGCACGAGCATTCTGGATGTCGCGGTCGACAAAGTGCGCACCTCGGGCAGGAAACAACTCGACGGGGATGTCGCATTCCGGCTTCACGATACGTTCGGGTTCCCCATCGATTTGACAGTGGAGATGGCCCAGGAAGCCGGCCTCACGGTCGATCGCTCGGCTTTCGACACGCTCATGGCGCAGCAGAGGGACCGCGCGAAGGAGGATGCCCGTTCCAAAAAAACCCTGCTTGCGGACCTCTCCGTGTACAGCGCGTTCCGGGCTCACGGGGAAACGGTTTTCACGGGCTACGAGTTTCTCGACACCGACAGCACCGTGCTCGGGATCATCGTCGGCGGAGAATCCGTTCAGCGCGCGACCGCGGGGGAGATCGCGGACGTCATTCTCGCCGAGACGTCCCTCTATCCGGAATCCGGCGGCCAGGAAGCCGATGCGGGAAGGATCATCGGAAGCGGGTTCGAACTCGACGTGCTCGACGTGCAGCGGCCCGTCAAGGGGCTCATCAGCCACAAGGTCGAAGTCGCTCACGGCGAGGTCGGCGTCGGGGACGCGGCGACGAGCCTCGTGGATCCCGAATGGCGCAGGGGCGCAACGCAAGCGCACTCGGCCACCCACGTCATCCATGCCGCGCTGCGGGACGTGCTCGGTCCGCAGGCACACCAGGCGGGCTCCTACAACAAAGCCGGCTACATGCGGCTGGACTTCAACTGGAACCAGGCGCTGTCGCCGGAGACGCGAAGCGAAATCGAAGAGGTGTCGAACGCCGCCATCCGCCGCAATCTTCAGGTGGAGACTCGCGTCATGCCCCTTGATGAAGCGAAGGCCATGGGCGCAATGGCCCTGTTCGGTGAGAAGTACGGTCAGACCGTTCGCGTCGTCGACATCGGCGGCCCCTGGTCCCGGGAACTGTGCGCGGGCACCCACGTCGCCCGCAGCGCTGAAATCGGGCTCATCAACCTTGTGAGCGAATCCTCGATTGGATCGAGCAACCGCAGGATCGAATCCCTCGTCGGCGTCGACGCGTTCAAGGATCTCGCGCTCGAGCGCGCAATCGTGTCCCAATTGAGCGCGAACCTCAAGACGCCGCGAGAGCAGCTTCCCGAGCGCATCGCAGAGCTCCTTTCGAATTTGAAGGCGGCAGAGAAGAAGATCGCGCAATTCCAGTCCGATGCGCTGGCTCAGCGCGTGCCGTCGCTCCTCGACTCGGCTGTTCGCTCGGGAGGGCTCGTCCGCGTCATCGAGAGTGTGGGCAGCGTCGCGTCCGCGGATGACGTCCGCACCCTCGCAACGACCCTTCGGAGCAGATTGGGCAGCGAGGCGAGCGTCGTCGTGCTCGCGGCCGAAGTGTCCGCCGGTGACGGATCCGGAAAGCCCGTGGTGATTGTGGCAACGAACGAGGCCGCGCGGGACGCGGGAGTGAAGGCTGGGGCGCTGTCCAAGCTCGCCGCGGGAATTCTCGGCGGTGGCGGTGGCGGGAAGGACGATCTCGCTCAGGGCGGCGGCACGGACGTCACGGCAATCGGCACGGCGCTTGCGGCCGTCGACAAGGCATTGCCGGCGTGACGTACCGCGCGGGAGTGCGGCTCGGCATCGACGTTGGTCGCGCGCGAATCGGGGTTGCGCGCTGCGACCGGGAGGGCCTGCTCGTTGTCCCCGTCGACACGATCGCGCGCGGAAAGGGCGACATCGCAGCGCTCGTGGGGCTTGCCGCCGAATACCAGGCCATGGAGGTCGTCGTCGGACTTCCGCTGTCGCTCTCGGGCGCCCCGACCTCTTCGACGGACGACGCTCGCGACTTCGCCCGCGCTCTCGCCTCCGCGACTGACCTTCCCGTGCGGCTCGTCGACGAGCGACTCTCTACCGTCGCGGCGCAGCGCGCGCTCCACGAAGCGGGCAGGAACACCCGCAATTCGCGCCCGGTCATCGATCAGGTGGCCGCCACTATAATTCTGCAACACGCTCTTGACGCCGAAAAGTCGGGTGGCAACCCGCCAGGAACACTCATCCTGCGAACCGAAGGATAACCGACCGTGGCAGACGAACCCCGCTGGGACGACATCTTCTCGTCTCAGCCCGCAGGCTCACCGCCCGACGCCTCGGTCGGCACCCCCGCACCGCAGTCCCGCCGCGAAGCGAGGCTCGCTCAGGGTGGTCGCAGCGCCGCCCGCCGATCAGGACAGCCGAAACCTCCGAAGCCGCCGAAAACACGCCGGCCGGATGGGAACGATGGCGGTTCAGTGCCGCGAAAGCGCCGCCGCTGGATCGGCTGGCTCGTGTCCGTCGTCGTCATTCTCGGGCTCGCCGGCGGGGGTGCGGCCTACGCGTGGCTCAACTATGAACCCTTGATTCGCAAGGCGTTCGGATGGGAATTGCCGCCGCCAGATTACGAAGGGCAGGGCACGGGCGAGGCGACCATCGTGATCGCGAGCGGTGACACGGGTGTTGAAGTCACGAATTCGCTTCTCGACGCCGGCGTGATCAAGAGCTTCGAAACGTTCTACAACCTCTTGCTGATCCAGGACCCGCCGGTGGAGTTCTTTCCCGGTTACTACGTTCTGGCCGAGAAAATGAGCTCGGCGGCCGCGCTCGCTGCGCTTCAGGACCCGGCCAATCGCGTAGAACGCACAGCGCTCATCCCCGAGGGCAAGAGCATGAACCAGGTGTTCGATATCCTCAGCACGGCGACCGGGCTGCCCGTGTCGGACTTCGAAACCGCGGCCCGCGACCTCGCGGCGTTCGGCATTCCGGAAACCGCGACGAACATCGACGGGTACCTGTTCCCCGCCACGTACCGTTTCGACCCCGGAGTGGACGCCATGACGGTCCTGAAAACGCTCGTGGACCGCACGTTCCAGTCCCTGGACGCCGCGGGCGTCGATCCCGCAGACCGCGCGCGAGTTCTCACCGTCGCGTCCCTGATCCAACGCGAGGCCGGGCGAAACGCCGAAGACTTCTACAAGGTGTCGCGCGTGATCCAGAACCGACTGGACAAGTCAATGAAGCTCCAGTTCGATTCGACGACGCATTACGGATACGCGTGGAAGCACGGTGAGCGCGAGGAAGGGGGCGTGTTCAGCACGAGTGCCGAATTGACGGACGACAACCCTTACAACACATACGTGATTCCCGGACTGCCGATTGGTCCGATCGGAGCCGCGGGAGACCTCGCGATCGATGCGGCGCTCCACCCGGCAGATGGTTCCTGGTTGTACTTCGTGACGGTGAACCTCGACACGGGGGAGACCGTGTTTTCGGACACGAATGCGCAACACGATGCCGCCGTGCAGCAATTGAGACAGTGGTGTCGAACCTCGCAAAGCCCGAACTGTGGTTGATCGGCCGACCCGGCTCGCGGTCCTCGGGTCCCCGATATCCCACTCGAAGTCTCCCGCCATCCACCTCGCGGCGTATCGCGTGCTCGGACTCGATTGGAGCTATGACGCAATCGAAGTCAGGTCCGGCGACCTGACGTCGTTCCTGGCGGGTTGCGGCAGCCAGTGGCGCGGCCTGTCCCTGACCATGCCGCTCAAGCGAGAGGTTCTCTCGCATCTGGCCCTGCAGGACGAAGTGTCCGACCTGGCCAGTGCGGCCAACACGGTCCTCTTCACTGCCGGCGGTCTCTCGGGCTACAACACCGATGTCTACGGGGCAGAGCGGCTGCTCATGGAGAACCTCGCCGTCGCGCCCCAACGCGCCCTCGTGCTCGGAGGCGGGGCGACGTCGAATTCCATCGTCGTGGCGCTCGCGAAACTGGGCACGCGAATGATCACCGTCTCGACGCGCTCCCCCCAGAAGGCTGCGGGCCTGGCGGATCTCTCGAATCGTCTCGACGCGAAGGTCACCGTCGGGAATCTCGCTGTCGAGCTTGGCGCACCCGATGTCGTGGTGAGCACTCTCCCCGGGTCTGCCGCGCTCGTTCGCGAGTTCCCCGAGGCCTTTCGCAACGCGGTGCCGCTCGTGGATATCGCGTACGACCCATGGCCGACGTCGATCGCCGGACACTGGTTGCAGGCCGGCGGCACCGTGGTCAACGGTCTGGGAATGCTCGTGTACCAGGCGTTGGCACAAGTGCGGTTGTTCGTCGGCGGGGACCCGGAGCGCGAGCTGCCCCGCGAGGCCGACGTGCTCGAGGCGATGCGGGCGGCGGCATTCGGGTCGGCCTGATCATGGGAGGATGGCACCATGCTTCGTTGGCTCACCGCAGGGGAATCGCACGGTCCTGAACTCATCGCCATCCTCGAGGGGATGCCGGCGGGAGTTTCCATTTCGTTACCGGGAATCAGGGAAGATCTCGCCCGACGGCGCCTGGGCTACGGCCGGGGGGCACGCCAGAAGTTCGAGGAAGACGAACTCACGATCTCGGCAGGCATCCGTTTCGGCCTCACGATGGGCGGGCCGATCGCCGTGCGCATCGGGAACAGCGAATGGCCGCGGTGGGTCGACGTGATGAGCGCCGAGCCGGTCGACCTCTCGACGTTGCCGAAAGGCAGAGGAGCCCCTCTCACGCGGCCACGACCGGGGCACGCAGACCTCGTCGGTATGCAAAAGTACGGATTCGACGAGGCGCGGAATGTACTTGAACGAGCCAGCGCGCGCGAAACGGCCGCGCGCGTCGCCCTCGGCGCCGTTGCGCGCGCCTTCCTCGCCGAGCTCGGCATACGCGTGCTGAGCCACACGCTGTCGATTGGCACCGTGCGTGTCCCGGAGGGAACTTCTCTGCCGATGCCGACTGATGTCGACCGGCTCGACGACGACCCTTTGCGTTGCGCCGACCCGGCGACGAGCGCGCTCATGGTCGCCGAGGTGGACTCAGCGCAAAAGGACGGCGACACGTTGGGAGGCGTGGTCGAAGTTCTCGCCTACGGCCTCCCTCCTGGTCTCGGGTCATTCACGCACTGGGATCGACGCCTCGATGCGCAGCTCGCGTCCGCGATCATGGGAGTTCAGGCGATCAAGGGCGTCGAAATCGGCGACGGATTCCTCACCGCAACGCGCCGCGGGTCGCAGGCTCACGACGAGTTGTTCGTGACGGATTCCGGAATCACCCGCGCGACCGACCGGTCTGGCGGAACGGAGGGCGGAATGAGCACGGGGAATGTTCTGCGCGTTCGGGCGGGCATGAAGCCGATCTCCACGGTGCCCCACGCGCTGCGCACGATCGACGTCGCGACAGGCGAAACCGCAAAGGCTCACCATCAGCGATCCGACGTGTGTGCCGTCCCGGCGTCAGGAATCGTGGCCGAGGCCATGGTTGCCCTCGTACTGGCGAACTCTATTCTGGAAAAATTCGGCGGAGACTCCGTGGAGGAGACGAAGCGAAATCTTCGAGGCTATCTCGACTCGATCCCCGAGAATCAGAGGATGGCGAACGTCCTCGACCCCAACGGCGACTCCGAATCGAAATGACGGGATCGAAACCCTACCTCGTCGTGATCGGCCCGCCCGGGGCAGGCAAGAGCGTGCTCGGCAAGCTCGTCGCCAAACTCCTGCGCGTCCCGTTCATCGACACGGATCGAAGGATCGTTGCTCAGCACGGCCCGATCGCCACGATCTTCGCGGAGCACGGCGAGGCCTGGTTTCGTGCTGCTGAGCGCGCCGAAGTCTCGAAGGCACTGGCCGAGAGGGCGGTCATCTCCCTCGGCGGCGGGGCGATTCTGAACGAGGAGACCCAGGCGGATCTGGCGGGCATGCGCGTGGTTCTCGTCACGGTATCGCCGGAAGAGGCAGACCGGCGCATCACGGGGTCGGCGCGACCGCTCCTCGCGGACGGCATCGATTCGTGGAAGCGTATTGTCGCCCAGCGCGCAGAAATATATGAACGCCTCTCCACTCGGACCGTCGACAGTTCGGAGCGAACCGCGACATCGCTCGCCCATGAACTTGCTGAATGGATACAGAAGGAGGAGGACCGATGAGCACGATCACGGTGGCGGGAGCCGCACCATACGACGTACAGATCGGCCGCGGCGTTCTCTCCGAGGTATCCGCGCGCCTCGGCTCGGCGGTGCGCAAGGTTCTCATCGTGCACCAGCCGTCCCTTGCGAATCTCGCCGAAACGCTCCGTACCCGGTTGTCGGCACAGTACGAGGTGCTTCTTGCCGAGATTCCGGACGGCGAAGCCGCCAAGCGCGTCGAGGTCGCCGGGTTCTGCTGGCAGATTCTCGGCAGTGCGGACTTCACCCGCTCGGATGCCATCATCGGCTTCGGCGGCGGGGCAGCGACGGATCTCGCGGGATTCGTCGCATCCACGTGGTTGCGCGGCGTCACGCTCATCCAGTTGCCGACGACCGTGCTCGGGATGGTGGACGCGTCGATCGGCGGGAAAACAGGGATCAACACATCGGAAGGCAAGAACCTGGTCGGCACGTTCTACGCTCCGACCGCGGTCATCGCGGACCTCGACATCCTCCCGGGACTGGATCGACGCGACGTGCTCGCCGGTTTCGCCGAAATTGTCAAATGCGGCTTCATCGCCCAACCCGAGATCCTCGACATCATCGAACGCGATGTCGACGCGGCAACGGACACCGAGTCGGATGAGTTCCACCGCCTCGTCGAACTCTCCGTCGCCGTGAAGGCGAAAGTGGTCGGCGACGACTTCCGGGAGGCTGGCATCCGGGAAATCCTGAATTACGGACACACGGTCGGCCACGCCATCGAGTACGCAGAGCGATTCCGCTGGCGTCACGGCGATGCAGTGTCCGTCGGCATGATTTTCGCCGCCGAGCTGGCGAGGCTCGCCGGGCGGCTCGCCGATGACGTCGTCGACCGTCACCGGAGCATTCTCACCGCGATCGGGCTGCCGGTGACGTATCCGATCGGCCGCTGGAACACTCTCGCGAGCGTCATGAAGCGCGACAAGAAGGCGCGAGGCGACTTGCTGCGATTCGTCATCCTCGACGACGTGGCCCGGCCGACGATTCTGGCCGGACCCGACGAGTCCCTGCTCTTCGCGGCGTGGCAGGAAGTGGGCAGTTAGAGTTGCTGGCATGACGCGTGTACTCGTACTGAACGGTCCGAATCTTGGACGCCTGGGAAGCAGGGAACCCGAGGTCTACGGTTCGCTGGGGCTTGACGAGCTGCGCGACCAGTTGGTCGCCGCCTCCGGAGAACTCGCCGTCGACCTTCGCCAATCCGACGACGAAGCAGAGCTCATCGGATGGTTGCACGAGTCCGTCGACTCCCGGTCTCACGTCATTCTGAACCCCGCGGCGTTCACGCACTATTCGTATGCGCTCCGCGACGCGGCGGCGCTCGTCACGGGGGCCGGGCTCCTGCTCATCGAGGTGCATATCTCCAATCCGTATGCGCGCGAAGAATTTCGGCACACGAGCGTGATCTCCGGGGTGGCGACGGGCGTGATCGCCGGGCTCGGTTTCGACTCCTACCTGCTCGCTCTCGAGGTGGTGCGCCGGCGATCGGTGTGACCCCATAAACTTGGGGCCATGGCCTCTACTGCAGATATTCGAAACGGCGTCGTTCTCAACATGGATGGCGGGCTTTGGACCGTCATCGAGTTCCAGCACGTCAAGCCAGGCAAGGGCGGCGCCTTCGTCCGCACGAAGGTCAAGAACGTTCGCAGCGGCAAGACGATCGACCGCACGTTCAACGCCGGCGCGAAGGTCGAAATCGAGACGGTCGACCGCTCCGATTACCAGTACCTGTACAAGGACGGCGACGGCTATGTGTTCATGAACGCGGCCGACTACGACCAGATCACTTTGAGCGCGGAGCAGGTTGGCGATGCTCCGAACTTCATGCTGGAGAACCAGAACGTCACGATCGCGATGCACGACGGCGAGCCCTTGTATGTCGAGCTCCCCGCGTCGGTCGTCCTCGAGATCACGCACACCGATCCTGGCCTTCAGGGCGACCGCTCAACGGGAGGGACGAAGCCCGCGACCGTGGAAACGGGGTTTCAGATTCAGGTTCCGCTGTTCCTCGAAGAGAACACCAAGGTCAAGGTCGATACGCGCACGGGCGAATATCTCGGCCGCGTGAACGACTGACCCGGAAACCAGCGAAGAATGAGCGCACGAACCAAGGCGCGCAAGCGTGCCCTCGACATTCTCTATGGAGCTGACGTGCGGTCTGAGCCGCTGGCGGCAGCAATCGCCGCCGAGGCGGAACGTGCGACGACGGAGCCGAGCCGCACGGCGTCCTGGCTGTACGCGCGGGAAATCGCTGAGGGCGTCGACGAGCACGTGGTCGAAATCGACGAACTCATCGAGACCTATCTGCAGGGCTGGACCATCAGCCGGATGCCGGCGATCGATCGGGCCATCGTTCGCATCGGCATCTGGGAGTTGCTGTTCAACCCGGAGGTTCCGAACGGCGTGGCCATTTCCGAGGCCGTCGCGGCTGCCCGCACGTACAGCACGGAGGATTCTGCGACGTTCGTGAACGGGCTGCTGGGGCGGATCGCGCAGTCGAGGGCCTGAGCGGGACTATAGTTGTCCGTGGAAGACATCCTTTAACAACCGTCCAGAGAGGCGGGGAAGGAGGTCAGGATGACTGCACGCGTCGTGCTGCAGCACGCTGATATCTCTCGGGCACTGACCCGGATTTCGCACGAGATCCTCGAATCCAACCACGGCGGCTCCGACCTCGTCCTCCTCGGCATCCCCACCCGTGGCGCGGTTCTCGCCGAGCGCATCGGAGCCATCCTCGACTCGATCGAACCCGGCAGCGGCACCGTGGGCACGCTCGACATCACGATGTACCGGGATGACCTGGGCCGCAATCTCACGCGAACACCCAGTCCGACTCGAATCCCCGCGGGCGGGATCGACGGCATGACGGTCGTTCTTGTGGATGACGTGCTGTTCTCCGGTCGGACTGTTCGCGCAGCCCTCGACGCCATGGTGGATATCGGCCGGCCGCGCGCTGTGCGGCTCGCCGTCCTCGTGGACCGAGGGCACCGGGAATTGCCGATCCGGGCCGATTTCGTGGGGAAGAACCTGCCCAGCTCGCTCGCGGAACGCATCAACGTTCGCGTGACGGAAATCGACGGCTCGGACGAGGTGACGATCGAGTCATGAGGCACCTCTTGAGCACGAAAACCCTCTCGCGCGAGGAGGCGATCCTGATTCTCGATGTCGCAGAGGACATGGCGGACGTCGCGACGCGCGAAGTTCAGCGGCTTCCTGTCCTGCGCGGCAAGACGATCGTGAATCTGTTTTACGAAGACTCGACGCGAACGCGAATTTCGTTCGAAGCCGCCGCGAAGCGGCTCAGCGCGGATGTCATCAATTTCAGCGCAAAGGGCTCGAGCGTCTCCAAGGGGGAAAGCCTGAAGGATACGGCGCAGACTCTCGCCGCGATGGGTGCCGATGCCGTGATCATCCGTCATCCGTCCTCCGGAGCGCCGGAAGTGCTTGCACGCAGCGGCTGGATCGATGCGGGGATCGTGAACGCAGGCGACGGAACGCACGAGCATCCGACTCAGGCCCTCCTCGACGCGTTCACGATTCGCCGCAGAATGCACGGCGATGCGGCGCGCGGCAAAAGCCTTGACGGGTGCCGCGTCATGATCGTCGGGGATATCCTGCACTCCAGGGTCGCGCGTTCCAATGTGTGGCTGCTCTCCTGCCTGGGCGCGACGGTGAGTCTCGTAGCGCCGGCGACGCTCATGCCTGTCGCGATCGGCCAGTGGCCCGTTGCGATCGGCTACGACCTCGATCATGCGCTCGCGACCGGCCCTGACGTCGTCATGATGCTGCGCATTCAGGCCGAACGCATGCACGACGCGTTCTTCCCCAATGCGCGCGAGTATTCCCGGCAGTGGGGGCTCGACGACGAACGGCTTGCTCGGCTTCCAGAATCCAGCATGATCATGCACCCCGGTCCCATGAACCGTGGTCTCGAAATTTCGGCGGGCGCCGCAGACTCGCCCCGCTCCACCGTGCGGGAACAAGTGGCGAACGGCGTCTCGGTCAGGATGGCAGTGCTCTATCTGCTGCTCACCGGCGCGATGACGGAGGCAGCATGAGCCAGCGGATTCTCATTTCGAATGCCGCGCTCGAGGACGGCACGTCGACGGACATTCTGATTTCCGACGGGCTCGTCGCCGAGCTCGGCACAGGGCTTTCGGATGCGAAAGCGATGGTCATTGATGCGGAGGGGCTTATCGCGTTGCCCGGACTCGTCGACCTGCACACGCACTTGCGCGAGCCCGGCTACGAACACAGCGAAACCATCCTCACCGGCTCGAAGGCAGCGGCAATCGGCGGCTTCACGGCGGTACACGCTATGGCGAACACGTCGCCCGTGGCCGATACGGCCGGCGTCGTCGAGCAAGTGCAGGCACTGGGGGAGGACGCCGGCTATGTCACGGTGCGCCCCGTCGGGGCGGTCACGATTGCGCTCGAAGGCAAACAACTCGCGGAAATCGGTGCCATGGCGCAATCCAGGGCGAAAGTGCGGGTGTTCTCCGACGACGGAAAGTGCGTCTCCGACGCCGCCCTCATGCGCCGCGCCCTCGAGTACGTGAAGACGTTCGATGGCGTCGTCGCCCAGCACGCACAGGAACCGAGATTGACCGAGGACGCCCAAATGAACGAGGGTGCGCTGAGCAGCGAGCTGGGTCTTGCGGGGTGGCCAGGCGTCGCGGAGGAGGCGATCATCGCCCGCGATGTGCTCCTGGCGGAGCATGTGGGGGCACGGCTGCACATTTGCCACGTGTCGACGGCAGGCTCTGTGGACGTCGTGCGGTGGGCGAAGGCGCGCGGCATCCCGGTCACGGCGGAAGTCACTCCTCATCACCTCCTCCTCACGGAAGACCTTGCCCGGTCCTATGACGCGCGATTCAAGGTGAATCCCCCCTTGCGCAGCCACGAGGATGTCGAGGCCCTTCGCGCCGGCATCGTCGATGGCACGATCGACATCATCGCGACGGACCACGCGCCCCACCCCGTTGAGGACAAGGATTGCGCGTGGGCCGATGCGGCGTTCGGCATGGTCGGGCTTGAGTCTGCCCTGTCGGTGGTTCAGGCGGCGCTCATCGAGTCAGGCATACTCGGATGGGCGGATGTCGCGCGAATCCTTTCGCGCGTGCCCGCTCACATCGGCAGAGTTGCCGGATACGAACAGGGAATTGCGGCAGGGTCGCCAGCGCACGTCACTCTCGTGGACCCGGCCGCTCGGCGGGAATTCGCCAGAACCGATTTGCGCGGGCGATCCGCAAATTCGCCGTACTTCGGAATGACGCTGCCCGGGAGGGTGATGGCCACGATTCACCGCGGAGTTCCGACCGTGCTGGATGGGGAACTGGCGAGCGCGGATCGGGCACGGGAAACCGCGTCGAAAGGCAGGGGCGGAAAACGTGGATAGGTACCTTCCCAGCATTATCGTCGGGGCGATTTTCGTTCTCGCCATCGTCGGAATGTACCTCGGCTGGCGTGCGCGATCCAAGCGCCACGAGGACCTCGTCTCCCTCGAGCCTGTGCCCGCGGACCCCGGAGAGGTGCTCGCGGTCGCGAACGGCTTGTATGTTGCGACGACTCTCCTCGAACAGCCTCTCGAACGGGTCACCGCGAGGGGGCTCGGGTTCCGCTCGCGCGCGACGGCCACGGTCGCGGACAAGGGAATCATCCTCGACCTCACCGGCCGGGAGCCGCTTTTCATCCCCCGGCGCGCCGTGCGCGCCGTGCAGCGCGCGACGTGGACGATCGACAAGGCAGTGGAGAAAGGCGGCCTCGTCGTGATCTCGTGGCAATGGGGCGAGCGCGGGGTGGACAGCTACTTTCGGCTGGACGGCGACGACCACGAGTTCGTGACCGCGGCAGACAGCATCGCGGAGGACAGGGAATGACGACAATGACGACCGGCACGGCGATCCTCGTACTGGAGGACGGCTCGAGATACGAGGGGCGAGCATACGGCGCGGAGGGCACGGCCCTGGGCGAAGTGGTGTTCTCGACGGGAATGACGGGATACCAGGAAACCATCACGGACCCGTCCTACGCGGGGCAGATCGTCCTCATGACGGCGCCGCACATCGGGATCACGGGCGTCAACGACGAAGACTCGGAATCGAACCGTATCTGGGTCGCGGGTTTCGTGGTGAGAGACCCGTCCCGCATGGTGTCCAACCATCGGGCTACCGGGAGCCTTGATTCCGCGCTTCACCGCGAGAGCGTCGTGGGCATCAGCGGCATCGATACACGAGCCGTCACACGCCGGCTGCGTTCCGTCGGCGTCATGCGCGGCGGAATTTTCTCCGGTGCAGATGCGGGCCGCGCCGAATCCGAGCAACTCGCGGCCGTCCTGGGCAGCGATGAAATGGCAGGGCAGAACCTCTCAGAGCGCGTGTCGATCGCCGCGCTCACGCGGCTACCGGCGATTGGCGAATCGATAGGAAGCGTCGCCGTTCTCGACCTCGGCGTGAAATCCTCCACGCTGCGCTACCTCACCTCGCGCGGGTTCGAGGTTCTCGTCGTCCCGCAATCCATCACCGCGCCCGAGTTTTTCGCCCTCGAACCTGACTCCGTGTTCTTCTCGAACGGTCCTGGGGATCCTGGCGCCTCCGACCGGCACGTCGCATTGCTCCAGGATGTGCTGCGCGCAGGGCTGCCGTTCTTCGGAATCTGTTTCGGCAATCAGCTGCTCGGGCGCGCGCTCGGGTTCGGCACGTACAAGCTTCCCTTCGGGCACCGAGGCATCAATCAGCCGGTACTCGACCGCGCAACGGGGAAAACGGAGATCACCGCTCACAATCACGGGTTCGCGGTGGATGCTCCGCTCGACGGGATCACGATGTCGCCCGCGGGATTCGGTCGCGTCGAAGTGAGCCACGTGAACCTCAACGACGACGTCGTGGAAGGCTTGCGGGCGCTGGACATTCCGGCATTCTCGGTCCAGTACCACCCGGAGGCCGCCGCGGGCCCGCACGATGCGAATTACCTGTTCGATCGGTTCCGGGATCTGGTCATCGAGTCGAAGGCTCAGAAGTAATGCCCAGGCGCGACGACATCCGCTCCGTTCTCGTCATCGGGTCCGGCCCGATCGTGATCGGGCAGGCCTGCGAATTCGACTATTCGGGGACTCAAGCGTGCAGAGTGCTCCGCGAGGAGGGCGTGCGCGTCATCCTCATCAACTCGAACCCCGCGACGATCATGACGGACCCGGATTTCGCGGATGCGACGTACGTCGAACCCATCACCTGGGAAGTCATCGAATCGATCATCGAGAAGGAGCGCCCGGATGCGATCCTTGCAACGCTCGGCGGCCAGACCGCACTCAACGCGGCGATGGAACTTCACGAACACGGCGTGCTGGAGAAGTACGGCGTCGAATTGATCGGTGCGAATCTGGATTCCATCCGCAAGGGCGAGGACCGGCAGTTGTTCAAGGAACTCGTCATTCAGGCGGGAGCCGACGTCGCGCGCTCACACATCGCCCACACGGTCGACGAGGCGATCACCCACGCAGAGGATCTCGGATATCCGCTCGTCATCCGGCCGTCGTTCACGATGGGCGGCCTCGGCAGCGGCTTCGCGCACTCTCGGGATGAACTCGTCAGGATGGTGTCCGACGGGCTTCACCAGTCTCCGACGCACGAAGTACTCCTGGAGGAGTCGATTCTGGGTTGGAAGGAGTACGAACTCGAACTCATGCGCGACAACTCGGACAACACGGTCGTCGTGTGCTCGATCGAGAACGTCGATCCGGTCGGCGTTCACACGGGTGACTCGATCACGGTTGCTCCGGCGCTCACGCTCACCGACCGCGAGTTTCAAACACTGCGCGACATCGGGATCGAGATCATCAGGCTCGTCGGCGTCGACACGGGTGGCTGCAACATCCAATTCGCCATCGATCCGGCGGACGGGCGCGTCATCGTGATCGAAATGAACCCGCGGGTTTCACGCTCGAGCGCCCTCGCGAGCAAGGCCACCGGGTTCCCGATCGCGAAAATCGCGGCGAAGCTCGCGATCGGGTATCGGCTGGATGAGATCCCGAACGACATCACGCGCGTGACGCCCGCGAGCTTCGAACCGACGCTCGACTACGTCGTCGTGAAGGTTCCGCGCTTCGCGTTCGAAAAGTTCCCCGCAGCGGATGCGACCCTCACGACGACCATGAAGTCGGTGGGGGAGGCGATGGCGATCGGCCGCAACTACGCCTCCGCGCTGCAGAAAGCGCTCCGATCACTGGAGAAGCCAGACTCGAGCTTCCACTGGAACGGCGCGCCGGGAAACACGCAGGAGCTGCTGGCGAAGGCGAGCATTCCCACCGATGGCCGCATCGTCACGGTGCAGCAGGCGCTGCGGGCGGGAGCGAGCATCGACGACGTTTTCGAGGCAACCGGAATCGACCCCTGGTTCATCGACCAGATCGTGCTCATCAACGAGATCGCCTCCCAGGTGCGCGAGGCCGACACTCTTGATCGGTTCATACTCCGCCGCGCGAAGGATCACGGGTTCAGCGACGCCCAACTCGCCGCGATCCGCGGACTGGATGAAGCGGCCGTTCGCGCGATCCGGCACCACGAGGGCGTGCGGCCCGTGTTCAAGACCGTCGATACGTGCGCGGGCGAGTTTCCTGCCCTCACGCCGTATCACTACTCCAGTTACGACGAGGAAACCGAGGTTGCTCCGAGTGATCGGCGCAAGATCGTCATCCTCGGCTCGGGGCCGAACCGGATCGGGCAGGGAGTCGAGTTCGACTACTCGTGCGTGCACGCCGCTTTCGCCCTTTCCGATGCCGGATTCGAAACGATCATGATCAATTGCAATCCGGAAACGGTGTCCACCGATTACGACACGAGCGATCGGCTGTACTTCGAGCCGCTCACGCTCGAGGACGTTCTGGCCGTGATCGATGCAGAGAGCGAAAGCGGCGAACTCGTCGGCGTCGTCGTCCAGCTCGGCGGACAAACCGCACTCGGGCTCGCGAAAGGACTCGAGGCTGCGGGCGTGCCCATCCTCGGCACGTCGCCGGCAGCGATCGACCTCGCCGAGGAACGCGGATTCTTCTCGCGGATCCTCGATGAGGCGGGCCTGCTTGCTCCCCGAAACGGGACAGCGACCGACCGGGACACCGCGATCGCCGTCGCGGAGGAAATCGGGTTTCCCGTGCTCGTTCGGCCCTCGTTCGTGCTCGGCGGGCGAGGGATGGAAATCGTCTACGACACCGAAACGCTGCGCGGATACTTCGACCGGGTCGCCGGCCAGGTAGTCATTTCCCCGGAATTGCCGCTCCTCGTCGACCGATTCCTGGACGATGCGATCGAAATCGACGTCGATGCGCTCTTCGATGGCGACGAGCTCTACATCGGCGGCGTCATGGAGCACCTCGAGGAGGCGGGGATCCATTCGGGAGACTCGTCGTGCACACTGCCGCCGGTCACTCTCGGCCGCGACGTGATCGACCGGGTACGCGATGCGACAGAGGCCATAGCGCGCGGAGTCGGCGTTCTTGGCCTTCTGAACGTGCAGTTCGCGATCGGACAGGGCGTCCTGTATGTGCTCGAGGCCAACCCGAGGGCGTCCAGGACGGTTCCCTTCGTGTCCAAGGCCCTGGGAATCCCGCTCGCGAAAGCCGCCGCCCTCATCATGGCCGGATCCAGCATCCGTTCGCTCGTCGAAAGCGGAATGCTGCCAGCGGTCGACGGGCTGCACGTGCCCATGGATGCTCCGGTTGCCGTGAAGGAAGCCGTGCTCCCGTTCAAGCGGTTCCGCACCGCGGAAGGGAAGATCGTCGACTCCATTCTCGGTCCGGAGATGCGCTCGACCGGGGAGGTCATGGGAATCGACTCCAACTTCCCGAAAGCGTTCGCCAAGAGCCAGGCCGCAGCGTACGGCGGATTGCCAGGAAGCGGAACGGTGTTCGTGTCCGTCGCGGACCGCGACAAGCGCGCGATCGTGCTTCCCGTGCTCCGTCTCCAGCAATTGGGTTTCTCCATCCTCGCCACGCAGGGAACCGCCGAAGTGCTCGCTCGGAACGGCATCGACGCGCGAATCGTCCGCAAGCAGTCCGACGCCGAAACCCCGGACGGCGACCCGCGCACGATCGTGGATCTCATCACGGCGGGGGACGTCGACATCGTGATCAATACGCCGAGCGGCCGGACCGCTCGCGCCGACGGGTATGAGATTCGCACGGCGACCGTCGCGGCAGACAAGGCTCTGTTCACGACGATCGCCCAATTGGGTGCCGCCGTCTCGTCGGTCGAAGCGATTCGGGAGGGGTTCGCCGTGCGGTCCCTTCAGGATTACGCGCTGGACCGTGCGGAACGGCTGACAACCGCTCGCGCACGCGATCTCTCCGACGTGGCTGGCCGTGCCTGACAGCGGGTTCGGCGCCAGGCTCGCAGCGACGTTCGCAGCGCACGGTCAATTGTGCGTGGGCATTGATCCGCATTCGTTCCTGCTGGACGCGTGGGGGCTTCCGGACTCCGCCGCAGGCGTGCGTGAATTCGGTCTCAGGGTCGTGGATGCCGCCGCGGGGCGAGCCGGAATTCTGAAACCGCAAGTGGCGTTCTTCGAACGCCACGGCTCCGCGGGATACTCCGCACTGGAACGGGTTCTCGAACAGGCCAGAGGCGCGGAACTCCTTGTGATCGCCGATGCGAAACGCGGAGACCTCGGCACGTCGGTCGACGCATACGGACAGGCCTGGCTCACTCCCGGAAGCGCGCTGGAAGCGGATGCCATGACGATCAGCGCCTACCAGGGAGTCGGGTCGATTGCCGGCCCCATTGCGCTCGCGCACGACGTCGGCAAGGGACTGTTCGTTCTCGCGGCAACCTCGAATCCCGAGTCGTTCGGAATCCAGACGGCCAGGGTCGACACCGGCGAACGCTCGGGGGACACGGTCGCCGCCGCTATTGTCAAAGACGTGAGTGTCCTCAATCGCGCTGCGTCGCATCCCGTCGGTTCCCTCGGCGTGGTCCTCGGCGCGACCGTTTCGGCACGCACGTACGGGATTTCGCTCGACGAGCTCGCGTCGCCTCCCGCCACTCCCGTGCTCGCGCCCGGCTTCGGTCACCAGGGGGCGAAGTTCTCGGACGTTCGCGCACGATACGAAGCGGCAGCGCCACACGTGATCGTCGCAGTCTCGCGGAGCGTGCTGTCCGCAGGTCCGGGGAAGATCGCCGACGCCATTTCGCGTGCGAGCGGGGAATTGCGCGAATGCCTCGCGTAGACCCTCCCGCTGTCGACCGCATCGCCGCCTCCCGCGCCGCTGTTGCCGCGCGTCGCGCCCGTGCCGAGGTGAAGCGCGCCGTCGCCGAGCACCGACGAAGCCCCGTGGATGTGCTCGAGGCCGGCTGGTCGAGCCCGGGCAGCGCCGAAGCGACCTTGAGGGTACGCGAGCTCGTTGCGAGTGTCCCGGGGCTCGGCCCTGTGCGTTCCTCCAAAATCCTCGCAGAGCTCGGAATTTCGGAGTCGAAGCGCGTGGGCGGACTCGGAGTGCGCCAGCGGGACATCCTGCACGGCTGGTTTGCGCGTCGCGAACACCGCGCGGCAGTTGGGAAGCCTGCTCGCCTCGTGGTCCTCGCGGGCCCGACCGCCGTGGGCAAGGGCGCCGTGTCGCGATACATCCGCGAACACCATCCGGAAGTTCACTTGTCCGTTTCGGCGACGACGAGATCTCCGCGACCGGGGGAAGTCGACGGAGTCGACTACTGGTTCGTGTCCGACGAGCAATTCGACCGGATGGTTCGCGACGGAGCCATGCTGGAATCGGCGACGGTCCACAATGCCTACCGATACGGTACGCCCCGCGCCCCGATCGATGCCGCGCTCGCGAAGGGCACGAGCGTGCTCCTGGAAATCGACCTGCAGGGCGCGAGGGCGGTGAAAGCAGTCGTGCCCGACGCAATTCTCGTGTTCCTCCTGCCTCCGAGCTGGGATGAGCTTGTGCGCAGACTCGTCGGCC
This sequence comes from uncultured Cryobacterium sp., assembly GCA_964651535.1. Classification (GTDB taxonomy): domain Bacteria; phylum Actinomycetota; class Actinomycetes; order Actinomycetales; family Microbacteriaceae; genus Terrimesophilobacter. The sequence continues at coordinate 64,431 of CAZYYE010000003.1, forward strand.
GGGGGACGGAAACCGCGGAAGAACAGTCGCGGCGGCTGGAGACCGCGAAAGTCGAATTGGCGGCCCAGGACGAGTTCGACTACCGCGTCGTGAACACCGAGGTCAGCCGCGCGGCCCAGGAGGTCGTAGACTTGATGGCGATCCACGACGAAAACAAGGAGCACTGACATGGTTGACCGCGCCAAGGGCATCATCGACCCGCCCATTGACGAATTGCTGACCAAGGTCGACTCCAAGTACGCTCTCGTGATTTTCGCGTCCAAGCGGGCGCGGCAGATCAACGATTACTACGCCGATCTCCACGAAGGAAGCCTCTACAACAACGTCGGCCCGCTCGTGGACTCCACGATCGACGACAAGCCGCTGTCCGTGGCGATGCGCGAGATCAACGAAGGCAAGCTCCTCCTCAAGCAGCTCGCCGAGTAGCCGATTCCGGGACCAGCCGGATCGTCATGAGCCCGACCGCACAGTGAGCGGAGCCCAGTTGAACGTTGTCGTCGGTGTCACCGGGGGAATCGCGGCGTACAAGGCCGTAGCGGTCATCCGCGCCCTTGTTCTCGCCGGCCACGACGTGCACGTCGTCGCGACCCAATCCGCCCTCAAATTCGTCGGACTGCCCACGCTCGAGGCGATCAGCCGGAATCCGGTGCACCACGAACTGTTTGAGGGAGTCGCCCAGGTGAGGCACGTCGCGATCGGGCAGGCCGCCGACGTGATCGTCGTGGCGCCCGCGACCGCGAACGTCATCGCGCGGCTCGCGGCGGGAATGGCCGATGACCTGCTGGGAACCACAATTCTGGCCAGTACGGCGCCGCTCGTCATCGCACCGGCCATGCACACGGAAATGTGGCAGAACGCGGCGACGGTGCACAATATCGCGACGCTTCGGGACCGCGGTGTCATCATCGTGGGGCCCGAGGCCGGCCAGCTGACCGGCTCCGACAGCGGCCCCGGCCGGATGTCGGAGCCCGACGACATCGTGGACGCCGTTCTTGCCGCCGTCCAACCGAATGATCTCGCGGGAAAGCGCGTGCTCGTGACGGCGGGAGGAACCCGCGAGCCCATCGACCCCGTTCGGTTCATCGGGAACCGCTCAAGCGGCAGGCAGGGTACGGCGATCGCGTGGGCCGCCGCCGCGCGGGGCGCCGAGGTCACGCTCGTCGGTGCGCACGTGGACGTGCCGATTCCGTCCGGCGTCACGTTCGTGGAGGTCAGTTCCGCGGAAGAACTCGCCGAGGCGACGTTCGGCGCGGCCTCGACGGCAGACATCATCATCATGGCTGCCGCGGTCGCCGACTACCGACCGGACGCGGTGTCTGCCGCGAAACTCAAAAAGGAGTCACAGGGCGACGAATTGACTCTGCGGCTCGTGAAGACAACGGACATTCTCGCTGAGCTTGCCGTGTCCAGACGGCCCGGCCAGGTTCTCGTCGGTTTCGCCGCGGAAACCGAACGCGACGATGACGCGCTACTCGAACTCGGTCGCGCGAAGATCACGCGGAAAGGCTGCGACCTTCTTGTCGTGAACAGGGTGGGGTGGACGGAAGGGTTCGGGACCGAGAACAACTCGGTTCTCGTGCTGGATCGGGCCGGCGATATAGTGATGGAGGCTTCGGGATCGAAGCTGTCGGTGGCCGGTCGTATCCTCGACCTGCTGAGCTGACCTCGACACATCACCTCCACCTGATTGGCGCATCTTGGGTAACTCTCTTCGACTGTTCACGAGCGAGTCCGTGACGGAGGGACACCCGGACAAGGTCTGCGACCAGGTTTCCGACGGAATCCTCGACGCTTTGCTGACCGTCGACCCCGGCAGCCGAGTCGCCGTGGAAACCATGGTGACGACGGGTCTCGTGCACATCGCAGGGGAAGTGACGTGCACCGGGTACGTCGAAATCCCACAACTCGTTCGCGACATCATCACCGAAATCGGGTACACGTCTTCCGCCGTCGGATTCGACGGCGCATCGTGCGGAGTCGCCGTGTCCATCGGCAATCAGTCGCCGGACATCGCGGCGGGCGTGGATCGCGCACTCGAAGTTCGCGATGGCTCGGAGAGCGATCCTCTCGACCGGCAGGGCGCAGGCGACCAGGGCACGATGTTCGGTTTCGCGACGACCGAAACGCCGGAGTACATGCCGCTGCCGATCTGGCTGGCGCATCGCATGGCGGAGAAACTGGCCGACGTGCGAAAAAGCGGAGAGCTCGACTATCTTCGGCCGGACGGCAAGACTCAGGTCACGATCGGCTATGAAGGCGACATCGCGCGCACCGTCGACACGGTCGTGCTGTCGACGCAGCACGGACCCGCTGTGTCCGATGCGACATTGCGTTCCGACCTCTCCGACCACGTCATCGGGCCCGTGCTCGAGCTCGCGCAGCTCGACACGGCGTCAACCCGCATTCTCGTGAATCCGTCCGGCCGGTTCGAGATCGGCGGACCGCAGGGCGACGCGGGCCTCACCGGGCGAAAAATCATCGTCGACACCTACGGCGGAGCGAGCAGACACGGCGGGGGCGCGTTCAGCGGCAAGGATCCGTCCAAAGTGGATCGTTCCGCCGCGTACGCCATGAGGTGGGTAGCCAAAAATGCTGTTGCAGCCGGCCTCGCGGACAAGCTCGAGGTCCAGGTCGCCTACGCGATAGGCAAGGCTTCCCCGGTTGGACTGTACCTGGAGTCCTTCGGCACGGGCAACGTCGATGACGACAGGATCCTTCGCGCGATCCAGGCCGTTTTCGATCTTCGACCGTCGGCGATCATTCGCGATCTCGACCTCCTGAAGCCGATTTACCGGCAGACGGCCGCCTATGGGCATTTCGGCCGTGAGTTGCCGGACTTCACGTGGGAGCGCCTGGATCGCGTTGACGCCCTGCGCGCCGAGGCCGGGTTGTAGGCATGCCCGCGGCATCCATCGCGCGGGTGCTCATCGATTCCCCCCTCCCGCAACTCGATCGGTTGTTCGATTACCGGATTCCGGCGGGCCAGATTGCCCAAGCGCGCGTCGGTAGCCGCGTTCGCGTTCCGCTGCGCTCGGCGAAGAGAGTGGCCGACGGATTCATCGTCGAACTGGTGTCGAGCGTCGAATACGAGGGAGTGCTGAGCGAGCTGGAATCGGTGGTTTCCGCCGTGCCCGTGCTCGCCCCCGAGGTCTACGAGCTCGCCCGCAAGGTGGCAGATCGCGCGGCGGGCGGCGCAAGCGATATCGTCCGGATTGCGGTTCCCAAGCGTCAGGTTCGGGTCGAAAAGGCATGGCTCGCCTCGCGCGGCGACATGCCGGGTCCCTCCGAACTGGTTCCCGTCGCCGTCGCGGACTATGGCACGGCGGAAATAGACCACGCGATCGCCAATTCGGCGCGCCTCGCGGTCGAAGCAATTCCCCGAGTCGTCGAGGTCGACGGCACCTGGGTGGGGCAGTGGGCCGTGACCATGGCAGAGCTTGCCTCGCGCGCGCTCCTGGCCGGTAGCGTGATTCTCGTCGTACCGGACTACCGTGACCAGGCGCAGCTCGAGGTCGCCCTCACCGCGATCCTTCCCGCGGACCGGATTATTCGGCTCGATGCCCGGCAACCCAATGCCGATCGCTACAGGGCGCATCTGGCGTGCCTCGACGACGTGCCGAAAGTGATCGTGGGAAACCGCTCCGCGGTCTACGCCCCAGCGGCAACCCTGTCCCTCATCGCGATGTGGAACGACGGCGACCCCGTGCTCGCAGAGCCGCTCGCCCCGTACGCGCACAGCAGGGACGCCGCGCTCATCCGCCAGGAACAGCAGCAGTGCGCGCTCGTGTTCCTGAACCACGCACGGACCGTCGAAGTCGAACGCCTCGTCCAACTGGGCTGGTGCAGTGCGCTCTCTCCGGCCAAACGCTATTTGCCGAAGGTCATTCCGACTGCGCAGCAAGACGCAGAGGACGCACTCGCGGCGAAGGCGCGCATCCCGTCGAGCGCGTGGCGGGAAGCCAGGGCGGCGCTCGAACACGGCCCCGTGCTCATTCAGGTCGCCCGGCCCGGTTACGCACCGCGCATCGTGTGCGATTCGTGCGGCGTGGTTGCGCGGTGCGAACGGTGCAACGGACCGTTGGCGGTGAAGTCCGCAGGGGCGTACCCTTCCTGCTCGTGGTGCGGCGCGATCTCCACGCACTGGCGATGCGCGCAGTGCACCGCGACGAAATTCAGGTTTCAGGGCCAGGGGGCAACCCGCACGGCGGAAGACCTCGGGCGCGCGTTTCCCGGCGTTCCCGTCATCATCGCTGATGGGGAGCGTCCCATTCTGGAGGTGGGCGCTCGACCTGCGCTCGTGATCGCCACGCGAGGTGCCGAGCCCATCGCTGCCGGAGGGTATCGGGCGGTCGTGCTCCTGGACGGCGAGCGGATGCTCGCGAGGGAAAGCCTGCGGGTTGGAGAGGACTGTTTGCGCTGGTGGTCGCATGCGATCGCTCTCGCGGCGGCGGGCGCCCCCAGCATTCTCGTCGGCGTGGGGGGTTCGCTCGCGGGCGCGCTCGCAACGTGGCAGCTCGACGACTTCGCGCGCGGCGAGCTCGCGGACCGCCGACGGCTCCGATTTCCCCCGGCGGTGCGGGTTGCCACGGTGATTGGCGACTCGGAGTCGACCGGGCGCGCCATCTCGAGCGTCGCGGGCGAAGCGGGCGTTGACATCCTCGGCCCCATCGACACGGAGGGCGGACACGTGCGCGCGATCGTGCGCTTCGACTTCTCCCTTGGCGCGAAAGTGGCTTCAGCGCTGCGTGCCGAAGTGATTCGCAATGCGACTTCACGCCGCAAACGGGTTCCCGTTGCCGGGTCAGCGTCGGCACCGCCTACACTGAGAGTCCGGTTCGACGACCTCGAACCGTTCGAGCAACTGTAGGGGCACTCGTGACGAACTTGCGCGTCGTGTTCGCTGGCAGCCCTGCTGCAGCAGTTCCCAGCCTGCTGGCCATCGCACGCAGTCGCCACGAGATCGCCGCGGTGATCACGCGCGAGGATGCGCTCATGGGCCGCAAACGCGTCCGAACGCCGACTCCGGTTTCCCGCGTCGCCGCGGAACTGGGATATCCCGTGATTGCGGCCAACCGGCTTTCCGGCGAACCGACGGAGCAAATCCTCCGACTGCAGCCGGACCTCGGGGTGATTGTCGCGTACGGCGGCCTCGTGAGGGAACCGCTGCTTTCCGGTCCCCGGCTCGGATGGATCAACCTCCACTTTTCCGTTTTGCCCCGGTGGCGGGGTGCTTCACCGGTTCAGCGGGCGATCATCGCGGGCGATGACGTGACGGGGGCGAGCGTGTTCCAGCTCGTCGAGGAGCTTGACGCGGGACCGATCCTGGGCACGATGACCTCGACAATCGGCAGGAATGAAACGGCCGGCCACCTTCTGGAATCACTTTCCGTCTCCGGCGCGGAACTTCTCGTCAGAGTCCTGGACGCGATGGGCGACGGTACCGCGCGCGCCGAGAAGCAATCAGGCGACATCACGTTCGCGCCCAAGCTGACCCTCGAGGACGGCCGCCTCGACTGGACTGTGCCGGCCGCGACGGTGCATCGTCGCCTCCGCGGCGTGACGCCGGAACCCGGGGCATTCACAACAGTCGACGGTGACCGGCTCAAGATCCTCGACGCCGTGATCTCCCGGGATGCGCCCTCGATCCCGCCTGGCCGGATTGCCGCCGACGGCCGACGGATCCTCGTGGGATCAGCGACGGAGCCGATCGAACTCGTCACTGTGCAGCCGGCAGGGAAGCGGCCCATGCCCGCTGCGGACTGGTGGCGCGGCCGCCGCGGCGGCGGCGAAGCGGTAGCGCGGTGACCGCGGGCGTGCAGCCGGCCAGGCGTGTCGCATTCGATGTCATCAGGGCCGTCTCGGAGTCGGATGCGTACGCAAACCTGCTGCTGCCCGTGAAACTTGACCGGGCGGGGCTCCGGGGCGCCGATGCCGCGCTCGCAACGGAGCTCACGTACGGCACGTTGCGACAGCAGGGCCTCTACGACCGCGTGATCGAGCGGGCTGCTGGAAGGCCGCTGGACAAGGTGGACCCGCCCATCCTCGACGTGCTCCGCCTCGGCGCGCACCAACTGCTGTCGATGCGCGTTGCCCCCCACGCAGCGGTGGATGAGGCGGTGACGCTCGCGCGGCTCGTGGGCTCGCGCTCCGCGACCGGTTTCGTGAACGGCGTTCTGCGCACGATCTCCCGAACGAGCCCTCAGGAGTGGCGCGCTCGCGTGATCGGCGAGCAAACGACGCCGGATGACCGATTGGCAGCCGAATTCTCCCACCCGGTCTGGATCGTTCGCGCGTTCCGTCAGTCGCTTGCCGCGGACGGCCGCGAGAGCGAACTCGAGCAGCTTCTCGCGGCGAACAACGTCGCCCCGAGGGTTTCCCTTGCCGCTCTCCCCGGCCTTGCGCACCGCGACGAGCTCGATGATGCGCAGCCAGGCACTCTTTCTCCCGTCGCTGCGCACAGCAGCGGCGGCGATCCTTCCCGTTTGACGGCGGTGAAGGAGGGGAGAGCGCGAGTGCAGGACGAGGGGTCGCAAGTGGCTGCCTTCGCGCTCAGCCGCGCGCGGCCGATTCAGCGCGGCGAGCAGTGGCTGGATTTGTGCGCGGGTCCCGGTGGGAAAGCTGCCCTTCTGGCTGCCGAGGCCATCGCCGGCGGGGCGAGCCTCGTCGCGAACGAAATATCTCCCGCGCGGGCCGGGCTCGTGCGAAATGCCCTCGCGGTGTTCGATGAGCCGCCCCGCGTGCTTGAGGAGGATGGGCGAGAACTCGGCCACCGTCTCGCGGAAACCTTCGACCGGGTTCTCCTGGATGCCCCGTGCACGGGACTGGGCGCGCTCAGGAGGCGGCCCGAAGCGCGCTGGCGCAAGAAACTCGCCGACGTTCCAGGGTTGACGGCACTTCAACTGGAGCTCGTGACGGCCGCGGCCGCCGCGCTCAAACCCGGTGGGCTGCTCGCCTACGTCACGTGTTCACCTCACCTGGCCGAAACGCGCGTCGCCGTCCGGCATGCGGTTTCCGTTTGCGGCCTCGCGGAAATCGACACTCCCGCGATCCTTTCGAAGATTGCGGGCCGCAATCCGGATGTTCGCGGCGACGCTTCCGCGCAATTGTGGCCGCACGCGCACGGAACCGATGCCATGTTCATCGCGCTGCTGGAGAAACCGCACGGCGGCGGGCGACCCCGGTAGGCTTGGCGCATGCCGGTCCGCATCAATCCCAGCATCCTCGCGGCGGACTTCGTGAACCTCGAGCGCGACATCGCCCGAATCGCCACAGCCGACCTCGTGCACGTCGACGTCATGGACAATCATTTCGTCCCGAACCTCACGTTCGGCCCGCAAATGGTGGAACGGATCCAGGCCGTTTCGCCGATTCCGCTCGATGTCCATCTCATGATCGATGATCCGGACCGCTGGGCGCCCGGCTACGCAGAACTCGGCGCATTCTCCGTGACTTTCCATGCCGAAGCGGCCACGGATGCCGTGCTGCTCGCGCGGCGCCTTCGCGGGATCGGCGCCAGGGCGGGCCTCGCGGTCAAACCGGGCACTCCGATCGAGCCGTACCTCGAGTTGCTCGGCGAGTTCGATCAAATTCTCGTCATGACGGTCGAGCCGGGGTTCGGCGGCCAATCGTTCATCGAATCGGTCATGCCGAAGCTCGAAATGCTTTCCCACGCCGTGCGCACGAGCGGTCTTGACGTGTGGCTGCAGGTCGATGGCGGAGTCGACGCCCACTCGATCGTCGTCGCCGCCGAGGCGGGGGCTGACACGTTCGTGGCCGGATCCAGCGTGTACAACGCCGGCGACGCGGCAGGGAACATCGCAATGCTGCGGGCGGCCGCGGAGCCGCACGTCCACTAACTTCTGCTTTGATGGAGTCATGAGCGAGTTCAGCAGGACCAAGCCGGAGATCGACTTCCACGAGGGCGACGCGCCGAGCGTGCTCGAGACGAGGGATATTGAAGTCGGCGCTGGGGCCGAAGCGACCGCGGGTGCCACCGTCGAAGTGCACTATGTCGGCGTCGACTTCGAAACGGGAGAGGAATTCGACTCGAGCTGGTCCAGAAACCAGACGATCACCTTCCCCCTCCAGGGCCTCATCGCCGGGTGGCAGGAAGGCATTCCGGGAATGAGAATCGGCGGACGCCGCGAACTCGTCATCCCGCCGCATTTGGCCTATGGCGCGGCAGGCGGCGGCCACGCTCTTTCCGGCCGCACCCTGATCTTCGTCATAGATCTGCTGGGAGTTTCCTAGCGGATACCATGGGGGCTGTGAAGACTTTCGACGAACTGTTCGCCGAGTTGACGGAAAAGGCAGCCGCGAGGCCTGCCGGATCCGGCACGGTCGGACGACTGGACGAGGGCGTGCACGCCATCGGAAAGAAGCTCGTCGAAGAGGCCGCAGAATCCTGGATGGCGGCGGAGCACGAGAGTGCCGAACGCACGGCGCAGGAGCTTTCGCAATTGCTGTACCACGTCCAGGTGCTCATGCTCGCCAAGGGCTTGACCACAGAGGATGTCTACCGGCACTTGTGAGTGGCCCTCACCCGTTGATGCACAGACACGCTGCGCTGAACGTCCAGACGGCGGGAGAAGAGAACACGCATGCTCAGAATCGCCGTCCCCAACAAGGGGATGCTCTCCGATGCCGCGACGCAAATGCTGTCGGAAGCCGGATACGTCACGAGGAGGGACCCGAAGGAACTCATCGTTTTCGACCCGGCCAACGACGTCGAATTCTTCTACCTTCGCCCCCGCGACATCGCGACGTATGTGGGTTCGGGCGCCCTCGATGTCGGCATCACGGGACGCGATCTCCTCTTGGACTCCGGCTCCCGTGCGCACGAGATCGCGGGTCTCGATTTCGGCGAATCGACGTTCCGGTTTGCCGGCCCGACCGGTCGGTTCTCGTTGCTCTCGGAGCTTGCGGGAGTGCGGGTGGCGACGAGCTATCCCGGCCTCGTCGGCGCATTTCTCGAAAGAGAGGGCGTCGCGGCGCAGCTCGTGATTCTGGATGGTGCCGTGGAGTCCGCCGTGGAGCTCGGCGTCGCCGATGCCGTCGCCGACGTCGTATCGACGGGGACGACCCTCCGCCAGCAGGGGCTCGAGGTCTTTGGCCCCGTCATTCTCGAGTCGACGGCCGTGCTCATCAGCTCCGGTGAAGCGCTGCCCGGCCTCATCACTTTTCAACGCCGCATCCAGGGAGTGCTCGTAGCGAGGCAGTACGTGCTCATGGACTACGACCTGCCCGTCGAACTGGTGGAGAAAGCCTCCGCCATCACACCGGGGCTGGAATCGCCAACCGTGTCGCCGCTCAAGGACTCGGACTGGGTCGCCGTGCGCGTCATGGTTCCGCGGGCCAGGACGAACGCGATCATGGACGAACTGTATGCGCTCGGAGCGCGGGCCATTCTCGTGAGTTCGATTCACGCGGCGCGAATCTGATGTCGCTTCCCGTGCGGGTGATTCCCTGCCTCGACGTGGCGGACGGCCGCGTCGTGAAAGGAGTCAAGTTCCGCGGATTGCGCGATGCGGGCGACCCCGTCGAGTTGTCCCGGCGCTACTTCGAGCAGGGCGCAGACGAACTCACGTTTTTGGACGTGAACGCGACAGTCGACAACCGCAACACCGCATGGGACATCGTCACGCGAACGGCGGAACAGGTTTTCATCCCGCTGACGGTCGGCGGGGGAGTTCGGACGGTGGAGGACGTTGCGCGGTTGCTCGCCGTGGGCGCGGACAAGGTGGGAGTAAACAGCGCCGCGATCGCGAGGCCCTCCCTCATCGATGAGATCGCCGATCGCTTCGGAGCCCAGGTGCTCGTGCTCTCGCTCGACGTGAAACGCTTTCGCGGCCGATTCATCGTGACGACCCACGGGGGCCGGACGGAAACGGACATCGACGCTCTCGAGTGGGCGCGGGATGCCGTGCGTCGTGGCGCAGGCGAGCTTCTCGTCAACTCGATCGACGCCGACGGAACGAAGGCCGGGTTCGACCTCGAACTCATTGCGGCGATTCGCGAGGTCAGCAGCGTGCCGATCATCGGCTCGGGCGGCGCAGGAGCTCTCGAGCACTTCGCGCCCGCCGTGCATGCCGGCGCGGATGCGGTGCTCGCGGCATCCGTGTTCCACAATGGGGAAATGACGGTCGCTGACGTGAAGCGGGCGCTCGCGGACAGCGGCGTCACGGTGAGGGAGACGGCATGACGACAGTGAGCTTCGACAGCCTCCGGGAACGCGCGCGGTTCGGCGCCGACGGGCTGATCCCCGCGATCATCCAGGAGACCGGCACTCGCGAGGTGCTCATGCTCGCGTGGATGGATGAGGAGGCCCTTCGGCGAACGCTCGAGGGTGGGTTCGTGACATTCTGGTCGCGCTCACGGCAGGAATACTGGCGGAAGGGCGACACGTCGGGCAACCACCTCGCACTGAGCGCGATTGCGCTGGATTGCGACTCTGATGCCCTGCTCGTCACCGTGGAGCCCGTCGCCACGGCGTGCCACACGGGCGCGCACAGCTGTTTCGATTCGGGAGGCGGCGGGCGGTGACGACGCGCGACGAGTTCGACGGCCTCCTTGCCGACCATCGGGTGATCCCCGTCATTCGAGAGCTGTTTGCGGACAGTGAGACTCCTGTGGGCATCTACCGGAAGCTCGCGGCGGGGGCGCCGGGCACGTTCCTGCTCGAATCCGCGGAGCAGGGCGGAATCTGGTCGCGGTATTCGTTCATCGGAGTGTCCAGTTTCGGCGTCCTGACCCAGACCGGAGATCGAGGGCTCTGGCTCGACTACGGCCTTTCCGAGTCGCGAGCGCTGGGGGAGATCGCGCCTTCTGCACCCCCGCTCGAGGTCATTCGGCAGCTCCACTCGCGGTGGAGCACGCCGCACATCCCTGGACAACCGCCGCTTACGGGAGGACTCATCGGATTCGTGGGCTGGGACGCGGTCCGGCAACTCGAGCGGTTGCCGAACCGACCGCCTGCCGATTTCGAGATCCCGGGGCAGGCCTTGTCGTTCGTTCGCGAGCTCGTGGTCCTCGATCACCGCACCGGGGCGATCCTGCTGATCGTGACCGCGTTGAATGATGGCGTCGAGGATCCGGACACGCTGTGGCGCGATTCGGTCGCGGCGCTCGACGAGCTTCAAGCCCGGCTGGCGACGCCGTCCGACGCGTGGGTCGCCGAGGTCGACATGTCGATCGATCCGGCTCCGCGCAGCAGGGTAGATGAGCCCACGTTTCGCGCGGGCGTCGAGGCGTCGAAAAAGTACATTGGTGAAGGCGACGTGTTCCAGGTCGTGTTGTCCCAGCGATTCGATCACGATGTCACCGCGGAGCCGATCGATGTGTATCGCGTGCTGCGCGCGCTCAATCCGAGTCCGTACATGTACTTTCTCTCGCTCGCGGAGCCCGGCGGCGATCCGTATTGGATCGTAGGATCGTCTCCTGAGGCCCTCGTGAAGGTGGAAGGCGGCCGCGCGTTCATGCACCCCATCGCGGGGTCCCGACCGCGCGGCGATTCCCCCGAACGCGATCTTGAACTCTCTGCGGAGCTCGCGAGCGATGAGAAGGAACGCGCGGAGCACCTCATGCTCGTGGATCTTTCGCGCAATGATCTTCAGAAAGTGTGCGTTCCGGGCACCGTCGAAGTCACGGAATTCATGCTCGTCGAGCGATTCAGCCACATCATGCACCTCGTGTCGTCCGTCGAGGGGGACTTGCGAGACGGTGTCGGTCCGCTCGACGTGTTTCGCGCGACGTTTCCCGCCGGAACCCTCTCGGGCGCGCCAAAACCCAGAGCGCTCGAGATCATCGACGAGCTGGAACCTGCTGCTCGCGGGCTGTTCGGCGGTGTCGTCGGCTATTTCGGATTCTCCGGCGACGTGGATCTCGCAATCGCGATTCGGACCGCGACAATCTCCCACGGTGTTGCGCGGGTGCAGGCCGGTGCCGGGATCGTGGCGGATTCCGATCCGGCCTCGGAGTACGAGGAATCGCACAACAAGGCTGCCGCTCCGCTTCGGGCGGTAGCGGTCGCGAACAACCTGCGCAGGGTGTCCCCGTGAGCCCGCGTGCGCGGCGATCCGCGAGCATTTTCGTGGGACTCGCGCTGGGCGCCGTTGTTCTCCTGAGCTGGTCCCAGCCCTGGTTCGTTGTCGCTCTTGCCGGTCAGTCCGCTGCCCACCCTGACCTCGAGGTCGCCGGCGATGTGGGCGCGCCGGCTGCGGCAGCGCTCGCGCTGGCCTCGGCGGCGGCGTTCGGGGCGATGGCGATCTCCGGGAGGTTGTTCCGCGTGTTTCTCGCGGCCGTGGAGTCGCTCATCGGAATCGGCATCGTACTGTCCTGCGTTCTGGCACTCGCCGATCCGATCGCCGCAGTCGAAGCCGCTGTCACGAAAGCCACCGGGATCGCCGGCGTCGACTCCGTCACGACCATCGTCGAGTCCGCTGTGGCAACGGCCTGGCCGTTCATCGGCCTGATCGCAGGAATCATGCTTGTGATGCTCGGCGTGACCATTCTGTTCACCGGCCGAGGGTGGCCCCCCGCCGGCAGCCGCTACGAGACCGCGCATCCCCGAAACGACGCCGCCGCCGGCGGTGGCGGGGATCACTCCGTGGCCGATTGGGACGAGCTGAGCGGAGGAGCCGACCCAACCTCCCGCTAGACTGGCGGAGTCTTAAGTCCGACACGATTTACTGGAGCGACATGAGCAGCGCAGATATTTCCGACCCGGGCCACGGGCATTCGCCCGCCGCATGGACGGCCGTCATAATCATGATGATCGCCTTCCTGCTCGGCACGTTCGCGTTCTGGTTCGTGTGGATGTGGCTCGTCTGGGTATCCATCGCTCTCGTCGTTATTGGTCCCATCATCGGCTGGATCATGGCGAAAGCCGGCTGGGGCGTCGCGGGGCCGCGCTACGTGCCAAAGCAAACCCACTAGGCGCGTGCTTACGCAACTCATCGCCGGGGCCGTCGCGGACGCCATGGCGAGAAAAGCGCTACGTCCGCAGGCCGAGGTGGAGCACGCCGTGAGCGCGCAGCGTCCGGCAAAGGATGTGCTTTCCGCCCTCGCGCCCGCCGATCGAGTGAAGATCATCGCCGAGATCAAGCGCGCGAGCCCTTCGAAGGGGCCGTTGGCGGACATCGCCGACCCTGCGGACCTCGCGCGGCGATACGTTCAGGGCGGCGCGAGCGCCGTGAGCGTCCTCACCGAAGAACGGCAATTCGGCGGGTCACTGGCCGACCTGGAGGCCGTGCGCGCTGCTGTCGACGTTCCCGTGCTTCGCAAGGATTTCATCGTGATGCCGTATCAGGTGTTCGAGGCACGGGCGGCGGGAGCCGACCTCGTTCTGCTCATGGCCTCGGCGCTTGGCCAATCGGAACTGGAAAAACTGCACGCGCTCGTGAAGGAACTCGGAATGACCGCGCTCGTCGAAGCGCACGACGCGCAGGAGCTGTCGAGGGCGATCGACGTCGGCGCGGACGTGATCGGGATCAACGCCCGGAATCTCAAAACATTCGAACTTGATCGGGAGTTGTTCGGCCGTCTCGTCGACCGCGTGCCGGCCGGGACGATCACGGTGGCCGAGTCGGCCGTGAATTCCGCAGCAGATGTCGCGCGCTACCGCGATGCCGGCGCGGATGTCGTGTTGATCGGAGAGGCTCTCGTGACAAACGACCCGATTTCCACGCTCGCAGAATTTCTGGCCGTCTGATGGCGCTCCGCGACGCTACCGGCCCGTACTTCGGGACTTACGGGGGACGGTTCGTCCCCGAGTCGCTCGTGGAGGCGCTCGACGAGCTCACGGCGGAGTACGACGCCGCGAAGGCCGATCCGGCGTTCGCGGCGGAACTCGCGCGGCTCGGCGCGACGTACACGGGTCGGCCGTCCATCATCACGGAAGTACCCCGGTTCGCTGAGCACGCGGGCGGGGCTCGCGTCATCCTGAAGCGCGAAGACTTGAACCACACGGGGTCCCACAAGATCAACAATGTTCTTGGCCAGGCGCTGCTCACCGAGCGCATCGGCAAACACCGGGTGATCGCCGAGACCGGCGCCGGCCAGCACGGCGTCGCGACCGCTACGGCCGCTGCGCTCCTGGGCATGGAGTGCGTCGTGTACATGGGAGAGGTCGACACGCAGCGTCAGGCGCTCAACGTCGCGCGCATGCGCCTTCTCGGCGCTGAGGTGATTCCCGTGTCGACGGGGTCCCGAACACTCAAGGACGCGATCAACGAGGCGATGAGGGACTGGGTTACCAACGTCGCGACCACGAACTACATTTTCGGAACGGTCGCCGGACCGCATCCGTTCCCCGCCATGGTTCGCGACTTCCAGAAAGTCATCGGCGAGGAAGCGAGGCAGCAGGTCATCGACCTCACCGGTGCCCTTCCCGACGCTGTCACGGCGTGCGTCGGCGGAGGTTCGAACGCGATCGGGATTTTCGACGCGTTCCTCGACGACGAATCCGTCGCGCTGTACGGCTTCGAAGCCGCGGGAGACGGTGCCGACACTCCGCGCCACGCCGCGACGATCACGAAAGGGCGCCCAGGCGTTCTGCACGGCGCGAGGACGTACCTCCTGCAGGACGACGACGGCCAGACGATCGAGTCCCACTCCATTTCCGCGGGACTCGACTACCCGGGAGTCGGCCCCGAGCACGCGTGGCTCGCAGACATCGCGCGAGTCCGCTACCTGCCGATCACGGATTCCGCGGCAATGGACGCGTTTCGTTTGTTGTCCCGCACGGAGGGCATCATTCCCGCGATCGAGTCCGCTCACGCCCTCGCGGGAACGATCGACCTGGGGAGGGAACTGGGTCCCGCCTCGACAATCCTCGTGAGCTTGAGCGGACGCGGAGACAAGGACATGGAAACCGCCGGCACATGGTTCAACCTTCTGGACCGATCATGACTGCGGTTTCCAGCGCCGTCGGCGCAGCAATCGATGCGCGAAAATCGACGGGAGGCGCCCTGATCGGATACCTGCCCGTCGGCTTTCCGGACCTTGCCACGAGCATCGACGCGGCCGTGGCCGTCGCCGAGAACGGCGTCGATGTCATCGAACTCGGATTGCCGTACTCCGACCCGGTCATGGATGGGCCGGTCATCCAGCACGCGACGCAAACCGCTCTTGCCGGGGGATTCCGGCTCGCTCACGCATTCGAGGCCGTGCACGCGATCTCGGCGAGAGTTCCCGTCCCCATTGTGCTCATGACGTACTGGAATCCGGTCCTGCAGTACGGCGTCGACCGGTTTTCGGACGACCTTGTCGCGGCGGGAGGTTCGGGGATCATCACCCCGGATCTCATCCCGGATGACGCAGCGGAGTGGTTTCAGGCATCCGATCGCGCCGGGCTTGACCGCATTTTTCTCGCCGCGCCGTCGTCGACCGACGAGCGGTTGCGCACGATCTCCGAGAGTTCGAGCGGGTTCGTCTACGCCGTGTCCACCATGGGCATCACGGGGGCGCGATCCGACGTGGACAGCGCCGCGCGAGCGCTCGTCGCGCGGCTGCGCGGGGTCGGCGCAGGGCGCGCGTGCGTCGGTCTCGGAATCTCCACGGCAGCGCACGTGCGCGAAGTTCTCGACTATGCGGATGGCGCTATCGTCGGCTCTGCTCTCGTCACAGCGCTCGCGAACGGCGGCGTCGCGGAGCTTGCGCAGACGGCATCCGCGCTGTCAGTCGGTACTAGGCTGATCTAGCGTTCGCCCCCTCCTCGAAAGGCTCATCGGATAGTGTTCGGAATTCTTGCCCACCTTCCCGCAAGCATCCCCAGTCCTGACTACTCGTGGCGGGTGTTCAACTTCGGGACCTGGCTTCACGACATCGGGCTTACGTGGGTCACGATCCCGATCCCCATTCATACATACGCGCTGTGCATTCTTGCCGGTATCGTCGCCGCCACGGTGCTCACGGGCTACCGCCTCAAGCAGCGGGGCGCCGACGGCGGCGTCGTTCTGGATATCGCGTTGTGGTCTGTGCCCTTCGGGATCATCGGCGGGCGAATCTTCCACGTGCTGACGCACCCCAACGACTATTTCGGGCCGGGCAAGGATTTGCTGAAGACCCTCTACATCTGGGAGGGCGGCATGGCGATCTTCGGCGCGCTCCTTCTCGGCGCCCTCGGAACGCTCATCGGATGCCGGTTCGCGGGGATTCGCTTCTGGAGTTTCGCGGATGCCGTCGCTCCCGGCCTGCTGTTGGCGCAAGCGTTCGGAAGGCTCGGGAACTACTTCAACCACGAGCTCTTCGGATTGCCGACCGACCTCCCGTGGGGACTTGAGATCGAGTCCACGAACCCGGCATTCCCGGCCGGGCTGCCCGCAGACACGCTGTTTCACCCGACGTTCCTGTACGAGATCATCTGGAACCTCATCGGCGTCGGAGTGCTGTTGTACGTCGAGCGGCGCTGGCGGCTGGGCAAGGTCACGATTCCATTCCTGGATGTCGATGTCATTGCGCCCCGCGCGGGGGCCTACCGCCTCCAGTGGGGCAAGATGCTCGGCATGTATCTCATTTGGTATGGCGCGGGCCGCAGCTTCTTCGAGTCGATCCGGATCGACCCGAGCGAGATCATTTTCGGCATCCGCACGAACGTGTGGGCCGCTTTCGGCGCAATCATCGTCGGCCTCATCATCATCGTCGTGCAGTCGAGGCGGCACCCGGGCATCGAACCGAGTCCGTACCTGCCGGGTCGCGAGTGGTCGGCCGATGCTGTTGTACACTCTGAAGACGTTTACACGGACGCCGACTTCGAAGGCAACGACGGCTCGAATTCACCTGAACCAGTGTCGTCCGTGAAACCGAAAGGCGCAAAGCTGCCATAAGCGGCCGCGCCAGGCATCGCCAAGCACACAGTCCGGCGCAACTACCCGCGGCCTCCTGGCCGGCGCGGACTTCACGGGCCAGTGACGTCCCTCCATCTTTTCCGGGAGGACAACTCATGGTCCCCAGGCCGCCGCATTCTCGATTCAGCGCACTGCCGGATGCATCCGGGTTGTACGATCCTGCCTTCGAAAAGGATGCCTGCGGACTGGCCATGGTGGCGACCCTGAGGGGTACGGCAGGACACGACATCGTTGACCTCGCGCTCACGGCGCTGCGCAATATGGAGCATCGCGGCGCCGTCGGTTCTGACGCAGGGACGGGCGATGGCGCCGGGATCATGACGCAAATCCCGGATGCCTTTCTTCGGTCCGTCGTGGACTTCGAGCTTCCGGCAGCAGGCAGTTACGTGGTGGGAGCTGCATACCTTCCTACTGACCGTGTCGAGCGCGACTTCGTCAAGCGCGGCGTCGCGGAGATTGCCGAGTCCGAAGGGCTGGCCGTTCTGGGTTGGCGCGCGGTCCCCGTGGACGCGAGCGTGCTCGGCTCGCTCGCGCGAGGCGCGATGCCCGCGATCGAGCACGTGTTCCTCGCGCGCGACGGCGAATCCGGCATAGCCCTCGACCGACTGGCGTTTCGCGCGCGCAAGCGCGCTGAGCGCGAGTTCGAGGTGTTCTTCCCCTCGCTGTCCTGCCGCACTCTCGTGTACAAGGGCATGGTGACGACGCTGCAGCTTGAGCCGTTCTACCCGGACCTTTCTGATCCGAGCTTCGCGTCGCGACTCGCGCTCGTTCATTCGCGTTATTCGACGAACACGTTTCCGTCGTGGCCGCTTGCCCAGCCGTTCCGGCTGCTTGCGCACAATGGCGAAATCAACACGGTACAGGGGAACCGCAACTGGATGCGCGCGCGGCAATCCCAGCTCTCGTCGAGCCTTCTCGGAGATCTGCGGCCGCTCCTGCCGATCGTGACGCCGGGTGGAAGCGACTCGGCGTCCTTCGACGAAGTGCTCGAACTGCTCACGCTCGGCGGCCGCTCTCTGCCGCACGCCGTCATGATGATGATTCCTGAGGCATGGGAGAATCAGTCCGATCTCGCGCAGGAGCGTCGGGCGTTCTACGAATACCACTCCGGGCTCATGGAACCGTGGGACGGTCCGGCTGCGATGGTGTTCACGGATGGCACTCTCGTTGGCGCGACTCTCGACCGCAACGGCCTTCGCCCCGGACGATTTCTCGTGACCGATGACGGCCTCGTGGTGCTCGCGAGCGAGATCGGCGTGCTCGATTTCGACGCGAGCCGCGTCGTGCGAAAGGGACGCTTGCGCCCGGGAAAGATGTTCCTCGTCGACACGGAAGCCGGTCGGCTGATTGAGGACGACGAGATCAAACAGTCCCTCGCCGCGCAGCAGCCGTGGGGGGAATGGCTGCAGGACGGCCGAATCAATCTTCGCGACCTGCCAGAGCGCGAGCACATCGTTCACACTCCCGCTTCCGTCGGTCGCCGCCAGCGAACGTTCGGGTACACCGAGGAAGAGTTGCGGGTTCTCATCGCGCCCATGGCGCAAAGCGGCGCGGAGCCGATCGGGGCGATGGGAACCGATACCCCCATCGCCGTCCTCGCCGAGCGCCCCAGACTTCTCTTCGACTATTTCACCCAGCAATTCGCTCAGGTGACGAATCCTCCGCTCGACAGCATTCGCGAGGAAGTCGTCACGTCCATGTCGATGGGGCTCGGACCGGAACTGAATCTGCTCGAGGCGACGCCGGAACACGCGTATCAGATCATTCTCGACTTTCCCGTGATCGACAACGATGAGCTCGCGAAGATCCAGCACATCGATGCTTCCCCGGGGAGCAGAACGACGACGACGATCCGCGGACTCTACCGGGTCGACGACGGCCAGCGCGCCCTCGCCGACCGACTCGCGGAAATGTGCCGAGAAGTGGACGATGCGATCGAGCGCGGCGCGAAATACATCGTGCTTTCGGATCGCGATTCCACGAAGGATCTCGCTCCCATTCCGTCGCTTCTCATGCTCTCCACCGTCCACCACCACCTCATCCGCCGGGAGAACCGGCTCAGGGTCGGCCTCATCGTCGAAGCGGGGGATGTGCGGGAAGTGCATCACGTCGCTCTGCTCGTCGGCTACGGCGCCTCAGCCATCAACCCGTATCTCGCGATGGAAACGGCGGAGCAGCTCGTGCGCAGCGGCGTGCTGAAAGGCGTGACGTCCGAGCAGGCTGTCGCCAACATCATCAAGGCCCTCGGCAAGGGCGTACTGAAGACCATGTCCAAAATGGGCATTTCGGTAGTTTCTTCCTACGCCGGCGCCCAGGCGTTTGAGGCCATCGGTCTCGCGCAGGACTTCGTGGATGAATATTTCACGGGAACGACCTCCCGCCTCGGCGGCGTTGGCATGGACGTCATCGCGGCAGAGAATCTTGCGCGGCACGAAAGCGCCTATCCGGATGAGGCAGCGAGCACCGCTCACGAGCACCTCGAAACGGGCGGCGAGTATCAGTGGCGCAGGGGCGGTCCGCCCCACTTGTTCAATCCGGATACCGTGTTCCGGCTTCAGCACTCGACGCGCGAGCGCCGTTATGACCTGTTCCGCGACTATACGAAGCTCGTCGATGAGCAAGCGGGCGAGCTCATGACGTTGCGCGGATTGTTCGCATTGCGCGAGGGAGTGCGCCCGGCGGTACCGCTGGACGAAGTGGAGCCCGTCTCCTCCATCGTGAAGCGATTCTCGACCGGCGCCATGAGCTACGGGTCGATCAGCGAAGAAGCCCACGAGACGCTCGCGATCGCGATGAATCGGCTCGGCGCCAGGAGCAATACGGGGGAGGGCGGAGAGACGGTGGCTCGCCTGCTCGACCCGGAGCGCCGCAGCGCCATCAAGCAGGTCGCGTCCGCGCGGTTCGGTGTCACGAGCCTGTACTTGACGAACGCGACGGATATCCAGATCAAGATGGCGCAAGGCGCGAAACCGGGTGAGGGCGGCCAATTGCCTCCCGCGAAGGTGTACCCGTGGATTGCGCGCACGAGGCACGCAACGGCAGGCGTCGGACTCATCAGCCCGCCCCCGCACCACGACATCTACTCGATCGAGGATCTCAAACAGCTCATTTACGATCTCAAGCGGGCCAATCCTGACGCGCGGATCCACGTGAAGCTCGTGAGCCAGTCGGGAATCGGCGCCGTGGCCTCCGGTGTCGCGAAAGCGCTTGCCGATGTCGTGCTCATTTCAGGGCACGACGGCGGAACGGGCGCGAGTCCGCTGTCCTCGCTCAAGCACGCAGGCACGCCGTGGGAACTCGGCCTCGCTGAAGCCCAGCAGACGCTCATGACGAATGGGCTTCGCAACAGAGTGGTCGTTCAGGTGGACGGGCAGCTGAAGACCGGCCGGGATGTGATCGTCGCCGCGCTCCTGGGCGCGGAGGAGTACGGATTCGCGACGGCGCCGCTCGTGGTCTCCGGTTGCGTCATGATGCGCGTGTGCCACCTGGACACGTGCCCGGTAGGGGTCGCCACGCAAAACCCCGAATTGAGGGAGCGATTCACGGGCAAGCCCGAGTTCGTCGTGAACTTCTTCGAGTTCCTGGCCCAGGAGGTGCGCGAGTATCTCGCGAGGCTCGGTTTCCGCAGCCTCGACGACGCAATCGGCCATCGGGAACTGCTCGGAATGGAGAAGGCCATTTCGCACTGGAAAGCGGATGGCCTCGATCTCACGCCGATCCTCTCCGCGGGCAGCCGTGACCCGGGCGAGCCGCTCACGCACGAGCGCGAACAGGACCACGAACTCGAGCGGCATTTCGACCGCGCGCTCATCGAACGCTCGGTAGCTGCCCTCGAACGGCGGGAGCGCGTCGAGCTCTCCCTCGCCGTGCGCAACACGGATAGGGCCGTGGGGACTCTGCTCGGACACGAGGTGACCAAACGATACGGCGAAATGGGCCTCGACGACGGCACCATCACGATTTCGCTCGCGGGCACTGCCGGACAGTCGCTCGGCGCGTTCCTTCCGCGCGGTATCGCGATTCATCTGGAAGGAGATGCCAACGACTACGTCGGCAAGGGGCTGAGCGGTGGAACGGTATCGCTTCGCCCTGACCGGGACAGCGTGTTCCGCGCCGAGCGCAACGTCATCGCGGGAAACGTGATCGGGTATGGCGCGACGAGCGGAAACCTGTTCCTGCGGGGAATCGTGGGGGAGAGGTTCCTCGTGCGCAACTCGGGTGCGACGGCGGTCGTGGAAGGGGTCGGCGACCACGCGCTCGAATACATGACGGGGGGAATCGCGGTGATTCTCGGTCCCGTCGGACGCAACCTGGGGGCAGGAATGTCTGGCGGAACGGCGTATGTCTATCGGCTGCGGCCGGATCGGGTCAACCGCGACGCACTCGAGCGCGGCGAGCTCCGGCTCGATTCGCTGGACCGTGCGGATGTCGAACTTGTGCGCGGCCTCGTGGAGAGGCACGGCGCGCTCACGGGTTCTACGGCGGCCGCGGCGATGCTCGAGGACTTCGAGTCGACAGCCGCCGATTTCGTCCGCGTGCTCCCGAGGGACTTCGCGGCGGTATTGGAAACGCGCGCGACCGCGGTCGACGAGGGGCTCGATCCCGACGGCGCGATCGTGTGGGAGAGAATCGTGGAGGTGACCGGTGGCTGATCCCAAAGGCTTCCTCACGACGAGGTCGCGCGAATTGCCACCAAGGCGGCCTGTTTCCGTGCGCCTCATGGACTGGAAGGAAGTGTACGAGGCGGGCGACGACACCGTGCTCCGGCGGCAGGCCGGGAGGTGCATGGACTGCGGAATCCCGTTCTGCCACCAGGGTTGCCCGCTGGGCAATCTCATTCCGGAGTGGAACGACCTCATTCGCCGGGGCGAGGGCAGGGAAGCGAGCGAAAGGCTCCACGCGACGAACAACTTCCCCGAGTTCACCGGAAGACTGTGCCCGGCTCCGTGCGAGAGCTCGTGCGTGCTCGGGATCAGCCAGGAGCCCGTGACGATCAAGCTAGTCGAGCAATCGATCATCGACCAGGCGTGGGCGAACGACTGGGTGCAACCGCATCCGCCGGAGCGCCTCACCGGGAAGACCGTCGCGGTCGTCGGTTCGGGCCCTGCCGGGCTCGCCGCGGCGCAGCAGCTCACGCGGGCAGGCCACACGGTCGCCGTGTTCGAACGCGACGACCGCATCGGTGGGCTGCTTCGCTACGGCATCCCGGATTTCAAACTGGAGAAACGCCACATTGAGAACAGACTTCGGCAAATGCAGGCAGAAGGCACGAGGTTCCGCGCGCGAGTGAACATCGGCGTGGATATCAGCTGGGATGAGCTCCGCAAACGCTACGACGCGGTCGTCGTGGCCACGGGTGCCCTCGTTCCCCGGGATCTGCCCATTCCTGGGCGCGAGCTGGCCGGTGTGCATTTCGCCATGGACTATCTCGTGCAGCAGAATCACGTCGGGGCAGGCGACGGGGTTACCGGCCAGATCACCGCCGAGGGCAGGCACGTCGTCATTCTCGGCGGCGGAGACACGGGCGCCGACTGCCTCGGCACGGCGCACCGCCAGGGCGCGTTGTCCGTCACGACTCTCGCCATAGGCCGTCAGCCGCCGGCCGAGCGCAATGCAAGCCAACCGTGGCCCATGCACCCTCTGCTTTTCGAGGTGTCCAGCGCCCACGAGGAAGGGGGCCACCGCGAGTTTCTCGCCTCGACCGTCGCGTTCGTGCCCAACGAATCAGGCGAAGTTCGAGCAGTCCGAATCGCGCAAACCGAGTATCTGGACGGTGTGCGGGTGCCGAAGTCCGGCACGGAACGCGAGTTGCCCGCTGACCTCGTTCTGCTCGCGCTCGGCTTCAGCGGAACCGATACGCGGTTGCTCGAGTCGGACTACGGGGTCGCGGTAGCCGACGGGACACTCGTTCGCGATTCCGAGTACCAATCGAGCGCGCCCGGGGTGTTCGTGGCGGGAGACGCCGGCCGCGGACAATCCCTCATCGTGTGGGCGATCGCGGAAGGACGTGCGGCGGCGGCGGCCGTCGACCGGTACCTTGAAGGTGACACGGAATTGCCCAGTCCGGTTAAACCAACTGACCGGGCCATCGCTCTGTGACCCGCAACCCAGACTCCCGCAGGATCCACCAATGATCACAAACGAAGGACACCAGTGAGACGCGCAAAAATCGTCGCAACCCTCGGCCCGGCAACCTCGAGCTATGAGAACATCAGGGCCATCATCGAAGCGGGCGTCGACGTCGCGAGGATGAACCTGAGCCACGGCACGTACGACGTGCACGAGGAGGTGTTCGCGAACGTGCGCAAAGCCGCAGAGGCGACGGGCAGAGCGGTTGCGGTGCTCGTCGACCTCCAGGGCCCGAAAATCCGCCTTGGCAAGTTCGAAGCCGGCCCGTACGAGCTCGAAGTCGGCGACGTGTTCCGGATTACGACGGAAGAAATTCTCGGGAACAAGGACATCTCGTCGACGACATACTCCGGCCTCCCCGGCGACGTGAAGGAGGGCGATCCGATCCTCATCGATGACGGCAAGGTCACGCTCAGGGTCACGGGCTCCGAGGGCAACGTCGTCACGACGACGGTCGAAGTTCCCGGCGCGGTGTCCAATAACAAGGGCATCAACCTCCCGGGGGTCGCCGTGAACGTGCCTGCGCTGTCGGAAAAGGACGAAGAGGATCTTCGGTGGGGGTTGGGACTCGGTGCCGATCTCATCGCTCTGTCCTTCGTGCGCAGCGCCGACGACATCGTGCGCGTGCACGAGATCATGGCGGAGGAGGGGCGCAAGGTCCCGGTGATCGCGAAGATCGAAAAGCCCCAGGCCGTCGAGAATCTCGAAGCCATCATCGACGCGTTCGACGGCATCATGGTGGCCCGCGGCGATCTGGGCGTCGAACTGCCGCTCGAGGCCGTGCCGATCGTCCAGAAGCGCGCGGTCGAATTGTGCCGCCGCATGGCCAAGCCAGTGATCGTCGCGACGCAAATGCTCGAGTCCATGATTTCGAGCCCGCGCCCGACGCGCGCCGAGACCTCGGATGTCGCCAACGCCGTGCTCGACGGAACGGACGCCGTCATGTTGAGCGGCGAGACGAGTGTGGGGGAGTTCCCGGTCATCACGGTTCAGACCATGGCGCGCATCATCGAATCCACAGAAGAACACGGTCTGGAGCGGATTCCGCCGCTCGGCACGACGCCGCGAACTCAGGGCGGTGCGATCACGCTCGCCGCCGCCGAAGTCGCCGAATTCGTGGATGCGAAGTTCCTGTGCGTGTTCACGCAGTCGGGCGATTCGGCCAGGAGGATGTCCCGCATCCGGTCGCACATTCCGATGCTCGCGTTCACGCCCATCGAGGGAATCCGCCGCAGGATGGCGTTGACGTGGGGCATCCGCGCATTCCTCGTCGACATGGTCACGCATACGGACGCGATGTACCGGCAGGTCGATGACACGCTGCTCGAGCTCGGCATCGCCGAGATCGGAGACAAAGTGGTCGTCATCTCGGGGTCGCCCCCCGGAATCACCGGGTCGACGAACGACGTGCGGGTTCACCACGTGGGAGATGCACTCAATGCCGCTGCCCCGGCCTGGGCCACGCAATAGATAGTCTGTGCCGGTGATGGGACTTGAACCCACACGCCCTTTCGAGCAAAGCATTTTGAGTGCTCCGCGTCTGCCATTCCGCCACACCGGCGCTCAGTACGACGTCAACAGTATCGCAACCCGGGGCCCATCCATCCGCTTTCCCGTAAGCTTTGGAATGTGCCAGCACAGGAATCAGATGCGCCCGTTGCCCGCCGCGTTGTCGTCGCGGAGGATGAATCCCTGATCCGGCTCGACATCGTCGAGACTCTGCGCGACAACGGATTCGACGTTGTCGGCGAGGCAGGCGACGGCGAAGCCGCCGTGGCGTTGGCGACGGAACTTCGCCCTGATCTCGTCATCATGGATGTGAAGATGCCCAAGCTCGACGGAATCTCGGCGGCGGAACAACTCACGAAAAACCGCATTGCTCCCGTCGTGCTGCTCACGGCGTTCAGCCAAAAGGACCTCGTCGAGCGTGCGACGGAAGCCGGCGCTCTCGCCTACGTCGTCAAACCGTTCACCCCGAGCGATCTGCTGCCGGCGATCGAAATAGCGCTCGCCCGGTACGCGCAAATCGTCACGCTCGAGGAGGAAGTCTCGGATCTCGTCGAACGATTCGAAACCCGCAAGATCGTCGACCGTGCGAAAGGGCTCCTCAACGAGAAGATGGGTCTCTCGGAACCGGAGGCGTTCCGCTGGATCCAGAAGGCATCCATGGATCGTCGCCTCACGATGCACGACGTCGCCGTCGCGATCATCGACCAGCTCTCGCCGAAGAAGAGCCCGCCCGCAAAGAGCAAGCCGGCCGAGGACTAAGCGTCCCGGAGCAGGTTCGTCATCCGGACGGTGGAGAGTCGATTCCCGTCGTCGTCGGTCAGGACGATCTCATGCACGGTGAGCGTGCGCCCGAGGCTGATCGCCGTGCACGTGCCCGTCACCCACCCGGCTGATACCGACCGAGAATGGCTCGCGCTGATCTCGATTCCGACGGCGAAGCGGCCATCGCCGGCGTGCAGGTGTGCCGACATGGAGCCGAGCGACTCGGCGAGCACGAGGTGGGCGCCGCCGTGCAGGATCCCGTAAGGCTGCGTATTGCCTTCGACGGGCATCCGCGCGACAGAGCGCTCTGGGCTCAATTCAAGGAACTCGATGCCCATCTTCTGACCGAGCGCCCCGGCGGCGGCGGCCGGGTCGACGTGCGTGGAGGGAATCATCATGTGCGAAAAATCCTTGGTTATTCTGGCTGCCGCCGTGACAGGGGCGGAGGCTAGGCTGACTCTCGTGTCGGACAACGAAAAGCCTACCCTCATGGTCATTGACGGCCATTCCCTCGCGTTCCGGGCGTTCTACGCGCTCCCCGTCGACAGTTTCGTGAACCGGGAGGGCCAGCACACGAACGCGATCCACGGTTTCATCGCGATGCTCATCAACCTGCTGCAGAATGAGAAGCCGACCCACCTTGCCGTCGCGTTCGACATTTCGCGCTACTCGTTTCGCACGCGCGAATATCCGGAGTACAAGGGCACCCGCGCTGAGACGCCACCCGAGTTCATCGGCCAGATCCCGCTGCTCGAAGAGGCGTTGAAGGCCATGGGGATAAAAACAATCAGCAAGGAGGATTTCGAGGCCGACGACATTCTCGCGACCCTCTCCCGGCAGGGCGCCGAACAGGGTTTCGCCGTGCTGGTCGTCTCCGGGGATCGCGACAGCATTCAGCTCGTGAACGACGACGTGACTCTCCTGTATCCGAACGCCCGAGGGGTGTCGGAGCTCAAGCGGTACGACCCGACCGCGGTTCAGGAGCGTTACGGCATCCGGCCGGAACAGTACCCGGATGTCGCCGCGCTCGTGGGCGAAACGAGCGACAACCTCATCGGCATCGACAAGGTGGGAGAGAAGACCGCGGTCAAGTGGGTGCTCGAATATGGCGGACTGGATCAGATCCTGGAACACGCCGAGGAGATCAAGGGCGTCGTCGGCGAGAATTTGCGCGCGCAGAAGGACAGGGCGACGCGCAATCGCAAGCTCAATCGGCTCGTGACGGATGTCGACCTGCCCGTCGGCCCGAAAAATCTCGAACGCCAGCCCATCGACACGGCGGCCGTGCGCGAGGTATTCGACAAACTGCAGTTCCGCACTCTGCTCGACAGGGTGCTCAAGATCGCTGCGGCCGAAGGCGGTTCGGCGCCGGAGCCGACAGCCCCTTCCGCCGCGGAACCTGCCGTGAAAAAGCTCGTCGACGAAGAACTCGCGAAATGGCTCTCCGCTGCAGTGGGGGATGGCTCGCACCCGCTCGGGCTCATCGTGGAGACGTCGGGAGAAAAGCTCACGGGGCTGGGAATCGCGAAGGACGACGACACGGCGTACGTGCCGTGGGGTGCCCACCGCCCCGACTATGCCGCCGTCGAGGCGTGGCTGGAGAGCGACGCGCCCAAGCATTTGTTCCACTCCAAACCTGCGGCGAAGGCCCTCGCGAGGGAGGGCATCCGGTTGGGCGGCATCGCGTTCGATACCACGATCGCGGCCTGGCTGTTGAAGCCGGGAGGCAAGGACGAATCGATCGCGGGCCAGGTGTACACGCATCTGGGCGAAACCGTCGTCGAGATCGACGCGAACCAGCTCGTGCCCGATTCGGAAGGGTTGAGCCCGGCGACCGAGGCGTGGTACGTCCTCAGGGTCGCCCGCGAACTTCAGGGCAGGTTGAGTCCGGGTTCCCTTTCAGTCCTGCGGGACATCGAACTGCCCCTCGTGCCAGTGCTCGCCCGTATGGAGATGGACGGCGTGACCGTGAACGCGGGCGCTCTTGCCAAGCTCAATGCACGACTCGCGCAGCGCGCGGCGGACATCGCGGAGCGTGCGTTCGCGATCATCGGCCGCGAAGTGAACCTTGGCTCACCGAAGCAATTGCAGCAATTGCTGTTCGAGGAGCTCGGGATGCCGAAATCCAGAGCGACGAAGACGGGGTACTCCACGGATGCTGCCGCGCTCGCGGACCTGCAGGATCGCCTCCCCGAACCGCACCCGTTCCTTGATCTGCTTCTGCAGCACCGGGACGCGACGAAGCTGCGGCAAATGATCGAAACGCTCGAGCGGTCGATCGGACCGGACGGCCGCATCCACACGACGTACGACCAGACGGGTACGAGCACCGGCCGAATCTCTTCCAACGAGCCGAATCTTCAGAACATCCCCGTGAAGGCGGATGAGGGCAAGGAGATTCGCGCGGCGTTCGAGGCGGGCAAAGGCTTCGAAACCCTGCTCACGGCCGATTACTCCCAGATCGAGATGCGCATCATGGCGCACTTGTCCGAGGACGAAGGACTCATCGAGGCGTTCAATGCCGGGGAGGACCTGCACCGGTTCGTCGGTGCGCGAATCTTCGGCGTCGAACCAACCGAGGTGACCCCCGTCATGCGCACCAAGGTCAAGGCGATGTCGTACGGCCTCGCCTACGGACTGAGCGCGTTCGGGCTTTCGAAGCAATTGCGCATCGATGTCGCCGAGGCGAAACAGCTCATGGTCGACTATTTCGCGCGGTTCGGGGCGGTTCGCGCATATTTGCGGAACGTCGTCGACCAGGCGAAGAGCGACGGATACACGGAGACCATTTTCGGCCGCCGTCGGCCCTTCGGCGATCTGAACTCGAACAATCGGGTGCTTCGGGAAAACGCAGAGCGCCAGGCCCTCAATGCGCCGATCCAGGGGTCGGCCGCCGACATCATGAAGATTGCGATGTTGGGCATCGATTCTGACTTTCGCGAACAAAAACTATCCTCGCGCATGCTCCTCCAGGTGCACGACGAGTTGGTGTTCGAGGTTGCCCAGGGAGAGCTCGACGCGGTGACCGGGATTGTTCAGGATCGTATGGGCCACGCGGCAGAGCTCAAAGTCCCGCTCGACGTGCAAATCGGAACGGGCCCGAACTGGGATGCCGCTGCGCATTAGAAACCTTCCGCTTTCGCCCAATCAATGTCCGCGCATAAGCTCGATACATGACTCCTGAAAACCCTGCTGACTCACGTGCTCACGAAGCCGCTCGGACCCCCACCGCGATTGACGCGATTGCGGAGGAGTGGGTAGCCACTCTTGCCGATCTTGTGCCGGACATCGCCATCTGGATCGGCATCCCCGGGCGCTATGAGGAGTATGGCGACCAATCCCCGGGGGGGATCCAACGGCTCGTCGATGAGGGCAAGAAGGTTCTCGACAGGCTTTCCACCGTCGAACCCGCCGACGATGTCGACTGGGTGACGAAAACGGACATGACGAATGAGCTCCAGCTCGATCTGGAAGCCCACGACGCGGGCTTGTGGAAACGGGATCTGAATGTGATCGCGTCTCCCGCGCAGCAGCTTCGCGACGTTCTGGACCTCATGGCCCACGACACGGTCGAGGACTGGATCACGATCGCGGGGAAGCTTTCCAATCTTCCCGGTGCGATGGACGGATACATCCAGACGCTTCGATTGGGGATCGCCGACGGTACCGTTCCCGCGCGCCGCCAGGTCACCGAGGTGCTGGAGCAGGCGAGGAAGTACGCGTCGAAGGACGGATTCTTCTTCGCGTTCACGAGCGGCGCCGCTACCGCAGACGGCACGCCGCTGCCGGAGTCCCTTCAGGCGGATTTGCGCAAAGGCGCCGAAGCTTCCGCTTCCGCCTACGAAAAGCTCGCCGACTTCTTCACGAACGAGCTCGGTCCGGCCGCAAGCGAGACCGATGCGATCGGACGCGAACTGTATGCGCTGCAGTCCCGCAGATTCCTCGGTGCCAAGATCGACCTCGACGAGACCTACGAGTGGGGAATCGAGGAGCTCGCGCGCATGGTCGACGAGCAGACGCGGATCGCCGGCGAGATCAAGCCGGGCGCGAGCGTCGAAGAGGCCATCGCTGTTCTCGATGCCGACACGAGCCGCAAACTTCACGGCACCGATGCGCTGCAGAAGTGGATGCAGAACTTGAGCGACACGGCAATCGCCGAACTCTCGAAGTCGCACTTCGACATCCCGGGTCCCGTGAAGAAACTCGAGTGCATGATCGCACCGACGCAGGAGGGCGGAATCTATTACACGAGCCCGAGCGATGACTTTTCGCGGGCGGGCCGCATGTGGTGGTCGGTGCCGGAGGGCATCACGGAGTTCGACACGTGGCGCGAAACGACGACCGTGTATCACGAGGGAGTTCCCGGACACCACTTGCAATTGGGTCAGGCCGTGTACAACCGCGCGATGCTCAACACGTGGCGCCGCCAGCTTGCGGGCACGAGCGGGCACGCGGAAGGCTGGGCGCTCTACGCAGAGAGGCTCATGGAGGAGCTCGGTTACCTGGATGATCCGGGCGACCGCCTCGGCATGCTCGACGGTCAGCGGATGCGCGCGGCGCGCGTCGTGCTCGACATCGGCGTCCACCTCGGAAAGAAGCGCCTCGACGGAAGCGGCGTGTGGGATTACGACTACGCGTTCAACTTCATGAAGAGCAACGTGAACATGAATGAGCCGTTCGTGAGGTTCGAGGTTAACCGCTACTTCGGCTGGCCGGGGCAGGCGCCGTCGTACAAGGTGGGCCAGCGCATTTGGGAGCAATTGCGCGACGAGGTGAAGGCGCGCGATGGCGCTTCGTTCAACATCAAGGAATTCCACCGCAGGGCCCTCGATATGGGCGGTGTCGGTCTGGATACCTTGAAGGCCGCGCTCCTCAAGTAAATTGAACGCAGCAGTGTCGCCGGCGCAGTCGCCCTTTGAAGCTGTGCTCGGCGACCGCTTCGGGCAACTGCATCCGACGCTTCAGGAGTACTTTTCCGCGATCCCTGCCGGAGGAGCTGGAATCGGCGAGGGAGTGTTCGACACGGTCGGTACTCCCCGTCGATGGCTTCACCCAATTTTGCGGCTCTTCGTCCCGAAAGATGTGCTCTTCGGTGTGTGGGAGCGAGATGTTCCGTTCACGGTAATCAACACCCCTGTGCGCGAAGGCGGACGATCAGCCGTCGCCGGCGAGAGGGTATTCGCGTTGACGCAGGGTGATCGAGTCATGCGCGACCTCATGGTGGCGACGCCGGAAGGTATCGTCGACATTATGGGGAAGCAACGGCGGTTTCGAGCGCTGTTCGCAGCGCACGTGATCGATGGCGACCGCCAGCATGTGAGCGTTTCGGTTCGCGTGCCGATTCTCGGTACGGTCTACGAGTACGCGGGGTCGTTCCGCTACGACCGGAAAGCCGTTGCGCCGTGCGGATCGTGATTGCCGGGGCGTCTGGCTTCATGGGAAGTTCACTGACAAAGGCGCTTCGAGCACGGGGACACACGGTAGATCACCTCGGCCGCAACACCACGGTGCGATGGGGTCAGCCCGCTGCAATCACGGATCTGCTGGACGGGGCAGACTTGCTTCTGAACCTCGCGGGCAAGAGTGTGAACTGTCGTTACAACTCCGCAAACAGGGCGGCGATTCTGACCTCCAGGGTGGATACGACGCGCGAACTCGCGACGGCGATACGCGCGTGCGAGCATCCGCCTGCGCTGTGGATCAACTCATCCACTGCGACAATTTACCGGCACGCCGACGATCGCCCCATGACCGAGTCGGAAGGCGAACTTGGCGAAGGATTCTCGGTTGACGTAGCGAAGGCGTGGGAATCGGCGTTCTTCGACGGCGACCTGCCCGCAACGAGGCGGGTCGCCTTGCGCACGGCAATTGTGCTTGGGGAGGGCGGTGCACTCGTGCCCATGCTCCGCCTGGCCAGGTTGGGGCTCGGAGGGCCACAGCTCGACGGGCATTGGTTCGGATCGGCACGCCGTCGCGCTGCAGGCGTCCACCACGAGTTTCGAGTCAGAGGCGGAAGGCAGAAGTTTTCCTGGGTGCACATCGCCGACGTTCTCGGCGCCGTGCTGTTTCTTTGCGAGCGGCCGGACTTCGAGGGCGTGTTCAA
Organism: uncultured Cryobacterium sp.; assembly: GCA_964651535.1. Lineage (GTDB taxonomy): Bacteria > Actinomycetota > Actinomycetes > Actinomycetales > Microbacteriaceae > Terrimesophilobacter. The sequence continues at coordinate 95,778 of CAZYYE010000003.1, forward strand.
TCTCTCGTCGCCGAACCCCGCTGACAATCGCACGCTCATGCGCACGATCCGACGGGTACTTCGAATCCCGCTCGGACTGCCCGCGTTTCGCTGGATGACGGAACTCGGGGCAATCGCGATCCGCACGGAAACGGAGCTCATTCTCAAGAGCCGCTGGGTTGTGCCCGCGCGATTGACACAGGCCGGGTATATGTTCAGATTCCCGGAGTTGGAACCCGCTTTGCGGGACATCGTGAATGAGGAGTGACATGAGTGTTCGCTGGTATTCGATCGTCGTCGATTGCAAGGATGTTGCGGCGCAAGCGCGGTGGTGGGCCGATGTGCTCGACTGGCGCGTCGTGTATGAATCGGAGGACGAGTTCGTCATCGTGCCCCCGCGCGCTCTCGAAGAAAACCGTCAGGTCCCGCTCGATGAGCAAGGGCCAGGCCTGGTCTTCGTGACTGTCCCGGAGGGCAAGACCGTGAAGAATCGGCTCCACATCGACCTCGCGCCCGGACCGGACGACGACCAGGCCGCCGAGGTCGCGCGACTCGAGGCGCTCGGCGCGACGCGGGTCAACGTCGGCCAGGACGAATCGTCGGTCACCTGGGTCGTGCTCGCAGACCCCGAGGGCAACGAATTCTGCGTTTTGTCGCCGCGGGGCTGACGCGCTAGGCTGGAACGTCACGTCTGTGCAATCACGGCCATGACGTCCTATCCGCCTGCCACGGCGACACAACCTATGCACGATCCCGCTCGTGGCCCGATTATGCCCATACTGGAGCAACAACTACATGACAACCGCAACGACCGCCGGCCCCAAGCAGGTCGCCATCAACGACATTGGCTCTGCTGAAGATTTTCTCGCCGCGGTCGAAAAAACTCTGAAGTTCTTCAATGACGGCGACCTCATCGAGGGCACGGTCGTCAAGATCGATCGCGACGAGGTTCTCCTCGACGTCGGTTACAAGACCGAGGGCGTTATTCCCTCCCGTGAACTGTCCATCAAGCACGACGTCGACCCCGACGAGGTCGTCAAGGTCGGCGACATGGTCGAAGCTCTCGTGCTCCAGAAGGAGGACAAAGAGGGCCGCCTCATCCTGTCGAAGAAGCGCGCGCAGTACGAGCGCGCGTGGGGCGACGTCGAGAAGATCAAGGATGACGACGGCGTCGTCACCGGCACGGTCATCGAGGTCGTCAAGGGCGGGCTCATCGTCGACATCGGACTCCGCGGCTTCCTTCCGGCATCCCTCATCGAGCTTCGCCGCGTCCGCGACCTCACGCCGTACCTCGGCCAGGAGATCGAGGCGAAGATCCTCGAACTCGACAAGAACCGCAACAACGTCGTGCTGTCCCGCCGCGCGCTCCTCGAGCAGACGCAGAGCGAGAGCCGCAGTTCCTTCCTCGGAAACCTCGCCAAGGGCCAGGTCCGCAAGGGCGTCGTGTCCTCGATCGTGAACTTCGGGGCATTCGTCGACCTGGGTGGAGTGGACGGTCTCGTCCACGTCTCCGAGCTCAGTTGGAAGCACATCGAGCACGCGAGCGAGGTTGTCGAGGTGGGCCAGGAGGTCACCGTCGAGATCCTCGACGTCGAGCTCGACCGCGAGCGCGTCTCCCTGTCGCTCAAGGCGACGCAGGAAGACCCATGGCAGTTGTTCGCGCGCACGCACGCGATCGGCCAGGTTGCACCGGGCAAGGTCACGAAGCTCGTTCCGTTCGGCGCATTCGTGCGCGTTGCGGACGGCATCGAGGGCCTTGTGCACATTTCGGAGCTCTCCGGCAAGCACGTGGAACTCGCCGAGCAGGTTGTCTCCGTGAACGACGAAGTGTTCGTCAAGGTCATCGACATCGATCTCGAGCGCCGCCGCATCTCGCTGAGCCTCAAGCAGGCCAACGAGGGAGTCGACCCGGAGGGCACCGAGTTCGACCCGGCACTCTACGGCATGCTTACCGAGTACGACGAGGCGGGCAACTACAAGTACCCGGATGGATTCGACCCGGAAACGAACGAGTGGAAAGAGGGCTTCGAGTCCCAGCGCGAAAAGTGGGAGCTCGACTACGCAGCAGCCCAGGCTCGCTGGGAAGCCCACAAGGTGCAGGTCGCCGCTGCCGCGAACGAGCCGATCGGCGACGTCCCGGCATCGTCGGGTTCCTCGTTTTCTGCAGAAGAATCCGGCGCTGGCACTCTCGCCGACGACGAGGCGCTCGCCGCCCTTCGCGAGAAGCTCTCCGGAAACAGCTAGCTCACGGAAGTACTTCGTACTTCGCCGATTCGGCCGGTTCCTTGCGGGACCGGCCGTTTCGTTTGCGTACGCGCCGCGCCAGGCGCCACAAGAGCCATGCGGCGATCGGAATCGCGACGATGACGAGCACGGGGATCAGGATCGCGAGAATCGCCATCGCAACGCTGCCGACGTCTTCTGCTGCGCTCACGACGGGGGTCAGTATTCCCGCGGAGGCGACGTTGATCATGGGGCGGATCGCGGACTTTGCCACGTGCACGGCAAGTGCGATGACTACCCCGAGCGCGATGGGGAACCACTGATTGCCGGAAAAGAACGCCTCCGGGTTCGTGACGGCGGCCGTCGTCGCTGTGGACCCGGAACCAAAAGCGAGACCGCCGGCCGTGGGCCGCACGACGGTCTGAATCCAGTCGTTGACGTGGTCAACGACAGGTATTTTGTCCGCAACGAGTTCGATGGCGAGGAGAATCCCGAGGATTCCCAGAACCCAGGGGTTTTCGAGCCAGGCCCAGCTGGCCGGGAGGTTCACGACATCCAGGAAACGACCGGCGAGCCCGAGCGCGAGAAGGGGGATGTAGGCGTTGAGGCCCGCGGAAACCGCGAGTCCCGCGCCTGTGAGGAACTCCAGCATGCCGTCCCCTTTGCTTCGGTGGCATCACGCTAGCACGGCGCCAAGCTAGCATGGCGGGGTGTACCTGATCGGACTCACCGGCGGAATCGCCTCGGGAAAATCGGTGGTCGCCGGCCGTCTCGCCGAGCACGGTGCGATCCACATCGACGCGGACGTCCTCGCCCGAGAGGTTGTGGAACCAGGGCAACCGGCACTCGCCGAGATCGAGAGGAGTTTCGGCCCCGACGTCATCGGGCACGATGGCCGGCTCGACAGGGCCGCGCTCGCGTCCGTGATTTTCGCCGACCCTGAGCGCCGCGAGGTGCTCAATGCGATTACGCACCCTGCCGTCAAGGCCCGCGCCCGGGAGCTCATGAACGCTGCCGCTGAGAAGAACCCCCGCGCGATCATCGTGTACGACGTACCGCTGCTGATCGAAGCGCGCGTGGATGCTGAGCACGAATTCGACCTCATCGTGGTTGTGAATGCGAGCACTCAAACCCGGTTGGCGAGGCTCATGGAGTTGCGCGGACTTTCGCGAGCGGAAGCGGTGCACCGCCTCAATTCGCAAGTGAGCGACACGGAGCGACTTGCGATCGCCGACGTCGTGATCGACAGCAATGGCACGCTCGACGACACGCTCCGCCAGGCCGACGCGCTGTGGGAGAGCGTGTCCCGTGCCGCATGAGTTCCGCTGAGGGCAAACACGCCCTCTCGTAGTCAGTGGTTCTGTTTAGGCTTGAGAAATGCAACCCACCCGCGCCGTCCGTCCTTTCGAGGTGGTCAGCGAGTATGTCCCGAGCGGCGACCAGCCTGCGGCGATCGCCGAGCTCGCCGCGCGCATCAACGCGGGGGAGACGGATGTTGTGCTCCTCGGCGCGACGGGAACGGGCAAGTCCGCGACGACCGCGTGGCTCATCGAGCAAGTGCAGCGCCCGACCCTCGTGCTGTCCCACAACAAGACGCTCGCAGCCCAGCTTGCGAACGAGTTCCGCGAGCTCATGCCCAACAACGCGGTCGAGTATTTCGTGTCCTACTACGACTACTACCAGCCGGAAGCGTATGTTCCGCAGACCGATACCTTTATCGAAAAGGACAGTTCCATCAACGCCGAAGTGGAACGGTTGCGGCATTCGACCACGAATTCGCTCTTGAGCCGCAGGGACGTCGTCGTGGTCTCCACGGTGTCGTGCATTTATGGCCTCGGCGCGGCCGAGGAGTACCTCGAGGCGATGGTTGCGCTCCAGGTGGGGGAGCACATCCCACGCGACCAGCTCATCCGGCGGCTCGTCGCCATGCAGTATCAGCGCAACGACATCGACTTTTCGCGCGGAAAGTTCCGCGTCCGCGGCGACACGATCGAAATCATTCCCGTGTACGAGGAACACGCCATTCGCATTGAAATGTTCGGCGACGAGATCGAGGCGCTGTTTTCGCTGCACCCCCTCACGGGCGATGTCATCGAGGCGCTGGATGCGGTGTCGCTGTTCCCGGCAACTCACTATGCTGCGAGCCCTGTGACGATGAAGCGCGCGATTGCTTCGATCAAAGAGGAGCTCGCGGTGCGGCTGGACGAGCTCGAGCGGCAGGGCAAGCTCCTGGAGGCCCAGCGGCTCCGCATGCGCACGACGTTCGACCTCGAGATGATGGAGCAGATCGGATTCTGCAGCGGCATCGAAAACTATTCGCGCCACATCGACGGGCGCAGCGCCGGCGAACCGCCGAACTGCCTTCTCGATTATTTCCCCGAGGACTTCCTCGTCGTCATCGACGAGTCCCACGTCACGGTGCCGCAGATCGGCGCCATGTACGAGGGGGACGCGAGCCGCAAGCGGACGCTCGTCGAGCACGGGTTCCGACTTCCGAGTGCGCTCGACAACCGGCCGCTGACGTGGACCGAGTTCCTCGAGCGAGTGGGGCAGAAAGTGTACCTTTCGGCGACACCAGGACGCTACGAGCTGGGCATCACGGACAGCGTCGTGGAGCAGGTCATCCGTCCAACGGGTCTCATTGACCCGAAAATCGTCGTGAAACCGAGCAAGGGCCAGATCGATGACTTGCTCGAGGAGATCCGACTGCGCGCGACACGCAACGAACGCGTGCTCGTGACGACGTTGACGAAGAAAATGGCGGAGGAGCTCACCGATTACTTCACGGAGGCCGGTGTTCGAGTTCGCTACCTCCACTCGGATGTCGATACCCTGCGCCGCGTTGAGCTCCTGACCGAACTTCGGCAGGGCGTCTTCGATGTCCTCGTGGGGATCAACCTTCTCCGCGAGGGGTTGGACCTGCCGGAAGTCTCGCTCGTGTCGATCCTCGACGCGGACAAGGAAGGCTTCCTTCGCTCCTCGACCTCCCTCATCCAGACGATCGGGCGTGCCGCGCGCAACGTGTCGGGGGAAGTCCACATGTACGCGGACGTGCTCACCGATTCGATGAAGCTCGCGATCGATGAAACGGACCGCAGACGGGAAAAGCAGGTCGCCTACAATGCCGAACACGGCATCGATCCGACCCCTCTGCGCAAACGCATCGCCGACATCACGGATGTGCTCGCGCGCGAGGACGCAGACACCGAGCGGTTCCTCGCCGGCCGGGATGGAACGAAGAGGACACCCACCCCTGCCCTCGGCAGCGTGGCGCTCAAGCGCGAGGGACTCGCGGCTGCGGGCGCCAACAGCATCGAGGCGATCATTCGCGACCTGAACGAGCAAATGCTCCAGGCCGCGAGCGAACTCAAGTTCGAGCTCGCCGCGAGGCTCCGCGACGAAGTGGCGGATTTGAAGAAGGAATTGCGTCAGATGGAAGCGGCGGGCCACACGACGTGAGCATGCCTTAGGCTGCAAGGGTGCACGACCTCCAACTGGGTGACGGCGCGGGACCGGCAACCGCAGTCGACTGGTGCGATGAGGCTGAACTCCTGCACTGTCGAGTTTGCGATGCTCGCGGCGAGGGACGGCTCATCGCCAGAATCACGGCGCTCGCTCAGCACGAGTTGCCTCTCGTCAGATGCTCCGAGTGCGGCTCAATCGACATCCTGGATTCGCCGCTGGACTCCTCACCGACGGAAGCCTCCGTGGACGGCTATGTCGAAGCCGGCGCGGGAATCGGAACCATCATGGAAAGCCTCGTACTGGCCGATCCCGCACGCGTCTCTCGGTTCCTCGATGTCGGGTGCAATTACGGGTTCGCTCTCGACCTCGGACGGTTTTACTACGGGTGGGACGTGCTCGGCGTCGAGCCGTCGCTTTCCGGGATTCGGGGCGCGGCGGAGCTCGGGCTGGACATCCGCCAGGAGTACCTGACGGGCGAATCGGTGATCGGCGATGACTTCGATTTGATTCTCGCGAGCGAAGTGGTGGAACACGTCCCCCAACCGCTCGACTTCCTGGCAGCACTCCACGCCCGGGCGGCGCTGAACGGCACGGTCGTGTTGACGACGCCGGCAGCGGAGATCGTCCGTCCGGACAGTCCTCTCGCGGAGATACTCGGCGCGGTGAGCGCTGGCTACCATTCCTTCATCGCGAGCGAGCAGGGTCTGGAGATACTGCTCCGACGAGCAGGGTTCGCGTCGGTGCGGGTGCGACGCGATCGAGGGAACCTCAAGGCGGTGGCTCGACCAGGATCGTCGGCAAGGGAGATTGCGGTCGGGAATCGCGCTGTTCCGAACCTCGCGCCCTACTACGATGCGCGCGCAGAATCCGCTCGGGCCGGATCCGCCCTCGCGCTGGGAATGGCGGTCAGGTATTTGCGCGCGACGGTCGCCGAGGGTCGATTTCATGCTGCACACATGTCTCTCCCTCGGGTTTTCGAGTCGTTCAGCGCAGTGCACGGCCTCGATGTGAGCGATCCCAAGTCCACGATCGACCGTATCGCCGAGCGAGGCACCGCGCCGTGGAGCCTGGCGGGTGCGGCGTTCGCACTCGGAATGATCGACCTCCTGCACGCCGGCCGGCCGCAGCGTGCAGCCGAGTTCTTCACGCTGTCGGCGTCCGCGGCGAGAACCTGGCGCAACGCGGCCGGAGTCGCCGATCTCGACACCGTCGATTTGCTCTTTCAGGCTCCCTACCACCGCGTGCTCGCCCTGTCGCACTTCGACGGCGAGTCTGCAACCCGCGAGGCCGAGCGCCTCGGCGCGGACGCGGAGTTCAGCGCGCCCGAACTGGCCAGACGTACGCTTTTGCATCAGTGCCGCGCATTCGTCGACATTGTGTCCCGCGGAACGTACCTCCCGGAAAGCCGGCTTTGCGAACTCGTCGCGAACGTGGCGCCGACGTTCGCTTTGTCGGATGACGCCCCCACAAGAGAAACGGGGCTGGACGCGCTGTTCTCACTGGGCATCGCGAGCGTGAACTCCGGAATGCCAATAGAGGGAACGTTGTGGCTCAGGCAGTGCAGGGACCTGTGCGCGGTGCGTGGCCGACGCGATGTGCACGGCCGGCGGCTTGCAAAACAGTGCACCGTTGCCTTGTCGAAGGTCGACTCGCGGCCCGCGAGCGCCTCCGCCATCGACGGTGCCGGGAAATTGCATCACTTCATCGACGTGTACTGGTGCGACGCCTATGGGACGTACCTGCAGGGGTGGGCCCATCTCGAAGGCGAGACGGTGAACAGCTTGATAGTCGACGTGGGCGGCACGTCGGTGGCCGCGAGGCGCAGCGAGCGTCCGGATCTGCTGGCATTCTGGCCCGGGCACGAAGCCGTCGCTCGCAGCGGATTCTCCGTTTACGTCCCTGGCAGGCCCGGTGGCGTCGTGAAACTGCGGGCCCGGACCGCGTCACGGGTCGTCGAATGCGTCGTGGACCTTCCCGATCATCCGCTGCCGGCCCAGAGCGAGAGCGGCGTCGACCCACAGCGATGGGAGCTGGAGAGTGCATGGATGGAGCTTGCCCCACCCGGACCCGTTCTCGCGCTCGGGGTTCGTTCGTCGAGTGCGGCCAATCTCGAGCGACAGCTGGCCGCGTTTGCCGGCCGCGAGATCATCGGATTCGACATCCACCCAGGACTCGGCGTGGATGTCGAAGGCGATGTTCATGAGCTGAGCACGCATTTTTCGGCAGGCCGGTTCGCGGTGGTGTGGTCGTGGAGCCTCCTGGAACACGTGACGACTCCGTGGCTGGTTGCCGCCGAGATTGCGAAAGTGCTCCAGATCGGGGGGCTCGCTGTGATCGGGACCCCGTGGGTCTGGCCGAGCCACGCGTCTCCGCAGGATTTCTGGCGGTTTTCCCCGGACGGCCTGCAGCAGATTTTCGATGCGAGATTGGGCTTCGCCCCGCACGCGGCCGGATCGATGGGCCCCGCCGTCGTTGTCCCTTCGCCCGGTTGGCGGGCGCAGAATCTGGCTATGCCGACGACCACGTCCGACAGCACGTCCTGGATCATCGCGCGGAAGGTCGATGATCGTGCCGACCACGTGACCTGGCCCTACGATGGGCAGACCGAGAGTTCCGCTGCGCTCCGGTACCCCATCGACGGACTCGCATCGGAGGTGATCTCGTGGAAGCCGCCGACAGAATCTCTGTGATCATGCCGGTCTTCAACGGCGAACGCTTCCTCCGTGAGGCGCTCGCTTCGGTGCGGCAGCAAACCCGAGAGGTTCACGAAGTGATCATCGTCGACGACGGTTCGACGGATCGTTCCCTCGAACAGATCCATGCGGCAGTTCGCGAGTTCGAACCGACCGTGCCTGTGGCTGTGCTGGAACAGGCGAATCAGGGCCAGTCCGCGTCGCGCAATACCGCAGTCGACCGCTCGACGGGCACGCTCATCGCGTTCCTCGATCAGGACGACCTGTGGCATCCGCGCCACATCGAAGTACTCTCGTCGCCGTTTTCCTCCGACCCGGAACTCGGTTGGGCGTACAGCGACTTCAATGAAATCGACGTCAAAGGCAGGCTCGTGACGCGCGGATTCATTGCGTCGAACAACTTCCATCACCCCAAGACGGCGATTCAGCAATTGCTCAGCGAGGACAATATGGTTGTGCCCTCTGCGAGCGTGCTCCGAAAGGAAGCGTTTCTGAGCGTCGGCGGATTCGACCCGCGATTGCGCGGATATGAAGACGACGACCTGTTCATTCGAATCTTCCAGTCGGGGTGGCGCATGAAGTATTTTCGCGACCCCGTCACGTCCTTCAGGGTCCATCCTGGGAGCAGTTCGGACAACTCGACGTTCAGGGCGAGCCGCATGATCTTCTTCGAGAAGCTATCCGAAACCTTCCCCGACGACCGCAGACTCAATCGCCGCTATGTGAGCGACCTGCTGATTCCCCGGCTCATGAACAGCACCGTCACCGAGTATTCGATCGCCCTTCAGGCGCGGCAGTTTCGCGACGCTCGCCTCATCGCCGGATCCATCCGGATCCTGCTCAGCAAGCGGCCGCGAATGCGGGCGAGGGTGAAGTTCGGCCTGGCGCTGCTCAGCCACCCGCGATTGTGCCTCTTGGTGCTGCGACTTCGCCAGCTCCTCCCCGAACCGCTGAGGCCAGCCATCAGTCCGGCGCTCGTCCTTCGCGATTGATGATCGGGACGCGATGATCGTGACGACGAGATACCGCGCACGCAGGGAGTGCGAATGGCTGCGTTGAAAGAACTGATCGCCTCGCTCGACCTGCTCTCCAACCTGACCCTCCGGGAAATCCGCGGCAAGTACCGGCGAACCGTGCTCGGCCAGTTGTGGTCGCTCGCGAACCCGCTCGCTGCGATGGTGATCTACACGTTCGTTTTCTCGTTCATCCTCCGGCTTCAACCGGACAAGGGCGATCCGAGCGGGCTCGACGTTTTCGCGCTGTGGCTGCTGTGCGGATTGCTTCCGTGGGCGTTTCTCGCGAACGTGGTCAATCAGGGCATCGCCTCGATCGTGGGGAATGCGAACCTCATCCAGAAGGTGTATTTTCCGAGACTTGTCCTTCCGTTCTCCGCCGTCGGCGCGGTCGGCTTCAACTGGCTCGTCGAGACTGCGGTGCTCGTCGTGGCGTTGAGCATTTTCGGAGCATTCGTCCTCCCCTGGATACCCGTGCTCGTGCTCGTCATGATTCTCCTCGCGGTTTTCGCCACGGGAATCGCCCTCATGCTCGCGACCGCGAACGTGTATTTCCGCGACACCGAATATTTCGTCACGATCCTGCTGCAGATCTGGATGTACCTCACGCCGATCATTTACCCGATTTCGCTCATGAAGGACGCTTCCGCGGACCTCGGCAAACTGCTGGGGACGCCGATCACCGCAATGGATCTCTATGTGCTCAACCCGATGGTGCATTTCGTCGACGTCTTCCGACAGCTCCTGTACGACAATCGCTGGCCGGACATCACGGATATCGTCGTGTGCGTGTGCTGGTCGATTGCGAGTTTCGGAGTCGGATTATGGATCTTCCGGCATCACGAGAAAAGGCTGGCGGAATTGCTGTGAAAGAGATTGCCGTCCGGATCGCGAATGTGAGCAAGAAGTTCCGCCTGTACCGCGAACGGAATCAGACTCTCAAGTCCGCCGTCATGCGGGGGCGAACGTCAGTTCACGAGGACTTCTGGGCACTGGAGGATGTGTCCTTCGATGTACCGACGGGTTCGACATTCGGCCTGATCGGCCGGAATGGTTCGGGTAAGTCGACCCTCTTGAAGTGCCTCGCGAAGATCTACTTTCCCGACAAGGGCCACATCACGACACGCGGAAGGCTCGCGGCACTTCTCGAGGTGGGTACCGGGTTTCATCCCGAATTGACGGGCCGAGAGAACGTGTACTTGAACGGGTCGATTCTGGGGATGTCCCGGCGTGAAGTCGACGCAAAGTTCGATGAGATCATCGACTTCGCGGGAATCGAACGATTCATCGACCAGCCCGTGAAAACCTACTCCTCTGGGATGTACGTTCGGCTGGGTTTCTCGGTCGCCATTCACGTCGACCCGGAAATTCTCCTCGTGGATGAGGTTCTCGCTGTGGGGGACGCAGACTTCCAGGCGAAGAGCTTTCAGAGGTTTGCGTATCTGAAATCCGCTGGCACAACGGTGATTCTGGTTTCCCATTCGATGGAGGCAGTCAGGCAATTGTGCGACCACGCAGCGTGGATCAGCGGCGGACGGCTTCGGGAAGTGGGGGAGTCGGGCGCTACCGTTTCCGCGTACACGCGATCACACGAATGAATAGCCAATGATCCGCTGCCGTGCGCAGCAGGGTGTCAGTGGCCCTCCGTAGAATGGTGAGAGTGACCATGTCCCAGTTGAGTGCCGCGAAGCGCGAGATGGCGGACCTCGATGAGGAGACCATGTTGTCGGCGATCGAGGATCGCGGTCGCGCCCACGCGCACCTGAGCGTGCGCGGCGCACGCGTCCACAATTTGAAGAATCTGAACCTCGAGATTCCCCGGAATTCGCTCGTCGTGTTCACGGGGCTGTCCGGTTCGGGCAAGTCGAGCCTCGCGTTCGACACGATCTTCGCCGAGGGGCAGCGCCGCTACGTCGAATCGCTGTCCGCGTACGCGAGGCAGTTCCTCGGGCAAGTGGATCGACCGGATGTCGACTTCATCGAGGGTCTGAGCCCCGCCGTGTCGATCGACCAGAAATCCACGAACCGCAACCCGAGGTCCACGGTCGGCACGATCACCGAAATCTACGACTACATGCGGTTGCTGTGGGCGAGAATCGGCATTCCGCACTGCGCCGAGTGCGGGGAGCGGATCGAGCGGCAGACGGTGCAGCAGATCGCGGACCAGCTCATGGAGCTCGAACCCGGCACGAGATACCAGATCGTCAGCCCCGTGGTGTCGCAGAAAAAGGGCGAATTCGTGGACCTGTTCAAGGAGCTCGCGGCGAGCGGGTACTCGCGCGCGCTCGTCGACGGCGAGGCCGTGCAGCTGACGGCTCCTCCCACGCTCAAGAAACAGTACAAACACGATATTGCCGTGATCGTGGACAGACTCGCCGCCGCCGAGGACATTCTCGGCCGCCTCACCGATTCGCTCGAGACGGCGTTGCGGCTGACCGACGGACTCGTGTCCATCAACTTCGTGGACGAATCGGGGCCTTCGGCGTGGCGCAGTTTCTCCGAGAAGCTGTCCTGCCCCAACGGGCACCCGGTTCAGCTCACCGAAATCGAGCCGAGGACGTTCTCGTTCAACGCGCCATTTGGCGCCTGCCCCGAGTGCTCGGGCCTGGGCACGCGAATGTCGGTGGACCCCGAGCTGCTCCTGGGAGATCCGTCGCTCAGCCTCTCCGACGGGGTGATTCTCCCGTGGACCCAGTCCGGCAAAGGGCTGTACAACTACTTCCAGCGGTTGCTCCAGGGGCTCGCCGGCGAACTCGACTTCTCTCTCGAAACCCCGTGGTCCGAGCTGCCAGACGCGGCACGGGAGGCTGTGCTTCGCGGAAACAACTTCAAGGTCACCGTGAAGTGGAAGAACCGTTTCGGCCGCGAAATGACGTACTCGACGGGCTTTGAGGGCGTCATGCCCTATATCGAGCGCAAGTACCTCGAGGCGGAGAGCGATTCGGCCCGCCAGCGCTGGTCCAACTATCTTCGCGAGATCCCGTGCGCGGTGTGCGACGGACAGCGGCTCAAACCCGAAGTTCTCGCGGTAACTGTCGGGGGCCACAGCATTGCGGCAGTCTCCTCGCTCAGCCTCGTCGATGCCTTTGCGTTCATGAACGAGGTCGAACTCGATGAGCGGGAAACGAAAATCGCCGCGGCGGTGCTGAGGGAGATCCGCGCACGGCTCGAATTCCTCCTTGAAGTAGGACTCGGGTACCTGAACCTGTCCAGGGCGGCGGGCTCCCTCTCGGGAGGCGAAGCGCAGAGGATCCGGCTCGCCACCCAGATCGGTTCCGGACTCACGGGAGTGCTCTACGTTCTCGACGAACCGAGCATCGGCCTTCACCAGAGAGACAACCGGCGGCTCATCGAAACGCTCGTGAAACTTCGCGACCTCGGCAATACGCTCATTGTGGTCGAGCACGACGAGGACACGATTCGCACGGCCGACTGGCTCGTGGATATCGGTCCCGGCGCCGGCGAACTCGGGGGAGAGGTCGTGCACTCCGGGGGGTTCGACGAACTTCTCACCAACACGCGATCGATCACCGGCGACTATCTGTCAGGTCGAAAGTCCATTCCGACGCCGGCGAATCGCAGGCCAGTAGACCCCGAGCGCATCCTCACCGTGGAGGGCGCGCGCGCGAACAACCTCAAGAGCATCACTGTCGGGTTCCCGCTCAGCACCTTCATCGCCGTGACGGGCGTGAGCGGCTCGGGAAAGTCCTCGCTCGTGAACGACATCCTGTACCGTTCGCTCGCGAACTCTCTCAACGGAGCACGGCAGATCCCCGGACCGCACACGAGGATCTCCGGCCTCGACAATCTCGACAAGGTCGTGCACGTCGACCAGGCGCCCATCGGGCGCACCCCCCGGTCGAACCCGGCCACCTACACGGGAGTGTTCGACCGCATTCGCACCCTGTTCTCGGAAACCGCCGAGGCGAAAGCCCGCGGATACCTGCCTGGGCGATTCAGCTTCAACGTGAAGGGCGGCCGGTGCGAGAACTGCTCCGGCGACGGCACGATCACGATCGAAATGAACTTCCTCCCCGATGTTTACGTCGTGTGCGAGGTGTGCGGCGGCGCACGGTACAACCGCGACACTCTCGCCGTGCATTACAAGGGCAAGAACATCGCCCAGGTGCTTGACATGCCCATCAGCGAAGCTGCGGAGTTCTTCGAGGCGATCACCTCGATCCATCGCTACCTGAAGACTCTGGAGGAAGTCGGGCTCGGGTATGTCCGCCTCGGCCAGAGCGCCACGACGCTCTCCGGAGGGGAAGCGCAGCGCGTCAAGCTCGCCACGGAACTCCAGCGCCGGTCCCTCGGCCGGAGCATTTACGTTCTCGATGAACCGACGACGGGACTGCACTTCGAGGATGTTCGAAAGCTCCTTCTCGTTCTGAACGGTCTCGTGGACAAGGGCAATACGGTCATTGTCATCGAACACAATCTGGATGTGATCAAGTCCGCGGACTGGATCATCGACCTCGGGCCGGAGGGCGGAGCCGGCGGAGGTGAAGTGATCGCCGAAGGAACGCCGGAGAATCTGGCCAGATCCAGGAAGAGCCACACCGCGCAATTCCTTCGGGAAGCACTCGGCCACGCCTCATCATGACCGACCGGGTCAGTTACCGACCGAAGGCCGGTGAAATCCCCGTCTCTCCCGGGGTGTATCGCTTTCGCGACTCTGCGGATCGAATCCTGTACGTCGGCAAGGCCAAGAACCTGCGTGCCCGGTTGAGCAACTATTTCGCACCGCTCGCGAGCCTTCACGAGAGAACCCGGCGCATGGTCACAACGGCCACGTCCGTCGAATGGACGGTCGTGGGAAGCGAATTCGAGGCGCTGCAGCTCGAGTTCAGCTGGATCAAGGAATTCAACCCGCCATTCAACGTCCAGTTCCGCGACGACAAGACCTACCCGTATCTGGCAATCACTCTCGCGGACGACGTGCCGCGGGTGCTCATCACGCGCAATCGCTCGATCCCCGGTGCGCGATACTTCGGGCCGTACACGAAAGTGTGGGCCATCAGGGAGACGCTCGACCTTTTGCTGAAGGTATTCCCCATGCGCAGTTGTTCCGACTCCGTGTATCGGCGCGCAGAGCAAAGCGGGCGTCCGTGCCTGCTCGGGGAGATCGGCAAGTGCGCGGCGCCGTGCGTCGGCAGGATCAGCAAGGAAGACCACAAGTCGATTGCCCTCGACTATGCCTCGTTCATGGCCGGAAATGATTCGAAATTCACCGCCGATCTTTCCGCGAAAATGACTGCCGCGGCCGAGCAACTCGATTATGAGGCAGCCGCGAAGTATCGCGACCAACTCGCGGCGATCGACACCGTGCTGTCGAAGAACACGATCGTCCTGCCGGAAACCGTCGACGCCGACGTGTTCGGCATTGCTCATGACGAACTGGCCGCGGCTGTGCAATTGTTCTCGGTCCGCGGTGGGCGCATCAGGGGTGTGCGCAGCTGGGTCGTCGACAAGGAACTGGACCTTGCGGAAGCCGAACTCGTCGACACCGTCGTGACGAATGCGTATCAACAGGACCTGGGCCGACGCAAAGATGCCGGTGCCGTGATCGTTCCGCCGCGCCTCGTCGTCGTTCCCACGCTTCCCGCGGACTCCGCAGAAATCGAACGACTGCTCAGCGAGCTGCGCATCGAGCACGGTGCATCGGGGAGAGTCACCATGAGAGTCGCGCGACGCGGTGACCTGGCCCAGCTGTCGGAGACCGTCACGCGGAACGCGCAGAGCGCTCTCGCGAGCTACAAGACCCGTCGAAGCGGCGATTTCGTCGCGCGGTCGCAAGCACTGTCCGACATTCAGGACGCGCTCGGGATGTCGGAAGCCCCATTGCGCATGGAGTGCTACGACGTGTCCCACCTCGGCGGCACGAACATCGTGGCGTCCATGGTCGTGTTCGAGGATGGCCTCCCGCGCAAGGATCTCTACCGGCGCTTCAGCATTCCGGAATCCGCCGATGACTCGGAATCGATCTATCAGGTCCTGTCGCGGCGGTTGGCGCGGCTTGACGACGCTGATCCGGTGGATGCGATTGACGGTGCCGTTCGCCCGCGCTTCGCCTATCGCCCGAGCCTGCTCGTCGTTGATGGTGGACAGCCGCAAGTCGCCGCCGCAGGTCGTGCTCTCGCCGAGGCCGGGGTTCCCACGTCGGGTCCCGGCTCCATCGCCTTGTGCGGAATTGCGAAACGGCTGGAGGAGATCTGGCTTCCGGATACCGATTACCCCGTCATCCTTCCGCGCAATAGCGACGCGCTGTTTCTGTTCCAGCGCATGCGAGATGAAGCGCACCGCTTTGCGATCAGTTTCCAGCGCCAGAAGCGCAAGGCCAATGTGAGTTCGGTGCTTTCCGAGATTGCTGGGCTCGGCCCGTCTCGGGTTCGCGAATTGCTTCGCCACTTCGGCTCCGTCAAACAATTGCGGGGCGCCTCTCGCGACGAAATCGCCCGCGTGCGCGGGATCGGCCCCGCCTTGGCGGCGGCCGTGCACGAGCGGCTCCATCAGGAGAACTCCGGCAGCCCGGGAACTCGGTAGGCTTTGATCCACGATTGAGGCAGAATTCACCAGTCAAGCGAGGGCATGATCGACCGATGACTCCGGAAACCGCGCAGCAGGAAGTGCTTGTCGTGACTGGCATGTCCGGTGCGGGTCGTTCGACCGTCGGCAACGCGCTGGAGGATCTGGGCTGGTACGTCGTGGATAACCTTCCCCCGCAAATGATCATGCCGCTCGTCGAGCTCGCCATGAAGGCGGCAGGGACGATCCCGAAGATTGCGGCCATCACGGATGTGCGCGGCGGGAAACTGTTCGCCGACCTGCAGGAGATCGTCGAGTCCCTGAGGGCGATTTCTTCGGTGCGGGTACTTTTCCTCGAAGCGACGGACGATGTGCTCGTGCGTCGCTTCGAGCAGGTTCGCCGGCCGCATCCGCTGCAGGGAGACGGCACTCTCATGGATGGCATCGGAGCCGAACGTGCGCGCATGCTCGAAATGCGCGAGGCGAGCGACATCATCATCGATACTTCCGATCTCAATATCCACCATCTCGCCACCAAGGTCTCGGAGCTATTCGCGGAGGCGGGGGCGCCCGGAGTGCAGGTGACGGTTGTGAGCTTCGGATTCAAGTACGGAATCCCCACAGACGCGGACCTGGTCGCGGACATGCGGTTTCTGCCGAATCCGTTCTGGAACCCGAAGCTGCGCGACGGCACAGGGCTCGATGCCGAGGTCAGCGAGTTCGTGCTCTCGCAGGAAGGAGCGCGGGATTTCGTCGACGCCTACGCGAGCGCGCTCGAGCCGGTGCTCGCGGGCTACCAGCGCGAGAACAAACGGCACGCCACGATCGCCGTGGGATGCACGGGGGGCAAACATCGCTCCGTTGCCGTCGTAGAACAACTTGCGACGATCATTCGCGGGTTTCCCGGTGTTGCGGTGAATGTCAAGCACCGCGATCTGGGCCGAGAGTAGGGGAAGGGAAGCACTTCGTGGCATTGACTGCTGACGTCAAGGAGGAACTCGCTCGGGTCGACTCCAACCGGACCTCGATCCGAGCCGCAGAGCTCGCGACGATCCTGAGATTCTCCGGCGGGCTGCACCTCATTTCGGGCAGGGTAGCGGTCGAATCGGAACTGGACACGGTGGAGATCGCTCAACGCGTCCGGCGCGACCTCGTGGAGCTTTACGGCGTCCGCAGCGAGCTCTCCGTCATTTCCGCATCCGGGGTCAGGCGAACGAGCCATTACCTCGTGCGCGTTCTCGACGGCGAAACTCTAGCGCGGCAAACCGGGCTTCTGGATGCTCGGCGTCGGCCGGTGCGGGGCCTTCCCAATCGCCTCACCACGGGCGCTCAGGACGAACTGGCCGCCGTGTGGCGCGGCGCGTTTCTCGCTCGCGGTTCGCTCACGGACCCCGGCCGATCCTCAGCGATTGAGGTCACGTGCCCCGGAAATGAGTCCGCCATGGCGCTTGTCGGCGCCGCGGGCCGGTTGCACGTGCCGTCGAAGGCACGGGAGGTGCGCGGAGTCCATCGCGTCGTCATCCGTGACGGTGAGGCCATCAGCACGATGCTGAAGACGATGGGCGCCACGGCGACGGTTGTCGCGTGGGAGGAACTGCGCCAGCGCCGCGAAGTGCGCGCGACAGCCAACCGGCTCGTGAATTTCGATGACGCCAATCTGCGGCGATCGGCGCAAGCGGCAGTGGCGGCATGTTCGAGGGTGGAGCGAGCGCTCGAGATCCTGGACGGCAAAGTACCCGACCACCTCAAGTACGCGGGGGAGTTGCGGTTGCGCTTTCGCGACGCGAGCCTGGATGAGTTGGGCCACCATGCGGACCCGCCCATGACGAAGGATGCCGTTGCCGGACGGATCCGGCGATTGCTCGCCATGGCAGACAAGGTCGCAATCGACAAAGGGATTCCCGGGACCGATGCGAACCTGCCCGCGGACTACGACGACGTGTGACACTCAAATCGCGGCGATAGACTGGAACGGTCACCCGGCACGGCAGTGTGCTTTGCCGGCACGGACGAACTTCTGGAGGTTCACACACAATGGCTGACTACACACTCCCGGACCTGGGTTACGACTTTTCGGCGCTCGAGCCGAACATCAGCGGCAGAATCATGGAGCTGCACCACGGCAAACACCACAAGGCGTACGTCGATGGCGCGAATACCGCTCTGGCAAAACTCGCCGAGGCACGCGACAGCGATGATTTCGCCAATGTGAACAAGCTCGAGAAGGATCTCGCGTTCAACCTCGCGGGGCACGTGAACCACTCGGTGTTCTGGACGAACCTTTCACCGGATGGCGGCGGAAAGCCCGAAGGCGAACTTGCCGCGGCAATCGACGACAACTTCGGGTCGTTCGACAAGTTCATGGCCCACTTCACGGCCGCGTCCGCGGGAATCCAGGGCTCGGGCTGGGGTGCTCTCGTGTGGGACTCGGTCGGTCGGAAACTGCTCATCCACCAGTACTACGACCAGCAGGCCAACTTCGCGCCCGGCACGATTCCCCTCCTCCTCCTGGACATGTGGGAGCACGCGTTCTACCTGGACTACGTCAACGTGAAGGCCGATTACATCAAGGCATTCTGGAACATCGCCCACTGGAGTAATGTGCAGGAGCGGTTTGCCGCGGCCCGCGACAAGACATCAGGGCTGATCGCTGGGTAGCGATCCCTGCCACCCCCTCGCAATTCACCACCGAACCACCATTGGAGTCCCCTTTTGTCCGTCAAAGTAGGTATCAACGGCTTCGGTCGAATTGGCCGCAACTATTTCCGCGCCGTGCTCGCTGCAGGAAGCGATCTTGAGATCGTCGCGGTCAACGACCTCACCGACAATCGCGCCCTCGCGACGCTCCTCAAGTACGACTCCGTGAACGGGCGCTTGAACGCGAGTGTGGAGGTGGATGGCGACCGGATCGTCGTGAACGGCACGCCGATCACGGTTCTGGAGCAACGGGATCCGGCGCAGCTTGGCTGGGGCGACCTCGGTGTCGACATCGTGATCGAATCGACGGGCAGGTTCACGAATGCCGAGGACGCTCGCAAGCACCTGGACGCGGGGGCGAAGAAAGTGATCATTTCCGCCCCCGCGAAAGGGGAAGACGCCACGTTCGTCATGGGCGTCAACGAGAAGGATTACGATCCTGCCTCTCACGACATCATTTCGAACGCATCCTGCACGACGAACTGCCTCGCTCCTCTCGCGAAGGTGTTCATGGACAACTTCGGAATCGAGCGCGGGCTCATGACCACGGTGCACGCCTACACGGCGGACCAGAATCTTCAGGATGGCCCGCACAGCGATCTCCGCCGCGCTCGCGCTGCCGCGATCAACATTGTGCCGACGAGCACGGGAGCCGCGAAAGCGATCGGACTCGTTCTCCCGGAGCTCATCGGCAAGCTGGACGGCTACGCGCTGCGGGTTCCGGTTCCGACCGGATCCATTACCGATCTCACGGTCGAAACGCGCGCCGGGCTGACCGTCGACGACGTGAATGCCGCATACCGCGAGGCCGCGAATGGCCCGCTCAAGGGCTTGTTGAGCTACACGGAGGATCCGATCGTCTCGAGCGACATCGTCGGCGACCCGCATTCCTGCATTTTCGACGCGGGCCTCACGAAGGTCATCGGAACCCAGGTCAAGGTTGCAGGCTGGTACGACAACGAGTGGGGCTACTCCAACCGGCTCGTCGACCTGACCGCGTACGTTGCCGCCCGCCTCGCGTGAGCGAAAAGCGATGCTGCGAACCATAGAGTCGCTCGGCGCGCTCGCCGGCAAGCGGGTGCTCGTGCGGTGCGATCTCAATGTGCCGATGGACGACGGTGAGATCACCGACGACGGCCGCATTCGCGCGTCGTTGGGAACTCTGAACGAGTTGCTGTCCGCTGGCGCCCGGGTCGTCGTGATCTCTCACCTCGGCAGGCCAGACGGGACGCCAGATCCCGCGTTCACGCTCGCCCCCGTTGCGCGGCGTCTTGGCGAACTGCTCGGCAGACCCGTGGCGTTCGCGACGGACACGGTGGGCGATGCGGCTCGCGATGCGGTTTCGGCCCTCGGGGATGGCGACGTCGCGCTCGTGGAGAACCTACGATTCAACGTGGGCGAGGCCTCGAAATCGGCGCACGAACGTGCGGACTTCGCAGCGTCGCTCGCGTCGCTCGGCGACGTGATGATTTCCGACGGGTTCGGAGTCGTGCACAGGAAGCAAGCAAGCGTGTTCGAGCTCCCCGGAGTGTTGCCGAGCGCGGCGGGCCGCCTCATCCAGGCGGAGCTCGAGGTTCTGGAGCGCCTCACGCAGAACCCGACGATGCCGTACACGGTCGTCTTGGGAGGTTCGAAGGTCTCCGACAAACTCGGGGTCATCGGGGCTTTGCTTCCCAGAGTGTCGTCACTGCTCATCGGCGGAGGGATGATGTTCACGTTCCTCGCGGCGCAGGGCCACGCCGTCGGCTCGAGCCTTTTGGAGAAGGACCAGCTGGATGCCGTGAAAGGTTACCTCGACGAGGCGAGCCGTCTGGGCGTCGACGTCGTCCTCCCGACGGATGTGCGGGTCGCCGCATCATTCTCCGCGAATGCCGAGCATGTCGTGCGCGGCGTCGACGCGATCGAGGACACCCCGTGGGGCGCTTCGGGCCTCGGCCTGGATATCGGCCCCGATACGCAATCCCGCTTCGCGAGCGTCCTCGCCGGGTCGCGCACGGTGTTCTGGAATGGGCCCATGGGTGTCTTCGAGTTCCCCGAGTTCGCGGCGGGCACGCGGGCGGTGGCGCAGGCGCTCACGAAAGTCGACGGTCTCACCGTCGTCGGTGGCGGCGACTCGGCCGCCGCGGTGCGTGCGCTGGGTTTCCGCGAGGAAGAGTTTGGACACATTTCTACGGGAGGCGGTGCGAGCCTCGAATTCCTCGAGGGAAAGCAACTGCCCGGACTGGAGGCACTCGGATGGCCGTAACACCTGATTCTCACCGCATTCCCCTGATTGCGGGGAACTGGAAACTCAATTTCGACCACCTCCAATCCATTGCGTTCGTGCAAAAGCTCGCCTGGAGCCTGCAGGATGCGAAACTCGATTTCCGCACTGTCGACGTCGCAGTGTTCCCTCCGTTCACCAATCTGCGCTCGGTGCAGTCGCTCATCGCGGCAGACCACTTCCCCATCCTGTTCGGCGCGCAGGACATTTCGGAGCACGACTCCGGCGCGTATACGGGGGAGGTGTCCGGCGCGTTCCTCAAAGCACTCGACTGCAGCCACGTCATCGTCGGCCACTCGGAACGCCGGGAATACCACCAGGAGTCGAATGAGCAGGTCGGCGCGAAAGCCGCTGCTGCGATCCGGCATGGCATCGTCCCGATCATTTGCGTGGGGGAAACCGCCGAGGATCTGGAAGCGCGCGGCGCGAGCGCTGTCCCCGTCGAGCAGCTCACGGTGGCTCTGGCGCAATTGCCCGCAAAGCAGGACGCGGACATCGTCGTCGCGTACGAGCCCGTCTGGGCCATCGGATCCGGCCAGGCCGCCACGCCGGAGCAGGCCGAATCCGTCGCGGAGCAATTGCGTGCCGTCGTGAGCGATTCTCTCGGGCCGGAAAGCGCACGACGCACGAGGATACTGTACGGAGGCTCGGTGAAATCGGGAAACATTGCGAGCTTCCTCAGGGAGCCGAATGTGGATGGCGCGCTCGTCGGCGGCGCGAGCCTCGTCGTGGAGGAGTTCGCGAAGATCGCGCGATTCCAAAGCCACGTCGGAGTCTAGGTCGGCGGTTGCCGCGACCGAATCGTCCCCATGGCCCACGCCGGTTATACTGGTCAACGGCCAGCGCCCCCAGAAAGGCACCAATCCCGTGGAAATTCTTGAGGTCATCTTGCAGGTCGTGCTCGGAATCACGAGCCTCCTGCTGACCCTGCTCATCTTGCTGCACAAGGGTCGCGGCGGCGGACTTTCCGACATGTTCGGCGGCGGGACGACATCGAACCTTGGCGCATCGGGGGTTGCTGAGCGAAACCTCAACCGATTCACGGTGATCCTCGGCCTCGTCTGGGTTTCGTGCATCGTCGTACTCGGCCTCATCACGAAGTTCAATCTCGGCACATAGGAGACTGGCATGGCATCGGGTGGAAGCGCAATTAGGGGCTCGCGCGTTGGTGCGGGACCCATGGGGGAACAGGATCGCGGGTTTCATGCCGAGCGAATCCAGGTTTCGTACTGGTGCGCAAATGGGCACGAACTGAAGCCGTATTTTCTCGCAACCATCGAGGACGAGGAGATTCCGGAACAGCTCGATTGCCCGAATTGCGGCCTGCCGGCCGGCCGCGACAAGGACAACCCTCCTGCGGTGTCGAAACTTGAGCCGTACAAGACGCACTTGGCGTACGTGAAGGAGCGGCGGACAGAGCAAGAGGCCGCGACGCTGCTTGCCGAGGCGCTCGAACAGCTTCGCGCGCGCCGCGGCCGCACGCCCGCGTAGGCCATCGCCTAGTTCGTCAGCAACTCCTCGGGGACGTCGGTCGTGGCCGCCCGATCCACGAAGAACTCGGTGCTGATTTGGCCGTGCGCCCCGGCAACGGGAACCTCGCGTACGCTCGCATTCGCGAGCGCGAGCCCGAGTGCCGACGCCTTGTCCGCGCCCGCCATACACAACCACACCCGATTCGCCGAATTGATCGCGGGAAGTGTCAGGCTCAGGCGCTCCGGCGGCGGTTTCGGGGAGTTCCGGACGGCGATCACGGTTGCGTTCTTCTCGGCAATGCCGTCGTGTCCGGGAAACAGCGATGCGACGTGGCCATCGGGGCCCACGCCGAGAAACAGGAGTTCGAATTCAGGCAGTCGCCCCGAGTCCGGCGCGTGCTCGGCGAGTTCGCGCGCGTATGCTTCGGCTGCTTCATCCAGACCGAGCGGGCCATCCGACGCCGGGAATCGGTGGATGTTCTCTTTCGGTCCCGTCAACCGGTCGAGGAGGACATCGTGCGCTTGCGCGTCGTTTCGTTCCGCATCACTGGCCGGGAGCCAGCGCTCGTCCCCCCACCACACGTGGATCCTGTTCCAGTCCAGCGCCGACAATCGGTGCTCGGCGCCAATCGCGGCAAGAACATC
The DNA here is from genome assembly GCA_964651535.1 of uncultured Cryobacterium sp. Taxonomy (GTDB): domain Bacteria; phylum Actinomycetota; class Actinomycetes; order Actinomycetales; family Microbacteriaceae; genus Terrimesophilobacter. Next base: position 118,753 of record CAZYYE010000003.1, read on the forward strand.
GATGCCGACCGATCCGCCCGTGAGGACGGTGTGCACGCTGTCCCGCTCGGAGAGCGCCTGGGCGATCACGCTCACGAACCTGTCGGCAATCGAGTTGACGAGCAACTCCCGATCGTCGAATACCTGAACTATGCGGTGGGAATCCATGGCTATTCCTTGTCTGGCACGGTGAATGGGATGGTCGTGGTCGTGGTCGTGGAATCTGACAGGGTCGCGATGCCCTGATTCAGGACGGCGCCGAACAGCACATCCGGGTCGAGTCGTCTGAGCTCCTCCGCGAGGCAATCGCTCAGACTCCTTCTGGGCAGCGAAATGTCGTGCGTCGGCTGGCCGGGCTGCGTAAGGGTCACGACGCTGGGTTGAGTACGCACGAGCGAAATCGTCCCCGACGCCCGTTCGAGTCGTACTTCGTGAATCCCCGCTCTGGATCCCGTGGGACCGTGCAGTTCCTGCCGCACGGGAGCCTGCAACTGCACGTGCAGCCACGCGGCGAGAAGGGACGTCGACGGCGAGTCAGAGGCGCCGTGCACCTCGATGGAGGTGACCGGTTCGTACGGGGGCTGGTCGAGCACGGCGGCGAGCTGGGCGCGCCACAGCGTGAGCCTCGTCCACGCGAAATCGGTGTCGCCGGGGTGGTACGAATCGGCCTGGCGCGCCAGGAATGCTCGCGGGTCGGGTTGGGCAGCCGCATCCGTGATGCGTGTCTGCGCCATCCGACCGAGAGCAGACTCCGCCACGACATCCGGGGCTTCTCCCGGCCACCACACGACGACGGGCGCATCCGCGAGCAGCAACCCTGTGACGAGGCCCTCTTCGTTCCTGGCCGTGTCGCCGCGGGCCCGCAAAACGATGACTTCGCTTGCTCCCGCGTCTCCACCCACTCGAATCTGCGCGTCCAGGCGAGAACTCTCCTCGATGCCGCCCTCGCCGGGCGTGGAGATCACGATCACGCGCATCGGGTGCTCGCGGGACGCATCATTGGCGGCGGAGATGGCGTCCTCTTCCGTGCCGTGGCGCGTCGCAATCACGAGGTTCAGGACGCGGCCGAGAGCAACCGCTCCACCCTCTTCGCGGATCTTGACGAGGGCTTTCGAGATTGCGCTCGTTGTCGTTGTCGGCAACTCGATGATCACGGGCGTCTCCAGACTCGCCCGTCGCGCTGAAGAAGCGCGTCCGCGGAGCCTGGGCCCCACGTGCCCGGTCGGTATTGCTCCGGTTGGCCCTGCGACGACCAGAACTCTTCGATGGGGTCGAGGATCTTCCAGCTCAATTCGACTTCTTCGTGGCGCGGAAACAGCGGCGGATCCCCGAGCAGCACGTCGAGGATGAGACGTTCATACGCTTCAGGGCTCGCCTCGGTGAACGCGTGGCCGTAGCCGAAGTCCATGGTCACGTCGCGCACTTGCATGCCGGCGCCGGGAACTTTCGACCCGAACCGAATCGTGACGCCTTCGTCCGGCTGCACGCGGATCACGAGGGCGTTCTGCCCGAGCGCACTGGTTTGACTCTCCTCGAACAGGTACTGGGGTGCGCGTTTGAAGACGACGGCGATTTCGGTGACGCGACGCCCGAGGCGTTTCCCCGCCCTCAAGTAGAACGGCACGCCGGCCCACCGGCGGGTATCGATCGTCAGCCGGATGGCGGCATATGTTTCCGTCACGGAATTCGGGTTCATTCCCTCTTCCTCGAGGAACCCGATGACGCGCTCTCCACCCTGCCAACCTCCGGAATACTGGCCCCGAGCGGTCGTGGCGGACAAATCGCTCCCGATTCGCACGGCAGAAAGGATTTTCTCCTTCTCCGCACGGAGGTCGCGCGCATCGAAGGAGACGGGCTCCTCCATCGCGGTCAGGGCGAACAGCTGGAGCAAGTGGTTCTGGATGACGTCGCGCGCCGCCCCAATGCCGTCGTAGTATCCGGCCCTGCCGCCCACGCCGATATCTTCGGCCATCGTGATCTGGACGTGGTCGACGGAGCGCGCATTCCAGATCGGCTCCCACAATTGGTTCGCAAAGCGCAGCGCGAGAATGTTCTGAACGGTCTCTTTGCCGAGGTAGTGGTCGATCCGGAACACCGAATCCTGCGGGAACACGGACTCCACGACGCCATTGAGTGCTCGCGCGCTCGCGAGGTCGCTTCCGAACGGCTTTTCGATCACGACGCGGCGCCACGTGCCGTCGGCCTGTTCGGCGAGGCCGGAGTGCCGCAATTGCTCCGTGACTTGCGGGAACGACTTGGGCGGGATCGACAGGTAGAACGCGTGGTTGCCCATCGTGCCGCGGTTCTCGTCGAGCTCCTGGAGCGTTGCCGCGAGGCGCTCGAACGCCTTGTCGTCGTCGAACTCTCCCTGGACGAAACGGATGCCGCGCGCGAGCTGCGCCCACACCTCTTCGTCGAATGGCGTGCGAGCGTGAGCTTTCACGGCATCGTGGACGACCCGGGAGAACTCCTGCGTGTCCCAATCCCGGCGCGCGAATCCGACGAGGGCGAAACCGGGCGCCAGGAGGCCCCGGTTCGCCAGGTCGTACACGGCCGGCATGAGCTTCTTGCGGGACAGATCGCCCGTGACGCCGAAGATGATGAGCGCGCTCGGTCCGGCGATCCGATTCAGCCTGCGGTCGATGGGCAGTCGCAGCGGGTTGAATTCCCGCGTGATCTCGACCGGTGACATGAGATCAGCCGTGCCGGCCGACGCTCGCGAGAACTGCCGCCAGGCCGTCCGCCGGGTCGGTCAGGTTGATGGTGAGTACGGGGCGTTCGAGACTTCCCAGCACAGAAGCATCACCCTGCGCCTGCGCGCGGATGAGCTCTCCGAACGTGAACGGGCGCCCGGGGATCGCGACATCGTGCTTCTCGTCGGCCGTCACCTGGAGGAACACTCCGACGGCCGGTCCGCCCTTGTGAAATTGTCCCGTCGAGTGCAGGAATCGCGGTCCCCAGCCGAACGTGACCGGGCGGTCGATTCGCGCGGCAACGGCGTCGCGCAATTGTTCGGCATCCGCCAGATGCACGCGGTCAAGGTAGCACTGGATGCTTACGTAGCCATCATCGGGCACGCTCGCAAGCAGCGCGTCGATCGCCAAGTCCAGGGTTCTGCCCGCCGTAAGCGCCGCATCCGTCGCGCGCACCTCGACGCCCGGCTCTTCGAACGTCGCAGGGCCCTGCTCCGGACGCGAATCGAGCAGCCCGCGCGTGGCGTCCTTGGCCGATTCGACGTCCGGCTGATTGAACGGATCGATGCCGAGCACGCGGCCGGCGACCGCGATCGCCGTCTCCCACACGAGAAACTGCGCGCCGAGCGTGCCGCTGATTTCGATTTCGCCGGGGTCCACTTCTTCCGTCGCGCGCGCACTTTCCACGAGGCGCACGACCTGCAGATCCGAAAGGTCGTTCGATAACTCCGGGGCATCGGGCTCGAGCACGACGGGCAGGATTCCCTTGCCCTGCTTTCCCGTGGACTCCGCGATGAGCTGCTCGGCCCAGTCGGCGAATCCGAGAATGTAGGTGCCGTCCGCGACAATGCCGAGCTTGTCCTTGAGCGGGCGGGTGCCGGCGATCGCGGCACCCAGCACGAGCGCCGGATTGCTCGGGTGGTCCACGGCGATTCGACCGGCAACGGAGGACGCTTCATCGAGCAGCGCCGCGATGTCGACCCCGGCAAGTCCCGAGGGGACGAGGCCGAAAGCGGTGAGGGCCGAATACCTCCCGCCCACGTTCGGATCCGCATTGAAGACGCGGTACCCGTCCGCCCGAGCGGACACGTCCAGTGGCGAGCCGGGGTCGGTGACCACGATGATGCGGTCGACGGGGTCGACTCCCGCTTCGCGGAAGGCCTTCTCGTAGACGCGCTTGTGGCTGTCTGTCTCCACGGTGGAACCGGATTTCGAGGATATGACGACCGCGGTCGTGGCGATCCGGTCGCCGAGCGCCGCGGCGATCTGGCCGGGGGACGTGGTGTCGAGGATCGTGAGGTCGACGCCCGCGGTTCGGGTGATGACTTCCGGCGCGAGCGAGGAACCGCCCATCCCTCCGAGGACGAAATGGTCGACGCCTGCGCTGCGGAGCTTGTCGCGCAGCGCGATGATGTCGTCGACGAGCGGTTCGGAGATTACGACCGCTTCCGTCCACCCGAGCCGCTTCGCCGCTTCCTGCTCGGCGTCGGGACCCCACAGGGTGGAGTCCTGTCCCGCGATGCGGGAGGCAACCAGATCGGAGACGAGTTGCGGCACGATGCGCTCGACCGCCGCGAGGGCCGGCCCGCTCACCGTGATGTCGAAGCTCACGATGCCGATTTCGCGCGTGCGGCGTCGAGGGCGGCGGAGACGGTGTCGAGAAGTTCGTTCCACGAGACGGTGAACTTGTCGATGCCTTCCTTTTCGAGAAGTCCCGTCACCTCGTCGTAGGAGATTCCGAGCCCGGCGAGCTCATCGAGCACTGCATTCGCGTCGGCATAGTTTCCCGTGACGGTGTCGCCGCGGATCGTGCCGTGCTCGAACGTGGCCTCCATGGTCTTCTCCGGCATGGTGTTCACGACATCCGCCGCGACGAGCTCCTCGACATACAGCGTGTCCTTGAATGCGGGGTCCTTCACTCCCGTCGACGCCCACAAGGGCCGCTGCAGGTTCGCTCCCGCCGCCAGGAGCCCCTTCGCCCGTTCGCTCGAGAACGCCTGTTTGAACACCTGGTACGCGAGCCGCGCGTTCGCTATCCCGGCTTTGCCTTTGAGCGCACGCGCTTGCGGGGTTCCGATCTTCTCGAGCCGTTTGTCGACCTCGGTGTCGACCCTCGACACGAAGAAGGACGCAACGGACCGGATCGTGGAAATGTCCAGCCCGGCAGCCTTCGCCTTCTCGATCCCGGCGAGGTAGGCGTTGATGACTTCGCGGTGCCGCTCGAGGCTGAAAATGAGAGTGACATTGACGCTGATCCCGAGTGCGGTGAGTTCCGTGATCGCCTCGAGTCCCTCAACGGTCGCGGGGACTTTGATCATGGCGTTCGGCCGGTCAACCCTTGCCCACAGAAGCTTTCCTTCTGCGATGGTTCCCTGCGTATCGTGGGCGAGAGCCGGTTCGACTTCGATCGAGACTCGCCCGTCCTTGCCGTCGGTCGAATCGAACAGCGGCCGGAAAATGTCGCAGCCGCGGGCTACGTCGTGGGTTGTGATCTCCACGACGGCGTCGCTCACGCTGGAATTCTCCGCTGCGAGCTGCGCCACCTGCTCGTCGTAGTCGTCTCCCTTCGCGAGAGCGTTCGCAAAGATCGTCGGGTTCGTCGTCACGCCGACGACGTGTCGGTCGTCGATGAGCTGCTTGAGCCCGCCGGAAACGATGCGTTCGCGCGACAGGTCGTCGAGCCAAACGCTCACGCCGGCGGCGGAGAGTTCGGCAAGTGGGCTGGAGTTGTCTGTCATGGTGTCTGCTTTCCGGTTTCCTGCGCCTGTGCGGCGAGGGAATCCTTTGCTGCTTGGACGAGGTGTTCGCTCGTCAGTCCGAACTCGCGGTACAGCGTCTCGTAGTCCGCTGAAGCGCCATAGTGCTCGATGGAGACGCTTCGGCCGCGATCTCCGACGATGCCCCGCCACCCGAGTGCAATGCCCGCCTCCATGGACGCGCGCGCCGTCACGGATGCCGGGAGCACAGACTCCTGATACGCGGCATCCTGTTCCGCGAACCATTCGAGGCACGGCGCAGAAACCACGCGGGCGTTGATGCCGTCCTTCGCGAGAAGACTCCGCGCCTCGAGCGCGAACTGCACTTCGGATCCCGTGGCGATGAGGAGGACCTCGGGCGTGCCGCCCGGTGCTTCCGCGAGCACGTAAGCGCCTTTTTCGGTGTTCGCCGCCGAGGCGAGCGTTTCGCCGGACGCGTCGCCGTCTCCGCGCTCGAACACGGGCAGATTCTGCCGGCTGAGCGCAATGCCCGCGGGGCCCTTTCTGCGCTTGAGCATCGTGAGCCATGCGTGCGCGGTCTCGTTCGCGTCGGCGGGGCGCACGATGTCGAGCCCGGGAATCGCCCTCAGCGCGGTGAGGTGTTCGATCGGCTGGTGCGTCGGCCCGTCCGCGCCCAGCGCAATCGAGTCGTGCGTCCAGACGTAGATCGAGGGGATGTGCATGAGAGCCGCGAGCCTCACGGCCGGGCGCATGTAGTCGCTGAAGATCAGGAACGTTCCGCCGAACGCCCTCGTTGGGCCGTGGAGGACGATACCGTTGACGATCGCACCCATCGCATGCTCGCGGATGCCGAAGTGGAGCACCCGCCCGTCCGGGTCTCCATCCCACTCATCGGTGGAGTGCTCTGTGGGAACGAAGGACTTCGCCGACTCGATCGTCGTGTTGTTGGAGTCCGCCAGATCGGCGGAGCCTCCCCAGAGCTCCGGCATGGCGCCGGCGAGAGCATTGATGACCTTGCCGGACGCGGCGCGGGTCGAAACATCCTTGCCGGCGGGGAAGGAGGGCAGTGCCGCCTCGAGGCCTTCCGGAACGGCACCGGACTCGAGTCGATCCAGTAGTGCCTTACGCTTCGGATTCGCAGCGGCCCAGGCATCGAACCCCTTTTGCCATTCTGCTCGGGCAGCGGCCCCGCGGCCGATGGCCTTTCGCGTGTGTTCGATGACGTCGGGTTCGACGGCGAAGTGTTCGTCCGGATCGAAGTTCAGGACCTTCTTGACCGCTGCGAGTTCTTCGGCACCGAGAGCCGAACCGTGAATCGGCCCCGTGTTCTGCTTCTTGGGGGACGGCCAGCCGATGATCGTGCGCAGCACGATCATCGACGGGCGGTCCGTCTCGCCTTTCGCGGCCTCGATCGCGTCGGCGAGTGCCTGGACGTCCTCGACGTACGTGCCGGTCTTCTTCCAGTCCACGACCTGCACGTGCCAGCGGTACGCCTCGTAGCGCGCCCGCACATCCTCGGTGAACGCGATATCGGTATCGCCCTCGATCGAAATGTTGTTGTCGTCGTAGATCACGATGAGGTTGCCGAGCTGCTGATGCCCCGCGAGGGAGGAGGCTTCGCTGGAAACGCCCTCCTGGAGGTCGCCGTCGCTCGCGATGACGTAAATGAAGTGATCGAACGGGCTCGTTCCCGCCTCGGCATCCGGATCGAACAGGCCGCGTTCGTAGCGCGCAGCGTAAGCGAATCCGACCGCGGAGGAGATGCCCTGGCCGAGCGGGCCCGTGGTGATCTCTACACCGCGGGTGTGCCCGTACTCGGGGTGTCCCGGAGTGACGGAACCCCACGTGCGCAGGGCTTTCAGGTCGTCGAGCTCGAGGCCGTAACCGCCGAAATACAACTGAACGTATTGGGTGAGCGAGGTGTGTCCGGGGGAGAGGATGAATCGATCCCGGCCGAGCCACGAGGGGTCCTGGGGGTCCTGGCGCATGATCTTCTGGTACAGGAGGTAGGCGGCGGGCGCGAGGCTCATCGCCGTCCCCGGGTGGCCGTTGCCGACCTTCTCGACGGCGTCGGCCGCGAGTACTCTCGCGGTGTCGACCGCGCGGTCGTCGATGGGTTCCCAGTTCAGTGTCGCCATAGTGGATCGATGACCTCTCTTACCGTTGTGCACGACCGAATCCGGTCGTTGAGCTGTTACGGATGGCCCGCCCTGACTTCATCGGCACCGCCGGAACTGAACCCGACCGGCAAGCAGTTTCCAGTATAGGCAACCTGTCTGGGCGGTGTAGGCGAGCAGCAGCCGGGGTCACTTAGACTCGGTGTGCCGGCGGATCTTGCCGGCGAAACGAGGAGCAATGGACACGGTGGCAACGGCTCGCGAGAGCGACACGCGAATCAGCGCGGCCCGGAAAGCGCGCGCCTACCTTCAGCTCACGAAGCCGCGCATCATCGAACTGCTGCTCATCACCACGATCCCCGTGATGTTCCTCGCCGCGGGAGGCATACCCGATCTGTGGCTCGTTCTGGCCACTCTCGTCGGCGGCGCGCTGAGCGCCGGATCCGCCGGCGCATTCAATTGCTACATCGACCGGGACATCGACCGGGTCATGCGCCGAACGCGTGGCCGACCTCTCGTGACAGGCGAGCTCACCGATCGCGAGGCCCTCGTGTTCGCGTGGGTGCTCGCGATCGTGTCCACGCTGTGGCTCGGGCTGCTCGTGAACTGGGTCGCGGCCGGGCTCGCCGCGGCCGGCCACATTTTCTACGTCGTCGTGTACTCGCTGTGGCTCAAGCGCCGGACGTCGCAAAACATCATCTGGGGCGGCGCAGCGGGGTGCGTTCCCGTGCTCGTTGGCTGGTCTGCTGTCACGGGCTCGCTCGACTGGGCCCCCCTCATCCTGTTCGGCGTCGTGTTCCTGTGGACACCGCCGCACTACTGGCCGCTCTCGATGCGATACCGCGACGACTACCAGGCCGCGAACGTGCCCATGCTCGCCGTCGTGCGGGGCAGAACTCAAGTGGGGCTCCAGGTCATCCTCTACGCCTGGGCGACCGTCGTCTGTTCCCTGCTGCTCGTGCCCGTCGCGAACATGGGCGTGCTGTACTCGAGCGTGGCCGTGCTCTCCGGCGGGTGGTTCATCATCGAGGCCCATCGCCTCTACTCGAAGGTCATCCGGAACGTGGAGGGTTCTCCCATGCGCGTCTTCCACGCGTCGATCACGTATTTGACGCTCGTGTTCGTCGCGGTGGGAATAGACCCGTTACTGCCGTTCTGACCCGGCGGCATGCGCCGGGCGGGGTCTCGTCGTCGACAGCACCACTGCGGTCGTGACTGCGATCAGGATGCACGCGAACACCATGTGCACACCGACGGCGAGCGGGGGCACCCCGGTGCGCGACTGGTAGAGCCCCACGGCGATTTGAAGGATCTCTAATCCCAGCAGCCACAGGGCAAGGTTTCGGGTCGAAGCCACGTTCGTCCGCCAGACGGCGACCACGATGACCGCGGTCAGCGCGAACAGAGCGTACGCGGGCCAGGCGTGCACATGTTCCAGGATCTCGGTCGCCAGACCATTCCGCGGCGTGTCGACATCGCCCGCGTGGGGCCCCGAGCCTGTCGTGAGAACCCCGACGACGACCGTGACGGCCGTCGCTGCGGCAATCGCGGCAGCAAGGGACCGAATCCACCCCGCAAGCGGCTGAGATCGCCCATCCGGCAAGTACACGAACCACACGAGCGCGGTCGCCAGCACGATCATGATCGCGGAAAGGATGAAGTGGAGTCCCACGATGTAGGACTCGAGGTTGGAGAGCACCGTGATGCCGCCAATGCCCGCCTGCACGAGCACGAGCACTCCGAGGCAGAAGCTCAGCCAGAACAACTCCGGGCGCGACGTGCGCTGTCGGACCAGAAAGAGAAACGTGAACAGCGCGACGATCGCGACGACGCCGCTCATCATGCGGTTCGAGAACTCCACGATCGCGTGGAAGCCGAGCTCCGGTGTCGGGATGAGGGAGCCGGGCGTGCATTGGGGCCACGTCGGGCAGCCGAGACCGGACGCGGTGAGGCGGACGGATCCGCCCGTGCCGACGATGATGATCTCGGTGATGAGGGACGCCCACGCCAACGTTCGAGCACGCGGGGTGAGTTTGGCCGGGGTCAACCACCGGCCAATCTTCGCCCAGGCTCCAGGGTTCAGTGACTGCCCGCTCATCGTTCGCGCTCCTGACCATCGAGAACTCCCGCACGCGTGGCGGGCCGACCTAGCATTCCTGCCGCAGCCCTGTAGAATCGAATTATCAAGGGCGAGTGGCCGGACTTCTTCCCGCGCACGTGTGCCCGGCAAGGATGCCGGAGTATTCGCCCAGTCTAAACAAGCGGCCCCGTGGCTTCGCGCACGCGTTGCCGTGGAAAGCATCCGGATGCCAGTGGGAATGGCGCGGCCGTCGCGCGGGTTGGGTTGGGAAGAGAAGCTATGCAGTTGCAGAGAGGTGGAACATGTCAGATGTACTGATCAACCGACCTGAACTGGAGAATCTCGGCGTCTACGAATTCGGCTGGTCCGATTCGGATGCCGCAGGCGCGAGCGCCCGGCGCGGGATCGACAGCGACGTCGTCGCCGATATCTCCCGGCTGAAGAACGAACCGGAGTGGATGCTGCAGACCCGGCTCAAGGGACTCAGCATGTTCCAGAGGAAGCCCATGCCGTCCTGGGGCGCCGACCTTTCCGGCATCGACTTCGACAACATCAAATACTTCGTTCGCTCCACGGAGAGGCAGGCCCAGACCTGGGACGACCTCCCGGAGGAGATCAAGAACACGTACGAGCGCCTCGGCATTCCCGAAGCGGAACGGTCCAGGCTCGTCGCGGGCGTGACCGCGCAGTACGAGTCCGAGGTCGTGTACCACCAGATCCGCGAGGATCTCACCGCCCAGGGCGTCATTTTCACCGACACCGACACGGCTCTCAGGGACCACCCGGAGTTCTTCGAGGAGTACTTCGGCACGATCATTCCCGCCGGCGACAACAAATTCGCCGCGCTCAACACCGCGGCCTGGTCCGGCGGGTCGTTCGTCTACGTGCCGCCCGGCGTGCACGTGGAGATTCCTCTGCAGGCATACTTCCGGATCAACACCGAGAACATGGGCCAGTTCGAGCGGACGCTCATCATCGCCGACGAAGGAAGCTACGTCCACTACATCGAGGGCTGCACGGCCCCGATCTACACGACGGACTCGCTGCACTCGGCGGTCGTGGAGATTGTCGTGAAGAAGAACGCTCGCGTGCGCTACACGACCATCCAGAACTGGTCGAACAACGTCTACAACCTCGTGACGAAGCGCGCGATCGCCCATGAGGGCGCGACGATGGAATGGGTCGACGGGAACATCGGCTCCAAGGTCACCATGAAGTACCCCTCGATCTTTTTGGTCGGGGAGCACGCGAAGGGCGAGACGCTTTCCGTGGCGTTCGCGGGACCGGGCCAGCATCAGGATGCGGGCGCGAAGATGATCCACCTCGCGCCGCACACCCAGTCGTCGATCGTGTCGAAGTCGATTGCCAGGGGAGGCGGACGTTCGGGGTACCGCGGTGAAGTCCGCGTCGCGGAAGGAGCACACCACTCGGCGAACTCCGTCATGTGCGATGCCCTGCTCGTGGACACGATCTCCCGGTCCGACACATATCCCACCGTCGACATCCGAGAAGACGATGTGCAAATGGCGCACGAAGCGACCGTCTCCCGGGTGAGCGCAGAGCAGCTTTTCTACCTCATGTCCCGCGGTATGACGGAAACCGAAGCGATGGCGATGATCGTGCGCGGCTTCATCGAACCGATCGCCCGCGAACTGCCCATGGAGTACGCCATGGAATTGAACAAGCTCATCGAGATGAGCATGGAAGGATCCGTCGGCTAACGATGTCACCCTCGTCGACCACTCCAGAAGTGTCAGTCATTCATCGCCCGTCAGATTCGGCCGCGCTCGACCACTCGAAACTGATGTCCAAACAGCACAGCGACGGCGGCTGGGGCCTCGTGCCGATCCAGAGCCGTGCAGGTAGATTCACCTCCTACGACGTCGCCGATTTCGAGACCGTCACGGGGTTCGAGTCGGAATGGAAGTACACGCCCATTCGCGAGCTTTCCGCACTGCTGGGCGGAGCGCTCGACGGCGGCCGCTACGACTACGAGGTCGAGTCGGTCACTTCCGACGATATCCACGTCGAGTGGGTGCCCAGGTCGGATTCGCGCATCGGAACCGTCGGGACTCCGGAGGAGCGCGGTTCGGCGAACGCATGGTCGGCGTTCGAGGACGCGCTCGTCGTGACGGTTTCGGGCGACGAGGTTGCCGAAGCGACGATCGGCAGGTCGAACTTCGGATCGACCCCTCGCGCCGCCCACCTTTTCCTCGACGCGAAACCGAACAGCCGCGGCATCGTCGTGCTCAACAACGCGGGCGGGGCGCACGTGAGCGAGAACGTGGAGATCCGGGTCGGCGATGGCGCGAGCCTCACGGTCGTGAGCGTGCAGGAGTGGGATCCGGGAGCGATTCACCTCGCGACGCACTTCACGCGCCTTGGCCGCGACTCCCACCTCCGTCACGTCGTCGTGTCCCTGAGCGGATCGGTCGTGCGTGTGAACACCATCGCCCACCTCGCCGGCGAGGGGAGCGACGTCGAATTGTTCGGCGTGTACTTCGCGGATGCCGGCGAACATCTCGAGCACCAGACGTTCGTGAACCATGACGCTCCGCATTCCAAGTCCAGGGTCAGCTATCGGGGCGCGCTGCAGGGCGAGAACGCTCGGGCCGTGTGGATCGGCGACGTGCTGATTCGCCCGACTGCCCCAGGCACTGACAGCTACGAGGAGAACCGGAACCTTCTGCTCACGGACGGCACGCGGGCAGACTCCGTCCCCAACCTCGAGATCGAGACGGGCGAGATCGCCGGGGCCGGCCACGCGAGTGCGAGCGGCCGGTTCGACGATGAGCAGCTCTTCTACCTCTCCTCCCGGGGAATCCCGGAGGATGAAGCACGGCGACTCGTCGTGCGCGGTTTCCTGAGCGCCATCATCCATCGGATCGGAATCCCCGCAGTGGAAGAGCGGCTGGAGCACGCGATCGAGGCGGAATTGCGCTTCGCGGCGGAAGAGGCCGCATCATGACCGGGGTGAAGGTGTGCGCGGAAACGGAAGTCGAGCTTGCTTCCGCTGTCCGGGTCGTGATCGACGATCAGGCGATCGCCCTCGTGAAGGATTCGGCAGGTGAGATTTTCGCCATCGGTGACACGTGCACGCACGGGGATGTTTCGCTGTCGGAAGGATTCATCGAAGACGACACGATCGAGTGCTGGGCGCACGGATCCCATTTCTCGCTTCGCACCGGGGAAGCGCTGACCCTCCCGGCATACGAACCGGTTCCCGTGTACACCGTGACGATCGTCGACGGCGACGTGTACATCGACCCGACCCCCCGATACGACTACGAAAGAAAAGAAGCCTAAGGCCATGCCAGTACTGGAAATCAAGAACCTTCACGTGAGCGTGGAGACCGATCAGGGCACGAAGCCCATCCTCAAGGGTGTCGATTTGACGATTCGCGACGGTGAAACGCACGCGATCATGGGACCGAACGGCTCGGGCAAGTCCACGCTCGCCTACACCATCGCCGGCCACCCCAAGTATCACGTCGACAGCGGCACGATCACTCTCGATGGGCAGAATCTCCTCGACATGTCCGTCGATGAGCGGGCCAGGGCAGGGCTCTTCCTCGCGATGCAGTATCCGGTCGAAATTCCCGGCGTCACCGTCACCAATTTCCTCCGGACGGCCAAGACCGCGATCGATGGGCACGCCCCCGCCATCCGCGGCTGGATCAAGGATGTCAAGACATCCATGACGAACCTGCGGATGGATCCTTCCTTCGCCGACCGCAATGTGAACGAAGGGTTCTCCGGCGGAGAGAAGAAGCGGCACGAGATCCTTCAGCTCGAACTGCTCAAGCCGCGGTTCGCAATCCTCGACGAAACAGACTCCGGACTCGACGTCGACGCGCTTCGCGTCGTCGCGGACGGTGTCAACCGCGCCAAGGAGGCGACCGGCCTCGGAGTGCTCCTCATCACCCACTACACGCGGATCCTGCGGTACATCAACCCCGACTTCGTGCATGTGATCGTCGACGGCCGAATCGCCGAGGAGGGTGGCTCCGAACTGGCCGATCGCTTAGAGAACGAGGGCTACGATCGCTATCTCGAGACGGCAAAAGTAGACTAGAGCCATGGCTGTTGCACTGGAACCGAAAGTCTTCGACGAGGTTGAAGAAGCACTCAAGGACGTCGTGGACCCCGAACTCGGCGTGAATATCGTCGATCTTGGCTTGATTTACGACCTCAGTTGGGACGACGAGAACAACGCGCTCATCGTGAGCATGACGTTGACGTCCGCCGGATGCCCCCTCACCGATGTCATCGAAGACGACATGGCTCAGGCGCTGGACGGGGTCGTCGAGCAATTCCGGATCAACTGGGTGTGGATGCCGCCCTGGGGGCCGGAGAAAATCACGGACGACGGTCGCGACATGATGCGCGCGATCGGTTTCGCCATTTAGCCGCGAAGTTCGCGGTCGGCCCGTCGGCGATCCTCGCGTTCGAAAAAGCTCCAACCCAGCGTCATGACGGATGCGGCGATCGCCGTCTTGATGATTCCGCCGACGATGAACGGATAGAGACCTGCCGCAAGGGTTTGCTCCAGGTCGAGGCCGAGCGCGAATGCGAGCCAGGGAAGGCCGACAGCGAACGTCACGACGGTTCCACCCAGGAACCCGAGGAAGGACCTGAGGATCTTGCGGTCCCACGAGCGCTGGGCTATCCACCCCGTGAATGCCGCTGCGAACACGAATCCGATGATGTATCCGCCGGTGGGACCGAGGATGATGTTCATGCCGGCTCCCGCGCCGCTGAAGACGGGGAGCCCTGCAATGCCGAGCACGGCGTAGAGAACCATGGACAGCGAGCCGCGCAACGCGCCGAGCGAACTGCCGACAAGCAGGACCGCGAGGGTCTGGCCGGTGATCGGGACCGGCCACAGGGGGATGGCCACTTGCGCGGCGATGGCCGTGAGGGCGGCTCCCGCCGCCACGAGCACGACGTCCATGACGATTCCGCGGGCGAAGAGTCGATCGGCGAGAGTGGGGCGCCCGATGGCGAGGCTGAGCGAGGTCATTCCTTTAGACTAGACGTTCTCAATGCCTCCCCGTGTTGTCAATTGACGACCAAAGAAATGGATGACGCCTGTGCTCAGCGTGCACGACCTTGAGGTTCGCGTGGCCGCGCGCACCCTCATGGCGGGCGTATCGTTCCGTGTCGGCCGCGGAGACAAGGTCGGACTCGTCGGCCGGAACGGCGCAGGGAAGACGACGCTCACGAAGATTCTGGCCGGGGAGGGTCAGCCTGCGGCGGGAACGATCGACCGGGTCGGTGAGGTTGGCTACTTGCCGCAGGACCCGCGAAGCGGTGACCCCGAAGAACTCGCCCGTACGAGAATCCTCGACGCGCGCGGCCTCGGGACGGTCTCTCTCGGCATGGCGAAGGCGACCATGAACATGGGGGACCCGGATGAGCGGGTGAGCGCAGCGGCGATGGCGAAATACAGCACGTTCGAGGATCGCTTCCTGGCGCTCGGCGGATATGCGGCGGAGGCCGAGGCCGCCAGTATCGCAAGCAATTTGAATCTGCCCGATCGCATCCTCGACCAGCAATTGAAGACGCTCTCCGGCGGCCAGCGCCGCAGGATCGAGCTCGCGCGCATCCTGTTCTCCGGCGCAGAAACGATGCTGCTCGATGAGCCGACGAACCACCTGGACGCCGATTCCGTCGTGTGGCTCCGCGACTACCTTGCGAACTACCCCGGCGGGCTCATCGTGATCAGCCACGATGTCGCTCTCGTGGAGAAAACCGTGAATCGCGTGTTCTACCTCGACGCCAATCGCCAGGTGATCGACGTCTACAACATGAACTGGAAGAACTACCTGCGCCAGCGCGAAGCGGACGAGGAGCGTCGCCGCAAGGAGCGCACGAACGTGGAGAAGAAAGCGCAGGTTCTGCAACTGCAGGCGGCGAAGTTCGGCGCGAAGGCCACGAAGGCCACGGCGGCCCACCAAATGGTTCGGAGGGCGAAGCGCATGCTCGCCGGGCTTGACGAAGTGCGCTCCGCGGATCGCGTAGCGAAGCTCCGGTTCCCCGACCCAGTCCCGAGCGGCAAGACCCCGCTCGCCGCGCGCAATCTCAGCAAGAGTTACGGTTCGCTGGAGATCTTCACTGCCGTGGATCTCGCCATCGACCGGGGTTCGAAAGTCGTCGTGCTGGGGCTCAACGGCGCGGGGAAGACCACGCTGTTGCGCATCCTCGCCGGGATCGACGAACCCGATACCGGCGCGATCGAGCCAGGGCACGGACTGCGCGTGGGCTATTACGCTCAAGAGCACGAAACGATCGACGTCAAGCGGACGGTGTTGCAGAACATGGTGTCTGCGTCCCCGAACCTGACGGAGACGGAGGCGAGGCGCGTCCTCGGCTCGTTCCTTTTCACGGGCGATGACTCGTACAAGCTCGCTGGCGTGCTGTCCGGGGGCGAGAAAACCCGGCTCGCGCTCGCCATGATCGTGGTGTCGGGCGCGAACGTCCTTCTGCTGGATGAGCCGACGAACAACCTGGACCCGGCGAGCCGGAAAGAGATTCTGGACGCCCTTGCCAACTACGCGGGCGCCGTCGTTCTCGTAAGCCACGACGAGGGAGCAGTGCAGGCGCTGAATCCCGAGCGCGTGCTGATCCTCCCTGACGGCGTCGAGGACTTCTGGAGTCCCGATTACGCCGAGCTCGTGAGCCTGGCCTAGCGCACGGCCCGATTCGGCGCGTCCTGTGCGCGATCCACGAGCTCATCCTCGATATCGGAGTCGGAGGGCGCGCGGGCCAGCCTGCGCCGTTCCCGTTCGCGAGCGCGTTCGCGCTCTGCCGGGTCATCGGCGTTCAGGTTGCGATACTCCTGCCGCACCGCCCAGGCGAGAGCGACGATGCCGAGAACGGCGAACACGAGCCACTGGAACGCGTAGGACAAGTGAGGGCCCTCGTCGATCGCCGGTTTCGGAAGCGCCTTCGGGCGGATGGCGGCGGGTGGGTCTTCGGCGACCATGATCCCATACGCCCCGGTATGGGTCGGGCGATCCAACAGAGCGCGGATGTCGTCGAGTTGGATGGTCGCGATCTGGCCAGGAGGAGCGGAGCGGCCGGGAAGTGCCGGTTCGCCCGGCTTCAACCGCGCGACGACCGTGACGGTTCCGGTGGGAGCATCCGGGACCTGGTCCGGGGCATCCTGCTCGGTTCCCACGGGCACCCAACCGCGATCGACGATGAACGTGTTCCCGTTGTCGAGTTGCAGAGGAACGAGCACTTCGAAGCCGGGATTGCCTCCGAGCGGCCTCGTGCGCACGAGCAATTGCTCTTCGCTCAGATAGCTGCCGGTGAGTCGAACCTGACGCCATTCATCCGCGGGGGAGAACGAGTCGAGGTCCGGAAGGAGGGATTCGATGCCGACGGGGGCGCGGTCGTAGTTCATCTCCACGACGGTGTTCGCCGCGACCGCTTCCGCGCGGCGCGCGAGCTGCCACTGCGACAACAGGACGCACGCGAGCGCGAAAACGAGGACGAACGCGAGGTACCCGGCCCAGCGCCAGGATCGAACGAAGCGCCAGCGTTTCACGGTTCGCCGCCTGACGGATCGCGCGATTCCACCGAAACCGGGAACCCGCGCGATTCCAGGTAGTCGCGAAGAAACTCCCTGTGCTCATGGCACGCGAGCCAAACCTTCACGCGGTCCTCGGGGTGGATGCGCGGGTTGCGCCAGTTCACGTTCCACGCGGCGTCCGCGCGGCATCCTGCACGGGAACACCCGACAACGGCCGCTTTCACGGCGAATCGGCTCCGCCATCGGTACGATCGCTCCCCGTGCGATCCGTGCGCACGATCGAGCCCGGCCGTTCCACTCTGGAGGTGTTCGAGTTGACGGCGTTCGCGAGCACGACCGCTACATATGGCAGGATGACCGCTCCCGCGATGCACAGGACGAGCCACCAGCCCTGCACGACGAGGCACAATCCGATGCACACGACCCGGATGCCCATCGTCACGGTGTACTTGACCATGCGGGAGTGCCGGTCGTCGTCGGGCGACCGGGGGAGACTCGTGATGTTGCCGTGTGCTCGTGCCATGGATTCACTCCAGCCTACGAGGTCGCGCCCGGTGCCGCGGCCTCTAGTATGGGCGAATGGACACGACACCCCAGCCTCGCACCGTTCTCGTCACGGGCGGCAATCGAGGCATCGGATTTGCGATTGCAGAACGTTTTCTGGCCCAGGGCCACCGCGTGGCGGTGACGGCGCGATCGGGGGATGGCCCCAAGGGCTCCGTGACGGTGAGGGCGGATGTCACGGACGCCGACTCCATTGATGCCGCGTTCACCGCGATCGAAGCGGAACTCGGTCCCGTCGAGGTGCTAGTCGCAAACGCCGGGATCACGAAGGACACCCTGCTGTTGCGGATGTCCGAGGACGATTTCACATCGGTCGTCGATACGAACCTTTCCGGGGCGTTCCGCGTCGTCAAGCGCGCTTCGAAAAACATGCTGAAGGCGCGGTTTGGCCGCGTCATCCTCGTCTCGAGCGTTGTCGGTCTTCTCGGTTCGGCGGGCCAGGTGAACTACTCGGCCTCCAAGAGTGGCCTCATCGGACTCGCGAGATCTCTCACGCGCGAACTCGGCGGCAGGAACATCACGGCGAACGTGGTCGCGCCGGGCTTCATCGAAACGGAAATGACGTCGGTTCTCCCCGAGGAACAGCAAGCCGAGTACCTCAAGTCGATCCCACTTGGCCGGTTTGCGACCCCGGAGGAAGTAGCCAGAGTCATCGCGTGGCTCGCAAGCGACGAAGCAGCATACATTTCCGGCGCCGTCATCCCCGTCGACGGCGGACTGGGGATGGGCCACTAGAACCGCGAGGTCAGCCTCTCAGGCCGAGCAACGGCAGGATCTGGGAGAGGTCCCGCACGTCCATGATCACGTTCGCCTCGTCGCGAACGGGCGCCTTGGCGTCGAATCCGACCGCAAGGCCCGTGATGTGCATCATGGGCAGGTCGTTCGCGCCGTCGCCGACGGCGACGGTGTTGCGAAGCGGAATCCGGTACAGCGCGGCCCATTCCCGCAGCGCCTCCGCTTTCGCCTCAGCGTCGATCATCTTCCCCACGACGCGTCCTGTGAGAGCGCCATCGATGACCTCGAGATTGTTCGCGCGCCACCGGTCGATGCCCAGCCCGGCGGCGAGAGGATCAATGACCTGGTGGAACCCTCCAGAGACGACGGCGATGCGGCCGCCCGCCGAGTGCACGCCGGCGATGAGTTCGCGTGCGCCTTTCGTCACGCGCACGCGCGCGCCCGCGACCGCGAGCTCGCTTTCCGACAGGCCGGCGAGAGTCGCGACGCGGGCCCGGAGGCTTTCCTCGAAGTCGATCTCGCCGTTCATCGCGGATGCCGTGATCTCGGCCACGTGGTCGAGCGAGCCTGCGGCCTCGGCGAGCAACTCGATCACTTCGTCCTCGATGAGCGTGGAGTCGACATCGAGCAGGACGAGAAAGCGGGCCATGGGGTTCCTCAGGTTACGCGGACACCCTTGCCCACGACGGTGATTCCGGAGTCGGTGACCGTGAACCCTCGCGCGCGATCCGCATCCGGGTCGATTCCCACGGCCGCGCCGGGGTCGACGACGACTTCCTTGTCCAGAATAGTGCGCTGCACGGTTGCGTCGGGTCCGATGCGGACGCGGTCGAAGAGGATGGAGTCGATCACGCGCGCGCCCGACTCTATGCTCGCCCACGGACCCAGCACGCTTCGCTCGATGTGCGCGCCGGACAACAGGCACCCGAGGGAGACGATGGAGTCGATCGTCGTCCCGTTGTTCCCGTTCGCGTCCCGCACGAACTTCGCGGGCGGCGAATTGAGCTGTTCGCTGTAGATCGGCCACTCGCGGTTGTACAGATTGAACACGGGCAGTGCGGAGATGAGATCCTGGTGGGCGTCGAAGAAGGAGTCGATCGTTCCGACATCCCGCCAGTAGTAACGGTCGCGATCTGTCGCCCCCGGCACTTCGTTGCGGTTGAGGTCGTATACGGCGGCGTCGTTTCGCGCCACGAAGTCGGGAACGATGTCGCCGCCCATGTCGTGGTTCGAATCGGCGCGCTCCCCGTCCCGCAGGACGGCATCGATCAGCTGGCCCGCGTCGAAAACGTAATTGCCCATGGACGCGAGAACTTCATGGGGGGAGGCGGCAAGCCCCTTTGCGTCGGTCGGCTTCTCCCTGAACGCCGCAATCCTTGTCGGATCCTCATCGGCGACTTCGATGACGCCGAACTGGTTCGCGAGGGCGATCGGCTGGCGGATCGCCGCGACAGTCGCGCCCGCGTCGGATTCGATGTGGGCCTGGATCATCTGGCTGAAATCCATGCGGTACACGTGGTCCGCGCCCACGACGACCACGATGTCGGGCTTCTCGTCCCTGAGCAGGTTCAGACTCTGGAGGATGGCATCCGCGGATCCGGCAAACCATCTCTTTCCCAGTCGCTGCTGGGCAGGCACAGAGGCCACATACGAGTTCGTGAGGCTCGACAACCGCCAGGTCTGCGAGACGTGCCGGTCGAGGCTGTGCGATTTGTATTGCGTGAGTACGACGATTTGCAGCAGCCCGGAGTTGATGAGATTGGACAGCGCGAAGTCCACGAGCCGGTAGTTGCCGGCAAAGGGAACAGCCGGTTTCGCTCGATCGGCAGTCAGGGGCATGAGGCGTTTCCCTTCGCCCCCGGCCAAAACGATCGCGAAGACTTTCTTTGGCGCCATGTACTTACAGTAGGCGAGGCGGTGGGACTGTACTAGCGTCGCAGTCATGAGAGTTGACTTGCTCACGAGGGAATACCCGCCTGAAGTGTATGGCGGCGCCGGCGTCCACGTTGCCGAACTCGTCACGGCGCTGCGGGGCGGAGTCGACGTCGTCGTGCGGTGCTTCGGCGGGGCGCGCCCCGAAGAAAACGTGTACCCGTATCTCGTTCCCGCCGAACTCGTCCATGCGAATCCTTCGCTTGCGACACTCGGCGTCGACCTCCAGATGGCGCAGGATGCATTCGGAGCGGACATCGTGCACTCCCACACGTGGTACGCGAATGGGGCCGGCAGGCTGGCCCAGCTCCTGCACGGCATTCCCCACGTCGTCACGGCGCACAGCCTCGAACCGCTTCGCCCCTGGAAGGCAGAGCAGCTCGGCGGCGGATACCGCATTTCCCGCGAAATCGAGAAGGCGGCGTTCACTACCGCCGATGCGGTCATTGCCGTGAGCGCGGGAATGCGCGACGACATCCTGCGTTGCTACCCCACGCTCGATGAATCGCGCATCTCGGTCGTCCACAACGGGATCGATTTGGAGCGGTGGCGCCCCGCCCCGAACAAGGAATTGGCTCGTTCCCTCGGCATCGACCCAGACCGACAAAGCGTGGTCTTCGTCGGCAGGATCACCCGCCAGAAGGGATTACCCTACCTCCTGCAGGCTGCGAAAGCGCTGCCGCCGGATGTTCAACTCGTGCTGTGCGCCGGGGCCCCGGATACTCCGGAGCTGCTTGCGGAAGTGCGCTCGCTCGTCGAGGCGCTCCAGGAGGAACGCTCAGGAGTCGTGTGGCTGGACCGGCTCCTTGCCCACGACGAACTCGTGACCGTGCTTTCGAGCGCGACGGTGTTCGCATGCCCCTCCATTTACGAACCGCTCGGCATCGTGAACCTCGAGGCGATGGCGTGCGGTGTACCCGTGGTCGGCACCGCGACGGGAGGCATCCCGGAAGTCGTCGACGACGGCATCACGGGCCGCCTCGTCCCGATCGACCAGGTGGACGATGGGACGGGAACTCCGAAAAAGCCGAAAGCGTTCATCGCCGACCTGGCCGCCGCGCTTCTGGACGTGCTGCGCGACCCGGTTCGAGCGCGCATGATGGGTCAGGCAGGCAGGGCGAGAGTAGAGCGCGAGTTCGGTTGGGACAAGATTGCGCTGAGCACGATCGCGGTGTACGAGTCCCTGAAGTGAGCAACTCCCGCGTGGCTTAGGCTTGAAGATATGGCCAGTGTTCTTGAATTCGATCGCGTCTCTGTCGTTCGCGGGGGCAATCGCATTCTCGATTCAGTGACCTGGTCGCTCAACGACTCCGAACGATGGGTTGTGCTCGGACCCAACGGTGCCGGAAAGACGACGCTTCTCCAACTGGCGGCAGCGCTCATCCACCCCTCGAGCGGAATGGCGACGGTTCTGGAGGAAACTCTCGGCGACGTCGACGTGTTCGAGTTGCGCACGCGAATCGGTTTTGCGTCCTCGGCGCTCGCGCGGAAGGTCCCTCCCATGGAGACCGTGCTCAATGTCGTGCTCACGGCGTCCTATTCGGTGACGGGTCGCTGGAACGAGAATTACGAGGAGGTGGACATCCGCCGCGCGCGCCGCGTGCTTGCGGAGTGGAAACTCGACCATCTCGCCGATCGGAAATTCGGCCAATTGAGCGACGGAGAGCAAAAGCGGGTGCAGATCGCCCGAGCGGTCATGACGGATCCCGAACTCATGCTTCTCGATGAGCCTGCCGCAAGTCTCGACCTCGGTTCCAGGGAGGAGCTCCTCGGGCTGCTCTCGGGGTACGCGGAAGCTCCGAATGCGCCGGCGATCGTCATGGTCACCCACCACGTCGAGGAGATACCGACCGGATTCACGCATGCGCTCCTGCTGCGGGAGGGAAAGATCACCGCATCCGGACCCATCGGCGAAGTCCTCACTTCGGAAATCGTGAGCGACACCTTCGGAATCTCCCTGCAGCTGGAGAGCCACAACGGACGGTACACGGCGCGATCTCTGGTAAAGTAATCAGTCGGCCTGATTGCACGTCGCAGGGCCATCACTCTTCTCCCTCAAGGAAGCTCAAGGAAATCCCATGAAGTCTGACATTCACCCCGACTACGCACCGGTCGTGTTCCGCGACCTCGCTTCGGGAGCGACTTTCCTGACGCGTTCCACCGTGACGAGCGACAAGACCATCGAGTGGGAGGACGGCACGACCTACCCGGTCATCGACGTCGAGATCTCCTCCGAATCCCACCCGTTCTACACGGGCAAGCAGCGCATCCTCGACAGCGCAGGCCGCGTCGAGAAGTTCAACACGCGCTACAAGGGTTTCGGCAACTAGCCGGACAGCTCAGCGCTGCGGCCAACCTGCGTCCTCCACAAAGTTCGGGTTGTGCGTGCGGCGCATGTACTCGGCGAAACTCGCCGATTGCTGGGCGCTCCACTCGACCTGCAGTCGGTGGAGTTCTCCTGCCGTGACCCCGAGCGTTGCGGGTTCCCGTGCCGCGAGCGCCTGGGCGACCCTGCCGGCCGCAATGGCGTCCGCGCCCGCGTCGTGGGCATCCGCGAGATCCACGCCGTACACGGCTGCCGCGGCTTCGAGCGTCCTTTTGCCTTTGCGGTACCGGTCGATCGCCTTGTCGATGACGAGCGGATCGATCACGGGGGAGGGATCATCGAGCGGCTCGATGCCGTACCGGATGGATTCATGCCTCAGCAGCGACAGATCATAGGGCGCGTTGTACACGGTGAGCGCTAGCCCGCGATCGAAAATCGACCGGAGGGCCGCGACAACTTCCGCTACGACATCGGCGGCGGGCCTTCCCTCCGCTTGCGCCCGGTGGGTGGTGATCCCGTGCACGTTGCTCGCCTGGAGCGGAATCTCGACCCCGGGGTCTGCAAGCCAGTCGCGCCGCTCCAGCAATTCCCCGTCAGGGCCGATGACGCTCACGTTCGCGGACACGATTCGACTCGTCGCTACATCGATTCCGGTGGTTTCGAGATCGAAAACCCCCAGCGTGTCGTACCAGGGTCTGGCTTCTCGGGGTTCCATCACGCGTCCAGCCTAGGATGTGCCGACGTCATTGCTCGCGGGCAGCGATGGACGACGTCCCGACGTGCAACCAGTAGAACGCCTGAGTGCCGAGCGTCAATTGCAGGTTTCCTTCCTCGTCGAAGGTCGGGAACTCGCTTCCGCCGAACAGGTCGAACGTCGTGCTCCCCGCGAACTCGGGCGCACGGATTGTCACCGACACCGGGTTGTGCGCGAAGCTGAACACGCACAAAATGTCCTCCGCGGCGTCGCCGAATTGCGTCGACGATCCGGGGAACGACCGCAGGAATGCGAGGACCGATTCGTGATTCGTCTCCAGCACCGTCATAGAGCCGAGCCCGAACGTGGGGTGCGCTTTCCGCACGTGAATGACGTTGCGAACCCAGTGCAAGAGCGACCTGGACTGGGCGAGCTGGGCTTCCACGTTCAATTGCGTGTAGTTGTACACGAGCGACTGCACGACGGGAAGGTAGAGCTTTCCCGGATCTGCCGTGGAGAAGCCGGCATTGCGGTCCGGAGTCCACTGCATGGGGGTCCGGGAGCTGTCCCGATCATCCAGCCAAATGTTGTCCCCCATGCCGATCTCGTCCCCGTAGTACAGGAACGGGCTGCCGGGGAGGGAGAACAACAGGGCGTGCGCGAGCTCGAGTTCGGCGCGCGAGTTGTCCAGGAGGGGGGCGAGGCGCCGCCGGATTCCCACGTTCACGCGCATGCGGGGGTCGTACGCGTACCAGCCGTACATCGCCTGGCGGTATTCCTCGCTCACCATTTCGAGCGTGAGTTCATCGTGGTTGCGCAGGAAGATGCCCCAACCCGCCCCGTCCGGGATGTCCGTCGTCTCCGAGAGCACACGGATGAGCTCATCGGCACGCTGGGAACGCAGAGAGTAGAAGATTCGCGGCATCACGGGGAAGTCGAACGCCATGTGGCATTCGGGCTCGTCCTCCGTGCCGAAGAACGCCGCAACCTCTCGCGGCCACTGGTTTGCTTCGGCGATCATCGCGCGCCCCGGGAACTCGACGTCGACCATGGCACGCAGTTTCCGGATGAACTCGTGCGTCGGCGGTTCGCCCTCGCCGTTTCCCTCTTCGGATGCGTACAGGTAGGGGACGGCATCGAGCCGGAATCCGTCGACGCCCATCGACATCCAGAACCGCACGATCTCGAACACCGCATCGTGCACGGCCGGATTCTCGTAATTGAGGTCAGGCTGATGGGAGAAGAATCGATGGAAGTAGAACTGTCTCCGGACGGAGTCGAACGCCCAGTTCGAGTCCTCGGTGTCGGTGAAAATGATGCGCACGTTCGACAACGCCTCATCCGTGTCGCTCCACATGTAGAAGTCGCCGAACGGGCCCTCCGGGTCGCTGCGCGACTGCTGGAACCACTCGTGCTGGTCCGACGTGTGATTGAGCGGCAAATCGATGATGATGCGCATATTGCGCTCGTGCGCTTTCGTCACGAGTTCCTGGAACTCGTCGAGCGTCCCGAACTCGGGAAGGATCGAATGGTAATCGGCGACGTCATACCCGCCATCGCGCAAAGGCGAGGTGTAGATCGGCGGCAGCCACAGGGCGTCGACGCCGAGCCACTGCAAATAGTCGAGTTTCCCGATGAGGCCGCCGAGGTCGCCCGTTCCATCTCCGTTGCTGTCGACGAACGAGCGCACCATGACCTGGTAGAACACGGACCGTCGGTACCACAGCGGGTCAAGCGTGAGGCCCGGAAGCTGGAGTGGTGCAGTGAAGCTCACAGTGCTCCTGTTCTGGTTGAAAGCGGTGAGGTCCGCTACCGAGTCTAGGTCTACTCGGCCGGGGCGCAGTGCTTACACTGGAGGGGATGACTGTCGAATCTCCCTACGTTGCCCGGCTCGAGCGGATCCCCGTGGATCGCGGGGAGGCCACCATCTTCGGCAGCACGACGCGGTATTGGACCTACGGCCCGGACGATGCGTCAGCGACAATCGTCGTCGTGCACGGATACCGCGGCGAACACCACGGCCTCGAGCCCATAATCGCGAACCTGCCGGAATACCGTTTCATCAGCGCGGACTTGCCGGGGTTCGGCGAATCGACTCCGCTCACCGGACAACCCCACTCCATCGACGGATACGCGGAGTGGCTCGACGCTTTCATGGCCGAACTGGGCGTGAGAGGCACCGCGATCATTCTCGGACACTCGTTCGGCACCATCATCGCGTCAGCGGCCATGGCGAAGGGGTTGCCGGCTCCCGCGCTCATCCTCGTGAACCCCATCGCCATGCCCGGCGCGAAAGGACCGCACCCCATAGCGACCGCCGTCACGGTCCTCTACTACCGGGCGGCGGCAAAACTTCCTCGAAGGCTCGGGCACGCTCTCCTGAACAATTGGCTCGTCGTCCAGTTCATGAGCTCAAGTCTCGTGAAGACGAGGGACTCGGCGCTGCGCAAGTGGATTCACCGCGAACACCACAGGTTCTTCAACCGGTTCTCCGATCGGGACACCGTCGTGGAGGCGTTCGATGCTTCCGTAAGCGCGGATGTCAGCGAGTTCGCGGCGAACATTGCCGTCCCGACGCTGCTCGTCGCCGCGGAACTCGACGACATCACGCCTGTGTCGGCGCAGTATGTCCTGCAGCGAACGTTCCCCGATGCGCGGTTGCGGGTGCTGGGCGGCGTTGGCCATCTCATCCACTACGAAGTCCCGGATCAGGCCGCAGACGCCATCCGCGATTTCCTCGACGCGTTGCCGTCCACGTGAAGTTCGTTTTCGACTGCCGCTACACGCGAATCGGCAGGCACGACGGCATCAGCCGGTATACGGCAGGCGTCGTCGAAGCTTTCAGCAGACTGCACCCCGTCACAATGCTCATCAGCGACGAGCGGCAACTGGAGATGCTCCCAGACCTGCCGTGGATCTTGGGAACCGACCCGACGAGCTTTCGGGAGCCATGGGTTTCGCGCATCGTGAACCGTGCGAATCCGGATGTCGTCTTCAGTCCCATGCAAACCATGGGCTCGATCGGACGGCGCTACAAACTCATCCTCACGCTCCACGACCTCATCTACTACAACAATCCGACGCCGCCGCGCGATTTGCCGTGGATCATCCGCCTCGGCTGGAGGTTGTTCCACCTCGCCTACTGGCCGCAGAGGCTCATTCTCAACCGGGCGGACGCCGTCGTGACGGGAACTGAAGCGGCGAAAGCGCAAATCGAAAGCAAGCGTCTCACGAAGCGTCCGATCACCGTGGTGAGCAGCGCGGTGGAACCCGCAGCCAGTCTCCGCACGGCACAGCGGGAGAAGACTCTCGTGTACATGGGTTCCTTCATGCCGTACAAGAATGTCGAATCCGTCGCGGCCGCGTTGCACGAACTCCCCGGGTATCGCCTCCAGTTGCTCAGCAGAATCAGCGACAGCGACCGCGCGCGGTATGAAGCTCGTGCGCCCGCCGGCGCCATCGAATTCTTCAACGGCGTGACGGATGAGGAGTACTCCGCGCTGCTGGCTGAGGCGACGGCGCTCGTGAGCGCATCCTTCGAGGAAGGGTTCGGGATTCCGCTCGTCGAAGCGCTCGCCATGGGTACGCCGGTCGCGTGCACCGACATTCCGGTGTTCCGCGAGGTCGCCGGGGACGCAGCCGTGTACTTCGATCCGCACAGCCCGGCCGATATCGCGCGGGCGGTCCGTACGCTCGAGGATGACGCGGTATGGAAGGCACTTTCGGCCGCGGCTCCCGCGCAGGCCGCCAGGTTCACGTGGGATCGGTCAGCCGCGCGACTGCTGGCTCTCGCGAGGACCCTGGTTCCCGACGTCAGTTGACGTGCGCGATTTCGCCGGCCGTGAGTTCGATGAGGCTGTCGGGGTCGATGCTGAACACGGCGGTCGCGGTACCCGCTGCCGCCCATACACGTTCGTAACGCAACAGGTCGGCGTCGATGACGGTCCGAAGCGCGGTGGTGTGTCCGAACGGCGGGACGCCGCCGATCGAGTATCCCGTTGCTTCCTTCACGTTCCTGGCATCGGACATGGTCACCGCCGCGCCAAGCTCCCGGCCGAGGAGTTCGGTGTCGACGCGATTCGGTCCAGAGACAAGCGCGATGAGCGGCTCGCCGTCGGCGAAGAACACGAGGCTTTTCACGATCGCCCCCACTTCGCAACCGACCGCCTGCGCGGCCTCAAGCGCAGTGTGGGTGCTTTGGTCCATCGTGACGACCTCTGGCGCGAAACCCAGCTCCTTTGCGGCATTCGTGAACCGAGTGAGTGCATCCGCCATCAGCTGACACCTTCTGCTTCCCGCTCTTCGAGCGCGTTTTGCTCGACAAGGTCCTCGTCGCCCTCGACGACGGAGGCGAATTCGATCGGATCGTCGAACTCCACGAGTTCGAGGGATCCTCCGACGTGCCGAAAGCTGTGGATGGAACCGTTCGTGATCGGAACACCCCGTTGGACGGGGGCGCCGACGGCCAACAACAAGGTCCGAATGACGGCGCCGTGGGACGAAACGATGAGCTGGCCGCCCGCGTTGTCCTCGGCAAGGCGAAGCAGCGCGGGAATGACGCGCTCCGCGACGTCCTCGCGCGTTTCCCGGCCCGGCACGGGAGCGGTGCCAGGGTAGCGCTGCGCGATTTCGCGGTCGGTGAGGCCCTCTGCCTCTCCGTAGTTCCGTTCGACCAACGCGTCGAGAAGGCGCGGCTCCGCGAGACCGAGTTCGGCCGCGATGATGCTCGCGGTCTCGAGCGCCCGAGACAGGGGGCTCGAGTAGATCCCATCCCAGTTTCGTCGGGACAGCAGCCGTCCTGCGCGAAGCGCCTGGGCGCGACCCGTGTCGTTGAGCGGGATATCCGTGCTTCCCTGGATGCGGTGCGCACGGTTCCAGTCGGTTTCGCCGTGGCGCACGAGGTACAGGAGGGTCACTCGAACTCCGTTCTTTCCGCTCGATCACCCGCGCGAAAACCGTCAGCGTCCGGCAATGAGTGCCTCTGACAGTTCCGTGAGGGTTTCGGTCGTCCCGGCATCCAGCTTAACCGTGGCACGGCCGTCTCCCTTTGTTTCGCCGCGATTCACGACGACGACGGGCACTCCGCGCCGAACGGCCAGGTCCAGCAGCCGGATGCCGGAGTTCACGGCGAGAGACGACCCCGCGATGAGCAGGGCCGTCGACTCGCGCACAACGCTGGCGGCGGCACGGAAGCGGTCTCGCGGGATCAATTCCCCGAAGTACACGACGTCGGGCTTCAGGATGCCGCCGCAAATGGAACAATCGGGGACGGAAAACTCGGCGAGCCGTCCTACCGCGACATCGCCGTCCGGTTCCAATACGACATCGTCCGGGACGTCGAGCCACGGATTCGCCGCGGCCAATCGCGCCGCGATATCCTCGCGCGCGAACAGTTGACCGCAGCGGAGGCAGCGAACGCTGTCCATCGAACCGTGAAGATCGACGACGCGAGACGAACCCCCCTCGCGATGGAGTCCATCCACGTTCTGCGTGAGAATGCCGTTCACGATGCCCGCGTGCTCCAGCTGAGCGAGAGCCGTGTGGCCGGCGTTGGGCAGCACGCTGGCAAATCGCCGCCACCCGACGTGGCTGCCCGCCCAGTAGCGCTTGCGATATGCATCATCATCCAGAAATTGCCGGATCGACATAGGCGTACGCCGGGGCGCTCCCGCACCGCGGTAGTCGGGGATGCCGGAGTCCGTGCTGATGCCGGCGCCCGTGAGAACGGAAATTCGCTTCCCCGAAAGGAGCTTCACGGCGGAATCGATTGCGTTCATACCCGGTACAACGCGCGAATGATCGGATATGTTTCCCACTGTGCTCCCCATCATTCCGATCAGCGACCCGGCCGACCCAGCTCTGCACGACTACCGCGACCTGACCGACGTCGCACGTCGGAGGGTTCGGGAGCCGGCAGAGGGACTCTACCTCGCCGAATCCGCGAAGGTCATCGCTCGGGCGATCGCTGCCGGGCACCGGCCGCGTTCTGTCCTCATTCTCGAGAAGTGGCTCGCCGAGGTCGAACTCCTGCTCGCGGGTTTCCGGGATGCGCCGTTCGACGTTCCCCTTTACGTCGGCTCGCCGCGCGTGCTCGAGTCGGTCACGGGATTCGCGATGCATCGCGGCGCAATTGCGTCGATGACCAGGCCGGAACTCCCCGCAGTATCCGACGTGCTCTCCGGTGCCCGCAGAATCGTCGTCGTCGAGGATGTCACGGACCACACGAACGTCGGCGCGATCTTTCGTACCGCGGCGGGCCTAGGCGCCGATGCGGTTCTCGTGACGCCGCGCTGCGCCGACCCGCTCTACCGGCGGAGCGTTCGAGTGAGCATGGGCACCGTGCTCGAGGTGCCGTGGACGAGGCTGCCCGAGTGGCCGCGCGGAGCCGAACTTCTGCACGAGGCGGGATTCTCGATCGCCGCTCTCGCCCTTTCTGAGAATGCCGTCCCGCTCGACGAGTTCGCGAAGAACCCGCCGGAGCGCGTGGCGTTGCTGCTCGGCACAGAGGGGGATGGGCTGAGCCGGCATGCTTTGCGTTCCGCCGACGTGACGGTGAGAATCCCGATGCACGGCGGTGTCGACTCGCTCAATGTCGCTGCCGCGAGCGCCGTAGCGTTGTGGGCGTTGCGCTACTGACGGCGCAATGCCGGCAACGCGGGCTCTTATCATTGACGGATGCCCGTGAGCCGACGAACCTACCTTCGCCGACGGATCGTCGTGTTCGGAGCGCTTGGCACGTTCCTTCTTGCTGCGTTCTACCTCCCGATGTCCCTGCTCGCGCCGCTTCCGCCGGCGAGCGCAACCGCGGTCGCGGCGAGCGTCGCCGACAACCCGGGGGTCGAACTCGACTGGCCCGAGTTCGGCGCGAGCGCGGTCGGCGCCGTCGGTTTCCCGGGGGTCCTCGCGTCCACGGATCCTGATTCTCCGCACCCGATCGCGAGCATCACGAAGATCATCACGAGTCTCGTCGTGTTGGAGGAGAAACCTCTCTCCGACGGCGAACCAGGACCGACGATCACCATGACTTCTGCCGACGTCGCCCTTTACGGGAGCTTCATCGCGCGAAACGGCGAGGTCCGTCCCGTGTGGGCCGGGCTCGCGCTCTCTCAGCGTCAGGTCATGGAGATCGTGCTCATCGCGTCGGCGAACAATTACGCGCAAACGCTCGCGACGTGGGCATTCGGGTCGGAGGCGGCCTTCGTGGATGCCGCGAACACGTGGCTCGACAACAACGGATTGAGTGGCACGTCGATCAGCGATTCGACCGGTATGAATCCCGCGAACGTCAGTACGACGACAGATCTCATCGCGCTCGGCAAACTTGCCATGGCCGACCCGACCGTGTCGGCAATCGTCGCTATGCCGTCGGCCGCGATTCCGCATCTGGGAACGATCGAGAACACGAACGAGCTCCTGGGGGTCGGGGGAGTGACGGGGATCAAGACGGGCACGCTTCCCGAGGCGGGCTCGTGCCTGCTCTTCGCGTCGACGATCCACGCCGGGGGGCGTGACGTCACGATCGTCGGAGTCGTTCTCGGCGGCCCCGACCATTCAACGCTCAATGCCGCCATCCGCTCGCTCATCGCAAGCGCAGCGCCGGGATTCCGCGAATTGCCCCTCGCCTCCGCGGGAGAAGCGTTCTACACCTACGAGACCGGTTGGGGCCAGCGGGCGCGGGCTGTGGCTGCCAGAGATGTCTCGACGCTCGTGTGGGCGGGAACACCGATTGCGGTATCTCCGAACGCGAGAGAGGTTCGGGATGGAAAACCGGGAGACACCGTGGGCGAGGTCGTCGTCCGGGTGGGGGACACGCGCGTTGCCGTGCCGCTTGTCCTCGATGCCGAAGTCTCTGATCCCGGCCCCTGGTGGCGACTGACCCACCCCTTCGGCTGACAGTATGCACAGCATGCGGCCAATTGCCGGGATCGTGCCGTAGAGTCGGACTAACTGCTGAGGCATCTCACACGCTACCGCGTCCGGGACGTCGCCCCGAATTGAGGTCCCGTGTCTGATTCCATCGCTTCTCCTGTCGTCACGTTCACGAAGACCCGCCCAGGCGGGAGCAAAGAAAGCCCGACCACCGAGTATTCGGCGCTCCTGAGGACCGTGCGGGACGCCGGCCTCCTCCGTCGCAGCACCGGCTTCTACTGGATGGTTTTCAGCATCATCACGCTCGCCCTCGGCGGCACGATCGCGGGATTCGTTCTCCTGGGCCACAGCTGGTTCCAATTGCTCATGGCCGCGGCTCTCGGGATCATCCTCACCCAGTACGCGTTCCTCGCGCATGAGGCATCCCACCGGCAGGTTTTCCAGTCCGGTCCCGTGAACGATCGGGCGGGTCGAGCCCTCGCAAACCTGTTCGTCGGCATCAGTTACTCGTGGTGGATGACGAAGCACAGCAGGCATCACGCGAACCCGAATATCCTGGGGAAGGATCCGGACATCGAGCGGGACTTCGTGTCGTTTATTCCGGAGGATGCCGCGAAGGCCAAGGGACTGTACGCCTGGGCGACGCAGCGCCAGGGCTACTTGTTCTTCCCCGCGCTCCTGCTCGAGGGGATCAACCTGCACATTCACGGTATCCGCACGGTTCTCGGAAAGCACAAAGTCGACCGCAGGTGGGTGGAGATCAGCATGATCTTCTCGCGCATCGGCGCGTATCTCACCGTGATTTTCCTCATGCTGCCGGTCGGGATGGCTTTCGCATTCCTCGGCGTCCAGCTCGCGGTATTCGGACTGTACATGGGCGCATCCTTCGCCCCCAACCACAAGGGTATGCCGATCCTCCCGCACGACAGCAAGGTCGATTTCCTTCGGCGTCAAGTGCTCACGTCCCGCAACATCAAGGGCGGCTGGCTCATGGACTCGTTCATGGGCGGGCTCAACTACCAGATCGAGCACCACCTGTTCCCGAACATGCCGAGGCCGCATCTCGCTCGCGCCGCGGAGATCGCGCGCGAGTACTGCGCAACCCACCGCATCGCGTATACGCAAACGTCGATCCTCGAGTCCTACGGCATCGTGATTCGGTACCTCAACCGGGTCGGCCTCGCAGCGGGTGGGGACCCGTTCGATTGCCCGGCCGCTGCGCAGTTCGGCCGCTAACGTTTCGTCTCTCCCGGACCGGTCAGTGTGGGCCGCTTCGGACTGATTCCGTCCCCCGAGGACTGATGGCGGATCCGCCGGACAACCCAGGGCAGGAGATACTCCCGCGCCCAGCCGATGTCTTCCACTCGGGCGCGCCGCCACGAAACGTTGGGCAGTTCCCCGGGTTCGTAGGGTTCCAGGTCATGCTGCACGCCCAGTGAATCGAGCACCATCCCCGCGATCGTGTGGTGCCCGATGGGGGAGAAATGCAATCGGTCCGGAGCCCACATCCGAGGGTCCTTGAGCTCGCGCAGCGCCCACATGTCTGCGACGAGAGCATCGTGGCGCTGCGCAATCGCGCGCAGGTTTTCGTTGTAGATCGCAACCTTCCCCCTGGACCGGCGCAGTACGGGCGTCGTTCCGATGTCCGGCCCATTGAACAGGAGTACCGTCGCGCCATCGGATCGCAGTCGTTCGATTGCGCCCTCGAGGCGATCGGCAATTTCGTCCGGGTCCGTGCCGGGGCGGATGATGTCGTTGCCGCCGGCGGAAATCGTGATGAGATCCGGGCGGAGGGCAAGCGCGGGTTCGACCTGCTCGTCGATGATCTGCTGGAGCAATCGGCCGCGGATCGCGAGGTTCGCGTAGGCGAAGTCGTCCGTCTTCGCGCTGAGCACTTCCGCGACGCGGTCTGCCCATCCGCGGTGCCCACCGCTGCTGCGAGGTTCTGGATCGCCAATGCCTTCCGTGAACGAGTCGCCGAGCGCAACGTAGCGAGACCAGGGGTGTTGCTGTGCCATGGATCCAGAATGCCTCACGATTCCGTGATCGCGAAACGTGGGGCATTCTCAGCGAATTCACAATCTGCCGTGCGGGCTTGCCCCCCAATCGGGGGTCATGCAAGGCTGGAGCGACGCCACCGAACCGCGGGGGCACCGAATGATCTGTTGGAGGTCATCATGGGCTGGTTCTCGTTCATCATCCTCGGTCTCATCGCCGGGGCCATTGCGAAGCTGATCCTCCCTGGGAAGCAGGGCGGCGGTTGGATCGCGACGCTCATTCTCGGACTTGTCGGCGCGCTCATCGGCGGCTGGATTGCCGGACTCGTCGGCGTCGCGGACGCGTACACGAGCTTCTGGTCCATCGGAGCGTGGCTGTGGGCCATCGGCGGAGCGATCGTCGTGCTCCTGATCTGGGGCTTCCTGACGAAGCGGCCGGGAAGGGCATAGCCTTCACGTGATCGCGGCCCGGTGACGAGAGTTGCCGGGCCGCGGTGCTGCCCGGCGCTGACACTGCCTGGCGGTAGAGTCTTGTCAAGTGAGCTCCGAATCCCCATTCCGCCTTCCGCCGGGGACGTCGGCCGCCGAACACCTCTCTCCCGCCTATCCGGAACGTGCCGCGAGGGGTACGGCGGACAAGCTGCGCGCGTGGCAGGCGGAAGCGCTCGAGCGGTATTTCGAGTCGGAACCGGTTGATTTTCTTGTCGCGGCGACCCCCGGATCCGGGAAGACCACGTTCGCGCTTCGGCTCCTCACCGAATTGCTCGCGCGCACAACGATCGACCGCGTGACGGTTGTTGCTCCGACCGACCATCTGAAGCGCCAGTGGGCGGACGCCGCGGCGAAAGTGGGCGTGCGGCTGGACCCTGGCTTCCGCAACAGCCACGGCATGCACGCGCGCCACTTCCACGGTATCGCCGTCACCTACGCGCAAGTTGCGCTGCGGCCCGCTCTGCATCGCGCGATTTCGCAGCGCGGTCGCACTCTCGTGATCCTCGACGAGGTCCACCACGCAGGTGACGCGCTCAGCTGGGGGGACGGGATCCGCGAGGCGTTCGGGTCCGCTGCGCGGCGCCTCTCGCTCACGGGAACGCCGTTCCGCTCCGACACGGCGCCGATCCCGTTCGTGAGCTACCACCCGCACGAGGACGGTTCCCGGATCTCGCGCGCCGACTACAGCTACGGTTACGGGCGCGCACTCGCAGACGGGGTCGTTCGTCCGGTGATCTTCCTCGCCTACGCGGGGCGGATGCGCTGGCGCACGCGGGCCGGCGACGAAATGGAGGCGAGGCTCGGCGAGGGAGACACGAAGGATGTCACGGCGCAGGCCTGGCGGACGGCACTCGACCCGAACGGCCAGTGGGTGCCCGCCGTCCTTGCCGCCGCGAATCAACGCCTCAGGGAAGTGCGCCAGTCCATTCCGGACGCCGCGGGGCTTGTCATTGCGACCGACCAGGAAGCGGCACGAGCCTATGCCGCGATTCTCACGCGAATCACCGGGACCGCGCCGACACTCGTGGTGTCCGACGAAAAGTCCTCCTCGGACCGAATCACGACTTTCGCGAAAGGCACGAGCCGGTGGATGGTGGCCGTGCGCATGGTGTCTGAGGGCGTCGACATCCCACGGCTTGGCGTGGGCGTGTACGCGACGTCGGCCGCGACGCCGCTGTATTTCGCGCAGGCGGTCGGCCGATTCGTGCGGACTCGCCGCCGGGGAGAGACCGCATCCATTTTCGTGCCGAGCGTTCCTGTTCTGCTCACACTTGCCGGAACGCTCGAGTTGGAGCGGGACCACGCGCTCGACCGCGGACCTCGTACGAACGAGACACTTCTCGACGATGGCGCGGTTCACGACGCGAACCAAAAGGTGAGTTCCGGCGCAGAGGGTTCGCCGTTCGAGTTCCTCCCGATCGAGTCCGACGCGAATTTCGACCGGGTCTTGTTCGATGGGGATGAATTCGGGTTCGCGGCGGGGGTCGGAACACCAGAGGAGGCCGATTTCATCGGGATTCCGGGGCTGCTGGAGCCTGAGCAGGTTCGCGAGCTGCTGCGCCAGCGGCAGGCGCGCCAGTTTCGAAGGTCAGCATCCCGGGGAAATGCTTCTCAGGCCGACCACGAACCCAAGCCCCTGTATCGAACGCTCAAGGAGCAGAGGTCGCTCCTCAACAGCCTCGTGGCCATCCAGGCGAAACGCACCGGTGTTCCCCACGCGCACGTCCATGCCGACCTTCGCAGGCGCGTCGGCGGACCGCCGGTGCCGCAAGCGAGCGTTTCGCAGTTGCAGGCTCGGATCGACTTGCTGCGATAGCCCGCGCGAGGCTCACTCCAGGGCGCGCACCCAGTGCCGCAGGAATGCCGCCCCTGCCTCGTCGTGAATCAGATCACCTTGGGTGATGACGCGATAGGGGCGCTCAAGTATGCCGTCAGCGGGCCGAACGTCGACGTGGGCGACATCGAATCCTTCGTCGTGCACGTGGTCGGCCATGAGGTAGTCGCTTCGGGAGTCGCCGACGGTGCGCCACAGCGTGGGGAGATCTCCCGATTCGCGAAAGTAGTCGAGCGCGAGGGCTGCGCCCCTGTCCTTGTCGAGCAGCACCGATTCGACGTCCGTGGAAATGATCGTGGGGTCGACCCGGAAGTTCACGAGACCGTGTGCATCAGGGATTTCCTGCTCTTCATAGCGCGCACCGAGCCCGTGTTCCACGAGAAGGTCGAAGGCCAATTGGTTCACGTTCCGCTGCGCGGCGGCAAAATCCTCAGCCGACGTGCCCAGGTTCTGCTCGAGGGAGATCATGACACGTTTCGTCTCGTCGAAGAACATGGTGTCGCTGAAGCGCGCGTGCGCCCTGCGGCGGAACTCTGCCGTGTACTCCTCGGGTAGAGCCACCTCGGCGTCAATGGAAATGTCGCCCATGCCTTCTTTCGTGATGGGAAACCACACTCCGCCTTTCTCGCTCACCCCGAACATGCGGATGCCGTCGGGCAGGCCGGCGCGAAGCAACGGCGCAACGACTTCGTCGCGCATGAACGCGTCGCTGCGTCCCGTAATGAATGCGATCGGGATGCCCTTTCCCGCGAGCGCGACCAGGTCGCGAACAATGCTCGGGATGACGATGCGGCGCTCGATCGGGCTCGAAACGGGCCCGTCGATGTCGAGAAGCAGACCGAGCGGCGGAATCACGATGGGGCACGCTCGATGAGCGAGGGGTCGGTGCGATCGAGGGTCCTCGTGTTGTTCACTTTGCGGTCGACGGCGTGGGTTGTCAGGCTTGCCGCTACGGCCAGCGAACTCTCCTCCATGATCGACTGGAGAGCGCCGGCGTCCGGCGAACCGGGTGTTCCCGGTTTCGCGGGATTCAGCCAGTCCGCCCACGTGTCACGCTGCAGGAACACGGGCATGCGGTCGTGCACGCGTCCGCTCGCATCCGTCGCTTCGCGCGTGGCGATCGTGAACGTGAGCTTCCACTCTTCGCCTTCCTTCCTGGCGGCGTACAGTCCGGCGGCTGCGAGCGTTCCCGTGCCATGGATGTAGTGGGGTTGTTTCCCGTCGGGTTCTTCCGTCCATTCGAAGTATCCGGACATGGGGACGAGGCATCGCTGCCCCGAAAACGCTCCCCGGAACATCCCGTTCGTGGCGAGCGTCTCCATTCGCGCATTGATGGGCGCAGGGCCGCCGGGTTTCGCCCAGCCGGGCCGCAAGCCCCAGCTCGCGAGGTCGAGCGTGCGCAGTGTCGCGCCGTCGCTGCCTTCGCGTTCCCGCACGATGGGAGCCCGGTTTGTCGGAGCGATGGAGTACGCGGGCACCCACTCGCTGTAGTCGCCGCCGGACGCGACGAATTCTTCGATGAGCGTGTTCACGTGATCGTCAAGGGCGAATCGTCCGCACATGCCTCAACGGTACCGTCAGCGGTCGCCGGTTTCCTGTGTCAGAGTTATTCCTACATGAAGAAAGTGTTGCTGAAACGTGTTGCGCTCTTTTCTGCGAGCGCGATCGCCCTGGCAGTTGCGTTCGCCGGGGTCGCTTTCTTCTTCGTCATGACGCGAACCGGCCAGGGAATCGATCAAAGCGCATTCAATGGGGCCCGGTTGGGGCAGCGCACGGTCGCTCCCGTCGCCCTCACGCTGCTCGACGCGATTCCCATCACCGGTGTCGCGATCGCCGTCGTTGTCGCGATCATCGTCGTGATGTTTCGCCGCAATTTTCGCGTGCTCGTTGTGGGGGTGGTTGCAGCGGGCCTCGCCAACGTCGCCACCCAGCTCGTGAAGAACGTGTTCCTGGCCAGACCGGATCTCGGCGTTTCCGGTTATGCGGAGAACTCGCTGCCGTCCGGCCACACGACTCTTGCCGCGTCGGCGGCCCTCGTGGTGTTCCTCGTGTCGAGTCCACGATTTCGACCGCTCGTCGGCGTGGTGGGTGCGATTTTCGCCACCGCGGTCGGTGTCGCAACTCTCGCGAACCAGTGGCATCGGCCGAGCGATGTGATTGCCGCGCTCCTTCTCGTCGCGTTCTTCGGTTGCCTCGCCGGGCTTGCCCTGCTCGCGTTTCGGTTTGTGACCGCGGAGCCGCGCCGCGACATGTGGAGCCGGATGCTTCTCCTGCTCGCGCTGCCGTGCGTGGGTATTGCGGTCGCGACGATTCTCGTCGCGGGGCTCGCGCCTGTCGCCTACATCGGCGCCGCCGCGGGCATCGCCGCGTGTGCGCTGTTGCTCACGGCCGCGGCGAACCACGCGTTTCGCACTGTCCTGTAGCTAGCGGAAGTCCCTCGAGGGGACGCGGGTGACCAAAAACAGTGGCTCCAGGCGGTCGGCGAGAACGTTCGTGACTCCCTCCGGGGATCGTTCGAGGATGCCGCGCACGATGAGCGCCGATGATTCGCGCGCGATCCTGCGGTAGCGTTTCCACACTCCGACGCTGCAGATGACGTTCACGAGCCCCGACTCGTCCTCGAGGTTCATGAACGTGATGCCGCTCGCGGTGGACGGCCTCTGGCGGTGGGTGACGACTCCGCCCACTTCGATGCGCCGGCCGGATTCCGCCGTCGCAAGCTGTGCTGCAGAAAGTACGCCCCGGTCGTCCAGGAGCGGCCGAACGTGGTGGACCGGATGGTCGTTCGTGGAGATTCCCGTCGCCCACAGGTCCGCGATGAGGACCTCAGCTTCCGTGGGGAGCCGGAACAACGGAGGCTGCACCGTCACGAGCGTTCCTTCCAGATACTCCGCCCTGTTCTGGGCTGCTGAGCCGGCCAGCCACAGCGCTTCGCGCACCGTGAGGCCGAACCCGTCGAACGCCCCCGCGGCGGCGAGCGCTTCAAGCTGAGGGGTGGTGAGTCCTACACGGTGCACGAGGTCGGCCTGGTCGCGGTAGGGCCCGTGCGCTTCGCGCTCGGAGACAATCTTCTCGGCGAGAGCACTGCCGATGCCCTTCACCTCGGCGAGTCCCAGCCGCACGGCGACGCGCGCATCCCTGCGGTGATCCTGAGTGTCAAACGGTGCTGTTCGGTCGAAGTCGGGCACGGGAGGCTGCTCGAACGCGAGACACGCAGGAGGCGGTACCGGTGTTTCCCGCCCGAGATCCTCCAGCCCCGCCTCCACACCGCTCACGAGCACATCAGGGCGCCTTACCTCGACGCCATGCCTGCGCGCATCCGCGACGAGCGAGGCGGGGGAGTAGAAGCCCATGGGTTGTGCGCGCAGGAGCGAGGCGAGAAAAGCGGCGGGGTAGTGAAGTTTGAGCCACGAGCTCGCGTACACGAGCAACGCGAAACTCAGGGAGTGGCTTTCGGCGAATCCGAAGTTTGCGAACGCCTGGATCTTGCGATAAATATCGTCTGCGGCCTCCTGCGTGAGTCCGTTTTCGGCCATCCCCGCATACAGTTTTTCGCGCAGCTTCTCGATGCGCTCCACTCCGCGCTTCGAGCCCATCGCTCGGCGCAGCAAATCGGCATCCTCCCCGGTGCAATTGCCGACCGCCATGGCCACTTGCATGAGCTGCTCCTGGAACACGGGGATGCCGAGCGTGCGCTCGAGCGGTTCGACGAGCTTCGGATGCGCGTACGTGACCTTCTCTTTGCCGAGCTTGCGCCGCACGTACGGGTGCACGGCCCCGCCCTGGATGGGCCCTGGCCTGATCATCGCGATCTCCACGACGAGGTCGTAGAATTTGCGCGGCTGAAGCCTCGGGAGGAGCCCCATTTGGGCGCGCGACTCCACCTGGAACACTCCGATGGCATCGGCGCGGCACAGCATGTCGTACACGCCGGCTTCTTCGCGCGGGATCGTCGACAGCTCCCACGACTCGCCGAGGTGCTCGCGCACGAGATCGAAGCAGTGCTGAATCGCGGCGAGCATCCCGAGCCCGAGAAGGTCGAACTTCACGAGGCCCATCCACGCGCAATCGTCCTTGTCCCACTGCACGACCGTTCGGCCGTCCATGCGACCGTGCTCGATCGGCACGACTTCGCCCACCGGTCGGTCGGTGAGCACCATGCCGCCCGAATGGATGCCGAGGTGGCGCGGGAACGTGAGCACTTGTTGGGCGAGTTCGATGACGGGCCCGGGAATATCGTTGTCCCCGGCAGTAAGCGAGTGCCGTTCAATCTGCTTCGAGTATGCGTCCTGCTGCCCGGGGGAGTGCCCGAGCGCTTTGGCCATATCCCGCACGGCGACTTTGGGACGGTAACTGATGACGTTCGCGACCTGGGCGGCGTTGTACCTGCCGTACTTGCGGTACACGTACTGGATGATCTCTTCGCGCCGATCCGAGTCGAAATCGACGTCGATGTCGGGTTCCTCGTCGCGCAGGCTCGAGAGGAACCGCTCGAACGGCAGCTTGTAAAAAATCGAATCCACGGCCGTGATGTTGAGCAGAAAACACACGGCCGAGTTCGCGGCGCTGCCGCGCCCCTGGCACAGGATGCCGCGGCTGCGCGCCTCCCGCACGATGTCGTGCACGATGAGGAAGTAGCCGGGGAAGTCCTTCTGCTCGATCACGGCGAGCTCGCGTTCGATCCGGTCGCGGTCTGAGTCGGTTGCCTTCGGGTACTTCGCGGGAACGGCCTCCCACACGAGATGCCGCAGCCAGCTCATCGGGGTGTGGCCGGGCGGAACGTCCTGCTTCGGCAAGCCAGGCTTCACGCTCCGCAGTCGAAAGGCCAGATCGTCGGCGAACTCCACCGTGCGCTCGATCGCCCCCGGATACCGCGCGAACTTCGCGGCCATCTCCGCGCCGCTGCGCACGTGGGCCGCTCCGGATGCCGGAAGCCAGCCGTCCAGGTCGTCGAGGCTCCTGCGGGCGCGCACGGCGGCCAGTGCTGTGGCGAGCCGATGCCTCTCCGGCGTCGCGTAGTGGACGTTGCCCGTCGCGACGACCGGAAGCCCCTGCCGGGCTGCGAGAGCGGCCAGGGCGTCATTGTGGGCGTCGTCGAGGGGGTTTCCGTGGTGATGCAGCTCGACGGCGACGTTGTCCCGACCGAACCGCTCCACGAGGTCACCCAACTCGCGTGCGGCAGCCTTCGCGTTTTCGTGGGCCAGCGCCTTCCGTACACTCCCTTTGCGGCATCCCGTGAGCACGAGCCAGTGCCCGCCGGCGCGCTCGGCGAGTTCGTCGAGGTCGTAGAGCGGACGGCCCTTCTCCGCGCCGGCGAGCTGGGCGGCCGTGATGGCGCCGGAGAGCCGGTGATAACCCTCCTGCCGGCGCGCGAGCACGAGCAAGTGGCTGCCGCGCGGGTCGGCGACGCCGTTTTGCGGAGTGTCGAGCCCGAGGGAGAGTTCAGCTCCGAAGATCGTCTTCACCTGCGGGAACTCTTCGGCGGCTTCGGCCATCCGCACGACCCCGTAGAAACCGTCGTGGTCGGTGATCGCGAGGCCGTGCAGGCCGAGCCTCGCAGCTTCCTCGATGAGTTCTTCCGGCGGGCTCGCGCCGTCGAGGAAGCTGAAGTTGGAATGAGAATGCAATTCGGCGTAGGGCACGACCTTTCCGGTCGGCGGTGTGACGTGCGCGGGAGTGTACGGGGCACGCTTGTGCGAGAGGGTGCTTTCGGGAGAGCCTTTGCCCGAGAGCGTCTTCTCGAACTCCGACCACGAGATCGGGGGGTTCTTGAAGCCCATTAGAGCGCGCCCATCAGTCGTACCGCCCTTCCGCCCACCAGCGGCCGTGCTCGAGGGCGAGCAACCACGCAGTGCCCGTCGTGTCGACCACCTGGAAGCGGCTCGTGCGGCTCGCGCGCGCGGCATCCCACCACTGCTCGTCGACCGTCCACGGGCCGGCCCACGCGGTGAGGCGCAGCGTGGAGCGGCCGCTCGACATGCTTGCGGGCGCCCCGCCCAGCACACCGCGGTCGTCCACCGCGAGCGTGTCGCCGGATGCCGAGAACACCGTCACGGGCCGCGGCGGCTCGAACACGGTCGACGGTGCCGGGGCGGGCAGGTGCCCTGGCCACGGCGGCGCAGGTTCGCGGTCGTGCACGACCCGGTCGCCCCACGGGACGAGCGTCATACGGTCCGCTGGACCCCTCCCGCCGCCGACGGCGCCCGTGAGCACTGCCGTGCGGCCGAGCATGCCCTGCACGCGCGAGAGGGCGTGGTGGATGCGCTCATCCGGTCCGCCGCCG
Source organism: uncultured Cryobacterium sp. (assembly GCA_964651535.1). Taxonomy (GTDB): domain Bacteria; phylum Actinomycetota; class Actinomycetes; order Actinomycetales; family Microbacteriaceae; genus Terrimesophilobacter. The sequence goes on from CAZYYE010000003.1 coordinate 160,605, forward strand.
AACAGCCCTTCCTCGTGGTTGCCGATCGAGTCGACGCTCGCCGGGATGAGCCGCACCGCGACGATGCCCGAACTCAATCCCACTTCGGATGCTCCGCCTTGCAGTTGCCAGCGCACGCGGTCGACAACCTCTGAGGCAGTGAACGAGCGCGGATGCAGCCACGTGCGCGAGGAGAGTTCGCTGCTTTCCGAGTCCAGTTCGACGCGCACGGCAGTGCACACGAGTTTCGCGGCCGTGAGTCCCGCGATGAACCGGTCGGCGAGGGCGCGCACCCCGAACGCCACCTGGTCGATGCGGTCGACGGCGGGTTCGAACGCGACGGTGCACTCCAGGTCGTGGGGCGGAACGCGGGCCACAACCGGCCGCGAGTCCAGTCCGCCGGAAAGCGCGTGCAGCCGGGCGCCCTGCTCGCCGAGCCGGTCGCGCACATCGCCGGCGTCGAGCGCCGCGAAGTCGCCGAGCGTGTACACGCCGAGCCTGCGCAGAAGCGTCACGATCGCACCGTCGTCGAGTACGCCGATGGGCAGGGGAGCGAGGTACTCCGCCGCAGTGCCTGCCGGAACGACGCGGATGCGCTGCGGCTGGCGCTGCCTGGCCGCTTGCTCCGCCGTGAACACGCCGTCGGCGATCCCGATGCGGGTACCCGGCACGCCGAGTTCGTCGAGCTGGTCGAGCAGCCAGAGCGCAGCCTCCTCCTCTCCGCCGTAGTAGGCGGCGGGGCCGCGCGCCCGGATGGCGCACACGCCTGGGCGCAGCGGCTGCACGCCCGGCATGAGTTCCTCGATCGCGGCGAGCACGGGTTCGAATGCGCGCGCTTCCTCGTCCGGGCGATGCGGTGTGACGATGAGGGAAGGGCAGCGTGCTTGCGCTTCCCGCAGTTTGAGCCCGCGGATCACGCCTTCGGTGCGGGCGGAGGCGGAGCACGCGAACACGCGGCCGGCCTCGATGATGGCGATCGCAGCATCCGCTTTCACGCCCTGAGTGCGAAGGGCCGCCTCGACGGGCCAGTCCGGGCACCACACGAGCAGCACGCGCTCAGGAGAAAAAATCGATGCCGCCATTCGTCAAGTATCGAACATAGATACGACAATTGCCAGTGAGAAATAAGCTACGGCACCGTTCCGCGGGCCGCCCAGGCGTGCGAGACGAGGGTGAATGGGCCCTCGGGGAACATCGTGCGGCACTGCTCCCGCAACGCGATCTGGTGCTCGGCCGCGAGCGAGGCGAAGTATGCTCCCGCCGGGCCGACGCCATCCGTGTAGGGAGCCCACCATTCCTCGAAGTCGTCGTGCTGCACGGTGAGTTCGAGCGCGACTTCGCTGATGTCGAGGAATCCGGCCGCCGCGAACAGCTCGCTGAGAGCGCCTTCGTGGGCGCCCGGCAGCTGGGATTCGTCGCTGATCGTGGGGTCGAGCGTCCGCGCGGCGTGCCAGAACGTGCTGTGCGGGGCACGCTCGCCGACGAAATCCCAGACGTCGGCGGCGACGACACCTCCGCTGTGGACCACGCGCTGCATTTCGGTGAGACCCTTGACGGGGTCCGACATGAAGTGCACGACGAGTTGCGCGAGCGCGACATCGACGAAGTCATCCGGCAGCGGCAGCGCTTCCGCGCTCGCTTCCCGGATGTCGACTCTCGGTTGGCGTTGCCTGATGGCCTGCAGGAACGTGGGGGAGGGGTCCACCGCGACGACGGCATCCGCACCGAGCCGCGAGACGAGTTCGGCCGTGAGCGCTCCTGGCCCGCAACCGACATCGAGCGCCTTCTGGCCCGCGTGGATGCCCGTAAAATCAGCGAATGTGACGGAAAGCAGACTTGAGTACCGGCCCATGAATCGGTCGTACGCCTCTGCGGGTACGTCGAATACCATGGACGGATTTTAGGCCGATCGCATCCCCGTGTCACCGTAATTTTCGGGCAGAAAGATGCGCGCGCTGCGGGGTCTGCCGCCCGTCCTGCTCGTGACGGTCACGGTGGCTTCGCGCGACTGCAAATGGCCGTGGCCATCGCCGATTCCGGTCCAGGAACTTTCGGTGATGCTCAGCATCGCTTCACTGTGTGGCCAGGTGTTGTGCGACCCGTTGCCCAGCACGAGCAGTGTTGCGCCGCGTTTGCGCAGGCGTGCGGAGAGCCGCGCGATGCTCGCATCGCTTGCCCGCCGTGGCGGCCGGATGACGATCACATTCAGGGCGTCGGCGATCGCCCCCGTCGTGGCGAGCCACTGGTCGCCGGGCGCAGGAACCAGCACGAGCCGCTCGAGGTCGATGCCGAATCCGGCCGCAGCTTCCACGCCGAACTCCGGAACGCCCACGACGCCGCACCATGCGCCGGCGGCGGATGGTGCGGTGAGCAGCAGCATGATCAGGGTGAGGGAGCGGTCGACCGAGTAGGTCGCGCCCTCCTCGAGCGCACCGCCGGGGAGCAGTCGAGCGATCGCCGGATGGGTGGGGATGCTGCGGGTGTCGAGCTTCGTCGTTTGCAGCTGTCGGATGCGTTCCCGCAGTTCGGGGACGCTCGCCAGTGCTGTGTTCGACATTCCTTAAGTATCGAACATCTATTCGATGAAAACAACCGGAGTAGTGCTCTACCGCAGCGGGTCGAAGTGCTTCAGCAGGGGATCGGGTTCGCCGACGATCGCACCGGCGAGGAACTTGCCGGTGAGCGGGCCGAGCGCGATTCCCCACATGCCGTGGCCGCCGCCGACGAACACGCGCGGGTTCTTCGTCGATCCGATGAGGGCGTGGCCGTCGGCTGTGACGGGGCGTCCGCCGACCCATTCCTCTTCGCGGGCCTCCCAGTCGACTCCCTGGAAGACGGGACGGCCGGCCGCGATGAGGGTCTGGATGCGGCGCTGATCCGGCGCGGCGTCGACGCTGCGGAACTCCATCATGCCGCCGATGCGGAGCCTGTCGCCGAGCGGCGTGCACGCGAGGCGCTGGGTGGGAAAGTAGATCGGGTGGGATGGAATGATTTCGGGTTTCACACTGAAGCTGTACCCGCGGCCTGCCTGCACGATCGCCTTGACACCGAATCGACGAGCGAGTGTGTTGAGCCAGGCGCCGGTTGCGATGACGACGGCGTCTGCATGGACGGATTGCCCCGACGCAGAAACGATGTCGACACCGTTTTCCGAGTCACGAATGTCGGTCACGTCGAAGCTGGTCTTCAACTCTGCGCCGCGTGCGACGACCGCTGCGCCGAGCGATTCCGCGTACTTCGGCGGATTGATGAAGTACTGGCCGCGCAGCAGAACGCCGCACGCGACGGCATCCGAGAGCGTCGGCTCTATCGCGCGCAGCTCGTCTCCCGTGGCCAGATCGAAGTCGACGGTCCCTCCGCTGCTTTTTACGACGTCAAACTCGTGGAGCAAACCTTTCCGGTGTTTTTCGCTCAGGAATCCGGCAAGGAACGGCGTTGCCTCCCTGACCGGCTCAGAAACGCCGCCCGCGGCGAGCTCGTGGAAGGGGTCCATCGCGAGAGGGTTCACTTTGGCGAAGATTTCGATGGATTTCCGCCACTGCCGGGGGAGCGCATGCAGGGCGAATCCGAGCAGGAAACGGATGAGTCTGGGGTCGAGGGCAAGCGGAATGTAAAGCGGGGATTTCGAGCTGAGCATCGCCTTCGGGCCTGACATGAGTACGGATGGTTCGCCGAGCGGCAAGGTCAGCGCCGGGGTGAGCCAGCCAGCGTTTCCCCAGCTGGATCCTGCGGCGACACCCGTGCGATCGACGACCGTGACCTTCACGCCGCGTTCCTGGAGGTACCACGCTGTCGTCAGGCCGATCATGCCTGCGCCGACGATGACGACGTGGTTGACCCGATCGGAACTTGTACTCATGGGACAACCATATCCAGCGGAGAGTGCACGGGAGTGCGCTCAGAAGGGCGGCGGGGGATCCTCATATTTGAATTGCGGTCCCGGCGGGTCGCCGCCGGACACGACGACGCCTTGCGGGCTCGTCCATTCGAGAATCCCGGGGGAGACTTGCCTGACTTTCCACGGCGAATGGTGTTTGAGAATGTGGTGCCAGCGGCACAGAAGTGCAAAGTTCTCCGGCACGGACTTTCCACCGTCATCCCATGCGACCGTATGGTCGGCATCGCACCAGCGGGCATCCCGGGTGCATCCCGGAAACTGGCAGTGCTGATCCCGTGCCGCCAGAAATCTCCGAACGCTCGCGGTTGGCCGGTAGATGTCGGCCGCCACGACCATTCCGGTGACGGGGTGCGTGAGAACGCGCGTGAACTCCGGCGCGTGGGTCGCGAGCCGAAGCGCCGTGTCGAGGTCGATCGGCCCCCGTCCGGTGAGGGTGGCGGGTTCGTCATCGTTGCCGAGGAGTGTGAGCGCCGGGATCGTGATCGACACCTGGGCCCTGACGGCCTCTGCCGCCGTGTGCGGAGCGTCCTCGCCCGATGCGGGTTCACCGGTGAGCAGGAGGTCCGTCGCGAGGTCTGAACGCAATTGGTCCCGCGTACGTGGATCCCCCGCAGCGGAAACGGCTTTCGCCTGCCGGGTCAGCCGGTCGAATATCGCGGCGGCGAACGGGGTCGGAAGCACGTGCTGCAGCTCGGACATTCCATTGTCGAGTTCCCTGATCGAAACGGTTCGGGAGTCGCAGGCCGCCGCGTGCCGTTCCTCGAACGTCTCGGTCCGTAAGCGCGCTGAGACGATCTTTGCCGTCGTCGCGAGTTTGCCGGGCGTCGTTGCCTCCGCGCGCTCAATGAGCTGCCGCTCATAGTCCGCTCGCCGCGTCTCGTCGATTCCCGTGCTGTGTTCCAGAATGATGCGGGCGTGGGCCAGAGAGATACGACCAGCATCCAGAGCAATCAGCGTCGCAGGCAACGACTCCACTAGCGCTGCCGCGGAACTCACCATGGTTTGCACGGTGCGGTCGGCGAGCCGCGTCGCGACGGCAATTTCGGCAACCATGGAACGCCAGGCGATCTCACGATTGTCCTGATGCGGCGACTTCGGCGCTGCCTTGGCGCTTTCCAGAGCAATTGTTTCGAGCCGCGCGAGGCAACGCTGCTCGCGCGCCTGAAGGGAGGCAATCATCGTGCGTGTCTCGATGAGGGCGTCCAGACAGTCCTGCGTCTCGTCGTAATCGCCATGCTGTGCCGACCACGCGGAGACCAGATCATCGAACTCGCGGTCAAAGTCCCTGTCGAACTCATGCTCGAACTCGCGGTCGAGGTCACATTGTGCGACCTCTTCGCTGCTGACTTCTCCCATACCTTCAGTGAATACCCCACCACTGACATTCGTGCCCGAACCGTGTCCCGCCTGCCTGCGCGTACTATCTGAGCATGAACGGGAGCGTGCGGAAGGCGACGATCGAGGACGCCGACGCGATCGGGTGCGTGCACTATCTCGCCCACGTGGAGACCTACACGGGAAAGTTTCCGCCCGAGGTCATCGAGGCCAATCCGCCCGAACGCCGGGCGCGGATGTGGCGACGCATCATCGGGGAGCAGCTCGGCGACGCGTGGGTTGCCGAGCTGGACGGGGAAATCGTCGGCTTCACACATACCGGGCCACCACGCGATGAAGACCCGCCGAGAGATATTGAACTCAGCACCATTTACCTCCTCGCAGCACACCACGGTTCCGGACTCGGCCAGGCGCTGCTGGATGCCGTTCTCAGCGGCCGCCCCGCCATGCTCTGGGTACTCGACGAGAACCCGCGCGCGATCGCGTTCTACCGTCGAAACGGTTTCGAGCCGGACGGCGCGGAGAAGATCGACCCCGACTACGGCAACATCCGGGAGATCAGACTCGTGCGGTGAGTTGGCTGCAACGCCGAACAGGGGAATACTGGCACTATGCATCCGATCGAATACGTATTGCTCACTATTGCGACGATCGTCACGATCCTCGGGGTCCTCGCAATGTTTGCCCTCGTGAAGTCACACTGAGCGTTCGTGCGCTTGTGACGGGCCGAATCAGACCTGCCGGTTCCAAGCGAGCCGTTGCATCAGGCCTCGTAATCCTGCAATTGGCACTGCTTGCTGCCTTGGTCATTGAACCCTACGGCGGTTGGTGGCCGCGCAATACCGTGATTTGGGTCGCCACGGGAATTGTTGTCGTTGGCGGATTGGCCATCGCCGTGTGGGGCGTTGTCGGGTTGGGGTCGGCTCTCACCGCGAGCCCCATTCCTAAAGAGCGCGCGCCCCTTGTGACCCACGGGATCTACGGTCTCGTGCGAAACCCGATCTATACGGGGCTGATTTTCATTGGTGCAGGGCTCGCCCTTTTCGGCGCATCGTGGTGGCATCTGGTGACCTGGATCGCCCTCCTTGTTCTCCTCACGGTCAAAACGTTCTGGGAAGAACACCTGCTGTACGAAACTCATCCGGAGTTCGGCGAGTACGCCGTTCGCGTCGGCCGGTTCTTTCCCGGGCTCGGCACGTGGCCGACGACGTCCATACCCTGGGCCAAGAAATGAGCGTCGAGACAGAACCGTACTACCGCGACCTCGGCGATGGCCGATTCGCCTCGACAATTCACACGCAAGGCGCGTGGAACCCGCACGAACAGCACATGGGACCGGTGTCCGGGATCCTCGCGCACTGCCTCGAGAACTTCCAATCGCGCGAAGACCTGCGGATGGCCCGCATCAGCTACGAGATTCTCGGCCTGATCCCGGATGGCGAATTCGAGGTCGTCACGACCATGCTGCGACCCGGCCGCACAATAGAGCTCGTGCAGGCCGAACTTGTTTCCGGGGGTCGCGTTGCCGTTCGCGCGACGGCGTGGCGGCTGCAGCTCTCAGACACGAGCGCGATCGAAGGCATCGAGGACGAACCGATGTCCGGGCCGCCGGAGTCAGGAGCCGTGGCCACCCTCGGCGAATGGCCAGGCGCGTACATCCATTCCATCGACATCCGGACGTTGCCGGGACACGCACCGGGCCGCGGCCGAGCGTGGATCAGGCCCCGGCATCCGCTCGTCGCGCCAGGGCCGTTCTCCGAACTTGCCGGGCTCATCGGAGTCGCGGACACGAGCAACGGGATTGCGACGAGAGTGGAGCCCGGACCCGGCGGCTACGCATTCCCCAACGTCGACCTGCAGCTGCACGTCTACCGCGAACCGCACGGAGAATGGCTCGGGCTGCAGAACTCCGTGACGTTCGGCAGCGACGGCATCGGCCTCACGTCGACGGTGCTGTGCGACGTGAGTGGGCCGTTCGGTCGCGCCGAGCAGATTCTCACGCTTCGTGCGCTGAGCTGATCCTCGCTACTGCGGCGCCGTGCGCGGCCACGGGCGCAACCGCTCGATTTGCGCCGCGACGCCGAGGATCGTGGGCTCGCCGTTCGGGGGAGCCACGATCTGCACCGCCGTCGGCATGCCGGTCTTCTCGTCGAAACCAGCAGGAACGGACGCCGCAGGCCAGCCCACCATGTTCCACGGCGCGGCAAACGGTGCGTATTGCAGATTCGACCAGATGTTGCGCAACCACGAACGGCGGTGCCACTGTTCTGCCGGCGGGCAGGTGCGCGCGAGCATGGGCGTGAGCAGGATGTCGAAATCGGCGAAAAACGTGAGAGCGTCGGCTTCGAGTCGATCCGCATCCCGTTGCTTTATCCACCCTTTTCTGAGCGCGCGCTTGCCGAGTTTCACGTGGCGGAGCGTGCGACGCTGGAGCTTCGACTCGTCGAGTCCTTCTGCATCCTTCGCGACACCGGCGAACCAGCGGGCGAACATCGGAATCGGGTTGACCGGGTATGGGAACCGCGTGACATGGACGTCGTGCCCCGCTTCCTTCAGCACGTCCGCGATCGCCATGAGCGACTTCCGCCACCGCGGATCGAGCTGCACGAGAAACGTCGTGGACGCGGGCGCGACGGCGATTCGCAAAGGCGCCGCAGGTTCCGTGACGCTCGCAAGTTCAGGGTCGCCCGCCATCACGGATAATACGAGCGCCGCATCCGCAACGGTCGTCGCAAGGGGGCCGCTTTCCGTCATCCCGCCCCACGAATCACGACCGACATCAGACGGCACCGTGCCGCGACCCGGCTTGATTCCGAATACCCCGTTCGCGGCGGCAGGAATGCGGATAGAGCCCATGCCGTCCGCGCCGTGCGCAACGGGGACGATGCCGCCGGCCACTGCCGCACCAGCGCCTCCGGACGACCCGCCCGACGAACGGTCGGGGTTCCACGGATTGCGGGTCGTCTCCGCGGGCGAATCCGTTGTCGCAAACACACACAGCTCCGGCACCGTCGTGAGGCCGAGGATGATGGCACCCGCGTCGCGCAACCGTCGAACGATTTCGTGATCGCGCCGAGAGGGCGAAACACTCGTCGCGGCGGAACCGACCCGCAGGGCGTGGCCGGCCACGGGAATGGTGTCCTTGATGAGAATCGGCAGGCCAGAAAGCGGCAGGGTCGCGAGGTCCTTTCGCTCCGACAAGGCCTTCGCTTCGGCGAGTGCCTCTTCCGCGAAGACCTCCTGCAGCGCGCCCAGGTCGACGTTCTCCTGAACGCGCTGCAGGGCATCCTGCACCACGGCAACGGGGCTTTGATCTCCCGATTGAACAGCGGTAATGATGTCGCGGGCAGTGGACGTCGTCATACCGACATCCTGCCCGAGTTTGCTACGCGCTGGTCATATCCCTGTTCCTCAAGACCCACAGGCCGATACCGCCGGCAATCACGGCTAGTGCCGTGACCACGACGAGTGGGAGGACTGTGAAGTCCATTCCGAGTCGGGGTATCGCGGTGAAGGGCGTGTTGTTGACGACCCAATCCGGCAAGCCGAACAGGTCGCCGAACATGGACAGCACGACGGCAACGGCGTACAAGCCCCAGGTGATCGCCCCAGCCGTCCGCGGGATCACTGCGGCACAGAGCACGACCACACCGATCACGAGCAACGCCGAAGGCCAATACGCGACTGATGCGCCCAAGAATCGCCACGCCTGATCGGGCTGCCCGACAGCCGCACCGAATGTTGCCCCGATCGCTGCTCCGCTCACGGCGAGCAACACGAGCGACCAGACCGCGGGAACAACAATGCGGGCTGCCGCCCACCGAATTCGCGAAATCGCCGAGGACCACTGCATTTCTGTGCGACCTTTGGACTCGGCCGCGCGAATCGAGTCGGCGCTCTGCAGGACGAATGCCGCAACCAGGAGGGCATTCGCCATCAGGAAGAACCCGAGAAGCCCGTCCAGGATGTTCTTCGATCCACCGAGGAAAGCCTGCGCTATCGGGCTGTCACCGGCGAGCAGGTCCGCCATGGCTGTGGCGACGCCTCCGAAGAACATCGCGAACACGACAATGCCGACACTCCATCCGATGATCGACCCGCGCTGGAGCCGAATCGTGAGCCCCGTCTGGGTGCGAAGAGCCGCTGAGGCGCTTCGCGGACCCACTCGCTCGGGAATGAGCCCCGCGCCAAGGTCTCTTCCGCGCTCGAGCGCGAGAGCCACGACCAGGAGGATGGCTGCTACGCCCGCACACAGCAGGAGCGGCCACCAATTGTTGTCGCCGTAGGAGCGCGATTGCTGCGCCCAGCCGATGGGCGAGAGCCAGGTGAGCCAGCTCGCATTCTCGCCCTCGCCCTGCACGTCGGCGACGGCGCGCACGAGATAGCTGACGCCGAGAACGGTCGACGCGAGGCCGTTCGCCCCGCCGCTCGTTCTCGTCAGCTGACCGGCGACGGCCGACACTCCCAGGAACACAAGCGCCGTCGCGGCGAAGGACGCCCCCATCGTCAGTGCGCCGTCGACGGGCAACTCCTGGCTCATGGCCGCACCCGCGCTCGCGAGCCCTACGAGGATCGCAAACGCGGAGAAGACCGTCCAGTTCGCGAGCGAATAGGCATGGTGTCCGAGCACCCCCGCGCGCAGGAGCTCGGTGCGTCCAGCCTCCTCTTCAGCGCGCCCGTTGCGCGTCACGAGGAAGATGACCGCGAAGGACAGCGCGACAGCCATGGTCATCCACAGTTTGATGTTGAGGATGCCGCCGAGCGTTCCCGCCGCATAGGGCAGGCCCGTCAGCGCGGCGATCGCCGGCGTGTTGGCCACGAGTGCGTAGGCGTCGCGATCGGCCTGAGTGGGGAACAGCTCGCGCTGGGAATCGATCACGAGCACGACCATTCCGGCGAGCACGACAAGCCAGATGAGCATCCGGAGCCAGTTTCGGCGCAGGATGAACCGCACCATGATGCCGAATCCGGTCGACGCGTTCACGAACGCATTCGAGGAAACTGTGGGAGGCGCGCTGTGGGTGCGCGCGGCGGTGGAGGTGGTCATCGCTGCGCCGCCTCAGACTGTGCCGCCTCGGTCTGTGGAGCCTCGGACCCGGCGCTGTCCACCGGGTGAACGCCGTAGTGGCGCAGGAACAACTCCTCGAGCGACGGGGGTGTGGAGACCAGTTCGCGGGGCTTCAGCGGCGCGATGGCGGCGAGAACCGCCGGCAGAGCTGCGCTGTCCACCGTGAAGGTGGCGTGCCCGCCGTCGGCCACGAAATCATTGACGCCGTCGACGTTCTCGAGCGAACTCGGGTCGCCGTCCAGCGTCAGCGTGATGGTCGAGCGTTGCAGGTGGCGAAGCTCGGCGAGCGTGCCGGATTCGACGGTGCGGCCGTCGCGGATGATTGTCACGGTGTCGCAGAGTTTCTCTACTTCCGCGAAAACGTGGCTGGAAAGCAGCACAGAGCGGCCCTCGGCCTTCGCCTCCGCGACGCACTCGGTGAACACGCCCTCCATGAGCGGGTCGAGCCCGTTCGTTGGCTCGTCCAGGATCAGCAGTTCGGCGCGGCTCGCGAATGCCGCGACAAGGCCGACCTTCTGCCGGTTGCCCTTGGAGTAACTGCGCGCCTTCTTCGTCGGATCCAGGTCGAACCGCTGGAGGAACTGCTCGACCCGAATGCGGTCGAGGTCGCCGCGAAGGGATCCGAGGATGTCGATGGCCTGGCCGCCGGTGAGGCTCGGCCACAGCGTCACGTCGCCCGCGACGTAGGCGATGCGGCGGTGGAGCTCGACGGCATCCTTCCACGGGTCGCCGCCGAGGAGGGTTGCGTGTCCGCCGTCGGCTTTGAGGAGTCCGAGCAGGATGCGGATCGTGGTCGTTTTCCCAGACCCGTTGGGGCCGAGGAATCCGGCGACCGTGCCGGTTTCGATGGTGAGGTTCAGTCCGTCGAGTGCGCGAGTCGAACCGAAGTTCTTCTCGAGGCCCTCCACAGTCACTGCGTTCGAGGTAGTCATGGTTATTGCTCCAAAGTTTGCGGGGTGGTCATGGTCGAGGTCTCGGCCGTGCCCGGAGGATCGCCAACGTAGAGCAGGTACTCGTCGAGGTATCGGCGGTCGGTGAGCACGCCTTCCGTGTACAGCTCCAGAGTGGGAAGCGAAATTTCCTCCACGATCCTGCGAAACGTCACGCGCACATCCGCGAGATCCAGCTGCGGGTGGAGGGAAAGCTGGAGGAGGATGCCGCCCAGGCTCGATGTTACGAGGTACCTGGCGCGTGCCTCGGGGTCACGGCTCGGCCGAACGAGTCCGGACTTCTCCCCTTCGGCGGAGAACGTGATCGCTTCCTGGATCATCTGTTCCAGGAACTGGATGCCCGCCTCGCCTCCTTCGTGCACGCTGCGGAGAATGTAGACGAACATGGGGGCGTACTCGTCAAGTTCGGCGAGGACGGCCATCGATTGCGCGGGCGACATCACGGCACTGCCGCCCTTGATCGTGCGGTATTGGCGGATCACCTCCGCGTCGCACTCGGCACGCAAATTGTCTTTCGAACCGAAGTGGTGGGTGATGAGCCCTGCCGTCACTCCGGCGCGCGCGGCGATCTCGCGAACGGATGCGCTGAACCCGCGGATTGCGAACTCCTCGATGGCGGCGTTGCGGATGCGTGCGCGCGTTGACAAATCGGCAGGACGGGCCTCGGGCGCTATACGCATGAATAGCAGACTATACGCGTGTATAGTCCACGTCAACCAGCGAACGTTACGCGGAATCGACGGGACCGTCTGGACCCGCGGTTTCGTCGACCGCTGGTTCGCGTCCCGGAAGGTACACGGTTGATTCCGGCTCGGGGTGACGTCGGCTCTGGACCACGATCACAATGATGCCGAGCGCAATGGCAGCGAACGAAGCCCAGATGTTCGCCGGAACCCCGAACAGCGCGTCGCTCGTCGGGTCGATGCGGATCGCCTCGAGCCAGCTGCGGCCGAGCCCGTACCAAATGAGGTACAGGCCGAATGCCTTGCCCCACCGCAATCGGAACCGGCGCTCAATCAGGATGATGACGGCGACACCGATGAGGTTCCAGATCATTTCATAGAGGAACAGCGGGTGAAACAGCGTGCCGGCGGGGAGCCCTTCCGGAAACATCGCGTCCGTCGGTTGAATCTCAAGGCCCCACGGGAGCGTGGTGGGCAACCCGAACAGTTCATGGTTGACGTAGTTGCCGAGTCGGCCGATCGCCTGGGCGACGAGCATTCCGGGGGCAAGCGCATCCGCGAAGGACCAAAATCGGATGCCCGTGATCCTGCACCCGATGTACGCCCCGACGGCGCCGCCGAGGAGAGAACCGTACAGTGCGTTCCCGCCGTCCCAGATCGCGAAGATGTCCCAGAAGTTCGCCCCGGGGTAGAAGTAGTCACCGCCGTGCGTGAACACATGGTAGAAACGCGCGCCGACGATGCCGAGCGGAATCGCCCAGATGATGATGTCGAGAACCACGCCACGCTCAGCGCCGCGACGGGAAAGCCTGCGCTGGGTGATGATCGCCGCCGCGATCATGCCGGCGAGCAGGCACAGCGCGTAGGTGTGGATGGTGATGGGCCCGAGCTGGAACTGCGCCCATGCCGGGTCCGGGCTGGGGATGCTGAGGTAGCTCACGAGTACTTTCTCACATTGCCGTCACGGAGTTTTCCATGGTAACCGCCCGCCGGCAGTAAATCTCGGGTCACCGCGAACGCTCGCGGCTGAAGATTCCTGCGAACAGGGCGTGGAGCAGGGGGAGCCCGGAAACAGCCATGAGCACCCATCCGAAAACCTCATCCGTTTGCTTCAGGAAGATTCCGCCGATGAGCAGCCCCGCGAAAACTATCGCCGAGAGCACCCTTTGCGTCAGGCGCTCAAAAGCGCGCACGCGAAGATCGAGGCCGGGTGTTCTGATCGCGAGTTGCTCCCGCTGAATCAGGGTACTGAGGTCATCCAGTTGCTGCGGAAGGCGCGCGATGACGCCGGCAGTCGCGAGCGCCTGTTCCGCGAGCGCGCGCAGCGTGTTCTTGCCTTCGTTTCGCGTGAGCCTCTGCGCGTACGGTTCGATCGCGGTCCAGATGTTGAACGCAGGATTGAGCGAAGTGCTCACACCGGACGTCACCGAGACGGCGCGAATGATCAGCAGGAGGTTCTCCGGAAGCTGGAACGGCATCGTTCGCATGACTTTCCCGAACTTGTCGGCAAAATCCTTGAACTCGCGCGGGTCCACTTTTTGAAGCTCCGCGAACCCCAGGCCGCCGAATCGATCGAACAACTCGCTCATCGCGTGCTCGAGCGGCGCACCTTCCGCCGACGGCAGGAGCATACCCATGTCGCGGATGCTGGCCACGAGACCCTTCGCGTCGCGCGCGGCGACCGCGACGATGAGCCGCTGCATTCCGCCCTTGAGCGAGTGGGGGACTTCTCCCATCATGCCGAAATCGACGAACGTGAGCGCCCAGTCCGGGGCGAACGCATCGCCGGAGTCGATTCTTGCCGGGGTCACGAAAATGTTGCCCGGATGCGGGTCCGCATGGAAGAAGCCGTGGGTGAAAAGCTGGTCGAACATCGCATTGGACAGCGCCCCCGCGACCGCAACAGGGTCAATCCCGGCAGCCAGGAGCGCCTCCCGGTCGTTGATTTTGATCGCCGTGACATCCGAGAGCGTCAACACGCGTCGCGTGGTCCGCTCCCACACGACCGACGGCGCGTGCACGTGCGGATCGTTCGCGAAGTTTTCGGCGAACCGCTCCGCGTTGCTGCCCTCGTGCAGGTAGTCGATCTCCTGCATGCTGATCCGTGCGAACTCCCTCAAAAGCGCGGGAAGGTCGACTCGCTGCGAAATGAAGTTCACTCGGTTGAGCCAGGCGGCAACCTTTCTCAGCGCTGAGAGATCCACTCGCACGATCGCGTCGATTCCGGGACGCTGGACTTTGACGACGACATCCTCGAATCCCACGAGAGAGGCGTCGGCGGGCGACAGCCGCGCCCTGTGAACCTGTCCCAGGGATGCAGCGGCGACCGGAACCGGGTCGAAAAAGGTGTACGCCTGTTCCAGCGGTACGCCCAAATCCGCTTCGGCAAGTTCGCGGACGAGCGCGAAGTCCGCTGAGGGCACCTCGTCCTGCAGCCCTTCAAGCTCACTCGTGATTTCGGGAGGCAGCACATCGAGTCTGGACGACATGAACTGGCCGACTTTGATCATGAGGCCGCCGAGGTCGAGCGCGAGCCCGTGAAAATGTCTCGCGATGCCACGAGTCCTCGCTGAGCGACCGCGACGACCTACGCCGGCGAGGCCGATGCGGGGGAGTGCTACTTCAAACCACCACTCCTGCACGATGTATCGAGCGGCAAACCGCAGAATCTTTCGATAGCGGGCGCGCAGGCGTCTGGCGTTCGTCATGTGTCTTCCTGGCGCCGACGTGGAGACGGCATCCGTTCAGTCTTCGGCGAGGATCAGGTAAAGCTTACGTCGGGCTTCGTCGATCACGGAGACGGCCTCATCGACCTGGCTCGCGGTCCCGCCGCGAGCAATGTGCCCCACCACTTCCGCCAACTTGATCCCAGCCTTGGGCAGCACCGTCGTTCGCGTTCCACCCCAGTGCGAGGTCGACTCCCACGGCGCGGGGCCGCCTGCTTCTGCTTCCGAACTTCCGATCTTCGTCAGCGAGTACGTCTTGCGTCCGTCCGCTTCTTTCGCGAGCACGACTCCCTCGTCCGAGAGCAATTGAAGTGTGGGATACACCGAGCCGGCGCTCGGCTTCCAGGCGCCGCTGCTGCGCTTCTCGATCTCCTGGATGATCTGGTACCCGTGCATGGGACCTTCCGCGAGGAGAGCCAGGATCGCCGCGCGGACATCGCCGCGCCCCATCCTCAACCCCATTCGCGGACCGACTCGACGCTCGAACTCGGACCGAAGATTCTCGACCGTTTCCCACAGGCTGAAGCCTGGATGATTCGAGCTGCCGGCTGCGAATCCCTGCCGAGGGTCAGTGCGCTTGCCGCTTTGCGAACTGTTCATGGTGGCTCCCGTTTCCCAGAACGGGGCACCGAAACGGGACCCCGACGTTTCCTAACGATACATCGTTGAGATGTGAGTGTCATGAGGGGCCGGGGCACGTGTTTTGCGACGTAGCCTTGAAGGGTGGGTGAAGGCAGCAAGGACCGGCCACCGGATGCTCAAAAGAGAGCGAACCGGTCATTGTTCGGTCTCGCCACCCGGGCCATCCGGGGAATCGGGACTCCCACCCAGATCGTGTCACTCCCCAGCAAGGACGACCATTTGCCGCAGCGACATGCGCGGTCCGTCATCGACTTGTGCCTCCGGGTCGGCGAAGCGATGCTGGCGACCGGGGCGTCCGCGGCGGATGTGGTGGCAACCGTGTTGCGCATCAGCACCGCCTACGGCATCGGCAGCATGCACGTCGACATCACGTTCACCTCGATCACGGTCTCCGTGCATCGCGGCGTGAACGAGGACCCCCTGTCGGTCATGCGGATCGTGAGAGTCCGCACGACCGACTACACGCGGTTGCAGAACGTGTACCGGCTCATCGACGAGATCACGACGAAGGTCGAACCGACCGAAGTCAGTGACGCGCGGGAGCGTCTCAACGCAATCCTGACGAGCCCCCATCCGTACCGACGCTGGGTTTTGACCGCGGGCAAGGCGATTCTGGCCGGCGGAGTCGTCGTCATGTTCGACGTGAGCTTCGTTCTCGTGCTGGTCGCCGCTGCGACGGCCGTCATCTCTGACGTGATCACCCGCACGCTGAACAAGTTGACCGTTCCTGCGTTCTTCGGGCAAATGGCCGCCGCCGCGGCGACGACCGGCATTGCGGTGTTCATTTTCTGGTTGCGCTCGGTCGGTATCGACATTCCGGGATCGAATCATCCGACGGTCATCGTCATCTCGGGGATTATCATGTTGCTCTCTGGAGTGGGTCTCACGGCGTCGGCTCGAGACGCGATCGACGGCTATTACGTCACTGCTGCCGCTCGTGGACTGGAAGTCATCATGCTCACGCTCGGCCTTGCCGTGGGCATCTCGATCGTCCTCGGCATCGCCCTGAGAATGGGGATCCCCATCACGGTCGCCACATCCCTGGGAGAAAGCATCAGCTTCGGACCCGGAGTGGCCGGAGCCGGGCTCATCGGCCTGGGGTTCGCGCTCACTTCGTATGTGAGGTTGCGTCTGGCGCCTCTCATGGCGATCGTGGCGGCGATCGTGTTCGCGGTCTACGCGCTCGTGCTGCCCGTCGCCACCCAGCCGGGTCTGGCGCCCGGAATCGCCGGCGTCGTGGCTGGCGTCATCGGCTACTTCACCTACCGCTGGCTCAAGGCCCCCGAAGGGGCAATGACGATGGCGGGCATCATCGGACTCATCCCGGGGCTCGCCGTCTACCGGTCCCTCTACGCATTCATGGGTTCGGAGTATGGCGTCTCCGATGCGCTTCCGGCCATGGTGCTGGCCGTGGCCACCGGCATGGGGCTCGCAGCGGGAACCACACTCGGAGGCTTCGTCGCCCGCCGCGCATTCGGCATCGATCGACCGGCCGTTCTCGCGTTGAAGCGCACGCGAGGTGGCCACTAGATTCGGCCAGCCGCGACACGCGAATGCGCCCTGCCGCCACATCCGCGTCCGGTCGACCGGGCGCATTCGTGACGGCAGGGCGCAAATCTGAGGCCGGGACTACCCCAGAACCTGGTCGTTCAGCAATGCCCGGAAGTAGCCGAGCGAGTTGCCCAGCGCATTCGGGTGGAAATTGGACGAGGCCAGCAGGTTGTTCGGATTGAAACTGATGTACGGGATCCGCGAACCAATGCCGTGCAGCAGACCCGTTCTCCTAGCTTGGCCAACGAACAAAACTACGAGGAGATTTCCTGTGAATCAACGCGCATCCAATAAACAGCGTGGTACCTCGTGGCCTCGCATAGTGTCCGCAAGGGGTTCACCTTGCGGGCGGATACCTACCTTTCGGTGCAACCGATGAGGCCGGTTGCGTAGTGGCGAACGCATCCGAGTAAAAACTTATTGCGTCGCCCGCGAATCGAATGACCAGCACTACGCGCAAACTTTAGTGGCTGCCGCCAGTTCGGGTGCGGCATACAGCACCCAACTCAGGCGAAAGCGGAGTCTCTGGGATGTTCCCTTCGAGACGATCGCTTCGCAATCCCTCTGGGAACGAGTCACTTGCGGGTTCCCTTCGAGAGCCTCAGGGAACGGTTAAATTTTGTGTCCGAAGGGGGACTTGAACCCCCACGCCCTAATACGGGCACTAGCACCTCAAGCTAGCGCGTCTACCAATTCCGCCATCCGGACAGGATGTTATTCGGCTTACACCGACTCACGAGAATAGCATGTCACGACCGCCTGCGAAGTCCAGTCGACGGCCAACAGACACACCAGCAGGTAGCGTTGAGCCATGACCGACAAGCCGGGCACGGACACCGAAGAAGCAACTCTCGACGAGACCGCGGTCATCGCGCGCGACCTCATCCGCATGGACACCACCAACTACGGCGAAGGCAAATCCAACGGCGAAGTCGAGGCCGCCGAATACCTCTCCGCCAAACTCACCGCGCTCGGGCTCGACTCACAAATGTTCGAAAGCGACAAAGGCCGCGTGAGCGTCGTCGCGCGAGTGGAAGGCAGCGACTCCGCCAAGCCCGCCCTCGTCGTCCACGGGCACACGGATGTCGTCCCCGCCCAGCCCGACAACTGGTCCGTCGACCCGTTCGCCGGCGTGATCCAGGACGGCATGCTGTGGGGCCGCGGCGCCGTCGACATGAAAAACATGGACGCCATGATCGTCACGGCGCTGCAGGACATCCTCGGCGCAGGAAAACAACCCTCCCGCGACCTCGTCATCGCGTTCTTCGCCGACGAAGAAGCCGGGGGAGAGTACGGCTCGCAATACATAGTCGACCGGCACCCCGACCTATTCGCCGGGGCCACAGAAGCCATCAGCGAAGTCGGCGGATACTCCGTGGACTTCGGCGGACAACGCGCGTATCTCATCCAGACCGGCGAGAAATCCCTCGTGTGGATCAAACTCATCGCCCGCGGCGTCGCCGCCCACGGCTCGCGCTACATCCAGGACAACGCCGTCACGAAACTCGCCGAAGCCGTCGCAAAAATCGGCCGCCACGAATGGCCCATCACACTCACCGGAACCACGACAGACCTGCTCAACCGCGTCGCGGCGATCCTCGGCAAGGACCCGCAAAAGATCGGCCCGGACGAACTGGCCATCGCCACCGGAACCGCCGCCGGGTTCATCAGGGCCACTCTGCGCACCACGAGCAATCCCACGCTCCTGAACGCCGGCTACAAGCACAACGTCATCCCCGACACCGCGGAAGCGCTCATCGACATCCGCACCCTCCCCGGAGGAGAGGATGACGCACTCGCGCGCATCGCCGAACTCGTCGGCCCAGACATCGAGATTGTCACGCTCCACCGGGACATCGGTTTGGAAACCACGTTCGACGGCCCGCTCATCGAATCCATCACCTCGACGCTCAACGCGCACGACCCTGAGGCACAGGTTCTGCCGTACCTGCTTTCCGGCGGCACCGACAACAAAGCACTCAGCCAGCTCGGCATCACAGGCTACGGATTCGCCCCCTTGAAACTGCCGCCCCACCTCGACTTTCCCGCCATGTTCCACGGAGTGGACGAACGAGTGCCGCTCGACGCACTAGTCTTTGGCAGGCGGGTACTTGGCGACCTGCTCCTGAACTACTGAACAACTGAACGACGAGGAAGAAGCAGCACGTGGGACTCATCGAGGCACTCATACTCGGGCTTGTTCAGGGCCTCACCGAATTCCTCCCCATCTCCTCCAGCGCCCACCTGCGCATCGTCGGCGAATTCCTCGGCAGCGGCGCAGACCCCGGCGCAGCGTTCACGGCCATCACCCAGCTCGGCACCGAAACCGCCGTCCTCGTCTACTTCTGGAACGACATCACGCGCATCATCGGCGCGTGGTTCAAGTCCCTGTTCGGCAAAGTCCCGCGCACAGATCCGGATGCCCGCATGGGCTGGTACATCATCCTCGGCAGCATCCCCATCGTCCTGCTCGGGCTCGTGTTCCAGAACCAGATCGAAACCAGCCTGCGCTCGCTGTGGATCGTCGCGTTCACACTCATCGTGTTCGGCATCCTTTTGGGCATCGCGGATTGGGCGGGCAGGAAGGAACTGCGGCTCACGCAGCTCACCTGGCCGCACGCCCTCATCTACGGACTCGCCCAGGCCGCAGCGCTCATCCCCGGCGTCTCACGCTCGGGCGGCACCATCACCGCGGGGCTATTCCTGGGTTACGAGCGGCGCGCGGCCGCACGCTACGCATTCCTGCTCGCGATCCCCGCCGTGTTCGGCAGCGGACTGTTCCAGCTGTACAAGACCATCAGGGAGCCGTGCCTGAGGGCCACAGCCGGGTGCAACCCCGAGATCTTCAGCGGGTGGGAGACCGCCGCAGCGACACTCGTCGCCTTCCTGGTCGGCCTCGCCGTCATTGCCTTCTTCATGAATTACATCTCCAAGCGTTCCTTCCTCCCGTTCGTGATCTACCGCATCCTGCTCGGAGGCACCATCGTCGTCCTCCTGTCCACCGGCGTGCTGCTGCCGTGAGGTCATGGAACGCACCTGAGCTGCCGCGCCTCCCCGGTCACGGCGAGCGCCCGCGAATCTTCGACACGCCGACCGGGACGGTGCTCCCGATCGCCGGCGGCGATCGCGCACAGCTCTACGTGTGCGGCGTGACACCCTACGACGCCACCCACATCGGCCACGCCGCCACCTACCTCGCCTACGACACGCTCAACCGCGTGCTGCGCGACGCCGGATACCGAGTCGACTACGTGCAGAATGTCACGGACATCGACGACCCGCTCCTCGAGCGTGCAACGGCAACAGGGGTGGACTGGCAGGAACTCGCACAATCTCAGGTCGAGCTGTTCCGCGGAGACATGGAAGCACTCAGCATCATCCCGCCCGAGCACTACATTGGCGTCGTCGAATCCATCGACGAGATCGCGGCGGGCTGCCAGCAACTCCTCGACGAGGGATTCGCGTACTGGGTGGACTCGCCTGACCCCTCCGATGAAATCGCACCGGACCTCTACTTCGACCTCGCAACGGCCGAGAAACTCACGACCTGGTTTCGCGGCCAGCAAAGCCGGTTCGACCGAGACACCATGCTCGCGCTGTCCGCACAACGCGGGGGCGACCCCGAGCGTCCAGGAAAACGCGATGCGCTGGATCCGCTCCTGTGGCGTTCGGAGAGGCCGGGAGAACCGGCGTGGGATTCACCTCTCGGACGGGGCCGCCCCGGCTGGCACATCGAATGCTCCGTCATCGGCAAGCACTACCTTGACGCGCCGATCACTCTCAACGGCGGGGGATCTGACTTGATCTTTCCGCACCACGAAATGAGCGCGGCCCACTCCGCCGCGTTGACGGGAGTCGACTGGTCGCACTCCTACTCGCACGCAGGTCTCGTGGCATATGACGGCGAAAAAATGAGCAAGTCACGAGGCAACCTCGTGTTCGTGTCGCGCCTGGTCGCCGACGGCGCCGATCCGCGCGCCATCCGGCTCGCGCTGCTCGCCCACCACTACCGCACGGACTGGGAATGGACTGCAGAAGAGTTGGAGTCTGCCGAGCGCCGGCTCGAGTCCTGGCAACACTGGGCACGCGACGCCAACGGCATCGATCTGGGCCTTCGCGAAAACATTCGAACCGTCCTCGCGGACGACCTGAAAACTCCGGATGCTCTCGCCGCCGTCGATGCGGCAGTGGATAGCGGGAAATCCCCTGGTCAGGCGGATCTGGCAGCAATTGATGCCCTCCTGGGCATCGCGCTGCGCGACGGAAGCTGATTCGCGACGCCCCAGCGCCGTCAGGGCCTGTCTCGACCGTCCGCTTTGCCATCCCGTTTGCGCAAGTAGCGTTCGAACTCCTGCGCGATCGCCTCGCCGCTGGCCTCCGGGGAATCCACGGTGTCGCGGGCCCGCTCAAGCTGTTCGATGTAATTCGCCATGTCGGAATCGTCCTCGGCGAGCGCGTTGATCCCGTCCTCCCACGCTGCGGACTCGTCAGGCAAATCGCCGCGAGGAATGTCGACCTCGACAAGCTCCTCCAGGCGTTCGATCATCGCGAGCGTAGCTTTCGGCGACGGAGCATTGTGAACGTAATGCGGGACCGAAGCCCAAATCGACACCGTGGGGATCCCAGCAGACTCCGCCTCGGCGGCAATGACCGAAAGGATGCCGACAGGACCCTCGTACGAACTCCGCTCCACTCCCAGAAGCGAACGCAAATCAGCGTTCTCGCTGCTCACAAAGATGGAAATCGGGCGCGTGTGCGGTACGTCGGCGAGCATTGCCCCGAGCATGACGATCACGTCAATCTTCCGCGACTGGATGACATCCATGATCTCGGTCGTGAACGTCTTCCAATTGCGTGCAGGCTCTGTTCCCAGAAGCAGGAACACTTCCGGCTCGTCCGAAGTCTCGGCGGAACTCAAGTCGGACCCCGCGGGCCCGTACACGGTCACGGTGGGCCAAAGAAGTTTGCGATTGCCGTCCTCGCCCGTCGTCACGACGGGGCGGTTGAACTGGTAATCGAAATACGATTCCGCGTCGAACTCCGCAATCGGATGCACGTCGCGAGCGTCCCGAAGGGTCTTCACAACGCCGGTTGCCGCCTCGCCGGCATCGTTCCAGCCTTCGAAAGCAACAACAAGCACCCGCCCGGACAACCGGCTGCTTCGATCAGTCACACTTCACCTCCCCGTCAAGGATAGGCGCGCAGCGCGCAAGTCGCTTAACCTGCACGCCGCCGTAGACTCGGATGTCGTGACCCCTGAATTTCCTGCCGCAATACTTTGGGACATGGACGGCACCCTCGTCGACTCCGAACCGTATTGGATGGTGGCCGAACGGGAACTCGTCAACTCCCACGGCGGAAAATGGACGGCAGACGATGGGCTCGCGCTCGTCGGCCAGGGACTCGAGCACACGGCACGCGTCATGCAGTCCAGAGGAGTGGACCTTTCCGTGCACGAAATCATCGACAGGCTCACCGAGCGCGTACTCGCCCAGACCACCGCGAAGCTGCCGTGGCGACCTGGCGCGCTCGAGTTGCTCCTGGCCACACGCGAGGCCGGAATCCCCACGGCGCTCGTGACGATGTCGATGAAGCCGCTCGCGCAGCACATAGCAGGAAGCGCGAGCCAGCCGCTGTTCGATGTCTCCGTGACGGGCGACGACGTCGAACACCCGAAACCGCACCCGGAACCCTACGAGCGCGCGGCACGATTGCTCGGCGTCGATATCGGCGCGTGCATCGCGATCGAGGACTCCGTCCCCGGGCTTGCCTCCGCCACGTTGGCTGGCGCGGTCACGATCGGGGTCCCCGCGCACGTCGACCTGCCGGAGGGACCCGGTCACACCATCTGGCCGACGCTCGCAGGCCGCACAGTGGACGACCTCGTCGAGTTGTTTCGTTCCCGCAGCATCCTGACATCGCCGAGAGAGGAACGCGCATGAGTGCGGACAACCTCCGGCGTCCGAGCGGACCGTTCCGCGTGGGCGATCGCGTCCAACTGACCGGGCCGCGTGGCCGCCTCAACACCATCACGCTTGAAGCCGGTGGCGAGTTTCACACCCACCGCGGGATACTCGCCCACAACTCGATCATCGGTCTGCCGGATGGCTCCGTCGTGCGCAGCACCGTCGACGACGAGTACCTCGCGCTGAGGCCCCTCCTCTCCGACTTCGTCATGTCGATGCCCCGCGGTGCCGCAATCGTCTACCCGAAGGATGCAGCGCAAATCCTGCTCGTCGGCGACATCTTTCCCGGCGCAACCGTGGTCGAGGCGGGAGTCGGATCCGGTGCGCTTTCGCTTTCGCTGCTTCGCGCCATCGGCCCCGCTGGCACGCTCATGTCCTTTGAACGAAGGGACGAGTTCGCTCGAATCGCCCGCGGCAACGCGACGGCATTTCTCGGCGCGGAACCATCGAACTGGCAGATCCGGATCGGCGACCTCGCCGATGAACTTCCCGCCGCGGTCGAACCGGGCTCGGTGGACCGGATCGTGCTCGACATGCTTGCGCCGTGGGACTGCCTCGACGCCGCGAGCGTTGCTCTCGCCCCCGGGGGAGTTCTCGTCTGCTATGTCGCGACAGCCACCCAGCTTTCCCGCGTCGCCGAAGCAATCAGGGCGACGGGCGCATTCACTGATCCCGAATCGTCGGAGACCATGGTTCGCGGCTGGCACGTGGAAGGTCTCGCCGTTCGCCCGGATCATCGCATGGTCGCGCACACGGGGTTCCTGATCTCCGCGCGCAGGCTCGCCCCCGGCACCGTTCTCCCTCAGCTCAAACGGAAAGCGAAGCCCGAGTACTCCGACGAGGACGTCGAACTGTGGACGCCGGGAGCCGTCGGCCAGCGCCAGGCGAGCGATAAGCGGGCCCGGAAAGCTGCGCGTCAGGCGGAGAGCGGCGCGCGGCGCGCAGTGGGGGAGAACGAGCCCTCTGACGGATCCGCTTAGAATTGTCCACGCCCCAAGAACGATGAAACGAGGATCCGTGCGCACTCTTCCTGTGCTGCTCCTGGCCGCCGGCGTCGTCGCGAGTCTCACCTCGTGCGCGACCGCCCCGTTCAGCCAATCCTGCACGCCAACAGTGCAATCCGGCCACGCCACCGAAGTGGTCACCGCTACCGGCACCTTCGGGAACAAACCGACCGTGGACTTCCCGACGCCCGTAGTGACGCACAAGATCGAACGGACTGAGGTGCTCGCCGGAACGGGGCCGATCGTTACCGATGGCGATGTCGTGGTGATCAAATACTCCGCGTACAACGGCGCAACCGGCGAGATCGTGGGACAGGGAGACTACTCCGGACCCGGCCAGCCTCTGACACTTGGAACGTCCGTCAACAAGGCGGTGAGCGTCGGACTCGAATGCTCGAACGTCGGATCTCGCGTCGTGATTGCGTCGAGCGCCGCGCATGCCGGCCAGGACCCTGCCACGTTCCCGGACGCCATCGTCTTCGTGATCGACATCGTGAAGGCATACCCGGGGAAGGCATGGGGAACCCCGCAGATTCCGCAGGCAGGGATGCCGTCGGTCGTCACGGCACCCAATGGCACCCCAGGGGTCACGATTCCGAAAGAGGACCCTCCGACATCCCTGAGAATCAATGTGCTGCAAGAGGGAACCGGTTCGACGGTGAAGGACGGCGACCAGGTCGTCGTCAAGTACACCGCGCTCCTGTGGTCCGACAGCAGCGTCTTTGACTCCACCTGGACCAAGGGCCAGGCGAGGATCGTCACCATGACACCGTCCGAAACCGTCACGACCGGATTTGTCAAGGGAATCGTCGGCGAGAAGGTCGGCTCCCAGGTTCTCATCGTCGCGCCCCCTGCCGAAGGATTCGGATCGGCGGGCGGGCCAGGGGTCCCTGCAGGCTCGACGCTCGTGTACGTCGTCGACATTCTCGGAGTCGACGGATAGCGTGGCAGGCCAGGGCACTGCACCGCGGGTTCCGGTAGAGGAACGGCTGTTCAGCCTCGTCCTGGCCCTGCTGGCAACCGACCAGGGGCTGACCAAGAGCCAGATCCTGTCGACCGTGCAGGGCTATCGTCAGCGATTCTCGCCCGGTGGCGACAATGCGAACCTCGAACGGCAGTTCGAGCGGGACAAGGATGACATCCGCGAACTCGGGGTCCCCATCGAAACCCTCGAGTCGCCTGGGCAGGCTGGCAACAATCAGAACCTGAGGTATCGAATTCCGCGCGGCGAGTACGAACTTCCGCGAGACATCCGTTTCACCGCGGAAGAGTCGGCGCTCCTGGGCCTTGCAGCAATGGTGTGGCGAGAAGGATCGATTTCGGGCGAATCGAGGCGCGCCATCATCAAACTCAAGTCCCTCGGCATGGAAACCGTCGAACCCGTGCTCGCGTACGCCCCGCGGGTGCGCGTGCGGGAAGACTCCTTCGAACCGTTGCGAACCGCCATCGACAAGCACCAGGTCGTGCGGTTCTCCTATCTCAAGCCGGGGGATTCGGAAGCGATCGTGCGCACTGTCGCGCCTCTCGCTCTCGTCCAGTTCCAGGGCCGTTGGCACTGCTGTGCGCTCGATTCCGAAACGGGCGAGCGCAAGACATTCCTCTTGAGGCGGATTGTGAGCCAGGTCGCGACAACCGGGAACTCCTTCGATTCGCCGACCGACGATGAGGCCGAGCGAGGATTGCGCGAACTCCACGAACTGTGGCTGAGTCGCACCGCGCACGTGAGAGTCGAGGCAGGCACCGATGCGGGAACCCGGCTTCACAAGCAGCGCGGCGCAGGTACGGCGCCCGATGGCGGACTCCTGCTGCACTATGTCGACCTCAACATTCTTGCGGACGAGCTCGCCGGATACGGCCCGGAGGTGACCGTCGTCTCACCTCCCGAGCTGGTTTCCGCCGTCCGCGCGCGCCTTGCGGCCGTGGCCCAGGCACACCGCGCGGGCCCGATGGAGGTCTCATGAACAGGAAGGCAACCCCGCCGCAGGCTCGCGACAAACTCACGTTCCTGCTCGCGCTCGTTCCCTATCTCATGGATCGCGACCGCGTCCTGGTGCAGGACGCGGCGAAGCACTTCGGAGTGACCGACGAGCAGATCCGGGAGGCGGTGAGGCTCATCGCGGTGTCCGGCGTCCCCGGAGACACCGCCGCCTATCAGCACGACGATCTCTTCGACATCGCGTGGGATGACTTCGAGGACAACGACCAGATCGTCTTGACCAATCTCGTGGCGATCGACGACTCGCCCCGATTCTCCGGGCGCGAGGCCGCCGCGCTCATCGCCGGGCTCCAATACCTCTCCGCGCTCCCGGAGAACGCCGATCGAAGCGCGATCGCCGCTCTCATGGCCAAATTGTCCCGGGGCGCATCCGCCACACCCAGCCCCTTCGCAGTGGAGGCGTCGGAGACGGATGCGACGCTCGCGTTGATTCGCGACGCCGTGTCGGCGGGCCGACAGGTCAAATTCGTGTACCTGAATTCCCGCGGGGAGAGCGAGAGCCGCCACGTGGACCCGTTGCGCGTCGAATCCGTCGACGCCGACTGGTACTTGCGTGGCTGGTGCCACCTCCGGGAAGCGTTGCGCACGTTCCGGATTGACCGCATCAGCGAGCCGACGGTCACCAACGAAGCAATCGCGTTCCACCCGCTTGAAGTGGAGATTCCCGATTCTCTGTTCGAGGGTTCGCCCGAGGACATCCCCGTCGAACTCGCGGTCGCACCCTCTGCACTTCCGCTCATCGCGGACTACCTTTCCGATGGGGCGCGCACCCCGGGTGCAGATGG
Organism: uncultured Cryobacterium sp.; assembly: GCA_964651535.1. Taxonomy (GTDB): domain Bacteria; phylum Actinomycetota; class Actinomycetes; order Actinomycetales; family Microbacteriaceae; genus Terrimesophilobacter. Next base: position 187,188 of record CAZYYE010000003.1, read on the forward strand.
GCTCGTGCGCGCCACCATGAGGGTCTCGCACCTCCACGTCGTGAAACGCCTCGTGAGCAGCCTCCCCGGCCTCGTGACGGTCATGGCGCCGCCCGAGGCGCGGAAGCTCGTCGCAGACTGGGCCGGAGACGGCCTTCGCCAGTATCACGATTCCCCGTAGACCCCGCTAAACTGGTGGCAACAGCGTAGGAACCAACGACGAAGAGGACGTATCACGATGTTGCAGGGGTTTACCGGATGGCATGCGCTCATCATTCTTGTGGTCGTCGTACTCCTTTTCGGTGCCACGAAACTTCCGGGTCTCGCCAAGAGCGTCGGACAGTCCATGAAGATCTTCCGCAGTGAAATGAAAAGCTCCGACTCCGACGAAAACGCATCCGACGACACTGCCAAAGGCGCCACCGGCGAATCACAGTCGACGCCCAAGTCGTAGCGCCCATGGCCGCCCGTGAGAAGCGAGGCGCGACCGGCGAGCGCCGGATGTCTCTCGGACAACACCTCGTCGAGTTGCGCAAGCGACTGTTCCGATCCGCGATTGGCGTCTTGCTCGGAGCCGTCGTCGGCTGGCTCGTGTATCCGTGGGTGTGGGAAGGTTTGCGCGCGCCGATTCAGGTCATTGCGGAGTCCCGCAACGCGATCCTGAACTATCAGGGTGTGACGACCGCATTCGACGTGCACATGCAGATCGCGATCTACGTCGGAATCTTCGTGTCCAGCCCCATCTGGCTGTACCAGATCTTCGCATTCCTCGTGCCCGGCCTCACGAAGCGCGAGAAGCGCTACACGTTCGGTTTCGTGTTTACCGCGATCCCGCTGTTTCTGGCCGGGTGCGCCGCGGGCTGGTTCGTCGTGCCGCACATCGTCGTGATCCTCACTTCCTTCGTCCCCGCCGAGGATGCGAGCTTCATCGAAGCGAAGGATTACCTCGGGTTCGTCCTGAAACTGATCCTCGCCGTCGGCGTCGCGTTCGTGTTGCCGGTTTTCCTCGTGCTGTTGAACTTCCTCGGAGTCCTGTCCGCACGCACCATCTTGAAAGGATGGCGAATCGCGGTCTTGGCCATCACGCTGTTCACGGCGATTGCCACTCCGGCGGCAGATCCCTTCTCGATGTTCCTCCTGGCAATACCGATGGTGCTGCTCTACTTCGTCGCGGTCGGTGTCGCCTTCTGGCATGACGCTATCGCGGCGAAGAAGGTCAGGAAGCTCGAATCCGACGTCGGCTCACCGAGTATCGCGTGATCGAGTCGTTTCGCCGGGGGCTGCCTTTCGAACTCGACCCCTTTCAGGTCAGCGCGTGCGAGGCTTTGGATCACGGGCGAAGCGTGCTCGTTGCTGCACCGACCGGAGCGGGAAAGACCGTGGTCGCCGAGTTCGCCGTGCATCTGGCCATGCACTCCTCGACGACGAAGGTTTTCTACACGGCGCCCATGAAGGCGCTGAGCAATCAGAAGTACCAGGAGTTCGTCCTCGCCTACGGTGCCAAGAACGTCGGAATCCTCACGGGCGACACTAACATCAACTCGCGTGCGCGCATCGTCGTGATGACGACCGAAGTACTGCGCAACATGCTGTACGCGGATTCCGAACTGCTGCCTGGCCTCGGTTTCGTCATCATGGACGAAGTCCACTACCTCGCGGACCGGTTTCGCGGAGCCGTGTGGGAAGAAGTGATCATTCACTTGCCGCAGGACGTCAAACTCGTTTCGCTCAGCGCGACCGTCTCGAACGCCGAAGAGTTCGGCGACTGGCTGCAGACGGTGCGCGGGGATACGAGCGTCATCGTCTCCGAAGAGCGCCCTGTGCCGCTCGAGCAGCACATCCTCATGCGCAACAAACTGATCGACCTGTTCGACTCGTCCGGACGAGGCGACCTTCACCGGGTGAACCCCGAGCTCGTGCAAATGGCGAGGTACGGAGGGCGAACGCTCAGCGCGCGCCAGATGAAGGATGTCGGGCGTTACCACTCGCGCGGCGGCCGTCCCCAGGAATTCCGAACCGACAGGGGAGCGGTCGTCAGGCTTCTCGACGACCATGATCTGCTTCCCGCCATTTTTTTCATTTTCAGCCGCGTCGGGTGCGACGCCGCGGTCGGTCAGGTTCTGCGTTCCGGCATTCGGCTCACGACCGGTGCCGAACGCGACGAAATCCGCGCATTCGTCGAGCACGAGTGCCGGACGATTCCCGGCGACGACCTCGCCGTGCTCGGTTACTGGGAATGGCTCGGCGGACTCGAGCGGGGCGTCGCGGCCCATCACGCCGGAATGCTCCCCGCGTTCAAGGAAGTAGTCGAAGAACTGTTCCGCAGAAAGCTCATCAAGGCAGTATTCGCAACCGAAACTCTCGCACTCGGCATCAACATGCCGGCGCGAACCGTCATGCTCGAGAAGCTCGAGAAATTCGACGGCGAAGCGCGGGTCCCCATCACGCCAGGCGAGTACACACAGCTCACGGGGCGCGCGGGCCGGCGCGGCATCGACGTCGAAGGCCACTCGGTGATCCAGTGGCGGGACGGACTTGACCCGCAAGCTGTCGCCTCCCTCGCCTCGCGCCGGACGTATCCGCTCAACTCGAGTTTCAGCCCGAGCTACAACATGGCCGTGAACCTCGTCGCGCAGTTCGGCCGCGCCCGCACGAGGGAAATCCTCGAGTCGTCTTTCGCGCAGTTCCAGGCGGACAGGGGAGTGGTGAGTCTCGCGAAGAAGGTTCGGGGGCAGGAAGAATCCCTCGCGGGGTACGAAAAGTCCATGGTGTGCCACCTCGGCGACTTCCGGGAGTACTCGGGCATCAGGCGCGAACTGAGCGACCTCGAGCGAAAAGGGGCAGGACGCGCGAACACGGCGAGCCGGGGTGAACGCGACAACCGCCAACGACAGCTCGCGTCGTTGCGGACCCGTCTCCGGCAGCACCCGTGCCACGCGTGCGCCGATCGGGAATCACACGCGCGCTGGGCGGAGCGGTGGTGGGCGCTCAAACGGCAAACCGACGATCTCCGCCGCCAAATCACGGGCCGGACCGGCGCCATTTCGCGCGTGTTCGACCGGGTGAGCGACGTGCTGATTGTCCGGGGTTACCTCGAGCTCGACGATTCGGGCGAACTCGCCGTTGCCGCCCCCGGCCGCACGCTGCGAAGGATTTATGGGGAGCGCGATTTGCTGGTCGCCGAATGCTTGCGGACGAACGCGTGGGTCGGGCTTGACGCTCCGGGTCTCGCGGCGATGGCCGCCGCGCTCGTGTATGAGCCCCGGCGCGATGAAGGGCAGGAATCCGACAGGAAGCTGCCGCGCGGGGCATTCCGAGGCGCCCTCGAGCGGACGGCCGCGCTGTGGAGCGAACTCGACGAATTGGAGCGCGAGCACAAGCTTCCCGGAAGCGAACCGGTGTCGGCCGGAGTGTCGTTCGCGATGAGCCGCTGGGCGCAGGGCGCTGCGCTTGAGCGCGTGCTCGACGACGCCGACCTTGCCGCCGGCGACTTCGTCAGGCTCACGAAACAAGCCATCGATCTCCTCGATCAGATTTCGATCGTCGCGGACGCGAAAGTCGGAAGCCTGGCCAGGACCGCGCTCGATTCCATCCGACGCGGGATAGTCGCGTATTCGAGTGTCGGATGAGGGCAACGTCCGTGCACGCGCCACCCCAATCCGCCCCGCCGTTCTGGCTCGCGTTCCTCGCCGCGCTCGCGTCGGGTCCATTCAACGCGGCAGCATTTCCTGCCGCAGACTGGTGGCCGCTCATTTTCCTCGGCACGGGCCTCATGATGTGGTCGGTGGCCGGCCGCGGGCTCGGCGGCGCAGTTCTCCTCGGCATCGCGGGCGGATTCTCCTTCTGGGGAACGCACATTTTCTGGCTCACGATTTACCTCGGGCCCGTGCCGTGGCTTGCCCTTGCCGGCCTCCAAACGATCTTTTTCGCCCTCGGTGCCATGCTCCTCGCACTCGCCTGGCGGTGGATCCCGACCCTGTGGCCGGGAACGTGGGGCAGGCTCGTGGCGCTTCCCGCCGTCCTCGGTGCCGTGTGGAGCTTGCGGGAATCGATCACGAGTACGTGGCCGTACGGCGGGTTTTCGTGGGGGAGGCTCGCATTCTCCCAGTCCGAAAGCCCGTTCGGCAGTTTGGCCGCCTGGTTCGGCGTCTCCGGATTGTCGTTCCTGCTCGCCTGGACGAGCGCCATCCTCGTGCAGGCGATCCGAGAGCGCGGCGCTCGCGTTCCCGCGAGGGGCATCGTTGCCACAGGCTCGCTCGTTCTGCTCCTCGCGATCCCCGCGTGGCCCGTTGTCACCTCCGGCACGTTCCGCGTCGCGGCCGTCCAAGGCAATGCGGATGCGGGGCTCTTCGCACACCGCTCCCCGGGGCAAAATCTCAACGACCACATCGCGGCAACGCTCCCGCTGTTCGGCGAACGCGTCGACGCCGTGATCTGGCCGGAGAACGCCTCCGACTTGAATCCGCTTGCCCACCCTGATGCCGCGCGAGCGCTCGACTACGTCACGGAAAACATGGCGGCACCGCTCGTCACGGGAACCATCACGAGCGATGACGAGGGGCGCACATTCAACAGCCTGCTCCTGTGGGAGGAGGGGCGCGGCGCGGTGGATCAGTATGACAAGATCCACCCGGTGCCGTTCGCCGAGTATCTTCCGGATCGCAGTTTCTGGTACCCGTTCGCGCCCGCGCTGTTCGACCTCGTCCCGCGCGACTATTCGATCGGAACGAGGGACAACGTTTTCGACATCAGCGGGGTGACGGCGGGACTCGCCATTTGTTTCGACATCGTCGACGATTCGCTCATCCGCCAGATGATCGCGGACGGTGCAGAGGTCATCCTCGCCCCGACGAACAATGCCGACTTCGGGCACTCGGACGAGAACGTGCAGCAACTCGCGATTGCGCGGCTCAGGGCCATCGAGACGGGCCGCAGCGTCGTCCAGGTCTCCACCGTCGGGGTGAGCGCGATCATGGCCCCCGACGGCAGCACGCTCTCTCGCCTGCCGACGTTCACGGCAGGATCGATGGTGGAAAGTGTGCCGTTGAGCACGACCACAACCCCCGCAACGGTTCTCGGCGCTTCGGCCGACTGGGCCGCAGGCGGATTCGCGATTGCCGCGCTCGCGCTCGGCGGCTACTCTTCCCGCCAGAACCGGAAGGCCGCGCGCCGTGGCTGAAACGCTCATCATCGTGCCGACCTACAACGAGCGGGAAAGCATCGCGTCGCTCATAGGCCGAGTGCGCCAAACCCTTCCCGCGGCCGACATCGTGATCGTGGACGATTCCAGCCCGGACGGTACTGGCGAGCTCGCCGATTCGCTAGCCGCGGCCGATAGTGCGATCGCCGTGTTGCACCGGCCCAGGAAAGAAGGCCTCGGACGCGCGTATCTCGAGGGATTTCAACGCGGGCTCGACGAGGGCTACCGTTTCATCGTGGAAATCGACGCCGACGGTTCGCACGACCCCGCGGATCTGTCCGCCATGATCGCCCTCGCGCAAGACGGTGCGGATCTCGTTCTCGGCTCCCGATGGGTCGCGGGAGGGGCGGTTCTCAACTGGCCGTGGCCGCGACGGATGATTTCACGGGCGGGCAACACCTACGCACGGAAGATTCTGGGTTCGAACGTGCGGGATTTGACGTCGGGGTTCCGAGTGTTTCGCGCCGACGCGCTGAGCACCGTCGACTTCACATCGGTCGCTTCCCAGGGGTATTGCTTCCAAATCGAACTGGCATGGCTGTTCGAACGAGCAGGTCTCATCGTGGCGGAGCATCCGATTCTGTTCATCGAACGTTCTGCCGGGCGCTCAAAAATGCACGCGGGAATCGTAGTCGAAGCGCTCGTGCGAGTTACCCTGTGGGGGATTTTCCGGCGTCGCGGCCGTAGACACAACGCTCGACTGCGGGACTAGGCGCGAACCTTGTTCTTGCCGCGGCGCGCGCGAAGGTATGTGAGCCGCTCGTCGAGAAGTTCCTGAAGCTCGGCGCGGGTGCGGCGCTCCAGCAGCATGTCCCAATGCGTCCGAGGTACGCGGACATCGGTTTCATCCAGCGGGACGGGCTTGCCGTTCTCACCGAGCAGTCGACCTTCGCGGCCGCTCTTCGGGGACTCCCACAGCGTGGGAATCTCGGCATCTGCCGCAAACGTGACCTCGAACGTCGACCCGTCGTCCAGCTGATACGTGCTTCGGCGTCGAGGGGAGAATGTGACGCCTTCTTCGCTTTGGAGGCTCTGAGCACCGAGCCTCATTCCGCGCAAACTGCGATCCGCCATAGTTTCGTCCCCTTTGTTCTCAGCCGCCTGTTCTCAGCCGCCTGTCACAAGTTATAAACCACCAAGCTGGACGAATCCTTTCCGCCGCACGCCTTTCACAGCTAGTTCCCAGACTTCGGTCGGCACGGAGCGCGTCGTTATCGAGCGCGAAGGATCTCCAGAGCCAGATCGGCCCGGTCCGTCACGATGCCGTCAACACCGAGATTCCACAATCGCAGCATGTCCGCGGGGTCGTTCACGGTCCACACATGCGCTTCGACGCCAACTTCTTCGACGAGCTGGAGGAGCGGGGGAGTGACGACAGGTACGCCTTTCCATCTCTCGGGCAACTGGACGGCGTCGAAATCTGCCAGGAGCCGCCTCGCCCGTCGCCGCAGGCCGAGGCGGATCGCGGCCGTGAGCTGAAGCATTTCGCTGAAGGACGCCGACGTCGCGACGCCGGGAAGGCCCTTGGCCGTTTCCTTGCGCCGCACGCTGTTGAACGACGTGATGAGTACCCGATTCACTGCCCCCGTTGCCGCGATCGCGTCGATCGTGGGCTGCACGGCGCCGGCCGACTTCACGTCGATGTTGAATCGCGCATCCGGGAACGCGTCGAGTGCTTCCGCGAGAGTCGGAAAATTCTGACCCGAACCCAGATCGACGCGCCCCAGTTCCGCAACGGTGAGCTGATTGACGCTCACGTTCCGACCGGCAACGCGAGTTAGCGTGTCATCGTGGCTGACGATCGCGACGCCGTCGGCGCTTTCGTGAACGTCCGTTTCGATGTGGGTCACCCCGGCAGCAATTGCCTTCGCGAACGCAAGAAGCGTGTTCTCCGGCGCCTCGAGCGCCAGACCCCGATGGGCAAGGACCCGCGGGGGAGGGGAATTGAAATACCCTCCCGCGCCGGATCCGCTACGCCCCGGGCGCATCCTTGGCGCCAAGGAATCCACCCGTGATGTTTTTGAGTGCTTCCGTGAACTCCGACGGGATAATCCAGAGTTTGCTCGATTCGCCCTCTGCGATCTTGGGGAGGGTGAGGAGGTACTGGTAGGCGAGGAGCTCGGGGTCCGGCTTGCCGTCGTGGATCGCCTTGAACACCGTCGTGATGGCCTGTCCTTCTCCCTCGGCGCGAAGCACGGCAGCCCTCGCGTACCCCTCGGCCTGAAGAATCGCCGCCTGGCGCGCGCCCTCCGCTTCGAGGATCTGCGACTGTTTCGTGCCCTCAGCGGTGAGGATCACGGCACGACGGTCACGCTCTGCGCGCATCTGCTTCTCCATGGAATCCTGGATGGACAGCGGCGGGTCGATCGCCTTGAGCTCGACACGTCCGACGCGAATTCCCCACTTGCCCGTCGCCTCATCGAGCACGATGCGCAACTGGCCGTTGATGTTGTCTCGGCTCGTGAGTGCCTCTTCAAGGTTCAGACCACCCACGACGTTACGCAGGGTCGTCGTCGTAAGTTGTTCGACCGCGCCCAGATAGTTGGCAATCTCGTAGGTGGCCGCGCGCGCATCCGTGACCTGGAAGTAGACGACGGTGTCGATGGAGACCACGAGGTTGTCTTCCGTGATGACCGGTTGCGGGGGAAAGGAAACGACCTGTTCGCGCATGTCGATGAGCGGCCGAACCCGATCGATAAGCGGAATGACAATGTTCAATCCAGGCATGAGCGTCTTGTGATACTTGCCGAGACGCTCGACCACTCCCGCGCGCGCCTGCGGAATTATCCGGATAGCGCGGAACAGGATCGTCAGGACGAAAATCGCGACGACGACGATCAGCAGGATGAGCAGCACGCTTCCGAAATCATTCACTTTGCGTTGCCTTTCACGGGAGCGACCATGGCGGTCGCACCCTCGATCGCGGTGACCGTAATTCGGTCACCGACTTCCAGTGGAGACTTTGCCGCGGTAGTCAGCCGCGCCGTCCAGGTTTCTCCGATCGAGAGCTTCACTTGCCCCTCGTTGTCGACGAAATCCCGGATGACGGTGCCCTCCATCCCGATGAGAGCGTCCACGAGCGTTTTCGTCGGATCACTGCCGCGCTTGAGCCGTCGCAGCAAGGGCGGCCGCACCGCGAGAACCAACAGCAGCGCGAGAATGGCGGCGATCACGATCTGAGCCCACCAGGGCAGACCCAGGAGCCCGGAAACGAGGCCACCGAGGCTGCCGAGTGCGAGCATGAGGAAGGTGAATTCGAGGGTGTTCATCTCGACGATGAGGAAGATGAGAATGAGGGCAAGCCACACGATCCAGGCGTAGCTGCTGACAAGTTCGACTGTCATCTCGCACCTCTTCAACCTCGTGTTACTACTGAAACTAGCACGCCGGAGTTGCTAGGGTCTGGGGTGTGAGCACACTTTTGAAGGCCCATTCCCTCGACGGAAAGCGGGCGCTCGTCACCGGTTCATCGCGCGGCATCGGAGCCGAGACCGTCGCTTACCTTTCCGAAGCCGGCGCGAGCGTCGTCGTCAACTACCGCAACAAGGAAAAACGCGCTCTTCAGCTCGTCGAGCGACTCGAGAATGCGGGCGGAACAGCGATCGCGGTCGGGGCGGACCTCACCGACCCTTCGTCCGTCGCGTCGATGTTCGAGACCATTCGAGAGGCATGGGGCGGGCTCGACATTCTCGTGCTCAACGCGTCGGGCGGCATGGAGTCAGGCATGGCGGAGGACTACGCCATGCGCCTCAATCGCGACGCGCAAGTGAGCCTGCTCACGTCGGCTCTTCCGTTGCTCGCACGGGGGTCGAGGGTCGTTTTCGTCACGAGCCACCAGGCCCACTTCATTCACACGGTGCCGACAATGCCGGAATACGAACCAGTCGCATTGAGCAAACGCGCGGGCGAAGACGCACTTCGCGCCATGATCCCGCAATTGGATGAGCTCGGGATCGAATTTGTCGTCGTGTCGGGGGACATGATCGAGGGCACGATCACCGCGACCCTCCTGGAGCGGGCAAATCCGGGTGCTATCAGCGCACGAAAAGAGGCGGCGGGTCGCCTCTACAACGTTTCGGAGTTTGCGGCGGAAGTGGCAAAGGCGACCGTCGAGCCGGTCCCCGACAACAACACGAGGTACATCGGCGACGTCTCAGAGTTCACCTCGAACTGAGTGGTGCTTAGAGTGGTGGAGTGAAACCCACCGACCTGCCGCTCCTCACGAGTGTTTCCCGCCCCACCATTCACCCCGACGGCACGTGGGCGGTGTTCGGAACCTCGACGCCCAACCTCGACGCGGACGCTTACGTCGGACAATTGTGGCGCGTGGCGCTGGACACAAGCTCGGCACCTCGGCGCATCTCGCGAGGGGTCAACGACGGCGCGCCGCGATTCAGCCCTGACGGTACACGCATCGCGTTCCTGCGCGCGGATGGCGAGAATCCGCCGCAAGTTCACGTCATGCTCGCGAGCGGGGGAGAAGCGGTTGCCGCGACGGACGAAAAACTCGGTGTGGGCTCGTTCGAGTGGTCGCCTGATGGCGCGGCGCTCGCTTACACGGCCCGGAGAGCGGAACCGGGCCGCTACGGAACGGTCAAGGATCTCGGGCCGGGGGCTGAACCGCCGCGGCGGATCGTCACCGCCAAGTACCGGGCCAATGCGCTCGGTTACACCAATGACCGCCGCAATCACCTCTTCCTCGTCGACGCCCCCGACCCTTCCGGCGAACCGACGTATCGACGCGCTCCCTCCGCGCACGAGCCGGCTCCCGAACCGCACCGGCCGGTGCCGGAGCCTCGCCAGTTGACGGATGGCGACGTCGATGACGGCTACATCCGATTCCATCCTTCGGGCCGGCTGCTCGCCTTCGTTTCCGCACGGCACGCCGAACGCGACATCGACCTCGCGAACAACATTCACACGGTCGATCTCGACGACCCCGATGCTGAACCCGTCGCGCTCACGGGAAAGCATGCCCGATACGGCATCAACGGCTTCGCTTTCGCCCCCGACGGCACCATTTATTTTGTGGGCAGCGATCTCGGGGCCGACGGGCGCGATTTCGTCGGCCGAAACGGCGCGCTGTACCGGCTTTCGACGGACGGCTCTTCCGCGCAGCGGCTGACCGACCCCACCACGAGCGACCTTTCCGACGGCGCAAACGAGCTGAAGGTGTCGTCCGACGGACGAGTGCTCGCCCTCAATACGTGGCGCGGCACGGTCGAGCTGTTGTCGATCGGCGCGGACGGAGAAATGGATCGGGTCGTGGCCGGCGACCGCGTGGTGCACGGATTCGACGAAGCTGCGGGCGCCGTCGTCGTGAGCTTTTCGGATGCTGCAACCATGGGGGATGTCGCGGTCGCACAGCCAACGGGGATCACGCCCCTCACGGACTTCTCTAGCACGCTCCGGGAAGCGGGCGTCGCGCCGATCGTCGAACTCACGGTCACGGCGCGAGATGGAACTCCCGTGCACGGCTGGATGCTCACCCCGAAAGGAGACGGTCCGCACCCGGTGCTTCTCAATATCCACGGCGGTCCGTACACGCAGTACACCGGGAGTTTCTTCGACGAAGCGCAAGTGTACGTCGCGGCCGGGTACGGCGTCGTCCTGTGCAATCCTCGAGGATCGTCAGGCTACGGCGAGGAGTTCGGCAGAGCAATCCGGCAACGCATGGGCACGGTCGACCACACGGATGTCCTCGACTTCCTGGACGGCGCCCTCGCCGCGAATCCGTTGCTCGACCCTGCAAGGCTCGGCATCATGGGCGGGTCGTACGGCGGCTACCTCACGGCGTGGACTATCGCGCAGGATCACCGGTTTGCGGCCGCAATCGTGGAACGCGGATACCTCGACCCTGAGGTGTTCGTCGGCACCTCGGACATCGGCGACTTCTTCAGCGACGAGTACACGGGGACTGATCCCGCGCACATCCGCGCGCAAAGCCCGCAGGCTTTCGTGCACCAGGTGACGACGCCGACGCTCGTCGTGCACTCCGAAGACGATTTACGCTGCCCGCTGTCGCAGGGGGAGCGGTACTACTCCGCGCTCAGGCGGCAGGGAGTCGACACCGAGCTCCTCATTTTCCCGGGGGAGAACCACGAATTGAGCCGCAGCGGCCGCCCCCGCCACCGACTCCAGCGGTTCGAGGCCGTCCTGGACTGGTGGGCACGACACCTGCCGATCGAGGGCGTGTGACCGTGCTGAGATCGGACCTCTCCGCTGCCGATGCCCAGCGCCTGTCGAACCTGTCGCAATTGCGCCGGGTGCGCGACCGAATGGACAGGGAGTTCGCGCTCCCGCTCGACGTCGAAGCTCTCGCGAGAGACGCCAACATGTCCGCGGGGCACCTCAGCCGATCGTTCCGGGCAGCATACGGCGAACCGCCGTACTCATACCTCATGACGCGTCGAATCGAGCGCGCCATGGCGCTGCTCAGGCTCGGCGAACTGAGCGTGACCGAAGTGTGCTTCGCCGTCGGGTGCTCGTCGCTGGGCACCTTCAGCACGCGGTTCAGCGAACTCGTGGGGGTATCGCCCACCGAGTACCGAACCAATCCCGATCATTCGACGCAGGGAATTCCTTCGTGCGTGGCGAAGCAAGTGACGAAACCAGTCAGGAATAAAGAAGCCAAGCGTCAGGCGGCAACAATAGGCTGACCGCCATGGACATCACGATTCACACGGTTTTTCTCCCTCACGACGATCCAGAGGCCGCCACAACGTTCTACCGGGACGTTCTCGGTTTCGAGATCCGCAACGATGTGGGCTACAACGGGATGCACTGGCTGACGGTCGGACCGACCGACCAGCCAGGGACGTCCATCGTGTTGTACCCGCCGCAGGCCGACCCTGGAGTCACCGAGGACGAGAAGCGCATGATCGCCGAAATGATGGCGAAGGGCACGTTCGGCCACCTGATCTTCGCAAGCGGGAATGTCGATGCCACGTTCGCGGAACTCGAAGCAGCCGGGGCGGAAGTCGTGCAGGAACCCACGGACCAGCCCTATGGCGTGCGGGACTGCGCGTTTCGCGACCCCGCCGGCAATCTCCTCCGAATACAGCAGGTCGGTACCGCGTCACGGTGAGCGGATGAGATTACGCTGATTTCCATGCCATCGCCCCATCCAGCCGATACCCACGACCTGATCCGCGTGCGCGGCGCGCGCGTGAACAACCTGAAGGACATCAGCGTCGAAATCCCGAAACGGCGGTTGACCGTGTTCACGGGCATCTCCGGATCCGGGAAGAGTTCGCTCGTGTTCGACACGATCGCCGCGGAGTCGCAGCGGATGATCAACGAGACCTACAGCACGTTCGTCCAGGGATTCATGCCGACGCTCGCGAGGCCGGACGTCGACGTCCTGGAAGGTCTCACGACCGCGATCATCGTGGACCAGGAGCGCATGGGCGCGAACCCGCGTTCCACCGTGGGCACTGCGACGGACGCGAACGCCCTCTTGCGCATCCTGTTCAGCCGGCTCGGACAGCCGCACATCGGATCCCCTCAGGCGTTCTCCTTCAACGTCGCGTCCATCAGCGGCGCGGGAGCCGTCACATTTCAGAAGGGCGGAGAAAAGGTCAAGGAGCGGCGCGAGTTCAGCATCACCGGAGGGATGTGCCCGCGGTGCGAGGGGACGGGCAACGTCACCGACTTCGACCTGACCGCGCTCTACGACGACAGCAAATCGTTGAGCGAGGGCGCCATCACGGTCCCCGGCTACAGCATGGACGGCTGGTACGGGCGCATTTACAAGGGGAGCGGCTATTTCGATCCCGACAAGCCGATCGCGAAGTACACGAAGAAGGAACTGAACGACCTGTTGCACAGGGAGCCGACCAAGATCAAGGTCGACGGCATCAACCTCACGTACGAAGGGCTCATCCCGAAGATCCAGCGGTCGATGCTCTCGAAAGACAAGGAGGCGATGCAGCCGCACATCCGGGCGTTCGTGGAACGCGCGGTGACGTTCACGACGTGCCCGGAGTGCGAAGGCACGCGCCTCAACGAAGGGGCGCGATCGTCGAAGATCAAAGGCATCAGCATCGCGGATGCCTGTTCCATGCAGATCAGCGACCTCGCGGAGTGGGTGAGCGGCATCCGGGACGAATCCGTCGCGCCGCTGCTGTCCACTCTTCGCCACACGCTCGACTCGTTCGTGTCGATCGGGCTCGGATACCTGTCGCTCGAACGCCCCTCCGGCACGCTGTCGGGCGGCGAATCGCAGCGCACCAAGATGATCCGCCACCTCGGATCCTCGCTCACGGATGTCACGTACGTGTTCGATGAGCCGACCGTCGGCCTGCATCCGCACGACATTCAGCGGATGAACGAGTTGCTGGTGCAGCTGAGGGACAAGGGCAACACGGTGCTCGTCGTGGAGCACAAACCGGAGCTCATCGAGATCGCCGACCACGTCGTCGACCTCGGGCCCGGCGCCGGGAGCGCCGGGGGAGAGGTGACGTTCGAGGGGACCGTTGCGGGGTTGCGGGGCAGCAAGACCGTGACGGGACAGCACCTGGACGATCGCGCCTCCCTTAAACCTGACGTTCGCACGGCCGTGGGGACCATCGAAGTGCGCGGAGCGAACGCGAACAACCTGAAGAATGTGGATGTCGACATTCCGCTCGGAACCCTCGTCGTCGTGACGGGAGTTGCCGGTTCGGGAAAGAGCTCGCTGCTTGCCGGTTCCGTGTCGGGCCGGGACGGCGTCGTCTCGGTCGATCAGGGAGCCATCAAGGGCTCGCGCCGCAGCAACCCGGCCACCTACACCGGGCTGCTCGAGCCCATCCGCAAGGCGTTCGCGAAGGAAAACGGTGTGAAGCCGGCCCTGTTCAGCGCGAACTCGGAAGGCGCCTGCCCGAACTGCAACGGCGCCGGCGTGATCTACACGGATCTCGGCGTCATGGCGGGCGTGGAGACCGTGTGCGAGGTATGCGAGGGAAAGCGGTTCGAGGCCACCGTGCTCGAGTACACGTTCGGCGGCCGCAACATCGCCGACGTGCTGTCGATGCCCGTGTCTGAGGCAAAATCGTTTTTCGGCCCGGGGGAGTCGGCCATCCCCGCTGCCCACACGATTCTGGAGCGTCTCGCGGATGTCGGGCTCGGCTACATCCAGCTCGGACAGCCGCTCACGACGCTGTCCGGCGGCGAACGCCAGAGGCTCAAGCTCGCAACGCAAATGGCGGAAAAGGGCAACGTGTACGTGCTTGATGAGCCGACGAGCGGCCTTCACCTGGCGGATGTCGAGAACCTGCTCGGCCTGCTGGACCGGCTCGTCGACTCCGGGAAGTCGGTCATCGTGATCGAACACCATCAGGCCGTCATGGCGCACGCCGACTGGATCATTGACATCGGGCCCGGTGCCGGCCACGACGGCGGAGAAATCGTTTACGAAGGTACGCCGGCAGATCTCGTCCGGAAGCCATCAACGCTCACCGGGGAGCATCTCGCCGTGTACGTCGCGCGCTAAGCCCCGTCCTGCGGGCGCAGCTTGTATCCGATAATGCACATTATGTCAGTTTGATTATTCGCAGCGGCCTACGACAACTTCCGCACCGCCCCGCGCGCCCACTCTCCTAGAATGCTGCCAGGGAGGCGCGCAATGACGAGCGAGACGCTACCAGCAGGTTTCGGCCGGGAAACCCAGTCGACGATCTACCGTGACGGCGCGAGCGGTCGCCGGCCCGCAGTCCCAACGGGTGCCCGGGCGCTATGCGACGCGGCGCATGCCGTCATGTCCCCTGAGGCCTGGGCCTACGTTGCCGGGTCGAGCGGCAGCGAATCCTCCGCGGATGCGAATCGCGCCGCGCTCGACGGATGGCGGATTCTCCCCCGGGTTCTGCGCAACGTCGCGGTGCGAGACCTCGGGATCGAGCTTTTCGGTCACCGCTACCCCTCCCCCGTCATCGCCGCACCAGTCGGCGCTCTTGGGCTCGTGCGGCGCGATGCGGACCTTGCCGTCGCGCGTGCGACGGCACAGTTGGGTATTCCTTACGTATTTTCCAATCAGGCCTCCGCCAGCATGGAAGACACGGCAGCCGTGATGGGCGACGCGCCGCGGTGGTTTCAGCTGTACTGGAGCAGTTCGGACGATCTCGTTACGAGCCTCCTGCGCCGAGCAGAGGCATCGGGGGCCCAGGCCATCGTCATCACGCTCGACACGCACACCCTCGGCTGGCGGCCGCGCGACCTGGACCTCGCCTATTTGCCGTTCATCCACGGCATCGGAATCGCGCAGTACACGAGTGATCCGGTCTTCCGCGAGCTCGTGCGCGAACGCGCAGCCCATCCGGCGGACGGGCCGCGCCCGAGAGTAACGGCGAGTGCGATCCGGACCCTCCTCGACATGACGCGCAATTATCCGGGACGCTTCGTGCCGAACCTGCGTTCCGGCGAACCCAAAGCGGCCGTCGAGACGTTCCTCGACGTGTTCTCCCGCCCCTCTCTCACGTGGGACGAGCTGAAGTTCGCAAGGGCGAACACGAGCCTTCCGATCGTTCTCAAGGGAATCCAACACCCGGATGACGCACAACGCGCCATCGCGGCGGGAATGGACGGCATCATCGTTTCCAACCATGGCGGGCGGCAGATAGACGGCGCTGTAGGGTCGGCCGACGTGCTCCCGTCGATCGTGGATGAGGCGAACGGGAAAATCCCCGTACTGTTCGACAGCGGGATCCGCGGCGGCAGCGACATCCTCAAAGCCATGGCGCTCGGAGCAACCGCCGTCCTCGTTGGACGACCCTATGTGTATGGGCTCGCTCTCGCGGGGCAGCGCGGCGTTTACGAAGTGCTCAGGAATCTCATGGCGGAGTTCGACATCGCCCTCGGACTGAGCGGTCACGCCCGCGTCTCAGAACTTTCGAGGGACAGTGTGATCGCGGCCTCCTGACGCCGACTCTCTACCACGAAACACTCAACATCCTGGCCCTTCCATGAGGGAACTCCCGAAGAACTGAGGGCCCACATCCCAGCCGGCCTCGGCGCACTCACGTTCGGTGCCGTCGTCGACCACGTCAAGGCAAAGGTAAAGGCGCTGACCGCTCCCCCAGTTCTCATCGGGCATTCGGTCGGCGGCCCGGTCGTGCAGAAACTCATCAACGACGGGCTGGGTCCAGCCGGGGTGTCCATCAGCCCCGCCCCGCCCCGTGGCATTTTCACCAGGCAAGGACACATCGATTTCGACGCTGCGCACTCGCCGTTGTTGATCATCGCCGGCGATTCCGACCACCTCGTGCCGCGATCACTCATCGAGAAGAACGTCAGGAAATACCGGGGCGAGGGCGCTGCCGACTTGGCTTTTCGACTGGGCGCACGAGCGCACCGCGAGCCTCAGCGATTAGTCGCGGCAACCCATTCAGCGAGCTTGCGTTCGGCAGCACCGGAATCGATGGCCTCGGCGGCGACCGCGATCTTCGCCCTGAACCTGCTCACAATCGACTTCTGCACCTCGGCAGGATCCTTCGCGAGGTCGAACGCGACAAGCCCGGCAGCGGCGTTCAGCAGGACAATGTCCCGAATCGGACCCGTGTCGCCCGCAAACACCCGACGGGCGATCTCTGCGTTGTGATCCGGGTCACCGCCTACCAGGTCGGCGAGGGTTGCCAGCGGAATTCCCAGTTCCTGCGGATTCAGGTCGTGTTCGGTCACCGCGCCGCGACTGACCTCCCAAATGTGGCTGTGCCCTGTCGTCGTGAGTTCGTCGAGCCCGTCATCGCCGCGGAATACGAGAGCTGTCGCGCCTCTCGTCTGGAACACCCCGACGAACAGAGGGACCTTGGAGAGGTCCGCAACGCCGACCGCATTGGCTTCGCAGCGCGCCGGGTTGCAGAGCGGTCCGAGAAAATTGAACACAGTGGGAATGGCGATCTCCCGCCGCACCTCGCCGGCGTGCCTGAAGCCCGGATGGAAGTGGGCGGCATACGCAAACGTGATGCCGGTTTGCGCGAACACGCCGGCGACCTGCTCCTCTTCCAGGTCCAGACGCACCCCGAGCGCCGACAGCACATCGGACGACCCCGAGGCGGAACTCGCCGCTTTATTGCCGTGTTTGATGACGGGCGCCCCGGATGCCGCGGCGATCACGGATGCCATCGTCGAGATGTTGACGGTTCCGAAGCGGTCGCCTCCCGTGCCGACGATGTCGATCGCCATGGGGTCGAGCTGGAGCGGACGCGCGTTTTCGAGTATCGCGTCGCGGAAACCGACGATCTCGTCCACCGTCTCGCCCTTGGCGCGCAGTGCGATCAGGAATGCGGCAAGCTGCGCAGGGGTTGCCTTGCCCGCCATGATTTCGCGCATTGACCACGCCGCTTCGCTGATCGACAAATTCCTGCGTTCGAGCAAAGTTGTGAGCAGTTCGGGCCAGGTCGGGGCGGTAGACACAGGAGCGATCCTAGCTTTCCTTGCACCAAGCCGCCGAAATGGCGAAGTCGCTCGCGATTTCGGCCATAATGGGAAGCGTGACCAGCACCTCTCTCTCCCCAAACGTAGGCGCCCCCGTCGTCAACCGCCCCAACGTCGTGGCTGTGGGCACAATCGTGTGGCTGGGCAGCGAGGTCATGTTCTTCGCTGGTCTCTTCGCGATTTACTTCACTCTGCGCTCCACCTCCGGCGGACTGTGGGCATTTGAAACCGCCAAGCTCGATGTTTTTTACGCGGCCGCGAACACGACGATCCTCGTGCTCTCGTCCTTCACGTGCCAGTTCGGCGTGTTCGCCGCCGAGCGGCTTCAGCCTCGAGCGACGGGATGGAAGCCCACGCAATGGGGAATGATCGAGTGGTTCTTCCTCACCTACGCCATGGGCTCCGTGTTCGTCATCGGCCAGATTTTCGAGTATGCGAACCTCGTCGCCGAGCACATCAGCATCGGCTCCAACTCGTATGGTTCTGCCTTCTACATCACGACCGGTTTTCACGGCCTCCACGTGATCGGAGGGCTCATCGCCTTCCTGCTGGTGATCGGGCGCGCATACAGCGTCACGAACTTCACCCACAAGGAAGCCACGAGCGCCATTGTCGTCTCCTACTACTGGCACTTCGTCGATGTGGTCTGGATCGGGCTGTTCCTGGTCATCTACGTACTCAAATAGGAACCCGGAAAGAGAATGCGCACACTCCGTTCGACTGACGAACGCGGCCGGCAGGCAGGACGCCGCCACCCGCTCGCGACCATCGCCCTCATCACGATCGGCCTGCTCTCCACGGGCGGCGCCTACGCCCTGCTCACGACAACGGCAACCGCCCAGACGCCAGCGGAGAGCCAGGCGATGATCAGCGAAGGACAGAAGCTGTTCGCCGCCAACTGCGCGACGTGCCACGGGATGAGCGCGGCAGGCACGGAAGACGGGCCGAGCCTGTATGGGGTCGGCGCCGCATCCGTCGACTTCCAAATGGGAACGGGGCGCATGCCGCTCGCGTTCCAGGGCCCGCAGGGTGCGCAGAAGCCGCCACAATTCACGCAGGAGCAGATCGACGCGGTAGCGGCATACATCGACAGCCTCGCGCCGGGCCCCGATGTGCCGGACGAGAAGTGGCTTGCGGGCGACGGCGACATCGCGACCGGCGGCGAATTGTTCCGCATCAATTGCGCCATGTGCCACAACGTGGCCGGTGCCGGCGGTGCGCTCACGGAAGGCAAGTTCGCGCCGGCGCTCCACGGCGTCGAAGCCAGATACGTCTACGAGGCCATGGTGACGGGGCCGCAGAACATGCCCGTGTTCAGCGACACCAACCTCACGCCGCAGGACAAGGCCGACATCATCAGCTTTCTTAAGTTCCAGGACGATAATGCATCCCCCGGCGGTGTCGACCTCGGGAGCCTCGGCCCCGTATCCGAAGGACTCTTCATCTGGATCTTCGGCCTCGGCGCAATCGTCGGCGTGACGATCTGGATCACCGCACGCCCCAACTGACAACGCTCGACAACCGCTGAAACTCGAAGGGAACGTCATGGCTCAGCACGACGGTGAACACCTCACCGCTGCCGGCTCCGAACTCGACACCGTCACGCAACGTGACGTGTCCGCCGGGACTGCCGTCGCTGTTCCCCCCGGTGCCTTCGAGAATCCGGGACTGCAGCATTTCGAACCGCGCGCCACGGATCTCGACCCCAAGAAGGAGCGGACCGCCGAGCGCAGGGTCGGCGGATTGTTCCTGTTTTCGATCGCCGCAAGCATTTTCGCCGTCGTCGCCTACATCATTTTTCCGATCGTCCCAGGCAACCTGTCCTCCGTCCGCCTGAACAACCTCTTCCTCGGGGTCGGCATCTCCCTCGCCCTCATCTCGATCGGCCTCGGCTCCATCTACTGGGCGAAGAATCTCATGAAGGATGGCGAGTGGGAAGAACACCGACACCCCACGCGCGGCAAGGAAGAAACCCGGGCGGCGGCCGTGGAGGTGTTCCGCCTCGGAAACGAAGAATCCGGATTCGGGCGGCGCACTCTTATCCGCAACAGCCTCATCGGAGCGCTCGTGGTCTCTCCGCTTCCTGCGGTTGTCATGTTCCGGGACCTCGCGCCGGCCGCGGACCCCGTGGCACTGCTCAAGTCCACCGTGTGGGACAAGAATGTCCGACTCATGAGGGACCCGTCGAACACCCCCATCAAAGCGTCCGACGTCACGCTCGGGTCCGTTTTCCACGTCATTCCGGAGACGCTCGCTGACTCCGAGCACTTCATCGAGGACAAGGCGAAAGCTGCCGTGCTGCTCATGCGGCTCAAGCCGGAGGATCTCACCGTCTCCCCCGAACGCGCCGACTGGAACTACGAGGGCATCGTCGCCTACTCGAAGATCTGCACGCACGTCGGATGCCCCGTCGCGCTTGCCGAACAGCACACCCACCACTTGCTGTGCCCGTGCCACCAGTCTCAGTTCGACATCAGCCACGAGGCGAAAGTCATTTTCGGGCCCGCCAAGCGCCCTCTCCCCCAACTGCCCATCACCGTGGATTCGCAGGGCTACCTCATAGCGCGCAGCGACTTCCACGAACCTGTCGGCCCGAGCTTCTGGGAGCGTTCATGACCACCGCGCAAGAAACGTCAACGTCGAAAGCGGTCGCGCCGACGCGGGGTTCCCGATTCACGGCGGCCGCCGCGAACTATCTCGACGAGCGCACGAGCATTTCCGGCATCACGAAGGAACTCGGGCGCAAGATCTTCCCCGACCACTGGTCGTTCATGCTCGGCGAAGTCGCGCTGTACAGCTTCATCGCGATCCTGCTCTCCGGCACGTTCCTCACCTTCTTCTTCGAGCCGACGATGACGCAGGTCGAGTACGACGGTTCTTACGTTCCTTTGCAGGGCATCCAGATGTCCGCCGCGTACGCGTCGACGCTCGACATCACGTTCGACATCCGAGGCGGACTGCTCATGCGGCAAGTCCATCACTGGGGCGCCTTGCTGTTCGTCGCGGCCATCGGGCTCCACATGCTGCGCGTGTTCTTCAACGGGTCGTTCCGCAAGCCGCGCGAGCTCAACTGGGTGATCGGCTTCGTTCTCTTCGTCCTCGCGATGGGCGAAGGATTCACCGGGTACTCGCTCCCCGACGACCTGCTCTCGGGCAATGGACTTCGCATCATCGATGGAATGGTCAAGGGAGTCCCCCTCATCGGAACCTGGATCTCCTACCTCCTGTTCGGAGGGGAATTCCCGGGCGAGGTCATCATTCCCCGCCTGTACGCGCTCCATATCCTTCTCCTGCCCGCCATCCTTGTGGCTGCGCTCGGCCTCCATTTGCTGCTCATGGTCATCAACAAGCACACGCAGTACGCTGGCCCGGGACGCACGAACGACAATGTCGTGGGCGTTCCCATCATGCCGAACTTCGCGGCGAAGGCCGGCGGATTCTTCTTCGTCGTGTTCGGCGTCATCGTCCTCATCTCCTCGTTCTTCACGATCAACCCGATCTGGAACTACGGCCCGTACGACCCATCACCGATCTCCGCGGGCACCCAGCCCGACTGGTACATCGGATTTGCCGACGGTGCGCTCAGGCTCATACCGCCGGGCCTGGAGTTTGTGCTGTTCGGGCACACCTGGACGTTCTCGCTCCTCATCCCCATGGTCGTTTTGGGAGTGTTCCTCGTCGCAGTGGCGCTGTACCCGTTCCTCGAAGCCTGGATCACGGGCGACAAGCGGGAACACCACATCACGGAGCGTCCGCGCAATGCGCCAACGCGTACCGCCATCGGGGCCGCCGGAGTGACGTTCTACGCGGTTCTGTGGGCCGCTGCGGCATCCGACGTCATCGCCACGCACTTCCACCTCACCATCGAGGCGGTCACCCACTCCCTGCAGGCCTTGGTCATCCTCGGTCCGATCGTCGCCTATTTCGTCGCTAAGCGCAGTTGCCTTGCGTTGCAGAAGAAGGACCGCGAGATCGCCTTGCACGGATACGAGTCAGGGCGCATCGTGCGGTTGCCCGGCGGCCGGTACCACGAAGTTCACAAGGAATTGGACGACTACGAACGCTGGCGCCTCGTCGACTACCTCGACTACAAGCCGCTCATGGTCCGACCGGATTCCCGCGGACGAATCTCGCCCATGCAGCGGGTGCGTGCGGTGTTCTCGCGCTGGTTCTTCGAGGATCGGATCTCGCCGGCCACCCGCGCGGAGCTGGAATCGGGCGACGACCACCACTGAGCAACGCGCGCGAACGCACGGAGGAGCGGGGCGAGCGAGCTACTCGTCGAACCGCTTCTTCAGAAAGTCTGCAGTGGATCGGTAGTCGAGCCTCTCGTAAAATGAGGCGCTCTTGAGCGTCGCTACCGTGAGTTGCTGAACGCCGCGGCTTCGGCATTCCGCCTCGATCGAGGACACCAGCTGGCTTCCCACGCCGCGCCCTCTCGATCGCTCGTCCACGACGAGCTCCTGGAGCTGGGCAGCGTCGCCATTCGTATAAAACAATCGGGCGATGGTGGCCAGCGCGTAACCCACGACGGCGTCGCCGTCGTCGGCGACGAACAAGAGATGGTCGTCTTCGTGTCTCACTGCTTCCGCGAACGCCGCATCGAACACGTCGCGATTGGGCGTGTACTGCTCCCCCAATTGGGCGAGCAGCCCGAAAACCGTCGGCCCGTCGGCGATCGTCGCCCTGCGCACGGTGGTCGCGCGCGCTGTTCCCGATCGATTAGCGTCCAAAATATCCGCGGTAATACTCGTACGTCCACCCGACGACGCTCAGGAACGCGAACACAGCGCCGATGTACGCAATCCAGGCACCGATGGCGAGCCCCAGGAACACGAGAGCCACGCCCGTGCCGACCATGAGCGGCCACCAGCTCCACGGGCTGTAAAAGCCGACTTCGGGGTCCCCATCGTCAATGCCGGAGGTGGGAATGTCCTCGGGCAGCTCTCCGCCCTGCGCGTGGTGGGCGCGGCCGAGATAGAACGCGATCAGGGCGAACAACGCACCGCACAGTGCGAGCGCGACCGTCCCCACCCACTCGACGTAACCGTGGTGGAAGTCGACGAGGCTCCAGATCGTGTACATGATCGACACCGCGAAAAAGAAGACCGCGAGGATCCAGAACATGTGGGTGTTAGTCTTCACAGCTACTTCACCTTCTCATCGCCGAGATCGAACACCTCGGTGTCGGGCGCGTCCTTGCCCGGCCCGATTCCATACTGGACGGGGGCCGCCTCAGGGTGGTTGAGGTCGAAGGCCGGCGATTCGGACCGAATGCGCGGGATCGACGTGAAGTTGTGGCGCGGCGGCGGGCACGACGTCGCCCACTCGAGCGAGCGGCCGTAGCCCCACGGGTCGTTGACGGTGACTTTCGGCGCGCGACGCGCCGTGATGTACACGTTGTACAGGAACGGAATCATCGAAATTCCCAGCAGCATTGCGCCCATTGTCGATAACTGGTTCATCCACGTGAACCCATCTTCAGGCTGATAGGTCGCATAGCGCCTGGGCATTCCCATGACGCCGAGCCAGTGCTGAATGAGGAACGTCATGTGGAATCCGAGGAACAGCAACCAGAAGTGCACTTTGCCCAGCCGCTCGTTGAGCATCTTTCCCGTCCACTTCGGCCACCAGAAGTAGAAGCCGCTGAACATCGCGAACACGACGGTCCCGAACACCACGTAGTGGAAGTGCGCCACGACGAAATACGTGTCGGAGACGTGGAAGTTCAAGGGCGGAGACGCGAGGATCACTCCCGTGAGTCCACCGAATGTGAACGTCACGAGGAACCCAATCGCCCACAACATGGCGGCTTCGAACGTGATCGAACCCCGCCACATCGTCCCGATCCAGTTGAAGATCTTCAGGCCCGTCGGCACGGCGATGAGCATCGTCATGAGGGCGAAGAACGGAAGCAGGACGGAGCCCGTCACGTACATGTGATGCGCCCACACCGTCACGGACAGCGCGGCGATCGCGATCGTGGCGCCCACGAGCGTCTTGTACCCGAAAATCGGCTTACGGCTGAAGACAGGGAACACCTCCGAAACGATGCCGAAGAACGGCAGCGCGATGATGTACACCTCCGGATGCCCGAAGAACCAGAACAAGTGCTGCCAGAGCAGCGCTCCTCCCGCCTCGACGTTGTAAATGTGGCCATCGAGAATTCTGTCCATGCCGAGACCCAGCAAAGCGGCCGCGAGCGGCGGGAACGCCATGAGCACGAGGATCGAGGTGACCATCGCGTTCCACGTGAAAATGGGCATCCGGAACATCGTCATTCCGGGCGCGCGCATGGTGATGATCGTCGTGATGAAGTTCACGGCGCCGAGAATCGTGCCGAACCCGCTCATGGCGAGGCCGAATACCCAGAGGTTGCCGCCCGCCCCCGGGGAGAACGTCGTCTCCGAGAGAGGCGCATACGCGAACCAGCCGAACGATGCGGCGCCCTGGGGGGTCAGGAACCCGGCAACCGCAATGAGGCTGCCGAAGCTGTAGAGCCAGTAGGCGAAGGCATTCAGTCGCGGGAACGCGACATCCGGCGCCCCGATCTGCAGCGGCATGATGACGTTCACGAAGCCCGCGAAAAGCGGGGTCGCGAACATGAGCAGCATGATCGTTCCGTGCATCGTGAAGAGCTGGTTGTACTGGTCCTTCGTCTGCAGCAGGGCGAGACCCGGCTCGAACAGCTGGGCCCGGATGATGAGGGCCATCACTCCGCCGAGGCAGAAATAGATGAAGGATGTGATCAGGTAGAGGTAGCCGATCTTCTTGTGGTCGGTCGTCGTGATCCAGCTGACAATCAGGTCGCCCTTCGAGCCGACCTTCGACGCGCCGAAGTTCTGTCCCGTGCCGCTCCCCCGCTGAGGTTGCGCGGGCCGCTTCGGAGCCGACGTGCTGGATTGTGTCGTTGTCGTCATAGTTTCATGCCCTACTCGTTACCGGACGGGGCTTCGTTGCCCGGCAGGTTTGTGTTCGTGTTGTACTCGGGCCCGAGAACTCCGGTTTGCCCCAAGTCGGCAAGGCTCTGAAGGTATGCCTGGTAGTCGGCGTCGGAGACGACCTTGACCTTGAACAGCATGAGCGAGTGATATTCGCCGCACAGCTCCGCGCACTTGCCCGTGTATTCGCCGATTCTGGTTGGAGTGAAGTAGATGTAATTGGACTTGCCCGGGATCATGTCCTTCTTGTACAGGAAGTCCGGAACCCAGAACGAGTGGACGACATCGCGGCTTTCGATGTTCAGCTCGACGGTTTTGTCAACCGGAAGGTACAGGACCGGGAGCTTGCTTTCGTCGATGAATGGCGCGTGATCGATCTCCTGGGCCTGAATTCCCTGGAAGTACACGCCCTCGCCGTTCGGTCCCGCGTTGAGGTAGTTGAAGTCCCACGACCAGCGCTTGCCCATGACCTGGATGGACACGTCCGGATTCTCCGTCGGCTGCTCGATCGCCGCCTGGTCGCGTGCCGTGAACGCGAAGAACCCGAGAACGAGGATGAGCGGCACAACCGTGTAGAAGATCTCGATCGGCATGTTGTACCGGAGCTGGACGGGCAGCCCGGTCTGGCCCTTGCGCCTGCGGTAGACGACGGCCGCCCAAATGGTGAGCCCCCACACGATGAGTCCGACGACGAGCAGGATGATCCAGCTCGTTACCCAAAGTCCCGTGACCGAGTCGGTGTGGTTCGTCGTCCCTGGCTCGCCGGGCAGATATCCCCTCAATTGCTGCGGCGTGCATCCCGCAACGACCAAAGCTAGCCCTACAGCTACCGGGACAGTAATCCATCGAAGACGACGAGGAGAACGCACAGGAAGACCTCTCGGATGACGCGGAGACTGACACGTGCAGTCTATGGAACGCTTCCAGCCTACTCCGAAGGACGCGCCCTGCAGAGCCAAAAAGCGACCGGAATCGCGATAATCCCTAGTTGAACGAGTCTCCGCAGGCGCAGCTTCCCGCCGCATTCGGATTGTCGATCGTGAAACCCTGCTTTTGGATCGTGTCTTCGAAGTCGATCGTGGCGCCATCGAGGTAGGGCACGCTCATTTTGTCGACGACGACTTCGACGCCGTCGAAGTCGACGGTGCAGTCGCCCTCGAGCAGCCGCTCATCGAAGTACAGCTGGTAAATGAGCCCGGAGCATCCGCCAGGCTGAACGGCGACGCGCAGTCGAAGGTCGTCCCTGCCCTCCTGCTCGCACAACGCGCGTACCTTGGCGGCGGCGGCGCCAGTCAGGGAAACGCCGTGCTCCGGCGCTTCGGTCGTGGGCGTGCTGCTTTCAACCGTGCTGCTTTCAACCGTGGTCGTGTCAGACATGAACTGCTCCCTCTGTCACTCTCCAGTGTATGCGCATCACGCGCGGGAGTTCAGTCGCGACAGCAGCGCAGCTTCCGTGAGAACCGCCCGGCGGAACACGCCGAGGTGCAGCGACTCGTTGGGGCTGTGCGCGCGCGAATCGGGGTCTTCGACACCCGTCACGAGGATTTGCGCCGCGGGGAACACCTCGACGAGGTCGGAAATGAACGGTATGGAGCCGCCAATGCCGGTTTCGACGGGCTCGACCCCCCACGCGTGAGCCATCGCCTGCTTGGCGTCGGCCACGGCCCAGCCGGTCGTGTCGACGAGGAACGGATCGCCCTGATCGACATCATCGATGCCGACTGCAGCGCCGAACGGGGTATGAGCGCGCACGTGGCGCTCGAGTGCCGCGAACGCGTCAGCGGCCGATTGCCCCGGCGCGATCCGCGCGCTCACGCGAACCGAAACCGAAGGCAGCAGGGTGTTCGACGCGTTCGCTACGGTCGGCGCGTCGATTCCGGTGACCGTGATCGCCGGCTGAAACCACAAGCGGCTCGGGATGCTCCCCGTTCCGATCGAGCGCACGCCGTCCAGGAAGGCGGCCTCCTGGGCCAATTGGGACTCCGGATAGTCGGGGGTATTCCCGTGCGTGCTTGTCAGCCCGTCCACGGCGACGCTGCCCGCGTCATCGTGAAACGTCGCAAGCAGGCGGATCATCGCGAGCATCGCATCGGGTGCCGCCCCGCCGAACATCCCCGAGTGCGAGGCGTGGTCGAGAGTGCGCACGGTGAGCCTGAACGTCACGTTGCCCCGCAGCGCGACCGTGAGCGCTGGCGTGTCGACGTCCCAGTTGTCGGAATCCGCGACCACGATGACGTCTGCGGCAAGCTCATCCTTGTGCTGAATCAGGAAGTTTTTGAAGGAGCGCGACCCGAACTCTTCCTCCCCTTCGATAAAGAGCACGAGCCCGAGTTCCAGCTCACCGTCCACGGTTTCGGTGAGTGCGCGAATCGCCGCGATGTGGGCCATGACCCCGGCCTTGTCATCCGCGGCGCCTCGCCCGTACAGCCGGTCGCCGCGCACCGTCGGTTCGAATGGCAGCGATTCCCAGTCATCGTCGTTGCCCGGGGGCTGAACATCGTGGTGCGCGTACAACATGATGGTCGGCCTGCCATTTCGCGCCGCGCGCGTTGCGAGCACGGCGGGCTGGCCGAGAGTTCCCGTGTCGCCGATGGGCGCTTGCGATATTGTTACCGATTCGAACACGCCAAGGTCCTCGACGAGTTTCTTGACGGCCTCGGCGCTTCGATGGACGTGAGCACTGTCGAATGCGGCCCACGACACCGAGGGGATGCGGACGAGGTCGCCGAGTTCGGCGAGCGCTGACGGCAACCCGGCATCAACCGATTCGGCGAGGGCGTGCAGGGGTGCTGGGTTCTCGGCGGAAGAGGTCATGCGGGTAATCTTAACGGCAGACCGAAAGCAGGGATCAATCGTGGCCAAGGCAGAAAAGCGCGAAGAGAGCGTCGAGATCGAACTCACCACCGACAGCGTCGTGACGGGCAAGGGGCGTCCGACTCCCACCCGGAAAGAGCGCGAAGCTGCGAACATGCGTCCGCTCGTGAGCAACGACCGTCGCGCAGCGACGAAGGAATCCCGCGCGAAAATGGCCGAAGTTCGGGAGCGGGCCAGGATCGGAATGGCGGCGGGCGAAGAAAAATACCTCCCCGCGCGCGACAAGGGGCCGCAGCGCCGTTGGATCCGCGACTACGTCGACGCGAGATTCAGCGTGGGAGAAGTGCTCATTCCGGTCATGTTCGTCGTCATCATCCTGACGTTCATCAGCAATGAGCTTCTCCAGCTGATCGGCATCGCCGGCCTGTGGCTGTTTTTTCTCGCCGCCGTGCTGGACGGAATCATTCTCGGAATTCTCGTCACGAAACGCCTCGGTGCGAAATTCGGCGAAGACAAAGTCCAAAGCGGAAGCCGCTGGTATGCCGCGATGCGCGGCATGCAATTGAGGGTCATGCGATTGCCCAAACCGCAGGTCAAACGCGGCCAGTACCCCGTCTAGCCAGGCGCACGAGTCCGCGATTGATCTGCCTCGCCCACATCGGGCCGCGATACAGGAACGCCGTATAGCCCTGAACGAGAGTTGCGCCGGCATCAAGGCGTTCCGCGACATCCGCGGCGGTGTCCACGCCGCCGACCGAAATCACGCAAAAGTCTTCCGGCGTCGCTGAGCGAATGATGCGAAGCACCTCGTGGGAGCGTGGGGCGAGCGGGGCGCCGGAAAGTCCCCCCTCCCCCGCCGCGGCGACGATCTCGGGTGCGGTCACGAGCCCGTCGCGGCGCACCGTCGTGTTCGTCGCGATGATTCCTGCGATTCCGCTCGCCACGGCGAGTCGGCACACCCGGCGAATCTGGTCGTCGCTCACGTCGGGGGCGATCTTGACGAGTACCGGGGTCGGCCCCGCGGCCGCGATGACCGCGGTGAGGAGCGGTTCGAGTCGATCCAGCTCCTGGAGTCCGCGCAGCCCTGGCGTGTTGGGAGAACTCACGTTCACAGCGAGGTAATCGGAGACGGGAGCAAGGAGCCTCGCGCTTGCCAGATAGTCCTCGATCGCATCCTCGACGTCCACGACGCGGGTCTTTCCGATGTTGGCGCCAACAACCGGACCGGTCGCCCCTGTCCGTGCCTTGCGCCGCCTGACGCGCAGCAGCGGGGGCACGGCGGCCGCCGCCCCGTTGTTGTTGAAGCCCATCCGATTGATCACCGCGCGGTCGGCAATCAGGCGGAACAGCCGCGGGCGCTCGTTTCCGGATTGCGGCGCGGCCGTGAGCGTCCCCACCTCGACGTGCCCGAAGCCGAGATTCCACAACCCCTGAACCCCGGTCGCATCCTTGTCGAACCCGGCCGCGATTCCGAACGGCGACGGGAACCGGTGTCCGAGCGTCGACACCGAGAGCGAGGGGTCCGGTCTCGTGATGAGCCGCGCAAGCCACCCCAGGCCCGGCAGTCCCAGCAGCCGGATGGCGAAGAACGCGAGGGAATGCGCCCGCTCCGCGTCCATTCGCGACAGCACGAACCGGAAGAGGAGTCGATACACGCGGGGATCCGAACTATTCGGGAGTCGCCGCGGCGTCGTGCTCGCTGCGCAGAGCTCCGATCGCCGACTCGAAATCCTCGAGCGAGTCGAATCCCTGATACACGCTGGCGAAACGCAAATACGCGACCTCGTCGAGTTCTCTCAACGGCGGCAGGATCGCCAGGCCGATGTCGTTCGCATCGACTTGCGATGCCCCCGTCGCGCGAATCGTTTCTTCCACACGCTGCGCGAGGATCGCCAGGTCGGTGTCCGTGACCGGACGGCCCTGGCAGGCCTTCTTTACGCCGGCGACGATCTTCTCGCGGCTGAATGGCTGCACGACGCCGCTGCGTTTGACGACATTGAGGCTCGCGGTCTCGGTCGTGCTGAATCGCCGACCGCACTCCGGACACTGGCGGCGGCGGCGGATCGACAAACCGTCGTCACTCGTGCGGGAGTCGACAACCCTGGAATCAGGATGGCGGCAGAACGGGCAGAACATGGTGCGCCAAGCCTACGGCACCGCACCGGAGCCGTCGGAAGGCTCGTCGCGGAACCGGGCGTGAACCGCCTCGGCGTGCGCAGGCAGATCTTCCGCCGCCGCAAGCGCCGCAATGTGCCCGCGCACCTCGTCGAGGGCGTTGCGGTCATAACTGACGATTTGCTGCGGACGGAGGAACGTGTGCACGCCGAGTCCCGAACCGAAACGGGCCTGACCTCCCGTAGGAAGCACATGATTCGAGCCGGCGAGATAGTCGCCAAGGCTCACGGGTGAATCCTGCCCGAGGAAAATGGCACCGGCGTTCTCGATCGACGAAAGAAGCGATTCCGGCTCGCGGACGTGGAGTTCGAGATGTTCGGGCCCGTAGGCATTGCTGAACTTCGCGGCCTGGGCAAGTGAGTCGACGAGAACGATTGACGACTGCTGTCCGTCGAGAGCCGCGCGCACGCGAGTTCCTTTGCGGGCGCTCTCCGCGAGGAGGCCGAGCTCGGCCCTGACGCGGTCGGCGATGCTCTCGGAATCCGTGACGAACACGGCTGCGGCGAGTTCGTCGTGCTCGGCCTGGCTCACAAGGTCGGATGCGACAAGGACCGGATCTGCCGAGTCGTCGGCGATGATGAGGATCTCGGTCGGCCCGGCCTCTGCGTCGATTCCGACGATGCCGCGCACGCTGCGCTTTGCGGCCGCAACCCACACGTTTCCGGGACCTGTGATGAGGCTCACGGGCTCGAGCGCGATCTCGGGGATGCCGTAGGCGAAAGCGCCGATCGCGCCCGGCCCGCCCATCGCGTACACTTCGTGCACGCCGAGCAGTCCGGCCGCGGCAAGCACGACGGGGTGCACTTCTCCGCCGAATTCCTTTTGAGGCGGCGAGGCGATCGCGATCGACCGCACTCCAGCGACGAGAGCGGGAACGGCGTTCATGACGACGCTCGACGGATACACCGCTTTGCCTCCTGGCACGTACAGGCCGACGCGCTCCACAGGCCTCCAGCGATGCGCGACGATCGCACCTTCGGCGAGTTCTGTCGAAATGGGCACGGGAAGCGCGGCGACGGAGACGGCGCGTACGCGGCGAATGCTCTCCTCGAGCGCCGCGCGCACATCGGGCCTGAGTTTCGAGACCGCGGCCCCGATGCTTTCCGGCGAAGCCCTCACGTGATCCGGCCGCACCCCGTCGAATTTCTCTGCCTGGTCGTTGAGCGCCGCCGCTCCGCTGTCGCGCACGTCCTCCACAAACCGAGTGGCCTGAGTCGTCGCGCCCGCGATGTCGACGCGCGCGCGCGGGATGAGGAGTTGGAGGTCCCGGGTCGTCGGATCGGAGCCGCGGAGGTCAATCGTGGAAATCATGGCGGGATCAGCCTAGTTCGGGCGCGCAACGACCGGGGCACGCCCGTCGCCTGGCCGATGTCAACTCAGGCAATTCGGTCCGAGCAGGGACTTGAGCTCGCCATACAGGTCGGCACTCACGCTCACGGGATACGGCACTTCGAACATGCGCGCAGTGTCGCCCTTCACGAGCTTCAACCGCACTTCGTTGTCTCCCGAATGCCGGATGAGGACATCGTTGAGCGCCGTAACGACATCCGTGGTGGCGCGAACCTCCGGCACCGAAATGACGAGGGGGCCAGAGCCGAGGCTCTGACCGAGGTCCGGGGAGAACATGCTGACGGCATGCAGGGCGACGCCGTCGTCCCTCTCGCTGACCCTGCCCTTCACCACGACGATGGAGTCATTGACGAGGGCGGGGGAAAACTCCTGATATGTCTTGCCGAGGAACATGATCGAAATCTCGCCGCCGAAGTCCTCGACCTGAACGATGCCATAGGGGTTTCCGCTGTTTCGGGCGGTGCGATGCTGCACGCTCGTGATGAGCCCGGCAATCGACACGGTTTCGCCGTCCGACGCGGTTTCGCCTGCGAGAAGTTCGGCGATACCGATGGTGGCGTGTTTCGCGAGCTGAAGTTCGAGCCCGGCTAGCGGGTGGTCGGAAACGTACAGGCCGAGCATTTCCCGTTCGAACGCGAGCTTGTCGCGCTTGGACCATTCCGGACGGTCCGGCACCTGGTTGACGGCCTGCGGCTCCTCCCACAGGCTGTCGAAGTCGAAACCGACCTGGCCGTTCGCTTCCGCCCGCTTCTGCGTGACGGCGGCATCGATCGCGTCTTCGTGGATCTCGACGAGCGCACGGCGCGTCGCGCCGAGCGAATCGAATGCACCCGCCTTCACGAGGGACTCCACGGTGCGCTTGTTCGCCACCGGCAGGGGAACTTTGTTCAGGAAATCATGGAAACTCTCGAACCTGCCTTTCGCCTCGCGCGCTGCGCTGATCGCGTCGACGACGTTCGCACCGACATTGCGAATCGCCCCGAGCCCGAAACGGATGTCGTTTCCCGCCGCGGCGAAGTCGCCCGCCGACTCGTTTACATCCGGCGGCAGGACCTGAATCCCCATCCTCCGGCATTCGGCGAGGTACACGCCGAGCTTGTCCTTCGAGTCGCCGACGCTCGTCAGGAGCGCGGACATGTACTCCGCCGGGTAATTCGCTTTCAAGTAGGCGGTCCAGTAGCTCAGGACGGCATACGCGGCACCATGGGACTTGTTGAAGCCGTAGTCGGAGAACGGAACCATGATGTCCCACAGCGCGCTCGCTGCCGCAGTGCTGTATCCGTTGCTCTCCATCCCCGCCGCGAAGTTGGCGAACTCCTTGTTGAGGACCTTGAGGTCCTTCTTCCCCATCGCCTTGCGGAGGGTGTCTGCCTGACTCAGGGTAAAGCCGGCCACTTTTTGCGCCGCCGCCATGACTTGCTCCTGATAGATGACGAGACCATAGGTTTCGCCGAGGATGTCGGCAAGCGGCTCGGCGAGCTCCGGGTGGATCGCGTCGACCTCTTCGAGCCCGTTCTTGCGCGAGGCGTACTTCGTGTGGGAATTCATCCCCATGGGGCCGGGCCGGTACAGCGCGATCACGGCGGTGATGTCGTTGAAGCTGTCGGGTTTCAAGTGCTTCAGGAGGGAGCGAAGCGGCCCGCCATCGAGCTGAAACACGCCGAGGGTATCCCCCCGCGCCAGCAATTCGTAAGTCTTCGCATCGCCATCAAGGTCGAGTTCCTCGAGCACGACGTCTTCACCGCGGTTGGACTTGATGGACACGAGGGCGTCCTGCAGCACCGTGAGATTGCGCAGGCCGAGGAAATCCATTTTCAGGAGGCCGAGTTTCTCGCACGGCGGCTGGTCGAACTGGGTGATGATCGCGCCGTCGTCCTCGCGCCTCATGATGGGAAGCACATCCAGCAGCGGCTCGGCCGACATGATGACTCCCGCAGCGTGCACTCCCCACTGGCGCTTGAGGTTTTCGATGCCGAGTGCGGTTTCGAAGACCCGTGCCGCGTCCGGATCGCTGTCCACGATCGCCCGGAGGTCGGCTGCTTCCTTGAATCGAGGCGACGATTTGTCTGTGACGTCGGCAAGGCCCATGTCCTTGCCCATGATGGGAACCGGCATGGCCTTCGTGAGCTTTTCACCCACCGCATACGGCATTCCGAGCACTCGCGCGGAATCCTTCAGAGCCTGCTTGGCCTTGATCGTTCCGTAGGTCACGATTTGCGCGACCCTGTCATCCCCATATTTCTGAGTGACGTAGCGAATGACTTCCCCCCTGCGGCGGTCGTCGAAATCGATATCGATGTCGGGCATGGAGATGCGGTCGGGATTCAGGAAGCGCTCGAAAATGAGCCCGTGCGCGAGCGGATCGAGACCCGTGATCTTCATGGCGTACGCGACGAGGGACCCCGCTGCCGAGCCACGGCCCGGCCCCACCCGGATGCCGTTTTCCCTCGCCCAGGCGATGAAATCCGCGACGACGAGGAAGTAGCCGGGAAAGCCCATCTGATTGATGACGCCGACCTCGTAGTCGGCCTGGGCCCTGTGCTTTTCGGGAACTCCGCCCGGGTATCGCTCCTTCAGGCCGCGATCGACTTCCGCGGCGAACCACGTGGCCTCCGAATGGCCTTCCGGCACGGGGAACCTCGGCATGAGGTCGCGTTTCTCGAACGAGACGTCGCACGCCTCGGCGATGAGCAGGGTGTTGGAGATCGCTTCGGGGTGGTCGGCAAAGAGCGAGCGCATTTCCGCCGCCGATTTGAGGTAGAACTCCTGGGAATCGAACTTGAACCGGTTGGGGTCGTCGAGTGTCGAGCCCGACTGCACGCACAGCAGCGCAGCGTGGGCGTCGGCATCCCCCGCGTGCGTGTAATGGAGGTCGTTTGTGGCGACGAGCGGCATGCCCAGGTCCTTCGCGAGTGCAAGAAGATCGCTCATCGTTCGGCGTTCGATGTCGATTCCGTGGTCCATGACTTCGCAGTAGAAGTTCTCCTTGCCGAAAATGTCCTGGAACTCGGACGCCGCTTTGCGAGCCTCGTCGTACTGACCGAGCCGCAGTCGCGTCTGCACTTCGCCTCCCACGCAGCCCGTCGTGGCGATCACTCCGTCCGCATATCTGCTGAGGAGCTCGCGATCCATTCTGGGCTTGTAGTAGAAGCCCTCGATGGACGCGAGCGACGACATGCGGAACAGATTGTGCATGCCCGTGTTGTTTCGGGCCAACAGCGTCATGTGCGTATAAGCGCCGTTTCCGCTGACGTCGTTCTCTCCGCCATCGCCCCACCTGACCCGGGTCTTGTCTCGACGGTCTGTTCCCGGCGTCACGTACGCCTCCGTACCGATGATCGGCTTGATCCCCGCGGCGGTTGCGGTAGTCCAAAAATCGTACGAGCCGAACATGTTGCCGTGGTCCGTGATGGCAATCGCCGGCATGCCCTGCTCGACGGCCGCATCGATGAGCGGGCCGACTCGCGCAGCGCCGTCGAGCATCGAATATTCGCTGTGCACGTGGAGGTGCACGAAGGAATCGGCGCTCGATGGCAAAGTGTTCTCCGCGGGATGATGGTGTTCGTCCAGACTATGGCTTACCGGGACTCCCCCGAAGTCGACGTGCCGTCAATCTCTCCGCAGCACGTCGAGAGCATGCGCCAAATCCGCCGGATAGGGCGAGGTGAATTCCACTGCTTCTCCCGTTCCAGGATGGCGAAACGCCAGCCGGACGGCGTGCAGCCATTGCCGCGATAGCCCCAGGCGCGCCGATAGCGCTTTGTCTGCGCCGTACATCTCGTCGCCGACGCACGGGTGCCGTTGCGTGGAAAGGTGCACGCGAATCTGATGGGTGCGTCCCGTCTCCAGGTTGACCTCGAGCAGAGAGGCGCTCCGGAACGCCTCCTGGGTTTCGTAGTGGGTCACAGAAGGTTTCCCGTCGCTTGTGACCGCGAACTTCCACCGCGCGCCTGGGTGCCGTCCGATGGGTGCGTCGATCGTCCCTCGCAACGGATCTGGATGGCCCTGAACCACGGCGTGGTACACCTTGTCGACTTCGCGATCGTGAAATGCGCGCTTCAGTTCCGAATACGCCAGGTCGCTCGCGGCGACCACCATCACTCCGCTCGTGCCCGCGTCAAGGCGGTGGACTACCCCTGCGCGCTCTGCCGATCCGGACGCACTGATTCGAACCCCCGCCGCCGCAAGGGCGCCGAGAACTGTAGGGCCGTCCCACCCCGCGGAAGGGTGCGCTGTGACGCCAACGGGCTTGTCCACCACGACGATGTCGTCATCGGCGTAAATGATCGACAAGCCGGGAACGTCCCTGGGCACGACGACGGGTTCGGATTTCGGCTTCCAGGTGACTTCGAGCTGTTCGCCCTCTGCCACCCGATCCGACTTCGCCATCACGCCTCGATCGGACGTGACACCTCCGCCTTCGATGACCTCCGCGGCGAACGTCCGCGTGAAGCCGAGGACCCTGGACAGCGCGACGTCCAGCCGCTCCCCCGCGACGCCGGGTGGCACAGGGAATCGACGGGTTTCCATGAGTCAGGAATCTGAGTGGCGAACGGCTCGGCGGCCATCGAGCCGAACGCCGCGCACGGACAGGATGATGAAAAGTCCCATGCTCGCGACGATGAACGAGTCGGCAATGTTGAAGATCGCCGGGAACCCCCACACCTGGATGAAGTCCACGACGTGGCCGAGGCCGAAGCTCGGCTCGCGGAACAACCTGTCGGTGAGATTGCCCGTCGTGCCGCCCAGGAGCATGCCGAACAGCAGGGCCCAGGAAACAGACCGGATCCGGCGCGCGTACCCGATGATGAACACTGTCACTCCGGCCGCGACGAGCGAAAATATCCATGTCGATCCGCTGGCGAGGGAGAACGCGGCGCCCGAGTTCTTCACGAAATGGAACTGCAGCACCTGACCGAGCACATCCACTTGCTGGCCCTCGCTCATGTTCGCGACGATGAGGAACTTGGTCAGCTGATCGAATCCGTACACCGCGATGGCGACGCCGGTGAGCGTCGCCAACGCACGCCAACTCGTGTCCGAGGTGGCCTCGGTGCTCGCCTCGGACGACAGGTCAGTTACCACCGAAGCCGGGGTAACCCGCTTGCGGTTGCGCCTGAACCCCGCCGAAAGCGGCCGGATCCTGCTGTGCGCCGACGGTCGCCGCTGCCGGGGCCTGAGCCGGGGCGCCTACGGAAACCGCCGTGTTGTCGAGGTCCTGCAGAATTCCCTCGATGTGGCCCTTGAGCTTCGCACGGTACTCCCGCTCGAAGGATCGGAGGTCTTCCACCCTGCTTTCGAGCGCGGCGCGCTCCTGCTCGAGAGAACTGAGCTCGGAGAGCTTCTGTCCCTCTGCTTCACTCACGATCCGGGCAGCGGTCGCGTGGCCCTCGGCAATGAGGGCATCGCGCTTCTCGATTCCCTCGCGCACGTGCTCTTCGTGGAGCCGGCGTGCGAGCTGAAGGAGGTTGTTCGTGTTGTTGGGGTCGGAAGCCGGGTCTGCGCCGGGGAACGCCGCGGCGGGCGCCTGCTCCGGCGTCGGGGCAGCAACCGGAGCCGCAACGACTCCGCCGCGCTGCTGATCGGTCGCCTGTGCGTCGCTCGCGGCGAGCCGCTGACGGAGTTCCTCGTTCTCCTGGCCCAGGCGCCGCAACTCGACGACGACCTCGTCCAGGAAGTCGTCAACCTCGTCCTGGTCGTAGCCTTCGCGGAATTTGGTCGGCTGGAATCGCTTATTGACCACGTCTTCAGGGGTCAGAGCCATGAGAGTCACCTTCAAAGTTCAGTTGCACGCCGAAATCAACGTACTGCTAAAGGTACCAAAGTTATTGGCAAACACCTGTAAGGGCCGCCGCGACTTCTCCGGACATTTTTCCGTCTGCTCGCAAAAGCGGTCACACCGATCTCACGCCGAGAGCGATGTACATGAGCACGATGACGACGAGCATGACGATGCTCCAGGAGAAGTCCAGAGCGGCCGGCCCGATCCGGAATGGCGGGACGACCCTGCGCACGGCCCTGATGGGCGGGTCCGTGAGGGTGTAGACGATCTCGGCGACCACGAGCCCGAATCCGCGCGGTCGCCAATTCCTCGAGAAGTTCTGCGCGAGGTCGACGATGAAGCGCGCCCACATGACAAAGAAGTACGCGAGCAGCGCGAAGTAGAAGATTCCAGCAATGGTGGACACGATCGGCATGTCGCTACCTTTGCCGTTCGCGGACCAGCGGCGGCACCACTGCTACGACGACGATCAGTTCTCTGGGAAGAACGTGGCGTCGACGCTCGATTCCGGTTCGCCCTGATCTCCACTCACCGCGACATGCGCGGGCGACAGCAGGAAGACCTTGTTCGTGACCCGCTCGATCCGACCGTACAGTCCTTGCGAGAGCCCGCTCGCGAAGTCGACGAGGCGACGGGCCTCCGACTCGCTCATTTGCGACAGGTTGATGATCACGGGGATGCCTTCGCGGAAATTCTCCGCAATGGTCTGCGCGTCCTTGTACTGGCGAGGGTGAACGGTCAGGATCTCGTTCATCTCGGCGACGGGAGCCGTCGTGCGAGTCGGTCGCCTTAGCGGGGTCACGGGAGCACGCTGCGCCTGCTGATGCCCGGACTGAGCGGAAACGGCGGACTGCACGGTGCCGCCGTGCGCAGGCGAAGCCGACGGGACGGTGCCGTAGTCGTCATACTCCTCGTCCGCGAGGCCCAGATAGACCATGGTCTTGCGCAACGGGTTAGCCATTTTGTGCCTCCAGTGGTGAAACTCCTGAATTCGAGATTAACGGGCCGGTGGGCGGTTTCCCGTGATTGCCGTCCCAATCCTGAGGTGTGTCGCGCCTTCGAGAATCGCCTCGCGAAAATCTCCGGACATCCCTGCGGAGATGAATTCAGCATGGGGGGCCACTGTCCGCAACCGCTCGGATGCCTCTCGCACCCGGGCGAAGCCGCGACGGGGGTCCTCCCCGATCGGGGCAACGGCCATGACGCCAAGCAGGCGGATGGTCGGCCGCGCGAGAGCGAGTTCCGCGAGAGGGATGAGCGCGTCCGGGTGAACGCCGCCTCGATCCGGGTCGTTTGTGAGGTTGAGCTGGAGAAAACACTCCGTGGTGCGTTCTGCTCCGCCGAACGCGTCCAGGAGAGGTTCCCGGTCGATCGAGTGGACCACGTGCGCGTAGGACGCGATCTGACGCGCCTTCTTGCGCTGCACCTGGCCGACAAAATGCCACGTGAGGTCCAGGTCGGCGACCTCCGGGATCTTCGTCCGCGCTTCCTGATGGCGGCTCTCTCCCATATCGGTAACGCCCAATCCGGCGAGAGCGCGCACGAGCGAGGTCGGCTGGAACTTCGTGACGACCACGGTCGTGATGTCCTCGGGCCGCCGGCCGGATTCCCGAGCCGCATCGTCCACAGCGGATTGCACGCGAGCGAGCCGTTCCCGCAGCGTGCTGGTCTCGTGACCGGGATTCTGCGCGACGTCGTCCGGGCGCTGCGTCATTTCAGAAAGTCGGGAATGTCCAGGTCGTCGCCCGCGTCGTCGAACGCCGGGTCTTTCGCGACGACCGGCACATCCGGTTCCTCTCCCCAGCTTTGCGGCTCCGAGAGTCCGTCGCCGACGGCAAATCCGTCGCCATATTCCGCAGTCGCCTCCATCGCGGGGGCGCCGGCTGTCACGTAGTTGGACCGCCGATCGGCTTTGCGCACGGTGGGTTCACCCCCGTCGAATCCCGCGGCGATCACCGTCACGCGCACTTCATCGCCGAGCGTGTCGTCGATCACGGCGCCGAAAATGATGTTCGCTTCAGGGTGGACGGCTTCCTGGACGAGCCTCGCGGCGTCGTTGATTTCGAAGATTCCGAGGTTGGATCCACCCTGAATCGACAGGAGCACGCCGTGCGCGCCATCGATGCTCGCTTCGAGCAACGGGCTCGCGACGGCGAGTTCCGCCGCCTTGATCGCGCGGTCGGCTCCGCGGGACGATCCGATGCCCATGAGTGCGGAACCGGCACCCTGCATGACGGATTTCACATCGGCGAAGTCCAGGTTGATGAGCCCCGGGGTGGTGATCAGGTCCGTGATCCCCTGGACTCCGGCGAGGAGCACCTGATCGGCCGTCGCGAACGCTTCGAGGAAGCTTATTCCGCGATCGCTGATCTCCAGCAGCCGGTCATTGGGAACCACGATGAGGGTGTCGACTTCGCTCTTGAGCGCAGAGATGCCGATGTCGGCCTGCGAAGCGCGGCGCTTGCCTTCGAACGCGAACGGCCGCGTGACGACGCCGATCGTGAGCGCACCGATGGATTTCGCGATGCGAGCGACCACGGGAGCGCCGCCCGTGCCTGTTCCGCCGCCCTCGCCCGCTGTGACGAAGACCATGTCGGCCCCCGCGAGCGCTTCTTCGATCTCTTCCGCGTGGTCCTCCGTTGCGCGACGGCCGACTTCGGGGTCTGCTCCGGCGCCCAGGCCCCGAGTGAGCTCGCGGCCGACATCGAGCTTCACGTCGGCGTCGCTCATCAGGAGCGCTTGCGCATCCGTGTTGATGGCAATGAACTCCACTCCCCTGAGGCCGAGTTCGATCATTCGGTTGACGGCGTTGACGCCGCCGCCGCCGATGCCGACCACCTTGATCACGGCGAGGTAGTTCTGGTTCGATGTCACGTCCGGCCTCCGGGGATACTTTCAATCTCTACTTGAGGTTTAAAGTTATGCTCAGTATGCATTTCCTGACCTGACGGTAGGCGCGACGGGGCCCGTCGACGTGCATCCGCTCCCGCGTGTCGCGAAGTCCACGGAAGAGCCGAAGAATCCGTCGGCGTCGAGCGACCGTGCCCGGGTGTCTAGCCGGGTCGCACGACAGGACTCAACGGCGCGGACACGTCGTACTCGACCCTTGCGCCCGCGCCCTGGACCGCCATGAGTTCCTGGAGCACCCGCGCCTTGAGCGTCGAGCGTTCGGCGCTCCCCCACACGACGCGCTGTCCTGCGCCGAGCAGGACGAGGCGCACATCATCCTTCGACGTGGCGCGGATGACGTCCACCTGGGAGCGAATGGATTCCGGAAGCGCCAGGAGCACGTCGACGACTGCCGCGAACGCGACAGAGTCCGTGCCCTCTCCGCCGATGTCGATGAGCGGAACACCGTCCGCGCGCCTGACCGAGCTTCCCAGAGAAACTCCCGCTGGATCGACGATCGAGAATCCCGCAGGAGTGGCGATGGCACCGACGGGAGACCGTTCGACGATGTGCACGATGAGAGTGGACGGCGGGACGACTTCCGTGACGAAGCTGCGAATCAGCGGAAACTGATCGAGTTGCGACCGGAGCAGCCCATAGTCGAACAGCGCGAGCGGGGTGCCCAATTGGCCATCGATCGCTTCGGTGACCTCCTGAGCGCTCACCGAAGCGGCTCCGTCTACCGTGATCGTGCGCAGCGCGAGAAGCGGCGAATAGACGGCGGCCGCGAGCACGCCGCCCAGCGTCACGAGAAGGCCGACGGCGACGCCCCAGCCGAGACGCCGATGCCGCGTTCGACGCGTGAACCTGCGGATTTCGCTCCGTTCGAACCGACGCCGATCCCGTGACGCCGCCCGCACCGCTGACCGCCCACGGGCCCGCGTGGCCGTCGTGCGGGGAGTCTTCTTCGCCGGGTGCGGCTGTGCCGCCAGACGGAGCGCTGGCTGCCGATCGCTCGCGACCGGGGGCGTGCGCGCGCCACTTCGCTTTCGCGCCGCCTTGTGACTGCGCGTGGCGGGCTCTGGCTCGCGCCGCTGATCGAAACCGTCCGGGCGCTTCACGGCGCGCCGCCGGTTTCGGTACCGTCGCGCCCGCTGGATTCCAGGGCCGCGAGAAGATCCGGAACGAGGCCGAAGACGTCCCCGCCTCCCATCGGCATGATGATGTCCCCGCTCTTCGCGGCACGGACTGCGCGATCGATCGCCTCGGACCAGGTCGAACAGTATTCGACGCGCGTCGCATCCGAGAACCTGTCCACGATCAGTTCGCCCGTGACCCCCGGTTCTGGCTCCTCCCGCGCTGCATAGATGGGGACGACGATCGTGAAGTCGGAAAGCCCTTCCAAAACGGAAGCGAACTCCCCGGCCAGGCGCTTCGTCCTGCTGTAAAGGTGCGGCTGGAAGATCGTGATGATCCTGCCGCCGCCGACGACGGCCCGAGCGCCACTCAGCGCAGCCTGGATTTCGGTCGGATGGTGGGCGAAATCATCGAACACCCTCACGCCGCCGATTTCTCCGCGCAACTCGAAGCGACGGCCCGTTCCCTTGAACGCTTTGAGCGCTTCGAGCGCCGCCGACGGCTCAAAGCCCAGGGAAACCAGAACTCCGAACGCTCCTGCGGCATTGAGAGCGTTGTGGTGCCCGGGGACGCGAAGCGACGCGGCGAACTCGCGACCGCGCCAGACGAGGCCGAACGACGCCGTTGGCCCCGGATCAATCGAGTGGATGCGCACGTGGGCGGCGGGATCCGTTCCGAACGTCACGACCGTGCGGCCGGAAAGCCGCGGCGTGATCTCCACCGCACCGGGATCATCGGCCGAAATCACGATCGACTCCGTGGCTCGCGTCGCGAACTCGACGAACGCATCCTTGAACGCGCCCTCCGTGCCGAAATGGTCGAGGTGGTCGGGGTCGACGTTCGTTATGAGGGCGACATCGGTCGAATACAGCAGGAACGAGCCATCCGATTCGTCGGCCTCGACGACGAAAAGGTCGTCCGATCCCGGCATGGCGCTCACGCCGAGGCCCGTGATCACGCCGCCGTTCACGAAGCCGGGGTCGGCGCCGAGTTCGCGCAGCGCCGTCACGATCATTGCCGTCGAGGTCGTCTTGCCGTGTGCGCCGGCAACCGCGACCAGCCGATCGCGTCCCGTGAGCCAGGCGAGCGCGACGGCGCGATGCACGATGGGGATACCCCTCGCGCGCGCGATCAGGTACTCGGGATTGTCCTCGCCGATCGCCCCGGTGACGACGACCGTGTCCGCGTCGCCGATCGCACGCGCGTCGTGGCCGATCGTCACGGTGGCTCCCGCCTCCCTGAGCGCCCTCACGGTCTCTGAGTCCCGGATGTCCGAGCCGGTCACCCTGGATCCGGATGCGAGCAGCAGGAGGGCGATGCCGCTCATCCCCGCGCCGCCGATGCCGATGAAATGCACCCGGCCAGGGTCCTGGGGCATTTGCTGGCGAAAGTCGGATTTGATCACGTCGCCGCTCCTGCTTCGGCTGCGGCGGCGAGCACGAGTTCGACGGTTCGGGCGGTGCCGTCCCGCACGCCGATCGACGCGGTTGCCGCCGCCATTTCCGCGGTCGAGGCGTGATCGAGAAGCAAGGGAACGAGCGTGTGCTCGATCCACGATGGCGTAAAGTGCTCGTCGTCCACGATGACGGCTCCTCCCGCCTTTTCGACGCCCCTCGCGTTCAGCCGTTGCTCGCCGTTTCCGATGGGAAGAGGAACGTACGCGGCGGGTATTCCCAACGCCGTCAGTTCGGCGACGGTGGCAGAGCCCGCGCGCGCGACGGCGAACTGCGCCGCGGAAAATGCGAGATCCATGCGATCGCAGAATCGGATCACGCGGTAACCGGGAAGGGCGCTTTCGCCCAGTTCCGACCGACTTCCCGTGATGTGCAGCACGGCCCAGCCCGCGCCGAGGATGCTCGCGACCGCGCCGGATACGGAGTCATTGATGGTGCGCGCGCCGAGAGAGCCGCCCGTGACGAGAAGCACGCGGCTGTGTTCGTCGAAACCGAAATGCGCGAGCGCTTCCGGCCTCGCCGCGAGGGGGTCGAGCTCTTCGATAGCCTTCGACAGCGGCATTCCGACGAATCGCGCGTTCCTCAGCCGTGTCCCGGCGAAGGCGACACCGACATGCTTCGTCAATCTGCTGCCGAGCCGATTCGCGAACCCCGGAACCGCGTTCGCCTCGTGAACCACGATCGGTCGTTTCTCGCGCCACGCCGCGATATACGCGGGTGCGGAAACGAACCCGCCGAATCCGACGACCACATCGATGTCGCGCTCGCGGATGAGCTGCCGGATTTCGCCCACCACCCGCAGGAATCGCCGGGGAAACTGGATCAACTGCCGATTCGGCTTTCGCGGCATGGGGACTTTGTCGATCGTGACCAGTTCGAATCCGCGCTCGGGCACCAATCGAGCCTCGAGCCCCTCCGCCGTGCCGAGGATCGTGAACTCGGCGCGGCGATCATCCCGCCGAAGCCGGTCGGCCACGGCGAGCAGCGGGTTGACGTGACCGGCGGTGCCGCCCCCGGCGAGCAGGTAGTTCGTCACTGCCGCGCCCGGACCGCCGCGGGTTGCCTCGCATAGGACAGGACGATCCCAATGGCCAGCAGTGTCGTCACGAGGGCAGATCCGCCCGCCGAAATGAGCGGAAGCGGCACGCCGAGCACGGGCAAGAGGCCGAGGACGACGGCGATGTTCACGAACGCCTGAACGAGGATCCACGCGAGCACCGCGCTCACCGTGATCCGCGCCATCGGATCGTTCGATCCGCGGATGATGCGGATGAAGGAGAACGCGAGGATGACGAACAGCGTCAGAACGACGATGGCTCCGACGAGCCCGAGTTCTTCGCCGATGATGGCGAAAATGAAGTCGTTGTCCGCCTCGGGCAACCAGGACCACTTCGCTTTGGAGTTTCCCAGGCCGACGCCGAAGACGCCGCCGGACGCGAGCGCCCACCACCCGTGAAGCGGTTGCCAGCACAGCCCGCTGTATGCGGCATCCGACGTACACCCGCTCTGCCACGCGAGGATTCGGTCCTGGCGCGAGCTCGTGGAAAACGTCAACGCGTACGCTGCGAACGACACCACGAGCGCCGGGATTGCCAGATATCTGAGCCGAACGCCGGCGAAGAACAGGGTGCCGAGAACAATCGCGACGAGAATGATGGCGGTGCCGAGGTCCCCGCCGAAGAGGACGAGCGCAATGGCAAGTCCCGCGACGATTCCAATCGAGCGCAGGAGCTGCCGCCAGTCATCCAGAACGCTCACGCGCCGTGCGAGCACGACGCCGAGCCACAGCACGAGCCCGACCTTGACGAGCTCGGAGGGCTGAAATGTGAACGACCCGAACTGGATCCAGTTGCGGTTGCCGTTGTGCTCGATCCCCAGGTTTGTCGCCACCACGAGGAATTGCAGTGCGACAGCTACCACCATCGCCATGCCCGCCCACTTCCGCCAGAACACGGCAGGCATGCGCGCCGCGATGAGCATGACGGGAATGCCGAGCAGGGCGAACAACGCCTGGCGAAGAAATCCGGTGAAGAAGTCGTCTGTGGCCTTGAACGACTCCACG
This sequence comes from uncultured Cryobacterium sp., assembly GCA_964651535.1. Classification (GTDB taxonomy): domain Bacteria; phylum Actinomycetota; class Actinomycetes; order Actinomycetales; family Microbacteriaceae; genus Terrimesophilobacter. The sequence continues at coordinate 231,379 of CAZYYE010000003.1, forward strand.
GACGAGGACGACAGCACCATGACGAGTCCGAACACCACGAGGAACATCGTCGAGCCGAGCAGCAGGAAATAGTCGCCGCTTTCCGATCCGAAAATCCGCCTGACGGCCACCAGCACGGCAGGCGAGGACGGTTTTGCCGGTTCCGTGCCGCGCGGCTCAGGGCGACGGCGGGGGCGCGGAGGACTCGTCGTCATCGGCGTTGCCTCCCAACATCTCCTTCACCGCGGCGGTGAACTGGCGTCCGCGATCCGCGTAGTCCCGGAACTGATCCATGGACGCCGCCGCCGGCGCCAGCAACACGACGTCGCCGTCGACTGCGAGCTCCGCCGCCAGCCGCACAGCCGTCGGCATTACCTCTTTAGTTTCGAGCGTGTCCACCTCGATGACCGGCAGCGCAGGCGCGTGTCGTGCGAATGCTTCCCGCAGGGCGGCGCGCTCTGTCCCGATCACGACAGCGGCCCTCAGCCGACCCGACACGGCCGCGACGAGATCGGCGGGCGATGCACCCTTGAAGAGCCCGCCGGCGATCCATACGACGGAATCGAAGGATCCGAGCGATGCGAGCGCAGCGTGAGCATTCGTGGCTTTCGAATCGTCGAACCAGCGCACTCCCCCGCTCGTTGCGACCAACTCCGTCCGATGACGGTCAGGGTGGAATGCGAGGATCGCGGACCGAACCGCCTCGACGGACGCGCCGAACGAGCGGGCGAGCGCGGAAGCCGCCATCACGTTCGCGACCATGTGCCGCCCTCCGAGCCCGACGGAGGACAGCTCGTCCACGGTGGAGATCTCCAGCGCAGCGCTGTGCCGCTCGTCCAGGAACGCGCGATCGCACACGATTCCGCCGACGATTCCGAAGCTGCTGGGCTGGGGAACACCCAGTCCGAACCCGATCGCGCGGCACCCTTCCTCGACTTCGGCGTTCTCGACCATTTCCCGCGTCGCCACGTCATCTTCATTGAAGACGCACGCGATTTTCGTGCCCCGATACACTTTGGCTTTCGCCGCGCGGTAATCGGCGATGGACCCATGCCAGTCGAGATGATCGTCGGCGATGTTCAGGCAAACGCTCGCCCACGGCGAAATCTCGCCGAGGTAGTGCAATTGGAAGCTCGAGAGCTCCACGACGAGCACGTCGAAGCCGCCGGGGTCGCGAATGGCGTCGAGCACCGAAATCCCGACGTTTCCGCATGGCGCGGCCCGGAATCCGCCGGCGACGAGCATCGCGGCGGTCAGCTGCACGGTCGTCGTCTTTCCATTCGTGCCCGTGACGAGAATCCACTCGGCCGGGGTTCCCGTCTTGTCGCGCAGCCGCCACGCGAGCTCCACATCGCCCCACACCACCCGCCCGCTCTCCAACGCCCAGGCCACGGCGGGGTGAGTCGGCGGCATCCCGGGCGACACGATCACGAGTTCCGGATCGAAGGCGGCAACCCGATCGGGCACGCCCGTGCCGAGGTCGGCGACGACAAGCTCGACTCCGAGCACACCGAGGATTTCGGCCCTGGCCTCGTCTGCGGCCGGGGTTGCGACAAGGACGGAGCATCCGAGCTCGGCGAGCGTGTCCGCGGCCGCGAACCCCGTGACCCCGAGCCCGAGCACGAGAACACGAAGCCCGCTCCACTGGCCGCTCCAGCTCGTGAGCGCCGCCACGTCCCGTTCGGGCATCACGGCGCCGTGCTGGAGAGCCATTCGAGGTAGAACAAGCCGACTCCCGCCCCGACGAACAATCCGGAGATGATCCAGAACCTCACGACGATCGTGACCTCCGGCCAGCCTTTCATCTCAAAGTGATGATGGTAAGGGCTCGCTCTCCAGATGCGCTTTCCCTTCGTCAGCTTGAAATAGACCCGCTGGATGATCACTTGCATCGTGATCACCGCGAACAGCCCGCCGATGAGCACGAGGAGCAATTCCGTGCGGGACAGAATCGCGAGCGCGGCAAGGGCGCCCCCGAGAGCGAACGACCCCGTGTCGCCCATCATGATTTGCGCCGGGGAGGTATTCCACCAGAGGAATCCGACGAGCGCGCCGACGATGGCCGCGGCGATGGTCGCGAGCTCGAGGGGCGCGGAAACGTCGTAGCACTTGAACAGGTTCTCCGGATTCACCGCGAGGCTGTAGCAGGACTGGATGGACTGCCAGTACCCGATGATGATGTACGAGCCGATCGCGAATATGGATGCGCCGGCCGCGAGCCCATCGAGTCCGTCGGCAAGATTCACGGCGTTGGATGCCGACACCGTGATGAACACGATCCACAGCACGATCACGATGGTTCCGCCGATGAGCCCGAACGTGACGAGGAAGTCGAACGGCAAATCGCGGATGAAGGACAGGGCCGTCGACACGGGCGATCTCCCGTGGCTGTCCCGGTAGTTGATTCCGACGAGGGCGAAAATCACTCCGACGATGACCGTGCCGATGATCTTGAAAATGCCCGGGAGCCCGAGGCTGTTTTGCTTGCTCACCTTGAGGAGGTCATCGATGAACCCGATGAACCCGAGCCCGCCCATCATGAGGATGACGAGCATGGCGCTTGCGCTCGGCCGTCCGCCGCCCACGAGATGACCGACGAAGTACCCGATGACCGACGCCGTGACGAACACGACTCCGCCCATCGACGGGGTTCCGCGCTTCACGACGTGGGTCGTCGGCGTGTCCGCTCTGATGAATTGCCCAAGACCGAGGCGACGGAACACTTTGGCGAACACCGGCGTGAGCACGAGAGTGAATGCCATCGAGAATCCCGCCGCAATGAGGAGCGCGAGCATCAGGTCACCCCGGCAATGCGGTCGCCAAGGAGCCGAAGGCCAGCCGAGTTCGAGGATTTCACGAGGACAACGTCTCCAGATCGCAACTCTTTATCCAACAGATCGTATGCCTCGTCGGCGTTCTGGACGAGGACCGACTCCCCGTCCCACGAACCTTCCAGCCCCGCGGCATTGTGAATGTGCCTGGCCGCGTGCCCGACGACGATGAGTCGATCGATATTCAATCGGACGATGAGCCGGCCAATCCTGTCGTGCTCCTCATCGCTGAATTCGCCGAGTTCCGCCATCTCGCCCAGAACCGCGATCGAGCGATTCGTCCCCCTCGTGATCTCGGCAAGCGTCTTGAGTGCGGCAGCCATCGAATCGGGACTCGCGTTGTACCCGTCGTTGATGACGGTAATTCCCTGCGGGGCGTGCAGCACTTCCATACGCCACCGCTCGGCCCTGTGCAACGTGCTCAGTGCGGCGATCGCGTCCGCCGCCCGCACCCCGAACTCCTTCGCGGCCGCAACGGTAGCCAGTGCGTTCATCACGTTGTGCTCGCCGATGATGTTCACGTGCGCGCGGATGCGCTCGTCACCCGAGACGAGCGTGAAGCTCGTCCCATCCACGGTGGTCGACACGTCTTCTGCCCGCACCATCGCCGTCTCGGAGAACCCGAATCCGACTACTCGCGCTCGCGTCATGGCCGCCATTGCGCCGACGCGCGAATCGTCCGTATTCAGCACGGCAACGGCCGATTCGGGAAGCGCGGTGACTATTTCGGCTTTGGCTTTCTGGGTCTCCTCGATGCTTCCGAACCCGCCGGCGTGCGCGAGACCGACCTTGAGGACGATCGCGACATCCGGCGTGACGATCGAGATGAGGCGGGCGATATCCCCCACCGCGCTCGCGCCCATCTCGACCACGAGGAAGTCGGATTCGGTCGTGACGTCCAGCATGGACAGCGGAGCCCCGACCTGGTTGTTGAACGAACCGCGCGGAGAGACAACGGATCCTGCCTGCTCGAGGACCGAGCGAAGCATGTTCTTCGTCGTGGTCTTGCCATTGGATCCGGTGACGGCCACGACGCGCAGCCGTCCGTCGCTTCTGACTCTCGCGACGACTTCGCGCGCGAGCGAGGCGAGCGCAACAAGGGAATCCGCGACAACGATTGTGGGAACGGCGAGGTCCAGGTCCCGCTCGGCGATCACGACGGCAGCCCCCGATTCGACCGCGGCAGCCGCGAACTCGTGACCATCCGTCGTTTCCCCGCGCATCGCGATGAACACGCAACCGGCGGTCGCGAGCCGGGAATCCACGACAACCGGTCCGGTCACCGTTTCGATGGCCGCAGCACCGCTTCGCGCGTGCACCGCGCCGGAAACCGCGCTCGCCAAGTCGGCGAGCGAAAGTTCGATCACCAGCCAACCTCGCGAAGCGCGGCGCGCGCCTCAGCCCGTGCAGAATACGGCGTCCTCACGCCCTCGATATCCCGGTAATCCTGATGCCCGGGCCCCGCCCACAAAATGGAATCGCCTTCCCGTGCGAGGGAGACTGCGTGCCTGATGGCCTGCTCAGGGGGGCTCACTTCGTGGAGTTCGGCCTGGTGATCGGCGCTGCGCGCGCCGTCGACGAGCATTTTTCGGATGGACTCTGCGTTCTCGAATCGGGGGTGGTGGTCGGTGATCACGAGAATGTCCGAATACTCGGAAGCCACCCTGCCCATGTCGTGCCGCTTGGATGCATCCCGGTCGCCGTCCGCACCGAACACCATGATGACCCTGCCCTGCGTGACCTGGCGCACCGCTTTGAGCGTGTTCAGGAACGCGTCGGGAGTGTGCCCGAAATCCACGAACACGGAAGGACCCAGGTCGCCCGAAACCCGCTCGGTTCGCCCGGGAAGATAGGCTTCGATACCGTCGTGGATCGCGTGTCCGATGGCCTCGAGTTCGAAACCGCCCTCCACGAGCATGACGATCGCAAGCCCCGCGTTGGCAGCCATGTGCCATCCGATGACAGGCACGGTCGTTTCGAGAGACCTCCCCTCCGGCCCGCTCAGGCGGAACGCCGTGTATTCCGCCCGTTCCTCGAGGATCTCCACGTTCCACTCGGCGCTGACACCCTTCGTGGCCGAAATCGTGGTCACGGGAATGTGCGAGCCCTCCACGATCTGCTGCCCCCACGAGGTGTCGAGAGACACCACCCCCCTCCGGCCGTGGGCCGGCTCGAAAAAGGACCGCTTCGCCGCGAAGTACTCCTCCATGTCGGCGTAGTCGTCGAGGTGGTCGTGGCTGAGATTGGTGAATGCCACGACATCGAACACGATCCCGTCCACCCGGTTCTTGCTGAGCGCCTGAGCGCTCACTTCCACCGAGACCGCACGCACTTCGCTTTCGCGCATCCGCGCAAGGAGGGCGTGCAATTCGCTCGCCTCCGGAGTCGTGAGGCGGCTCACGACCGTCAGATCGCCGATGTGCCGCTCCGCGGTCGAACTCAACCCCGTCACGAGGCCGAGTTGCCGGAGTATTCCTTCGAGGAGGTATGCCGTGGACGTCTTGCCGTCCGTTCCCGTGATCCCGAACAGCAGCGGGGGGTGCTCGGACGTCTGATACACCCAGGCGGAAACGTCCCCGAGCGCCGCCCGTGCAGACTCCACGAGCACAATGGGCAATCCGGAATTTCTGGCCAGTTCTGCCCCAGCGGCATCCGTCATGATGGCGACAGCGCCGCGCTCGAGAGCATCCGCGGCGAATTCGGCACCGTGGCTGTGCGCGCCCGGCAGGCCGACGAACAGGTCACCCGGGTGCACTTCGCTCGTGCGGACGGTTACCCCGCTGACTTCGACTCCATCGAGGGAACCGAGATGCTCGAGCCCGAACTCTTCGACGAGGCCAGCAAGCGACCTGGCCAATGGATGCTCTGGACGCAGGACCGGTGGTATCCGATCAGTCAATGCATCCTCTTTCTCACCAGGTTGTTGGGAAGCCTTCGCCGGTGTTCGTCGATGGTGGTACCCGGTACGACTTCAATACTTGCATCATGATCTTACGGAATGTGGGAGCGGCCGCGGCAGACGACTTCATGATCTGGGGTTTGACGAAAGTCACAATGACGACGTACTCGGGTTTGTCGGCCGGCGCGATGCCCACGACAGAGACGATGCGATCGCTCGTGTACACCCCGTTGGCGGCCACTTCGCCCGTCCCGGTCTTCGCGGCGACCTGATAGCCGGGAATCGTCAGTTCACGCGAAAGGGCACCGCCCGTGACGACGCTTTCGAGCATTTTGACCGTTGTTTTCGCGGCCGATTCCGAGACGATCCGCGTGGCATCCGTCGACGGAAGGTCGACGACTGTTCCGTCCGGTGTCGTGCATCCCTGAACGAGCGTGAGCGGAAGCTGCACTCCGCCGTTGGCGATCGCCTGGTAGGCGCTGGCCATTTGCGCGAGAGTCACCGAAATGCCCTGTCCGTAGGTGATGTCGTAGTTTTTTTGCACGTTCCAGTGCTCTGCGAGCGATCCGTTTGCCTCGCCCTGAAAGTTCACTGCCGTTTCCTGCCCCATGCCGTATTTGCGGAGGTAGTCATAGCGGACGCTTTGAGGCAGCTCGGAGCCGAGCATCGACATGCCGACGTTGGACGATTGCTCGAGGATGCCCGTGAGGGTCCAGCGCATGGGTCCGTGCCCGTACGAGTCCCTGATCCTCGCGCCGTCCGGTGTGATCCACACTCCTGGCACGACGACTTGCGTTGTCGGCGATGCCGCTCCCTGATCGATGAGCATGGATGCCGTGAGGCCCTTCATGATCGAACCGGGTTCGAACTGGTAGTTGAACGCCCTCGATCCGAGAAACGCCATGCCGGTGCCGTCGACATGGTTGGGGTCGACCGATGGCCAATCCGCCATCGCCATGATGTGCGCATCATCCACCCGGATCACGGCGGCCATCCCGGATTCGGCACCGATGGCCATGGCTTGTTCCGCGATCGCCTGCTGCACGAACCACTGCAGGTCGCTATCGATCGTGAGCGTCAGGGTTCCTCCGGGAACCGCTTCCTTCGTCGTGATGGTGCTGCCCGGAATTCTCACCCCGTCCGCTCCGCGCTCGTAGGTCGCTGAGCCGTCCGTGCTTGCCAGACAGGAGTCCTCGGTTGCCTCGAGGCCGTTCTGCGGGCCGTCGGTTCCCACGAATCCGACGAGGTTGCCCGCAACGGCGCCCTGCGGATAGACGCGGTGGGGCTGCGGGCGCAGGTACACCCACGGGATCCGCAAGTCGCGGATGGCACGGAAAGTTTCCGTGTCGACGCCCTTCACGAGGTAGGCAAAGTTCGACTTCGGATCCTTCGTGACGGCAAGAAGCACGTCGTTCGGCTGTGTCCCGGTCAGGTTCGCGATCTCGGTCACGGCGTCGAGAACCGTGATCTCCGCCGTCACGCCGTCGTCGCCGGTTCGCTTGAACGTGGCGGCATCAGCGGGGGATGCCGTGACGTCGTACCGCGTCACGCTGTCCGCGAGCACGACGCCGTTCGCGTCGATGATCTGGCCGCGCGGTGCCGGAACGGAGTGCTCGATCGCGCGCTTGTTGAGGGATTCGGCGTTGAGTTCGCTCGCGCGCACGACCTGAATGTCCACGAGCCGCACAATGAACACCGCGACGATCGCGAGCGTGAGAAGGATGGCTACGGCGAGCCGCCGCCTTGTCGTTCTCTGATGGATCACGGTTTCGGGCCTTCGCAGTCTGCGGTTACCTGGTGATCGGGGACGGAATTCCCGCGTCGGTCGAGGCTACCGATGCCGGACTCCCTTGCGCTTCAGGCGCGCCAGCAAGCGCGCTCGCATCTACGGTCGAACTCGCGGTCGTCATGCCCACACCGTCCAGGAGTTGGTTGGGGACCAGCGGCCCGCCGTTTGGCCCGGTTCGAATCCCGTTGCTCGCCGTTGCGGCGACGGGCTGCCCGATGACGGCCCCGTCGGAGAGGCGCAAGTACGCCGTGCTCGAGTTCGTGACCATCCCCAACGCCTGGGCGTTCGCCGCGAGGTGCTGCGGCGACTCGAGTACTTGCAATTGCTCGGTGAGCGCCTGCTCATCCCGGGAGAGTTCGTTTTTCACCTGCTGTAGCGAGGTGATCTGGTACGCGCCGTTGGACACCACGATGCTCAGAAGCAACTGCGCGATCAAAATCGTGAACAGCCCCGCAATCGTCACGAGGGCGTAGACGGCTCGCGGCCTCGCTCTCTTTTGACCGCGAGTGGATACGACCTCGAGGTGGCGGCGCGTTTCGAGCTTACGGGAGTGAGGCCGTCCGGGCGCCTCCAGGGGCAGTGCACTCATGCGGCTCTCCGAATTCGCTCGGCGGCTCGCAGCCGAACAGGCGCGGATCGGGGATTCGCGGCGATCTCCTCGTCATCGGCACGCTCGGCCCCGCGGACCAGCAGTGTGAGCACGGGCTTGTGTTCTGGAAGCTCGACGGGCAACCCGTCGGGGGCGCTCGAGGACGCTCCAGCCGCGAATGCGTGCTTGACGATGCGATCCTCGAGGGACTGATAGGACAGCACGACGATTCGCCCGCCGATGGCAAGCGCCTCGATCGCAGCCGGCATGGCGCGCTCGAGGGCGGCAAGTTCCTGATTGACCTCGATTCGCAGCGCCTGGAACACGCGCTTGGCCGGGTGCCCCGCCCTGCGTGCCGCTGCGGGAGTCGCTTCATCGATGAGCGCGACGAGCTGGACCGACGACGTGAGCGGTGCCGTTGCGCGGGAAGCGACGATGCGCCTCGCATAACGTGGTGCGAGCTTCTCCTCGCCGTATTGGTAGAAGATCCTCCGCAGTTCGGCTTCGCTGTACTCCGCGAGGATGCGCTCTGCCGTGAGGGTCGACCCGGCGTCCATCCGCATGTCCAGCGGCGCATCCTTGGAGTAGGCGAATCCACGCTCGGCCTGATCGAGTTGCAGCGACGACACCCCGAGGTCGAACAGGATGCCGGCGACTTCCCGAAGGCCGAGAGTGCTCAGGACGCTCGCAATTTCGTCGTACACGGCGTGCACGATGTGGGTGCGATCCGAATATTCCGCCAATCGCTCGCGCGCGATTGCCAGAGCCGACTGATCCCGGTCTATTCCAACGAGGACGAGCGTGGGGAACCGCTCAAGGAATGCTGCCGCGTGACCGGCCAGCCCCAAGGTCGCGTCGACAAGGACCGCGCCGTTTGCGTTGAGCGCCGGCCCCAGGAGCTCGATCGTTCTTTCGAGCAGTACCGGCTCATGGATGCGCGTGTTGTCCGGGCGATTTTCGTGTTGCGTCATGGCGATGGGCCACAGAGCCTTACCTCTGATTCCCCTCCGTACCGGGCCTGACGCTGGGGAAGTGCGTCAGGACGGGATCCGGCGGGGAGTCAGAAGCAAGGCGCTAGAAGAGGCCGGGAATCACCTCCTCCGTGATTTCGGAGAATGCGGATTCCTGCGTGGAGTAGTACTCGTTCCAGGCGTCGGTGTCCCAAATTTCTGCTCGGTTGCCGGCCCCGATGACGGTGAGTTCCCTGTCGAGGCCCGCGTAGGTGCGCAGCAGGGAGGGGATCGTGAGCCTGTGCTGTTTGTCGGGAACTTCGGAATGGGCGCCGGAGAGGAACAGTCGGAGGAAGTCGCGGGCTTGCTTGCTCGTCACGGGCGCCTGGCGGATCTTCTCGTGAAGCTCCTCGAACTCGCGCGTGCTGTACACGTACAGGCAGCGCTCCTGACCGCGCGTGACGACGATGCCGGCTTCGAGCTCATCCCTGAACTTCGCGGGAAGGATGATGCGGCCTTTTTCGTCCAACTTGGGAGCGTAGGTACCAAGGAACATCCGCGGTCCACCCCCCTCATTCTCCGGCCCGGATTCAGGTAGCCTCCACTTTACTCCACTTACATCCACAAAACAACGAACTTTGCGTATTTTCTTCCCACACAGATTTCAGATGCCCTGATTTCATTGGGAAGAACGAGGGTTGATGGAGTGGAGGACTTTGGAGCGAAAGTCGCGCCAGGCCACACTGGGGCACAAAAAAAGAGCCGACCCTCAGGTCAGCTCTTCGGCGGAAGCGGAGTGCGCGCGGTCAGTGGCCCCGCTCGTCCTGGCGCTTGTCCCATCTGTCGTTCATCCGGTCCATGAAGCTCGCATGCCTCGCATAGCTTTTCCCGCCGGGCTCGGCCGAAGCCTCCGGCGCCGGCGACCTCCGGAGCGCGAGGAGCACGCCGACGAACATGACGAGAAAACCGACCACGCCGATGATCATGAGCTGGGTCACGACACCCGTGACGATGCCGACGATGCCGAGCACACCGAGCAGGGAACCAATGACGATCATGCGGTAATTCGGCCGGGAGCCGTGGCTGCCGACGGTAGCGACGAAGTCGGCGTCGTTGCGATACAGGCCGCGTTCCATCTCGTCGAGGAGGCGTTGCTCTTGCTCGGATAGCGGCATGGTCACTCCCCTCTCGCTCGAGATCGGCGCTGTCTCAACTTCCATTGTATGCGCACAGGGCTGGCTAGGCTATCAACGTGGCTGAGAGTACGCGGTTAGTCGATTTGGTCCAGGACGACATCGATCGCTTTCTCGACGAACGGGAACCGCAGCTCGCGGCGATTGCCGACGAACTCGCGCCACTCGCGGACTATTCCCGATCGCTCTTGAGCGGAGGAAAGCGATTCAGGGCGCTGTTTTGCTACTGGGGCTGGCAATCCACTCAATCGCGCGTCGACGAGTTCGACCTGCTGCCCGAACCGCGCGACCCCCAGCTCGCCGCCATCATCCGCGCCTCGGTCGCTCTTGAACTGTTTCACGCTGCTGCCCTCGTGCACGACGACATCATCGACAATTCGGACACCAGGCGCGGGGGCGAATCGATCCACCGGAGATTCGAATCGATCCACGCCGCAGGAGGCTGGAGCGGTTCCGCCGATGCCTTCGGTCGCTCCGCCGCGATTCTGCTGGGCGATCTCCTCCTCGCGTGGAGCGATGAAGCCTTCAGCGAAGCGCTCGCGATGACGCCGTCGTCCTCTGCTCGCGCGGCCGCGCGCGGCGAACACCATCGCATGCGAAGCGAAGTCATGCTCGGCCAGTACCTCGATGTTCTCAACGAACACGCGTGGAAGAGCTATCCGGAGTCCGAACAGTTGCCACGCGCCCACCGGGTCATCGTCTACAAATCAGCCAAGTACAGCGTGGAAGCGCCCCTCGCGATCGGCGCGGCGCTCGGTGGAGGAACGGAGGAGAACCTCGCGGCGTTGAGCGCATTCGGTCTTCCACTCGGAATCGCCTATCAGCTTCGCGACGACCTCCTGGGCGTATTCGGCGATCCCGAGGTCACGGGAAAACCATCGGGCGACGACCTGCGCGAGGGAAAACGCACGGTTCTCGTCGCGCTCGCTCGCGCTGCCCTGCCGTCGAACGCCGCGACGCTGTTCGACGAGCTGCTGGGCGACAGAGAACTCACCGACCTCCAGGTGCGTACGCTGCAGGACACGATCAAGGCGAGCGGGGCCGTGGAGGATGTCGAGCGGATCATCCAGCGAAACGTCGAGCTTGCGAAGAACTCGCTGCGCGACGCGAAAATCACTGCGAGCGCCCGGCATCAATTGATGGGACTCGCCGACTCGGCGATCACTCGTGCGGCGTAGCGGGCATTAGAAGGCAAGTGCCTGGGCGACCCTGCGCACTTCCGCTTTCCGTCCGGACCGCAGAGCATCGATGGGGCTCGTGCCGAGGCTTTCGTCCGTATTCAGCATCCAGTGCATTGCTTCGTCATCCGAGAAGCCGCTGTCCGTGAGCACGATGAGCGTCCCTCGCAATTCGGGAAGGGGCTCTCCGTCGCGAAGGAACAATTCCGGAACTTGCCACACTCCGTCCACTCGCGCGGCAAGCAGCGCGCGGTCTTCGATGAGCCGGCGCACTTTGCTCACGCCGATACCGAGCACCTCAACGAGTTCGGGGACTGTGAGCCACCGAATCTCCGGATAATTCGCGATGTCCAGGGACTGTTCCACGCTTAAAGACTGCCAGACGGATGCGGCGGGATCGCCACGACACGAGTCAATCCTGCGAGATTCACTGAGTTCACTTTAGTAACACTAATTGACACGCGTATATATCTGTGTCAGTTTTGTCGTGGGCAGACTGGGGAATCACATGACCGACATTTCCGCGCGCGAGAGCGATGCGCGCTGTGGCGCTCGCCACCGTGCACCAAAACAACCGAGCAGAATTGGCCGGGGCGCATTCCAAACCCTGCCCATCCTGCTGGTGGGCTCTATGGCGATGAGCCTCAACCTCACGGGACCAGTCCCTCCTGCTGACGCGAGTCGCAACGACAAGGCCAAGGACTCCAACACTCAGCTGCGCAAAGCGGTCGTCGAGGCCATGAACGCTGCAGCACAGCGGCGCGCAACAGCTGAAGAGTCCGTCCCTGCCGGCGAAACCACCGTCGCCTCGGCCGTCCCGCAGACTTACACAGTGGTGAAAGGCGACACCGTCAGCGGGATCTCCGCCCGGTTCGGACTCGCCACCGCTTCCGTTCTCGCCCTGAACGGCCTGGGCTGGAAGTCGCTCATCTTCCCGGGCCAGATACTTCGCCTTGCGAGCCCTGCCGCGTCGAGTGCTCCGGCGCCCGCACCCATCGCGACGCCGCCGGCGCCGAATGCGGCAACGACCTACACCGTGACGAGGGGCGACACGATCAGCGCGATTGCCGCACGGTACGGCGTCCCGACGAAGTCCGTCCTCGCGGCGAACTCGCTCGGCTGGTCGAGCATCATTTACCCCGGGCAGAAAGTTCTCATCCCCGGAGTCCCCGCGGCCGAACCGACTGCGGCACCTCCCGCGCCCGTCGTAGAACTGGAGCCCGTCGTGAGCGTGACTCCTGCTCCCCCTGCACCGACGACAACGAATTACACCATCAGGACCGGCGACACGATCACGGGTATCGCGGCTCGGTTCGGAGTGAGCATCCAGTCGATCCTCAACGCGAATGGCTTGTCGTACTCGAGCCTGATTTTTGCCGGCCGCACACTCGTCATCCCCGCAGGCGGCTCGGCCGCCGCGTCCGTCGGCGGATCCGTGACGCTTCTCACGGCCGAAATGGCCACGAACGCCCGGACCATCATCTCGGTCGGCCGGTCCCTCGGCGCAAACGACTATGCCCTCGTGATCGCGCTCGCCGCGGCGATGCAGGAATCGAGCCTGCGCAACCTGAACTACGGTGATCGCGACTCGCTCGGACTTTTCCAGCAGCGGCCGAGCACGGGGTGGGGAACGCCGGCTCAAGTCACCGACACGGTTCACGCGAGCAGGCTGTTCTTCGGCGGACCCAGCAATCCCAACAAGGGCAAGACGCGGGGCCTGCTGGATATCGCCGGATGGCAGTCCATGACCGTCACCCAGGCGGCGCAGGCCGTCCAGCGTTCCGCGTACCCCGACGCCTATGCGAAGTGGGAGACCTCGGCCCGCGCCTGGTTGGCACAACTGGGCTGATCGGCGGGATGAGCCCCCGAAAGCCAGCATTCACGGTGTTTTGACGGCTCTTCACCACGCAACATACTTAGACTTCTGCGGTGAGCTCCACCACGCCTGATCCCATGATCGGCCGTCTCGTCGACGGCCGATATCAGGTACGCTCGCGTATCGCCCGCGGAGGCATGGCGACTGTCTACCTCGCCACGGATCTTCGCCTCGAGCGTCGCGTCGCAATCAAGGTCATGCACGGCCACCTTGCGGACGACACCCAGTACAAAGCGAGGTTCATCCAGGAAGCTCGCTCAGCCGCACGGCTCGCGCATCCCAACGTCGTCAATGTCTACGATCAGGGCCAGGATGCGGATACCGCCTATCTCGTCATGGAGTACCTTCCGGGAATCACGCTGCGCGAACTGCTCCGCGAGCATCCGGTCCTCACGACGGAGCAGGCGCTCGACATCATGGAAGCCGTGCTGTCCGGCCTTGCCGCGGCGCATCGCAACGGCATTGTCCACCGCGATCTGAAACCCGAGAACGTGCTGCTCGCCGATGACGGCCGAATCAAAATCGGAGATTTCGGCCTCGCCCGTGCGGCCACGGCGCAAACCGCCACGGGAAACGCGCTGCTGGGCACGATCGCGTACCTCTCCCCCGAACTCGTCACGCGCGGAATCGCGGATGCTCGAAGCGACATTTACGCGGTCGGGATCGTGCTGTACGAAATGCTCGCGGGCGAACAACCCTTCAAAGGGGAGCAACCGTTCCAGATCGCGCAGCAACACGCGAACGACACGGTTCCCACTCCGAGCAGCAAAAACCCAAAAGTGCCCGTCGAACTCGACGAACTCGTGTTGTGGGCCACCGCGCGCGACCCGGAGCAGCGCCCGCGAGACGCGCGCGCGATGCTCGAGCAAGTGCGCGAGACGCGCAGAATCCTGCAGGAAGGGCGTGAAACCGCGTCCGGATCGACGGCCACCGGCGCTTCCCAGACCATGGTCCTGCCCCCCGTGCCTTCGCGGGCATCCGAAGCCGAGACCCAGGTGTTGGGCACGAGGGCGAGGACGCGTGCGGGGGCCGTGACCTTCGACAGCACGACGGCACTTGCGGCGACCGCGGATCGCCGCCATGCCCGGGGTCGGTGGCTCTTCGCTCTCGTGCTCGTGCTCGCCGCGCTCGCCGGCGCGACAGGCTGGTATTTCGGTTCGGGCCCTGGTTCCAAGGTCATCGTCCCCGACGTTTCCGGGAAGGAGATCTCCTCGGCGACCGCGATGCTCGAAGCAGCTGATCTCGTCGTGGCCACGGATCACGAGGAGGCATTCAGCATCACGGTGCCCGCCGGGCTGGTCATGGGGACCGACCCGGGAATGGGAGAGGCCGTCGCGCACGGCGCAACGGTCACCCTCATCATCTCTCAGGGGCCGAAACTGATCTCGTTGCCCGAATTCATCGGCGAACCCGAAGATCTGGCGCGCGCAGCCCTCGAAGACTCTTTCGACCTCCAGGAAACCCGGTACCAGTTTGATCCGAACGTCGAGGCACAACTCGTGATCACGGGCATCGGTGTCGATGCCGACGGCAATGCGCTCGACCTCTCCACTGTCGACCAGTACTGGGAAGGCCAGCCGGTGACGCTCGTCGTTTCTCTCGGCGCCATTCCGGAGGTGAAGGGGCTGTCGGTTGACGACGCGAAAAGCGCGCTCGCCGCGAAGGGACTCATAGGATCGAACGCCGAAGGCCTGCACGACTGGAGCGACGACGTGCCGAAGGGCGAGGTCATTGGCTACCGGCCGCTCCCCGAGGGGACCGTCGCCACGAAGGGGACCACGCTCGAGCTCATCGTCTCTGACGGGGTCGAGCAGGTGACGGTGCCGGACGTGGTCGGGATGACGTGGGCTGATGCGAAGCCGATTCTCGAGGCTGCGGGATTCCAAATTGTCTTCCGCGACCCGAAGAGCCAACTTTTGGCCAGCATTCCCAACGATGCGGTTGTGCAGGACATAAATCCACAAGCGGGAACTCACGCTGACAAGGGTTCCAAAGTGAACGTCCGGCTGAAGTAGGGCACAACGACGGGACAACGGGCGCGCCCGCGGCACCACATTGCGTTCTAGCGCGCCCCGAGCTCCTCGGCCACCAGGAAGGCGAGTTCGAGCGACTGCATGTGGTTGAGGCGCGGATCGCACAGCGACTCGTACCGCGTTGCGAGAGCCGATTCGTCGATCTGCTCTGAACCGCCCAGGCACTCCGTCACGTCGTCGCCGGTCAGTTCGATGTGGATGCCGCCCGGGTGGGTTCCCACTGACCGGTGTGCTTCGAAGAAGCCTTTGACTTCGTCGACGACATCGTCAAACCGCCTCGTCTTGTAACCGGTCGGCGTCGTGAGCCCGTTGCCGTGCATGGGGTCGCACACCCAGACGGGCGTCGCGTCGCTCTTCGAGATGGTTTCGAGAAGTTCCGGCAAAACGTCCCTCACCCGACCTGCGCCCATTCGCGTGATGAAGGTGAGCCGACCGGGCTCCCGATCCGGATCCAGGCGGTCGATGAGTTCGAGCACCTGAGCGGGCGTTGTCGAGGGACCGAGCTTGACCCCGATCGGGTTGCGCACGCGCGACAGGAAGTCGATGTGGGCACCGTCCGGCTGCCTCGTGCGCTCCCCCACCCACACGAAGTGCGCCGACGTGATGTAGGGGGTTCCCGTGCGGGAATCGATTCGCGTCATCGGCCGCTCGTAGTCCATCAGTAGCGCCTCGTGGGACGTGTAGAACTCCGTGCGCTTGAGAGCCTCGAAGTCCGCGCCGCACGCCATCATGAACTTGATGGCGCGGTCGATCTCGCGGGCCATGTGTTCGTAGCGCACGTTCGCCGGATTGCGCGCAAAGCCCTGGTTCCAACTGTGAACCTGCCGCAAGTCCGCGAAACCGCCCTGCGTGAACGCGCGGATCAGATTGAGCGTGCTCGCCGCCGTGTGGTATCCGCGAACCAGTCGGGACGGGTCCGCCGCGCGGGACTCCGGTGTGAACTCGTACCCGTTCACGATGTCGCCGCGGTACGCGGGCAGCGTGACGTCGCCGCGGGTTTCATGATCACTCGAGCGAGGCTTCGCGAACTGCCCGGCCATCCGGCCCATTTTGATGACCGGCATGGATGCGCCGTAGGTGAGAACCACGGCCATCTGAAGAATCGTCTTGACGCGGTCGCGAATCTGGTCCGCCGTCGCCGCGGCGAACGTCTCAGCGCAATCGCCGCCCTGAAGGAGGAATGCCTCGCCGCGCGCGACGCTCGCAAGCCGATGACGAAGGATGTCGACCTCACCGGCGAATACGAGTGGCGGAAGCCCAGCCAACTCGCGGGATGCGGCTTCGACGGCCTCGACTGAGGGCCAACTGGGTTGCTGCGCGATGGGGAGGTCACGCCAGCGGTCGAGCCCGTCGATCACTGCCGGTTCGGCAAGCACGACTGGTTCGTTCGGATCAACCACTGGATACTCCTTGAGTGGGTCATGACGGGGCCCAACGCTGCCCAGGGGACGCGCGAGGAAGAGTCGCTGCGACGATGCAGCACATTCCGGCAACCTGCCGGGGTTCCAGCTTATCCGGCCCCGGAGCCGCGTGACGCGCGCCGCCACTAATGGCTGCGGCTTGGATTCTTCTCTTTGACTGTGCTCGCGTACACGTCGACATATTCCTGGTCACTGAGGTGGCTGAGCTCGTACATGATCTCGTCGGTGATCGAGCGCAGGATGAATCGGTCGCTTTCCATCCCCTCGAAGCGCGAGAAATCCAAAGGCTCGCCGACCACGACCCCGACGCGCCGCACTTTCGGAAGGCGCTTCCCGATCGGCATGACTTTTTCCGTGTCGATCATGGCAACCGGAATCACCGGCACTCCGCCCTCGAGCACCATTCTGGCAACCCCGGTTCTGCCGCGGTACAGCTTGCCGTCCGGACTGCGCGTGCCCTCCGGGTAGATTCCGAGTACTTCGCCGCGATGAAGTACCCCCAGTCCGGTGCGCAGGCTCGCCTCCGATGCCTTTCCCCCCGAGCGGTCGATGGGCAGCATTCCGGCCGCCTTCAAAAAGTTCTTGATCGCCCAGCCTCGAAGGCCACGGGCCGTGTAGTAATCGCTTTTTGCAAGAAACGTCACGCGGCGGTCGATCAGCAGCGGGAGGAACACCGAGTCGATGAAGGACAGGTGATTGCTCGCGAGAATCACGCCGCCCGTGCGCGGAATGTTCTCTTCGCCGGTCACCCAGGGCCGAAATGCCGTGCGCAGGATCGGACCGACGATCAGGTTCTTCATGAACCAGTAGAACATCCGAGAGCCTCCCTGCAGCACGGCGCCCAACGACCAGCGCCAACCCTCCCAGCCTAACGGTGCCGAGGTCACGGCGAACGTCCGCAGGAACGATTCCGCCTGACCCGATAGAGTAGAAAGACCGAACTTTCAGGTACCAAAGGAGTTGCCGTGGACCACTACGACATGCCCGCCATCGTTCCAGCAGACCCCGAAGCGAATGCGACCGATCTTCTCATCGAGCGCGTTCGCGCGACTCCGGACCTCGCGCTGTTCTCCGTTCCGACTCAGGATGGCGGCTGGTCGGACGTCACCGCGACGGAGTTCCTCGACCAGGTTCGCGCACTGGCCAAGGGGTTCGTCGCCGCCGGGATCGAGCCCGGAGACAAGATCGGCCTCATGTGCAAGACCCGCTACGAGTGGACTCTCATCGATTTCGGAATCTGGTTCGCCGGCGCGGTCATGGTGCCGATCTACGAAACCTCCTCCCCTACGCAGCTCCAGTGGAACCTCAGCGACTCGGGCACCGTGGCCATGATCACGGAGACCCCAGACCACTTCTCGCGTTTCGACGAAGCGCACGCCGACCTTCCGCTCATCCGCACGGTGTGGAAGATCGACTCGGGCGACCTCGAGAAGCTCGCCGCGAGCGGCAAGGACGTCTCGGACGAGGAAATCGAGCGGCGTCGAAACCTGGCTTCGGGCAAGGACCTTGCGACGCTCATCTACACCGCGGGCACGACGGGCCGGCCAAAGGGCTGCATGCTGACGCACTCCAACTTCGTCGAGCTCACCCGCAACGCGCACCACGCGATTCCCGAAGTCGTCAACACGGAATCGAGCACGCTGCTCTTCATCACGCTCGCCCACATTTTCGCCCGCTTCATCTCAGTGCTCGCGATCGTCGGAGGTGTCAAGGTCGGCCATCAGCCGGACACGAAGCAACTGCTCCCGGCGATGGGTTCGTTCCGGCCCACGTTCCTGCTCGCCGTGCCCCGAGTGTTCGAGAAGGTGTACAACTCCTCCGAGCAGAAGGCGGAGGCCGGCGGCAAGGGCAAGATCTTCCGCAAGGCCGCCGCCGTTGCCGTAGCGCACTCGAAGGCGCTCGACGCCGGAAAAGTCCCGTTCGGGCTCGCCATCCAGTTCGCGCTCTTCGATCGGCTTGTTCTGAGCAAGATTCGCGCAGCCTTGGGCGGTCGCGTCAAGTACGCGGTGTCGGGGTCTGCGCCCCTCGGACTGTTCCTCGGGCATTTCTACCGCAGTCTCGGACTCACGATCCTCGAGGGCTACGGCCTCACGGAGACGACCGCGCCCATCACCGTGAACGTTCCATCCAACTTCAAGATCGGCAAGGTGGGCCCGCCGCTTCCGGGATGCTCCGTGCGCCTCGCAGAGGACGGCGAGATCGAAGCCAAGGGAATCAATATCTTCGACGGCTACTGGAACAATGAGCAGGCCACGAAGGATACGTTCGACGGCGAATGGCTCAAGACCGGCGACATCGGCACGATCGACGAAGACGGTTACCTGGAGATCACGGGTCGCAAGAAGGAAATGATCGTCACAGCGGGGGGCAAGAATGTGGCTCCTGCGACGCTCGAGGACCCCATCAGGGCGAACCCCATCATCGGGCAGGTCGTCGTCGTCGGAGACAAGCGCCCGTTCATCGGTGCGCTCATCTCGCTCGACGAGGAAATGCTCCCCGTGTGGCTCAACAACAACGGCGAGGATGCGACGATGAGCGTCGCGGACGCGGCCAAGAACCCCAAGGTGCTGAGCGAAATCCAGTCGGCCATCGATCGCGCGAACGCCAACGTGTCGCGTGCCGAATCAATTCGCAAGTTCGTGATCCTTCCGCACGAATTGTCGGAGGCGAGCGGGCACCTCACACCGAAGCTCAGCATCAAGCGGCACGTCATCCTCGATGACTTCGCCGACACGATCGACGGGCTGTACGAGGACGCGCCAGCTACTCAGGGGCACTCCGTCGTAGGTTGAGGGCGAGGGTCAGAACCAGTCTGACTCTCTGATCAACCGCATTGCTTCGCGCTTGCGCTCCTTGTCGAGCCCTTCGATGAAGAGCTTTCCATCGAGGTGGTCGATCTCGTGCTGGAGCGCCTGGGCGAAAAGACCCTCGCCCTCGAGTTCGATTCGGTTGCCGTCCAGATCGACGCCGACGGCGCGCGCCCGCGGGTAGCGCATCCGTTGGAAGTAGAAACCGGGAACGGAAAGGCATCCCTCGTCGACGAGCGCGGGCTCACCGGAAACCTCGACGAGTTCCGGATTCAACACGTAGCCAACCTCGCCGTCGATGTTGAAACTGAAAGCCCGCAGGTTGATCCCGATCTGCGGTGCCGCGACTCCCGCCCTTCCGGGCAGCCGAACGGTGTCGAGGAGGTCTTCGACGAGTCCGCGGGCGCCCGCGTCGCCGATCGAAATCGGTGAGGATACAGTCCGAAGGACGGGGTCTCCGAAGACCCTGATCTGGCGCGCGGTCATTGTGCGTTGTGCCCCTGCGGCCTCAGTCGTCCTTCGTGGACGGCAACCCGTCGACGACGAACGCGGCCAGATCGCGTGCGGTGGAGCGAGTCAGCGGTTCGAGGCGGGAATAATCGATGACGGCGCCGGAAGCAAGTTGGGCGTCATACGGAATGCGAACGACTTCCCGCACGCGAGAGCGGAAGTGCGCCTCGATCTCGTCGATATTGACCATGTTCGTGCCCTGGGTTCCGGTGTTGATCGCAACGACCGCATCGTGCGCGAGTTTCCCGTAACCGTTCGCCTCGAGCCACGTGAGGGTCTCCGACGCGAGCCGCGCCTCGTCGACGCTTCCCCCCGACACGATGACGACCGTGTCCGCGCGCTGCAGCGTCGCGCGCATCACCGAGTGAACGATCCCGGTGCCGCAGTCCGTCAGCACAATCGAGTAGTAGCGCGCTGCGACATCGGCGACAACGTTGTAATCGTCTTCATCGAATGCCTCAGACAGCAGCGGATCGGTATCTGAAGCAAGGATGTCGAGCCGCGTTTCATCCCTCGAGATGAACGAGGTGAATTCGCTGAACGCGTTGATCGAGCTCGCGTTCGTCACGACGTCCCGCACCGTCGACGAGGTTTGCTTCGTGACCCTTTCGGCAAGAGTTCCGCGATCCGGGTTCGCGTCGATCGCGATGACCCGGTCCTCGCGGACGTCCGCAAGCGCCATTCCGAGCAGCGCGGTGATCGTCGTCTTGCCGACCCCGCCCTTCCGAGTCAGGACGGGGACGAACCGGGTTCCGCCGTCGAGCCGCTTGCCGATGCGCGCTTCCAATTCCTTCCTCGCGCGGACCCGAGCCGAATCGCCGAGGTTCACGAGATGAAATGTGCTCGCGTATACGAACGCCGGCCATAGTCCCTCCGGGCGCTGCCGCTTCTGGTTCCGCCGCTCGAGCAGGCGTTCCGAGGTCAACATGGCCGCCGTCTCTGGAGCCACCGCGCTTCGGCCCCGGTTGCGCGACCTCGAGGGGAGAGACGCGAGGATGTCGTCCTGATCGGGCTGGACGGGCATCACGGGAACCAGGTTGATCGAGGTGGTGGGTCCGACATTCTCCAGAACGTGCCCGGCGCGAATCGCCTCATCGCTCAAGGCGACCGCGAGTTCGTCGTCGGGAGTCGAGTGAACCTGCTCCGGCAGGGTCACATCGATCGTGAGACTTTCGGGAAGGTCCGGCAGCGCCACGGTGCCGGACTCCGGCTCGGGGTCGGGTTCGGACGAACCGTCGGTCTTTCTGGTCTTCGACGTCACAGGAAATGGCCCTTCGTAATCGGACCCTCTAGCTTACAACTCGACAACGAGGAGGAGGTCCCCCGCGTCCACTTGCTGAGTTTGCGGGATCGCGAGTCGGCCGACCGTGCCCGAAACCGAACACGTGATCGCAGCCTCCATCTTCATCGCTTCGATCGATGCGACCACCTGGCCCGCGTCGACATGGTCGCCTTCCGAAACCTTGAGCGACACCACCCCAGAGAACGGTGCGGAAATCTGGCCGGGAGAGCCGGGATCGGCCTTCTCCGCTGCTTTCACGTCCACGGTTACGGAGCGGTCGCGCACGAACACGGGACGCAATTGGCCGTTGATCACGGTCATGACCGTGCGCATGCCCTTTCCGTCGACTTCGCCGATGGCTTCGAGCCCCACAATGAGCTTGACTCCCGGCTCCATCGAGATCGTGTGCTCGCGCCCGGGGCGCAGACCGTACAGGTAGTCCACCGTGTCGACTACCGAGAGGTCGCCGTAGGCGTCCCGCACCTCCTCGAACAACCGAGTCGGAACAGGGAACAGCAGGCGGTTGAGCGTGGAGCGCCTGCTCGCGGAGTCTGCCTCGAGTGCCGCGCTGTCTTCCGGACCGAGATCCTCGACCTCGATGGAAACACTCCTGCCCGCGAGCACCTTGCTGCGGAACGGCTCCGGCCACCCGCCGGGCAAGTCGCCCAGTTCCCCCGCCATGAAGGAAATCACCGAATCCGGAATGTCGTAATTGCCCGGGTTCTCTTCGAAGTCTTCCGGATCCGCATCCGCCGCGGCCATGGCCAGTGCGAGGTCCCCGACGACTTTGGAGGACGGCGTGACTTTCGGCGGCCGACCGAGAATGCGGTTCGCGAACGCGTACCAGTTCTCGATCTTCTCAAAATGATCTGCGAGGCCGAGCGCAACAGCTTGCGTCCGCAGGTTGGACAATTGGCCGCCGGGGATCTCGTGGTGGTACACGCGGCCGGTTGGCCCTGGCAGCCCCGACTCGAAGGGGCGGTAAGCGCGGCGGACGGCTTCCCAGTATGGCTCGAGGTCCGACAC
The DNA here is from genome assembly GCA_964651535.1 of uncultured Cryobacterium sp. Classification (GTDB taxonomy): domain Bacteria; phylum Actinomycetota; class Actinomycetes; order Actinomycetales; family Microbacteriaceae; genus Terrimesophilobacter. The sequence goes on from CAZYYE010000003.1 coordinate 253,742, forward strand.
CGCCTGCAAGGAAAGTCCGGTATCTCGTTCCGTGTTGGAGAGGGCGGCGACGAGTGCAGACAACGGCGGCTGACTTGTCGTCCCCGCCATCGGCGCACTCGCGACGTCCACGGCATCTGCGCCCGCACGGCTCGCTGCCAGGAGGGTCGCCAGTTGCCCGCCAGCTGTGTCGTGCGTGTGCACGTGGACGGGAAGATCGAACCGCTCACGAAGAGCGCCCACGAGCTTCTCCGCCGCGCCCGCGCGCAACAGCCCGGCCATGTCCTTGATGGCGAGAATGTGCGCACCGCTGTCCACTATCTGCTCCGCAAGGTTCAGGTAGTAGTCGAGCGTGTACAGTTCCTCCGCCGGGTCGAGCAAGTCGCCCGTGTAGCACAGTGCGACCTCCGCGAGGGCTGAGCCCGTTCCGAGCACGGCATCGATGGCCGGGCGCATCCGATCGACATCGTTGAGTGCATCGAAAATCCGAAAAATGTCGACGCCCGTCGCGGCGGCCTCGACGACGAATGCGTCGGTAACCTTTGTCGGGTAGGGCGTGTAGCCGACCGTGTTTCGTCCGCGGAGCAGCATTTGGATGGCGATATTCGGCATCGCCTCCCGAAGCGCGGCAAGCCGATCCCACGGGTCCTCCCCCAGGAATCGGAGCGCGACATCGTAGGTGGCTCCGCCCCACGCCTCGACAGACAGGAGTTGCGGAGTCATGCGCGCCACGTAAGGGGCGACGGCCTCAAGGTCCTTCGTGCGGACCCTCGTCGCCAGCAGCGACTGGTGGGCATCCCGGAACGTGGTCTCGGTCACCGCGAGAGCATTTTGCGCCCGGAGGTCCGCCGCGAACCCTGCCGGCCCCAGTTCCAGCAATCGTTGGCGCGAACCGGCAGGCGCCGGAACATCAATATCGACGTCGGGAAGCTTTTGCTCTGGGCTGATGATTCCGTCTCCGCTGCCGAACGGCTGGTTCACCGTGACATCGGCGAGCCAGTTCAGAATCCTCGTCCCCCGGTCCTTCGACGGGGCCGCATTCACGAGCTCCGGTCGCTCGTCGATGAACGACGTGCTGATATCGCCGTTCGCAAACGACGGGTCCTCGAGGACAGCCTGGAGGAACGGGATGTTCGTGGACACTCCGCGAATCCGAAACTCGGCGAGTCCCCGTTTTGCCCGCTCCACGGCAGCCGCAAAGTCGCGGCCCCGGCACGTCATCTTCACGAGCATGGAGTCGAAGTGCGGGCTGATCTGCGTGCCGGGGTCGATGGTTCCGCCGTCGAGCCGGATGCCCCCGCCTCCCGGCGAGCGGTACGTCGTGATCTTCCCCGTGTCGGGCCGGAAGCCGTCCGCCGGGTCTTCCGTCGTGATCCGGCACTGCAGGGCAGCGCCGCGCACAGACAGGGATTCCTGTTCTAGGCCGAGCTCGGCGAGCGTCTGCCCGTACGCGATGCGCATTTGCGCCTGAACCAGGTCGACGTCCGTGATTTCCTCCGTGACGGTGTGCTCCACCTGGATCCGGGGGTTCATCTCGATGAAGACGTGCTGCCCGGCCCGCTCTCCCACCGTGTCGAGGAGAAACTCCACGGTGCCGGCATTCACATAGTTGATCGATTTTGCGAACGCGATGGCGTCGCGAAACAGCGACTCGCGCACGTTCCGGTCGAGATTGGGCGCGGGCGCGATCTCGATGACTTTCTGGTTCCTGCGCTGGACGCTGCAGTCGCGTTCGAACAAGTGGATGGTCTCCCCCGTGACATCCGCGAGGATCTGGACCTCGATGTGCCGCGGGCGCAGCACCGCCTGCTCGAGGAACATGGTCGGGTCGCCGAATGCGCTGTCGGCTTCGCGCATCGCCTCCTCGAGCGCGCCGCGCAAGTCCTCCGCACGGTCGACCCGTCGCATCCCGCGGCCCCCGCCGCCCGCCACCGCTTTCGCGAAGATCGGGAAACCAATCTCCTCCGCCCCCGCGAGAAGCTCGTCGATGTCTTTCGACGCAGGCGTGGACTTGAGAACCGGCACACCCGCTGCGATCGCGTGTTCCTTCGCCGTGACTTTGTTGCCCGCCATTTCCAGAACTGACTGACTCGGACCGATGAAGGCGATCCCGGCAGCAGCGGCAGCTTCGGCGAGTTCTGGGTTCTCCGAAAGGAATCCGTACCCCGGGTAGATCGCATCCGCGCCGCACTCGGTCGCGACCCTGATGATCTCGGACACATCGAGGTACGCGCGGACCGGATGCCCCTCCGTGCCGATGAGGTAAGCCTCGTCCGCCTTCAACCGGTGAAGAGAGTTCCGATCCTCCCAGGGGAACACGGCAACAGTCTTGGCTCCGAGCTCGAATGCGGCCCGAAAAGCGCGGATAGCGATCTCACCTCGGTTGGCAACAAGAATCTTGGTGAACACTGCTGTCCTCTCTCGTGAATGTCCAAGGCTAGTCACGCAGTCCATAGCCACGATCGAACTTCGGTCGGATATGTCTGGCAAGATTTAGGTTCTTTCAGACTAGTGAAGGTATCGTCTTTACTCGTGCATGTACTCAGCGTCAGCTCCCTCAAAGGCGGAGTCGGAAAGACTACGGTCACGCTGGGGTTGACCTCCGCGGCCTTCGCCAGGGGACTGCGCACTCTCGTGGTCGATCTCGACCCGCAATCCGATGTTTCGACGGGAATGGACATCAGTGTCGCCGGTCATCTGAACATCGCGGATGTGCTCGCCTCGCCCAAGGAAAAGATCGTTCGCGCCGCCATTTCGCCGAGCGGCTGGACGCGAGGCCGGCCGGGGAAAGTCGACGTTCTGATCGGCAGCCCTTCGGCGATCAACTTCGACGGGCCGCACCCGAGCATCCGGGACATTTGGAAACTCGAAGAGGCCCTCGCCCATCTGGAGAATGAATACGACCTCGTCCTCATCGACTCCGCGCCTTCGCTCAATGCGCTGACCCGCACGGCGTGGGCCGCGAGCGACCGCGTGACGATCGTCACCGAGCCCGGCCTGTTCTCTGTGGCCGCAGCCGACCGTGCCTTGCGGGCGATTGAGGAAATTCGCCGGGGGCTTTCCCCCCGGCTTCAGCCGCTCGGGATCATCGTGAACCGCGCCAAGATTCAATCCCTCGAGCACCAGTTCAGAATCAAGGAATTGAGGGACATGTTCGGCCCTCTCGTGCTGAGCCCGCAGCTTCCCGAGAGGACCTCGCTGCAGCAGGCGCAGGGCGCGGCCAAGCCGCTTCACGTGTGGCCGGGTGAGAGCGCTCAGGAAATGGCCCATCATTTCGACCAGCTTCTCGACCGTGTCATCAGGGCCGGACGAATCCCGGTCGGCGGAATCGTGCCCGATCAGGATGAGAGCCGGAATCCGGAACCGCAGCACGCGCCGCCCGCTGCGCCGCCAGAGTCCAATCCGTTCTCGTTCGGCGGGAATCAGGCCGCCGAGCAGAGATTCCCGTTCGAGCGGTAACAGCGAGGGTGCGCAGAGGCGGTTAGGACGCTTTCGTTGCGCGGCGAGCTGCGAGTTCGTCCGCCGGATCGGCGCCCTTGTCCTTGTCCAGTTCGACGAGGCTGTTCTCCACTTCGCGAAGAACCTTCCCCACAGCGATGCCGAACACACCCTGACCGCGGCTGACGAGGTCGATGACATCATCGTTCGACGTGCACAGGTACACGCTGGCGCCATCGCTCATGAGCGTGGTCTGCGCAAGGTCGTTGACGCCGGCTTCCCGAAGCTGGTTCACCGCTGTGCGGATCTGCTGGAGTGAGATTCCCGTGTCGAGCAGGCGCTTCACGAGCTTGAGCACGAGGATGTCGCGGAACCCGTAAAGTCGCTGGGTGCCCGATCCGGCGGCTCCGCGCACCGTGGGCTCGACGAGTTCGGTCCGAGCCCAGTAGTCCAATTGCCGGTAACTGATGCCGGCAGCGCGCGCTGCGATCGCACCGCGATAGCCGGCGTTGTCATCAAGGTCGGGCAGGCCGTCAGTGAAGAGCAAGCCGAGGTCGTAGCGCGAATCCTCGATGCTGCTGCGGGGTTCACTCATTGGGTTTGCCTTCCATGCCTGTGCCGGGGACGCATTACGTCCGCAGCCTCCACGGTACCCACGGGTCCGCTGTGTGGCAATGACATTCACTCGAACGCGTTCGGCGTGTCGAACTAGCTGAACCTGCAGCATACCGCGGATGTTCAGCGCCTTCGGGGAATCGCGCTAGTTGAGCCTCGAGAGCGCCGAACGGATGAGGCTGCTCCGCACGATCTCCAGCTGGCCGGCGATCTCCCTGGCGAGTTCGCTCGCCTTAGCCCGACTCGATGCGTCGTTGCGGCGCGATACGGGGATGAGCGCGCTTTCAATGAGCCCGAGCTCGCGTTCCGCCGACGCGCGAAATCCTCGCAAGTGGCGCGGTTCGATTCCGGACCGTTGCAGTTCGACGAGGGCTTTCAGGACAGCGAGAACGGGTTCCGAGTACAGCTCTGCAGGGACGATGAGCGACGCGGACACCGCGTCGTTGAGAAGTTGCGGAGTGGCGTTCGCCTCCCGAATCAACTCGTCGCGCTGAAGTCGGCGATCGGTGGGAAGGATCGTCGGGATCGGCCCGGTGGCCGATCCTGGAAGCTCCGGCCTCCGCCCTGCGTCGAGTTCGTCGAGGTACCCGCGAATGATCTTGAGCGGAAGGTAGTGGTCTCGCTGCATCGTCAGGATGAAACGCAATCGGTCCATGTCGACGGGCGAGAATTTGCGATAGCCGGATTCCGTCCGCGCCGGGCTGATGAGCAGGCGCTCCTCCAAAAACCGCAGCTTCGAGGGTGTGAGGTCGGGGAACTCGGGGCGCAATCGCGCGAGGACCTGGCCGATGCTCAGTAGCCCCTGAGTTCCAGGCTTCCTCGCCTGTGCTGGTGTTGCCGCCACTATCGATCGCTCATCGGTGCAAGGTCGGAGCGGGATGCGTAAAACGTGAGCCGGAACTTCCCGATTTGAACTTCGGCGCCGTCGGTCATGAGCGCGCTGTCGATTCGCACGCCATCGAAATAGGTGCCGTTGAGCGAGCCGAGATCTCTCATTTCGAAAGCGTTCCCGTGTCGGAGGAATTCGGTATGGCGCCGAGACACCGTTACGTCGTCGAGGAAAATGTCGGCGTCGGGATGCCGACCGGCCGTCGTGACATCGGAATCCAGCAGGAAGCGGGCGCCCACGTTGGGGCCGCGTCGAACGATCAGAAGGGCGGAGGCCGAAGGGAGTGCGGCTATCGCTTCCTGTTCTTCGGCGGTGAGTTCACCATCGAGCGCGGCCATTTGCGCCTCGAAGTCCTGGCCGAAGTGGGCCGTCGTGTCGTCCCTGGGTGCACCATCGGCAGCAGCAGGACCTTCCGTGTTTGCCGTGCCCATCCCGAACCTCCTAGCCCCCTACAGTATCGGATTCGGGCGCGCGATTAACCCGGGGAATTCTGATGACGCGCACTGTTTCCACGATGTAGATGACGCCTGCCCACCAATACAGGAATGCCCCCCACAGCGCGAAGGCCCACCCGATCGGCGAACTGATGTAGTCGACGGCAGGAAATGCCTGGCCGATCATGAGGATAGGAAGCGCGTAGAACAGGCAGAATGTGGCGATCTTTCCGATGTGGTGGACGGGAAGCGGCCCGTAGCCGAAGTTCGCGAGAACGATTCCGATGACGACGAGCAGAACATCGCGACCCACGATCACGGCAAAGAGCCACCATGGCACGATGCCCCGGACGGCCAGCCCGATGAGGGTCGCGAAAATGAAGAAGCGGTCGGCCGCCGGATCCAGAAGCTGGCCGAGTCGCGTGACCTGGTTGAGTCGCCTGGCGAGCACGCCGTCGAGGTAATCCGTCGCGCTGGAGATGACGAGGACGATGAGCGCGAGCACGTCGTAGCCCTCGATGACGAGCACGAGAAACACCGGAACGAGCGCGAGCCGGAAGAAGCTCAGGACGTTCGGGACAGTGAGAATCCGCGAACTCACCTGAGATGTCGCGTCGGGTTCCACAGTGGTTCAGTCTAGCGAGGGGTGTCCGAATCCTGCGTCCGAGGCCGGCCCTCGGTGACCCGTTGCCGGTGGCTGCCTACCGGATGCGCGTCGACCATCCCGATCGCCTCCATGAGCGCGTACATCGTGGTCGGCCCGACGAACGTGAAACCGTGTCTTTTGAGCGCTTTCGACAGGGCGAGAGACTCGGGAGACTGCGTAATGGGCGGTTCGCCCGGCCCGGGCGCCGGCGTCGAATCGGGAAGGAACGACCACACGAAGTCGACGAGCCCTCCCTCGGCGCGCAGCGCGACGACAGCGGTCGCGTTGGTGATCGTAGCCAGGATCTTCGCCCGGTTTCGAACGATTCCCTCATTGCCCAGGAGGCGTTCGACGTCGGCATCGGTGAATGCGGCGACAATGTCCGGTTCGAAACCGGCGAACGCGTCGCGGAATGCCGGCCGCTTGCGCAGAATCGTCGCCCAGGACAGCCCCGACTGGAACGCCTCCAGGCTTATGCGCTCGAAAAGTCCACGCTCGTCGCGAATCGGCATCCCCCACTCCGTGTCGTAATAGTCCCGCAGGAGCGGATCGGTTGCCGCCCACGCCGGTCTGGCGAGTCCGTCCTCGCCCACCACGAGGCTCACGCGGCCGCCTCGAGCGCGAGCAGGGCGCGCTTGGCATCCAGGCCGCCGAGGTAGCCGCCGAGCGATCCGTCGGAGCGCAGAACCCGATGGCACGGGACGATCACCGGGAGCGGATTCGTGGCGCACGCGGATCCCACGGCGCGAACGGCGCGGGGGTTGCCGGCCGCCGCCGCCACCTGAGCATACGACTCGGTGCGGCCGTACGCGATCTCCGTGAGGTGACCGAGCACGGTGCGCCGGAACCCGGTCGACAACCTCAAGTCCAGCGGCAGGTCAAAAGCCGTGCGACCGCCTGCGAAGTATTCGTCAAGTTCCCGCGCGGCCGCATCCAGTTCGCGCCCAATTCCTTCCCCCGACGACATCCTCAGCATGCGCGCGCCAAGTCGGGCGGCAAGGGATTCCAGCACGGCATCGTGGCCTTCGCTCGCGAATGCGACTCGCACGATTCCCTGTTCCGTCGCGGCGATCAGGAGGCTGCCGATCGGGGAATCCACCGTGCGGTACGCGGCGTCGAGCAATCCGCCACGCGCGGCGGAGCTTTCCAATGCGCCGTGGAGCCGCGCAAGTTGTACCGGGTCCACGTGTTCCAGGGTGTCGAGTGCTGTCGTCATGATGTTCTCCGTTCGAGAGTTGGCACATACAAATTTCTGAGTGCAGCGACACCATCGGATGCCGCCCTGCGCACCGAATCCACCGATCCGCCGATGAGTTCCGCCGTTTCCGCATGGGGCAGGCCGCCGAGATAGTGATAGGCAACCGCAAGCCTCTGACGCTCAGGGAGGGCCGCGACAGCGCGCCACAGTTCGCTGCCGCCCGCATCAGGGTTACCCAGAGTGCTCGGCCGCTCGGGAAGGTCCCCGACCGGAATCGCGGAACGCGACTTCGCGCGCAGGATGTCGATTGCTTTGCGGTGCGCAATCGTGACGAGCCATGACGCGACATTCGAATCCGGCGTCAGGCGGGGGTACGCGGTGAGGGCCGCGAGGAACGTCTCCGACCAGGCGTCTTCGGCATCCACGGGGCCGACGACGGCGCGACACACCCGTAACACCCGAGCGCCGTGCTCCTCGACGATCATCTCGAAAGGTCTCATACCCGGCTAACGTCCGGCCGGGGCATAACGTGAGGTCGCCGACGGCAATCCGCGCGACTGCCCACTCTTACAGCCCGGCGACGAGGGACCGCGTCGGGAAAACCTGCGGGTGCGTGGCCGCCATGTGTTCAAGCACGCGCACGACCTGGCTGCTGTAGCCGTATTCGTTGTCGTACCAGACATAGAGCACGAGGTTTGTGCCCGTGCTGATGGTCGCCAGACCGTCGACGATTCCCGCACGGTGCGATCCGACGAAATCGGACGACACCACCTCGGGCGAGTCGATGAAATCGATCTGCTGCTGCAGCGCGGAATCCAGCGAAAGCCCGCGCAAGTAGGCATTGACCTCCGCGGTCGGCGCTTCCCGGTCGAGATTCAGGTTCAGGATCGCCATGGACACGTTCGGGGTGGGGACGCGAATGGCGTTGCCCGTGAGCTTCCCGGCAAGCTCGGGAATCGCCTTCGCCACCGCTTGCGCCGCGCCCGTCTCCGTGATCACCATGTTCATGGGGGCTGAGCGCCCGCGGCGGTTGCCCTTGTGGAAGTTGTCTGTGAGGTTTTGGTCGTTCGTGTACGAGTGCACGGTTTCCACATGGCCGTGGACGATTCCGTACTTGTCCTGGATCACTTTCAGCACCGGCACGATCGCGTTCGTCGTGCACGACGCGGCGGACACGATGGCGTCGTCGGCGGAAACGGTGTCGTGGTTGATGCCGTGCACGATGTTCTTGACGTCGCCCTTGCCCGGCGCGGTCAGAAGAACCCGCGATACACCCTTGCTCTTCAAGTGCTGGCCGAGCCCATCGCGATCACGCCACCGGCCCGTGTTGTCCACGACGATCGCATCGTGAATCCCATATTTCGTGTAGTCGATCGTCGCGGGATCATCCGAGTGAATGACCTGAATGAGCGTACCGTTCGCGAGAATCGTGTTGTCGTCGTGATTGACCGTGATCGTGCCTTCGAACGGACCGTGAATCGAGTCCCGGCGAAGCAGGCTCGCGCGCTTCGTAAGGTCGTCGTCTGAACCCTTGCGCACGACAACCGCTCGGAGCCGGAGCCCCTCGCCGTTTCCCGCGTGGGCGATGAGGATGCGCGCGAGCAGCCGGCCGATGCGACCGAATCCGTACAGGACGACGTCGGTGGCGTTTCCTGCGGGCGGTTCCTGCTCGACGATGGGTGCAAGTTCCTCACGGAGAAACTCCGATAGCTCCCGCTTATCGGCTCTGGACCTGATGAGGAGTTTCGCGAGATCGATCGAGGCTGAGGCGGGCTCGAGCTCGGCGATAGCCTTCACGAGCGGGAACGTTTCCTCAATGGGAAGCTCCACCTCGTTTACCTTTCGCGCAAATCGGTGGGCCTTCAGTATCTCGACGGGCGACTGGTTGATGAGCCGGCGTCCGTAAATGGACGTCACGACGCCGTGGTCCCGGTACAGCCGGCCGATGAGCGGAATCATGGCCTCGGCAAGTGCCTGCCGTTCGTTCCAGCGGTCGTGTTCTGCCGTTGGGTTGCTGGAAATCGGCGTCACTCCGGCTGGATCCTGGTCTGGCTCACTGGTTCGCTCCACACCCTGATCCTATCGAGCGCGGCGGGGCGTTCAACTTAGACGAATCGAAGGCTGTTCTGCAGCCGCGTTCGAACGTCGAATACATCTTCAATGCTCAAGCGCTGACCGCCGGAGAGCCCGTCGCGCAGGACTCTGGGAAGCGCGGAGAGCTGGACGATTGCCGCCTCTGCCGGCTTTCCGACGTGGGTGATGGGTTCGGCCAGCGCGTCATCCGGCACGACGATAATTCGGGCCGTGAACCGCACCCGAACGCTGCGGCCGAGCGCCTTGGCGATGCGAGCAAGCGCACGCACGGGCTGCTCCCCCGGCGGAATCCCCTCGCCGTGAAGTTCGCCGCGAACGAGTTTGACCGCGCTGCCCCAATCTTCGGACATGACGGCGAACAGGCCGGCCGGCCCCAGGATCACGTGGTCGAGCTTGCCGCGGTCCGTTTCGACATTGCTCCACATCGTGTATCCGATACCCAGCCCGGACACCGCGCGCGCCGTCGCCTCTTCGGCGAGAGCGTCCGCGAGGAGACGGCGGATTTCCCGCGGCGCGGACCGGACGAGCGCCGGGTCGTACGGGTCGGCCAGGTCCGACCCTCTTCCGGCCCACTCGCGCATGAGCACGAGGAAGCGTTCCCGCGCTACGCCTCCCGGATGGCCGTAAGTTCGCGCTTTGACACTCGAACCCGATCGGGGACCGCGACTGGTCGTGCCTTTCGAGTTCGACGGTGGCGCGGGGTGCGGCGGTGACGCGCCAGCTGTGGCGCGCCCGGCATCCCACTGGCGTCGGGCTTCAGCATCCCCGATGCGCGCCCACGCCTGCTGGACCGCGTTGAATCGCGCCGGATTTCCTCCCGTATCCGGGTGGGTCTGGCGCAGCAGCCGACGGTATGCTCGCCGCAACTCGGTCTGGCTTGCGTCGGGCGAGACGCCGAGGACCTCGTACGGGGTCGACGCAGCGGGGCTCTCTGCCATTGGTCCGCCGGATCAGTTGTGGCGAACGACGACCAGCGGCTGGGGCTCTGATACGCCGTCCCACGTTCCGGTCAGAGTTTCGGCCCTGCGGTAGGAGTCTGCCGACTCTCCGGACAGGCGGATCGAGCCGCCACTCACGACACGCTGAATCGCGACGAGCATTGCGCTCGTATTCACAACCGTCACGCCGTCGTCGTGATGCACCGCAAGCTCGCCGAGGGCGGGGAGCCGCACCGAGTCGGTGCCCGTACCCGTGCCGGTCACGAGCGCGCTTGGGGTGCGCTCGACACGCTTTCCGTCGACCTCGACGAACAGTTCGGCCTGATGGCCCCCGTTGAGCGTGGCAGCGGCAACGGTTTGGACGTACACGGGATCCCCCGTTCCGTCGTACACCCACCGCGAGCCGAGCACCGAATGCTCCATCGTGCCGATGAGAAACTCGTCGGCGCCGTCCAGCGGGGCACCCCGATACGTCAGGGGAACCTGAAGCGTCGGACCGTCCCCCGCGCGCACGAGAAGGGTTTCCACCCCGACTTCGCCCTCCGGGTCATCGAAACGGAATGCCGCGACAGAACTGAGTGCCGCATCCGTCGGCCCGTCGAACCATGGTTGGCTCCGAACCCAGCCTTCGAGAAGTTCGAGCTTGGACGGGCGAAGTTCGGCCTGATGAAGTAGTGCCATGGATCCAGCCTACCGATTTCGCGTTAGCGGCTCGCCGGGTTGCTCGCCGCGCCGTCGAGCCACAGCGTGTCGGACTCGTCCCGGTGCACGCCGGTGGAGCCGACGTGTTTCGAGTCGATGCCTGGCCCATTCCTGATGACGTGCACGAGCGCCATCCCGTGCCCGCGCCCCAGGTCGTAGTCCGACTTGAGCCAGTCGAGGATCGCGCCCGCTTTCACGCCCGGGTCGTCGAATCCCTTTTCCCTCGCGATGTCGATCAATTGCCGAGGCGTGAGTCCCGTCTTCGCTTCAATTGCGTCGAGATATGCCTGAAATGACATGTTTACCGCCCTCCTGACTGTGCGCAGAGTGCTTACTCGGGTGGAGTGCTGAATTTCTCCAACTCGATGTTACGGTAATGGGTCATGTCCCCACCGAGAGAAGACCATGATTTCACGCACCCGGGCCACCATTGCCGCCGCATTTCTGACCTGCGTTCTCGCGCTCACGGGGTGCGCCCCGGAGGGCCCATCCGAAGCCATCGACCAGCCGAACCCGTCCGCTCCGTCTTCCGCCCCTGAGAGCCCGGTTGAGCAATCGAGCGGGCCGGCAACGCAGGAGGAAACGTGCGATTGGGACACCGCGCGGCTGAATTCGGGCAGCGCCGACATCCCCGGAGCAGAAAGCGGCGAGCTGACGACCGTGATCATCGGGGCATGGCAGCACACGCACATCGATTCCGGCGCGGGGTTCGAAGCGGTAGCGCCGACGACAGACATCCGCTACGTGTTCCCGTCCACCACGAGAATGCTCTACTGCCAGGACGTGCAGGGTGCAACTTTTCAAGCAGAGAATGCGGTCGACATCGGTGTCGACGGCACCGAATTGGTTCTGCCCTCGCCTGCGACCGGGTACGCCGTGACCGCGTGGGACGGCGACACCATGGTGTGGACGAACCACCGCGATGGTTCGCTCTACCTGCTGAAGCGCCGGTAATCGCATCTCCGACCGCGGACGGCGCCTCTCAGCGTGACGCTGCCTGGCTTTCGCGGTGCGGAAGCGTCCAGTTCGGGCGAACGTAGTGGCACGTGTACCCGCTCGGGAACTTCTGCAGGTAGTCCTGGTGCTCCTCCTCGGCCTCCCAGAACGGCCCGGCCTCCGTCACCTCGGTGACCACTTTTCCTGGCCACAGGCCTGAGGCGTCCACGTCTGCAATTGTCTCCAGCGCGATGCGCTTCTGTTCGTCGTTCGTGTAGAAGATCGCCGAGCGGTAGCTCGGTCCGATGTCATTGCCCTGACGATCCTTCGTGGTCGGATCGTGGATTTGGAAGAAGAACTCCAGAATGTCCCTGAACGAGATCACGGACGGGTCGAACACGATCTCCACCGACTCGGCATGGTTGCCGTGGTTGCGGTAAGTGGCGTTGGGAACTTCGCCGCCAGAGTAGCCGACCCGGGTGGAAAGGATACCGGCGCGGGCCCTCAGTAGCTCCTGGGCACCCCAGAAACAGCCGCTGGCCAGGATTGCGGTTTCGGTTGATTGCGTCATGATGATGCAATTCTACTTGCCGACGAGCGCCGCCCGCCGGGCTTCGTATTTCGGTTTGCCCACCCAACGCCACAGGAGGCGGGCGGGCGCGGGCATGTTCTTACGCAGCCACTCGGTGCCGCCGTCCGGTTGCGCGGCGAGAATTGCGCCGAGGCCGTACCAGGCCTGACCTTTCGGCGTCGAGGCTCGGCCGTGTTGCGCGAACCATTCCACCTCGGACTCGGTGAGGGTGGTCTCCATGACCGGCACGATGTTGGTTTCCTCGTCGCCGAGGTGCACGTCGAGCGCGGCGTTCACGCCGTCCAGCGCATCAAGAACGGCTGCGGCATCCGTGGCCGACGCGGTCGTGCGCCACTGTTCCAGTGCCGGGTCCAGCGCGTTGAGGTGCACGAGCATCTTGGCGTGCTGTTCCTTCATGCGCCCGACATGAATGGCGCACGACGGTGCCCGCTCCGTGATGGTGTCCCACAGTTTCAGGTCCTCGCCCTCGTGGTGGGCGTGCAGGGAGATCGACAGGAGAGCCAGATTGTCCGCGACGACCTGGGCATGGGCAAGGTCGCCGTCTCGCACGCCCTTGACGAGGGTCGGACCTTCCGCGAATCCAGCGCGGTACATCCGGTGGATCTCGGCCATCCCGCTGGCATCGCAGGTTTTGACCCCGTGCGATTCAGGTTGGTTGCCGTTTGCGGGAAGCGCGGTTGCTGGCATTTGGGTACCTCAGTTCAACTCGGGTTGGAATGGTAAACGCGTCAGGAAGATTCTGTAGGGCCAAGCACGACGCCAGTGAGTGTTCCGGTGCCTTCCTTGAGTTCCACGAACAGGACGTGGGTGTCTGTGTCACCAATGTTCTCGCCAAAGTGCTGTTGGGCAGACAACCAGGTGGTGACGCCGGCAGGAAGTTCCACGTCGCGGTGGGCGTCGCCCGCGTGAAGTCGCCTCCTGAAGGCGCTCAAGGTATACATCACGCTGTCCGGATGCTCGTGCAGCGTCGTTTTATCACCCGGGGTGTCTCTATACTCCAAAACGCGTACGCGATCGTTCTCGAACACCAGCGAATAGTGGTCCGGGTTGCTCGTGACTGGGTCCAAATTCATGAGAAATTGTGGCATGCCAGTCGTGTCACCACCAGCCCCAATTTTTCGTCGCAGACTTCAGTACAGGAAGATCGCAAGCCAATCCCGGTTGTGGGCGTGCACGAGAGCGAGGAAGAGCACGAGGTCGAACAGCAAGTGCACGCTCACGACGTAACTGAACGACTTCGTGAGCGTGAAGGTGTAACCCTGCAGAAGCGCGAACGGAAACGTCAGGAGCGGCCCCCATCCGGTGTATCCGATTTCCCACAGGAACGAGGTGAAGATCACCGCCTGGAGGATGTTCGCGAGCCAGTTCGGAAAGTGCTGGCGCAGGAGCGTATAGGTGGTGCAAATGAAGAACAGTTCGTCCCAAATGCCGACCGAGTTGACCCCGATGAACAATCGCCAGAACACGGAGGGGTCGCCGGAGGCATCCGGCCAGTTGAGGTAGGCGCCGGAGCCGATGAGGTACACGGGCAAAATGAAATATCCGAGGATCACCACTCCGGGCAGATACAGTTTCGCCGGCAAACTCCACGGCTTGCCCGTGAGCACGGGAAAACGGATGATGCGTTCCCGGTAGACGAAGCGATCCACGAGCCAGGGAACAATGACGGCCAGCGCAAGCGCCGTTCCCATGGCTGCCATGTGGCCGAGGCTCAGGTCGGCGTTGAGCGGCACGAGGCTGATGATGAACAACCCGGCGACGATCAAACCGAGATGGCGCAGAAGTGTGCGGTCGACAAACGCCGCCACGAGAAGGGCTGCCGCGAGAGTCGCATATCCAGCGACATTGATCTGGAATCCGAACAGGAGAACCCCGGATGCCGACACGAGCGCCGCGGAAATCAGCTTCCCGGGGTGCACGCGCACCACGGGCCGGTCAATGCTCGCGGAGTTCGTCATCGAACCAGCATTGCAGATCGCGCGAACACTGTTCGCCTAGACGAGGATCGGCAATGACCCGGTTGGCGGGTGCGCGGCCTCCGACCTCACGATTGCGACCTCGTTGGTCATTGGCTCGGCAGACATCGGCTCGGCGGCGGTGATGATGGGTATCGACTTCGTGATGTGTGGCAGCGTCCGGCCCCGCCGAACGATCACTATTGTGGCGAGGGCGAGCGGGACAGCGAGTACGCTCGGGGCGCTCACCCACAGCGACGCGCTGACCACTCCATACGCGCCCCACAGCACGTAGCAGGCAACCAGAAGCCACTGCGTAACCTCGGAAATGCCGGTCAATCGCACCGGGTCATTGCGGTTCTGCCACGTCGTCCGCGCCTGCGGAAGCCACATGAGAATGGAGAAACCCGTCGCAACGAATCCGAGCGCATTCACGAAGACGGGGCTGATGTCCATACCGGTTGTTCTGTTCTTTCTCACGGCCCGCAGGTAATCCAGTTCGGGCGGCATGTGGCGAGGGCATCAACGATGTCAAGGACATCATAGGCACGAAACGTTCGCCGGTGCCTACTCGAGGACCGTCCAGAACGAATCCTTGGGGATGATCTTTCCCGCGCCGTCGAACTCGAGCAGGTCCCGCCGCGCATTCGCTTTCATGCCTGTCGGGCATCCTCCGTGCCGGGGGTTTGCGCCATAGGGCTGTTCCGCGAACTACCTCATCTGGCTCACGCGCCCGCGGGCACCATGGGCACTTGTTCGTCGTTGCCCAGATACTGAGCGGAGAGCCGCCGGTACGACCGCGTGAAGAACGCCGCGAACGCCACGAGGACCATGATCAGCCCCGCGATGAGGAACACGAGCGCGATGCCTCGGGCCTGACCGTCGCCGAGCAACCAGCCGAATGCCTCCTGACCTGCCCGCGAATCCATGTACGGGATGATGAGGAATTGGGCGATCGGCGCGATCAGGAATGCCGTGATGGGCGCGGCCGCCGCCTCGAACGCTTGAGCGAAACCGAATACGCGGCCCTGCGTTCGGTAGGGCACGATTTTCTGGATGACGGTCTGCTCTGCGGCCTCTACCGCCGGGATGAGGGTCATGTACAGGAGGATGCCGCCCGCGTACAGCCACCACCATTCGCGGATCGTGAACATCGCGCCGAGGACGCCCATGATCATGACGAGCAGCAGCATGGTGCGGATAGGGTTGCGGCCGAGACCGAACTTCGCGACGAGCAGGCCGCCGATGATGAATCCGCTCGAAGTCACGCCAAGCACGATGCCCCAGATTTCGACGGGAAACATTTCGAGCCCGTACGGGTCCATGAGCGCGATGTAGACGCCGCCGATGAAGTTGTTGAACGTGGAGAAAATGATGAGCGCGAACAGCCCTGTTGCCGCGCGGACGGCGGTGATGCTGCCGCGCAAGTCGATGAACGGTACGTGGCCGGGTTCCGGTTCCGGCTTGTCCTCCGGAATGTTCAGAAACATCAGGTGCACGAGAGCCGCGGCCGACAGGGCGATCGCGATCAGGAGCGTCCAGCCCATCCCGAGCAATCCGATCGACAGGCCGCTGAACACGCTCGTGACGAGGAAGGCGAGTCCCTGCACGGTTCCCACCATGCCGTTAGCGTTCGCGTGGCGCTCCACGGGGACGAGCAGGGTCACGGTCGTCGACAGCGCGATGTTTCGCATGTTTTCGACGACGGCGCCGAACAGGATGACGCCGGAGAACACCCAGAATATGGGACCGCCCAAATCGAGGAGAACGGATTCCTGGAAGACCAGGTAAATCGCTCCTGAAACTCCGAACGCGGCAAGCGTCACCGCGCCAGCGAACAACATGACGTGGTACTTGCGGTGCCGGTCGACGATCGTGCCGAATCCCATGGAGAACACCGCGATGAGCAACATGTATGCGCCGCCGATGATGCCGGTGGCGAGCACCGACTTCGTCTCGATGTACACCCAGAACGTGAGGCCGAACCAGAGGTAACTGGTCGTCACGTTGGCGATCGCGGTGTTCACGAGCACTTGCAGAAACGTGCGGAACCCGTCCGGCGGGGTTTCCCGCGCCGGTGGTGTCGCGGCAGAAATCGGATGGTCTCCGCTCGCTGTCATCCGATTTCCCCCATCGTGGTGTGTTAGGCCGATGATCGATAATAACGGCATGAGATTTCTGATTTCCGTCATCGACGACACGACCGATCTGGCCACGGACGACGAGATGGCCTCGATCGACGCATTCAACGAGCGGCTTCAGGCCGGGGGGCACTGGGTGTTCGCATGCGGGCTCACGGATCCGGGCGCTGCCACGGTGATCGACAATCGGGCCGGAGCAGGAAAGGTGACGGAAGGACCCCTTATCGACTCCCCGGAACACGTGAGCGGCTTCTGGATCATCACCGCGCCCAATGCTGACTCCGCGCTCGAGCTCGCTGCGGAAGGCTCGCGCGCCTGCAACCGCAAAGTCGAGCTTCGCGCTCTGCACTAGGCACGCCCGCTCGTGGCGTCTGCGCACTCGTGACACCCCGGCATCACGGGCTCGATAGTGCCGGGATGTTTGTCACTCGCCTGCTGCACGTGGTGAACTGGGCTCAATGCGAAATTCAGACACCATCGACGGCCCGGAGGATTCCGGAGACGCGCACTCCGCCGATGCCCTGGAACGGACGGCGCCGGAGAAACTTCCGGACGGCATCGACAGCGCATTTCGCGTCGATTTGGAGCGGATCCGCTTCTCCCCTTACTTCTCCAGGCTCTCCGCTGTCACGCAGGTGATTCCGCAGGCCGGTTCCGGCACGGTCGTCCACAATCGGCTCACGCACTCGCTCAAGGTCACCGCGGTCGCCCGATCCATCGCGGTCTCGCTTCGACATCGCGGCGGCGCGGACTGGGACATGGTCGCGAAGCTCGGCGGTTGCGACCACATCGTCGTGCAGGCTGCGGCGAGCGCGCACGACCTCGGGCATCCGCCGTTCGGGCATTTGGGCGAACAAGTGCTCGATCGGCTGGCCAGGGAACGCCTGGGTCTTGCCGATGGCTTTGAAGGGAACGCGCAGACGTTCCGCATCCTCACGGAAATCGACCATTGCCACGCGAGCGAACGCGGCCTGAACCTGACGGTCGCAGTGAGGGCTGCTGTTCTCAAGTACCCGTGGGCGCGCGAGGACTGGCGACGCGACGATGCGGGCCCAGCCCACCAATTGCCGCGCGGTGTCGGAATCGACCGCGAGCTCGGGGCGGCCAAGTTTTCGGCGTACACGCTCGATGCCGCAGAGCTCGCGCACGTGAAGAGCCGTTTTCCGCGCATCGGCAAGCACCAGCAAACCGTCGAATGCTCGGTCATGGATGTCGCCGACGACATCGCCTATTCCGTTCACGATCTCGACGACTTTTACCGGGCGGGTGTGCTGCAGTACCCGACGATTGCCGCCGAGCTGGAACGGTGGCTCGCGGATCGTGCGGAACTCTCCGCGCTTGACGACGCGGAGCTCGAGTCAACGCTGCGCGCCCCTGGTCGCTCGCTGGAACGGGCGTGGCGGCGCACCGCGCAAAAGGACGGTTGGATCGCCGATGAGGGCGAGTTCCGGGATGCCGTGCGCCGCGTGCAGGAAGGGCTCGTCGAGAGCCTGCTGTCGATTCCCTTCGACGGCGGGATCGACGCAGAGCGGCGGGTTGCCGCGTTCACCCACCACTGGATCGATCGTCTGAAAGCGTCGATTGCAGTCGACGTGAATCCGGATGTGCGCAGCGGCCACGTGCGGCTTTCTCGGGACGCGTGGCACGATGTAGTCGTGCTCAAATTCGTGCACACGCGCTTCGTGCTCGACCGGGCAGACCTCACGATCTACCAGCGCGGGCAGGCCCGCGTGCTGTCCTCCCTTGTCGAGGGGTTCCACGCCTGGCTTGCCGACCCGAACGACGCTCCGAGGGCACCGAGGCGCTTGCTCGACTCGGTGGAGGCGACCATCGATTCGTACGCCGAGCTTGAGCGCGCCGATCCCCGCGGGGCAGATATCTCGCGCCTTGGCCGGGCGCGCGCGGTCATCGACTACATCGCGTCGTTCACGGATGCGCAGGCGATGTCCGCTGCGGCGTTGCTGGGCGGCGCGTCGGATCGCCTGTGGGATGAGGGGCGAAGCCTCTAGCGTTGGCCATCCCGCCTCACACCGAGGTGGTTTCGACCGTTGCGCTGACCGGGCGCCGGCGCAGCCCGAGTCCCGGGCCAACGAGAGCGCCGACTCCCGCGGCGATCGCAGCGCCGAGGAAGACCGATTGAATCTGAATCACGCCGATATCGACGAGTGCGCCCACGTCGGTGTAGTCGGGCAACTCGGCGGCCATGACGTAGTACCGGTACAGACCGATCGCGGTGAGGACGGCGAGCCCGACCACCATGCCGACCATCCGGGTGACCACCACGAGCGCCGACGCCGTGCCGTGCGCCTCCGGTGGGCAATCCGCGAGGATCGCGTTGTTGACCGGTGCGAGCGTGAGGCCGAGTCCGAACCCGACGGCGATGAGCACCGCGTAAGACGAGAATCCGGCGAGCGAACCCTCACCCCATCCGCTCATCACGAGGAGCCCTCCGGCCGCAACGGCAAGTCCGACGCCCGTCACGAGCCCGTCGCCGAACCGGCGCAGCAGCCACCCTCCGACGAATGCACCCACCGGAACGGCGATGAGAAAGCGCACGAGCACGAGGGCTGCAACGGTCTGCGAGTCGGTGAACGTGAGCCGGGCCAGAAGCGGCACGTCGACAATGACGGCGACGAGTGCGACTCCGACGAGTGTGCTGACGATGAGCGCCACCGCGCCGCGGCCACGAACGGTGCCCCTCGGCACAAGAGGATCACGGGCGAGCCGGTGCCGGATGAGGTACAGCACGAGGAGGACACCGGCGATCGGGAGCAGCGCAAGGCCGAGAGGTCCCACGATTTCGCGCTCCGGTTCCGCCACCGCGAACGTGATGATCACGCAACCGAGTGCGCCGCCGAACAGGAGGGCGCCCGGGATGTCGGCGCGCCGCAGCACCGGCAGCCAATGGCGCGCGGTGAGCACGGCGGTGAGTCCGAGCAGCCCCAGGGCGGTGAGCCCGATCGGGGTGAGCACGCGCGAGTCTGAGCCGCCGATCGGGATGAACGGGATGCCGAGAGACACCGATGTCGTGAGCGCCCGGGGCGCGATCAGGGCCAGCGCACCGAGTGCCGCGGCGAGCGCCCCCGTTGCCAACGGGAGCCAACGGGGTCTGCCCAACGGTTCACCGCCCGTGAGACGTATCGCGATCGCGAGGAGAATGCCGAGGATGGCGTTGAGCCAGAAGATCGCTCGCCAGTCGGCGATCGTGAGGACGAGTGCGCCCAATAGCGGCCCGAGCACGCTGCCGATCTCCTGCACCGCGCCCACCACGCCCAGTGGCGTTCCGCGGCGATCCGCGGGCCAGAGTTGGGCCACGATGGCGAGAGTCGCCGGCACGAGCCCTCCGCCTCCGAGCCCCTGGATGAGCCGGCCGGCGACAAGCACGGGCATGTCGACAGCGAGCGCGGTGATGGCGGAACCGATGACGAAGATCGCGAGACAGCCGAGCAGCACGCGTTGCCGCGATATCAGGTCGGCAAGGCGTCCGACCAGCGGGAGCACGGCGACGTATCCGAGTAGAAAGCTGGAAATGATTGGGGTCGCGCGCTGCAGCGACTCGATCCCCACCCCGACGCCGGCCATCATGTCGGTCAGCGCGAGAACAATGACGTACGTGTCCGCGGCCGCAAGCGCGACCGCGATCGACGCCGTGGTGAGCAGCGCGCGCGGCCGCGGCTGGCTACGGCCGCTCGATGTCAACGGGTGTTCCGTAGTCCTTCACCGTGAACGTGTATGTCGACGTGGCGCCGGGGAAGAACTCGCCGGTAACGATCGCTGTGCGCAGTTCGCCGTCGGCGGTGATTCCGTACGTGACGTCGAATGTCGACTCTGGCTCGCCCAGCCTGAGCAGCGAGGAGACCAGTTCGCCGGAGAGTTTGCCGGTGATGGTATCCAGCACATCCTCACCGTCGCGCTGCTGTTCGCCCGTTGCGAGGTCGGTCGTCTTCTCCAGGAGGGACGGCAGCCCGGTCTTCGGGTTGAACAGGGATGCCGGGTTGAGTGCGTCTATCACCGCGAGATCGAGCGCGATGTAGTCGGGGGTGAAAAACTTGATCCACATTTCGTCGCCGATAGCGATGACGTCGAAGTCTCCGGCCACCCCTTGGAGTTTGCCGGTCACCGTGCCCTGGAATTTCGGTGTCGTCGCATCGAGAGCGCCGACCCCGTCCGCCGCCGTCACACCCTCGCTGTTCTTCGGCACATCCTCGCTCGTGAGGGTGATCGTCACCGAACTCGCCGAGGCGAACGAATCGTGCGCCGCGGAAAGCGTATCCTTCGGGTCGGCCCCACCTGCGGCGCCGGAGCACCCTGTCACGGCCAACAACATCGTCATCGCAAGAACAAGGGGCAAGCGCATGCGCACATCCTACAAACAAGGCACACGCAAAGATAGAGCGCGATGATTGCGCAGTTCTCACGTTCGCGGCGTGGACTAAACTCTCCTCGACCAGTTCACTTTGCAGGACAGATAGAGCACGATGCGTCGAAAGAATTCGGAGCAGAATCGCCCCGATCCAGAAGAACGCGATCAGGAAACGCTGGATCGCGAGTTGGACGAGCTCACCGCGGAAATCCGCGTGGTCATCCCCGGCGTGACCGTGCTCTTGGCATTCCTGCTTGGACTACCGTTCACGTCGGTATTCTCCGACCTGGTCCAACTGCAGGCTGACGTCTATTTCACCGCGTTTCTTTCCACGGCAGTGGCGGTGATTTTTCTCCTGAGCGGAAGCGCCTATCACCAGATTCGGGGCAAGCCGTATAACAAGGGCCTACTGGTTAGGACCGCAGCTCGTCAGATGGTCGCGGCACTGATATTGCTCAGCATCTCCCTCAGCGCCGTGGTATTTCTCGTGACCGACCTTCTCTTCGGGACCGTCACGTCGATATTGGTGACGAGTGGAGTCGTCATTCTCGTGGTGTGGCTGTGGTTTGCCTTGCCGCTTTACCGCCGCATCCGCAACGACCGAAGACGCAGTTGCGCTGTTTGGTGGCTCAACCCTGGCAGAGTCTGCTCCCACGTGCTTGCAGCTCCGCAACCAATCCCAAGGCAAACAAAGAGTGGCCGCCCTAGAAGACGGCCACTCTTTGTTTTGTCGGGCTGACAGGATTTGTCCCCACTGCCTCCCCAAACGTTGCTGCGCAACGCCCGGGGCCCCTCGGCAGCGTGGGCCCACCTGCTCGCAGGTACGACGTCTCACGCCGGAGAAATTAAATACGGGCGACAGATGGCCGCCCGTATTTCATTTGTCGGGCTGACAGGATTTGAACCTGCGACCCCGTGACCCCCAGTCACGTGCGCTACCAAGCTGCGCCACAGCCCGTGGCAATTACCTCGCATAGCCTATCGCGACATTGGGGACCTCCACCGTGCATCGACGAGGTGCATGATGGGATGGAGACGACACGCAGGAGGATGGCAATGACGGCAGGCACGCTCGCCGACGCACTCGAGCGCGAACACCGGGACATCGACGGGGGCATCGAAGAGTACTCGGCCGGGCTCAGCCACAACGAAACGGACCCCACGCCGCTCCTTCGCGCCATGCGGGGCCTGCGCCGCCACATCTATCTCGAAGAACAGATCCTGTTCCCACCGCTGAAAGCCACCATGGCGATGCCGATCTTCGTCATGGTGCGCGAACACGGCGAGCTGTGGGACGCCATGGACCAACTCGACGCCATGCTCGCCTCTGAAGCCAACCCGCGCACGATGCACGACGCCTGCCGCGAACTCCTCGCAAAACTGGATGCCCACAACTCCAAGGAAGAACCCATCATCTACTCGAAAGCCGACGAGTCGCTCGATGCGGATGCTGCCGCACGGCTTCGCGAATTCCTCGCGCGAGGAACCATTCCAGACGGCTGGCGCTGCGAAAAGGCATCCGCCGTACCCGCCTTGCCGCAGCGCGAAACCAACCCGCACGGCACAATGGAGTAAATGAACACTCTCAATCCCGACCGGACCATTGGCATACTCGGCGCCGGGAGAGTTGGCACGATCCTGGCGAAACTCGCCGTGAACGCCGGGTACCGAGTGCACTTCGCAGGCTCGGGGGATCCGTCCAGGATCGAGCACATCGCAACAATTCTCGGCCCCCGCGCAACCGCAGCGACGGTGGAAGACGCCGCCAACGCTGCAGACATCGTCATCCTCGCCTTGCCGCTCGCCCAGCACACCACCCTCCCCGTCGATGCCCTGCGCGGCAAAATCATCATCGACGCGACCAACTACTGGTGGGAAACCGACGGGGTCCGAGCCGAGTACACCGATCCGCTCACCTCGACGAGCGAGATCGTGCAGGCATTCTTCCCGGACTCCCGCGTCGTAAAAGCTCTCAACCACATGGAGTTCCGCGACCTCGACGACGAATCACGCCCGGCGAACGCACCAGGGCGCAAGGCACTCGCCATCGCCGGGGACGACCCCGCCGCCGTCGAAGCCGTGGCGGCACTCGTCGACGCGTTCGGATTCGACCCCGTCAACGCGGGACCCCTCTCTGAAGGCGTGCGCATGGAACCGAACACCGAACTCTTCGGAGCGAATGTCGATGCGGCGGAAGTGAAGGCGATGCTCGAACGCTTTCCCCGGTCGGCGCGCGGGATGATCGTTGCGAGGGCACGCGCGAACCGTGGTGACTAAGTGCGCTTGCGCCGCTCCCGCACTCGCATGTTCACATTGATGGGGCTGCCCTCGAAACCGTAGAGTTCGCGCAAACGGCGGGTGATGAAGCGTCGGTACTGCGGATCCAGGAAACCGGTCGTGAACAGCACGAACGTCGGCGGACGCGTAGACGCCTGAGTGCCGAACAGGATGCGCGGCTGCTTGCCGCCCCGTACGGGGTGCGGATGCTCCGACGTGAGCTCCGCGAGGAGCGCGTTGAACTTGCCCGTCGGGATGCGCGTGTCCCACGACTGCAAAGCCAGCTCGAGCGCTGGCACGAGTTTCTCCATGTGCCGGCCCGTTTTCGCCGAAATGTTCACGCGGGGAGCCCACGCGACATGGCCGAGATCCTGCTCAATCTCCCGCTCCAAATACCGACGCCGCTCGTCATCGAGCATGTCCCATTTGTTGAACGCGAGCACGAGCGCGCGACCGCTCTCCAGCACAAGTTCGATGATGCGAACATCCTGCTCGCTGATCGGCTCCGTCACATCAATGAGGACGACGGCGACCTCCGCCTTCTCGAGCGCGGCGCTCGTACGCAGCGAAGCGTAAAAATCCGCGCCCTGAGCGAGGTTCATGCGGCGACGGATGCCTGCGGTGTCGACGAACGTCCACACGCGGCCCGCGAGCTCGATCTGCTCATCCACAGGATCGCGCGTCGTACCGGCCAGATCATGCACGACGACACGATCCTCGCCAGCGGCACGGTTCAGCAGGGATGACTTGCCCACATTCGGGCGGCCGAGCAGCGCCACCCGCCGCGGGCCACCCACTTGCTCCTTGGCAACCGCGGAAACCTCGGGAAGCACCGTGAGCACGTAGTCGAGCAAGTCGGCCACTCCCCTGCCGTGCACGGCGGACACCGGCCACGGCTGGCCGAGCCCGAGGCTCCACAGGCTCGCCGCTTCCGGTTCGTGGCGGATGTCGTCGACCTTGTTCGCGACGAGAATCACAGGCTTCTTCGTGGCACGCAGCATCTTCACGACGTGCTCATCCGTTGCGGTCGGCCCGACCATCGCATCCACCACGAACAGCACAACATCCGCGAGGTCGATCGCAATCTCCGCCTGGGCGGCGACCGCAGCGTGAATGCCCTTCGCGTCGGGCTCCCAACCGCCCGTGTCCACGAGCGTGAACCACCGTTCGTTCCATTCCGCCTTGTAGTTCACGCGGTCGCGCGTGACACCCGGCGTATCCTGCACGACCGCTTCGCGGCGGCCGAGGATGCGGTTCACGAGCGCAGACTTGCCCACGTTCGGCCGGCCGACGATGGCCAGCACGGGAAGCGCAGGCAGGTAGTGGATCGCGTCCGGGTCCTCGGTCGCGGCATCGAGGATACCCAGATCCTCGTCATCGAGCTCATACTCGTCGAGGCCGGCGCGCAGCGCGCTGGCCCGCTGGGCCGCCGATTCGTCATTCATGGCTGCCAGGCGGTCGGCGAGCTCCGGGTTCAGCTCGGGGAAATCATCGTCATCTGGCACCCGTCAATCCTACGGGCTTGCTGACTTTCATAATTCAGGAGGTGGTGTGGCTGGAGTGACACACCCAACCTCATCCGCCCCACCACCTCCTGAATGATGAAAGTCAGGAGCGGATGAGGGAGACCAGGGCTGCGACGGTTTCGTCGAACGTGAGGTTCGTGGAGTCGAGGGTCGCCACGCCCTCCGCTGCCGACATGAAATCGACGACCTTCATGTCCTGTGCATCGCGCGCCTTCAACTGCTCCCCCACCGCAGCCGCCGACGGAGACTGCAACTCCGCTGCACGCCGCGCCTGACGCGCCTCCTCCGAGGCCGTGAGCAGAACGCGCACATTCGCATCCGGAGCGACCACCGTCGTGATATCCCGGCCCTCCGTGATGATGCCGGGTCGGGAGCCGTGCGCTATCCGGTCGCGAAACAGACCCGTCAAGTGCTCCCGTACGCGCGGGACCCGAGCGACGGCACTCACGACCGCCGACACGGCCGGGTCGCGGATGGCTTGAGTCACCGGTTCGCTTCCGACCCGCACGAAATAGTCATCCGGGTCGAGGCCGATCTCGTAGTCGAAATCGCCGAGGAGCCCGATCACGGCATCCACATCGTTCGGATCCACACCCCGCGCAACCGCACGCCAGGCCAGCGCGCGATACGCCGCGCCCGTGTCCTGGTACTCGAAACCGAGCTCACGCGCAGCGGCGCGGCTCACGCTCGACTTTCCGCTGCCCGCAGGCCCGTCCACGGCGACGGCGATGCGCGCAGCGGGCTCTCGCGCAGCATTCACTTCCACGCCTCCGCCACGCGCCAACCCCGCGTCTCCAGCTCGGCGACGAGTTGCGCCTCGACCTCCGGCAGCACGGAAATCTCGGCGAGCCCGACAAGTGTTCCCGGCGAGTGTTCGAGCCGCAAGTCCTCGAGGTTGATGCCCGCATCGCCGATCTCGGCGAGAAGGCGCGCGAGCTCGCCCGGCTTGTCGTCCACCATGACGACAAGCTGGCTGAAGCGGCGATCCTGGCCGTGCTTGCCGGGAAGCCTCGCGACGCCAACATTCCCGGCGGCGAGAGTCTCCGCGATCGCTCGCTTCGCCCCCGGTGCGGTCGGCGATTCCAGAATCTCGATGAACGCATCCAGGTCACCCCGGAACGCGCGCAGGATATCCACAACGGTCGCGCTGTTCGCCGCGAGAATCTGAATCCACAGCGACGGGTCGCTCGAGGCGATCCGCGTCGAATCCCGAAGCCCCTGCCCGGTGAGAGAGAGCGCCCGCGCTGAGCCGTCGTTCAGCTGCTTCGCGAGCAACGTCGCGATCACTTGCGGCACGTGCGAAACGAGGGCGACGCTCTCATCGTGCTCCTGGGCCGTCATGAGCACCGGAATCGCGTCGAGGTCGAGAATGAGATCCTCGATGACGCCAACACGCTCGGCGTTTTCGCCGTTGCCCGTCGCGATCACCCACGGCCGGCCGACGAACAAGTCGGCGCGCGCCGAGATCGCTCCGCCGCGCTCCCGGCCGGCGAGCGGATGCGAGCCGACATACCGGCTCGTGTCCACGCCCGCTGCGTGCAACTCTGCGAGCGGCAGCGCCTTCACGCTCGCGACATCCGTGACGACGGCCTCCGGGAACGCGGAAAGTTCGGAAGCGATGACCGCCGCGGTCTGGTCGGGCGGGACCGCCACGATAATCAGGCCCGGCGCATCCGACGCCTCGCCTGCTCGACCGGCCCCGTAGTCGATCGCGAGCGAGAGGGCCCCGGGGGACGCATCGAACACGATCGTGTCGACGCCTTTCGACCTCAGCGCCAAGCCGATGCTCGCACCGAGAAGGCCCGCGCCGACGATGCGCACCTGACCGCGAATGCGGCTACCGTCCACGCTCGGCCCCTTTCCTGGATTCCGGCCCGCCCTTTGCCTCGGCTTCCGCATCGGCGCTCGTCTCAGGGCCAAGCGAAGCATCACGCGCGATGGTGAGCAATTGGCCGAGTTCCACTTTAGACAAGTCACGCAGCTCGCCCGGAGGAAGGTTCCCCAAATGCAGCGGCCCGAACTGGCGACGAACGAGATCGATGACCGGATGCCCGACCTCGTCGAGCATGCGCCGCACGATACGGTTCCGCCCGGAATGCAGCGTAATCTCGATGATCGTCTCGTGTGCCCGCGCCTCGCCCACGATGCGCACCTTGTCCGCGGCGATCGGGCCATCCTCGAGTTCGACGCCCGAACGCAGTTTCGCAACCGTCTGCGGCGTGATGCGCCCCTGGGTCTTGGCCACGTAGGTCTTCATGATGCCGAATTTCGGATGCGCCAGAACGTGCGCGAGTTCTCCGTCATTCGTCAGGATCAGCAGTCCCGTCGTTTGCGCGTCGAGACGGCCGACATTGAACAGGCGCTCCTCGAAGCGGGAGACAAAACGCGACAGATCCGGGCGTCCGCGATCGTCGCTCAGCGAACTCACGACCCGGGCCGGCTTGTTGAGCATGAGATAACGCCGAGTCGTGTCGAGTTGGATCGGCGTCCCATCGACAGCCACCGAGTCCGACTCCAGGACGCGTCGGCCCAATTCGGTCACGACCTCGCCGTTGACCTCCACGCGCCCTGCCGTGATGAGGTCTTCCGAGACCCTGCGGGACGCAACCCCCGCAGCCGCCATGAGCTTCTGGAGCCGCACGCCTTCGGATGACGGGTCTGCTGCGCCGGCAGGCTCACGCGAGGCCATCGAAACCCTCGGACCCATCGTCGAGCAGCGGAGAAATGTGCGGAAGATCATCGATCGAGTTGATCCCGAGCTGGCTGAGCAAGACGTCCGTCGTCTCGTAGTGGATCGCGCCGGTCTCCGGGTCCGTGTACGCCTCCGTCACGAGACCGCGCCCGACGAGCGTGCGCACGACGGAGTCGACATTGACCGCGCGGATCGAGGCGATCTGCCCCCGGCTGATCGGCTGCTTGTAGGCGATAACCGCGAGCGTCTCCAGCGCCGCCTGGGAAAGCTTCGTGGGGTTTTGGGTGAGCACGAAATCGCGCACGACATCGTCGAACTCGCCGCGCACGTAAATGCGCCAGCCGCCGCCCACCTCGCGCAGCTCGAAACCGCGCCGGATGCCGGAGACGCCGGGGGTCGCGCCGCCCGCTTCGCCGCCTGCGCCGAGCCCGTCGTAGTCCGCGACCAGCCGCTCAATGGACTGCCGCACGGCGGGCACGGGCGCGCTGAGCGCCGTCGCGAGAGTCACGATGCTGATCGGTTCGTCCGCCACCATGAGAATGGCCTCGAGCCGGCGCTCCAAATCGGCAACGGCGGGTGCGCCGGCCTCCCCATCCGTCGTCTCGGAACTCTGGGTCATTCGTTTCCCCCGTAGTCGGCGCCGAGAGTCGCCAGGCTCGCATCCGACCAGTTCTCCGCCGTCCACTGGATGCTGAGTTCGCCGAGCGGCTCGACCTGCTGGAATGCCACGGCATCCGCCCGATACAACTCGAGCACAGCGAGGAATCGCGCAATCACAACGCCCCGCTGGTCTGCGCCGGCGATGAGCTCCCGGAACGTGACCGGCCCGCCGCGGCGCAGCGTGGCCACGACGATCGCCGCCTGCTCGCGGATGCTGACGAGCGGCGCATGCAAGTGGTCCAGCCCGACCGTGGGCAGTTCCCTCGGTGCGAGGGCGAGAGCGGCCAGTGCCGCGAAGTCCTGCGCGGTGAGTGTCCACACGAGCTCGGGGGTGCGAGCGCGATACTTCTCCTCAAGTCGCACTTGCCGGGCATGGCGAATGGCTTCCGCCTCGAAACCGCTGCTGAACCACGCCGAAATCTCCTTGAACGCGCGATACTGCAGGAGGCGCGCGAACAGCAGATCTCTTGCCTCAAGCAGAGCGACGGACTCGGCGTCGACGAGTTCGCCCTGCGGAAGCAGACCGGCGACCTTCAAGTCGAGGAGCGTAGCGGCGACGACGAGAAACTCGCTTGCCTGGTCGAGTTCATCCGTGCCGCTCAACGTCGCGAGGTAGGAAATGAATTCGTCGGTCACGGCACTCAGGGCGATTTCGGTAACATCGAGCTCGTGCTTGCCGATGAGGGTCAGCAGCAAATCGAACGGGCCGGAGAAATTGCCGAGATTGACCGAAAACCCGGCGTCCGCCAATCCGGTTTCCGTCATCTCGGACTCGGGCGCCGCGGCGCTACGCGACAGCACCACGGAAGATCAGTTCCCTGGCGAGCTGACGGTAACTTTCCGCGGCCGCGTGTTCCGGCGCAAACTCCGTGATGGGCGACGCCGCGACGCTCGCATCCGGGAATTTCACCGTGCGCGTGATCACCGTCTCGAATACGCGGTCGCCGAACGTCTCGACGACCCGCTCGAGAACTTCGCGCGAATGCAGCGTGCGCGAATCGTACATCGTCGCGAGAATGCCATCGAGTTCGAGGGCCGGGTTCAGTCGGTCGCGCACCTTGTCGATCGTCTCGACGAGCAGTGCGACGCCGCGCAGCGCGAAATACTCGCACTCGAGCGGAATGAGCACGCCATGGCTTGCCGTGAGCGCGTTGACCGTGAGGATGCCGAGAGATGGCTGGCAGTCGATGAGGATCACGTCGTAGTCGTTCGCGACCTTCCGCAGCACGCGGGCGAGGATCTGCTCCCGCGCGACCTCGTTGACGAGGTGCACTTCCGCGGCCGAGAGGTCGATGTTGGCGGGGATCACATCGAGATGCTTCGTCGCCGTGTGCTGGATCGCTTCGGTCGGATCCTTCACGGTGCCGACGAGCAAATCGTAAATGTTGGGCACATCGTGCGTCGGAACCGCGAGTCCTGCGGACAGGGCGCCCTGCGGGTCGAAATCGATGCACAGCACCTTGCGCCCATACTCCGCGAGGGCCGCCCCGAGGTTGATCGTCGACGTCGTCTTGCCCACGCCGCCTTTTTGGTTGCACAACGCGATGATCCTCGCCGGGCCGTGGCCTTTGAGCGGTTTCGGGGCGGGGAAAGTCGTGACCGGCCGGCCGGTCGGGCCCAGAACCGGGGCTTCGAGGCCCGGAAGTTCCGCGGCCGTATCATCCCGTTTGCTGGTCACGAAAAAGAGTCTAACGGTCGCGTGCTGGGGCCCCGCTCAGGCGCGCTTGAGCGCTTCAGCGCGCACGTGGATGGGCAACCGTATACATGTCCCGAAGCGTGTCTGCGGTCACGAGCGTGTAAATCTGCGTCGTGGCGACGGACGAGTGTCCCAACAATTCCTGCACGACGCGCACGTCGGCACCGCCCTCCAGCAAATGCGTGGCGAACGAGTGCCGGAACGTGTGCGGCGAAACGTCGATTTCGAGTTTCGACTGCTCGGCCCTCGCCTTGATCACGAGCCACACGCTTTGCCGCGACAACCGCTGGCCGCGAACCCCAAGGAACAGGGCCGGCGTCGCACGGCCTCTCGCTGACAACACGGGCCGTGACCGCACGAGGTACGCGTCGAGCGCTGCGCGCGCGAAACTGCCCAGCGGGACGATGCGCTGCTTGCCGCCTTTGCCGAACAGCCGGACGACGTCCGCGGCCCCGTCCCCCTGGCTGCTGATGACGTCGTCGACGTTCAAGTCGACCGCTTCGCTGACCCTCGCACCCGTCGCGTACAGCAGCTCGAGAAGCGCTTTGTCCCGCAGTGACGCCTCATCGTCGCCGTCCGCGGCGTCGAGGATTGCCGTCATCTGCCGCACCGTGATCGCTTTCGGAAGTTTGCCCGCCAGTTTCGGCGGCTTCGTTTCGGCCGACACATCGGCCTCCGCGAGACCCTCCTCGACGAGGAATCGGTGGAAACCGCGCACGGAAGAGAGCATCCGCGCGGTCGAGGATGCGGCCAGCGGCGCCTCGCCCCGTCCCCTCAGGCCCTGGATGAACGCGGCGACATCCTCGTCGGCGGCCTCCACAGTCGACTCGACGCCACGCGAGGCGAGAAGCACCAGATACGCTTCAAGATCCCGCCGATACGCGCCCACGGTGTTCGCGGAAAGACCGCGCTCGATCGAAACGTGGCGAAGGTAGCGTTCGAGCGCGCGTGTCAGAGGGATGCCGATCGGCAGCTCAGAGCCGGGCATGAGCGTTCAGCACCGAAATCGCGAGAATCGCATTGCGCAACCTGCCGTCGAGCACCGCCGTCACGACGTCCTGCAGCGGCACCCACGTCACTTCGATGTCCGCCTCCTCCGCCGTGCGCTCGAACGACTCGGCGGCCGGTGCCAGGCCACGGGCCCTGAATACGATGATGTGCTCCGAGCTGCCGCCGGGCGAACTGAAAAACTCGCACAGGCGCGTCCACTCCGAAGCCGCAAGGTCGGCTTCCTCGGCGAGCTCCCGTTGCGCAGCGGCGAGCGGGTCCTCGCCATCGACATCGAGCAGCCCCGCAGGCAATTCCCAGTCGCGATAGCCGATCGGGTGCCGATACTGCTTGATCAGCAGCACGCGCCCGCGTGAATCCTCGGCGAGGACGGCAACCGCCCCGGGATGCTTCTGGTATTCGCGAACAAGCTCGTCGCCGCCGAACGCGAACCGGTCGCGGAACACATCCCACACCGCACCGGAGAACACACGCTCACTGTCGTGAACCTCAACGGGAAACCTCTCATCGGAGAGGAGATCAGGCATCGACCGGTTCCGCTTCGGCGACCTCGAACAGGCGGCTCGCCTTTTGCCGATCGAGTGCAGCACCGATCAACCCGCGGAACAGCGGATGCGCGCGGTTCGGCCGCGACCGCAGTTCCGGGTGCGCTTGCGTACCCACATAGAACGGGTGCACGTCTCGCGGCAACTCGATGTACTCGACGAGGTTGCCCTCCGGCGACATCCCGGAAAAGGAGAGCCCGGCATCCGCGAGCTGGTCGCGATACGAATTGTTCACCTCGTAGCGGTGCCGGTGGCGCTCAGAGACCGGGCTCTCGCCGTACAGTTCGCGCACGAGGGACCCCTCGGCGAGCTCGGCCGAATACAGTCCGAGTCGCATGGTGCCGCCCAGATCGCCGTCAGCGAGGATGTTCACTTGCTCCGCCATGGTCGCGATCACCGCGTGCGGCGTGTCCGGATCGAACTCGGACGACGAAGCGCCGGCGAGCCCGACCATGTTGCGCGCATACTCGATGACCATGCATTGCAAGCCGAGGCACAATCCGAGAACCGGGATTCCGTTCTCGCGAGCGAAGCGCAGCGCGCCGAGCTTGCCTTCGATCCCTCGCACGCCGAACCCGCCAGGGACGCAAATGCCGTCCAGGTCGGAGAGACGCTTCGCTGCGCCCTCCGGGGTATCGCAGTCATCCGACGCGATCCATCGGATGTTCACTTTCGTCTGCTGGGCGAACCCGCCTGCACGCAGCGCTTCCGTCACGGAAAGGTAGGCGTCCGGCAGGTCGATGTACTTCCCGACGAGCCCGACCGTGACCTCGAACTTGGGCTCGTGGACCGCGTGCAGCAGCTCAGCCCACCCCGCCCAGTCGACGTCGCCCGCCGCAACTCCGAAGTGCTCAATGATGTAGGCGTCGAGGCCCTGGCTGTGCAACGTCTCCGGAATGTCGTAAATGCTCACCGCGTCCGGGCAATTGATGACCGCCTCCGGGTCGACGTCGCACATGAGGGCAATCTTGCGGTTCATCGATTCCGGCACGGGCCGATCGCTGCGCAGCACGATCGCATCCGGCTGGATACCGATCGACCGCAGCGCCGCAACCGAGTGCTGCGTGGGCTTCGTCTTCTGCTCCCCCGCCGCGCTGAGGTACGGCACGAGCGAAACATGCACGAAGAAGCAGTTCGCGCGGCCGATCTCGTGGCGCACCTGGCGAGCGGCCTCCAGGAACGGCAAACTTTCGATGTCGCCGACCGTTCCGCCGATCTCGGTGATGATCACGTCGGGGCGCGGGTCATTGTGCGATTGCAAACGCATGCGGCGCTTGATTTCGTCCGTGATGTGCGGGATGACCTGGACCGTGTCGCCAAGGTATTCTCCGCGCCGTTCCTTCGCGATCACGTGCGAATAGATCTGCCCCGTCGTGACATTCGCGGCCTGGCTGAGATTGATGTCGAGGAAGCGCTCGTAATGCCCGATGTCGAGGTCGGTCTCCGCCCCGTCGTCGGTGACGAACACTTCGCCGTGTTGGAACGGGTTCATCGTCCCCGGATCCACGTTCAGATACGGGTCGAGCTTCTGCATGACGACGCGCAAACCGCGTGCGGTGAGAAGATTTCCGAGGCTGGCCGCCGTGAGCCCTTTTCCAAGGCTCGAGACAACGCCGCCGGTAACGAAAATGTGCTTTGTTGTCTCCGCAGAGTGATTGACTACCACGGGGTTACAGCTTATCACCGAGGTTGGGCTCTTCGCGGGACGCGACAGGCCGCACTAACACGGCGCGGCGCTCACACCAAAGACCGAGCCGTGTCGAGAAGTTCCCGCGCATGCGCGAGCCCGCTTTCGGAATCGGCGAGTCCGGACAGCATTCTGGCAAGTTCTTCTGCGCGCTCATCGCCGTGCAATTGCTGCACACTGCTCGCCGTGATCTCGCCGTCGGTGCTCTTCACGACGCGCAAGTGGTTCGTCGCGAATGCGGCAACCTGCGGCAAGTGCGTCACCACGATCACCTGGGCCGTCCGCGCCAAGTGCGCCAGTCGCTTTCCGATTTCGATCGCGGACGCACCCCCGACGCCGGCATCCACTTCGTCGAAAATGAAAGTCGGCACCGGATCGGTCCCCGCGATCACCACTTCGATGGCGAGCATGACGCGCGACAGCTCGCCGCCCGATGCGCCTCGGCCGAGAGGCCTGGGCTCTGCCCCCTTGTGGGGCCGCAACAGGATGGAGACCTGGTCGCGGCCGGCGAGCGAATAGTCGCCGCCGCTGTCGATCTCGACGGTGATCGCGGCATCCGCCATGGCCAGCGCTGTCAACTCGTCGGTGACTCGGTGAGACAGTTCCTCCGCCGCTGCCGTGCGGATGGCGGTCAGCCGCTGGGCGAGAGCGACGACTTTCCGGAGGTCATCGTCAACCTCGGCGCGAAGCTGCTCGACACGGGTTGAGTCGTTGTCGAGCTCCAGGAGGCGGCTGCTTCCGACGTCGAGAAAATCGATGGTCTCGTCGAGGCTCTGGCCGTGCTTGCGGATGAGGGCCCCCAGCTCCGCGCGCCGTTGCTGGATGGCCTCCAGTTCGTGCGCACCGTCGGCATCGAGCCCCCCGAGATAGCTCGAAAGCTGGGCGGAAACCTCCGAAACGGCGAAGGTGGCGTTCGCGATCGCCTCGGCGATCGGCACCAGTGCCGGGTCGTGGCCGGCTACCCGGTCTATTTGGCGTCGGGCGCTCTCGAGCAGTCCGAGCACATCACCGCCGTCATCCGATGATTGAGCGGACAGCACCTCGTGCGCCCCCGCCGCCGCGAGCCGCAGTTCCTCGAGGTTCCCGAGTCGCTCCGCGCGCTCGGAGAGCTCGACATCCTCCCCTCGGCGCGGCGCGACGGTTTCGATCTCCTCGATCGCGATCCTGAGCTCCTCGGCTTCCCTCTCTCGCCGATCCCGCTCGGCAACGAGAACGTCGAGTTCGCCCTGCCCGGCCTGCCAGCGCCGATACGTCTCCTGATAGTCGTCCAGCACGCTCGCGAGTTCCTGTCCGGCGAAACGGTCGAGCGCGTCGCGCTGCGCGGTTGCCGACCTCAACCGCACCTGGTCGGCCTGACCGTGGACGACCACGAGGTCGCGCCCCAGTTCGCCAAGGACGCCAACGGGCGTCGTGCGGCCGCCGATGACTGCTCTGCTTCGGCCCTCGGCGGTGACCGATCGGCTCAGCAGCAGCGCCACCCGATTCTGCCCGGCCGGATCGAGGTCGCCTCCGGCATCCGTGACGCGCGCGGCGACGGATCCATTCGCCTCGATGAGCCAGTGGCCTTCGACCACGGCGGACGCGCTCCCCTTGCGCAGCACCTGGCTGTCCGCTCTCTCGCCAAGCAAGAGGCCGAGGGCCGTCACTACCATCGTCTTCCCCGCACCGGTTTCACCGGTGAGAGCCGTGAACCCCGGCCCCAGCGGGAGAACAGCCTCCCCGATGACGCCGAGATCTCGAATGGACAGCTCCTCGATCACGAAGCTCCACCGTCCTCCTCGGTGGGGCCGCGCCACCCGGTAACCGGGAGAGCGAATTTTCGTACGAGACGATCCGTGAACGGACCTTTGTGCAGCCGCGCTACGCGAACCGGATGCGGCGACTTCCGCACAATCACGCGTGCTCCTCGCGGCAAGTCCGTCGTGCGCCGGCCGTCGCACCACAGTACCCCTGTGCCCTGGGTGCGATCGAGCACTTCGACGGCGAACACGGAGTCCGGCCCGACCACAAGCGGCCGCGCGAAGAGGGCGTGCGCGCTCAACGGCACGAGAAGCATCGCATCGAGATCGGGCCAGACGATCGGCCCTCCCGCGGAGAACGAATAGGCCGTCGAGCCGGTGGGAGTGGACATGACGACGCCGTCGCATCCGAAGCTCGACAGCGGCCGCCCGTCGACTTCGATGACGACCTCGAGCATGCGCTCGCGGCTGGCCTTCTCCACCGTCGCTTCATTGAGCGCCCAGGTTTCGTACACGACTTCCGTGTCGACCTTGACCCGCACGGAAAGGGCCATGCGCTCTTCCGTCGAGTAGTCGCGTTCGAGAGCACGTCGAACACTTTCCTCCAGACTCTCGCGCTCCGCCTCCGCGAGAAATCCGACATGGCCGAGATTGATTCCCAGGAGCGGCGCGTGAGACTCCCGGGCGATCTCTGCAGCCCGCAAAATGGTGCCGTCGCCACCGAGGACGATGACGAGCTCGATATCCGCGAGGGACACGCCATCGCCGAGCGCTCGAACTTTCGGGCCGGAATCGTGGGCGATCAAATCCGCCCGATCCGCCTCCGGAATCACCGGATACACGCCGTCAGCGATCAGCTGGCGGCATACGGCCACCGCTGCGTTCAGCGTTTCCTCGCGCCCGGTATGGGAGACGACGAGAAAATGTCGTTCTGCCACGGGTGTCTCCTTGACCATTCGGTGCGCTGGCACGCACGCTGCGACCTGAGCGCTCAGTGTCGCGTGCGCTCGGTGTCGTGCATGCTCTCAGTTTCGCACGAGTGCAGAAACCTGCTCAGTCCATTCTGTCGGATTGGACCCCGACTCGGTGGACAACCAGGCGAGGTATTCGCGGTTTCCACTCCCTCCGGCGATTGGGGAGGAGATGACTCCTGCTGTCGGCAACCCGAGGTCCCACGCGGACCAGAGAACACCGTTGACCGCATCCTCCCTCAGCGCCGGATCGCGCACGATGCCCTCGCGGATGCCGCCGCGGCCCACTTCGAACTGCGGTTTCACGAGCACGAGGAAGTCAGCACTCGTGCCGACGGTTTCCACGAGGGCGGGCAGCACAAGCCCGAGGGAAATGAAGGAAAGGTCGGCAACGATGAGGGTGGGAGTCTCTTCGACGCCGGCCGCGGCAAGCACGTCCCGAGTGAGGAATCGGGCATTCTCCCCCTCGACCACGACGACCCTCTCGTGGGCTCGGATGGATGGGGCGAGCTGGCCGTGACCCACGTCCAACGCGATGACGAGCTCTGCGCCGCGCTCGAGCAGCACCTGAGTGAATCCGCCTGTCGACGCACCGACATCCAGAGCAATCCGGCCCTCCACCGGGATCGGAAACGCATCGAGCGCGGCGAGAAGTTTGAGTGCCGCTCTGCTCACATAGCCGCCCGAGTCAGCGACCGCAATCACATTCGCGGTTGTCACGCGCTGGGCCGGTTTGGTTGCCGGGCGGCCGTCGACCGTCACGACTCCGTCCGCGATGAGCTGCACCGCCTGGTTGCGCGAGCGCGCGAGGCCACGGGATGCCAGCGTGGCATCGAGTCGCACGGCGCCGGTGTTCTCAGCGTCCATCACGCGGACGAGTCGGAACCTTCGAGCGCCCGAAGCAGTTCGTCGTGGAGATGCGCGAACGCCGCCGCGCGCTCTTCGAGCGGCTGGTCCTCGATCACACGCAACCGGGACACGAGCGCATCGGCGTCAGGGTGATCCGCCGATTCGGCTGCATCGGCTCCTGCCTTCGTCTCATCGGACATGGTTCAAGAGTACAGTTTGGGATCGACCTCGAGCCCGTAAATGGCAAGCCCACTCCCCCAGATTGCCGCCGCTCCGGCCCGCAGCTGGTTGATCCGCGAATCCCCCTCCGCTGCGAGCGAGACGGCGTTCCCTGCCATCCGGACCACCGCGGATCCGACGGTCACGATTCGCGATCCGTCGGGCGCCGACTCCTCCCGAATGCGCGGATACGGTTCATGGAGTTCGCTGAGGTTCTCGAGAATGAACGTGGGCCGCGAGTTCGGGTCCGCCGCGAGCACTTGCTTGGCCCGGTCGATTCCCGTCAATACAAGAGCCGAGTCGATTCTCGACCGGTTCGCGCCGAGAATATCGGTGTCGAGGCGATCACCGAGGAACAGGGGCTTGGCTCCTCCGAAGCGCGAGATCGCCTCCTCGAAGATGGGAACCTCCGGCTTGCCGGCGACGACGGGCAACCGCCCGACGGCGAGATGAACGGCAGACACGAGCGTCCCGTTTCCCGGCGCAATCCCGCGCGCCGTCGGGATGGTCCAGTCTGTGTTGGTCGCCACCCAGGGCAAATCGGCGCCCTTGCCCTGAAGCGCATAGGATGCCTCCGCGAGTTGAGCCCAACCGATATCCGGTGAGAAACCCTGAATGACCGCAGCAGGTTCGTCGTGGGCTGACTCGGTGATCTCGAATCCGGCACGTTCGAGTTCGGAATGCAAACCGTCACCGCCCACGACGAGAATTCGCGCGCCGGCGGGGACCATCCCGGACAGCAAACGCACGGCGGCCTGAGGCGATGTCACCACGGCGTCGCGCGACACGGTGAGCCCAAGTCCGTTCAACTGTTCCGCGACGGATTCCGGAGTGCGTGAGGCGTTGTTCGTGATGTAGGCGACAACACGCGATTGTGCCGCGCGATTGATGCTGTCGATCGCGTGCGGAATTGCGTCTGCCCCCCGGTACACGACGCCATCGAGATCCGCAAGCAGCAAGTCGACGCCATCCAGGGGAGTCGGTTCAGTCATCCGAATTCTCCGCCGAAACTTCATCATCGCCGGTCTCCTCGTCAAACTCCTCGAACACTTCAATCTCCACGTCGTCCGCCTCATCCCCGGACGAGAGCGCAGCGGTCGCGCGATCGGACCTCGCGAACCAGATTTCGGCCTCGTCCGCGCGCCCGAGGTCCTCGAGAACCGCGGCGTACGCGTCGAACAGCGATGGGCTCCACGGGAAAGCGGTGTCGGGATCGAGCTGCGGAATCTGCAACTCGACGAGCGCGGCGTCCGTCTGACCGAGATCCAGGCGCGCGCCCGACATGGCAATCGCGAGTTCCACCTGCACGCCATCCGGAAGGCTCGCTCTGGGAACGGATCGGCCGAGCTCGAGAGCCTTCTCCGGACGCCCGAGTCCACGCTCGCAATCCACCATCATGGGCAACTGGTCGTCGCGACCCGAAATTCTGCGATACGTGCGCAACTCGCGCAACGCGAGTGCGAAGTCGCCCGTCGAATACGCGGTGATCGCGATCGTCTCGCGGACGACAGCGATCCGGCCCGCGCGGCGCCCCGCGGAGACCGCGTGCTCGTGCGCCAGCGCCGGATCTTCGGCGATGAGGCGAGCGGCCATGACGAGATGCCGGGCAACTTCGTCCGCGTTCTCCTTGCTCAGGGTTTTCAGCTGCGCGCGAGCGACTCGATCGAGCTGATTGGGAAGCACATCGTCGGGGATCTCGGGAGCATCGTGACGCGGGCGCACGGACTTTGTGCCGTACGGGTCGCGATCCTCCGGGACCTCGCGCTTGCGAGCGGAGGAATCGCCGCGGGCGGGCGCTCCGTCGCGAGTCCACAGCCGCCGCTCGGAGTCCTGCGGTTTGCCCGGCCGACGATCGCCGCCCTCTCGCTTCTGCCAGGCAGGCTTGTCGCCGCTTTGATGTGGACGCTTTTGGCGAGGTCGGCCATCCGAGTTGGGCTTGCCGGATTCAGGCTTCTTCGACGAGGGAGAGCCCTTTGCCGGCCGCGCCGATCCTGGTCGCTGGCCGCGAGGCGGACCACCTGGACGGCGAGGGCGATCTGGGGTGTCGGCCACGGTAGATGATCTCCTTGTCGCTGTGCTGGCCTCGGAACGATGACCAGCAGTGTACTTAACGCAAAATGGCCACCCTCCGTGTTCGAAAACACAGTGGTGGCCATTTCACAAAGAAGTCCGGCGGTGTCCTACTCTCCCACAAGGTCCCCCTTGCAGTACCATCGGCGCAGAGAGTCTTAGCTTCCGGGTTCGGAATGTGACCGGGCGTTTCCCTCTCGCTATGGCCGCCGAAACACTATTGATTTATGTATCGATTGTGGCCAGAACTTTGGTTCTGGACGCAGTCCCCGACCGTAAATCGGGAACCACATAGTGGACGCGTGCAAATTCTCATTAATCCTCGTGCTGTCGAAACAGCAGGGATTGAGTGTTATCAAGTTATCGGCTTATTAGTACAGGTCAGCTGCACGAGTCGTTAGTCCTCGCTTCCACATCCTGCCTATCAACCCGGTAGTCTAGCCGGGAGCCTCTCGCCCGAAGGCGTGGAAATCTCATCTTGAAGCTGGCTTCCCGCTTAGATGCTTTCAGCGGTTATCCTCTCCGAACGTAGCTAATCAGCGGTGCTCCTGGCGGAACAACTGACACACCAGAGGTTCGTCCATCCCGGTCCTCTCGTACTAGGGATAGATCTTCTCAAATTTCCTGCGCGCGCAGAGGATAGGGACCGAACTGTCTCACGACGTTCTAAACCCAGCTCGCGTACCGCTTTAATGGGCGAACAGCCCAACCCTTGGGACCT
>CAZYYE010000004.1:0-123028 GCA_964651535.1 uncultured Cryobacterium sp.
GCCGACCCCGCCGGCCGCGGCCCCGACCCCGCCGCCCGCGGCCCCGTGGCCTCCCGTTCCCCCCGTGACCTCGGCGCCGCCGCCGTCGATCCCGCCGCTGATCGTGCCTCCCGTCCTCCCGCCCGCCGAGCCGCCGGCAGCTCCAGAACCGCCGGCACAGCACGTGAGCCCCCCTTCCATTCCGCCGATGGCGGAAGAACTGGAGGGGGTGCCGACCGCCCCCGAGTTCCCCGCGCCGCCGACGGAGGCATTCACCGAGATCGGCGGCCCCTCCGGGCTCGACGCACTGTTCGGGGAAACCAGGTTCCGCGACTACGACCAGGACCCAGGGCCATCCGAAAGCCCGTTCGCCGCGAGTTCGGCGGCGGGCGCGGCGAGGGGAACCGCGGGAATCACCAAGACCCAAAAGATTCTGATGTGGGTGGCGGGCGCGCTGGTCGCGCTGCTTGCCCTACTGGCGCTCTTCCTCCTGGGCACCAAACTCACGGGGCTGCTTGGGCCTGCGCCCGTCGTAGTTGCAGGACCGACCGCCACCACGACGCCGACCCCAACCGAGGCGCCTCTCGGGCCCGTAGCCCCCGGCGAGTATCAGTGGGATTCGCTGTTGGGGGGCGAATGCGTGAACCCCTATCAGGGACCGTGGCAGCAGAAGTACACGGTTGTCGAATGCGACTCGCCGCACTCCGCGCAAATGGTCATTCGGGGCACGTTCGGTCCGGATGACGGTTTCGCTACTCCATACCCCGGCCTCGAAGCGCTGCAGTCGCAAGTAAACCTGTTGTGTACGGCGCCGACCGTGATCGACTACGCGAAAGCGGCGGCGTACACGGACATCCAGTTCGAGGCGAGTTTCGCGGCGACGGCGGACGAGTGGTTGTCCGGAGATCGGGACTACTACTGCTTTGTTTCCCGCGGCTCGGGCGGGCTCCTCACGGAGGATATTGCCCAGCCGCAGGTAGCCCCGACGCCGAGCCCCGAGCCGAGCGAGTCCTCCGCGCCTTAACGTCGAGACGCACGGTCCGGAACTGCGCGCAATCGCCTAGGTTTCCGTCGTGCCTCGAAGCGCCGCGTGGACAAGCGCCAACGCCCGCTCGCGGTCGACGCCGAGCTTGCGGATGCGCTCCGCGAAAGCAGCAGCAGCCTCCTGCGCCTGCCGCTCGGTGGGGTCGCCGTGGCTCGACACGAATGATCCGTTGCGGCCCCTCGTCTCGATGACGCCGTCGGTTTCGAGTTCGCGGTAGGCCCGGGCAACCGTGTTCGGGGCGAGATCGAGGTCTCCGGCGAGGCGGCGGACGGTCGGCAATCGCGTGCCAGGCGCAAGTTCTCCGCTCGCCACGAGATCCCGAACCTGAATCCGCAGTTGCTCGAACGGCGGTGTCGCCGACTCCGGATCGATTGACATGACAGGGTTGTTTCGCATTGGTACCAATGTACCAATACAAAATGTGCGCTCAACAGACAGTCGCGTCCTCCCCGCTAGGGCGGCACCCCCCTGTTGCGACCCAAATGAAGGCAATCCCCGAGGATTGCGCCAAAGCGCCCAGCAACGTGGTGCAGAGACGGTTGGATTGCCTTCATTTGGGACCAACCCACGCGGCGGCGGGGTGTTCGAACGGCGGGGGAGCTAGCGCGCGTACACGCGCTGCCCGCCGACGAAAGTCTGCAGGACTCGGGTATCGCCGATCTCGTCAACCGAGTTCGCGAACGGATCGCGGTCGAGAACGGCGAGGTCGGCGAGCTTGCCCACCTCGATCGTCCCGCACTCGTCGAGGTGGTTCACATAGGCAGAGCCTGCCGTGTAGGCGGTGATGGATGTTCCGAGGTCGATGCGCTGCTCCGGGAGGAAGGTCTCATAGTCGCCCTCGGCGTGTTCGCGCGAGGCTTTGCGGTTCACGGCGACATGGATGGCGGCCATCGGGTCCGGCGTGCTCACCGACCAGTCGCTCCCGGCAGCGAGTGTCGCACCGCTGCGCAGCAGATCGCCGAACGGGTACTGCCACGAACTGCGCGGTTCGCCCAGGAACGGCAGGGTGAGCTCCACCATTTGGGGTTCGAGCGCCGCCCACAGCGACTGCATGTTCGCGACCACCCCCAGACTGCGGAATCTTGGAATATCCTCCGGGTGGATGACCTGGATGTGCGCAATGTGGTGCCGGTGGTCGTTGCGGCCGTTCGCTGCGATCGCGGCCTGGATCGCGTCGAGGCTTTCGCGCACCGCTCGGTCGCCGATCGCGTGGAAGTGCAGCTGGAATCCGAGCGCGTCGAGGGCGGGCGCCGCTTCGGCGAGCACCTCCGGCGGCACGAACGACATCCCGTCGTTGATGGTCGGATGTCCGTGGCCATCCAGATAGGGATCGATCATGGCGGCAGTGAAGTTCTCCGCCACGCCATCCTGCATGATCTTGATGCTCGTGGCCCGGAATCCGCCATGGCTGTAGGCGTCCCGCTTGGCGACGAGATCCGGGATCTGCTCAACACCGCGCGTACGGTCCCACCAGATCGCGCCGACCACGCGGCCGGTGAGCAATCCCTGCTCGCTCGCGGTGCGGTATGCGGGCCCGGCATCCCCCGCATCGCCGTAAAAGCCGATGATCGCATCCTGCCAGCCAGTGATACCGAACGAATGAAGGTATGATTGCCCCACGAGCAACGCCTCGACGAGCGTCGCGTCGTCGGTGCGCGGCAGCAGGTGGTTGACGAGCGACATCGCGCCCTCGTGCAGCGTGCCGGTCGGGGCGCCGTTCGCGTCGCGTTCGATGCGGCCATCGGCGGG
The DNA here is from genome assembly GCA_964651535.1 of uncultured Cryobacterium sp. Lineage (GTDB taxonomy): Bacteria > Actinomycetota > Actinomycetes > Actinomycetales > Microbacteriaceae > Terrimesophilobacter. The sequence goes on from CAZYYE010000004.1 coordinate 2,774, forward strand.
GTCCGGGGTGTCTTTCGTGATGCCCGCGAGCTCGAGTGCTCGGGAGTTCACCCAGGCGCCGTGCCCGTCGCGGTTCGGCAGGAACGCGGGGCGATCGGGAACGACAGTATCGAGATCACTCGCGAGAGGAGTGCCTCCCGGGAAACCGCTCATCGACCAACCGCCGCCCAAAACCCATTCCAGGTCCGGATTCGCGCTCGCGTACTCGCCGATCCGCGCGAGGTAGTCCGCGCGCGCGTACAGGTCACCCAGATCGCACCGCAGCATGTCCAGACCGCCCCAGACCGGATGCACGTGGGCGTCCTGGAATCCGGGAACAAGCATTCGGCCGCCCAGGTCGACGACCTCGGTTTTCGGTCCAACGAGTTCGCGGACCTCATCGTGGCCTACCGCGACAATTCGATCCCCGCGAACCGCGACGGCGGTCGCGGTCGAGCGGACCGTATCCGCGGTGAAAACCGTTCCGCCCGCGAAGACGGTGTCAGCTGATTGCATCGAACATCCCTTTTTCGTTAGCCGCCGGCCATTGTTCGCGCGATCTGCGTCGCGGAATCGCCGGAGCGTTTCAAGACCCACGCCACGACCGCGAGCGACAGCAGGGTGACGATGAGCATGAGCGTGGAAACCGAAGCGATCTCCGGCCTCAATCCGCTGCGCACGGCGCTCAGCACGTAGACGGGCCACGGGGTTGTTCCGGAGACCGACACGAAGGACGCGATGATCGTATTGTCCAGGCTGAGCGTGAACGAAAGGAGTCCGCCTGCAAGCACGGCCGGCATCGCCAGAGGGAGCGTAATGCGCCAGAACGTCCGCAGCGGCGGAGCGTACAGGTCGGCGGATGCCTCTTCGAGGCTCGCGCTGATTCCGACGAGCCGCGCCCGAACGATGTAGCTCACGACAGCGATGGAGAACAGGGAGTTTCCGACGACGAGTCGGAAGATGCCGTCGTTGAAGATCGTGAGCCCGAGGTCCTGCCCGAGGAACACGACCCACGGCAGGAGGGACACGGCATCCACGATCTCCGGGGTCACGGTGACCAGGACGAGCAGGACGAGGAACCAACCGACCCATTTCCCCGGGCGACGGGCCATGGCGACGCCCGCAAACGTGCCGATGGCGGTGGCGAACAACGCAGAGAACACACCTGCGCGAATAGAGACCCACACCGCGCTTTGGATGGCCGGCTTGTTGAGGATCGTCAGGAAAGGCTCGATGCCGAACCCATCGAACGAGATGAGCAGTCGACCGGTATTGAACGAGTAGACGAGAATCACGATGATCGGCGCGAACAGGAACAACAGGACGATGATGCCCCAGATCGCGAAGAGTCGATCGGAAACGGAGCGGCGGGGTTTCACGGCCGTTGCCGGCGAGTCGGATGCGTCGGATCTGCGCGCGGCAGACCGCTCAAGGGCGATGCGCTTGGTTTCGGTCATGATCCCGACCCCAATCGCAGTCGATAGTGCGATCGGAACGGCAACGTCGCGAGCCAGATGATGAGTCCGAGCACCGCCGCACTGATCAAGATCGTGAGAATGAGGACGACCGCCATGGCAGCCCCGAGCGCCCAGTTCTGCGCATTCTGGAACTGGCTTGCCACGAGCTGGCCGGCCATGTTGCCTTTCGCGCCGCCGAGGACCGTCGCGGTGATGTAGTCGCCCATGAGCGGGATGTACACGAGAAGCAGGCCGGCGATGATTCCCGGCCGCGCGAGCGGAATGGTAACCCGCAGGAACGTGTGCAGCCGCCCGGCGCCCAGATCCTTCGATGCTTCCCGAAGCGGCTCGCCAACGCGATCGAACGCGACGAACAGCGGGAGGATCATGAGCGGCAGATAGTTGTACACCACGCCGATGAGCACTGCCGTGCGGGTGTACAGGATTTCGAGCGGGCCATCGATCACGCCGATCGCTTCCAGCCCCTGCGAGAGCCAGCCTTGCGGCGACAGGATGATCTGCCAACCGATGGTGCGCACGAGGAAGTTCGTCCAGAACGGGATCATGATCGCCGCGAGGAGCAGCCCGCGCCGAGACACAGGAACCTTCACGGCCATCCAGTACGCGACCGGCATGCCGATCACGAGGCAGATCAGCGTGCCGACGATACCCACCCAGAGTGTGTTCGAGAACGTGGCGAAAAACGTCGGCGACAGTGCCTCTGCGTATCGGTCCAGCGACAGGATGTCATTGGAGTGAGTGCCGAAAATTCCCGGCTTGTACCCGAAGCTGTACCAGATGATCAGGCCGACGGGCGCTGCGAAGAAGGCCAAAAGCCACACCCACGCCGGGAGCGCGAGGGTGGCTTTCGGCCAACGCAGTTTAGGCACCCGCAGCGGCCTTCATGGTGTTCCAGATGGCGACGACGCGGTCCTGGTTCTCGTTGAGTTCGCCGTTCTTCATGGTGGCGAGCTGCTCCGGGGTGAAGAACACGAGGTCGAGCATTTCGAGGCCCTCGGCCTTGGCTGCCTCCTCGATGCCTGCCGCGCCCGTGTGGTAGCCGATGTAGTCGAGCTGGATGAGCTGCGTCTCCGGAACCATCGTGTAGTTGATGAACGCGTGCGCGGCTTCCGGATTCTTGGCCCCGGTGGCAATCGACCAGTTGTCCATCCACAACTCGGTGGCGGGCGAACCCAGACGCCAGGCCCAGCGGTCAGGCTCGCCACCATTGATGATGCCGAGGCGCGCGTCCCCGTTCCAGGCCTGCATGAGCACCTGAGTGCCCTCGGGAATTGCTACGCCGCCGGGGTAGGAGTCAAACGCGGAGATGTGGGGGGCGAGCGTGTTGACGAGGTAGTCTTCCGCCGCGTCGAGGTCGTCCTTGTTCGTGGTGTTCCAGTCGATGCCGTTCGCCCAGAAGTACAGTCCGGTGAGCTCGGCCGGATCGTCCAGCACGGATGTCTTTCCGCTCGCCTCGTTTTGCGCGGCGTCCAGGAAATCGTTCCAATCCTGCAGGTCCCGCGTAATGACGGTTTTGTCGTACACGAACCCGGTCGTACCCCAGGCCTTGCAGATGGAGTACTTGTTCTCGGGGTCCCACTCCTGCTTGAGGAATGCCGGGTCCATGTACTTGAGGTTCGGGAGCAAGTCGTGGTTCAACTCGACGACGAGGCCTTGTGCGGCAAGCTGCGTGACGAACACTCCCGTCGGAACCACGATGTCGTAACCGCTTGTGCCCTTCGCGGCGATGAGCTTGGAGATCATTTCCTCGTTGGAGCCGTACGAACCGAACGTGACCTTCGGGCCGAGGGTGTCGGTGAAGCTCTGTACGACCCCCGGGTCGTCGTAGTCGCCCCAGGAGTAAATGTTGAGGTTGGCCTCGAGGGGCCCGCCGGAGGCGACGACTCCGGTTCCCGGTTGCGCGCCTCCGCCGGGGGTGCAGGCAGCGAGGGTTGCCACGGAAGCCGCCGCTGCGGAAAACGCGAGGAAGTTTCTGCGCGACAGCTCACGCTTGATCGTGGGAATTGCTTCCTTCGGCGCGAGAATGCGGATCGAGTCTTCACTCATGGTTAATCACTCCTTGGTTTGGCTGTGCTGTGGTGCGGTGGAATCGGCAGAAAAGAATTGGACGGACTCGGGGGCGAACGAAACCGTTGCACGGTCCCCTTCGAATAGCCGAGGTGCCGTGGGCGTCGGCAGGCGCGCCTGGATCGACAACTCGTTTCCGAGGTCGACGAGGAACTGCACGGTTTCGCCCAGGTGAGACGCGCTCAGGATACTCCCGCCGAAAGTGTTGGCCGCGCTCGGCTTTTTTGCCCCGTCGGATGCGGCACTCAATTGGACGAACTCCGGCCGCACGGCGGCAATCATGGCGTCCCCCGCGCGCAGCGCGGGGTTGGCGACGGACGTAGTGACGGAGCCGATCAACGTTTCGGCCGTCGTGGCATCGCGCGCTGTGGCGTCAAGAAAGTTCTGCTGCCCGACGAATCCGGCCACATAGGCGCTCGTCGGCGCGCTGTAGATCGTGTCGGCATCCGCAAGCTGCTCGATTCGGCCCTCGCGCATGATGGCGATCCGGTCGCTCATCGACAGGGCTTCGTGCTGGTCGTGCGTGACGAAAATGAACGTGATGCCGACGCGCGACTGAAGGAGCTTGAGTTCCAACTGCATTTCTTCGCGAAGCTGGCGGTCCAGGGCACCCAACGGCTCGTCGAGGAGCAGCACGGAGGGGCGGTTGACGAGCGCGCGGGCGAGCGCGATGCGCTGCTGCTGGCCGCCGGAGAGCTGTTGCGGTTTGCGATCCGCGAAGCTGCGCATCCGAACCATGTCGAGCGCGTCGGCGACTCGGGTTCGGATCTCCGACTTCGGCACCTTCGACTGCTGGAGGCCATAGGAGACGTTCTCGGCGATCGTCAGGTGCGGAAACAGCGCGTACGCCTGGAACACAGTATTGACGTTGCGCTTGTACGGTGGCATGCCGAGCACGTCTTTCCCCGAGATTCGGATGGATCCTTCATCCGGGTGCTCGAAGCCGGCGAGCATCCGCAGCGTCGTTGTCTTGCCGCACCCCGACGGGCCGAGGAGGGAGAGGAACTCGCCTGGGTCGACACGCAGGCTGATGTTGTCAACGGCTGTCGCCGTCCCGAACCGTTTCGTCACGGATTCGAGGACAACAGTGCCGGTCGGTTCGTCGCCTCCGCGCGGCACTTCGGCGCTTGCCGAGCGGGCTTCATCAGTCACAGCGGTCACGTCGTGGTGCACCTTCCGGAGTGGTCGCTTCTTTGCGGATACTACGAAGTCAATCGGATAACGCGGCATTTCGCAACGATTCGAGTTGAGAATGGCCGTATTTTGCGACGGAATCCGTAGTTGATCGCGATTTCGACCGCGAAAATCGACAGATTAGTGATCCTGCGCGCCGTCCGGGGCGTGCCGTTCAAGGAAGTTGAAGACATCCGTGCTGTCTACGCCCGTGAACGAGTCAGAGGGCAACGCGGCGAGCAGCGAGGATTGCAGCCGGGGGCTCGGGTAGGTGTTCCCCGCCCACCGCGTCGTCAGGTTCTCGGGTGGCCGTCGGCAGCATTCCGGATTCGGGCAGCCCGAGTTCCTGCGGTGCGGAGTATCTTTGCCTCTGAACCACTTGGCATGCGCGAATGGCGTTCCGACGCTCACCGAATAGTTGCCGCGCGACGTGGATTGGATACTCGACGAGCACCAATACGTGCCGTTGGGCTTGTCGGTGTACTGGTGGTACGCGCTGAACTGATCCGCAACAGTGAACACCCGACGGGCGCTCCACTCGCGGCACACGAGTTGCCCCTCGACCGCGCCGAGCACGTCCGTAGGGAACTGGGCATCGTCGTTTTCGTAGGCCTTCAGGATCGTTCCGGTCTGGTGGGTCTTGAGAAAGTGCACGGGAATGCCGAGGTGCACGGTCGCGAGGTTGGTGAACCGGTGCCCGGCGGTTTCGTACGTGACGGCGTAGGCGTCCCTCAGGTCGTCGACCGAGAGTTCGCGCGAGTCGCGGGCGCGGGAGAGGAATGCAACCGCATCCTTTTCGGGGATCATGAGCGCCGCTGCGAGATAGTTCGTTTCGACACGTTGGAGGAGGAACTCCCGGTAGTCCTTCGGTTCCCGGGCGCCAAGCACCTGGGCCGCGAGGGCTCGCAGCAGGGCGCCGCGCGGATCGCCGCCCGCACTGGCGGGGAGATAAATGCGCTTGTTGGCATGATCGCTGATCGATCGGGTCGAGTCCGGCAGGTCGGTCACGTAGTGGAGCGTGAAGCCGAGGTGGGTCGCGAGGTCGGATGCCGTGCGCTGGGAGAGCGGTCCGCCGCCGTGGCCGACGGCAGCAAGCAGCTCGGTGGCCTGGACCTCAAGGTCCGGGAAGTAGTTGTTCTGGCGCCGCATTTGCTTGCGGAGCTCGGTGTTGGCGCGCCGGGCCTCCTCAGGAGTTGCCGCGCGCTCTCGGTGCAACCTCTCGAGTTCGCTGTGGAGGCCGAGGATTGTCTCGATCGCTTCATCGCTCAGAGAGCGCCGCACGGGAAGTGCGGGCAGTCCCAGTGACGAGTACAGCGGTCCGCGCTGGGCGCGCTCAAGTGCAATCTCGATGGCGGACCGATGGTCGGGCGCCGCGTCGTCCAGAAGCGCCTCCAGTTCGACGTCGAGTGCGTCAGCGACGGATTGAAGGTCGCGAAGGCGAGGTTCGCGTTTGCCGTTTTCCAGGACACTCACTTGGGATGCCGCCCTGCCGATGGCGCCGCCGAGCACCTCGAGCGTCATCCCGCGTTCCAGCCGCAGGCTTCGGATGCGTTTGCCGATTGTGAGCGCGTCAGCCATTTTTCCATCGTGCCGGAGCTGTTGCCCCCTGTACGCAATTCAGGCAGGCCATCAACGCGCATTCTTGATGAAATCAGAAATTTGCCAGTTCTTCACAATCACTCCCATGATTGCGGCGGATCGCTGCGCATCGGGTCGGAAGTCGCTTGTCAAATTGCGAGTTTTTTGGATGTCAGAAGTCTTCACCAAGTTCTGTGCCTGAATTGCGTCCCGCGAAGGGCTCCGGGAAGCACTGTGGATGGGAAGCACACAAAACCACGGAGGGCACCATGAACGACAGGACACGACCCGCACGGCCCGGCGACCAGCGCCAGACCGCAGCCGAACTCGAGACCCAGTGGAAGACGGAAGCGCGCTGGAGCGGCATCACGCGAGACTACAGCGCAGAGGACGTCGTCTCCATCCGCGGGAGCGTGCGGGAAGAGCGCACCCTCGCCCGCCGCGGGGCCGAGAACCTGTGGAACCTCCTCCACTCCGAGGAGTGGGTGTACGCGCTTGGCGCGCTCACCGGCAATCAGGCAGTGCAGCAAGTGCGCGCGGGACTGAAAGCCATCTACCTTTCCGGCTGGCAGGTCGCCGCCGATGCGAACCTCGCCGGGCAGACCTACCCGGACCAGAGCCTGTACCCGGCGAACTCGGTGCCTGCCGTCGTTCGCCGAATCAACAATGCGCTGCTGCGTGCCGGGCAGATCGAGGGGGACGACATCGACTGGATGGCCCCCATCGTCGCGGATGCCGAAGCCGGTTTCGGCGGACCGCTCAATGCCTACGAACTCATGCACTCCATGATCGAGGCGGGCGCCGCCGGCGTGCACTGGGAGGACCAGCTCGCGAGCGAGAAGAAGTGCGGTCACATGGGCGGCAAGGTTCTCATCCCCACCGGCCAGCACATCCGCACGCTCAACGCTGCGCGCTTGGCCGCCGATGTCGCGAGTGTTCCCACGATCGTCATCGCCCGCACCGACGCGCTCGCCGCCACGCTCATCACAAGCGACATCGACGAGCGCGATCAGCCGTTCATTTCGGGGGAGCGCACCGCTGAAGGCTTCTACGAAACAACTCCCGGCATCGACACCGTCCTCGCCCGAGGACACGCGTACGCCCCCTACGCGGACCTGTTGTGGGTCGAGAGCGCAGAGCCGGACCTCGAGCTGGCCCGCACGTTCGCCGAGAGCATCCACAAGGAGTTCCCTGGCAAAAAGCTCGCCTACAACTGCTCGCCGTCGTTCAACTGGAAGAGCCACCTCGACGACGCCACGATCGCGAAATTCCAGCGCGAACTCGCCTCGATGGGCTACGCGTTCCAGTTCATCACCCTGGCCGGATTCCACGCGCTCAACCACTCCATGTTCACGCTCGCGCGCGGCTACCGGGAGCGCCAGATGAGCGCCTACGTCGAACTGCAGGAAGCAGAGTTCGCCTCCGAGGCGGACGGCTACACGGCGACGCGCCACCAGCGCGAGGTCGGCACCGGTTACTTCGATCGGATCGCCACGGCTCTGAACCCCGGCAGCCAGACGCTCGCGCTCGTCGGATCCACCGAAACCGCCCAGTTCTAGATCGCAACCATTCGCCTCCAGGAGCAATCACCATGACTATCACGACCATGACAAATACGAGCATCACGATCGACGGCCCAATGCGGGATCGATACGCCGACATCATCACGCCGGAAGCGCTGCAGTTCCTCACCGAGCTGCATGACCGGTTCGCCGGGCCCCGCCACGATGTTCTGGCCGCCCGGATGACGGTGCGCTACAACCTCGGTAACGGACGCAACCTGCAGTTCCTGCCAGAGACGGAAGGCATCCGATCCGACCCCGAGTGGCGCGTCGCCGGCGCCGGCCCGGGGCTGGAGGATCGCCGAGTCGAGATCACCGGACCGACCGACCCCAAGATGGCCATCAACGCGCTGAATTCCGGAGCAAACGTGTGGCTCGCCGACCTTGAGGACGCGACGAGCCCCACGTGGGGGAACATCATCGGCGGCCAGCTCACGCTGTTCGACGCGGTTCGGGGCCGACTCGAGTTCACGGGAGAGGATGGCCGCAAGTACGAGGTTGGCGACAGCACACCGACTATCGTGGTGCGCCCCCGCGGATGGCACCTCGTCGAGAAGCACTTGAGCCACACCGATCGGGCCGGGCGGCGGATGCCCGCTTCCGGGTCCCTCGTCGACTTCGGGCTCCACTTTTTCCACAACGCGAAAGCGCTCATCGATGCGGGCCGCGGTCCGTACTTCTACCTTCCGAAGTTGGAGAGCCACCTCGAGGCACGCCTCTGGAACAACGTGTTCAGTTTCGCGGAGGAGTACCTGGATATCCCGCACGGGACCATACGCGCGACCGTGCTCATCGAAACGATCCCCGCCGCGTTCGAAATGGAGGAGATCCTCTATGAACTGCGCGACCACTGCGCGGGTTTGAACGCCGGGCGCTGGGACTACATCTTCAGCATCATCAAGAACTTCCGCGGTCGCGGTCGCAGCTTCGTGATGCCGGACCGAAACCAGATCACGATGACCGTGCCGTTCATGCGCGCGTACACCGAACTCCTCGTGAAGACATGCCACCGGCGCGGTGCCTACGCAATCGGCGGGATGAGTGCATTCATTCCGAACCGAAGGGACCCGGAGGTGACGGCAAGGGCGCTCGAGAAGGTCGGAGCGGACAAGCGGCGGGAGGCCGCCGACGGGTTCGACGGCACCTGGGTGGCGCATCCGGACCTCATCGACACCGCCCGCGCAGAGTTCGATTCCGTGCTTGGAGATCGGCCGAACCAGCTCGGCCGGTTGCGGGAGGACGTCGTCGTGACGGCCGACCAATTGCTCGACATCCGATCCGCGAACGGGCTCGTGACCGATGACGGCGTGCGCGGCAACGTGTCCATCGCGCTCCGGTACATCGAGGCCTGGTTGCGCGGGATCGGAGCGGTCGCGATCGACAACCTCATGGAGGACGCCGCGACGGCGGAGATCAGCCGCTCGCAGGTGTGGCAGTGGATTCACCAGGATGTGGTGACCGTGGAGGGAAACCAGGTCACGGCACAATGGGTGGACGGCATAGTCAAAGAGGTGCTCCGAGAGCTGCCGCAGTCTGCGCAGGACCGCTTCGAGGACGCCGCCGAGGTGTTCCGCGATGTCGCGCTGGGCGAGGACTACCCGACGTTCCTCACCGTGGGCGCATACTCGCGGTACCTCGTCGAGCAGTCGGAACGGTTGGCGGCGTGAGCTGATGCCGCGTCGCGGGGCGGCGCCGGAGTATGGTTCTGCGAACGTTGCGGGTAGCCTGCGGACATGAATCTGCTCTGGCGCACGATGCTCGTCTTCTTCTTTTCCAGCAGGAAGCCGGCAGGTCCCTTCGACATGGTGTCGAAGTCCTTCCGGGTTCTTCCGACCGACATCGACCTGTATGGCCACGTGAACAATGGCCGGTACCTGTCAATTGCGGATATCGCGCGGTTCGAGATGATTCGCCGCCGCGGGATCTGGAAAGACCTGCAGGCGAACGGCTGGTATCCGATTGTCGCCGGTTCGAACATCAACTATCGCAAGTCACTGGATCTTTGGCAGAAGTATCAGATTGAGACGCGGTTGGCCGGTCTCGACGGCAGTGACATTTACGTCGAGCAACGCTTCGTCGTGCGCGGCGAAATCTATGCGCGGCTTTTCGTGCGGATCCGCTTTCTCGCGCGGGCCGGCGGGCGCGCGCCCATTGATGAACTTGCCGCATTGTGGGGAATCGAACCTGGCTCATTCACGCCCCCGGCGTGGCTCGTGAACATGACAAAGGAGTCGGCGCTCCCCTCGACGCGGGAACCTGCGCCGAGCGAGTGGGACTAGCTCACTTCCTGCCGGGCTTATCGGCCCTGCCGATTTCGGCCAGGATCTTCTGAGAGGCGCTGTGCACGGCGTCGAGTTCGGCATCGCTGAGCGCGTCGAAGAACAGCGCGCGAACCGTCGCTGCGTGTCCGCGCGTTGCTTTGAGCATCACTCGGTGACCCCGCGGTGTCACTCGGACCCAGGATCCGCGCGAATCGTCGTCGCACTCGACGCGCTCCACGAGCCCGTGCGCGGCCATTCTTGTCAATTGGTGTGACAGTCGGCTCTTCTCCCATCCGATGCGCGCCACGAGTTCGCGGCTGCGCAATTGGCGTTCCGGGGTGTCCACGAGGGCGACGAGGATGGCGTAGCTCGCGTCAGAGATCCCGGCGTCGCGGCGCATCTGTTCATCCAGGGCGCGCGCTAGTTGCTGGCGCATGGCATGGAAACTCCGCCACTGCTCCCACTCTGTTTCGCTGAGTTCTGTCATGGATATCCACTGTATTGGAATGTTGACGCATCAACCACTGTTGTCAATTGGTGACACGTCAACAAAACTGATGCACCCACATCCGGTCGCATCCAGAACAACTACGAAAGGGCACCATGTCAGACCTCAGAATCGGAATCATTGTCGGAAGCACCCGCCCAGGGCGACTGGGAATCCAGGTAGGGAATTGGGTCAAGGACAACGCGAAAGCCGACGGCGTTGATTTCGAACTCGTCGACCTGGTCGACTACGACCTTCCGCTGCTCGATGAGGCATACCCGGCTTCCATGGGCAAGTACGAGCACGAACACACCAAAAAGTTCAGCGCGAAGATCGACGAGTTCGACGGATACATCTTCGTCACGGGCGAGTACAACCACACCATCCCAGCAGCGCTGACCAATGCGATCTCGTTCTTGAACGCCGAGTGGGCGGACAAGGCTGCCGGTATCGTGAGCTACGGCTCGATGGGAGGCGTTCGCGCCAACGAGCACTTGCGTCAGGTGCTCGCCGAGCTCCAGGTGGCCGACGTTCGCCAGAACGTCATGCTGTCGCTGTTCACCGATTTCGAGAACTTCAGCACCTTCGCACCGGCAGTGGCGCACGTTGCCGAGCTTGACGCGCAGGTTGACCAGATCGCCCGGTGGGCGCGTGCCCTGCAGCCTCTGCGTGAGGTCGACGAAGCGAAAGCGGCCTAGCCGCGAAGCGGGAGCGCGGGCGCCGATCCGAACGCGCCCGGGACCTCTCGCGTCGAGTCTCGACGAGCTTCGACTAGAGGTCCTGGGTGCGGTGGATGAGTTTGGAGAGAACTATCGCCGATCTCGTGTGATCCACATTCGGAGCAAGGCGCACGCGCTCCAACGCCGCTTCGAGGCTTGCAATATCGCGCGCGCGCATGTGCACGATCGCGTCCGCGCTCCCCGTGACCGTCCCCGCGTAGACCACTTCGGGAACCGCTGCGAGAATCCGGCGCAACTCCTCCGGTGCGACGGTTCCGCGGCAGAATAACTCGACGTACGCTTCCGTCGACAGCCCGTCGACATTCGGATCGACGTGAATCGTGAATCCGCGAATCACTTTGTCGGCGACGAGGCGGTCGACGCGGCGTTTCACGGCAGAGGCGGAGAGGCCGATGACTTCCCCGATGTCCCCGTAGCCCGCCCGGGCGTTCTGCCGAAGGAGGTCGATGATGCCGTAATCCAGACTGTCCATGGGCCAACCATACGGCGGATCGTTGTGCCAATCGCGGTCACCACGCAGAATCACTGCGTACTTCTGCATGAAGCGTCCGATACCGCCGTGACAAACTGGAAATGGCGTCCCACGACGGGGCTCGGTCGAGCGACAAAGTCCGCCACAGAACCGAAAGGCACTGATGACTGACACTGTTGCTCAGGACACGGCGGAACCCCCGCAGCGAAAGACGTCGCAGCGCACTATTCTCATGTGCCGCCCCGACTACTTCACGGTGAGCTACCAAATCAACCCGTGGATGCACCCGGAGAGGCCGACAGACACAGCGCTCGCCGTTGCGCAATGGAACGACCTTTATCGCACCTACCTCGATCTGGGCTTCGAGGTTGAGCTCGTGGATCAGATCAAGGGTCTCCCCGACATGGTGTACACGGCAAACGGCGGATTCGTTCTCGACAACATCGCGTACGGCGCGAACTTCACCTACCCGGAACGTCAGCCAGAGGGGCCCGCGTTCATGGAGTGGTTTCGCGCCAACGGGTACGACGTCCGCGTCCCCACGGCAGTCAACGAGGGTGAGGGTGACTTCCTCCTCGTCGGCGACGTCATCCTTGCCGGCACGGGATTCCGAACCGACCTCGCGAGCCACCGCGAAGTCGCCGAGATCTACGGACGCGACGTGATTTCGCTCGAGCTTGTAAACCCGAGCTTCTACCACCTCGACACGGCGGTCGCTGTGCTCGATCCTGCGCCGGAAGAAGGGGCGATGGCCAATATCGCATACCTTCCGTCTGCGTTCAGCGACGATTCGCGCGCCGTGCTTCAGAATCGGTACCCGGACGCGATTCTGGTGAGCGAAGAGGACGCGACGGTTCTCGGCCTCAATTCGTACTCTGACGGCTACAACGTCGTGATTGCCTCGCGCGCGAAAGGGTTCGAGCGCCAGCTTCGGGAACGCGGGTACAACCCGATCGGCGTCGACCTGTCCGAACTTCTGCTCGGCGGCGGCGGCGTGAAGTGCTGCACCTTGGAGTTGCGCCGCTAGATCGCCGCGGACGGGCGCCACCGTTCGAGTTTCCCCGTGCACGGGGTTACCGTGGAGGCATGCCAACCCACGACGTGGTCAATCAAGCTCCCCCGCGCATCAATATCGACGAGTTCGCGGCGAATCGCACTCTCGTGGATGGCGTCGCCCGGTTCGACGCCGACTGGGCGCTCGGGGAGCTCCGGCAGATCGGAAAGGAAGTCGGCGGGGAGGCGTTCCAGCTCGACGCGGTGAAAGCGAACACCCAGGTTCCCGTTCTGCACAGCCACGACCGGTACGGCCACCGCATCGACGAGGTCGAGTACGACGAGTCGTACCACCGCATCATCCGGGCGGCGGTCGCGCGGGGTGCGCACACGAGCGCGTGGGCGGATGATCGACCGGGCGCGAACGTCGCGAGGGCCGCTGCGTTCATGTTGTTCGCACAAGTGGAGCCCGGGCATGCGTGCCCGGTTTCCATGACTCACGCTGCCGTTCCCGCGCTCGCTGCGTCCCCGGAGCTCACGGAGGCGTGGCTGCCCCGGCTGTTGAGTCGCGACTACGACGCGGACCTTTCCGAAGGCAAGAGCTCGGCGCTCTTCGGAATGGCCATGACGGAGAAGCAAGGCGGATCCGATGTGCGGGCGAACTCGACGAGTGCCGTGGATGCCGGGGATGGGCGCTGGCTGCTCACCGGGCACAAATGGTTCTGCAGCGCTCCCATGTCGGACGCTTTCCTGGTACTCGCGCACGCGCCCGGGGGCCTCAGCTGTTTTCTCCTCCCTCGTGTGCTCCAGGACGGCTCGCGCAATGAGTTCGCCATCCAGCGGTTGAAGGACAAGGTCGGCAACCGATCCAATGCCTCGTGCGAGGTGGAGTTCGACGGATCGAGTGCGTTCCTGCTCGGCGAGGAAGGACGCGGAGTCGCAACGATCATCGACATGGTGGCCCGCACCCGACTGGACTGTGTGCTCGGCACGGCAGCAGGCATGCGGCAATCCGTCGCGGAGGCGCTCTGGCTGGTCCGGCACCGCGGCGCGTTCGGGGCGAAACTCATCGACCAGCCGGCCATGACCTCCGTCGTCGCCGATCTCGCTCTCGAATCCGAAGCGGCGACCCTGACGGGCTTGAGGCTTGCCCGCGCCCATGACGCCGATGCAAGCGATCAGGAGCGAGCATTCCGCCGCCTCGCCACCGCCGTATCGAAGTACTGGGTGTGCAAGCGCGGCCCGGAGCACGCGTACGAGGCCATGGAGTGCCTTGGCGGCAACGGCTACATCGAGGACTTCGCTGTCGGGCGCCGCTATCGCGAGCAGCCCGTCATGGCAATCTGGGAGGGGTCTGGCAACGTCATCGCCCTCGATGTGCTGCGCGCGATCACGCGTGAACCAGAGACGATTGACACGTTTCTCGCCGAGGTGTCACTCGCAGACGGAGTGCACCCGGTGTTCGACGCGTATCTCGCACAAACTCGGACGATGCTCGGTGAGTCTCCGGATGCCGGGCAGGCGAGGCGCCTCACGGAGCGGCTCGCGCTCACACTCCAGGCCGCGCTCATGCTGCGTTTCTCGCCCGCGGCCGCCGCGGAGGCTTTCGTGGAGTCGAGGCTCGGTGAGGAGCGCGGCCGCCTGTACGGCGTGCTTTCCGCGGGTGCTGACCTGCGCGCGATTCTTGACCGCCACTAGCCGGCATCGGCGCCGGCGCGTGGCTACTTGAGGCTTCCCGCGGTGATGCCCTCGACGATCTGCTTGTTGAAGACGATGTAGATGATGATCATGGGCAGCGTGATGATGGACAGCGCAGAGAACAACAGCCCGTAGTCGGTCACGTATCTGCTTGAGAAAGCAAGCAAGCCGGTGGGGATCGTCTTGAGCGAGTCATCCTGAATGTAGAGCAGCGCGAGCAGGAACTCGTTCCAGCTGGCGAGCGCGGAGAAGATCGCGACCGTCGCGAGGCCCGGCCTCAAGAGTGGCAGCACAAGCGCCCAGAACACACGGAAGTCGCCGGCGCCGTCGATCCTGGCCGCCTCGAACAGCTCGTCCGGGAGCGCGTCGAGATACACCTTGAGCAGATACACCGCGAGCGGGAGTCCCATGGCGGTGTACGGGATGATGAGCGCCCACCGGGTGTCGGTGATAGCGAGGTCGGTGAACAGAGTGGACTGGGCGATGAAGTACGACTGCAGCGGCAGGAGCAGTCCGAGCGCAAGAGCGCCCATGAGCACCTGTCTGCCGCGGAATCGGTAGCGGCTGAACGCGAACGCTGCTCCGGCACCGAGGAGCAGGATCGCGAACACGGAGGACGCCGTGACGATAGCGCTATTGAGCGCGTACTGGCCGATGTGGCCGACATCCCACGCTTTCACCCACTGGCCGAGGTCGATGCTGGAAGGAAGAGCGAACGGGGTGGAGAAAATGGCCGAGTTCGACTTGAAACTCGACGCGACCATCCACACCATCGGGAAGAAGAACACGATCGCGATGACGATGAGACTCAGTGAGAACAGGATGCCAGGAACTCGCGATGCGACCCGAGACCGCGTCGTTGCTGTGGTCGTCATGAGAGGTCCCTTTCCGCTCGCGAACCGCTGACGCGCGCGAAGATGAGCCCGACGACGACCACGATCGCGGTGAGAATGACGGCCATGGCCGACCCGTACCCGACATTGCCGAAGCTGAACACCGACTTCACGAGGTAGGTGGTCGGGATCTCTGTCGCACCGTACGGACCGCCATTGGTCATGACGTAGAACAGATCGAAGCCCTGGAATCCGCCCGTCACGCACAGGAGTACGGAGACCGTGATGGCGTTTCGGATCATGGGGACCTTCACGCGGCGGAAGATCTGCCACTCGCCGGCGCCGTCCAGTCTGGCCGCCTCGACGATCTCGCTCGGTACCTGATTGAAGGCCGCGTAGAAGATCGTCATATAGAAGCCGGCAAAAACCCATCCGGATACGACGCAGATAGCCAGAAGAGCCGTGTTCGTGTCGCCGAGCCACACCTTTTGGAGGCTCTCGAGTCCGAGCCCCTTGAGTGCGGCATTGAGCAGGCCGAAGTCGGCGTTGTATACGAATTTCCACAACACGGCAACGACCACCATGGGCAGCATGACCGGGGTGAAGATCGCGACCCTGAACCACAAAGACCCGCGCCGGATAGCGCTCACGAGCCCTGCAAGGCACAGTCCGACGAGAACTTCCAGGACGAGCGTCACGGCGATGTAGAAAATCACGTGCGCGAAGGAATCGCGGAACAACGCGTCCCCGATAGCTTTCGCATAGTTCTCGACCCCGACGAACGTCATCGGGCCGTATCCGTTCCACTCCGTGAAGCTGTAAACGAAAGTCATGAAGACCGGCCACAAAATGGCGAAACCGAACACGAGCATCGCCGGCCCGAGGAACAGGTACGGCGTCGCGCGACGGGTCGCTTTCATTTTCTACCGCCTTCCGGGGGTCCGTCCCGCCCGCGTGCGAAACGCGGGCGGGACGGAAGGATCAACCGAGCTTCTGGTCGAGACCGGCCAGAGCGTCCGCCGGTGATTTCTGCCCGCCCAGGACCTCAGCAAGAGCCGAGTACAGGGCATTGGCCGTCTCGAGGTCGTATCCCGTGTCGGGCGGGAGCACGATGGCCGGTGCGCCGTGCAACAGGTCGTTCAACCTCGCTGAGCGGGAGTCGATGTCCTGTCCCACCGATGCGGAAAGCGCCATCGGGGTGAGTTCGGCTTCGATGAACGCCTTCACGTTGTCCTCGCTGTTGAGCAGAGCGAGAAACTCGGCGGCGGCATCCTGCTTCGTGCTCTTTGCGTTCACGATGTAGCCGGTCACGACGCCGATCACGCTGTCCTGATCGCCCGCGCCGCCCGGAATGGCGGGCAGGTTGATGTAGTCGAAGTCGAGGTCAGGTGCTTCGTCAATCGCCCAGCTCACGAGCCAGGACCCGATCGCGTGCATCGCGGCGGAACCCTGGAAGAACAATTGTGCGCCCTCATTGTCGTCGATCGCATTCACCGAATCGTTGACGCACTTGTGATCAGCGAGGTCCTTGACGTAGCCGAACGCTTTCTCCCATTCCGGTGTGGAGAACGTGGCGTCTCCCGCGAGGGTCGAATCGTAGACATCCTCGCCAACGACCCGCGAGGTGAGGTGTGCCAGCCAGTTGCCCGCGGCCCACAGGTCCTTGTTTCCGGACGCGATGGGGATGATCCCCTCGGCGTTGAGCGCGTCGCACGTGTCGAGCAGTTCTTCCCACGTCGTGGGGGGCGTGATTCCCGCGTCTGCGAAGATCGCCTTGTTGTACCAGAGCACGTTCGTCACGTCCTCCGAGTGCGGGATCATCAGGATCTTCTCGTCGACCGTGACGGAATCGAAGACCGCGGGGTCGAACAGATCCTTGATCGGACCGCTCTGAACGGCATCCGTCAAGTCGGCCGCGAAGCCGTCCGCGTATCTGGTCTCCATCCGGCTGCCCGCCCACTCGAAGTAGATGTCGGGCGCGTTGCGTCCGTTGAGCAGGTTGGGAAGGCCGATCGTCTGGTAGAGGTCGTCATCCTGATAATTCATCTCGACCTTCATGTCGGGATGGTCTTTCATGAACTGTTCGGCGACGGAGTCCCAGACGCGGATCTGCGCCTCGCCGGGCGAGCCCATGGCGATGCGCAGCGTGTTGTCGTCGGCTCCTCCTCCGGGGGTGCAGCCCGCAAGTGCGAGGGCGACAGCGCCCGCCGCAACGGCCGCGACTGCTTTCGTGGGGTGGTGTCTCATGGTGCAGCTCCTTTACTGTGATGGTGCGGTGATGATGTGGTCGTGTGGCTTCGGGGGTCCGAGGCCGGTAAGTTCAGCGAGGGCCATGTCCAGGACATCGCCGAAGACTCGAACCCGCGCGTCGCGCAAGCTCGTGAGGTAAGGGCCGAGAACGCGTGGCCCGTCGACCTCGAGTTTGCCCGCACGGTGGAGTTCGGCGATCTTGCGGATTGCCATCGCACCCACCTCGAACGCCGCAATCCACGGTCGGGCCTCTGCCATGAGTTGAGGGTTCTCAACCTTTCCCCGAAGCAAGTGGTCAGCCGCTCGCGCCAACCGGTCTGCAAGGTCAGACAGTTCATCTGCCGCGGCGGCGACGTCCCCGAAGGAGCGGTGGAAGAAAAAGGAATCCAGGGCCCGCTGAAGTGTCGGGGCGTCATCGGCGGAAAGGCACGACGTGCGCACGTTGTCGGCGAACACGGCGTAGTCGTCGGCGTCCGATCCGGCCACCGAACGAATGGCATCAGTCCAGCTGGCTTCGGCGTCGTAGTCATCCGGCGCGATCAGATAGTCGGCGATCGTGGCGAACGCGATTGTGGAGGACTCGAAAAGCTCCATTCCGTTCGCGATGATTCCGGTAGCGGACTCATGCAATCGGGGGTCGCGGCCCAAATAGGGTCCAACGTGCAGCTCGTACGTCATGGCGACGTCATTGACCGGATAGTTGTCCCAATACGTGGGGCGCCGGCCGGTCGACTCGGCGAACGCGGCGGCATCGGCGAGATCGAGGGTGGCGGAGCAAATGGCTCGGCCGGTCCACAGCAGGTCGATGCGGGGATCCAGGCCGCGGCCGAGCTGCACGATGTAGTCCTCGTTTCCGAGACCCCAATATTGGGTGGGGCACACGAAGAAGCGGCCGCTTCCTGGCGATCTCGAGAAGATGTCGTCCACGAGATCGATGTGCGCGGTCACGAGGTCGGCGAATGCGTCCGCATCCGTCGGATGCTGAAGGGTCGGCGGGATGTCGTCGAGCAGAAGGCCGAAATCGTCGACGCCCAGCGCGGCGACCGATTCGAGTTTGGCGACGAGCCGATCGCGGTCTGCGGCACTCGAGTACTCGATGGAAAGTCCGGGGGACAGGCAATAAACGAAATCGATGTCTCGCGCTCGGCAGGCCTCGATGAGTTCAGACAGGCGAGAGAGCTCGGTACCCGTGTACATCGTGCGCCAGTCGTGACGCACGAGGGAGTCGTCTTTCGGGGCGTACACGAACGTGTTCATTTGCTTGTGGGCGAGGAAATCGATCAGCGTTGTGCGCTGCTCGTGAGTCCACGGTGTTCCATAGAACCCTTCGATCACGCCGCGAATGGCGAACGGGGAGTCGGTCATCGGCTTTCCGCTCTGTGCACGTAGCGGTGGTTGTCCGCGTCTCCCACGGTCGTGTTGCTGCTCGAGTACACCTCGGGCATCACCCCGCGAGACACGAGCAGATGCACGGTCTCCGCTACGATGGCGTTGAGGATCGCGGTTCCCACGACGGACGAGGTGGGCGCAACCTTCTTCGGGAACCCGTCGATCTCCACGGCAGCATCGCCTACGCTTCCGCCGTTGTCGATCACGATGTCGGCAAGTTCGTGGAGCCGGGGCAAGTCGGTGTGCCGCGCTTCGGACGACGTTGCGTGGTTCATGCTCGTGATGGCGATGACGGACGCCCCGCTCGTGCGAGCCTGCTGGACAAGCTCCGACGTGACGGCGTTGCTGCCGGAGTTCGATGCCGCGATGAGCACGTCGCCGTCGGCAATCGGATGGTCCGCCAGCAATGCGTCGGCGAGTCCAGGGAGGCGCTCCAGAGAGGTGCTGAGCGTTGCGCTCGCGTGCAGCATGAGCCCTTCGAACAGAATCGGGTGCACGCGCACAAGGCCGCCTGCGCGGTAGTACATCTCCTCGGCGAGCATGTGGGAGTGGCCGGTGCCGAAGACGTGAACGGCGTTATCGCGCTCCAGCGCTGCGGCGATAAGCTCTGCCGCGGACTGAATGTTGGTCCACTCCTCGCCGGCGAGCCGCCCAATGAGTTCTTGCGCTGTCGCGAGGTAGCGGCGGCCCGGTGAATCGGCACGAGTGTTCATGCGGCGTCCTTTTCCTTCCACACGTGAATGAGCTCCCGGTATCGCCCGGGAGAGTCGAATGCGCCGAGGCGCAGCGCGCCGTCAAGCGGTGTTCCGTCCGCGCTGCGTGGCGCGAGCCTCGGTTCGCCTGCGAGGAGGGCATCGAGTCGTTCTCGCAGCGCAGAGCCCTTCTCGAGTAGCCGACCACCCAGAGCGAGAGGCACGACGCCATCCGGAATGATGGAAAGCGCATCGTGCACAGTCGAGTGCAAGCGCGCCGCAGCCTCATCGGCGATTTGCGCGGCGACCGGATTGGACGAGCTCGCGTCGAGAATGTCCTTCGCGAACTGGGCGATGGCGTTGATCGGTGATTCGGATTCCGGCAAACGAGCGTGCAGGCCGTCAAGTGGCCCGAACCTCGCCTGGACCAGCTCGGTGAGCGGCCCGGTCTCGCGGCGGTCATGACTCCGGAGCGCACTCCGCAGTGCGCGCCGGCCGATCCAGAACGCTCCGCCTTCGTCGCCCACGAGGTAGCCGTGCCCGTCGATTGCGCGGGGTCTTCCCGAGACCGGAACGGCGAGACACGCGACGCCCGTGCCGACCACGAGGCTTAACCCTGGTTCGCCGGACAACGCACCGCAGTGGCCCGTCACGGAATCATCCGCAAGCCAGACTTCACCAGCCCCGGTCGCGGCGGCGGCGAGACCGCACAGTCGATCGGCGGCGCGGGAATCCGTCGGAGACGTGGTCAGACCGAGCACCACGCGGTCGACGGGGGGAAACGACCCCGTCACGACTGCTTCTTCGATCGCCCTCGCGACGGATGCGACCGTGTCCGTGGAGCGGACCACTCCGCCGACTTCGACCAGGAGCTCGGAGTTGCTGTGGCGCACGCGGATGCCAGACTGACCGCCGTCGACCGCCAGAATCGCGGTCATCCTGCTCTCCTCGCGCGGCCCGAAGAGAAGGCCCCGCCCGAAATGTCCGCCGACAGTTGATAACGGTCGCCCCGGTAAATGCAGTTTGCGATCATGATGACCCGTCCGCGCACATCGGAATCGACCATGCGGATCCGCAGGCACGCCTGGTCGTCGGGAATCGCCAGCAAGTCGCGGATCTTCGGGTCGGGCAGGACGGGCTCGATGGACACTTTCGCGGCCCCGGTGATGATGCGGTAGCGGTCAGCGAGCAACTCGTACAGCGAACCGTCGAGTTCTGCCCTCTCGAGACCGGGAACCAACCGGGCAGGGAGCCAGACCGTTTCGACCGCCATCGGGTCTTTGCTGGCCAGGCGCAGTCGTGTGAAGCTCAGGACTTCGTCACCGACGGGGATGCGCAGTTGCGCGGCGAGCGTGCCGTCGGCGGGGAGGGAGCGAAACGCGAGAAGCCTGCTGGAGGGGACGAGCCCGCGGTCCCGCATGTCCTGGCTGAACGACGTGAGCCCGAGCAAACGCACGAACGGTTGCGGCGTGACGTACGTTCCCGAGCCGTGCCGGCGCTCGACAATCCCTTCGGCCACGAGCGAATCGACCGCTCGCCTCAGGGTCATGCGCGCGACGCCCCATCTTTCGCTCAGATCCCGCTCGCTCGGGAGCCGGTCGCCGACGTTCGCGATCGCCACAAGCTCGCGCAGTTGCGCGCGAATCGCGTTGCGGGAGGACAGGTCGCTGGGTGGCACGAGGCAATTAGATCGTGGAATTGCCGGCAGGGCAAGAGCCGCTTTAGACCACTTGCAAACTCACCGACCCACCATGGGTAAACAACTCTGACACGATCAAACCCAGTAAATCAGGGAGTGAAATCGCACAACTGAGCGTGCCCGGTAGACCATTCTGAATTTGCACTCGCCGTGACAGGTAGACCACTTGCTCCGCCACGATACTCTAGCGGCGTGACCATCATCAGACCTGCCACACTTCAGGACATGCCAGGCGTATACCGCGTATGCCTGCAGACCGGCGACTCGGGGCGAGACGCAACGGGAATGTTCCGCAATCCCGATCTGCTCGGACACATTTATGTCGGCCCCTACCTGATTGGACATCCACGCCACGCGTTCGTCGTTGCCGACCGCGAAGGGGTTGCAGGCTACATTTTCGCGGTCGAGGATACGCTCGCTTTCGAGGAATGGCAGCGGATTCATTGGTGGCCCGCGCTGCGCGAGCAGTACCCGCGCATTCCCGATGACGATGTGAGGCCGAATGCGAATGACGAGGACCTCATCCGAACGCTGCACGAACCGCCCTCGACGCCGGAAACACTTCTCGGGGACTATCCCGCGCACTTGCACATCGATTTGCTGCCGCGCATCCACGGCCAGGGGTTCGGGCGAAGGCTCATGGAGCTCGTCGAGCAGCGCCTGCGCGAGCGGGGCATCCGCGGAGTGCATTTCGGGGTGAGCCCGGAAAACCCCAAGGCGGTTTCGTTCTATGAGCACCTCGGATACGGCGTGCTCCTTGAGACCCCCGACGACATCTATTTGGGGATGAGGCTGTCGTGATCCTCCCCGCACCCAGAACCGCCCCGCTTGTCGGCGGGCCGCAATTGCGATGGGGGGTCGTCGGCCTGGGTGAGATCGCCGGCGACTTCGTCGCAACGCTCCACGCGAACACAAACCAGCGCGTTCAGGCAGTGGGGTCGCGCTCCGTGGAGCGCGCGGACCGCTTCGCCGCAGAACACGGCATCCCGAATCGCTACGGCGACTATCGGCAGCTCGTGGAGGATCCGACCGTCGACATCGTGTATGTGGCTTCCGTGAACAGCGAACACCGGGCGCTCGCGGAGCTTGCCGTGGGCGCGGGAAAACATGTGCTCGTGGAGAAGCCCATGGGGGTGAACGCCGAGGACACTCGTGCCATCGCTGAAGCTGCGCAACGTGCTGGCGTGTTCGCGATGGAGGCGATGTGGAGCCGATTCCTGCCCCAGACGGATGTTCTCCGGCAACTCCTGGACGATGGCGTCCTGGGGGACATTCCACTCGTGACCGCCGATTTCGGAGCGAACTTCGGAGATGACCGGTCCGCTCCGGTGTTCCAGGAAGCGCTCGGCGGAGGCGTGTTGCGCGACATCGGCATCTACCCGGTCTGGTTTGCGCGATTCGTGCTCGGCTCGCCGACGGCGATCACCGTCCGCGGTTCCCGACTGGATTCGGGCCTCGACGCCCAGGCGTCCATCATCCTGGATGCGCGTGAGGGCGCTCAGGCGCTCTTGTCGACGACGATCCTCGCGGACACTCCGACGGTCGCGAGCATCAGCGGCACGGCGGCGCGCGTCGAGGTGCGAAGTCCGTTTCTCATGCCGGATGGCTTCGACATCGTCGTGGGCGACGAGCGCCAGTCGTGGACGGATCGCAGCGGTCTCCGTTTGCGGGAAGGGCTTTGCTGGCAGGCGACGGCGATCGCGCAGCACGTCGACGACGGCCTCACCCAGTCGCCGCTGCACACCCTAGACGATTCGCTCGCGATCATCGAGACCCTGGATTCGGTGCGCTCGCTGTTCTGAGTCACTGCTGGCGTGGGACAAGCCGTTGCAATTGCGTGACGTGACTTGGTTCGAGTTCGTCGAGTGAATTCACGCCGAGCAACTGCATGGTGCGCACGAGCTGTGTGGAAAGAATTTCGATCGCGCGGTCGACTCCCTCTCGCCCTCCAGCCATGAGCCCGTAGAGGTAGGCGCGGCCGATGAGAGTGAATCTGGCTCCCAGTGCAAGAGCAGCCACGATGTCCGCACCGGACATGATGCCCGTGTCCAGGTGAATCTCGGTGTCCTTGCCGACCTCGCGCACGACCTCGGGAAGTAGGTGGAACGGGATCGGCGCCCGGTCGAGCTGGCGGCCACCGTGGTTGGACAGCAGGATACCGTCGACCCCCATGGAGGCGAGCGTCTTTGCATCCCCAAGACTTTGCACACCCTTCACCACGAGTTTGCCCGGCCACTGCTTCTTGATCCACGCCAGGTCCTCGAACGTCACCGTCGGATCGAACATGGTGTCCAGAAGCTCGGCGACAGTCCCGCTCCAGCGATCAAGGGATGCGAAGGCGAGCGGCTCAGTCGTGAGGAAGTTGATCCACCAGGCTGGCCGCGGGAGGGCATTCATCACCGTTGCGGGGGTCAGTGTTGGCGGAATGGTCATGCCGTTGCGAGCATCCCTGAGTCGCGCTCCAGCTACGGGAACGTCGACCGTGACCATGAGGGTGTCAAACCCTGCCTTCGCTGCCCGATCGACCAGGGCCATGGAGCGCTCTCGGTCCTTCCACATGTACAACTGAAACCAGTTGCGCCCGTTGGGGTTCGCGGCCTTCACGTCCTCAATCGAGGCGGTACCCATCGTGGAGAGCGAGAACGGGATGCCGGCGGCGGCCGCGGCGGACGCTCCTGCGATCTCCCCCTCGGTCTGCATCATCCGGGTGAATCCCGTTGGCGCGATCCCGAACGGTAGGGCAACCTGGCTGCCCAAAATCTCACGGCTCGTATTCACTGACGACACATCGCGCAGGATGGCCGGATTGAACTCGATATCCTCAAACGCCTGCCGTGCACGAGCGAGGCTCAGTTCGGCCTCCGCTGCACCATCCGTATAGTCGAACGCCGCCTTTGGGGTCCGTCGCTTGGCGATCAATCGCAGGTCATGGATTGTGAGCGCCTCCTGCAACCGACGCTTCTTTGCGTTCAGTGTCGGCTTCTTGAACTTCATGAGTGGAGCAAGGTCGCGTGGACGCGGGATACGGCGCTTCATTGTTCTATTGTCCTTTCCCGCACTGAGGCGACACTCGTGCCGGGCAGTTTTCGGCTGCGGCGAGGATGGAAGACCCTTGGCGCGAACGCGGTCGCAACCATGTTCCGCAAGGATTCGAGGCTGCCAGTCACGAAACCCTGCGACCGTGCCTGCACGAGAATATTCCCCAGCGACGTTGCTTCAGCGGGGCCCGCAAGGACAGGACGCCCAAGGCGATCTGCGGTGAGCTGGCAGAGCAAGTCGTTCTCGGACCCGCCGCCAACAATGTGCACAACAGACGCGGTGGAACCGGACAATGCGCACGCCGTCTCCACGGCGTTCGCAAAGGATGCCGCGAGACTCTCGAAGATGCTCCGAATCAGCTCGATGCGGCCTACAGGAGCTGCCTCCCCGCGTTCCGTGAAGTAGGCGATGATCCGTTCCTGCATGTTCCCGGGGCTCAGAAATCGCGTGTCGCTGGCGTCGAAAACCGGCACCGGATGATCGATTGCGGCAGCGCGCTCGATGAGGCCGGGCAGGTCGACCGGTTCACCGCGCTGCTCCCACTCGCGAACGCACTCGTTCACGAGCCACAGACCCATGACGTTGTGGAGGAATCGAACTCGCCCATCGACACCGGCCTCATTCGTGAAGTTTGCTAGTCGGCTTTTTTCGGTGAGCACGGGAGCGGTCAGTTCGACTCCAACGAGACCCCACGTACCGCAGGAAATGTAGGCAAAATCCTCACTGGTTGCGGGAACCGCGACAACGGCGGACGCCGTGTCGTGCGACCCGACGGCGGTTACCGCCACTTGACCCTGCACGCTTCCGAGGGTCGTGGCAACATCCGGGAGCAGCGGCCCAATTTCGTCTCCAGCATCGATCAGTTCCGGAAACAGTCGACGGGGCAAGTCGAGGCGTCCGATCATGTCGTCGTTCCAGGTCTTCCTCACTGGGTCAAGAAGGCCAGTGGTGGAAGCGTTCGTTCGCTCGGCGACTTGGTGTCCAGTCAGCCAGAAGTTGATCAGATCAGGGATGAGGAGGAATGTGTCGATGCCGTCGAGAGCGCCAGTGGCCGCATCAGCCCAAAGCTGGTACACCGTGTTGAACGGGAGCTGCTGGATGCCGTTCGCCTGATATAGGTCGGATGGGCTGACAACGCGGTGCACAGCGTCCTGGGCGGCGAGATTTCGTTCGTTCCGGTAGTGGTAGATCGACCCGACAATGCGGTTGTTGCTGAGAAGTCCGTAGTCCACTC
The DNA here is from genome assembly GCA_964651535.1 of uncultured Cryobacterium sp. GTDB lineage: Bacteria > Actinomycetota > Actinomycetes > Actinomycetales > Microbacteriaceae > Terrimesophilobacter. The sequence goes on from CAZYYE010000004.1 coordinate 28,398, forward strand.
CCCAGGAGTCCACAGCGATGCTGCGCACCTCTGGCGCACCCCTGAGCGCGGCTTCGAGACCGAGCTGGACATTCCGGTAGAGCTCGAGGATGTTCCAGTGCAGCCCGTCAATGAGGTGAACAGGTTGATTGGGAAATCGAGACACAATCTGCAGGCTCAGCTCGCGGGGCCCAGCCCTGCCGACAACAACCCGTCCACTCGTGCCGCCAAGGTCGACTGCTGCGACAGTTCCGTTCATCGGAGGAACGCCGCCGCAACCCCGGCATCGACGGGAATGTGCAGCCCAGTAGTGTGGCTGAGGTCGCTTGTGCAGAGTGCAAACACAGCATTTGCAACGTTCTCCGGCAAAACCTCGCGCCCCAGCAGGGTGCGCTTCGCGTAATACTCGCCAAGCTTTTCCTCTGGTACCCCATACACCGCCGCACGCTTCGCTCCCCAGCCTCCCGCAAAGATGCCGCTGCCACGCACCACACCATCCGGGTTGATTCCGTTGACTTTGACACCATGCTCACCGAGTTCTGCCGCGAGCAGCCGGACCTGGTGTGCCTGATTCGCTTTCGCAGCGCTATAGGCGATGTTATTGGGCCCGGCAAACACGGAGTTCTTGGACGAGATGTAGATGATGTCGCCACCGAGATGCTGGTCGATGAGCACACGCGCTGCAGCGCGGGAAACCAGGAATGACCCTTTGGCCATGACATTGTGTTGAAGGTCCCAGTCGGCAGCGGTCGTTTCGAGAAGCGGCTTTGACAGGGAGAGCCCGGCATTGTTGACGACGATGTCCACGCCGCCGAACGCGAGAACGGCGGAGTCGATCGCAGCCGGCACTTCGTGCTCCTGAGTGACGTCGGCACGGATTCCTATGGCCACATCGGTCGTCCCGAGTTCCGCCGCGACGCTCTGTGCGGCGTCACCATCGAGGTCGGCAATCACAACGCACGCGCCCTCAGCCGCAAGGCGGGTCGCGATGGCTTTGCCAATCCCGGATGCCCCGCCAGTGACGAGCGCGATGCGCGAGGCCAGCGGCCGGGGCTTCGGCCTGCGTTGAAGTTTTGCCTCCTCGAGAGCCCAGTACTCGATGCGGAACTTTTCCGTGTCACTGATGGGCGTATACCGGGAGATCGCCTCCGCGCCGCGCATGACGTTAATCGCATTCACGTAGAACTCGCCGGCAACCCTCGCGGTCTGCTTGTCCGGACCGTAACTAAACATTCCCACGCCCGGGATGAGGATGATCGCAGGGTCCGCACCCCGCATCGCAGGCGAATCCGTGTCCGCGTGGCTCTCGTAGTAGGCGCGGTAGTCCTCGCGGTACTGCGCATGGAGCTCTCCGAGGCGCGCCACCGATTCGTCGATCGTCGCCGACGCGGGAAGATCCAGAACGAGCGGTCTGATCTTGGTTCGGAGGAAATGGTCCGGGCAACTCGTACCGAGTGCGGAAAGCCTCGGGTGTTCCGAGCCAGCGAGGAAGTCCGTAACGGCAACGTCATCCGTGAAGTGGCCAACACGGACCGCATCGGTCGATGCGAGGGCGCGCAGGTGCGGCGCGAGCGCCGCCGCCTTCGCGCGTCGTTCGTCGTTTGGAAGCGCGGTGTAACCGGGTACGACGGTTCCAAAGGGTTTCGCGCGCCCATGGTCGGCGATGTAGGCAGAGGCCGTCTCGATGATCCAGAGGCTGTTGCGCTCCGACTCGTCGCTCGTATCCCCCCAGGCGGTGATGCCGTGTCCGCCGAGAATGCAGCCGACCGCCCCCGGATGCCGCGCCCTGACCGCCGCGATATCGAGGCCGAGCTGAAAACCCGGCCGGCGCCACGGCACCCAGACCACTTTGTCGCCGAAGGTCTTCTCGGTGAGCGCTTCACCATCGGCGGCCGTGGCGAAGGCGATGCCGGCATCCGGGTGTAGGTGGTCGACGTGGGCCGCGTCGACGAGTCCGTGCATCGCCGTGTCGATAGAGGGCACTGCCCCACCCTTGCCGTGCAGCGTGAAGTCGAATGCGTCGACCATCTCGTCTTCGTGATCCACCCCCTGGTAGACGTCGACGAGCGCGCGCAATCGGTCAAGGCGAAGAACAGCGAGGCCAGTCTCAGTGAGCGTTCCGAGATCCCCGCCGGACCCTTTCACCCACAGAAGTTCGACTTGCTCGCCCGTTACAGGGTCCACGCTCGAGCCCTTGGCCGACGTGTTGCCGCCAGCGAAATTGGTCACTCGAGGGTCGGAGCCGAGTCGATTCGACCTCGCTACAAGTTCAGCTACCGTGTCGCTGGTCACGCACCCCACCCTGCCTGCTCGCCGCCGATCCTTTCGGCTTCGATACGCTGTTGATATCCGCTCGCCGCGTATGCGGCCAGGGGGTCTTCTGGCAGGCCGCGAGATGCGCGCCACTCGGCCAAGGCCGGGCGCACATCCGTGTAGAACGCATCCATGAGGATGTCATTTGCCGCGAGCACGTCGCCAGCACTCTGCGCCGCGCCCAGCGCATCCCGATCGAGCACTAGCGCACGAGCAGTCATTTCCTGCACGTTGAGAACCGAACGGATTTGACCCGGGATTTTCTTCTCAATGTTGTGGCACTGGTCGAGCATGAAGGAAACTTCGCTCGTGCTGCCGTAGCCTCCGCCACGAATTACCTCGACCATGATTCGGAAGAGCTGAAACGGATCGGCAGCGCCAACGATGAGGTCGTCATCCGCGTAGAAGCGGGAGTTGAAGTCGAAGGCTCCAAGTTTTCCGAGGCGCAATAGTTGGGCCACGATGAACTCGATATTCGTTCCTGGCGCATGGTGGCCCGTGTCCAGACACACCAGCGCACGTTTTCCGAGCGCCGCCACGTGCGAGTACGCCGTGCCCCAGTCGGGCACATCGGTGTGGTAAAAAGCGGGCTCGAAAAACTTGTACTCCAATACCATGCGCTGGTCGTCACCGAGCCTCTGGTAGATCTTCGCGAGCGAATCCGCCAGTCGGTCCTGGCGCGAGCGCATGTCGTCCTGGCCAGGGTAATTCGTCCCGTCCGCAAGCCAGATCTTCAGGTCGCGCGAACCTGTCTGCCCCATGATGTCGATGCACTGGAAGTGGTGGTCGATGGCTTGCCGACGAATCTTTGGGTCGCTGTGGGTGAGGCTGCCGAGCTTGAACGAGTCGTCCTGGAAGGTGTTCGTATTGATGGTCCCGAGCGCCATCCCGTGGTCCTCTGCGTGCTGGCGCAGCGCAGCGAAATCATCGACGAGGTCCCACGGAATGTGAAGTGAAATGATCGGCGCCTGGCCGGTGACTTCGTTGACTTTGGCGGCATCTTCAATCTTCTCGAAGGGATTCCGCGGCACTCCGGGCTGCGGGAAGACGCGAAACCGGGTTCCGGAGTTGGCAAATGCCCACGAGGGCAACTCAAGAAATTGGTCCCCTAATGATTCCAGGACCTCGCTCGTCAAAACCGAACTCATGTGCCATCCCTCTACGTTGAGCGAAACTTCCTGAGGACACGCGGCCCTCGTGCAGCATTCACTCTGCTATCGATTGAATCGTTTCATTGTAGGGTTCATGATAGGGGCAGAGCATGATGGGGTCAATGCAGAGGGAGTCAAAGATGACCGACGGAGCTTACGAGAACGTAGCGGCGACCGCCACGAGCATGGATCGAGTTCTCAACGCCGGAAACGGAATTGTGCGACTCGCACCCACGTGGGTCCCCAGGGCCTTCTGCACTCCTGGGCGGCGCATCCGTTTGCACCCGGACGACTATTACCCGTTCGAGCAGACCCGCGGAGGAATCGATGAAAGATGGCTCGCCTCGGCAGTGCGCGCCGACAACGGACCCTCTACCGGAGCAAATGAAGGACTCAGCCTTGTCGTCGATCCGGAGGGTGGTGCGCTCATCCCGTTCGACGAACTCGTGGCCCACCACAAGGCGGAGCTCATCGGTAGTCGATTGTTTGACGGGCACGGCGTATGGCCGATGTACTCCAAGTTCTTCGACAACCAGCAGGCGCTCCCGTTCCACGTCCACCACACAGACGAAAAGGCTGCACTGGTCGGCAAACCCGGCAAGCCCGAGGCGTACTACTACTCGCCGCACATGAACAACCATCTCGGCGACCAGCCGATCTCGTTCCTGGGGCTCCAGCCAGATATTGAGAAGGGACAGATCCGCGAGCGCCTCGAGCGCTTTTCTCGCGGCGGTGACAATCGCATCACCGAACTGTCTCTCGGGTATCGCACGCAACTCGGAACTGGGTGGGATATCCCATCGGGGGTGCTGCACGCGCCGGCGAGCATTGCGACGTATGAACCGCAAGCAGCGTGCGACGTGTTTTGCATGTGTGAATCGTGGAGCAACAACAGGGAGGTGCCAGAGGAGCTGCTCTGGAAAGACGTTCCCGCCGAGAAGCACGGCGATCTCGACTTCATTGTCAGCCTGCTCGAGTGGGACCTCAACACCGACCCGCACTTCGTAAAGAATCGATTCATGGTGCCGTATGAGACTCAGCAGTCCAGCGCCGACGGAGGCGGCGCCTACGTGGAGAAGTGGATCGTGTTCCGGTCACCGCACTTCAGCGCGAAGGAACTCACGATTCATCCGGGGCAGTCGGTGACGATTGCCGATACCGACGCATACGGACTCATCGCGGTGCAGGGCTTCGGTACCTTCGGGGCGCACGACATCGCCGCGGCGACCCTGATCCGGTACGGGCAACTCAGCCAGGACGAGTTTTTTGTCTCTGAAGCTGCTGCGCTCGCCGGTGTGAAGATCACGAATCGCAGCGCAACGGATGATCTGGTGATCCTGAAGCACTTCGGCCCGGAGAATGCAGAACTCGGGCTTCGGGCCTGACGACTCAGAGGGAATCATGAACTCTTACCTCAAATCCCGCCGTCGGCTGCTGCTCGATATGCACATTCCGGACTGGGATGAGAGGTTTCTCGCGGACTATGACCCGGCGGAGCTCGCTCGGCTGTATCGCCTGGCAGGGGCCGACGGCGCATTGCTGTATTGCAAGTCCCACCTGGGGCTGAACTATTGGCCCGCGCCTGTTGGCGGCGTTCATCGCGCAGCTCGCAAACGCGACCTCGTCGGAGAAGCCAAAGTGGCCCTCGAGGGGCAAGGCATTGCGGTGGCGGCATACCACAGTGTCATTTTCGACAGTTGGGCCGCCCAGGAGCATCCAGAGTGGAAAGTCGTCCCTGCGAGCAGGTCTGCGGGCAAGGAGTGGACAGTACTCGGCCATCGTTACGGAACGATGTGCCCGAACCACCCGGCGTATGTCGACTACGAGAAGGCCCAGATCTCGGCCCTCCTCGAGCGGTACGCGTTCGACACACTGTGGCTGGACATGGCGTTCTGGACTGCCGTGTGTGTGTGCGATGCGTGTGCCATGCGGTTTCGAGCTGAGCACGGGATTGAGATCCCGATGATCATCGACTGGACCGGAAAAGCCTGGACCACATTCCAGTCCGCGCGGGAGCGGTGGATCTCCGGATTCGCAGCAGAGCTCATGGACACCGCGCGCCGGGTTCGACCAGGCATCGCCGTTACCCACAATCTTGCGCCAGGGCTTCGTGGCTGGTTCCAGGCGCAGCGAGCGCAGGACTCCGAGCTCGACGATTTCGCCGCGGGGGATCTCTACGGCGGATTCGACGAGCAGGTTTTCGTACTCGCGCTCATGCAGGGCTTCCGACGCACTTCGATCCCGGAGTTCATGACCACGCGAACTCGCGACCTGTTCAACCACTCGAGCACGAAGTCCGAACATGAAATGCTTACTCAGGCGTTCGCTGCAGTGGCTGCCAACGCTGCATTCCTGTTTATCGACGCCGTCGATCCCTCTGGCAGGTTGAACGAGAAGGTGTATGAACGCATCGGCCGCGTGTTTGACAGGACACGGGCGTTCGAGTCGGAAGCGAGTGGCAGCGAAATCACCGACGTAGCCGTGTATTACTCGGACGACTCGCGCATCGAAGAGACCGGCCTCGGTGAAGCCGGCACGGACGATCCTCGTCTCGACCTGCTGGCGGAGGCTCTGCCTGGAGGGGGATCCCACCACCAGGATGCGGTCATGGGGGCAGTTCGTGCGCTTCGTCGCGGCCACATTCCGTTCTCTGTGGTGACTCGGCTCGACAACGAGAGACTCGGGGATTTTTCTGTCGTGATCCTGCCGGATGCTCGGCGCCTTTCCCTCGAGGACGTTTCCGCTTTGCGCGCCTATGTGGCGGGGGGTGGCCGACTGTACGCGAGCGGTGCCAGCTCACTACTGCTTTCTAATGGGTCGACGACCGGAGACTTTGCGCTCGCCGACGTTTTCGGTTGCCACGTGGATTCCACGGAAGAGGGTGTGATGGTCTACGTACGCCCGGAGTCCCCTGGAATCGCCGCCGCCGTGCTACCGGAGCCGTACCTTCCGATCGGTCGGCGTATTCCACGGCCTTCCGGATCCGGGGCACCGCTGAATCTTCCGCGAATTTCTGCGGGTCCGAGCGCTCGCGTGCTTGCTCGCATCACCGTGCCATTCGGTTACCCGTCCGACGGAACCATGGCGGGCAGAGATTTCGCGAGTATCCACTCCTCCCCACCGTGGGACGACACAATCCACCCCGCCATAGTCGTGAATGACTTCGGTGCGGGGCGCGTCGTCTATTCGTGTGCGCCGATCGAAACCGATCCAAGCCCAGCGCATCAGGCTGCGTTTCTTCACCTGCTCGACCACGAGCTGGAGTTGAATTCCCGGCTCTCGGCGGTGGGGCACCCCGACGTGTGGGTAACGGGGTTTGATCAGCCTGACCGCAGCCGGGTGGTCGTGAGCGCAATTCGGCTCGTCGACGACGCGCCGAGTGCGCGTGAACCTATTGTCGTGAGCGTCCGCGTTCCAGAGGGCTTTGAAGTTGCGGCCGCGCGGCACGTCGCATCCGACGATCCGTGCCGCTGGAGCGTGGACGGCAACATCGTGACAATCAACCTGGCAGTTGACGTCTTCGAGATGGTGGCCATTGAACTCGCTCCTGTTCGTCAAGTGGACCTCTGACCTCGTCTGTTGAGCCACGCCGCAGACGAGCCAGATCAGGCAAACTTCACATTGTCACGATTCAACTCGGCACTCGACAAGCCTGCCCCATCCCTGTACTCTCTCTAACAACCGAAATATTGAAACGATTCATATTCCGGATGGCCCATACAACGTCGTAGACAGAAGAGGCAAAAAAATGATGAAACACGGAAAGAGGATTGTGACGGCGATTGCCGCTGTCACGATCGCCGCCCTGGCGCTCAGTGGGTGTTCCACTTCTGAAGAGCCAGCCGCCGAAGGAGAGAAGACGCTTACCCTGGCGGTCTCCTCCGACAGCCTGTGGGGCTTCGTCCGCACTGATATCGGCACTCAGGTGCACCAGTCATCCGCGTATTGGATGCCGCTGTATGACACGATCGTGAAGATCACGCCAGAGCTGGAGATCCTGCCCAACCTCGCGACAAAGTGGGCATACAACGACGACCTCACCGAGCTCACGCTCACGATTCGTGACGACGTGAAGTTTACGGACGGCACCCCGCTCGACGCGGAAGCGATCGTCCAGAACCTCCTCACGTTCCGTGATGGCGGCGGTGGAGAGGTATCGCAGGGCGCCGCATCCATTGCCGATGCGGTTGCTCCCGACGCGACAACCGTCGTGGTCACGCTGAAGCAGGCCGACCCAGCCATCCTTCCCGCAATGGCGGCGTCCCTGGGTGCGGTATTCCTCCCGGCAGACATTGCAAACCCGGACAAGGACAAGTCGGCCGTTCCAGTGGGCTCCGGCCCTTACGTCCTCGACGAGGCGAACACGACCCCGGGTTCCATTTACAGCTACATTCGCAACGCTGACTACTGGGACAAAGCATCCTATCCGTTCGACAAGATCGTGCTTCGTCCGATGGCAGACACCGCGGCCAGGATGAACGCGCTCAAGGCCGGTGAGGTCGATGGTGCAATGGTGCCAGCGTCCAATGGCGCCGACATCGAAGCGAGCGGAATCACGCTCAACACGGGAATCGCCAACTGGGCCGGCCTCCACATGATCGACCGCGCAGGAACGCTTGTTCCCGCGCTGGCGAACGTGAAAGTCCGCCAGGCAATCAACATGGCTTTTGACCGGGCAGCGATCGTGAAGAACATCCTCCAGGGCTATGGTGTGGTCAACAACCAGGTGTTCCGCGAAGGCAGCAATGGTTACATCGAGAGCGAAAAGGGCACCTACCCGTTCGACATCGATGGCGCCAGGAAGCTCATGGCTGAGGCCGGATACGCCGACGGATTCGACATGACGATGCCGGCGATCACGGGCAACCACGACGTGATCATGCCGATCATCAAGCAGCAGCTCAGTGAAATCGGAATCCGCCTGACGGTTGACTCGTTCCAGCTGGGTGACTACTTCAACGAGGTCTTCGCGAAGAAGTACCCGATGGTCTACGTCAACCTTCCCAGCTTCGATGACTGGCGCGACGTCAAGGGAATGGTTTCCCCGGCAGCGCTGTGGAACGTGTTCAAGTCACAGGATCCCGTGCTTGACGGCTACATCGAAGCAGCGCGGACCACCGTCGGGGCCGAGCAGAAGGCAGCCTTCCAGAACATCGGTCAATACCTGATCGACAACGCCTGGTATGCGCCGTGGGCAACGCCTCACGTGCTGTACGGAACGGACAGCGCCATCACGGCGACCTTGAGTCCAGGACAGGTTGAACCCCTGATCTGGGACATCAAGCCCGCCAAATAGTGGCTCAGTGGCCACGTCGCAGGGAGCAGGAATCCCTGCGCCGTGGCACACTTCGTTGAACCAATAGGGATTATTCATGCTCGTGTTTCTCGCTCGGCGCGTCGTGGCCGGTGTCGTGCTTATCATCGCCGTCTCCGCGGTGACGTTCACGCTCATCTACAGCGACGGCGAGCGGATAGCCCGACTCATTCTCGGTCCGGATGCGGACCAGGCCGCCGTGGTACAGCGGGCTCAGGAGCTTGGCCTTAACGAGCCCCTGGTCGTGCAATTCTTCGTGTGGTTTGGCAAGGTTCTGAACGGCGACCTGGGGCGTTCGCTGAGCGATCACCGGCCTGTTCTCGAAACTCTCACCTCCCGGGTCCCGGTGACTCTGGCACTTGTCGGACTCACCCTGCTTGTCACCCTCATCTTTGCTGTGGTCATCGGCCTGTACAGCGCTTACAAGGGCGGATGGGTTGACTCAGGGTTGCGGACATTCGGGGTCTTCGGCTTCGCCACCCCGCACTTCCTTATTGCGATCGGCCTCGTCGTTCTCTTCGCCCTCAACCTCAAGCTCCTGCCAGCCACCGGGTACATACCGCCAACGAAATCGCTTGGTGGCTGGACGCTGTCCCTTGTGCTGCCAGTCACGGCTCTCGCCGTCGGCACGATCGCCTCGGCGTCGCAGCAGGTCAGGGGCGCTGTCCTGGATGTCATGAAGCAGGACTACATCCGCACCCTCCGAAGCAGGGGCATCCCGCTTCGCGCCGTGTATCTCCGGCACGCGCTCAAGAACGCAAGTGCCCCGGGTCTCACGACCCTTGGCATGCAGTTCGTGGGGTTGCTCGGCGGTGCCGTGGTCATTGAGCAGGTGTTTGCACTTCCGGGCATCGGGTCTCTCGTGATCGCGTCAGCACTCAAGTCGGATATCCCCGTCATCATGGGCACCGTGCTTTTTCTCGTGGTCGTCGTCGTCGTCGTCAATATCGTCGTCGACCTCGCGATCGCCTGGGCCAACCCGAGATCGAGGAACTGATGAGCGGCGAACTTGGACTAGCAACAACCCCGGACATTCCAACCTTCATCCGGCAGGGAGCCCTTCGACGTCTCGTGAAAATGCCGACCGTCTGGGTCGCCGCGATCATCCTCACGACAGTGGTGTTCTACTCGTTCTTCGGCGCCATTCTTGCACCGTTCAATCCGAACGTCACCAAACTCGATCTGGTCAACATTGCGCCGTTCCAGTCTGAGTACCTTCTCGGCGGAGACCGGGCGGGCCGTGACATCCTCAGCCGCCTCATGTTCGCAACGGCGAACACCATTGGCGGTGCGCTCATCGCGGTTTCCGTCGCCGTGGCAATCGGAGTGACCATCGGGCTCATGGCCGGATACTACGGGCGAACATTTGATGCCGTCGGCGCATGGCTTTCCAACCTCATCCAGGCGGTCCCCGGCATGATCGTCCTGATCGCCGTGTTCGTGGTCGTCGGCCCGTCGACCGTCGTGAGCATGATCGTTGTCGGAATCCTGATCGCGCCCGCGTACTTCCGGCTCGTCCGCAACGTTGTCATTTCCGTGCGAAATGAACTGTACGTCGACGCAGCAAAGGTGTCGGGTCTGTCCGATATTCGCATCATGAGCCGACACATCTTCGTGGTTGTGCGCGCCCCCATCATCATTGAGATGGCGTACATCGCCGGGATCGCACTCGTGATCCAGGCGGCACTCGAATTTATCGGGCTGGGCAGTCCGGAGACCCCGACCTGGGGCGGCATGCTTCAGGATTCGTTCAACGCGCTGTACATTTCCCCTCTGGCAATCCTGTGGCCTTCGCTCTCCATCGTCCTCACGGTTCTCGCGTTCGTGTTCCTCAGTAACGCGGTGCGGGACACACTGGGGGATCCCCGCAGCAGTGGCGGCGCTGCCAGAAAAGCGACCATCACCTCTGCGGTTTTCAAGGGCTCCTCGGCCATCGGGGACACGACGGCATTTCTCGCCGTGCGCGACCTTTCGATCGCCTACCCGCTCTCGAAAGACAGCTCCCGAACCGTCGTCAACAAGGTCAGCCTTGAGGTCAACCGAGGCGAAGTGCTGGGACTCGTCGGCGAAAGCGGCTCGGGAAAAACTCAGACGGCGTTTGCGATCCTCGGACTCCTGCCGCCAGAGGCGATCGTTGCCTCAGGTCGAATCGTCTTTGACGGACAGCCGCTGCTTGGACTCGCGGAGAAGAAACTGAACCAGCTGCGCGGGAGTGAGATCGCGTACGTTCCGCAGGAACCGATGTCGAACCTTGACCCCGCTTTCACCGTCGGCCAACAGTTCGGGTTTGCAATGAGGAAGAAACTGGGGCTGTCAAAAGCCGAATCGCGCGTTCGCGCCCTCGCGTTGCTCGCCCGTGTGAACATCAACGAACCGGAGCGCGTGTTCGACTACTACCCGCACCAGCTTTCTGGCGGGATGGCACAGCGCGTGCTTATCGCGATCGCCGTGTCCTGCGATCCGAAATTGCTTATCGCCGATGAGCCAACGACGGCGCTCGACGTCACAGTGCAGGCCGAAGTGCTCGACCTGCTGCGGGATCTTCAACAGGAACGATCGATGGCTTTGATCCTCGTGACCCACAACTTCGGGGTCGTCGCTGATATCTGTGATCGCGTCGCAGTGATGAAGGACGGTGAAATTGTGGAGACCGGTGATACGAGAACAATTATGAAGAAGCCGGAACACCCATACACTCGTCTGCTGCTGGACTCTGTGCTCGACAACGTCCCGATGCGTGCACCGCTCGATCCGGCGGAAGAGGTGAGCGTATGAATCAGCCGGCGGCGCCTCTTCTCCGGGTGGAGAACCTCGAGGTTGAATATCGCAAGGCCGGATGGCGCAAGCCTGCCAATCGGGTGCTTCACGGCGTTTCACTCGACATTCGGGAGGGTGAGACCCTCGGTCTCGTCGGTGAATCAGGGTCAGGAAAGACGACTCTGGGGCGCAGCATTCTTGGGCTCGTCCCCGTCGCCTCGGGGCAAATTCTCTACGCCGGACGCGACATCACGCACGCGCGCCGCCGAGACCGCCGAGCGTTGGCGAAGGAGATTCAGGTCGTCTTCCAGGACCCGTACTCCTCGCTCAACCCCTCACTGCTCGTGTCAGACATCCTGTCGGAGCCACTTCGCGCGGCGGGGATCAGCGGCACAGAGTCGCGCAAGCGAGTTCGCGAACTACTCGATCGAGTGGGGATGCCTGCAGACGCGTCTGAGCGGTACCCGGTGGAGTTCTCCGGCGGCCAGCGTCAGAGAATAGCCATCGCCCGCGCGCTCGCATTGGAGCCGCGCTTGATCATTTGCGATGAACCGGTGAGCGCGCTCGACCTCTCGACGCAGGCTCGCGTGCTGGATCTCCTGATCGACATTCAAGAACGCACGGGGGTATCGCTGCTGGTGATTTCCCACGACCTCTCCGTTGTCCGGGCAGTGTGTCACCGCGTGGCCGTCATGTTCAAGGGCGAGATCGTCGAGCAGGGAAGCACGAGTTCCGTGATCGACAACCCGACTCAGACCTACACGAAGAAACTTCTCCTGGCCGCGCCGGTGTCTGACCCTGATGAGCAGCGCCAGCGCCGGGAAGCGCGTCGCCTCCTTGCAGAGGCAGAGCCAGCGCTCTGACATGGCAACTCCCGTGCGCGACTCCGGCTCGCCCCTGAGCGTCGATGCCGAACTCTGGCCGGTTCTGAAAACCGCGCAGGGGGAGTTCGTGGTCGAAGGCGCCGACCACGCGGAAACAATCGACTCGGGGGTCCTGTTCCACCGGCTCCCAGAGTCATCCATCGCCAGGATTCCTATGGAGTTCTTCCGTGCGGTGGAGGCCCAGCCCACCGGCGTGCGGTTCGCCATGACGACACGCGCCACGTCCATTGAACTCCTCGTGACGACGACGGTGACCGTATTCTTCCCGGACGAGCCGGTGGAATCCTTCGGACAGTTCGACCTGCTTATCGACGGAAAGCAGCATTCCCACGTAATCGTGAAATCCGGTGGAATCAGGACGATGAATGTCCTGACCAACAGCTCGACCGTGGAGGCCGGGGAAGCGGTCACCGTTCGGTTCGACGGGCTACCCGAAACCGACAAGACCGTGGAGATCTGGCTGCCCCACGGCGTCGAGGTAACCGTGGCATCTCTCGACGCAGACGCCCCGATCAGCGCGACCCGCAACACACGGCCCACGTGGCTGCACTACGGCAGCTCCATCAGCCATGGGGTCAATGCGCAAGCGCCCACTGGCACCTGGCCAGCCGTTGCTGCCGCGACCGCCGGGGTGAGCCTTAGCAGCCTGGGGTTCAGCGGTAATGCCATGCTCGATCACTTCGTTGCGACGGCCATCCGCGACAAGTACGCGGACCTGATCTCGCTCGAGATCGGCATCAACGTGATCAATCACGACGGATTTCGTACGCGCACGTTCGTTCCGGCGGTGACTGCGTTCCTCGACGTCATCCGCGAAGGTCATCCGCTCACGCCGATCTGGATTGTGTCTTCGGTGCTGTGCCCCATCGTCGAAGACCGGCCAGGGCCAACGATGCTCGTGGGCGAGCCGGGTGCGCGTCGTGCGGCCACCGACGGGCTGCCGCACGATGTGGAGCGCGGCCGGTTGAGCCTTTCGCTCACTCGCGACCTCCTCCGGCAGATTGTCGCCTCGCGCACCCCGGAAGATTCGAACCTGCATTACCTCGACGGGCGCGAACTTTATGGGGAGACCGAGTACGCCGCGATGCCTATGCAGGATGGGCTGCATCCGGATTCGGACGCCCACCACCACATGGGGGCTCGGTTCGCAGACCTCGTGCTTGGGAACCAGTTGCGCTAGAGGGGAACCGTAGGTGGCCACGGCACGCTCAGGCGGCCAGTGGTGTGTTCGCTCTCGGAACCATCAGGGAGGACGAGACGCACGGGTCGGGGTGAATCCACCGTGAGGGTTCCATTCTTTACCTCAAGTCTCACGAGACCGTGCGGCGTCGGTGCTGACACCTCGAGGCGGCGAAGGCGGCCCAATCGCGGGGCAATTGATACGACCTCGAAACCCGGTTCAGCGGGGGAAATACCGGCAACGAAAAGAATGAGGTCACGTGCGGGAGTGGCCGACCATGCGTGCGCATAGGACTGGCCGCGCCACACTTCTCGAAGGGCACTCGGTCCAATTTCCAGAAGCGCGTCCCAGTCATGAAGCAAATCGGGCAACGCGTCCGCGTGACCCAGCCTCGCCAGTGCGTCGTGAACGAGGTAACGGAAGAAGGGCTGGGCTGCCACAAGCTCGTGTTCGACATCCCAGTTTGGTGCGTATCTCAGTGCCAGAGTCTGCCGGAAGAACGTGGCGGGGGTGTAGTCGGCAAGAAGCATGCTCGGGTCCACAATGCGATTGCGATCCAACAGGATGTCCGCGATTCGTGAAAGGCGTGACTCAGGCACGAGTCCCCCGGTAACCGCCGCCGCGTGGGCGTGTTCGCTCAGCCGCCTGCTGCGTGCACCGTTCTGGATCGAGTCGACATACCGTTCGCGCTCGGGGTCCCAGAACTGCTCGAATCCTGTTCTAACGCGCTCCTGCACATCGCTAGCCCACAGTGCGCGCCCCTCGTCGCCCAACCACGATGAGATCTCGGCAAAGTCGCCCAGCGCTCTGGCCCACAGTCCATTGAGCGAAGCCACGGCACCGTTCACTTCCGTTGGAGCCCACTCGATGAGAACCCAGCCCGTGACATCGTGGAGAAGACCGTCGTCGTGCTGAAACGGGAGAAACCAGCGAAGGACGGACTCGAATGCCGGCATGAGCTCGGCAACCAATCCTCGATCGCCGGTGTAGCGATACAGGTTGTGGACGGTGCGGGTCCATTGAAGGCACGCATCGGGGATGGCAACTGCGCCCGGATCGGAGAAGTCCGCGGCGGCGACCATGGGGAGCAGGCCATCCGGGCGCGGTGCAGCGTGAAGCTGCACATTTCTGATGGCGAGGGACCAATTGGAGTTGTTTGTGAGGTCAACCCACTGGTGGATGATGGGGTCGCCGACCCACGCTCGTTGCTCGCGCGTCGGACAATCCATGTAGGCGTCCCGCGAGCACAGGTCAACCGTGCGGAGGGCAACCTCGTGCAGCCTGGTCAGCGCTTCGTCGTCGCAGTCGAATCTCGGCCCTTCCGGGCGCACCCTCAGGTACTCGGTGACGCTGAAGTCCTCGACAACAGCGTCGTTGCCGTTGATGACCACCAACACCGCAAACCGGCCACCCATGGACTCAAGGCTCTCGTACTGATCCGAGTCACCTCTTGCTGTGTATTCGATTCGGTTGGCTGATGCGAGAGAGGACGGGTCGAGGGACTCGAGAAGGCTTACGGCGAAACGTACTCCGGCTTCGGCGGTCAGTCGGAAGGAAACGACACCGGAGACGATGCCGCCAAAATCCATCACGACAGCGTCTCCCTGCGCGACGTGCTGGGGGAAAGCACTCTTCGGCGGCGACGGTGTGCTTACGTCGTCCGGGTGGTTTTCCAGAACTTCTCGCAATGCGCGCGCGCCGTCTGTCGCGGCTAGGGGCCCCGAACGAAGCCATGCGGACCGCGGCTTTTGTCTACGGGGTTCCGGCGGGGGCAGCGGATTGGGCAGCGGGAGGCCGAAGGGCTCGGCCGGGGGTCGCGATGACGACGGGCGCCCGAACTGCGGGGTGGACGACAATTCGGCTCGCCCCCACGTCGAGTCGTCAAACCCCGCCAAAGTCCAGGCCGAGTCGAGAGTTCTCGCATCAAACACCTCTGGGATCTGAGCCGAGATAACGTCGGTTGGCCGGAGCGGCGCCCACGAGTCAGTTCGTGTAGCGCGCCACGATGAATCCGTTACCAGGAGCTGGGGCTCCGTCCGGTCAGTCGTCCCGGCCCCGCCGCCGAGTTGCGTCTCAAGGACCAGGCCACCGCCACCCCCGGGGCCGGTCAATGGCGTTGGCGTCCACCATGCGGTAGCAAATCCGTAGTAGCGAACGAGGACCGCGATGCAGTTTGACCCCAGAACAAGAAGATCACTGATGTCAATATCGTCGAAGAAAAGTTGACGGGCATGAGAACGGATGGGCCCGCGCACAGCCCCGCGTCCGTTCACATACACAATGTGGCGCGAGTTGGAGGTCACCCGGAGTCGAGCGAATTCGGGGAGCGCGGTGAGTGTGAACTCACGGCGAAACAACACCTTCGTGTCCTCGCCGTCGGCCGAAGGGAAGCCGCCAAATTGCGTCGGCGGAGTTAGCTGGGCCACGTCGGGCGACCAGATCCATTCACCCTGCCATGGGGCGCTGTCAAGACTCATGAGTGCCCACAGAATCGCCCTACCGGCAGTTCCCTGCCTGCCATTGTGCTGAATCGTTTCACCATTAAGCTTAGGGATGGTTATTGATATCGTCAACGTGCCGTTGCCAGTGTGCACAGCGGTCGCAGCACCTGAAGGTATCGCCTGACATTGGTCGGAAAGGGAGTTCGTGGCAACGGTCAATCTGCGCGACGTCGCCAAGCTTGCCGGTGTTTCTGTCGGATCTGTCTCGAACGTCCTCAATCGCCCGACGACCGTATCGAAGGATGTTTCGCAGCGCGTTCTCGCTGCGATCGAGACACTCGGGTACGTTCGGAACGATGCAGCACGCCAATTGCGGGCAGGCAGAAGCAGGTGCATAGGCCTTGTCGTGCTCGACATCGCAAACCCCTTCTTCTCCGATCTAGTGCGCGGAGCAGAGCGACGTGCGGCCGAAGAGCAGCTCACGGTTCTGTTGGGCGATACGGAGGAAGACCCAGCCCGCGAACGCGTCTACATCGATCTCTTCGCGGAGCAACGCGTCTACGGATTGCTCGTGTCACCCCTCGGCGGGGCCATGCCCAGACTTCGAGCACTTCGAAAACAGGGCTTGTCGACCGTGCTCATGGACTGGCATACCGAGGATCATCAGTTCTCTTCGGTCGCCGTGGACAACGTGGCGGGAGGCAAGCTCGCGGTGGATCACCTTCTCCAAATCGGTCGGCGCCGGATCGCCTTCGTTGGCGGCCCGCACAGCATCCGCCAGGTGAGCGATCGGTTTGAAGGTGCGCGCAACGCGGTTGCGCAGCATCCGGGCGCAACGCTCGAAGTAATTGACACCCAGTCCCTCACGGTTTTGCAGGGCCGAGAAGCGGGGCATCGGATCAGCCAGCGGAAAGCAGCAGCCCGCCCAGACGGAATATTTGCGGCAAACGATCTCCTGGCGCTCGGCCTCCTGCAGGCGTTCAACCTGTCAGGCCGTATTTCGGTTCCCAATGACATCGCGCTCATCGGCTATGACGACATCGACTTTGCGTCAGCCGCCATGGTGCCATTGTCTTCTGTCCGGCAGCCGAGCACCGAGATTGGGCACACCGCCGTTGATTTGCTTCTCCGTGAGGTCGCGGCGGGGGCCGACTTCGAACCAGAGCGGATCGTGTTTCAACCTGAGCTCGTGATTCGCGACTCAACGGGCGTGCACCACTGACCATTCGGCAGGATGTTTGCTGGAGGAGTGACGGGAGTCAGCTCTTCTGCGCCTCGGCCTCGACGATTGCGATCTCCTGGGTGGCAAGCTCGCGGGCGTGGTCGTCCGCTGCGTAGCCGATGCGAATCTGCGGCCACGCCCGCGAGTAGCGGACCCGGACGCGCTTGTACCTCATGAGCCAGTAGGAACACGCGCTCGCGGCGAGCACGCCCGAAATCGCCGCGACGCCCAACCCCCACCGCGGGCCGAACTCGTTGACGACCCAGCCGACAAACGGAGCACCGATCGGCGTGCCGCCCACGAAGATCGCCATGTACAGGGCCATCACACGCCCTCTCATGGAGGGTTTCACGGTCGTTTGCACCATCGAGTTCGCGGTCGTCATGAAGATGAGCGACGAGAAACCGACGAGCGCGAGCGACAGAGCGAATGTTTCGAGACTGGGCATGAGGGCGGCGATCAGGCATGCCGCCGCGAACAGGGCGGAGGCCAGCACGAGCGTGCGCATCCTCGGCCGCTCCTGCCGCGCGGAAATGAGCGCCCCCGTGACCGAGCCGATAGCCATGACCGACGTGATCACCCCGAATTCTCCCGCGCCCCTGTGGAACTCGATCGTCGCCATGGTCGCGGTGAAGATGGAGAAGTTCATCCCGAACGTTCCGATGATCCCCACCATGATGAGGATCACGACGATGGCGGGCTTACCGCGCACGTATCTGAACCCCGCCATGATTTGGCCGCGGGCCCGAGGCGCCCTCGGTTGTTCGCGCAGTTCCCCGACCCGGATGGCCCAGAGGGCGACTAGCGTCCCAGCGAAGGTACCCGCGTTGATCATGAAGACCCAGCCCGCGCCGACGATGACAGTCAGGAAACCCGCAACCGCCGGGCCGATCAACCGGGCGGTGTGGAAGGACACGGAGTTCAACGAGACCGCGTTGACGAGATCCTTCTTCTCGACGAGCTCGGCGACGAATGTCTGGCGCACGGGCGCATCCACCGCCGCGACCGCTCCGAGCAGGAACGCGAACAGGTACACGTGCCAGAGTTCGGCGACACCCGTGACGACGATCACGCCAAGGCCGAGGGCGAGTGCTCCCATCGCGGTTTGGGTGGCCATGAGCATTTTGCGGACATTGACGCGGTCGGCGATGAGACCCGCCCAGGGCATCAGCAGCAGCACGGGCCCCATTTGCAGGGCCATCGTGATCCCTACGGCGGCGGCATCATGGTCGGTGAGCTCGGTGAGGACGATCCAGTCCTGCGCAGTGCGCTGCATCCACGTGCCGATATTGGACGTGAGGGCACCGACGAACCAGAGCATGTAATTGTGGACCCGCAGGGAGCGGAACGTCGAGTTCACTGCTCGGCGAGTTTCTTGAATACCGGCAAAGCCTCATCGAGGATGCGCCGCTCGTCCGCCGACAACGCGGCGAGCTGCTGGGTGAACCACGCATCCCGTCGGCGTCGGGTCTCGTTGACGAACGCGTGGCCGGCCTCCGAGAGGTCCAGCTCAATGCGGCGGGCGTCGTCTTCCGATGTCGCCCGCGTGACGAGCCCGGCCGCCACAAGGGAATTGACGGTACGGTTCATGCTCGGCGGCGTCACGCACTCGTGTTCGCTTAGCGACCCGAGAGATTGGCGGCCGTGGTTGTCGAGGGTGAACAGCACAGAACGCTGGCTCTCCGGCACCTCGTCGTCGGCGGCGTTCGAGCGGATGCGTCTGGCCAGTCGCTGTATCGCGAGCCGAAGCTGTTGGCTGCCGTCCTTCTCCATAATTCATTAGCATAGCAAATTAGTTAGGCTAACTATTCGGTGTCAAAGCGACGCTCTGGCGCCCGCAATACACTGTGGAGAAAGGAGGCACCGTGGCCACTTCGACCCCGACCCGCGACGACCGCACCTATCAGGATGCCGACGGCGTGACGATCCACTACTACGTCTGGAAAGCCGGCAAGCCTCGCGCGGTGATCCAACTCCTCCACGGACTCGGCGAGCATGCCGCCCGCTACGAGTGGCTCGCGGGCAGGCTGACCGCCGCCGGATACACGGTGTACGCGGACGATCACCGCGGGCACGGCCAGACCGGGCTCGGCCAGCACGGCGGAGACCACGCGAAGCTCGGGAAGCTCGGGCCCGGCGGTATGAGATCGACGGTCGAGGCGGTGCACAAGCTCACGGGGATGATCCGCGACGACCACCCGAAACTTCCGCTCGTGCTGCTCGGGCACAGCTGGGGCTCGTTCCTCGCGCAGATGCTCGTCAACCGGTACTCGGCCGACTACGACGCCGTCATTCTCAGCGGCTCGGCGCTCCTTGCGCTCGGTCGCACGAACACCGGCGACCTGAATGCAAAGTACAAGCACCTCGGTTCGACCGGCTACGAATGGCTGAGTCGCGATCCGGAGGTCGTCGCTGCTGCCGCCGCCGACCCGCTCATGTTCATCGCGAACGGGATGAAGCTGTTTGGAATCGTCGACAGTCTTCGAATGCTGGGAAAGCCCGCGAAGGGCATTGAGCATGACGTGCCCGTTCTCATCCAGGTGGGCAGCGACGACGTCGTGGGCGGCGTGAAGAGCAACGAACTGCTCGCGCAGGCGTACCTCACGCGAAGCGGATTGAGCGATGTCGAACTCATCGTGTACAACGGCGCCCAGCACGAGATCTTCAATGAGACGAACAAGGACGAGGTGGTCGAAGACACTCTCAACTGGCTGGCCGACCGCGTGACATGACGACGCTCTTCACGAAAATCATCCAGGGGAGAGAACCGGCGCGGTTCGTCTGGAAGGACGAACGGTGCGTCGCGTTCCTCACGATCGAACCGCGCCAGCCCGGGCACACTCTCGTGGTGCCGAGGATGGAGGTCGACCGGTGGCTGGATGTTCCCGATTCGCTCATCGCCGAGCTCATGGTCGTCGCGCACCGGATCGGGTCGGCTCAGCGCGAAGAGTGGAACTCGGACCGCGCGGGCCTCATGATCGAGGGCTACATGGTGCCGCACCTGCACATCCACGTGTGGCCGTCGAACTCGCCGCGGGAGTTCCATCCGTCCGGCATCGACCGCTCTGCGGAGCCGGCGGACCTTGATGCCGCGGCGGTCAGGCTGAGGTCACGCTTAAGGGCGCACGGATACGCGGAATTCGTTCCGGCCGAGCAATAGGCTTGATTGGTCTGCAGCAACGAGGAGGACGAAACCATGCACGGTGAGTACAAGGTGCCGGGCGGCAAACTCGTCGTCGTCGATCTGGATGTCGTGAAGGGCCGAATCGCGAACTTCCAGCTCGCCGGCGACTTCTTCCTCGAACCGGACGACGCGCTCGAGGCGATCAACGAGGCGGTCAACGGACTGCCCGCGGACAGCGACTCGGCCTGGATAGCTGCAGCCGTCAAGGGTGCGCTGCCCGAGGACGCGCTGCTCCTCGGATTCACGCCGGAGGCGGTCGCGATCGCCATCCGCCGTTCGCTTTCCAAAGCGAGCAGTTGGAACGAATACGAGTGGCAGCTCATCCATGGCGACGCGTATCCGCCCGTCCTTCAAATGGCGCTCGATCAGGTGCTGGCCGAGGAGGTCGGCGCGGGCCGGCGCAAACCGACGCTGCGCATGTGGGAGTGGAACGAGCCCGGCGTCGTGATCGGCAGTTTCCAGTCTGTGAAGAACGAAGTCGACATGGACAATGCGACGAAGTACGGGATGCAGGTTGTTCGGCGCATCAGCGGCGGCGGCGCGATGTTCATGGAAGCCGGTTCCGTCATCACGTATTCGATTTATGCGCCGAGCGACCTCGTGCGGGGGATGTCGTTCGCCGACTCGTACGCGTTCCTCGACGAGTGGGTCATCACGGCGCTCAAAGGACTCGGCATCGACGCGTTCTACCAGCCGCTCAACGACATCACGAGTGCGAAGGGGAAGATCGGGGGCGCAGCGCAAAAGCGGCTGGGCACGGGTGCCGTGCTTCACCACGTCACGATGAGCTACGACATGGACGGCGACAAGATGGTCGAGGTGCTCCGCATCGGCCGCGAGAAGCTGAGCGACAAGGGCACGAAGAGCGCGGCGAAGCGCGTCGATCCGCTGCGCAGCCAGACCGGGCTGAGCCGCCCCGAGATCATCGAGACGATGATCGCGACATTCCGAGGCATGCATGGGCTCACGGAGGGCGAGATCACGTCGGAGGAACTCGCGCGGGCGAAGCAGCTCGTCGTCGACAAGTTCTCCACAGACGACTGGTTGTACCGTGTTCCTTAAAGTGAAGCGCAAGGGCGGAGGGCGCGGCCTTGGCGGAATGATCACCATGGTTGATGAGGTTTTCGCGCCCACCAAACACGAAGCCGCCCTTGAGGCTGATCGCGAGACGCGGCTACCGGCGCCGGCGCCGCTGCCCGGGGACGGCGACAAGGGAATCTCGCGCGGGCGCATAGTCATCCATGTTCACGAGGCCGGGGAATCAACTCCATGACGTGGGCCCCGGATGGCGACAACCTCGTCATCCACGGCGACAACCTCGTCGCGGCTGCTGCCTTGCCGGACAATACGTTCACTGTCGTGTACCTCGACCCGCCCTTCAACACCGGGCGCTCTCAAGAGCGGCAGTCCACGACGAGCGTGCGGAGTGCGACCGGCTCCGTGGTCGGATTCAAGGGCCAGCGCTACGAGCGCATCCGCGGCGACCTCATGGCCTACGACGATGAGTTCGAGGACTACTGGTCATTTCTGGAACCGAGGCTCGCTGAGGCCTGGCGATTGCTCGCCGAGGACGGCACGCTCTACCTCCACCTCGACTACCGGGAAGCGCACTACGCGAAAGTCCTGCTCGATGCGCTCTTCGGGCGCGAATGCTTTCTGAACGAGATCATCTGGGCTTACGACTACGGTGGCAAGTCGAAGCGCCGCTGGCCGACGAAGCACGACACGATCCTCGTCTACGTGAAGGATCCGCGCAGTTACTACTTCGACTCGGAGACCGTGGACCGCGAACCGTACATGGCTCCTGGACTCGTGACGCCGGAGAAGGTAGCGCGCGGCAAGCTCCCGACGGATGTCTGGTGGCACACGATCGTGTCGCCCACGGGAACGGAGAAGACGGGTTATCCGACCCAGAAGCCGGAGGGCATCCTTCGGCGGATCATTCAGGCGTCGAGCCGGGAAGGTGACTGGGTGCTCGACCTCTTCGCGGGCAGCGGGACGACGGGCGCCGTTGCGGGCGCACTGGGTCGTCGGTTCGTGATCGTCGACGAGAGTCCTGAAGCCGTGGCGGTCATCCGCGACCGCCTGGCTGCGGCGGGCATCCCGTTCAACGAGATGCAGCGTTTGCCGTGAGACAGGGCCTCCTCCGTTCGCAATTCAGGCAGGCAGCACGATCCGTCAATGACGAAGGCCGTGTTCTCGGCGATGCCCGCCGGACTCCTTCGCAAACTGCCTGAATTGCGAACGGACGGGGCCGATTGTGGCGCGGCAGCTAGACGCTCGCGCGTTCGATCAAGTGAGTCGGCATGATCGTGAGCATCTCGACATCTTCGCCGGCGATGATCCGTACGAGCACTTCAGCCATTTTCGCACCCTGCTGCACCGACGGCTGATCGACGGTGGTCAGGGGCGGGTTCGCATTTTTCGCGTAGTAGTCGTTGTCGATCGTGGTCACGCCAATCTGCCCTGGCACATCGATGCCGTACTCGCGGAGCACGCCGAGCGCCCCAGACGCCATTTGCGCGCTCGCCGCGAACAATCCGTCGAAGGGCACTTTGGTGTCGAGGATGCGCTGCATGGCGACGGCGCCCCCCGCTGGGGTGAAGTCGGCGGCCTCGAACAGGTCCGCGCGAAGTCCGGCCGCGGTCACGGTGCGGCGCCACCCCTCGAGGCGGTCAAGACCGGCTGCCATGTCCTGAGGTCCGGCGATCGTCGCGATGCTCTTCTTGCCGCGGTCGATGAGATATTGGACGGCCGTTGCCGCCGCCGCGACGTTGTCGACGTCCACGACATGGCTCGGCCCTCCCTTCGACATGGGCCGGCCTCCGAATACCATCGGTATCGTCTTGCCGAGTTCCACATAGGAGTGGTCGTCGCTGTGATGGGAGAGGACGAGCGCGCCGTCCACGTTTCCGCCCGTGAGGTATTTGCGCGTCTTGAGCGGGTCGGTCTCCGACGCGATCAGGAGGGTGAGCGTGTACTCGGTCTTCGACAGATACGTCGCTACCCCCTGGATGACCGAGGCGAAGTACGGGTCCGCGAAGAACTTCGCCGTATTCTCCGGGATGACCAGCGCGATCGAATCGGTCTTGCGGCTCGCGAGGATGCGTGCGGCGCGATTGGGCACGTAGCCGAGCGTGCTGATCGCGGAGTTGACGGCCTCGATGACTTCGGGCGTGACCTTGGGGGAGGAATTCACGACGCGCGACACTGTGGAACGAGACACCCCGGCGAGAGCTGCGACCATTTCGAGCGTCGGCGCAGTGCCGGAACCGGGCGATAGTGAAGTCATCTCCTGCGAAATTCTAGTCAGCCCCGGTTACAGGGCGCGGGCGCCGATGATTCTGCGGTACTCAAGCGCACTCGCCTTGGGTGTGCGGAGCTGGCTGTCGTAGTCGACCCGCACGAGCCCGAACCGCTTGTCGTAACCCCACGCCCACTCGAAATTGTCGAGGAGCGACCAGTAGAAGTAGCCGTCGACGGGCACCCCTTCTTCGATTGCGTCCAGGACCGCGTCGAGATGCACGCGAAGAAACTCGGCTCTGTCGGCGTCGTCGATGCTGCCGTCCGCTTCGACCTCGTCGTCGTACGCTGCGCCGTTCTCGGTGACGGCGATCGCGACCCCGGCCGCGGCGGTGTATTCGTCGTGGATGCGGCGGAGCAGCCGGGTGAGTCCCTCGGGTTGCACCTCCCATCCCATGGCGGTTTCGGGAAGCCCCCGCGGATGCCAGTACACGCCATCCGCGGCGGGGAAGGGCGAACGCTTCGGGCGCTCGGAGGGCGCCGCCGTCGTGATCTGGCCCTCGATGGGACGCGCGCTCACAAACTCGCCGTGGTAATAGTTGATCCCGAGCGCGTCGATGGGTGTGGAGATGACGTCGAGATCTCCCGGTCTGATCACCCGGTCGAAGCCATTGCCCTCGATGTCGCGCAGGACGTCCTCCGGATACCTCCCACGGAAGATCGGGTCGAGGAAGAACCGGTTGAACTGGCCGTCGATTCTCCGTGCGGCGTCGATGTCGCCTGCGTCCTCCTGGTCGACCGGATCCGCGACGGTGAGGTTGAGCGTGATGCCCAGCTGGAGAGATTCGTCGCGCGCCCGAAGCTCGCGCGTCGCGAGTCCGTGCGCCAGCAGCAAATGGTGCGCTGCCGCGAGGCCCGCGCCGACATCCTGGCGCCCTGGCGCGTGTTCGCCGCCGATATAGCCGAGGAACGACGCGCACCACGGCTCGTTGAGGGATGTCCAGGCTGTGACCCGGTCTCCGAGGACGTCATGGACGACGCCGGCGTACTCGGCAAAACGGTACGCGGTGTCCCGTGCCGCCCATCCGCCGCGATACTCGAGCGCTTGAGGAAGATCCCAGTGGTACAAAGTCAGCCAGGGCTTGATCCCTTTCGACAGCAGCTCGTCGACGAGTCGGGAGTAGAAGTCGAGACCCTTCTGGTTTGCGGATCCGCCGTCGGGGCACACGCGCGCCCACGAGGTTGAGAACCGGTAGGTCTGGAGGCCCAAGTCGTGCATGAGCGCGACATCCGAGGCGTACCGGTGATAGTGGTCGCACGCGACGTCGCCGTTGTCGCCGCCGACGATCGCACCGGGCTCGCGGCAGAACACATCCCAGATCGAGTCGGTCCTGCCGTCCTCATGGGCGGCGCCTTCGATCTGGTACGCGGCGGTCGCGACGCCGAACAGAAATTTGTCAGGGAACACCCTGGCGTGCGCGGGTGCTGCATGGGCCGCACTGCCTGTTGCGTCCGTCACCCTTTGACCGCTCCCTGCATAATGCCGGCGATGAGTTGTTTGCCTGCTGCAACGAAGAGTATCAACAGCGGAATTGTGGCAAGCACGGCTCCCGCGAGAACGATCGTGTAGTCGACGTAGCGTGCGGACTGCAGCTGGCTCAGCGCGACCTGCAGCGTCGGATTCTGCGGCACGACGAGCAACGGCCACAAATAGTCGGTCCATGCGGTCATGAACGTGAAGAGTCCGAGGATCGCCATGGCAGGCCGGGCCGCGGGCACCGCGACGTGCCAGAACGTGCCGATCATGGTCGCGCCGTCCACCCGAGCAGCTTCGATGAGTTCGTCGGGGATGACATCGACGAGGTATTGCCTCATGAAGAAGACACCGAACGCCGTCACGAGGGTCGGCACGATGACGGCACCGAGCGTGCCCGTCCAGCCGAACTGCTTCATGAGGATGAACATCGGGATGATCCCCAGCTGTGTCGGTACGGCGAGGGTCGCCACGACGAACACCATGAGCCCCTCGCGACCCCGAAAGCGCAGTTTCGCGAATGCGTATCCGGCGAGCGTCGAGAACGTGACGACGGAAACGGTGATGACGGTCGAGACGATGATGCTGTTGCCGAGTGCGAGCCAGAACGGAACGGTAGTGAGCACTTCGCCCACGTTGATCCAGAACCGTCCACCCGGCAGGAGCGGAGGCCACGTGCTCGTGAGTGCCGTGGTGTCGCTGCTGCCGACGACGAAGGACCACCAGAGCGGGTAGGCGCCCGCAACGAAGAACGCGGTGAGCAAGCCGTAGGTGAGGAATCCGGGTCGCGTAGAAAACGGCGTGCCGCTCCGGCGGGTGGGTGTCGCCCTCATCGTCGCGCCTCCAGTTGCCTGCGGACACGGCGGCTGAGGCGGGCGGACTCTCCCGACGCGATGCGGCGGGAGAGCAGGAAGTTCACGATTCCGATGACCACGATGATAAGGAACAGAATCCAGGCGATCGCCGCGGCCTTGCCGAAGTTTCCGCGGTTGAAGGCCATATCCCAGAGGTAGAGCACGGTCGTCTGGTACTGCCGGAATACGCCGCCCGGAATGGAGCTGGAGGCATCGAAGAGTTTCGGCTCGGTGAAGATCTGCAAGCCGCCGATCGTCGCCGTGATGATGACGAAGATGAAGGTCGGGCGGATGCTCGGAATCGTGATGGAGAAGAACCGCCGCATGGATCCGGCGCCGTCCATGGCCGCGGATTCATAGATGTCCCGCGGGACCGCCTGCATGGCGGCGAGGAGGATCAACGCGTTGTAGCCGGTCCAGCGCCAGTTGACCATGGTGGCGATCGCGAGCTGTCCGGGAAGTGCCTCGGTTTTCCACAGCACAGGATCCAGCCCAACGCCCTGCAGCATGTTGTTGACGAGGCCGTACTTCTCGCCGAACAGATTGCTGAAGATGAGTGCGACGGCGACGGGGGTGACCACATACGGAAGGAGTACGCTCAACCGCCAGAATGTTCTCGCCCGCAGGTTCTGGTCGAGCACGGCCGCGATGATGAGCGCAAAAATGAGCTGAGGTATCGCGGAGATCAGGAAAATGCTGAACGTGTTCGCGATGGAGTTCCAGAACAGCGGATCACCGAGTTCCGCGGCGAAATTGTCGAAACCGATCCACTCCCCAGGACCCTGCAGGAGATCCCACTTGTTGAGGGAGACGACGAACGTGTACGCGAGGGGGAAGAGGCCCACGAGTCCGAACAAGACGAAGAACGGCGCGATGTAGAGATAGGGCGAGTAGCGCACGTCCCAGCGGGACAGCTTTTGCTTGAGCGGCTGCCGGGTGGGGACCCGGGGAGCCGGACTGCTCGCGATCGTAGCCATGGTCTTCTCTCGGTCACGGTGGGGGCCTTTCGAAGCTTCTCCGAAAGGCCCCCGATGGTCTTGCTGGTTACTTGTTGACGATGAGCTGGTCGAACAGCTTCATCGCTTCAGCCCAGGCCGTCTCGCCGTCGGTCCCGGAATCGATGAGCTTGACCGCCGGTCCGAACACCTGCTCCTGGATGATCGAGTCGTCCGGCCCCTTGAACTGGGCGACGACACCCTGGGCGCGGGACCCGAGGATCTGACCGACGGGTGCGTCGTTGAAGAACGTCGTGAGGTCGCTCGGTCCGGTGACGCCGGGGTCAGATTGCGCGGCAGTGACGCTCGGGAACGTGCCCGCGGCCTGGAATGCGGCTACTTCCTGCGGGACGTCGGTGAGCCAGGCAGCGAGCTCCGCCGCGGCTTTCTGGTGCTTCGACGTTGTCGGCACGGTCAGGAACGAGCCGCCCCAGTTGGCAGCTCCGCCCGGGAACACGTCGGCGAAGTCCCACCCGGAGGTGTTGTCGCCGCCCGCGGCCTCGACCTGACCCTTGACGACACCGAGCATCCAGCCTGGGCAGACGAACGTCGCGAAGGATCCGTCGGTGAATGCTTTGCCTCCGCCCCAGTCCCACTGGGACTGATTCGACGAGAGCCCGGATGCCGCGGCATCGGCGAGCTGGTCCCACAGGCCCTTGAGCGTGGAGTTGCCCTCGACGTTCACGTCGCCGGACTTCGTGTAGTAACCCTCGGACAACTGGTTGACCATGGCGTTCCAGACGAATCCGCTCTGGTCATACCAGGCCTTGCCCGTGGCGGCTTTGTACTGCTTGCCGACTTCGAAGAACTTCTCCCACGTCGAGTTTGCGCCTCCGAGGAGGTCGGCGACTCCTTCGCGGTCGCTCGGCAGGCCCGCTTCGGCGAACAGCGCACCGTTGTAGCAGAGGCCTTCCGGACCGATGTCTGTTCCGTATCCGATGATGCGGCCGGCCGGGTCGGTGGCCTGCCCGATCTTCCAGGGCACCCAGCGGTCCTTGATGTCGTCCGCACCGAAGTCGCGCAGGTCGACGAACGAGTCGGATACTCCCATCACCTGGCCGAGCCAGCCCTCTTCGACGGCCTGGATGTCGGGCAGCCCGCTTCCTGCGGCCTGTTTCGTCTTCCAGTCGGTGAGCGCGTTTCCGCCCGTATCGATGTTGGTGGCTTTGATGGTGATGTTCGGGTGGTCTTTCTCGTACTGAGCGTAGAGCCCGTCGAGCCCCATGGTGCCGAACGTCGTGATGGTCAGGGTGATGGGCCCGTCATCATCGCTTTGCGCCGGGGATTGCGAGCATCCCGTCGCGCCGAGTGCTAACGCCGCGGCGGCAGCGATCGCCGCCGTGGTTGTCGTGCGTCGTGAGGATTTCACGGTCACTCCTTTGTGTGCGTGGATAGGGTGGCAGTTGAATGGGAGCGCTCTCATTTTCAGTCGTGGGAGCGCTCTCACGCAATTGCGACAACGTTAGAGATACCCGACGGGGTTGTCAAGGGTATCCGCTGAACTTGGCCGATTCCGAGGTCGTATTCTGCGGCCGCAACGTGACGGTTCCACTCGGAATCCGAGGCTAGGATCGACACCATGCCTCCAGTCCGTTCCCGCCGTTTCGTCGCGCTTCTGGGCGCGGTGGTCGTCGCAATCGGGCTTTCCGCGTGTGCCCCGGAGCGCGTGCCGACGGTGACCGACTCGCCAACGCCGTCGGTCAGCGCATTGCCCACCCCGGTCGAGAAGGTGAAGTCGTTCTTCGACAAAGACCGGTACTCGATCGACGATCCGACGAGCGTGTGGGTGATCAATGACAAACTGCGCCCGCTCAACCCCATCGACTACGCGCCGACAGACATGGTGAGCGCACCCGTGAGGCACATCTCGACGCCGCTCATGCGGCCGGAGGCGGCTGCCGCCATCGCGGAGATGTTTGCCGCATCCGTCGCCGAGGGGGCAGGCGAAATGCAGATTCAGAACTCCTATCGTTCGTACAGCACGCAAGTGAGCACCCACCAGTATTGGGTGAACCAACTGGGACAAGCGGGTGCCGACGCCCAGAGCGCCCGCGCCGGGTACAGCGAGCATCAGACCGGATGGACGGCCGACGTTGCGGCATACCCGAGCAAGTGCAACATTCAGGAGTGTTTCGGGCAGACTCCGCAGGGCATCTGGTTGGCGGAGAACGCGTGGCGGTTCGGATTCGTCATCCGATACCCGCAAGGAAAGACGGACATCACGGGCTACATCTACGAGCCATGGCACGTTCGCTACGTGGGCACCTACCTGTCAACGGAGATGCACAACACCGGCATTGAAACTCTGGAAGAGTTCTTCGGGCTGCCCCCTGCGCCGGATTACGCTCACTGAGTTTTCAGCGCAGCGTCCACGATGAGCTTCGCTTCGGCCTGGACCTGCTCGAGGTGTTCCCGTCCGCGAAACGATTCCGCGTAGATCTTGAAGACGTCCTCCGTGCCGCTCGGGCGCGCCGCGAACCACGCTTTGGCGGTCACGACCTTCACGCCGCCGATTGCCGCGCCATTGCCCGGAGCCTCGCTGAGTTTGGCGGTGATCGCGTCCCCGGCCAGTTCCGTCGCGGTGATATCTGACCCCGTGAGTTTGCCGAGCGCGGCCTTCTGGGCCTTCGTGGCGACGGCATCCGTTCTCTCGTAGGCGGGGGCGCCGAATTCTTCGGCGAGCTCCGCATACAACTGAGATGGCGACGCGCCGGTCACCGCTTGGATCTCGCTCGCAAGCAGCGCGAGCAGGATGCCGTCCTTGTCGGTCGTCCATGCCGTTCCGTTCATACGAAGGAAGCTCGCGCCGGCGCTTTCCTCGCCGCCGAAGGCGACCGAGCCATCCTGGAGGCCGGGCACGAACCATTTGAAGCCCACCGGCACTTCCCAGAGCCGGCGCCCAAGCGAGGCGGCGACCCGGTCGATCATGGAACTGGAGACGAGGGTTTTGCCGATCGCGGCATCCGCTCTCCACTCCGGCCGATGCGTGTAGAGGTAGCGGATCGCCACGGCGAGGTAGTGGTTCGGGTTCATGAGGCCGCCGTCCGGCGTGACGATGCCGTGCCGGTCGGCGTCGGCGTCGTTGCCCGTGAGGATGTCGAAGTCGCCTTGGCGGGCGAGAACGGAGGCCATGGCCGAAGGCGAGGACGGGTCCATGCGGATCCTGCCGTCCCAGTCGAGCGTCATGAACGCCCAGCGCGGGTCCACCTGCGGATTCACGACTGTGATCGGCAAGTGGTGGCGGTCGGCGATCGCCGACCAGTAGTTGACGCTCGCACCGCCCAGCGGATCGGCCCCGATCTTCAGTTTCGCGCCGCGGATGGCGTCGAGGTCGAGGATGTTCGCGAGGTCGTCGACGTAGTGGCCTCGGAAGTCGTACATCCCGACGGCCGAGGGTTCCGCACGGCGCACGTCGCGATTTCCGCCGGCGAGGAGTTCATTGGCACGGTTCGCGATCCAGCCGGTCGCATCGCTGTCGGCGGGACCGCCGTGCGGCGGGTTGTATTTGAAGCCGCCGTCGCGGGGCGGGTTGTGGCTCGGCGTGATGACGATGCCGTCGGCCAACGCGCGTCCTTTGTTGGTTGTCGCGGAGTTGTGCGCGATGATCGCGTGCGAGAGGGCTGGAGTGGGCACCCAGTCCGCAAACTCGTCGACGAGCACGTCGACGCGATTGGCCACGAGAACCTCGAGCGCCGTGGTCTGGGCGGGGGCACTCAGCGCATGGGTGTCCGAACCGATGAAGAGCGGTCCGGTGATCCCCTGACCGGTGCGGTACTCGACGATGGACTGCGTGATCGCCGCGATGTGCGCATCGTTGAACGCGGTGTCGAGAGATGAGCCGCGGTGGCCGCTCGTGCCGAACGCCACCCGCTGGGCAGCGACCGAGACATCCGGATGGCGGTGGTGGTACGCGTCGAGAAGTTCCGCGACATCGATGAGGTCCGACGCCGTGGCCGGCATTCCTGCGCGAGCGTTCATTTGCCTACTCTCGCGCATCAATAGACTCACTTCCATGCCTGAGACGAATTCCGACGAGACCTACAGCTTTCTTGGGCCGGCCGGCACGTTCACGGAGGCGGCGCTCGCGCAGGTCCCCGACGCTGCAGGAAAAGTGTGGCGCGCCGTGAACAATGTCGGCGAGGCGCTCGACGATGTCGTCGTCGGCCGGAGCGTCGCCGCGATGATTGCCATCGAGAATTCGGTTGAGGGTGGAGTGAGCGCTACCCAGGATGCGCTCGCGAACATCCCAGGGCTGCGCATCATCGGCGAGTACCTCGTTCCCGTGAACTTCGTGCTCGTCGCGCGCCCGGGGATGACGCTCGCCGAGGTGAAAGTCGTCAATGCTCATCCCGTCGCGTACGCGCAGTGCCACGTGTGGCTGGAGCGGAACCTCCCCGGCCACGGCCATATCCCCGCGAGCTCGAACGTTGCTGCAGCTGCACGCTTGTTCGATGACGAACCAGGCGTCGCGGATGCGGCGATCGCTCCACCAGGCATCACGGCGCACCACGACCTCGACGTCCTGGCGACCGAGATCGGCGACAACCCCAATGCCGTAACGCGTTTCGTGCTCGTGAGCCGAACAGTACCGACCCCGCCGGCGACGGGTGCGGACAAGACGAGCATCATCGTCGAACTGCCGTCGGATGCGCCGGGGTCACTGCTGGACATGCTCGAGCAGTTCGCCACGCGCGGGGTCAATCTGAGTCTCATCGAGTCGCGGCCCATCGGCGACACCCTGGGCAGGTACCGGTTCGTGATCGACCTGGACGGGCACATCCTCGATGAGCGAGTGGCCGATGCCCTGCTCGGCCTCAAGAGGTTCAGCCCGAACGTGATTTTCCTCGGTTCGTATCCGCGGGCCGACAAGGTGCACACGTCGTTCGATGAGCGCTACGGTGATGAGGTGTTCGTCGAGGCGCGCGACTGGCTGCGCGGACTGATTTCGGGTGAAACGGATCGTGGCTGAAAGTTTCGATCCACGCTTTGACGCGCGATTCCAGCCGGGTTACCAGCAGGAACCCGAAACGCGCGCGCCCGATTCCTCCGCACCGGTGGGGGCCGTCCCCGAGCCCAATCCGTTCGAGCGGACCCTGTGGGTCATCGCGGCGGTGCTCGTCATTGGCGGTGTGGCGGCCGCGTTCTGGGCGAACGGCCTCAATTACAGTCAGAGCGCGATTGATGGCGGCTGGACCTGGCCGCGAATCATCCAGAACTCAGGGTGGGCGCTCTCCGGGCCGATGGTCACGATAGGGCTCGCCACGGGCGTCGGTCTGCTGTTCCGCAGGGCGATCACCTGGAGTCCGCCCGAATGAGAAGGCGAAACCCGTGGATCGGGATCTTGTGGTCGATCGGGATCATCCTCGTGGTGGTCGCGTACGCCGCCGGGGTCTGGCAGTCCACCTTTTATTACCCGCCGCCGGGTCGCCCGGATCCCGGACCCGTGGTGGATTTCCTTCAATCGCTCGGCGACGTCCTGAAGGGCCCCGCGCTCCTCGTGGGGTTCGCCACGATCGTCGGCCTGTTGTTTCTGCACGCGAGGAACCATGCGCGGAAGAAGGGAAAGAGTCGTCCTCAGGGCTGATCCGCGCGAAAAACCCTGTCCGTGAGGGCCTGAACGTCGCGGTCCAGTGTGCCAAACCGTCGGTCGAACTTGTCATTCATCGACTCGAATAGAGTGCCTATCTCGTTGCGAAGTCTTCCCATCTCGGTTCGCACGCTCCCAATCTGCACTGAAACTGTGCGTGTGATGATCGTGAGCGAGGCAGCTACTCCGGCACCCTCACGATGAGGGACGCTGGATCCGTGTAGCACTCCACCGCGGTGACCTTCCCGAATTCGTCGCCGTCAAGCTGGAACTCTTCGGGGCGCTCAAGCTCTACCTGCAGGCGGGTACCTCGAAAATAGGCGACATCCCGCACATCCGCCGTGAGGTCGATGATCTTGCGGCCGGCCGCGCTCCTGCGCAGCACTCCGTTCTCCCATGTGATCTTGTTCCACACCCGTAGCCAGCCGAATCGGCCGCGCGGTTTGAGGGCGGCGATATCCAGGATGCCGTCATCCAACTTCGCCTCCGGAAGAAGCAGGATTCCGCCAGGCAGAGAGCCACAGTTTCCAATGATGAGGGTGTGGGCGGTGAGCGGGCGATACGCATCATCGTCGAGCCGGTACCGCAAGCGCACCGGCTCAAGTTCAGGAAGGGCGCGCATCCCGGCATCGACATAGGCGAGCCAGCCCACCGCTTTTTTGAGTTTCGAGTTCGTTTTCGCGATCATGCGCGCATCCAGACCGAGCCCCGCCATGACCAGAAACCCGTGGCTTTCCGTCGAACCGTCCTCGCGCGTGATTTCAGCGATGCCCAGGTCGATCACTCGATCGCGGCCGGCGAATGCGGTCTCGATTGCGGATTCCAGACTCGTCACCGTGAGTTCCAGATTGCGCGCGAGCAGATTTCCGGTGCCCGCGGGGATCAGTCCGAGAGGAACTCCGCTTCCGCGCAACCCCTCCGCGACGGCACGCACGGTCCCGTCGCCTCCCGCGGCGAGGACGAGCGCAGCGCCTTTGGTCAGAGCATTGCGTGCCATGCCGGCACCAGCATCCGATGGGCTGGTTTCGATCCACCTGGTGCGCGCCCACTGCGCGTCCGCTTCGGCCTTGTCGACGATCCTGCGCAATTTCCGCAGGTCCACCTTCGTCGGGTTGAACACGACGGCAGCGTGAGGCTTCCGTGTCGAATCGCGACCCGTCCCCGCCACCGCATCGGCTGTCACGACTCAACCGTACGTCACAGAACAGTTCAATAGACTGGGAACGTGATTGACCCCCAATTGTTGCGCGACAACCCGGACGCCCTCCGGCGATCGCAGGGAGCCCGCGGCGACTCCATCGAATTGGTGGATGCCGCGCTCGCGGCGGATGTTCAACGTCGCGCAGCCCTCACCGCGTTCGAAAACCTTCGCGCAGAACAGAACGCGTTCGGCAAGACCGTCGCCGCCGCCTCGAAGGACGAAAAGGCGAAACTCGTAGCCCAAGCTCAGGCACTCGCCGCGAAGGTCAAGGACGCGAATCAGGCGGTCACGGACGCCGAAGCCGAGTTCGACCGCATTGTCGGTTCGATCGCGAATCCGATCATCGAGGGGGTCCCCGCTGGCGGGGAAGAGAACTTCGAAACGCTGCGGGAAGTCGGAGAGAAAGCCCACTTCGACTTCGAGCCCCGCGACCACGCTGATCTCGGCGAATCGCTCAAGGCGATCGATGTGGTCCGGGGTGCGAAAGTTTCCGGCAGCCGATTCTATTTCCTCACCGGAATCGGGGCGCGGCTGGAGATCGCGCTCATGAACATGGCCCTCGACAAGGCGATCGCCGAAGGTTTCACGCCGCTCATCACGCCGACGCTCGTGCGGCCGGAGATCATGAAGGGCACGGGATTCCTCGGCGAACACGCGGATGAGGTGTACTACCTGCCGGCTGACGATCTTTATCTGACGGGAACGAGCGAAGTGGCGCTCGCCGGTTACCGCTCCGATGAGATTCTCGATCTCGCAGGCGGGCCGCTGCGATACGCGGGGTGGTCCACGTGCTACCGGCGCGAAGCGGGGTCGGCAGGCAAAGACAACCGCGGCATCCTGCGCGTGCACCAGTTCAACAAACTGGAAATGTTCAGCTATGCTCTGCCGGAGGACGCCGAGAGCGAGCACGAGCGTCTCCTGGGGTTCCAGGAGGAGATGTTGCAGGATTGCGAGCTGAGCTATCGCGTGATCGATGTTGCGGCGGGTGATCTCGGTTCGAGCGCGGCACGCAAATTCGACATCGAAGCCTGGGTTCCCACGCAAGGCACGTATCGGGAACTCACGAGCACGAGCAATTGCACGACGTATCAGGCGCGCCGGCTCGACATCCGGTACCGGACCCAGTCCGGCAAGACGGCACCTGTCGCGACCCTGAACGGCACGCTCGCGACGACCCGGTGGCTCGTGGCCATTCTCGAAACTCACCAACAGAAAGATGGATCAGTGCGAATCCCGAAAGCCCTTCAGTCATATCTTGGCGGCCTCGAAACCATGGAACCGGTCAGTTAATTGACGACTTCCGCAACTGCAGCCGATTCCTCCAGCGACACGTGGCTCGTCGCCCTCGACATTGACGGCACGGTCATTTACGAGGACGGAACCATGACCGACGCCGTCGTCGAAGCGGTACGGCATGTCCGCGATGCCGGCCATGTCGTGACTTTGGCTACCGGGCGCTCCTGGGAGATGACGCGCCCTATTCTCGAGTCGCTGGAACTCACGCCCGAATACGTCGTGTGCGCGAATGGCGCGATCACGATGATGCGCGACGAGCTCGAGGAGTCCGGCTATCGACGCGAGTTCATCGAGACCTTCGACGCCGGGCCGGTGCTCCGCCGAATCCGGGAAGGACTCCCGGGAGGGCGATTCCTGGTTGAGGACCCGCAAGGGCACCGCCTCTTCACGAAGGGGATGAACGAGTGGAACCTGAATAACTCGACGGAAGTCGAGTTCGAGGAACTCGCGAGAACCCCGGTGACGCGCGTCGTCGTGATGTCGCCCGATCAGGAGCCGGCCGAGTTCCTCGAGCTCGTCGAATCGCTTGGCCTGCACCAGGTGAGCTATTCCATCGGCTTCACCGCCTGGCTCGACGTGGCCCCGGATGGCGTAAACAAGGGAACCGCGCTAGAGCGCGTCCGCGGGTTCCATGACATTCCGATGGAACGTGTATTCGTCGCAGGGGATGGACGCAATGACATCGAGATGTTCGAGTGGGCGAGCGCCGGCGGCAGGGCGGTCGCCATGGGGCAGGCGCCGGATGATGTGAAAGCGGTCGCGACCGAAGTCACGGGGTCCGTGCTCGACGATGGTCTCGTTGCTGCGCTCGCTCAGCTGCCCGAGGTTGCGCTCAGCGACCGATCAACCTCCGTCGGCTAGAATCTCAGCGGCGCGCGAGCGCCGGGAGGGCTGTCCGAGCGGCCGATGGAGCCAGTCTTGAAAACTGGTGAGGTGAAAGCCTTCGTGGGTTCGAATCCCACGCCCTCCGCTCGCTGAAGATTTTCCTGGAGGGGAGAGGGTGATGAGCGAGAACACGACGCGCGGCAGGCGCGTTGCCGGCCCTGGGGCCATTGCACGCCACGGGCGCCTTCGCCGCAGCAACCCCTGGCTCACGGCGCTCAAGATTCTCGGCGCCGCTATGACCGTGGTGCTCGTGAGTGGCGTGAGCGTCGCCGGCTACGCGGTGTGGAAACTCGAAAGCACCATCAAGACGGTGACGATCGTCGGGGAAACCGAGGGTCCGCCACCGGAATTGGGTGCGTACGAGGGCGGATTCAACATCCTGCTCGTGGGCAGCGACCGTTGCGAGGACCCTGGCGGGTGCAAGGACAGGGAAGCCGAGCTCAATGACGTGACCATCCTGTTGCACGTCGCTCAGGACCAGTCCAATGCGGTCGCCGTGAGCTTCCCCCGCGACCTCGTTGTGCCGATTCCATCCTGTCCGGACCCCAAGGGCGGGCACTTCCCGTCAATGTCGGCGCAGCCCATCAACGTCACGCTGTTCTACGGTGGACTGCCGTGCACTGTGCTGACTGTCTCGAAATTGACTGGGCTGGACATTCAGTTTGCTGCGGAGGTCACGTTCTCCGGAGTTGCGAGAATCTCCAGTGCCATCGGCGGCGTGAAAGTGTGCGTGAACGGGCCCGTCGTCGACCCGTATTCGGGCATCGATCTGCCCGCCGCCGGGGAGTACACGCTCGATGGGTGGAGCGCGCTCGCATTCCTCCGCACTCGGCACGGTGTCGGCGACGGCAGCGATCTGGGGCGCATCAGCAACCAGCAGGTGTTCATGTCCTCCCTCGTGCGAACCATGAAGGCGGATGGCGTGCTCAACGACTTCGGTCGGCTGTACAACATCGCGACGGTGGCGAGCGAGAATCTGACCGTCTCGAACAGCCTCCGAAACCTCAACACGATGGTGTCGATGGCGCAAGTGCTCAAGAAGCTTCCGTTGGAGCGAGTGATGTTCGTGCAGTACCCGAGTGTCACCGGCCAGGGGGGCGTATATCTGGGCAAGGTCGCGCCGGTGAAGTCCGCCGCGGATGCGCTGTTCGCCAAGATCAAGGCGGACGAGCCGTTCACGCTGGAGGAAGGCAACACGGGCCCCGGCTCGGTCGCGGACCCGAATGCGCCCGTCGCTACGCCGGATCCGCAGGCTTCCGATGCTCCACTTCCCCCCGCGGATCTCTTGAAGGGCGTCAAGGGGCAGAGCGCTGCCGACTACACCTGTTCGAACGCGAACTAGCTCCCATGAGCATCGTGGTCTCAGAGCCGCAGCCGGGGGTGCGCCAGCTGACCATGGACCGTCCGGGCACGAAGAATGCGCTCGACATCGAGTCCTACTCGGCGCTGCGCGCGGGGTTGCTGGCCGCGGATGCAGACACGGACGTTCACGCGATTGTCATCACCGGCGCAGGCGGCGCATTCTCCAGCGGCAACGACCTCGCGGATTTTCTCCGACAACGGGATCCGACTCCGGCTCTCGGATTGTTGCGAGCGCTTGTGCTCCTCCAGACGCCTCTCATCGCCGCCGTGGAGGGTGCCGCAGTCGGGATCGGGGCCACGATGCTTCTGCACTGCGACCTCGTCGTCGCGGCCGAATCAGCCATGTTTCGCCTGCCCTTCGTGCCGCTCGGCCTCACCCCCGAGGGCGGCTCCTCGTATCTGCTGCCGAGGGCGGCGGGGCCGAAGCTCGCCGCGGAACTCCTGCTTTTCGGCGACCCCTTCACGTCGGAGCTCGCGGAACGCGCAGGAGTCGTCAACCGGGTCGTCCCCGACGGCGAGGCGCTCGCAGAAGCGCTCGCACTGGCGGTTCGACTCGGCGAACTGCCCCCTCAGGCCTTGCGCGCTGCCCACGGAATCCTGCACAGGGACCGCGACGAATTGCTTGCCGTTATCGACGACGAAATCGCGGTGTTTCGGGAGCGGCTCGAATCCGAGGAAGCGCAGGCGATTCTTCGTGCTGTGGCTGACCGTCCGAAACCGGGCTGATGGACCGCATGCTTCGCGCGCACACGACCTTCACAGGGGTTCATGAGACAATGCGGAGAGTAAGCCTCGTACGACTTCGTCGGAGTGCGTGACGCATGCCTGGACGGGAAACTGTCCGCGCGGGCCGTGCCATCCGATGAACCGTGTCGTCGACCTCAGCCTGTGCAGCGTGCCGCTGCACGACAGCGCCGGGCCCCAAACCCGGTTGCGACCTCAGATCAAGGGATTGTGCTAAATGATTTTCGAAGTCGGAGAGACCGTCGTCTACCCACACCACGGAGCGGCCACGATCACGGCGGTGAAGAACCGCAAGGTCAAGGGTGACGACAAGAAGTACATCACCCTGGACATCCACCAGTCCGAGCTCAAAATCGAACTGCCGATCGAGAATGCGGAGCTTGTCGGGCTTCGCGATGTGATCGACATGGACGGCGTCGAGGCGGTCTACGAAGTCTTGCGCGGCGAGGTCGAGGAGGAGACCGGAAACTGGTCCCGGCGTTTCAAAGCCAACACCGAGAAGATGGGC
This sequence comes from uncultured Cryobacterium sp., assembly GCA_964651535.1. GTDB lineage: Bacteria > Actinomycetota > Actinomycetes > Actinomycetales > Microbacteriaceae > Terrimesophilobacter. The sequence goes on from CAZYYE010000004.1 coordinate 67,032, forward strand.
AGCGGCAACGTGTTGCGTATCGCTGAGGTTGTTCGCGACCTTTGGCGCCGCGAACAGGGCGCTGGCGTCTCCGCGGGAGAGAAGCGGATGTTGTTCAAGGCGAAGCAGATTCTGGTGTCCGAGCTCGCCCTCGCGCTGAAACTGGACGACGAGGCGACCACAGAGGTTCTTGACGCTGTGCTCCTCACGACGATTCCCGCCAAGGAGTCCGAGGAAACCGTCGCCGCGTAGGTCGCGAACTGCTCGACGTGTCGAAGCGGCGACCGGTCTGGTAGTGCGTTGCGCTCGGTCACTATAGTGACGGGATGGTGCGAGAAGGCGCTGCCGTTGCAGTGCTGACGGTCGCCGCGCTCCTGACGAGCGCGTGCATCCCGGATCCTGCGCCCGCTCCCACGCCCGGGTCAGCGGGCAGCACACCGGCGAAGCATCCCATCGACATCGTGGACGGTGGATTCGTCGATGCGCGCACGGGGCAACCGTTTCCCGTGCGCGGCACCAACTATTTCACCATTGTTTCCGCGGGCGATCGGCTCCAGGACCGCTTCTTCTCGCCGACGGTATTCGACGCGTCGTCCGTGGAGGCCGACTTTCGCGCTCTCGCGGAGCACGGCTACACAACCGTGCGGCTGTTCATCGATTCGTGCTCTGTCGGCCCGGAGTGCATTTCGCAACTCGGCACGGATGGGCTGAGTGCGAGGTATCTGGAGTCCATCGCCGAAACCATGCGCATCGCGCTCGACACCGGACTGTTCCTACTACTGACCTCGAATGACCTTCCGGATGGCGGCGAGTACACCGAGATCGCATATCGGAACGATCCGGCTGTGTTTGCGGGGTATCGCAACAGCGTGTTCCTCACTCCCGCGGGAGCGGGGGCGGCCGTGGCCTATTGGGATGATCTACTGACCGGGCTCGAAGAGCTGGGCGCCCCGTTCGAGGCTGTGCTCGCGTGGTCGATTGTGAATGAGATGTGGGTGTTCAAGGAGCAGCCGCCGCTCAATCTGCGGTCGGGCATCGTCCGCGGCGCGGATGGCGGGAGTTACGACATGGCGGATGCCGCCGATCGACGCGGTCTGGTTCGTGCGGGCTTTGCGCATTACATCGATTCCGTTGCTGCCATGATTCGCAGCCACGACCCCGATGCGCTTGTCACGTCGGGATTCTTCGCGCCGCAGTTCCCGAACCCGACGTCGACTGGCGGCGACTGGTATGTCGACACCGCCCCGCTCATGGGCTCCGTCGATCTTGACTTTTTCGACTTCCATGCGTATCCGGGCGGTGACATCACCATCGCGAAGCTGGCGGAGAATTTCGGAATGCTGGCGGCCCCGCACATTCCCGTCGTCATGGGCGAACTGGGCGCGTTCCTGCATGACTACTCCACGGTCGAGTCCGCCGCGCTCGCCCTCCAGCGGTGGACATCCGAATCCTGCGATGTCGGGTTCGACGGCTGGCTTCACTGGGGCTACCTGCGAGCGCCCCTCGCCATCGGCGACGCGACGTGGGGCCTCGTCGACGAAGACAGCTATCTGCTCCAGGCCCTTTCTCCGACCGAGTGGCCGGATCCGTGCATCCCTACTCTGACGGATCCCGATCGTGCGCGCTCGGGCACAGCAACGGCTTCCAGTTACCTGCCGGAGGAGCCCCCATCGGCCGCGATCGACGGCGAACCGGGAACCCAGTGGGGCTCTGGCGGTGATGCGCCGCAGTGGCTCGAGGTGCAGATTCCGGCATCGACCGTGGGCAGCGTGCGGCTGCATGTCGCGCAGTATCCTGCGGGGCGCACGGTGCACGAAGTGGCGGTTCGACCAGTGGGCGGCGAGTGGCGCACGGTCGGCGTCGCGGACGGCGCGACCGACGATGGTGACGTGGTCACAGTGACTTTTTCCCCGGTCGAGAATGTCGTAGCGGTGCGGGTGACGACGACAGTAAGTCCATCATGGGTATCGTGGCGTGCGGTGGAAGTGCTCGCGGGGTAGCGGGCCGGGCCGAGTCAGAACATGGCCCGCGGGCGGCTAAGATAGCTGACGAGCAACTGGAGACGTCGCATAGTCCGGCCTAGTGCACCACCCTGCTAAGGTGGAGTACCCGTAAGGGTACCGAGGGTTCAAATCCCTCCGTCTCCGCCAATTTCGGGCAGCTGAGCACTGGCCACTCGGGCCCCAATCAGGGCGAACCACTAGGCTCTGCACATGGCGGACCTGTTTGAAGGATACGGCGCCACTTCGCGAACCCGTCGGCGCATAGAACCCTGGGACGAGATGTTCGGCGACATTTCCTCCCCGCACGGCAGCCGGGTTCGCGCCCCCTATCGCGAGATCCACACCGCGCTCGCCCAAATGACGCAGGACGAATTGCGCGGCCGCACGGAGGCGCTCGCGAGCAGCTACCTGGCCCAGGGTGTGACGTTCGACTTCGCGGGAGAGGAGCGGCCTTTCCCGCTCGACGCAGTGCCGCGCGTGATCCCTCAGGCAGAGTGGGCCGAGGTTGAGTCGGGCGTGCAGCAGCGCGTGCTCGCTCTCGAAAAGTTCCTCTCGGATGTCTACGGAGAGCAACGCGCGGTGGCCGACGGCGTCATCCCCGCGCGCTTGATCAGCTCTTCCAGTCACTTCCATCGGCAGGCTGCGGGTGTTGTGAGCGCAAACGGGGTGCGCATCCAGGTCTCCGGCATCGACCTCATCCGCGACGAACACGGCGCATGGCGCGTGCTCGAGGACAACGTACGCGTGCCTTCCGGCGTCAGCTATGTCATTTCCAACCGCCGCGTCATGGCGCAAACACTCCCCGAACTTTTCACCGCGCTGCGCGTGCGGCCCGTCGGCGACTACCCGCAGAAACTTCTCAACGCGCTGAGGGCAGCCGCACCGGCCGGGGTCGAAGACCCGGTCGCAGTCGTGCTCACGCCCGGCGTCTACAACTCGGCCTACTTCGAACACGCTCTCCTCGCCCGGCTCATGGGCGTCGAACTTGTGGAGGGCCGCGACCTGTTCTGCTCAGGAGGGCGCGTCTACATGCGCACGACGGCAGGACCGAGCCGCGTCGACGTGATCTACAAGAGGGTCGACGACGAGTTCATCGACCCCCTCCAGTTCCGCGCCGATTCCATGCTCGGCTCGCCCGGGCTCATGCTCGCGGCGCGGCTCGGCAATGTGACGATCGCGAACGCCGTAGGCAATGGCGTCGCCGACGACAAACTCGTATACACCTACCTGCCGGACCTCATCCGCTACTACCTGTCCGAGGAGCCCATCCTCCCCAACGTCGACACGTGGCGGCTCGAGGATCCCGGTGCGCTCGAAGAGGTGCTGGATCGGCTCGACGAACTCGTCGTCAAGCCCGTGGACGGCTCGGGCGGAAAAGGACTCGTCGTCGGACCGGACGCCACGCGAGCCGAACTCGACACCCTCGCTGCGCAACTCCGCAAGGACCCGCGCGGCTGGATCGCGCAGCCCGTCGTCCAGCTCTCCACCATCCCGACCCTCGTCGACGACGGGATGCGGCCACGGCACGCCGACCTTCGCCCCTTCGCCGTGAATGACGGCAACGAGGTGTGGGTGCTCCCCGGTGGCCTCACCCGGGTGGCCATGCCGGAAGGCCAGCTCGTGGTGAACAGTTCGCAGGGCGGTGGATCGAAAGACACGTGGGTCGTCGGGCACGAACCCCTGCGCACCGCGTACCACGACGTTGGGAACCTTGTGGAGGATCAGGCCACCGTCACCGAGGCGATCACGATCATCCGGCCAGAGGATCTCGAGCGGGAACGCGAGCGTGTGCGCAACCGGACGCGCGACCAGGTGGTTCCCGATGCACCCCAGCAAATACAGCCGCAACAGCAGCAGCAACAGGACGAGGGCGAGCAGCCGATCCCTCCTGCGGGGGCCGCGCGCATCACGGCTCGCCTCGATGAGGGGAGCGAGCCATGCTGAGCCGCATCGCCGAATCCCTGTTCTGGATCGGGCGCTACATCGAACGCAGCGACGGCACCGCCCGCATCCTCGATGTGCACCTTCAACTGCTGCTCGAAGACCCCTGGATCGAAGAAGACACCGCCTGCCGTTTGCTGTTGAGCGTCATGGGAACCGAAGCACCCGACGACACCGAAGTCACGAGGACCGACGTGCTGGAGTTCCTCGCGCTCGACCGCGACCAGCCGGCATCCATCGCATTCTCGCTCAACGCGGCGAGGGAGAACGCGCGTCGAGCGCGCGAAGTCGTGAGCACCGAACTGTGGGAGGCGCTCAACACGACGCGCGCCCGGATGCCGCATCGAGTCGCGAGCGACAAGGTGCACGAGTTCTTCACGTGGGCGCGCGAACGCAGCGCGCTCGCCATCGGCATCATGGAATCCTCGGCCAGCCGCGACGAGACGTGGCGGTTCTTCAATCTCGGCCGGGCGCTCGAACGCGCCGACATGACGGCGAGACTTCTCGCTACGCGATCGCTCTCGGAAGCATCCGGCCCATCCTGGACCACGATCCTCCGATCGGTGGGCGCGTATGAGGCCTACCTCCGCACCTACCGCGGGATGCCGAGCGCTCTCCACGCCGCCGAATTCCTGCTTCTCGACCGATTGTTCCCGCGCAGCATCATCTATTCGCTGTCCCGCGCCGAAGAGTACATGCGCGAACTCGAACCGCGTTCCGACCGCGTGGGCGTGGGCGACTCCGCGCAGCGGCTGCTCGGCCAGATTCGCAGCGAACTCGAGTACCGGTCGATCGCCGACATCATCGAGGATCTGCCGCAGCACATGGACGATGTGCAGGCGGCGACGAGCGCCGCGAGCGAAGCGATCCGCTCACGCTACTTCCCCGCGAACGATGTGTCCCAGTGGGTGGGTGAGCGCACATGAACCGGCTTCGGATCAAGCACGTCACCGGGTTCCGGTACGACGGCGACGTGACCGCGTCCTACAACGAAGCGCGGATGCTTCCCGTAACATCCGAAGGCCAGCTCGTGCTGTACGCCAACCTCGAGGTGTTTCCGAACTCTCTCAACCACAACTACGTGGACTACTGGGGAACGCGGGTGTCTTCGTTCGAGATACTCACACCGCACGACGAATTGTCGCTCACCGCGACGAGTCTCGTCGAGGTGAGACCCCGTGACCATCGCGAACGGCACCTCGACTGGTCTGCGCTCGGCATAGAAATGGAACGCGCAACGTCCTACGTGGAACAGCTCGTGCAGACCCCGCCGACCGCGCCGCCGGAAAGCGTGATCGCGATTGCCCGGGATGCGATCGCATCGAACAGCCCGTGCGATGCTGCGCTCGCGATCTGCACGGCCATCGGCGAACAGATCGAGTACGTGCCGGGATCCACGGGCGTCCACACGACCGCCGCGGAAGCCTGGTCCCAGAAGAAGGGCGTCTGCCAGGACATCGCCCACCTGGCGATCGGCGCTCTGCGCTCGGTCGGAATCCCTGCACGGTATGTGAGCGGGTACCTGCACCCGGACCCGGATGCCGTACTCGGCCAGACCGTCGTCGGCGAGTCCCATGCGTGGGTGGAGTGGTTCTGCGGGGACTGGCGCGGATTCGACCCCACAAACCTCATTGACATCGGCGACCGCCACGTCGCCGTCGGTCGAGGTCGCGACTACAACGATGTTGCGCCGCTGCGCGGAGTGTACGCGGGGCAGCATGCTTCCACCCTGTTCGTCACGGTGGAGATCACGCGCGAAGCCTAGGTCGACCGACTTGGGCTCAGCGCCACAGCGTGAGCTTGTCGGGATTGCGGACGATGTAGACATCCGTCACAACTCCACCGGCCACGGTGACGGAAACGATCGAATCGACTTCACCGTCGATCGTGACGAGGAATGCGAGCCCGTCGCCCGTGATCGTTGGCTCGACGATTGCCGTCGGCTGAAGGTGAGGCAGGCCCAGCACGAATCTGGCTACCCGATCGGCACCAGTTACCGGTTTGCGTGCAGCAGAAACCTTGCCGCCGCCATCCGTCCGCAGAACGACGTCAGGGTCGAGTAGCGCAACCAGCTCCGCGAGGTCTCCTGTCGCGGTCGCTCTCGCAAACGCCTGCGCAACGACATCGTGCTGATCTCGACTCGAGATCACCGAGCGGCGTTCCCTCACCCTGCGTCGTGCCTGCGAGGCGAGTTGGCGTGCGGCTGCCGGCGTTCGTCCCACGGTTTCGGCGATCTCGTCAAAGGGCACTCCGAAAACGTCATGCAACACAAAGGCCACCCGCTCAGCCGGGGAAAGCGAATCGATGACGACGAGGAGTGCGGTCGAAACTGTGTCGTCAAGGGTGACTTGGTCCGCCGGGTCGCGCGGCGCGGATGCGGCAATCGAAGACGCGCCCGGCACCGGCTCCGGCAGCCATTCCCCCACATACCTCTCCCTGCGGGCACGAGCGGAACCCAGCATGTCGAGACAGACCCGGCCCGCGACGCGGGTGAGCCACGCGGCCGGATTTCGAATCTCAGCGCGCTGGGCATCCGTCAACTGATACCAGCGCACGTACGTCTCCTGAACGGCATCCTCGGCGTCGGCGACAGTGCCGAGCATTCGATAGGCGAGCCCAAGCAGTTGTGAGCGCTCGCGGTCGCGCGTGTCACCGTGATTCATGCTGGACTCCTCTCGCATAACCGACGATATAGCCCGCGAGAATGTGAGCGTTCGACCTCACAATCTCGAGTGCTGCGTCGTCGAATTGGTAAAGGCACTCATCTGGAAAGGACTTTCAATGAAAATCGCAGTTGCAGGAGGCACGGGAACTGTCGGCAGCCTCACGGTGGATTCGATTCGGGAGGCGGGCCATGAGCCTGTCGTGCTGACCCGGTCGAACGGTGTGGATCTTGTGACGGGGAACGGGTTGGACCCGGCGCTCGTCGGCGTCGAATCCATCATCGACCTCGTGAATGTCCCGACGCTCTCACCGCGCGAAGCAACGACATTCTTCAGAGCAGCGAGCGGAAACCTCGTCGCCTCCGCCGCTCGCAACGGCGTAAGGCACGTCGTGCTGCTGTCGATCGTCGGCATCGATCGAGTGCCGCACGGTTACTACGCAGGCAAGGTCGCGCAGGAGGAAGTCGTTGAGCGGTCACCCGTTCCGTGGACGATTCTGAGAGCAACCCAGTTCCACGAGTTCGCGGCGCAGATGTTCCGTCAGGCGAGATTCGGCCCGCTCCACATTGCACCGCGCGCGCGAATCCAACCGATCGCCGCGCGCGAGGTTGCGCAGCGGCTCACCGCGATCGCGATCCGAGACGCGCAGGGGCGCACGCACGACCTTGCGGGCCCACGCGAGGAGAAACTCGACGAAATGGTCAGGGCATACGCGCGGACAATCGGTTACCGAGGCTGGATGCCGTCGATCAGTGTTCCCGGCGGCCAAATGAAGGGGATGCGCGCGGGCCACGTTCTTCCGGGACCGGACGCAGTGCACGGCTCGCAAACGTTTGCCGAGTGGCTCGGCGGGCGCTGAAATCGCCAGCCGGATCAGCGTCGCTTCTTCTCTGCGAGCGCCTCGGCGCGCTCGGCGAGCCTGCGTTGCACGGCATCCTGCGCTTCGTCGATGAAGTCGTCCTCGAGCGGCGCGTTCGCGTGGTCGTTGTGCCCGTGATACTTCTCGATGTAGGCATCCAGCACAGGCCCTGACTCCCACGACGTGATGAGGCTGTACCGCGGCGCGTCGCCCGCGTGCCAGACGGCGTGCCAAAAACGTTGCGTGTCGACGATCACTTGCATGCCGGCGGGGAGCGGAAGCCGGATCTCCGTCGCGGGATCGTAACGCTCCTCGCGAAGTACGAGGTATGAGTCCGGATCATCCGTGAGGTTGAAGAATCCGCGGACGATCCAGCCCGTCTCATCCGGGTTCAGCCGGTTGTTGTCATCCTGATGGAGGTTGTAGAGGGCGTCAATGTACGAAGTCGGCTGAAGTTCGATCACGCGGCACCGGCCGACATTCGCGCCCGGCTCTTTCGCGCGACGGGTGAGCTGCGGCGCCTTGCCGACCTGCGAGTCGATCCACACTCCGTCTTTATCGGTGCGCGGCGGATCGTGATGCCAGAATCCGTTCACCTCGATCTCGCCCTGCGCGCTCGCGAGAGGGGCGAATCGGGTGTCGCCGGAGGACTTCCAGTCGACGAACTCCAGATCCAGCCACTCCTGCGGGTCCGCCGCCTGGTTGTAGCGGTCGAGGATGACGAAGCCCTTTTCGTCCAGGAGTGCCGACTTGATGTAGCTCATGGTGGCACCTTCCTTGTCGTAACGGGCGCGAGGATGCCCGCTCGCCTGACAAAACCCTAACAGCGCGCGCGTAGGGCGGGGGCGGACACGGCGGCCGCAAACCCCGGTATCGGGTTGCCGCGCGCCATAAGATCGCACCATGACTCGTGAGCGCTGGATCGCCCTGTCCCGTTTCGGATTCGCCCTGCTCGGCCTGGTCGGTCTGACGGCGCAATACCTCTACAACGTCGCAACCATCCCCGACTACAAGCCGGCCAACTTCTTCAGTTTCTTCACGGTGGAGTCCAACATCATCGCTGTCGTCGCGCTGTTCATCTCCGCCCTTTACGCGTGGCGGGGAAACCAGCCGCGTTGGATCTACTACCTCCGGGGTGCGGCAACCATCTACATGACCGTCACGGGAATCACGTACAGCCTGCTGCTGCGCAACGTGGAAGTCGACACGGCGGTGCCGTGGGTGAACCTCGTGCTGCACTACATCATCCCGATCGTGATGATCGTGGACTGGCTCATCGACCTGCCGCCATTCCGCATCCGGGTGGGACAGGCCATGGTCTGGCTCCTGTATCCGGTTCTCTACCTTGCCTACAGCCTCATCCGCGGACCGCTCGTCGACTGGTACCCCTACCCGTTCCTGGATCCGCGCCCTGAAGGGTACGTTCCGGTGATTGTGACGAGCATCGCGATCGCGATAGGAGCCCTCCTCCTCGCGCTCGTCATGTCCTGGACGACCCGCATTCGTATGCATTTCGAGAAGCAGTAGATTCGAGTCGCAATCGGAGGTCAGCACGTGCCCCACAGGCCCGCGTTGGCGTTTCGAGCCTCTCTCTCGGCAATGTCGAACTGCCGCCAGAACGTGTCGCTCGGCGCGATCCGCAGCGCGGTCGCGTACCCGTTCTCAACGAGGTCGAGATTCACGGATCGGCCATCCTCCGTCCACACGTACAGGAGGCTCCGACCGTACTGGTCGAACCGTTCCGCGTCAGATTTGATCCACACGGCCGCGCCTTCCGGAACAAGCGCCCGAAGGTAGTCGCGCGCCTCAAGGCCGAAGCACTCGGCCGGAGGGCCGAGCTCCGGCGTATCGATTCCGATGAGCCGCACCGTGATCTCGTCGATGCGCGCGGTGGTCCCCTCCGGTTGCAGGTACAGAGTGTCACCGTCGTGCACGTACGTCACGTGCGAGAGCGCGGCATCGGAGGGACGATCCAGTATCGCCTGCGCGGGTGCCGTGCCGCTCGCAACCGGATGATCCGAACCGTTGCCCGAGGAGGGGAGTTGGGAAATCAGCACGAGCGCGATGATTGCCACCATCGCGATCACGAGAGCGATCGCTGACAGTCTCCTCATCGTCACACTGTATCTAGAACCTCGGAATCGACCCCAGTTAGACTCAGGGTCGGGAGGCGTGATGTCGGAGTCAGAGGGTGTGAGCAAGAGCTTCGATCCCCGATTCAGCCCTGCGTTTCAACCCGGGTATGATCCCCGCGTGCATCGGGAGGAGCCCCCGCGAAACCCGCTGAGGGACGAGCCGCGCTCGGAGCAGGCGCTTGCAGCCCACGAAGCCGACGGGGTTCCGATCTTCGCGGTAAGCGCGCCGGCGGATTTGACGGATGGTGCTGTCGGGAGCGCAGCGAGACACGATGCGGCCGGCGACGACGAGCTCGTTCCTCGAGAGTGGTGGCGGCGGGTGAACCCCTGGTATCTGCTGTTGTGGGCGCTGGGGGTCGCATTCATTGTCGCGGGTATCGTCGCCGCAGTGAGCGCCGTCGAGCTTCAGAATCCGGTGTTCCAGTCCCAGGAACAGAGCATGGTCTACTTTCTCCTCATGCAAATGACCATGCAGGGCGCCCCCATGTTCATTGCCCTGGGGGCCGCAACGCTCACCTCGACGGCCGTCATTCAGGCCGCGCGTTGGCAACGCCACTGACGTGGCGGTTCGCCCCGATTACAGCTGGGCGCGGATGAACGCGCCAAGTTCGGACAGTTCGGCATCGGACACCCCGTGGCCGAGTCCTTCGTATATGCGCTCCGTCAGCGTAGAGTGCGCCCCGAGCCACTCCTGCGTGTTGTCGATGAGGGATTCCGGGATCACAGCGTCGTTGGTCCCTCGGCCCCAGAACACGGGCGGCCGAAGTTCGGCGAGGCGCGCGTCGCCCGCATGATCGGAGGGAAAGACGAACCCGCTTAATTGCGCGACATAGCGGAATCGTTCGGGCTGTTCCCGCAGCAGCTCGAGGGCCATGGCTCCGCCCTGTGAGAGCCCAAGCATCCCGACACCGTTTGACGTCGTCGAGTCGAGCCAATCGAGGAGCGCGCGCGTGGTTTGTCCGATGGCATCGAACCGTTCGTCGGCTGAAGTCGACGCCGTCGACTCCTGCACGGAGGGAAACCAGGAGAATCCCGCTCCCTCGGGGTGCGGCGCCCGAACGGATGCGATCACCGGATCGAGCGGCAACGACCGAGACAGCGCGAACATCTCGCCTTCATGAGAGCCGTAGCCGTGGAGCAGGACGAGAAGGGGGCGGCCGGACCGCTCCCGTTCTGGCGCCGACCAGATCACGGCGTCCGCGTCAATGTTCACCTGGGAACCTTTCGTTCCGGCAATCCTTTCACCACGGTCGAGGTCGCGTGCGACACAATGGAGCATGAGCTCCGTCGGAACCCCGGACCCCAATTCAGGCTGGTTGTCGGATGACGAGCTCACGAGCATCCGAATGCGCATGCCGCTCCTCTATGTCGAAGCGGTGCCGGTGCGCATCGACGGGCTCGGCCAGGTCGTCGAAGTGGGCGTGCTGTTGCGTGCGTCGCCGACCGGCGAGATGACGCGAACGCTCGTCTCCGGGCGGGTCATGTACGGGGAGACCCTGCGCGAAGCGCTGTTCCGGCACCTCGAGAAGGACCTGGGGCCGATGGCGTTTCCCCAGTTGCCGGCGAGCCCCGTGCCGTTCTCGGTGGCCGAGTATTTTCCGATGCCGGGAATCAGTGCGTTCACGGATGAGCGCCAGCATGCTGTGTCCCTTGCCTATGTGGTGCCCGTGACAGGTACGTGCGAGCCAAGGCAGGATGCCCTCGAGGTCACCTGGCTCACTCCGGAAGTTGCGGCGGGCGACGAACTCTCGCGAGAGATGGAGGGTGGACGCGGAACTCTCGTGCGCGCGGCACTGGCATCGGTTGGTTGCCTCCCGTAGCCGAGTCTCGAGCTCGCACCGGTATACCTGTTCAGTTGCGAGAAAGTGCCCTTCCTGACGACCGGGAAGGGCACGAACTCGCAACTCACCGGTGCGCGCCTTTCAGCGGGTCATGCGGATCTCGGTCACGCCCTCCCAATCGGTGTTCACTTTGCGGGCGCCGTCCGGTTCGAACCCGAGCGCGCGGTAGAAGTGCTGAGCTGGCACGTTGGATTCGACCACCCACACGGAGGCCGGGGCGTCGCCGAGCGCGGTGTCCACGAGTGCGGTGCCGATTCCCGCGCGCGAGTGCGCTTTGAGCAGGTGAATGGACCAAAGCTCGAGCGGCCTCGCCGGCTCGCTATCGCGCGGCGGGCCGGATGCGGCGAAGCCGACGACGACGCCGTCGACCAGGGCGACCCACTGGCGTGCCGCGTTGGGCTCGCCCAAAATGCGCTTCCAGCGTCCAATCCGTTCCTCGTCAGACACGTTCGCGATCCACTCATCCGAGAGAATGCCGGCATAGGTTTCGCGCCACGCCTGCGCGTGCACGGGGCCGATGTGTTCGGCGTCGGCGAGTGTCGCGCGGCGGATCTTCTGGTTCACGATCCGAGGCTACCCGAGGGGTCAGTAGTTGTCCTTCGTGGTGCTGGGAGCAGTTACTGACCCTTCGCGGGTAGCGGGGTCGACAGCGGTTCAGCCCTGGGCGCGGCGACCGGCGCGGCGCTGGCCGCCGCCCGACGAACCGGCGGGTGCCGAAGTCGAAGTGCTGTAGCTCGTGAAGCTGCGCTGCGGTGCGCCACCTGAGCTGCGACCGCCCTTGCGCGCGCCCTGCGGGGCACCGGATGCTGCCGGGCGCCCCGAGCGATCACGGCGCTGGCCGCCCGAGCGTCCACCTGAGGCGGATGCCCCAGCCGTGTGACCAGCGGATGCTCCTGCGTAACCGCCGCTGCGATTCGCGCGCTTGCGCTGCGCGTTCGCGCCCTGCGAGCGTCCGCCCTGGGACTGTCCGCGGACCGGCTTCGCCGCGCGCGGCGCCGGCGTGACGTAGGCCGCGACCTCGCCGATGAGGGCGAGAACTGCCGGCGACGATGCGGTGACGCGCTCCGGCGCCACGGTGATGGCGGCCTTGCGCAGGAGCGACGCGACATCCGAACGCTGCGCGGGAAGCACAACGGTCACGACGTCGCCCGCGCTGCCCGCGCGGGCCGTGCGGCCGCTGCGATGCAGGTACGCCTTGTGTTCGGCGGGCGGGTCGACGTGAACGACGAGCTCCACATTGCCGATGTCGATTCCGCGGGCGGCGACATCCGTGGCCACGAGCACGCGGACATCTCCGGTGGAAAAAGCGGCGAGGTTGCGGTCGCGCTGCGGCTGCGACAGGTTTCCGTGCAGGTCGACGCTCGGGATTCCGGCGTCGATGAGCTGGCGCGCGAGCTTCTTCGCGTGGTGCTTCGTGCGCATGAACAGGATGCGGCGGCCCGTGCCGGAGGCAAGCGCGTGCACGAGGTCGCGCTTCGCGTCGACGCCGTCAATCTCGAACACGTGGTGCGTCATCGCTTCGACGTGGCTCGTGACGTCATCCACCGAGTGCAGGATCTCGTCGTGCAGGTAGCGGTTCACGAGCTTGTCGACGCCGTTGTCCAAGGTGGCGGAGAACAGCATCCGCTGGCCGCCATCCGGGGTCTTGTTCAGGATGCGCGTGACCGACGGCAGGAATCCGAGGTCCGCCATGTGGTCGGCCTCGTCGAGCACCGTGATCTCGATCGCGTCGAGCGTGAGGAATTTCTGCTGCAGGAGGTCTTCGAGGCGGCCGGGGCAGGCGACGACGATGTCGACGCCGGCCTTGAGCGCTGCGACTTGCCGCTGCTGGGAGATGCCGCCGAAGATCGTGGTGACATTCATTCCGTACGCCTCCGCGAGCGGGGCGAGCGTTGCAGTGATCTGGGTGGCGAGTTCACGGGTCGGAGCGAGGATCAAACCGCGCGGCCGCCCGGACTGGCGGCGTCCGCCGTTGGAGAGCCTGGCAACCATGGGGATCGTGAAGGCGAGCGTCTTGCCGCTGCCGGTTTTGCCTCGGCCGAGAACGTCTCGTCCGCGCAGGGTGTCGGGGAGGGTGTCCTCCTGAATGGGGAAAGGGTTCGTGATGCCGGCCCGGTCGAGGGCGGCAACGAGGGGTGCGGGCACGCCGAGCGCGCCGAAGGTTGTTTCAGTCATGGATTGTTTCTGTACTAGGTGGGCAAACATGGCGATGGCCAGATTTGTTCGCCGCAGCAAAAGATCAGCCCGATGTGGGCGGTGATGCGTTCTACGACGCAGGGAACGCAGGAATTGCGCTCGCAAGTACTTTCACTGTAGCAGCAATGGCTGTTGTGCCGCCTGTGATTGGGCTGTGTTCCCTTCGAGACGCGCTCCGCGCTCCTCAGGGAGCGACAGCAGAGCCCGTGCCCGCTCCCTGAGGCTCTCGAAGGGAGCAACGATGAAACGTCGATCCCAAAGTCAGTCGAAGACGGCGTTGATGGCCGACTCCAAAGCGGGCCCGACTGCATCCACGGTTCGATGCCGACCTTCGTCGACGACCAGCTCCCCGCCGACGATGACCGTGTCCACGTCGGAATCGGTTGCCGCGAAAATCACGTGGGCGAGCGGGTCGCCGCCGCGCGCGCCAGCCGTGCGCGGTGAATCCAGAACCACTGTCACGAGATCAGCGAGAGCACCAACTTCGATGCGGCCGGCGTTCCAGCCGAGGGATGCCGCGCCCGATGACGTCATGGCGGCGGCGAGCTCGGTCACGCGGAAGTGTCCGCGCACGCCGGAGATGAGGCGCTCGTCGAGCTCGATGGCGCGGACCTCCTCGAACAGGTCGATGGCCATGTGGGCGTCGCTGCCCACCACGATGGGGGAGCCGGCGGCGGCCAGACGCGAGGCCGGACCGACACCGTCGGCGAGATCCCGTTCGGTGGTGCAGCACATCGAGATCGTGGTGCCGCTGGACCCGAGCAGGCGGATGTCCTCCTCGGTGAGGTGCGTGGCGTGCACCGCGGTCGTGCGCCCGCCGAGCGCCCCCTCGGCCGCGAGCAACTGCGTGGGCGTGATCCCGAACGCTTCCAGGCTGGCCTCGTTCTCCGCGGGCTGCTCGGAGAGGTGCACGTGCAGGGGAAGTTTGCGGCTCGCGGCGTAGTCAGCAACGGGCGCGAGCGCGGCCCGCGGGACGGCGCGCACACTGTGGATTGCGGCGCCGACGCGCATCGTGTCGGTGTCCTTCAGCAGGTCGACCCTGGAAGCCCACGCCTCCCATGACCCGTCATCGAATCGGCGCTGAACGCCGTCGAGGGGCGCGCCGTGAACATCCGCCTGCAGGTAGCACGTGTCGATGAGGGTGATGCGCAGCCCCGCGTCGTTCGCGGCCCGCACGACCACGTCGCCCAGCTCATTCGGGTTGGCGTATTTCTTGCCGCCCAGATCGTGGTGCAGGTAGAAGAACTCGCCTACCGACGTGATGCCGCTCAACGCCATTTCGGCATAGGTGGCGTGCGCGAGGGCGTACAGCGACTCCGGATCCAGCCGCTCGGCGACCCCGTACATGAGGGTGCGCCATGACCAGAAATCGGCCACTCCGCTCTGGCTGCGGCCCCGGATGGCGCGGTGGAACACGTGCGAGTGCGTGTTCGCCAGTCCCGGAAGTGTGAGGCCGCGCAACCGGTGCGCTCCGGCGGGCGCGTCGACGTTCGTCGACACCCTGGTGATGACACCATCCGCCACCTCGATGAGCACGTTAGCTGTCGGCTCGTCGCCGCCGAGCCAGGCCAGTTCCGCATGGAACGCCGCATTCGCCTGCCGTGCACTCACGTCAAAAACCCTTCTACGACGGCCCCTCGCGCGATGACGGTTGTCACCGCGTTGCGGCCGATCCGGTACGCGACATCTTCGTGGCGTGCGACATCCAGAACGATCACGTCAGCCTGCATGCCCACTTTAAGTGATCCGACACTCTCCTGACGGCCGAGCGCCCGTGCCGAACCGTGCGTCGCCGCCCGCAGAGCCTGGGCAACGGACAGGCCTCCGGTGCGGCAGGCCATGGCCACTGCGAGCTGCATGTCGGTGACCCAGCAGCCGGGGCAGATATCCGTCGCGAGTGCAAGCTCCATGCCGGCGTCAATCACCCGGCGCGGATCCAGCGGGCGCGAATGGGCGACAGAGTATTCGAGGCACGGCATGTACACGCCCGCGATACCGGCGTCCCCGAGAGCGCGCAACTCCGCATCCTTCGTGAAGTTGAGGTGGTCGACGCTCACCGCCCCCAGCTCGATCGCGATGGCTGCTGCGCCGGTGTGGCCGTACGCATCCAGGTGCAGTTTCGGCTTGAGCCCTGCATCGAGGCCGGCCGAGAGGATGCGCGCCGTCTGCGCGAGGTCGAAATATCCTTCGTCGCAATACACATCACAGAACTCGGCGAGGCCGCGCTCCGCAACCTCCGGAATGAGGTCGACCACCTCGTCGACGTAGCGGTCCTGCTCCACATCCGCCGGGAACGCGTGGGCGCCAAGGTAGGTGGAGACGATGTCCGCGGGCATCGTTTTAGCCAGACGCTGGCTGGTTTCGAGCAGCCGCAGCTCGTGCTTCGAATCGAGGCCGTAGCCGCTCTTGCTCTCCAGCGTGGTCGTACCGCTGTTCACCATCTCGCGAACGCGAGCGGACGACTCCTGCAGCAGCTGCTCTGCCGTGGCAGCACGGGTGGTCGCGACTGTGCCGGTGATGCCGACCGGCACTCCGGCGGGAGGCGTCTGCCCGCTCACTTTCGCCGCGTATTCGTCGACGCGGCTGCCGCCGAACACCACGTGCGTGTGCGAGTCCACGAAGCCGGGCATGATCACGCCGCCCTGGGCGTCAATCACGCGGTCGGCGCGGTATCCGGACACGTCGCCGACCGCGACAATGCGCCCACCGGAAATGGCGACCCCGCCGCCGGGGATGAGCCCGATGAGATCGGACGCATCCTCGGCGCAGGTCAGGAGTTCGGCGGCTCCCGTCACCACCAGATCAACGTGCGGCGATTTGCTCTCAGGCATCGTCCGGACCGAACGTGGCCGTCGGCGTCCACCACAGCGGGACGGAGAGGCCCTCGCCGGGGCCGACCGTGTTCGCCACTTCCTTGGCCCTTGCGTATCCGGACTGGGCGTGGCGCACCACGCCGATTCCGCTGTCGACCGTGAGTGCCGCCTTGAGCCGGAACGCCGCGACGTCGGTGCCGTCCGCGATCATCGTCACGCCGGTGTGCACGGAGTCGCCCATGGCGTAGTTGGCCTGGATGGCGATGAGGTCGCACATGCCGGAGGCGTTCAGCAGCCCGTTCAGGTACGGCCAGTCGGAGATGAGGTCGGAACCGTCCGGCATCGCCTCGGACTCGAACGTCGGGTTGATGATCGAACCGGAGTCGAGGTTGTCCCGCGAGAACGCGACCGGGCCCTTCACCTCGCCGTTCTTGATGAGTTCGTTGACCGCGAGACCGAACTTCTTGCGCTCGCCGAATCCGAGGTAGCAGACCCGCGCCGGCAGACCCTCGATCGGCACGTGCTGGCGGGCGAGCGTGATCCACCGGGTCGCGATGTCGTCGTCGGGGAACAGTTCGAGCACGAGGTCGTCCAGCCGCGCCAGGTCGGCGGGGTCGCCCGAGGTGCAGGTCCAGCGGAACGGTCCGCGGCCCTCGAGGAAGAGCGGGCGGAGGTACGCCGAGACGAACCCGGGAATCTTCATCGCATCCTCGAAGCCGTGCACCTGGCATTCGCGGCGGATCTGGTTGCCGTACTCGAACGTGGGGACTCCGTTGTCGAAGAACTGGTTCATCGCCTTCAGCTGGCGCACCATCGCGGTGCGGGAGATCTCGAAGTAGGCGTCGCGATCCTTCTTGCGGAAGTCCTCCGCCTCCAGAACCGTGTATCCGATGGGCACGTAGGCCAGCGGGTCGTGCGCCGGAGTCATCTCGGTGACGACATCCGGGCGGAAGTCGTTTTCGAGGCAGTACTCGAAGAGCTCGGTGGCGTTCGCGACGACTGCGATACCCAGCGGCTTCTTGGCGGCGGCGGCCTCCTTCGCGAGTTCGATGGCGTGCGGGATGGAGTCGGCGAGCACATCCGCGTAGCCGACCTTAATGCGGTTGCGGATGATGCGCTCGTCAACGTCGGCGCAGATGGCGACGCCACCGAGCATCGTCATGGCGCGAGGCTGGTTGCCGCCCATGCCGCCCATACCGGCGCACACCAGGATCTTGCCGACCCAGGAGCCGTTGAGGTGGATGTTCGCGACGGAACGCAGTGTTTCGAAGGTGCCCTGGATGACTCCCTGCGTGCCGATGTACTCCCACGGCGAGGCGGTGTATTGGGCGAAGATCGTGAGGTTCTTGTCCTGGAGCTCGTAGAACGTTTTCCAGGTGGGCCGCACGAAGTTCGTGGTCGCCATGACGACGCGCGGTGCGAGTTCGTGGGTTTCGAACACGGCCACCGGCATTCCGGACTGCACCACGAGAGTTTCGTCGTCTTCCAGGTTCTTGAGGGACTCGATGATCGCGTAGTACGACTCCCAGTTGCGGGCCGCTTTGCCGATGCCGCCGTAGATGACGAGATTTTCGGCGTGCTCCGCGACCTCCATGTTGTTTTCGAGCATCCGCAGGATGGTCTCCTGCTTCCAGCCTTTGCAGCGCAGCGTGTCACCGCGCTGGGCCGTGACCTCGTAGAGAACTTCCGGCTTCACGGCGGGAAGCTCACCGAAAGCGATACCCGTAGCGTTGCCGCCGGGGTGCTTCGTGTTGATCGTGACGGGGGTGTCGTGGGCGATGGACATGGGTACTCCTTCTTACTGGTTAATGGTGCGAAGCGCGTCGAGAACGGCACCGCTGTGCACGAGTTCGACGGCAGAACGAACTCTGGGGTAGAGAACGGTGTCTTGGGTAATGTGGTCAATGAGGCGGCCGTCGGCGGAGCGATGCGAGCGCACAAGCTCCAGCACGGTTCGGCTGGCTGGGGAGAGCGCCGACAAATCTTTCCCCTCGAGCTTGAGGCGCAACTCCAGGGCTTGTGCCGCCATGAGCAGTTCGATGCCGATCACGTTCTCGATGTTGCTGACGACCTGGCGCGCGTGCCGTCCGGCGTTGTTCGCCATGGAGACGTGGTCTTCCTGGTTGGCGCTCGTCGGGATCGAATCGACGCTGTCCGGATGCGCGAGCGTTTTGCAGTCGGAGACGAGGGCAGCTGCGAGGTACTGCGGCAGCATGAATCCGCAGTCCATGCCGACCTGTTCGCTCGCGATGAGCATGTCCGGCAGCCCCCGGTTGAGCGTTCCGTCGGTAAGGCGGAACAGTCGACGCTCGGCGATGTTGCCGATCTCGGTGACGACGATGGAGAGGAAGTCCGAGGCGAACGCGAGGTATTCGGCATGGAAGTTGCCGCCGGACACCGCTTTGAGGGTGCGCGATTGCGGGAGATCCGGGAAGACGAGCGGGTTGTCGGTCGCGGCGTTGATTTCGGTCTCGACGATGCCGCGAACGAAGCGCAGGGTGTCCTTGACCGGGCCGAGCACTTGCGGTGTGCAGCGCAACGAGTAGGCGTCCTGCGGAGGCTGGCGCACCGGGTCACGGTCCACATCCCCGTCGATGAACTCGCTGCCGGCGAGCAGTTCGCGGATGCGCGCGGCAACCTCGATCTGCCCCCTGTGGCCCCGTGCCTCATGGATCTGAGGCAGGAAGGCGTCGCCGAAACCGGCGAGGGCCTCAATGGACATGGCGGCTGTGACTTGAGCGGTTTCGAGCAGGTTTTCGGCATCGGCAAGCGCGAGCGCAGCCTGCGCGGTGGAGAAGGAGGTGCCGTTCGTGAGTGCGAGGCCTTCCTTCGGGCCGAGCACGATGCGCTCGAGGCCCGCCGCCTTCATTGCGGTGATCCCGCTGACGAGTGTGCCGTCGACGAAGGCTTCGCCGCTGTCGATGTCCACGTCGTCGCCTGCCGGCCGCGACATCACGATAGCGAGGTGGGCAAGCGGAATGAGATCGCCGCTCGCGCCGAGGGAACCATACTCGGGCACGGCAGGGAATACCCCGCGCTCCAGCATGGCCAGAAGTGTTGCGGGAAGCTCGAGCCGCACAGCCGAGTAGCCGCGGGTGAGACTCACAGCGCGGATCAGCATCGACCCGCGAACGACATCCTCGTCGAGGAAGCGACCGACTCCGCTCGTGTTGGACAGGATGAGTCGTCGCGAGAGCTCGGATGCGTCATCGACGCTCTCGAAAGCCTGGCGGCCGGCGAGCGATCCGAAGCCGGTGTTGACGCTGTAGATCGGGGCGACGGCCTTACCGGCACGCATGTCGTCGGTGATGGCGCTCACCCACTGTTCGCTGACCCGCATCGCTGCAACAGCGCCCTCGGAGATCGTTGCTTTCCGGCGGTCGCGAACGATCGCCAGAAAATCCTCGAGGGTGAGAGGCTTCTCGCCGATTTCGATGCTCACAGGGGTGTCCTTCCAGTTGCTGCCAGCAACGCTAGTCGTGCCGGGAGCAGGCACAAGGGACGATTCTCACCAGGTGAAAATGGTGAATCCTGATTTGCGGCAGATGCGCTGATTCAACTCGCCGCCATGGCAGGTTTCACTCGATCGCGTGTCATGCAAGTTCGGACTTTTGCCACCTGGTTCGGACAACGACGCTTCAGGCGGACTCCCCAAGGTTGGCCAATACAAACGCCGGCAGCTGGCTGCTCCGAGCGAACCCAGCACACCACAACTGCTGAGGTTGACATCACAGTGAGGCTGGAAGTCCGCCCGATAGGGGAACCCCTTGCGGGACATCACTCAGCGTCGTACAATAAGTTGTACGTTGGAAAGGAAACATCATGCGCACAATGACTTACTCAGAGTCCCGAGCACAGTACGCTGCGACACTTTCCGCTGTAGTCGATGACCGCGAGGAAGTCATCATCACCCGCGCCGGCCACGAACCAGTAGTCATTGTCTCGCTAGACGATTATGAGTCATTGAAAGAAACCGCGTACCTGTTGAAATCCCCGACGAACGCCAGGCGACTTCTCGGTGCAATAGAACGGCTCGAATCTGGTAAAGGTGTCGAGCACGACATCACAGAATGAAGTTGGTCTGGGACGAGGACGCGTGGGACGACTATGAATGGTGGCAGACGCAGGATCGAAAGGTTCTCAAGCGCATCAACATCCTGCTGAGGGACATCGCACGAAATGAAAACGAAGGCATCGGAAAGCCGGAGTCGTTGAAGCACGGTTTTCATGGCTATTGGTCGCGACGAATCACCGACGAACACCGGCTCGTGTACAAAGTTGACAGCGATGAAATTCGGATTGCCGGATGCCGCTATCACTACGGTCACTAATAAAAAGCACCCACCCGCAAGCCGGAAGATGAACAGACACTTCCCCGCGATGCCGCATACATGGAGATAGGCATCACTAGATGTCGCATGTGCCCCGCCCGACATTAAGCCCGATGGAGGGGCGTCATATGCTCGAGCCAGATGCGGTGTTTTGTCCGAACTGGCGAATCCCGTGACGTCGCGGTTCAACGCACGTGCGGTTCCATCGCGTCGGTGAGCAGATCGGCCGCGTCGCTCAGCGCCCGCAGCGCGCGGTGCGACCACGCGTTGCTGCTGCAGCGGCTTTCCGGCCCGGCGACAGTGAGGGAACAGACGATTTCGCCGCCCGAGAAGACTGGGCGCGCTATCGCGATGGCGCCCTGGCTCAACTCACCGCGCGAGATCGCGTATCCGGTGTCCCGGATTTGCTTCAGGTACTCGAGCAGGGCGCCGCGCGACGGCGTGCGCTCGGTGAAGCGCGGAAAACGCTGCTCGAGCACCTTCTCGATGACCGCCTCCGGCGCAAAGGCCAGAAGGGTGCGCTGGCCTGCGCCGGCATGCAGGGGCAGCAGCTGGTTGATCTTGAACGCGTAGCGCAAGGCGTGCGGCGAACTCACCTGCTTCAGGCAAATGGCATGCAAACCGGATCTCACGGCCAGAACCGCCGTCTCCGAAGTGCTCTCCACAATCGATTCGAGCACCGAGACGCCGATCTCCGCGAGCCGCGTATGCGTCAGGTGCTGCCCGGAGAGGTCGAGCAGCCTCCAGCCCGGCGTGTAGCTTCCGTGGAACTCTTCGATCAGCGAAAGTTCCCGCAGGCTCTTGATGTAGCGGTACACCGTGCTGACCGGAATGCCGAGGTCCGCGGCGAGCTCCTCGACGCTGACTTCGCCGGTCGCGGCGATCCGCACCATGATCGCGAGGCCGCGTTCAAAGGATGTGCGAGGTTCGGGAAAACCGCTGACCATGCACTCAGCGTAGGCCAGGGCGGTCCGGCCGCGACAGCGCGTCGGCCGCACCCGCGACGGCGGCAATCGAGATGACCGCGACGACGCCGTCGGCGGTGATGGCGTGCTGGTGTGCCGCAGACCCCACCACGGTGTCGTAGCGCCCGAGGTCCACGGCGGCTGCGCGCTCGGACCCGGAGTCGGCGGCGGGCCGGAGCGATGCCTGGCCATGCAGCACAACGCAGTATTGCGACCCCTGCATGAGCAGCGGGCGGCGGGCATCCACGTGTTCGATGGTCACGTCGGCGCTCACGGTCCCGGTCCGGGCGATCAGGTTCAGGTCGCGAATCGGCCCGTGCGGAAGCGCTGCGCTCGTTTCGGCGCCGCCGTCGAACTCGAACGGCCGGTACCGTTCCAGGTTCTCCACCCTGCCATCCACCGTGAGAGTGATCCCGGCCCCGTCGATGACGGTGAGGATCCTCGTCATCCCGGGGAAGGCCGAGAATGGGCCGGAGCTGTCGACATCCGCGATGCTGAGCCGCCAATCCCAGTCGTGCTCTGCCGGAATCCATCCTCCGGAGCTGGCGAGGCGCCTGCTCAGGACCTGCCGAGTGACGCCACCGCCGTTGCGCCACGGCTCGGCGGTGAGGTTCTTCCACGCGATGACCATTCCTGAATCAGCAAGGTCATCCCGGGGGTCGGTCACCTGCCCAGAATACGGCGGCGTCGCGCAGTTCGTCCCCTGGTTCGCGTGCGGCGGGCGCGAGATTCCGGACGGTATCCTGAGGAGCGCGGGCCAAAGCCCGCAACGGATGCGGACGCTCACCCTCGGCTTCACCGGGTCGGCAGAAAGGCGCCAGTGCACATCACGGTCGTTAATTCGTTGCTGGGGGCCATCGACGATATTGGGCGGGATGCGCGCCGCGGCGGCTACTCGCGCCCCGTATATTCGGAGGCCGAACTGACCCTGCGGGAATGGTTCACCGCGGAGGCCACGGCGCGGGGGCTGGACGTTTCGACGGATGCGAACGGCATCATCTGGGCGTGGTGGGATCTGCCGAACGCCGCAGACGCGGGGGATGCGTCGCGCGAGGGTGCCCTCGTCACCGGCTCGCACCTGGATTCCGTCCCCGGCGGCGGTGCGTTCGACGGCCCGCTCGGTGTGGCCAGTGCTTTGGCCGCCTATGACCTGCTCGCGGCGAGGGAGGCGGCCGGCGAACTCCACCGCACCCGCGCCCTGGCGATCGCGGTGTTCCCGGAGGAAGAGGGTTCGCGCTTCGGCGTCGCCTGCCTCGGGTCGAGACTGCTCGCCGGCGCGATCGATCCGGTCAGAGCCCTTGCGCTGCGCGACCGAGACGGAAACACGTTCGCGGACGTCGTCACCGCACAGGGCCTCGACCCCGACCGCATGGGCAGGGACGACGCAACTCTCGCGCGCATCGGCCACTTCGTCGAACTGCACGTTGAGCAAGGCAGAGGGTTGAACTCGGAGGCGTACACCGATCACGCGGGGCGCGGACCCGCCATCGCGGTGGGCAACAGCATCCTCGGGCACGGGCGCTGGCGGCTGAGGTTCACCGGTCAGGGCAACCACGCCGGCACGACGCTCATGACCGACCGCGCCGACCCGATGGTTGCCGCCGCTCAGACCATCGTCGCCGTGCGCGCGATCGCCGCGGCTCAGAACGATGCCCGGGCGACGGTGGGTCGGATCGAACCCATCCCGGGCGGCACGAACGTGATTGCCTCCATCGTGGACATGTGGCTGGACGTGCGGCATCCGGATGATGCGATCACGGCTGCGCTCGTTGAGAAGATCCACCTCGATGCGCAGACCATCGCCGCCGCTGAGGGTTGCGCGGTGGAGCTCGTCGAGGAGTCGCTGTCGGGCACCGTGCACTTCGATACGACGCTGACCCGGTCGCTCGTCGACTCGGTGCGCGGTCGGGTGCCGGATGCGCCGCTCCTGCCGACCGGCGCTGGACACGATGCCGGCGTGCTCGCCGCCGTCGTGCCGACGGGGATGATCTACGTGCGAAACCCGTCCGGCATCAGCCACTCGCCGGAAGAATTCGTGGAGGATGCCGATGCCGACGCTGGCGCGTTGGCGTTAGCGGAAGCGCTCGCTGACTTGCTCTAAGGGAGCGGTGCGCTACCCGCGGCGGAACACCTCGGCGGCGATGACGAGGTCCTCCCACGGCATCCCCGAACTCTTGAACACTCGAGTTCGCGTGCGATCGACCTCGACAGCGCCGGTCACCAGCTCGCGAATCGTCGAAACGTGATCGAGCGTGATGGCACCTTCGCCCACGGCCATCATGATGTCGCCGCCCTCGATCTGCACGTGGCCGAGATCCTCGACAATCACTTGCGAGCGAGCGATGAGCCCCGAGTCGAGTTCGCGCGCGTCGAGTTCGTGGCTGCCGACCGCCATGACGCACGAGTCGATGGGCGCCAGAGAACCGTCAAACACCGGCTCCCGCGCGGTTGTCGCCGCGACAATGAGCTGCGCATCCTTCACGTCATCCGCTGAGCCCACGATTGTGGGGATGCCCGATTCCGTGACCTGATCAGCAAGAACTTGCGCACGGTCCTTGTTGCGGGCGACCAGGGTGATGCGCTTGATGTCCCGGATCGAGCGCAGCGCCTCCACGTGACCCCACGCCTGCGGGCCGTAACCGAAGATGACCATGTGCTCGCACTCTTCCGGCGCGAGCAGGTCGGCGGCGGCGGCCGACACCGCAGGCGTGCGCAGCGTCGTGAGGGCGACGCCGTCCATGATCGCGATCGGGGTCAGTGTTGGCGTGTCAAAGAGCAGGTAGTGGCCCTGAATACGTTCGAGCCCCAACTCCGGGTTCCCGGGCGCGACCGTCACGACCTTCACGCCGAGGAACTCCTCGCTCTGCGTCGGCATGAGCAGCACCTGGCCTTTGTGCACATTGTCGATGTGCTTGGGCAGATCCTTCGCGGGGTCGACGCCCGCGCGCAGGTCGCGGTGGTACGCCTGCACGGCGTCGCCGAAACTCACGCGTCGATAGACCTCATCGGCAGAAATCCAGGGAATGGCGGGGGTCGTCATCGCAGTACGAATCCTGTTCCGACCGGGTCGGTCTGATCGAGGGTGAACGAGTGATCTCCCGTGGCGTACGCCATGCCCTCGACTTCGGGGATGATCGTGCCCGGGATGGTACCCGGCCGGAAGCGGCCGAGAAAACGAGTGTCGACGATGGAGTCGTGAGTAAGGGTCTGGCCTTCGCGCAGGCGCCCCTCGTCGGCCAGTATGGCCAGGCGCGCCCCCGTCCCTGAGCCGCACGGCGAGCGATCCACCTCACCGTCGGCGAACACCGTGACGTTGCGCTGATGCACGCCGTCGGCGGTATCGCCGAGGTCGTCGAACAGGATGGTGCCGTAGACGCCGCTCAGCCGATCATCCGTCGGGTGCTTCGCGAGCGGGTTGCCATTGAGCGCCCACTTGATTTCGCGTCCGATCGCGATGAGTTCGCCGTAATCGTCCGGCCGCACCTGAAGACCCACGGATGCCGCGTCAACGGACGCGTAGATCGCCCCGCCGTAGCTGAGGTCGACGGAAACGGTGCCTCGCGAGGTGTCCAGCCGGATGCAGCGTTCGATGACGTAACTCTCCACATTCTCGAACACGACGTGCGTGATGGTGCCCGCTGTGCTGTGCACGCGCGCGACGACCCGGCCGGAAGGGACATCGATGGTGACGGGCGTCACGCCGTCGGGGTTCGCGGCGACGAGCCCGGACTGCACTGCCCACACGCCGAGCGCGATTGTTCCGTGCCCGCACGCGGTGGAGTACCCGTCCTTGTGCCAGAACAGCACGCCCAGATCGGCGCCGCCGTCATCCGGGGGCACGAGGAAGCAGCCGTACATGTCAGCATGTCCGCGCGGTTCGTGGCAGAGGAACTGGCGGATAGCCTGCAATTCTGCCGATTCGGCGGCGTGGACGCGGCGTTCGGCGACAGTGGAACCAGCCACCTCGGGGACGCCGTCGGTGACAATGCGGAACGGTTCACCGGCGGTGTGGAAGTCGCGCGTGCGCACCGGCCCTGTAATATGCCACATATTGGCATGGTAGCCGACCACGGGTGGTTCCGGCGAAGTGCAGGACAGACGGAGGGGACCACACGCCCATGAAGATCACCGCAGTCGACTGCTTCGGATACGACCTGAAGTACGCGCACGGGGAATACGTGATGTCGGGAAGTCGCGCAGCGACGACGGAAGTCGGAACGCTCGTGCGCATCCGGACCGATGAGGGGATTGAGGGCTGGGGCGAGATCACCCCCTTGGGAAACCGCTACCTGCCAACACACTGGGCCGAAGTGCGGGCCGCGCTGCACACGCTCGCGCCTGCGCTCATCGGGCTCGATCCGACAAACGTGTCCCAGGTCCGTCGGGCGATGGACCACGAGCTTCTCGGGAGCGGATACGCGAAAGCGGCGATCGACGTCGCGTGCTGGGATCTCCTGGGCAAAGCCGCCGGCCTGCCGATTTCCGCGCTCCTCGGCGGAGTACTTCAGGAGGACTTCCCCCTGTACGAAGCCGTGCCTCTTCGGAGCCCAGAGGAAATGGCGGCATTCGTGGTCGAGCGCCAGGAGGCCGGCATTCATCGCTTCCAGCTCAAGGTCGGAAACTACCCGCGCGACGATGCGGCCAGAACGCGCGCAGTCGTCGACGTTGCAGACCAGGAGAGCCTCATCGTCGCCGACTCCAACGGCGGATGGAATCTCCGCGCCGCGCAAGTGGCCCTGCGGGAGATGTCCGGGTTGCCGGTATTCATCGAGCAACCGTGCCGGTCGACCGAGGACTGCATATTCGCGATGAGGCACTCCGATCTGCCGCTCGTTCTCGACGAGTCGATCCTCACGTCGGAAGACGTGTTCGATGCGAAGCACGCGGCGGGCGCCGTGTCGATCAACATCAAGGTCAGCCGGGTCGGAGGGCTCACCGAGGCCGCCCGCATGCGCGACCTCATGCAGGAGCTCGACATGATGGTCTCGGTGGAGGACAGCTGGGGCGGCGACATCGTCACGGCGACCGTGAGTCACCTCGCGGCGAGCACGCGGCCGGAGAACTTCCAGAACGCGTCGTTCATGAACGACTGGACCGACGGCCACGTGGCAGGATACTCACCGCGGTCGATCGGCGGGCGCGGTTCAGCGCCCACCGGCCCTGGCCTCGGCATCGACGTGTCGGCCGAAGGCCTCGACCCTATTTTCACGATCGACTCGAAGGATGCAGAATGAACATGCCCAGCATTCGCAAGGTGGACAAGGTCGCGAGCCTTCGCGAACGCATCCGGGAGTCCATGGCGACTGCCATTGTTTCGGGCGAGCTGGCGCCGGGTGCCATGGTCACGGTGCCTGCACTGGCCGCGGAGTTCGAGGTGTCGGCAACTCCCGTGCGCGAGGCGATGCTGGATCTCGAGCAGCGCGGTTTCGTGCAGTCCGTCGCCAATAAGGGCTTCCGCGTCACGGAAGTGAGCCAGCAGGACCTTCAGGAGATCATCGAACTTCGCACGCTCATCGAGGGGCCGATCATGGCGACTCTCGCGGAGACGATCTCGCCGGAGGAGATCGCGAAGTGGAGGCATCTGGCGGACCTCATCAGCGAACATGCCGACGAGGGAAATCTCACGGAGTTTCTCGACGCGGACAGAGAGTTCCACCTCGGCCTCATCGCGCTTCACGGGAATCGCCGCCTGGTCGAGATCGTGAAGGAGCTTCGTTCCCAAACCCGGATGGTGGGCCTCGCGAAGATGACGAACACCCCCGAGTTGAGCAAGTCAGGCAGAGAGCACCACGAAATGCTGGACCTCATGGAGCGGGGCGACGGCGACGCGCTGCGAACCCTCATGGCGACGCATTTCGCTCACGTTCTCGCGTGGTGGGGTCCCGGCCCTTCGGACGCGAGTTGACTGCTCTATGTAACATGTCATATTCTACAGCGAGCGAGGTGTAACGACGCGGAGCACAGCCCCCGGCACTTTCGCACATTTTCACCATCAAAGGAGAGGCAGAGAATGAACTTCCGAAAGCGCACACTGGGGATGCTGGGCATTGCCACAGCAGTCATCCTCGCGACATCCGCCTGCAGTGGCGGACTGCTTGGCGGAGATAGCGGAGGCGGCGACGACTCCGGTCCCATCAAGATTGGCATGATCGTTCCCACGTCCGGCAGCAGCGCCCCCACGGGCGCGAGCATGGCCAACGGCGCACAAATGGCCGTCGACGAAATCAACGCGGCCGGCGGCATTCTCGACGGCCGGATGCTGGAACTCCAGATCGAAGACGGCGCGTGCGATGCGCAGCAAGCCGTCGCGAGTGCGAACAAGCTCGTCTCGAGCGGCATTGTCGCCTCGGTCGGCGGGTACTGCTCCGGCGCGACGCTGCCGACGCTTCCCATCTTCAACAAGGCCGGCGTGCCGATGATCATTCCGGCCGCGAACTCGCAGGACCTCGTCAAGGAGGGACTGAAGAACGTGTTCCTCATCAACGGAACCGGGCTGCAGCAGTCCACCGCGGCGCTCGACTTCATCAAGAAGCAGGGCTACAAGGCGATCGCGCTCGTTGATGACAACACGAGCTACTCCGTCGACATCACGACGGAAACGGGCAGCCAGATCGCGGCGGACGGATCTGCGACCGTCGCGCTCGACACGTCCGTGAACGCCGGAGAGAGCGACTACTCCTCCGTCGTGCGCGACATCATGGGATCCGGTGCCGACCTCCTTTACTGGACCGGGTACTACCAGGAGGGTGGCCTGATCATCGACCAGCTCAAGAAGGCTGGCTACACCGGTGACATCATGGTCGCGGACGGCAGTGCCGACAGCACGCTCGCCGAGATTGCCGGCGCGGCGGCAGAGGGCGTCTACGCCACGATGACCCCGACCCCGAACACCATCAAGGGTGCCGAGGGCTGGATCGCCGACTACAAGGCGGCATTCGGCGAAGACCCGAAGCCGTACTCGACGCAGTCCTACGACGCGGTGCGCCTCGCGGCGGCAGCGTTCACGGCAGCGGGCAACACGAACACCGACGACGTGATCGCGGCGCTCGAAGCCATCTCGGGCTTCGACGCGTTCTCGGGTCCGTTGTCGTTCACCCCGGAGCACACGCTCGCCAGCGGCGGGTTCGTCATCCTGGTCATGAAGGACGGCGACTTCGTCCTGTTCGACAACCTGCAGTAACCCCGTCAAGGCGGATGCCGCGGTCGGCACGCGATAGCACCGACCGCGGCATCCCGTCGTAACCTCTGCAACGGAGCAGACTCCTATGGCACAGATTATTTGGGACGGGTTGTTCGTCGGTTCCTTCTATGCCCTGATCGCGCTGGGTTACAGCATGGTCTACGGCATCATCAAACTCCTGAACTTCGCGCACGGCGACATCTACATGGTCGGCGCATTCATCGGCTACACGATCCTTACGTCGCTCGGCGGATCGTTTCAGGCTCTGGGCCTCTTCGCGCTCATCCTCGTGATGATGGTGAGCATGCTGCTCACGGGCACGATCGGCGTCATCGTCGAGAAGCTTGCCTATCGGCCGCTTCGCGGTGCACCTCGATTAGCCGTGCTCATCACCGCCGTCGGCGCGTCCTTCGCGCTCGAGTACGGTGTTGCGGCAATCGCGAGCCCGAACCCGCGAGGGTTCCCGGTACGGCTGGATGGTGAAACCGTCTTCGTGCTGGGAGCGCGGGTCACGGTTCCTCAGATCATCCTCATGCTCATCGCGGGCGTTCTCATGTTCGCCCTGGATCGGTACATCCGGAAGACCTCGACGGGTCGCGCGATGCGTGCGATCTCCCTCGATATGAAGGGCTCCCTTCTTATGGGAGTCAATGTGAACTCGGTCATCAGCCGAACCTTCTTCATCGGCTCGGCTCTCGCGGGCGCCGCGGGCGTCATGGCCGGTGCCTATTACGGCAAGATCGACTTTCTCATGGGGTTCATCATCGGGCTCAAGGCATTCACGGCCGCGGTGATCGGCGGCATCGGCAACATTCGAGGAGCCATGCTCGGCGGACTGCTCTTGGGCCTGGTCGAAGCGTTCGGTTCAGAGCTCGTGGGCGGACAGTGGCGGGACGCGTTCGCGTTCGCCGTTCTCATTCTGTTCCTGACGTTGCGGCCGACGGGAATCCTCGGCGAGCGTGTGACGGAGCGTGTGTGAGATGACCATCGACAACAGCACCGAAAGCATCCACACCGTGGAAGCCGAAGCCAAAAAGCGCGGCCCCGGGGCCTGGCTCAGCAGCATATTCGAGAACAAGTACATCGGCTGGGCAGCACTGGGCACAGCCATCCTCCTGCCGTTCATCGATTCGTCGACGTACACGCTCAACATTCTGACGACGGCGGCGATCTTCGTCGTTCTCGCAGCGGGCCTGAACATCGTTGTCGGGTACTGCGGGCTCCTCGATCTCGGCTACATCGCGTTCCTTGCGGTGGGCGCCTACACGGCGGGGATCCTCTCCAAAATGTTCGTGCTGCCCGTGTTGTTCACGCTCCCCGCGGTGATCATCATGTGCATTCTCTCCGGCCTCATCATCGGCGCGCCGACGCTTCGGCTTCGAAGCGACTATCTCGCGATTGTGACGCTCGGCTTCGGCGAGATCACGCGCATCACCGCGCAGAACCTCGAGATCACGGGTGGGCCGCAGGGCATTTACAACATCCCCAGCTATCTCGTGATCGGAGATCTCGATTTCCAGGATCCGGTGATCTTCTACTTCCTCACGATCGTCATCGTGTCCGGGCTCGTGCTCGCGGCGGCGCGGCTCGGAAAGTCGCGGCTCGGTCGTGCCTGGAAGTTCGTGAAGGAAGACGAGGACGCCGCAGAGGCGATGGGCATCCACACCTACAAAGTGAAGTTGCTTGCCTACATCTTCGGGGCGATCTGGGGCGGATTCGGCGGAATGCTGTTCGCCTCGCATCTCACCGCTATCTCGCCGCCGAGTTTCCTATTCCTGCAGTCGGCGCTCGTGTTGATGGCCGTCGTGCTCGGCGGCATGGGCAATATGAAGGGAGTTGTCGTCGGGGCCCTCGCGATCAGCCTGCTTCCGGAGTTCCTGCGGGACTTCTCCGCGTACCGGTACCTGATCTTCGGTTTGCTTCTCGTGGTCGTCATGGTGTTCCGCCCGCAGGGCCTGTGGCCCCCACGTGGTGTCGAGGCCGAACGGACGAAAGCGCAGCGGGAAGCTGCTGCCCTGGCGAACGGACTCAAGCGATGAGCCCGGTGCTGGAAGTTCAGGATCTCGCGATTTCGTTTGGCGGAGTGAAGGCCGTCGATGGCCTGACGTTCAGCGCGAACGCCAAGGAGATCATCGCGGTGATCGGTCCGAACGGAGCAGGCAAGACCTCGGCGTTCAACTGCATCACGGGGTTCTACAAGCCGACGGGCGGCTCCGTGACGCTCAACGGCGCTGACATCACGGGAAAGCGCCCCGCCGACATCGCCCACGCGGGCGTGTCGCGCACGTTCCAGAACCTCAGGTTGTTCCATGACATGACGGTGCTCGACAATGTGCGCGCCGGGATGCACCTCTACGGTGGCCAGAACTTCCTCGATGCGATATTCCACACTCCGAGGTTCAAGCGCAGCGAGGCTCTGTACACGCAGGAGGCGCACTACTGGCTGGATTTCGTGGGTTACCGCGGACGTCGCGGGGTGCCCATCAAGAACCTGTCCTATGGGCAGCAAAAGCAAGTGGAGATCGCGAGGGCGCTCGCGCGCAAGGCGGAACTGCTGCTGCTGGACGAACCGGCCGCCGGTCTCAACCACACCGAGAAGCAGTCGCTGCTCGAGCTCGTGAGGCGCATCAGGGATCTGGGGACCGCGGTGGTTCTCATCGAACACGACATGGGTCTCGTGATGGAAGTCTCGGAGCGGATCGTCGTGATGAACTTCGGCAAGGAGATCGCCGAAGGCACGCCGACCGAGGTAAAGAAGAACCCCGCGGTGATCGAAGCGTATCTGGGCAAGGACGATGAGGACGAGGAGGTGCCGGCTCATGGCGATGCTTGAGTTTGACAACGTCGAAGTCTTCTACGGCAAGGTGCAGGCGCTGCGGGGCCTCAGCCTGCGCGTCGACGAGGGCGAGATCGTCGCATTGCTCGGCAACAATGGCGCAGGAAAGACGACCACGCTGTCGACTGCTTCCGCGCTCATGAACCCGCAGTCCGGCACCGTCACGTTCAATGGCGCGGACATTTCGAAAGGCAAGCCGTGGGATGTGGTGGCCGCCGGCCTCATCCATGTTCCTGAGGGCCGCCGGATCTTCAGCACGCTCACCGTGCACGAGAACCTTCTGCTCGGCGGATATCTCGTGAAGGATCGCGGTGCTGTGACGAAAAGGCTCAAGCACGTCTATGAGTTGCTGCCGCTGCTGGCCGAGCGGCGAATGCAGCAGGGGGGGACGCTGTCGGGCGGCGAACAGCAGATGCTCGCGATCGGCCGGGCGCTCATCGCCGGGCCGAAGATGCTCATGCTGGACGAGCCTTCCATGGGGCTCGCTCCGCTCATCGTCGCCCAGGTCATGCGAGTGATCAGCGACATCCGGGACGAGGGAACAACTGTGCTGCTCGTGGAGCAGAATGCCCGCGCCGCTCTGAAGGTCACGGACCGCGCGTACGTGATCGAAGAGGGTGCGACGACCATCGAGGGGAACGCGAAGGACATGATCGCGGATCCTCGCATCATCGATGCGTATCTCGGGGCGTGATCCGGCCGACCGAATTGCCGGGCGATCGGGGGTTTCGGACGAACGCCCGGCTCTGTAGTATGTTACATATTATACCGTTGATCATCGGAGGCGAAGCGTCATGGTGGCCAGTGCCGTAGTCAGCAGCGCCACCGGAGGCAGGGCCATCCAAAGCAGCGCCATCGTGATCGGTGCGGGAATCGTCGGAGCTGCGTGCGCCCGCAGCCTCGCCATGGCCGGAATCGATGTTCTGATCGTCGATCGCTCCACCGCAGCATCCGCGACAACCGCCCGCGGTGAAGGCAACCTCCTCGTGTCCGACAAAGCCCCTGGCGCAGAACTCGTCATGGCGGTCACGGCCGCACACCGCTGGCCGGGCCTTGTCGCGGAGTTGGCGGAAGAGCTCGGCGACGGGTTTCCGTCCATCGAGTACGAATCCAAGGGCGGACTCGTCGTCGCGACGACCGAGGATGGCGCTGCGCCGCTCCTGCGGTTCGCCGCCGAGCAGCGCGGTGCCGGAGTGGATGCGCGCGAGCTCTCCGTGTCGGACGCGCGCACGCTCGAACCCGAACTCAACCCGGCCATCACCGCGGCGGTCCACTATCCGCAGGACGCCCAGGTCCAGCCCGTGAATGCTGCGGAAGCTCTGCTTGCTTCCGCCCGCGGGCACGGCGCGCGCGTGATGCAGAACACTCGCATCTCAGGGCCCATCCTCGACGCGAACGGCGCGATCGTGGGTATCGCGACCGATCGGGGGGAACTTCGCGCCGATGCGATCGTCGTCGCGGCCGGCCCGTGGTCGGGAGAGGTCGCGCGCGTACTCGGCGTGGGCCTGCCCGTGCTGCCGCGGCGCGGAATGGTGCTGGTGACATCCCGGATGCCCCAACGGATTTTCCACAAGGTGTACGACGCGGACTATGTCGGTGCCGTCGGGTCGGGCGACGCCGCGCTTCAGACCTCGAGCGTCGTCGAATCTACCGAATCCGGCAACGTGCTCATCGGTTCATCCCGCGAACAGCTCGGATTCGACGATCGGTTGCGAGTGGACACGATCGCCCGGATCGCGTCGAAAGCGCTGCGGTTGTTTCCGTTCCTCACTGACCAGGCGATCATCCGAACGTACGGCGGATTCCGCCCGTTCATGCCTGATCACCTGCCGCTCGTGAGCGAGGATCACCGCCTGCCGGGACTCTGGCACGCGACAGGGCATGAGGGTGCGGGGATCGGACTCGCGCCTGTGACGGGCGAATTGATTGCCGCGCTGATCACCGGAACAACGCCGCCGCTGGACCCGGCGCCGTTTTCGCTCGCACGCGCCACTCTCGCCCCGCACCTTGCGGCGGTGGCGTAGTGGCTGCGCGCATGCTCCCCGGCGGCGACGACCCGATCCGTCCGGAGAACGAGACGATGGTTTCCATCACGGTCGATGGCGAACCGACCGCGGGGATTCTCGGACAGAGCATCGCCGGGGTCATCATGGCGGGGGATCGGCTCGGGTTCCGGCAGACCGCACGACTCGACAAGCCGCGCGGAGTATTTTGCGGAATCGGCGTGTGCTTCGACTGCCTTGTGGAAGTGAATGGGCTGAGCGACGTTCGAGCGTGCCAGCGCAAAGCAAAAGACGGCGATGTCGTGATTACCGCTCGCGATCCCCATCCGCAGGGCGGTGACGCGTGAGAGAAGTGTTGGTTGTCGGGGCAGGACCAGCAGGACTTGCCACCGCGCGCGCCGCGAGCGCGGCAGGGGCTTTTGTCGTGCTCCTGGACTCCTCGGATGCTCTTGGCGGCCAGTTCTGGCGCCATCTTCCTGACACCCGCGCCTCGCAGAACGAAAAGGTTCTCCACCACGGCTGGTCGACGTTTCGCGACCTGAGCGATTCGCTCGAGGGCAGCCAGAACGTGACGATCCTCCGCCACGCTCAGGTGTGGGCGATCGAAGTCCTCGGCGACCTCGCCGTTCACGCGGTTGTCGGCGAGCCGGATGGCACGCGGCGCGAGCGCCGCGTGTTTCGGCCGGATGCGCTCGTGCTGGCGACGGGAGCCCACGACAGGACGCTGCCGTTCCCCGGATGGGACCTGCCCGGTGTGTTCACGGGCGGTGCGGCCCAGGCCCTGGCCAAGGGCGAACGGCTTGCGGTCGGCGAGAGGGTTCTCGTCGCGGGTGCTGGGCCATTCCTCCTCCCCGTCGCGCAGTCCATCACGAGGGCGGGCTCGCGAGTGGTCGCGGTGCTCGAAGCGAACCGCGCCACTCGGCTCGCGCGCGGCTGGACTCCGCGACCGTGGCAACTTCTCGGGGCCGCAGGCAAAGGCATCGAGCTCGCCGGTTACGCCGTCGGGCACATTCGCCACCGAATCCCGTACCGGCTGGGCCGCGCCGTGATCGCCGCCCACGGAGTCGATCGGGTTGACTCCGTCACGACGGCGAGAGTCGACGACGACTGGTCGCCCATTCCGGGAACGGAACGAAGGCTCGACGTGGACGCGGTGTGTGTGAGCCACGGCTTCACCCCCAGAATCGAGCTTGCGATCGCGGCGGAATGCGGTCTCACTCCCGACCGATTCGTCGCGGTCGACGGCCAGCAGCGCACGACAACCGCGAACGTCTTTGCGGCCGGGGAAATCACGGGAATCGGCGGAGTCGACCTCGCGCTCGCCGAAGGCGAGATTGCCGGGCACGCTGCGGCGGGCTCCGCTGCGCCGCACGCTGCCATCCGCCGACGTCGCGTGTTCACAGGTTTCGCGCACCGGATTGAGGCCGCGCACGGAATCCGGTCCGGCTGGACGAACTGGCTCACGGAGTCCACCCTCATCTGCCGGTGCGAGGAAGTGGATTTCGGTGCGATGCGCACGGCAGCGTCCGCCACAAAGTCCGAGTCGTTCCGCTCCCTCAAGTTGGGCACGCGCGCGGGCCTCGGGATCTGCCAGGGGCGGATTTGCGGGCGAACCTCCGAGGAACTGCTGTGCTCGCTCAACCCGAATCGCGAGCTCAGCGACGGCGCAGTCAGCGACCGCAGACCAATAGTTTCACCACTCAGGATCGGCGAACTCGCCGAACCGTCAAGCCAGCAAGGACAAGGAAAGGCACACCATGACTGATCGGAACTTCGACCTCGGAGGCGTCGTCGTCGCCACCACGCTCCCCTTCAAGGAGGATGCATCGGCCCCCGCCGGCCTCGCGGTCGACTGGGACAAGTTCGCCGAGCACTGCGACTTCCTCATGAACGAGGGATGCCGCGGCGTCGGCCCCAATGGTTCTCTCGGCGAGTACGAGGCGCTCACCGATGAGGAGCGTCGCAAGGTGATCCAGGTCGCCGTAGAAGCAGTGGACGGCCGTGGAATCGTGATCGCCGGCGTGCACGGCACGGGCTGGCACTCTGCGAAGAAGTGGGCGGAGTATGCGAAGGAAGACGGCGCGGACGGACTGCTTCTGCTCCCGCCCACGATCTACAAGTCGAACGATGACGAAATCGTGGAGCACTTCGCGAAGGTCGCCGAGGTCGGTCTGCCGATCATGGCGTACAACAACCCGTTCTCCACGAAGATCGACCTCATGCCGGAACTCATCGCGCGTCTCGCCGAGATCCCCGAGGTCGTCGCGATCAAGGAGTTCTCCGGCGACATCCGCCGCATCCTCGCCATCAAGGAACTGTGCGACATCGACGTCATTTGCGGAACGGACGACTTGCTGTTCGAGTCGCTCGTCGTGGGTGCTGAGGGCTGGTTCGCCGGCTACCCGAACGCGTTCCCGAAGGAAGCGGTCGCGATCTACGACCTCGTGAAGGCCGGAGACATCGCCGGTGCGTTCGAAATCTACGAGCAGCTCATCACGGTGTTCCGCTGGGACACGAAGACCGAGTTCGTGCAGGCCATCAAACTGTCGATGGACATCCACGGCCGCACCTATGGAGGGCCGACCCGTCCGCCGCGCGGGCCGCTGTCGCCCGAGCAGCACAAGCAGGTCACCGCGGACACGAAAAAAGCCCTCGATTACATCGCGACTCGTAAGGTCTAAGCATGCGTTCCACTCGGATGTTCACGGCGGTCGATTCCCACACCGAAGGGATGCCCACGCGGGTCGTCACGGGCGGTGTGGGGGTCATCCCCGGCGCAACCATGAACGAGAAGCGCCTGTACTTCATGGAGCATCTGGATGACATCCGGTTGCTCCTCATGAACGAGCCGCGCGGACACTCGGCGATGAGCGGCGCCATTCTGCAGGCCCCGACTCGGCCGGATGCCGACTGGGGTGTCGTGTACATCGAGGTGTCGGGATGCCTGCCGATGTGCGGGCACGGGACGATCGGCGTCGCGACCGTTCTCGTGGAGACCGGCATGGTGGAAGTGACAGAGCCGGTCACGACGATCCGGCTCGATACGCCGGCGGGCCTTGTGATTGCGAGAGTCGACGTGACGGATGGCCACGCGGACTCCGTGACGATCGAGAATGTGCCGTCGTTCACGGTGCGGCTGGATGCGAGCGTCGAGGTGCCCGGCTACGGCACGATTCCCTACAGCCTCGCGTTCGGCGGGAACTTCTACGCCATGGTGGACCTCGACGCGGTCGGGCTCGCGTTCGACCGCGCCAACCAGGAAGAGATCATGGCCGCGGGGCTCGCGATCATGACTGCGATCAACGAAACCGATCCGCCGAATCATCCGGAAATCGACGGTGTCGACCACTGCCACCACGTGGAGTTCATCGCGCCCGGGTCGGATGCGAAGCACTCGCGCCACGCCATGGCGATCTATCCCGGCTGGTTCGACCGCTCCCCGTGCGGCACCGG
This sequence comes from uncultured Cryobacterium sp., assembly GCA_964651535.1. Taxonomy (GTDB): domain Bacteria; phylum Actinomycetota; class Actinomycetes; order Actinomycetales; family Microbacteriaceae; genus Terrimesophilobacter. The sequence goes on from CAZYYE010000004.1 coordinate 104,230, forward strand.
CACGTCGGCGCGCATGGCGGAGCTTTACTCTCGCGGTGAGCTGGCGCTAGGCGAGGACTTCCTCAACGAGTCGTTCATCGGGTCGTGCTTCACCGGAAGGCTCATCAAGGAGACGAACGTCGCCGGGATGCCCGCCGTCATTCCCACGATCACCGGCCGCGCGTGGATCACCGGGATCGGGCAGTACCTGCTCGACCCGAGCGACCCGTTCCCGGCCGGATTTCAGTTCTAACGCCAGGAGGCGAATCATGACCACCCAGAATCTTGATGCCATTGCGGCACGCGCGGCCGAGGTCGCACCCCTGTGGGGGGCGACTGTGCCGCGCGAGCGGGCGAAAGCGCTCGTCGCGGCCGCCGACGCCCTGATTGCGGCTCAATCCGAACTCGTCGCTACGGCGATGGAGGAGACCGGGCTTTCCGAGGCCCGGCTTTCCGGCGAGCTCAAACGCACCGCGGTTCAACTCAAACTGTTCGCCGAAACGGTCGTCGATGGCACCTACCTGGATGTGCGCATCGACGAAGCGGATGCCGACTTCGTGCTCGGCGTTCGTCCGGACGTCCGCCGATACCGCATCCCGGTCGGCCCCGTGCTGAACTTCGCGGCGAGCAACTTCCCGTTTGCGTTCTCCGTCGCGGGAGGAGACACGGCCGCGGCGCTCGCGGCAGGGTGTCCTGTCATCGTCAAGGCGCACTCCGGGCATCCGAAGCTGTCGGTGCACACCGCGAACGTCGTGGCGGATGCGCTCGAATCGGCGGGTGCCCCGAAGGGCACGCTCCAGCTCATCTCCGGCCAGCAGGCGGGAGTGGATATGCTCAACGACCCGCGCATCAAGGCGGGAAGCTTCACAGGATCGATCCGCGTCGGCCGGATGCTCGCCGACATCGCGGCAGCGCGCCCGACCCCCATACCTTTCTATGGGGAACTCGGCAGCGTGAATCCCGTGTTCGTCACCGAAGCAGCACTGGAGAAGAACACCGATGCAATTCTGGACGGCTTCGTGACGAGCGTTGCAGGTTCCGCAGGGCAGCTCTGCACGAAGCCCGGATTCCTGTTCGCCCCAACCGGGGCCCCGCTCGCGGAAGGAATCGCGACTCGCGCGGCGGCCGTTGCCGAGCACCGGCTCCTGAACCCGGGGATCACATCGGGCTACCAGAACAGGCGCAACGCGGTTCTCAGCGCACCGGGAGTAACCGTCCTTGCCGAAGGCGACCTTCGCATCGATGACGACGGCCAGGGCTGGGCGACCCCGACCGTCGTTTCCGTGCCCGTGAGCGTTCTCAAAGTGCACCGCGATGCGCTCCTGGACGAGTCATTCGGCCCGCTTTCGATCGTCGTCGAGTACGACAGCGTGGATGACCTCGCTGCCGTTGCGGAGGACTTGTTCGAGGGCAACCTCACCGGCACGATACACGCGGCTGACGGGGAGGACTCCCCTGCTTTGAGGGATCTCGTGACCTGGATTTCGAACAGTGCTGGCCGCGTGCTGTTCGGTGGCTGGCCGACGGGCGTAGCCGTGACTCCGGCGATGCAACACGGGGGCCCGTGGCCTGCGACGACGAACGACTCCAGCACGTCGGTGGGCACCGCGGCGATCGCGCGGTTCACGCGGCCTGTGGCGTATCAGAACGCGCCGCAGGCGATGCTGCCGGAACCCCTGCGCGACGGCAACCCCTGGGGTGTGCCGCAGCATCGGACGCCGGCAGGCGAATCGCAGAACTGGGGTTCGCTCGCGAAGTAACGTGCGGCCGCCGTCGGCAACTTAGAAGGACTCGACCCATTCGGCCCGCCACGCGGGCGGTTCGAATGCTTCGCTCCAATAGGCAGTTTCTTTCGCGATCCTGCCGTCGCGGAACTCGAAGATGAACACGGTCTCGTATCTCGGACCGCCGTAGTCGAGGGTCGCCTCCGCGACGACCAGATCACCCGAGCTGATCATCCGGCGCGGGGTGATGGTGGGCAGTTGCGGAAACGATCCGTAGATTGCGCGACGGTTCTCGGCGCCGCGCACCCGTTCGCGGGATTGCGGCCAGTCCATGGTTGCGTCGTCGTGGAACAACTCATCCATGACCTCGATCTTCCGGTCGTTGATGCACGCGATGAGGCGCTCGATCTGCGCTTCGTTGGAGACTGCCGCCTCGGAGTTCTCGTGTCGATCCATTTCATGCTCTCCTTGCCGCTCAAGGGTGATCGCGATGGTCAGACGGAAGATGCACACTGTTTTACTAACTAGTAAGTCAATTGTCAAGAGCGTTGCTAAACTCGTTGCCATGACTTTGGAGGCACAGCAAACGACGACGCGAGCGGTCGAGATTCTGGACATTGCAGAACGCCTGATTCAGACGAGAGGCTTCAACGCGTTCAGCTACTCGGATATCGCAAAAGAGCTCGGCGTCACGACGCCCGCGCTGCACTACCACTACCGAAGCAAGGAGCTGCTGGGGGAGGCGCTCATCCTCCGATACTCCGAGCGATTCTTCCGGGAGCTCGAAGCAATCAAGGGAGCAACCCCCGACGCAGCGGGCCGGCTGACTCAGTACGCAAACCAGTATCGGATGCTGCTCTCCGACAATCGGATGTGCCTGTGCGGAATCCTTGCCGCCGAGTACCAGACGCTCCCACCGTCCATGCAAACCGCGGTTCTCGAATTTTTCCGCCGCAACGAGTCGTGGCTTGAGGGTGTCCTTCGCGAGGGCGTATTGCGCGGGGAGATCTCGGCGAGCGAACCCCTGGCCGGCACCGCGCAGCTCATCATCGACACTCTTGAAGGAGCGATGATGATCGCGCGCGCCCACGACGAACCGGAGCGCTTCGAGCGAGCCAGCTCCCAATTGCTTCACAGCATCGCCAGCTAACTCGTTCGGGCGTCACAATCGAGCCGTTTGCCTGACTTCAGACTTATTCTTTCCGGATGACACCACCTCATGACCAGAGCCAGTATCAGGTTCGGTTTGACTGGGGGCCCGAGGGTGCGTCAACCGTAGGGTCGGGGGTCGACGTCTTCATCGTCGTTGATGTGCTCCCCGGGGCCGGTGCCGGTTCCGAGCGACGGGACATCGGCCAGCACCTCGGGTCAGCAGCTCCAGGTGCAGCCATCATCGCAGGCAACCTGCGCAACAGGACCGCCATTGCCGAGTGGGTGATCGCGCGTCAGGCCGACGCGAACAGGCGGATCATGGTTGCCATTGTCGCGGCAGGCGAGGATCGCGGGAACGGCAGCATTCGGTTTGCCGTGGAGGACTTCCTTGCCGCTGGGGCGATCATCGACGCCCTTGCCGACGTGGGGATCGACTACTGCTCTCCCGAGGCGGCCGCCGCGTGCGTGTCCTTCACCGGTCTTCGTCCCGGGATCCGGCACGCCGTCGCTGCCTCGGCGAGCGGCAAGGAGCTGGTCGAAAGCGGTTTCGCGCGCGAGCTCGCACTCGCAAGCGAGGTGGACTCATCGACCGAGGTGCCGGTGCTGGCGGAATAGACACTCGCGCCAACTGGCATTTTCCACCGTCAAGTCTGAATTCGGAACTTCTCAAGGAGAGCACGACGCCGTACACGTGCTCCTGGAAGGGTGATGCTCAGTACTTCAGCGTGAAGGATGGGGAGACCTGGCTTCAGGACCGCGCGTTCAGCTACCCGAATCCGATCCCCGCATCGTTCGATCGCGTCGTCAAGGACTACAGCGGCTACGTTGCCTTCTGGAAAGACGTCCAGGTCACCGAATAGTCCTGGCGCGGTGCGCACGCACTTTCGCTCGATTTCCGCAGCGCTGCATCGAGCACCAGCGGCGGGTTCCGCTGCGCGAGGTGTCGAGGTACAGGAGAGAACAATCGTCGGCCGAACACGCTCGAATCCGGGCACGTCGTTCGGGTCCGAACGTCGCGACGGCGTCGCGCGCGATGGTCGAGAGCGCCTGGGCGGACCGCGCACGGCTCGCACCCGCTTGCCTCGTCCCGCCCTCCAGCACGGGAGGCAGATCGGCGAGCGCGGCGAACAGATTGACGACGTCGACCTCGGCGGCGGGAAGTTCCGCGTGCGCTGCTGCGGCGAGAGCCAATTGCGCGATCGCAGCACGGAAACCGAGGGCGTCGCTCAATTCCCTTTCGGTTACTTCGGCGTCAACCCGAGGGAATCGGGCGGCAAGCCATCGGCCCAGATCCGCCGGCGAGTGGAACACTTCCGCGTTTCCCCGGAGGGCTCCCGTGTACGCGAAATCGAGCGCGAGCGCTCCGGAATCGAACCACCAGCGGGTTTCGTTCGGGGGGTCGAACCATTGGCCGGTCGTCGCGGCGAGTGCAGCTTCCGTCGTCACGTAACCAATCTATGCGGTTACACTCTGTTGGCCGGGGATGCCGCGCGGCGGCGGGCGGCAGCCGTCACTTCGCGGTACCGCCAATAGATCACGTTCGCGGGATCGAATCGGCGGGAACACTTTCCGCACGCCATCGCCCTCGTCGGTCTGCGGTACCGGTACAGCTCGTGACCCTGCGGGCAGGTTCCGATCCAGGGCGCGAGCTCATCTGCTACGGAGCCGTCATGGGTGCGCTTGCCGACGTAACCTATTTCCCGCGCGATCGACCTCCACTTCGGGCCGTGCCCCACCCGCACTCCTGCCATCGCGTGGGCGACCTCGTGAAGCAGCACCTGGTGGATTTCGTCATCCTCGAAACGGATCGCGAGATACTTCGACACCGTGATGCGCTTCTCGCGGTAGTTGCACAGACCGGCGCGAGTCTTGGCGGAGTCGAAGCCGAACGACCATTCGGCAGGGTCCAGGTGGAGGGCGATGAGCGCATTCGCCCACCGCGTCACTCGAGCCAGGTCTGCCATGCGACGACGATAACCCAGACCACCGGTTATTTTCGTGTCGACCCTCAGAGCACCCTGCCGAGCCAGAGGCCCAGACCCGCGACGATGACGGCGACGACGATCATCCCGAATGAATTCGCGACGGCCGACCACCAGCGCTTCTCTTGAATGAGCCGCAGGGTTTGGAAGCTTGTCGTGCTGAATGCTGTGAAACCGCCGACCAGCCCGGCACCGACGATGATCGCGACGGATTCCGGCAGCAGCGCTCCGCCAGCGAGCCCGGCGAGAAGGCCCAGAACAAAGGATCCGCTGAGATTGATGATGGTCATCGCGATCGGGTATTCCGGTCGGACCCGCCGGTGGACGGCGCCATTTACGGCGAGACGCAGTGCGGCGCCGGCGCCGCCCGCCGCGGCAACAAGGAGTGCCGTCACCATCAACTGCTCGCCGCCGATTCACGTTTGCCCCACCGCGAGGCGACGCGGCGCCATCGCGCAGCGGCGAAGATTCCCACCCACGTTGCGAACGCGCCGAGCGCAATGGTCGCAATCCCGTACGCGAAAGCGAGCACCGGATCTCCGCGCTCCCATACGGTCACGATATCCAGAGCGAGCACCGCATAACTCGTGAGGGCACCAAGAAACCCCACCCCGACGACGAGCCGAAGCGATCGCCGCCGACTCGTCTCCGTGCCTTCCGACAGCGTTTGCAGTAGAACGCCGAGGAGAAACGGACCAGCGAGATTGACGATGACGGTTCCGGCGGACAGCTCATGCCACGTGGGCGAAACCGTCGTCAATCCGAACCGTGCGAGCGCACCGAGCGCGCCGCCCAGTGCAGCGAGCGCGAGAAAACTCGGCCGGATGCGCACCGCCACCGGCACGCCGACAACGGTGCGGGTGACCTCGATGTCGCTGTTGATCGGCAGCAGAACGCGCGATCGCCGCCACAGTCGACTCACGCGGCGCCAACGGGAAGGCGCGGCCGGAGGTTTCTCACTCGCGTCCACTGATCGATTATCGCCCTTCAGCCGTTGGGCGCCAGTTCGATCTGCACGAGCTTGTCATCCCCCGAGCGGGGGCTGCCCCTGCCGTCGGTGTTGTTCGTAAGCACCCACAGGCTGCCGTTCGGGCCCGGAACGGCATCGCGCAGGCGGCCGAACTCCCGGACGAACGACGCAGCGGAGTGGGCGGCGCCTTCCGGATAGATCGCCCACAACCGCTGACCGCGAAGCGAGGCGAGGAAGAACGTGTCGCGCACGAACGCGAGGCCGCTCGGGCTCGCCTCGGACGTCGACCACTGCAGGATCGGGTCGACGTAGCCGGACCTGCGCCCGATTCCCTCCACGATTGGCCACCCGTAGTTCATTCCCGCTTCGATGCGATTGAATTCGTCCCACGTGTTCTGGCCGAACTCCGCTGACCACAATTGACCGCTCGCATCCCAGGCGATGCCTTGCGGGTTTCGATGCCCGAATGAGTAGACCGTCGAGCCGGCGAACGGATTGTCCTTCGGCACGCTGCCGTCGAGATTCATCCGAAGAATCTTGCCGTTGGGCGATGAGACGTCCTGCGAGCGGGAGGGTTGCCCCGCGTCGCCCACGGTCGCGTACAACTTGTCATCCGGACCGATCGCGATGCGGCCGCCGTTGTGGTTTCCGGAGCGGGCGATTCCGGTGAAGATCGCCTCCTGGCTGCCGAGCTGGTAGCCGCCGGCCGACCCGATGAGCGGCATGCGCACGATCCGATTGTCCGTCGGCGTCGTGTAATACGCGTACACGTAGCTCAACGCGCCGGCGTCGAGAACGGCAAGGCCGAGGAGCCCGCCCTCGCCGCCGTGGGCGACGCCGTCGACGGTCGTGACGACGCGCACGGTGCCCGCAGCGGTGTACTCAAGGATCTGCCCCGAGTCCCGCTCCGAGATGAGGGCCGAACCGCTCGCGAGCCGCACGACGGACCAGGGCGCACTCAAACCGGTGACGAGCACGGTGGTCGCGCCGGTGGGCGCAACCGGGCCCGTGAGCGTTTCGGCCGGCGGTCCGCCAGTCGGAGTCCCGGAAGGGGGCAACGTCGGCAATCCGGTGGGCGAAGGGCGCGGGACGGCGCTCGGCTCGCGAGGGGCCTCCGGCGCGCATGCGGCAACAGCGAGCACGAGCACACCCGCCGCTAAACCCACAATCCCCCGCCGCCACATACTTCCATCATTCAGGAGTTTGTGTGACTGGTGTTGTTTAACGTGAGCGGCCCGGTCAGGATCGGGTGCGGAAAACGCTCGCGGAAGGAAGCGGCGAAGCCACGGCAGTCTCATCCGTGACGACGTGAGCACCCGCGATCCAGTGTTCCAGCTCCCTGCCGCTCAGAATCTTCGCCGGATGGGGGCCACCCGCGAGCAGCTGCGGCATCCAGTCAAGCGGCAGCGGTGTTCGGGAACCCGCCAGCACGACATTGCCGAACCGGCGACCCTTGAGGATGGTGGCCTCTGCGAGCGCCGCGACGTGATCGATGACCGAACCGAGGGTCGCCGCCTGCCCGCGAGCGAAAGCCAGCCCTGGCCCGTCCGCGATGTTCACGAGGACGATCCCATCGGTCGACAACAGCGGCGCCACCGATCCGTAGAACTCGGCGCTCGTCACGTGCGCAGGCGTCCTCGCACCCGCGAAGATGTCGACCACGACGAGGTCCACAGCGCCGTGAAGGCCGTTCGGCAGCCGGGCGAGCACCTCGCGCGCGTCCCCGTACCTGATTCGAATCGAGGCCCGCCGCGACCAGGGAAGCGTCGTGCGGACGAGGTCCACGAGGTCGCTCTCCAGTTCGATGACCTGCTGCCGCGAACCCGGACGGGTCGCCTCGATGTAGCGGGGGAGCGTGAGCCCGCCCGCTCCCAGGTGCACCGCCGTGATCGGCTCGCCTGGCAACTTGAGCCGGTCGATGACCTGGCCCATCCGTTGCACGTACTCGAAGAAGAGCTGGGTGGGATCCTCCAGATTCACGTGCGACTGCGGCGTGCCGTCGACGATGAGGGTGTATGCGCCGGGCACCCAGCGGTCGGGCTCGATCACGGCGCGATATCCGCTCGCCTTCAGCACCGTCGACGGATTCACGTTCATCCTCTGACCCTGCCACACTGGAACGCATGACCGCACCGAAGCGCGATCTTCCCCCCGGGATGCGCGCCCAACTCGACGCCTCGTCCCTTCACGGCCCTGCGACATTCGGCATGCGCCCGCTCCTGACCGAACCGGAGCAGCTCGACGAGTGGCAGCCGGATGTCGCGATCGTCGGCGCCCCGTGGGACGACAGCACGACCAATCGCCCTGGCGCCCGCTTCGGCCCGCGCGCACTGCGCGCCAACGCGTACGACCCTGGCACCTACCACCTCGATCTGCAGGTGGAGATGTTCGACCACCTCGAAGTGGTCGACTACGGCGACGCGATCATGAGCCACGGCATGTGGGAGGCGTCGAAGGCGGCAATCCAGCAGCGCGTTTCGGAGGTGGCGAGCCGCGGAATCATTCCCATCGTCCTGGGCGGCGACCACTCGATCACGTGGCCCGCCGCGACGGCCGTCGCCGAACACCACGGATTCGGAAACGTCGGCATGATCCACTTCGACGCCCACGCGGACACGGCAGACCAGATCGACGGCAATCTGGCGAGCCACGGTTCGCCCATGCGCCGCCTCATCGAGTCGGGGGCGATTCCCGGGCACAATTTCATTCAGGTCGGTCTGCGCGGCTATTGGCCGGGGGAGGAAGACCAGAAGTGGATGCGCGACAACGGGTTGCGCCACCACACGATGCAGGAAGTGTGGGAGCGCGGAGCAAAGGCGGTCATGAAGGATGTCGTCGCTGAGGCCCTCGACGGCACGGATGCGATCTACCTGTCCATCGACATCGACGTGCTCGACCCCGGCTTCGCGCCCGCGACCGGCACCCCGGCCCCCGGCGGGTTCGCCCCTATCGACCTGCTTCGAATCGTGCGGCAGATCGTGCTCGATACGAACGTCGTGGCGATGGACGTCATGGAGGTTGCGCCGGCGTACGATCACGCAGACATCACCATCAACAACGCGCACGGACTCATCTGGGAGGCGCTCGCGGCGATGGCCTACAAAAAGAAAAACCACTTATAGCGCAGAATCCGAATGCGGTCAAGATTTAAGTGGACAGACTCCGCATTTCGTCCTATAGTTGTTCCTTGCGCTCCCAGATACTTTCTGCCTTCATATTGCGGTCGGCCGCGCGTGCCCGGACAGTTCGGTCCAGTGGTACTGCTCCATGGGTTAAGACCCCTGGGATCTGGCGAGACGTGAAGCCCACATATCACCGACTGTAACCGGCCATGATGGCCACCGGAGGTTATTTCCTTGGCTGCTGCGCGCAACGCATCCACCTCAAGTTCCAAGAAAGCCCTCAAGAACGGTCGCTCTGCAGAGCGTCTCTCGTTCGCGAAGATCACAGACACGCTGACAGTTCCCGATCTGCTCGCCTTGCAGACGGAGAGCTTCGACTGGCTTGTGGGCAACGACCTGTGGAAGGAACGTGCCGCCGAAGCAAAAGCCGCCGGACGCCAGGACCTTCCCTCCCTCACCGGACTCGAGGAGATCTTCGAGGAGATCTCCCCCATCGAGGACCTCGGCGAGACTATGCAGCTTTCCTTCACGAACCCGTTCCTGGAGGAGAAGAAGTACACGATCGACGAGTGTAAGGAAAAGGGCAAGACCTACTCTGCGCCGCTCTACGTCGAGGCCGAGTTCATGAACCACCTCACGGGTGAGATCAAGACTCAGACCGTGTTCATGGGCGACTTCCCGCTTATGACCCCGAAGGGCACGTTCGTCATCAACGGCACGGAGCGTGTCGTCGTGTCCCAGCTCGTTCGGTCGCCCGGCGTCTACTTCGACCGGGTTCCGGAGAAGACCTCCGACAAGGACATCTACTCTGCCCGCATCATCCCGAGCCGGGGAGCCTGGCTCGAGTTCGAGATCGACAAGCGCGACCAAGTGGGCGTGCGCATCGACCGCAAGCGCAAGCAGTCGGTCACGGTGTTCCTGAAGGCGCTCGGAATGACGAGCGAGGAGATCCTCGAATCCTTCAAGGGTTACGCGTCGATCGAAGCGACGCTCGAGAAGGACGCGATCCTCACGAAGGAAGAAGCGCTCAAGGACATCTACCGCAAGCTTCGCCCGGGCGAGCAGGTCGCCGCCGAGGCCGCGCGTGCGCTTCTGGACAACTTCTACTTCAATTCCAAGCGCTACGACCTCGCGAAGGTCGGCCGCTACAAGATCAACCGCAAGCTCGGGATCGAAGCTCCGCTGTCGAACTCGGTGCTGAGCCAGGAAGACATCATCGCGACGATCAAGTACCTCGTCGCCCTGCACGAAGAGCAGAAGACGATTCCGGGCACGCGCAACGGCAAGAAGGTGGACATCCGCCTCGACATCGACGACATCGACCACTTCGGCAACCGCCGCATCCGCGCGGTGGGCGAGCTCATCCAGAACCAGGTGCGCACCGGGCTCTCCCGCATGGAGCGCGTCGTTCGCGAGCGGATGACGACTCAGGACATCGAGGCCATCACGCCGCAGACGCTCATCAACGTGCGTCCGGTCGTCGCGGCGATCAAGGAGTTCTTCGGAACCAGCCAGCTCTCGCAGTTCATGGACCAGAACAACCCGCTCGCGGGCCTCACCCACAAGCGCCGCCTCTCCGCGCTCGGCCCCGGTGGTCTGTCGCGTGAGCGTGCCGGCGTCGAGGTGCGCGACGTTCACCCGTCGCACTACGGACGCATGTGCCCGATCGAAACCCCGGAAGGCCCCAACATCGGTCTGATCGGGTCGCTCGCGTCCTTCGCGCGCATCAACTCGTTCGGGTTCATCGAGACCCCGTATCGTCGCGTCGTCAAGGGCAAGGTCACGGACACGATCGACTACCTCACGGCGAGTGAAGAAGACGAGTTCGTCGTCGCCCAGGCCAACGCCCCGCTCACGAGCGACTCGCGTTTCGCCGAAGACCGGGTTCTCGCCCGCTCCAAGGGTGGCGAGGTCGACCTGTTCCCCGTCGACGAGATCGGCTACATGGATGTCTCGCCGCGCCAGATGGTGTCGGTGGCGACCTCCCTCATCCCGTTCCTCGAGCACGACGACGCCAACCGCGCTCTCATGGGCGCGAACATGCAGCGTCAGGCTGTCCCGCTCCTCATGAGCGAAAGCCCGCTCGTGGGAACCGGTATGGAAGGCTACGCCGCGATCGATGCCGGCGATGTTCTCACGGCAACGGCCGCGGGCGTCGTCTCCGAGGTGTCCGCGGACGTGGTCACGGTGCAGCTGGACGCGGGAGGCACGCAGGACTACTACCTGCGCAAGTTCGACCGCTCCAATCAGGGCACGAGCTACAACCACCGCGTGATTGTGAGCGCGGGCGACCGCGTCGAGGTGGGCGAGGTCATCGCGGATGGGCCCGCGACCGAAAACGGTGAACTGGCTCTCGGCAAGAACCTCCTCGTGGCATTCATGCCGTGGGAGGGTCACAACTTCGAAGACGCGATCATCCTCAGCCAGAACCTCGTGAAGGACGACGTGCTTTCCTCGATCCACATCGAGGAGTACGAGGTTGACGCTCGCGACACGAAGCTCGGCAAGGAGGAGATCACCCGCGACCTCCCCAACGTCAGCCCCGAGTTGCTCGCCGACCTCGATGAGCGCGGCATCATCCGCATCGGAGCCGAGGTTCACCCGGGGGACATCCTCGTCGGCAAGGTCACTCCGAAGGGCGAGACCGAGCTTTCGGCCGAGGAGCGCCTACTCCGCGCGATCTTCAACGAGAAGAGCCGCGAGGTCCGCGACACGAGCCTCAAGGTTCCCCACGGCGAGGCCGGAACGATCATCGGCGTGAAGGTGTTCGATGCGACGGATGGCGACGACGAGCTCGGCTCAGGCGTCAACCAGCGCGTCGTCGTGTTCATCGCCCAGAAGCGCAAGATCACCGAGGGTGACAAACTTGCTGGCCGCCACGGCAACAAGGGAGTCATCTCCAAGATCTTGCCCGTGGAAGACATGCCGTTCCTCGCCGACGGAACTCCCGTCGACATCATCCTGAACCCGCTCGGCATCCCCGGCCGTATGAACTTCGGTCAGGTGCTGGAGACTCACCTCGGGTGGGTGGCCAAGCAGGGCTGGGAAGTCGAAGGCAAGCCGAAGTGGGCTGCCGGTATTCCGGATGATGCCCTCAAGGCGGCGCCGGGCACAAAGGTCGCTACCCCGGTCTTCGACGGAACTCTCGAGAGTGAGATCGAAGGACTTCTCGAGTCGACCACGAAGACTCGCGACGGGGATCGGCTTATCGACAAGACCGGCAAGACCCGGTTGTTCGATGGCCGCAGCGGCGAGCCCTTCCCGGAGCCCGTTTCCGTCGGCTACATGTACATCCTGAAGCTGCACCACCTCGTCGATGACAAGATCCACGCACGCTCGACGGGACCATACTCGATGATCACGCAGCAGCCTCTCGGCGGAAAAGCCCAGTTCGGCGGACAGCGGTTCGGCGAGATGGAGGTCTGGGCTCTCGAGGCGTACGGCGCAGCATACGCGCTGCAGGAGCTCCTCACGATCAAGTCCGACGACATCCTCGGCCGCGTCAAGGTGTACGAGGCGATCGTCAAGGGCGAGAACATCCAGGAGCCCGGCATCCCCGAGAGCTTCAAGGTGCTCATCAAGGAAATGCAGTCGCTGTGCCTGAACGTCGAGGTGCTGTCCTCGGACGGCCAGGCGGTCAGCCTCAAGGACACGGACGATGAGGTGTTCCGCGCTGCGGAAGAACTCGGAATCAACATTTCCGCGCGGTTCGAGAACTCGTCGATCGACGAGATCTGACCTGCGGCCCGTCAACGACTCACGAAGATTTAGGCATTAGGAGAAAAATTGCTCGACGTCACAACGTTTGATGAGCTGCGTATTGGTCTCGCCACGGCGGAGGACATTCGCAAGTGGTCGCACGGTGAAGTGAAGAAGCCGGAGACCATCAACTACCGCACGCTGAAGCCGGAGAAAGATGGGCTGTTCGGCGAGCAGATCTTCGGACCGTCCCGCGACTGGGAGTGCTCGTGCGGCAAGTACAAGCGCGTGCGCTTCAAGGGGATCGTGTGCGAGCGCTGCGGCGTCGAGGTCACGAAGTCCTCTGTGCGCCGCGAGCGCATGGGCCACATCGAGCTCGCAGCTCCCGTTACCCACATCTGGTACTTCAAGGGCGTTCCGAGCCGTCTCGGCTACCTGCTCGACATGGCTCCGAAGGATCTCGAAAAGGTCATCTACTTCGCCGCGTACATGGTCATCTCCGTGGATGAGGAGGGCCGCCACGCGGACTTGCCGGGCCTCGAGAACGAGATCCGTCTGGAGATGAAGGAGCTGGAGAACCAGCGCGACACCCGCGTCGCCGAGCGTCTTCAGAAGCTCGAGACCGACCTCGCCGCCCTGGAGGAAGAGGGCGCGAAGGCCGATCAGAAGCGTCGCACGAAGGATGCCGCGGAGAAGGAAATGGGCCAGACCCGCAAGTCCTTCGATGAGCAGATCAACCAGCTCGATCGCGTGTGGGAGGACTTCCGCAACCTGAAGGTCGGCGACCTGAAGCCTGAGGACTCCGTGTTCCATGAACTGCAGGACCGCTTCGGCATCTACTTCGAGGCCTACATGGGCGCGGAGGCCATCCAGAAGCGCCTCCAGGCTTTCGACCTCCAGGCCGAGTCCGACAGTCTTCACGATGAAATCGCCAACGGCAAGGGTCAGAAGAAGATCCGCGCCATCAAGCGCCTGCGCGTGGTGAACTCGTTCCTGCAGACCGGCAACTCGCCGGCCGCCATGGTGCTCGAGGTTGTTCCGGTGATCCCGCCGGAGCTCCGCCCGATGGTTCAGCTGGACGGTGGCCGTTTCGCGACCTCCGACCTCAACGACCTGTACCGCCGCGTGATCAACCGCAACAACCGCCTCCGCCGCCTGCTCGACCTTGGTGCACCGGAGATCATCGTGAACAACGAGAAGCGGATGCTGCAGGAGGCCGTCGACGCGCTGTTCGACAACGGCCGCCGTGGTCGTCCCGTGACGGGTACGGGCAACCGCGCGCTCAAGTCCCTGAGCGACATGCTCAAGGGCAAGCAGGGCCGGTTCCGCCAGAACCTGCTCGGCAAGCGCGTCGACTACTCCGGCCGTTCGGTCATCGTGGTCGGCCCGCAGCTCAAGCTGCACCAGTGCGGCCTGCCCAAGCAAATGGCGCTCGAACTGTTCAAGCCGTTCGTCATCAAGCGCCTCATCGACCTGAGCCACGCGCAGAACATCAAGAGCGCCAAGCGCATGGTCGAGCGCAGCCGCCCGCAGGTGTGGGACGTGCTCGAGGAGATCATCCGCGAGCGCCCTGTGCTGCTCAACCGGGCACCAACCTTGCACCGTTTGGGCATCCAGGCGTTCGAGCCTCAGCTCGTCGAGGGTAAAGCCATCCAGCTCCACCCGCTCGTGTGCGCGGCGTTCAACGCCGACTTCGACGGCGACCAGATGGCCGTCCACCTGCCGCTGTCGGTCGAGGCGCAGGCCGAGGCGCGCATCCTCATGCTCGCTTCGAGCAACATCCTGAAGCCCTCGGATGGCCGCCCTGTGACCCTGCCCACGCAGGACATGATCATCGGCCTGCACCACTTGACGACAGTCAAGGAGGGCGTGGTGGGTGAAGGCCGCGTGTTCTCGAGCGTCGCCGAAGCGATCCTCGCCATGGACCAGGGCACTCTCAACCTCAACGCGAAGGTGCGCATTCGCCTGAACGATGTCGTGTTCGCTGAAGGGGAGGCGCCGGAGGGCGTCGAGATCGTCGGCGGCAAGGCCGTCGGCGCTGTCCTCAAGGAAACGACGCTCGGGCGCGCGCTGTTCAACGAGACCCTCCCGACGGACTACCCGTACGTTGAGGCTGTAGCCGACAAGGGTGCGCTCTCGAGCATCGTCAACGACCTCGCTGAGCGGTACCCCAAGGTGGAGGTCGCCGCAACGCTCGACCGCGTGAAGGATGCTGGATTCCACTGGGCGACCCGCTCCGGTGTGACCGTTGCGCTCTCCGACGTTCTGACCCCGCCGAACAAGCGGCAGATCATCGAAGTGCACGAGAAGCAGGCCGCGAAGGTTCAGAGCCAGTTCGAGAAGGGTCTCACGACGGACGCAGAGCGCCGTCAGGAACTCATCGAGATCTGGAACAAGGCCACCGCGGAAGTCGCCAAGGCGATGGAAGAGAACATGCCGGTGGACAACACGATCAACCGCATGGTCACCTCGGGCGCTCGAGGAAACTGGATGCAGGTTCGCCAGATCGCCGGTATGCGCGGTCTCGTGTCGAACCCGAAGGGCGAGATCATCCCCCGCCCGATCATCTCGAGCTATCGTGAGGGCCTGTCCGTTGCCGAGTACTTCATCGCGACGCACGGTGCGCGCAAGGGTCTTGCCGACACCGCGCTGCGCACGGCAGACTCCGGTTACCTCACGCGTCGCCTCGTCGACGTCTCCCAGGATGTCATCATCCGCGAAGACGACTGCGGAACGACCAAGGGTCTCGACCTTCTTGTCGCTGCGCCGAACCTGGACGGCGTGCTCGTCCCGGACGCGAACATCGAGAACTCGCTGTACGCGCGGAGCCTCGCCGAGGACGCGACGGATGCCAAGGGCAACGTTGTGGCCAAGGCGGGCGACGACATCGGCGACGTCATGATCGCGACGCTCATCAAGGCGGGCATCACTCACGCGAAGGTTCGCTCCGTGCTGACGTGCGAGTCCGCCGTCGGTGTGTGCGCCGCGTGCTACGGGCGTTCGCTCGCGACGGGCAAGCTCGTCGACATCGGTGAAGCGGTCGGCATTATCGCGGCCCAGTCGATTGGCGAGCCGGGAACCCAGCTCACTATGCGCACGTTCCACACGGGTGGCGTCGCATCGGCGGATGACATCACGCAGGGTCTTCCCCGCGTGACGGAACTGTTCGAGGCACGCACTCCCAAGGGTGCGAGCCCGATCGCCGAGGCCGCAGGCCGGATCACGATCGAGGACACGGATCGCAGCCGCAAGCTCATCCTGACCCCCGACAACGGCGACGAGCCGTTCGCGTACCCGGTGCTCAAGCGCGCCACCCTCCTCGTGGAGGATGGCGAGCACGTCGAGCTCGGCCAGCAGTTGCATGTCGGCGCAGTCGACCCGAAGGAAGTCCTGCGGGTTCGCGGCGTCCGTGCGGTGCAGGAGCACCTCGTCGGCGGCGTCCAGGGCGTGTACCGTTCGCAGGGTGTTCCGATCCACGACAAGCACATCGAGGTCATCGTCCGTCAGATGCTCCGCAAGGTCACGGTCGTCGATCACGGCGATACCGGCCTGCTGCCGGGAGAGCTCGTCGACCGGGCGCGTTACAACGACCTGAACCGCGCTGCGCTCACCGAGGGCAAGAAGACCGCTTCGGCCCGTCAGGAGGTCATGGGCATCACCAAGGCTTCCCTCGCGACGGAGTCGTGGCTGTCGGCGGCATCCTTCCAGGAGACCACGCGCGTCCTCACGCAGGCCGCTATGGAAGGCAAGTCGGATCCGCTCATGGGCCTCAAGGAGAACGTCATCATCGGGAAGCTCATCCCTGCAGGGACCGGCCTGCCGATGTACCGCAACGTCACTGTCGAGGCAACGGAGGAGGCGAAGGCCGAGCGGTACCCCAACCGCATCTACTCGGACGAGTCGACTTTCACCGAGTCGGACCTGTCGTTCGTCGACTTCGACACGTTCAGCAGCGACGACTTCACGCCGGGTACTTACTCGTAACCGCTCCCTGAGGAGGCCGTAGGCCGTCTCGAAGGGAACGCCGGAAGCCAAGACGGCGTCCGGAGTTCGGCGAGTTGTGAAAGCCTGGACTGGCCCCGCACGGGCCGGGCCAGGCTTTCACTGTCTGAGCGGAGGATCGACGACGCACTCTGCGGCACTCCGAACGCCGTATACCCCCCGATAGCGGGTATGGCGTGTATCGACACGCGCGAGTTACATTTGGCACTCGGCGTCATTTCTTCGCTCAACCCGAAGTGACGGGTGCGCCGCTGGGGGAACAACTTTAGGGGGGAGTTCCGTGGCTTCATTGACTGAGATTCTGATCCTGCGTGGCGTCATGCCGATCGAGAGTCTCGACACCGTTCCCGGTGGTTGGGGTGAGGAAGAGAACTCTGTTCGCGCCCTCATCGAGCAGGGAGTGCTTACTGAAGCTCAGGTAGCGTCCGCGCGGGCGGCCCAGGCGGGCCTTCCCTTCGTGGAGCTGCTGGAATACCCGGTCGATCGCACTGCAGTATCTCTGGTCGCATCTACGTTGTGCCGTCGTCATGAAGTTTTGCCGATCGCCATGAGTGAGGACTCCCTAACACTCGCCATGGTTGATCCGGGAAATGTCTTCGCCATTGACGATGTCCGTGCAGCGACGCGACTGCAGATCCATCTGGTTGTTGCCGAGCGCAGCGACCTGATCAGTGCGATCGACCGCTTCCACCGTGCGGATGGCGAACTCAGCGACCTCACGAGCGAACTTGAAGAGGAGAACGCGGGAACCGACATCGCTCTCGCCGGCTCCCAGGAACCGCAACTGGATGATGCGCCGATTGTGCGCTTCGTCAACCTCCTCATCAGCCAGGCCATTCAGGACCGTGCCTCGGACATCCACATCGAGCCGGCCGAGCGCCAGCTCAATGTCCGGTACCGCATCGACGGCGTGCTTCACGAGATGCAGCAGGCGCCAAAGACAATTCAGAATGGCGTCATCTCCCGGCTCAAGATCATGAGCGACATCGATATCGCGGAGCGGCGCAAACCGCAGGACGGCCGCATGTCGGTCAGTCACGGAGGCCGAAAGATCGACTTGCGCGTCGCGACGCTCCCGACGGTGTGGGGCGAGAAAGTGGTCATGCGTATCCTCGACAACGCAGAGTCGAGCATGTCGCTCAACGACCTCGCGATGCTCGACGAGAACATGACGGCGTACAAGTCTTCATTCACGAAACCGTACGGAATGATCCTCGTCACGGGTCCGACCGGTTCGGGTAAGTCGACGACCCTGTACACGACGTTGCATGCGGTCGCGAAGCCGGAGATCAACGTCATCACGGTCGAGGACCCTGTCGAGTACCGGATGCCGGGAATCAACCAGGTGCAAGTCAACCCGAAGGCGGGACTCACGTTTGCGAGCGCCTTGCGCAGCATCCTGCGGTCCGACCCAGACGTTGTGCTCATCGGCGAGATCCGCGACCAGGAAACGGCGCAGATCGCCATCGAAGCCGCACTCACGGGCCACCTCGTTCTGTCGACTCTGCACACCAACGATGCGCCCAGCGCGGTGACCCGGCTCACCGAAATGGACATCGAGCCATTCCTGGTCGGTTCAGCCCTCGACTGCGTCGTCGCCCAGCGGCTCGCCCGCAGGCTGTGTGATCGGTGCAAGGCCGCATACCAGCCGAGCGCGAACGACCTCGCAAACCTGCGGGTCGGGTTCGAGCCGAGCCAGCCGATTCCGACTCTGTTCCAACCTGTCGGGTGTCAGACCTGCTCAGGAACGGGCTACCGCGGACGAATCGCGGTCCACGAGGTCATGACGGTAACCGAGGAGATCGAGCGGCTGGCCGTCGAAAGGGCGTCCGCGGCCGAGATTGCCCGAACGGCACGGACGCAAGGCATGATTCCGCTGCGATTGGACGGCTGGATGAAGGCGCAGATGGGGCTGACGTCAGTCGAAGAGATTTTGCGAGTGGTGGCCTGATTCCAGGTCACGAGGTCCTGAGGGGGAACCTGATGAGCAAGCAAGTACACGAGATTCCGGTCATAGCGGAGGGCGAGGGTCTTCGCCCTTCGCCCGCGGCCGGCGCGGCGGGGCCTGCACCAACGGTCACGCCACCTGCCGCGCCCACGCCGTATCAGACAGCTCCGCCGCCTTCGGTGCCGCCGGCCTTGTCGCTCGCGCGCGCAATGCCGTCGTCG
>CAZYYE010000005.1:0-15456 GCA_964651535.1 uncultured Cryobacterium sp.
AGCGCATCACCGGCGTCGCGGGCACTGCCTTCCGCGATTGGCTGGTCGCGTACATTGCCGAGGGGCGTCGCGGTTCGGCCGATCTGGTTGCCTATTTCTTCCTGCGAGCATGGAGCCTGCTGCGCGAAGGCGGCGGTTTCGGGCTGCTCGCGGTCAATACCATCGCGGAAGGCGACACACGGCAGGTCGGCTTGGAGACCATGGTCGGCGCAGGTGCCGTCATCCATGCGGCCTATCCCAACGAGCCATGGCCCGGAAAGGCCGCGGTCGTAACCAGCCGCGTGCATATCCACAAAGGCGAGTGGCGGGGCGAACGCTCGCTGCTCGGGAGACCGGCTCCCTTCATATCGGCCTTCCTGTCCGATCGTGAGGAATGGAGTCCGAAACGGCTGAAAGCCAACGAAGGCAAGGCTTTCATTGGCTCTTACGTACTTGGTATGGGCTTCGTACTTACGTCTGACGAGGCACAGCGAATGCTGGACGCCGACCCTAAGAATGCCGAGGTGATCTTTCCGTACATCAATGGTGACGATCTCAATTCAGACCCGGAACAGCGCCCGAGCCGCTGGGTGATCAACTTCTGGGACTGGCCGGAGGAGCGGGCCCAGACGTACTCAAAGCCGTGGTCATGGATCGAAGAAGGAGTAAAGCCCGAGCGACAGCGGCGTGACAAGAACGGGAAGTTCATGCTCAGAAAGCCATTACCCGAACGATGGTGGCAGTTTGGTGAGAAGCGGCCGGCGCTCTATCACACCATCGGACGCGGCCAACACTTCGAACAGCATCCCGACGGCTGGAACTCGAAGGCCAAGCCCATGAAGGAGATCTTGGTCTCAGCTCGTGTCGGGAAGTACTTCGGGCCCTCCGTTGTGCCGGATGACGGGGTGTGCAGCGAACAGTGCGTCGTCTTCGCGGCCGATAGTCCCTACGCATTCGCAGCCCCGCTCAACTCATCTATTGGACAGGCGTGGGTGTGGCAGCAGTCGTCGCGACACGAAACGCGACTGCGGTTCTCGCCGTCAGATGCGTTCGAGACCCTTCCTTTCCCCGATGAACTCGAAGCCCTGGAACCTCTTGGTGAGGCGTACCTGAAGGCACGCCGCGAAGTCATGCGTTTCGATCGCATCGGCCTGACCAAGCTCTACAACCGCTTCCATACCGACACCGAACACGATCCTCGCATCGAAGAGTTGCGCGCATCGCAGCGCGAAATGGACGCCGCCGTCACGCGTGCCTACGGCTGGGACGATCTCGACCTTGATCACGGCTTCCACGAAGTGCCGTACTTGCCGGAGAACGACCGCGTCCGCTTCACCATTTCGGAGACTGCGCGTGTCGAAGTGCTGCGGCGGCTGTCGGAACTGAATCGTCAGCGGTACGAGGAAGAAGTCGCCCAAGGCTTGCACGGCAGCAAAGCCACCGGCACGGCCACACGCAAACCACGCACCCAACGCACCGAAACCACGCCCGCACGGCAATCCTCATTCGGATTCGACGCCGCCCCAGCCAACGAAGGCCACTACCTCAAAGCCGCCGAACCCCGCGCCGACTATCGCGCCGGCCCAGCACACGCCATCGTCGAATACCTAAAGGACCATCCCGGCTGGCACGCCAAATCCGACATCCTTGCCGCTATCCGCATCACGGACGGCCAGTGGAATGCCGCGACCGCCGACCTGATTTCGAGCGGCAGGGTCGAACGCCAGGGCGAAAGGCGCGGCGCGCGCTACCGCATCCAGCCCGGTAACGGGGACAACCATCACGAGGGGACGTCATGACTCGAACCCAAGCTACGCCGACGTTCGAGATGACCGTCGATCTCAACGTCCTCGAACACCTCGGCATCAACCTCTACAGCAACATCGCTGCGGTCCTGACGGAAGCGGTGGCCAACGCATGGGACGCGGATGCGTCGAGCGTGCAGATTCGCGTCGATCCAAACAGCGAATGGATCGAGATCGAGGACGATGGCGTCGGCATGTCCGTCGATGACCTGAACGGCAAGTACCTGCGTGTCGGTTATCGCCGCCGTGACGAGGACGCGGAGCATGGGCGCAGGACCGCCAAGGGCCGCCCGGCCATGGGCCGCAAGGGGCTGGGCAAGCTGTCACTGTTCTCCATCGCAAATGTCATCGAGGTGCAGTCCTCCAAGAACGGTGACACGCACGGATTTCGCATGAGCGTGCCGGGCATTCACGAGGCCGTGCAAGAAAAGCGCCCGTACCACCCAGAGCCTCTGGCGAGCGAAACGCTCACCGTGACGCGGGGTACGAAGATCGTGCTGCACGAAATCAAGCGGCAACGCCTCGGCAAGGGGGTGAGCGCGTTGCGCAAACGCCTCGCCCGGCGCTTCTCGATCATCGGTCAGGCCAATGGGTTCGAGATCAGGATCGACGGCCTGCCCATCACGGCGGCCGATCGCGGCGATCTGCCCAAGGCCCAGTTCCTCTGGACGTTCGATGGCTACGAGCCGGAGGCCAGCACCATTTCACACGTCCTGGAGCGCGAATCATTGTCCGCGCGGTTCGATGCATGGGATTCGGCGTGGCGCGTGAGCGGCTGGCTCGGCACGGCGCGCAAGCCCAAAGACCTCGACGACGATGAAGCGGGAAATCTGAACGGCATCGTGGTGTTCGCCCGAGGTCGCCTATTCCATGAGAACGTGCTCGACCGCCTGAACGACGGGCGGCTATACACGAAGTACCTCACCGGCCAGATCGAGGCGGACTTCCTAGATGCCGACGATCAGCCGGACATCGCCACGAGCGACCGTCAGCGTGTGCAGGAGGACGACGAGCGGTACATCCAGTTGATCGTGTTCCTCGGATCGCGGCTCAACCAGCTCGAAAAGCGCTGGAACGAATGGCGCAGGAAACACGAGGTCGAGAAGGCCAAGGAGACCTCTCCGGCCCTCGCCGAGTGGCTCGATACGCTCCCCGAGGGGTACAAGAAGAGCGCGGAGACGTTGATTGCCAAACTGAGCGCACTGCCCGTCGATGACGAGGACGACCGCAAGCTCATGTACCGGCACGGCATCCTGGCTTTCGAGCGCATGAAGCTGCGCGGCTCGACGGAAGAGTTCGTGACGAGCGTGGAGAGTGCCGACCGGCTGCTGGCCGTGCTCGCCGACCGTGACGCGCTCGAAGCCTCGCTCTACCGTGACATCGTGAAGTCGCGTCTGGACGCGATCCGCGACTTCCAGACCATCATCGACGAAGACGCGAAAGAGCGGGTGCTCCAGAAGTACCTGTTCGACCACCTGTGGCTGCTTGATCCGGCGTGGGAGCGCGCCACGGGCAGCCAGATCATGGAGTCCCGCCTCACGACGGAAGGCGTGCTGATCGAAGACCTGACCGAGAAGGAACGTCTGGGCCGCGTCGACATCGCCTACCGCACTCACGCGGGCAAGCACGTCATCGTCGAACTCAAGAAGGTCGGTCGCAAGATGGGTCTGCTCGAACTGGTCGAGCAAGGCCAGACCTATGTGGACAAGCTCAAGAAGATTCTGCGCGAGCAGAACGTGGCGACGCCGGACATCGAGGTGGTCTTCGTCCTCGGCAAGGCGGTCGATGAAGAGGCCACGAACCCGGATCGGCTCAAGTCGTCGATGGAGTCCATTGCGCCGGGCAGCCGCATCGTCCACTACGACACCCTGATCCGTGGGGCGCAGGAAGCCTATTCGGCCTACATCGACCAGAGCAAGGCACTCGACAAGCTCGAAAGAATCGTGAGTGCAATCTGAGGAAACGCGCGATGTCTTGGAACCCTGGACAACTCGTCCGCCACATCGACGATCCAGCCAAGATCGGCACGGTTACGGATCAAACCCGGGCGCGCGCATCTGGTCAGCAGTATCGCGTGAATTGGAACGGCCGGCTGGAGTGGCACTACGAAGAGGAGCTCGTTGCGGCCGATGCGGGCGGTGACGACCCCCTGGAACTGATCCGCGAAGGACGCTACGGGCGAGTGGACGACTTGCGGAGTTTGCTGACCCACGTTCACCTCGCGGGACGGCTGGCGAACGTCGTCTATGCCATGGGGCTGACCCAGACCGACTTCTACCCGCACCAGTACAAGCCGCTGCTGACCCTACTGGATTCACCGGTCAACGGTCTGCTGATCGCGGACGAAGTCGGTCTGGGCAAGACGATCGAGGCGGGGCTGATCTGGACCGAGCTACGCGCCCGCTACGACATGCGTCGGCTGCTCGTGGTTTGTCCGGCGATGCTTCGGGAAAAGTGGCGGACGGAGCTTTCGTCGCGATTCGGTCTCGACGCCCGCATCGTCGACGCGGCGGAGCTCGTGCAGGAGCTGGATTCGAGCGAGAACCGGGAACGGGCATGGATAGTCAGCTACCAGGGCATCCGTGTACCGAGCGGCTGGGATCCCGCCGAGAGCGACACGCCCAGGCGCTCGGTCCGCGCCCGTCTCGCCGACCTCCTCTATCGCAATGCCGATCGGGAGCCTCTGCTCGATCTGGTGATCTTCGACGAAGCGCATTACATGCGCAACGAAGAGACTGGCGCGTGGCGAACCGGCAGCCTGTTGCGGGACGTCAGTACGCATCAATTGATGCTCTCGGCCACGCCGATCAATCTCGGCTCGGACGATCTGTTCAACGTGTTGCGTCTCCTCGACCCGGATCATTTCGAGTATCCGGAGGACTTCCGCAGCGTCGTCCTGGCCAACCGTCCAGTAATCGCCGCGAGCGACGCGGTGCGTGATCCGGCGAGCGATGCCGACCAAATCTTGGCGGCGATCCGAGAGATCAAGTCGTCGCGATGGTTCGAGAGATCAGAACGTGTCGATCGTCTGATCGAGGAGGTGGAGGCGGTCGAGGAATGGACGAACGAGAGGCGCATCGACATTGCAGCCAAGCTCGAGCGACTCAACCTGCTCGCGCACATCGTCACCCGTACGCGCAAGCGCGAAGTGCAGGCCGAGCGGGTCGTGCGTGATGCATCCGTGTTCGAGGCCGACATGTCACCGGTGGAGCGGGAACTCTATCGGGCGATCACCGAAGGTACCCGCGAATATGCGCTGGCCAACGGCATCGAGCACGGCTTCTTGCTCTCCACACCGCAACGGATGGTTGCGTCGAGCCCTGCGGCCTTGCTTCGAACCTGGCGTGACGACGGCCTCGACGCCGACGCGCTGGCGGTAGCAATGGACGAGACGGACGAAGACGAGGAAAGGCTGCGTGAAACGGAGTCTCGCCTCAAGGGCTGGCTGGCTCGTCGGGTGCTACGGGACTTCGACCTCGGAGATCTGAGCCGAAACGATACGAAATTCGCCGAATTTTCTCAGGCGCTGAAGCGCTTTCTGAGCGAGGACCGTGAAGCGAAAGCCATCGTATTCACCACATTCCGTCCTACAGCCCGCTACGTCGTCGATCGGCTGTCCGCCGAGAATGTGGAGGCCGGTCTGCTGATGGGCGGCGCGGGGTTCGACAAGGAGGCCGTGCTTACGGCTTTTCGAGAAGATCGTAATTGCCGCGTGTTGGTGTGCACCGACATCGTGGCGGAAGGCATGGATCTGCAGTTCTGTCGACTCGTCGTCAATTACGACCTGCCGTGGAATCCGATGCGCATCGAACAACGGATCGGGCGCATCGACCGCATCGGGCAACGATCCAAGCGCATCCTCGTATGGAATTTCGTTCACAAGGACACCATCGACGCGCTCATCCTCGCGAGGTTGGCGAAACGTATCGGGGTGTTCGAGAGCACCTTTGGGGAAACGGAAGAAATTCTCGGTCAGGTCAGACGGCTCGAGGACATCCTGTTGTCCAGGCATTTGACCGCCGAGGAGGAAGCGCGCCTGATCGAGGAAGTGGCGCTCGCAATCGAGAACGCCAAGCGCAAGCAAGAGGAGCTGGAACGAGAAGCGATCCAACTGGTGGCTCACGGCCAGCAGTTGCTGGCACAGATCGAGGCGGCTCGGGGCGAGGGAAAGGCCGTCACCCATCACGATTTGGTTCGATATGTCGATGGATACCTGCGGAACGTTGCCGGTTGCCGGTTCGTCGCTGCACGTGGCGAATCGGACACCTTCGACATCGGCCTGAGCCCCGCCGTGGCAGCAGAATTCGACGAATTCCTCCGGAGAGAGAATTTGGTCGGGAAAACTGGCCTGGGCACCGGTCAGACGAGGCGTTGTCGCTTCACCGACAGGATTACCGAAAAGCCCAAGCCCGGAGAGGAGATCGTCCATCGCTTTCATCCGATCGTCCGCTTCCTGTCGCATAAGACCGAAGACGAGGGAGATCGCTTCCCGCTCTATGCGTCCAGAGTTGCCACCAGTAGCGTCGCGGCGGACCGATACGCTCTGATGACCCGATTAGCGAGCTTCTCCGGTGTGAAGGAAGAGGAACACCTCCTCGTCGCCGCCGCATCTCTCGATCGGGATTCACCCCTCGACGATCGACAGGCGGAAGCCCTACTCGACTTGGTCAGGAAATCGGGCGTCGACTGGCCGACGGCGGCCGTGAATGTCGCTCCGGAAGCCGGGGTGGCAGCCGCGGAGCGATGCGAGGAGATTCTCAGAGATCGTTACAAGTCACTCAAGGACGAAAAATCGCGCGAGAACCGAGACCGCGCCGACGTGCTTTCGCAGTTGCTGGAAGACCACGTCCGCAAAAAGCGCGAAGGATTCGAGAAGCGAATCGCCAGCCATGAGACCTTCGCGTCACTGTACGGGAACAGCCCGGACGGCAAGCGACGCAAGGGTCTGGCGAACGCGGAGCGGAAGAAGCTGGAGGATTTCCTGGCGCGGATGGAAACGCGTCGGGCGACGCTGGCCAGGAAGAGCCAGTCCTTTTCGGCAGAAACGCGCGAGATCTGCGTGTTGCTCGTGGATGTGGTGCGGGAGGGGTGAAGGCCGTGAAAAGCTGGAAAGAACAACTGAAGGATGTCAAACGCGCGTTGCGTGAGGCAGACCTACAAGACGAGATGCGAGATGAAAAGCCGGCCAAGGTCGACTTCGAGCCACCGCAGTCCTGGTTGACCGACGACCGTTCGATATCGAAAAGGGATGGCGAATCGATGGGGAGTTCCCGCCCCGCTCCGATTCCCTCGACGGTGGCTGACCGACAGACCGGTGTCCACCCTCGGGTCGCTCCGACTGTCCGGAATCCCGTTCAGCAGCCCACCACTCCAAGCGCTGTCAATTCGTCTTCTGACAAGCCGTCGGCTTCGAACAGGATAGCGACACCACCCGTCTTCCGACCACGCATCGATGGGGCGCGAGCCCTGGACATGCCTGAATGGAGCGAAGCCGGCAGGTCGTTGCAGCATCCCGATCGACAAGTCGGGAAGGCCGCACCCATGGTCGTCAGAATCGGCGTGGATTTCGGAACCGCCTTCACGAAAGTGGCAATTCGGGCGGGTGTCGATCTGGTTCCCGTAGATTGGTTTGCGGTCACAGGTGACGAGTCGCCGACGGGGCGCTATGTGATGCCCGGTTTCGTCGCTCGTGCGCCGGATGGCGAGTACTGTTGGCGGCGGCTCGCCGAATCCGATGTCTGGGGAAATCTCAAGCTCTCGGTCATCGAGATGGCCGGCTCGGACGAGTGCCCAGCGGCCACCCTGGCCTACCTCGCCTTGGTCATCCGTTACGCCAGGGCATTCCTGTATCGGCACCCGGAGGTCGGGCGAAAACTCGTGGCGCGTTCGCTTCGTTGGGAATTGAACGTCGGTTGCCCCACCGAGCCGCACGAGAAACCGGAGGTCGTCCGGCTGTTCGGGCGCATAGCGAGGACTGCTTGGCGATTGGCGACGGGGGACAGTCTCCGGGAGTCCGACATCGCTGCCGCGTGGATGGCCGACGAAGCGGCCATCGGCCTGGAGACGGAACCGTGCGTCGTGCCGGAATTCGTGGCGCAGATCGCCGGTTACCTCGGCTCACCACAGGTGAGCGAAGGCTTGCACGCGCTGATCGACGTCGGCGCGGCCACGCTCGACGTGGCGACGTTCAACGTCGTCTTGGGAAACGATCTCGATTCCTCACCACGGATTCCGATCTTCTTCTCGGCCGTCCGGCCACTCGGAACCCACTATCTGCATCACAACCGCCATTCCCAGCTCGACCTCGAATTGGAATGGGACGATGCCTCGCCAGTCGAACCCGCCGACGGTTTCTCGGAACGATACGGCAAACGCAGTGGCAAGGTCGATGCCGTGGATACCGACTTCGTGAACCGGGTCGCGAACTGCATCGCCGGAGTGATCGAAGGAACCCGCACCAACACGCGGGGGGATCCGCGAAGCCTGGCATGGTGCGAAGGGTTGCCGATATTCGTCACGGGTGGTGGATCTGGTTGCGACCTCTATCGCCGGGCCATCGATGCGGTGCAGATCGAAATGAAGCGAAGGTTGGGTTCGTCGAGCCGCTTCCGGTTCATCGAGATCGATCCACTCGGCGCGAAGGTCCCGCAATTTGGTGTCGAGACCGGAGGCAGGCTCACCGTGGCGATCGGTCTGACGCAAGATGCCGAGAACATCGCTCGCGTCGTCCCGCATCGCGATATCGAGCCGATTTCCCAGGCCGCGAAGGAGCGTGTCGACCATAGCGAGATCTATGGCGACCGGTGAAACGACGCTGAGCAGCTTGAATCGACCCGTATGTCGACTCGGGCGAATGCCGACGAGGTGAGACTGATGAAAGAAATAGACAAGAACGAATCGAATGTAGGAGCGGACAAGCAGCCTCATGCTTGGATCGCCGTCGAACATGGTCTCGGCACTGACCGTAGGCTCGCGCCCTACACCTTGATCTTGAAGGGCGATCGCTCCGTGTATCAGGCCATCGCCGAGGACGATTGGGTGCTCGTGCTGAATGCTGCAGGGAAGATCGTTCGCGCCGGGCGCGTGCTGCGGCTCCGCTCCGGCCGCGAAACCACCACGATCTTCTTCGACCGGCTGTCCGTCGCCGATGCTCCGGTGCCGGTCGCCAGCGTCTCGCTGGCCCCGCCGTCGTCGGGGAGCGTCGGGCGCATGCAGTGGGACGAGTTCGTGGCGGCGCTGTCCACGGCGCTGCATCAGACCGCCGGCGGCGTGCCGCCGGTCGAGGATCGGGCCTACATCCGCGAACTGTTGCAACTGGCCGTGGTGGACGACCTGCTCGGCCCGGCGGGAGGCCCGCACGAGCGCATCGTGGACATGGGTGTGCGCGACCGCTATCTGGTTGGCAAGCTGGCACCACGCGAAGCAGCGCAAGGTGGCATCGAAGGGCTGGAAGGCCCGTTGGCGGAGGACGAGGTCGAGGAACCCAGCGACCCGATCGTGCCTGGCCAGCACGAACCGGGTGCCGAGTTCGGGACGGCGACCGGACGGGTGGAACCCGAATCGGATACCTCCGACGAAATCGACGCCGCCAGCAACCAGTCGCTGGTGCCCAGCAGTTTCGGCATGACCTTCTGCGTCGATGGCGACGCCGAGCGCATCGAGGTCGAGGCGCGCTGGGGCAGCTACGAGCGCGTGCCCAACGAGGAACACGACCTGACGCGGCCCAATGGACAAAAGGCCAAGGTGTGGCAGCGCATCCCCTGCGGTGGAAAGTTGGTGCTGCCGCTCACCGAAGGCGCGATCCCCCATCAGGCACCGGATGCGAACCGTCCGGCGGTGCGGATTCAGGGTTCCATCCGCGCCAAGAACGCCAATGGCGACCGCTTGGTGACGCTGTTCCTGATCAACGCGCAGGAAGAACCCGACACCAACCGCGACACGGCGTGGCTGTTCCAGCCGGAGCTGATCGTGCGCGCAGAAGCGGAGGCATCGAGCCGTGCCATCTTCCGCCGCCGTCCCGTGCTGGGCGCCGACGGCATGGACACCGAACGCGAGTCGCTGGAGATGATCTACCGCAACCGCGTTGAGTTCGCGGTTGGTCATGGCGTCGCCGTCCACGCCGAGACGGCGGACGACGTGACGCTGGCCACCGAGGTGCGCACCACCGTAATGCCGCAGTATGAAGTGCAGGTCACGGAGACCCCAGGCCTCGACCCTGCCGACCGTCCGGCGATGAAGGAGATGGTGGCGAGTGGTCTGCTCGACATGCAACGTCTCGCCACGCTGGACGTGGCCCAGTTGGTCAATGCCCTGAACATGCTGACCAAGGACTACGCGGCGTGGATCGCCGAGCAGCGCGAGCGCATCGGTGAGGACGTGGTCGGGTATGACGCGCAGGCCGCACAGGCACTGGATCGGTGTCAGGAAATCCAATCGCGCTTGCAGCAGGGCATCGACACGTTGAAGAACGACGAAAAGGCGCTGGCCGCTTTCCGCTTCGCCAACCGGGCGATGGCCATCCAGCGCGTGCGCAGTCAGTACGCGCTCGAAGTGCGGCGTGGACGTGACGTGACGGTGGATCAGTTCGATCAGCCGAAGAACCGAAGCTGGCGCCCGTTCCAGTTGGCGTTCCTGCTGCTGTCGATCCCGTCGCTGGCCGACCCCATGCATCCGGATCGCGTGCAACCGATGGAAGCTCATGCCGATCTGCTGTGGTTCCCCACCGGCGGCGGCAAGACCGAAGCCTATCTGGGCGTGGCGGCGTTCACGATGGCGATCCGTCGTCTGCAAGGCAAGCTCGGCGGCTACGACGGTTCGCGCGGTCTGGCCGTGATCATGCGCTACACCCTGCGCCTGCTGACCTTGCAGCAGTTTCAGCGCGCCACCGCACTGATCTGCGCGATGGAAAAACTTCGGCGAGATGCTCTCGTTCAGGGTGATGAATCGCTCGGCAAGGAGCCTTTCACCATCGGACTATGGGTCGGCAACAAGGTGACGCCGGGCACGACCGAGGAAAGTCACTACGCCATTCAAGCTCTGCGTGATTCGGGAAAGAACAAGGCAGGACGTACTTCGCCCCTTCAGCTCACCAGTTGCCCTTGGTGTGGCTCCACGATCGACCCTGGAAAAGACGTTGTCGTCGATAAGGATCGCGGTAGAACGGTTGTTTACTGCGGTGACAAAAAAAGCAGTTGCACGTTCTCTCGCGGCAGGTCGAGCAGTTCGCCGTATCCGGGCATTCCGGTGCTGACGGTGGACGAGGAGATCTACCACCGCCCGCCGACGATGATGATCGCCACCGTGGACAAGTTCGCCATGATGGCGTGGCGCGGTCAGGTGCGCACGCTGTTCGGTCGCGTGAGCCAGGAATGCGAGCGCCATGGCCTGCTGTGGCCTGACGGCGATTGCACAGGCAATCACACCGCATCGAAAAATTCGCCAGTGGTCAAGGTCAAGAACATCGCACCGATCCGTCCACCCGATCTGATCATCCAAGACGAGTTCCACCTCATCAGCGGCCCGTTGGGCACGATGGTCGGCTTGTACGAATCCGCCGTCGATGAACTGTCCGGCTGGATGCTCGATGGCAAGACGGTCAAGCCGAAGATCGTCGCGTCCACGGCGACGGTGCGCAAAGCCAAGGAACAGGTGAACAACGTGTTCATGCGGCGCGTGTCGGTGTTCCCGCCGCACGGCTTGGACGTGGAGGACAACTACTTCTCTGTGCAGCGCCCGATCGAGGAACGACCCGGACGGCGCTATCTCGGCGTGTGCTCGCCCGGCAGCTCGCGGCCCGCGATGCTGATCCGTGTCTATACCGCCTTCCTCACCGCCGCCCAAGCCCTGTTCGATCGCTTCGGCGAGCCCGCCGACCCGTACATGACGACGGTCGGTTACTTCAATTCGCTGCGCGAACTGGGCGGGATGCGGCGCTTGGCCGAGGACGACGTGCAGACACGTTCCTATCGCGTGCAGATGAGCATGGTCGAACGGCCAGCACTCGCACAGCGCAGCGTCAACAATATCCGCGAGCTGACCTCGCGCGTCTCCAGTCAGGACATCCCGAAGTACCTCGACGATCTGGAGGTCAAGTTCAAGGCTGCGCTCGATGCGGCCACCGGGAAGTACGTGACGAAATGGAACGAGGGCGACACCCGCGCCATCGACGTGGTGCTGGCGACCAACATGCTGTCGGTGGGCGTGGACGTGAATCGCTTGGGCCTGATGGCAGTCAATGGCCAGCCCAAGGGCACGGCGGAATACATCCAAGCCACCAGCCGCGTGGGCCGTTCCTTCCCCGGCTTGGTTTGCACGGTGCTCACGTGGGCGCGTCCGCGCGACCTCTCGCACTACGAGACCTTCGAGCATTACCACGCGACCTTCTACAAGCATGTGGAAGCGCAGTCGGTGACGCCTTTCTCGCCGCGCGCGATGGATCGCGGCCTGACCGGCGCGCTCCTCTCCCTGATGCGTCTGGAGAACGATGCCTTCAGCCCGAACGTGGGCGCTGGCGAGCTGGACAAGTCCGACAAGCCCGAGGTCACCGAAGCCATCGACGTGCTGGTGAGGCGGGCTTGGAACGTCAGCGAGGCGACCACCATCAAGAATCTGGCCGAGCGTGAATTGAAGGAACGCGCGGACGAATGGGCGAAGGAAGTGAGCGTACCCGGTCGCACGTTGGCCTACGAAAAGCGCGGCGCACAAGCCGCGACGATGGTCGGGCTGGTCAAGTCGCCGGGCATCCATGCGTGGGACAACTGGACGGTTCCCATGTCGATGCGCGAGGTGGAGCCGGGCGTGCGCCTGATCATGAACACGGGACACATTTCGGACGACCACGGGTGGAAGCCCCGTCCGGTGCCGAAGGACGAGGACTGACCATGACCACCAATAGAACACCCGTCGGCGAAGTCCGTCCCAGTCAACTGCTCTGGACATACGGGCCGGGCGCGCTGATCGACTTGCCGAGCCTCTCGGTGGTGACGCTGGGCATCGACCAGTGGGAAAAGGATCGCTGCCAGCCCATCGCCGAGCCGCGCTTGCTCGCCGCCGTGCGCAAGGTGCTCGGCGCGCAGGTGGAGAACCTACGCGTGCCGCCGTTTCAGAAGAGCGAACTCGTTGATCCGTGGTCGGCGGAGGCGAACATCGGCGTGCCCGTGCGTCCGTTCCCGCGCTGGATGCGCTGCGTGAAATGCGGTCTGCTGTCGCCCTTCGACGCGGGGCTGTTC
The DNA here is from genome assembly GCA_964651535.1 of uncultured Cryobacterium sp. GTDB lineage: Bacteria > Actinomycetota > Actinomycetes > Actinomycetales > Microbacteriaceae > Terrimesophilobacter. The sequence goes on from CAZYYE010000005.1 coordinate 13,013, forward strand.
GAGATCAAGGAAAACCGCTTCCGTCCGGAGCGAACCCGCTTCGTCCACAAGGGATGCCGTGGCTCCAAGGGCGACCAGCCCGCAAAGGACGCCGACGCCGTTCCGGCGCGTTTCCTCTTGGCCTGCCGCGACGGCCACCTCGACGACTTCCCGTGGCACTACTTCGTCCACCGCGGCAACAGCTCATGCAAGGGAACGCTGCGCTTCTTCGAGAGCGGAGCCTCATTGCAGACCGAGAACCTGTGGGTGAAGTGCGATGCCTGCGGCGCATCGCGCAGCATGGCGCACGCCTTCGGCAAAGTCGGGAAGGAAAATCTGCCGAGCTGCCGAGGCAGGCACCCCCATCTCGATCATTTCGACGACGAGTGCGACGAAGAGCCGCGGGCAGTCCTGCTGGGCTCGACGAACAGTTGGTTCCCCATCACCCTGTCGGCGCTCGCCATCCCGCAGGCCAAAGACCCGCTCGGTCAACTGATTCAGGACGGTTGGGAATTCTTCGAGGATCTGGATTCCGAAGCCTCGGTTGCCGTAACGGTGAAAGCGCTAAAGAAGACCGGAGGCTTGCCGGGCATCGACAAGTACCCGGCATCCGATATCTGGTCGGCCATCGAAACCCATCGCCAGGGTGGTGAGGAGGTCGTCGGCGAGGCCGACATCAAAGGGCCGGAGTGGGAAGTGCTGACGGCGGCCAACCCGCCTGCCGACTACCCGCACTTCATGAGCAAGAAGGTCGCCACGCCCACGGGCCTCGAAAAGCAGATCGGCAGAGTGCTGCTGCTGGAAAGGCTCCGCGAGGTCAATGCCTTGCTGGGCTTCACCCGCGTGGAAGCACCCGAGGAAACGAGCGATCCGAACGAACGCCCGCAGATGGCGGGCCTCGCGCGTCGCAAGCCGGATTGGGTTCCAGCGAATCAGGTTCACGGCGAGGGCATTTTCATCCAGTTCGACGAAGAGGCGCTCCGGACATGGGAGGCGCTCGACGGCGTCAAACACGTGGATCAGATGCTTGATGCCGGTCATCAAGGATGGCGCAATTCGCGCCACCTCGATCCCAACGAGGGCTATCCCGGCATCCGGTACGCCATGCTTCACACGCTCTCGCACCTGCTCATCCGAGAACTGGCACTCGAATGCGGCTACAACGCGGCGAGCATCCGTGAACGAATCTACGCCGACACGTCGGGCGCGAATCCCCAAGCAGGCATCCTCATCTACACGGCGGCAGCCGATTCCGATGGGACGCTGGGCGGCCTCGTCGATCTGGGCAAACCGGACAACCTCGGTCGCCTGCTTCGGCAGGCGCTGAACCGTTCGAAGGTCTGCTCATCCGATCCGCTCTGCTCGGAGCATGACCCGGGCAAAGACCGCTCGCTACACGCCGCCGCCTGCCATGCATGCAGTCTGGTCGCCGAGACTTCCTGCGAGCGGGGCAACCGTTACCTCGACAGATCGTTGCTGGTGCAGACCCTCGAACGAGGGGATGCCGCATTCTTCGCGGGGCTGTGACATGGAAAGGCTGCTGGAAGCCGTCACGGCCGTGGTCTGTCTGATTTCGCCCGAGAAGGTACGAGCACTGGCGGGCAGGATTCGGAAGATCGAGGCCGGAAAAGCGAACGCCTCGCTATCGGATGTCATGGGCACGGCCACAGCCAAGACCGTCGTCGATCGTCTTGTCGATGCTTGGGGAGCCACGTCGATCGGTTCCGGCGAGTTGGCCTCGATGCTTCTCGCTGGAAGCCATGCATTCGAGAACGTTTCGAGGCGCCAGTCCACCGAGCTCGTGTGGACGGGGCCGACGACGCCATTTGTCTCCGCCCGTCGAACGGAGCAGGCGCTCCTGCAAGTCATCGACGCGGCCAAGAAAACCCTGTTCGTCACCAGCTTCGTGGCCTATGACGTCTCGGCCATCGTGGAGGCATTGAACGACGCAAGCACGCGCGGGGTGAGCATCTCGATGCTTCTCGAATCGTCGCAAGATCACGGAGGTAGCATTTCGTTCGACGTAATCGGCAAGATGAGAACGCTGGTTCCTTCCGCGAAGCTCTACGCTTGGCGTGAAAGAGCGGCCCCGTTTACGGACGGGCGGGTCCACGCCAAAGTCGCGGTCGCCGACGGCGACGTGTGCTTCATCACCAGCGCCAACCTGACGGGCCATGCGATGGAACAGAACATGGAGGCTGGACTCCTGATCTCGGGAGGACATATCCCCCAGACGCTGGAGGAGCATCTACGCGCGTTGGTCTCCATGAGGATCGTGGCGCCAGCGTGAGTGACATTCCTGGGTGTTTCATAGGTACTTCTTGAAACTCCCCGCCGCAATATCCATCGCCACGCCGAGCAGTGCGGCACTGGGTAGCAGGATCAGCAGCGGGTTCACGCTGACCGGCAATGCCAGGTAAGTCACCCACGGCAGCACGGCCAGCGGGATCAGGCTGGCCCTGGCG
>CAZYYE010000006.1:0-9594 GCA_964651535.1 uncultured Cryobacterium sp.
GAGGAAGGCGTCGGCCGCTACGAGTGGCGCGCGCCGACCCACTGAAACCATCCCCCGAAAACCAACCGCAGGAGATTTCCCATGGCAGAGATAGGCACATTCACCCGCACCGAAACCGGCTATGCGGGGGAGCTTCATTCGTTCGGCCTCCACGAAAAGCTGTTCATCGTCCCGGCCAAGCCGAGCGACGTGAAAAACGCGCCCGACTATCGCGTGCGCCTGAATAGTGAGGACGGCCCGGACGCCGGCCCCGCATGGAAAGACTCCAGCGAAAACGCTGGCGAGTTCGTGTCGATGCGATTGGAGGGGCCAATCTTTCCGTTCCCGATCCGGGCCAAACTGTTCCAGTCCAACGACGATCCTTCGGTCTGGACCCTGCGTTGGAAACACGCCCGGAAGATCGAGGACGAGGAATGACGGCCGCGCGCGTCCGGCCTGCCATCCGGTCAAAGATCGGCATCCCTTTGTTCGCGGGAAAGCCGTCTCATCCCTTCGTCCCGCTCGGCGACCAGACGGCCGGCGCGCGCAGCGAAGGTCAGGGGCGGCCATCGGCCGGCGCTTGCGCCTTGCCCTTGACCGCAGCGAGCACGCTGGCAGGCTGGCGGCGAAGCGGAGACAGGCCGGCATGGCATTATGCCGTCCTGCTGCTGGCGGGGGCGCTTTCCGTCTGCACCGGATCGGGCGTCGCTGTCGCGCAATCCGCGCCCGTCGAGCGCCCGGCCGCCGCCCATCCCTATGCGGCGCACATCGCCGAGGCGTCGCAGCGTTTCGGCATCCCCGAGCACTGGATTCGCGCCGTGCTGCGCGCCGAGAGTGCGAGCGACGTGCGCGCAGTATCGTCGGCCGGGGCGATGGGGTTGATGCAGGTGATGCCCGACACATGGGCGGGCTTGCGTGTCCGTTACGAGCTCGGCCGCGATCCCTACGACCCGCGCGACAACATCCTTGCAGGCACGGCCTACCTGCGCGAAATGTTCGACCGATACGGCAATGTCGCGGCGATGCTGGCGGCCTACAATGCCGGTCCCGGCCGCTACGACGAATACCGAGCGACCGGCCGCACCCTGCCGGCCGAGACGCGGGCCTATGTCGCCGCGCTCGCGCCGATCCTCGGCGGCGCGGCTGCAACCGAACCGCCGTCATCGGCACCGCCACCGCCGCCCGATTGGCGCGAGGCACCGATGTTTGTCACGCGCTCGACCGACGCCCGAACTGCGCCCGCGCGGCTGTCCGAGGCGCAATCCGGCGACCTGTTTGCTGCCGTTTCGGAGCCGGATCGCCGATGAAGATCGCCTATGCCGACCCGCCCTATATCGGCTGCACGCATCTTTATCGGGACCATCCCGATTACGCGGGCGAGGTCGATCATGTGCGCCTGATAGAGCGGCTGGAGCGCGACTATGACGACTGGATATTGCACGCCGCCGCGACGCCGCACTCAGTCGCAACGCTTGCCCCGCTGGTCGAGCAGACGGGCGCGCGATGGATGGCATGGGTGAAGGGATTTGCGGCGTTCAACCGCAATATCCCGGTCGCCTTCGCGTGGGAGCCAGTCATCGTGAAGGCAGCGCGAAAGCCTGTCGTCAGCAAGCGGCTGGTGATGCGCGACTGGATTCAGGAGAGCATCACCCTGCGCCGTGGCCTCACTGGCGCGAAGCCCGAAGCGGTCTGCCATTGGGCTTTCGAGATGGTCGCCGCGCGTCCCGACGACACGCTCGATGACCTGTTTCCCGGCACCGGGGCGGTTGCCGAAGCGTGGCGCACATGGCGGCTCAAATTCGCTTTGCCGGACGAGCCGGCGGCGCGTTCCGCAGCGCCTCGCGGTGTGCAGGATCGTGCAGCGGATGGAGCAGGATCATGAAGGCAGGAGGGACAGAAAAGGCAGGAAGGGCGGAGGGCAAGATTAAAGAAGACGGCACCATGTCGGGCCGCTTCTGGAAATTGTTATTGTCTGCACACTGGTTAGGCGACCGATTCCGGCACCATGGTTTTGAGGGGCCGCGTGCCGCGATTTCGCACAAAGCCTTAGCTTTGCTGGGTTTCGAGCGGCACCATAGGCGCAGATTGGCCGTATTTCGACGGTTTTGGCTGGAGTCGCGCCCTTGAGCGCCGACGACGAAAATCGCTTCCGACCAAAGCCCGGCCGCATCCGATCCGACACGCCGAAGGCAGGCAAGACCAAGAGCTTTTTCACGCAGGTCAAGAAGATCACCCGCAAGCATCAGGCGGCGGCCTCCCGCGACCCTTTCATGCCGTCATCCGCCCGCCCGTCAGCGCCGGGCCGTTCCCGCACAGTAGCCGCCAGCGGCAAAGGCGTGAAGCGCGGCCGGGGCGCGAGCTTCGTGCGTGCCCGCAATATCTCCGGCCACTGGCATCATCGCCAGCCCGGCAGCCGCCGCGTAATCGTCAAGCAGCGCAGCGTCCGGGCCGCGTGGAAGGGCGGCCGCGCCCGCGCGCATCTGCGCTATGTCCAGCGCGACGGCACGTCACGCGACGGCGAGCGGGGCCGGCTCTATTCGGCGACCGAGGACCGCGCCGATGGCGACGCCTTCCTTGATCGCGGCAAGGACGACCGCCACCAATTCAGATTCATCGTCTCGCCCGAGGACGGCGCGGAGCTGTCGGACCTCACGGCCTACACCCGCGATTTCATGAAACAGGTGGAAGCCGACCTCGGCACGAAACTCGATTGGGTTGCCGTCAACCATTTCAACACCGGCCATCCCCATGTGCATGTCATCGTCAACGGCCGCGACGATACCGGCGGGGATCTAGTCATCAACGGCGACTACCTCTCCGCCGGCCTGCGCGAGCGCGCCAGCGAGCTTGCCAGTCTCGAACTCGGCCCCGTCACCGAGATCGAGCAGACCCGCAAGCTGTCGGCCGAAATCGACCAAGACCGTTTCACCCGGATCGACCGCGCCATGACCGAGGAAGCTGATGCCCGTTTCCTCGATCTACGCCATGAACCGGCAGCGCCGCGCCGCCAGTTCGAGCGGACGCTACGCCTGCGCCGTCTTACCAAGCTGGGAAAGATGGGGCTGGCGACCGAGCATGCGCCCGCCGTTTGGGAATTGAGCAAGGACATGGAGCCTGCCCTGCGCGAGCTAGGCGAGCGCGGCGACATTATCCGCACCATGCAGAAGGCGCTCGGCCCGCAGGGAGGCGAACGCGATCCCATGAGCTTCCAAATCCATGACGGAGCGCCCGAGACGCCTATCGTCGGTCGCGTCGTGGACAAGCACCTGTCCGACGAGCTGGGGGAGAACCTGACCGTTGTGGTGGACGGGATCGACGGCCGCACGCACCACATCGCCGGCATCGCGCCCGAGCGGCTGGAGGATGTCCGCATCGGCAGCGTCATTGAGGTCGGCCCGGCCGAGGCCACGGCCCGACCGTCCGACCGCTCCATCACAGCCATCGCCGAGGACGGCATCTATCGGCCGAGCCGCCATCTGGAGCAGGCGAAGTTTGAGGGCCGCGTTCCGAGCGGCGACTATGAGGGCTATGTCGATGCCCATGTCCGCCGACTGGAGGCGCTACGCCGGGCCGGGATCGTCGAACGCATCGACGCAGATCAATGGCGCATTCCCGATGATCTGGTCAGCCGCGCCGCCGTCCATGACGCCGGCCGCGACCGGCAGGCCAGCGTTCGCGTCCTGTCCCCGTTCGATCTAGGCAAGCAGGTCGGATCGGATGGCGCGACCTGGCTGGACCGGCGATTGGTCCATAGCGAAACGGACGATCTTGCGCCGGCCGGCTTCGGACAGCAAGTGCGTGAGGCGATGGACCAGCGCCGCGAGCATCACATCGAAGAGGGCGACGCTGCCCGAGCGCGGAACGGCCGCATCTTCTATCGGCGCAGCCTTCTCGCCACCTTGCGCGAGCGGGAGGTCGCCCGCGTCGGCGCGGAGATGGCCGAAAGGAAGGGGCTGCCGTTCCGCGCCGCCACGGACGGCGAGAACGTCAGCGGCAAGTTCACCGGCACCGTGCAGCTATCGAGCGGCAAGTTCGCGGTGGTCGAGCAATCTCATGAGTTCACCCTTGTCCCTTGGCGGCCAGTCATCGACCGCCAGCTCGGCCGCGAGGTCATGGGCGTCGTGCAGGGCGGATCGGTGTTGTGGCAGCTAGGGCGGCAAAGGGGGTTGGGACTTTAGAGCACCTGAAACGGCGTTGCGACACCGGCGCTATTCGGATAGGAGATAGATATTCGTATTGCCAAGTGTGGAGCTATCAGCATGGGAAACGCTAAGTCAGCAGACAAGTAAGCCGCAACAACAAGCACTGTTGTTGCGGCGTTCTGTAAGATCAATCCCAATCTGATTGTTGACGAGCAGACGCCGCCCGGAATCTTTAATCGAGCGGTTGATTCGTCATGACTATCACACGCCCCGCGTGGGCCTATACGTTGCCGGCAGCCCTGCTGCTGATGGCTCCCTTCGACATCCTCGCGTCACTGGCGATGGATATTTATCTCCCCGTCGTCCCAGCGATGCCCGGCATCCTAAACACGACGCCATCCATGATCCAGCTCACGTTGAGCCTCTACATGGTCATGCTCGGCGTGGGACAGGTGATCTTTGGCCCAATATCGGATCGCATCGGGCGACGGCCGATCTTGCTTGCGGGTGGGGCGCTTTTCATCGTCGCTTCTCTCGGAGCGGCATGGTCGTCAACGGCCGCAGCCTTCGTCGCTTTTCGCCTGCTACAAGCGGTCGGCGCGTCGGCGGCGTTGGTAGCGACGTTCGCGACGGTTCGCGACGTTTATGCCAGCCGCCCCGAGGGTGTCGTCATCTACGGTCTTTTCAGTTCGATGCTGGCCTTCGTGCCCGCCCTTGGCCCCATCGCCGGAGCACCGATCGGCGAGTTTTTCGGATGGCGGGCGATATTCGTCACGCTGGCTGCACTTGCGTTGCCTGCACTCTTGAACGCCGGTTTCAGATGGCACGAAACCCGCCCCTCGCATGAAGTAAACACACGCCGTTCCGTTTTGCCTATCTTCGTGAGTCCAACCTTTTGGGTTTACACGGTCGGCTTTAGCGCTGGCATGGGCACCTTCTTCGTCTTCTTCTCGACAGCCCCCCGAGTGCTCATAGGCCAAGCCGATTATTCCGAAATCGGGTTCAGTTTGGCTTTCGCCACTGTCGCACTCGCCATGATTGTGACAACCCGTTTCGCGAAGTCCTTTGTAGCCAGATGGGGCATTGCGGGATGCGCGGCGCGTGGGATGGCGTTGCTCGTTTGCGGGGCGATTCTGTTGGGAATCGGTGAATTTTTCGGCTCACCATCGTTCCTCAGCTTCATCCTGCCAATGTGGGTAATGGCAGTCGGTATTGTCTTCACGGTGTCCGTCACCGCCAATGGTGCTCTCGCACAGTTCGACGACATCGCAGGATCGGCAGTCGCCTTCTATTTCTGCGTCCAAAGCCTGATCGTCAGCATCGTCGGGACACTAGCGGTAACGCTGTTGAACGGAGATACGGCTTGGCCCGTGATCTGTTACGCCACGACGATGGCGATGCTAGTTTCGACGGGTCTTGCGCTACTTCGATTCCGTGACGTTCACGCCGAGAGGTCGCCGGTCGTCTGACCGGCGACTGGCAGGACGGTCGGCACCCATGCGGCGCACCCGTCATCGCAGCTTCATGAATGGCGGTATCCTGTCCGGCAGGATACCGCTCATTTCCCTTGTTCAGTTCATGGCCGTTGCCGAGCATCTGAATTTTCGGCACGCGGCCAACGCGCTCGGCGTCAGTCAGTCGAGCGTCAGCGCGCGCGTGAAGGCGCTGGAGAAAATCTTGGTGTCCTGCTGTTCGAGCGCCATGCGCGATGCGTCCGGCTAACGGATGCAGGCAGACATTTCATGGAGCTGGTCGCGGTGGGCGTCGATCAGCTCGATCACGCCGTCAAGACCGCCGACATGACAGCGCAAGGCGAATGCGGCCGGCTACGCATCGGTGTCTATGCCCTGATTCCGGGCAGCTTCCTTGCAGAGCTGGTCGGCCAGTATCGGAAGGACCATCCCAATCTCGACATCGAAATCACGGAGGGCACCGCTGGCGGCCGGTCATCGACCGCCAGCTCGGCCGCGAGGTCATGGGCGTCGTGCAGGGCGGATCGGAATCGTGGCAACTCGCGCGGCAGAGGGGGATAAGCCTCTAATCTGTTGTAGATGAACGTAGCCGCTCGAAACCGGTGATGAGGCTGTCAAGTCCGAAGTTGAACGCAGCATCTATGCCTTCTGTTTCCAACTCGTGAAACAGATCGTGCAGGAAGGACGATGCTGCCTGCCCGGACACATCTGATCTGTCCGACATTCTCTCATCGGCATCAGATGCCTGCTGCTCGAGAACGGAACCGACCACATAGTGACTGACCGCCCGGAGCGCCCAAACAGCGTGCTTCGGACCAAAGCCCGCCGCGCAGAGAAAGCGTATTTGTGTCTCGGCAGTGCCAAAATTCGGTTCTGTCGGTCGAGTGCCGGCATGGATGCGCGCCCCGTCGCGATAATAGAGCAACGCCGTTCTGAAACTCTGGGCGTTCTCTTTCAGGAATAGCCGCCAGTCTTCGTTCTCTTCGGGTAGCGAGCGGGTGTGGCGTTCCGTCAACATCGCCTCCGCAAGTGCGTCAAGCAGCGCGCGCTTGCTCTGGAAATGCCAGTAAAGCGCAGGCTGCTGAACCTTGAGGCGTTCAGCGAGCTTTCGCGTCGTCAGGTTGTCCATGCCAACCTCGTTCAGCAGCTCCAGCGCCGCTGCGATCACGGTGCCTTTGTCCAGTTTGGTCATTCACGTTCCTCTGCCAGTGCTTGACAATTTATCAACGATAATTTCTATGTCTATGTTCTTATCATTGATAAAGTCGCTCGCATTGAGCGGCGCTGGAGTTTCAGGTGCGCAGCTCTGCCATCATCGCCCTGCTGATCGTCAGTCTCGACGCCATGGGACTCGGCCTCATCATGCCGGTCCTTCCGACGCTTCTGCGCGAGCTTGTGCCGGCGGAACAGGTCGCTGGTCACTATGGTGCTTTGCTGTCACTCTATGCGTTGATGCAGGTCGTCTTCGCGCCCGTGCTTGGAAAATTTTCAGATGCTTACGGCCGGCGTCCGGTGCTTCTGGCTTCTCTTGCGGGGGCCGCAGTCGATTACACGATTATGGCATCAGCGCCGGTCTTATGGGTTCTCTATATCGGCCGACTCGTTTCTGGCGTCACGGGAGCAACCGGAGCCGTAGCTGCCTCAACCATTGCCGATTCGACGGGGGAAGGTTCTCGCGCACGCTGGTTCGGCTACATGGGGGCCTGTTATGGAGCAGGCATGATTGCCGGGCCAGCACTTGGTGGCATGCTCGGTGGTATTTCTGCCCATGCTCCGTTTATCGCCGCTGCCCTTCTCAACGGCTTCGCGTTCCTGCTTGCCTGCATTTTTCTCAAGGAGACTCATCACAGCCATGGCGGGACCGGAAAGCCGGTTCGCATCAAACCATTCGTTCTGTTCCGGCTGGATGATGCATTGCGCGGGCTAGGTGCGCTTTTCGCAGTTTTCTTCATTATTCAACTGATCGGCCAAGTGCCTGCAGCCCTATGGGTCATATATGGCGAGGACCGTTTTCAGTGGAACACCGCGACCGTTGGTTTGTCGCTCGCGGCGTTTGGGGCAACACATGCGATCTTCCAAGCGTTTGTTACCGGCCCGCTTTCAAGCCGGCTTGGAGAGCGGCGCACGCTACTCTTTGGCATGGCTGCGGATGCGACTGGCTTCATTCTTCTGGCTTTTGCCACGCAGGGATGGATGGTGTTCCCGATTTTGTTGCTGCTTGCCGCCGGAGGTGTTGGCATGCCGGCCTTGCAGGCAATGCTTTCAAACAATGTCAGCAGTAACAAGCAAGGAGCTTTACAGGGAACGCTTACAAGCCTCACCAATCTAAGCTCTATCGCGGGACCGCTTGGCTTCACGGCACTCTATTCTGCCACCATAGGAGCATGGAACGGTTGGGTTTGGATTGTCGGCGCGATCCTCTATTTAATATGTCTGCCAATACTACTCAGACCTTTCGCAACTTCATTGTGATTGAGTCATGGCGAATTGGTATGCGTAGACTTACGAGGAATGACGGATTAAATCCGTTGAGCCATCATCTCCTCTCGGGGCGAGTGCCGATGATGACCTTAGTTCACACTCTCGCCGTCGCCGAATATCTGAACTTCCGCCACGCCGCCAATGCGCTCGGCGTGGCGCAATCCAGCGTCAGCGCCCGCGTGAAGGCGCTGGAAAAAGACCTTGGCATCCTTCTGTTCGAGCGCCATGCGCGGGGTGTTCGGTTGACCGAGGCTGGACGCCACTTCGTCGAGCGGATAGCCGCAGGCATCGACCAACTCGACCATGCGGTGAAGACCGCCGGCATGGCGGCAGCCGGAGAAAGCGGCCGGCTTCGCATCGGTATCCATGCCCTGATCCCTCGCAGCTTCCTCGCAAAGCTGATCGGCCAATACCGCGAAGACCACCCCGGCGTTGAAGTCGAAATGACCGAAGGCACAGCCCGCGAAGCGGTGATGCAGCTTCGCGCCGACCGGCTGGACGTGGTGTTCGTCGCCGGCACGCCCGAGTTGCCCGACTGCCATTCCCGCCGCATATGGACCGAACCGCTCTTGGCGGTGTTACCGGAGCAGCATCCGCTCGCCGAGCGGTCGGCCGTTACATGGGCCGATCTGGCGGGCGAGACGTTCCTTGTTCGGCATGGCGGCACCGGCCCGCAGGTTCATAGCCATATCGTGCTGCGCCATGCCGGACGCTGGCCCGCGCCGTCGATCCTGCGCTTCGACGTGGGGCGCGGCGCGCTGCTGTCCATGGTCGGACAGGGCTTCGGCATCACCATCGTCGGGACCGCCTCGGCGCTGTTGCCGACAACCGGCATTGTCTTCCTGCCCTTCGCCGATGAGCCCGAGCCGGTCGCCTTCTCGGCTGTCTGGTCGCCGTCCAACCGCAGCGCCGCGCTGCGCAACCTGCTCACGGTCGCCAGCGACATGGGCCGGCAGGTCTGCACGAATTCAGTACCGCCACGGATAGCGAGGGCGTGAGCCGAAGTGGTCGCGGAAGCACCGTCCGGGACTGTTATTGCCATCGCCGGAAAGCGACACTTGCATTAACGCCGCCAAAGCCGAATCCGTTGGAAATGGCATGTTCCATGAGAACGGGCCGCGCAGATCGGTGAACTAGGTCGATACCTGCGGCAACAGGATCGGGGTTTTCTAAGTTTCTCGTGGGGGGAGCGATTTGATCCCGTAGGGCGAGTATCGTGAAGATTGCCTCAATACCACCTGCGGCACCAAGTAGGTGCCCCGTCGCCGATTTCGTGGCGCTTACGGCCACATCATGATTGCCAAACACGGATTTTATCGCGGCAATTTCTCCTCGATCTCCTACGGGAGTGGAGGTGGAATGAGCGTTCAAATGTTGAATATCGATTGGCTTCAACCCGGCACTCTGGAGCGCGATTTTCATCGCACGGGCCGCACCTCGACCGTCCTCTGGACCGGCAGTCATAGAAAGGTCATGGAGCGCACCACACAGGAGGTGCGCGACTATTTCGCGGGCGCGAG
>CAZYYE010000007.1:0-8804 GCA_964651535.1 uncultured Cryobacterium sp.
GGCGCGCAGCCGGGCGTAGTCGAAGTGGTAGCGGGCGCGTTCCTGCGGAGCGGTATTGGCGGCGTGCTCGGCGAGGCGGTCGATCAGGTCGAGCTGGCGGGCGAGCGCGGCGAGCTGCTCACGCTCCAAGGCGAGTCTGTCGGCAGCGACAGCAGGCTGCAGCGCCGAGAACGACACAGCCAACACCACGGCAAGGGCAGGCCATGCGGATGTGCGGCGGTTGGTCTGTCCCATCGTGCCATTCCCCGTTGAAGCGGATGGCCAGATGCTGTGGCGCGCTCTCGCTTCGCGCCGCAGGGAATGGGAACTACGGCATGACCGGATTTCCGGGGCGAGATGGCGATCAACCGTGCAATGCTCCCGGGATTGCGGAGTTGGCCAGCGCCTACCGCGGCTTGGTAGAATTGGCTAAACTTGGCAATCGTAATCTACGAAAGGCCAGATCGGATGGTTTCCGGATGACTGAAGTCGAGAGCGAGATCCTCACGCTTGAGGAGGTCGCGGCCTACCTCAAAGCCGGGAAACGGACGGTCTATCGCCTTGCCCAGAAAGGAGAGATTCCGGCGTTCAAGCTTGGAGGTACCTGGCGCTTTCGCCGCTCGGAGCTGGATCGCTGGATCGCGGAAAGCATCAACAAGAAGCCGGAGGCGAAGTGACCGACTACCAAGTTCGTGCAACTGGTCATGGTCAAGGGGAGGAGCGCTGCCGATGACGCAACAGCTTCTGACGCCGCATCAGAGCCAGTACTACGCATGGCTCCCGACCCTACGCCGCATGGATCGGCAAACGGAACATGCCCGCAAATGGGGAGGTTTGATGTGACACAAATTTCTTGTGTTGATTTGTTCTGCGGTGCAGGCGGATTGACGCATGGCTTCGTTCTGGAGGGTGTGCCTGTCGTCGCCGGAATCGATATGGACCCCGCCTGCCGCTTCCCTTATGAGGCCAACAACCAGGCCCGATTCGTGGAGCGAGACATCAGCAAGGTCACCATCGCCGAGCTGAAGGCGTTGTTCGGTGACGCCGATCTGACGATTCTCGCGGGCTGCGCGCCATGCCAACCCTTCTCGACCTACGCGCAGCGCTACGAGCTAGACGGCAAAGATGGCAAGTGGGGCCTCCTGTATGAATTCGCTCGCCTCGCGAAGGGCTCCAGCCCCGATGTCATCACGATGGAAAACGTGCCGACCGTCGCCAAGCACGAGGTGTTCCACGACTTCGTGGATACGCTGAAACGGCTCGGGTACAAGGTTTGGTTCGATGTCGTCGACAGCTCTCGTTATGGCGTCCCGCAGATGCGGCGGCGGATGGTGCTGCTGGCCTCTAAGCACGGCAGCATCGAGATGATCCCGCCGACCCACGAGAAACCGAAGACCGTGCGGCAGGCCATTGCGCATTTGCGTCCTCTCAGCGCCGGCGAATCCGCGCCCAGAGACAAACTGCACGTCACCTCGACGCTGTCCGAAACGAATCTCAAGCGGATCAAGGTCTCCAAGCCCGGCGGCACGTGGCGCGACTGGCCCAAGCACTTGATCGCCGAATGCCACCGCGCCGAAAGCGGGCGCACCTACCCGGGCGTCTACGGGCGCATGGAATGGGACAAACCTGCGCCGACCATGACGACCCAGTGCTACGGGTTCGGCAACGGTCGCTTTGGTCACCCTGAGCAGGATCGAGCCATCTCCCTGCGGGAAGCCGCGATCTTGCAGAGCTTCCCGCGCGACTATGCATTCATCCCGCCGGATGGCGAGGTGAGTTTCAAGGTGCTCGGGCGGCTCATCGGCAACGCGGTTCCCGTCGATCTCGGTCGCGCCATCGCCCGCAGCATCAACCAACACCTCGCGTCGGTCGCGGCTCGGTGATGGACTAACGAGGACCGCTCTATGCCGCAACTCCTGCCCTCGGCACCCGACACCAGTCGCCGCATGGCGAAGGTGAGGCAGAAAGGGACAGATGCGGAGGTGGCGTTGCGGAGGGAGATGTATCGAATCGGTCTGCGCTACAGGGTCGATTACGAGGTTCTGAGGAGGCCCCGTCGCGTCGCCGATATCGCGTTTCCCGGGCGAAAGATCGCCATCTTCGTCGATGGCTGTTTCTGGCATGGCTGCCCCGAGCATGCCACTTGGCCGAAACGGAACGCGGAGTTCTGGCAGCAGAAGATCGAGGCGAATCGGAAGCGGGACGCGGACACGAATGAGCGGCTTCGCTCCGTCGGCTGGACGGTACTCCGATTCTGGTCGCACGAATCACCGACCGAGGCGGCAAGAGCTGTCGCGCGCGTGATCGCCACGGTCGACGCACAGCGTCGCGTTTCGTCGTCCGGCATGAATGCGAAAAACTGAAAAAGGGGAGATGGCAATCGCATGGGGGTCCAAACCGAGCAGCAAGCCCAGACGTATCGCGCGAGGCCTGAGCCAGGACAACTGGTCGAGGTGCGCCGTCGTCAGTGGGTGGTGGCCGACGTCGATGCTGCTCGGCTGGATACCGGCACTCCCCAACATTGCGTGACGCTGTCGTCGATCGACGAGGATGGTCTCGGCGAGGAACTGGAAGTCGTCTGGGAAATTGAGCCCGGGGCTCAGGTCATCGAGCGCGCGGGCCTGCCCTCGGTCACGGGGCAGGACGATTCGAGCATGCTTGATGCCTTCCTCGACGCCGTGCGGTGGGGTGCAGCCACCAACGCCGACCGTGGGTTTCTCCAGGCTCCATTCCGCAGTGGCGTCAGCATCGAGGACTTCCAACTCGATCCGCTGGTGCGAGCCATCGACATGGCTCGTGTCAATCTGCTCATCGCCGACGACGTCGGCCTCGGCAAGACCATCGAGACCGGTCTGGTCATTCAGGAACTGCTGCTGCGGCACCGTGCCCGCACCATCCTGATCGTCTGCCCTGCGTCGCTTCAGGAGAAGTGGCGCGTCGAGATGCTGGAGAAATTCGGCCTCGATTTCCGCGTGGTGGACACCGACTACATCAAACGGTTGCGGCGCGAGCGCGGCATCCACGCGAATCCGTGGACGTCGCATCCACGCCTCATCACGTCGATGGATTGGGCCAAGGGCGGCGAGGGTTTGCGCGCCATGCGCGACGTGATCCCGCCGCACGTCGGCCATCCGCGCAAGTTCGACCTTCTGGTCGTGGACGAAGCACACAACGTCGCGCCCGCCGCAGGCGCGCACTACGCGCTGGAGAGCCAGCGCACACGCTTCGTCCGTGCCATCGGCCCGCACTTCCAGCATCGCCTGTTCCTGACCGCGACACCGCACAACGGCTACGCCGAGTCGTTCACCTCGCTGCTGGAATTGCTCGACGACCAGCGTTTCGCGCGCAACATCCTCCCCGACGAAAAGCGCCTGAGTCAGGTGATGATCCGTCGCCTGAAAAGCGATCTTGTCGATGCGCACGGCAACCCCCTGTACGCCCGGCGCACCTTGCAGGCGCTTGAAGTCCCGTACACGGCGGAAGAGCGCGCGATTCATCACAAGCTGGACGACTACTGTGCCAGCCGCGAAAAGGACGCCGAGAAAGCGGGCAACGGTTTCGGTACGGTCTTCGTCAATCGCCTCCTCAAGAAGCGTCTGCTCTCGTCGCCAGCGGCGTTCGCGTCCACCCTGGAAAAGCACGTCGCATCGCTGTCCGAAGCACGGCCCGCGAAGTCGGAAGCGATGGCGGAGCGCATCCTGCACAAGGCCATCCTAAAAGTCGACGAAGACTATGCCGACGATCAGGAGGTAGAGAACGCCCAAGCCGAAGCCATCGAGGAAGCCGCGCGCCGCTCGATGCCGCTGACGCCGGAACAGCGGGCGACGCTGGACGACTTGAGGGTGTGGGCTCAACGAGCCAGGAATCAGGCCGACTCCAAGGCCGAAGCCATCCTCGACTGGCTCACGGCCAACCTCAAGCCGGACGGTCAGTGGAACGATCGCCGGGTGATCCTGTTCACCGAATACCGCACCACACACCAGTGGATGCATCAAATCCTCGCCAGCCACGGCTTCAGCGGCGAGCGTCTCGGTCTGCTCCACGGCGGCCTCTCCCAAGAGGAACGGGAACCCATCAAGGCGGCATTCCAGGCATCGCCACAGGATTCACCCGTCCGCATCCTGCTCGCTACCGACGCGGCGTCCGAAGGCATCGACTTGCAGAACCACTGCAATCGGCTCATCCACTTGGAGATTCCCTACAACCCCAATGTGATGGAGCAGCGCAACGGGCGTATCGACCGCCACGGACAGCGCGAAAAGGAAGTGCTGATCTGGCACCCGGTCGATGGTGGCGACACGAGCGGCGCATCGGTCGGTGGCCACGGCGAGGACATCCTGCGCGCCTTGCGAAAACTGGACTCGATGCGCGCCGACATGGGCAGCGTCAATCCGGTCATCGCGCCGCAGATGTCCGGTCTGATCGAAGGCTCCTTGAAGGATTTGGACACTCGTCTCGCCGAGGCGCGGATCGCACGGGCCAAGAACTTCGTTCGTGCCGAACGTGAGTTGAAGGAGCGCGTCGCCAAACTGCACGAACGTCTCCTCACTACCAAGCAGGATTTCCACCTCACGCCCGACCACGTCCTGATGGCCGTGGAGACCGGCCTCGCGTTGGCGGGCCGTCCACCGCTGGAACCCGTCGAACTGGCGGGCGCGCCCTCGGGCAGCGTCTTCCGGATGCCAGCGCTGTCCGGCTCGTGGGCGCGATGTCTGGAAGGGCTGCGTCACCCGCACACCCAGCGGATTCGACCCATCACCTTCGACCACGCCGTCGCCAGCGGCCGGGATGATGTCGTACTCGTCCACCTGAACCACCGCTTGGTGCAGATGTGCCTGCGCTTGCTGCGCGCGGAGATCTGGGCGCAGGACGACGTGAAGAAACTGCATCGCGTCACCGTCCGCTCCGTGCCAGATGCGCTCATCGACGGCCCCGCCGTGGTCGTCGTCTCGCGGCTGGTCGTCACGGGTGGCAACCATCATCGCCTGCACGAGGAACTGACGGTCTCCGGCGGCTATCTGCGTGACCAGTCCTTCCGCCGCGAGGAAGGTGTCATCCGCGTCCAGCAGTGGTTGGACGAGTCGAGGCCGATCACGGCAGCCCCGTCCCTGTTCGACGCACTCCGCGTCCGCTTCGACCGTCAGCAGGAAGCCATCCTGAAAGCGGTGGATGCGCGTTCAAAGGAGCGTCTCCGACACCTGACCAACACGCTCCAGACCCGCAGGCAGCAGGAAATCGACGACATCGGCACCGTGCTCGACGAACTGGAGAAGGCGATCCAGTCCGAGTTGAAGAAAGGCGAGCAGCCCGAACAGCTCTCGCTTTTCACCGAGGATGAACGCACACAACTCCGCCGCGACATCGCCGCGCTGGAAGCGCGCCTCGCGCGCATCCCCGACGAGCGCCGGATGGAAACGCAGGCCATCGAATCCCGTTACGCCAAGCTCGACGACCGCACCTTCCCGGTCGCCGTGATCTTCGTCGTGCCCGAGTCCACGTCAGGGGTAGCGAAATGATGACCTGGCAGGAATATCAGGAGGCCGTCGCCGAGTTCTACGAGCAAATCGACGACTTCGGTAACGTCAGAAGAAACGTCATGGTTCCGGACAAGATCACCGGCCAGGCACGGCAAATCGACGTGCTCATCGAAATCGAGGCGAAGGGGCATCCGCTGAAGATGATCGTCGATGCCAAGTTCCACGCCGTTCCCATCGATGTGCGAGAGGTCGAGTCAGTCCTCGCACTCGCTGATGCCGTTGGCGCAAACAAAGCGATGGTCGTCGTGGCGAATGGGTGGACGGAGCCAGCCAAGAAGAAGGCTGACCATGCTGGATGCGGCCTCGAACTTCTGTCGGTGGAAGATGCCCTCGAATTGATCGTTCCTGACAAATGGAAGATGTGCCCATCCTGCAATGCCGACTGCATCGTGCTCGATCAAGAAGGTGCGGTCACTCTCGATGGAGGCGCGTGGTTCTGGTGGCTTGCAGGTCAGTGCCGCGGATGCAAGTGCGCGCGTATCCACTGCCAAGACTGTGGGACGAAGGCATTCGCCGAACTCCATGGCTCCATCGTTTGTGGTTGCGGACATCGCTGGTCGAGCACCGATGACGGCGTCACCATTTCATTTTTTGCGGAAGAGCCTGAATGGTGACGCAGACCCAACACCACGACTGGCTCTCGCTCGTCGAGGTTTCCGGCCCGTTCCTCGCCGTTCCCGTCCTGAAGGAAGCCTTCCCACAAGGGCTGGACGAACTCGATGGCGGCAAGCGCAAGCGGCTGCGCCAAGCCTATGACGAATGGCGTGACGCGCTGGAAACGGACGATCCTCGCTTCGCCGATCTGCACGCGGCATGGATCGACGAAGTCTTGTCGCGCGGACTGGAACTCGACGAGGACAGTCGTGGCGACGTACTCAGACGCAAGGACTGGTGCGCCGCGCACCTGAACGTCGCTCTGCCCGAGCACGGCGTCAGCCTGTCGCCGGACTTCGCCGTCGTCGGCAATGGCGACCAACCGCTGATGCTCGTCCGCGCCTACGCGCAGGACGTCGATCTCGATGCCACCCAGAAGCTGGACGGCTGGGTCAGCACGCCGGCGGAACGCATGGTGACGCTCTGCCGCGCCAAGGGTTGTCGACTCGGACTGGTGACCAACGGCGAACGCTGGATGCTGGTCGATGCGCCGGTGGGCGCGGTCACTACCTTCGCCAGTTGGTATGCGCGCATCTGGACGCAGGAACTCGTCACCCTCCAAGCCTTCGTCCACCTCTTGGGCATCCGGCGCTTCTTCGTCGATGAATCCGAACGATTGCCCGCGCTGTTCGACCGCTCGCTGAAATTCCAGGACGAAGTGACCGACGCCTTGGGTGAACAGGTGCGGCGCGCGGTCGAAGTGTTGATCCAGTCGCTCGACAAGGCCGACCAAGACCGCGACCGCGAACTGCTGCGCGGCGTGAAAGAAGTCGAACTCTACGAAGCCGCGCTGACGGTGATGATGCGGCTTGTCTTCCTGCTTTCCGCCGAAGAACGCGGCCTGCTGCTCTTGGGCGACGAACGCTATGAGGCGAACTACGCACTCTCGACCTTACGGATGCAGTTGCGCGCCGAATCCGACGAGATTTTGGAACGCCGCTGGGATGCGTGGTCGCGCCTGCTGGCTGTCTTTCGCGCCGTGTACGGCGGCATCAAGCACGAAAACCTGCGCCTCCCCGCGCTGGGCGGCTCCCTGTTCGATCCGGATCGTTTCCCCTTCCTCGAAGGCCGCGCCCGTGGTTCCGATTGGCGCACCGACCCAGCCAAGCCGCTCCCGATCGACAACCGCACCGTCTTGCTGCTGCTCGAAGCCATCCAGCAATTCCAGGGGCGCACGCTGTCGTATCGGGCACTGGACGTCGAGCAGATCGGCTACGTCTATGAGGGTCTGCTGGAGCGCACCGTCAAGCGCACCGCCGAGGTCACGCTGGAACTCGACGCTACCAAGAGCGCCCAATCGCCTTGGGTCACGCTGGCCGAACTCGAATCCGCACGGCTGGACGGTGCCGCGCGCTTGGCAGAACTGCTCCAACAGCGTTCCGGCAGTTCCGCCAGCCGTGTGCGCAACGATCTGGCTCGTTCGGTGGACGATGCGCTCGCCGATCGCCTATTGACGGCCTGCCACGGTGACACGGCACTGCGCGACCGCATCAAACCCTTCGGCCATCTGGTGCGCACCGACCCTTGGGGCTACCCGCTGATCTATCCCGCCGGAGCCTTCATCGTCACCACCGGCTCCGACCGGCGCGAGACCGGCACTCACTACACGCCGAAGTCGCTTACCGAGGCCATCGTCGCCGAGACGCTCACCCCCATCGCCTACGTCGGCCCGGGGCAGGGTACGCCCCGCGCGGAGTGGGCGCTGAAATCCCCTGCCGAGCTGCTCGACCTGAAGATCTGCGACCCGGCGATGGGGTCGGGTGCATTCCTCGTGCAAGCCTGCCGGTGGCTGGCCGACCGGTTGGTGGAGGCATGGGCGCAGGCCGAGGCGCAGGGCCACATGATCGGTGTCGATGGGCGGGTGGCGGATGCCTGCACCAGCGTCGAGGCGCTACCACGTGACACCGAGACACGCACCATTGCCGCCCGCCGCCTCATCGCCGAACGCTGCCTCTACGGCGTCGATCTGAACCCGCTGGCGGTCGAACTGGCCAAGCTTTCCATCTGGCTGGTGACGCTGGCCAAGGGGCGTCCCTTCGGCTTCCTCGACCACAACCTGCACTGTGGCGACAGCCTGCTCGGTATCCATCGGCTGGATCAACTCACCCAGCTTTCGATGAATCCCACCGGCCAGGGCCAGCTACGCCTGTTCGGCCAGAACGTCGAGCAGGCCGTGCGCGATGCCATCGAACTGCGCTCACGCTTGCGCGAGATGCCCATCCGTGACATCCGCGACGTGGAAGCCATGGCGCATCTGGACGCCGACGCGCGCCGCAGGCTCGAAGTGCCGGAATGCATCGCAGATGCCTTCGTCGGGGAGGTGTTCGTATCGGCCGGCGGCACGGCGCTGGAGAACGCGCTGGCGTCAGTGACCATCCAGGCCGGGCAGGCCATCGATGGCGACCGCGAAGTGCTCGCCTCGATGCGCCGGAGATCGGTTGTCGCGCTCTCGACCGATTTGTCTGCCGACAAGCCTGCACGTCGGCCTTTCCATTGGCCGTTGGAGTTTCCGGAGGTATTCGCGCGCGAGCGCGGCGGCTTCGACGGCATCGTCGGAAATCCCCCCTTTCTGGGCGGACAGCGCATCACCGGCGTCGCGGGCACTGCCTTCCGCGATTGGCTGGTCGCGTACAT
>CAZYYE010000008.1:0-6818 GCA_964651535.1 uncultured Cryobacterium sp.
GAAACAGCCCGGCAACAGGGCTGACCCAGGGAGCAGGGAAGGCGATATGGCAGCAATACCCACCGACACTTCATCGACCGGCCGGCATGGCTTCGGGAAATGGCAGAACGCTATTTTCCTCAGCCATGCCGGTTTTTCTATGGCCCCTTTCGACCCAAAGCGGTCGTGGCGGCAATGGCTGCATGCTCATTCATTGGGGATATGTGGCATGAACGACGATCGGTTATACTTAATTCCCATTTTTTTCAATAAGATAAGAGGTGGTCGAGCGTGCGCGTTCAAGTGGAATGTCAAGCGCGCGGTCTAATACCTGTTGCGGCATTGAACGCACATGGCAGTCGTCCTTTGATGGCTCGCTATAGGACAAGACCGGACTCTCAGTGGCAGCATCACCATGCCAATGCGACATCAAGCGTTCTTGCTACTATTGGTCCGTGGAATCATCGGACGGGACGTGCAACCACTCGCATGAGGTCGTCATCGAACTAGGCTTGCACGGCTTTCCCTGAATAGCTGAAACAGTGGAACATTTGGTGGATTACATGGATAGCCCAAGCCAGAAACGAGTTTCAAGTCCGATCTCCACGGGCGGCGAGGGCGTGTTCTTCGAGCAACACGTCGCGGCTTACTGGCTAGCGCAGCTGCTCGTCCGCAGCATCCCGCCGATCCTGACCGATACCGGCGTCACCGAAGTCCATTTCCAGACCGAACATCTCGGCTTCAATACGGACGACGTTCTCATCGTCTGCGCGCGCGCAGGCGGGGCGACTGCGCGGCTCGTCGGGCAGGTGAAACGCAGCTTCACCATCAGTGCCACCGACGGCGAATGCAAGAAGGCCATTGGCGACTTCTGGAAGGATTTCAAGGAGGCCGACCCTTTCAACCCCCAGCACGACCGCTTCGTGCTCGTCACGCTGCGCGGCACGAATACGCTTCTCGAGAATTTCGTCGGGCTGCTCGACTGCGCGCGGGGCGCGGCCGACGGCGAAGAATTCCAACGGCGGCTGTCTCTCGACGGTTTCATCTCGAAGAAGTCCGTCCACCAGTGTAACGAGCTCTGCCGCATCGTCAGCGCATTGGAAGGAACGCCCGTCATCGCCAAAGAGCTGTGGCCTTTCCTGCGGGTGCTCCATGTCCTGAGCCTCGACCTGCACACCTCCACTCGCCAGACCGAGGCGCACATCAAGACGCTGCTCGCCCTCAAGTCTACCGACCCAGATCCCGTCGCCAGTGCAACGGCTGCCTGGGATGCTCTTCTAGGCCATGCCAGCGAGGCCGGACCGGCAGCACGGAGCCTGAAACGCTCCGACCTTCCAGCCGCTCTCGTCCAGGCGTACGGCGAGGTGGGCGCGCACGAACAGCGGGTACTGACGGCACTGAAGAACCACACGGACTTCGTGCTGCGGAAGATCCGTACGACGATCGGGCCTACTTTCCACCTGCGGCGGGCTGGCATCGTCCACAAAGTGCTTGCGGCCATCGAGGCGAAGCAAGTCGTCCTTATCACGGGTCCGGCGGGCAGCGGCAAATCCGTCATTGGAAAGGAAGCGGTAGCCTTCCTCTCCCACGAATCCTTCGCTTTCGGGTTCCGGGTCGAGGAATTCGCCGTCGCCCACATCGACGAAACACTCCACAACAGCCAGATCCCGGCGCGCGCCACAGAGCTTCAGGCCATCCTCGGCGCACAGGGCCGCAAGGTGCTCGTGATCGAGAGCGTCGAACGCCTGCTTGAGAAACCGACGCGCGACGGGTTCAGCGACCTCATGACACTCGTCCAGTCCGACGACGGCTTCGGTATCCTCATGACCTGCCGCGACTATTCCGTGGAGCAGATACGGGCAAGCTTTCTCCAGGCGGCGGGGATTGATCACGCGGTCATCGAAGTTCCGCCGCTTGACGACGCCGAATTGCAGGAAATCCAGGCTGCCTTCCCGTCGCTGGCAGTGCCACTCGCCAACCCCGCCCTGCGCGAGATCCTGCGCAACCCGTACTTCATCGACAAGGCATTGCAGATTCCGTGGGATGCCGGACGTCCGCTTCCGGAGAACGAGCGCGATTTCCGCGCCGTCTTCTGGCGGCAGATCGTGCGCGCGGACCAGAATCCGGCCGACGGCATGCCGCGCCTACGCGAAGTGGCTTTGCAGGAGCTGGCGGTGCGCAGGGCTCGCGCCCTGTCTGATTACGTTCCAGCTACTGGACTCAATGCCGCAGCCATCACCCTCCTCAAACAGGACTCCCTCGTTGTTTCGCCCGACAGCAATGCTTTGCTCGTGGCGACGGTGCACGACGTCCTCGAGGACTGGGCCATCCTTCAATGGATCGAGGAACAGCACCTTACGGATGAGACGGCGTTCAAGGCATTGTCGTCAGCGATAGGGACCCATCCTGCGGTGCGCCGCGCGTACCGGAAGTGGGTTGCTGAACTGGTTGACCGCGACGCACCCGCAGCGGACCGGCTGTTCAGTGCAGCCATCGCACAAGCGGACGTACCCGCCCAGTTCCGCGACGATACGTTGGTCTCGCTGCTCAAGGCACCGTCCGCGTCAGAATTCCTCACGCGTCACGAGGCCGAGCTGCTTGCCAATGACCGCGCTATCCTCAAGCGGGTCATCCACCTCCTGCGCGTCGCCTGTGTGACTTCGCCCGCGTGGCTTGCCGACGTGCGCGGCCACAGCTCGATCCTGAGCGTGCCGGAAGGCGCGGTCTGGGCAACCGTCGTGAGGCTGGTGCACCGCAACATAGGCTGTTTCGGACCAGAAGATGCACCGCTGCTTCTCGCGTTGATCGAGGATGCCGTGCGGGGCGTCAGCTGGTGGGCACCTGACATCGACGGGGCCGAACATGTTGCCGGCATTGCCCATTGGCTCCTCCCGCGCTTTGACCACTACAGGGGAGGAGACACGCGCCAACGCATTCTGAAGGTGATTGCGAAGATCCCGAAAGCCGACCCCGCGCGCTTCGAAGCCGTCCTGCGCGGGCAGATCAAGGAAGGGCGCCGCCGCGATCCCGTCGCCGATGAGTTCCGCGACATCCTCCTTGCGGGGCTCGACGGTGCGCCCGCCGCGCGCGACCTGCCGGACCTCTTGATCTCCGTTGCACTGGATACCTTCCTCGCCACGGAGGAATATCTACGCGCGAAACCCTATGGCCGCTCATCCATCGACGTTGACCTTTACTTCGGCATCAAGGAACACCTGCGCCATGATTTCTTCCCTGCTAGTGCCTTCCGAGGGCCGTGGATCAACCTGCTCACGCACCATCCGAAAAAAGGCCTCGACTTCCTGATCCAGGTCTCCAATCACAGTGCCGAGTGGTACGCGAATCCGCGTCTCCGCGCCCCCCTCGAACCCGCCTGGGAAGTCGAGCTCATGTTTGCCAACGGGACCACGCGGAAGCAATGGGTGAACCCGCGTCTCTGGGGCCTGTATCGCGGCATGACCGTCGGGCCTTATTCGCTCCAGTCGCTGCTGATGGCCTTCGAGAAGTGGTTGCTCGACTACGCCAAATCCCATCCCGAGGGGCTCGACGCGGTACTGCTAGAAATTCTCCAGCGCAGCGATTCCGCCGCGCTCGCAGCCGTCGTTGCTAGCGTAGCGACCGCTCATCCTCACCGGTCCGGCGAAGCCCTTCTGGTGCTGCTGTCGGTGCAGGACTACATCGAGATCGATCGCAGCCGCATGGCCGGCGAGCACCAGACTTCGAGTCTCACGGGACTGTTCCCGACCTTCCGCGCCGAAAACATGATCTACGAAGAGGAGCGGAAGAAGTCGAACGCGCTGCCGCACCGCAAGCACGACCTTGAAGCGGCCATCGCAAACTTGCAACTCGGTCCCCTGGCCCCGCGGGTTCAAGCCATCATCGACCGCTACATCGCGGTACTGCCCGGGCCGGACAAACGCAACGAGCACGACCTCACATGGCAGCTCGCCCTTCACCGGATGGACTTGCGTCAGTACGACGTGGCCCACGACCAGCCTGCAGCGGGCGAAACATCGGCAGCGGACGGCGAGGGCTCTGCGAAGAGTTACATCCGCCTCGAACCCAAGCCTCCGGTTCCGGAAGTTCAGCAACTCATTGACGAGAGCACGAAGAAGATGGGCGAGATGAATGCCCGTCTGGGTGTTTACATGTGGGGCCTCCAAGTCTTTCAGCGGGAGACCGGCTCTGCCGACCCCGCCCAGTGGCGGCAGAAGCTGGCAAGTGCCAAGGGGATGGACCGCACCGCGGCACATCCCGACAACAGCCGTAACGCTCCAGGATTTGTGGCTGCCGTCTGCGCCCGCGATCACTGGGACGAGATGTCGCCGGAAGAGAAGGAGTGGTGCATAGACGTCATCTGCTCCGAAATCTCCAGACACGCGGACCAGTGGGGAACCATCGACGGCATGCAGCAGTTTCCGATGCTGGCTGATCGCCCCTGTGCCTTCGTCGTGCCGCTGCTGCTCTTTAAGCCCCTGACTGAAGCCCAGACGCCGCGCGTGCGCCACGCCTTTATTGCCGCGCTAACCCATCCGATCGACGAGGTCCGTTGGTACGCCACCTGGGGCATAAACAACAAGTTATGGGCCGCGAACCCCGCTCTTGCCCTGCGCGCCGTCAATGCCGTCGCAACCGAGGCCGCTCTTGCTGACCGCGACTGGAACGCCGAGGAGAAAAAGCGTTACGACAAGCGGCGCACGCCCGACACGATCTTGGCCGCCGCGGCCGCAGACATTCGCGGACGGTTCTGGACCGAAGGGGAAATCGCCGAAGATGCGCACGTCAGATTCGACATCACCGAGATATTAGGAGCCGAGGCGCACGCGAAGATCCTCACGATCCTGAGCCAGGTCCCCAACGAGCCTCTGGCCGTGGCCGCACACCGGCGCGCCAGCGAAGACCTAGTGGAGTGCTGGAACCGTGAGCACGATCGTGCTCCCGACCGGCGCGACAGGAATTTTCACAGGGAGCAGGCCATATCCGACCGCATTCAGCAATTTGTGATGCGCGCGTCAGATGTCGATGCCGAGGAAGTCCTCCAGCCGATCCTCGAGGCCGTTGACCGGCATCCGCGCGAGGTCCACAACGTCATCCAGGGGTTCACGAGCACCGAGGACAGCAAACCCAATACGCCGCATTACTGGTTCCTATGGAACCTGTTTGCCGAGCGGGTCAAGCGCGCCAAGTGGCTCGCGCATCTGGACAGAGAACATCCCCACGGCAGCGAGGTGCTGTCGACGATCTTCCTGACCGCGTGGTGGAAGGACAACGTCCGTCACTGGCGGAGCCTTGAAGGATACGCCCATAACGTCGACGCGCTCTTCGATGCGCTGCCGCCGGTTTGGATCGTGCTGGACAGCTATGTCCGCTTCCTCTACCACATCGGCGAGCGTTCCATGCCCGCCGCGTTTGTGCGCATCGCTAACGCGCTCAGGCGCGGCAATCCCGCCGACATTCTGCGCGAGTCCAACACCGTCTTCATGCTCGAAGTTCTTCTCCAACGGCATGTCTACGCACGGCCGCTGGAACTCAAGCGCGACCCAGTCCTGCGCGAGGCGATCGTGTATGTGCTCGATGTTCTTGTGGAGAGCGGTTCTTCCGCCGCGTTCAGGATGCGGGACGATTTCGTTACGCCGGCTGCCTGATGCTCCCCAATCTCTTACCAAGGAACTGGCTGAAAGATGCGTCGTGGGCTGTGTCTCAACAATCTTCTGCAAGCAGTCGGAGAGCTGCTCGTAAGCCGGGGCCTCTTCGGGTCGAAAGTGGACAACCAGCGGCTGCATCAACCAAGATGCCGCATAACATCCGCCTGCACCTGACCGGCTACATCGGGCTTCGCCCGCCTCCGCCGGCAAGTGATGCGGGGCGTTATACATAAGAATATCCTCAATGGCCGCTTTTGGCCGGATCGAGAACTTTTGGCTATGCTGTTGTGGTGGTTGATGCAGTTGCCGACCCAGTGCCGACCTTGCTGAGAACACTCTTGGCGAATTTATCTATGTTAAATGCCTATGAAACTCTATAAATTTCGTTCGCTTGCCAACATCGAATACACGCTCGATATACTGTTAAATGAGCGATTGCATTGTGCAGCATATAACAAACTCAACGATCCCTTTGAAGGGGTTTTTCTATCAGTTATGCATATTGGCGGCTCACTCAATAGTGGCCCCCTGAATTTTGCACCACTCGGAGGCCACCGCGCCGTTAAGAAGCCACAATCAATATCTGAGCTTCCTATTCCTGGTGGAACACGGGTGTGCAGTCTTTCTGGAGAAAAATCTGACGTGCGTATGTGGTCCCATTACGCGGGTGGCCATACCGGAATAGCAATTGAAATAGAGTTGGAAGTGGATGCGAAGTTTTTGTATAAGGTCGATTATGTTGATCAGTTAGGAGAGTTTTCTTGCTCTCTTTTGACTTCACCTAAATCATACGATGTACTGAGGATAAAAAGCAAGCACTGGGAGTATGAAAAGGAATATCGGATAATATCGGATGAGGATTTTTTCTGCGTTTCCGGAAGGATCACTGGAATCCACTTGGGCCTCAGAGCATCTGATCATATGCGAGAAATGTTGTTGCGTGTTATAGGTAAATCCTTCCCTATATATTCTACTAAGCTCGATGAGCGAGAGATAGCAGTTGAGCTTAATAAGCAGATTAACTAGGTCGCTTTACGCTAGGCGATCGGGCTGATCGGGGGAGGTGCTAAAATTCCCCTGCGCGTGCTGTTGTCGTTATATGAGGACTCTCTGATCGTCTGCTCTTGGCCGAAAGAGGCATGTTATTCAATGCTGATGGAAGGTGTTTTGGTGGGCCTTGGAGGCGACGCCGGC
>CAZYYE010000009.1:0-6353 GCA_964651535.1 uncultured Cryobacterium sp.
TCGAACGCTTCGAGAGCCACGTCGCCAGCGCAGCAATGTCCTCCGAGCCGATGTTTCACGCCGAAATCGCACTCAACGCCCCCGACTCACTGGATGTTGCAAGGCTTCAAGCAGATCTCGAACGCCTGTCGGCGGACCTGATGGTGGATATCGAACTGGATGCGGACACGGCCTGAGTCACTTCTGGATCGAGTCTGGAGAGACTTCCAAGAGCAATCGATGTCTGCTGCCCAGGGAATCGAACGGTTCTGAGCCCCGCTGTCCATTGCTCGGCCGAAGCCGTCAGTGATTTGTTGGGAATGATGGGTCTGCTAAGTGACCGAAGCCAGTCACAGCGCACCCTAGCATGGTCTCATTCCATTCGAGCTAATCCTCTTCGAACAACTCCCGCTCCTTCAGCGATTCAGCGATGTTCTTCTCCGCATCCTGCTTGATGAGCTCGTAGAGCCTATAAGCGGGGGAGAAGCGAGGGAGCCAATCGAGAACGGACTTCGCTTTCTCCAAGGCTTCCACGTCACGCGGAAACGGTTCGCCCGGCGTCCCCTGTTTTTCTCCACTCACGGCCGCGCAATAAAGCGCGCTGGTGGCGGATTCGAAGCACTTGCTGCCGTGCGACTTGGCTGCCTCTAGATAGCCGACGACGAAGGTCGGATTGTCCAAGGAGAACGCGTGGTCGGCGTCCCGGAGGATTTTCCCTATGAGCGAGATATCGAGGCTGTCGCCGGAGCACTTATTCCGCATGAAAGAGAGCGTCCTGTCGTCCGTTGCGGAAAATACGGAGCCGAAAAGGTGGGAGGCGAAGTATTGGAACTTGTGGTCGTCGTCATCGCCACCTCTCATCCAAGACCAGACGTCCTTGCACAAGTCTTCGAATGCCGCCGACTCCGCGAACCGCAAAGGTTCGCGCACATTCGGGCCGTAGTTGCAGGGACGGAACCCGTAATCCTCCGTCGAAGCCGCGTGCACGACGCGCTTCTTGAAGAAATCCAGCGTTTCCACCGGGTATCTCACCGAAGTGGACGCGAGAAATTTCTGGGTCCAATACTCTTCCAGAACCGGTATGGGAAACAGTTTGTCCAGCAAGACGCTTACTGCGCCGGAATCGAGCAGATCGAGCGGAATCGGCCCAGGAGATTCGAACAAGGAGAGGACCTCGTCGGCAACGTACTGGGAACCGCAGAAATTCGTGGCTCCTATGAGCTCCAACGCTTTCGGTGCGTCCAGCGCCCCGACATGGCGCAACTCGCCCACCGCGGTCGCCACTTCGTGTTCGTCGTCGGAAGAGAGAAATTTCTTCAGGATGTCCAACTCGTACTCGCCCAAGGACGAGGTCCCAAGGACCTGGCCGAGACAGCGGGCCAAGGATGTTCTCAGTTCCGAACTCCCGGAAGCCAAGATTCTGGACGTATACCCCCTTCCCGTTACAACATCTTCCGAATAGATCCTCGGCAAGGCCATGGGGACGTATCGGGCAATGGCGGCTTTCGGGTTTCCAAGCGCGTACTCCACGATGCTTTGCGCCAAGGACTCTGTGCCGGCGAGCAGTTCGTAAAGCAGTACGTGGGGCGAAGCATTCCGTTTCAGTCTTGCTTCTGCGACCCTCGCCAGCGTCGGCGCCACGAACCGAACAATCGCCTCCGGGGTCCGGAAGGTGTTGGCTATCTCTGCTGCAGTTTGCCGGATGGTTGCTTGCCATTCCTTATGCCTACTTTTGAAATCCGGGTCTTCGACCAGGTGCCCGTACCCGTCGACGAACGCGCGTATCGTCCGAAATTCGAGGCTGTCCGGGGTAAGGGCGAATATGTCGTTCGCTACGTCGCTCGTCTTGCCGCTGGCGAATTTTGCGTGCCACGAGATCGAAGACAGCAACTCAAGCCATACAAAGGGATCCAGCGTTGACGAAAGGACCTTCTTCTTGACCGATTCCAGCGTACCGACGAATTCCTCGGTCCAACACGAGCGGTGCTCTTCCGGAACGCTCGCCCCGAATAGGCCCATCGGGTACCTGAGCGCGTCGGAAAGCGCACTTGCGGACAGGATCGCGACATCTAACCGCGTGGAATCGAGCCGTGCTATCGCTGCTCCGATTACCTTCTGCCTCAGCGAAGCAACGGCTTCCTGCCTCACGAGGTACGGACTGAACGAGAAGGCGCGCCCGTTCGATGATGTGGTATGCCCCTCGGTTTGGAGGATTCCGCTCAGGAAATCGTACGGGTTGTATGTGCTGCTCCACGAATCGGGCAGATCCAACAGCGACAATCCGAATCCGACGGCCTCAGCGTTGTACTCAACCGGTTTGTTGGGCTCAACCGCGCAGAGTTCCCTCAGTATCCGGATGGCGTGACCAGGGTGTGAGTTCAGCTGCCTTTCATCCGACTTTCCCAATTCCCACAGGCATGCGCACGCCCTTCGCAAGTAGTCGAAGTTGTAAGCGGCATGCTTGACGAGTTCCGGCAGGTTCTTGGGGGTATTGTCTTCGGCGATACGTTGTTCAGCGAACTGTAGCGCCCTCGCGGGCTGGTAGTAGGCGACAGACGTCATCGCCTTAAAGTGAGTGTCGCCGTATTCCCCCGTAGGCCGAAGCTGTTGCCAGAGTCCGTCGAGCAGGCGGCTGCTGGCGGTGTTCCCGCTGGACAGCCGCCAATCCAGTTTTCCGAGGTTCAGCAGAACGTGCTCGACGAGGGATTGCGACGACGCGGCGAAGACTTTTTCCGCGTAGCCGGACGATGCACCGTTCTCAGTCACGCAGTTCTGTTCGATGATGTAGTCGGCGAGGAGGTCCGGTGCGAGCCTGTACGTCGGGCCCCGCTTGAACACCACGCCCCCCGCTACCAAGGTCTTGATCAGGCGGTTGCTGTCCGCGACGGAAATGCCTTGGACATCCTCTATCAATTCCAGGAGTCCAGCGTCGTCCGGGCTGAACGGCTGGACCAATGCCAATATTCGCAAGATGGAGAGGAGAGCTTCCCTGTCCTTGCCTTGGGCCAAGTCTCCCGCGATTACCTGTTGGAAGCGGGCCAGAAGGGTCGTCCGGAATGCGACTTCGTTGCTCAGGAAATCCGGATGCAACTTCTCCTTCGCTACGATCTGAGCCGCGACGACTGTGGCCAGCGGGCAGTCGAGGGTGTAGCGGCTGACCGCTTCTGCCGCCGATTCGGGGCCACCGTATTCCTTCAGGACTTGGGTCGCGAGTTCCACAGACTGCTTCCGGGACAGCGGTTCGAGACCAATTTGGGTAGTGTACGGAGGCTGGAGTAGGACGGCGGCAGCCTGCAACCTGATCCGCTCTAGGCCGTACGTCCGGAGGGAAAGGAGCGCTCGCGCGGAATTCTTGGGATTGGCGACGAAAGCGAAAAGCATGGGGAGGTCGTCCCGGTCGTGCGCGTCGTCAACGACCAATAGTTTTTCGCCTTGCCCGAGATTATCGAGATGCTTCGCGGAGAGTTCCTCCGTCGCCGAGAGAACTTTGACCAGCGTCCCGGACTTCACGTTTTGGTAATCGGCTAGGGCTTGGTAGAGCAAACGGGACTTTCCGGACCCGCCGGAGCCTGTCAGTAGGGTGACCAGCCTGTCCTTGTCACGGATGCTGTCGGACAGGTCTGCGAGTTCTTCGCTCCGTCCCACCAGTTGCCACAGGTGGTTGAAGGCGCGCTCTTTGCGCAGGAACGCGGAGAAGAAGTCCTCGACGGACATCCAAGGGCCGGCCTCGACTTCCCCGAGCAACGCGAGCCGCTGCCCGGGGAAAAAGATGTCGACCAGGCGTATTTGCTCCGACTTCGGGAGTTGACGGATCCGCTTGGCGACATCCTCTTTGTCCCACAGCTCCCAGCCGGGATGGGCGGCCATCGCCTCCCGCGCCTGCGGGCTGGCGATTCTCGTGAGCAACAGGACTTTCTTGTCGGCGTGGCGGACGTGCGCCTTGACGGCCGCTTCGACCTTTGCGGGGCCGAACTGCTGATGCCTCTTGCATTGATAGGTGCGGATCGTGCTGTCTGGCAGAACGGCCTCGATATCTAGGCCGTTCTGCTTGTGGCCGGTCCCGCCGAACCGGTGCACGTCGGCGGTCGGGTGGAGCGCGGAGATGAAGAAGTCGCAAAAACGTTCGAAACCTTCCGCGCTCAGGCTGTCGATGGGAAGCGGTTGGTCGAAGCTGACTATTGTCGTTTGCGGATCCAGACCACGCTCGCTCACGTTCTCAAGATCCTCTGGACTTACGGAGAGCACATGCGCGAGCCGAAGCATGTCCTTTGCCCTGGGGCGAGATGTGCCGGCCTCCCATCGGCTGACTGTCTGCTGCCGGACGCCCATCGCAATGGCCAATTCCCTTTGGGTCTCAATTCCCGCTTGGATGCGGAATTGCTGAAGGCGATTGCCAAAGTCGGCCTCCCTAGCATCGTTAGTTGTACTCATAACATTTGCGCAAACCAAGTTGCACACATGATATGAGTACAAGAGTGCCGGGTCAAATGCGGGCGCTTATGGACTTCAATGACCCGTGCCGCCCTAGTCTCCAATCAACCACATGGCTGACATTGCTAGAGCGGCACGCCGACTGCAGGTTCGGCCAAGCACCGGTCTTGCTCCCCGGTTCCTCCGCTTTCCATGCCGGTTGCCCCTTACAGGCGATGGCCGATTAGCTTTACAGGGTCGAAGCTGAACACATGCTCCCTCGGCGCATCGGCACATCGCCCAACAGTGCGCCGCGGCCATTCTGGAGCCCCACTGGCCAGATGCATGTCGCCTCCACACACGGGGCAGCTAGCCACGTAGCGCACCAGCCGCAAGACTTCGCCGGAGTCGGTGCGTTTGCGTTCGAGCTGTGCCGGGGCCGCTTTGATCGGCAACCATTCGTCCGGCAAGGGCGTGATGCGGTCTTCACGAGCTTGAAGAACAGGCCGCCACTTCTGCCACCACATCAGGCCACCGATGCCCACAAGAAGTACAAGGCCAAGGTCACGGGTCCCAATCGGACGGTTCTCAATAACCATCATGCCCACCGCAGCCATGGAAAATATGAGCATGAACAGGGACGAGCCCAACAGGTTGAAACGCAGGACGTTGTGCCGTAATGAGCCGATGCCTATCTCGCCTGCACTGAACAACCTTCTCAGTAGTAGATTGGAGAGCTTGACCGGCAAGTCGCTGGGCCGCCAATAAATCACCTCCTCAACTACCGGAAATGCCAGTGCGCCTGTTGCCGTATCGTCGTCTGGAGTATCGGTTTCCTGTAGCGATCCTCCAGCGGCCCCACTTAGGGGGATCATCCGCAATGAGTTAAAAGCCTTGTTGCCGCGTCCCGTTTTATCCTCATCGCGATAAAGGATGGGTTCGAAATCGAGGTCAGCATGACGCATCGCGAGACATATCCGTTTGCGCCGCGCATTCCACCACAGCTTGACATCCCTCCAGTCGGTTTTCGTGGGATCAACACCTGCCCATTGGCACAAATCCTCGGTGGAGAAACATCGGACGCTTTCCGACATGTTGATACGGTCCAGACTTCGCAGGGTAAGTTCGTTAAGGATGCGCCAACCTTTAGCATCGGACTGCTCTTGCTCCAACCACTTGGCCAGCACTTTGAGCTCCTTTTCTCCGGCAAACGGGTTATCACCCCCTTTTCCGTGGTTTTCCCCAAGGTCGGCTGCCACACTGAGCTCGTCGCTGACGCTCAGATCAGCGCCACGAGACGTGGCGGTTGGAGTGGTTGTATTCATGATCTCGGCTTGAACTATCGGGATGTCGTGAGAATTCTAACGCCAGCCACCAGCCGCCCCGACCCAAGAATCTAACACTAGACCAAAGTTGGAGAGCAAGATGAGCAAGAAGGACATCGTCGCGGAAGGCGCACGACATTTCCGCGATCACCGGCATTACAAGAACCCATACGAATCCGGTACTGACGCATTCAATGATTTCGAACGCGGTTGGGTACAAGCGCTAAAGCGCGCGCATCTCTCCAATACTTGCTTCAGCTCATGGCTGGAGAATGACGAGCGTTGCCACCCCTCCTCATCAAGACCACGGAAACGATGACCAATGGCAGGTGTGAGAGCTGGGCCGGCCGCTTAGTGAGATGGACGTGAACGGCTCCTCTGTTCGACGACGAGACAGTTGGAACGCTGTCACCAGGCGCGCCGCCTGATCGGCCATAGCGGTCGGAGACAAGCTAGCTCAACGAGATCCCGCTATATGCCACACCCCTGCCGTTGGATCTCGCAGCGATTGTGAATGAGGTCTGTCCCGTTTACTCGAGGGCTTCGCTTAAGCATGCCCGGGAAGCAGTTGGTGTCTAAAATGGTCGAAAACCACTCGAATGGGACGGCGTCGGCATGGAGACAAACACCACTGAGGAC
>CAZYYE010000010.1:0-5814 GCA_964651535.1 uncultured Cryobacterium sp.
CCGATGGGGCCAACGACCCGCAGCCGGCCCACATAAGCCGAAGTGGAGTCGGCCGGTTGCTTTGCTTTGTGACCTCTCTGCTCGGTTACCTGCCGGATGGGCGACGTGTGAGCGGATGACAGCAACGGGTCGGAAGTTCTCGTTCGCGCGACGGGGAAGCTGACGCACGCCTCACCCGAGCGCCTGAGCGACGGGTAACCGGCCGATTGCGGCCGCACACGGGACCGCTGGTGAATGACGGGTGAGGCCGAAGCCTTGTCGGTGAGCAGTCGTCACGAACGGCCGGTCTAGGCTGACAGGCGACATTCGCCTTCACCCACCCACTGTCAGCTATCGACCTAAACCAGATCTATCTGTGAACTCGCAAATAGGTCTGCCGCGGCGGTCTGCAATTTCATTAGCTTGGTCGCACTTGGCGGCGTTCCCAGCGCCTCCGCTCAACGTGCGCTGGGAGATTGACGCGGTCTTCCGGTTCGAGCGCACGCGATAGCTCCCTTTGGGCCGCAAGGGCCTACAGCACGCGACCTGCGGCAGGCTTTATCGGCGCAGGTATCGACTCGATCGTCATCAGTATCTCAAGGCTGTGTCGGCTACCTCCAGAGCGCAAAGGGTCTGGCACTGTTTCCAGCTTGGGTTTTGTTGTCTGATTCCGGAACGTAATACCATTGACTACGCCGCGCTTCGTGGCGAGCGCGGAGCCGCTTGGCGACAGATAACCAAAATGGGGAGGGGGCCATGGCAAGTGCTCCTGAAAGGAACACGGACGACCGCCTCGACGTGGATGCTAGCGAGGCGCCGGACGAGGAGCCCCAGGCGCTCGACTCCGCAGAGGAGTGCCTGGTTAGCCTCGACGTGATCGAGGTGGACGGTGAAGAGCTCGCGGAGGTGTTCGCCCACGGGGATGCTTCGAGGGATACCGGCAGCCCAGAGCCACGCAAGGAGCTGCTGGCGCACGTCAGTCCCAATGAGCTCACCATGTTCCCGAGGGTGTCGGCCGCTTACCGCTCCACGTTCCTCGAACCCAAATACGACCAGATCGTCAGGATCCGCATACCGGGCGATTGGAAGGTCCCTCAGAGCATCTGCGAATTCGAAGAACTGCTCGAAGCGCTTCCCGTGGGCTTCTCGCGGCGCGCGTCGCGGGGCCTTGGGCTCAAGTGGGAGAATCGACTAATCATCGAGGCAATCGAAGGCTCGACGACGGCGACCGAGCTCCAGTTGGTCGAAGGCGACGACGCCTCGATCTCGGGCGAAACCTTCACGCTTGGACGACGTCTGTTCGACCGCGTGCGCAAGGGGATGGCGCAGATCGGACGGCGCTCGCAAGCTCGGGCGCTCCAGGACCGGCGGCTCTTGGCATACAATGAAATAATGCACTCGATCGACGAGGAGCTTTTCCCGAAGTTGTATCGACAGGCCAGACCCGGCGAGATCTTCGAGTTGGCACAGCTAAGCACCCGGGACCGCCGGCGCGACGAACGCGATCGGGCTGCCGCCACAGATCTCGTCCGGCAAGACGCTCCGCAGATCGCACGAGAGAACCCCCGCGCGCTGCTGGAGCTGAGGTCAGAAATCGAGCGTGTGACGCTCGCAGAGTTGATCGCCCGCTTCGAGGCACTGCTCGATCGGAACCCGGACGAGCGAGTCTGGCAGACGTTCTTCGAAACGCACCCGTTCGTCCTGAGTATCGCCTTCCCCCACCCGGTGCTGCTGATCGGGGGACAAGCGCACGTAGGCGGGACGACGATCGACGGCAGGGGCGAGAGCATCACCGACTTCCTGTTCCGGCAGGGACTCACCGGCGCGGTGGCGATTGTGGAGATTAAGACGGCCCGCACGCGCCTGCTTCAGAACACGCCCTTCCGCGGGACCATGCACGCCGCGCACGCCGACCTGTGCGCTGCGATCTCTCAAACGCTGGACCAGCGCGCAGAACTCACCGCGAACTTTCACGCGCGCGCCCGACACCCCAGCATGGAGGGAACGCACGTGGGGCACGTCCATTGTCTTGTGGTAGCCGGAAGGAATCCAGAGACCGCCGATATGCGCCGCTCCCTCGATCTGTTCCGCAGCGCGACGAAGGACGTGGCCGTGGTCACGTTCGACGAGCTGCTGGAGAAGCTGCGGGCCATCCATCGGGCGATGTCGGCCGACAGCGTGGGCGCCGAAGCGGCCGGGCCCGACGCGAGACACTAACAACGAACCGGGGGAGGAGAGGCGATGCCCGCCATCACGAAAGTCGTTCTTCGGAACTTCAAGCGATTCGACAAGTTGGACCTGCTGCTGAAGCCGGGGCTCAACGTCCTGCTCGGAGACAACGAGGCGGGAAAGAGTAGTGTGCTGCTGGCCATCGACCTGGCTCTGAGCGCTAGCCGGTCGAAGGTCGAGTCGCTGGGCGTCGAAGCGCTCCTGAACGCCGCTGCGGTCGACCGCTTCATGGGCAGCCGCCGCCTGGTCGCGGATTTGCCGAAAGCGCTCGTGGAGATATTCCTGACGGAGGGGGCCGACCCTTCCCTGAATGGAAGGAACAATGTCGACAGAAGGGAGTGCGACGGCATCAAGATGGAAATCGCGGTGCCTCGCGAG
This sequence comes from uncultured Cryobacterium sp., assembly GCA_964651535.1. Classification (GTDB taxonomy): domain Bacteria; phylum Actinomycetota; class Actinomycetes; order Actinomycetales; family Microbacteriaceae; genus Terrimesophilobacter. The sequence continues at coordinate 2,587 of CAZYYE010000010.1, forward strand.
CTGCAGGACGAAGTCAAGGAGCTGCTGCAGGATCCCGATGCACCCTTCCCCTTCGAATACTATGCACCGCGCTTTGCGACGTTCGCCGAGGATTCGCAGATTGCGTTCAAGAAGCATGTGCGCCACCTGCTGCTGGATAGCTCGCGCATTGACAGCGAGCAAGCCACCCGCATCTACACGCAGTCGCTCTTCTCGGTGAACGCCGACGCGAAGGCCCGAAGCAGGCTGGAGAGCTCATACCGTAAAGCGAAGGACGAGTTTCGTGACGCGCACCTGAAAGAGATCAACGAAGTGCTGACCGACTACACGTTCGGCGTGCGTACGAGCTCGAAGACGAACCTCGGGACTGACCTCGTCATCTTGGAGGACCAGCTGCCGCTCGACGTACGCGGCAAGGGCAGGCAGTGCTTTGTCAAGACCAGCTTCGCACTGCGCCGCGGCGGCGAAGGTACCCAGCCGCTCCACCTGCTGCTGCTCGAAGAGCCCGAGAACCATCTCAGCCACTCGCAGATGCGAAAGCTCGTCGAACGCCTCTCGCAAGCCGAGGGGCGGCAACTCCTCGTGGCGACCCACAGCAGCATGATCTGCTCACGGCTCGACCTTCGTAAGGCAGCCCTGTTGGGGACCGACCCCGCCAAGCGCGGCGCACTGTCGGATCTGAGCGAGTCGACAGCGAAGTTCTTCATGAAAGCGCCGGACAACAACGTGCTGCAGTTCGTGTTGTCGAAGAAGGTAATTCTGGTCGAGGGCGACGCTGAGTTCATCCTGTTCGAGGAGCTCTATGCCAAGCACGCCAAGGGGAGCACGCTCGCGGAGGACGGCGTTCACGTCATCTCGGTAGGCGGAACCAGTTTCAAGCGTTATCTAGAACTCGCGAGGCTCTTGGGGGTCCGGGTCGCTGTTGTGCGCGACAACGACAAGCACTGGCAGAAGAATTGCGTAGACAACTACGCGGAGTTCCGCATGGACAACGCTCGCGTATTCGCGGATCCAGACGACGCTCGGAGCACGTTCGAGGTCTGCCTCTATGAGGACAACAAGGAGCTCTGTGACCAGCTGTTCGGAACTTCGCGCAAATCGCTCAGCGTGCTCGACTACATGCTGGCGAACAAGGCCGATGTCGCCTTCGAGCTCCTCGACAAGGGCGCCACGGAGCTCCGCGCGCCCAAATACATCCAGGACGCGATCGCGTGGATAAGACAGTGACCTTCGCGGTGGCCGGCTCGGGAAAGACCCGCAGCATCGTCGAGCAGATTGACCCGTCGCGGCGCTCCTTGGTCATCACATACACGACCAACACCGAGGACGACCTGCGCCGACGGATCGCGAACAGGTTTGACGGCCGAGACGCTGCCGTCACGGTCGACACCTATTTTTCGTTCCTGAACAGCTTCTGCTACAAGCCCTTGCTGCAGCAGGACATGCAGAGTCGGGGCATTTCGTTTTCGGCCCCATCGCAGACATCAAGCCGCATGCCGTTATCTAGCAAGCTGCGCTACATGCATGGCGATCGGATCTACCACTGCCGGATGGCCAAGCTTCTTGCGGTGAAAGGATGTTACGAGGTCGTTCGCGAGAGGCTCGACAGGTACTACGACGACATCTATGTGGACGAAGTCCAGGACTTCGGAGGGCACGACTTCAACTTTCTCCTGGAGATCGCGCAGGCGCATGCGCGCTTCCGGCTGGTGGGCGACTTCTATCAGTACACCTTTGCGACGAGCCACGATGGCAACGTCAACAAGTCGTTACACGGCGATTACGACGAGTATCGCGCGAGATTCGCCAAGGCGGGGTTCAAGGTCGACACCACGACGCTCGGCGCGAGCCATCGCTGCGGGCCAGCGGTCTGTGACTACATCACCAAAACGCTCGGCATCCAGATCGCCGCCGCCAGCGCGAGTGCTGCGCGTGTGGAGGTCGTCGAGTCCCAGGGCGACGTCGATCGGCTTCACTCCGACCAGAAGACAGTAAAGCTGTTTCTGGAGCAACACTGGCTCTACGGCTGTCACTCGCACAACTGGGGCGCCTGCAAGGGCCTCGACCACTATGAGGATGTTTGCGTCGCGCTTAACCCCACCAGCTGGGCCCTGCTCTTGCGCGGTGAGCTCGCGCAGGCGAAGCCGATCATCCGCAATAAACTTTATGTTGCATTCTCCCGAGCTCGTGGAAATCTCTTTCTAGCACCCGAGTCATTGTTTAAGAAACACCGCTCTGGCACCTGAGGCGCTATTTCTACCGTGCTTGGCATCATCTCCGACCTAGATGTCTGTTTATTTGGCCGACAGCGACCAAACCACGCCCGGACCCTGGCTGACCTCTACCGCTGCACTGCCGACGATGGGCCTGGAAACCTGACGGTCTCTTCAGGGTCGGGATGCGACTGACGTCTCTTCGAGTTCATCGCCGGCAAGCGGTCGTTGATACTTCAATTCCCGGAAGCAGTCGTTCGTCGTCGAGTGCTGACGATCCGGCCGTTCTGACTTGCGAACGGCGGACGGCAGCTCTCCGAGAACCAGTGATGTTTCAGTTGAGAGTCGCTCGAAAGTCACCGGCCATTGCTCCCCGCCATTAGGTGCCGACAGAAAGGGCAGGTCTGCGGGCCACTGCGTCCACTCCCTCTACCTTGACTGCCAGGCGAAAGAATCACTTGTCACTCCGGGAGGCGTCCATATAAGGGCTTCCATAGGAATTACCGCAGTTCGGTCGGTCTGAACGCTCCTGCACCGGATGAGGTACGAAATCAAAGCAATTGCCATGCGCACACCTTACCAAAGTCGGGGTGATACGCATTTTTTGGGGCGCCATTGTCTATACTGATCCAGTTGCTACTTCAAAGCCGCGGGCGCAAGCCTATTTCGCAGAAGGGGTAATCATGTCTGATGTCGCCGATCCGGAATCTGTTGATAACGGCCAGCCTCATGAAGAGATTGACAACATCACCATATTCTCTGGATGTGTTTCCGAATTCCTCGACACGCTCTGGAAAGCGTTTCCTCTTCCGGCGGGGTTAAGTCCTTCGAATGTTAGTGAGGAGTTTTACGCTCATCTGAAAGAGGGCACTACTGCAAGAGTCATCACAAGCGACGAGCCTGATTACGAGGAATACATTAGCTACGGCGTGTCCGCGCACCATTTTCAATACGGGCACCCTCCACTCAGCTCAGGCGCGCTAGGGAAGCGCTGAAGTAATCGCTTCCACCGTACAGGCGGACGGATGTTCAGCTT
>CAZYYE010000011.1:0-5726 GCA_964651535.1 uncultured Cryobacterium sp.
GTCGTCGAGGCCACCGACGAACTGCGTGATGCGCTTGGCCTGCCGGACACCCCGGGGGTGCTGGTCACGAACGCGACCGGCCGCGCGGCCTATGCCGGAATCGGCGCAGGGGCTTTGGTGCTTTCAGTTAACGGAAGCGTTCCCACGACTCCCATGGAGTATCTCGAATACGTTCGCGCCACACCGTCCGGCGAGCACGCACGCGTAGACTACTGGCACGACGGCGAACGCCGTGAGGCGAGCCTGCCGACTGCGGTCCCCGAACGAAGAGGCGGACGTCCGGTCGCGCTGTAGCGCACCCCCGGTTGACGCGGTGCCCCCGGATACCCGGCATGGCGCGGGTCCGCGCTGCTCCGGATTACGCGCGCCGCCAAACGGCTCTGCGCCCTGGCCCGCAGCTCCTGCACCGTCACGGCTGCGGCCACCGACGTGCTCGCCGTGACGCCTCGGCGCCATCGCTACGCCTCAGTGCTGAAAGCACGGATTATCGGTCCAGCGCACTGCAGAGTGCTCGCCCGACAGGTGCAAAGCGGAGTCTTGGTCTTATACTTGCGGCAAGATTTCCCGAGTGCGGGTGTGAGCCTCTACCATTCGTTCCGCTCGAAAGCGGTCGCTGCGAGTCCTTCGCTTGCAGTCGTGGTATTCGAACCGCACGCAATTCATCAAGCACTGCCGAATGCCTTACCACTCAGAAACGCTTGCCTGGCTCATCGACCGACGAGCCAGCGATCTCGTCGCCGTACTGTCCGAAGACTTGCACATTCTGCACGCCAATGCGGCATCCAACGCCGTTATTGGCTATCCACAAAGCGCACTCGCCGGCATTGACGTTCGAGACCTCGTTCATCCGGCCGACCTGCCCGCAGTCGAATCCGCACTCGGGCGCCTGCGAGCCGTACCGGACGCGCCGGTATTCGTTCGCGCCCGATTTCGACACGCGACAGGCGGACACCGCGTACTCGAAACGTACGCCACACGCGCGGACGATGTCCCGGAGGCTCCCGTAATCGTGACCGTCTCGCGCGACGTTACGGAACGACACCGCCGGGAGCGTCTGCAGCGCGCCTTTACGGAACCGCTGGAATGGCCCGAACCCATGCCCCGCGACGAGATTGCGGTCCGGATCTGCGAGGCAGTTGCCGATGCATTTGAGCTCGACCTTGCATTCATGGCTCACGCTCAGCCCGATGGAACGCTGAAGATCGTCGCGCACGCCGGAGGTGCCAGCCAGACCCTCAAGACCCTGATCGAGAGCGAGATGAGGTGGCACGGCGTCGGCGCCTGCGACACCTTCGCAGCCGCACTTCGGAATGAAGGCGATGGGGGCGGCATCGCCGCGGGAGAAATCGCGCTGCCCGGAGCCAAACGCCGGGTCCAGATCAGCGCGATCAGAATTCACCGCGCCTCCCGAAGCGACACACTCCTGGTACTGCTGTGGCCAAACGCCGGACGACGCGAGGGCAGTGACATCATTGGCGAGTTTGCCCGCCAGGCCGGCCTGATGCTCGAACGCGCCGAGCAGGACGAACGCCTCGCCTTGCTCGGGAAAGCGCTCGAATCCGCGGCAAACGCCATCTTCATCACCGACGCGCACGGCGTCATCGAGTGGGCCAACGAGGCTTTTGTCGAACTCAGCGGCTACCCGCGTGATGAGCTGATCGGGCAGACGCCCCGGGTACTTCGCTCGGGCGCACAACCGGCAGACTTCTATGCCGCGCTACGCAGCAGCCTGACGCTTGGTCAGGCCTGGTCGGGCGAGATCGTGAATCGGCGCAAGGATGGCAGCCTCTATACCGCATACCAGGTGGTCACACCGATCCGCACCCGGCACCAGCGCACAAGACACTTTGTCGCGATCCAGCAGGACATTACGGATCGCAAGCACATGGAGCATCAGATCCGGAAGCTCGCGGCGGACATCGAGCACGCGCGACAATCGGAGCGCGAACGCATCGCCCGCGAGGTGCACGACGAGCTGGGTGGTTCGCTCGCGTCACTCCGACACGATATCGAGTGGTTGCTCGACCATGTCGACGACACGCGCTTGCGCGACCGGTTGACCGTGATGCACGAGGTCGCGATCAACTCGCTCGACACCGCCCGCCAGATCGTTACCGGCCTCCGACCGGCCATCGTCGAAGAGGTGGGTCTGCCCGAGGCCATCGCCTGGCTTGGCCGGGAGGTCGCTCAACACCACGCGCTCGCAGTATCGGTGAAGGTCGAGCCTGCCATCTCCAGGTTGGAACCCACCCATGCGGAACAGGTCTTCCGCGTGGTTCAGGAGTGCCTCACGAACGTGACCAAGCACGCCGGCGCCGACCGTGTTTCGGTAGATGCCCGCGTTGTCGACGAGTTGCTGGTCGTTGAAGTCACTGACAATGGCCGCGGTTTCGGGCGGGCCGAGCGGGTATCGGGCATTCAGGGCATGAGTGAGCGCGCATTGCTTATGGGTGGCTATATCGAGATCGCCCCCAGCGCCAGCGGTGGCACGACCGTAAAGCTAGTCGCGCCGGCCGGCGATCTGGAGGGGAGCGAATGACACGAATACTCGTAGCCGACGATCATCGGCTCTTTCGCGAAGGACTCAAGCGCCTTCTGGACGGCGAGTCCGACCTTTCCATCGGGGGAGAAGCCGACAGCGGGGCACAAGCCCTCTCGCTTCTGGCCAATGGCGGTTGGAATCTCATGCTGCTCGACCTTCGCCTGCCGGACATGGAAGGTATGGACGTGCTCGAACAGATGCGCGAGCGCAACGACACCACACCGGTCCTGATACTGTCCATGTATCCGGCTGAGCAATACGCCGCGAGGACCGCACGACTCGGCGCTCTCGGATACATGAGCAAGAACTGTTCATCCGGTGAGCTGATCCAGGCAATCCGCAAGGTGGCGCAAGGCGATGCGTGGCTCGAAGCACGCAGCGCAAGAAACATGCTGATGGAACTGGCGCGCGGCGCGCCCACCCATGCCCACCAGCGGTTATCGCCGAGAGAGTTCTCGGTGTTCATGAACCTCGCCCGAGGGCGAAGCATCGCCTCGATCGCCGCGGAGATGCAGATCAACGCGAAGACGGTGAGCACGTATCGTGCGCGTGTGCTGGACAAGCTGACCCTCGAGAACAACGCCGCGATCGTGCGCTACGCGCTGGATCACGACCTGCTGTGACGGTTGCGTCACGCCTGTAGGCGAAGCCCTACATGCCGTCATCGAATCACGACTAGCCCCCCCGCAACCCCGTCCGTAGCATCACGCCGGACGATTGCGCACGACGGAGAAACGGTGGGCGTTACAAGCAAGGGCAACGGCGGGCAGACCGACCCAAGGGCGAGTGTTCGCCTTTCGCCCAGCGTTTGTCGCGCGCTGTTGCTTGACCTGTGCGACGCGTGCCTCGCGCCCCGTATCACTCTGGAGATGCGGCTCCGGAGCGCCTGCGGGGTGATCGTCGAGAGACTCGGCTACGATCTCGTCTGGATCGGAGTGCCGACGACGTCCGACTCGCTTTGCATCCGCGCTTCCGCCGGGCGCTACGATGTCGAACTTGCCGGCCGGTCAATCGTCGGCCGCCGCGGAATGCGCGGGACGCCGCTGTCCTTGCGTTGCCTGCGTACCCGAACGGCGGTCACTGCCCGTCACGCGCCGGCAGAACCCGCTCTCGTCGCACCCGCACAAGCACTGGCCATTGTGCCGCTGCTCGACGGCGAACAGTGCGTTGGCGTGCTTTACGTCGGCACCACCATCGAATACCGGTTTCGCGAAACCGAGGTCAAGCTCCTGCAAGAGGCTGCAAGTCGCATCGGAAGCTGCCTGGCTGTTCTCGAGCGGCTTTCCAGCGTCGAGCGACACGAACGCACCAACGCAGAAGCGGCGGCGGTGTTCGATTCTGCGATCGAAGGCATATTCATCACCGATCTCGGCGGACGCATCGTCGCGGCGAACCCCGCAGTGTGCCGGATCACCGGCTACACCCGGGATGAGCTCATGGGCGCCACTCCCGCCCTGTTCCGCTCGGGACGCCACGACGAGTCCTTTTATGCCAACTTCTGGCGGACGCTCTCGGTCAGTGGCAGCTGGCGAGGCGAAATCTGGAACCGCCGAAAGAACGGCCAGGAGTACCCCGAACTGCTCTGCGTATCGGCCATTCACGATGACAAGGGCGCTGTGGTGCGCTACGTCGCACTGCTGGTCGACCTGTCGGAGCAGAAGCGCATCGAGCACGCACTCGAGCACAAGGCCCACCATGACGAATTGACCGGCCTGTCCAACCGCTCCGGCCTGCAGAGGGAGATCGACAAGGTGTTGAACCGCGTCGGAGCCGAAACCGACAATGTCGCTGTCGTCGTGCTGGATCTGGACGAGTTCAAGTATGTGAATGACACGCTTGGCCATGATGACGGCGATGCTCTCATTCGAACGATCGCCGACCGTATGCGCGGCTGTCTCAGGCACGAGGACAAACTCGCACGACTCGGAGGAGACGAGTTCGCCATCCTGCTTCCCGGCCTGACACACATGCACGACGCGGCGATCGTGACACGCAAGGTGCTCGAGGCCATCGCGCAGCCGATCACCGTCTCACGTTGCGAGCTCAGGGTGACCGCGAGCGCGGGTATCGCCGTCAGCCCCGAGGACGGCGATACCGCTAACGTCCTGCTTCGACGAGCCGACAGTGCCATGTATCGGGCCAAGGCGTCCGGATCCGGCGGATTCCAGTACTTCAGGCCGGAGATGGAGACCAATGCGAGCGATCGCCTGGTGCTGGGCAGCGCCTTGAGCAACGCGTTGTCCGACGGAGGGCTGTTCCTCGTCTATCAACCGCAGGCCGACCTCGACACCGGACGGCTTCGTGGAGTGGAGGCGTTGCTGCGCTGGCGACATCAGGGCGAAACCATCTCCCCGGACCGCTTCATACCCATCGCCGAAAAGACCGGCCTCATTCACGCGATCGGTGCCTGGGTCATCCGCGAATCCTGTCGCGCGGCGGCGCGCTGGAAGGCCGAGGGCTGGCACGACGTGCGGGTGTCGGTCAACCTCTCGCCACGTCAGTTCCACGATCGGGGCCTGCTGGCGACGATCCGGAGCGCCTTGAACGAAAGCGGACTCCAGGCCGGACACCTCGAGATCGAGATCACCGAAAGCATGGCGATGAGCAACCCTGCACATACCGCATCCGCACTGGCCGAGCTTCGCACGCTCGGCGTGCTGGTCGCGATAGACGACTTCGGAACCGGTCACTCCTCGCTTGCCGCTCTGGGGACCTACCCGCTGGATACCCTGAAGATCGACCTGTCATTCACCCAGGCGATCGGCACCGACCCACGCGTGGAGATCATCGTGCGCACCATCATCGCAATGGCGAAGACGCTCTCGCTCAACCTGGTGGCCGAAGGCGTGGAAACCCAGGAACAGGCGGATTTCCTCTCGGGGGCGGGGTGCCGAACCATCCAGGGCTACCTGCTCGGTCATCCGATGGAAGAAGCCGAGTTCGGGCAGTGGCGACGCGGCCACGGCGAGTTGCACGGAGCGGACGAAGCGCAATCTCCCTGACTTCTCTCGGTGTCTCACTCAGACACATGCCTTGATCATGCCGCAGTTTTCAAGGGTCAGGCGATTTGCGGTCGCATGACGGATCGGCGTATAGTCCGCACATCGTTCGGGAACCCCCGCGCAAACCGCGCAGGGGTGAAACGGGAAGTCCGGTGACGCGAGCCAGTCTCGCCATTCCGGCG
>CAZYYE010000012.1:0-4625 GCA_964651535.1 uncultured Cryobacterium sp.
TTGGGGCATCCAGCTACCTGCCTGGGCAAGTTCCGGCGGCACGGGTTCTTTCGACATGAAATCAGAGATGGCGATAGCCGCTCCCGAAACCGTCCCCGCAATTGCGACACAAGCCGCCAAAGTTCTGAGCCTCATGTCGCCCCCTCCATTTCTTCTTCCAGCGCGCGGCGGATCTTCGGCACCGCGAATTCTTTGGGCTCGTGATAGTCGATCATGGTGACGAATCGCCCAGAGGCTGCGAACAGGAAGACGCTCGCGGTGTGGTTCATCGTGTAATCGCCGCTCTCCGCCGGTACTCGCTCGTAGGTGGCGCGGAAGCCGTCCGCGACGCGCGCTATCTGCTCTTCCGGTCCCGTCCAGCCGCGGATCGCCGGATGGAAGTAGCCGACATATTCGGCCATCGTTTCGACAGTGTCGCGCTCGGGATCGACCGTGATGAAAACCACGTTCATCTCGTCGGCCTCGTCTCCCAGATCGTCGAGCCATCCCGAAATGTCCGAGAGCGTGGTCGGGCAGACATCGGGACAGTAGGTGAAGCCGAAGAACGCCATCGTCGGGCGACCGATCAGGGTTTCCGGCCCGACCGCGTTGCCCTCATGATCCGTCAGACGGAAATCCATCTCGGTCAGGGCCACAGGCCGCTGCCCGACAGGTTCGGGTCCACCGGGTCCATCGACCTGCCACCAACCGACGAAGAGCATCAGGGCGACCGCCCCGACACCAGCCGCGCCGTACCCCAGGACCGCCCGTCGCCGCATCAGTCCTCTGGCCCCCGCGCGGCGATTCCGAGGATCGGCACCTTGACCGTCACTTCGCCTCCGTCGTCGAAAAGCAGGGTCAGCGGAAAGGTGTCCCCTTCCGTCATCGGTTCTTGTAGCCGCATCAGCATTGCGTGCAGGCCCCCCGGTTCGAGCGCGACGCTCTCGCCCGGGGCGATCGCGATCTCCCCCGCCGGGCTCATGGAGCTCACACCTTCGGCATTGGTCTTCGTCTCGTGGATTTCGGGCATCATCGCGAGCGGTGTTGTAAGGCCGATCAGCGTCACCGGCTCGTCGCCAGTGTTGCGGATCGTCATGTAAGCGGCCCCGGGACGGTTCATCCCGATGGAGGCGCGGGACCACGCGTTCTCGACGACAACATCCTCGGGTCCGGCCAGCGCGGGCACCGAGAGCCCTCCAAGGGTCAAAAGCGCGGCCAGTGTGCCAGTCAAAATATACTTTTTCATCGTTCTGATCCTGCCCTTTCCATTCAGCTTTGCGCGGCAGCGACTTCGGCGGCCACCAGACGACGCAACTCTGCCTCCCCGAATGGATCGAGCGGCTTGCCGTTCACAAAGAATGTGGGCGTCTGGCGAATTCCCACGGCCTCGACGTCAGCACGATCCTGGTTAAGGATCGCCACGAAACCGGGTGCCAGCATTTGCGTGCGCGCGGCTTCGGCATCGAGTCCGGCCGTGGCGGCGATCTGAAGGATCAGGCCAGACGCCGGGGCACCGTGCGACGCCCATCTCGGCTGTTCCCGCAGAACGGCCTCGAGCACCGGCACGTAAACGTCCTGCATGCGCGCCGCCTCGAGCACGCGGATGGCTTCCTCGGATGCCGCGCCGTGGAAGGGCGTGTAGCGGATCACGACGCGGACAGCTTCCCCATGCTCGGCCATGATGTCCTTCACGATGGGATGAAAGGCGCGACAGGCCTCGCAGGCCGGATCGAAGAATTCGACGATCGTGACGGGCGCATCCGCAGGCCCGAGGATGGGCGAGTAGGGGCGGATCATCGCCTCCGCAAGTTCCGGAGCAACGGGCTCCGCTTCGGCCACTGGGCCGGGGCGGATTGCAAACCAGGTGGCTCCGCCGAAACCGGCGGCGCCGAGGGCAAGAACGGACAGGATCAGGCCGCGTCGATTCATGTTCGTGTGTCCTTCAATGAAAGGGCCGACAGCGCCCCGATCAGCGCGAAGGCGGCGAGCGCCATCAGCGGGATAGGGATGCCGAAGACCAGTTGGTTGTCATCGGTGCAAGAGGGGCCGGTGGCCGTGCAGGGCTGGACGCGTTCGGGAACAAGACCGACGTACAGCCCCATGTGCCAGAGGGCGATTGCGCCGCCGCCAAGCGCCAATGCGATGCCGTAGCGCCCCACGCGGCCGTCCCGCCACCAAAGGCCGAGCCCGAGGACAATGGCCAAGGGGAACATGAAGGCGCGCTGGAACCAGCACAGCACACAGGGCGTCTGCCCCAGCACCTCGCCGATGAAAAGCACGGCAAGCGAGGCGACGAGCGCGATGATCCACGCCAGCCCGAGGGCTGTTTCTCCGGACATACGGTTCATGTCGGTCAGATCCTCTCTTCCAGATCGGCGAGGATCTCTTCGGCGGAGGTGCCGTAGGGCCACGAGTCGGCGAAGCCCGCGTCGGGATCGAAGAGGAACAGATGCGACGTGTGGCCCATCGTGTAACCATCCGGCGCCGCAGCCTCTTCGACGCGTTCAAAGAAGATCGGAAACGTCTCGGATGTGGCGGCGATCTGTTCCGGCGTGCCGGTCAGACCGATGATGCCCGCATCGAACAGCGGGACGTATTCGGCGAGTGCGGCGGGCGTGTCCCGTTCGGGGTCGATGGTTATGAAAATCGGCTGGACCTTGGCGGCATCGTCGCCCAGACCGTCCATCACCGCCGCGACCTCGGATAGGGTCGTCGGGCAGACGTCGGGGCAGTTGGTAAAGCCGAAAAAAACCAGCATCCAGCGCCCCGCAAAGTCCTCCTCGGTTTGAACCATACCCTGGTGGTCCGTCAGTTCGAACTCAGCGAAAAAAGGCGGCTCGGCGTCAGTTCGGGCGCTATCGGCACGATAATCGGACCATAGCAAGAGCCATACGAAGGCAAGCGCTGCCACGCCTGCCAAAACCCAAAGAAACTTCTGTGCCGATGTAAGGGACAATCCTGTTCGCCTGTTTTTGATTCTTATTGCAAGTGCGGATACATCCTCTAGCCGCTAGAGGTTCAAGCACGAAATCATGGTATAGCTTGAACTCACGCGTCTGTGAAACCGACACTTGTTTATTCCGACGGCAAAACCTACACAAACTGTATCTTTTTCATGGAGGCGAAAATGCTCACGATCGGTACTCTGTCAAAGAAGACTGGCACGAAGGTGCAGACCATCCGGTACTACGAACAGATTGGGCTCATGCCCGAACCTGGCAGGACCGAAGGCGGGCAGAGGCGCTACGACAATGCACAGCTCGACCGGCTGTCCTTCATCCGCCATTCGCGACAACTCGGTTTCTCGCTCGATGCGATCCGCGAGCTGCTCGACCTCAGCGACCATCCCAACCGGCCCTGTGATGAGGCTGATGCCATCGCGCGTCGCCAGCTCAAACAGGTGGAGCAGCGCATGGCCCGCCTGAAGGCGCTGCGCACGGAACTGAAACGCATGGTTCACGAATGCAGCGGCGGGCGGACGGGAGATTGCAAGGTGCTTGAGGTGTTGCGGGACCATTCGGAATGCTTGACCGAACACGAGGAAATCGGGGCCTGAAGGAATTCAGCCAACATTCCGGCTGGAACGCAGATCTGCCGCAGAAGTTAATGTGTCGTACAACACAAGCTGGAACCACAAAATGGCCGCTAGACAAGATTCAATGGAGAGACGGACGCTTTGGATCGTTCTGGCGCTCAATATCGGTTTGGCCGTGGCTTTTTTCGCAACAGGCGCCTTCGGCGACTCAAGTGCCCTGATCGCCAACGGGCTCGATAACCTCTCCGACAGCTTCGTCTACGCGATCAGCCTTTTCGCTTTGTCCCGATCCGCCAAATGGAAACGCGGGGCGGCGAACGTTTCCGGCGGGCTGCTGATCCTGTTCGCTGCAGGCATCCTCTACGATGCGTGGCGCCGCTACATCGGTGGGTCAGATCCGCTCGGGACGATCATGATTGCAATGGCCCTGATCGCGGCGGCTATCAACGCAGTCTGCGTTTGGCTGCTCGCTAAGCTCAAAAATCCAAACGTCAATATCCGCGCGGCCAACACCTTCAGTTACAACGATTTCGCCGCGAACCTCGGGATCGTCGTGGCCGGTGGCCTCGTCGCTTGGCTAGGAACCAACTGGCCGGACCTTGTCGTCGGTGTGATCGTCGCCGGGATCGCGGCCTGGGGCGGTATCGACATCCTGCGCGACGCACACGGCGAACACCACAAAGCGGTTCACACGGACAAATAGTTGCGGGAGATTCTTTCTGAAAGAAAGGATTGAAGCTATAGTGACTATAGCAATTAGTCTTGTTCCAAGACGATTCGAGGAGCGACCCGTTGCAGATGATCGACCCCCTACTTGTACCCACCAAACTACTGGATTTTGATGCCGCGCCTCTTGCGCGTCTAATTGAGAACCGCAGCTGGCGCGGCTTATCCGAATACGATCGGATCGGAGCTGCCTATGATTTCGTTCGGAATGAAATCGCGTTCGGATACAATCGAGCTGACGACATCCCCGCATCCGAAGTGCTTTCCGACGGCTATGGGCAGTGCAATACCAAAAGCACGCTCTTGATGGCGCTGCTGCGTGGTGTCGGCATTCGTTGCCGGTTGCATGGGTTTACGATCCACAAAGGCTTGCAGCGCGGTGTTG
>CAZYYE010000013.1:0-4616 GCA_964651535.1 uncultured Cryobacterium sp.
TTCATCTCGTCGTAGTCGGCAATCCCGACTTTCAATGTGGTCATGTTACGCCTCGCTCGTTCAACACCGCGTCCACCGCCTGCCAGAAGTCGGCCAGCAACGTGGCCGCATCTTCGTAGGCGTAGGGCTTCACGGTCTGGAGGCGATGCCGATGGTCCATCGGCTCGCCACGCCTGCCCCGACCGACCGGATGGGCGTTATCGAAGCCGACCAGCCGTTCGCCCGAAGGCCCGTGAAGCGTGAGCGAGTAATCGAGGCCGTGCGGCTTGTCCGGCGAGACCGGAACGCGGGTGACGACGAACTTCACCCAATGGCCGCCCTCGGGATCGACAACGAGCACCTGTCCGTCGAGGTCCAGAAGCGTGTCGAGGCTCGGGTCACGATCCTCGCTCATGACTTACTGTTATCATCTGTTGTTAATGGTGGCAAGCCCTGATTGTCAGGATCGTCGATTGGGCCGAACAGCCGGTCGAGCACGTCGCCGAAATACCGCTCGAAGATTTGCAGTTCTTCCTCGGTGATCGGCACCTTCTCGGGCCAGTCATCGAAGACAGGCAACGACTCCACATCGACGATGCGAAGCGGCGACCTTCGGCGCTCCCGGCCGTCCGGCGTGGGTTCGTCCGCATAGTCGAAAAGATCGTCGGGAAGTGTCTCGGGAACCGGCTGTCGCGGTCGCCCTTTGCGGGCGCGGCGGCGCTCTGCGCACATGGAATCCTCCTTGGCTCTGGTGGATTCCGGGGCACTCACGGTCCCGGAATTAAGCGAACCATGGAGGGGGATCGGCGGCCTGTAGCGTGCCGCATTTGCGTTGATGCGCTGACGGCACCCCTGTGATGGTAAGGGATGCCCCACCCGATGTAGCCGACGATCCCAACACTGGAGACTCGCGAAGATCAGTTTCCAGTCCAGCGATCCCATCTGCGATCCATGCGCCGATGGACGCGATATTGGACGCGTGCGTCGCGTCGGGCCTCGACCCATGGGGAAACAGTCGGAACGCCATGATAGACGGTCGCGATGGGCACCGAGTATCCCGGTGCTGTGTAGTAGATGTAGCTTGCGGAAACCCATCCCCGGTGTCCTGCCCAAACGACATCGCACCATGCCGAACCGGAGAGACAGCCCACAATCGTGATGGGCTGGCTAACCGGAACTGCGACGATGATGGGATGCTGCGTTCCGGGACCGATTCGCATGTTGACGGTTCCTGTCGTCATGCCCGGATGCGCCAGCGCGGCCGTGCCGCTCATTGCAAATGCCGCAAAAGCGGCTGCGAAGGTCAGCTTCAGTTTCATTTCCATCTCCTGATTAATTGGACTGGCAAGGGAAGCAGGAGTTGCGCCGTCGATTCGGAGCTTTGTGCTATCGTCCTGCTTCGGGTTCTGTATGGATCGGCGTGATGCGCTCTATTGTCGGCGCAGCGCCCTCAATTCGCGGAGCGACAGCACGCCATCCCCGTTCGTATCGGCGCGCCTCACGCGGTCTGGAATGAAGCGTGAGAACTCCTGACGCGAAATTCGACCATCTCCGTCAGAGTCCATGCGAGAGACGTGTGCAGCCAGATCGTCGACGGACACCATTGCGATGTTTCGCCGATTCCCGGCTTGTTGCGCGGCCGCGCGCGCTTCTTCCGCATCGAGAAATCCATCACGGTTCGCATCGAGCCGGTCGAACAACGTGGCTCGTGCGGCTTGAATCTCGGAAAACTGGATTGCCCGGTCTCCGTTCGTATCCAACTGGCGAAACATCTCGCGAGCGTTCGGGAAATCGGAAGCGTAGGCACTGCCGCTGCCGAGCAGAAGAATGGCTAGGGAAAGGAGTTTGGTGTTCATGCGCGTTCTCCGTGCGAGAGGACCGCTGCGGCCTCTCTTCACGCTTCCTACGCAGACGCGCGCACAGTCCTACGCACAGCCCGAGAATCTTCCGGCCATGCAGCGGCAGTGTTCAAATGGGGTGCATTTTTCCATGACAGCGTAGGAGGAGCCGGGCTTCTGCGTATCGGCAGTATCACCGCCCTGTGGTGGTTTGCCTTACGACGAAAGGAAACCCGTCATGAAACTTGCTGCTGCTGCATTCGCCGTTCTCATATCCGGCCTAGCGCTGCCCGGCGCAGTTCAGGCGCAAACGACGCCCATAGCTGCGCTCATTGATCGTCTCGACAGTGACGGCGACGGTATTGTCTCGCGCGACGAGATTGCTGCGGCGCGCGAGCGCTTGTTCGAGCGACTCGATGCGAACGGCGACGGGAATCTCGATGCCGGCGAGATCGACGCCTTACGCGATGCGATCATGGACCGCGCCGTTGCCATGCAGGCGCGGCTGGGCAGCCAGTTGCGACGGATGGATGCGAATGGCGACGGCACGGTCTCCGCAGAGGAGTTTCGAACCAGAACCCTCCTGTTCGACCTAGCCGACCGCGATGGCGACGGAAAGCTCTCGCCGGCAGAGTTCGCCGTCATCCGCAGCCTTCTCGTCGGCCGTCCCGGTTGACGTGGGCGCTCTTTCCAACGGACAGTCGTTTGCAGGCTACCGCGCCTCGGCGCATGGACCGTTCCTGATGCGGTCGGCAGGAAGCTTCACCGGGCCGCGCGGGAACACCATCGCCGGTGTCCACCGTCATTGGAGATAGAAGTGGCGTGAGCGGCACGGGAGATTCCAGCGATGACGAGCGGGGTAAACTTGGCGAGGATGCCGAACTTCTCGCCCGTGTCGCCTCGGGCGATCAAGGCGCGCTGGCGCGCCTTATCGACCGCCACGGTCGTGGCCTTCGCCTCTTCGCTGCCCGGTATCTCGGCAGCGCCGCCGACGCGGAGGATGTCGTGCAGGATGTGTTCGTGTCGGTCTGGAAGCACGCAGCGCGTTTCGATCCGGCGAAGGGACGCGCCTCGACATGGCTCTACAGGATCACGGCAAACCGCTGCATCGACGCGCACCGGAGACGTGCCTTTCGCGTCTTCATCGGCCTCGAAGATGTGCAGGATATGCTGGCCGACGAGGACCCGCGTGCCGATGCGCGGGTCGGAGCACGGCAGGAACTTGCGTTTGTTCGCCACAGTCTTTCGCGCCTGCCTGAGCGGCAGCGAATGGCGTTGCTGCTGCGCGCCGTCGCCGACCTTGATGTGCCCGCCATCGCGGAGGTGATGGGCGTGAGCGCCGGCTCCGTTGAACAACTGCTCGTGCGCGGCAGGCGCGCCCTGCGAGAACACATGGCGAAAGTGGTGAACACGAACGATGATCCGAAAGGGACTCCGACATGACCGAAGAAGAATTTGAACGTATGAAGCGCCGTTTCGGCGTCGATATATCGGCTTGGCCCGCGCCGTATCGGCAGGAAGCGTGGCTATTTCTGGCCGGGGCAGGCAAGGTCTCCGATTTTGGTGAAGATGCCTATCTCGACCGGCTCATTCTGGAAGCCGCCCGAATGGAGACAGACGAACAGGCACTCACGCGAAAGGTTCGGGAGCGGATTGGCCGGGAGCGGCGAACTTTCTTCCGCTTCTTCCCGATGATGCCGTCATGGCAGCTTCCCGCCGCAACCGCGAGCTTCGCTGCCATCCTCGTTGCAGCCGGCATCGCCGGCTACTCCGTGGCGGGGCCGGGCTATCCGATGATGGACGACTTTTTGCTTGCGCTTGCTACTGGCGATCCGGCCGTCAGCGGTATTGAGACCGGCTTGAATCGAAGTCTCTTCCGGAGCCTCGGCGAGGGTTTCCTATGAGGCGGCGTTCATGGTCCCAATTGGCACTTGTCGCCGTGCTCGCGCTATCCGTGCTGGCAAATGTCTTTCTTCTCGGCTTCGCGGCAAGGAACATGGGCGCGGGTCCCGATGCAGGCATTCTGGCCGAGAGCGTCGGCGGGTCCTATCCGGCCGAGGTCCGCGCCGAGTTCCGAAACCTGCTGCGCGAGAACCGGCCACGCACGGTTGCTGCCCTTCGCGATCTGCGGCAAGCGCGTCAGAATCTCGCGACGGCGGCGAACGCCACCCCATTCGACGACGCAGAAGTCGAACGCGCGATGCTGGATGTGCGCGCAGCGACCGAGACACTACAGCGCCTCATGCAGGAATTTCTGTTGGAAGCATTGCAGCGCACGCGCGGCGCTGAATGAATCCAGAAGCCCCGCCAACCATCTAGGATGATGTTGCGCGCCGCGCCTTGGCGAAGCCGCGATCCGTGGCGATGAACCGCTCCAGCATCGGCACGATGAGCCTGACGGGATCGGCGGCGGGCTGGCTGGTTTCGCGGGCCAGCACCTCGGCATAGGCGACCAGATCGCGGTGAAGCGGCGCGGGCAACTCCACCGTCACCTTGACGGGCTTGTCGTCGGGGAGCGGGCCGAGTTTCAGCTTCGTCATAGTCAGCCTCCAATCGGGTCGAACACAAGGTCGCGGGTGACGATAATCCTGACCGGGAAGCCCGGCCGGATCGTGAGCGTCGGCGCGACCTGCAACTGGCGCTGGACGATCTGCTGGCCTGCCTGATTGATGGTGTCCTGCGCGCCGTCGCGGATGGCGCGGATCAGCCGGTCCTCGTCGCTGGTCGCCAACTCCGTGCCGACCGCGAGCAGCGTGGACAGCCCTGCGGCCTTCATCAGATCCCACCAGTGATAATCGA
>CAZYYE010000014.1:0-4236 GCA_964651535.1 uncultured Cryobacterium sp.
CGGTCGGAACCGCGTCGCAGCCTTGAAGATCGTGGCTGCCTGGGCATGTCGCTGATGGACATCAGCGGAACATGGCCGGAAGCGTGAAGCGAGTGGGACTATCGTGCAAACAGCAATCAGTATTTGCAAATGCCCGCATTGGTGGATGCTTCAGTGAAGCGGCATCAGTGAACCGCGAGCCGGAGACTCATTGACTTTGTTGTGAGTTCAGGAGCCGTCTCGGTCAGGGGAAACCGCCACGAAAGTGGCTGCCACACAGAGACTACTCATTCATAGGCAACGAGGCACGAGCTTATCGCTACTGCAGTCGGCCGACACTTAGCAGTCGCCGTGTGAGATACCTACGTGTGCGCCCCAGTTCAACGCCCGCCGGACGGTGTGGCCTTCGAGGTCCTGCCGCGTTCAGTCTCGTAGCGCAGGGCTTTTACGACCAGCGAGAAGGCTGGGGATGGTTGCCGCCGGCTGGGGTAGTAAAGGTAGTAGCCGGCGAATGGGGGACACCACTCCTCCAGAACACGGATCAGTCTGCCCTCCTCGATGTGCGGCGCAAACTCTTCCTCCGGCAACCATGCGATTCCCAGTCCGGCCACCGCAGCATCCACTATGTTCAGCGAGGTATTGAAAATGATCTGTCCGTCCACGCGGACATTCAACTGACGCCCCCGCCGCTCGAACTCCCAGACATAAAGGCCTCCGGAGGTCTGCATGCGTTGGTTGATGCACTTGTGCTCGAGGAGGTCTCGTGGTTTTTTGGGCTTGGGGTGGGCTGCGAAATAGTCCGGTGAGGCCGCGACAGCCATGCGCAGTTCCGGCCCCAACGGCACGGCGATCATGTCCTTGTCGATGGTGTCGCCCAAGCGCACGCCGGCATCGAAGCGGTCCGCAACGATGTCACGGAAGCCATAGTTCACGTCGAACTCCACCTTGATGTCGGGATATTCGAGCAGCAAAGGTGTCAGCCTGGGCAGAAGCGTGGTGCGCAGGATGTGATCGCCGCAGGTGATCCGCACCGTGCCAGCCGGCTTGTCGCGCATCTCCGTCAACTCATCCAGTTCCGCTTCGATTTCATCGAATCGATGGCCGATGGCGTTCAACAGCCGCTCGCCCGCCGCCGTGGGCGATACGCTGCGTGTTGTGCGCGTGAGAAGTCGGATCTGAAGCCGCGCCTCAAGGCCACTGATGGCCTGACTGAGAGCCGACTGCGTGACGCCCAGCAGCGCCGCGGCACGGGTGAAGCTGCCCTCACGCGCCACAGTGACGAAGGACAGGAGATCGTTGAGATTGCGTCTGACCATGCCGCAGTCTCCCATGCGCTATTGATTAGTGCAACTTATAGAGTATGTAAGAATTGAGTAGCTATTCAGGCGCGCGCGTAGCGGCGAAAATGCTGACCATGAACAACGCAGGCATGCAGAGACGTCCAACGGCCGAACTCGTATGGATCGCAGCTTGCCGGCGATGGTGGATATTCGAGAGAGGCCGCGCTGGACGTTGGCCGGTCGCCTACCGCCTAAGCACCTGTCCCCAACAGCTTGAATTGATAGGAGAGCACTATGAGCGAGCACATTGAAGCCACACTAGATCGTCAGGACGCCGCCGAAACCGATGTCGGGCGCCGAGCCCTGCTGAAGATGACCGGCACCGGCATTGCCGCTTTGAGCGTGGGGGCGATGCTTCCGAGTCAAGCCTCCGCGCAAGCGAAGATCCAACTCAGCGACAAGTGGGACAAGACCTTCCCCAGGAGCGACAAGGTGGACCACAAGAAGGTCACCTTCAAGAACCGCTATGGCGTCATCCTGGCTGCAGACCTGTACCAGCCGAAAAACGCAGGCGGCAAGCTCCCGGCGATTGCCGTCAGCGGGCCCTTCGGCGCGGTGAAGGAACAGTGTTCCGGTCTCTATGCACAGACCATGGCCGAACGCGGCTTCGTCACGCTGGCGTTCGACCCTTCCTACACCGGCGAAAGCAGTGGCGAAACACGCAACATGGCTTCACCGGACGTCAATACCGAGGACTTCAGCGCCTCTGTGGATTTCCTGGGTCTGCAGCCGAACGTCGATCGCAACCGCATCGGCGTCATCGGCATCTGCGGATTCAGCGGCATGGCGCTCACCGCCGCCAGCAGCGACTCGCGCATCAAGGCGGTTGCCACGGCTTCCATGTACGACATGTCCCGCAGCATGAGCCGCAGCTACAAAGACAGCTACACGATGAAGCAGCGGCAAAAGGTCATCGACTACCTGAGCCAGCAGCGATGGGCCGACGCGGAGAGCGGGAAGTATGCACTCGGCTATCACGAGGTGCCGTTTGACGATAAGGGCAATATCGTGAAGGGGCAGCGTGTGTTGCCTGAAACCTTGCCCCAAAACCCGGACCCGGTACTGGTTGCATTCTTCAACTACTACAGGACCCCACGCGGGTTCCATCCAAGGGGCATCAATTCGTCGACGGCGTGGACGGCCACGACCCCGATGTCCTTCTTCAGCTTCCCGATGTACGCGAACATCGAGATGATTTCACCGCGGCCGATTCTGCTGATCGCGGGCGAAAACGCCCACTCGCGCTACTACTCCGAAGATGTTTACAAGGCGGCATCCGATCCCAAGGAGTTGCTGATCGTCCCCGATGCGGACCACGTCGATCTGTACGATCAGATGGACAAGATTCCGTTCGACAAACTGACCTCGTTCTTCAAACAGCATCTGGCTTGAGTCCGCACCGTATGGCGGCGTGAATTCAGTTCAGACCCAATTGAATAACGGGCCTCCCGCCGAGAGGGCGGGAGGCCGCATGAAGATCAGCGCCGGACGGCCTTACGACACGACAGGCACTGCACGCGGATGCGTCTCCAGCTCCCGTCGTCGATCAGCCGTTCCAGCGTCTCGCCGAGGGTGTCGAAGAACACCTCATCGACCCGTTCGATCAGCTCGCCGTCGCGGTGCAGCTCCACCGCGTAGAGGTCGAGGCCACGCTCATACAGCACGGTGACGCAACCCTGGAACTTCATCGTGGCGACGGTGAAGCCGATGGCCGGCGGCGTGCGGATGATGTCGGCGGGCAGCGGATCGACCCAGGTGATGTCCCGCGCACCGGCATCCACCAGCATGTGGGTGATGCGCCGGAAGCCGTCGGGAGCGGGCAACTGCTCCAGTTGGTCGACCAGTTCCTGCAACTCGGGGCAGCGCGGCTCGGGAATCGGCAGCTTCGCCGGTGCGGACCCGAGCACGAACCGCTTCACCGTGTAGGGCTGGCCGTCGGCGGTGAACTCGGTCTGCTCCTCGGGCGTGTCCGCCCGCTGACCGTCGAAGCGGCGTCTGACATAGGGTTCGACCTGCACCTTGGCGCCCTCGTCGGGCACTTCCGTCACGAGCGTGCGATCGAGCACCGCGAACTCGGCCCGTCCCGTCTTGACGACGATGGCCTCGTCGGTGGTGGCGATGACCTTGCCCTCGAAAGGCTTCGGATCGATGTGAAAGCCCAGCGTCGAAACCTTGGGCTGACCGTCGAAGATGTTGAACTTGAACGAACGGACGTTGGAAGGCACATGACCGACAACGAGCGTCGGCATCTGGGCGCGGATGGCTTGAGTATCCATGGGGGAGACTCCTTGTGGCAACCAAGGGACTCCCGCCCGCAAGGGAGGTCTGTCCCTTGAGGGTGAGGTGGATGGACGCGGGCGCGCCCGGAGAACGAAACAACCCGCACGGCGAACCGCGCCGCAGCCTCGAAGGTCTCGACTGCCTGGGCATGCTGCCGGCACCGCCAGCGAACATGCGGCCAGCGTGCGGCACATGGCGGCGGCCGTCCGTTGGGAATCGGCAATGCGCAGGCACCGCGTTCCGCGAAAAAGAAGAGCCCCGCACGGGGCTCAAGAGGGGTTACTCGTCGTCGTAGAGCGTCAGCCCGTCCAGCACGGGTGCGTCGGCATCGAAGATCAGCAGGCGCACGTCGGCGAGTGCGGCCAGGTGCAACACTTCCACGAGGGACTCCGGCACGCCCTTGGCCCGGTGCTCCTGCCGCAGATCTTCGGCGGTGTTGCCCTCGACATGCTGCAGGTTCGCATCCGTCCAGGGGGTGGCGATCAACTTCACGTCGATCGCGGCGCTGTACGGGATGCGGAAGGCGACGAACAGAAAACCGCTCGGTGTGGCGATGTCTGCCAGGTTGGCCAGATAGCGGCCGGCCTCCTCGGTGATGTGCGCCGAACTGATTTCCCAGGCACGGCTGTAGAACCCG
>CAZYYE010000015.1:0-3468 GCA_964651535.1 uncultured Cryobacterium sp.
CGCCCGGAAGTCGGGACCGGGCGCACGGCCGTTGAGGGATCGCCAGAAACGGCGGGCAGCGTGGACGCGAAGCTCCAGAAAGGAATCCATCGGCAGCGTGACGGCATAAAACGCGGCGGCGTCCGGCACGGCCTCCGGCAGCCAGAATTGATGCGCGACGCCATCCACCTGCCAGACGCCGTGCCAGCCATCGGAAGCACGGCGCAGGTCGAGGCCGTCGAGATGCGCCAGCGTCAATATTGGTTCGGTGTCGCCGTCCATGTGCTCGACGGGCGACAGCATCACCGCTTGCGGTTGAAGGCTCGGACTCCAGATTGGCGGCGGCCGGTCATGCGGCGCGTCGGGGTCGCACGGGAAATCGCAACCCCCAGCGATCCGCGAACGCTTCAAGCTCGCGGGCGGACGGTCCCCCGGTCAGTGCGATGGTCTGGAACTCCTGACGATAATCGTCATTCCGGCGCAAATATTCCCAAGCGAAACCGGCGGCAGCTATGTGCTTCGCGTGCCTGTATGCCGCCGGCGAACGCCAGTCGATGCTAAGCATGGCGTCACCTCCCAAAGCCGGGGCGTGCGAAACACACCCGGACCAGAGAGATTCAAAGATCACTGAAAATATAGAAGCCGATCAAAGTAGAAACCTTGAGCGGCGCATCCGATCACTATTGGTTATTTTCTTCTTAACACTATTTCGATGATTCTGCGAGACGCCTGCCCGCAAAAGTGCGGACAAGGCGCTTCGGCTTTCATCGGCTGGAAAACACATGCACCTCGTCATGTGCGGTTTCGACTATGAAAAACTCGTCGTTCATTTCAGCGTCACGGGCCATTGCTTTCCAATCAATGTAGTAGCGCAGCGCCTCGGGGATCGTGATGCCGCTTTCAGCGGTCAAGTCCTCCATGAAGTCGGCAAGGCTGGCGAACTGGCCGTGATAGCAGTCCTGCAAGGCGGTTTCGGCTTGGTCTATGTCATTGTCGCACTGATCCAGCAGGCCAGCGCCTAGCGCGCCATGCTCGGCGATGAAAGCGCCCATGCGTGCTACTGTGTCGATGCCGGCAAATTCCTTGATGGTGACGCCCTCGAAACCTTCATAGTCGTGGATGGCGTAATCCTCCGCGCCTTTGATCGGCGAGCGCGCAAGCATCGCGGCAATCTCGTCCCTGATTTCGTCCGCGTCCTGATCCGCGTCGATCCAAGCTCCATGCAGATACCCGCTATTGTAGGCGGCAAGGCAGGCGACATAGATGCGGGGATTGCTGTCGGAAAGGTTGGTCATGTCTCTGATCCTCGGGTTTGGGGTTCAGAGCAGCGAAGCGCCGCTCCTGAACCCTTGCCCGGCGGCGAGCCACGGGTAGCAAGGCGCAGGAGAAGTCTTTGGCACCGTGGAATAAATGGAGGGGACCCGCTTGCGGGGAGCGGGCCGTTTATGCCGCGAAAGGCCGGAGAGTTTTCTTGCGCCGCGCGAGGGCAACGCCCTTAGCAACCTTCTTCGTAACGATCAGATGAGACGCGGCGGCAGCCGCGCCGGCCCGGAGGCGAACGCGCTTCCACATTGCGCTGTAGAGAGCCGGAGGGCCGCTAAGAAAAAAGTCCCGGCGCTCTTGCGCCGGGTCCGTCTTTCATATCAGCGAGCAGGCGCGGGACTGGTGGGCAATGGTGCGGCCAGTCGCATCAATGCCGACACGCCGACGAATCCGCCGCCGACCAGACAGAAGATTTGCCGCCAGATTTCAGAGGGCACTGCTTCTTTGGTGATGCCATGGACCAGCGCATAGCCCGCGACGGCGGCGGGTGCGGCAAAGATCAGCGCCACGATCAGGCGCAGGATGGGAGTGCGCAACGTCTCGAACAGCAGAGCGAGGATGCCAAACCCCACGCCAGCGGAAACGAGGCCAACCAGCCCGGCACCTATCAGGCCGGAGCCGGTCTGATAGGCGAATTGCGCAGCAGTCAATCCGAGCAGGAAGGGCAGAGCATAAACTGCGAGCTTATAGGCCACGACGCAAAGGACGGCGACTAGCGCCACGCTCATCAACATCACGGCTACCATGGTTCTGCTCCTTCACGGTCTGCGCGGATTGCCGTTGCGTCGCTCCTGCGGTTGGGCACGGGCAACATAATGCCAACCCGTGCCCCGCCTGTCGACCATCGGCGGCTTTCAGGTGTCATTTTGGAGGGCTATAGCGTAGGTGTAGTTCTCGGTTTCTTCGTCTCCCGCCCGCCAGCGGCCTTCAGCTGGAGTGTGTCACGCCGCAGACCGGCGGGCGGCGTCGGATCTTGGACAGCCCGACGACACCCCGCGCGCGCCATGATCTGGCGGATGTCGCCGATCACGCCCATCGAGATCGTCATGGGGCCGCGCCCTTTCGCGAATCATACCGACGCGCCACTACCTGTGCGTGAGCGTTTCCTTTCTGTGCTCAACCTCACCGAGCGACGCGCCCGTGCGCGAGGTGAGGGGTTACGGAAAGTTTCTATCCATATCAGTTGGTTGGATGATGTCCCGGCTGATTGTCATTGACCGAAACCGTCTCGCCACGCAGCCTTTTCACCTCTGCGCCGAACGTTGCTCCAACCAATTGCAGTCCAGGTGATTCCGACATGCCGATCTTCCGCACACTTGCTCTCGCCCTTGCGCTCGCCCTCAGTTTCGGGTCGGCGCGAGCGTCTGTCGTCAGCTACGAATTTTCGTCTGGCACGATGTTTTCGTCGAGCGGGTCCACAACCATCGTGAGGATCGGCATCTCGATCGATCAGAGCCTGTTGCCCGCAAACCTGCCGTTGAGCACTCTGCAGTTCTGGATGGCTGGCATAGGGGAACTGAATGATGCCTCACTCGAAACACGGGCTGGAACTTTCAGCCTTTCCAGCTTCGAACCCGGCGCCATCACGGTAACGGATGCGACCTCCGGCTATTGCACTCCCTTCGGCTGCCATTTTTCCCTCCGGTTCAACCGACAGGGAGACATTGACCGTTTTAGGATACTTATGGACGCGGGGTCCGAGTACGTCGCAATGGCGACCTACAATACTTTCGCGCCACCCCCTCCGGAGGATTTCGGGGATTTCAAGCGAATCGGAACGCGAATGGTGTTCAGTTATAATCGTGCCAGCTACAACACGAACAAGCGGCCCAGCGTCCAGCGAACGGGCGATGTGGTCGGCACCATCCCGGTCCCGCTCCCCGCATCAGGCGCCCTTCTTCTGCTCCCATTCCTTGCCTTGGGTGGCGTGGCGTGGCGCCGCTCCCGCTGCCGGCAAGCGGCTTGCTGATGTTCGGCGGCATGGGCGTTCTGGCGGCACTTCGTCGGCGCAAGAAGGCGCCTGATCGCGCAGCGGGCCCCTGAGGGGCGGGACGTCAGGCCGAAACGACAGGACGAAGCGACAGGGCCGGCACAAGCGTGCCGGCCCTTCGCGTTTCTCGTCCCCTCCGCTCACACCGCCGAAAGGGTGAATTCCAGTGTAAAGTT
>CAZYYE010000016.1:0-3396 GCA_964651535.1 uncultured Cryobacterium sp.
CAAACAAAAGCCGCTGGGAATCCTGCGATTCAAGTTTCCGCCGAAATGCTTTAGGGGCCAGATGGAACTGGCAGCGCTGCCAGGTGGCGCCACCGAGCATGGCCCGCCGGGCGGCGCGCTAATCCGCGTGGTCGTCGGAGACGATGAACGCGGTACCGCGCAGGCCGCGCGCCACCAGGCTCTTCATGAAGCTTCGCCAATGGACCTTGGCTTCGGAGAGGGCCACGGACACGCCCCGAACCCGCCGCCGCCTATGTGACGGCGCACATTGCGGAGATCGCTCTGCTACGCGAGCGCTTTCGCCGCCTCCGATCGCAGATAGACCGGACCATATTCCCTGTCGCCTGCGTTGAAGCGATTGACCCGGGATGCTTTGAGAAGACTCTTCACCGTATTGCGGTGGTACCCAGTTTCCTCGGACAGAGTTGACAACGTCACGAAGCGTCGGTGAAACGAAGAGATGTCGTCGGCATCGAGCCGGTATTGGGAACGTCTCGTCCTCGGGTTGACGTATTTTGTTGCCGGCGTGTGCCCTGCCTCGACCAAGGCAACGAAGTTTCCGTGGTCGCGCAGTCCGACGGACCGACCGAATTCGGCAGCACTTGCAACCCCGGGAAGTTCCATCTCGACGAAACTTTCAGTTGTCCGACGCTCGGGGGCAAGACCGTCAACTTCGCTCTTTGAGACGACGATTCCATGGAAACCGCGAACCTCGACCCGTTGCCCGACCGTTAGCCGTTCCTCCCGGATAGCTTCGATCAGCGTCGAAAGGCTCAATTTCACACGCGTGGCGGCGAGGCGGAGCGTCTCCCAATCGCAGTCGTCGTCCGCGACGGGGACGGCTCGTCCCTCAAGTTCGGCGACAAGCGCCGCTCCGTCCGAGATCCTCCATGGACTCTTGACTTTGGGGACGCGTGTGCGCGGAATCAGGAGTCCCTCCTGCTCCAGCATCAGTAGTTCGCGTTTGGTCGCCCCCATCGCCTTGCGCATGGTGATGGAACCCACAAGGGTGGGTAATTCCGTCAGGAGTGCCGCATGCGCTTGCGCGTCGAACACGCGGCGGCTTCGGGGGCGATCGTCCTGCCTGGGGATAGCGCCGGCTTCGATCAGAAAGTGTTCGATGACTGCCGCGCCAACGCCAATCTCTTTCGCCGCCGTAACGACGGAATGCATCCGGCGTTCGGTGACAACTTCACCCAGCAGTACTTCACCGGCGCGGATGGGCCAGTTATCCAAGATACACTCGCGCAGAATGCGGCGGAACGGGGCGAAGCCGTCTTCCTCCGTGTTGAGTGCCGGGTACAATGCGCCGAATGCCTTGTTTGGTTCGTCAAGATGGCCGGTTGCTCCGGAGGCAATCCGGTCCAGGGCTTCCCGGATGGCCTTCAAGCCGTGCCGCGCAACATCGAATCCTGCGGCGTGAAACGCACCGACATTGCATGTGGCCTCGGATTGATCCTCCCTAAGGAGGGCTTGCCCCAGCAGCCGACAGAAGGTTGTCGCAGCGAACAGACATTTTTGCTTCAACCATGTCTCGTCCTGACCGTCGTGGAGCCGACGATCGAGCCATAGATCGTAAGCAGAGGGCGGCGTTTGCAGCTGATCAAGGGCTCCAGACAGGATGTCGCCTGCAATTTCTCTAAGACGTGCCCCGATGTCATATCGATCCCGGGGGTTCGCAGATTTCCACAAAGGTACGAGCGGATGACTGTGCCGAACACAGACATTGGCCTCTCGCATCTGCCATTCCCCACGCATCACCATTGCCGCGGTGATTGGGCAATTGTTCTTCGTGGCGTCCTCGCGAAGGCAAACCGGACATCCCCGCATTACCGGGTTGCGCAGCGCCCGAGACCCGAACACCTCTCCACGGAATCTCATCCGGACATTTCCCGCACGCATGCCGGTCCAGGATAGCATCTCCTCAATCTGTTGCGGGTCAAGCGCCGCCCATCTCGCGAGGGCGTCGAAGGCCTCGGCATCTTGCTCAAGCAGTCGCTTGAATGGGGCTCCCATATCCTGGGCGAGTTCGGCGACGTCAGTCCGCCACGTCGCGGCGAGGCGCGACAAATACGAGTACACCGTCTCTCTCGGAGCGGGTGGCGGATTGGAGATCGGCAGTAGGATCATGAGGCACAAGAAAAGTTCGGTCTATCCGGCTATCGGAGATCAGGTCGAGGCAAGCTATAAGAAGGAAAAACGGTCCCCGGTATTGGTCCGCCTCGGGTTTGCTCACCCACGCATTTCGGAGAGCACTTCTGATGGAACTACGTTAACATGATCCTTAGCAGAAGACAGCCACATCGTAAGCGCGGCTGGGCTGGTTATGCGGCGAGGCTTGACGGCAGCGCGAAGCGCCATGGTATGAGCCCCTCAATGCGGGATCTCGGGCGGCCGCAATATGAGTCATGTGAGATTACCCTTTTGGTTCAGGGAGAATATTGGCCAATACGCGCCCCCACGAAACGGATCTTTCAGACAAATGCGTTTCGTCAAGTCGCGTCACTCGAAGTCATAACTCACCACCGCCACGGGCTTGATGGCCTGGGACATTCGGGTCGTGCCGAACTCGCGCCGGAGCTCCTGCTCGAGCGGCGCCGCCGAATAGCGCGCGTTGCCCTGCTCCCCATGCTCGCCGAAGGGCGCAAAAATATTGCTCACATTCTGGAAGCCGAGCGCGTGTTGGGACCTCGTGCGCAAATCCGCGTCGTCCGGCTGTTGCGTCCGCACGCCGCTTGGCGCCTCTTGCCCGCTCTTCGGCCGGTGGATGGAACCGACACCGCCGAGCGGAAAGACCAGAGGTCCTCGGTCGAGGTAGAGCGACCGTATCTCGGCCGCGCTGCGTGGCGCGCCGCCCTGCTGCGGACAAACCAGACCCATGGCCATGATCCCGCCGGTGGACGTGCCCGCAAGTCCATCGAAGAGGGCGTGAATCGGGCGCCCGGCCATTTCTTCGAGCGCGGCAAGCAGCGTTGCCGGGATAATCCCGCGAATTCCCCCGCCGTCAATTGACAGTATGCGCATCTCGCCCCCTCGTGCAGGCGAAGAACATTACCAATACTGCACCTGCTCCGCAGCTGGTGCAATATCCACCGACAGGACCGCCGCGCGCCTGTAGCCGATCACATTCCGCGCGCGGACCTGGCTCAGCTCGAGCGCGTCACCTGAAACCAGCACCCGAGCGACAAGAAAAAAACGCCCGCCGGATGTCTCCGGCGAGCGTCGTCATGGTTTGCGGGCGAGCGTCAGACGAGCCCGCCGAGGTAGTGCGCTGCCGCCTGCTCGACCTCCCGCCGCAAGCGCATTGTGTTGGTTTGCCAGCGCAGCGACACCGGCCTGAAGGGCGGGTGGACGAAGCCGCTCCGCGGCACTGGCGCGCGTGGCTGGCGTTTCGTG
>CAZYYE010000017.1:0-3092 GCA_964651535.1 uncultured Cryobacterium sp.
GTCCGTGGTGGGACGGAAGCGGGAGCGCGAAAGCGCTCCCGTTTCGCTTTTCACCTTTCGCGATCGACTGTTAGAATGCGAAAAACGGTTTATTATCGGTCGTTGTTGGATGAAACCCGCGAGGCTCGCATGCGCTACCTGACCACCTCCCTTCAATCATAGGCTACGGCGATGAGCCGCTCGCTTTACGCACTGAGTTCGGAGTAGAGCGCTCGTTTTGCAAACACCCACCAGCACAATAGCCGCGCAGCAGGCAAGTAGCCACACCGCGCCCTATGTCCGAACCCGGGACGGACGCCGCTGAATGGGGGATTCTTTCTGCTTCAAATGTCCGGTCCAATTCGTTCGACACGCTGAACGGGTGCTCGACGGCCCTCGTTTCAAACTGGCCGGATACCGGTCCTGACGAGAGGCAATACATGCGTGTCCGCTACCGAGGCGTTGACAGACGCCCTCTGATTTACTAGCCGGGCCCTGTTGCCGACGTGATGGCGTCACGGCGGTTTCACCCTATCCACTTTTCCAATTCCGTCCTGAACGCCCGGACGTGTCTTCTGCAGTTCGCTGCCGGAGCCATTGTTGCGAGGTTATGTCATGAGCCACGCTCTGATGCTGAAACGCGCCGCCGCGCCCGACTGGTCGGCCACGAACACTGGCATGGTCTTCATGACCCTTGCCATGCTGCTGCTTCCGGTCGGCGACACCTTTGCCAAGGTTCTGACTGGCGTCATGGGGCCCGTCGAAGTGACGATGTGGCGCCTGCTTTCACAAGGGCTCTGCCTGCTGCCGTTCGTGGTCCTGCTGCGGCACAGGCTGCACGGCGCGATGTTTTCGCCTGTCGTGGCGCTCTCCGGGCTGCTGGTGATGATCACGCTGACGAGCCTCGTGATGGCGTTCTCGGTCATGCCGATCGCAACGGCCATCGCGATATTCTTCGCCGAGCCGTTGATTCTGACGCTGCTGGCCGGCCCGCTGCTGGGCGAGGTCGCGGGGCCGCGCCGCTACGCCGCCGTTGGCGTCGGGCTGATGGGCGCGCTGATCGTGATCCGGCCGGGCTTCTCCGAGTTCGGTCTGGCATCCCTGTTGCCGCTCGTCGCTGCCACGGCCTATGCGTTGAACATGATCGTGTTGCGCCGTGCTTGCGCGACACGCTCGGGTCTTACGGTGCAATGCGGGGCGACCGTCTATGCCGCATGCGGCATGGTAGTTGTCGTGGGTGCCCTCGGCGCTGTCGGTGTCGTCGAACTGGCGCCCCAGACGCGGCCCGCATGGGCTTGGGGCGCGATCTTTGGGTGCGGAGCCTTTGCTGCGGCGAGCTTTGTGATGATCGCCGAGGCGTTCCGCCATGCAAACGCGACGACGCGGGCGCCATTCCAGTATCTGGAAATTGTCGGTGCGACAGCCGCCGGCTTGTTGGTGTTCTCGGAATTCCCGGATGGGCTCACCTGGCTTGGCGTGGCTATTATTCTCGGGTCGGGCGCCTACATCGTACACCGAGAACGGCAGAGAGATGCCGGTGTCCCGCGCCGGCGGCGTGGCGGGCGCTGAACCTGTGACCGGGCGGCTGACCGCCGTCCGCGCCGCTACAGAACGAAAAACGCCACCGTCATAGACGCTCCAACCAACGTGATGAACCCACGCAGGAGATCGGTGCGCACGATCCGGCGGCTAAGCCGGGCGCCGGCATAGCCCCCCGCCATCGCGCTTAGTGACATGACGGCGGCCTGCTCCCAGACGATTAATCCGGCCCAGACGAACGCGCCGGCCGAGACCAGCGACAGCAAGGCAGACAGAACGTTCTTCAACCCGTTCATGCCGTGCAGGTCCACGAACCCCAACAGCCCGAATGTGGCCAACAGCATGATCCCGAGGCCGCCGTTGAAGTACCCGCCATAGACCGACACGCCGAGGATCGCGGTGCCGGACAGCACGGGACCGGCTACTCCGCCTCCGCGGCGTTGCAATGTCTTCAGTAGCACCGGGCCGCCGGCGAAGAGCGCGGTCGCCAGCATTAGGAGCCACGGCACAATCCAGAGGAACGTTTCGCCGGGGGTCACGATAAGCAGGAGCGCGCCGAGGATGCTGCCGAAGGCTGTGAGGCCGAAGATTGCCCCAAACCCCAGCGCGCCTTCGGCGCGCATGTCGCCACGGAAGCCCCATGCGCTGCTCAGATATCCGGGCAGTGCGCTCAATGTCGCGGTCGCATTCGCGGCGACGGGCGGCACGCCCACATAGATCAGCGCGGGTAGACTCAAAAAGGTTCCGCCGCCCGCGACGGCGTTGAGCAGCCCCGCCGCGGTTCCGGCAAGGCAGAGCAAAAGCAATTCGGACATCATGGCGCGCATCCTGTTTCTGGTCTGCGCAAGCCCTTGCGCCGAATTGAATTGGTCTGCAAATTGGTTCGCAAAGGAGACACTCATGGCACGACGATCTGCGACGGATATCCGCCCAGAGCTCCTGACCATCCTGATGGACCTGACACCCGGCGAGCGGCTTCCGTCCGAACGAAAGTTGGCCACACAGTTCGACTGTTCCCGGCAAACGCTAAGGGCGTGTCTCGCCGGGCTGGAAAAGGACGGTGAGGTTTGGCGACATGTCGGTCAGGGCACGTTTCGAGGTTCGCGGCCGCGCCATATGCCAGTGCGCGAAACGCTCCTGATCGAGGGGGCCACACCGCCCGATGTCATGCAGGCGCGCATGCTGCTCGAGCCGATGGTCGCGGCCGAGGCGGCGCGTCTCGCCGAAGCACGCGACGTGGCGTTCCTGCGCGAAAAGGTCCGCGCCGGACGCATGGCGCGCGACCGCGCCGCCTGCGAACAGGCGGATGACGCGTTTCACCGGGCGCTCGCACAGATTTCCGGCAATCCAATCCTGTCCGGCCTTCTGAACTACCTCTCCGGGGTCCGCCGCCGGGTCGCTTGGCAGCAGGAATGGGAACGGACTTACCGGCGCATCGGAACACAGGCGTTTCAGACCTTGCACAGCGATCAGCACGCGCGGATCGTCGACGCAATCGAAAGCCGTGAGCCGGTGGCGGCGCGCGCGTTAATGATGGTGCATCTAGAAACGATCATGACGGACATGTCGGTGGA
>CAZYYE010000018.1:0-2124 GCA_964651535.1 uncultured Cryobacterium sp.
TCATAGCAGATCGCCACGGCGACCAGCGGCACACCCGGAAGCGCAAGCGTTCGCGGGCCCGGTCCGGGCGTAAAATCGCCCAGACCCGCCGTGAGCCGCTCGATGGGCAACCAGCCGCGGAATGGCACATATTCGCCGAAGGGCACGAGATGGTGTTTCGCGTATCCGGTCAGGATCTCGCCGGTCTCGTCAAATGCCTGGACCGTGTTGAAATATCGGGTGCCATCCTCGCTCGGTACACGGTCCGGCACACCGGTAAGCAGCACTCTGCCGTCTGGTAGCGCTGCGGCAATGCGGGCCCGTGCCTCCGTATCCTCATCGAGGAAACCCGGAAAGGCGGTTTCCGGCCAGAGAAGCACGTCGAAATCGCCGGGCCGGGTTGAAAGCTCAAGATAGCGCGCGAAGGTCGCCTCGCGGTTCTCGGGAGCCCATTTCTCCTCTTGTGGAATGTTGCCCTGGACGATGCGCAGGTCGACACCGGGTGGCTGTTGTGCATCCGACTGGAGGCGCAGCGTGCCGACAGCCCACATCGTCGCGATTCCGGCCAGCGCCATGAGCGAGATGGTCAATCGTTGCCGCCCGGACGCCATAGCAGCCGCGCCAGGGAGTACCGCGACGAACACGGTGAGAAAGCTTAGCCCATAGCTTCCGACCCAGGCGGCGGTCTGGCGAAGGGCGGCGTAGTCTACAAGTGCGTAACCGGCCAGGTTCCAGGGAAACCCTGTCAGAACGTGACCACGCAACCACTCGGCCACGGTCCAGGAGGTCGCGAACAGGAGGCAGGCCAAGAGACTGCCCATGGCTCCGCGCCGCGCGATTTCGGCAAAAAGCGCAGCGGCAATGGCTGGGAAAATCGCGAGACCTGCGGACAATCCCGCGACCGCCGGAATCGCCATCGTCCCAAACCGCTCGGCCTCGACGTAGAAACTTTCCGCGATCCACGAAATCCCGAAACCGAACTGGCCGAGACCAAACGCCCAGCCGACGAGGAAAGCGCGCCCGAAGGAGAGATCGCGAAGACCGACAAACAACGCGGAATAGGCAACGGGAACGAGCAGGAGAATCGAAAGAGGCGGGAAAGTCAGAACGGTCATCGCCCCGGCGGCGAAACCAAGCGTCATCCGCGAAAGCAAACGGTGGCGCAGAGCGATGCGGTTCAGAATTTCCGGCTTCACGACTTGATCGAACGCCGCGCGCTGATCCATGGCGCGGCGAGCAAGAGCCCCACGCCACTGACGACAAATACATCGGCCAAGTTGAAGGCAGGCCAATGTGTTGTGCCAATGTAGAAATCGAGAAAGTCTGTTACAGCCCGATACCGCACACGATCGATGACATTGCCCAGGGCTCCGCCAATGATCGCACCGTAGGCAAGCGTTTCCACCGCATTGTCGGCGCGAAACAGCATAACCCCCAGCCAAACACAGATGGCAAGAGCGAAAGCGATGAGGCTCCACCACGGCGCGCCGCCCAACATCCCGAAAGTCACGCCGTCATTACGATAAAAGACGAGGTTGAATCCCGGAAACACGGGAATTCCGGCGCTTAAAGTGACGGCATTCGCAACGACAATGGCTTTGGTGATCTGATCGATCGCGAACGCAGCAAGTGCTGCGAAGACGCCGATCATCGGAGATACCTTGTTTAGTGACATTGCCTCATCCCAACCAGACATCAAGGAACAGCATCAGAACGAGCCCGACTGCGAGACCGAGCGTCGCCCTGTTCTGATGGCCGCTGCGATGGGTTTCGGGGATGATTTCGTGGCTAATGACGTAGAGCATTGCGCCCGCGGCAAAGGCCAGACCCCATGGAAGCAGCGGTTCCGACAGTGTGATGATGCCGGCCCCGAGCAAACCGCCAATCGGCTCGATCATGCCCGTCAGCGCCGCGATGCCCCAGGCGCGCAGCTTCGGATATCCCTCGCCCAGCAGAGATACAGCGACGGCCAATCCTTCGGGCGCATTCTGAAGCCCGATGCCGATGGCGAGCGGCAGACCGCCCTCCATACCTCCGGATCCGAAGCCGACCCCAACCGCAAGGCCTTCGGGGAAGTTGTGGATCGTGATTGCGATGATGAACAGCCAGACCCGCCGTAAGGACGCCGCTTCGGGCCCTTCGCGT
>CAZYYE010000018.1:2260-2979 GCA_964651535.1 uncultured Cryobacterium sp.
CATCGCGCCGTTTTCGAACATCGGCTCCGCCGCATCCAATGCCGGGATGATCAGCGAAAAGAAAGAAGCGGCGAGCATCACACCGGCAGCGAAGCCGAGCGACAGATCGCGTGTGGCCCGAGACGGGATGCGCCCGAACAGCACGGGAACTGCTCCGACTGCTGTGAGCGATCCGGCGGCAAGACTTCCGAGAAAGCCGAGCATTATCGGAGACAGATTTTCCATGGGCGGGCCAGATTATCCTTCGGCGTAGCTCGAAAAGACTTCCGTCGACCCGTCCTTGCGGATGAGGAAGACATCATAGGCCTCGCGGTCGTCTTCTGGCCCCATGCCGGGCGAGCCATAGGGCATCCCCGGAACAGCGAGGCCGACGGCGTCCGGGCGCTCCTCGAGAAGGCGGCGGATGTCAGCGGCCGGTACATGGCCCTCGATCACGTAGCCGTCAATGAGCGCGGTGTGGCAGGAGACCATGCGCTGCGGCACGCCGTTGTCTAGCTTGAAGCGCACGAGAAGCCCGCCGAACATGTCCTGGCCGGTCGGCACAAACCCGTTCTCTTCGAGATGTTTCATCCACGAGAGGCAGCAGCCGCATCCGTTGGTCTTGCGGACGTCGATCGCCGTTGCCTCTGCGAGGGCCTGTGCCGCCGGGAACAGGGCGAGCGTGATGGCAAGAGCTTGGGTCATGCGTTTCATGGGTCAGAGCCTTTCGGTTGTCGTTT
>CAZYYE010000019.1:0-2937 GCA_964651535.1 uncultured Cryobacterium sp.
AGATCGGAAGAGCACACGTCTGAACTCCAGTCAGACGTGTGCTCTTCCGATCTTCCGGTCATGACACATGGTTTGCACTACGCAAGCTGTGTCTATGAGGGGGAGCGGGCATACGCAGGCGAAGTCTTCAAGCTCCGGGAGCACACGCAGCGGCTACTGCGCTCTGCCGAGCTGATGGACATGCGCATCCCCTTCAGCATCGGGGAAATCGAAGCGGCCACGCGCGAGGTGATTCAGGTCAACGGCATCGGGGACGGGTATGTCCGGCCAGTGGCCTGGCGAGGCAGTGAGACGATATCCACGGCGGCCCCGAACAACAGCGTGCACCTGGCGATCTGTGCCTGGGAGTGGCCCGCGTACTATGACAAGGACGCCATCGACCGTGGTGTGCGGCTGACGGTTTCGCGCTGGCGCCGGCCGGACCCCCGGAGTGCGCCGATCGAAGCCAAGGCCTCGGGGCACTACATGATCCTGACGCTCAGCAAGCACGAGGCGATGCGTGCCGGCTTCGACGATGCGTTGCTGCTGGATCTCAGCGGTTCGATCGCAGAAGCCAGCAGCGCCAACATTTTTTTCCGCAGGGGCGCGCAGCTGCACACCCCCCGGACCGGCAATATCCTCAACGGGATCACCCGGCAGACGGTGATCGGCCTTGCGCGGGCGCAGGGCATGGAGGTGCGCGAACGGGACATCACGCCAGACGAGCTGGGAGACTTCGAGGAGGCCTTCATTACCGGGACGGCTTGCGAGCTGATGGCCGTATGCGGGATCGACGACGCTGTGTTCGCGTCCCGTGAAGCGATCACGTCGCTCAAGCCCGCGTTCCACGCCCTGTGCTACGGACACCAGGGCAAGGAGCAGGCCGTCGCATGAACACTCTGGCACCCGACTACGAGACCGCCAGGCGTCAGCTGCGGATCCAGGGCTACGCGCTGCTGGGGCCGTTCGAAGACGCGCACACAAGCAGGGCATTCATCGAAGGTGCCTGGCCGCTGCTTCCCCAGTATGACGGGGAGTATGTCTATCACGTGCGCGCCCGCCCGGAGTACGACAATCTCCCGCTGTCGCAAGGGCGCCTCGCGATAGGTCCGCATACCGAAGGCATCGCCTACGAGACGCCGCCGCGATACCTCGCACTGCACTGCCTGCATCAAGCCACGTGCGGGGGTGGGCACACCAATCTCTATGACGGGCACCGTGTGCTCGGTGAGCTGGCCCCGTCCGAACTGGAATTCTGCAAGACCGAGTTGTTCGAATTCCTGACCAGTGGAAGCTTCGGCACGGAGAAACTGAACTGCTCACGCAAGCCGATCGTCCAGTTCTCGTCAGAGGGTGAGCTGCAGATCAGCTTCAGCGACAACTTCTTTCGCTGGGGCGACCTCAACCCCACCGACCTGGCGGCCGGGCCGGACCAAGGCAGCGACCGGCCCGAGGCGAGGGTGGTGAAGACGTTCCTGTCCGCATGCGACCGCGCCGAGATCAAGATCCTGATTCCCGAGAACGTCACTCTTGTCTGGGACAACTACCGCATGTTGCATTCCCGGGACCGTTACACGGACCCGGGACGTCATATCGTCCGCTACTGGATGGGGCAAACGCAATGAGGATTTCCGCCACCGATGCCCGTTCCTATATCAGGCATGCCTTTCTCGAAATCGGATTGAGCGGAGACGACGCCGGTGTTGCCGCCGCCGCGCTCGTTTCCACCTCGCTGTGGGGAATCGACAGTCACGGCATCCGTCTGTTCCCGACATACGTGAAGGAAGTGCTTGGCGGGCGCGCGAACTGCCGGGCCACGATGCAGCAGCAACGAACAGGTCCTGCCTGCGCGCAGATCGATGCCCAAGGCCAGCTCGGAATCCTTGCGGGGTACCGCGCCGCCGACCTGGCTCGCGAGATCGCGCATGAATCCGGTTCCGCGGTCGTCTCGGTCCACAACTCCAACCACTTCGGCGCAGCACAACTCTACGCCCGGGCGCTTGCCGAGCAGGACCTGCTTGCCATCGTGATGACCAACGCCGCGCCCCGTGTCGTCCCAGCCGGCGGAATCGAGCAGATGTTCGGGACGAATCCGATCTGCTTCGCCGCCCCGAGCGAAAACGACGTGTTCTGTCTGGACATGGCGACCAGCCAGGTATCCTATTCCCGGGTGAAGGCGCTCATGGCGCGTGGCGAGAAACTGCCCGACGGCTGTGCGATCGATCGTAGGGGACAGCCGTGCACCGACGTGGCCGATTTCGGAGGCCTGCTTCCGCTTGGCGGATACAAGGGACAGGGGTTGGCGATGATGGTCGAGATCCTGTGCTCGCTGCTCGCCGGGCGCACGTCCGGCTTGGAGATGAGCCATCTCGACCGCCCCCCCTACGACACCGGGCGCGATGTCAGCCATCTCGTCATCGCCATCGATCCGGTGCGTTTCGCCGGCCTGGCGCCGTTCAAGGCGGGTCTCCATGCCTATATCGACACGATCCGTCGCTGTGCCCCGGCGGGCAAGGACCCGGTCATCGTGGCTGGAGACAAGGAGCAGCAAAGCGCAGTCCTTCTCGAGCGTGAAGGCATCCCGATGGGTTCCGCCGAGATCGCGTCCTTCGTGGAGGTCGAGCAGATGTTCTCGCCAGCATCCCCGATTGCCAGCCTCGTGCGTGGCGCCGAAGCGGTCGCCTGCGCATGAACGCCCTGCTTTTCCTTGGAAAGCCTGTCGACCCGTCCGTCATCGAATGCATGAGCCGTGCGTTCGAGCGGCTCCATGTGCTCACCTCGGGTGAGGTTGCGGTTCCCGATCTGCCGAACGTGCACATCGGTCGATACGGCAACTTCCACGACAACGGGACCGTTGAACTCGATGCACTTCAGTTGGCCCGCGAGGCCGGAGCGTTACGCGTATTCGGCGTTTCCGAGGGCGATGTGCTGCGGGCGGTGCGGGAGATCGGGTTGCCG
>CAZYYE010000020.1:0-2877 GCA_964651535.1 uncultured Cryobacterium sp.
CGCGATCGTCGAGAATCTCTTCATCGGCAACAAGCTTGAGCAGGGCGAGGTGCGGATCTGCGACGGCTGCACCGTCGATCTGCGGCGTATCCAGAATCCGCTCGTCATTTTCGCCTCCTATGGCGACAATATCACGCCGCCGCATCAGGCGCTTGGCTGGATACCCGTCGTCTACCGGACCACCGGGGATTTGAAGGCCGCGGGCCAGCGCATCGTCTACCTGACCAACGACCATGTCGGCCATCTGGGCATCTTCGTCTCCGCCAAGGTGGTGCGTCTTGAGCATCGGGCGATCCTTGAAAGTGTGGAGAGCATTTCGGCTCTGCTTCCAGGACTTTACGAGATGATCATCGACAAGTCCTCAGACGACCGGGCATCCCCTCGGTCGGAATATTCGGTGCGCTTCGAGGAGCGCGATGTCTCGGACATCGAATTCGAAGCACCGATCCGGGCGTTCGAGAGGGTGCGGGACGCTTCAGAGGCGAACGAGCAGATTTACAGGGCATTCGTCAGCCCTTGGGTACGTCTTTTCAGCACCCCGTCAACCGCCGCGCTTCTCGAATGGCTGCATCCGATGCGGACAAGTCGTCATTTCTTCTCGGCGCAATTCAATCCGTGGATGCGCGGCATCGCCGATCTCGCGCGGATCGTCGAGCACCGTCGAGCACCATTGCCGGAGGATAATCCGTTTGCCCCATACGAGGGAGACCTCAACGAACGGATTTTCAAATCTATCGAACAGGGCCGCAAGCGGCGTGACAAACTGGTGGAGCAGATATTTGCCCAGATTTATGGCGCGGGCTTTCATCGGACGTCGGACCCCGATGATCACGTCGGCGTCCGAATATCTTGATCCTCCTTTTAGCCATGGTAGTTCCCCAGGCAGGATTTCCGCGCAGCAATGGAAGTGTAATCGGAAGAAAATCCGACCGATGGGGCGGTTCTTGATCTTGGTTAAAGAGTCGATCGGGTCGACGTGGAAAATGATCCCGCAGCCGGGTGGTCGCCTTCGGTCGGTCGAGTTGCAGGAAGGCGGGTGTCGCGCGATCGTATGACGACGAGGAGCATGGTGGTGGGGGCCGCTGACCGCCACTCCAAGATGCAGCTCCTGGCAAAATCGGTGGCGATGCCGTCGGTCTTCCTGGCGTCGGCACCCATCTAGACATCCCGTTGAGTAACAAGCTCGACAGCTCGCCGCAGGCGATCCTGAGCGAGTTCCGTAGAGTGGAAAAACCACAGACTGAAAGGAATGCCCTATGACTACGCAAAAACTCCTGCTCGCCTCGCTCGTGGTGACCGGCCTCGGCCTTGCCAATGCGGTTCCGGCGTGGTCGCAGGCGGATCACGGCGCGATGCACGGCGGACCGGCCGCCGGCCAGACCTCGGTCTCGCCCGAGGATGATCCCGCGGTTCGCAACTATGTCGATGCGATGGAGCGGATGCACGCAGCCATGTCGACCATGGACTATAGCGGCAACCCGGATGTGGATTTCGCGCGGGGCATGATCCCGCATCATCAGGCCGCGATCGATATGGCCCGCGTCGTCCTTGAACACGGGTCCGATCCGGAGATCCGCAAACTGGCCGAAGACGTCATCTCGGCGCAGGAGGCGGAGATCGCCCAGCTGGAAGAATGGCTCCGCGTGAACGCGCGCGAATAGGCGCCCCGCTGCACCGATGAAGGGGAGGCGCCCGGCGGGGAGCCCCCCTTGTCGGTTTCGCCATACTCGGAAGGGCGTCAGGCGGAGGGCAGCGTCTCGAACGCGGACACGAGATCGGCAACCGAACGCGCGCAGGAGGCGAGGCGGATGTCGGTCCCGGCAGCACGAAGCCCGTCGCGCTCGGGCGCGCCGACGAATCCGCAGATCAGGCGTGTGGCGCCGCTGGCCAGGATCAGCTCGCAGATGGCCTCGTTCGTTCTGGACGCGTTGGCGCTATACCGCCGCCGCCGCGCCACCGGGTCGATGACGAGAAGCCCGTCGCTCTTGGCGAAAAACGGACTCAGCACGAACCTTCGCCGGTGGCGGGCGACGAGCACCGCGATGCAGTTCGTGCGATCAGGCGTGGTCGAGGCTGTCGATGCCATTCCCGGGCCTTGAAACACCAGTCAGATTTGTCACTCGACTGTCACTATCACCACTCCGGTAGCGACGCACTTTAATCTCGATCAAGTGTGTGCCCAAAGGCCCCCATGAAATGTGCTCCCCATCGCTGCGCGGACCGTGCGAGCGGCCTTCGGCCTGGCCCGAGGTGCTGGTCGACCACGATCACCCGCTCACCAGCAGACCAAGGTGAGGCGGCCCGGATCGGTGGCCATCTGCGATAGTGACGCTGGAGTGCTGATTAGGGGATATCCGCCGATGCAGAACGGCCGACACGCATTGCGGGCAGCCATCTTGATCTCGATCAATGCGCGACGAGCGGCATTGCCGCGTAGTGCAGGGGTGTGATCTTGCGTGAGAAGTGCGAGGGAGTAGACTCTGCCTTCGCCTTGGCGCGTCGAGAAGTGCACGGGTGGCAAGGGATCCGTTCAAGCACATGCTCAGACTATTGGCATTGCTGATCATCTGCACGGTTTCCTTTCTCATGCAAGGGGAGCCGGCCACCGCGCACGAGAACAGGCTCGTCCTGCTTCAATCGATTCCTGAATCCGAGACCGTCGCGGGCGCAGTATCGACTGAGTTGTCACCCGCCAACGACTGCTCGTCTCCGCTGGCGTGCTGCACCATGATGTGCGCGCCCTGCCAAGCGCCGCTGGCGTCGCATCGCACCGGATTTCTCTGGAAACCGGTCGAAGCGTCAGTCGTGCTGGCATTCCGCGACGAATGCCTCCGGTCGATCATCCTCGGCCGCGACCCTCCGGTCCCGCGACCTCGC
>CAZYYE010000021.1:0-2509 GCA_964651535.1 uncultured Cryobacterium sp.
CCATCGCAACTAACAACTGTAAAATCCTCCGCTCAAAGAATGACGGGGAGCTAGCTATTAATCTCTCCAATAGCTCCTCTCGAAGCTCTCTCATTACGTGCGCATATGCCTTGCGCATTAATTCGTCCGGAGTTTCGATGCTGTCGGTAAGCGGAAGTACTTCGTTGCCCTGTGGGTCCGCATCATCGCTCCGGCTGCGCGTTTTAAATTCCAGAAACTCTGGGAACTGTGACAGATATCGATTGTCGATGCGTTCAAGACCTGATCGTAAGGCCCGCTCTCCGCGGTCAGTAAGCGTGTAATGCGCTCTTTTGGGCTGGCTGATTAGTCCGGCCTGTTTAAGATACGTCTTTGCCCAGTGAACCCTATTTGCGAAGAGTGTGATTCTGCCGCTAGGCAGCATTTCTGCGCGTTCCGTATCTGTGAGATTGAACTCATCCGCGAGCCGCGGA
Source organism: uncultured Cryobacterium sp. (assembly GCA_964651535.1). Lineage (GTDB taxonomy): Bacteria > Actinomycetota > Actinomycetes > Actinomycetales > Microbacteriaceae > Terrimesophilobacter. The sequence goes on from CAZYYE010000021.1 coordinate 453, forward strand.
ATAACGTCTGAAATACGAACTTCCCCAGCAGCGGCCGCATGTAAGACTGGAAGCATTAAAGTCTGATAGTCAGGGATCATGTGCTTAATATTCTATTATCTGATCTAAGGCGTAAGGCTATCAAGGGTGTGCGCTATCGGCAACTAACCGGGCTGTCACCATTATTATGACCGCGAAGGTGGCCATCCAAGCAAGCTTCCGCGATTGCGCGCCGGTAACGTATCCACACTGATACATGTCGTGGATGCCTCGCCGAGCGAGGCCATAACGGTGCAAAGAGCGCTCGACCAACATTGCGGACTGCCGTGGCGGAGACTGGTCCCAACCGTACCAGCGTTTAAGCGTATCGTGGACGGCCCGCCGAGAGCGACGAAGGGGTCCACACTCCCACTGATGCGATTTTCCCGAGCTCCGCGCGAATAATTCCCGATCTCGGCGACGCCCGTGTTTGTGCGGAACGAACCGCGCATCCGGGAACTTCTTGCAGCGGGAGAAGAACAAGAAAAAGGAACACTGCAATGAGACCGCTGCTCGCTTCGATCGCCATCGCCGCTCTGACCTGCTCTCAAGCGCTTGCAGGCGCCGGCGCGCCGGTTCCCGAAAAGCTTGAGGGCGGTGATCCGTCGGGCCGTCCGGGTGCGATCCTCGATGCCGCCCAGTGCGACGAAGCGTGGTCGAACGCGGCCGAAGGCGCCGATCATCTGACTGCCGAGCAGGCCGCGCCTGTCGTCGCGAACTTCGAGATGGTCGATGCGAACAGCGACGGCAGTGTCACGAAAGAGGAGTTCGACGAAGGCTGCAAGAAGGGCGTCGTCCAGCAGCATGCGAGCAAGCCGGGCGAAAGCGAGGGCGGACAGACGCCCGAAGCCCCGGAAAGCAAGTAAGAAGCCGGGAGCACCCCGAGCAAGCAACGCGGTGGCCGTCGATCATCGATGGCCACCGCCCTTTTTTTGATGGGCGACACCCGGCGGCATCATGGGCCGAATTGCTGTATCCTTGCTGCTCACGCACGGTCTTCGAGATACGGGAGCCGACCGACCGTGCCCATCGGACGATTGATCATCGCGGTGCTCGCCCTCGCGGCATCGTTTTCGCTGCCGGGCACGGCCGCCGAACGCACCCTCACGCTCACGTTCGGCGACGATGTCCGTCGTTTCAGCGCCGAAGACCTGCTTGCGCGGCCGGACGCGGTTTCGCTGACCGTGCCGAATGATCTCTCCTATCGCCGGGAGATGACTTATCGGGTCGTACCGTTGCTCGAACTGATCGGCGCCGAGGCGCTCGACGGCATCGACACGATCGAAGCCCGCGCGAGCGACGGGTTCGTGGCGCAGATCCCGGCCGACGATGTCATGCGTGCGAGAGAAGGCGGCTCCGTCGCGTGGCTCGCCGTCGAGGACCCGGCTGCGCCTTGGCCGGCCCTTCCGAACAAGGCCGTCGGCGCAGGGCCATTCTATCTCGTGTGGGAAAACCCGGAACGCTCGAGCATCGCCAACGAGCAATGGCCCTATGCGCTCGTTGCGCTGACCGCGGTGGCCGATCCCGTCACGCGCTGGCCACAGCTTGCGGTCGGTTCCGCCCTGCCCGAGGACGCGCCGGAGCGCCGGGGGCAGACGAGCTTCATCCGCAATTGCCTGCCCTGCCATCGGCTAAACGGGGCGGGCGAGGGCGAGGTGGGCCCCGATCTCGGCCGGCCGATGAACGTGACGGAGTATCTGACGCCCATCGGCCTGAGAGCCCTGATCCGCGATCCAAAATCCGTCCGCACATGGCCGGGGCAGCACATGCCGGGCTTCGGTGCCGACCAGATCCCCGATCCGGAGCTCGACGCGCTCGTGGCCTTTTTCGCGCATATCGCCGAGCGGTGAGGGCGTACGGGCCGGGTGCGCCCCTTGGCCCCTTGCCGTGGCACCTCGCGCCCACGTAAATGCGCCCCATGATTCATCTCGACAACATCTCCAAGCACAACGGCCACCAGATCCTCTTCATCGAGGCCTCCGCCGCGTTGCTCCGTGGCGAGAAGGTCGGCCTCGTCGGGCGCTCGGGCGCGGGCAAGT
>CAZYYE010000022.1:0-2501 GCA_964651535.1 uncultured Cryobacterium sp.
CAACTATCTCGAGAAACTGATTCAGGTCCCTTTCCGTCTGCCCTCGCTCGGATACGCCGAGACGCGTATCTACGTGACGCTGCTCCTAGTACTGAACGCTTGTGGCGAGGAGTCGGACGATTTCCAGAAACTGACCGGGCTGGCGCGCGAGGTGTTACGTCGTCCGTGGAAGGGTCCTGGCCTCGATCGAAAGGCGGTCGTGGAGACTCTCGGCGGTGTCCCAGCCGAGGTCGAGCGGGCGATGGAACTGGCCGGGCGCATCGCGCCGGTTCTTGCGGACGGCGCGCGGGGCAATCCAAGGCAGATAAAGCGCTTCATCAACACGATGATGCTGCGACTGGCTATCGCAGAGGAGCGCGGCTTCCGCGACGAGCTCAACATCTCGGTACTCGCCAAGATCATGCTTGCGGAACGTTTCGCCCCGGAACTCTACGACGCAATCGCGCGCGGTTCCGCCAACACCGGCGCATCGGAGGATCTCGCAGCGCTCGAGGCCGCAGTCGCGGCCCCACCCGCCGGCCTTGAAACGAAATCCGCGGACGGGAAGGATGAGACCCCACTAGCGCAATTCTCGCTGCCAGATTGGCCTAACCTCGAGTGGGCAAAACAATGGGCAGCCATCGATCCGCCGCTCGCAGAGAACGACCTTAGACCTTATGTATTCGTCACCCGGGACCGGCGGAGCGTGTTCGGCGCGGTGACCTCTCTGGGTGAACTGGACGAGCTCATCGCGAAGCTCCAAGGCTCACCCCTGCAGGTTAAGCAGGCCGCCGCGGAGATCGCGCGCCTGCAGTCGCTCGAGGCCGAGCAGGTATTTGACGCACTACGTGCAAAGGTGCGGGACGCCGAGGATTTGGCCCAAGAGCCCGCCGGCGTGAAGGGCTTGGCCGAGATGGCGCGTCAGCATCCCTTCCTTCAGCGACCGTTACTCTCCTTCATTCAGGACCTGCCGGTCTCCAAGCTCGGCCCGTGGGTCGTCAGCGGCTGGGCGTCAGCGTTTAGCGAAGCTGAGGTTGCGTCGGCGTTCGCGACGACGCTGAAGAGCTGGACCGAACAGGATGACAACAGACAGTTAAAGGCGGCGGCGAGTGCGGCGATGAAACTAGCCAGCAAGCGGAGACGTCCCTGATGGGAACTTCGGGGACGTTCGGGGGCTCTAAGAACGGGTTGGTCCCGAGTTGGGTCGGCGAACCCGCGTCGCCGCCCGCGGCCGCCCCTGCAAACGGTGAGCCGGATTCTGCGGATAGCGGCGGAACCGACACGCCGGATGGGGGCGGGGACGCGTCGACAGCGCCATCCGAAATAAGTCCGGCACAGGCCTATCCACCTATACCTGCCGTTCCGACGAACTCGGGTCTAGGCGGCGCGCGCGGGAACATGACGAGGGGTGCACGGACGTCCGATGGAAGCGCATTGCGGCGGGGTGCAAGCGGCTATGTGCGGGCGAGTGGCGGGGGACGTGCGGCCGCCAGCCGCATGCCCAATTCCCGCGCCGTGGCCGGAGGTGTGGCCGGTCTCGCAAGGAACTTCGTCAACCAAGGGCCAACGGAAGCGCTCAGGCAATTCAATCTGGAGGGCATGGCAGGTGCTCCCGCCGAGGACGTGTTCGTCGCGTTGACGGACATGCTGTGTCCCGCTGGCGGCACCATAGACGAAGCCATTGCAAGGGACGCGATGTTGGAGACAATTGCCGACCTCGCGACCTCCGGCGTCGGGAACTTCGATGAACTCTCCTCGGACGATCTGCTCGAGTTCTTCATCGGGGTGGTGAGCCGGTCGATCGAGGGCAAAATCCTTAACGAGGTAGGGACTAACGCCATCGCTGCGCCCTCGGACATCGCCGGGGTCGAACGAGCCCAAAATATGTTGCACGACTTCATCGAAGGCTGCGTCCGCGACGAGTTCGACGCACGAGGAACCGATCTGAGCGACCTCGATGCTGGCACTCTCGATACTTTCGTCGACGATCTCTACAGCGCCGCCCTCGATCTGGTCGAGGCCATGGGAGACGACGGATGAGAAGATTCAGTCTGATCGGACGGCTAGGCCCCGACGACAGGAGCAAGATCAGAACGGTCCAGGCCGACGCAGACGTGTTCGAGATCGATTTTCTCGACGGTGACCGACGCATGGGTTTCGGGATTGGTCACGCACTGGACCAGCTTGCTTCGCTCGGTCTGAAACCCTCAGAACGGGGCATCGACCTCGTCGTTCTCGCTGCGCTCGTTAATGCGGGCGACACGAGGGTCTCCCGAAAAATGAACGCGCAGGACGGCTGGACCCGCGAGATCGATCTCTACGTGCCCGTGTCCGCCCCCGGTGCGTGGACCGCGAGCGCAAGGTCGGTCGAGGCGATGTTGCGCTTCCTGACCGGCGATCGGTGGCGTATCTTCTTCCGTGAACGGACGAAGAGGACAACGACCCTAGCCGTTGCTCCGAAACGCTTGGCGATCGATGGACTGACAAAGGTCAGCCTCCTGTCGGGCGGCCTGGACAGTCTT